>CAWALH010000001.1:0-54790 GCA_963782925.1 uncultured Solirubrobacteraceae bacterium
TTTGCCAGAGCCGTTGAATTCGGAGAGGTATTTGCCGCTTTCGTCGAAGCGAACGACGCGGTTGGCGCCTTCGTCGACGACGTAGACATCGCCCGATTCTTCGTTCACGGCGACGCCGCTCGGGCGTTTGAGGCTTTCGCCTTCGCAGGGTTCGGCGAGGCATTTGGCGCCGAACGCTTTCTTGAATTCATAGGGTCTAGAGGCGGTCGCCTCAGAGGCCGTGGCCAGCGGCGCGGCGATGCACGCGCAGATCAGCGCGAGCTTTGCGATCTTCCCCTTTGACCCAGCCAGCAACTTCTAGCGATGCATCTCCCCTCTGCCTCTCCCGGGCAGGACCCGCACCACAACGGCACGTGTCGCCCGACAGATGTTAGGCCTTCAGTCCTCGGCGGCGATGCGCTTGGGGGTTCCGCTACGCAGAATCGCCGATCTATCGGGCGATCTGAGCGCTCGCCCAGGTCAGAGACATGCGTTGACCGGTTCTTCACAACGGCGTCTGGTCCTTGTCGTGATCGCCCTGCAAACGCAAAGCAAACATCGGGCGAGGCCGAGCGAGACGCTGCCTTTAGAGGCTTTGAGAGGCTGTTGCCGTCTTTGGCCGGCGACAGGAAGTATTCGTCGATGTTCTCCCGTCGGTGTGGATGGCGGCGCCCTGCGGCATGGAGGCGCTCGGCTACCTGATCTCCTCGAACTGGGTGTGATCGGGCGATCCGCGAGCTCCTCCAGTCAGACATGCGTTGACCGGTTCTTCACAAAAGGCGCCCGGTCCTTGCCGTGATCGCGCCTGCTCGCTGGCGTGATCTTCCTGCAAACGCTCGGCAAACGGCGCCCTAGGCGTCGATCGGAGCCCGATTCCATCAATCGGAAACAGGGCTTGCTGTCCTAGAGACAACCGATCTACGTTGGCTTACGTAGAACCCGGTCTGATGCAAGGACCATTGGAAGGACCGTTCCACACGCAACACACCGTTGGAACTACTGGCTAGGCACAACTCTCTAGGAAAGTGGGGCAACATGAGTAGAGCTCATGGCAGGGGCGCAAAGCGCCTGCTGATCATCACCGCGACGGCGCTGGTCGCGCTGTTCGCGCTGGTCTCCTCGGCCGCCGCAGAACCGAAAGGGATCTTCAAAAAGTACAACGACTGTCCGACCGCGACGCCGGGGCTTGCGCTGTGCACCTTCGGGCAGACGACCTCAGGCGAATTCTCGATCGGCTCGACGAAAGTGCCGATCAACCAGACGATCACGCTGCAGGGCGGAGGCATCCTGACGGGAAGCGAAAACTTCAACGAATACTTCCTGCTGCCGGCCAAAGACGGCAATTCGCTCTCGAAAACGGCGCTGAACGTGCCGGGCGGGCTGACCAACCTGATCAACTGCGAAGAAATCAAAGGCTCGGGCTTCTTTGAAATCATCGAGCGGGCATCCTGCAAAGCGATCTTCGAAGGCGCTCTGACCGGGGTCACGGCGACGACCGAACTGGCCGCCACCGCGACCAACCCGGCGATCCTCAACCTCGCCGCGATGGTCGAAGAATCGGGCACCGCGATCACGCTGCCGGTGAAGGTCCACCTGAAAAACCCGCTGCTCGGGGAAAGCTGCTACATCGGCTCTGAAGCGCACCCGATCCAGCTGCACCTGACCGACGGGACGACCTCGCCGCCGGAACCGAACAAACCGATCAAAGGCAAACTCGGCACGCCGAAATCAGAAGTCGAAAAAGAATTCGAATCGGTAGCGATCACGAACAACTCGCTGGTCGACAACTCCTTCTCGGCTCCGGCCTCCGAAGGCTGCGGCGGGTTCTTCTCGTTCCTGATCGGGCCGATCATCAACGCGAAAATCGGTCTGCCCTCCGCGGCCGGCCACAACACGGCGATCCTGAACGGGACGCTGAACACCGCGGAAGCGGAAGCGGTTATCGCTAGCGAAAAATTCTAGGCTGAGGCCTGGAAGTCGATAGCCGGCAGTTCGCCGGCCTGCTTGGAACTGAGGGCTCGCCATCCGGCGAGCCCTCAGTGCTTACAAGTGCGACCCTCGGTATTGCCTGCACTGAGGAACGACGTAGCCAGGTCGACAGCTCGTCCGTGGAGCCCACCGCGCCGCAAGTTCGGTCGCGAACCGGGCGATCGCCTGTTCGATGCTGATGTGGGCGCGCTCGGCGAGACGCTTCTGCAGCTTGATCGACAGCAGCACTCTAGTCGCAAGCATCCGCTGGTCGGCGGCGCTCTGGCCGGTGATCTTGCGGAATCGCTGGAGTTCCGCGTTGGTTGGGAACTGTTTGGCGAGATAGCGCGCGATTTCCGCCTGCGTGACGGAGACGCCGATTCGCGCGCCTTCGCCGCTGATCCAGTAGTACGTGATCAGGAGTTCGAGGATCTGATGCTCGAGCAGCCTGTACTTGGTCGCGCATTCGCGCTTGAGCTGAGCCCTCGTCGGCGCGGGCCTGCCGTTCGCTTCCTTCAGCATGTACGCGACGCAGTCGGTGTAGTCGGGCGGCGTCGGAATCAGCCCCTTCGGCGCCGGTCGCGTCGGGTTCGCTTCGTGCGAGGTGACAGCCTCTATGCGTACCCAGTGTTCGACCGTCGCGCGTGAGATCGAGCTTGCGCCGATCTCGACAGCCACGGCGCCGTCGCTCGCCGACCCGCACGCGGGCAGGCACAGGCACGCGCTCACGATCAGAACGACGGCGGCGAGTCGGCTGCACTTGAACATTTGGCGCACACTGATGCTCGTCCGATCACATGTCAAGCGATCATCGCTCGTGTTTCCGATCGGCAAGCCACCCGCGCGGGCGCGGGTGCGTTCACCGTTCACCGGAGCGGATCGCTCGGCTCGAGCGGTCCGGTGTACTGGACGCAGCCGGGCACGACGTAACCCGCGCCACAGCTCGTTCTCGCCGTCCAGCGCCTGCGAAACTCGGCCGCGAACGTCGCAGCGGTCTCGCTTCGGTGACTCGCCTCGAGCAGCGCGACGATGCGCGGACGAGCCTTCGAGAGCGGTTCGAAGCTCGGCGACGCGACGCTCCTGACGACGAACACGATCCAGTGGCGGCTGAGTCGCGTCGGCGCGCTCGCCACGCCACGCGGCGCCGCGAAGATCGCGTGCGCCACGCGGACGATGTCGGGGGGCGTTCCCGGGATGCTCTCGTAGCCGCGCAGGAGCCTCTCGTGGTTGGCTCGCGCGGTGAACCGCGGGCCGATCCCGATGCGACTGACGAGCGCCGCGGCCGCCGCCCGGCTCGGAAGGTTCTCGACGAGGTCGACGACGCGCACTTCGGGGATCCGGAAACGCCCTTGGTGTCGCTTGTAGTAATCGGCGACTTCGGCTTGCGTGACCGGCGCGATTCGCGCCATCAGCTTCTGATGAATCGCCGCGGCCGCCAGTTCAGCCTCGATTTCGAGCTCGACGTCGGCGATCGTCCGGCCCGAGGCGTGCAGGCTCTGCGCGAATTCGCCGCTGCCATTCGCTGCGCGGCGTTCGCTCAGCGCCCTGGCGACGACTGCCGCCGACGGCGCGACGCCTTCCGCCGCCGCCTGACCGCGAAGCCATTCCGCCGCGATCAGCGCCGCGAGCGCGCGCTGGCGCGCCGTGCCGTGCGTTTCGTTCTCGAAGCCGCCGACGGCGTCGCCCCGTTCGATCGCTCGCGCCCAGCGATCGACGGTCGCGCTGCTCGTCGCCGACCCGCCGACGCGCATCGCGACCGGGCCGCCGGCGGCGCTGCCGCACGAACTGAGGCCAACGGTCGTGAGCACGGCGAGGAGCACGGCTAGGGCGACGACGCCGGTCGAACGTCCTACTGAATGTCTCCCTCTTCGCTCTCCCGGCTCGGTCATGCCTCTCCTCCACGCGGTCCAAATCGATCCGCCTCGACACAAAATGCCAAGACCTTCCGGGCCTTGCACCTCGTCGGCGTGGCCCGTTGCACTGGCAACAGAGAACGACATTACGTCGAAGAGACGTGTGGTTCGCTTGGAAACACACACACTCCTATGGTCAGCGTTCGACTAGCTTCAGAATCGTGCCCGCGCCGGTCCACCAATTCAACTTCGCCGCGCTGCTCGCAGCGCTCGGCGCGGTCCTGGCGCTCGGCGGTTGCGGCGGCAGCGGCGTCACCGTCGTGCGCATCGCCGGCGCGCCGGGAGCGTCGATCAGCAGGCCGACGCTCGACCACTGGATGCAGGCGATCGCCGGCGGCGACTTCCGCGAAAGCGTCGGCGTCGAGGGACCACGCGGACTCGTCTCCGAGCCCGCTGACTACCCGCGCTGCGTAGTCGCCGCGAAGCTCGTCGCGCCGCGATCGTTCTTCAACCAGCTGCGGCCGACCGAGCGCGAGCTCGAGCGCGAATGCCAAGCGCTCGATCGATCCGTCAAGGCGCAGGCGCTGAGCTTCCTGATCTCCGCGGAGTGGACGATCGCGGAAGCCGCCGAACGCGGCATTCGCGTGTCCGCCGGCGAAGTCGATGGCGCTCTCGGGCGCTTCAGAGCGCAGCGAGCCGCCACTGAGCAGGGTCTTGGCAGCTACCTCGCAGAACGCCACTGGTCCTTATCCGACCTGCTCTACGAGCTGAAGGTCGAACTGCTCGCCGCGCGACTTCGGCGCAGCGCGTCGTTTCAGAGGACGGGCGCCGGCGAGCGCGCCTACGCGGCGCTGGCCGAGCGTCGCCGGCGGCGCCTCGCCGCGCGGACGCACTGCCGGCCCGGATACGTCGTCCCGGGCTGCAGCGAGTATCGCGGCGCTCCCCCGCCCGCACGCGCTCCGGAAGCGATCCTGAAGAACCTCGTGCACAACCCGCGCTAACCAACTCGCCACTCGACCAAAGGAGCAGCTCCAGATGCGCATTCTCAAGCTCGCCGCCGCAACGGCCGCGGCATCGGCCCTCGCCGCCTTCGCCGTCGCGACGACGGCGTCCGCTGAAATCACGTTATGGAAGTACTTAGGCCTGCCGGTGGGAACGCACTTCTCGGGACGCACCGGCAAAGCCACGCTGCAGATCAAAGGCAGCGGCACGATCACCTGCAAAGAATCGAAACTGACCGAAAAAGAAAGCGAAATCACCGAACCGGAAGCGAACCCGACCTTAGCGTTAGCGATCATCACGTTCACCGGGTGCAAAGCGTTCGGGCTCGCCGACGAGTCCTTAGGGGCCGCGTCCGGGACGATCGTCGCGCACCTGCACATGCACAACTGCGCGCTCGAGAACGGCGGGCCCGGAGAGATCGTCGAACCGTTACCGATCCACATCGAGATCCCCTCGACCGGCTTATTAATCACCATCGAAGGAAGGTTCGTCCTGGAACTCACGCCCGTCGGCGCTCAGCCGACGAAGATCTGGGATCCCGTGATCGAACAGAAAGAAGGCGTCCCGGCGATCACGAAATGCCAAGGCGGCGAAGCGCTCACGCTGTCGACGTCGGTCGACGGCTCGGAATTCACGCCGTCCGCAGAGGAAGCGAAAGAACCGATGTTCGAATATCCCAAAGCGTGGGAAGCGACCGCATGAACGGCTGCGCTGGACGGTCTCGGGAGGACCGTCCAGCGCGCCGCTACTTCTTCCCGGCCTTCTTGGCGGGGCCGTAGCGCTTGCGCGCCAGGCGTTCGCAGGCCTGACGCTTGCCGCGCTGCTTCTTGCGACACTGCTTCAGCGCCTTCGCGAGCAGCTGCGCCCTCGTCGGCTTCTTGGCGCAGCCGGTGACCTTGATCGGCGTCGACTGCGTCACGACAGCGCCGTTCTGCGCCGTGAATTCGCTCGGCATCGTCAGCTTCGAGCTGCACAGGTTGGCGTTGGCCGCGAGCGCCGAGCTCGGGCCCTGCGGCAACGTCAGTTCGAAGCTTTCGAAGGGCACGTCGGGAGCGGCCTTGAACGTCGACGTCGTGATCCCGTTCTTGATCTGCGTCGAGCCGACGAGGTCGACGGTGACGCCGTAGCCCTTGAGCACGATCGTCAGGTCTGGGAAAGCTTCGGCCGCGTGGGAGACGAAGTACGCGGGCCCTTCGAGCGGGACGGGCAGCACCGGGGTCACGACCTTCGCGTGCCCGACGGCCGACGCGGCCGGGCAGCTCGCGGGGTCCTGCGCGAAGACGGCGGCCGTGCAGGCCTTCTGCAGGGTCGTCAGGCGCGAGGGCAGCTGCTTGGGCAGCGAGACCTTGGTTTTCGCGAGGTTCGCGTAGGCGCCGAGCGCGCCGGGCGGGTAGGTCAGCTTGACCTGCAGGCTCGCGCCGTTCGCTTTGGAGGTCCTGCCGGCGGTCGAAGCCGAGAACTTGGGCGCGAACTTCAGGCTCGCGCAGCTCGCGGCCTGGAACGGCGAGCTCACCGTCGCGCTCTGGCCGAAGTCGCTCTGCAGCGTGCTCGAGATCGAGCTCGGCGCGCAGCTCGTCGGGTTCAGCGTGAAGTTCGGGCGATCGATGTAGACGCGGACATCGCGGACATGGGTGACGATCCCGTCGATGATGCGCGGGATCGGTTCGGTCGGATCGACGCTGACCTGGGCCGTGAGCGGATCGATCCGCAGGCCGAAGCGGAGCACGACCGTGCCGAGGTCGAACGGGCCGACGACCGCCGAGGTGACGCTGACGAGCGAGAACGGGTCGCCGGCGTAGGGGCCGGCGAGGTAGATCTGGCCAGGTGTGTAGGCGAGCACCGTGCCCACGCCCGCGCCGACGAGCGAGTGGCCGAGCAGGCTTTCCTTCGGACAGGACGGCCTGCGCTGCTCGCGCGCGCCGCTCTTGGAGCGCGCGAGCGCGATGTCCTGCTCGGGGCAGAACGGGATTCCCGTGAGAATGCCAGTCATCCCCAGCGGTAGCACGGTCGAGAACGACGTGATTTCCCCTTCGCCGTCGCCGCGGGTCAGGCGCAGGTAGAACGAGCTGTAGGCGCCGGCGGCGTTGTTGAGCGTGCCCGCCTGGATCTGCGGCGAGAACGGCGGCGCGCCGGCGGGACAGGCGCCGCCGCCCGCGCCCTGGGTGATCTGGAAGCTCGAGGACTCGGTCAGCGCCGCGGTCGGTTCGGCCCACGGCGTCAGCAGCGCCTGCGTCGTGTAGGAGCCGCAGGCCGGCGGGGTGACCAGCGGCGCCTGCTGGCCTTCGCGGAAGTGGAAGGTGAAGTGGTCGAACGGCAGCGGCGGGTTGTCTTCGAAGGTCGTCGTCAGCCGACCGGTGACCGGGTCGAGCGTGACCTTGCCGGCGAGCTTGATCAGGATCCCGGTGGCGGGGTCCTTGGCGACGACGTAGAGCGCCAGCAGTGTGCCGCCGGGATGGCCCTGTTCCGGTTCCGGGAACGGGTTTTCGTAAGGCTGTGCGACGTACACCGAGCCGTGGACCTTCGTAGCGAGCAGCGGCGTTTCGATTTCGACGCTGCCGAGCTTCGAGTCGCTGGGGCAGCCAGTGGATTCGAGCGCCTCCAGCCTGTACTGAGCTGCGGTGCAGGCGCCGAGCCCGACGCCCGCCGATGGGTTGACCGTGATCCCTTCCGGCAAGGTGACGGAGGCGTCCTTCAGCTGCGACTGCGAGACGCCCTTGGCGTTCAGCAGGCCTTCGTCGTCGAACAGGAGGTTGAAGTCGAGGCCGCTCGGCGAGGAGGCGCTCCGAACGCTCGGCTGAGCCGAGATCGAGGGGGCGAAGGCGAGGCGGTTGCAGCCGCCGAGCGGCAGGGGGTCGCCGAGAGCGTCCTGCAGGTCGTACGTCCGCACTGGCAGGCGCACGCCTTCGGGCGCGGCTTTGCTCGGCCACGAGACGCCTTCGACGCTCGCCTCGAACGGGGCTTCGCAGTCGGTCGGCAGCGTCAGGAACGCCGCCGGATGCTGTTCGGTCGACGTTTCGCAAGGCAGTTCGGCTTCCAGCGGTCTGCCTTCTTCTTCGCGGACCTTGTTTTCTTCCTTGCGCAGGTTCGCGTCGAGGCCGCCGACCAGGCAGCCCCACCCGCGCGATTCGTTGTGGCTCGGGTCCCCGGGCGCTCCCCAGAACGTCGTCGTCGCGGAGATGAAGTTGACGGCCTGGCCGACGTTGTGGACTTCGACGTTGACGCCGTAGTCTTCGCCTTCGCCGCTGCGGATCGAGGTGTCGAGGACGACCGGGGTTTTGAGCACCTCGAAGCCAAAGCGCGCCGGCTCGCCCGCGGCGGGCACGAGGTTGAAGATCGGCACCGTGAAGTGTTCTTCCTGTCGCGGGAAGCTCGACGCCGTGACGACGGCGACGCCGATCACGGTGTCGCCCTTGCAGAGGTTCACGATGCCGCCGCCGCTGATGTGCGCGAAGTCGCCGTCGTCGCACTCGGGCACGACGGTCGGGTTCCCGACCTGACCCGGCGGCAGCTTGAAGGTCAGATCGCGCGGCAGCGCGGGCGGGTCGAGCGTCGCGGCGCTGTCGCGGTTGAAGCTCAGCGTGCTGGTCAGCTGGTAGGGATGCGAGCCCGCGCGCGCGTCGGCTTCTCCGCCTTCTTCTTCGGGGAAGAGCGAGAATTCTTCGACGCCGAAGCCGGCCGCTTCGCCGAGCACGACCGGTCGCTGGATCGCCGCGGCGACGGCGCCGCCGCCACTCGCTTTGGCGCGGTTGAGAGCCCCGGATTCGACGCCTTCGTCCTTGACCGTCAGACGCAGTTCGACGAAATCGTAGGAGAGCACCGGCTGCAGCAGGAACTTCGAGCCGGAGCCGGGGCCGAGCAGCGAGCTTTCGTTCGAGCAGGCGATGCTGCTCGCCGTCGATTTGCAGTAACCGAGAGCGGCGAACGGCCCCGCGGGGCCGAAGTCCTCGCGCGGCGGCGGAGATTCCGTGATTTCTTCAGCTTCCACGATCTGCTTGGAGGGACGCGCGAAGAACGACGCTTTCTGCAGCGTCAGGCCGGCCGGCAACGAGTCGCTGAGGCTGTAGACAGCCGACGTCGAGGCGTCGCCGAGGTCGATCGCCTGCACGACGATCGTCCCTTCGCCGCCGGGCGTCAGGTGGGTCGGGATCGTGCGCGAGGTCAGGCGCCACCAGGGGCTCGCGGCGCTCGCGTCGGCGGCGCCGAGCGCGGCGGTGAGGGCGAGCGACAGGACGAACGCGAGGATCGCCCGCCTCATCGCCGACCCCCTCCGCTCGCGCCCTTGGCCCGTTTCGTGACGCTTGCCCTCTTCGCCCCGTACTTCCTGCGTGCCTGCTTTTCGCAGGTGAGGCGCTGCTTCTTCGACCGCTTCTTCCTGCAGGCCTTCAGCGCCTTGGCGAGCAGCTGCGCTCTGCTCGGCGGTTTGACCGACGGTTTCGCCGGCGGCGGCGCGAGGTTGCCGGGGCCCGCGTAGGTCAGCGATGCCGGCGTCTGGTCGTTGGGCGGTTCGCTCGGACTCTGACAGCTGTCGCCTTCGCAGACGGGCGCGGACGACGGCGGCGCCGGGCAGGGCGACGCGGCGCTGCACACGTGCGCGTCGTACACGTCGAGGGCCGCGTCGACGTCGCCCTTGACCAGGCGCGCCGACGTGAGGAAGAACACCTCGTCGCCGCTTTCGGACGCGTCGAGGAAGGCCGATTCTTCGAGCGACACGCCCGAGGAGACCAACGCGACGCAGCCACCGGAGCTCGCCGAGTAGGTCGCGCTTGCGGCGCTGCAGTCACCGACGCCAGACGGCTCGTACTCGTAGACGTCCTCGACGCCGTTCGTGTCCTGGGGCACGAGCGCGTCGGGCGAGTCGAAGAAGATGCGCCCGTCGTTCGAGAGATAGCGCGACTGGTGGGGGGCGACGCCCGCCTGCGCCTGCAGCGTCCACCCCGGGATCGAGCCCGCCAGCCAGCGGCCGTCCCAGCTCTGCGGATGATCGACGAGCAGGCCCGGGTAGGCGCCCGAGTCGAACACGCCTTCAGGGCGCGCTCCGCTCGGGTTGCAGGAGACGCAGCGCAGCGCGCCGCTGGCGGAGTCGAACAGGAAGACCTCCTCGTCGCGCTGGCCGCTGCGCGCGTCGCGATTGTCGTATCCGGTCAGGCTGCGCTGGGACATGAACGTGAACCAGCGCCCGTCCGGCGAGCTGCGAGCAGTCAGGTTGCCCAGCCCGTGCTGGTTGGTCCTGCCCGCCCAGTCGGCGTCGTCCCTACTCGAGAGCACCGCCACGAGACCGATTCGATGCGCCCTGGTGTCGTACTCGTAGAGGTTGCACGTCGCTTCCCCCGCGCTCTTGCAGACGCCCGGCACGGCGTGTTCGCCCTGCGCGTTCGGCGTCGTCGTCAACACGCCGTTGGCCACGAAGTAGACGTGTTCGCCCGCCGCGTCGATCGCGGGCGTGAGCGTCACCGGCTGCACGTTCGCCGCTTCGCCCGGGTTGGGATCGACGCTGAGGTCGGTCAGCGCGCACGCGAGATGTCCGGTGCCGTCGACCGAGACTTCGCACATGTACAGATCGGGTTCGGCGCTCTGCGACGTCGCGTCGACGGTGAGCCGCGCCCGGTCGGTGAAGAACACCTTCGAGCCGTCGCTGCTGGCGGCCTGGAATTCCGCTCCGGGCGTGCTCGGGCCGGCCGCGCCCGGCTGGACTTCGTCCAGCTGCACCGTCTGCCCGAGGGCGATGTCGCGCAGGTACAGATGCCCCGCTTCGAACACCAACCTGTCGCCGTCGCTCGAGAGCGCGCCGCGCATGTTCAGCCCGCTGAGGCCAACCCCCGCCGCGAGCCCCGCTTCGGCCGCCGGCTGTTCGTTCGGGAGCACGCTGACGAGGCGCAACTGACCGCTCGCGAGCTCGTACAGGTTCGGCTTGCCCGCCGATTTGAAGCCCGGCGCAAAGCCAGCCGTCAGCACGTCGGGCGACTCGAGCACGATGTGGCTGAGGTCGGGGGTCGCGGTGCGGAATTCGACGCCTTCACCCCAAAGCCCGCTGCCCGGTTTGAGTTCTTTGCCGCCGAACTGCGTTCCGGCGAGCACGTTGCCCGCCGTGACGAGCGGGACGTAACAGGGCGACGGCGCCGCTTCGACCGGCTTCGCACAGCCTCCCGTCAGTTCGCGCCGGTAGGGAGTGCGTTCGGTCGTCTGTTCGGACAGCGGCGTGGCTCCGATCGGTTCGACGACGCCCGCCGAGAGGTCTTCGGCGAACTGCTGGTACTCGGACGGAAAGCCGGCGAGCAGGATCGAGACTTCTTCATGCGGCGTCGTGACGTCCTGAGTCGTCCAGCCTTCCGCTCCCCGCGTCGCGACGAGCTGGCTGAAGTCGGGAACCCTGACGCCGGCCGGCCGGCCGGTCACCGAGCCCAGCGCGACGTACGCGAAGGCGCCGCCGCCCGCGGCCGACTGGATCAGCCCGCCTTCTTCGGTCAACGGTTCCAGCGGCGCGCCGTGCTTGTCCGGCGGGGAGACGAGTTCCCACGCGCGACCGTCGGGAAGCGTCGTGGCGGACGCCGAGACGGGCGCGGCGACACAGGCGCCCGCCAGCGCCAGCGCGCACGCAGCCGCGACGGCCGCAGCCGCGCGCCGTCGACTCGATCTCGCGTCTGTCGCCCTCACCTTGTCTCTCCAAGCCCCTCTTCCGTGACCACCCGCGGCTCAGCCGATCTCCGGCGGCTCCGACGCGACCCGTGGACTTTACGGTCCAACCGTGGACTCTAGGGTCTGGTGGACATGACCCGCAATCGGCGTCTCCAACTCCGCCGTCAAAGAGCCGGCGAACACCATGCGAGACGTTCGACGGTTGGTCTCAGAGACATTCCCCGCGGCCAACCCAACCCGCTCAGCTCGCCATCTCGCCCACGGCGGCGCGTGATCGCGGGGGCTCGACCATTCGTCTCGGAAACATTCCCAGCTAACGCTTGACCTCATCGTGGCAGCGCGGACATACTCCTCAATCGCGTGCCACCCCAGGCACGCGATGCACACTGGCAACTCAATTGACAAACCAAAAGGAGCAGCTACATGCGCAGCTTCAAGATCGCGGGCGCACTGATCGCGGTGGTGGCCTTCACCTGTCTGGCCATCGCTTCGTCGGCGTCAGCGGAAATCACCTTATGGAAGTTCTTAGGCGTGAAAGCCGGAACGCACTTCTCCGGCAAAAGCGGGAAAGCCACTCTGCAGGTCAAAGGCAGCGGCACGATCACCTGCAAAGAATCGAAAACGAACGAAAAAGAAAGCGAAATCACCGAACCGGAAGAAAACCCGACGTTAACGTTAGCGATTCTCGTCTTCTCCGGGTGCAAAGCATTCGGCCTGGCCGCTGAGTCCTTAGGCGAAGCGTCCGGCACGATCAGGACGCACCTGCACGCGCACAACTGCGTGCTCGAAAACGGTAACCCCGGTACGATCATCGAACCGTTACCGATCCACATCGACATCCCGTCGACCGGCTTATTAATCCTCGTCGAAGGCAGCTTCGTCGCGGAAGCCGTGCCGGTTGGCGCCCAGCCCACGAAAACCTGGGAACTGGTCGTCTCGCAGAAAGAAGGCGTCCAGGGCATCGAAAAATGCAAAGGCGGCACGGCCCTCTCGCTCGTGTCCTCCGTTGACGGCGAAGCGTTCACGCAGTCTGGCGAGGAAGCCAAAGAAGGCTCGCTCGAATACGCGAAAGCGTTCGAAGTAACGCTGTAGCGACCCTGTCGTATCCGATGGCAACGCTGGAGGGCTTCGCGGCCCTCCAGCGCCATCGCTCACCCTCGACCCATCACCAAACGCATGCACAAGACGACCAGATCAAGACCACACCTCGCGCTCGCGCTGGTCGCGACCTGCACGGCGCTGCTGCTTCTCGGCGGCTGCGGCGGCAGTAGCGGCGGCGGCGACAGCGTGGCCCATCTCCAAGGCGGCCCCGGCACGGTCAGCAGGCCGATGCTCGGCCACTGGATGCGCGCGATGGCCGGCGGCGACTTCCGCGCGATCATCGGCACGAAAGCGCCCGCCGGGCTCGTTTCCGAGCCCGCCGACTATCCCCAATGCGAAGCCGCGGCAAAGAAGATCGTGCCGCGCACCGACGCCGGTCAGCTGAAGCTGAGCGACGCGCAGATCTCGACCAAATGCCACCAGCTCTATCGCTCGATCAAGGCGCAGGCGCTGACGTTCCTGCTGTCGGTGCAGTGGATCGTGCGCGAGGGCGAAGAACTCGGCCTGAAGCTTTCCGACGCCGAACTGCACAAGGAATTCGCCCGCTTTCGCCAGCACACCTATCCGACCGAAGCCGATCTGAAGCGCTACCTCGAAGAACGCCATTGGGCGCTCTCCGACATCCTCTACCAGCTCAAACGCAACGTGCTCGTGAGCAGGATCCTGCCGAAGTTCGAGGCCAAAGTGCAGCAGGCCGGCGGCGGCGAAGCGGTCTACGCAAGGCTCGCGTTAGAACGCTACAAACGGCAGATCTCGCAGACCGTCTGCAAGCCCGGCTACGTCGCGCCCGGCTGCAGCGAGTACCGCGGGCCGGAAACCGTCTCACCGGCGCCGAACGCGATCCTCGAGGGGTTCACCGAGGGGGTCAGCAGCTGAGCTCGGCGAGCGCACCGGCCACGCGCGCCACCCGCGCGTCGCCCAGCTCCGGGAAGAACGGCAGCGCGAGCGAGCGGGCGGCGACGGACTCGCAGACGGGGAACGTTCCCTCGGCGTGGCCGAAGCGCTCGCGGTAGAAGCTCATCAGGTGGATCGCCGGGAGGTAGGGCTTGCTCTGGATGCCCGCGGCGGCGAGCGCGCGAACGGTCTCGTCGCGCTCGACGCCGTCGGGCAGCTGCACGACGAACACGAACCAGCCGCGAACGTCGCCGCCGGCGTCGGGACAGGGCAGCGTCAGGCCCTCGACGTCGGCTAGCGCCTCGCGGTAGCGGGCGGCGACGCGGGCGCGGGCGGCGAGCATCTCCTCGAGGCGGTCGAGCTGGGCGAGGCCGAGCGCGCACGCGAGCTCGGAGAGGCGGTAGTTGAAGCCGAGCCGGTCGTGGTCGAGCCAGTCCATGTTCGGCGCGCGGCCCTGGTTTCGCTCGGAGTCGATCCGCTGCTTGATCGACGCGTCGCCGAGCGCGATCATGCCCCCCTCCCCCGTCGTCAGCTGCTTGTTCGCGTAGAAGCCGAACACCGACGGGTTGCCGCGGGCGCCGACCGACCTGCCGTCGGCGTGGCGCGCGCCGAGCGCCTCGCAGGCGTCCTCGACGAGCGCGAGGCCGTGGCGCTGCGCGATCGCCTCGAACGCCGGCATGTCGGCCGGGTAGCCGAAGATGTGCACCGGCAGGATCGCCTTCGTGCGCGGCCCGATCGCCGCCTCGGCCGCCGCCGGGTCGAGGTTCAGCGTGATCGGATCGATCTCGGCGAACACCGGCGTCGCGCCGCAGTAGAGGATCGCGTTGGCCGACGCGACGAACGAGAACGGGCTCGTGATCACCTCGTCGCCCGGTTCGACGCCGACGGCGCGCAGAGCGAGGTGCAGACCGGCGGTGCCGCTCGACACCGCGCTTGCGTGCGGCGCGCCCAGCCACGCCGCGAACTCGCGCTCGAATTCCGCAAGCTTCGGGCCGAGCGAGAGCTGGCCCGAGCGCAGCACCTCGATCACCGCGCGCTCCTCCGCCTCGCCAAGCACCGGCTTGGCCAGCGGGATGAACTCCTCCGCCACTAAGCCTCGCCGCGCGTGCCCGCCGGAGCGCTGTCGGGCGCCGCAGCCTCGTCGGGCGGCGCCCCGGCTGCATCCCGTACTCGAGCGAGTCGACGAGCGCGTCCCACGACGCCGCGATCACGTTCTCCGAGACGCCGATCGTGCCCCACACGTCGCGGCCGTCCGACGCGTCGATCAGCACACGCGTGACCGCGCCCGTGCCCTTCGCCTCGTCGAGGATCCGCACCTTGAAGTTGACCAGCTCGATGTCGCGCAGATGCGGGTGCAACTCGCCGATCGCGTCGCGCAGCGCCGCGTCGAGCGCGTGCACCGGGCCGTTGCCCTCGGCCGTGCGCACGTAGCGCTCGCCGCCGAGCCACACCTTGATCGTCGCCTCCGTCACGACCTTGCCGTCGACGCGCTTCTCGACGAGCACGCGCCAGGACTCGAGGCGAAACAGCGGCTCGTACGTACCCGCCTCCTTGCGCATCAAGAGCTCGAACGACCCGTCGGCCGCCTCGAACTGGAAGCCCTCGTGCTCGAGCTCCTTGACGCGCTCGACGACGCGCTGCGCGAACGCCTCGCCCTCCCTGCCCCGCGGCAGCTCGAGCCCCGCCTCGGCCGCCTTCTCGACGACCGTGCCCTTGCCCGAGAGCTCGGAGACGAGCACGTCGCGGCCGTTGCCGACGAGCTCGGGGTCGACGTGCTCGAACGTCTGCGCGTCGGCGCGCACGCCGGCGGCGTGCAGCCCAGCCTTGTGCGCGAACGCATGCTTGCCGACGTATGGCTGCGCCGGGTTCGGCGACCGGTTGAGCAGCTCGTCGACGAAGTGCGCCGTCTCCGTCAGTTTGGCGAGCTGCTCGGGCGCGAGCAGCCGCGCGCCCATCTTCAGCTGCAGGTCGGCGACGATCGTGACCAGGTTCGCGTTGCCCGTCCGCTCGCCGATGCCGTTGACCGTGCCCTGGATCTGCGTCGCGCCCGATTCGACCGCCGTCAGCGTGTTCGCGACCGCGCAGCCCGAGTCGTCGTGGCAGTGGATCCCGAGAAGCGCCTCGGGCAGGGCTTCGCGCACGATCGCGAGCGCCGTGCGGATCTGCGGCGGCAGCGAGCCGCCGTTCGTGTCGCACAGCACCAGTCGCTCGGCGCCGGCCTCGGCCGCCGCGCGCAGGCAGTCCAGCGCGTACCCCGGATCGAGCCCGAAGCCGTCGAAGAAGTGCTCCGCGTCGAGCAGCACCCGCTTACCCTGGGAGACGAGGAACGAGACGGAAGAACCGATCATCTTCAAGTTCTCCTCACGAGACACGCGCACGACCTTCTCCACGTGCAGTACCGACGCCTTGCCGACGAGCGTGCACACCGGCGCGAAGCACTCCGCCAGCACCCGCAGCCCCTCGTCGTCCTCGGCCGCGACCTCGCGCCGGCGGGTCATCCCGAACGCGACGATCTCCGCGCTCGACAGCCGCTCGCGCGGGAGCAGCTCGAACAGCTCCGCCTCCTTCGGATTCGACGCCGGGAAGCCCGCCTCGATCAGCTGCACCCCGAGCTCGTCGAGCGCGTGCACGACGCGCAGCTTCTCCTGCGCCGTCAGCGTCAACCCGCCGCCGCCCATTCCGTCGCGGAGCGTCGCGTCGTAGAGCTGGATGTCGGGCATCGGCTAGCCCGTCGCGGTCGGCTGCGACGCCGGCGCCGCGACGCCGTTGGGCGTCTCGAGGTCCTGCGCGACGACGTAGTCGAGCCACTCGCGGTAGCGCTCGCTGCGACCGTGGATCGCGTCGTCGAACGCCGCCTGCAGCACGCGCGTGATCTCCCCCGGGCGACCCGTGCCGACCTTGTGGTCGTCCACTTCGCGCACCGGCACGATCTCCGCCGCCGTGCCCGACAGGAACACCTCGTCGGCGAGGTACATCTCCGCGCGCGCGACGTTGCGCTCGATCACCTTGTAGCCGAGGTCTTCGGCGATCTGGATCACCGAGCGGCGCGTGATCCCGTCGAGGATCGAGCTGTGCTGGCCCGGCGTCGCGATCTCGCCTTCCCGCACGATGTACACGTTCTCCCCGGTGCCCTCGCACACGTGGCCGTGGTCGTCGAGCAGGATCGCCTCGTCGTAGCCCGACTTGACCGACTCGACCTTCGCCAGCACGCTGTTGAGGTACTGCCCCGACGCCTTCGCGTGCGGGACCAGCGAGTCGGGGCTGATCCGCCGCCACGAGGACACCTTCGCGCGCACGCCGTTGCTCGCGCCGTCCTCGCCCAGGTACACGCCCCACTCCCAGCACGCGATCGTCACGTCGACGCGCGAGTCGAGCGGGTTCAGGCCCATCGAGCCGTAGCCGCGGTAGACGATCGGGCGGATGTAGCACGAGGACAGGCCGTTGCGCGCGACCAGCTCGAGCGTCGCCGCGCGCAGCTGCTCGCGCGAGAACGGGATCTCCATGTAGTACAGCTCGGCCGAGCGGAACAGGCGCTCGACGTGGTCGGAGTTGCGGAACACCGCCGGGCCGCGCTCGGTCTCGTAGCAGCGCACGCCCTCGAACACCCCGGTGCCGTAATGCAGGCCGTGCGTCAGGACGTGGACCTTCGCGTCCTCCCATGCGACGAACTCTCCATTCATCCAGATGAGGTCGGTTGGGTCCACGATCATTCGGCTCCTGGGTCGAGGTTCATCGGCGGATTCTACAGCCGCGACCTCCGTTTCCAAGCGGCGCGACGGGCGGCCGGGCGCCTCGACGCCGCGCTCAACGCGTCTTCGAGCTGATCGACCGGCGCGTAGTCGTCGCGCAATGGTTGCGCCCCCGCGACCAGGCGCGCGACGGCGGCGCGTTCGTACACGCTCGCGCCTTCCGCCGGCTTGGCTGCCGCCGGCGGCAGCGGCCCGTCGGAGGCGAGCAGCACCTCGTTCCCACCGAGCGGGCGCCCGCCTGAGCCGGCGACCGTGACGAGGCGCACGTTCGCGAACGACGCGAGCAGCGTCGCCGCCTCGGCGCGCAGCAACCGCAGCGGCCGCAGGTCGATCATGTTCAGCGCGTAGAGGCCGCCCGGCTTCAGCACGCGCTTGACCTCGCCCAGCCACTGCGTCGTCATCAGCTGCCACGGGACGGTGCGGCTGCTGAACGCGTCGCCGACGACGACGTCGGCGCTATGGCTCGGTTCGCGGCGCATCGTCAGCCGCGCATCGCCGACGACGGCACGGAGATCGGGTGACGTGCGCAAGCCGAGGCGCTTGCGGTCGAACTCGACGAGCTTCGAGTCGACCTCGAGCACACTCGAGCGCGACCCCGGGCGCGTCGCGTCGAGCCAGCGGGGCATCGTGAACGCGCCGCCGCCGACGAACACGCCGTCGAGCGGAGCCTTCGCCGAGCCGAGCCGATCGATCGCTTCCGAGAGCCACTTCTCGTACGCGAAGCCGAGGTAGCGCGGGTCTTCGAGGTCGATGTCCGAGTTGTACCCGCGGTCGAGCAGCAGATACCACGCGCTCAACCGCGCCGGGTCTTCGACGACCTGGATGCAGTGATAGGCCGATTCCGCCGCGCACGGCGAGCGCTGCGCGAGCGTCAACGCGACGACGCCGATCGAGACGATCGTCGCCGCGACGATCTTCGCGCGGTTCAGCAGGCCGAGATAGGCGCCGAGCAGGATGCCGACGAGCACGAGCGCGACCCCGATCGCGACGATCGTGCTACTGACGGGGAACAGCGGCACGAGAACGAACCCCGTGCCGAACGTGCCGACGAGCGCGCCGGCCGTCGCCCACGCCGAGAGACCGCCGACGACCGTCCCGCTCGCGCGCAGGTCGCGCAACTGCAGGCGCGCGACCGTCGGCGTGACGCCGCTCAGCACCGCGGCAACGGGCACGAGCGCTGCGAAGGTCACGCCGACCGCGGCGGCGTTGCCGCCTTCGGACGCCGTCGGGCCGAGCGCGCGGATGATCGGGACCGTCAGCAGCACGAGCAGACCGCCCACGACGAACAGGCCGACGAGCAGCCAGCGGGAGTTGATTCGATCGGCGACGCGTCCGCCGACCGCGGCGCCGATCGCGATGCCGGCGAGCACCGCGCCGATGATCGACGTCGTCGTTTCGAGCGTCAGCCCGACGTAAGGCGCCAGCAGCCGGACGGAGAGGATCTCCAGCACGAGGACGGCGCCGGCGGCGAGGAACACGACGCCAGCCGCGAGCGCGCGCGGCAGGTGTGTCGGCGGGTGACTCGACTTCGCGCCGTCGCCAACCGCCGCGTCATCCCGAGCGGCCGGGCGCGACCCGCTCGAGGCAGCCTTGGCGACCTTGGCGCGCGTGCGCGATGAGGTGCGCGTTCCCATCGGCTGCGCTCACCCTCGCTTCGCTTGAAGGCATGAGACGGCCATCGCGCGGGCGAGCGTATCCCGGCCCGGATGCGCTTACCGGACGGCGCGCGGCGGGTGTCCGGATCCCCTGCGACTAGGCCGTCCGGCGCGTGGTCGCTGTCTCTGTTTCTCGGCGCACAAGCCTAGGCGGGCGCGCCTCAGGCGCGCGCGTCAGAGGTGGGCGAGCACCGCCGCCGCCGCCTCGGCGGTGCCGGCCGAGCCGCCCAGATCGGACGTTCGCAGACCCTTGTCGAGCGCGCCTTCGACGGCCGCCTCGAGCGCCGTCGCCTCGCTCTCCATGCCCAGCCCGTGGCGAAGCATCAGCGCCGCCGAGAGGAACATCGCGAGCGGGTTCGCGATGCCCCGGCCGGCGATGTCCGGCGCCGAGCCGTGGACCGGCTCGAACAGGCCCGGGCCGGAGCCGTCGGGGCCACCGGAGCCGCCGAGCGACGCGCTCGGCAGCATCCCGATCGAACCCGTCAGCATCGCCGCCTCGTCGCTGAGGATGTCTCCGAACATGTTCTCCGTCAGGATCGTGTCGAAGTGGCGCGGCGAGGACACGAGCTGCATCGCCGCGTTGTCGACCAGCACGTGCTCGAGCTCGATGTGCGGGAACTCGCGGGAGTGGAGGTTGGCGACGACCTCGCGCCAGAGGCGGGAGGTCTCGAGGACGTTCGCCTTGTCGACGCTGGAGACGCGCGAGCGCGCGGCGGCGAAGGCCGTGCGTGCGATCCGCTCGATCTCCTCACACGTGTACACACACATGTCGGAGGCCGACGTCTCCGTGCGCGTCTTCTCGCCGAAGTAGATGCCGCCCGTCAGCTCGCGCACGACGAGCAGGTCGACGCCCTCGATGCGGTCGCGGCGCAGCGGCGAGGATTCGTAGAGGGCCGGGAGCGGCTTGACCGGGCGCAGGTTCGCGTACAGGCCGAGGCCCTTGCGCAGGCCGAGCAGGCCCTGCTCGGGGCGGGGCTTCTGCGGGTCGGTCGTGTCCCACTTGGGGCCGCCGACCGCCGCCAGGAGGACGGCGTCGGCCTTGCGGCAGGCGTCGAGCGTCTCGTCGGTCAGTGCGACGCCGTGCGCGTCGATCGACGCGCCGCCGAACAGGCGCTCGTCGAACTCGAAGTCGCCGAGCGCTTCGAGCAGCTCGAGCGTCGGCTCGATGATCTCCGGGCCGATGCCGTCGCCGGGGAGGGTGACTATGCGGTGGGTCATGCCCGCCTACAGCGCCGTCGTCGCCACGCGCGTGAAGCCGACATCCTCGTGCTCTGACTCGTAGGCGTCGATCTCGGCCGCCTGCTCGAGCGTCAGCGCGATGTCGTCGAGCCCGTTGAGCAGCCGGTGGCGGATCTCGTGGTCGATCTCGAACGCGACCTCGCGCCCGTCGAAGCGGACCTCCTGCTCGAGCAGGTCGACCTCCCCCGCCCCGGCCGCCGCCAGCGCGCGGCAGTCCTCCTCGCTCAGCACGACCGGCAACAGGCCGATCTTCGTGCAGTTGGAGTAGAAGATGTCGGCGAAGCTCGGCGCGACGAGCGCCTGGAAGCCGTAGTCCTGCAGGCCCCACGGCGCGTGCTCGCGCGAGGAGCCGCAGCCGAAGTTCTCGCCGGCGACGAGGATCGGGTTGGCCGGCAGGTCCCAGCCGGGCTCCTTCGCCCAGTCGTAGAACAGGAACTCGCCGAAGCCCGTCCGCTCGACGCGCTTGAGGAACTGCTTGGGCATGATCTGGTCGGTGTCCACGTCCGCGCGGTCCAGGTGGCTGACCGGCCCTGAGATGACGCTGATCGGGTCCATGCGCTCTGCCTCCTAGTTCCAGTCGCGGATGTCGACGAAGTGGCCCTCGATCGCCGCCGCCGCGGCCATCTGCGGCGAGACGAGGTGCGTGCGCCCGCCGCGGCCCTGGCGGCCCTCGAAGTTGCGGTTCGACGTCGACGCGCAGCGCTCGCCGGGCTGCAGGATGTCGGGGTTCATCCCCAGGCACATCGAGCACCCGGCGACGCGCCAGTCGAAGCCGGCCTCGCGGAACACGCGGTCCAGGCCCTCGGCTTCGGCCTGTTTGCGCACCTGCTGGGAGCCGGGCACGACCATCGCGCCGACGCCGTCGGCGACCTTGCGTCCCTGCACGACCTCGGCGGCGGCGCGCAGGTCGCCGATCCGCGAGTTCGTGCACGAGCCGATGAACACGCGGTCGAGCGAGATCCGCTCGATCGGCGTGCCGGGCTCGAGCGCCATGTAGGCGAGCGCGCGTTCGGTCGCCTCGCGGTCGGCCGGGCTGTCGAACTCCTCGGGCGCCGGCACGGCGTCGGTGACTGCTCGGACCATCCCGGGGTTCGTGCCCCACGTGACCTGCGGCGAGACCGCGCTCGCGTCGATCGACACCTCCCTGTCGAACTCGGCGCCGTCGTCGGTGCGCAGCGTCTCCCAGCGCGCGATCGCCTTCTGCAGCTCGGCGCCGCGCGGCGTGCCGGGGCGCTCGATCTCGGTGAACCACGCGAACGTCGTGTCGTCGGGCGCGATCATCCCCGCGCGACCGCCGCCCTCGATCGTCATGTTGCAGACGGTCATCCGCCCTTCCATCGACAGCGCCTCGATCGCCGGGCCGGCGTACTCGACGACGTGGCCGGTCATGCCGCCAACGCCGAGCTTCCCCAACGTCCCGAGGATCAGGTCCTTCGCGGTCACGCCGAAGCCGAGCGCGCCGTCGTAGAGGATCCGCATCGAGCGCGGTTTGTGCTGGACCATGCACTGCGTCGCCAGCACGTGCTCGACCTCGCTCGTGCCGATCCCGAACGCGAGCGCGCCGAACGCGCCATGCGTCGAGGTGTGCGAGTCGCCGCAGACGATCGTCATGCCCGGCTGCGTGACGCCGAGCTCGGGGCCGATCACGTGGACGATCCCCTGGCGCTCGGAGCCGAGCGAGTAGACGGGCACGCCGAACTCGGCGCAGTTGCGCTCGAGCGTCTGCACCTGCACGCGGGAGAGCTCGTCCTTGATCCGCGCGGCCGTCGGCGTGCCGTCAGTCGGGGTGTTGTGGTCGGCCGTCGCCAGCGTGCGGTCGGGGCGGCGCACCTCACGGCCGGCCATCCGCAGGCTGTCGAACGCCTGCGGGCTGGTCACCTCGTGGACGAGGTGCAGGTCGATGTAGAGGAGGCCGTGCGCGACCTCGTGCGTCTCCCAGATCTTGTCGAACAGCGTCTGTGGCATCGCGTTGATCCTTCTGGTCGTGGTCAGCTGCGCCGCAGGCCCGCCGAGACGATCGCCAGGAAGGCGGCCTCGCCGGAGCCGGCGTTCTCGAAGTGGTGCGGCAGGTCGGCGTCGAACGTGACGCAGTCGCCCTCGCCGAGCTCGTAGCGCTGCCCGTCGCAGACGAGCACGACCTCGCCGCGCTCGATCAGCGCGATCTCGCGGCTGCCGGGCTCGTGCATCGGCGGGTCGTCCGGCGCGCCGGTAGCGCCGCTCGGCGACAGGCAGTGGCGCGAGAGCTCGGCGCGCTGGCCCGGCTGGGCGGCGGTCAGGACCTCGAAGCGGTGCCCGCGGCGGGCGTTGCCGCCGCGCTGGCGCTGGGAGGAGCGCACGACGGTCACGCTGCCGGTCTCGTCGAGGCGCAGCAGCTGTGAGAGGCGCAGGTCGAGGCCGGCGGCGATGCGCGCGGCGACGGTCAGCGTCGGGCTCGTCTCGCCCCGCTCGACCTGCGAGAGCATCGGCGCGCTGACGCCGCTGCGCGCCGCGAGGTCGCGCAGGGAGAGGTTGGAGGACTCGCGCAGGGCCTTGACGCGAGCGCCGATCACGAACGCGTCGGGCGCGTCGCTCGAGCCCTGAGTCGCGCTCGGGGGCGGAGCGGCGGCGCTCTCGGCGTCGGGGCTCGGTGACTCATGCGTGGCTGTCGCCATACACATGTACGCTATCACAGACGCTGCATCCGCGAGCCGCCTGCCGGGAGCTCGCACGCGGACGCGATCGCGGGGATCTCAGCCGATCGTCGCGCAGTCCTTGAAGCCGGCGCTCGTCGCCGCCTTGCGCATCGCTTCGTGGAGTCGTTTTTTCGAGGCGGTCAGCCGTTCGACCGTGGCGCGTTCGTTGCGCCCGACCGCACGCCCGAGTTCGACCAGCGCATCGGCCAGCTTCTGCCTGTCGGCGAGCATCGCCCGCCAGCTGCCGGACAGCGCGCTTGGCGGCGCGAGTCGAGCGAGCTCGTTGAGCGCGCCGCGCTCGAGCGCAGCGTGGCGCGGCACGACCTGGATCAGTTCCTTGGCGCTCTTGCCCGCGGGCGTGGCGGCCGCCAGTTCGCCGTTGACGCGCTTGCAGATCGCATCGGCCTGAGCGATGAACGCCCTGTTGCTCGAGCCGCCGCACCCCGCAAGCGAGGCCGCGGCGAGCGCGAAGACGATCCAGTTTCGTGGCCTTCGGGTCATCGGACGCCACTATCGACGCCGCGTACCCGCTAGTCAATGAAATGCGGCGCCGTGTCTCCAGCTACTCGAGCGGCTCGCGCAGATCGCAGCGGTTCAGGCCGCTGCGGGTCGCCGCCACGAGCACCGTCACCGGCGTCGAGACGCCGACGAGCATCAGCGATCTGACGGCGTTGAGGTCGTGCGCCCTCGCGTGCGCCGCGAACTCGAGCGTCCGGCGCCGCGCGGCTTCGCGGTATTCGACGACCTCCCGCCAGTCGCGCGCGCCGCCGGCCGGCGGCGCGAGCTTGCCGAGTTCGCCGAGCACGCGCTGTTCGAGCGCCGCCCGTCGCAACGCGCCGCTCGCGACCTTCGCGAGCCCGGCGCTCACCGGAACGCGGGCGAGAGCCGCGACTTCCGCATTGCCCCGAGCGCAGTCCGCATTGGCCGCCGCGACGACGCTCGTCGCGGAGCCGGCCGGCGCAGCCTGGCTCGTCGAGCGGCCGGGCGAGCTCGTCGACGACGCGGCCGGCGCGGGCGCCTGGCTCGCCGTGGTCGCCGTCGTGGCCGCCGTCACGGTCACGGTCGAGCCGCTCTTGCCCGACGCCTGCGCGCCGCCCGAGCCTTCTTCACCGCCGCCGCAACCGCCGATCGAGGCGGCGAGCGCGAGCGACGCGGCGCCCGCCGAGAGCATCGACGCCCCCTTGCGAAGCCTCCGCGCGAGCTGGCCGTCGGCCTGCCGCCTGCTCGAATCGGTTCCGTTCAGCGAAATCAACGCGGCGACTATTCCACGGCGTCGCGGCGCCGGTCAATAGGTGTTTGTCGCGGCCTGGACGAAGGTTCGAACGCTCAGGAGGAGGCCGACGCCTCAGGCAACCCGACCGCTTGCTCAGCGCGCGAGCGCGCGACCGCGACCGACAGCGCCCGCACGTACGCGCGTGCCGCCGCGTCGATGATGTCCGTCGAGACGCTCTGGCCCGCGCCCGTCACGCCGTCGAGCTCGAGCACGATCGAGACCTCGCCGAGCGCGTCCTGGCCCTCGGTGACGGCGCCGATCGTGAACTCGCTGAGCTTCGCGGCGATGCCCGTCGCGGCGCCGATCGCCTGAAAGACGGCGTCGATCGGGCCGTCGCCGGTGAACGTGCCGGTCGCCGTGGCGCCGTCGGGCAGCGTGACCGAGACCTTCGCGTGCGGCGGGCGCAGCGAGGAGGCCTCGACCTCGAACCAGTCGAGCGCGTAGCCGCCGACGTCCTCGCTGCGCAGCTCGTCGGTGACGAGCGCCTCGAGGTCCATCGCGGTCACCTGCTTCTTGCGGTCGGCGATCTCCTTGAAGCGCTTGAACGCCGTGTTCAGCGCCTGGCCGTCGATCTCGAAGCCCATCTCCTTCAGCGCCTCGCTCAGCGCGTGGCGGCCCGAGTGCTTGCCGAGCACGAGCGAGTTGCTGTTCAGGCCGACGGTCGTCGCGTCCATGATCTCGTACGTCGTGCGCTCCTTCAGCACGCCGTCCTGGTGAATGCCGGCCTCGTGCGCGAACGCGTTGCGCCCGACGATCGCCTTGTTCGGCTGCACCTGATAGCCGGTCAGGCGCGAGACGAGGCGACTCGTGCGCGCGATCTCGGTCGTCTCGACGCCGGTCCACAGGCCGAGCGTCGGCTCGCGCGTGCGCAGCAGCATCGCGATCTCCTCGAGCGAGGCGTTGCCGGCGCGCTCGCCGATGCCGTTGATCGCGCACTCGACCTGGCGGCAGCCGGCCTGCAGCCCGGCGAGCGAGTTGGCGACGGCGATCCCGAGGTCGTCGTGGCAGTGCACCGAGACGACGGCGTCGCGCAGGTCGGGCACGAGCCGGTAGAGCGCTTCGAACATCGCCGCGTACTCGTTCGGCAGCGCGTAGCCGACGGTGTCGGGCACGTTGATCGTGCTGGCGCCCTCGTCGAGCGCGATCTGGATCACCTCGGCCATGAACTCGACGTCCGAACGCGAGCCGTCCTCGGGCGAGAACTCGACGTCGTCGCACAGCTCGCGCGCCTGCGCGACGGCCGCGCGCACCTGCCCCTTGACGTCCTCGCGCGTCGTCTGCAGCTTGTACTCGATGTGCACGTCGCTGGTCGCCAGGAACGTGTGGATCCGCGGGCGCTCGGAGCCCTTGACGGCGTTCCACGCCGCCTCGATGTCCTGGTGGCTCGTGCGCGCGAGGCCGCAGATCACCGGGCCTTCGACCTCGCGGGCGATCGCCTGGACCGACTCGAAGTCGCCGGGCGAGGTGATCGGGAAGCCGGCCTCGACGACGTCGACGCCGAGGCGCGCCAGCTGGTGGGCGATCTCGAGCTTTTCGTTGCGGTTCAACGAGATGCCCGGCGACTGCTCGCCGTCGCGCAGCGTCGTGTCGAAGATCAGCACGCGATTCGCTGCGTCGCGCGCCGGTTGCGTGCCGATGCCTGTGGTGCTCATGTCGCTCGTGCTCCTTCTCTAACTCGCTTGCCGTTCTTCTCTGCTGGGTATGCGGCTACGCGGCCGCCACGCGCTATTCCCCCCGAGGGGGGAGCAGAAGGAGGAGCGGAAGAAGCGAGTTGCGGAACGACATTGCGCTGCAAGTTAGCACACGCGCCCGGGCGCTTCCCGGGCGAGAGACATGAGCCGACCGTGTTCCTTGCTGTCCTGTCTCCGTCTCACACTCTGGCCGATCGGCGGAAAAGCCCTGCTCTGACGCACAAGCGGCGCCCGCGTTCTTCGGAAATCCGACTTTCGGGTTGTCGGGCGCACGCCGCGGGTGGACGATCGCTGTGCTGCCGCGTGCCGCATGCGCGCGCGGCAGCGACTACGAGGGCTTGCAGGGAGGCCCACTCCAACAGAGGAAAGGAGCAACACTGATGCGCGTCAGGACAATCATGCTGGCCGTGTTCGCGGTGTTCGCGATCAGCGCGGTGGCAGCCTCGGCGGCCTCGGCGGCGCCGGAATTCTCGAAAGCCAGCGACACGTTCAAAACGAGCGCCGGCGAAAGCGTGTTGAAAGGCACCGGCCTCACGATCACGTGCAAAAAAGTCAGCGGCAGCGGCGAAGTGACGAGCAAAACGACCGTCAACGCGACCGCCAGCTTCGAAGGATGCAAAGGCGAAATCCTCGGCAACAAATGCCCGGAAACGATCACGTCGTCGCTGGTCGGGACGCTCGGCGAAGTGAAAGCTACCGAAGCGACCAGTGAAGTCGGCCTGCTGTTCAAGGCGAAATCGGGTGCGTTCGCCGAATTCAAATGCGGTTCGCTGAACCTGAAAGTGGAAGGCAGCGTCGCCGCCGAAGTCACGCCGACGAAAACGTCGAGCACGACCGGGAAAGTGATCTTCGCGCTGAACGGCAGCGCTCAGAAGATCAAAGAAATCGTGGTCGGCGGCAAAACCGAAAAACCGTCGCTGAAAGCGTTCGGCCTCGCCTCGGTGCTGCAGTCGAGCGAGGAAAACACGTTCGCGGAAGCGATCGAAGTCACCTGATGAGGCTAAGGCGTGCTGGTGCCGTCATGGCACCAGCACGACCTTCCCCACGTTGCGGCGCTCGACGATCATCGTCTGCGCGGCGCCGGCTTCCTCGAAGGAGAAGACGCCGGCGACGACGGGTTTGATCGTGCCGTCGTCGAGCATCTCGCGCAGCGGCGCGATCCACGGCTGCAGCGTGCCGCGGTCCTTCCACAAGCTCAGCATGTTCAGGCCGATGACCGCCTTCGATTCGGACATCTGCTTGATCAGGTTGAAGCGCGGCATGCGGATCACGGTGCGCAGCGCCGTGATCAGGTTGCGCCGCTGACCGCTGACGAGCGAGGAGGCGCCGAACGCGACGAGGCGCCCGCCGGGGCGCAGCAGCTCGTAGCTCGTGCGAAAGCTCCTGCCGCCGATCGCGTCGAGGATCACGTCGAAGGGGGGCAGGCCCCGCTCCCAGCCAGGCTGCGTGTAGTCGAGCGCGTGGTCGACGCCGAGCTCGACGATCGCCGCGTGCTTGCCGGGCGAGGCCGTGCCGTAGACCTCGGCGCCGGCGCGCTTGGCGATCTGCGTCGCGGCGATGCCGACGCCGCCGCCGGCCGAGTGCACGAGCACACGGTCACCGGGCCGCAGGCTGCCGTAGCCGATCAGGCCGGCCCACGCGGTCGCGTAGTTGACGGGGATCGCCGCGCCCTGCTCGAAGCTGAGGCTCTCGGGCAGCGGCACGACGTCGCTCGCCGGCACGACGACCTGCGAGGCGTAGCCGCCGAACTGCGTGCCGGCGAGCACGCGCTGGCCGACGCCCAGGCCCTCGACCCCGTCCCCCAGCTCGGCGATCGTGCCGGCGACCTCGTAGCCGACGACGCACGGCGTCTTCGGCGCGTCCGGGTACAGGCCCATCCGCGCCATCACGTCGGCGAAGTTGATCCCGGCGGCGGCGACGTCGATCCGCACCGCGCCCGGCGCCAGCTGCGGATCGGGCCGCTCCTCGACGCGCAAGACGCCCGGTCCGCCGTGCTTGGTGATGACGACCGCCCGCACGCGAACGACCCTACTCGAAGATCAGCCCAGGTCGACGGCCCAGCCGTTGACGAATCCCTCGGAGGCGACGATCTCGTCGACGACCTCCTTGGAGACGGGCGCGTCGGTCGTGACGACCATCGCCGCGAGCCGCTGCCCGCCGACGCCGTCGTCGCCGCTCGTTCCGCCGTCCGGCGAGTGCCCGACGGCGGCCGAGGAGATGTTGATGCCGTGCTGGCCGAAGATCGTGCCGACGCGGCCGACCATGCCCGGCAGGTCCTCGTAGCGGAAGACGGTGACGTAGCGCGCGAGCTCGATCGTCAGGCGCCGGCCCTGGACCTCGACGAGGTGCGGGTCCTGCTTCGGGCCGATGCCGGTGCCGGCGACGGCGACGCGCTCGTCGCCGGCGATCACGGTGACGCGGATCAGCTCGTTGTAGTCCTGCGCCTCGGAGACCTTCTTCTCCTCGACGACGATGCCGCGCTCCTCGGCGATGCTCGGCGCGTTGACGGGGTTGACCTGCTCCTCGGTGCGGCCTTCGAGCGCGCCGCCGATCACGGCGAGCGTGAGCAGCCGCGTGTCGAACTCGGCGATCCGCCCAAGGAAGGCGGCCTCGATCCGCTCGACGGAGCTGCCCTCGGCGAGCGCCATCGCCAGGCGCCCGAGCTGGCGCGCCATCGGCAGGAACGGGCCGAGCACCTGCATGTCCTCGGCGCCGATCGACGGGATGTTGACGGCGGTCGAGACGACGCCGCCGGTCAGCGCCGCGACGACCTGCTCGGCCGACTGGTAGCCGGCGCGGTCGGTCGCCTCGGCGGTCGACGCGCCGAGGTGCGGCGTGACGACGACGTTGTCGTATCCGTGGAACAGCGGGTAGTCGGTCATCGGCTCGGACGGGAAGACGTCGAGCGCGGCGCCGCCGACCTTGCCGGAGTCCAGGGCGTCCTTCAGCGCGGCGTCGTCGATCAGCCCACCACGGGCGACGTTGAGGATGCGCACGCCGTCGCGCATCTTCGCGAACGCATCCGCGTTCAACCAGGCTTCGGTCTCGGGCGTCTTCGGAAGGTGAATCGTGATGAAGTCGGCCTGTGCGTAGATCTCGTCCGAGTCGGCGGCCTTCTCGACGCCGAGCTCCTTGTAGCGCTCGGCGCTGACGAACGGGTCGAACGCGAGCACGCGCATGTTGAAGGCGCGGGCGCGGGCGGCGACGAGCTGGCCGATCCGCCCGAAGCCGACGATCCCGAGCGTCTTCTCGTACAACTCGACGCCGGAGTACTTCGAGCGGTCCCATTTGCCTTCGAGCAGCGACTGGTGCGCCTGCGGGATGTTGCGCGCGAGCGCGAGCAGCAGCGCCATCGTGTGCTCGGCGGCGGTGACGACGTTCGACTGCGGCGCGTTGGCGACGACGATGCCGCGCTTGGTCGCCGTCGGCACGTCGACGTTGTCGACGCCGACGCCGGCGCGCCCGATCACGCGCAGCCTCTCGCCGCGCTCGATCAGCTCGGCGGTCATCTTCGTCGCCGAGCGGATCACGATGCCGTCGTACTCGGGCAGGCGCTCCAGGAACTCGTCCTCGCTCCAGTCGACGCCGACGTCGACGTCGAAGTGCTCGCGCAGCAGCGCGACGCCCGAGTCGCCGATCTTCTCCTTGACGAGCACCTTCACGCGCCCGTTCGGGGCCGCCGCGCTCACGATGCCCGCTCCACGATGAAGTCGACGCAGCCGGTCAGCGCCTGCACGTCCTGCGGGTCGATCGCCGGGAACATGCCGACGCGCAGCTGGTTGCGCCCGAGCTTGCGATACGGCTCGACGTCGACGACGCCGTTCGCGCGCAGCGTCTTCGCGACGTGCGCCGCGTCGACGTTCTCGGCGAAGTCGATCGCGCCGACGACGAGCGAGCGCTTGTCCGGGTCGGCGACGAACGGCGTCGCGTAGCCCGAACGCTCGGCCCATCCGTACAAGAGCTGCGCGGACTCGCGCGAGCGCGCGACGCACGCGTCGAGCCCGCCGAGCTCGAGCATCCAGCGGACCTGATCGGCGAGCAGGAACAGCGTCGCAACGGCCGGCGTGTTGTACGTCTGGTCCTTGAGCGAGTTCTCGAGCGCCGTCTTGATTGAGAGGAAGGACGGAATCCAGCGGTCGGCTCCGTCGAGCTCGTCGATCCGCTCGATGGCGGCGGGGCTCAGCAGGGCGAGCCACAGCCCGCCGTCGGCGGCGAAGCTCTTCTGCGGGGCGAAGTAGTAGACGTCCGTCTGAGTTACGTTGACTGGAAGGCCACCGGCGGCAGACGTCGCATCGATCAAGACCAACCCGCCGTCTGCGCCGGACGGGCGCTGAGGCGGAACCATCACGCCGGTCGAAGTCTCGTTGTGGGCCCACGCGATCACGTCCGCGCCCGCCTCAGCGGCCTGCTCGCCTACTGTCGCCGGGTCGGGCGCGTCGCCAGGATCAGATTTGACGACGATCGGCTCGGCGAGGAACGGCGCGCCGGCGGACACGGTCGCGAACTTCTGCGAGAACTCGCCGAAGGCGAGGTGCAGCGAGCGCTCGCGGATCAGCCCGAACGCGGCGGCGTCCCAGAACGCGGTCGTGCCGCCGTTGCCGAGCGCGACCTCGTAGCCGTCGGGCAGCGAGAACAGCTCGCGCAGGCCGGCGCGGATCTCGCCGACGAGCGCCTTGACGGGCTGCTGGCGGTGCGAGGTGCCGATCACGGCGGCGCCGTCGCTCGCCAGGCGCGCGAGCGCCTCGGGGCGGACCTTCGACGGGCCGCAGCCGAAGCGGCCGTCGGCCGGCTTCATCTCGGCCGGGATGACGAGTCGCTGCTCTGCTGTGCTGCTGCTCGGCGTCATGCGGGGCTCCTCGCTGTCGAGGGGATTTTCGATGCTCTGAGGTGCCCAGGCGCGCGGCGGTCCTGCTCGTCGCTTCCCGGTGGTCGAGTCCACCTCAGGCGCCAGTCGCGACGAGCAACGCGAGTGTAGCGGACGGGCTATTGCTCGTTCGTGTTCGCGTCGTCGGCCGACGTGTCCGGCAGCAGTCCATAGAACTCCTCCAGCGAGTCGCTTGAGCGCACCCAGCTCGGCGGCTGCTTTTCCTTGCACGGCGCCAGTCTCAGCTGTCTAGGCCAGGCCCGCTCCACAGGACATCTCTCGCCGAGGCGATCGCGCTCCATCCGGCCGGCAACCGGCTCGAAGCGACGCCCGACGGAGCCTCGGCGGCGAGCAGGCAGAACTCCGGCGCCGGCCCGAGACCCAGGCAGCGACGCCACAGTCCGCCGAGATCCGGCTCCATGCCGTCGCCGAGCAGCGCCGACAGCGACGGATGCTCGTGGCCGGGCGCGCGCGACACCCACACGGCGATGCTCGCGCCGTCCAAGCGCGCACAGCCCTCGATCAGCCGGTAGACGGACCCCGTCGCGACACCGACCAGCGACGCGACGCGATCGTGCGTGGTGATGTGCCCGCGCGAGACGGCGGCCTCCTCGAGCACGCCGACGGCCGCCCAGTCGTCGAGCAGATACCAGTCCTCGTAGCCCGGCGCGCCCTCGCCGCCGGCGACGGGCGCAAGCCAGGGAAGCTCCGGCAGGCGGGCGGTGGCCGAGCCGCGAAGGCCGCTGGGCGGCCGATGCGCGAGTGAGCGGTGGAACTGCTCGAGCGCCTGCTCGTAGCGCTCCTGCTCGACGCCCGCCGCCGCGCGGTGCCAGGAGAGGTAGGCCAGCACCGCCGCGCTCCTGCGTCTAGAAGGAGGGCTTGATCCAGTCCATGTGCGAGCGCAGCTCTCCGCCGACGTGCTCGACCTGCGTGTCGGCCTGCTCGGCGCGCATCCGCAGGAAGTTCTCCTGGCCGGCGCGGTTCTCGGCGATCCACTCGCGCGCGAAGTCGCCGTCCTGGATCTCCTTGAGGATCTGCTTCATCGCCGCGCGCGTCTCGTCGGTGATCACGCGCTTGCCGCGCGTGTAGTCGCCGTACTCGGCCGTGTTCGAGATCGAGTAGCGCATTCCCGCGAGGCCCTTCTCGTACATCAGGTCGGCGATCAGCTTGAGCTCGTGCAGGCACTCGAAGTAGGCCATCTCCGGGTCATAGCCGGCCTCGACGAGCGTCTCGAAGCCGGCCTGCACGAGCTCCGAGGCGCCGCCGCACAGCACCGCCTGCTCGCCGAACAGGTCCGTCTCGGTCTCGTCCTTGAACGTCGTCTCGATCACGCCGCCGCGCGTGCAGCCGATCCCCTTGGCGTACGCGAGCGCGAGCGCGCGCGCGTTGCCCGTCGCGTCCTGCTCGACCGCGACGAGCCCGGGCACGCCGCTGCCTTCGGTGAACTGACGGCGGACGAGGTGGCCGGGGCCCTTCGGCGCGACCATCGCCACGTCGACGCCCGCCGGCGGCTCGATCTCCTCGTAGTGGATCGAGAAGCCGTGACCGAACAGGATCATGTTGCCCTCGGCGATCCCGTCGCGGATCTCCGACTCCCACACCTGGCGGTGCAGCTCGTCGGGCAGCAGGATCATCACGAGGTCGCCGCGACTCGCCGCCTCGACGACCGGCAGCACCTCGAGGCCGTTCTCGCGCGCCTTCGCGACCGACGCCGAGTCCTCGCGCAGGCCGACGATCACGTTCACGCCCGAGTCCTTCAGGTTGAGCGCGTGCGCGTGGCCCTGCGAGCCGTAGCCGATGATTGCGACGGTCTTGCCGTCGAGGAGCGTCAGGTCTGCTGCGTCGTCGTAGATCATGAGCGCGCAGGCTATCGCGTCGGCGAGAGACGGTCGGGTCAGGCGCTCGCGACGGCGACGAGCGTGCGCGCCGGGATGTCGAGCGCGCCGTCGGGCGCCGTGAACGGGTCGAGGCGCAGCCGCATGCCGGCGCGGATCTGCTCGATCTCCGCCGTCGGGCGCTCGAGCACGGCGTCGTGGAACGCGCGCGAGAGGTCGAGCGTCGTCTCCCAGAACCCCTCGAAGTCGTCGTGCACGCGGTGCAGCTGGAGCGCCTCGACGCGCACCTCGGCGAAGCCGGCCTCATCGAGCAGCCCGCGCAGCCGCTCCTCGTCGCCGAGCGCGAACGGCCCGGGCGTTCCCGGAGCGGGCGGCTCGACGAGACCGCGCTCGCGCAGCTCGGCGCCCGGCAGCGCCGCCCACGGGTTGCGCTCGATCGAGTCCCACACCGCCAGCGCCACGCGTCCGCCGGGACGCAGCACGCGCCGCGTCTCGCCGAGCGCCGCCGACGGGTCGGCCATCAGCATGTACCCCCAGCGGCACAGCACCGCGTCGACGCTCGCGACCGGCAGGTCGATCCATTCGGCGTTGACCGTCTGGAACTCGACGTTCGCGAGCCCCAGCTCGGCCGCGCGCTCGCGCGCGCCGGCGAGCATCGCGTCGGCCTGGTCGGAGACGATCACGCCGCCGGCCGGCGCGACGAGCTCGGCCGCGAGCAGGCCCGTCTCCCCCAGCCCCGCCGCCAGCTCGAGCACGCGCTGCCCCGGCTGCGGCGCGACCGCGTCGAGCATCCAGTGCGAGACCGGCGCCGCGAACGCGCGGATCAGCTCCTGGCTGCGCGCCCAGCCGGCCGCCGCCTCCTCCCAGCCCTGCCGGCTGGCCTCGCGATACGCGTTCGCGTCGAACTGCGTCGTGGCGTCGCCCTCGCTCATCGCAGCTCCCGGCGCAGCAGCTTGCCCGAGCGCGTGCGCGGCAGCGGCTCGCCGCGGAGCACGACGCGCTTGGGGACCTTGTACGGCGCGAGCGTAGCCGCGCAGTGCGCGCGCAGCGTCTCGTCATCGGGCGCGGCGCCCTCGCGGATGACGACAATCGCCGTGACGGCCTCGCCCCACCGCTCGTCCGGCAGACCGACGACGGCCGCCTCGAGTACGTCGGCGTGGACTTCGAGCACCGCCTCGACCTCGCTCGGCGCGACGTTCTCGCCGCCGCTGACGATCGTGTCGGCCTTGCGGCCGGTGATCCACAGGCCGCCGCGCTCGTCGAACGAGCCGACGTCGCCCGTGTGCAGCCAGCCGTCGTCGGTGAGCGCGCCAGGGGCGACGGTCGGCCCGGCGACGAGCACCTCGCCGTCCTCGGCGCAGCGGACGCGAGCGCAGAACAGCGGCGGCCCGGCGCCGAGGTCGCCGCCGGCGAGCGCCGCGACCGGCGCCGTCGTGACCTGCGAGCAGGCCTCGGTCAGGCCGTACGTCATGCTCACCGGCACCCCCGCCCGACGCGCCCGCTCGACCAGCGCCGCCGGCACCGGGCCGCCGCCGGTCAGCGCGCAGCGCAGCTTCGGCGGACGCTCGAGACCCGCGTCGAGCAGACGCGCGAGCGTCGTCGCGACGAGGCTGACGAGCGTCACGTCGTCCTCGCGCAGCGCCCGCAATACGCGCTCGGTCTCGAAGCGCTCGTGCACGATCGCCGTCGTTGCGTAGATCGCCGAGCGCACGAGGATCGACAGGCCGCCGACGTGCGACAGCGGCAGCGCGCACAGCCAGCGCTCGTCCGGATCGACGCCGAGCGCGACGGCCGAGCCGAGCGCGCTCCACAGCAGGTTGCCGTACGTCAGCTCGACCGGCTTCGGCGCCGAGCTCGTGCCGGACGTGTGGATCACGACGGCGGTCGCGTCGAGGTCGTGGCGCGCGCCGTGCGCCAGATCGCCCGCGGGTCCAGCCTCCAGGCCGATCGGCTCGGCGATCGTGAGCTTGCACGACGACACGAGCCGGGAGCGCTCGCGCGCCGAGAGGCGCAGGTCGACCGGCACCGCGACCGCGCCGAGCAGCATGCACGCGTGCAGCGCGCATGCGAACTCGAGGCCGGGCGCGAGCGCGAGCGCGACGCGCTCGCCGCGGCGCGCTCCATCCGCCGCGAGCGCATCGGCGCCGCGCTGTGCGGCGCTCAGAAGCTCGGCGTACGTGCAGCGGCCGGCGGGCGTCTCGATCGCGACCCGATCGGGCCGCGCCGCGGCCGCGCGGGCCAGCCAGGACTCGACCTGCATGGGTGAGAGGTTAGTCCGCTCCCTCGATCAAGTCCCGTCGCCCGAGCCGGCGCCGGCGTGCAGGCGCTCCGCCACCGGGATCGTGCGCTCATATCCGGCATAGCAGTCCGCCGCGACACGCCGGGTGCTCGGGGCAGTGGGCGAGGACGACGTCGCGCTCGCGAGTTCCTGGCAGACGGCGCGAACGATCGCTTCGTTCTCGAGCACCCGTTCGTCCATCCGATCGCAGGAGTGGGCGATTTCGCCCTTCTCGCTCGCCGACAGCGACGTCGCCCCGATCACGGGCCCCCTGCAGGCGGCCAACGCCGGCGCGAGGGCTTGCGTGCGCCACGGACGGCGCTGCCCCGGGAAGCCCTTCGACGAGCTCGCGACCGCGCCGCTGCTCGCGCCACCGCAGCCGGCCAGCACGGCACCCCCGACGAGCGCCGCGAGCAGCACGAGCGCGAGCCTGCAGCTGACCTGTCCCCGTTTCGCCACGCTCGGCAGTATCGGTCGAACGCGAACGCCCGCAACTCGCGACCCGGCTCGACAGACGCGGAGCCGTTCTCGACGCGCGTGCGTTTCCGATTCTCGACGCAGGCGCCATCGCGACGGAAGCGCAGCTAGCCTTCCCTCGGTGTCCGACTGGAGAGACGCGACCGGCGAGGCCGGCGGGGCGTTCGCCGACATCCGCTACGAGAAGTCGAGCGGCGGCGACGCCGGCATCGCGAAGATCACGATCGCGCGACCCGAGGTGCGCAACGCGTTTCGACCGCGCACGATCGTCGAGATCTCGCGCGCGCTCGACGACGCGCGCGAGGACACGAGCGTCGGCGTGATCGTGCTGACCGGAGAAGGCTCGGAGGCGTTCTGCTCCGGCGGCGACCAGCGCGTTCGCGGCGACTCGGGCTACCTCGACGAGGAGGCTTCCGATCCAAGCTCGGGCCGCGCAGGCGTCGGTCGATTTCACGTCACAGATCTCCACATCCAGATCCGCAGGCTGCCGAAGCCCGTGATCGCGATGGTCGCCGGCTACGCGATCGGCGGCGGCCACGTGCTGCACCTCGTCTGCGACCTTACGATCGCGGCCGACAACGCGCGCTTCGGGCAGGTCGGGCCGAAGGTCGGCTCGTTCGACGGCGGCTTCGGCGCCGGGCTGCTCGCGAGCCTCGTCGGGCCGAAGAAGGCGAAGGAGATCTGGTTTCTCTGCCGCCAGTACTCGGCCGAGCAGGCGCGCGAGATGGGCATGGTCAACGCCGTCGTCCCGCTCGCGCACCTCGAAGACGAGACCGTCCAGTGGTGTCGCGAGATGCTCGCCCTCTCCCCCTTCGCGCTGCGCCTGCTGAAGGCGAGCTTCAACGCCGCCGAGGACGGGCTGTCCGGGATCCAGCAGCTCGCGCACGACACGAACCTGCTGTTCTACGGCAACGACGAGGCCCAGGAGGGTCGCGACGCCTACCGCGAGAAGCGCAAGCCCGACTTCTCGCGCTTCCCGCGGCGCGCGTAGCGGTGGGCGTCGCGGGACGGAGCGCCGGCCGGTGAGCGCGGCGCGCATCTGGATCATGGCCGCGCGCGTGCGCACGCTGCCCGCCGCGATCGCGCCCGTGCTCGTCGGCACCTCGCTCGCGCTCGGCGCCGGCGTCTTCCACCCGCTCGCCTTCGTCGCCGCGCTGCTCGGCGCCGTCTTCATCCAGGTCGGAACGAACCTGTCGAACGACTACTCCGACGCGCGGCGCGGCGCCGACACCGACGATCGGCTCGGCCCGGTGCGCGTGACCGCCGGCGGGCTCGTGCCGCCGAGCCAAGTGCTGATCGCCACGTACGTCACGTTCGGGCTGGCCGTCGCCTGCGGCGCCTACCTCGTCGCCGTCGCCGGCTGGGAGCTGCTCGCCGTCGGCGCCGCCTCGATCCTCGCCGGCGTGCTCTACACCGGCGGCCCGCGGCCGTACGGATACGAGGGACTCGGCGAGCTGTTCGTCTTCCTCTTCTTCGGCGTCGTCGCCGTCGCCGGCTCCTACTTCGTCCAGATCCAGCACCTGCCGTGGGAGGCGTTCGTCTGCGCCGTCCCCGTCGGCCTGCTCGCCAGCGCGATCCTCGTCGTCAACAACGTCCGCGACCTCGAGACCGACCGGCGCGCCGGCAAGCGCACGCTCGCCGTGCGGCTCGGGCGCGAGCGCACGCGCGCGCTGTACACCGCGATGGTCGCCGGCGCGTTCCTCACCGCGCCGCTGCCGTGGGCGTTCGGCTCGCTCGGCGCCTGGTTGTTCCTCACGTGGCTGGCGATTCCGATCGCGCTCGGCGTCGTGCGCGTCGTTCGCACCCGCACCGACGGGCCGGCGCTGAACGGCGCGCTCGCGAAGACCGGCGCGACGCAGCTCTTGTTCTGCCTGCTGTTCGCCGCCGGCATCCTCGCGAGCGGCGGCGTCGGCTCGTGAGCGGACGGCTCCTCAGCAGGGGCGCCCGCGCGTGAGGCTCGAGTTCACGCGGCGCACGCTGGCGCTGAAGCGGCCGATCGTCGCGTCCCACGGCGAGCTGTCCGAGCGCGAGCTGATCACCGTCACGCTGACCGGCGACGACGGCATCGTCGGCTACGGCGAGGCCGCGCCGCTCGAGCCCTACGACGGCGTCAGCATCGAGCGCGTCGAGTCGGCGCTCGCGCGCTACGCGCCGGTCCTCGAGCGCTCGGGCGAGCTCAACGGGGCGCAGCTGATCGACGCTTGCCGGCAGATCGAAGACCTGCCCGCCGCGCTCGCCGCGCTCGATCTCGCGCTGTGGGACCGCGCCGGGCGAATTCGCGGGCTGCCGCTCGCCGCGCTGATCACCGACGACCCCGCGCCCGACGTCCCCGTCAACGCGAGCCTCTCCGCGCTCGACCGCGCCGGCGTCGCCAAGCAGGCGGCGGCGGCCGTCGCCGCCGGGTTCGACTGCGCGAAGCTGAAGGTCGGCGTCGGCGACGACGCCGGGCGCGTCGCCGCCGCGCGCGCCGCCGGCGGGCCCGAGCTCGCGCTGCGCCTCGACGCGAACGGCGCGTGGGACGTCGAGCAGGCCGTCGCCACGATCGACGCGCTCGCCCCCGCCGGCCTCGAGCTCGTCGAGGAGCCCGTCCACGGGCTGCGGCACGTGCGCGAGGTCCGCGAGCGCGTCGCCGTGCGCGTCGCGATCGACGAGACCGCCGCCGAGCACGGCGCGCTCGGCGCCGGCGTCGCCGACGCCGTCTGCCTGAAGATCTCGCGCTGCGGCGGCATCTCCGGGCTGATCGCCGCCGCCACGCTCGTGCGCGCGTCGGGCGCCGAGCCGTACGTCGCCTCGACCTACGACGGTCCGCTCGGCGTCGCCGCCGGCGTGCACGCCGCCGCCGCGCTCGCCTCGCGCGGGCCCGTGCCCTACTGCGGCCTCGCGACGCTCGAGCTGTTCGCCGACCTTGCGAACCCACTGCCGGCGCTGCACGGTCGGATCGCCGTCCCGACCGGCGCCGGGCTCGGCGTCGACCCGCTGTAGACGCGGCGCCGGAGCCCGCCGCCGACGGCGACGGGCTCCGGCGTGCCGAGCGCTACCTGCTCATCGTTCTATTCGTGTTCCTGTACGATTTCCGCGCCGGCCTGCTTCAGCGTGCCATTGAGGATCGCCGTGTTGTGCCCGGCGGCCGACGGCACGCCAAGCGACGAGTTGATGATCGGCCCGATCAGGAATTCGAACAGCCCGCCGCATCCGTTGGTCGCGGGCGCCGCGAATTCGTTGTTGACGAGCGAGTTGGATTTGATCGTCAACAGCGTCCCTTCGCCATTGAATTCAAGCGTGCCGGGATTGCCTTTGATCGATTTGTTCGGCGCCGGCGGGCTCGTCGCGCCGGTCGTCAACGGCAACACGATCGGGTGCGCGTTCGAGCCCACGTAGCAGGAGCCGCCAAGCAGCGAGTTTTCGAGGTGCACCTTGACCGGGAGGGACAGGGCGGTGCCTTCGCCGTTCAGCAGATTGCCTAGGTCGATCCCGATCGAGCTGGCCGGCGCCGCGAGTTCGGTCGTCGCGTTGACGCCCGTCAACCCGTTTTCGAAGATCGCTTCACACGTACCGCGCTCGAGTTTTTCGAGCAGCCCGGAACCTTTGATTTCATTGCATTTGACGAGGCCCGCCAGCCCGCCAGGGACTTTCTGCGGCGTTTTCGACAGCGTGTCGCCGTCTTTCGCGGCGACGAACGTCAGCGCGCCGGTTTCTTCGTTTTCGAGCAGTCCGCCCTGCAGCGTGATCGTTTTTTCGATCGGCACCGCCTTGTTGCCGACGACGAATTCACCGCTTTCGGTGCTCGCGTGGATGCACGCGTTCGCCGTCGTCACGGGACAGTCGGCGAACACTTCGAATTCACCTTTCGGCGTCGCCGACGCGGGCGACGCGACGCTCAGCGCAAGCGCCGAGACGACGAGCAGCGCTCCGGCGAGAAGCGCCTTCGCGCGCGCCCTCCTCGAACGTTCCTCACGGCTACGTGACATCGATGAACCTCCTTCTCTGGCCTGGTCAACTGGCCTTGGTTGTCCGGTTGCGACAGGGGGCCCGCCGCTGACGGCGAGCCCCCTTTGCTTCTCCTACCGCTACGGCGTCATGCCGTGCGGTCTGCTGCGAGCTGCGGCTATTCGTGTTCCTGCACGATTTCCGAGCCGGCCTGCTTCAGCGTGCCGTTCAGAATCGCCGTGTTGTGGCCCGCCGCGGAGGGCACGCCGAGCTGCGAGTTGATCAGCGGACCGATCAGGAATTCGAACAGTCCACCGCAACCGTTGGTCGCCGGCGCCGCGAATTCGTTGTTGACGAGCGAGTTGTTGCTGACGGTCAGCAGCGTCCCTTCGCCATTGAATTCAAGCGTCCCCGGGTTGCCTTTGATCGGTTTGTTCGGCGCCGGCGGGCTCGTCGTGCCGGTCGTCAGCGGCAGGATGATCGGGTGCGAGTTCGAGCCGACGTAGCACGAGCCGCCGAGCAGCGGGTTTTCTAGGTGCACCTTGACCGGGAGCTGCAGCGCCGTGCCCGTCGCGCCCAGCAGGTTGCCGAGGTTGATCCCGATCGAGCTGGCCGGCGCGGCGAGTTCAGTCGTCGCGGTAACGCCCGTCAGACCGTTTTCGAAGATCGATTTGCACGTGCCGCGCTCGATTATTTCGAGCAGGCCCGAGCCTTTGATTTCGGTGCAGTTGACGAGACCGGACAGACCGCCGGGCACATTCTGCGGCGTTTTCGACAGCGTGTTGCCGTCTTTCGCGGCGACGAACGTCAGCGCGCCGGTTTCTTCGTTTTCGAGCAGTCCGCCCTGCAGCGTGATCGCTTTTTCGATCGGCACCGTCTTTTTCCCGACGGTGAACTGCCCGCTTTCGGTCTTCGCCCAGATGCAGGCGTTCGACGTCGTCACGGGACAGTCGGCGAAGACCGCGAATTCACCTTTCGGCGTCGCCAGTGCCGGCGAGGCCACGCTCAGCGCCGCAATGGATGCGACAAGCAGGCCTCCCGCGAGCAATGCGCGTGCGCGCACGCTCGTCAAGCGTTGGATACTCCGCAACATGTTGTACTCCCCACTTTCTGTCGTCTCGACAATGGCTGGCCGGCCGCGCGCCGCGGCGTTGTGCCGTGAACGCTTCTTGCCCGAGCGTGCGCCGGTTTGACAAAGCTATCCGCGACGTATCCTCTGGGGATAGCTCTGTTTCTAGTTATCGGTTGACACGACGCGCCTCGGCGTCCACGCCGGCGGGGTAAGCGTGTTTCTAACTGACGTCTGACGACAAGCTCGCCCGCAGCGCCTCGGCGACGCCGGCGGGGTTCTCCAGCGGCAGTCCATGCCCCCCCTCGACGACGACGAGCCGGCCGCTCGGCAGCAGCTCGACAATGCGCGCGCCGAGCTCGCGGAACTTGGCGTCGCGCGCGCCGACGAGCACCGTCACGGGCATCGCCAGCTCGCCGAGGCGCGCCCACAGCGGCGCCATCTCCCCCGTGCCGACGCCGCGCAGAGCCGCCGCGAGCCGCCGCGGGTCGTTGCGGCGCTGGTCCTCGCGCGCGCGCTCGCCGACGTCCGGTGGCTCGTCGGCGAACAGCGGTTGCGTGCGCCAGCGCTCGATGAACTCGTCGAACGGGATCCGTTCCAGCTCGTCGGCGAGCGTGCGATCGGCCGCGCGCCGCGCCGCGCGCTCGGCGTCGTCCTCGATTCCCGGGCTCGAGGAGACGAGCACGAGCCGCGACACGCGCTCGGGCGCCGCCAGCGCGACGTGCAGCGCGATGCGGCCGCCCATCGAGTAGCCGCACAACGCGAAGCGCTCGGGGCTCGCGTCGAGCACCGCCGCGACGCACGAATCGAACGTGATCGGGGCGTCAGGCGCGGCCGCCTCGCCGTGCCCGGGCAGGTCGAGCGCCAGCGGCCGGTAGCGTTCGGGGTCCAACCTTGCGACCACCCCGTCCCACGCGTGCCGCGTCCCGCTGAAGCCGTGCAGCAGCACGAGGTTCTGCGGCGTCCGCGGCACCGCGCCATCGTAGACGCGTGAGCAGCGCGATCGACACGTACACGCTGCTGCGCGCGCTCGTCGACGAGCTGGCGCGCTGCGGCATGCGAGCGGCGTGCACCTCCCCCGGCTCGCGCTCGGCGCCGCTCGCGCTGACGCTCGCGCGCGAGCGGCGGCTGCGCTGCTTCTCGCACGTCGACGAGCGCTGCGCCGGGTTCTTCGCGCTCGGGCTGGCGAAGGCGTCGGGGCTGCCCGTCGCGATCACGTGCACGTCGGGCACCGCCGTCGCCGAGCTGCTGCCGGCGGCGATCGAGGCGCGCGAGGCGCGCGTGCCGCTGCTCGTGCTGAGCGCCGACCGCCCGCCCGAGCTGCGCGAGAACGGCGCCGGACAGGCGATCGACCAGCTGAAGCTGTTCGGCGGCGCCGCGAAGTGGTTCTTCGAGGTCGGCACACACGAAGCGACGCGCGAGCGGCTGCGCTGGATCCGCGCGCTCGCGTGCCGCGCCTACGCGACGACGCTCGAGGGCCGACCCGGCGTCGTGCACCTGAACTTCCCGCTGCGCGAGCCGCTCGTGACCGACGAGCCGCTGCCGGACGATCGGACCGGTCGCGCCGACGGGGCGCCGTACGTGCGGCGCGGCCCGCTGCGAGCGGGAGCGCCGGCAGGCGCGCGCGATACCGCCATCCGCGGGACCGGCGGCGTCGAGGTGGACGCCAGCCTCGACCTCGGATGGATCGGCGAACGGATCCTCGCCGCCGAGCGCGGCGTGATCGTCGCCGGGCGCGAGGAGCGCCTGCCGGGCGGCGGCGAGCCGAGCGTCGGGGAGCTCGCGGCGCAGCTCGCGGCCGCGCGCGGCTGGCCGCTGCTGGCCGACCCGATGTCGGGCGCGCGCCGCGGCGCCGCGGCGGTCGCACACTACGACGCGCTGCTGCGCGACGACGGGTTCGCCGCCTCCGTCGAGCCCGATCTGGTGCTGCGCGTCGGCGACCTGCCCGTCTCCAAGCCGCTGCGCGGCTGGCTCGCGGGTCTCTCGGAAGTCGAGCAGATCGCGCTCGATCCCGAGGGCGCGTGGCAGGACCCGTCCGCGGCGCTGGCCGACTCGCTCGCGCTCGACCCGGCGAGCGCGCTGCGCGCGCTGCTCGCGCAGAACGAGCTGCTGCTCGAAGCATCGGCGGCATCGCCGTCTGACGAGGATTGGCTCGCGCGCTGGCGCAGCGCCGACGGGCTCGCCGCCGAGGCGATCCTCGGCGTGCTCGACGGCGACGTGCCGTCGGAGCCGCGCATCGCCGTCGAGCTCGGCGTGCTGCTGCCGGCAGAGGCGACGCTGTTCGTCGCCTCCTCGATGCCCGTGCGCGAGATCGAGACGTTCTGGCCCGTTCGCGATGACCCGCCGCGCGTGCTCTGCAACCGCGGCGCGAACGGCATCGACGGCGTCGTCTCGAGCGCGTTCGGCGCTGCCGCCGCGGGCGAAGGTCCCGTCGTGCTGCTGATCGGCGACGTCGCGCTCGCGCACGACATCGGCGGGCTGCTCGCCGCGCGCCGGCTCGACCTGAAGCTGACGATCGTGCTGATCGACAACGGCGGCGGCGGGATCTTCGACTTCCTCGCGGTCGCCGACGTGCCGATGGCGCGCGCGGAGGAGCCAGCCCCGCGGGGCGCCGAACCGGACCCGCGAAGCATCGAGCCACCTGCGACCGAGACGCAGGACATCTACACGCGCCACATCGCGACGCCGACCGGACTCGACTTCGCCGACGCGGCGCGGTTGTACGGGCTGGCGCACGCGCGCGTCGACGGCGTCTCCGCGTTCCGCGGGGCGCTCGAGCAGGCGCTGGCGCGCGAAAGCTCGTCGATCGTCGAGGTGCGCGGCGATCGCCAGGCGAACGTCGAGTTGCATCGGAGCGTGTGGGCGGCGGTTTCGGCGGCGCTCTCACCGGCGCTGGGCTGAGGCTCAGTCCATCGGCAGCGTCGGCAGCGCCTTCGGCAAAGAAGCCCCCTCGAACGCATCGAGCAGATCCTCTGGCAGCGGATCGTCGAAGTCCTCCGGCACGACGAAGCGTCCGCGGTCGGTCGCGAACCTGCGCTTGGGTCGAGCGCACACCGGTACAAGGCTTGCGATCACCTTGCCGCGGCGCGTGATCACCAGCTCCTCGCCGGCGGCAACATCATCAAGCAGGCGCGACAGATGGTTTTTGGCCTCGCGGACACCAACGAACTTGATCATGAATCTAGTTGTAAACGCTCAGCCGGCCAGCAGCGGCAGCAGCGCCTGCAGCTTGATCTCGGTCTCGGCCAACTCGGCCGACGGGTCTGAGTCGCGCACGATGCCGTTGCCGGCGAAGCACCGCGCGACCGTCCCGCGCAGCAGCGCGCAGCGCAGCGCGACGCAGAACTCACCGTCGCCGGTCGCGTCGGTCCAGCCGACCGGGCCGGCGTACCAGCCGCGGTCGAGGCCCTCGAGCGCCGGGATCAGCGGCGCCGCCGCGCGCAACGGCTCGCCGCCGACGGCCGGCGTCGGGTGCATCATGCCGGCGAGCGCGAGCGCGTCGAGCGGCGTCGCGAGCTGCGCGCGGATCGGCGTCGCCAGGTGCTGGATGTTGGCGATCCGCGCGAGCGTCGGCTCGGGCGCGACGGCGACCCAGATCGCGTGCGGGCGCAGGATCCGCTCGATCCGCCGCGCGACGATCGCGTGCTCCTCGCGATAGCTCGGATCGCGTAACAGCTGCTCGCCGAGATGGTCGTCGACGGCCGGGTCGGCGCTGCGGCGCGTCGAGCCGGCGAGCGCGAGCGTCGAGACGCGGTGGCCCTCGCGGCGCACGAGCAGCTCGGGGCTCGCGGCGACGAGCGCCGCGTCGCCGCGCCCGGCGCAGAAGACGAAGCACGACGGGAACTCCTCGCGCAGCACGCCGAGCACCGCCGCCGGGTCGTGCGAGCGCGGCGCGTGGACCTGCACTTCGCGCGCGAGCACGATCTTCTCAAGCGCGCCGCCGCGGATCGTCTCGACGGCGCGCGCGACGGCCGCCTCGAAGTGCTCGGGCGGCATCGCGCTGGCGATGAGGAAGCGGCCGGTCGGCGCCGGATCGAGCAGCGGCAGCGGGCGCTCGCGCAGCTCGGCCAGGCGCGCGCGAAGGCGCGCGAGCAGGTCCTCGGCGACGTCGTCGGGCGCTGTCAGCGCGGCGAGCGTCAGGCGCACGCGCGTCCGGCCGTCGCGCGCGCGCCTGCTGAGCGCGACCTCGGGAACGACGAGCGAAGCCGGCTCGAAGCCAGACCAGTGCGGCGCGGCGCCGCCGTCGGGCGCGAACGCGAAGCCGCCGACCGCGACCGCCCCGCCGCCCTCGACCGCGCCCGACTCCTCGCCGACGGCGTCGGCGCACAGCGCGCGCCAGCGCTCGGCGACCTCGGCGAACCGCTTGGCGCCGTGCGCGTCGAGCCTCGCCGCCTCGCCGAGCCCGGCGAGCGCCGCCGCGTCGCGGTCGGGCTGCTCGAAGCAGAACCAGTGCTCGTCGTCGCGGCGCGAGGCGCAGACGACCGCCGTCGGGTCGACGTCGTCGGGCAGCTCGAGCGACAGCGTCGCGAGCGTGCGGCGGCCGGTGCGGCGCGTGCGGGCGAGCGCCGTGCGCAGGCGCGCGGCGAGCAGCTCGTCCGCGGCCGGCGTCAGCTCGAACGGACCGTCAGGACCCGTCCGTACGCGTGTGCCGGCGTCGAGCAACGGCTATGTCTCGGTGCGCCCCCGCGAGATCGCGATCTCGCCCGTGCGCATCATCTCGATCAGCCCGAACGGCCGGACCATGTCCTCGAACGCGGCGACCTTGTCGGTCGTGCCGGTGATCTCGATGATCACGGCGCGCTTGGTCACGTCGACGACCTTGCCGCGGAAGATCTCGGCGATCTGCATCAGCTCGCCGCGCTGGACGCCGTCGGCGGAGACCTTGAACAGCGCGAGCTCGCGCGCGACGGTGTCGGCCGGCTCGAGGTCGCGGATCTTCAGCACGTTGATCAGCTTGTGCAGCTGCTTGGTCACCTGGTCGATCGGGTGCAGCGCGCCGTCGACGGTCAGCGTCACACGCGAGATGAGCTCGTCGTCGGTCGGCCCGACCGTCAGCGTGTCGATGTTGAAGCCGCGCCGCGCGAACAGGCCGGCGATCCTGGTGAGGACGCCGGACTTGTTTTCGACGAGGATCGACAGCACGTGCTTGCGCCCCGTGCGCAGGCCGGCCGACGCTTCCAGCTCCTCGAGGCTGAGCGGATCCTTGGTTCCTGGCTCTCCCATGACCGGACTCACCCCACCATCTCCCGGGCCGCCTGGCCCGCCGGGATCATCGGGTAGGTGTTCTCCTCGCGCGTCACGCGCACGTCGACGAACACCGGACCCGGCGTCTCGATCGCGCGCCTCATGTCCTCGACGAGCGTCGTCTTGTCGGCGAAGCGCATGCCGGTCGCGCCGTACGCCTCGGCGAGCTTGACGAAGTCGGGGAACTCGCCGGTCTCGACGTGGCTGTATTTGCCGTCCCAGAACAGCTCCTGCCACTGGCGAACCATCCCCAGATAGCCGTTGTTCATGATGAACACCTTGATCGGGATCTGCTCCTGCGCGCACGTCGCGAGCTCCTGCGCGTTCATCTGCACCGAGCCGTCGCCGGCGATGCAGCAGACGAGCTGATCGGGGCAGCCGACCGCCGCGCCCATCGCCGCCGGCAGGCCGAAGCCCATCGTGCCGAGACCGCCCGAGTTGATCCAGCGCCGCGGCTTCGGGAAGTCGTAATACTGCGCCGCCCACATCTGGTGCTGGCCGACGTCGCTCGTGACGATCGCCTCGCCGCCGGTCGCCTCGTACAGCGCCTTGACCATGTACTGCGGCTTGATCTCGTTGTCGCTCGAAGTCCTCGTAGGCGAGCGGGTACTTCTCTTTCCAACCGTCGATCCGCTGCCACCAGGCCTCCAGGCGCGCGGGGTCGGCGCCGATCGCGCGGTACTCGATCAAGAGCTTCGCCAGCACGTGCCTGGCGTCGCCGACGATCGGGATGTGCGCGGGCACGTTCTTGGAGATCTCGGCCGGGTCGACGTCGATGTGGATGAACTTCGCGCGCGGCGCGAACTCCGACAGCTTGCCGGTGATGCGGTCGTCGAAGCGCGCGCCGACGGCGCAGATCAGGTCGGCCTCGTCCATCGCGTAGTTGGCGGCGCGGGTGCCGTGCATGCCGAGCATGCCGAGCCACTGCTCGTGCGGCGCGGGGAAGGCGCCGAGGCCCATCAGCGTGCACGTCACCGGGAAGCGGTCTGACGTCGCGAACTCGGTCAGCTCGTCGGCGGCGTTCGCGTTGACGACGCCGCCGCCGGCGTAGATCACCGGGCGCTGCGCGGCGGCGAGCGCCTTCGCGGCCTGGCGGATCTGCTTCTGGTTGCCCTCGACGCGCGGCTGGTAGCCGGGCAGGCGCACGTCGGTGACCGGCTCGTAGTCGATCTCCGCGCGGGAAAGGTCTTGCGGGATGTCGACGAGCACGGGACCGGGGCGCCCGGAGCGGGCGATGTGGAACGCCTCGTGGATCGCCCGCGGGATTTCCTGCGGGTCGACGATCATGAACGAGTGCTTGACGACCGGCATCGTGATGCCGATCGTGTCGGCCTCCTGGAAGCCGTCGGTGCCGAGCAGCTCGGTGCGCACCTGGCCGGTGATGAACACGACCGGCACCGAGTCCATCATCGCGTCGCAGATCGGCGTGATCAGGTTCGTCGCGCCGGGGCCGCTCGTCGCGAACGCGACGCCGACTTTGCCGGTCGCCTTCGCGTAGCCCTCGGCCGCGTGGCCGCCGCCGGCCTCGTGGCGCACGAGGATGTGTCTGACGCCGCCGTTGACGAACGCGTCGTACGTCGGCAAATTGGCGCCGCCGGGGAGGCCGAAGACGACGTCGACGCCCTCCGCCTTCAAGCATTCCATCACGGCATCGACCGCGCGCATCTCTCGACCTCCTCTCGCTGCTCGGGTTCTAAGGGAAAAGCCGAGTCTACCAGCGGGTTTTGGCCGCTACGAGGAGCCGATGCCAACGCCGATCGCGAGCACGATCGCACCGCCGACGGTGACGACGAGCAGCGACGAGCGCATCGACACTTCGAGGAAGCGGTTGCGCACCCACGCGATCGCGAACAGCTCGACGGCGACGACGGCGCCGGCGACGATCAGCGCCTTGTGCACGTCGGAGATCAGAAACGGCAGCGTGTGGAACAGGCCGCCGAGCGTCGTCATCCCGCCGGTGATGCCGCCGCGCACGACGGCCGAGCCGCGGCCGGTCTGCTCGCCGGTGTCCGACAGCGCCTCCGACCAGCCCATGCTGACGCCGGCGCCGAGCGCCGTCGAGAAGCCGACGAGCAGCGCCGTGTGCGAGCTCGACGCGATCGCCGCCGCGAAGATCGGCGCGAGCGAAGAGACTGTCCCGTCGATCATGCCGACGAGCGCCGGCTGCACAACGCGCAGCACGAACTCGCGCTCGTTCGCGAACCCCCAGCGATGGATCACGCGCGCGACGAGCGACTCCGAGCGACTCGGCTTGGGGTCGGTTCGGGTGGCCATCTCAAGCACACCCTAGGTCACGAATCGGGTTAGGTAAGCCGAACTACGAGCGGGTTGGCGTGCGCCGCCACGATTCGGGCGCGATCGCCGTCTCGGGGTAGTCGAGCTCGGCGCCGCAGCGCATGCACAGCGTGTCGTGGATCTTCGTCACGCGACCGCATTGCGGGCATTCGCGGCGCAGCTCGTCGCGCTCGAAGCGGTAGGCGATCGCCGCGAGCAGGCCGAAGATCGGCACGGCGCCGGAGATCAGGAACCAGAGGAAGAACGAGCTGCCCTTGATCTTGCCGACGTAGCCGCCGGCGAGGCCGAAGCAGACGGCGATGATTACGTACGCCATCGCCGCGAAGCGCTAAAGCAGGACGCGAAGCGCCCAGATGACCGCGATGATCGCGAAGACGACGACAACGACGCTTGCGATCGCCGTGACGATGCCGATCACGAAGTGCAGCAGCAGCCATGCGGCGATCAGCAGGACCAGTCCCGCGACGACGGTCCGCCCGAGCGAGCGCGAGGAGGAATCGTTCATATGAGGAGGGTACTCGCTGAGCGGCCGTTGCGCCGCAGATCGGAAATGCGGCCGGACAGGGAACCGCGGCCCTGTCCGGCCGCACCCGCTCGCACCCGGCCAGAGGGAAGCCGGAGCGAGATCGGTGTGGGGGACCGACGGCTTACATCTGGCCGATGCGGCTGGCTGCGCGGGCCATCCCTGCCGGCGCCGAACCAGCGCCGCGCTCGTCGTGAGGCCAACCGACGCGCGCGAGCTGGTAGCGACGGATCCGCGGTCGCCGACCGTGTCCGTCCACCGACTCCTCCGGGAGCAGGATGAACCGCCGAGGAGAAGAGGAGCCCTTGTCTGGTCGCGGGGGGTTCATGGACAGCATGTTGGCGCGCGAGGCGCCGGCTGCCTTTGGCCGGAAGTCCAAAATTCGGATGCCCGGCCCGTCCAGATGCGGGACCCATCCAGCTCCCCCACCCTCACAACGTAAACGGATCCCCCACTTCGGCAAGCGCCGATCCCCTGTACTGCTTGCAGTTTTTGACGACGAAGCCCGGCGTGCAGTCGGTCCGCGCCCGCCACTTGGCCTTGAAGGCCGCAACGGCGCCCTTCAGCGTCGCTTCGCTGCGGCTCTTCAGCAGTTCTTCTGCGATCGAGGCCTTGACCTTGGCAAGCGGGGTCGAGCGTGGCGGGACGATCCCCGTGACTTCGAAGACGTAGGAGCCGCTGCCGGCCTCTGAGGGAACGGTCGCGTGTTTTGCGATCACGAGGATCGGGCCGTAGAGCTTGTGGAGCTTGGCCGAGAAGATCGCGTCGTTGAGGTTCTTCTCGCCGTAGAGGTTGGGGGTCAGATCGGCGACTTCGCCGTTCTTTGCGGCAAGCGGCTGGGCGATCGACGAGAGTGACTTGACGACGCTCAAGAAGCTCTTGCCCGCTTCGAGCTCCTGCTTTACGTGCCGGGCTGCGCCCTGGGTGGTCGTGCGCACGATCCGCACGGTGCGCCCCTCGGGGATCGTGTACTTCTTCTGCAGGTTGGCGTGGTAGTAGGCGGCGACTTCGCCGGCGTCTGGGACGCGTATCTTGGCCTTGATCCGCTTGACCAGCCCGTTGACCAGTTTGCCGAGCTTCAGCCCTTCGGTCACGTCGGCGAGCGACTGCCCCGAGCTCTTCAGGTAGCTCTTGAACTGCGCTTCGGTGCCGAACTGCTTTTTGCTCTGCTCCAGTTCGTGGCGGACTTCTGCATCGCTTACGTGCACGCCCTCCTCGGCGGCCTCGGCGAGCAGCCACAGCGAGTGGATTTCGCTTGAGAGCGCGGACTGCAGATCGTGCTCGTAGGTGAGCTTGCAGTGTTCCTCAAGCTGGGCTTCGCTTGCTCCCGCGGGGATGCTCGGCCTGCCGATTTCCGCGGGCTTGGCCGGTTCCTTCTTCAGGTGCGCGATGCAGGCTTGGTAGCTCGGGGGGTCCGGCAGCGGCGCGCCGGAATTGTCGATCGCCATCAGGTGGGCGACCTGGGCGAAGCTCAGCGGCTTGCCCTGCACGCGGGCGAGGATCGTGCTCGGGGCGATCTTCGCCGGCAGGGCGAGCTGGCTGATGCTCGCCTTGACCGCGCGTTCCTCTTCTGCCGCCTCGGCGCGGCCGGCCTTTGAGGTGGCGTTGACGTTGGTGGTGCTCTGGGGGGTGCTTGCTTGCGTGGCGGCGCTCTGGGCGCTGGCGGCATGCTTGCCGCTCTGGGTGCTTGAGGAGTTGCCGCAGGCGCTCAGGAGCAGGCAGGCGCTCAGGAGGGCTGCGAGGGCGAGCAGAGCTGTTGCGATCGGGGGTGTCGGGAGCTTCCTTGGCACGGCGCAGAAAGCTAGTCGTTTGGTCCTTGGGGGTGGTGGGGGTTTGTCTGTGGGGGAAAAATGGGGCTTGAAATGGGGGGTTCTTTGGGTTTTGTTGTTTCTGTCTGGGGGTGGGCGTATTGGAGCCTGGGCGTTGGCAGAGCAGGCCCACGCAGACGACGAGGCGCACGGGAGCCCTCGGAGGGCTCCGCGCGCCTCTCTGATCGAGCTAGGTTTGCTTGATCAGTCGTCGATTAAGACGTCTTTGTTCGGTGAACCTTTCGCTTCGGCGCTCATCCACGCCTTTTCGAAACCGAGACCGAGATTGGCTAAGAAGGTGTTCGTGAGCCATTCGCATAATAACTCACATTCGCCTTTTTCGCCTTCGCCGGTTTTCGGTGCTTTGATTTTGCAGGAGATCGTGAGGTTTTCATTTGTCGCGACGTCTTTTAAGCCCGGAGTCAGTAGACAAGCGATTACGCCCTTGACGTGCTCGGCGACGCCGCCGCAGTTGAGCTGCAGTTCTTCCGAGGTTTCGAGGGCTAAGGCTCCTAGTACTTTGAACAGCAGCAGCGACTCTAATTCGCTGCCGACCTTCTCGTTCGCAAGGTGCAGATCAACCCAGACTAAGACTAAGCCGATCGGGTCTTTCTGTTCTTTGTTGGTCATTTCGCTGCGGCATTCGACTGCTTCTTTTTTCAAACCGTGGATGTCCAGCAGGACCGGCGCGCATAAGCTGAAGTCCAGTTCTTTGCCTGATTCGGCTTTGCAGCCTTTCAGCGTGAATTCCAGGCTTTCAGCGGCGATCGTTTTACCGCTTGCTGTTTCGAGCGCCGATTGGCCGCCTTTGAACGTCGCTTCGGCTTCCGAGGCGTTGCCCGTTAAGAGTAAGACTTCAGGGAACTTCGTGTCTTCCGCCATCGCCGCCTGCGCCGCAAACGCCCCGAAGGCGAACAGCGCAAGACAGGCGAGGATCAGCAGTCTGACCTGTCGCATGGTTTGCTCCTTTCCGCGGTGGTTTCTGGTCACACCCGCAGCGCGACCCCACGCTGCCCTGCGGTACCGCCCCACGGACGACGAGGCGCACGGAACCTCGCGGCTCCGTGCGCCTTTCTCATCGAGCCGGCTTTGCTTGATCAGTCGTCGATTAAGATGTCTTTGTTCGGTGAGCCTGTTGCTTCGGCGCTCATCCACGCTTTTTCGAAGCCGAGGCCCAGGTTAGCTAAGAACGTGTTCGTGAGCCATTCGCATAATAACTCACATTCGCCTTTTTCGCCTTCGCCGGTTTTCGGTGCTTTGATTTTGCAAGAGATCGTCAGGATCCCAGTCGTCGCCGGAATGTCTTCTAACCCTGGCGTCAGTAGACAGGCGATTACGCCCTTGACGTGCTCGGCGACGCCGCCGCAGTTGAGCTGCAGTTCTTCCGAGGTTTCGAGGGCTAAGGCTCCTAGTACTTTGAACAGCAGCAGCGGCTCTAATTCGCTGCCGACCTTCTCGTTCGCAAGGTGCAGATCAACCCAGACTAAGACTAAGCCGATCGGGTCTTTCTGTTCTTTGTTGGTCATTTCGCTGCGGCATTCGACTGCTTCTTTTTTGACGCCGTGGAAGTCCAGCAGGACCGGCGCGCATAAGCTGAAGTCGAGTTCTTTGCCTGATTCGGCTTTGCAACCTTTCAGTGTGGATTCGACTGTTTCGGCGGTGATCGTTTTGCCGCTCGCCGCTTCAAGCGTCGATTTACCGCCTTTGAGCGTCGCTTCGACTTCCGAGGCGTTGCCCGATAACAGTAAGACTTCGGGGAACTTCGTGTCTTCCGCCATCGCCGCCTGCGCCGCGAACGCCCCGAAGGCGAACAGCGCAAGACAGGCGAGGATCAGCAGTCTGACCTTGTGCATGTGTTGCTCCTTGATTGGTTGCTTGAGGCGCCGCGTTTGATGCTCAGGCGCCCCGATCGTTGCTGCCTCTCAAGTGTCCCAACGCGCTTGTGCGCGTTCAAGGGGTTTGCCCGATTGTCTCCAGGCCTAGGTGCGTGAGTAAGGTTTCTCTGAAATCGGATCGCGCTGTCGACGGCGCAGCCGAGGTTCGAGCCTTTGCGCGTGGTGCTCTTGCACGGCCTCGCGTGCTTTCGAGAAGACGCCTTGCGGAACGCTTGCTCGCCGCGCTGCTTGCCGGAAGACGAGGCGCGCCTTGCGCTCACGAGTCGCCGAGCCGGTCCGGCGCGTGCTGCGGCCTGACGCTGCTGCGCGTGATCCTAGCGCTGCGTCTTGATCCTGTTGATCCCGCCCCCGCCTCAAGCGCGGACCCCCCGCCCGCTACTTCCCGCCCCTGCCCCTGCCCTTCGCCCTCGCGCCCCTGGCCCCATAGCGCCTGCGCGCCTGCGCTTCACAGCTCCTGCGCTTGGCCCTGCTCCTCTTCTTGTGGCAGCTCTTGAGCGCTTTGGCAAGGAGCGCTTTGCGGCTCAGGGCTTTCGGGCAGCCGGTCACCGTGATCGGCGTGTTCTGGTTGATTTCGGCGCCGTTCTGGGCCTGCAGTTCGGTTGGCATCAAGAGCTTCGTGCCGGGCTTGCAGATGTTCGTGTTGGCCGTCAGCGCCGAGTAGGGCTGGGCGGGCAGGGTCAGTTCGAAGCTCGAGAAGGGCACGTCGGGGGTAGCCTTGAAGGTCGAGGTCGTGATCCCGTTCTTGATCTGGGTGTTGCCGATCAGATCGACCGTGATCCCATAGCCCTTCAGGACCATCGTCAGGTCGGGGAAGGCTTCGGCGGCGTGGGAGACGAAGTAGGCGGTGCCGGTCAGCGGGACCGGGAGCAGCGGCGTTGAGACTTTCGCCGTGCCGACGCGCGATTCTTTGGGGCAGCTTTCGGGGTTCGCTTCGAAGGTCTGCGCCGTGCAGGCCTTGTTCAGGGTGCTGAGGCGGCTTGGCAGGGCCTTTGGCAGGGAGACCTTGACTTTGGCGAGGTTCGCGTAGGTGCCGAGCGGTCCCGGCGGGTAGGCGATCTTGACCGAGAAGCTCGTGCCGTTGGCTTTGGTGACTTTGCCCGAGGTCGAGACGGTGAACTTGGGGGCGAATTTGAGGTTCTGGCAGGCCGTTGCCTGGAATGGGCTGGAGACGGTCGCCGAGGCGCCCTGCAGGCCCTTGATCGTGGCGCTGAAGCTCTGCGGATTGCAGCTGGTCGGGTTGAAGGTGAAGCCCTGGCGGTCGATCGTGACGTTGACGTGGCGGACCTGCAGCGGGATCCCGTCGAGGATGTGGGGGATCGGGTGCCCCGTTTCGTCGGTCGTGACGCTCAGGGCGGCCGTGTGGGGGTCGACTTCGACCTTCGCGCGGACGATCACGTTGCCGAGGTCGAACGGGCCGGCGACTGCCGGGGTTGAGATCGAGAGGCCGAACGGGGCGCCCTCGTAGCCTTCGGTCAGGAAGACCTGCCCGCCTGAGACGGTGAAGGGGTCAGGGCCGAGGCCGACCGAGACGGTCGAGTGCCCGATCAGGCTGTTTTGTGGGCAGGAGCCGGCGTTGGCCTGTTCTTCGGGGCAGAGCGTGACGCCGGTGAGGACGCCCGAGAAGCCCGGGGGCACGTGCACCGAGACGGCGCTCAGCTGCTGGTCTGTGTCTTCGCGGTTGATCGAGGTCGAGAGGTTGGCGAAGGCGCCGGCGTTGTTGTTGGCGGCGCCGGCGGCGAGGTTCGGGGAGAAGGGCAGCGGCCCTGAGCCGGGGCAGGGGGCGCCGTTCAGCCCCGAGGTGACCTGGAGGCTCGCCGTGGAGGTGACCGGCGCCGTGGCAGACCATGGCGTGAAGGTCGCGCTGACCGGGTAGGTGCCGCAGTGCTCGGGGCTCGCAAGCGGCGCGCGCGGGCCGTCGAACAGGTGCACTTCGGCGTCTTCGAAGGTCAGGTCGGGGGTGTTCTGGAAGCTCGTCGAGACCTGGCCGCTGTCTTTGTCGAGCGAGACCTGCCCGGGCAGCTTGATCACGACGCCGGAGATCGGGTCCCTGAAGGCCATGTAGAGGGAGACCAAGGTGTTGAACGGGTTCTTTTCGCCTTCGCCGTTGGGAGCCGGGGTGGCCAGGTAGATGCCGCCTTCAAGCGGGTTTGCCAAGAGCGGCGTCTTGATCCGCGCGGTGCCGATCTTCGCGGCGTCGGGGCAGAACGGTTCGGGCAGGGTCGGGCTGAACAGCAGTTCTTCGGCCGGGCCCTTGGCGTTCAGGTAGCCGACCTGCTGCTCGGTGCAGGCTGCAAGGCCGTCGGCGGAGGAGGGGTTGACGCTCACGCCCGCTGGCAGCGTGACCGACAGCGAGCGGATGTTGGCGCTGGCCTGGCCTTTGGCGTTTTCGTTCAGTTCCTGGGGCACGTGGACGTCGAAGTTCACGCCGGTCGGGCGCGAGGCCTGTTGGCTGTCGGGGGTGATCTTGATCTGGGGGGCGAACTGCAGGCGGTTGCAGCCGGTCAGCGGCGTGGTCGGTTCGAAGGCGCCGATGAATTCGAAGAAGCTCCCCGGAGCTTCCCAGGAGTTGCCGCGCATGCTCGTCGAGAGCGCCGAGCCGCAGGAGGTCGGCAGCGAGAGGAAGGGCTTTGGGTGGTGGTCTTCTGAGGGCACGCAGGGCTGGGCGGTGCTCGCTTCGCGCGCTTCGTGCAGACAGCCCCAGCCGCGCTGCTTGTCGTGGCGCGGGTCGCTTGGCACGCCCCAGAAGGCGACAACGCTTGAGAGCACCTGCGCGGTCTGGGTGATGTTGTTGACCTCGACCGTGGCGCCGTAGTCAGAGCCCGAGCGCACCGAGGTGTCAAGAAACACCGGCGTGTTGGCCTGCACG
>CAWALH010000002.1:0-3477903 GCA_963782925.1 uncultured Solirubrobacteraceae bacterium
AGAGTTTGCCAGAGCCGTTGAATTCGGAGAGGTATTTGCCGCTTTCGTCGAAGCGCACGACGCGGTTGGCGCCTTCATCGACGACGTAGACATCGCCCGATTCTTCGTTCACGGCGACGCCGCTCGGGCGTTTGAGGCTTTCGCCTTCGCAGGGTTCGGCGAGGCATTTGGCGCCGAACGCTTTCTTGAATTCATAGGGTCTAGAGGCGGTCGCCTCAGAGGCCGTGGCCAGCGGCGCGGCGATGCACGCGCAGATCAGCGCGAGCTTTGCGATCTTCCCCTTTGACCCAGCCAGCAACTTCTAGCGATGCATCTCCCCTCTGCCTCTCCCGGGCAGGACCCGCACCACAACGGCACGTGTCGCCCGACAGATGTTAGGCCTTCAGTCCTCGGCGGCGATGCGCTTGGGGGTTCCGCTACGCAGAATCGCCGATCTATCGGGCGATCTGAGCGCTCTCCCAGGTCAGAGACATGCGTTGACCGGTTCTTCACAAAGGCGCCTGGTCCTTGTCGTGATCGCCCTGCAAACGCCGAGCAAACATCGAGCGAGGCCGAGCGAGACGCTGCTTTGAGAGGCTGTTGCCGTCTTTGGCCGGCGACAGGAAGTATTCGTTGAAGTCTCTCGCCGGCGTGGATGGCGCCGCCCTGCAGCTTGATCGGGCGATCCGCGCAGCGCGATCGGGCGATCCGCGAGCTCGCCCAGTCAGACATGCGTTGACCGGTTCTTCACAAAAGGCGCCCGGTCCTTGTTGGTCGGAACCCGGTCGCTGCCGTGATCTCCCCGCAAACGCTCGGCAAACGGCGCCCTGGGCGCCGATCGGAGCCCGATTCCATCAATCGGAAACAGGGCTTGCTGTCCTAGAGACAACCGATCTACGTTGGCTTACGTAGAACCCGGTCTGATGCAAGGACCATTGGAAGGACCGTTCCACACGCAACACACCGTTGGAACTACTGGCTAGGCACAACTCTCTAGGAAAGTGGGGCAACATGAGTAGAGCTCATGGCAGGGGCGCAAAGCGCCTGCTGATCATCACCGCGACGGCGCTGGTCGCGCTGTTCGCGCTGGTCTCCTCGGCCGCCGCAGAACCGAAAGGGATCTTCAAAAAGTACAACGACTGCCCGACCGCGACGCCGGGGCTTGCGCTGTGCACCTTCGGGCAGACGACCTCAGGCGAATTCTCGATCGGCTCGACGAAAGTGCCGATCAACCAGACGATCACGCTGCAGGGCGGAGGCATCCTGACGGGAAGCGAAAACTTCAACGAATACTTCCTGCTGCCGGCCAAAGACGGCAACTCGCTCTCGAAAACGGCGCTGAACGTGCCGGGCGGGCTGACCAACCTGATCAACTGCGAAGAAATCAAAGGCTCGGGCTTCTTTGAAATCATCGAGCGGGCATCCTGCAAAGCGATCTTCGAAGGCGCTCTGACCGGGGTCACGGCGACGACCGAACTGGCCGCCACCGCGACCAACCCGGCGATCCTCAACCTCGCCGCGATGGTCGAAGAATCGGGCACGGCGATCACGCTGCCGGTGAAGGTCCACCTGAAAAACCCGCTGCTCGGGGAAAGCTGCTACATCGGCTCTGAAGCGCACCCGATCCAGCTGCACCTGACCGACGGGACGACCTCGCCGCCGGAACCGAACAAACCGATCAAAGGCAAACTCGGCACGCCGAAATCAGAAGTCGAAAAAGAATTCGAATCGGTTGCGATCACGAACAACTCGCTGGTCGACAACTCCTTCTCGGCTCCGGCCTCCGAAGGCTGCGGCGGGTTCTTCTCGTTCCTGATCGGGCCGATCATCAACGCGAAAATCGGTCTGCCCTCCGCGGCCGGCCACAACACGGCGATCCTGAACGGGACGCTGAACACCGCGGAAGCGGAAGCGGTTATCGCTAGCGAAAAATTCTAGGCTTGGCCAAAGCCTGAAACGCTAGCCATTTGTGGGCTCCTCACCCCCGTCCTCGTGGCGGGGGTGAGGTGGTTAACGGACGCTTGTCAGATGCCGAGCTGGGCGTGCACGAGCCGCGTGACCTCGCCGCCGTCGGCGCGCCCCTTCGTCTCGCGCATGACCGCGCCGACGATCGGGCCGATCGCCTTCGCGTTGCCTGCCCGCACGCGCTCGGCCGCGTCGGCGTTCGCCGCGAGCGCCGCGGCGACGATCTCCGCGAGCTCGTCGCCGCCGCCGATCGCCGCGAGACCCTCTGACTCGACGATCGCCGCCGGATCGCCGCCGTCGGCGACGAGCCTGTCGAGCACCTGGCGTCCCGCGCCGACGCTGATCTTCTTCTCCGACACCATCGCGACGAGCGCCGCCAGCGCTGCCGGCTCGACGTTCGAGTCGCGCGGGTCGACACCGTCGTCGAGCCGCGAGACGAGGTCGGCGCCGACCCAGTTGGCGAGCGCCTGCGCCGGCGCGCCAGAGTCGGCGGCGAGCGCCGTCACGAAGTAGTCGCCGAGCTCGCTGCGGAACGCCAGCAGCTGCGCGCTGTCGGCGCTGAGGGACAGCTCGCGCTCGAACCGCGCCGCGCGGTCGGCCGGCAGCTCGGTCATGTCTGCGCGCGCCGCCGCGAGCATCGCCTCGTCGATCGCGACCGGCAGCAGGTCGGGCTCGGGGAAGTAGCGGTAGTCGTGCGCCTCCTCCTTCGAGCGCAGTGACGAAATCGCGCCGCTGTTCGGGTCGAAGTGAAGCGTCTCCTGTTCGACCTGCCCCCCACCCTCGATGATCTTCCGCTGGCGCTCGATCTCGGCCTTGACGCCGCGTTCGATGAAGCGGAACGAGTTCATGTTCTTCAGCTCCGTCTTCACGCCGAGCGTCTCGGAGCCGGCCGGGCGCAGCGAGATGTTCGCGTCGCAGCGCAGCGACCCCTCCTCCATGTTCACGTCGCTGACCCCGAGCGCGCGCAGCGTCGTGCGCAGCAGCTTCAGCCACTCGCTCGCCTGCTCGGCCGTGCGCACGTCAGGCTCGGTCACGATCTCCGCGAGCGGCGTGCCGCCGCGGTTGAAGTCGACGACGCTCGCATCAGAGCCGTGAATCCGGCCGCTCTCCCCGACGTGGATCAGCTTCGCCGCGTCCTCCTCGAGGTGGACACGGTGAATTCGCACCTCACCGAGCCGCCCACCACGGCACAGCGGCTCGTCGTACTGCGAGATCTGGTAGCCCTTCGGCAGGTCCGGATAGAAGTAGTTCTTGCGGTGAAAGATCGATCGCGGCGCGAGCTCCGAGCCGAGCGCGAGGCCGATCATCAGCCCGAAGTGAATCGCACGCTCGTTCGCGACCGGCAGGCTTCCCGGCAGGCCGAGGCACACCGGGCACGTGTGCGTGTTCGGCGGATCGCCGAACGACAGCGTGCAGCCGCAGAACATCTTCGTCGCCGTCGCCAGCTGCACGTGGATCTCCAGCCCGATGACCGGTTCGAGCTCAGACACGAGCCGCCGCCCCGTCGAATCCCAGCGCTGTCTCGAGCGCGAACGCCGCGTCGAGCAACCCGTTCTCGCTGAACGCCGGACCGGCGAGCTGCAGGCCGACCGGCAGGCCGTCGGACAGGCCGCACGGGATCGAGATCGCCGGGATGCCCGCCAGCGACATCGGCACCGTGCAGAAGTCGTTGACGTACATCGCCCATGGGTCGGCCGTCTTCTCGCCGAGCGCGAACGCCACCGACGGCGACGTCGGCGTGACGACGAAGTCGACCTGCGCGAACGCCTCGCGGAAGTCCTCGGCGATCTTCGTTCGCACGCGCTGCGCGCGGCCGTAGTACGCGTCGTAGTAGCCCGACGACAAGGCGTACGTGCCGAGCATGATCCGCCGCTTGACCTCTGGCCCGAAGCCGTCGTGGCGCGTGCGCGTGTACATGTCGAGCAGGTCGTCCGCGTCCGGCGCGCGCAGGCCGTAGCGCACGCCGTCGAACCGCGCCAGGTTCGACGACGCCTCGGCCGGCGCCAGCACGTAGTACGCCGACAACGCGTGCGGCGCGTGCGGCAGGCGCACCTCGCACAGCTCCGCGCCGAGCTCCCGCGCGCGGTCCAACCCCGAGCGGAACGCCTCGGCCACGCCGGCTTCGATCCCCTCACCTGTCAACTCATCCGGCACGCCGAGCTTGACGCCGTCGAGACGTTCCGCGCTCGGCGCGACGATCTCGTGCGGATACGACAGCGACGTCGCGTCGCACTCGTCGCGGCCGACGAGCCGCGCCAGCATCAGCGCCGCGTCGCTCACGTCGCGCGTCAGCGGGCCGGCCTGGTCGAGCGACGACGCGAACGCGATCATCCCGTAGCGCGACACCGCGCCGTACGTCGGCTTCAGCCCGACGATCCCGCACAGCGCCGCCGGCTGGCGGATCGACCCGCCCGTGTCCGTCCCAAGCGCCCACGGCGCCAGGCCCGCCGCGACCGCCGCCGCGCTGCCGCCTGAGGAGCCGCCCGGCACGCGCGTGCGGTCCCACGGGTTTAGCGTCGGCCCGTACGCCGAGTTCTCGGTCGACGATCCCATCGCGAACTCGTCCTGGTTCGTCTTCGCCAACAGCGTCGCGCCCGCGCCCGTCAGTCGCCGCACGGCGCTCGCCGTGTACGGCGGCCGGTAGCCCTCAAGGATCCGCGAGCCCGACTGGCTCGGCACGCCCTCCGTGCAGAACAGGTCCTTGACCGCCAGCGGCGCGCCCGCGAGCGGGCCGTCCGGCGCACCGTTTGCCGTGTCGGGCCCGTCGGCGACCCAGGTGAAACAGTTGAGGTCGTCAACCGCCGCGCGTTCACGGTAGAAGTCGAACAGCTCGCCCGCGCTCAGCTCGCCCGCGTCGATCGCCGCGATCGCCTGCGCGACCGACAGGTCGAGGATCTCGCCGCTCATGCCTGCGGGCTCGGGACTAGGAAGCCGTCGTCGCTGACCGCCGGCGCCTGTTCGAGCGCGACCTCGCGCGGCAGGCACGGCCGCGGCACGTCCGGACGCAGCGCGCCGGTCAGCTCGACGACGTGCGACGTCGGCGGCACGTCCTCAAGCGACAGCTCGCCGATCTTCGCGACGTGGTCGAGCACCGCCGACAGCTCGCGCGCCATCGGCTCGAGCTCGTCCTCGCTCAGCGCCAGGCGCGCGAGGCGCGCCACGTGCAATACCTCGTCGCGGTCGATCACACCGCGGGATTCTACGGCGCGTGCGGCGCGCCGTCGCTCACGGCCGTGGGCGCGGCTCGGGCGTCGCCGGCGGATACAGCGAGCCGTGCTCGTCGTGCGTCGACCGCCACGCGCCGAGCACGATCAGGATCGCGCCGGCGAGCGCCAGCCACACGCCGAAGCACGTGCTCGTCGCGTCGCCCGGCAGCGACAGCGCGCGGACGAGCGCCGCGATCGCCGCCGCGAACCCGAGCGGGATCGTCGACACCTCGATCGCGACCGGCACCGCCATCGCGCGCTCGGCGATCGTCGCGACGATCAGCGCCAGCGCCGCCAGCGCCGCGACGATCAGCAGCGCGACGCCGACGTCGAACGTGTCCCACGCGCTCAGCGTCCCCGACGGGCCTTCGTAGGAGCGCACGAACAGTGACACGATCACGCACGCCGCGCCCGCGAGCGCGATCAGCTCGCCCGCGCGCACGCGTCTCAAGCCGGTCGCGCCGGTCGCCGCCACGGCTCGATCCCCGCCTGGCGTTCGGCCGCGAGCAGCGTGTTCTTCAGCAGGAACGCGATCGTCGTCGGCCCGACGCCGCCCGGCACCGGCGTGATCGCCGACGCGACCTGCGACACCGCCGCGAAGTCGACGTCGCCGACGAGGCCGCTCTTGTTGCCGGCTTCCTCTGGCGTCAAGCGGCTCGTGCCGACGTCGATCACCACCGCGCCCGGCTTGACGAACTCCGCACCGATCAGCCGCGCGCTGCCGACCGCCGCGATCAACACGTCCCCGCGCGCGCACACCGCCGGCAGATCGCGCGTGCGCGAGTGGCAAACCGTCACAGTCGCGTTCGCCGCCAGCAGCAGCTGCGCCATCGGCTTGCCGAACAGGTTCGAGCGCCCGACGATCACCGCCTCGGCACCCTCCAGCTCGACCTCGCTCTGGCGCAGCAGCTCGAGCACGCCGAGCGGCGTCGCCGACACGAGCCCGGGACGTCCGAGCGACAGCAGTCCGGCGTTGACCGGCGTCAAACCGTCGACGTCCTTCTCCGGCGGCACCAGCTCCGTCAGCGACGTGCCGTCGAGCGGCTCCGGCACCGGCAGCTGCAGCAGGATCCCGCTGACCTCGTCGTTCTCCGCCAGCTCGTGCAGCTGCTGCGCGACCTGCTCGTGCGTCGCGTCCGCCGGCAACCGCACGTCGAACGCCCGCATCCCCGCCTGCGCGCTCGCCCGCTGCTTGCCGCCGACGTAGATCGCCGACGCCGCGTCGTCGCCGACGAGCACCGTCGCAAGGCCCGGCACGCGGCCCGTGCGCTCGCGGAACGCCGCCACCTGCTCGGCCACCTCCGCGCGCACGCGCTCCGCGATCGCCTTGCCGTCGATGATCCGGGCGGTCACGGCGGTGATGGTACGTGGTCGCCTGGCGGCCGCGCCGCGCGGTTCTCAGCGCCTGCTGACCGGCGCGTACTCGGCCATCAGCTTGCGCTCCGAGCCGTCGCCGGCGAAGCGCACGACGATCACGCCGTCCGGCTCGACGCCGGTCACGACGCCCTCGCCGAACGCCGCGTGCACGACGTCGTCGCCGAGGCGGAACGTCGTCGCGACGGCCGTCGCGCCCTGCGCGCTCGCCCACTCGCCGCCGCCTGACGACGCGTCGCTGCCCGAGCTGCCAATGCCCGCGCCGTGCAGCGCGCTCGCGCGGCGGCCGGCGCCGAGACCGGCCGTGATCCCGCCGGGCGGGCGGCCGACGCGCAGGCGGTCGCTCGGCTCGACCTCGTCGAGCAGCTCCGCCGGGATCTCGCCGAGGAAGCGGCTGCGCAGGCCGAACGTCTGCGCGCCGAACACCGCGCGGCGCTGCGCGTACGTCAGGTACAGCTCGCGCATCGCGCGCGTCACGCCGACGTAGAACAGGCGGCGCTCCTCCTCCAGGCCGCCCTCGTCGAGCGCGCGCGAATGCGGGAACACGCCCTCCTCGCAGCCGGTGATGAACACCGTCGGGTACTCCGTGCCCTTCGCGTTGTGCAGCGTCATCAGCGTGATCAAGCCCTCGTCGTCGCTGCGCGCGTCGGCGTCCGCGACGAGCGCGACCTCCTGCAGGAACACGTCGAGCGTGTCGCGCTCGGGCTCCGCGCTCGCGTCGAACTCGCGCGCGACCTCGACGAGCTGTTCGAGGTTCTCGATCCGCCCCTGCGCCTCGATCGAGCGCTCCGCCTCGAGCGCCTCGACATAGCCGCTCTGCGCGAGCGTCGCCTCGAGCAGGTCGCCGATCGGCACGGCCGCGTCGGCGCGCTCGCGCAGTTCGGCCATCGTCTCCATGAAGCGCCCCATCGCCTTGATCGCCGCCGTGCCAAGCCCCGCCTCTTCGGGCGCGCAAGCCGCCTCCCAGACGGACACGCGCTGGGTCTCCGAATACGCGAGCACGCGCGCCAGCGACTTGTCACCGAGCCCGCGTCTCGGCGAGTTCGCGATTCGCTGGAAGCTGACGACGTCGAACGGGTTCGCCAGGAACGACAGGTACGCGATCGCGTCCTTGATCTCCGCGCGCTCGTAGAACTTCGTGCCGCCGATCACCTGGTAGGCGATCTCCTTGCGCACGAGCGTGTCCTCGAGCACGCGCGACATCGCGTTCGTCCGGTACAGCACCGCGATCTCCTCGCGCGACGCACCCTCGTCGACGAGCCGCTCGATCTCGCCGACGACGAACCGCGCCTCGGCGTGCTCGTCGTCGAGCCCGCGCAGGTGGATCGGCGCGCCCTCGCCGAGCTCGCTCCACAACCGCTTGGCGATGCCGCCGCGGTTCTGCGCGATCACCGCGTTCGCCGCGCGCAGGATCCGCTCGGTCGAGCGGTAGTTCTGCTCGAGCTTGACGACGCGCGCGTCGGGGAAGTCGTCCTGGAACTCCAAAATATTCTTGACCTCGGCGCCGCGGAAGCTGTAGATCGAGTTGTGGGTGACGAGCCCATTCGCCACGAAGTTGTGGACGCCCTCAACGTCGAGGTCGTAAACGGAATCTTCGAGTGGTACCCGCGCGACTGACTCGACCACGTCGAACTCGCCGCGCTCGTCGCACATAGCCATCCCGGGTCGTACGGATGCCGCCGGCACAAAGGGCAATGAGCCACGTCCCGCCGGGTTGCTGACAATGCGAGCATTCAACTGGACCTGGACATCGAGCACAGACCGGACCTCCTCGATGGTCGATAGAAGTCGACCCATGTCGGCGGCGCAAGTCTCATAGCGCCAGCCCGAGGAGCCGGCTCGTGCAGGCCGGACACTCAGACCGATTCTCCGGAGCGTGTCGCGACCCTCGTCGTCGTAGCCGAACATCGCAATGCGGTGCATCGGAGAGGCCCCCCGGCGATCGCCGCAAAGCGTGAGCACCATGCGCCGGCGCGTGCGCTTCGACCCTAGCCGGTTACACGTGTGGGCCGCAGCCGAGAAGTGCGGGAAGCAGAAATCAAGCCCGTCGTCATCCAGTAGTCGCAGACCCGAGTCATCGGTGTCGAGTGAGACAAAGACCTCGTCGATCAGACCTTGATCGCCTACGACGCTGTGACGGGCGCGCTTCGACGGACGCGCGTTGAACGGTAGTGTCGGCAGGCCGTAGCGGGCCGAGAGAATCGCCTCAACCACTCTTGCTTCCGCGTCTGTTGCGCGGGAGCGGAGCACCCATGCCGCATCGCCGCCCTCCTGCGTGAGGCGAGTTGCCACGCCTATACGCCCTCGCTGTGCGCCGTTTGTGGTGTAAGTGCGCGTCGTTCCGATCCGGAACCCAACTCCTCGCTTCCACATCAGGTACGTCAAGTTCATCTGTGGGCTCTGTCCAGCGACGTAGCCGGCGAAGTGCGTGTGGTCCGGTGTGCTGAGAATGCGCCGCCCCCCGGCGGTGACGATCTCCACACCCTCTCCGGCCGAGGCTTCGTGGCGACGCATCACGCGACGAGGCTGGAAATCACCAGAACCATGCGCAGCGAGCACCAACTCCCCAACCTGCACATCCTCGATCGCACGAAGGCTTCCGTCCCCCATCGTCACCCGCGTGCCCTTGACGAGACACTGCGAGTCGTCGCCCACCACCGCCAGATTCCGGTGCCCCGGGATGCTGAGCCGCTCGCCACGCAGCGGGTCCCCGCGCCCGCCGCCGACGAGCAGCTGCAGCATCCGGTACTGCGCGTAGTTGGTGTCCTGGTACTCGTCGACGAGCACGTGGCGGAACGCCAGCTGGTAGCGCTCGCGGACGTCCTCGAACAGCTCGAGCAGGTTGACCGTGCGGAACAGCAGGTCGTCGAAGTCCATCGCGTTCGCCCGCAGCAGGTCGCGCTCGTACAGCTCGTACACGTCGGCCAGCATCTCGTCGAACGGCGAGGCGATCGACTCGCGCAGGTCCGACGCCGCGCGCAGGCGGTTCTTCGCCGCCGAGATCTGGTTGTGGATCGCCGCCGGCGTGTAGCGCTTCGGGTCGACGCCGACCGCGTCGGCGCAGCGCCTGGTCAGCCGTCGCGCGTCGGCCTGGTCGTAGATCGTGAACTGGCGCGTGTAGCCCAGGCGCGCCGCCTCTGAGCGCAGGATCCGCGCGCACGCCGCGTGGAACGTCATCAGCCACATGCCGCGCGTCGTGCGACCGAGCAACCGCTCGACGCGTCCGGCCATCTCCTTCGCCGCCTTGTTCGTGAACGTGATCGCGAGGATCTCGTTCGGCTGCGCCTCGTCGGTGTAGATCAGGTGCGCGATTCGGTGCGTCAGCACGCGCGTCTTGCCGCTGCCCGCGCCGGCGAGGATCAGCAGCGGCCCCTCGCCGTGCGTGACCGCCTCGCGCTGGGGCTCGTTGAGGCCTTCGAGCAGCTCCTGGAGGTGCTCGGCGTGGGGGTTGACCGCCATCGCTCCAGCATAGGCGCGCAACCGGGGGCACGCGCCCGCGAACGGCGCGTGCCCCCAGTCCCCCACAGATGGATCAGCTCAACGTAACCGACTCGCGGCGCACGCTCCTGTGCCGCCCGCTCCAGCCGATCACCGTCAGCGTGTAGCGACCCGGAGCAAGCGTCCGCACCGGCGTCAGGCTCAGGCTCATGCGACCCCGAACGTGGCGCGCCGTCCCCGACGCGTACACGCGACCGTCGCGCGCGAGCGTCGCGCGGGCCGCGGCGCCAACCGCCTTCGGCGCGCTCGCGACGGCTTTCACCGTGCACCGTTCGGTCGTCTTGCCGCCCGTCTTGACCTTCGTGCACCTGACGACCACGTCCTTGCCTGCCGGACCGCGCGGTCCGACCGGACCGGCTGGGCCGGCGGGTCCCGCCGGACCGGACGGGCCGGCTTTGCCTTCTTTGCCTTCTTCGCCCTCGGGCCCAACCGACCCCTGTTTGCCGGCCGGACCTTCTTTGCCCGCCGAGCCTTCTTTGCCGGGCCGGCCTTCCAGGCCTTCCTTGCCTTCTTTGCCTTCGCCGCCGGCTTTCCCTTCTTTCCCTTCTTTCCCTTCTTTACCTTCTTTGCCTTCTTTGCCTTCCGTCCCGGCTTTCAAGAACACCGCGGACACTTCGGTCGCCGCGATCACGTCCACTTCGCACGTCGTCGCGCCGGTGCTCTTGCAGCCGATCCAGCCGGCGAATTCATAGCCTGCCGCCGGTTTCTCCGTCAGCGTCACTTTGCCTGGTTCGAATTCCGCCGTGCACGTCGCGCCGCAGGCGATTCCGGCGGGCGTCGACGTGACTTCGCCCTGCCCGAACTTCACGACTGTCACTGGGACGGTTACGGTTTCCGCGAACTCCGCTTTCACTTTCACCGCTTTGCTCGGCATCGTGAATTCGCACGTCGTCGACGTGCTGGCCGCGCACTCTTCGCCCGCCCATTCGACGAACTTCGAGCCACCGGCCGGGCTGGCCGTCAGTTTCACTTTGTTGCCTTCGCCGAATTCCGCCGAGCACGTGCCGCCGCAGTTGATCCCCGCCGGCGTCGAGGTCACCGTGCCGCTGCCCGTCCCCGTCTTTTCGACCGTCACCGAGAATTTCGGAACGATCACTTCGGTGAATTCGGCTTTGACCGTGCGGGCTTCGCTCATCGTGACTTTGCATTCGCCCGTGCCCGAGCACGCGCCCGACCAGCCGGCGAACGTCGACCCGGATTCGGGCGTCTCGTGCAGCGTGACTTCGGTGCCTTCCGCGAATTCCACGGTGCACGTCGCGCCACAGTTGATCCCCGTCGGCGTAGAGGTGACCGTACCCGTGCCCGTGCCCGACTTTTCGACTTTCAGCGGGAATTTCGCGACCACGATTTCGTTGAACGTCGCTTTGACGGTCTTCGCTTCGCTCATCGTGACATTGCATTCGCCCGTGCCCGAGCACGCGCCCGACCAGCCGGCGAACGTCGACCCGGATTCGGGCGTCTCGTGCAGCGTGACTTCCGTGCCTTCGTCGAATTCCGCCGTGCACGTGACACCGCAGTTGACGCCGGTCGGCGTCGAGGTGACCGTACCCGTACCCGTGCCCGACTTTTCGACTTTCAGCGGGAATTTCGCGACCACGATTTCGTTGAACGTCGCGTTGACGGTCTTCGCTTCGCTCATCGTGACTTTGCATTCGCCCGTGCCCGAGCACGCGCCCGACCAGCCGGCGAACGTCGACCCGGATTCGGGCGTCTCGTGCAGCGTGACTTCGGTGCCTTCGTCGAATTCCGCCGTGCACGTGACACCGCAGTTGACGCCGGTCGGCGTCGAGGTGACCGTACCTTTGCCAGTTCCCGACGTTTCGACTTTCAGCGCGAATTTCGTCGGCGGCGGCGTCGACGCCGCTTCGAAGACGTCGATCTTGCCGAGGTCCGACACGTACACCTCGCCTTTCGTCGCACCGGCGTTCTGCACCGCTACGCCGACGGGCTCTTCGAAGCCTTCCGTTTTCGAGATGCCCTTGATCTGACCGAGGTATTCGCCCGTCGCCGAGAACTGGTCGACGACCGGGTGTTCCTTGCCGTCGATCACATAGACGTCGCCGGTCGATTCTTCGACCGCGACGCCGATCGGTTCAAACGATTTGCGCGGCGTTTTCGAGCCGTTGAACGTTTTTTCGAATTTCCCTTCCGGGCCGTACACGCTGATGACGCCGTGACCGGGTTCGGTGATGTAGAGCCTGCCGTTGGTCTGGTTGACCGCGAGCCCGCCGCGACCGTTCGTGCCGACCGTTTCGAACACGCCGAATTCCGGCGGATGCGCCAGCCGCGGAGGTTCTTCTTCGATTTCTTCTTCTTCTTCGCCTTTGCCCAACTTGCCTTCCGCGTCGGCTTTCAACACATCGACATGGCGAGCGCCGGAGATCGCGTACAGATCCCCTTTGTTGGGGCCGCTTGAGTTGTCGAACGCGACGATCAGGAAGCCTTCCATGACCACGGCTTTCTGGATCAGTTTGTATTTGCCGGCGCCTTCGGACTTGAACACGAAGATGTGTTCCGGTTCGCCGGATTCCGCGACATAGATGACGCCGGCGGCTTCGTTGATCGCGACGTTGTGCGTGAATTCTTCGAGGAACAGTCCGGCGCCGATCTGGCTGGTGCACACGTTGGACGAGCTGTATTCGTCGACGATCTTGCCGCCTTTGCCTTCGATCCCGGGTTCACCGACGAACAGGTTGCCCGTCGCGTCGAACGTCAGGCCCCACGGCTGTTCCAGGGCCGTCCCTTTGCATTCCGTGATGCTGCTGAGGAACGGGTGCGTGATTTCGGCGGCGTCAGCCGCGCCACCCAGCGCCAGCGCGCCGGTCAGCGCTCCGAGCACGAGCACGCCAGACAGGACGAACCTTCGAATTGCAGTCAAACCCCTCACCTCCGTGATCCCTCTGTGTACCCGAACTCGACGTCGATCCCATGCCGGCCGCTTCGCACGCATCTCGCCGCGAGCAGCGCCGCTCTCCGTTGGGTGACCCGTCAGAGGATCTTTCCGGCCTGACCTGAGCCCTACAAGCCGTGTCTCTCACTATCAAGTCGGGTTGACAGGCAGACGTGGGGCCCCGCCGAAGCGGGGCCCCACGCGCGAGCAACTCGCGCCGCGCCCACGACGGGCGCGACAGGTCGATGCGACTACGCCTTGACCTTGAGTTCTTCGCCCTTGTCTTCCGATGTGAGGGCGAGTCCCGTCGGGAACGCGCCGGACCCGTTGACCTTCGACACGAGTTCTTCTTTCGCTTCGCCTTCGAAGCTCGTGACGCTCTGCAGCCCGCCACTCACCGCGAAGACGTCCGTGAACGCCTTGTTGAAGGCATTGACGTCGCCCGTCTGTTCGCCGATCGCCGATCCGGAGACGACCACTTCGGTCCCGCCTTCGCAGCTGAATTCGGCGAGCGCCGAACCGCTTTCGGCCCTCAGAGCGAGCCCGACCTTCAGCGGCGATTTGCCGATGTAGCCGAGCACGCCCGCGAGCGTGTTCGTCTTGATCGTCCCGGCTTTCTGCCCGGGCGACGTGCACTTCTTTTTGCCTGGCGCTTCGCACGTCTTGAATTCGACGAAGCCCTTGCCCAGCGTCGTCGGCGTCGTGACGCTCGCTTCGTCCTTCAGCGTCTTGCACGTCACTTCGACGCCCGCGCCCGGGATGTGCAGCGAGGACACGCCGCCCTTGCCCTTGACCGGCTTGCCTTTGGCGCCCGTGCCCGGCGTCAGTTCGTACTTGTTGACTTTCCCTTCTTCCTGCTGTTTCGTCGTCGCTTCGACCGAGCACACCTTGTCCGTGTATTTGCCGGTGTACGGTTTCGTGGCCAGTTTCTTGCATTCGTTGAACGTCGGCCGCGGCGTGGCGCCGAAGACCTTGATCGCCGCCCCATCGGAGACGTAGATCTCGCCCTGCGTCGACACGCCCGCGTTCTGGACGGCGAGCGCGAGAGCGTTCGTCAGGCCTTTGATCTGGCCGAGATACGCTCCGGTGCTCGCGAACTGGTCGATCACTTTGTGTTTGTTGTCGATCACGTAGAGGTCGCCCGTCGACTGTTCGACCGCGACACCGATCGGTTCGAATGATTTCGCGGGCGTTTCCGCGCCGGTGAGCTTTTTCTGGAACGTGCCTTCCGGCCCGTACTCGCTGACGGCGTTGTGCGCCGGTTCGGCGAGATACAGCTCACCCGTCATGCCGTCGACCGTCAGCCCGGCCTCGGCGTTGATTTCGGACGTCAACGCGAATCCTCCCGGCGGCGGCGTCAGTTTCGGCGGCGACGCGATTTCTTCTTCTTCTTCGCCTTCGCCCAGCTTCCCTTCGCCGTTCGGTTTCAAGACGTCGACTTTCGACGCGCCCTGGACCACATACAGATCGCCTTTGTTCGGGCCGTTCGAGTTGTCGACCGTCACGTACAGGAAGAACGACAGCGTGACCTTCTGCACGAGCTTGTATTTGCCCGCGCCTTCCGGCTTGAACACGAAGATCTGTTCCGGTTCGGCCGATTCGCCGACGTAAACAAAGCCCGTCGTGTTGTTCACCGCGACGCTGCGCGTGAATTCTTCGGTGAATTTGCCGGCGCCGATCTGGTTGGCGCACGAGTTCGACGGCGAGTACATGTCGATCACCTCGCCCACCGGTTCGGCCGCAAACAGGTTTCCGCTCGAGTCGAACGTCAGGCCCCACGGCCCGGCGAGCGGGTTGCCTTTGCATTCGGTGATGCTTCCAACCGACGGGTGCGTCACTTCGGCGGAAGCGGTCGCGCTCAGCGTCAGCGCCCCCGCCATCGCGCCAAGGACGAGCGCCCCTGACAGCATGAACCTTCTAATACGAGTCAACCCCCACACCTCCATGAATCCCTCTAGGACATTGTCTCGAGGTCATTCCTGCCAGTCGGCTCGGTACGGCGGTGCCGAATTCCGGCAAGCAGCACGGTTCCCCACAGGCGCGACCCCTAGGGAACACATCATTCCCACGGATCATTCGTCGAACAAGGCGTGTCTCTAACTATCAGTAAGAGATACCGCCCTATTTCAATTCATGGAACTGCTGTGCCGCAATGTGCGCGCGTGGATCAGCGCCGCTCGATACCGGAAACGCTTATCCTCCGGCCGGATTCGGACCCTTGACCGGGCGCAGCGGGCGGACCTCGGCAACCGGCTCGGTCGCGTCGTCGGACAGCTCCGACACCGTTCGTTCGAGTGCGCCGATCCGGCTCGACAGGGCCTGGATCGCCTCGGCGATCGGGTCGGGCAGGTGGATCCAGTCGGCGTCCGGCCCCTCCGGCTTACGGCCTTCCACACGCACCGGGTGTCCCGGGTTGCCGACGACCGTCGAGTTCGCCGGCACGTCGGTGATCACGACGCTGTTCGCCCCGATCTTCGCGCCGTGGCCGACCGTGATCGGCCCGAGCAGCTTCGCGCCCGAGCCGATCGTCACGTTGTCCTGCACCGTCGGATGGCGCTTGCCCGTCGCGAATCCCGTCCCGCCGAGCGTCACGCCCTGGTACAGCGTCACGTCGTTTCCGATCTCCGCCGTCTCGCCGATCACCACGCCCGTGCCATGGTCGATGAACAGGCCGCTGCCGATCGAAGCCTTCGGGTGGATCTCGATCCCCGTCAGCGTCCGCGTCACCATCGAGACCAGCCGCGGCAGCAGCGGCACGCCGGCCGCGTCCAGCGCGTGTGCGATCCGATGCGCCAGCAGCGCGTGGATCCCCGGCCACGTCGCCAGCAGCTCGACCTGCCCGACGTCGCGCGCCGCCGGGTCGCGCGTGCGCGCCGCCTGCAGGTCGCGACGCACCTCCCTGACGACGCGAGCTAGCTCGAGGCCGGCCATGCGCTAAGCGTAGCGCCGGAACCAGAGATCGTTGTGCGCGCAGCGATCTTCCGTGCCGCCCGACATCCATCCTCATCGCCCCGGCAGGGGCGTCCTCTCAATCGGCGCTCACGGAGCGAAGAACGCCTGAGACACGTAGCGCTCGCCGGAGTCCGGCATCACGACGACGATTCGCTTGCCCTTCGACTCCGGCCGCTGTGCGACCCGCAGCGCCGCCCACAGCGCCGCGCCGCACGAGATCCCCGCGAGCAGGCCCACGCGCCGTGCGCACGCCCACGCCGTCTGGATCGCGTCGTCGTCGGACACCGGCACGATCTCGTCGAGCAGCTCGACGTTCAGCACCGGCGGCACGAACCCCGCGCCGATCCCCTGGATCCGGTGCGGCCCCGGCTGCCCGCCCGACAGCACCGCCGAGCTCGCCGGCTCGACCGCCACGACCTTCAGTTGCGGGTTGCGCTCGCGCAGGTACTCGCCGACGCCCGTGATCGTCCCCCCCGTTCCCACGCCCGCCACCAGCACGTCGACGCGGCCGTCGAGCGCGCGCTCGATCTCCGGCCCCGTCCGCCTGCGATGCGCCTGCGGGTTCGCCGCGTTCGTGAACTGGTCGGGCAGGAACACGTCCGCGTCGCGCGCCATCGCCTGCGCCGCCTGCACCGCCTCGCTCATCCCCCCGAGCGACTCCGTCACCTCGACGCGCGCCCCGTACAGCCGCAGCAGGCTCTCGCGCTCGCGGCTCATCCCCTGCGGCAGCGTCAGCACGAGCTCGTACCCCTTCGCCGCGCACACGAACGCCAGCGCGATCCCCGTGTTGCCGCTCGTCGCCTCGACGATCGTCGTGCGCCCCGGCTCGATCCGTCCCTCCGCCTCGGCCGCCTCGATCATCGCCACGCCGATCCGGTCCTTCACGCTGCCGCCCGGATTGAACGACTCGAGCTTCGCGTACAGCTCGACGCCGTTCTCCTGCGCCGCCGTGCCCTCGAGCATCAGCGGCAGCGCCAGCAGCGGCGTGTCTCCCACGAGCTCCGAAATGTTGATCGGGATTCGACCCATCGTCTCCCGGACGATAGTGAAGCCCCTAGCGCCTGCGCGTCCTCTTCACGCTCAGCCGCACGCTCGACGACTGCGCGAGCGTCGGCGCCGGCACGACGCGCGCGATCGCCAGGCTCGCGTTGCCCTTGCCCCTGTGCGCGCGAAGCCACTTCTGACCGGCCTTGCTCAGCTTCACCGCGATCACCCGACTCGTCGCTGCCGACGAGATCGAGAAGCTCGCCGCGCCGATCGTCCGCAGCGTGTATCCACGGCCCTGCGCCTTGATCCTGTAGCTCAGCGCGACGCTGCCGCGGCACGTCCCCGCGCCGGTGCGCACCAGCCGCAGCGCGACGCTGCGGTAGCGCGTCACCGCCAGGCGCTTCTTCGCCAGCGACACGCGGCACGCACCGGACGACGCGATGAACGCCTGCACGCCGCCCAACGCCCCGCCCGCCGTCTTCGACGAGCCGCTCCGCGTTCTGCTGCCCGGCGTTTCGTGTTTGGCTTCTTCGTTCGACCCGCCTTTGCCTTCTTCTCCTCCGCCGGGTTCTTCGCCTTCGCCTTCGCCTTCGGGCGTTTCGTAGGCGAACGCGTCCTTGCGCGACACCGCGCTCGTCCCTTTCGGCGTCCTCACAGTCACGTCCACCTTGCCCGCCGGCGCCGCCGGCGTCACCACCGAGATTTCCCCGCCCGTCGACGCCGTGATCTTCGCCGCCACCGTGCCGAACAGGACTTCTTCCACTTCCTCGAAGTTCTTGCCTTCGATCGTCACTTCGGCGCCCCCAGCGGTCGAGCCGTGGTCTGGCACGACGTTCGTCACGACCGGCGCTTCGATCGTCGCCACGGGCTGTTCAGCGAACACCCACGCCGCGCCCATGCTCGTCTGATCGCGCGGCGCGCCCACCGCCGCGACCGACGCATCGCCCGACAGCGCGACCGCCGTGCCGAGCCACCCCCTGCCCTTCGCGTCGTCGCCCCCGAGCCCCTGCGACAGGCGCGTCCACGTCGTGCCTTCGCGCGTCAGCACCGTCACCGTCCCGATCCCCTGCCGCGCGCGCGGCGCGCCGATCAGCGCCGTGTCACCGTCGGCCGACAGCGCCATGCTCGTCCCGAAGCGTCCTTCCCAGTCAGGGCCCGTCCCCACGTTCGCACCGATCTCCGGCCCCTGCTCGGCAAACGCGCCGCCAGAGGAGACGAACGCCCACACCGCACCGCGCTCGCCTTCCGCGTCCTGCGCGCTGACCAGCGCCGTGCCGCCGTCGGCCGACAGCGCGACGGTCTTGCCGAAGTGGTTGTTCGGGAGCACGCCTTCGCCACGCAGCTTGCCCGGCTGCTGTTCCCATCCCGTCTTGCCCAGCTTGAACGTCCACGCCGCGCCCGTGAAGTTTTCATCGCCAGGGCCGCCCGCGATCGCCGTCGCGCCGTCGCTCGACAGCGCGACGCTGCGTCCGACGTGCGCCGTTTCGCTTTCTTCCTCGTCCGTCAGCTCCTTCTGCGGCGTCCACGTCGTGCCTTCGCGAACGAACACCCACGCGCTCCCGCGCTGGCCCTTCGCCGACGGATCCCCGATCAGCGCCGTCGCACCGTCCGCCGACAGCGCCACGCTGCGGCCGAAGCGTCCTTCGTCGGCTTCTTCGCCGGCTTCGATCGGTTTGCCGACCAGCGTCGCCGTGTGCGTCCACGTCGTGCCTTCGCGCGTCAGCACCCACACCGCTCCCGGCGCCGACGTCGCCGACGGGTCGCCGACGAGCGCCGTGTCGCCGTCGGCCGACAGCGCCACGCTGCTGCCGAACGCGCATTCGCTCGCGCCTTCGCCCGCTTCCGCCGGTTCTTCCGTGCATTCGCTCGAGCATCCCGAGCTGCCCGTCGTGCATTCGCCTTCGCCCGCGACTTCGCCCGGCGTCAGCCTCGCGCCCTGCTGCGTCCACGTAGACCCCGACCGCGTGTACACGTACACCGCGCCGCGGCCATCCTTCGGCGCGCCCACGATCAGCGTGCCGCCGTCCGCCGACAGCGCCGCGCTCGACCCCAGGCGTCCGCCCGGATTCTCGCCCACACTCGGCAGCTTGCCGCCCTGCTGCACCAGCACGTAGCCCGTCTTCGCGGCGTTCGTGCCGAGCGGCGCGATCGCGAGCGCGACGAGCGCCAGCACGAGCACGCCGAGCAGCAGCGGCCCGCGCCGGCGCATCTGCCGGCGCGTGCGCGTCTGCCGGCGCGTGCGCGTCTGCCCGACCGGCCCGCGGCCGGTCGGCTGACGCCCCCCGCCGAGCCCGCTGCGGGCTCCGGTGATCGAGCGATCCATCGCTTGCGGCGGACTCACCGGTCCGTGATCCATGATCCTCCGTACCTTGTCTGCGTCGTCGCGCGTGCCGGCGTGCGCATCCCGCACCACCGACCCCCGCGCGCTCAGCGCGTGTCTCCGCCACGCAAAGTAAACGCAACATGACGCGAAGTCAATGGACGGTGCGTTTCTTGGGCACGCGTCGGAACGGCGGGGGCGCGAGCTGCGTCAGATGTGGTACATGCTCGCGCCCGCTTCGCGCAGCTCGCGCTCGATCACATCCGCGATCGTCGTCTCCGCGAGCACCTTGCGCGCCGCCGCCGCCGCGTCCGCGAACGGTCCCTCCGCGTCGCGCCCGAGCGGGCCGTCGAGCAGCTCGACGATCTCCAGCACCGTCACGCTCGACGGGTCGCGCGCGAAGCGGTAGCCGCCCTTGACCCCGCGCTGCGAGCTGATCACGCCCGCGCGCCGCAGCACCGCGAACAGCTGCTCGAGGAACTGCACCGGCACGTCGCGCTTGCGCGCCAGCTCGCCGATCGGCACCGGCTCGGTCCCCGAGCTGCGCGCCAGCTCGGCCAGCGCCAGCACCGCGTACGGGGACTTGCTCGTGATCGAGATCACGCGGACATCACAACAGCGATGCTACGCAACACGCCACCGACAGGGCCACGCGGCACGCGTCGCGCCAGTGCGGCGGAAAGAGCTACAGCCAGCCGCGCTCGGTGGCGATCAGAACCGCCTGCGCGCGGTCGACCGCGCCGAGCTTGCCGTAGATGTTGTGCAGGTGCGTGCGCACCGTGCTCGTCGACAGCGTCAGCTCGTGCGCGATCTGCTTGTACACCTTGCCCTCGGCCAGGCGCTGAAGCACGCTCAGCTCGCGGCCCGACAGCGGGCACGGGTCGACGTGGCGGCGGCGCTGGCTCGGCGCGCTCGGAAGTTCGTACATCACGCGCCGCAGCTCGGCCGGGCCTAGCCCGACGGCGCGCGCCGTGCGCAGCATTTCAGCCGGCGACACCGGCGCGCCCTGCTCGTAGTGCGCGAGCATGTCCGCGAGGCGCACGAACGCCGCCTCGCCCTCAGCGTCGGTGTTGTGGTGGCGCTCGATCGTCGACGCGATGCTCGCCGGCAGCCCCCAGCGTCGCGCGAGCACGCCGCCGACCAGCGCGTGGTCGACGCCCAGCTCGCGCCGCTCCTGGTGGATCCTTTCCTCCGGCGTCCGCGCGCCGCGGTGGACCTGAGACGGGTAGCCCGGATACGCGTGCAGCAGCACGAGCTTGCCGATGTCGTGCAGCAGGCTCGTCGCCGTCAATCGGTCGCGGTGCTCGAAGCCGACCTCCGCCGCGATCCGGTCGGCCGCGTGCTGCGTCGCCAGCGCGTGCAGGCGAAAGCGCTCCGGCGCCGCCTCCCACACGCTCGAGCGCTCGAAGAAGTCGAACGTGCGCACGCGCGCGGCAAGCCCCTGCACCGTCTGCGGCGTCAGCAGCTCGACCGCCGCCACCGCCGTGTCGACGCGACCGCGGCCGCCCTGCGCCTGGTTGGCCAGGCGCAGCACCGCGATGATCAGCGCCACGTCCGACTCGACCGCCGTCACGACGTCAGCCGTCGCGACGTGGTCTTTCGAGACGACCGAGATCAGCCGGTCGCGCGACTCCGCCAGCGCCGGGAACGCCTCGAGCGCTTCGAACGCCATCGTCAGGCGACGGCCGTGACCCTCGTTCTGGTGGCGCTCGCCGGCCGGAGCGCTCGCCGGGGCGGCGCCGTTGCTCGACGCGCCATCGGCAGGCGTCGCCGCCTGCTTGCGCACCCGTGGCTTCGGCGTTGCGCTCGTGCTCGGTTTCGTGGCTGTCTTGGGCTTTGTCTTGGCAGCGGTTGCGTTCATGCTTGGGCAGACTTGGATCTTCGACCGTCCGTGTCGGGCCGCTCCGTACCCCTATCGGCAGCTGTCCGCGAGAGATTGAGCCCTGCGGTCAGGAAAATGTCCAGTCGACGGAGGCCGTCTGGCCCGCGGAGGCCGTCTAGCTCGTGCAGGTCGCCTGGCCCGCGGAGGCGCCGGCGAGCGCGGAATCGATCCGCCGCAGCGTCTCCTCGCGGCCGAGCAGCGCGACGCTCTCGAAGATGCCCGGCGAGATCGTCGTGCCGCACAGCGCCACGCGCAGCGGCTGATAGACCTCGCGCGGCTTGCGCTCCCCGCGCGCGAGCACGCCTTCGAGCGCCGCCTCGACGTCAGCCTCGGAGAACGACTCCGCCCGCGCGAGCGCGTCACGCACCTCGACGAGCGTCGCACGACCGCGCTCGTCGAGCCAGCGCTCGCGCGCCTTCGCGTCCTCGACCGGCGCGTCGAGCAGCGGGCCCGTCAGCGGCCAGAAGTCGGCCAGCGTGTGGATCTTCTCCTGGCTGATCTCGACCGCGCGCGAAAACCGCGGGTCATCCCGGGATCCCGCATGGCCATTGGCATCAAGGTATGACCCGACGCGCTCGGCGAGCTGCTCGGGCGCCATCCGGCGGATCTGCACGCCGTTCAGCCAGCGCAGCTTGACCTCGTCGAAGCGCGCCGGGTTGCGGCTGACCGAGTCGAGCGTGAAGCGCTCGATCAGCTCGGGCGTCGACAGCACCGTCTGATCGTCGCCCGACCCCCACCCGAGCAGCGCGATGTAGTTGCGCACGGCCGCCGGCACGTACCCCGCGTCGCGCAGCTCGCCGACCGACGCCGCGCCGTGGCGCTTTGAGAGCTTCTTGCCGTCCGGGCCGTGCAGCAGCGGCAGGTGCGCGTATTCGGGCACCGGCGCGCCCTCGCCGAGGCCGACGCGCTCGGCCGCCTCGAGCACGAGCAGCTGCTTCGGCGTGTTCGACAGGTGGTCCTCGCCGCGCACGACGTGCGTGATCCGCGCGTCGAGGTCGTCGATCGCGACGGCGAAGTTGTAGAGCACCGTGCCGTCGGCGCGTGCGATCACCGGCTCGTCCATGTGCACGTGCTCGAAGCGCGTCTCGCCGCGGATCGCGTCGTGCACGACCGTCGCGCCGTCGGCCGGCACGCGCAGGCGCACCGCCCCGGTCTCCTCCGGCTCGCCGCGATAGCCGCGGTCGGCGCCGTACAGCTCCTTGAACGCCTTGACGTCATCCGCCGTCGCGCTCGAGCGGTACGCGAGGTCGGCGTCGAGCAGCGCCTGCAGCGCTTCGCGGTGGCGCGCGTCGCGGTCGGTCTGCATGATCGGCCCCTCGTCCCAGTCGAGCTCGAGCCAGCGCAGCGAGTCGAGGATCTGCTCGACGTTCTCCGGCGTCGAGCGCTCGCGGTCGGTGTTCTCGATCCGCAGCACCATCGCGCCGCCGAAGTGACGCGCGAGCAGCCAGTTGAACAGCGCCGTGCGCGCGCCCCCGATGTGGAGCGCGCCGGTCGGCGACGGTGCGAAGCGAACCCTCATAATCCGCTCGCATGCTAATCGGCGCACACGTCTCGCCCGCGGGCGGCCTGCCGAAGGCGATCGAACGCGGCGTCGAGCGCGGCTGCCGCGCGATCCAGATCTTCAACCAGTCGCCGCGCCAGTGGAAGCCGACGGCCTACCGCGACGACGACGTCGCCGCGTTCCGCGACGCGATGGTCGACAGTCCGATCGACGCCGTCCTGATCCACGCCGTCTACCTGCTCAACTGCGCCTCAGACGACGCCGACATCCGCGCCAAATCGCTCACTTCGCTGACGCACTCGCTGCGCGTCGGCCGCGCGATCGGCGCGAGCGCCGTCGTGCTGCACCCCGGCTCGGCCAAGACCGGACACGTCGGCGACGCGATCGCCCGCGCCGGCGAGACGATCGCCGCCGCACTCGGCGACAGCGAGGGCTGCGAGCTGCACCTCGAGAACACCGCCGGCGCCGGCGGCACGCTCGGACGCTCGCTCGACGAGCTCGCCGCGCTGCTCGACGCCGCCGGCGGCGACGCGCGCCTCGGCGTCTGCCTCGACTCCTGTCACCTGCTCGCCTCCGGCTACGACATCCGCACGCCGCAGAAGCTCGGCGCCGTCCTGCGCGAGTCAACCCGCGCGCTCGGCCGCGGCACGGTCCGCTCGCTGCACCTCAACGACTCGCAGACGCCGCTCGGCTCGAACCGCGACCGGCACGCGAACATCGGCGACGGCGAGCTCGGACGCAAGGGCTGCGCCGCGTTTCTCTCTGCCCCCTCGCTGCAGAAGCTGCCGTGCATCCTCGAGACGCCCGGCGAGAACCGCGACGGGCCGAAACGCGAGGAAATCAAGCTCGCGAACCGGCTGCGCGAGCAAGGGATCGCCGCTCGGGCGAAGCTCCGCAAGTCGCCTTAGGCGGTCGCCGCCTCCGGCATCGGCAGTGCCGCGAGCACGTTGTCGAGCTCGGCACGCAGCGTCGGCGTGTGCTGCACGCGGAAGGCCTCGCCGAGGCGCAGCCGGCGCATGCCGGCGCTCGTGTCGATCTCGAGCAGCACCTCGGCCGGGCCCGGGAAGCTCTCGATCGCATGCTTGAGGTCCTCGATCAGCCCCGCGCACAGCGCGCTCGCGTGGACGTTCAGCCGCAACGGCTGCGCGAGCGCCGTCGCCGCCTCGCTGCTCGCGCGCGCCGCGTCGATCTCATCCTCGTTCGGCGCGAACGGCTCGACGCTCTGCACGATCAGGCACGTCTTGCCCGCTTCCTTGTGATCGACGCGGCCCTTCACGAGTACGACCTCGTCGACCGCGAGCGCCGACTCGCACTCGGCCAGCGCCTTGCCGAACACGAGCATCTCGACGCTGCCAGCGAGGTCGTCGAGCGTCGCGAACATCATGTGGTCGCCGTTGCGCGTGCGGATCTTCTTCGCCTCGACGATGATCCCGCCGACCGTCACCCAGTCCTTGTCGCGGCGGTCGGCGAGCGCCGCGAGCGGGCAGTCGACGCGCGCGCGCAGCGCCTCGCGCAGCGGCTTCAGCGGATGCGCCGAGATGAACAGCCCGATCGCCTCCTTCTCGACGGCGAGCAGCTCGGCCTGGTCATACTCCTCGCCGGAGATCGGCGGGTGCACCGGCCTGATCAGCCCCGCGCCCGGCGCCGCCGAGTCGGCCGACGGCGCCGCGTCCTCGAGGTCGAAGATCGAGCCCTGGCCGATCTGCGCGTCCTGCTGGATCTGCTGGCCGGCCGCCTGCGCCTGCTCGAGTACCGCCATCATCCCCTTGCGGCTCGCGCCGGTCGAGCCGAGCGCGCCGCACTTGATCAGCGCCTCGATCGCCTTCTTGTTGACCGCACGGTTGTCGACGCGCTCGCAGAAGTCCCACAGCGACGTGAACTCGCCGCCCTCCTCGCGCGCGCGCTTGATCGCCTCGACCGCCTGGTAGCCGACGCCCTTGACCGCGTCGAGGCCGAAGCGGATGTTGCCGACGCCGCCCTGCCCGTCGCCCGAGTCGACCGTGAACTCGTGGTCTGAGAGGTTGACGTCGGGCGGCAGGATCTCGATCCCCATCTCCTCGCAGCGCGCGACGAAGAACGGCACCTTGTCCTTCGTCGACATCACCGACGAGATCAGCGCGGCCATGTACTCGGCCGGGTAGTTCGCCTTCAGCCACGCCGTGCGGTAGGAGATCAGCGCGTAGCACGCCGCGTGACTCTTGTTGAACGAGTAGTCGGCCGACTTTTCGTTCGTCTGCCAGAGGAACTCGATCGTCTCCGTGCTCGTGCCCGAGGCACGGCAGCCGTCGACGAACTCCGGCTTCAGCGCGGCCATCGCGGCGCGGTTCTTCTTGCCGATCGCCTTGCGCAGATCGTCCGCCTTGGCGCCCGAGAAGCCGGCGAGCTCCTTGGAGACCTGCATCGCCTGCTCCTGGTAGATGATCACGCCGTTGGAGGACTCGAGGATCGGGCGCAGGCGCTCGTCGGCATAGGAGATCGACTGCGGGTTGCGCTTGCCCCTGGCGTATGCCGGGATCTGGTCCATCGCCCCCGGCCGGTACAGCGCGCCGAGCGCGACGAGGTCGTTGAACTCGTCCGGGCAGACCTTCTTCAGCGCCTCGCGCATGCCCTCGGACTCGAACTGAAACACGCCGATCGAGTCGCCCCGCGCGAGCATCTCGTACGTGCGCGCGTCGCCGAGCGGCAGCGTCGTCATGTCCGGGCGCTCGCCGCTCGAGCGCTCGATGATGTCGAGCGCGTCCTCGATCACGTCGAGGTTGCGCAGCCCGAGGAAGTCCATCTTGAGCAGGCCGATCGTCTCGATCGGCTTCATCGAGAACTGCGTCACCGTGCGAAAGACCTTGTCGCCGTTCTCGTCGAGGCCCGCGTCGGCGAGCTGCAGCGGCACGATGTCGGTCAGCGGCCGGTCGGCGATCACGACCGCCGCAGCGTGGATCGACGAGTTGCGCACGATCCCCTCGAGGCCCTGCGCGACGTCGACGATCTGCTTCGCCTGCGGGTCCTCGTCGACCGCCTTGCGCAGCGCTTCGCCGGGCTTCAGGCATTCCTCGAACGACGGCGCGCGACCCATGATCGGGTCGGGGATCAGCTTCGCCAGGCGATCGCCGATGCCGTAGTCGAAGCCCAGCACGCGCGCGGCGTCGCGCGTGGCCGCGCGCGGGAACATCTTGCCGAACGTGACGATCTGCGCGACCGACTCGCGGCCGTACTTCTCGGTCACGTAGCGCATCACGCGCTCGCGCCCGCGCACCGAGAAGTCGATGTCGATGTCCGGCATCGACACGCGCTCGGGGTTCAGGAAGCGCTCGAACAGCAGGTCGTACTCGAGCGGGTCGACGTCGGTGATCGCCAGGCAGTACGCGACGATCGAGCCCGCCGCCGAGCCGCGTCCCGGGCCGACCGCGATGCCGTTCTCCTTCGCGTACTTGACGAAGTCCCAGACGATCAGGAAGTACGCGTTGAAGCCCATTCGATCGATCACGTCGAGCTCCATCTCCATCCGCTCGACGGCCTCCGCCGGCACCGGGTCGCCGTAGCGCAGGATCAGGCCGTCTTCGACGCGGGCGCGCAGGTAGGAGCGCTCGTCGGAGCCGTCCGGCGTCTGGAAGCTCGGGATCAGCTGCTTGCCGAGCTCGAGCTCGACGTTGCAGCGCTCGGCGATCTCCAGCGTGTTCGCGACCGCCTCCGGCCACTCGGCGAACGCGGCGATCATTTCGCCGCTGTCGCGCAGGTAGAACTCGTTCGTGTCGAACGTCAGCTTCGGCTGCGCGATCGTGCTCTTCGTCTGCACGCACAGCAACGCCGTGTGGTGGTCGTAGTCCTCGCGGCGCAGGTAGTGCACGTCGCCGGTGCCGACGAGGCCGGCGCCGAGCTCGCGCGCGATCCGGACGATCCCCTCGTTGCACTTGTCCTGCTCGGCGAGCCCGTTCTTCTGCACCTCAAAGTAGACGTTCTCGGCGCCGAACACGTTGCGCAGCTCGTCGACGTGCGCGCGCGCCTCGCCGTCGCGGTCCTCGAGCAGCCGCTGGCAGAAGCGCGACGCCAGGCACCCGGTGAGCGCGATCACGCCCTCCGAGTAGCGCTCGATCAGGCCCATGTCGACCGACGGCTTGCCGCGCTGCAGGCCGTCGAGGAAGCCCGCCGAGGAGAGCTTGACGAGATTGCGGTAGCCGACGTCGTTCGACGCGAGCAGCGTCAAGTGGTTGCGCTCGGTGCGGCCCGGACCGCGCGCCGCGTGGTCGTCGACGAGGTAGATCTCACAGCCGAGGATCGGCTTGACGTCGTGCTTCCTGCACGCCTGATAGAGCTCGACGGCGCCGTTCATCACGCCGTGGTCGGTCAGCCCGAGCGCCGGCTGGCCGAACTCCGCAGCGCGCTTCGCGAGCGCCTCGATCTTGCATGCGCCGTCGAGCAGCGAGTACTCGGAGTGGACGTGGAGGTGGGCGCAGGCTTGGTCGCTCAACGTCCCTCGATGTTATGTGTCGCGGCGGCGGAGACGAGCGGGCCGGGCGGGCTCAGATCCGCTGTTTGCGTCGTTCGCGACGCAGCCGCACGCGCAGGCGCGCGCGTCCGATCATCGACATCGCGTGCTTGTGCGACGGGAGCAGCGCGCGCTGCGGCGCAGGCGTCGTCGCGGCCGGCGGCGCCTGCTCCTCGACGCGCGCGCGCAGCCGCTCGACGGCGGCCGCCAGCGCCTCCGCCATCTCGCCGCCCTGCGCCGCGACGAGCCGCTCGCGTTCGCGCGGTGGACGCAGGTCGGGCGGCGGCGCCGGCGCGCGCGGCGTCTCCGCTGCGGCCGGCGGTGGTGCGGCCGGCAGTGGCGCCGTCGGCGACGGCGCGGTCGGTGGGGCGGGCGTCTCGCGCATCGCCGCCTCGCGCAGGCCGGCGACCGTCTCGGCCAGGCCGCCGAGCAGCGCCTGCGCCGTGCGCTGCGCGCTGCGCAGCTGCTCGAGCGCCCGCTCGGCGCGCCCGCGCGCGGAGCGCTCCTGCGCGAGCACGTCTTCGAGGTCCTCGGCGCGGCGCTCGAGCTCGTCGAGCCGCGCGCGCAGCGCGCGCTCGGCGCGTGCCGCCGCGGCGCGCTCGGCCGCCGCCGACTGCTCGGCCTCGGCGAGCTCGCGCTCGGCTGTCTCCAGCCGCGCGGCGAGCGCCTCGACGTCGCGCTCGCCGGCGCTCACGCGACGACTCAGCCGATCGAGCTCCGCGCGCGCCTCGCGCTCGCGCTCGGCCGCGCGCTCTTCGGCCTCGATCCGCAGCCGCTGCTCGGCGTACTCGCGCTGCGTCGCGCGCTGCAGCTCGCGCTCGAGCGCCGCCGACGCGGCCGGCGTGCCCAAGCTTGGGTCACGATCCCCGGAGCGTTCGGCCGCGCGTGCGGCCTGCGCCGCGTCGAGCAGCTCCGCGAGCCGACGCGCCTCCTCCTCGGCGTCGCGCAACCGCTGCTGCAGGCTCGCGACGTGCGTCTCGAGCGTGCGCACCGTCGCCTCGGCGGCCTCCGCGCGCAGCGTCAATGCGTGCTCGCCCGATTCGGCCGCGCGGCGCGCGCGGCGTTCGGCCAGCAGGTCGCCCTCGCTGCGGCGTCCGCGGCCCTCGCCGCCGGCGGCGTCGCCGCCCGGCGTCTCGTTTCCCTCGGCGATCACAGTCCGCAAACCTACGCCTGGAAGCGGACGTCGGGGCGCTCAGGCGGGGCGCTTGGCGATCGCGCCGGCGGCCGCGACCACGAGCAGCCCGCCGACGGCGACGAGCGCGACGGAGCGCCTGGACGGCAGGCGTTTGCGCGCGTACCACTTGGCGCCGCGCCAGACCACGAAGCCCAGCAGCTTGTAGCCGTTGCCGTTCACATGGCGCATGGTACCCAGCGAACCGTTAACGATTCGCTTTGCAGCCAGCCTCCCGATCCGCGCGAGAATTGCATCGCAAGCCGCGACTACAGTGCCTGTCGGGACTCTCGCTAGCATCCGACGAGCGAGCAACCTGTGGGACCTCAGATGATCGAGTACGCAGTCATATACGAGCGAGCAACGAACGGCGCCTGGGGCGCGTACATCCCGGACATCCCCGGGGTGGTTGCCCTCGGCCAGACGCGGGCGGACGTAGCGGAGCGCATCGAGGAGGCGCTCGCGGCGTACGTAGAGGACATGCGCGAGCGCGGGGAGGCGCTGCCCTCCCCGCACCATGCAGCCGGCACGGTCACGGCCTGAGCAGCGCGCCAGCGCCCAGCAGACCTACTCGTCGCCGTCATCCCCACCCTCGTTGCGCAGCCGCCAAGCCATCCGCGACTGCAGCGACCAAAGCTCGATGAACCCGGGCGAGGCGGTCTGCGAGAAGAGCCCGCCGGACTCCGAGAACGACGCGAGCGAGGCGTCGTAGACGGCGTTCGGCGAGGAGCGCGTGACGACGCGCGCGTGGCCCTTGTACAGCTTGACGCCGATCCTGCCGCTGACGCGCTCGTTGACGCGATCCATGTACGCGTCGAGGTCGCCGCGCAGCGGCTCCCACCAGAGGCCGGCGTACACGAGGTACGCCCACTGCTGGTCGAGCGCCGGCTTGAACTGGTTCTGGTGGATCGTGCCGACGAGGCGCTCGAGCTCGTGGTGGGCGGGCAGCAGGATCGCGGCGGCCGGCACCTCGTAGATGTCGCGCACCTTCAGCCCGACGATGCGGTCCTCGATGTGGTCGACGATGCCGACGCCGTGGCGCGCGGCGACCTCGGCGACGGCTTCGAGCAGCGCGACGAGCTGGAGGCGCTCGCCGTTCAGCGCGACCGGCACGCCGCACTCGAACTCGATCTCGACCGTCTCGGCCTCGTCGGGCGCCAGCTCGGGGCGCGTGACGAGCTGGAACACGTCGTCCTCGGGCGCGTGCTCGAGGTCCTCGATCCAGCGCCCCTCCGAGGAGCGCCCCCAGAGGTTGTCGTCGATCGAGTACGGCGCCGCCTCGGTGCCGCCCTTGACCGGGATGCCGTGCTCGCGCGCGTACGCGATCTCCTCCTCGCGGCCCATCTGCCAAGAGCGCACCGGAGCGATCACCTTCAGCTCGGGCGCGAGCGTCGCGATCGTTCCCTCGATCCGCACCTGGTCGTTGCCCTTGCCGGTGCAGCCGTGCGCGATCGTGTCGCAGCCGGAGGAGCGCGCGTAGTCGACGGCGAGCTTCGCGATCAGCGGTCGGCCGAGCGCCGTGAACAGCGGGTAGCCGCCGCCGTACAGCGCGTTGGCCTTGATCGCCGGCGCGACGTACTCGCGCGCGAACTGCTCGCGCGCGTCGACGACGTGGCATTCGAGCGCGCCGAGGCGCAGCGCCTTGCCCTCGATCACCCCGTAGTCCTCGCCGGGCTGGCCGAGATTGACCGTCAGGCAGACGACCTCGGCGTCGTACTCGTCCTGGATCCACTTGAGCATCACGCTCGTGTCGAGGCCGCCCGAGTAGAGCAACAGGACGCGCCGGACCGACGCGGGGTCGGCCTCGTAGGAGGCGGTCGGCGGGGTTGTCGTGCGGTCGCTCATCGGCGGAGGATCGGCCGGGAAGGCTAGCGACGCGGCGCCGCGGTCGAGGAGACGCGCTTGGCAGGCCGTTCCATCAGCGGGTACGGCGGCTTCTCGTCGCTGAAGCCGAGCTTCTCGTACAGCCGGTGCGCGTCGGCCGTGTGCAGCATCCAGCGGACCTCGCCGAACGAGCGCTCGACGATCTCGCGCACGAGCTCGAGGCCGAGCCCGCGGCCGCGATACGGAGCGAGCACGTACACGTCGGCGAGGTACGCGAGGCTGACGCCGTCGGAGATCGCGCGCGCGAAGCCGATCTGCGCGCCGGCGCCCGACTCGTCGACTCGATACAGGCCGACGACGCGCGTCGAGCCGGCGATCGCGCGCTCGACCGTCTCGCGCGCGCGCCCGAGGCCCCAGTAGGACTCGGTGCTGATGAACGTGTGCACCGCGTCGACGTCGATCCGCGCGCGGTCGTCGTCGAGCTCGAAGCCGCCCGGCAGCTCGCGGCGCACGGTCTCAGCTGCTCTCCAGCACCGCGGCGAGCCGCGCGAGCGCGTCATCGACGTCGGCCTCGCTGACGTTCAGCGGCGGCAGCAGCCGCAGCGTGCTCGGCCCGGTCGCGTTGGTGACCAGGCGATGGTCGAGCAGCGCGGCGAGCGTCACCTCGGGCGCGGGCACGTCCAGTTCGCACGCGAGCATCAGCCCACGCCCGCGCACGGAGGTCACGTGCGGCAGGCGCTCGAGGCCGGCAGCGAGCTGCAGGCCGCGCTCGCCGACGTTGGCGAGCAGCTGCTCGTCGTCGGTCAGCTCGAGCGCAGCGAGCGCGGCCGCCGAGACGACCGGACCGCCGGCGAACGTCGAGCCGTGGTCGCCGGGCGCGAGCACGTCGGCGAACCGCTGGCCGGTGACGAGCGCGCCGATCGGCAGGCCGCCGCCGAGCGCCTTCGCGCTCGTGATCGCGTCGGGCACGACGCCGGTCTGCTCGTACGCCCACAGCGTGCCCGTGCGGCCCATGCCGGCCTGCACTTCGTCGAACACGAGCGCCGCGCCGTGCTCGTCGCACGCGGTGCGCGCCGCGTGCAGGCACTCGGCGGAGAGCACGTTGACGCCGCTCTCGCCCTGGATCGGCTCGAGCATGAGCGCGGCCGTGCGCTCGTCGACGGCCGCCGCGATCGCCTCGGGCGTCGGGTCGACCGGACGGAAGCCCGGCACGAGCGGCGCAAACGGCGCCTGCTTGGACTCCTGCGGCGTCGCCGACAGCGAGCCGTACGTGCGGCCGTGGAACGCGCCGAGCACGACGACGACGTCGCCGCCCGGGCGCGCCTTGCGCACGAGCTTGATCGCCGCCTCGTTCGCCTCGGCGCCGGAGTTGCAGAAGAACACCTTGCCGCCGAGGCTCGACTGCGACAGGCGGAGCGCGAGTTGCATCCCAGGCTCGGTGTAGAACAGATTGCTGACATGCATCAGCCGCCCAACCTGCTCACGCACCGCCGCCACCACCCGCGGGTGGCAGTGGCCGAGGCTCGTCACCGAGATGCCGCAGAGGAAGTCGAGGTACTCCTCGCCCTCGCTGTCCCACAATCGCGTCCCCTCGCCGCGGACGAACTCGACGGGGAAGCGCGCGTATGAAGCGATCACGCTCGCGCGCTCGAGCTCCTGCAGGTCGAGCAGGCTCATGTCGTTGCCTCGATCATCGTTCCGATCCCTTCGTCGGTGAACAGCTCCAAGAGCAGCGAATGCGCGACGCGCCCGTCGAGGATGTGCGCGGCGCTGACGCCGGCGTCGATCGCCTCGACGCACGCGCCGAGCTTCGGCCGCATGCCGCCGGCGAGCGACGGCAGCGCCTCGCGCACGCGCTCGGTGCTCGCGCGCGCGATCCGGCTGTCGCGATCGTCCGGGTCGGCAAGCCAGCCGGGCACGTCGGTCAGGAAGATCACCTTGTACGCGCCGAGCGCCGCGGCGACCGCGCCAGCGGCCTCGTCGGCGTTGACGTTGTACGACAGCCCCTCGCGATCGGCGCCGACCGACGCGATCACCGGGATGTAATCGCTCGCGACGTGCTCGATCACGCCGACGTTGACGCGCTCGATCCGCCCGACGAAGCCGATGTCCTCGCCGCCGGGCGCCGTCCGACGCGCGACGCGGAACAGCGAGCCGTCGTCGCCGCACAGCCCGACGGCAGGTTGCCCGTGGCGGTTCAGGCGCAGCACGATCTCCTTGTTGATCTTCCCCATCAACACCATCTTCGCGACCTCGACCGTGTCCTCGTCGGAGACGCGAAGGCCGCCGACGAACTCGATCGGGATGCCGAGTCGCTCCATGTAGGCGCTGATCTCCGGGCCGCCGCCGTGCACGACGATCGGGTTCAGGCCGACGTACTTGAGCAGCACGACGTCGCGCGCGAACTCCTCGCGCAGCGCCTTGTCCTCCATCGCGGCGCCGCCGTACTTGATCACGACCGTCTTGCCGTGGAACTCCCTGATGTAAGGCAGCGCCTCGAGCAGCGTCCCTACGTCACGCATGGCATCTGCCGCCTCTCATGTCGTGTACTCGGCGTTGATTCGGATGTACTCGTGCCCGAGGTCGGAGAAGAACACCTCGGTCTCGGCCCCCTCCCCCGGCAGCCCGATCTCGTACTCGATCTCCATGCCCTTCACAGCCTGTGCGAGCGTCTGCTCGTCGTAGCCGATCGCGGCGCCGGCGATGCACACGGGGATACCCTCGATCGTCAGCTCGACCGGCAGCGGCGCCGTGCCGGGCAGCGCGCCGCCGACGGCCTGCACGATCCGTCCCCAGTTCGGGTCGGCGCCGTTCAGCGCCGTTTTCACGAGCGACGAGTTGGCGACCGCGCGCGCGGTCGCCTCGACGCTCGGCAGATGCCCGCCGCGCACGATCACGCGGCAGATCCGCTCGGCGCCCTCGCCGTCGGCGACCATCATGATCGCGAGCTGGCGCAGCAGCGCATCGAGCGCCTCGCCGAGCAGCCGCTCGTCCTCGCTCTCGGGCGCGACGCGCACACCGCTCGCGCCCGAGCAGATCAGGATCGCGGTGTCGTTGGTCGAGAGCTGGCCGTCGACCGAGACGCGGTCGAACGAGCGCTTGACGCACACGCCGAGCAGCAGGTCGGCCGTCTGCGGCTCGAGCGCCGCGTCCGTCTCGACGAAGCAGAGCATCGTGGCGAAGTTCGGCGAGATCATCCCGGCGCCCTTGCACTGAGCGCTGAGGCGAACCGTGCCCGAGGGCAGCTCGACCTGCAGGTTGGCGCGCTTCTCCGAGGCGTCGGTCGTCTGGATCGCCTGCTGGAAGCTCACATCGCCTCCTCGCTCGAGCGCCGGGCCGGCGGCGAGGATCCCGTGCAACATCTTCTCGACCGGCAGGTGATGGCTGATCCCACCGGTCGAGGCGAGCGCGATCTCGGCGGGCTCGCAGCCGAGCGCCATCGCGGTCGCGCCCTGCGTCTTGGCGGCGTCGTCGAGCCCACGCCCGCCGGTCGCCGCGTTGGCGCAGCCCGAGTTGGCGAGCACGGCGCGCAGCGAGTGCAGGCGGCAGCGCTCCTGACTGACCATCACCGGCGCCGCCGGGACGCCGGTCGCGGTGAAGCGCGCCGCGCTGACCGGCTGCTCGGCGTCGCACACGAGCAGGCCGAGGTCGTGGTTGCCGCTCGGCTTGATCCCGCAGACGACGCCGGCCGCGCGGAAGCCCCCCGGCAGTCCCGCATCCGGTCCAAGGTCGCGCACGTGGCCGGGCGCCCCCACCCAGCGCGAGTGGAAGAACGGCTGCGGCGGGCCCGTGGCAGCGCCGCCGAACACGTTCGCCCCAGAAGGCTTCGTGCCCTCGCGGCTCATGTCAACCCCTCGGTCTCGGGCAGGCCGAACATCACGTTGAGGTTCTGCACGGCCTGCGAGCTCGTGCCCTTCCAGAGGTTGTCGATCGCCGACAGCACGATCACCTTGCCGCTGTGAGGATCGGCCTTCGCGAACACGCGGCAGTAGTTCGTCTCCTGCACGTCGCGCGTGCCCGGCGGCGCACCGACCACCTCGACGAACGGCTCGTCCGCATACGCCGCTGCGTACAGCTCGCCCAGCTCGGCGTCCTCGACCCGCCGTGTCGTCGTCACGTAGCAGTCGGCGAGCTCGCCCTGGTCGAGCGGCACGAGGTGCGCCTGGAACAGGACCGCGAGCTCGTCGCTCGCGCCGCCGGCCGCGCGCAGCGGCTGAAGCTGCTCCTCGATCTCCGGCGTGTGGCGGTGTTCGGCGACCTTGTACGGCACGATGTTCTCGCCCGCCATCGACTGATGCGTCGTCTCGTCGAACGTCCGCCCCGCGCCCGAGATGCCCTGCTTGGCGTCGATCACGACGTCGGCGATCAGCCCCGCGCGCGCGAGCGGCGCGAGGCCGAGCAGCGACGCCGTCGGGTAGCAGCCGGGATTTGCGACGATGCCCGCGCCGGCGATCGCCTCGCGGTGCAGCTCGGTCAGCCCGTACACGGCTTCGGAGAGCAGCTCCGGGCGCGGATGCTCGCCGTACCAGCGCTCGTACGTCTGAAGCGAGGAGAGGCGGAAGTCGGCGCTGAGGTCGACCACGCGTGCGCCGCGCTCGCGCAGCGCCGCGACCGTCGGCGCCGCCGCGGCGTGCGGGTAAGCGACGATCGCCGCGTCGAGCTCGCCGAGCGCGTCGACATCGAGCTCGGCGAGCTCGAGCGGCACGCGGTAGCGCGGATACAGATCGTCGAGGCGTCGCCCGACCTCCGAGCGCCCGGTCACCGCCGTCAGCTCGAAGCGCGGATGGCGCCACAGCAGGTGCGCCGCGAGTGCGCCCGCGAAGCCCGTCGCGCCGGCGACGAGCACGCGCGGCGAGCCGGGCGCGAAGACCTGCGCCGGCGGCGCGCCGAGCGCGGAGCGCGTTGACGTGCGCTCAGCCACGCAGCTCACCGCCCAGCTCGGCCAGCGCCGCGACGATCCGCTCGCGCACCGGCGCGACGTCCTCGTCGGTCAGCGTCCGATCCTCGGCGCGGAACGTCAGCGCGAGCGCGAGCGAACGCCGGCCCTCGCCGACCTGCGCGCCCGTGTACACGTCGAACACCCGCGCGTCCTCGAGCGTCTCGCCGCCGGCCTTGCGCAGCGCGTGCAGCACCTCGCGCGCGCTGACCGCCTCCGGCAGCACGACCGCGATGTCCTGGCGCAGCGACGGGACCGCACCGAACGCGCGAAACGCGACGACCTCCGGCGCGACCGTCGCGAGCTTGCCGACGTCGATCGCGAACGCCGCCGTGCGCTCCAAGTCCCACGCCGCGGCGACCGTCGGGTGGACCTCGCCGACGAAGCCCAGCCACAGCGGCTCGCCGCCGCGCTCGTGCCCGTCGCCGGCGGCGCGCGCGATCACCGCCGCGCTGCGTCCCGGGTGCAGGAACGGCCACTGCGCCTCCTGCACCGACCAGTGCACGTGCAGCGCGTCGAGCAGCCCTCCGAGCAGCGCCTTCGCGGCGAACAAGTCAGCCTGCGGCTGCTCGCCGCGCCACGCGCGCGGCGCGAGCGCGCCGTGCAAGAGCGCGCCGAGCGCGTGATGCTCATCCGCGGCGAGACCGTCCTCAGCGACCGGCTCAGGCGACCGGTAGACCGTGCCCGACTCGAAGATCGCCACGTCCGGCCCGTTGCGCGCGACGTTGTACGACGCGACGTCGAGCAGCGACCCGAGCAGCGTCGGGCGCATGATCGACTGCGCGTCCGACAGCGGGTTCTGCACGCGCACGACGCGCCGCAGCGGGTCGTCGGCTCCCAGCAGCAGGCGGTCGAGCAGCGCCGGCTCGGTGAAGCTCCAGCCGACGACCTCGTACAGCCCGCGCCCGGCCATCGCGTCCTCGGCCGCGCGGCGCACGCGCTGCGCGTGCGTCAGCCGACCCGCGGCGCCGCGGCGCGCCGGCAGCGTCGCCGGCAGGCGCTCGACGCCGTCGATCCGCGCGACCTCCTCGATCAGGTCGATCTCGCGCGTGACGTCGTCGCGGCGCAGCGCCGGCACCGTCACCTTCAACCCGTCGGCCACCGGCACGGCGTCGAAGTCGAGCGCTTCGAGGATCTCGCACTGGCGCGCGAGCGCGATCGGCACGCCGAGGATCGCCTGCACGCGGCGCTCGCGCAAGCGCAGCTCGCGCGGCGGCGCCAGCGGCTGGGCGACGTCGATCGTCCCCGGCGCCACGCGCGCGCCGCAGCACTCGATCATCAGTCGCGTCGCGAGCGCCTGCGCGTGCATGCACTGCTCCGGCTGCAGCCCCTTCTCGAAGCGCGACGACGCCTCGCTGCGCAGCCCGAGCGCCCACGACGCCCGGTGGATGCTCGGCCCGTCCCACGTCGCGACCTCGAGCAGCACGCGCGTCGTCTCCGGCGCGACCTCCGAGCGCGCGCCGCCCATCAGCCCGGCGATCGACGTCGGCCCGTCGGCGTCGTCGATCACGATCGTCCCCGCGTCGAGCTCGCGCGTCTGCCCGTCGAGCGTCTGCACGCGCTCGCCCTCGTGCGCGCGGCGCACCGTCAGCTTCGCGCCGGCGACGCGGTCGAGGTCGAACGCGTGAAGGGGCTGGCCGCTGAGCAGCATCGCGTAGTTCGTGACGTCGACGACGTTGTTGATCGGCCGCTGCCCCGCCGCGATCAGCCGCGCCTGCAGCCACAGCGGCGACGGGCCGACCGTCACGTCCTCGAACACGCGCGCCGTGAACCGCGGGCACAGGTCCGGGCACTCGACGCTGACGTCCGCGCCAGCAACCGCGCCCTGCGAGCCGGCGTCGTCCACCCATGGCTCCGCCGACAGCGCCGCGCCCGTCGCCGCGTGCAGCTCGCGCGCGACGCCGTACACGCCGAGGCAGTCCGGCCGGTTCGGCGTGATCTTCGAGCTCGAGCACCTCCGTCGCGATCGGCAGCACTTCGGCCAGCGGCGTCCCCGGCGCGAGCTCCGCGTCGAGCGACAGACCGTCGAGCACCATGATCCCCTCGCCGCCCGCCCCGAGCTCGAGCTCGTTCTCGGCGAGGATCATCCCTTCGGAGACGACGCCGCGCAGCTTCGCCCGCTTCAGCTTCGTCCCGTCGGGCATCGTCGCGCCCGGCGTCGCCACCGCGACCGTCTGCCCCGCCGCGACGTTCGGCGCGCCGCACACGATCGTCGCCGGACCCGCGTCCGCGCCGGCTTCGTTCTCGGGGCTTGCTCCATCACCGAGCGCCACCGTGCACACGCGCAGGCGGTCGGCGTCCGGGTGCGGCTGCACGTCGAGCACGTGCCCGACGACGAACCCCTCCGCGTCGGGCACGCCGTGGTGGTGGATCGCCTCGACCTTCGTGCCCGTCATCGTCAGGCGCTCCTCGATCGCCTGCACGTCGAGGCGCGGGTCGCAGTACTCGCGCAGCCAGTTCAGCGGGACGCGCATCAGAACTGCTCCAGGAACCGCATGTCGTTGTCGTAGTACAGGCGCAGGTCGGGCACGCCGTGCTTGAGCATCGCGATCCGCTCGACGCCCATCCCCCACGCGAAACCCTGCACCTTCTCGGGGTCGTACCCGGGGGCGTTGGCGTCGGTCGTCGGCACGTACGCGTACACGTTCGGATCGACCTCGCCCGCGCCCAGCACCTCGAGCCAGCCCTCGCCCTTGCACAGGTGACAGCGCGATCCGTCGCGCAAGAACCCCCTGCCGTCGCAGTTGAAGCACGACACGTCGACCTCGACGCTCGGCTCCGTGAACGGGAAGAAATGCGGGCGCAGGCGCACGTCGCGCTCGTCGCCGAACACCGCGCGCGCGAACGTCAGCAGCGTCCCCTTCAGGTCCGCGAGCGTGATGTCCTCGTCGACCGCCAACCCCTCGATCTGGTGGAACTGCGGCGTGTGCGTCGCGTCCGAGTCCGGCCGGTACACGCGCCCCGGGATCACCACGTACAGCGGCGGCGGATGCGCCTCCATCGCGCGCACCTGCATCGGCGACGTGTGCGTGCGCAGCACGAGCTCCTCCGCCGCCAGCGCCGACGGCGGCTGGCCCGGCGGCGGCGAGGACGGCTCAAGCAGCTCGTGGCGCTCGACGTAGAACGTGTCCGTCCGCGCCCGCGCCGGGTGCGTCGGGCTGTGGTTGAGCGCGTCGAAGTTGTAGTGAACCGTCTCCACCTCCGGCCCCTCCATCACCGTGAACCCGAGCCCGACGAAGATGTCTTCGAGCTCGCGCCGCACCCGCGTCAGCAGGTGCAGCCGCCCGATCGGCTGCGGCGGCGCGCCCGGCAGCGTCACGTCGACGCGGTCCGCCTGCAGCCGGCGCTCGAGCTCCGCGCCGCCGAGCTGCTCGCCGCGCGCCTCGATCAGCGCCTCGAGCGCCTGGCGCGCCTCGTTCGCCGCCTTGCCGACCGCGCCGCGCTGCTCCGGCGGCAGCTGCGCGACGCCGCGCAGCATCTGCGGCAGCTCGGCCTTGCGCCCGAGGTAGCGCACGCGCAGCTCGTTCAGCGCCTCGCCGTCGCTCGCCGCCGCGATCTCCGCCTCCGCCTGGCCCCGCAGCTCCTCGATCCGCTCGATCATCGTCCGCGGACCCTAGATGAGGCGGGCGCGGCGTCGCCGTCCCGCGTGAGCTTTGCCGGCATCGTGCCGCGCGTGACCTCGTACAGCGCCACCGTCGCCGCCATCGCCGCGTTGAGCGACTCCGAGCGGATCGCGATCCGCGCCCTGCGCTCGCACGCCGCGAGCACCTGCTCCGGCAGTCCATCGCGCTCGGCGCCGATCAGCAGCGTCAATCCGCCTGCCGGGCCGTCGCCGTCGCCGTCGGGCCCAGCCCCCGACCCGCGCAGGACCTCAGCCGCGCCCGCGTCGAGCGCGACGCGCTCGCCCGGCAGCTCACCTACGTCGCGCACGCGCGCGAGCGACACCGCGAAGATCGACCCCATGCTCGCGCGCATCGCCTTCGGCGCGTGCGGATCGGCGCAGCCCGGTCCGAGCGCGACGCACGACGCGCCGAACGCCTGCGCCGAGCGCAGGATCGTGCCGACGTTGCCCGGGTCCGCGACGCCGTGCAGGTACACGCACAGCGGCCCGACCGGCTCGCCCCAGCGCTGCTCGTACACGCCGATCACGCGCGTCCCCGACCCGAGCGTCGACACCGACCGCAGCACGTCCGCCTCGACCTCGTGAAAGCCCTCCTCGCCGGCGCCCGACCCCGCGAGCCGAAAGCCCTCGACAGCCGGCCGGCCGGCCTCGCGCGCCGCCGCCACGAGGTCCTCGCCCTCGGCCGCGAACCGTCCGCTGCGCGCGCGCTCGCGCCGCGTCGCCAGGCGCTTGAGCGCCTTCACCCTCGGGTTCTGCGAAGAGCTGATGTGGGTCATCTCGCGGTCTCGGTGGTCATGCTGTGTCGTGGTGAGCAGGCGGTGTCGGTCGGTTCGTGTGTCGATCGGTTCGTGTCGGATCGTGTCGTGGCACAAAAAAAGGCGCCGTCCTGGTGAGAACGACGCCCGAGAGGCTTGCCGATGTCGATTGCCGGGTCAGGCAGCCGACGCCTCGCGGGCGGTCTCGGCAAAACGTCGGAACGTGTCGGCGTCGCGCACGGCGATGTCCGCGAGCACCTTGCGGTCGAGCTCGACGCCGGCCAGCGACAGCCCGTGCATGAACTGCGAGTAGCTCATCCCGTTCTGCCGCGCCGCGGCGTTGATCCTCGTGATCCACAGGCGACGGAAGTCGCGCTTGCGGTTGCGCCGATCGCGGTACGCGTACGCGTCCGCCTTCATCAGCGCCTCCTTGGCGCGCTTGTAGTTCGAGTGCGCCTCGCCGCGGAAGCCCTTCGTCAGCTCGAGCGTCGCGCGCCGCTTCTTGCGCGCGTGGACTGACCGCTTGACGCGCGTCACTTGCTACCGACCCCCAGCATCCGCTTGATCCGCGGTTCGTCGTGCTCGTTGATCATCTTCGGCGCGCCCAGCGCACGCTTCTTTTTCGGCGACTTCTTCTCGAGGATGTGGCTCGTGAACGGGTGCCGACCGCGCACCTTGCCGGAGCCGGTGATCTTGAAGCGCTTCTTCGCGCCGGAGTGGGTCTTCATCTTGGGCATGACGGAGCCGACGATTATGACACGGCCGGGTCCGCGGGCGCGGTATCGCCCGCGTCGGGCGCATCGGCCGCGTCTGCCACGTCCGTTGCGGGCGCCGGCTGCTTGCCGTCGACGGCCGCCTGCGCGTCGGCGACGGCCTCCTCGCCGAGCGGCGACTCGAGCGCCTTCTCGGCGACGTCGCCGGTCTCGCCTTCGGTGAAGACCTCCTCGGCGGCCTCCCCGACGCCGGCCTTGCCCGACAGGACGGCCTTCGACGGTCCCATCATCATCGTCATGTTGCGCCCTTCCTGCATCGGGCGCTGCTCGACGACGCCGAGCTCGGAGAGCTCCTCGGCGAGCCGGTCGAGGATCGCCGTGCCGCGCTCGGGGTGCGTCACCTCGCGCCCGCGGAACATGATCGTCACCTTGACCTTGTCCTTGTGGCGCAGGAAGCGCTCGACGTGGTGCTTCTTCGTGTCGTAGTCGTGCTCGGCGATCTTCGGTCGGAACTTGATCTCGCGCACCGTGATCTGCTGCTGGTGCTTGCGCGCCTGCTTGACCTTCTGCGCCTGCTCGTACTTGTACTTCGAGTAGTCGAGCACGCGGCACACCGGCGGGCGCGCCTCCGGCGCGACCTCGACGAGATCGAGCTCGCGTTCCTGCGCGAACGCGAGCGCGTCGGGCGTCTTCAGCACGCCGACCTGGTTGCCCTCGTCGTCGATCAGGCGGACCTCGGGAACGCGGATGCGCTCGTTGATCCTCGTCGTGTCCCGCTCGGGCGGGCGCCGGTCGAACCTACGCGGAACCGGCACTAGCTGTCTTGAACGCGCTTCAAGCGGCTAAGCGTCGCGCTCTGGAGATTTGCGTGGCTGCAAGGCCGGTGAGTATAGCTCCCCACGTAGGCCGTCTGTGAACTTTTCGACCGTGCTCGCGCCGCTGTCACCGCCGCGATGCTCGCGCACCGAGACCGTCCCATCCGCCTGCTCGCGCTCGCCGACGATCAGCATGTACGGGACCTTGCGCAGCTCCGCCTCGCGGATCTTGCGGCCGACCGACTCGTTGCGATCGTCGAGCTCGACCCGCACGCCGCGCCCGCGCAGCTCGCGTCGCACGTCCTCCCCGTATTCGTTGAACCGATCGGACACCGGCAGGACGATCGCCTGCACCGGCGCGAGCCACAGCGGCAGCTCGCCGGCGTAGTGCTCGAGCATGATCCCGATGAAGCGCTCGTACGAGCCGAACGCCGCGCGGTGGATCATCACCGGCGTGTGCTCGTGGTTGTCGGCGCCGGTGTACGCAAGCCCGAAGCGCGCCGGCATCGAGTAGTCGAGCTGAACTGTTCCCAACTGCCACGAACGCCCGAGCGAGTCGGTCATGTGCATGTCGATCTTCGGCCCGTAGAACGCGCCGTCGCCGGGGTTCAGCTCGTACTCGAGCCCCATCTCGGCGAGCGCCGCCGCGAGCTTCGCCTCGGCGCGGTCCCACAGCTCGTCCTCGCCGATCCGCTCGTCAGGGCGCGTCGAGAGCTCCAGGCGCACGTCGAGGTCGAACAGCGCATACGTCGCGAACGCCAGCTCGAGGCAGCCGCGCACCTCCTCCTGGACCTGCTCCTCGGTGCAGAAGATGTGCCCGTCGTCCTGCGCGAAGTGGCGCACGCGCAACAGGCCGTGCAGCACGCCTGAGGCCTCGTTGCGGTGCAGCAGCCCCGGCTCGTAGTAGCGCACCGGCAGGTCGCGATAGGAGTGACGCGACGTGCCGAACAGGTGCGCGTGGCCGGGGCAGTTCATCGGCTTGACGCCCATCTCGCGGTCCTCGGCGTCGAGCGTGAACATGTTCTCGCGGTACTTGCCCCAGTGCCCTGAGGTCTTCCACAGCTCGGCGTCGAAGATCTGCGGCGTCTTCACCTCGCTGTACCCGCGCACGCCGACCATCTCGCGCGAGACGCCGACGAGCGCGTTGAACACGCTCGTGCCCGCCGGCAGCCAGAACGCCGCGCCGGGCGAGACCTCCGAGAACGTGAACAACCCGAGCTCGCGCCCGAGCTTGCGGTGGTCGCGTTCCTTGGCCTGCTCGATCCGCTCGAGGTGCTCGGCCAGTTCCTCCTTCGTGAAGAACGCCGTGCCGTAGATCCGCGTCAGCATCGTCCGCTCGGAGTCCCCGCGCCAGTACGCGCCGGCGACCGACTGCAGCTTGAACGCGCCGACCGACTTCGTGCTCGGCGCGTGCGGCCCGCGGCAGAGGTCCGTGAACGGCCCGTTCGTGTACAGCGACACGCTGTCGAGCGCGCGCGGCGGGTGCCCGTGCTCGGCCGCCGCGACGAGGTCGTCGATCAGCTCGACCTTGTAGTCCTGCCCTTCGGCCGCGAAGCGCTCGCGCGCCTCGCCCGGGCTCACCTCGCGCCGCTCGAAGCGCTCGCCGGCCTTGACGTGCTCGCGCATCCGCGCTTCGATCGCCGGGAAGTCGTCCTGCGAGATCGCGACGCCGTCGGCGAACTCGAAGTCGTAGTAGAAGCCGTCGGCGATCGGCGGCCCGATCGAGATCTTGACGCCGTCGTACAGCTCGAGCACCGCCTCGGCGAGCACGTGCGCCGTGTCGTGGCGGATCAGCTCGAGCGCGCTCGCGCCGCTGCGGTTCGTCACGATCGACACGCTCGCGCCGTCCGGCAGCGCGCGCGAGAGGTCGCGCAGCTGCGGGCCCTCGCCGGCCTCCGGATGACTCACCTCGATCGCCAGCGCCGCGCGCGCGAGGCCCGGCCCGATCGCCGCCGCCGCGTCGGCGCCCGTCGCGCCGTCGGGCAGCTCGAGCGGCTTGCCGTCGGGCAGTGTCACCGTCACCGTCATCAGCGCGCAGGCTATCCGGCGGGGGCGGCGGGACGTAATGGCGGCGTATCGAACACTTTGGGCGGTTGTGCGGTTGACGCCAAACTAAATGCACCGAACATCTTGTCCGGGAGGGTTGTGCTCCCGGCAGGCATGCATGGCGGCGCAGACGGTCGTCTGCGCACACCACGCACGAACTCAGAAACACCCCTGTAGACGATCGTCTGCATATGCGAACATCGCCGCATGTCCAAGCAGCGACTGCACGAGCGCGAATCGATCTCGATCACGCTGTCGCCGGCGCAGATCGATTCGGTCGTGCGCGCCGCCTCGCGCGGGCGCGCGCCGAGCATCTCGGCGCTCGTCGCCGACTCGCTCGCGACGCCGCGCCAGCGGCCGAACGGGGCGAGCGCGAAGGGCGGCGCGCGGACGAACGGGGCCGGCGCGAAGGCAGGCGGCGAAGACGACACGCCGGCGGCGCGTGCGCGTGCGCTCGCCCGCGGATATCTGCCGAACGACACCGAGGACCCGCGCCTGTCGCGCTCGCTGCTGCGCGGCCTGTCGCTGCTCGCGGGGTTCGGGCCCGACGGCGGCGAGCGCGGGATCGTCGAGCTCGCGCAGGAGCTCAAGATGAGCCCGAGCACGGCGCACCGCTACGCGCTGACGCTCGTCGAGCTCGGGCTGCTCGAGCGCTGCCCGCGCACGCGCAAGTACCGGCTGCCCGAGCTGCACTGACCGTGCGGCGGTTCAGCTCGGGGCGCGCAGCAGCTCCGGACCCTCGTCGGCCGCGCCGGGCTTGTTCAGCGCCGGGTTGGCGGGCGTCGCGGTCAGGCGCGACGGCGCGAGCGGCTCGTACAGCGCGAGCGCTTCGTCGGCGTCGAGCTCCGGATCGAGCCACGCCCGCTGGCGATCTTCGTCGGCGAGGATCACCGGCATGCGGTCGTGAATCGTCGCAGCGACCGGGTTAGGCGCGGCGTCGGTCGTCAGCAGCACGACGCTCTCGATCCACTCGCCGCCGATCTTCGCCGGCGTCCACAGCGCGGCGAACGCGAACGGCGCGCCGCCGTCGACGCGGAACAGGAACGGCTGACGGGGCTCGCCGCGGCGCTCCGGTTTGAGCCACTCGTAGTAGCCGTCGGCGATCTGCAGCGCGCGGCGCGAGCCGCGGCCGATCAGGTTGCGGAAGGCCGGGCGCTCGGTGACGGTCTCGATCTTCGCGTTGATCATCCGGTTGCCGATCTTCACGTCCTCAGCCCACGTCGGCACGAGCCCCCAGCGTAGGAGCCGCGCCTGTCGCTCGCCCTTCGGCGCGACGATCGCGAGCACCTCTTCGGTCGGCGCGATGTTGTATCGGTGCGTGCCCGCCTCGCCGGGAAACGGCACCTTGAAGCGTTCGTTCAGTTCCTGGACGCCGGCCGTGTTCGTGTAGCGCCCGCACATGCCGCCGAGGATACGGCGCGGCGGTGGACGCCCGTACGCGCACGACGGCAAGTCGTTCAGAAAGCACGACGGCCCCCGCGAAACCGCGGAGGCCGTCGACGATCCGAAACGGCGCTCGTCGCGCCGGACTGCTCAGCCGGTCGCGATCGCGATCCCGGGCTGCAGGCCTTCGTTGTCGAAGTTGTCGCTCGGCCCGACACAGCTCGGCAACGCCGGGTCGAACCGGAACGAGCCCGTGCCCGCGACGCCGTTGTCGCAGTACGCGCCCGCCCACAGCGAGTCGATGTAGTCGCTCGCCGGCTGCGGGTCGCTCCCGACCGACGGCGCGCCTTCGAAGCCGCCGAGGTTCAGCGAGTCGTACGGCCCCAGGACGTGCGTCGGTTCGGCGCCGTAGTCAGTCGTGTTGAACGACACGCTGACGATCGCCTTGCTCGGGATCGATACGCCTTTCAGCGCGAACGTGACCTTGAACAGCTTGCCGTGGAAGCAGCTTCCCTGCTTGAACCAGCCGCCGTTGCCGGCGCACTTCGTCGCGTTGGCCGACGGGCGGTAGGGAATCTTGAACGTCTTCGTCAGGCTGGCGATCTGCGTGCCGACCGCGTCGCCGGCGCCGGGCGTGTAGATGTGAAGCGTCAACGGCCATTCGAACTTCGCGCCGCTCGCGCTCACGCACGACCCGTCTTCGGCGCCGCCGCTCTGACAGGCCCAGCTGCTCATCGCGACCGTAACCTTCGTGACGTTGAGCGTCGGCCCGGCGAGTTGCACCTCGCCGCCGAACTGCGACGTCGACGTCGCCTCGAAGGCCTCCGACACCACGTTCCCGGGCAGCGTCGCCGGGAAGTTGCTGTAGACCGTCGTGAGGCTCGCTGCGCCGGCCGAGGCGCTCGCGCACGCGAGAACGGCTGCGGTTGCGAGCACGACCGTGACCGACCTGGCGACGCGCACTGGAATCTTTCCAATCATTTCTGCCTCCATTCGTCTTCACACGCCCAGGCCGGCTGGCCTGGGCAGCTGACCCTCCACGGGTCCTCTGAGCCGCTCCCCTCCAGGAGAGGCGGGCGAAGGCCGCGCGGCGCGGCACGTCGTGGTCGCAGTCTCGCGACGTGCGACAAACCCCCCCGACTGCGTACTTGCCCGAAGCGCAAGCTATCCGGCCGCTCGGCGCTTGTCAAAGAATGTGCCAGCTGTTCACAATCGGACGCGACGCGTCATTGCGCGCCGCCGGCGCGCGGCTCGCGCCACATGCGCCACTGCGGCGGCGCGCCGCGGCCGAGCGTGAACTGCTCGATCGGCTCGAACCCGTGGCGTTCGTACATCGCGCGGTTGCGCGGCGAGGAGGCCTCGAGGAAGGCAGGCACGCGCTCGCGATCGCAGCGCGCGAGCACGGGCGCGATCAGCGCGCTGCCGAGCCCGCGGCCCTGCCAGACGGGATCGACGCCGAGGAACGCGAGGTAGTAGTGCGGCGGGAACCTCGGCTCGGCCGGATGCCCGCGCTCGAGGATCGTCAGCGAGCGCAGCACGCGCGGGAGATGGCGCCGGAACACGCCGGCGATCGCCGGCAAGAGGCGCAGCTGCTCGCCGACGCCGTGCCGCCACGCGCCGGGCGGCTCCCAGACGGCGGCGCCTGCGGCGTCGGCGGTCGTGTACGTCTCCTCGCTGTCGAGCCAGACGCGGCGCAGGAACAGCTCGAAGCCGCCGCGCAGCGCGCGCATCCGCCGCATGTCGCCGCGCAGCACCCAGCTGAACGCCGGGTCGTCGAAGAACGCGCGCGCGAGCGCGCTCGCGATGCCGTCGAGATCGTCGCCGGTCGCCTTGCGGACCGTCGCCGCCTGCTCGTTGGCCGCGGCGACGTCGATCATCGGCGCGTCAGGCGTTGCTCTCGACCGACGGCAGCGCGCGGTTGATCGAGCGCGTCAGCGACGCGTGCACGATCGGCGCGATGCCGGGGATCGGCGAGGCGATGCGGATGTCGTAGACGAAGCGCGTGCCGCCGGACGGCGTCGGCGCGAACGTCATCGTGCCGACGTGGCCGCGCAGCGGGCTGCCCTTCGTGATCCGGTAGACGATCCGCTCGGACGGGACGAACTCGGTGACGGTCTCCTCGAACGGCGGCAGCGGGCCGATCCGCAGCTGGCGCACCGAGCCGACGCCGTTGCGCTCGGGCTCGCCGTCGCGCAGGCGCGTGATCTTCGCGCCGAACACCTCGGCGAGGTTCTCGTGCTCGGCCAGGCGCGCGAAGATCCGCTCGGGCGGCTTGGCGAAGTCGTGCTCGACGTGGACGTGGTGCGCTCGCACCAGCGCAGCGTATCTGGCGGGCGCGTCGCGCGCGGGCGGCTCGACTACGCGAGACCGTAGCGGTACATTGCGGTCATGCTCAGCACGGGGGAGCGCGCGCCGGGGCCGACGCGCCGACGGGAGCGCCGACGGGAGCGCGTCGCGGACGCGCGGAGGTCGCATCGCGGACGTGCGACGGCCGCGCTCGCCGTCGCGCTCGCGAGCGCGCTGCTCGGCCTCGGCGCGCTGGCGCCGGCGGGAGCGCAGGCGACGCTGAACGCGCAGAACGCGCTGATCTACATGCCGTACGGGCTGATCCACTCGCTGCGCAGCAATGCGGAAGTCGACGGCTACCTCACCGAAGTCGACTCGTACGGGATCGATCAATTCGTGTTCGCGATGCCGGCGTTCAAGAAGCTCGGTGCGCTGAAGGCGCCGAAGCACAACCGCCAGATGCTCGAACTGTGGTCGCAGCGCGCGTCGGTGTACGACGCGGCGCACGCGACGGGGCTGTCGCTGACGATCGTGTTCAACGGCAAGATCAAGACGAAGCGCAACGGGCTCGACCTCGACGAAGCGACGACGCGCGCGAACATCGTGTCGGCCGTCGAATCGTCGCTCGCGCTCGGCGCGTCGGGCGTGCAGCTCGACCTCGAGCCGTACCCGACGAGCGCCGGCTTCATCACGCTGCTCGAAGAAATCGATGCGATGTTCGCGCGCGTCGGCTTCGGCGGGCGCCTGTCGGTGACGGCGCCGGCGAGCGTCGGGCGCTGGTCGCCGTCGTACCTCGAGCGCGTGACGCAGCTCGTCACGCAGGTCGACCCGCTGTACTACGACAGCGAATCGACGAGCACGGCCGCGTACCAGGCGTGGATGCGCGGAAGCCTCGCGTACTACTCGGCGAACGCGTCCTCGACGTGCCTGATCGTGCCGGTGCTGCCGTCGTACTCGGCCAACCCCTGGCACGTGCCGAGCGTCGAGGACATCGAACACGCGAGCGTCGCGCTCGGCGAAGCGCTCGGCGCCGGCAGCCGCGTCGACGGCGCCGGGATCTGGTCGGGCTGGGGCTTCCTGCTCGACGAGGAAGGCGCCTACGACGGCAGCGGCGACCGCGCCGCGTGGCGCTCGCTGACCGCCGGCCTGCCGTTCTCGTCCTGAGCTCGGTCTCCGGGCCCGAGCTCGGTCGCGCGCTGAGCTCGGTCTCGCGGCGAGCCCCGGACACGACGAAGGCCCCGCCGGACGGCGAGGCCTTCGCGCACTTCGGACTTTGGTCGGCCGATCGGCGCTACGGCAGCGCGGTGACCTCGAAGACCGGCTGGTAGTCGATCCCTTCCTGGCAGCCGGCGCCTTCCTCGCCGCCAAGCGTTCCAATGTCTTTGGCGCCCGGGCAGTACATTTCGCTCCAGGTCGAGTTGGCGAACCATTCTTCGACCGGCTGCGCGCCGATCGACAGCGTTTTTTCGGACGGTTCGCTGACGGCGACGTTGAGCGACTGCGCCGGACCGGAGGAGTGCGGGTAGGACACGGTGATGACCGTGCGCTTCGGCATTTTCTTCAGCTTCGGCAGCTTGACTTCGATCGGGAAGGCGAAGCCGTGCGAGCATTCGGTCGTCGCTTCGTCGTACCACTCGTGCGCCGGGCATTTGCCGGGGCTGTCGGACGGCCGGTAGAGCATCTTGACGTTCTTCGTGCGTTCGGCGATCGGCGCCTCGGTGAGTTCGCCGGCGCCGTACACGCGGATCGTGACCGGCACGCGGAAGCCCTTCGCCGGCTTGCTCGTGGTGCAGCTGGCTTCGGTCCACGCGCCGCTCTGACACGCCCAGCTGCTCATCACGACCTTGACGGTCGGTTTTTCGCGCGAGGCGCCGGCGAGTTCGACCTCGCCGCCGAACTCGCTCGTCGACGTGGCCGCGAGGCCGATTGACGCGAAGTTGCCCGGCAGCGACGCCGGGACGTTGTCGTAGACGACTTCGGCGCTGGCCGCGCCAGCGGCGAGCGCAGCGAACGCCGCCGCGGCGAGGATCGCGACGGCGAGCCTCGCTGCCCTTCCAATTCCCCCAGCCATGTTCTGCTCCATTCCTTGATGAGCCCTCGAGCCGTACCGGCCGCAGGGCGTCTGATCCCCCCTCCAGGGGCTGGCGCACCGTACCCAACGACGCGCTCTATTGTCAACCGGCGGCGACCGACGCTAGCCGACCGCGCCGAGCTGGCGCAGCAGCCCGAGCGTGTCGCAGACGAGCCACTCCTCGGCGATCTTGCCGTCGCTGACGCGGAAGATCGAGACGGCCTCGAGCGCGACGGGCCGACCGGTCGGCGCGATGCCCATCAGCGAGTCGCGGTGCGTGCCGGTGCCGATCCAGCGCGCGACGACGCGGTCGCCGGCGGAGATCAGCTCCTCGACGTGACAGCGCCCGTCGAGCGCCCGCTGGTAGGCGCGGATGCGCAACTTGACGCCGTCCGGACCTTCGACGGGCGGCGCTTGCGGGCCGTGCGAGACGTACTTCGTCGCGATGATCTCATCGGCGATGTCGGCGTTACGGCCGTTGCACAGCTCTTCGAAATAGCGCCGCACGACGGCCTCGTTCTGCTGCGACATGAGCAGGGCCTCCCTCTTCGCGTTCCCCCGGCAGGCGCAAGCGTAGCCGACTGTCCCGCCGATTCGATTCGGTCGGATTTCACGCCTGGGCGTGGAGTCGCCAGCGGGTGCGCGGAGCGCTTCGGGCGGGAGCCGTGCGGTGTTGATTTGCATTAATCAGACGATGACAGCCGTGAGTGAGGCGACGAGCGCGCAGCGGCCGCTCGGGTACTCGCTCCGCACGCGCCTGCATAGCCGCCGCGAACAGGCGTGGCTCGCCGTCGACGTGCTGATCGTCGCGTGGCTGTGCTGGCTGTTCGACGCGATCAACAACCTCGCGCCGGTGCAACAGGAGCTCGCCGTGATCGACGGGCGGCGCGTGATCGACGTCGAGCGCACGCTGCATCTCGATCCAGAGCTGTCGCTCGACCGCTGGCTGGCGCAGCGGCACGCGCTCAGCACGATCGTCGTGTTCTGGTACGAAAACGTGCACATCGTCGTCACGCTCGGCGTGTTCGCGTGGCTGTGGTGGCGCCGGCCGGACGTGCTCGGCGTGATGCGCGCGACGCTCGTGATCGTCAACGTGCTCGCGCTGGCGATCTTCTGGAGCTTCCCGACGGCGCCGCCGCGGATGCTGTCGGGCAGCTACGTCGACCTCGTCGCGTCGGTCGACCACCTGCCGGTGTGGCAGATCGGCGCGACGGCGCTCGACTCGAACCAGCTGTGCTCGATGCCGTCGCTGCACATCGCGTGGGCGGCGTGGTGCTCGATCGCCGTCTGGCGGATCACGGCGAAACGATGGCTGCGCGCGCTCGCGCTCGTCTACCCGCTGCTGACGACGTTCGCGGTGATGGCGACCGGCAACCACTATCTCGCCGACGCCGTGCTCGGCGCCGGCCTGACCGGGCTCGCGCTGCTCGTCGCTCAGCGCCTGCCGCGGCGCCTGGTCGGCCTGCGCGCGGGCGGCGAGTAGGCGATCAGCGTCAGCGCGCGGCGCGCGTTCGGCGTCGGCTTCGCGCGCGGGCCGAGCGTCGCGCTCGCCTGCACGCGCAGGCGATGTCCCCTGGCGGCCTTCAGCAGCCGTATGCCGGCGGGCGTGACCGGCACCCAGATCCGCGCGCTCGCGCCCTCGGCGATCGTGAACTCGGCGCGGCCGATCGCGACCACTCGCGGCTTCGGCTTCGGCTTCGCCCTGCCCTTGCGATTGAGCGCCGTGCGCGCGCGCCTGCGCGCCTGCGGCGGCGCCGGCAGCGTGTAGGCGAGCGCGAGTTGCCCCTTGCACGGATCGCCGCCGCAGCGCAGCGCGATCAGCGCACGCCCGCGCTTGTCGAGCTTCGCGCTCGCGCTGAGGATCGCGACCGACGCAGGCCCGGACGGTCCCACGACGGGCGCGCCGCTCGGCGGCGGCAGCGACGGCGTCAGCGGGCCGGCGAGCGGCGTCGAGCTGCCGAGGCAGCCCGGCGTGTTCGGTCCCTGGTCGGGATCGATCGTCAGTCGCAGCGTCGCGATCGATTCGTTGAGCGGGATCGCGACCGGCGTCGGGCCGACGTCGTTGAACGAGTACGCGTACGCGTTCGAGTATTCGCCGATGATCGCCGCGTATTCGCTGTACGTCGCATACGGCGCGGCGCTCGCGCGCGCCGCCGCGAAGTCGGGCTTGCCGAGCCAGTCGGCGCTGCTGTTGCCGTAGCGCCCGCCCCAGTAGCCGAGCGCGAAGCCGGCGACGAGATCGCGGTAGATCACCGAGTACTTGTTGTTTTCGCCGACTTCCGCCTTTTTGCCGCCGACTTCGAACGGCGTGTTGCCGGTGTAGATCGCCGTCGGCAGCGAAACGCCTGAGATCCGCACCGGTTCGCCTTCGACCGGCGCCGCGCCGGGCGGCGTTTCGAACGTGCCGCTCAACGTGATCGAGCCGTCCGCTTCGAATTTTCCGTGGTAGTGGATTCCCACTTTCGGTTCGCTCTCGAACGTGTCGACGATCTGGATTTCCTGCCCGACCATCGACTGCACGTACGGCGCCATCGACGCGTAGCTCGACGGCGAGAGCTGCGGCGAGAGCAGGCGCACGAACTGGCCGGCGCTGCTCACTTCGGCCGACGGCGCGAGCGCGCGCAGGCGCGAGAGCACCGTCGAGGTGTTGCAGCGGAAGCCGAGCGATTCGCCGATCTGCGCGCCCGAGCCGTCGAGCGCCTGCAGCTCGAACGGGATCGCGAAGAAGTCGACCGACGTCAGGTTGGCGACGCCGGGGTTCGTGAACTCGATCTTGTCGTAGCGCGTCGGCGCCTGCGGCGGTTCGGCCGGGCCGACGGGCGAGCCGTAGGAGACGAACAGCCGGCCGGCTTCGATCGACGCGATCGAGAAGCGCGATTCGCGCACTTCGCTGAGCGCCTTCGGCACGTCGTTGACGAGCTGCCCGTCGCTGCTCGAGCCGTCGTGCAGCGTCAGGTAGACGCTCTGCGGCGAGCGGCCCGAGCCGTTGACGATTTCGACCTCGACCGCGTCGCCCGCCGGCGCGGCCAACGCGAGCGCGGCGCAGCCGCCCGCCGCAACGAGCAGCGCGCGTCGGGCCGCGCGCCCGGCGCGCGCCTGCCAGCGTCGATTCTCAGAGCCCCCGGCGATCGCGTGAAGCTAATCCGCGCGCCGGACGGCTCGCGGGCGGCTACACCGCGCAGGGGCGCGAGCGCAGGTCGGCGCCGACCTCGGTGATGCCGGCTGACGTGATCTTGATCCGCGTCGGCACGTTGCCGCGCGCGAGCAGCTTGACGAGCACCGACTCGCCCTTCGTCTCGATCCCCGAGCGCAGCGGCTCGTCGAACGCGTCGGGGCGCAGCGCGTCGGCGATCTGAACGTACACGTGCTTTTCGGCGCGCCCGTCCATCACCTTCCAGCGGTACGTGTCGCCGGGGCGCGGCGCCTTGATCGGCGTCGGGCCCCCGATGATCGTCGGATCTGCGGCCATGGACATGAGCATCGCGCGCGCGTGCGCGCGCGGACAGGGCCAGTTGGCCAGCATCGGCGCGGCGGCGTTGGACACGCGTCAAGCCGCCGAACCGCGGCGGCTCAGGCGCCGCGCGCGACGCGGTCGATCAGCGTCTCGGCAACGGCGCTCGCCTGCGCGATCGTCCCCCAGCAGAGGTTCTCGGGAACGTCGCTCGGCCAGTGGTAGTTGGCCGGCACCTTCAGCTCGGTGCACGCCGCCAGGCAGGCCGCGCGGTAGCCGGCGCGCAGGGCAGGCAGCGCATCGGTGCCGCCGGCGCCGAGCCGCAGTCCGCGCCACACGTCGATCCCGGCCTCGTCGGCGGCCGCCTGCAGCTCCTCGCGCAGCGACGCGTCGTGATCGCGCATCCGCAGCATCCCCTCGCCCTCCATCACGAGCAGATGCGGCGAGCCGACGCACTCGAGCGCGACGACGCGCGTGCACGCCGGGTCGAGCGCGCCGCGGTGGCGCGCGACGAAGCCGCGCATGCCCTCCATGAACGACTCCTCGCTGCCGGTCGACAGCAGCAGCACGCGCACGCCGCGCGGCGGATGCTCGCGCATGCGCTCGGCGAGCGTCAGCAGCACTGCGACCGCGCTGAGGTTGTCGTTTGCGCCGGCGACGACCGGCGAGCGCGCGACGTCGGCGAGCAGCGCCGCCGACACCGCGCTCCACAGCGTCCCGAGGCGGCGCAGGCGGCGAGCGCCGAGCGCGCTGCCGAGCGCGACGAGCGCCGGCCCGGCGACGAGCAGCTGGCCGGTCTGCGTCGAGGTCGTCTGCTTCGCGTACCAGCCGGGCGCGAGCCGGTTGACGAGCGGGACGAGCCCCGGGTGGAACAGGAGGCCGGTGTGCGCGGCGTCGTGGTGCGCGACGAGCACGACCGTCTCGCGCGCGCGCTCGTCGCCGGCCCACGCGAGCACGTTCGTCGTCTCGCGCCGCGGCAGCGCGCGGCGCAGCACGTGCGCGCCGTTGTCGACGTCGTCGGCGAGCAGGGCGGCGGCGAGCGTCGCCATCGCGGCGCCGGCCCGGCGCGAGCGACCGCCGATCGCGCCGGCGAGCGCGCCGAGGCCGGCGGCGAGCCCGACCGACGGCCAGAAGCCGCTCGCCGCTCGCTCGCGCTCGAGCACCGGGCTCAGCCCGCGCTCGCGCAGCATCTGCGCGAGCAGCTCGGCCGCGCGCGCCTCGCCCGCGCTCGCCGAGCCGCGCTCGATCGCCGCGAGTCGCTGCACGTCATCGCGCGTGGCGGCGCCGATCGTCACCGCCCGGAGGATGACCGATCGCCGGCTCTCGCGCACGGCGCGCCGCCGGATCTGGGCGCCGAAACGGCGGGAGATGCCCGTCGGAAACACGGCAACCGGCGCGGCCGGGGGTCGCGATACTGCGGGCATACCCGACTTGACTCGCTGAGCGATCCCCGTTCACGTATGGCCAGACGAAGGGAGGCCCGATGTTCGTGGAGTCGGCATACAGGCGGAGGATCCGGTGGGCGACGGCGGCGGCCGTGCTGCTGGGAGCGATCGCGCTCCTGCTGCATTCGGCCGCACGGGCGCAGGCGATCCCTCCTTCGATCGTGATCGGCCTCAACGACGGCGCGGGCTGGGGCCCGCCCGACTCGACGAAGTTCCACGAACGCGGCTTCACCTCCGAGCGGCTCGAAGCCGGCGGCCCGAATACAAAAATCAAAGAATCGACCGAACTCGGCTGGGCCAACGACACCGTGATCGTCGGCAACACGCCCGACGAAACGCCGCTCAGCTCGATCAACGTCGCGACGTGGACGGGCGAAACGCTGGCGCAGATCAAAGAAGAGACCCCCTACGGCGTGACTCTGTTCGAGGTCGGCAACGAGATGTTCCTGAAGGGCCCGCGCTGCGGGGGCTGCTACCAGCAGAAGGAACCCGCGAAGTACGCCGAAATGTACGTCTCGCTCTCGAAAGCCGTCGAAAAAGAAGGCATCAGCGGGATCAAGCTGCTGTTCAACAGCTACGGCGACTACCAGCTCTCCGAAGGCGGCGGCTGGTCGCAGGTCTGCTGCGGCGGCGGCTGGCTGGCGACGGCCGAGAAAGCACAGCCGGAACTGCTCAAACGCGTCCAGGGCTTCACGATGCACCCGTACGGCGCGGCCGGTGAAAACAAAGAAAACGACTGGGGCCCGGGCGCGCTGAAAGTCGAGCACGAACAGGCCGTCTCGCTCGGCTTCGAACACACCAACTACTACGCGACCGAGTTCGGCATCAAGCTCGAAGAAGGCGGCGGCGACGGCTCGACGTCGAAGGCCAACCAGGCCGAAAAGATCGGCGCCGTCTACAGCGAACTCGCCGGCTTCGGCTATGTGAAGGGCATCTGGTACTACCAGTCGCACGACGACGGCTCCGGCAAATGGGGCCTGATCGAACACCAGACCAGCGGCGAAAGCCCGTTCGAACCACGCCCGTCGCTCGAAACGGTCGCCAACTACGCGCTCACGTACGAGGGCCCGAACACGGAAGCCGCGACGGGCGTGAGCAACAGCGCCGCGACGCTGCACGGCAGCATCAACCCCGAAGGCAAGGAAACGCACTACAAATTCGAATACGGCACGACGACGTCATACGGCTCGGTCGTGCCCGCGAGCGAACCGAGCATCGGGTCGGGGCTCAGCGGAGTCGAAGTGAGCCAGGCGATCTCGGGCCTGTCCTCGTCGACGACCTATCACTACCGGCTCGTCGCCAACCGCGGCTCCTACTCGGTCAAGGGCCTCGACCACACGTTGACGACGACGTCGACATCGCCGCCGGCGAACACGGCGCCGCCGACGATCGCCTCGACCGTGCCGATCGTCGGCTACGGCGAGACTGCAAGCACCGGCACGTGGACGAACAGCCCGACGTCCTACGGCTACCAGTGGCAGCGCTGCAACGCCGCCGGCGGCGAATGCGCGAACATCTCCGGCGCGACGTCGGCGGCGTACACGCCGGTCGAAGCCGACGCGGAACACACGCTCGTCGTCGTCGTCACGGCGACGAACGCCGGCGGCTCGACTCCGGCGTCATCGGCCGCGACGAGCGTCGTCCGTCCGCACGTCTGGGGCACGATGCCGCCGCTGTACTCGAGCTCGTTCGGCAGCTTCGGCAGCGGCAGCGGACAGTTCAGCCACCCCGGCGACGTCGTCGTCGACGCGAAGGGGAACCTGTGGACGCTCGACGCCGAAAACAACCGCGTCGAGGAGTTCAACGAAAAAGGCGAATACGTCAAAGCGTTCGGCGCGGCGGGGTCGGGTAGCGGGCAGCTGAGCGGCGCGTCCGCGCTCGCGCTCGACGCGAGCGGCAACGTGTGGGTCGCCGACTCGGGCAACAACCGGATCGAGGAGTTCAACGAAAAAGGCGAATACGTGCGTGCGTTCGGCACGGTCGGCAGCGGCGCCGGGCAGGTCAAAAAACCCGAAGGCGTCGCCGTCGACGCGAAAGGCGAGGTGTGGGTCGCCGACACGTACAACAGCCGTATCGAGGTCTTCGGCGAAACCGGCGAATACCTCAAAACGGTCGGCTCGGAAGGCTCCGGCGAAGGTCAGATCGGCGAACCGCAGGACCTCGCGATCGACGTGAAAGGCAACGTCTGGGTGGCCGACTGGCCGAACAACCGCGTCGAGGAGTTCAACGAAAAAGGCGAATTCGTGAGGCAGTTCGGCTCGGCCGGCGCGGGCCTCGGACAGATCTCCCATCCGTACGGGATCGCGGTCGACGCGGCCGGCAGGGTGTGGGTCGCCGACAACGGCAACAACCGCGTCGACGTGTTCGGCGAAGCCGGCACGTTCCTCTACGCGTTCGGCTCCGCCGGGACCGGCGCGGGACAGCTGAAATTCAGCTGGCCGATCGGCGTGGCGGTCGACGGCAAGGGCAACGCATGGGTGACCGATCCGGGATCCAACCGGATCGAGAAGTGGGTCGCGCCGAGCTATCCGCCGTCGTATCTGAGCTCGTTCGGCAGCGCCGGCTCGGGCTCGGGTCAGTTCAACCACCCCGGCGCGGTCGCCGTCGACGCGAAGGGCAACTTGTGGGCGCTCGACGCGGGCAACAACCGCGTCCAGGAGTTCAACGAAAAAGGCGAATTCGTGAAAACGTTCGGCTCGGAAGGGACGGGCAACGGGCAGCTGAAAGCCGCGCGCGCGCTCGCCGTCGACGCCAAAGGCAACGTGTGGGTCGCCGACGCCGGCAACAACCGCGTCCAGGAGTTCAACGAAAAAGGCGAATTCGTGCGCGCCTTCGGGACGCTCGGCAGCGAACCGGGCCAGATGGAAAAACCGGAAGGGATCGCGGTGGACGCCAAAGGCAACGCGTGGGTCGCCGACACCTACCACGGCCGCGTCGAGGTCTTCAACGAAAAAGGCGAATACGTCAAAACGGTCGGCTCGAAAGGGACCGGCGAAGGCCAGATCGGCGAACCGCAGAATCTCGCGATCGACGCGAGCGGCAACGTGTGGGTCGCCGACTGGCCGAACAACCGCGTCGAGGAGTTCAACGAAAAAGGCGAATTCGCGAGGCAGTTCGGCTCGGCCGGGAGCGGCAACGGGCAGCTGTCGCACCCCTACGGGATCGCCGTCGACGGCGGCCAGAACGTGTGGGTGCTCGACACGAGCAACGATCGCGTCGAGGTGTTCAACGCCAAAGGCGAATACCTCGCCAAGTTCGGCGCCGCCGGGTCCGGCGCGGGGCAGTTCAACTTCGCGTGGCCGATCGGCATCGCGATCAACAGCGCCGGCGACGCGTGGATCACCGACTCCGGCAACAACCGCATCGAGGAGTGGCAGCGATAGCGCCATCCCGGCCGGCGGCTACGCTGGCCGGGTGCCGCTCCACCCGCTCGCCGAGCGCTTCCCGTCGGTCGTCGACGAGTACGAGCGCGGCCGTCCCGACTACCCGCCGGCGGTAGTCGGCGCGCTCGCCGCCGAGCTCGGACTGGCGCCGGGCGCGCGCGTGCTCGACCTCGCCGCCGGCACCGGCAAGCTGACGCGCGCGCTGCTCGCCGGCGGGCTCGACGTGCTCGCCGTCGAGCCGCAGGCGCCGCTGCGCGACGTGCTCGCCGCGAGCGTCGGCGCCGAGCGCGTGCGCGACGGCCTCGCCGAGGCGATCCCGCTGCAGGACGGCGCGGTCGACGCCGTGACCGTCTCGGACGCCTTCCACTGGTTCGACCACGCGCCCGCGCTCGCCGAGATCGCGCGCGTGCTGCGCCCCGGCGGCGGGCTGTGCGTCGTCTGGTCGATCCCCGACTGGGGCGCCGCCTCGTGGGCGCACGAGCTCGGCACGCTGCTCGCCGAGCTGCGCCCCGAGCATCCCGGCTTCGACGGGCCGCCGTGGCAGGACGCCGCCCGCGCGAGCGGCGCGTGGAGCGAGCCGCGCGAGATCCGCGTCACGGCCGCGCGTCCGGCGAGCCCCGAGCGGATCGTCGACCACATCGCGTCGATGAGCTGGGTCGCGGCGATGCCCGACGGCGAGCGCGCCGAGCGCCTCGCGCAGATGCGCGCGCTGATCGACGCCGGCGAGACGCCCGCCGAGCTGCCGGTCCACTTCCTGCTCGTCCTCAGCTCGCTGCTGTAGGCGCGACGCTCGGCCGCTCGGCGCCGCGCGCGACGCACGGCGATCTACGCCGACGGCTGCGGCGTTACCCGGAACGAGTCCCGCCGATCGGAACGTACGTTTCGTCGATGAGACCGCTGACCGCGACGACCGCGCTGCTCGCGACGCTGCTCGCGCTGAGCGGCACGGCGCGCGCGGGCTGGTCGGCGCCGCGCCTGCTGTCGCGCGCGCACGCCTCGCCGTACGCGCTGACAACCGACGCCGTCGACGCCCGCGGCGACGCCGCCGTCGCGTGGGAGACGGTCGGGCGCTGGCCGCGCAGCTCGCACGGGCGGCGCTGCGCGCCCTCGCCTGCGCGCGAAGGCTGCTTCCCCGTCTCGACCGTGCATCTCGCCGTGCGCGGCGCCGACGGGCGCGTGATCGAGCGCACGCCGTGGTCGAGCCGGATCGAGCCGACGATGCAGCTCTCGCTCGTGCTCGGCGCCGGGCGCGCGACGCTCGCATGGGGCTACTGGAGCACGGCCGGCTCGGCGATCGTCACGGCGCGCCTCGCCTCGGGGCCGCTCTTCGGCCGCTGGCGGTCCTCGCGCGTGCTGGCGCGCTTTCGCCCGGCGCTCCCGTTCGGCGGATATCCGCAACTCGCGATCGCGCCGAGCGGCGAACTGCTCGCGACGTGGGAAGCGTGCCTCACCGAAGCGGGCTGCCCGACCGGCCGCACGGCCCTGTTCGTCGCGCGACGCCGCAGCGGTGGCGGCCAGTTCGACGCGCCCCAACTCGTCGCCGGCGCGCCGCGCGGCGCGCTCGCGCAGTTCGACGCGCGCGGCACGGCCTACCTCTCGAGCTCCTGCAGCGGACGCGTGCTGATCGCGCCGCCCGGCAGCCGCCGCTTCGGCCGCGCCGTCACGCTCACGCGCGGCCCCGTCTCGCAGCTGACGCTGTCGCTCGCCGGCGCCGGACGTGGCCTCGCCGCGTGGGTCGCCGGCGAATGCTCCTACGACGAGGCCGTCCCCGATACGCCCGGCCCGGTCCTCTACAGCGCCCTGCGCGCCGGCGCGTTCAGCCCGCCGCGGACGCTCACGTCACCGACTGCGCAGGCCTTCTACAGCAGCGCCGTCGGCGTCGACGGCGGCGGCGTCGTCAGCTGGGCGGCCTACGAAGCGGCGGCGGCGTTCGCCGTGTTCAGCGCGCCGATCGGCGCCGACGGCCTCGCCGAAGCCACGCAGCACGGCGCGAGCGCGATCATCGCCGTCTGCGCCGACGCCGGCGGCGACCTCGTCTACTCGCGCCCGCCCGGCTCGGGTCCCACCCCGAGCGAAGTCTTCGTCAGGCGCGCGGGCGGCGCCGACGAACCGGCGCCCGCCGCATCCGGCGCCGTCGCCGCCGCGCCGTTCGGGCGCGCGATCGCGCTCGCGTACTACCCGAACGCGGCGACGCTCGAGCTGTCGCTCTGGCGGCCGTAGCCGCGGTCACGAATACGCAACAGCATCGTCACGCGACGGCAACGAGACGTCGCCACGGGCGGGGAAGGCTACGCGCGAGGCGCCGCGCCGCGGCGGGATCAGCGACATCGATCAAGGAGGAAGCACGCATGCGACACAAGCGCATCGCGGGAGCGCTGCTGGCTGCGCTCGCCGTCTCGGGCGGAGGCGCACTCGCCGCCGAGTCGGCCTCGGCCGGCGCGGCACCGCCGACCAAGCAGCTCGCCAAAGCGACTGAACCGGCCACCACGACGCCGATCAAGCACGTCGTCATCATCTTCCAAGAGAACGTCTCGTTCGACCACTACTTCGGCACGTACCCGAACGCGGCGAACACCGACGGCCAGAAATTCAAGGCCGCCAAGGGCACGCCGGCGATCGACGGGCTGACCCCGGCGACCGACCCGTCGCTGCCGCCGAGCCTGCAGCACTCGACGAACCTGCTCTACAGCAACCCGAACGCCGCCAACCCGTATCGGCTCGACAGCAGCGCGACCGGACTGCCCGGCGACGCCGGCGGACAGCTGACGTGCGACCAGGACCACAACTACTCCGACGAGCAGCAGTCGTTCGACGGCGGCGCGATGGACCGCTTCGTGCAGAGCGTCGGCACCGGCGGCGGCAACACGCCGTTCGGCACGCCGTGCAACGCCAACAGCGTGATGGACTACTACGACGGCAACACGCTGCCGGCGCTGTGGAACTACGCGCAGCACTACTCGATGAGCGACAACTCGTTCGGCACGACGTTCGGACCGTCGGCGCCGGGCGCGATCAACCTCGTCGCAGGCGACACCGGCGAAGTCGACACCGAACACCTCGCCAACAAACCGTCGATCGCGACCTCGACGGCGCCGAACGCCGACCTGACGGCAGACGGCCTCGGCGGCTACTCGCTGACCAGCGATGCGCAGCCGTATTGGGACGACTGCTCGACGCGCGACGCCGTCGCGCTGAAGGGCACGAACATCGGCGACGTGCTCAACTCCGCCGGCCTCTCGTGGGGCTGGTTCGAGGGCGGCCTGCGTCCGAGCACGACCTACCAGGAAGCGCTCACCGCGACCGGCAAAGCCGGCCAGCCGACGCGCACGTTCGAACCCGACGAGTTCTCGACGTACTTCGCCAACGCCGAACACCGTCCGGCGCACTCGAGCAACCAGAACCTCTGCTCGGCCGTGCACCCGATCGGCGCCGCGCTCGGCGGCACCGGCCAGTGGGGCTACAAGGACGACTACATCCCCCACCACGAGCCGTTCCAGTACTACGCCTCGACCGCCAACCCGCACCACCTGACGGTCCAGAGCAGCAGCGGCCAGGACACGCTCGCCGGGCTCGAATCGATCGGCAAGGACACGCAGTCCTACTCCGGCGGCGTGCCGCAGTTCAACACGCCCAACCACAACTACGACACGAGCGACTTCAGCCAGCTCGTCGAAGCGATCAGCCGGCGCGAACTGCCGGCCAGCGCGCTTCCGGCGGTCAGCTTCCTGAAGGCGCCCGGCTACCAGGACGGCCACGCCGCGTACTCCGAGCCGGCCGACGAGCAGCAGTTCATCACCACGCAGATCAACGCGCTGATGCGCTCGCCCGACTGGAAGAACACGGTCGTGATGGTCAACTACGACGACTCCGACGGCTGGTACGACCACGTCTACAGCGGCGTCACCAACCCGTCGCTGTCGGTCGCCGACAACCTCACGAACACGTCGCTGACCGTGCCGAGCACCGGCACGTCGGGGAAGTGCGGCGGCAGCCCGCAGGGCACGGCCGAAACGCCGACGCCGCTCGCCGGCGAGCAGGGTCGCTGCGGCTTCGGTCCGCGACTGCCGATGATGGTGATCTCGCCGTACGCGAAGAAGAACGCCGTCGACCACAACCTGTCGGACCAGTCCTCGATGATCAACTTCGTCGAGCACAACTGGAGCCTGCCGGGCATTCCCGGCTCGTTCGATCAGGCGCTGGCCGACAAGGACGCCAGCGAGGGCGTTCCGTTCGACCTCGCCGGGCTGTTCGAATTCGAAGGCGCGAAAGACGGCAAGCTGTTCCTCAACCCGACCACGGGTCAGAAGCAGGGCTAGACCGCGGAAGAACCCGACGCGCAGGCCCGCGGCTCCCGGCGAGCCGCGGGCCTCTCGCGCGTGTGGCGAGCGAGAGGCCCGGTCCGTGCTTTGCCACGCGCGAGCACGGGCTTGCACCGAAGGCGGCCGCGACGCCTCGACCTAACGTGTCCAGACAGCCCGCCGACTGACACGCAGTCGGCCTTCCCTCGACGAACGGAGAGAGCAATGAAGGCGCTCGTCTACCACGGTCCCGAACAGCGCGGCTGGGACACCGTCGATGACCCGGCGATCGTCGACGCGACCGACGCGATCGTCCGCATCGACAGCTCGACGATCTGCGGCACCGACCTGCACATCCTCAAAGGCGACGTCCCCGAGACGACGCCCGGCACCGTCCTCGGCCACGAGGCCGTCGGCACCGTGCAGGAGGTCGGCGCGAGCGTCACGACCGTCGCGCCCGGCGATCGCGTGCTCGTCTCGTGCATCAGCTCGTGCGGGCGCTGCCGCTACTGCAAGGAACGCCGCTACGGCCAGTGCCTCGGCGGCGGGGGCTGGATCTTCGGCCACCTGATCGACGGGCTGCAGGCCGAGTACGCGCGCGTGCCGTTCGCCGACAACTCCGTCTACAAGGTGCCCGCGCAGCTCAGCGACGAGCAGGTGCTGTTCCTCGCCGACATCCTCCCCACCTCATACGAGGTCGGCGTGCTCAACGGCGCGATCGCCCCCGGCGACACCGTCGCGATCGTCGGCGCCGGCCCGATCGGCCTCGCCGCGATCCTCACCGCCAAGCTCTACACGCCCGGGCACATCGTCGCGATCGACCTCGCCGACAGCCGTCTGCAGAGCGCGCGGCGCTTCGGCGCCGACGTGACGATCGACAACGGCTCCGAAGACGCCGTCGCGAAGGTCATGGAGCTGACCGACGGCCTCGGCGCCGACGTCGCGATGGAGGCCGTCGGCGTGCCCGACACGTTCGAGCTCGCCGCCGAGCTGATCCGCCCCGGCGGGCGCGTCGCCAACATCGGCGTCCACGGCAAGGCCGCCTCGCTTCACCTCGAGAAGCTCTGGATTCGCGACGTCACCGTCACGACCGGCCTCGTCGACACGTTCAGCATCCCCCAGCTGATGCGCCTGATCGAGAGCGGACGGCTCGACCCGACGCTGTTCGCCACCCACCGCTTCGCGCTCGGCGACACGATGGACGCGTACGACACGTTCGCCGACGCCGCCACGACCAACGCGTTGAAGGTCGTGCTGCAGGGGTCCGACGGCGCGAGGAGCGAGCGCTCGGCCGAGCGCGTCGGGGCGCTGGCCGGGGCGTGAGCGGCTATTTCTTCGCGCTCTTGCCGGACGCGAGCGGCGCCAGGCAGCTTTTCGCCGGATGCCCCTTCGTGCCGCTCGAGCACGGCAGCGCGCCGCCGCCCTTGCCCTCGACCTCGGTCAGCAGGAACGTGCTCGGCGTGTGCGGGAAGCTGTCGACCGGGCCGTAGCCGATCACGACGCTGTCGTTGTTCTGCAGCACGTACGCCGCCGGGTCGTGCAGCGGGCGGCCGTTGACGTAGAAGTGCAGCTTGTCGCCGCCGTGTCCCGTCAGGCCGCCGAGCTGCGCCGGGCCGAACTTGACGCCCCACACGTCGAAGAAGTCGCCGAGCGTGTACTTGAACGGATGCGGCGCCTCCATGTGGATCACGCCGGTCGTGTCGTGCGTGTGCATGCTCGACTCGACGCCGTGCGCCGGATCGAGCCCGATCTGCGCGGCGACCGGCACGAGCAGGCCGTTGACGTAGATGTGCAGCAGCGCGTGGTGGTGGAACGTCTCCTTGCCGCCCGGCGGCAGGCCGAGCAGCTTCAGCCGCTGCGCGAGATGCGCGTATTCCGGCCGCCACGCCTGCTGCGCCACCTGCGCGGCGCTGCCCGCCGGCACGCCTTCCTGCAGACCCGGCCCGGAGATCGACAGGCCGGGCGGCGTGCTGCTCGCGCTCGAGCCGCACGCGGCGAGGCCGAGCGTCGACGCCGCGGCGAGAAGCAGGACGATCGGCTTTCCTCGGCGCGCCACGGTGCCGTCAGCCTAACGGGCGGCGGCGCCGAGCTCGCCGCTTTGCCCCGGCGTGTCTCCCTCGCGAAGCTCGTATGCGTGCGCGCAGCGCTCGCTGCAGAAGTAGAAAGTCTCGCCGCCGAAGTCCCTGCGCACGGCCTTGCCGCGATCGACCTTCATCCCGCACACCGGGTCGCGCTCGCCGCGGCGCTGCGTCAGCCAGAACAGCGACGCGAACACGGCGGCGCCGAGGATGTTGAGGAACAGCTTGTAGTTGACCGCGAGCGTCCCGAACACGTCGCCGCGCGACGGGCGCGGCCCGCTCGGGATCAGCCCCGCGGCGCCGAACAGCGCGTCGACGGCGAGCGCCGCGAGCACCATCGTCACGAACATCAGCGCGACGATCCGCAGCGCGTAGGCCGTCCCGTAGTACTTGCGGTAGGCGAGCACGATCGGCAGCACGATCAGGTCGGCGAACAGGAACGCGAGCACGCCGGCGAAGCTGATCCCGCCCGACCACAGCACCGCCGCGAGCGGCACGTTGCCGACCGAGCAGACGAACGACAGCACGGCGATCACCGGTCCGATCAGCACGTTCTCGACGGTCGACAGCGCGCCGCCGGTGTGCCTGAGGAACAGGTCGTTGAAGAACCCGTCGCCGAGCTGCGCGATGAAGCCGGCGAGCACGAAGCCGATCGCGATCTCCCGGTAGAGCATCTGCCAGTCGCCGCGGAAGTTGTGCGCGACGTCAGACCACGCCGAGGCCGACGTCAGGCGCCGGCGCAGCGGCATCGAGTCGGCCGCCGCGTGGTGCTGATGGCCTGCGTCGGCCGCCTGCGCGTGCTCGCGCGCCGCTCGCTCCAGGCGCGGCGAGACGAACGCCCGCAACAGCACGGCCATCAGCACGATCATCACGAGCCCGCCGACGTACTCGGCGAGCGTGAACTGCCAGCCGATCAGCACCCACAGCACGAGGCCGAGCTCCCACACGAGGTTCGTCGACGCGAACTGGAACGCGAGCGCCGTCGTCGCCGACGCGCCCTTCTGGAACAGGCTCTTGGCGATCGCGATCGCCGCGTACGAGCACGACGAGGAGGCCGCGCCGAGGCCGGTCGCCAGCGCCACCGGCCTCGCGCCCGACCCCGACAGCGCCGAGGAGATCCGCTCGCGCGGCACCCACGCCTGCACGATCCCGGAGATCGCGAAGCCGAACACGAGCGCCCACCAGACCTCCCACGCCATCAGGAACGAGTCGCGCACGCCGTGCCACAGCACTTCGAGAACCGCTGTCACACATCGACCGTAGCGCCGCGATCAGGCGCGCACGGCGCGTGATTTCTACGGAGCGCCGGTGAGGCCCGCTCCCGATGCCCACGCGCCCGCCCGCAAATAGCGTCGCTTGCACGCTGGACAACCCGATACGGAGGCTCACATGTCTTACTCGACCTTGCGTCCACTTGCCGGGGCCGTGATCGCGGCTTCGACGCTGGCGGCGCTGAGCCCGACCACGGCGAGCGCGGCGACCGTGACGCGCTCGTCCGCCGGCGTGACGGCGTCGATGCACGTCGGCACGCATCATCCGCGCGTCAACCGCCCGTGGTACCTGAAGTTCACCGTCACGCGTGCCGGCCGGTCGGTGAGGGCGAGCGTCAGCTACCAGTACCTGTTCGGCGGTCACGTCGTCGCGAGACGGTCGCACTACAACTTCACCGGCAGCTTCTCCGACACGTTCAGGTTTCCCGCGACGGCCGTCGGCTACCCGCTGACGTTCCGCGCCGTGATCGTCTCCGGCAGGACGACGATCAACCTCGACTACGCGGTGCAGGTCAGCAGATGACGAGCGCCGCCGGCGCAGCCGTCGACGTCGAGCGCGTCAGCAAGAGCTTCGGCCGGATCGACGCCGTCAGCGACATCTCGCTGCACGTCGATCCCGGCGAAGCCGTCGCGATCACCGGTCACTCCGGCTCGGGCAAGAGCACGCTGCTGACGTTGATCGGCGGCCTCGAGCCGCCCGACGCCGGCGAGGTCCTGATCGACGGACACGCGATCTGGCGCCGGCCGCGGCCCGCCCGCGCCCGCCGCGAGATCGTCGGCTTCGTCTTCCAGCAGCACCTGCTGCTCGAGTCGCTGTCGGCGCGCGCGAACGTCGAAGTCCCGCTGATCGGCGCCGGCGTCCACGGCGGCGCGCGGCGGCGGCGCGCGCTCGAGCTGCTCGACAGCGTCGGCCTCGCCGAGCGCGCCGAGCACCTCCCGTCGCAGCTCTCCGGCGGCGAGCGCCAGCGCGTCGCCGTCGCCCGCGCGCTGGCCAACGAGCCGCGCCTGCTGCTCGCCGACGAGCCGACCGGCGCCGTCGACTCGGTCACCTCCGAGCGCGTGCTCGACCTGCTGTTCGGCCTGCGCGACCGGCTCGGCATGACGATGATCATCGTCAGCTACGACAGCGTCATCGCGGCGCGCGCCGACCGTACGATCACCCTCCGCGACGGGCGGATCCAGCCCGCCGGCGAGGCTCCGAAGCCGACCCCCGAGCCCGCCTGCTCGTCCGCCTAGGCCGGTCTGCGCATGGCGTCGATCATCCTCGCGAACCTCCGGCGGCGCGCCTCGCGCACGCTGCTCACCGCCGCCGGCATCGCCGTCGGCGTCGCGACGATCGTCGCGCTGCTCGCCTTCACGCAGGGGCTCAAGCAGACGGCCGCCGGCTTCGTGCACCTCGGCGGCTCCGACCTCGGCGTGTTCCAGGCGAACGTGTCGGACCCGACCGCCTCGATCCTGCCGGAGTCGATGGTCGGCCGGCTCGCCGCGCGCCCCTACGTCGCGCACGCGACGCCGCTGATGCTGATCGTCGAAGCGATCCCCGGCGAACCCGCGGCCGTGACGTTCGGCGCCGATCCGAGTGGCTTCTTCGCGAACGGACTCGTGCTCGTCGCCGGGCACGAGCCGGCGTCGTGGTCGGGCGAAGTCCTGATCGGCGACCGTCTGGCCGCCCAGCTGCACCTGGCTCCCGGCGCCACCCTGTACGTGAAGGGACGGCGCTTTCGGATCGCCGGCGCCTACCACTCCGGCATCCTGTTCGAGGACGCCGGCGCCGTCGTCTCGCTCGCGCAGGCGCGGCTGCTGACGGGGCGGCCGGCGGAGCAGACGAACGTCACGATCGACGTCGCGCCCGGCCGGCGCACGAGCGCCGTCGCCCGCCAGATCGAACGCGACTTCCCCGGCACGCAGGTGATCGACACGCCGCAGCAGGCGCTGCGAGCCGGCGCCAACGGCACGCTGATCTCGAAGGCGATCCTCGTGATCGTCGTCATCGCGCTGCTCGTCGGAGCGATCGGCGTCACCAACACGATGGCGATGGCGATCGTCGAACGCCAGCGCGAGCTCGGCCTGCTCAGCACCGTCGGCTGGTCGCCCGCGCGCGTCGCCTCGCTGATCCTCGGCGAGGGAATCGTCGTCAGCGTGCTCGGCGCCGCCGCCGGGCTGCTCGTCGGCGTGCTCGGCGGCGGGCTGCTCGTGCGGCTGCTCGGCGTCAGCTCCTACGTCTCCCCGTCGGTCACCGCCTGGGGACTCGGTCGCGGGCTGCTCGTCGGCGTCGCGATCGGCGTGCTCGGCGGCATCTACCCGGCCTGGCGCGTCGCGCGGATGCGGCCGCTGAAGGCGCTCGCGGGGACGTGAGACGCGGCGCGCGGGCGAGCGGTCTGTCGCCGAGGCTGTACGCGACGGTGCGGTTCGTCGTGCGCCCGCTCCTGCGCGTCTGGTTCCGTATGCGCGTCGAGGGCGCGGAGCACGTCCCGGCCTCCGGCGCGGCGATCGTCGCGCCGAACCACAAGAGCTTCCTCGACGCGTTCTTCGTCGGGATCGCGACGCGCCGCCACGTGCACTACATGGCGAAGTCGGAGCTGTTCCGCGGTCCGCTCGGATGGCTGTTCACGCGGCTCGGCGCGTTTCCCGTGCGGCGCGGCGAGTCCGACGCCGACGCAATCGCGACGGCGAGAAAGCTGCTGGACGAAGGCCACGTGCTCGTGATCTTCCCCGAGGGCACGAGGGTCGAGGAACGCGACGTGCTCGGGTCTCCTCACCACGGCGCGGGCCGGCTCGCGCTCGAGACCGGCGCTCCGATCGTCCCGGCCGCGGTCGTCGGGACCCAGCGGCTTTGGCTCGGCCCGATCCCCAAGCCGCGGCGCGTGCAGGTCGCGTTCTCGGCGCCGATCGATCCGACACGGTTCTCGGATCGGCCAACCGGACTCGACGAGCTCGTCGACGAGGAGCTGTGGCCGGCCGTCGTGAGCGAGTACAGCCGCGCGCTCACGCGGCCCGGACTGATCCTCGCCGGGCTCGCGGCGCTCGGCGTCGGCGGTGGGCTGCTGCGACGGTGGCTGGCGCACCGGCAGACGCGCGTGACCGGCGTCGTGCAGCCGCGCAACGTGCGCCGGCGTCAGGCGCGAGCAGGCCGCCGGGCGCGATAGCCGCCGACGTACGCCGTTCGGTTCTCCGCCAGCCAACTCGCCGGGCTTCCCCCATGGTCGGCGATCGCCGGGCGCAGGAGAGTGTCGTCGTTCACCGATTCCGAATGGGGAGATCGCAGATGAAGGCACTGACGACAATGCTCGCCGAGCGCGCCGCTCGCCCGGCGCCCGAGGACGGGCTGAAGGTGTGGCGCGATGCGGCGCAGGCTCAGATCGAAGAACCCGTGATCGACGCCTGCATGTTCTCGCGGCCGAGCAGCTACGTGGCGAACGCAGTCGCGAGCCACTCCGGTCCGCTCGTGGGACTGCTCCTGCGAAAGACCAACGAGATCCGCGCGGGCGGCCTGCCCGAGCACTTCCTGCTCGCGGTCACCGCCGGCGAGGCGATCGCCCTGCGGCGCACGATGAAGGCGCGCCGCGGAGCAGCGCTCGGCGTGCCCGGCGAGGAGGTCGCGCGCTGGAAGCGCACCGACCTGACCGTCACGTGGAAGGACGGCGGCTACCTGTACAACGTCACGATCGAGTCGCCGGCCGAGGCGGAGAAGGTCCGGTGCTGCGTCGGCAAGAGCCCGCTCAGCGAGTCGTTCCTGGGGCTGCTCGCCGACAGCTCCCGCGACTGGGCGGCCACCGCATGACGATCCACGTCAGGCGCACTGGCTCGCAGCGCTCGTGGCTGGCGATCGCGCTGCTGATCGCGCTGACGGTCGCCGCGCTCGCCACCGGCTGCTTCGGCCTGCGCTGACGCCGGCCCCGAGAGACGGGCGCCCGCATCACGCCGTACCCGAGGGCGCACCAGCGCTCCAAATGAATAGTACGAGTGAAAGGAACGAACATGAGCCTGATCACACAGCTCGAAGAGGTGAAGACACGGACGCTGACCGTCGTTTCGGTCGGCGTGGCACTGCTCGCATTCACGATCGCCGCGTCCGGCAATGCCCAGGCGGCGACCACGACTTCCTCGGGAACGATCGTGGCGTGCGTGAACCACAGGAGCGGCGCGCTGTATCTCGCGCACAGGTGCGCACGACGCGACAAGCGCCTGACCTGGGACAAGCACGGACCCGCCGGCGCGAGTGGACCCGCCGGCGCGAGTGGATCGGCGGGGGCCGCGGGACCGCGAGGGGCGACGGGCCCACAGGGCACGGCCTCCGTTCCAGACGTGCTGCCGAGTCATCAGTCGCTCGTCGGCGCGTACGGCGCGATCGGCAACGCGACGGCGGCCTTCGACCGTTTGGGCACGGCGGTCTCGTTCGAGATCCCGCTGGCGAGCGCGCCGACGCCTCACTTCGTCTACCACGGCGAAGCCGCGACGGCCGAATGCCCCGGAACCGTGACCGCTCCCGCCGCCAGCCCCGGGAACCTCTGCATCTACGAGGCGCAGAACTTCAACGTCGTCGCCGCCGGATTCGAGGACCCGATCACGGGCGCCACCGGTTCGACCGTCGAGCCGTTCGGGTTCGAGGTCGTCGCCGTCGCCGTCAAAGAAGGCAGCTACGACGAGTCGGGCTCCTGGGCGGTGACGGCGCCGTAAGCGCGTGTCGCGAGGCGGTCGGCGAGCGCTACCCTCGACGGATGGGCAAGGCGCATTTCGCGAGCGAGGAAGCTCGCGCGGCCGGCGAGCGGATCGGCATCGACTGGTCGACGTCGCGGTTCGACGTCGACCAGTTCCGGATCGGAATGGACGTCGAGCTCGAGCACGGCACGCAGGCCACCTGGGGCGAGTAGCGCAGGGCGCTCACCATGCTCGACGGTCTTGGCTCCCGTGCCGCGGCGGCCGCGCTCGCAGGCGTCGTCGGTTACGACCTGCTGCAGCGCCGTCACGCGATCCTGCGCAACTTCCCGATCATCGGGCACTTTCGCTACGCGCTCGAGGCGTTCGGGCCCGAGCTGCGCCAGTACATCGTCACGTCGAACAACGAGGAGCGCCCGTTCTCGCGCGATCAGCGGCGCTGGGTGTACGCGTCGTCAGAGGGCAAACCGAACGTCTTCGGGTTCGGCACCGACGACGAGATGGAGGCCGTCGAGAGCCTGCTGATCATCAAGCACTCGCCGTTCCCCGCGCCCGCGCCGGCCGCCGGCGAGCCGGGCGGGCCGCCGAGCTTCGAGATCGCCGCCGCCAAGGTCCTCGGCGCGAGCCACCGGCGGCGGCACGCGTTCCGCCCGGCCTCGGTCGTCAACCTCTCGGCGATGAGCTACGGCTCGCTCTCGCCCGTCGCCGTCGAGGCGCTGAACCGCGGCGCGGATCTCGCGGGCTGCCTGCAGAACACCGGCGAGGGCGGCCTCGCGCCGGCGCACTGCCGCGGCGGCGAGCTGATCTTCCAGATCGGCACCGGCTACTTCGGCTGCCGCGACTCCGACGGGCGCTTCAGCCTCGAGCGCCTGCGCGAGCGCGTCGCGCAGGCGCCGGTGCGCGCGATCGAGATCAAGCTCTCCCAAGGCGCGAAGCCGGGCCTCGGCGGACTGCTGCCCGCGGTCAAGGTCACGCCCGAGATCGCCGCGATCCGCTGCGTCGCCGCCGGCGAGGACTGCGTCAGCCCGCCGGCGCACTCGGCGTTCTCGGACGTCGACGGGCTGATCGAGTTCGTCGAGCTGATCGCGGCCGACACCGGTCTGCCGGTCGGCGTCAAGTCGGCCGTCGGCGAGAGCGGCTTCTGGCAGACGCTCGCCGAGCGCATGGCGGCGACGGGCGCCGGACCGGACTTCATCACCGTCGACGGCGGCGAGGGCGGCACCGGCGCCGCGCCGCTGTCGTTCGCCGACCACGTCGCGCTGCCGTTCAAGCTCGGCTTCGCGCACGTCTACCGCACGTTCGCCCACGCCGGCCTGGCCGAGGACGTCGTGTTCATCGGCGCCGGGCGGCTCGGGTTCCCCGACTCCGCGCTGTTCGCGTTCGCGCTCGGCTGCGACATGATCAACGTCGGCCGTGAGGCGATGCTCGCGATCGGCTGCATCCAGGCCCAGCGCTGTCACACCGGCCGCTGCCCGACCGGCATCGCGACGCAGTCGCGCTGGCTGATGCACGGCCTCGATCCGCGGCTGAAGTCGACGCGCGCCGCGAACTACCTCGTCGCGTTGCGCGCCGAGCTGCTCGCGCTCGCGCGCTCGTGCGGCGTCGAGCACCCCGCGCTCGTGACGCCCGAGCACATCGAGATCGTGACCGAGCGCTTCGGCTCGGCGCCGCTGACGGACGTGTTCGGGTACGAGCCCGGCTGGCCGGTGCTCTCGGCCGCGCGGCGCGCGGAGGTCGAGCGCCTCGGGGATTCGGTCCTCTAGCCGGCGATCCGTCCGTCGCGTCGCACGGACGCGGGGCGCGCCGGGGCGGCGTTCGGTCAGGCGCCGCCGCCCGCCAGGCCGGGGATCAGCGCGAGCTCGTCGTCCGGCCCGAGCTCGACCGGCGTCACGCCGCGCCGAACGACCTCGCCGTTGACCACGAGGATGAAGCCGGGGGCCACCGTTCCACCGCTCGCGAGCACGCGATCGGCGAGCTCGGGAAAGCGCGTGCGCAGCTCCTCGACGGTGTGCGACCACGAGCAGGCCGCGAGCTCAATCGTGTTGCGGCTCACGCGTGTCGCGCCGTCGTCGTGCGGCAGCAGGGCGAGCAGCGGCGTGGCGAGCTTCAGCTTCATCCGAGCTCACCCCGCTCGCGCGCGTCGCGCGCCAGCCGGAAGCCGAGGTCGCCGGCCCAGAACGCGGGCGGCTCGTGCAGGCGGTAGTGCGTCCGGCACATCTCGGCCAGCGAATGGACGCTGCCGCCGCGTGTGACCCGGTCCGCCGGGCGCGACTGCTCGTCATCGACGTTGACCGGATCGACGACGGGCGAGCGCGCGTAGTAGTCCTGGTCGTAGCAGTCGCCGCACCACTCCCAGACGTTCCCGTGCATGTCGAACAGCCCGAACGCGTTCGGCTCTCGTGCGCCGGCCTCGTGGATCTCGCCCCCCGCGTTCTCGCTGAACCACGCGTACGCGGGCAGATCGGCCTCGTCGCCACAGCACCACTCGCCTGCCGATCCGGCTCCACAGGCGAGCTCCCACTCGGCCTCGGTCGGCAGGCGACAACCCATCCACATCGCAAACAGCGTCGCCTCGTACCACGAGACGTCGACGACCGGCTTCGATGCGTCGGGCGAAGACGGCTCGAGGACGTCGCCGCGAAACAGCTCGAACAGCCCGTTCACGACGGCGCGCTCGGACAGGAGGAACGGCGAGACCTCGACCGCGTGCCGCGGCGCCTCTCCGCAGAAGTGGCGCCGGCGACTCCAATCGCTGCCCATCTCGAAGCGGCCGCCGGGGATCTGGCGCATCAGCGGTTGGACGTAGCGCTCGTAGCGCTCCTCGCTGCCGTGCAGGAGGCCCGCGTGCAGAAGCCCGTCGGTCGCCTCGGCGTGCCCGCTTCGGCGCAGCTGCTCGATCGCGCGCACCAGACGCGCAGCGTCACCGCGCGACGGTCGGCCGCGACGACCGGGCGCGAGCATCTCGCGGGGATCGACGAGCGCCGTCTCGGGCGGCGCGGCGAACGTGAGCTGCGAGCGCTCGACGCTCACCGCGCGGCCCCCGCGATCACGTCGAGGCGCAGCTCCCGCGTGCCTTGCGTCGAGACGTCGAACGCTCGCACCTGCGGCAGCTCCGGGTTGCGCATCGAGACGATCATGTGCCACAACGAGGTGAAGCGGCTGACGTGCATCTCGTAGTCGATCTGCGAGAAGTTCGCCGGATGTCGCTGATGGCTGTGGAAGACGCCGACCTCGAACCGGCCCGCCGCCCAGATCTCCTGCTGCAGGCGCCACGCCTCCTCGGGCGCCGCGACGAACCCGGCGTCGTCGTGGTCGACGAAGTACTGGCCGTACGCGTGGAACTCCCCCTGCCAGTCCGGCGTGTTGCGAACGTTCTGACCGAACGTCACGAGATCGGTCGGCGTGCGCGCGTCGACGTCCGAGACGAGATAGCCGAACGTCTTCTCGGGGAAGCGGCTGCGCACGGTCTCGACGAGGCGATCGAGCAGACCGTCGGAGATCACGATCGGCGCGTCGGCGGGCGAGCTCACACGTCGCCCCCTCCGGCGAGATGTGAGCCGGCTGGTCCGAAGCGCGCCGAGAAGCGCGAGGGATGCGAGGCGACGGCGATACCCCGACGGCCGTCGCGCGCGAGCCTGTCGAGCAGCTTGAACACGGTCTCGACCTCCTCGGGACGGCCGATGCCCTCGGCGATCGCGTCGGCCGTCTGGGGCTCGTCGAGTTGCGCGACGAACGCCGTGATCGCGCGCTGGAGCTCGACGACCGGCCGCGCCGCGTCCTTCGCGACGCTCGGCTGGTGATAGGCGTTGACGTCGATCAACTCGGCGTAGATCCCGACGGCTCGCTCGAACAGGGCGATCAGCGCTCCGAGCGACCTCTCACGTACGCTGCGAAGCCCGATCGTGACCGACGCCCGGCCGGCCGCGTGGAGCGCGTTGCGCGTTCCCTCGGCGTAGCCGAACAGGAAGTCGCCCAACGTCAGGCCGGGCTCGACCTCGATCCCCGCCGCGCGGCGATCCTCCTCGACGCGCACGAACGTGACGAACGAGTCCGGCGCGCCCTCGAACAGCTGCTGGAAGTACGCATGCTGATCGCAGGACCCGCGGCCGCCGTAGACCGTGAGCCCCTGCTGCACGACCGCCCCGCCGCGGTCGACCCGCTTGCCGAGCGACTCCATCACGAGCTGCTGGACGTAGCGGACCAGTCCGGCGAGCCTGTCCTTGTAGGGGACGAGCACCATGTCCCGCTCCCCGCGCCCGCGTCCGAGCGCGTGCCACGCCAGCGCAAGCAGCAATGCGGGGTTGCCGCACGGGTCGCGCTCGCGCGTGGCGCAGTCCATCGCTCGCGCGCCGGCGAGCAGCTCACCGACGTCGGCTCCCTGCAGGGCGGCCGGCAGCAGGCCGACCGCGCTGGTCGCCGACGTGCGCCCGCCGACCCACTCCCACATCGGGAAGCGCTTCAGCCACCCCCGCTCGCGCGCAAGCGCATCGAGCTGCGAGTCGGCGATCGTCGTCGCGACCGCATGTCGATCGAAGTCGAGCCCGGCGCGTCGATAGGCCGACTCGAGCTCGCGCATGCCGTGAAGCGGAGTCGGCGTCCAACCCGACTTCGACACGACCGACGTCAGCGTCCGCCCGAGCGCCCCGTCGAGCCGCGCGAGCGTCCGGTCGATCCCGTCGGGGTCGGCGTTGTCGACGAAGTGGACGGCGATCGGATCGTCCGCGTGCGCCAGCGCCTCGCAGATCAGCTGCGCTCCGGTCGCCGACCCGCCGACGCCGACGTGCAGGACGTGCTCGAAGCGCCCGTCCGCTCCACACACCTCGCCCGCGTGGACCCTCGCGGCGAACGCGGCGACGCCGTCGCGTGCGGCGTTCAGTTCGTCGCGAATCGGCGCGCTCGGCGCGAGCTCCGGCGCGCGCAGCCAGTAGTGCCCCACCATCCGCCGCTCGTCGAGATTCGCGATCGCGCCCGCCTCGAGCGCCGCCATCGCGTCGATCGCGCGCGCGGCGTCCGGCGCGAGCTCCTCCAGCGAGCGCCGATCGAAGCCGACGCGGCTGCAATCGAGCGACAGTCCGACCTCCGGGACGTCGATGCACAGCTCGCGGTAGCGCCGCCAGAGCAAGCCGGTCGTCGAGACAGGCGAACGGGTCGCGCCGTCGGGGTTCTCGACGATGTTCTCCGGCGCCGTCGCGCTCATCCGAGCCGTGGAATATATCTAAAGGATGGATTTTGCGTCTTTCGCGACGACCCGGCGCCCGGCGCGCGACGAAACGCGCCGGTAGACGATGAACGGCCTGCTCGTCTGCTCGCACCGCGGCCCGGTCTCGCTCGCGCGGGCTCGCACGGGGCTCGAGGCGACCAGCGCCGGCCCCGGCGGGCTCGTTGCCGTCGTCGCGCCGGCGATCGAACGACTGGGCGGCACATGGGTGTTCGCGCCCGGCTCGGCCGAGGAGCACGCGATCGCCGCGCAGGGCATCGAGCTCGAGCGGGGCGGCGTGCGCTACGTCGTGCTCGACCTTCCCGAGGGCCCGCACGAGACCGCCTACCGGACGATCTACACCGAACTGCTCGTTCCGCTGTTCCACTACCTCCTGTCGCTGGAGTACGAGCCGACGTTCTCGGACCGCCTGCATGATGCCTGGGAGGACTACCGGCTGGTCAACGGCGTCTACGGCGCCGCGATTCGCGAGCGCGCCACCGGCGCGGGCGTGCTCGTCGAGGACGCACATCTGATGCTCGCCGCCGCGGCCGCGCGACGGGAGCCCGGCGGCGCGGACGTCCCGCTGGCCTACTTCCACCACATGCCCTGGTGCGAGCCCGAGTACTTCGCGGTGCTGCCCGACGAGCTGCGTACGGAGATCCTCGCCGGGATGCTCGCGTTCGACTCGGTCGGGTTCCACACCGCTCGCTGGGCGGACGCGTTCGCCTCGTGCTGCGAGCGCTTCCTCGGAGCCGATCGCGAGTCCCGGGATCGGCTTCGGTGGCGGGGCCGCTCCGTCGGGCTGCTCGCCTCCCCCGCGGCGCTCGACGCCGAGCGCCTCGCCGCTCGCGCCGCCGACCCGCCGACCGCCGCCTGGCGCGAGCGTCTGCGCGGAGCCTGCGAGCAGCGGCGGGCGATCGTGCGCGTGGAGCGTCTCGATCCGGCCAAGAACCTGATCCGCAGCCTTCAGGCGTACGAGCAGCTTCTCTCGCGGCGGCCCGACCTGCTGGAGAGCGCCTGCCTGCTCTGCGTGCTCACGCCGGTCCGCGAGTGGGCGCCGGCGTACCGGCGCTATCGCGAGCTCGCCGAAGCCGAGGCGGCCCGGATCAATGAGCGCTTTGCGGCAGCGCGGGCGGACCGCGCGCCCGTGCGCCTGCACCTGTCGCCCGATCCGCACGTGTTCGACCACCATCGCGCGCTCGCCGGCATGTCGATCGCAGACGTCGTGCTTGCGACGCCGGTCTTCGACGGCCTGAACATCGTGCCGCTGGAGGCGGCGATCGTCGGCGAGCCTTCGGTCGTGCTGTCGCGCAACGCCGGCGCATACGCCTACTTCGCCGAGCACGTGAGATCGGTCAACCCGTTCGACGCGCTGGAGACCGCCGACGCGATCGAGCAGGCGATCGATGAGCCGGCGGTCGAACGGCGCCGGCGGGCGGGCGCATTGCGCGCCGCCGTCGCTGCGCGCACGCCAGAGGACTGGGTGCGCGAGCGGATCGCGGCCGCCGGCCGTGCCTGACGGAGGATCCGTCCGTCGCGTCGCGCAGGATGCCGGGCTCTTTGACGCGTCCGACCTCGACCTCGACCTCATTGCGCGCCTGGCAGCGCCACGCCCTCGACCGGCTGGCCGACTGGCACGACGGCCCGTTCCTGATCTCGGCCGCGCCCGGCGCCGGCAAGACGCGCCCGGCGCTCGAGCTCGCCGGGGACCTGCTGGCGAGGCGGGTCGCCAAGCGCGTCGTCGTGCTCTGCCCGACGACGCCGCTCACGCGCCAGTGGGCCGCGGCGGCCGCGTCGCTCGGCGTGCAGCTGCAGCCCGACGCCCAGCGCGCCGACCCGCCGCGGGACTTCGACGGCGTCGCCGTCACGTACGCCCGGGTGGCGAGCGACCCCGGGGCCTGGGCGAGAAGCGTCGGCGCCGACACGCTCGTCGTCGTCGACGAGGCGCATCACCTCGGCGAAGACCTCGCGTGGGGCGTCGGCTTCCGCACGGCGTTCGCTCCGGCACGGCGCTGGCTGCTCTTGTCGGGCACGCCGTTTCGCTCCGACGCGACACCGATCCCCGGCGTGAGCTACGACTCCGAAGGGGTCGTCGTGCCCGACGTGTCCTACACGTACGCCGACGCGGTGGCCGAGGGAATCTGCCGTCCGGTGGCGTTCGTCACGTTCGACGGCAGCCTCTCGTGGCGCAGCGGCGACGACGTGATCGAATCGTCGTTCGAGACCGTCCTGACCGGCCGCGAGGCCAGCCGCCGCTATCGCACTGCGATCTCGACCGAGCTGCCCGACGGGCTGCCGCGGATCCTGAAGGAGGCCGACGCCAAGCTGCGCACGCTGCGCGCCGGCGGCCACCGCGACGCCGGCGCGCTCGCCGTCGCCGCCGACGCCGCCCATGCGCGACAGATCGCAAAGCTCCTGGCCGACGTCACCGGGCGAGCCCCGGTCGTCGTCCTGCACACGGAGGCGAAGGCCGCGCGCAAGCTCGCCGACTTCCGCGCCTCGCGCGAGCCGTGGATCGTCGCCGTCAACATGGTCTCCGAGGGCGTCGACATCCCGCGCCTGCGGGTCGGCGTGTACGCGACCGCCGCGAAGACGCCGCTGATCTTCCGCCAGATCGTCGGTCGCTTCGTCCGCACGACGCCCGGCGCGAGCGCCGAGGCGAGCTGGCTCTACCTACCGGCCGACCAGACCCTGCGCCGCCATGCCGCCGAGGTCGAAAGCGAGCTGCGTCACGTCCTGCGACGCGAGGAGCTCGACGAGGGCTTGGACGAGCCGGCCGAGCGGCGCGCCAGCGAGCCCTTGCCGGCGGCCGACTTCGTGCCGCTGAGCGCCGAGTTCGAGGCGCAGATGACGCTGTTCGGCGCCCCGCGGACGGCGCCCGCGCCCGCGGGCGCCCCCGGTGGGCCTGCGCGATCCGCCGGACGGTCGGCCGCCGAGCCCGAGCCGGCTCCGGTCGCGGCGTTCGAGCGACGCGCCGAGCTTCGCCGAGAGCGCAGCCGCCTCGTCGGCGAACTGCATCGTCGCGACGGTCTCAGCCATCGCGAGATCAACGCCTGGCTGAACCGCACAGTCGGGTCGACACGCGTCGACGACGCGACGATCCCGCAGCTCGAGCGCTCTGTTCGCGCGCTCGTCAAGGAGCTGACTCGCGGCGGGCGTGCACGCGCGAGGGCTGGCTGACGCTTGGCGAAGGTCGGCCGTCGCACATGACGGTGCCGTACGGATTCGTACGGTTCCGGACGCTTTTGCTAGAATGCGTCGTCAATGGCGACCGTCAAAGCAGATGAAGTACGCATCCCCCGGCGGGCGCGCGAGGCGGTCGCTCATCACGAGAACGTCATCGTGATGAACCGAGAGCGACCGGCGTTCGTGATCGTGCATCCCGACGATCACGAGCAGGGGTCGCCTCCGCGCCGCGGACGCCCGCTGCGCGACGCATTGGCCCGTCTCGCTCGCGCAGCCCCGCCGGACGACGACTTCGGAGCCGACATGGAAGCCGTGCTCAGAGCCGTGGGGCCAGCGCCGACGGACCCGTGGGAACCGTCCTAGACACCACCGTATTCATCGAGTTCGAGCGCGCCACCAGAGGAGCGCCGGCCGAGCACGCGATGCAAACCGCGAGTCGGCGCTTGGAGGAGCATCTGGGCGCCGAGGACGAGGTGGCGATCGCCTCGATCACGGCATCCGAGCTGCTGCACGGCGTGCACAGGGCGACCGAGGAGCATCGAGCGCGGCGGGAGGCGTTCGTAGAGGCCGTGCTGGCCGCCTTCCCCTCGCTTCCGTTCGATCTCCTCGCCGCTCGAACGCACGCCCGGCTGTGGGCCGGCCTTGCCTCGACCGGCGCCGACATCGGAGCGCACGACCGAATCGTCGCCGCGACGGCGATGTCGATCGGCTGGCGAGTCGGGAGCGCCAACACCCGCCACTTCGAACGTATCCCCGGACTGACCGTCACGCCCATCTCGCTGGGCTGAGCCGTCGGCGCTACAGCGGCGGTACCTGATTGTCGACCTGGGTCCCGTGGTAGAGGTGGTCCTGATCGCGGCAGGCAGCCGGGAAGAAGAACTGGACGCTGTCGCTGCGGACGCCGTTGTAGCTCGCGAACAGGGTCGCATGCCCGACGGTTCCGGCTTCGCAGCGAGGATCGTTGCTCGCCCGCACGCGAACGACGATCTTCATCACGTTCCCGGGGTATCCCCACATCACCGCGTAGTGCGAGTGGTAGACGAGGTGGCGCTCGACGGTCATCGTGATCGACCGGGTCGGCTGGTTTCGGAAGCGCCGTTCCTGGCAGATGATCCCGGAGACGGTGTTCGCTCCCAGATCGATCTCGCCGTGGCCGCGCGCGAAGCTGCCGATTGCGCCGAGTGGAGGGCCGGTGTGGAAGCCCCACGGCGGAATCCCGTAGACGATCGGGATCTGGCCGCAGCCGGGCGTGTACGCGGTGGCCTGGCTCGTCGTGGCGCCAAGCGCCAACGTCGTCGTCAGCGCCAAGAGCGCGAGTGCGCCGCCCTTGGCCTGGCTCCGCGTCATCTGGAAGTGACTATAAGCGCCCGGTTCGCCTTGCGGCGAGGCGTTGGACGCATGGGCCACACATGCGAGGGGTCCGCATCGACGAGCGGTGGCCTCTTCTCCTCTGCGGCCCGAAGGCCGTCGATGCGGACGAGAACCGGCACGCCATGTCAAGCAGCTCAACACCCCAGCAGGCGACCACCGGGCCGAACGCTAGCCCAGGGCGCGCCAGCCGCCTGCGGACCGAACCGAGGTCGGCCCGCAGGCTGGCAGAATTCAGGCGCCGCGTATCGCGCGGTCGGTTCGACCCCGGCTCAAGAGCTGCCGTCCGGAGCGAGCTTGCCGCTCGCGAGCATGCCGACCCACAGCCCGAAACCGTCTTTGAGGTGGTTGCCGGTGGCCTGCCCCGCCTTCGTGTCGGCCGCGTAGTAGTAGAGCGGGAGACCGTTGTAGGTGACCTGTTTGGTGCCGTCGCGGCGCGTCGTGAGGCCGAGCAAGGACGCGTTGGCGCTGCCGGCCACCGCCGGAGTGCCGGAGGCGAGCACCGGAGGCCAGACCGCCGCGCAGCCTGCGTAGCAGGTGCTGAGCTTCTCGTGCGCGGATGTGGACTTTTCATCCGCCGTCAGCACGTAGAGCGTCCTGTTGTCGGCGCCGCTGATGAGCGTCCCATCTTCGGGCGTCTTGTACGTCGCGATGGTCAGCGACGGCGCCGACTTGGTGGTGCTCTGGGCAGCAGTGGCCGCGCTCGATGGCACCGTGGCACCCGTAGCAGAGCCGCCACCACAACCCGCGAGCGCTCCGGCAGCGATGGCGAGTGCGCCTATCGCGCAAAACGTCGGTATTCGATTCACGTTGCATTCCCTTGGTCGGGGTCGTCAGAGCGCACGATGCTGCTCGAGCCTCCTTACGCAGGCCTAACGTTGTGGTGAGGAACGTCTCACCGCACGAGCCGTTCGGGCACGTCGCGCCGCGTCAATCTGCGGCCGGGCCGGTCGAGGTCGGCGTTCATCGAGGCTCCCTTCGGTCGCGATGCTTTCGAGCACCGCCGACCTCGACCCTGCTGCTCAGAAACCCCTTGTGTCCACGGCTTTGGCCGTGGAATCAATCATCCAGCCCATGCTCGTGATCGACGCGTCCGTTCGGTCGCGGCATGCGGAGGGCGACCTCCTTGGCGCACTCGTAGGCGATGAAGAGGCGTTGGTCGCCCAGAGGGCGTGACGACGGCAACGGTCGACATGGTTCTGCCGCGCGCGCGGCGTAGCCATCGAGCAAGATGGGGCTCACCACGAGTAGAGCGAAGAATTGCCTTGGTTGCGGCCGTGAGCAACTTCTCGGGATACGCTCGCTCTTGGCGCGTCCGAACGCTTCCCAGCGTGTCCGGCGCTCACTCAAGACCCCCCGGGGGAAGGACCCTCCACCTTTTCGATCTCCTCCGCGAAGGGCGCTTCCGGCAACGCACCCTCCCCCGGCGGCAGCGGCACAAGGCCTATTGCGTCCAAGATCGCCATTTGCTTCAACCTGATCTGTGCCGCTTTCACGTCAACTGGTGTGCCGACCTGGGTCGCGAGAATATAACTCTGCCGGGCCACTTCCAGGTCCCCTAGGCGGCGGAACAAATCACCGCGAATCACGTGAAGACTTGCTACCTCTGGAACCTCAAGCAGTACCTCGTTCATCAGGTCTCGCGCCTTCGCGATGTCTTGCTCCGTACCGTATTCCAAGACGAAGCCCGAGTAAGCCTTGATCACATTTGCCTTCTCGATAGCGTCGCTGCTCGTGCGAGCCAGCGTAAGCGCACGCTCATATGCATTGCGCGCCTCCTCACGACTACCGCCAGTCCTGTCTATTGCTGATCCCAAATTTCGCCACGCTGAAATGTCGTTCTCATCAACTTCCAGAAGTTTTCGAGACGTGGCCTCCAGCTCCCCGAACTGATCGGACTCGATGAAATGGTTAAATAGACTGTAGCGGGCATTTTTTGCCTCGGGATGCTCTTCCATCAGTTCCAGGAGTTGTTGTGTAGCGGTAGTGCGCTCAGCGGGACGACGCGCCAACAAGGCATACAGCTCCGCCCTTGCTGACACGTTGGCACCATCGGCTGCCACTGCGCGTTCGTAGAGTTCGCGGGCGAGTGCTGGAGTCCGAAGTTCCTTTCGGGCGAGATCCCCTGCTAGCTCAAGGTCGCGCGATTCGGCATCGGAGTGGGATAGCATGCGTCGAAGGAATGCCGCCGCGTCACGTATCGCTGCCTCGTTGCCGTCGCCCTCGCGTCGAGCCGTAGCAATCGTCTGTTCGGCGGCATCAAGTAGGAGTTCGGGACTATCTTCGAGGGCTTCTACCGTGGGGACAAGGCTTCCCCATTTGTCCCTCAATTCGATGAGCTCCTTGAGCAAGCTCTCTGATGCCCGCCGATCTTGCTCCATCCGTTGGTGGTCAGCTTCGACACTGCTTTGCAGGGCTTTCGCGGACTCTGTCAGACTCGCCGCACGCTCGCCCAACTGCAGGAACGTGTGCAGGTGGCTCGTGATTTGAGAATTCACCAACTGCTCGATCTCGTGCTGGCGCTGCGATTGACGCGTGAGACGCCAGACGGCTATCGTCCCTAGGACGATCACAAGGGTTCCGACCGCCGTCGCAAGACCGACAATGAGGTCTGTGCTAACCGCAGGTGGGATTAGCATGGCTCGTTAGAGTTCGGTCGCACGGGTCGACGACGCCCAGACCAAGTCAGCAGGAGCCAGCGTCCGGGCCTTGTCGCAAGCGGCGACAGCACGCACGAGAGCTTAGCGCTTCTTCCGTATCATCGAATCCTTCTGGTAGAAGGACACGCTGCCCGCTCGTTCCGTCGCGTGCGCTGGAGCGAGAGACGCCGACCGCACCCGCGAACGCGCACCGTTTGACGTTCATGGGCGATACTGGTTGGAAGGGTACGAAATTTGGCTTGTTAGAGCCGATCGCGGCACGACGTGCGAACGCTGGGTACGCCGAGCCGGGCTCCGTCGGCTCGATGCGGCTCCCGGCCCCGCAGACCGGAACGCTCGTCAGAGCACGCCGGGCTGCGCGAGCCACTCGCTCTGAAACCGCAAGCCGGTGTGCTTGACGAGCAGGTCGTAGTCGCTGTCGTAGTGAAGCACGCCCATTCCTGCCACATGGGCACATGCGGCGATCATCACGTCGGCGGGCGCCAGACGGTGATGCCCTATATCGGCCAACTCACGCTGAGCATCAAGTGCCGCCGCTTCCACGTCTTTGTCGATCTCCACTCGCGGAAGCCTTTCCAGGTCAGCCATCATCGCCGAGCGCTCATGCCCCGATCGCGCCGAGTAGCCGGCCTCGAGCAAGAACGGCAGACACGTAGCGAGCTGAAGATCGCCGATCCACGCAGCCACCCTCTCAGCGCGATCTGGATCCAAATGTCCGGAGGCAAGCCGTGCCCACGCAGAGTTGTCGATCAGCAGCACACGGCACCTCAGTGAGGAATGAGGCCGAGGTGCTTGACCTCGTCAGCAGCCTCCACATCAACCGGAACACGGCGAGCGCGCACCATCGTGGCTAGGCGTTCAGCAGCCTCGCGAGCCGCAGCCGCGTTGTCGGGCAGCTGACGCACCTTCACACCAGCTCCGAGAACGACAAGCTCCGCAAAATCTATACGCTGCCCAGCCAGGCGAGCGCGCAGATCATCCAGCGCTTCGCGAACAGGCGGCGTCTCTGTGATGGTGTGGCGCGGATGAGAGGTGGGCACAACCCAAGTGTAGCACGGTGTCGCACCTATTTTCACTGACTCGAAGGAGCGGCCACTAACCCATGCTCGCCATCGAAGCATCCGTGGCGGTCGCGGTGTGCCACACACACCGATGGGCTTCGCTCGCCTGCGAAACCACGAGCTGGTCGCGCCATCGCTCATGATCGTCGAGGCAAGCTCAGTCCTTCACGAGATGGCTTGGCGCAATGCGCGACCCCGAGACCTGTAGATCCGACCCCTGGCGCGAAGCGCGCTGCTCTCGGATCGCTAGCTCCATCGCCTCATCCTCCCGCATGCGCTCGGCGGAGGCGCGACGTTCAGCCAGAATCGCCGCGAGCTCAAGGCGGAAGCTGGACCGTCCGAGCCGTGCGGGTGCGCCGGTCTCCCCGGACGGAGATTCGTGGGAACGATCGAACAGAACCTTTCGTTCCGCCACGCACCGAGAATACCTGCTGAAGACAATTGTCATGGGCGATACTGGGCTCAAGGGTGCGAAACTTGGCTTGCCAGAGCCGATCACGGGTTGGAATGCGAACGCTGGCGTACGCAGCCAGTACGATCCGCGGCACCGCCCATGTGCAGGTAGGGCAGGTTTGCTAGTCTAGGGCCATGAAGACGATGCGGTTGGATCCGAATGAGCGAGCACGGGCTGCGGAGGTGACCTCGGAGATCGAGCGGCTGCTCGGCGAGGGCAAGCACATCACGGTCACGGTCGCTGAGGAGCAGGAGCTGCTCTCCCCGCAGCAGGCAGCGGAGCGTCTCGGTTTCTCACGCCAGCACGTCATGCGACTGATCGGGTGTGGCGAGCTGAATGGCGAGCAGATGGCAGGGTCCAGCTACTGGAGGGTTCCCTACGCGTCCATCCTCGCGTTCGAGCAGCGACGCGCAGCAAGTGCGCAGCAGGCCGACGACTGGTCACGCGAGCTCGATGCGATGGGCGCACCCGCGGAGTGATGCCGGAGCATCCGCCTCGCGCGATCCTCGACGCAGACATCCTCTACTCGCGCGTTCTCTACGAGCTCATGGGCCGCATTGCCACAAGCATGCGCGAGCTGGACCTCGTGTGGAGCGATCAACTGATCGACGAGGCGACGCGCGTGCTGCGGACACGCAAGGGCCTTCCTGGCAAGGCTGCCGAGCGATGGGTCAGCTACCTGCAAACTGCCTTCCCGGCTGGCCGCGTGGACATCAGCGATGCACTCGCCGACGACACGCTCTCCAGCCTGACGAGCGATCCAGACGACCGGCACGTCTGCGCGCTCGTGATCGCCTCGGAAGCCCGGTATCTGTTCACAGCCGACCGCGGCTATCTCCGCGACAAACTGGCAGACATCGGCGTGACTATCATGCACCCCGACCAGTTCCTCGCCCAGCTTCTCGACCGCGAGCCCTCAGCAGTCCTCGATACCCTCGAAGCGCAAGCTGGCGCATGGGGCGGCGGCCGCAGCATCACGGAACTCATCGACGCCCTCGAACGCGCCAGTGCAACACAATTCGCGGCCGGCGCACGCCGAGTACTCGACGCATAAGCCCCGCAGACAACTGTCATGGGCGATACTGGGCTCGAACCAGTGACCTCCGCCTTGTCGAGGCGGCGCTCTCCCAGCTGAGCTAATCGCCCTGGGATCGACGACGAAGCCTATCAACGCGAAACCGGCTCGCCGTGGGGACGGCGAGCCGGTTCGAGGGCCGTGAGGAGGTGGGGCTCGGGAGGCGGAGCACGACCTCCCGACTCTCGTCACGGCACGATCAAGACGCGTCGTTCGGATTCGCCGGCGCCGGCGCCGCTCGCCCCTTCTTCGACGCTCGCCCCGCGTTCGCCCGCCCCTTCGACGCCAGCAGCGCCGCTGCTCCCCTGGACGCCGGAGGAGCCCGCTCCGGCTTCGCGCGCGCCTTCGGCTTCGTAGGGCGAGCGGCCGCCGTACGGCGAGGCGCTGCGTTCTTCGACGCCGCCGCCTTCGGCCTGCACCGCGCGGCGGCTGGCCGAGCTCGACGAGACGCCGTTGCCGGCTTTGATCGCTTTGACCGCCTGCGCGACGGTGTCGGATGAGACCGCGAAGCCAACGCCGGTGCTGCCTGGCTGCGAGCCGCCGACGCTCGCCGCCTCGCTGGCGATCTGCGAGTTGACGCCGATCACGTGGCCTTCGTCGTTGAGCAGCGGACCGCCCGAGTTGCCGGGGTTCAGCGCGGCGTCGGTCTGGATCGCGCCGGTGATCTTCGCGCCGTCGGGCGCCGAGATCGTGCGGCCGAGCGCCGAGACGATGCCACGTGTGAGCGTCTCTTCGAGGCCGTACGGGTTGCCGATCGCGTAGACCGGGTTGCCGACCTGGACCTTCTTCGCGCTCGCGAGCGCCAGCGGCTTCAGACCGAGGCCGGACGGATCGACTTTGATCAGCGCGAGGTCGTCGTTCGCTTCCTCGCCGACGAGCGTCGCCGAGCGCGTCTGGCTCGAGGACCCGTTCGCCGCGACCGTCAGCTGCGTGGCGCCGGCGACGACGTGGTCGTTCGTGAGGATCAGGCCTTCGTCGTTGAGCACGATCCCCGTGCCCTCGTCCGCGCCCTGGGCCGTGACGGCCCTGATCGCGACGACGCCGGCCGACGACTGCTTGTAGATCTGCGTCGCCGTCAGCGCCGTCGAAGCGGCGTCGCGGCGAGTGCCTGTCGACGCCGAGCCGCTCGCGGCGCTCGACGCGCTCGTCGTCGACGTCGCGGACCTGCCGCCGCCGAGCGCGACCGCGACGATCGCCGCGACGCCCGCGCCGAGCAGCGCTGCGAGCAACATAGGAGCGAGTGCACGTTTCAAGGGGGACCTCCGATGACTTGCGGGATGAGGCCATCTTGCGAGCGCTCGCTGTGCGGACGCTAACGCGATCCGAAAGCGCAGCTAACGGGTGAGAAAAAGGTTCGTAACGGCGGAGCGGCGCTGGACACGGCGGACCGCCCCGATTCCGCATCGCAAACCGACCCGGACGAGCGCCCGCGGATCGGACTGCGGCCCGATACGCTTGCGGTGCTTCCCGGCGACGTGGCGGAGTGGCTACGCAGCGGCCTGCAAAGCCGTTTACACCGGTTCGATTCCGGTCGTCGCCTCTAGCGGGATTGCGGGGTGCTCTGGCGGGGGGTAGCCGCCGGTAGGCCGCCATGCGAAGCCCTGCACGCTGACCGCGAGCTCATCGAGCCCCGGCTTGTCGACGTAGGTCGATGCAGTTGTGTCGACCGACGCGTGCCCAAGAAGTGCTTGGGCCGCGCGCAGGCCGGCGTACTTGGCAACGTGGTCGCCGTAGGCGTGGCGCAGCAAGTGCGGGTGGATGTGCGGGGCGATCCCCGCCCGAGCGGCGATCTGAGCGACCTGACGCCAGATCGACTGCGGACTGGATGGCCTGTCCGGGTACTCGCGCCAGCGCACGTTCCATGGCGGGTCGCTCGGCCTACGGGCGGGGATCACGTAGTCGTCGAGCCCAACGCCCATCCGGATCTCCTCGACAACCTCCCGAGCGTCGGCGATCACGGGGACCCAGCGTTCGCGTTTGCCCTTCGCGATGTCGGGCGAGAACCACACGAAGTCATCCCACCGGAAGTGCTCGCCGCGAAAGCCACGAAGCTCTTGGTTTCGGGCGCCGACACACACGCCGAGGACCATGATCCGCCGCTCGCGCGCGGTCTGGCACGCATCGAGCATCGCGACCACCTCGGCGCGCGTCAGGCGATACACCGACGTCTCGCGCTTCTTCGCCTTGCGGACCTGGCGCGCAGGGTTGTCCTTGCGCATCCCCTCCTCCATCGCCCAGTCGAAGAAGCTGATGAAGATCGCGTGCGCGTTGCGCTGCGTGTTCGGCGCCTCCCACCGCGAGAGCGTCCGCTTGATCTCGTCTCGCCCGACGGTGCGCGGGTCGCGATTGCCGATGTCTTCGCCAAGAACGTAGAGCCGCGAGCGGTAGCTGTTCTCGGTGCGATCGGAGTTCATCCGGCCATACCGGCGCATGTCGGCGACGTACAGCTCGATTGCGTCAGCCCACCTCATCGTCGCCCATTGTCCGTCTTGCAGCGGCAGCCTGCGCCGCGGCGCTGGGGGCGAAGCACGGCGCGGAGGACGACGAGAACGTCCGGTGCCCGGCACTCGATTCTCGCTCGATTCGCTCCTCAGACTCGGCTCCACGTGTGTATTGACCCCGAGCGGCCGCCGGCGGCCAGTCGATTGCCTTGGCCGCGCCCGACAACCTCGAATGCCGATCGCCCGACATGCGGGCGGCGTGGGTCGCCGTGACGAGGCGAATCGACTTCCTCGCAGCCACTGCTCAGGCCGGCGTGCCGAACAGCCCGTCCAGATACCGAGCCGTGCGTGTCGGCTCCACGAGCTCGCCGACGATGTGAACGAGGCCGGCGGCGTAGAGCGCGCCGATCGCGTCGGCGACGTCGACCGGATCGTCCCCGGGCCGCGACAACTCACGCTCCAGCTCGGTTCTCGACCACGGGCTGTGATCGCTGGAGAGCAGGACCATCATCAGGATTCGCTGCACACCGTCGTCAGACGACGGGCAGCCGCTACGGTCTGCCTGCATGGGAAGGTTCCGCCTTTCCGTGCCACGCCCCCGGCTGTGTCAGCAGCGCGGGGGCACTTGATTTCGTGCGTCGATGCTAACACGTCAACCAGACCGTAAATACCCTGGCGCGCAGAGCCACGTGCGGCGAGGCTTCTGCGCGTGAAGCGTCGCGCTGAACTCACCACCGAGCAGGACCAGTTGATCCTCGGCATGGCACTTCGCGCGCTGCGCAATGACGCCGGGCTCACCCAGGAGCAGCTCGCCGAGCGCCTGAAAGTCGATCCGACGTTCGTCGGACGACTTGAGCGGGGGCAGCGCGGGGCGCACTGGCGCACCATCCGCCGAATCCTCGCCGCCCTGGACACCACCGTCGCGCGATTCGCCTCCGCGATCGAACGCGCCGAGCGCGACGCGCGACGCTAGCTCGGCGTCGTACAGCTTCCGCAGACCCCCTCAAGTCGAAGCCCCACTGGGCCACCCGCCGTCGCCGTCGCGCACCGACGACTTCTGCACAGACGAAATGCACGGGTCCGAGCTGGGTCCCACTCGGGACCTATTGCGTGGCCGGTTTCGTGCGCTCAGGGTCATCAGTGGGACCAACGAGGCGCCAAGACGAGACGGAGGCCAAGCGATGACCCAGCGACTGAAGATCACGATCTCGGACACGGAGATGGCCGAGCTGCAGCGACGCGCCGAGCTGGAGGGCGTGCCCGTCGCACGCGTCGCCGCGGCGTATGTCGGCCAGCGCGTCGGCGATGAGCCGTGGCGCGACACGCCGGCGTCGACCGGCCCGGCCCTTATCGACGAGCACGACCTTGGCGCCGATCGGTGCGCTCCGTGGATCGAGCCTGTCGCGGGCGACGCAGCATGGCGCCGAGAGATGTGGGGCTCGATCGTTGCCTTGCACGGCCGCTACCCTCGGGCGCTCGCCTACCTCAGGGAGGGATGGTGGAAAGACTCGTCGCACGTCGAGACGCTTTGCGCGTTCGTGGTCTGGCGGGACTGGATCGACGCCGCTGCGGACGATCCGAGGCACGAGCTTGCTTTTCAGCTGCAGCTCGCGGAGTTCAGCCTGAAGTTGCGCCAGGAAGGCGGCGGCGTTACGAACGCGTGGAGGCCAGGGGCGCCGCCGGACGAGTGGATCTAGTGGGTGTCCTCGTGGACCGGCGAAGCAGCCGCGGTCCCACAAGAAGCTAGAGGCGTCCGCCCTTCGTCTGATTGCATCTCGCACAGAGGAGTTGCAGGTTCTCCACCGTGGATGCGCCGCCCATGCTGAACGGGATGATGTGGTCGTACTGGAGGTCGAAGTCGCTGCCGCATTCCACGCACTTGCCTTCGTCGCGCTTCCACACGGCCTGCTTCACGTCGCGCGGGATCGGTTCGCGCTTCCGCGCTGCTGGTGATGTTGACGCGGCGAGGACGGCGTGGGCGTGCTCCAGCTCGCGTTCGCGGTTGCGCTGCCGCGTGAACAGGAGGGCCTTGATGTCGTCGCTCGCGTATGCGCCTGCGGTCGTCCAATAGAAGGCGTCGTCGTACCACCAGTACGAGCGGTCGCGCCACGTGGCGAGGAACTGAGGCTCGTCAAGCTGCGCGTCTGCGATCTGCCTCCATCGGCCATCCGGGATCTCGAAGGGTGGTGTCCCCGAGGCGATGAACCAACGGCGCCGACGCAAAAAGACGCCGCCGCGATCGGCGAACACCTTGGCGTTGCCGTCCTGGCGGAGCTGCTGTCGGGTGGACGAGCTGCCCTGCCACGGACGACCGACCTTGACCTCCGGGGCCCGACCTCGTACGAGGTCGTCTCCGATCGTGCGGAGCATGCCAAGAATCAACCAGGCACCCCACCAGATCAGAGGTGAGAGGATGAGCAGCCCGACGAATGCGGCGCCGGGAGTCTTGCTGCCCGTTGCGCCGAAGACGACGGCGCAAGCCGTGAGCACCGACGCGGCGTTGCCGCGCCTCGTGCGCAGCCGGCTGCGCGTGGGGATATGCAAGCGATCAAGTAGGCGGCTGGTCATCTTCCCGGAAGCATGATCGGTTCCAACACTCGGTAGCTTTACCGTCGGCGTTCTGTTACGCTTCTTGCAAATATCCACCGCTGGCTGCGCATATGACGCGGCCTGAAAGCGAGGTCATAGACATGAGCAACGGTTCTGCCGGAACGCAAGGCTGGTACTCCTGCCAGCCCCTGTCCAAGCGCCGCATGGGCAAGCCTGGACCGAACCCGGACAACCCCTTCGAGGACTCGCCCTACTACGTAGCGCTGAAGCTCCGCACCGCTGGCGACCACAAGAACTTCCGCTCCCTTTGGGAGTGGGATGAAAGCGCCGGCTCGTGGATGCTGCTTGTCCTCGACAACCGCCGCAACATCATCGGACAGGTCATCGGGCGTACGCAGGAGGCGTGCACCCGCCGCATGAACGACCTATTCGAGGCAAAGGGTCTCGGCGTGTACGACCGCAGATACGCCGACCCCCCGACGGCGAAGCAAGCAGCCTAACAGCGGCGCAGCGTGGAGGAAATCGCGTGATCGATCCGCGGCCCGACTTCCTCAAGGTGGACGACTGGCTCGGCAAGTCCGAGCCAGTCGTGTGTAGCCAGCTCGTCATGCCGGTACTCAAAGAGCTCGGCTATGGCGAGCACACGCTGCACAAGATCCTCGAGCAGCAGACATACACGCTCAAGGACCCGAACATCCAGAAGGGCAGCAAGCGGAAAGTGCGCCTGGACTACGAGCCCCGCGTGTACGAGGAGGGGCTATGGGTCATGGAGGTCAAGGGCACAGACGAGAAAGTGACGCGGAAGACCCTCGGGCAAGTCCGCGACTACGCGATCCACCCAGAGGTCCGCGCCGCACTAATGGTCACGGTGGACGCTGCTGGATTCCGTGTCTTTGACCCGTGGGATGAGCACTGGGACGAGCCACTCCTAGCGGTCGGCGTGGACGAGTTGGGCGACCGTCTGGATGAACTACGCGCCGTCCTCGGCGTCCAGCATGTCGCCCAGTTCATCCGCCAGCGCCACTTCCAGCACCTGCGGAGGACAATGTCCGCGTCGCTGGAGTTCGGCGTGCTCTCCGATGCTGAACAGGAATGGCGGGCGCTGGTGAGGGATGTACAAGCGAACATTGACGCGAAGCGGCGTGAGCTACACCGGAAAGTCGCTGAGGAGCACGAGGCGCTGCACGAGCGGGTGCTTCGTCAGAGCGGCGTGGGAGGCGTGGCACAGGAGAACAACACGCCGTGGATCGGATCGGTTCGAGTGTGGCAAGACGTCGCTGACGCGGTCCTCTACCAGCCGGAGCGACAGCGGCCGACACAGATCATGTCCGCGTGGCGGTCCGTGGAGGCCGTTTACAGAGGCAAAACCGCGGAGGGCTCAAACCTAAACCGCGCTCTCTGGTGGCTCCACATCGTGGTCCTCGGCGGCTGCCTAAAGCTACGCGGCCAGCCCGGCTGCGAGCCTTATGCGACCGACTATGCCCGGCAGGAGATTCGGAACACGCTTCTTGAGTTCCCCGATAACGATGTGGAGCGAGCATTCTGGCGCCTCCAGCGCGTCCTCATCCCCCTGGCCGTCCGCACCTGCGGCTTCTTCCCGCTTCAAGGGATTTCTGACCAGGCAAGGGCGAAACTCAGCCCGGAGGATCGAATTCGTTATCGAATGGACCCAACGTGGTTTTTCATGCACATCGTCCGCATGGGCCTCATCAGGCAATTGAGCGAGATTGAGCCGTGGACCGCCGAGCATTTGGACGAGTTGCGGGCGGAAATGGAGAAGTCGCCAATGCTCACGACGACGCCGAAGACGGAGTGGGTCGGGCCGATGGGCGATCCTTGGTTGGCAGCATGGCAGAAGATGAGCCCCCTGCTGGAGTGCGGACTCGCGACGCTGAACGACAATCCAGAGGGTGACGACCTGCTGGACGACTCGGATATACGCCGCGTGATCCTAGGGGCGGCGAACAGCGAGCACGAGTTGCTGCGCCGCCCAGCGATCCCGCTTGCTGAACGCCTGGGATTGGAGATTGGCGACGGCTCGGGAGAGCCGGTCGTTCCAGCCGACGACAGCGGCGCATGATTTGGCGACGACGGAAAGCGACGGCCGCGCCGGCTCTCAGGAACGTTCCAGAGCACCGAGGAACGTTGCTGGATCAACGACGGCTACGTCAGGCAGCGACGCGTCGAGCAGATCGCGATCGAGCGACACGAGGAAGTCCGCTTGCGCGTCTTGCATCAGCGCAACGAGATAGTCGTCGTCTGGGTCACGCACACCGACTGACGCCAGCTCGGGTGGATCGACGCGGTGCTCGCTGCGAGCGCGAAACGCAGCGACATATGCCTCCGCCCTCCCGTCTCCCGCCCAGCGTGCGAACTTCGGCCGAGCAAGGACCTCTGCCAGCTCGTGCAGCAGAAGTGGCGACACCACGAGCACAAATCGGCGCTCGCCCCAACCGGCGACGAGTCGGCTCGGGCCGGCCTTCGGGTCACCGATGAACGCCGAGACCAGGACGCTCGGGTCGACGACGGCGCGGATCAAGCCCGGCTGCGCGCCCGGCGCACAGCTCGAACCTCGTCCACCGCGAGTCGATCGGCCTCCTCGGCGGACAGCGTGCCCTGAGCACGCGCGTCGTCAAGCGCACGCAGCCCGAGAAAGACGGCGAGCGCGTCCTCGACGACCTCGGCGTCGCTCTTGTCCGCCTCACCGACGTCCTGGCGCCGTGCGCGCTCGACAAGCCCTTCGTCGAGCATCAGATTGACCTTGCGAGTCGCCATAGCGTCAGAGTACCGCCGCCTCGCCCGACTACCAAAACCCGGTCCGTCCGCCCAAGGCGAGTCCTTCGGCCCAGCGATCGTCATTCGCGATCGTCCGCGTCGTTCGCCGGACCCACCCCTCCCTCAGCCTCCTCCGAACTTGGCTCTACGATCTCGTTGGACCGATCCACCGGTTCGATTCCGGTCGTCGCCTTACCGCCGCCCGCGCTTCTCGCGCAGCTCGTCGACACGCCGCATCAGCTCGCCCGGCCGCACGTGCAGCCCTTTGCAGAGCTTCAGCAACGTCGTGTACGTCGGATTGCCCTGGCCGCGCACGAGCTCGTTGACCTGCTTGATGTTCATGCCGCTCTCGTCGGCGACCGTGTCCTGCGTCATGTGCGCGTCTTCGGCGATCAGCAGTTCGATCGCCTGCGCGAGCGCGGCGTGGTCCGGGCTGCGCGGCTTGGACTTCCTGCGGGGCGGCACGGCGGCAGCCTTACGCATCCCCGATGCCGGGAGTTAGGACATATACAGCTCATGCCCGCCGCAGACAGTTGTCGTCTGCCCAATTTGCGAGATTTCGTTCTGTGGCCGACGAGCGAAACCCGGATCTCCTGCACCTCGGCGAAGCCATCCGGCGGATCCGCGAAGAGCGCGGCGTCGCCGCCGCTGAGCTTGCCGCCGCTACCGGCGTGCCGCTCACGCGAATCGCCGCCGTCGAGGACGGTTGCGTCGATCCGGGCTTCGAGCTGCTGCTGACGCTCGCCGACGGCATCGGCGTCGGCGTCTCCGCGTTCATCTCACGCGCCGAACGGATCGCGCGCGAGCGAACCGACGACGCGAGCTCGTGACCTACCGGCGCCCTCGAGCCGTCGAGCTGGTCGACGGTCACCACGCACTGGGCGTCAAGCCGCGCGGCCAAGCCGCGCGGCCAGGCCGCCGCGGCGGGCCTCCCACCCGCCGCGGTTGCCGGTTCCCTCTCCCCCGCTCCTCTCAGCGCTTCGGGCACGGCGACTTCGTCGTCACCGTCACCGTTTCGGCCGGCAGCCCGAATTCGCGACCGGCGCCGAACGAGCCGCCGAAGGTCAGTTCGGCCTTGACCGGGAAGCCGCCCTTCGGGCACTTCTTCGGCATCGTCCCGTAGGAGATCAGCCGCTTGCCCTGCTTGCGCGCGGCGCCGACCTTGACGTTGATCGTCCTCGTCGATGCGAGCGGCGCGCCGGGGACGGTCGCGATCGCCGGGACCTGCGCCTGCAGCTCGAGGCCGTACGGCCGCTTGCCGGAGTTGACGTAGCGACCGGAGGAGATGAATTCGAGCGACACCGGGCTGCTGCCGGCGACGTAGAACTCGAGGCCGCCGCCGGGCGCGAAGAACGCCTGCAGCGACGCCTGCTCGGGGACGCGTTCGGTCCCGAACGTCACTTCGCCGAGCGCGCTGCCCTTCGGGCTCGCGACGGCGCGCTTGCAGCCCGACGGTCCGACGTTTTCGAGCGTCGCCGCCGGACACGTCGGGAAGCCCTTGCCGTTGATCTTCGCGCCGGCCGGCAGGTAGAAGTTGACGCCCGCCAGCGGCGGCACGCCGCCGGCCGGGTTCTGCGGCGTCGCGCCGTAGCCGGAGCCGGTGATCGTGAATTCGGCCTGCACGGCGGCGCCGGCGCCGAGGATGTTGCCCGTGTGCGGGTAGACGCCGCCGCCCGGTTTCGGAATCGGCACGGCGCGCGCTTTGAACGTGACCGTCGGCGCCGCCGCGGCGAGCGCCGGCACGGCGAGCGCGACCAGGACGCCGAGCAGCATCGAAAGGGTGAAACGTGTACGCATGATCCCTCCTCTGAACTGGGTATGAGAGCCGCCCTCGATCCGATCGCGCTCGGCGCCATACCGCCTTTCACCCCTTAACACGGGGCACCCCGGCAAAGTTGTTCCGCGTCTCTCGACGTCGTCTAACGCGTCTGGCCGAGCGCCGCGGCGGGCACGCCGCCGTAGATCGCGCTGCACCAGATGTGCGTGAGCGTGTCGATCACGTCGCGCTCGCGCACGGCCGGCGTCTCGTCGATGAAGATCGCATGCAGCACGCGCTCGTTCATCTGCACGAGCGCCGTCGCGAGGTCGCGCGTCGGGATCTCGCTTGGCGCGGCGCCGCGCGCGCGCTCGCCGTCGATCAGCTCGGTCACGTGCGCGACCCAGCCGTCCATCACCTGCGACCACAGCGTGCGCGCTTCGACGTTCGTCGCGCCGAGGTCGGTCACGGCGCGGATCACCGGGCGGTGCGCGCCGAACACCTCGTAGAAGCTCTCGATGCCGCTGCGCAGCGCCGCGACCGGATCGGCGGCGAGGTCGCGCAGCATGCGGTCGCGCACGTCGCCGGCCTGCTCGACGACGTGGTCGACGAGCGTCAGCACGACGGCGTCCTTCGACGGGAAGTAGAAGTAGAACGCCGAGCGCGAGATGCCGGCGCCCTGCGCGAGGTCGTCGACCGAGATCTCGGCGAGCGAGCGCTCGCCGAGCAGGCGCTCGGCGGTCTGCAGGATCGCGCGTTCGCGTTCGTCGCCGCTCGCGCGCGGGCTGCGCCTGCCGCGCGCCGAGCGCGCGCGCTCGGCGTGGTCGGCCCGCTCGAGCTGCTCGGGAGTAGTGCCCACGCGCCGATCATACAGCGACGCGAGCGTCTGTCGACACGGTGTCCAACGTCATCGACACGGTGTTGATAAGCTCTCGCGCGAGATGAGCGACGCCGCCTCACAGATCGAGCACGTCGACGTGCTGATCCTCGGCGCCGGCCTGTCCGGGATCGGCGCGGCGTGCCAGTTGCGCGAGCGCTGCCCGCGGAGGTCGCTGGCGATCCTCGAGGCGCGCGAGGCGAGCGGCGGGACGTGGGACCTGTTCCGCTACCCGGGGATCCGCTCGGACTCGGACATGCTGACGCTCGGCTACCGCTTCCGCCCGTGGGAAGAGTCGCAGTCGCTGGCCGACGGCGGCTCGATCCTTTCGTACATCCGCGAGACGGCGCGCGCGTACGACGTCGAGCGCGACATCCGCCTCGGCCATCGCGCTGTCCGCGCGTCGTGGTCGAGCGCCGAGGCGCGCTGGACGGTCGAGGCCGAGCGCGCCGACAGCGGCGAGACGGTCCGGATCAGCTGCGACTTCCTGTACTGCTGCACCGGCTACTACCGCTACGACGAGGGCTACACGCCGGAGTTCGCAGGCCGCGATCGCTTCGCCGGACAGTTCGTGCACGCGCAGCACTGGCCCGAGGACCTCGACTGCGCCGGCAAGCAGATCGTCGTGATCGGCAGCGGCGCGACGGCGGTGACGCTCGTGCCGGCGCTCGCCGAGCGCGGCGCGCGCGTGACGATGCTGCAGCGCTCGCCGACGTACGTGCTGTCGATTCCCGGACGCGACGCGGTCGCCGAGCGCCTGCGCGCGGCGCTGCCGCCGAAGCTCGCGTACACGATCGCGCGCTGGAAGAACGTGCTGCTGGCGATGGGCATCTTCAACTTCGCCCGCCGCAGGCCGCAGGCGGCGCGGCGGATGATCCGCCGCCTGGCCGAGAAGCAGCTGCCGGCGAGCTTCGACATCGACACGCACTTCAACCCGCGCTATGACCCGTGGGACCAGCGCCTGTGCTTCGTGCCCGACGGCGACCTGTTCGCGGCGATCTCACGCGGCGAGGCGGACATCGCGACGGGCGAGATCGAGACGTTGACCGAGCACGGCGTGCGCCTGCGCGACGGACGCGAGCTGGCGGCCGACGTGATCGTCGCGGCGACGGGCCTGAACCTGCTCGTGCTCGGCGGCGTCGAGCTGACGGTCGACGGGCGCAGGATCGACGTCGGCGAGACGGTCGCGTACAAGGGGATGATGCTGTGCGGCGTGCCGAACATGGCGCTGACGCTCGGCTACACGAACGCGTCGTGGACGCTGAAGGCGGACCTCGTCGCCGAGTACGTGTGCCGCGTGCTGAACCACATGGACGCGACGGGCGCTGAGATCTGCACGCCGCTGGCGCCCGACGCGACAGCGCCGACCGAGCCGATCATCGACCTGAAGTCGGGCTACGTGCTGCGCGCGCTCGATCAAATGCCGCGCCAGGGCGCGAGCGCGCCGTGGCGGCTGCACCAGAACTACGCCAAGGACGTGCGCGTGCTCAGACGCGGGCCGATCGACGACGCGATGCTGTTCTCCGCGCGCGCGAGGCCCGGCGGGGAGCGCGCCGGCGAGCCGGCGCCGCGCGAGGCGGTCGGGGTTTGACGCTGTGAGCGCCGTCGCGACGCCGCGCGAGCCGGCGAGCCCAAGCGGGCCAGCGCCCGGCCCCTCTGCGCCTCTCCCCTCGCCGCCGCCGGGCCCGGGCGCGCCGATGGCGCTGCAGACGCTCGCGATGCGCACGCGCCAGCGCCCGTACCTGGAGCGCGCGCGGCGCCGCTTCGGCCCGATCTTCACGGTCCGCGTGCTCGGCCTTGGCGAGTCGGTCGTCGTGTCCGATCCGGAGCTGATCAAGCAGGCGTTCCGCGCCGATCCGACGGTGCTGCACGCGGGCACCGGCAGCCCGCTGCGACCGGTGCTCGGCGAGCATTCGCTGCTGGCGATCGACGAGCGGCAGCACATGGAGCAGCGCAAGCTGCTGCTGCCGCCGTTCAAGGGCCAGCGGATGCAGCGCTACGAGTCGATGATCGCCGAGGTCGCGGCCGAGGAGATCGACAAGTGGCCGCGCGGCGTCGAGCTCGACACGGCGCGGCCGATGCAGCGGATCACGCTGCGCGCGATCCTGCGCGCGGTGTTCGGCGCCGAGGGCGAGCGCCTGCAGGCGCTCGAGCGGCTGATCCCACGCTGGACCGACCTCGGCGCGCACGTCGTGCTGATGCCCGAAGCGCGCCGCAGGCTCGGCGGGCGCTGGTCGCCGTGGGCGCGCTTCCTGAGGCTGCGCGCGCAGTTCGACGCGATCCTCGACGAGCTGATCGCGGCGGCGAAGTCCGATCCGCAGCTGGCCGAGCGCGCCGACGTGCTCGCGCTGATGGTGCAGGCGACGCACGAGGACGGCAGCGCGATGAGCGACGCCGAGATCCGCGACGAGCTCGTGACGATGCTCGTCGCCGGGCACGAGACGACGGCGAACACGCTCGCGTGGGCGGTCGAGCGGATCCGCCGCCACCCAGCGCTGCTCGCGCGCCTGGTCGAGGAGGTCGACGCCGGCGGCAAGACGCTGCGCGAGGCGACGATCCGCGAGGTCCAGCGCACACGTCCGGTGATCGCGTTCGCCGGGCGCACGGTGCGCAAGCCGTTCGCGCTCGGCGGCTACGAGCTCGAAGCCCGGCACGAAGGTGCTGCTCGCCGCGTGCCTGACGCACTACGACCCGAAGCTGTTCGCGCAGCCGGAGCGCTTCGACCCCGACCGCTTCGTCGACACGCTGCCGGACACGTACTCGTGGATCCCGTTCGGCGGCGGCATCCGGCGGTGCATCGGCGCGACGTTCGCGCACATGGAGATGGACGTCGTGCTGCGCGTGCTGCTCGAACGCGTCGCGCTGGAGCCGACCGACGAGCCGGACGAGCGCTGGGCGTTTCGCGGCATCGTGTGGGCGCCACGCGAAGGCGGCCGCGCGCTCGTGCGCGAGCGCATCGCCAAGCCGTCACCGGCGCTCGCCGCCGCCTGACGCCGGCACGCGTCGTCGCGCTCCTCCTCGCGCCGCGCGCCTCGTCAGTCGAGCGCGATCGCGCGCATCGTGTGCTCGTCGGGCAGCTTGTCGAGCACGGCGCGCAGCAGCTCGAGTTCGTCGGCCTGCTCGCGCCGGAGGTCGCGATAGAGCGTACGCAGCGCGGTGTGCGTGATCTTCATCTGTCGCGAGCCGAGCTCGACGGAGAGGATGCCGTGCTCGTCGAGCGCGCCGTCGAGCTGCGCGAGCACGTCGCGCGCGAGCGTGCGGATCTCGGGCTCGTGCGCCTCGTCGACGATCAGCATGTGCAGGGCCTTGCCGGTGATGCCGATCTCGTCGGCCTCGAGCAGCAGGTGGAACGGCGGCTCGGAGTCGTTTGCGCTCATCGCGACGCGAGTGTACCCGCCGGCCGGACCGCAGCAAGCTCGCGTAGCGCTCATCCTATTACGTCTTGCGTTAGTTCGCGATACGTAATATGATCGACCGATGGTCGAACGACGCCGGCCCGGAACGCACGGTCAGCGCGACCCGTCGCTGCTGATCCTGACGAGCCTCGCCTCGGGCGCGAAGCACGGCTACGCGCTGCTGCAGGACATCGACGGGTTCGCCGGCGTGCGGCTCGGCCCGGGCACGCTGTACGGCGCGATCGCGCGCCTGGAGGAACGCGGGCTGATCGAGGCGCTCGCGCCGAGCGGACGCACGCGCCCGTACGCGCTGACGCCGAGCGGCCGCGAGACGCTCGAGCAGACGCTCGCCGAGCTCGCGCGAATCGTCGACGTCGGCGCGCAGCGGCTCGGTGGCCGCGCGCGTGTGGCGAGCGCAGCGGGCGCCGCATGAGCGCGCGGCGTAGCCCTCGGCGCCCGCTCGAGGACTGGCGCGGCATGACTGCGCGTCGGAGCCGCCGGCGCCTGCCGGGCGAGGACGCGACATGAGCGAGCGACGGCGCCACCGGCGCCTGCTGCGCGTGTACCCGCGCGCGTGGCGCGAGCGCTACGGCGAGGAGCTCGAGGAGCTGCTGCTGGCGAGCGGCGACGGTGGCCGCATCGGCTGGCGGGCGCGCGCCGACGTCGTGCGCGGCGGACTCGCCGAGCGGTTGCGCGCATGGGGCGTCGGCGCCGGCGTGCCGCCCTCCGAGCGCGCCCGCGCGGGCGTGCTGATCGTGCTCGTCGCGTGGGTCGCATTCGTGCTCGCCGGCGCGCGCGTGCAGAAGCTCTCCGAGCACTGGCAGAACGTGCTGCCGCTGGCGCGCCGCGGGCTGCCTGACGGCGCGTTTCACACGCTCCTCGTCGCGGCGACGCTCGGCGGCGTGCTCGTGCTCGCCGGCGTCGCGGTCGTGCTGCCGCGCGTCGTCTCCTACCTGCGCGGCGGCGGCTGGCCGGCGTCGCGCAGGCCGCTGCTCCGCGCGGCGATCGCGACGACGCCTGCGCTCGCGGCGTTCGTCGCGATCGCGATCTGGGCGCGCCGGCTGGGCGTCGCCGAGCGCAACGGCGCCGACGCCGGCTACTCGATCGCGTTCGCCGGCTTCGCCGTGCTCGCGGTCGTCGCGCTCGCGTGCTGGACGGCGGCGGCGGTGTCGATCGCGCGGCGGCTCGCGCTCGGCGTCGGGCTGCTGCGGATCGAGGCGCTGCTCGCCGGCGCCGTCAGCGCGTCGATGCTCGCGATGACGGTCGCGACGGCGCTGTGGTGGGGCACGGTCGCGCGCGTCGCGCCGTGGTTCCTGCAGGGCGAAGCGACCGACCCGCACTCGGCGCCGTTCTCGCCGCAGATGCTCGGCGCGAACACGGTGATGCTGCTCGCGACGTGCCTGTCGGCGTTCGGCGCGTGGCTCGCGCTGTCGGCCGTCCGGCGCCTGCCCGGCGAGCCCGTGCGGGGCTGAGTCGACATCGGCGCCGCGGGCCGCTCGCGGCGCCTGTCGTGAAGTTTGGGCAGCGCCTGGGGATCGGCCAAACGCTGCCCGCCCAATATGCCGTCGGCGCGCGGCGCGGTTGTTACGACGCTGAGAATCGCGCGCGCCGCACGCCCGCACGCGAGCACTTGCGAACGGCGCGCCGCCTGCAACGGCGCGCCGTTCGATGAAAACGCCCGAAGCCCGGCTCGTCGGCCGGGCTCCTGGTACTTCGGCCTCCAGGTCCGGATCCTGGGCGCTCGGGCGACAGCCTCCGTCAGAGGAGATGGTTCGACCGGTTGCTGCATCGCCGACGCTAGCCCGTCGCCGGCGGCCAGTTGTTACGGGGATGAGATCCATAGACGCGAATCCGAGCCGACGACGCATCGTGCGCGGCCGCTCGCCTCGGCGCGCGGCTTCGGCGGCGCTTCGCGCGTCTGCCCGGCAGGCTCGCGCCCGGCGCTTGACAGCGTCTTGCCCGAACGTACACTCAGCCACAGGGAGACAACATCGCCGGCGCCGCGGGCGTCGGCGACCGATCAGGGGGTCGGGTCAGGGATGACTATGGGGAAGGCACGTTCGGCGGCGCCACGGTGGCCACACCGCGCAGCGGCGGTCGCACACGTCAGGCAGGTCACGCTCGCCGCGCTGATCGCGGACGCGCTGTACGTCGTCGCGCTGCGCGCGCGCGTGCGTCGCGTGATCGGCATTCACTAGCCGGTCGGAGACGGCGCGGGCGAGCTGCCCGCGCCGTTTTGCAGCTAGCAAGCTGTGGTGCTGTCTTCCTCGCCTGTGCGAACGTGTGTTCGCATGATGGGAGTCGGCCCATATCGTCCCGTTCGCGAGCTCGAAGGCGCGATCGAGCGCCGCGAACTCGACATCGCGATCGGCATCGCCAAGGACATCGCGCGCGAGCGGCGTCCGATCGGGCTCGCGCTCGCGCTGCGACTAGTCTCGCTCGCCGCCGCCGAGGGCTCCGACTACGACTCTTGGGCGTGCCGCTGGCTCGCGCGCTGGCTCGCCGAGACGCCCGACGCGTCGATCGCGCTCGCCGCCGAGGTCGCGGCGACGCTCGCCGACCTGCCGGCCGAGCCGCACGGCGTCGAGGCGATTCGCGAGCTCGTGCGCTGAGCGCGCTCAGGCGGCGAAGCGCTCGGCGGCCCGCGCGCGACGCTTGGCCGCCTCGACCTCGCGGTCCTTCGGCGGCGCCGCCGTCACGAGCCCGTCGAGCAGGTGCTGCGTCGCGTGCGCGACCTCCTCGACGGCGCGCTCGAACACGGCCGCGTTCGCCTGCGAGGGCTTCGTCGTGCCGCTGATCTTGCGCACGTACTGAAGCGCCGCGTCGTGCACCTCGTCGCCGCTCGCCGGCGGCTCGAAGTTGTGAAGTTGACGGATGTTCCTGCACATGCGCAAAGCGTAGATCAACGCCGCGCGCCGCGCGCGACTCGGCGCCCCGGCGCGCGCCTCCCCGACCGATCACGCGCCGAGCGCCGCCGGCAGTTCGCGGAGCGTCGCGATCGTGACGACGCCTGGCTCCGGCGCCGCCTCGCCGGAGCGATCCAGCCAGATGCCACGCAGGCCGGCGGCGGCGGCTCCGCGCGCGTCGAGATCGAGCCTGTCGCCGACGTGCGCCGCGTGCGCCGACTCGACCCCGAGCCGCTCGCACGCCAGCGCGAAGATCGCCGGCTCGGGCTTCGCGACGCCGACCTCGCCGGATGCGACGACGACTTGGAAGCGCTCGGCGAGCCCGATCGCGGCGAGCTTCGCGCGCTGCGGTGCGCCCTCGCCGTTCGTGACGACGCCGAGCGCAGCCTGCGGGTGGGCCGCCGCGAGCCCCTCCAGCGCCGGCAGGACGTCCTCGAACACACGCCACGCCGCGCGGTAGTGCTCGAGATACGCGGCGAACCACGCGTCCGCCGCCGCGTCGGAGTCGACCGCGCGCCCGACCGCCGCGTGCACGCCGCGCACGCGACGGCGCCGCTGCTCCTGCAACGAGCAGCGGCCGCTCGCGTACTCGTCGTAGTGCAGCGCCTCTAGGCGCCGCCACTCCTCGTCGAGTCGCTCGAGCTCGCGCGGCTCGGCGTCGGGCAGCCAATCCGCGATGTGCCCCGCGAGGCCGGCGCCGCGCGCGGCGTCATGGTCCATCAGCGTCCCGTCGAGGTCGAACAGCACGGCTCGCCGCACGCTCGGCATCCGCAGCTAGGAAGGCTCGACGCTCGCCAGCGCGCGCGTCAGCGTGCTCGTCGTCTGCGGTCCGCGCAGCACCGCGCGGATGTGGCCGGACGAGTCGAGCACGAACGTCGTCGGCAGTCCGGTCAGGTCGTAGTCGTTGCCGACCGTCCCTTCGCCGTCGCGCAGCACCGGGAACGTCCATCGATACTTCGCGATGAACGATCGCGCGCCCGACAGCGCGTCGCTCCAGTCGACGCCGACGAGCCGCCCGCGGCCGGCGGCGCTGCTCGCGAAGCGCTCGACGTCGGCCGCCTCGCGCGCGCACGGTGTGCACCAACTCGCCCAGAACGTGATCAGCGTCGCGCGTCCGTGCGCGCTCGACAGCAGCGTCGCGAGCGTCGTCGGCGGACCAACGAGCCGTTCGCGCGGAAGCGCCGGCGCCCTGCGGCCGCCGTTGGCCGACTTGCTCGACGCCAGCCCAAACACGACGAGCGCGACGAGCGCCGCCGCGAGCGCCGTCGAGATCACCAGCAGGCGAGCGCGCCGCATCGGGCTCCGGCGGTCAGTGCGCGGCCAGCAGCGGCACGTCGTGCGCGACGTCCGCCGGCTTGAACGTCGCCGAGTAGAGCGTCGCGCGCAGGCCCTTTGCCGTGATCCCGTAGATCAGGCCCGAGTGCTCGACGAAGTCCGGGTTCTTCGCGTCGCGTTCGGAGCCGACGCCCCATGCCTTCCACACGCGCGCGAGTTCGCGCTGGTCGCCGATCAGGTACTGCATCCGCCCGGTCATCTCGTGCTCGGCGAGGAACTTCGTGACGGTCTTGCGCGTGTCGCCGCGCGAGTCGACCGACACGGCGATGATCTGCGCCTTCGAGGAGCCGCCCGGGCCCATCAGGTTCTGCGCGACGCGCAGGTTCGACGTGATCAGCGGGCACACGTCGGGGCAGTGCGTGTAGATGAACGTCACGAGCACCGGCTTGCCGCGGTACTGATCGATGTTGACCGGCTGGCCAAGGTAGTTGCGAAGCTGAAGCGGCGGCGCCGGCGTCGCCGGCGAGAGCTGCGCTTCGGCCTTGTACGCGACCTTCGTCGCGCTCGCCGAGTTCGTCGCCGTCGTCGTGCTCTTCGACGAGCCCGACGAGCCGCAGCCGGCCAGCAGCGCGACGGCGACGACGGCGATCGTCACCGGCACGACACGAATGCTCGAACGATCGCGGCGCATCGGCGCCGAACTTATCAGCGCCCGCCCGTACGTGCGCCTCCTGAGCGGCCGGGGACGTCGGCAAGAACCTTTGCAAACCTCCTCATGCGACACAGATTGCAAGAAACATGCTAGTTTGCAGCGCGTTCGTGCCGAGTCCTTGGCCCCACGGGGTCCAGGGAGCGGGGGACCCATTGCAGCCGACAGGCTGCGGGGGCGAATCGCCACCAGTTGGTGGCGTAGCGTAATTCACGCGAGCCCGACAGCTAACCCCGTAGGCGCCAAGCAATGTGAGAAAGGACGCCTGCATGCCGGGTTTCGTACGTGATCTTGCCGTGCCCACCCCCTGGGACGCCTCGCTCGAGCGCTCGCGCGCGCGTCGCGCCCGCAGCGGTCGCGGTCGCCGCCGCATCACCGCCAAGCCCCGCGGCATCGAGCTGCGCGCGTTCGACCCGTTCGGCCTCGGCTCGCTGCTCTCGCCCGAGCGCGCCTCCGCGCGCCGCGACCTCGCGGCGACCGAACCGTGGGAGCTCTCGCTCGGGCGCTCGCGCGCACGGCGTCGCGCCGCCGAGCTGCGCTTCGTGCCGACCGGCTCGCGCGCCAAACGGATCTCGCTCGGCGCGCTCGCCGCGCTCAGCGCCGGCCCGACGGCGAGCCTCGCAACGGGCGGCTCGGCGCTCGCCGCGACCGGCGCCGGCCCGGCGACGACGAGCGAAAACAGCATCACGATCGACTCCGAAAGCCACGGTCGCCAGGTCGAACTCGTGCAGCAGGCGCTCGGCATCGCCGTCGACGGCGTCTACGGATCCGAAACCGAAGCCGCCGTACGCGCGTTCCAGTCCAAGCACGGCCTCGCCGTCGACGGCATCGTCGGCCCCGAAACGAGCGCCGCGATGCGCTCGGGCACGCGTGCGGTCGCATCGTCGGCCGGTGTCCGCCGCGACGCCGTGATGACCTCCGAAGAAGGCGAAGGCGAAGGCTCCGGCAGCGCCGTCGCGCGGCTGCAGTCGGCGCTGCACCTCACCGCCGACGGCAACTTCGGCCCGGAAACCGAGGCCGCCGTGCGGCGTCTGCAGGCGCGCCACGGGCTGAGCGTCGACGGCGTCGTCGGTCCCGCGACCTGGAACGTGATCGGCGTCAGCGGCGAGGAAACCCTGACGCCGCCGGCCTCGGCGCTCGCCGCGACAGCAGGCGTCGCTCATCGTCATCGTCATTCGACGGCGACGGTCGCCGACACGGAAACGTCCGAAGGCGGAGAAGCGTCGGGCGGCAACGCCGTCGCCCGCCTGCAGGCCGCGCTGCACCTCGAAGCCGACGGCACGTTCGGCCCCGCGACGGAGGCCGCCGTCAAGCGCCTGCAGGCGCGCCACGGGCTGACCGCCGACGGCGTCGTCGGGCCCGAGACGTGGGCCGTCATCGGCGTCCAGGGCGAGCCGACGCTGAAGCCGCCGGCCTCGGCGCTGCTCGGCAGCGGCTCCGGCGAATCGACGAGCAGCTCGACCGGCGAAGGCTCGAGCGTCGTCGCTCGCGTGATCGCCGCCGGCGACGAAATCGCGACGCGCCCGTACGTCTGGGGCGGCGGTCACGGCTCGTTCCAGTCGAGCGGCTACGACTGCTCCGGCTCGGTCTCCTACGCGCTGCACGGCGGCGGCCTGCTCAGCTCGCCCGAGGACTCCTCCGAACTGGAGTCATACGGCGAAGCCGGGCCGGGCAAGTACATCACCGTCTACGCCAACGCCGAACACGCGTTCATGGTCGTCGACGGCAAACGCTTCGACACGATCGCGCAGGCCGAGACCGGCACGCGCTGGGCCGGCTCCGTCGGCGACACGAGCGGCTACGTCGTGCGCCACCCCGACGGGCTGTAGCGAACGCGGCGCGAGCGTCGCGTCCCAAGCGCCGCCTAGCTTCTCCTCTCAGACAAACAGTCACGACGAGGAGGCGGCGCGATGCTCGCGCGAGCGCACACGTTCACGATCGACGGTCTGCGGACCCGACATGTCAGCGTCGAGGTCGACGTGCGCCGCGGGCTGCCCGCGTTCACGATCGTCGGGCTCGCCGACGCGGCCGTGCGCGAGGCGCGCGAGCGCGTCCGCGCGGCGATCCTCAACTCGGGCTACCAGTTCCCGTCGATGCGGATCACCGCGAACCTCGCGCCCGGCGACGTGCCAAAGGCCGGCGCCGCGCTCGACCTCGCGCTCGCCTGCGCAGTGCTCGCGGCCTCTGGTCAGCTCGACCGCGATCGGCTCGACCGGCACGCGCTGTTCGGCGAGCTCGCGCTCGACGGCCGCGTGCGCCCCTCGCGCGGCGCGCTCGCGATCGCGCAGGCCGCGGCGCGCGCCGGCCTGCGCGCGCTGATCCTCGCCGGCGCGAACGCGCGCGAGGCGATGCTCGTCGACGGTCTCGACGTCGCCGTCGCCGAGCGGCTGACGAGCGCCGTGCGCGTGATCGGCGGCGGCGACGGCGACGCGCTCCCCTCCCCCGGTCCGCGCTCGCTCGACGCACCGGATCGCGCCGACATCGATCTGTCCGACGTACGCGGCCAGCACCACGCCGTGCGCGCGCTCGTCATCGCCGCCGCCGGCGGGCACAACTGCCTGTTCAGCGGACCTCCCGGCGTCGGCAAGACGATGCTCGCGCAGCGCGTCGGCTCGATCCTGCCGCCGCTGACGCGCGCCGAGGCGATCGAGGTGACGCGGATCCACAGCATCGCCGGGATGCCGACGGGCGGCCTCGCACGCGAGCGTCCGCTGCGCGCGCCGCACCACTCGATCACCGCCGCCGGCCTCGTCGGCGGCGCGCAGCGCGACCGCGTCGGCGAGGTCGTGCTCGCGCATCACGGCGTGCTGTTCCTCGACGAGCTGTCGGAGTTCTCGCGGACCGCGCTCGACGCGCTGCGCCAGCCGCTCGAGGACGGGCGCGTCGCGATCGTCAGGGCGCGCCACTCGACGATCCACCCGACGCGCTTCATGCTGCTCGCGGCGACCAACCCGTGCCCGTGCGGCTACGCCGGCGCCGGCGACCTGTGCCGCTGCGGCGAAGCGGAGCTCGCGCGCCATCGCCGGCGCCTGAGCGGGCCGCTGCTCGACCGGATCGACGTGCTCGCGCGCTTCGAGCACGAGATCGGCGACGATCGGACGGGCGGCGCGCTGATCGGCTCGCGCCAGGCGCGCGAGCGCGTCCTCGACGCGCGCGAGCGCCAGGCCGCGCGGCTGCGCGACGAGCCGCTGACGCTCAACGCGCAGATCGACGCGCGGACGCTGCGCGCGCACGTGACGCTCGCCGACGAGGACGAGCGGCTGCTGCGGGCGGCGCGCGAGCGCGGCGCGTTGAGCGCGCGCGGCGAGGATCGCGTGTTGCGCGTCGCGCGCACGATCGCCGACCTCAACGGCAACGAACGCGTCGAGCGCGGCGACCTCTGCGCGGCGATCGCGCTGCGCGGCGAGGGCGCGCTGGCCGGTGCACGGGCGGCTTGAGCCATCGACCTACGGGCGGGCTGACATGGCGTGCGCCGACTGCCTGCGCCGCGGCTGGCTGCTCGCCGAGCTGGGCGGCGTGCTCGACTGCAACTACCGCGCCGACGGTCGCCTGCTCGAGCTGCTCGCGCTCGACGACGGCGAGCTGATCGCGGCGCTCGGCGGGCGCCGGCGCGACGAGCTGCGACGACGCCATGCAGCGTTTGAGCTCCCACGTTCGAGCGACGGCTGCGACGTCGCCGCGGTCTGCCGCCACGACGAGCGGTTCCCGCCGCGGGGGCGCGAGGCGGGAGGCGTCGCGGCGCTGTACGTGCGCGGTAGCGGCGGCGGCGAGCGTCTGCGGGCGCTCGGCGCGCGACCGATCGTCGCGTTCGTCGGGCGCGCGCCGAGCGCGAGCGACTACGGGACCGTCGTCGCCGCGAGCTTCGCTCGCTCGCTCGCCGCCGCCGGCGTGACCGTCGCCGCCGGTCTCTACGGCGGGGTCGGTCCGGCGGCGCTCGACGGGGCGCTCGCACTCGACGGGGCGGCGCTCGGCGTCGTGGCGGGCGGCCTCGACACCGGCGTGCCGGCGCGAGCGCGCACATTGGCCGAGCGCCTGACGCGGAGCGGCTGCGCGGTCGCCGAGCTGCCCGCCGGCACGCCGCGCAGGCGCTGGACGGCGCTCGCGAGCGAGCGGCTGCTGGCGACGGTCGCCGACGTCGTGCTCGTCGTCGAGAGCGACGCGAGCCCGAACGCGCTCGCCGGCGCGTGCGCCGCGTCGGCGCTCGGGCGGACCGTCGCCGCCGTGCCCGGCCGGATCGGCGCGCGCGCCTCGTGCGGGCCGCACGCGCTGCTGCGCGACGGCGCGTCGTTGACGACGTGCGCGAGCGACGTGCTCGATCTGCTGTGCGACGTCGACCGCCGCGCCGCCGCCGCCGAGGAGCGCGAGCGCACGCACGCGTACGACGGGCTCGACGCGACGCTGCGCGACGTGCTCGAACGCGTCGGCGCCGGCGCGGACACGCCGGGGCGGCTGCTCGAGGCCGGCGGCGACGCCACGCAGCTGCTGCGCGTGCTCGGCGAGCTCGAGCTGATGGGACTGCTCGCGCGCGGCGACGGCGGGCGCTACGTGACGCGCGACCCGCTGCCGGCGCCGACCGTGCGCTAGCGTGTTCGCGGTCAGATGGAGCCCTGATGCGACGCGCGCGGCGAGGCCGGCGCGACGCGAACCGCCCACGACAGACAAGGGCTGATGGCTCCTTTCGCGAAGTTCGACAGCGAAAGGAGCCGACGGTGCCGCATCTGGACAGACGTGAGATAGCCGCGATCTTCCTCGGCGGCGCGCTCGGCTCGCTGCTGCGCGTGTGGCTCGGGCGCACGTTCGTGACCGCCGCCGGCGCCTGGCCGTGGGCGACGTTCGCGATCAACGTGACCGGCTCGTTCGCGCTCGCGTACCTCGCGACGCGGCTGCAGGAGCGCCTGCCGCAGTCGACCTACCGCCGCCCGCTGCTCGGCACGGGCTTCTGCGGCGCGTACACGACGTTCTCGACGATGCAGGTCGAGACGTTGCGGATGATCGACCACGGCAACTACGCGCTCGCGGCGACGTACGCGCTGAGCAGCGTGCTCGCGGGCTTCCTCGCGATCTGGAGCGCGACGGCGCTCGTGCGCCGCGTGCGGGTGATCGCGTGAGCGTGTGGACGTGGCTCGGCGTCGCGCTGCTCGGCGGCGTCGGCGCGAACGCGCGCTTCCTGCTCGACGGCGTTGACCTCGGCGCGCAGCGGCGGCGAGCTGCCGCTCGGCACGCTCGCGGTCAACGCGAGCGGCTCGCTGCTGCTCGGCCTCGCTGACGGGCCTCGCACTGAGCGGCAACGCGCTCGTGCTCGCCGGCACGGCGACGCTCGGCTCGTACACGACGTTCTCGACGTGGATGCTCGAGACGCACCGGCTCGCCGAGGACGCGAAGCTCCCGGCGGCGCTGCTCAACGTGCTCGTCAGCCTCGCCGTCGGCGTCGGCGCGGCGGCGCTCGGGCGCACGATCGGAGCGCACGCGTGAGCGCCGACTGCGCTCAAGCTGACGACGTACTTCGGCGAGCGCGACCGCGCCGACGGCCGGCTGCTCGCCGACGAGCTGCTCGCGCTGTACGAGCGACGCGGCGTGCGCGTCGCGACGCTGCTGCGCGGCGCCGAGGGGTTCGGCCGACTGCACCACGTCCACACCGAGCGGCTGCTGTCGCTCTCCGAAGACCTGCCGGTCGTCGCGATCGCGCTCGACTCGCCGGCGCGGATCGAGGCGCTGCTCGCCGACGTGCTCGCGATCAAGCAGCGCGGGCTGATCACGCTCGAGCGCGCGCGGCTGCTCGAGGCCGGCGACGCGGCCGACGCTCCGGCACAGGCGCCGGCGTCGGCGCCGGGCGACCGCGGCGCGGAGCGGCACGGACGCAAGCTGACGATCCAGGTCGGACGGCGCGAGCGGGTCGGGCGAGCGCCCGGCGTTCGTCGCCGTCTGCGAGCTGCTGCAGCGACGCGGCCTGGCCGGCGCGACCGTTCTGCTCGCCGTCGACGGGCTGCGCGATGGACGCCGCACGCGCGCACGCTTCTTCGCGCGCAACGCCGACGTGCCGATGTCGATCGTCACGGTCGGCGCCGGCGCGGCGGTCGCGGCGGCCGTGCCCGAACTCGCCGCGATCCTGCGCGAGCCGCTCGTCACGCTCGAGCGCGTGCGGATCTGCAAGCGCGACGGCGAGTTGCTCGAGCGTCCGCACGGGCTCGCCGGGACCGACGCGCACGGACGCGCGCTGTGGCAGAAGCTGACGGTGTACAGCTCGCACGATGCGACGTACGCCGGACGCTCGCTGCATCTGGAGCTCGTGCGTCGCCTGCGCGCCGGCGACGCCGCGGGTGCGACGTGCGTCAACGGCGTGTGGGGCTTTCACGGCGAGCACGCGCCGCACGGCGACCGGCTGCTGCAGCTGCGCCGCCACGTGCCGGTGATGACGATCGCGATCGACTCGCCCGCGAAAGCGGCGCGCTCGTTCGAGCTGATCGACGAGCTGACGCGCGAGCACGGGCTCGTCACGAGCGAGGTCGTGCCGGCGATGCAGGCGCTCAGCGCGAGCGAACGGATCGGCGCGCTGACGCTCGCGGACACGAACTGTTGACAAGAATCGTGTACGCGGGCGTTCAAATGCTCAAGTAGACGGTCAGATTCGCCGACTCGGACCCGGTCATGGCGTATTCGCCCGCAAATGCGCGCATCGGCGGGACGTCACGGCTCGCAGCCGGGCGTCCGCCGCCGCACCCGTCCGAGCGGCCCGGAGCACGCGACGGCGGCGCGGCCGCCGACGGTGGCGCACGAAACGGCGCGGAGGGCGACGCGGCGCACGTCGAGCAGATGGTCAGGCGCCTCGGCGAGGCGCTCGGCACGCGCTGCGACGAGGTTCGCGTGCGGGTCGTCGCGCGCAGCGGCGCATCCGACGGCGTCGCGCCGTTCGTGCGCGACAGCTTCGAGCGGATCTGCACGGTCTCGACGATCGCCGTCGCCCGCTGGATGTCGGGCGGCGACCCGAAGGACGGCCTCGGCGTCGGGCAGGAAGCGTGGCAGATCTTCGGCCAGCTGGCGGCTCAGCGGGCCGCGCCGTTGCACGATGTGACCAAGCGCTGTCTGTACTGGCGCGATTCGGCCGACGCGGTGCTGCGCGACATCGCGCGTGAGATCGACGCCGGCGGCGACGCGCTCCGCAGGGCCCGCGCGATGCTGCAGACGACGCTCGACGTCACGCTCGTGAAGATGTGCGAGGTGTTCGAGTCAGAGCGCGAGCGCACCGACGAGGAGCTCGCGCGCCGTGAGGAGGAGCTGTCGTTCATGGCGACGCACGATCCGCTCACGAGCCTGCCCAACCGGACGCTGATCATGGACCGCGGCCAGCAGATGATCGTGCGTGCGCGCCGCCAGCAGCATCCGGTCGCGGCGCTGTCGATCGACGTCGACAACTTCAAAAGCATCAACGACTCGCTCGGCCACGGCGCCGGCGACGAAGTGCTGCAGGGAGTCGCGCGCCGGCTCGACGGCGTGCTGCGCGGCTCGGACGGGCTCGCGCGCGTCGGCGGCGACGAGTTCGTCGTGATCGCCGACGGCGTGTCGCTGGCCGCCGGGCCGGAGCTGATCGCCGAGCGCCTGCTGGACGCGCTGAAGGCGCCGTTCACGATCGGCGACGCGCAGGTGACGGTCAGCGCGAGCGTCGGCCTCGCGACCGGCGCGCGCGCGAGCGTCGAGGAGCTGCTGCGCGACGCCGACATCGCGATGTACCGCGCCAAGTGGGACGGCAAGGACCGCTACGTCGTGTTCGAGTCGGGCATGCAGGACGCCGTGCAGTCGCGCCTCGAGCTCGAGATGGACCTGCGCCAGGCGCTCTCGCGCGACGAGTTCTTCCTCGCCTACCAGCCGACGCTCGACCTCTGCAAGCTGCGCCCGAACGGAATGGAGGCGCTGATCCGCTGGCGCCATCCGCGTCGCGGCGTCGTCATGCCCGGCGACTTCGTGCCGCTGCTCGAGCAGACCGGCCTCGTGACCGAGGTCGGCCACTGGGTCCTGCGCGAGGCCTGCCGGCAGGCCGCGAGCTGGCGCCACGCCGGTCACGAGATCGGCGTCGCCGTCAACGTCTCGGCGCGCCAGCTCGACTCAGACGACCTGCTCACGCAGGTCGGCGCGTCGCTGACCGACAGCGGCCTGCCGCCGAGCGCGCTGACGCTCGAGATCACCGAGACGGCGTTGATGCGCAACGCCGACGAGACGGCCGGCCGACTCGCCGCGATCAAGGCGCTCGGCGTGCGCATCGCGATCGATGACTTCGGCACCGGCTACTCCTCGCTCGCGCACCTCCAGCGTTTCCCCGTCGACTCGCTGAAGATCGACCGCTCGTTCACGTCCGCGCTGACGCTCAACCCCGAGGGCGAGACGCTGATGCGCACGCTCGTCCAGCTCGGCAAGGCGCTCTCGATCGAGACGCTCGCCGAGGGGATCGAGACCGAGCGGGAGTTGGCGATGCTGCGCGAGGAGGGGTGCGACAGCGGGCAGGGGTTTTTGTTTGCTCGGCCGCTGGAGGCTGATGGGGTGGTTGGGTTTCTGGGGGCTTGGGATCCGCGGTCGGTCGGAGTCGTCGCCTGAGCGATCGCGGTCACGCAGGTCATCGACGCCCTCGAGATCACACTGCCGCCTGAAGTCGCTGATTCATCAGCCCGCGACCGTCCCACCACGAGGGACAGACCCAACCGTCTGCTGAGTACGCTCAAGTAGCGGCTACGACGACCGTGTAGCCGTTGCCCTCGAAGGACTCCAGGGCATTGCGGCGTGCACGGCTGCCGATGAGCTGCGGCTCGTGCCCGCTCGGCGTGATGTCGATCACCAGCTCGATCCCAAGCGCATCGGAGATGCGCAGGAGCATCGGGAACGTCGGGTTGTGCTCCCCGCTCTCCAGCCGCGCGACGGCCGGCTGGCTCATCTTCAGGCGCTTGGCCAGCGCCGTCTGACTGAGATCGTGCTCTGCGCGGTAGACGATCACCTTCACAGCGACCGCGCGAGCAAGCGCGGTGCGCTCCCACTCCCTGCGGTACTCGGGATCGGCGTCGAGATGCTCGGCGAGGACTTCCTCGTCGGTGGGGAGGTCGGAGAGCTTCATCCCGAGTCCATATATCAAACTTGTAGTAGGTAAGTCGCTCATCACGGCTCGATCTCGGCAACGTGCTGGCCGCACTGACGGCGCGGTCGAATCCAGCTTTGGCCCTTCTGAGGCTCCGGGCCAACTACGTGGAGCTCGAACGTTCTTTGGCCTCCGACGTCCACAGCGAAATTCGTGTTGCATGTTGCGAAACATGCTACAGTGTCGTTGTGCTGAGTCCCACGGACATCTACGTACTTGCGGGTGCCGTCGTCGAGGAGGGCGAGACGGCGTCTCTCCGTGAGCTTGCCCGCGACCTGCACGTCGACCACACGCTCGTGTACCGCTCACTCGCACGAGCCGAGGAGGCGGGGCTGTACATCAAAGCGTCCAAGGCCGTCAACCGAGCCAACCTCGAGGAGCTGCTCGCGCACGCAGTCCGCTTCATCGCACCGGCAGAACTCGGACAGCTGACCAGAGGCGTACCGGCGGCATGGGCAGCCGAGCCGATCTCGAGGACGATCCGCCAACGCGGTGACGAGCCGCCGCCGGTGTGGCCGGACGCCACTGGCAGCGTACGCGGCCAGGCCCTGAAGCCGCTCCATCCCTCTGCCCCGCGTGCCAGCGAAAACAACCCCGAGCTCGCGGGCCTGCTCGCAATCATCGACTCCCTGCGCGCAGGGGACGTGCGGACGCGCAAGGTGGCCGCCGGCGAGCTCATCGAGGCACTGCAGACGATCCCGTTCGCGCACATCCGGTGAGCCTCGAGCTCCTCGACCTCGCCGCACAAGCGCTCGGCCCGCTTGTGGAGGAGGTCGTCTTTGTCGGCGGGGCGAGCATCGAGCTGTGGATCAGCGACCCGGCGGCGCCCCCGACGCGCGCGACCGACGATGTCGATGTGATCAGTGCAGTCAACACCCGGGCCGGCTACTACCGACTCGCGGAGCGGCTGCGTGCGCGGGGCTTCACCGAGGCAAGCGACTCGTCGGTGATCTGCCGCTGGAATCACCGAGACACAGGGCTGATCCTTGACGTAATGCCGCAGGAGGAGGAGATCCTCGGTTTCTCGAACCCGTGGTACAGGCACGCGATTGACACGGCCGTCGAACGCGCCCTGCCCTCGGGTGTGCGGGTCCGAGCCGCTAGCCCAGCAGCGATCGTCGCCACAAAGCTCGCCGCGTGGAAGGGGCGCGGCGAGGACGACATGCTCGCGAGCCTGGACCTGCATGACGTGCTTGTACTGATCGACGGACGGCCCGAGCTGTCCAGTGAGACGGCTCGGGAGCCACAGGCGATGCGGCGGTACATCGCCGCCGAGCTCGCGGCCGTAATGAAGGATCCGTATTTCCGATATCTGGCCGAAAGCGCGATGCATCCGTACGGCGAGCTCGGACCGGATCGCGCGAATCGGCTGATCGAGCAGACGACGAAACTGATCGAGACGATCGGCCTGTAGGGGCGCGTCCCGATCGGCCAGCGCAAACCCCCGCAACTGCTGGGGTTTGCGTGAAGCGGATGAAGGGATTCGAACCCTCGACCTTCGCCATGGCAACCCTAGAGAGACACCCCGGGGCCCGCAAGTAGGCGCGATAGGAGGAGCTAGACGTGCCTAAGACACGGGCGATTTCGCTCGTTTGCTACCCAAGCTGCTACCCACGCCCAAGCTGCTACCCATCTGCTACCCACGGTAGAATCGGGCGATCCAATGGGCGTGCGTCAGGCGCGCCTGGGCCGGGTCGAAGGGAGGAGCACGAATTGACAGTCGAGAATCCGAAAGCAACGCTGATCGTCAGAGAGCACCTTGGACGCCCCTTCTACGAGGCCTTCTGGCGACACGGCGGCAGACAGGTCAAGCGGCGCATCGGCCCCGCCTGGCTAGAGGCCGATCCCGACGGCACCGGATGGAGGCGACGTCGCGGACGACGGCAGGACGGGCACTACGACGAGGCGGGCGCGCACGTCGCGGCCGCGCAGGTCATAGCGCAGTACGTGGCGGACGCGGCCGACCGGGAGCGTGTAGAGCAGGAGCGCCGCACGCGCGGCGTGACCTTCCGCGAGGTCGCGCAGTCCTACATGCGCTGGCTTGCAGACGTCGCCGGGGCCAAGCCCTCCACCCTGCGCGACCGCGAGAGCGTCCTCGGCGAGCCCGGCGTCCCGCGCAAGCGCGGCGAGGGCACCCTGAGCGCACACGTCATGGCTGCGCTGGGCGATCGTCCGGCCTCGAAGATCACGACACGCGAGGTCAACGACGTGCTCGCTGCGGTCAGCGCCACGGGCGCGTCCGCCAGCACGGTCAACAAGTACCGCGCGGTCATCTCTACGGTGTTCAACCACGGCTGCAAGCCATCGACGTTCGCGCTGCCGGGCAATCCCGTCAACGAGGCGGACAAACGCCGCGAGCCGAGTCCCGGCGCGCTCGTCTTCTACTCGCCCGACGAGATCGAGGCGATCGCGCGCGCGCTCGCCGAGGGGCGGCATCGCGACCCGAGGTTCCCGGCGATCTCCGACGGCGAGCGAAGCGCGCGAGAGGCAGAGGACCGCCAGGACGCCGAGCTGATTCGCGTGGCCGCGTACGCCGGCCTGCGCCAGGGCGAGCTGCTCGCGCTGCGCTGGCGCGACGTCGACTTCGCCGGCTCGGCGCTGACCGTCGCGCGCGCGATGAGCGCAGGCGTCGAATCGACCACGAAGTCCGGGCGTGTCCGCCGGGTGCCGCTCGCCGACCAAGCCGCCGCGGCACTCGACCGCCTGAGCCGCCGCGAGCACTTCACCGCGCCGGGTGAGCTCGTCTTCTGCAACTTGTTCGGCCGACCGCTTGACGGGTCCGCGCTGCGCCGTCGCTACCGGCGCGCGCAGAACACCGCCGAGGTCCGACCGCTGCGCTTCCACGACCTGCGCCACACGTTCGGCTCGCTGCTGGCCGCGCGCGGCGTCGACGTCGTGACGATTCAGAGCGCGATGGGACACAGCGCGCTGAGGACCACCGGGCGCTACCTGCACGCGCGGCCGGCGTCCGAGCAGGCCCAGGCGTTCACGGCGGCGTTCGCGCCGTTGGGAGAGAACGGCATCGACACGATCCCGGCGTAACGCATACTGAAGGCATGGACGATCCCTTGACGCTGACGGCCGTGTTCACGCCCGACGAGAATGGCTGGACGATGGCCCAGCTCGCCGAGTGGCCGGCGGTTGTCACTTGCGCACCGAGCGTCGAGGAGGCGCGGGCGATGCTGCTCGACGCCGCGGGCGAGATGGTCGCGTCGTATCGTGACGAGGCGAGCGTGCCGCCGGTCGGCAGCGGACACACCGAGAAGCTGACGATCGATCTCGCCGGTTGATGCCGAGAACCCTCCGCGGTAGTCAGCTCGGTCGATCCTCTGCTGCCTGACCAATCAACGCCGTTTCGATCTGCTGGCGAATGTAGAGCCGACGCCGTCCGATCTTGACGCTGGGGAGGATGTCCCTGCGTGCCCAGTCTTCGACGGTTGAGACGGGTGCGTGGAGCAGCCGAGCGACGTCGCGCCCGGTCAGCACGTCGTCGGCGGTCAACCGTCCTGTGCCCATGTCTTCATCTGCGCAGCTCGGCCCACATACGTAATGACCCCGAACCGCAGAGATCGGCCAGCGAGTGTGGTGGAGTGCCTTCCAAGCAGCCAGGCGGATCAGCCAAGCGCCGAGGCGAGATCGCGCGCCGGCACACGAACGGCGTGTGGCAGCGTGATCGTCAGATATCCGTCGTGCTCGATGATTCGCCGGGCGTCGATGATCGTGACGCCGATTACGTCCCCGTTCTCGTCGTAGCGCACCGCGTGGCCCTCTGGCGTGAGCGCACCATTCGAAGCCACGCTCGTGTCCCCGCGACCCAGGTATAGAACGTCGCCGTCGGCGTCGTAGTGGCCGCGGTTGAAGGTGATGTCATCGATCGTGATGTTCATGGCTTCCATCCTTCGGGAGTGCGCCCGTGTCCGTATCCGAACGCGGTCACGATCCGTGCCGGCTCATCCTCGAAGTCTACGACGACCATCAGCCACTCGGTGGGTCCCACTCCGCGCTTGAAATAGCGCTCTCGCTCGGGCCAGCGCTCCGGTTCGCGATGATCCGGGAGCTCCAACACCTGCACGACGGACGCCAGATGCGGCTCCAGCTCGGCATGGCCGCTCGCCGGATTCAGGATGTGCAGGAGCCAGGTGTCCTGAAACAGGACGACGCGAGTGCCGTCCGGCGTCCGCGCCTCGCCCAGGATCGGTCGTTCAGGCGAGCCGGATGATCCGCCTTCAGGCAAGGTCGCCGCACATCCGGTCAACGAGACTTGACACGGACGCGAGGCTACCTCCGTCTGAGGACCCCGAGCGCGACCGGGCCGCGTCACCACAGCGACGAGCAGCGTCACTCCTCGCGCCAGGAGTCGGGCATCGCTCCCGGCTTCCACGCCTTGCTGACGCCTCCGCCGGCCGCGCGCAGGACATGGGAGAGCTCTCTCAGCTGTAGCTGAAAGGCGAGCTCCTCGCGCGCGTCGACGCCACTGTCGTCGAGCTCGGCGCGCCACACCGCGAGCGCGCAGAGCGTCTCGAGCAGCGCCTCCTCCTCCCACCAATCCTCCTGCAGCCAGGAGAGGGCCTTGGAGTACCGGCCGTGCAGCGCGACGAGCTGTCCCCACATCTCAGCGCGCCAGTCAACATCGCCGCCGTATGGCTCAAGCCAGCGCGCGCGCCCGCCGCTCGGCAGCGCGCCGGCGACAGGCGTGCCTTGGCGCAGCGGGCGCACCTTGCCCTCGCCGGCGGCGCGGGCGAGTTCGCCTCGTATGAAGTGACCGGCGAGCGTCGTAGGCGGTTCGCCGGCGCCGGCGGCGAGCTGCTCGAGCTGCTCGGCCGCGGGATCAGACAACGTCACCTGGTACTTGCGGCTCATCGCTCCCTCTCCGGCTGCGCGACCTCTTGGGCGAGGCGATGAAGCACACGGGCGATGCCGTGCGGGATCGCGCGGGCGTGCTCGACCGGATCGCGAAAGCCCGGGCCGTTGCGCGCTTCGGGCAGCTCCGCGTACTCGAGCGAGGGCACCTGCGCGCGGGACTCGCTCATCCGCTGCGCAAGTCGCGCGATCCGCTCTGAGTCCTGTCCCTCGACGCCGAGGTTCTCGCGCGCGAGGAACCAGTCGGTGCCGCGACGCGCGCGCGACGCCTCGACGTAGACGGGCTCCTTACTCGTCTGCCAGCCGCCGGTGACGACGAGCGTGCGTGCGACGGTCGCGCCCTGGGCGCGGTGGATGTGCTGGGCGTAGCCCAGGCGCACATGCTCAAGCTCCTCGCCAGCGAAGCTCCGGCGCTCGCCGGAGTCGAACTCGATCAGCGCCGCCCGGCTTGGCTCGATCGCGATCACCTCCCCACGCTCGCCGTTCTCGATCCGCGCCATTCCCTGCTGACGGTGCTGGGCGATCAGCGCGACGCGATCGCCGGCGCGCAGCCCGTAATGGATGCCGGGGATCTGGATCTCGATGTTGCCGAGCTCGCCGCGCGCCGCGCGGTAGTGCTGCGCCCGCGCGTTCATCCGGTCGATCTCCTTGTTCGAGGCGTCTGAGATCAGCGCGACCTCCTCGGCCGGGTGGCGCTCGGTCAGCTTCGCCCACTCGCTGACGGCGTGCTCGACGGCCTGGTCGCGCTCATTTGAGAAGTGCAGGCGTCCCGCTGCAAGGTAATGAGCCATCGCCCGCTCTGCGCGCCCCGCGCGCAGCTCCGCCCAGGCCCGCTGCTCGGCCGGATCGAGCGTGCGTCTGACGTTCGAGAGCTCGGCGCTCGGCGCGAGCTCCGCGAGGCGCTCGAACATCCCGCCGGCGCCGATCGAGGGCAGCTGCGCGGCGTCGCCGATCACGACGAGCTTCGCCCCGCGATCGGCGATCAGCTCGGTCAGGCGATCGAGGCGCGCGGTGTCCGCCATCCCGGCCTCGTCGAAGTAGACCGTGGTGCGCTGACCGAGTGCGAGCCGGCCGCGCTCGGCACGGGAGACGAGCGCGTCAAGCGTCAGCGTGCGCCCGGCGAGCGCGGGGCTGTCCTGGCCGAGGCGCTGCGCCGTGGCGCCGGCGACCGCAATGCCGAATGCCTCGGCGCCAGCGAGCTGCTCGGCGTGGGCGGCCGCGTCGATCACGACGCCCTTGCCCGTGCCGGCGGGTCCGACGAGCACCGCGCCACGCTCGGGACCGCTGATCGCTCTCAGGGCGCCCAGCTGCTCCTCGGAGAGCGGAGCACCGATCCGATCACGGACCAGGCTCGCGGCCCGCGTGCGCGACGGCTCACCGACATCGCGCTCGGCCGGCTTGGCGAGCTCTGCAAACCGGCGCTCGATCGCCTGCTCGCGGGCACGAACGGTCAGCGTCGTCATCAGCCCGCCCTCGAGCGGCAGCACGCGCCGCTCGGCGATCATCCTCCGCGTCAGCGCGACCGCTTGCTCTGGCGAGAGCTCGCCGGCTGATTGCTCGAGTGCAACCGCGCGCAGCTCGCTCGTGGGGAACGTCGCGGCGCGCTCGGTCAAGCGCTGTTCGACGCGGTCCTCCAGCGAGGACTCGGGCACTTCGATCGGCGCGCCATCGCGCACGAGGCGAGCGGCGTCGAAGTCGTGGCGCGCGGCGGTCTCGTTCCATGCGCGTTGCAGGTCCGCCTGCGTGACGACTACCTTCGCCCTGCGGTTCTCGAGCTTCAGCGCCTGCAGCTCGCCGACCTCGGGTGCGCGGCCGTGCTCCGCGCGGAAGCGCTCGATCGCGCGCACGACCTCGCGCCCACGTGCGCTGAAGGACTCGATCACCGAGCGCGGCACGCCGGCGATCTCGAAGAAGCGCCCTTCTTTGCCTGTGCCACGCTCGATCGCGTGGCCGCGCTGCTTCAGCTCCTGCGCGAGCGCCGAGCGGTAGTAGGCGCCGACCTCGCGGGCTGAGCGGAAGATCGGGCGCGAGGCGACGGCGACGATGCGCCCGTCCTCGCGCACGGCGCTGGTGACGACCACGTGGCTGTGCAGCTGGGCGTCAGGCGCCTCGCCGTCGAGCACGGCGCGCGCGGTCGTGTGGCGGTACTCGGCGGCGATCAGGTCGGCGGCAGGTTCTTCGATCCGTCCGGCGCTGCGACGCACGCTCGCAACGCCCTCGCGCAGGTGATCCATCGCGCGCTCGACTGCGGCTACGTGCGCGTCCTCGATGTCGAGACGGCTCTGTTCATCGCCGAGCGCCCACAGCACCGAGACCGACTTCGGCGCACTGAAGGTCAGATCGACCCCTCCCCCGCGCCCGCCGCCGGCGCCCTCGCGGCGAAGCCAGGCGCCGCTTCGTGGATGCTTGCCCTCCATCAGCGCGATGAAGTCGCGCCCCTCGACGCTTTGCCCCTCGATGCCAAGTCGCGCGAGCGTGTCCGCCGAGGCGAGCCAGCGCCCGGGCGCCTGCGTCGGCTCGCCGGTCGGGCTCAGGTAGTAGTCGCCGCGCTCTCGCTCGATCGTCTTTGCCTCCAGGTAGCGGGCGTAGCCGCCGGCTTTGGCGGCGCCGATGCTTGCGGCGGTCAGCACAGTCCATATAGACCCCGAGGGCCGCGAAGCGGCCAACGAGTTAGACAGCGCTGATACAGCGCTGGCACACCTGTGCATGTCGTATGTTTGGTCGTTGCGGGGCAGCGCGAGGCGATGGCTAGCGGCGGCGAGGACAGTCGCAGATGAGGCGCCTTGGAATCGGTCGTGGCGGCGTGCGACACTAGGGCGATGGAGCCGACTCATGTGACGCTTAGCGGAGATCTGTCGGGCGACTATGTGGTCGAGGATCGACGGCCGGACGGGCGCGTCGTGCTGCGTCCTGATCTGAGCGTCAAGGCAATGCTCGCTCGACACGGCGAGCGCGAGCTGACCCCCGATGAGTTCGAGCAGCACTTCGGGGAGCTGCCCACAGACGGCGAGGGCTGAGCGTGCCCGATACACCGGCCGGGCCAATCTTCCCGGTGGTGTTCGATGAGCCAGCGATCGCGGAAGACCTTGCACACCATCCTCCGGTCGCGCGCAATGCACTTGAACTGCTTCGCCGCGAGCTTGACCGTGACGGCGGCTTCTCCGCCTCTCGGCTCAAGCGTTGTGAAGCGGAAGGACGCGACGGCACCCGCCTCGCCGGCTGCGTAAAGACCTACGTGCCGTGGCCGACCGGGCGTTTCGGGCTCGTGATGTTCCCGGTGGTCCATCCCTCGCGGCCGCTTGCACTGCGGGCGTTCGCGTTCGGCGTGCGACACCCAGCCGCCTTGAAGCCGAGCGTCTACGAGATCGCCGACAAACGGCACAACGCCGCGAGTGCGTAATAAGTCCGTCAACGCTGCCGAACCGATGCGCCCAAGCGCTGCGTGGTCAGATACTCCTCGACGCGCTCTGGCTTACCGGGGTCGTCGTCAGCCAGCTCGCGAAGCCAGACGGTCATCATCGGAAGCATCGTCTCGACCGCCGCAAGCAACGCCTCGCCGTGCCGTGCCACATCGACTCGGACCGCGGCCGAGTTATCGAGCGCCGTCCAGCCAATGTCGTCGAGCAGCAACCACGCGGCTTCGAGCCGGCTACGAATCTCGATGTAGGCAGACGGGTCGGTTTCCCTATGGCGATCACCCGCTGCCTGGTCCGCGGTCTCGCAGATGTTCGCGACCCACGTGTAGAGGCCCTCGCGGACGCGCGGCAGCAGCCTCTCGGAAATGGCCGTCATCTGGCTCATCGGTTCCTCCTTTGTCGGAGGCCCCGGGAGTACGGGCTCTAGCGATGAAGGCGCCCACGAAGTCTCGGTAGGGTGCCCGTGCGCTGGGAGCTTGCTCTCTCGGCGCCACGCCCCCGGCCGTTGACGCGGCGCGGGGGCACTTGTATTTGGCTAGAGCATAACGCTTAAGCCCATGTGCTTACGCGCATGGACGTAAGCGCCTATTCGTGCCACGCTCCGTCCGTGCCGCCGAAGCTCCCAGCCGATCCCGCGCTCGGTCAGGCGATCCGCCGGCTTCGCGAACGACGCGGCCTGACGCAAGAAGAGCTCGCGACCCATGCCGGCATGACGTTCGGGACGGTGAGTCGGCTTGAGTCGGCCAAGAGCGCGCCAGCGTGGGCGACCGTCCGTGCGCTCGTCACGACGCTCGACTGTTCGCTCAGCGACCTCGCGGCTGAGATCGAAACATGCGAACACACGACGTAGCGAGACATAGCGACTGGCACCGTAGCGCGGGACCCCGGGCCCGTCCTTTAGGCACGCCGCTCAATGCCAGTCACTCACACGGTGTAGCGCCGCCATGGGATCGCGCCGATCTTTACGTTCGCGAGAAACCGTGTCAGGTCGGGGCGCCCGAACCAGGTTGGTGTGCCTGCCGCATCCTGCTCCATCAGCACAACGGGAATGCCACCGAAGAAGGCATGAAACTGACCGAGAGTCTGCTCGCGCTGGGCGCTGTTTGCGAGCACACCGCGGCGCACAACCGCGATCGCAAACGTAACCCCCTGCTCCTTTAGAACAACGCCATCGAAGGTCAAGGCTTCTCCAAGAAGTCGTAGTCGTTGACCGTATCCAGCAGGCCCAACGGACGCGGCATTCCCCAAACCGCATACGCGCAGCAGGTCAGCACACCGCTCGTTTCTTGGAAGCTCGCACTATGGCCGATGAATCGTCCGTAGAAGGGGCTACCACGGTTCAGGCGCTCGAGCCCCGCAGGCGTAAACGCGTCCTCTGCAGGAAGAACAGCCTCTACCCCCACCCCTTCGGGCATAGGCATATCAGCCGGCTCACCCGTTGGCAGGCCGCCTGGACTGTCGGCGCTCTCATACATTACTTCCGAGGCCTCTAGATGAGTCAGTCGCACCGACAGGCCTGGGTGCTCCGAGCTTTGGGAGATCACAGCGTCGAAGATGCCGCGAACGATCACGAGTTGATTCTGGGCGGCGACCTGCTTCAGCTCAGCACGCTTAGCTGACGCGACCGTTCGGGCACGCTCAAGGTTGTAGGCATGCGTCAGTCTCTCCGAAAGATCGCTTTCATTGGCGTCCTTGGGTGGCATGTACGCGATATGACTGAGCGCAGCGCTCAGGATGCCCTCACTGCCGACCGTCGGCACCAGACCTAGCACGTCCACAACATCCCGGAAGGCGACGCTCCGCTTCAACTCCGCGGCGAGACGGTTCAAGTGGATGTGGCCCGCCGACGTCGAGGAGTCATGCCGAGACCGCTCTCCGCCGATCCCGCGCGCGTCAAGCTTTACGCTCCGCTCCGAGCCGCTCTCACGCGTCAACGGCAGATCAATGCCGAGCGAGTCGGCGAGAGTCCGGAGGCCGACATCGTCAACGTAGTACGGAAAGGCGAGACTCGGCGCCACTGGCTCCGCTCCGACAGAGTCCTTCCTTCTAGACGGCCAGCGCATCGGGATGCCTTGAGGTCCTCGGCCCCGATACGACCTAGTAGCGCGGAATCGCCAGGAGGTTGTCGCTCCAAGCCCCGTCCGCGTATGTCCGAATATACGGTGGTGTGCTTTTCACGACACCGACCCTGGCCATGTGGGCGTTGCCGCCGCAGACGTACGCAGACCCGTTCTTGTCGGCGATCCAGCTAACGGCTTGATCGCGCGTCAGTTCGCCGCTTTTGCCGTTGTCTGGGTTCTTCCATCTCACAGCCGCAATGTGCTCGTGGTGGGTTCCCGCCCCAGCCATGTGTACTGCGTAGATGTAGATCATGACCCTCCCGAGATTCGATGCTCGAAGCTTCTTCGGACCGTCAGAATCCTATCCACTCGACTACGAGGCCCCGACAGGGCCATTTGTCACGCGGGCGGCTGCGGCATCCTCACCTCCTCGCGTGGGTCGAGCACCGGGCTGCGCCAATACCCCCTCGTGATTGCCAACGCCACCGACTCCGCGGAACCCCCAAGATCCAAGAGCATGTTCGCCTGCAGCACGACCACCAGCCGTTGCACGACTCGCACTAGCTCATGGTCATCGACCACCCAACGTGTCCGAGGGCCGAAATGCGTGAGGTGGTTACGCGTGTCGATGAGCTGCGAAACAAGCTTCGGGAACTGCTCGAGCGCGGGGACCACCCACGTGGCCCAGGCAACCAGCTCCGCTAGGCGCTTGCGCTGGGTGAGCTTCGCGGCATAGGCGGTCTTCTCATGCCATGCCTGCCTCGCCTCGGGATCTTCGATCAGGCCGAGTAGTTCCTGCGCTATTCGAGTGTTCAGCTCGGGGTCAAAGCGCGGGTGATCATCCATACGCTCGTGGTATGCCTCTGCGAACGAGGTCAGATTCAACAGCTGGTTGTCGAGCCATTGTGAGCGCTCATCGAGTGTCGCGAAGAAGAATGGGGCTGCCCGAGCGATCCGGCGGTGCAGTCTGAACCATTCCTGCAGGAACCTGGCGCCGTCGCAGGAAAGCGCGTTGCGCGGAAGCAACATCCGCTCGTAGCGTCCACTGGGTGCCCGCGCCCTCATGTTGCTCTTGCGCACAGACACCGTTAGCGGCAAGGTTCTGCGGTCCGTGAGCGCCGGACGCAAAAACGCCGGCGCCTCCGTACGAAAATGCGCCGTCAGCGAGACGATTGGGCTCTCCTGGCCGGTACACAGGATCAGCAGATCCTGCAGCGGCAGTATCCAGCGACGTTCCCACGCCGCGAGCCCCAAGGGCTCATCGAGCGTGATTTGGAAGTTCGCCGTCCGCTCAGTGACCTCGCGGAAGCGTCCCACGATGTTCCTGTGCTCGGAGAGCACGGCCATGATCCTCGCATCTTCAACGCGTCCGCTGATCCGGGCGACCGGGCGATAGGTGCGCCGAGCAGTAAGCGCACGGGTGCGAAGCGCGACTGCCGAACGCCGACGCCGGACCACGCGCCGGTTTGCGTGCGCAGGACCGTGGCGACGTTGGCGAGTACGCCGCGGTCGGACAACAGCCGGGGCTGGGAAGAATGGCGGCCCCTGCCAAGGCTCGGTTAGCCACTCCTCAAGACCAGATACGCGAAACGTAGCCGTCGAAAATCGCAGGTCTTCCTCGCTTGCGACGTGAACGCCGACGATCAGTGTGTGCGAGCGCCACTCTTGGCTGGTTGGCGTCTCGTCGTCCCCCCATACATGGTCCTGATGCCGATATAGCGCGACATCCAACAGCGTCATATCCTGGCCCGCCAGCGTCGTCCCATGCAAAACCTGAGTCCAGCGAGTGGGCTCGGACAGGCTCGCATGGCGAGAGCCGAAGACACGAAGGACCGCACCTTCGCCCTCGGCGAAGGACAGCTCGCCCAGGTGTCGTTGACCGTCTGGCATCTGCCACTGCCCCTGCCAGATTTCGTCCTGCGCTGCCGTCGGCATCAGGGCGAGATTGTGTCGGCTCAGCCCACCAGATGGTACGGACGAGCAATGACCGTGCAGATGATTTGCTACCCATTGCTGCTACCCACGCATTATCCGCAGCAAGTAGCCTTCTCCCCTCGAAGCACAAAGCCCCCGCATTCGCGGGGGTTTTGATCAAAGCGGATGAAGGGATTCGAACCCTCGACCTTCGCCATGGCAAGGCGACGCTCTAGCCAGCTGAGCTACATCCGCGCGAGCCGCCCATTCTAGCCCGCAACGCACAGGCGCGTTGACCCGGTCGGCAACTTGCGCCGCGCGCACGACGCCGGCCGCCGACGCGCCGGCCCGTCCATCCGGTCCCGCCCACCCTTCCGTCCGGGTCCCGCCGGCTCGGCTCCGTGGCCGCCCAGCCCAGCCCTACCCTTTGAACGTAGACCGCCCGACATCGCCAAACGGCTCGTCACGCTCGCGCACAGCCTCGCGATACCCGCGCTCAGCAGCGAGCCGCTGAAACGCATAGCCCTCAGCCGTATGCCGCGCAATCCCATCGAAGACCGTCCCGAGCACCTGGCTCGCATGCACGCCCTGCGCGTGCAGCGACTCGTTGACGAGCAGCTTCATCATCATCAGCTGGTTGAGCGGCATCCGCGCGATTCGCCCAACAAGCGTCTCCGTCCGCTCGTCGAGCTCGTCGGCCGGCGGCGCGTCAATCGCAAGCCCCCATTCGAGCGCCTCGCGGCCGGACAGCGTGTCGCCGGTGAACAGCAGCCGCTTGGCGCGCTGGGCGCCGAGCCGGTGCGCCCAGAGCGCGGTCGTCGGCGAGCCCCAGACGCGCGCCGGCGGGTAGCCGATCTTGGCGTCGTCGGCGATCACGAGCAGGTCGGAGCAGAGCGCCATGTCGGTGCCGCCGGCGACGCAGAAGCCGTGCACGCGGCAGACGACGGGCTTGCCGCACTCGAGCAGGCCCATGAACGCGTGCACGTTGCGGCTCATCATCGCGTAGTCGACCATCGGGTCCCACGTGCCGCGAGGATCGTGGTTGGCGGCGATCACGGCAGGGTCGATCGGCGAGCCGGGCGGCGCGTCGACGGCCGCGCCGCCGCCGGCGTCGCCCATCGCCTCGGCGCTCTCGACGAGGTCGTAGCCGCCGCAGAAGCCGGTGCCGGCGCCGGCGAGCAGCAGCACGTGCACGCGCGGGTCGAGGTCGGCGCGCCGGACGCAGTCGGCGAGCTCGGCGATCAACGCGGGCGTCAGCCCGTTGCCGCGCTCGGGCCGGTTGAGCGTCAGCCGCGCGACGCGCTCGTCGACGTCGTAGAGCACAGGCGGGCCGTCGCTCATCGCGGCGATCCTACCGGCGCGCTGCAACTGAGATACTGGGTCGATGCCGAGCGATCATTCGCTGTCGCGCTTCTCGATGACGATGCCGGCGTCGTGGCTGCGGGCGGCGGGCAAGCTGAACGTGCCGCTGTACCGGATCAGCGGCGGGCGGATCGGCAACAAGGTCGGCAAAGCGCCGGTGCTGCTGCTGACGACGACCGGGCGCCGCTCAGGCCAGCTGCGCACGGCGCCGGTCCTGTACCTCGCCAAAGGCGAGCGGCTCGTCGTGATCGGATCGAACGCGGGCAACGAGAAGGCGCCGGCGTGGTCGCTGAACTTGAAGGCGAACGGCGACGCCGAGGTCGAGATCGGCCGCGAACGGCGGTCGGTCAGCGCGCGCGTCGCCGAGGGCGAGGAGCGCGCGGAGCTGTGGCGAGCGATGAACGAGCAGTACGAAGGGTTCGACGACTACGACGCGCGCACGTCGCGCGACATCGCCGTGTTCGTGCTCGAGCCGCGCTGAAGCCAGACCGATCACGACGAGGAAGAGGAGCGAGCGAATGACACCTCCAGCATCGACCGAGCAGCTGATCGGCGGCGTCGACTTCGTCGCGCTGCCGACGCACGACGTCGAGAAGTCGGCCGCGTTCTACAGCGACGTGCTCGGCCTGCACCGCTCGGTGTACATGCCTGAGCGCAACTTCGCCGAGTTCGAGACGGGCAACCTGACGCTCAGCATCATCGACGCCGAGAAGATGGGCCTCGAACACAACGCGCAGAAGACCGAGGTCGCGCTGCACGTCGACGACGTCGAGGCCGCGCGCAAGACGCTGGAAGGGCGCGGCGTGACGTTCAAGGGCGAGACGTTCGACACGGGCGTCTGCCACATGGCGTTCTTCGAGGACCCCGAAGGCAACCGTTTCATGCTGCACCACCGCTACGTGCCGCGTGTGACCGAAGACTGACTGACGACTGACGACCGATGACCGAAGCCTGCGCTAGACGCATCCGGCGCAAGCGCAGCGATCGTCTAGCCTGGAGCGATGTTCTTCACGCGTAAAGCAGCACCGATGGTCGACGCGGAGTCGGCGCTGCCCGGACGCGATACGTCGATCCCGGTGCCGGCGCGCCACGAGGTGCTAGGCACACCGCTGCAGGGCCCGTTCCCGGAGGGCGTCGAGACGGCGATCTTCGGCATGGGCTGCTTCTGGGGCGCCGAGCGGATCTTCTGGGAGGCGCCGGGCGTGTACACGACGGCGGTCGGCTACGCGGGCGGCTTCACGCCGAACCCGACGTACGAGGAGGTGTGCAGCGGACGCACCGGGCACACCGAGGCGGTGCTCGTCGCGTTCCACGTCGAGCAGGCGAGCTTCGAGGACATGCTGAAGCTGTTCTGGGAGGGTCACGACCCGACGCAGGGCATGCGCCAGGGCAACGACGTCGGCACGCAGTACCGCTCGGCGATCTACTACGGCGACGAGCAGCAGCGCAAGGCCGCCGAGACCTCGCGCGACGCCTACCAGCAGACCCTGACGCAGGCCGGCTTCGGCGAGATCTCGACCGAGATCGCGCAGGCCGGGCCGTTCTACTACGCCGAGGACTACCACCAGCAGTACCTCGCGAAGAACCCGAACGGCTACTGCGGGCTCGGCGGCACGGGCATCAGCTGCCCGGTCGGCCTGACCGCGTCCAGCTGAGAATCGATCGCGCCACGGCGAACGGCCACGCTAGACGCCTAGCTCGCCCGCCTCTACTTTCCGTCTGATCTCAGCTGCGCCGGGCCAGCGTGGCTCAACTCCTGCGCTGCGTACCAGCTCATCGCGCGCAGCAAGGAACTGCTCGGCGGTCTCGCCTGGAGCCAGCGCGAACCCACGCGAACCGGGAGTCACGTGCCTATCCTCGTCATCAGCTCGTATATCTCGTCTCGCAGCCATGGCGGCTTTCCAGCCCTCCCCTCGACGCTTTCGCGCATCAGCAACGCGTAGGTTTCGGCTATCAGCTCATGGATGTACTCCCGACGAGAGTAGTTCCCTTGTCGGATGCGTTCCCGAATTCCGTCCGGCGCCAGCGCGAGCAATCGTGCACCGTCGCCGGGATCGTGCGACGAATCGCCTGTGACGCTCAGAGCGTGGCCCCACTCGTGCCATGCGACCCACGTCAGCAGGGCTTCGCGGGTCGCCGAGTCGGCGCTCAGGAGCGCAGGGTGCGCGTCATTGATCAGCACCAGACGAAGCTGAGGTACCCAGATGCCGAGGGCGTGATCGTCGCTCTGCGTCTGAGCCGCACTCGGGACCTCGTGTCCAGCCGACCGGAGCAGATCCGCGATCCGACGACCAAGGGGCCCGCTGACGACCTCCCATTGCGACGCGCCGACCTGAGTCAGTAGGCGGCGATGGGCTGACGGCAGCACGTCCCAGGCCAGCTGGACGAGCTCGTCTGTCGCGGCCTCGCTCATATCGGTACCTCGATCCGGAAGCGAACGTTGAGGTCATACGCGTCTGCCGTCTACGTTTCGGCGCACTCCAGGGCAGTCCTCCCGGGCGCTTGGCCAGGCTCGCGATTGAACCCTCGTCCTCCTCGTAGGTATGCGGATCGTCGCTCGATTTAATCGGGTAGGCGCCGGGCTCACCCCGGCGCCTCCCACACCACCGGACATGCGGGTCCGCATCCGGCGGTTCGCTCAGCATCCCGGAGACGGCGGTAGGGGTCGATGAACCCCTTGAGGCCGTGATCGACCCAGTAGGCGTTGGGCAGGGCGCGGGAGAGGACATAGGAGCCTGCGATGCGCCAGGGTCCCTTCTGCGATGCGGCCCACTCACGGGCCGATCGCTCGGGCATCCCCAATGCACGCAGGTTGCGCCGCCGTGTGCGGTAGCGCTTCCATTCCTTCCAGCGGATCTGCCGCATCCGCCGCCTGAGCCACTCGTCGAGGTCTGAGAACGGGCGCTCTCCGTCGGCCAACGCGAAGTAGGCCGTCCACCCAACCGTGAAGCGGTTGATGGCGTGGATGCGCCGGTCCATCGGCACGCCCCAGCTACGCGCGGTGAGCTCTCGCAGCCGTTGCTTGGCGCGCTTGGGCGCCTTGCGATCGACTCCGATCTTCACCTTGCCGTCGCGGCGAAAGAAGCCGAACCCGAGAAAGGTCCGGCCCGTTGCCGGGGCGAGCGCCGACTTCTCGGCGTTGACGCGCAGCCGCAGGCGCTGCTCGACGAACTGCGTGACGCCCTGAAGGACTCGCTGGCCCGCGCGGCGGCTCTCGACATAGATCATCACGTCGTCGGCGTAGCGCACGAACCGATGCCCGCGCCGCTCCAGCTCGCGGTCGAGGTCATCGAGCATGACGTTGCCCAGCAGCGGCGAGAGCGGCGACCCCTGCGGGGTTCCCTCCTCGCTGGCCTGCCAGGCGCCGTCCACGATCACCCCGGCCTCTAGAAAACGCCGGATCAGCTTGAGCAGCTGCTTGTCCTTGACCCGCCGGGCGATCCGTGCCATCAACGCGTCGTGCTGAACACGGTCAAAGAACGCGTCCAGATCGACATCCACAACCCACGCCGCGTCATCCTCGATGAACTGGCGTGCCCGCTCGACCGCGTGATGGGCCGAACGGCCGGGTCGAAACCCGAAACTGTGCTCTGAGAAGCGCGGCTCGAAGGCGGGCTCGAGCACTTGCAGTACGGCCTGCTGGATCAGCCGATCCAGCACCGTCGGCACCCCCAATGGCCGCTGAGCGCCCGCGGGCTTTGGGATCATCACCCGGCGCACGGCCTGCGGCCGGTAGGTGCCCGCGTCGAGCTGCGAGCGGACCTGCGGCCAGTGGTCCTTCAACCACGGCCGCAGCTCCTTGGTGCTCATTTGATCGATGCCAGCGGCACCGGCGTTTCGCTCGACGCGTCTGAGCGCCGAGGCGAGGTTCTCGCGGGCCATGAACTGCTCCCACAGGCTCGCTTCGGCGGGGTGAGCGGCGGTCCCGTCCGGCGCCGGGTCGCTGCTGCGCTCTGGACGGACGCCATCGGGCTTCACCCTCCGAACCTCCCGTCCAGGCCCCCGAGGGGGTTGGCTGCGGTCAGCGCAACGACCGCGAGCACGAACGTCCTTTCGCTCGGCTTCGCGTTCGGTCCTTCCCGGCGATCAACGATCCCGCCGGTACTACGACCTCTGCTGACTTCTCCGCGGCGAGCGGTGGCCTTCCGGCCACCACCGTCGCATCCCACCCGACGATCGGCGCCCAAGCGCCGGTCGGGCATCCAGCGACACCCGCAGAGATCTCCCGGGATAAGGCCAGCCACCTTCCTCGCGCACCCGCCGCATTTACGTGACGGCCCCTTGATGGCATCGGGCTTCGCCATGCGTTGCTGGCTCGCCCGGACCGCCCCGCCTCTGATGCGGTTCGTGTCCCTCGGGTCGCGATTTCGCCTCCGGCTTCCTTCCCACCCCGCCTCACGACGACGCAGTTGCCCTTGGCTTGTGGTTGGTGCCATCAACCTCCACAGGGGACTTGCACCCCCGAGCGGCTGGTCATGCCCGGCGTACAACGGCGCGACCCCGCCGAAGCGGGGCCGCATTCCGTCGTGCCGGACCCGAGGCGCGTCCGCGGGGATTGGACGCGCCTCGGATCACAGGCGTCCGGCCTATGCGCCGGAGGGCGCAGGGCTCGGCTGCCACGCGGGCGGCGCGTGCGGGCCGCCAAGCGTTGGAACGTCCGAGGGGTAGACCTCGTTGCCGTGGATCGCGTGATCGCCGATCTCCAGCTCCTCGTCGGACAGACGCAGAGGCAGGAAGATGCCGACGATCTTCAGCAGGATGAACGTGACGACACCGCTGAACACGATCACCCACAGCGCGGTCTCAGCCTGCCAGCGGAGCAGCGTCCAGCTGCCGCCGTTGAACACGCTTTCTTTGCCCGGCAGGTTCGACGCACCGTGCACGCCGATGTACTCGACGAGATGCGGATCGGCGAACAGACCAACCATGAGACCACCGCACAAGCCGGCGATCCCGTGTGTATAGATCACGCCGAGCGTGTCGTCGACGTGTCTGAACACCGGCGCGCGGCTGAGGAAGCGGATCGCCATCCAGACGATCGTCGACGCGATCACACCGACGATGATCGCGCCCCAGCCGTTGACGAACCCGGCCGACGGCGTGATCGCGACGAGTCCCGTGATCATGCCGTTGACGGAGCCGATCAGCGACGGCTTGTCACGGAAGATGTAGTCCCACGCGATCCACACGAGCATCGCGACGGCGGTGCACAGGTTCGTGTTGACGACCGCCGCCGAGGCGTTCGCGCCGGCGTAGTAGGAGTCTCCACCGTTGAAGCCGTTCCAGCCGAGCCACAGCAGACCGGCGCCGGCCGCGACCATCAGCAGGTTGTTCGGCGCGTCGATCTCGCGATCGCGTTGCAATCGTGGACCGATCACGGCCGCCGCTACGAATCCGGAGATGCCTGCCGCCAGGTGGATGACGTACCCACCCGAGTAGTCCAGCGCACCGTGCGCGGCGAAGTAGCCGCCGCCCCAGATCAGGAACGCGTTGATCGTGTAGACGAACGTGATCCACAGCACGACGAACGGGATCCACGCCTTGAAGCTGATCCGCCCGAGCACCGAGCCGAGCATCAGGATCGGCGTGATCGCGGCGAACACGAATTGGAAGTAGACGAGCGAGGCCTCTGGGAAGTGGAACGGTGGACCTTCGGTGATCGATGGGATGATCGCCTGGCCCTCCTCGGCGCCCGTCGAGAGCACGGTCCCTGACTTGCCCCAGAACGTGTCAAAGAACCCTTTGCCGTGGCCGATCGGGCTGCCGAAGCCCATCTTGAACGCCCACAGGCACCAAGCGACGAGTACCAGGCAGAACGCGACGAACGTGAGCATCATGCTGTTGACCGACCAGCGCTTCTGCATCACCCCGCCGTACAGGACCGCCAGGCCCGGGAGGCTCATCAGGCCGACGAACGTCGCCGCGGTCATCTGCCACGCGTTGTCGCCGGCATTCAGCCAGGTTGGGTATGCGTTCCAGGACATGTGCCTCCATTTCCTACTTGGGTTGGTGGAGTGACCCCCCCGTCCGCGCATAGCGATGCGGGCGCGTCAATTGCAGGCAACATGAAAACGACGCGCGTTTACAACGGCTAGGGCAGACTGCCCAACACTTCGCGAACGGCTTTCGACATATGTATAGACGGCCTTGGAAACCGCATTGCAGAGCCGATCTTCGGCCTCCAGACACAGCGCGAGCGCGCGTCGATAGCCGATTTTGCGGGGAACACGGCGGGCCGAATCGGCCGCGCGCGGGCAAGGCGCGCGAGGCCGCGCCCGGCCGCCGCGAGGCTAGCTCGGCGGCTTGTACGCGAAGCCGGCGTTAGCGCAGGCTTCGCTCAGTTCGCGGCTGATCGAGCGGAACGAGCCCGACGCACAGATCTGCCGCGCGTGCTGGCCGCAGCCCTTCAGCTCGGCGCCGCCGAGCGTGCTGGCGAACGTCACGTCGATGCAGTCCTTGCGCGTCGCGCCGCCGCTGCTGAGCGCGTACGCGCCGAGCCCGGCAAGCGCGAGCACGACGACAGCGAGCAGCGCGCCGACGACCGTCTTCTCGCGCCGGCCCCACTGAAGCGGCGTCGCAAGGCGCTTCTCGCGCGCCTCCATGATCATCTGCGCGAGCCTACCTGCTGTCGCTCGCCGGCTGCTCGGCGCTCGCCGCTGCAGCGGCCGGGTCACCGGCGTCGGATGCGGCGCCGGCCGGCTCGAACGCGAGCGCGGCCGAGTTGATGCAGTAGCGCTGGCCGGTCGGGCCGGGGCCGTCGTCGAAGACGTGCCCGAGATGCCCGCCGCAGGTGCGGCAGAGGACCTCGGTGCGGCGCATGAGCAGGCTGTTGTCGGGGCGCAGCTCGACGGCGTCGGCGACGGCCGGCTCGGTGAAGCTCGGCCAGCCGCTGTGAGACTCGAACTTCGTGTCGGCGCCGAACAGCGTCGCGCCACAGGCGGCGCAGCGATAGTCGCCAGCGTCCTTGTTGTAGACGTAGTCGCCGGTGAACGGCGGCTCGGTGCCGGCGCGGCGCAGCACGTCGTACTGCTCCGGCGTCAGCTCGGCGCGCCACTGCGCGTCGGACTTCTGGACCTTGCGCTGATCGTTCATACGAACGTTCTAGCAGGCAACGGGACGTCGAAAAGCCGGCGCCGCGCGCCCGGCCCGGCCCCTTCGGGACGGCCGTGCCCGTTGCTATTGTGATCCTTACGTTCACGTCAATTTTTGACAGGAAGATGACGGCCGTGAGGAGCGTCACATGAGCACAGCGCAGGCCACCTCGTCCGGCCCGGACGGCCGCCGCGGAGCGCGCATCGGCGTCGACGCCGGACATCGCAACTACCGCTGGTGGGCGCTGTCGTGCACGAGCCTCGGGATGCTGCTCGCGGCGACCAACTCGGGGACGCTGATCATCGCGCTGCCGAACCTCGAGCGCTCGCTGCACACGAGCCTGCTTGCGCTCGTGTGGGTGATCCTCGCGTACCTGATCGCCGCGACCGTGCTCGTGCTGATGGCCGGGCGCCTGTCGGACCTGTTCGGGCGCAAGCGCGCTTACGTCGGCGGCTTTCTCGTGTTCGCGATCGCGTCGCTCGGCGCCGGCTTCTCGGGCGATGCGACGGCGCTGATCCTGTGGCGGATCCTGCAGGGGATCGGCTCGGCGTTCCTGTTCGCGAACGCCGCCGCGCTCGTGACCGACGCGTTCCCGCGAGAGGAACTCGGCCTGGCGATGGGCGCGAACACGATGGTCGCGGCGATCGGCCTCGTGCTGGGGCCGGTGCTCGGCGGCGCGCTCGTCGGCATCTCGTGGCACTGGGTGTTCTGGTTCAACGTCCCGTTCGCGCTCGCCGGCGCGACGTGGGGCGCGTTCATCCTGCGCGAGCTCGCCAAACCGGACACGGTGCGCGGCTACGACGTGCTCGGCACGAGCACGTTCGTGATCGGCCTGACCGGGCTCGTGTACGGCGTCTCGCGCGGCGGCATCTCGGGCTGGAACGACAGCCTCGTGATCGGCTCGCTGATCGTCGCCGCCGTGCTGCTGCCGCTGTGGGTCGCGATCGAGCGCCGCTCGCGCGCGCCGATGCTCGACCTGGCGCTGTTCAAGAACCGCCTGTTCGCGGCCGCCAGCGCGGCGTCGTTCCTCAACGGCCTCGCGCGCTTCGCGCTGATGTTCCTGTTCGTCTTCTACTACCAGGGCGCGCAGGGCAACTCGCCGATCGAAGCCGGCATCAAGCTGATCCCGCTGGCGCTCGGCATGCTGATCGCGTCGCCGATCGCCGGCGTCTACGCCGACCGCCACGGCTCGCGCGCGCTCGCCGCGATCGGCATGCTCGTGACCGGCGCCGGCCTCGCCGGGATGACGACGCTGCAGACGCACAGCGCCTACTGGCAGAGCGGCCTGTGGCTGCTCGTCGTCGGCGTCGGCTCGGGCATGTTCAACAGCCCGAACACGGCGGCGATGATGGGCGTCGTGCCGGCGCACCGCCGCGGCGTCGCCGCCGGCGCGCGCACGCTCTTGCAGAACACCGGCGCCGTGCTGTCGATCGCGTTCGTGCTCGCGATCGTCACCTCGGCGATCCCGAAAGCGACGCTGTTCGCGATCTTCTCCGGCCTCGCGCAGGGCCTCTCGGCGCAGAAGCTCGCGCCGTTCATCGAGAACATGCACGTCGCCCTGTGGGTGCTCGCCGCGACGTCGCTGCTCGGCGCCGGCGTCTGCCTGTTGCGCCCGAGCCACGCGAGCGTCGAGGCCGAAGCGCAGGCGCCGTCCGCGATCAGGCCGTGGGAGGAAGCGCTCGCCGACGAGGCGTTCGTGCCCGGCCGCGACGAGACCGTCGAAGGCGACGCCGCCGCGCCACTGCCGGCCCAGTCGCGACTCGGAGCGCGCTCGTGAGCGCCGAGGCGGGCCCGCGCGGCGAGAGCCTGCGGATCGGCGACGTCGCGCGGCTCGTCGGCACGACGACGCGGACGATCCGCTACTACGAGGAGATCGGCCTGCTGCCGGAGGCGCCGGCGCGCCCGTCGGGGCGCCACCGGCTGTACAGCGACGCCGACGTCGAGCGTCTGCGCGAGCTGATGCGCCTGAAAGACCTGCTCGGGCTGACGCTCGACGAGCTGAAGACGCTGCTCAGCGCCGAGGAGGCGCGCGCGGCGGTGCGCGCGCAGCTGCGTCGCGACGACGTCGACGCCGAGCGCCGCCGCGAGCTGCTGGGCGAGGCGCTCGGCCACATCGACCGCCAGCTCGCGCTCGTGCGCAAGCGCGCCGGCGAGCTCGCCAGGCTTGAGCACGAGCTGGCCGAGACGCGCAAGCGCGCGCGGCGCAAGATCCGCGAGATCGACGCGCGCGCGGCGGGTACGTTCGCACCCGAGCTCGAGGCGACGGGCGGCTCGAAGCCGTGAGCACGCCCGCCGCCGACGCCCCGCGCCACGACGCCGCGCGTTTGCCCGCCGCCGACGCCGCGGCGCGCTCCGGCGCCACGCCGGACCCGGCCGTGCTCGTCGACGACCTCGTCGTGCGCTTCGGCGAGACGGTCGCCGTCGGCGGCGTCTCGTTCGCGGTCGCGCCCGGTGAGGTGTTCGGCCTGCTCGGGCCGAACGGCGCCGGCAAGACGACGACGATCCGCGTGCTGACGACGCTGCTGCCGCCGAGCGAAGGGCGCGCGCTCGTCGCCGGCCACGACGTGCGCAGCGAGAGCCTCGCCGTGCGCGCGTCGATCGGCTACATCCCGCAGGCGATCTCCGTCGACGGCGCGCTGACGGCCGCCGAGAACCTCGACTTCTACGCGCGCGTCACCGGCGTGCCCGGACGCGAGCGCAAGCGGCGGATCGAGCAGGCGATCTCCTCGATGAACCTCGAGCAGATGCTCGACCGCCTCGCGCGCACGCTCTCCGGCGGCATGCTCAGGCGCCTGGAGATCGCGACGGCGCTGCTCAACCGCCCGGCGGTGCTGTTCCTCGACGAGCCGACCGTCGGCCTCGACCCGTCGGCGCGGCGGATGGTCTGGGAGCACCTCGAGACGCTGCGCGAAGAGAGCGGCACGACGATCCTCGTCACGACGCATCTGATGGAGGAGGCCGAGCGCTACTGCGAGCGCCTGGCGATCATGGACATGGGCAAGCTCGTCGAGCAGGGCGAGCCGGCCGAGCTGATCGAGCGCCACGGCGCCGACAGCCTCGAGGAGGTCTTCACGACGGTCACCGGCCGCACGATCGACACGCACCACGACGAGGGGAGGTTGAGCGATGTCCGCGCCCAGCGCCGCGTTGCCCGCCGGCTCGGCTAGCCCGCGCGCGCCCCGCCCGCGCCTGCTGACCGTCGAGGGCTGGCGCGCGATCGGCTCGGGCACGTACGCGATGGCGCAATCGGAGATGCGCAAGCTGCGCCACGACCACCTCGACATCCTGACGCGCTCGGTCCAGCCGCTGCTGTGGCTGTTCATCTTCGGCACGGCGCTCAGCCACACGCACTCGCTGTCGCTCGGCTCGCTCGAATACCGCGCGTACCTCGCGCCGGGCGTGATGGCGCAGGCGGCGATGTTCATCGCGATCTTCTTCGGCCTCGCCGTGATCTGGGAGCGCGACGTCGGCCAGCTGCAGCGAATGCTCGCGACCCCCCTCCCCCGCACGGCGATCGTGCTCGGCAAGGCCGCCGGCGCGTGCGTGCGTGCGCTCGTGCAGGCGCTGCTGCTGCTCGTCGTGCTCGCCGCCGCCGGCATCGGCGTCAGCTGGAGCGTCGACGGCGTGCTCGGCACGCTCGCGATGCTGATGCTCGGCACGGCCGCGTTCGCGTGCATGTCGATGCTGCTCGCCGCCGCCGTCAAGGAGCGCGAGCGCTTCATGGGCGTCGGCCAGCTGATCATGATGCCGCTGTTCTTCGCCTCGAGCGCGCTGTACCCGCTCAGCGTGATGCCCGGCTGGCTGCACGTGATCGCGCGCGTCAACCCGCTGACGTACGAGGTCCAGGGGCTGCGCCAGATGCTCGTCGGCGTCGGCGGCGCCGGTGAGCTGTGGCTCGACTTCGTCGTCGTCGGCGCGTTCTTCGTCGTGATGCTGCTCGCCGCCACGCGCGCATACCCGAAGGCGATTCTCTAGCGTTCTCGCCGATGCCGAGCGTCGAGGTCAAGCCAAGCCCGCAAGGCGTACCCGGCGCGCTCGGCGACCCGACGCGCGTCAGCGCCGAGGAGCTGACGTTCGCCGGCGCCCGCGGCGATCTCATCAACGGCTACCTCGCGCGCCCGGCCGACGCCGCGAGCCACCCGGGCATGATCGTGATCCACGAGGCCGGCGGCCTGAACGAGCACATCCGCGACGTCGTCGACCGCTTCGCGAACATCGGCTACGTCGCGCTCGGCGTCGACCTGTACACGCGCGAAGGCGGCCCGCCGGACATGAGCGACGTGCCGGCGATGATGGGGCGCCTGTTCGCGATGTCCGACGAGCTCGCGCTCGGCGATCTCGAGGGCGCCGCCGATCACCTGCGCGGCCTCGACGGCGTGACCGGCCGGATCGGCTGCATCGGCTTCTGCATGGGCGGGCGCTACACGCTGCTGTTCGCGTGCGCCTCGGACCGCCTCAACGCGGCCGTCGACTGCTGGGGCGGCTTCATCGATCGCGCGACGCTCGACGAGCGCTCGACGCCCGCGCGCCCGACGCCGCCGCTCGAGCTCGCGGGCAAGCTCAGCTGCCCGCTGCTCGCGGCCGTCGGCGCCGAGGACACGAACCCCTCGCCCGAGCTCGGCGCGGAGCTTCGCGAGCGCGCCGCCGCGAGCGGACGGGAGGTCCAGGTCGACGTCTACGACGGCGCCGGCCACGCGTTCTTCGCCGACTACCGCCCGACGTACCGGCCCGAGCCGGCCGCCAGGCTGTGGGCCGAGATCGTGCCGTTCCTCGGCCGCCACCTGCAGTCGAGCTGACCGCCGCCCGCGCGCGAGCGTTCCGTCCCAGGGACGCTCCTATAGTGCGAGGCGGGTCCAAGCCGACGAGCAAGGGAGGGTCGTGGAGCGCAAGTGGTGGACGCTGATCGCCGTCTCGGTCGCGATCTTCATGCTGCTGCTCGACATCACGGTCGTCAACGTCGCGCTGCCCGAAATCCAGCACTCGCTGCATTCGAGCTTCGCCGACCTGCAGTGGGTCGTCAACGCCTACTCGCTGACGCTCGCCGCGTTCCTGTTGACCGCCGGCGCGCTCGCCGATCGCTTCGGGCGCCGGCTCGTGTTCACGGTCGGGCTCGTCGTCTTCACGCTGTCCTCCGCCGCCTGCGGCTTCGCCAACACGCCGCTCGCGCTCAACCTGTTCCGCGCCGTGCAGGGCACCGGCGGCGCCGCGATGTTCGCGACCTCGCTGGCGCTGATCGCCGGCGCCTTCCACGGCCGCGAGCGCGGCATCGCGTTCGGCGTGTTCGGCGGCGTGATCGGCGCCGCCGTCGCCGTCGGCCCGGTCATCGGCGGCGTGATCACGTCGGGCATCGGCTGGGAATGGATCTTCTTCGTCAACGTCCCGATCGGCGTCGGCGCCGTCGCGCTGACGCTGACGCAGGTCACCGAGTCGCGCGACCCGAACGCGCGCGGCGTCGACTGGCTCGGGCTCGTGACGTTCTCGGGCTCGCTGTTCCTGCTCGTCTTCGCGCTGATCCAGGGCAACGAAAAGGGCTGGGGCTCGACGCGGATCCTCGGCTTCCTGATCGGCTCGCTCGCGCTGATCGTGCTGTTCGTGATCGTCGAGCGCGCGCAGGAGCGGCCGATGCTCGACCTGACGCTGTTCCGCCGCCCGGCGTTCGCCGGCGCGAGCATCGTCGCGTTCTGCGTCTCCTCGTCGATGTTCTCGATGTTCCTCTACCTCACCCTCTACATCCAGGACGTGCTCCGCTTCAGCCCGCTGCAGGCCGGCCTGCGCTTCCTGCCGGTCACGCTCGTCTCGTTCGTCGTCGCGCCGATCTCCGGGCGATTGTCCGTGCGCGTGCCGATCCGCCTGCTGCTCGGCGGCGGGCTCGCGCTCGTCGGCGCCGGGCTGTTGACGATGACCGCCGTCGACGCGAGCTCGGAATGGACCGTGCTCGTCCCCGGCTTCGTGATCGCCGGCGCCGGCATCGGCCTGATCAACCCGCCGCTCGCGTCGACCGCCGTCGGCGTGGTGCACCACACGCGCAGCGGCATGGCGTCGGGCATCAACAACACGTTCCGCCAGGTCGGCATCGCGACGGGCATCGCCGGCCTCGGCGCGATCTTCCAGCACGACATCCCGCGCAAGACCCACGCGGCGCTGTCGAGCAGCGGCGCCGGACGCGAAGTCCTTCGCACGGCTCACGGCAAGCTCGACACCGCGCTCGTCTCCGGCGAAATCCAGCATCTCGCGCATGCGCTCCCGAGCGCCGCGCGCGGCGCGCTCGCGCACGCCTACCGCGTCGGCTTCACCGGCGCGTTCGCGAACATCCTCGCGATCGCCGCCGCGATCGCGTTCGTCGGCTCCGTGCTCGCGTTCGCGCTCGTGCGCGGCCGCGACTTCGTCGTCGCCGAACCAGCCGGCGGCGGTGGGCACGCCGGGGCCCATCAGCCCGAGCCGGTCGCCGGCGCCGCCGGCTGAGCCGCGCGCCCGGACCGTGCACGGCGCGCCGTCGCGCAGCCCACGTCAGTCTTCGTCCGATCGAGATCCTTGCCGGCGCTCGTAGCCGTCGCACTCGATCACCGGCAGGCGCGGGTATCGCGGATAAGCTTGATCGACTCGCGAGAGGGTGCACAGCGAGAAGACGGAGCCGCGCGTGTTGCGCACCTCCTGCCGATGCGTGCACGTGTCGCACAGCCCCGCCCCGCCGGCGCTCGGCGGTCGGCTCGGCGGATCGGACATGGCGCAAGCTTACGAGCAGGTCGCAAGCGTCGGAGACGTCGCGAGCCGCCGCGCACCCGCCTGCAATAATCGTTGACCGTACAACTATGAACACGTTCTACCGACTGCTGGGATTCCTCCGCCCGTACAAGCGCGGGCTGGTCGCCTCGTGGGCGCTCGCCAGCCTCGCGATGGTCGTGACCGTGCTGATCCCGCACTTCACCGGCTCGGCCGTCGAAGCGATCAAGCGCGGCGACCAGCACGCGCGCCACCACGAGCTCGCCGCGCGCGCACACGACCGCCACACGCTCGTGACGCTCGCGATCGTGATCGTCGGCATCGTCATCGCGCGCTGGCTCTTGACCTACATGCGGCGGATGATCGCCGGGCGGATCTCGCTCGCGATCGAATTCGACCTGCGCGAGCTGATCTACGCGCACCTGCAGCGCCTCGAGCTCGGCTTCTTCGACCGCCAGCAGACCGGCCAGCTGATGTCGCGCGCGACCGTCGACTTGCAGGCGGTGCGCTTCTTCCTCGGCTACGGACTCGTCTTCATCCTGCAGTCGGCGTTGACGCTGCTGCTCGCCGGCGCCGCGATGATCCTGATCAACCCCGAGCTCGGCCTGATCGCGATGGCGCCGACACCGCTCGTCGTGTTCATCTCCCAGCGCTACGGCCGGATCGCGCGCCCGACGATCCAGGAGGTCCAGCAGCGGATCGGCGAGCTGACGGCCGACGCCGAGGAGAACATCTCCGGCGTGCGCGTCGTCAAGTCGTTCGCGCGCGAGCCGCAGCAGCTCGAGCGCTTCCGCCACTCGGTCGCGCGCGTGTTCGACCAGTCGATGGTCGCGACGCGCCTGGAGGCGACGTTCAACCCCGTGATCGGCTTCCTCCCCCAGCTCGGGCTCGCCGCCGTGCTGTTGATCGGCGGCAACCGCGTGATCCACTCGCACCTGACGATCGGCCAGTTCACGCAGTTCTACCTGTACCTGAACATGCTGATCGGCCCGATGCGCGCGCTCGGCATGACGCTCGGCCTCGCCCAGCGCGCGACCGCCTCCGGCGCGCGCATCTTCCAGGTGCTCGACCGCGACCCGCGGATCGTCGCGCCGCCGAACGCGCCGGCGCTGCCCGCCGGCAACGGCCACGTGCAGCTGCGCGACGTCACGCTGCGCTACGACGAATCCGACGACTTCGGCGCCGTCCACTCGCACCGCGAGATCTCGCTCGACGGCGACAGCGCTCCGCGCGCGGCGCGCGCAGTGCTCTCAGACGTCTCGCTCGACGTCCCCGCCGGCAGCACCGTCGCGCTCGTCGGCGCGACCGGCTCGGGCAAGACGAGCCTCGTCTCGCTGATCTCGCGCCTGTACGACCCGAGCTCCGGGCAGGTGCTGCTCGACGGCGCCGACGTGCGCACCGTCGAGCTCGGCTCGCTGCGCCAGGCCGTCGCCGTCGTCTCCGACGACCCGTTCCTGTTCAGCGCGACCGTCGCCGAGAACATCGCCTACGGCCGCCCCGACGCGCCGCGCGCGGAGATCGAAAGCGCCGCGCGCCGCGCGCAGGCCTACGACTTCGTCGCGCGCCTGCCGCAAGGCTTCGACACGCGCGTCGGCGAGCGCGGGCTGTCGCTGTCCGGCGGGCAGCGCCAGCGCATCGCGATCGCCCGCGCGCTGCTCGCCGACCCGCGCGTGCTCGTGCTCGACGACGCGACCTCCTCCGTCGACGCCTCGACCGAGCAGAGCATCAAGCTCGCGCTCGACGAGGCGATGGCCGGGCGCACGACGTTCGTCATCGCGCACCGCCTCTCGACGATCTCGCTGGCCGACGAGATCGTCGTGCTCGACCACGGGCGGATCGTCGCGCACGGCGACCACGAGCACCTGCTCGACGCTTCCGAGCTGTACCGCGAGATCGTCGAGAAGGGCCTGCCCGACCAGGTCTTCCTCACGCGCAAGCCGCGCGAGCGCGAGGTCAGCGGCCTGTGAGCCCCGTCGTGCACAGGGGCGGCCCCGGCTCGACGTGGACCGGCGAGCGCGCGAGCAAGGGCACGCGCGCGCGCAACCTGCGCGGGCTGCTCGCGCTGCTGCGCCCGTACCGCGCGCGGGTCGCGCTGACCGTCGTCGCGCTCGTGCTCGGCACCGCCGCCTCGCTCGCGCCGCCGCTGCTCGCGCGCGCCGCGATCGACGAAGGCATCGGCCACCGCGACTTCGGCGTCCTCGCGCTCGTCGTCGGCGCGTTCCTGTTCGCGGCGGTGCTCGTCTGGGTGATGACCTACGCGCAGACCTACCTCGTCGGCTGGGTCGGCCAGCGCGCGCTCGCCGACCTGCGCATCCGCATCTTCACGCACCTGCAGACGCTGCCGATCGGCTTCTACGAGAGCCGCCCCGCCGGCGTCCTGATCTCGCGCATCACCAACGACGTCGAGGCGCTCGACTCGCTCGTCACCGACTCGGTCGTCACGCTGTTCCAGTCGGGCCTGACGCTGATCGGCACCGTCGGCATCCTGCTCTACCTCGACGTCAAGCTCGCGTTGATCACGTTCTGCGTGCTGCCGCTGCTGCTCGCCGGCTCGCTCTGGTTCCGGATCGTCTCCGCCGGCGCCTTCCGCCGCACGCGCGAGACGATCGGCGCGATCACCGCGCACCTGCAGGAGACGCTGTCGGGCATCCGCGTCGTGCGCAGCTTCGCGCAGGAGCCCGTCCACGAGGAGCAGCTCGTCGACCTCAACGCCGACAACCGCGACGCGAACATGACGACCGTCAAGCTCAACGCCGCGTACTTCCCGTCGGTCGAAATGCTCTCCGGCCTCGCCGTCGCCGCGATCGTGCTGTACGGCGGCATGCAGGCGATCGACGGCCACATCTCGATCGGCACGATCGTCGCGTTCGTCGCCGCGCTGTCGAACCTGTTCGAACCGATCCAGCAGCTCTCGCAGCTGTACGCGACCTACCAGTCGGGCATGGCCGCGCTCGAGAAGATCTTCCAGCTGCTCGACGAGCAGCCCGACCTGACCGACCGTCCCGGCGCGATCGAGCTGCCGCGGATCGCCGGCGAGGTCGACTTCGACGACGTCTCGTTCGCCTACAAGCCGCGCTCGCGGCGCGGCGCGAACGGCGCCGAGCCCGACGAAGTGCTCGCGCTCGACCACATCGACCTGCAGATCCCGCCGGGGCAGACCGTCGCGCTCGTCGGCGCGACCGGCGCCGGCAAGTCGACGATGGCCAAGCTCGTCGCGCGCTTCTACGACCCGACGTCCGGCGCCGTGCTCGTCGACGGCCACGACCTGCGCGAAGTCGCGAGCGCCTCGCTGCGCTCGCAGATGGGCATCGTCCCGCAGGAGGCGTTCCTGTTCAGCGGCACCGTCGCCGAGAACATCGCCTTCGGCCGCCCCGACGCGACGCCCGAGCAGATCCGCGCCGCCGCCGCCGCCGTAGGCGCCGAGGAGTTCATCTCCGAGCTACCGAGCGGCTACGACACCGAAGTCGGCGAGCGCGGCACGCAGCTGTCGGCCGGCCAGCGCCAGCTGATCGCGTTCGCGCGCGCGCTGATCGCCGACCCGCGGATCCTCGTGCTCGACGAGGCGACGTCGAACGTCGACCTGCACTCCGAGGCGCGCATCGAGCGCGGCCTGCGCCGCCTGCTCGCCGGGCGCACGTCGATCGTCATCGCCCACCGCCTCTCGACGATCCGCCAGGCCGGTCGCATCGTCGTGCTCGAGCACGGCCGGATCGCCGAGCAGGGCACGCACGACGAGCTGATCGCCGCCGAGGGCCGCTACTACGAGCTGTACCGCGACTGGGCCGCGCAGGCCGCCGCGTAGCGGCCGCGCGCGCCGGCGCAGCGCGCCGGTCCTGTGAACAAGTCTGCATGGTGGCTTGCGAACAGGCAGACGCCGTGTACAGTTCAGCAATCGTGCGAAGCAACACGTTGGGGGGGCTCGTCCGGATTGGATTCCTGGGCGAGGCGAGCAGAGGCCACGGCGGGCCGGAGGCGGGCACACGGCGCCCGTCGCGCTCACGCGCCTTGCGACTGCGCGCGTGGCGGCTCGGGCTGCTCGCCGCCGCGCTGCTGGCCGGCGCCTGCGCGCCGGCCGCCGCGCACGCGGCCGGCGAAGAAGGGATCCACAAGATCAAGCACGTCGTGATGCTGATGCAGGAGAACCGCTCGTTCGACGAGTACTTCGGCACGTATCCCGGCGCCAACGGGATCCCGTCCAACGTCTGCGTGCCCGACCCGCACGGCGGCTGCATCAAGCCGTTTCACGACCCGCGCGACGAAAACACCGGTGGCCCGCACGGGACGAAGGCGTTCGAAGGCGACATCGACGGCGGCCTGATGGACGGCTTCGTCGCGCAGGCCGAGAAAGCGAAGAAGTGCCGCGGCAAGACCGATCCCGAATGCAGCGGCTGCACGACGACCAAAAGCGAAGCCGCCGAACGCTCCGCCAAGGGCGGCGCCGGCTGCCTCGACGTGATGGGCTACCACGACGCGCGCGAGATCCCCAACTACTGGACCTACGCCCACGACTTCGTGCTGCAGGACGCGATGTTCGAGTCGGCCAGCGCGTGGAGCCTGACCGAGCACCTCTTCCTCGTCTCCGGCTGGTCGGCGAAATGTCCGGAAGGCGACGTCAAGCCGCTCGACTGCAAGAACACGCTCGCGCCGAAGTCACCCGCGGCGACGTGGGACGGCCCGCTCGTCCCCGGCCGCGCGACGTACGCGTGGACCGACATCACCTACCTGATGGACAAGGCCGGCGTCAGCTGGCGCTACTACGTCACCGAAGGCAACGAGCCCGACTGCGAGGACGACGAAGCGCTCTCCTGCGAAACCGTCCACCAGAGCGCCACGACCCCCGGCATCTGGAACCCGCTCGCCGACTTCACCGACATCCAGGAAGACCACCAGGCAGGCAACATCCAGGGCCTCAACCAGTTCTACGCGGCCGCGCACGAACCGAGCCAATGCGGACTGCCGAGCGTTTCGTGGGTCGTACCGAACCTCGAAGTCTCAGAACACCCGCCCTCGCTGATCTCCAAGGGCCAGGCGTTCGTCACGACGCTGATCAACACGATCATGCGCTCGCCGTGCTGGGGCAGCACCGCGATCTTCCTCTCCTGGGACGACGCCGGCGGCTTCTACGACCACGTCGTCCCGCCGAACGTCGACCAGAACGGCTACGGCCTGCGCGTTCCCGGGCTCGTGATCAGCCCGTACGCGAAGAGCGGCTACATCGATCATCAACAGCTCAGCCACGACGCCTACCTGAAGTTCATCGAGAACGACTTCCTCGGCGGCAGCCGCCTGAACCCGAGGACCGACGGGCGTCCCGACAAACGCCCCGACGTCCGCGAAGAAGCATCCGGGCTCGGCGACCTCGTCAACGACTTCGACTTCACGCAGTCGCCGCGATCGCCGGTGCTGCTGCCGTCGCACCCCGAACCGGGCCCCGCGTCGAACCCGCCCGGGCCGATCCCGCCGACCGTCGTCACGATGAACGCGACGTCCGTCACGAGCTCCACGGCGACGCTCAACGCGACGGTCAACCCGAACGGCGAGACGGTCAACAGCTGTCGCCTCGAATACGGGACCTCGTCGAAGGCCTACACCGCGAGCGCGCCGTGCACGCCCGCGCCGGGCTCGGGTGAAGGCGCCGTCGCCGTCTCAGCAGACGTCTCCGGCCTGAAGTCGAAAACGGCCTACCACTTCCGCATCGCCGCCGCCAACGAAGCCGGCAACGCGCTCGGCGAAGACCAGAAGTTCCGTACCGGCTAGCGCTCGCCGCTTCGCCTCGCCGCGCGCTTGCGCCGAGCCCTGCTCACGCCGGGCGCGCAAACTGAGGTCCACGCGTCCAGTCGTGCACGCGCAGACGTTCAGGCCGGCGCCCGACCGGCCGATTAGCTCCTAGTGAACAGCTGGGGGACCGAGGTCATGGACATCTCCGCGATTCGCATGCGCGAAGCGACGATCGCCGCCGGCATCTGGCTGACGTTCGGCGTCGGCGGCTTCGGCGAGCTGTACGTCGCGCTGACCTGGAGCAGGCCGCATCGGAGCGGGCTCGCGATCCTGTTCGCGCTCGCGATCCTCGGCACCTTCCTCGTGCTGCTGCTGCCACGCGAGCGGATCGTGCGCAGCCGTCTGCGCGAGCCGTTCTTCCTCGCCTGGACGTTCCTCGACTTCGCGATGCTGATCGTCGGCACGCTCGCCGACGGCGGGACGGCGAGCCCGCTCGTGCTCGTCTTCTTCATCCCGGTCGTCTTCTCCTCGATGTCCTACCCGCTCGGGTCGGTCGTCGTCGTCGGCCTGCTCAGCGTGCTCGGCTACCTGACGGTCGCGTTCACGACCGGCGGCGCGAGCTGGGCCTACCAGGGCGCGTTCGCCGGCTCGCTCGTCTGCACGGCGGCGATGAGCGCATGGCAGGCGCAGAACCACAACCGCCAGCACCGCGCGCTCGCGACCGCCTCGCGCACCGACTCGCTGACCGGCTGCATGAACCGGCGCGGCTTCGAAGAGCGCGCCGAAGCGGAGCTCGGCCGGCTCGCGCGCAGCCGCCGCCGGGGCGCGATCGTCGTGCTCGACATCGACCACTTCAAGCCGGTCAACGACACGTTCGGGCACGCCGCCGGCGACCAGCTGCTCTGCTGGGTGGCGCAGACGCTCGGGCGCTCGGTACGGCCGGTGGACGCGATCGGCCGCCTCGGCGGCGACGAGTTCGCCGTGCTGCTCGTCGACCTCGACGCCGACGCCGCGCGCGCAAGCGTCACGCGGCTCGGGCAGGCATTGCGCGAGCGCGCGCCGGCGTCGCTCGGCGTCGCATTCTTCCCCGACGACGGCACCGAGCTCGAGCTGCTCTGCCGCCGCGCCGACGCCCGCCTGTACGCATCGCGCCAGGACCGCTCCGAGCTCGCGGAGCCCGGCGAGTCCGCGCCGCGGGCAGCGTACGGGCTCGAGTCGCTGCACGTGTGGCGCGCCGCCGTCGACGCGATGCCCGAGCGCGCGGCGATCGCCGACGGCCGGGACGGCGTACGCAGCCTCGACAACGAGCTGCTCGACCAGATCGACGCGTCGGTCATCGGCGCCGACATGGACGGCGTCATCGTCAGCTGGAACAGCGGCGCCGAGGCGCTCTACGGCTGGCGCCGCGAGGAGGCGATCGGTCGCAGCGCCAGGGACCTGATCGTGCCCGACGACACGAGCGCCGCCGAACGCCTGCAGAGCGCCGTCGTCGCCGAGGGTCGCTGGGACGGCGAGCTGCTCGTGCGGCGCAAGGATGGCTCGCTGTTCACCGCCTACGTGCGCAACCGCCTCGTCATCGGCGACGACGGCGAGCCGGCGGCGATCGTCGGCGTCGCCGTCGACGTCTCCGCGCGGGTCGCCGCCGAAGCAGAGCAGCGCCGCGACGCTGCCACGCTCGCGTGTCTCAACAGCGTCGAGCAGGCGCTGCTCGACGACCGTCTCGTGCTGCACGCGCAGCCGATCGTCGACCTGCGCAGCGGCGCGACCGTCCAGCACGAGCTGCTGCTGCGGATGCACGATCGCGCCGGCAACGTCGTGCCCCCGGCCGAGTTCCTTCCGGTCGCCGAGCAGTACGCGCTGATCGGCGAGATCGATCGCTGGGTGATCAAGCAGGCGGCGCAGCTCGCCGGTGACGGCTGCCCCGTCCAGCTCAACCTGTCGGCTCGCTCGGTCGGCGACCCCGACGTGCTCGAGCAGATCGAGCGCTGCATGCAGCGCCACCGCGTCTCGCCCGAGCTGCTCGTCTTCGAGATCACCGAGACCGCGATCGTCGACGACGAGGACGCCGCCCGCGCGTTCGCCGAGCGCCTGCACGAGCTCGGCTGCCTGCTCGCGCTCGACGACTTCGGCACCGGCTACGGCACGCTCAGCTACCTCAAGCGCCTCCCCGTCGACTACCTGAAGCTCGACATCGAGTTCGTCTGCGACCTCGCCAGCAACGACGCCAGCCGCCACGTCGTCCAGGCCGTCGTCTCGCTCGCGCGCGACTTCGGCCTGCAGACCGTCGCCGAGGGCGTCGAAGACGCCGACACGCTCGCGCTGCTCGCCGAGCTCGGCGTCGACCGCGCGCAGGGCTTCCACATCGGCCGCCCCGAGCCGTTCGCGCTGCGACCGGGCGATCGCGGCGACGCGCGCTCGCCCGAGCCGGCGCCGTCGGCCGTAGACGCGCGCCGCTCACGCTCCTCGCGACGTCGCGACGTCGCGCTCGACGCCGCTCGCGACTAGCGTGCGAGCGCACCCGGCGCCGTGGCGCGGCAACACCGGCGCCGTCGGCGCTAGCTGATTGAGTTCCGCGCGTGATCGCCTCGCTCCCGTTCACGACCTCGCACGCCGAATGGATCGGCCTGATCGTCGGCGCCGTCAGCCTGATCGGGATCGGCGGCATCATCTCGATGCTGTTCTGCCACCACGACGGCTGCTTTCGCCGCGGGCGCTTCCGCTACGGGCACTACCGGCTCTGCCACGTGCACCATCCGCACGTGCCGTCCGACGGCAAGGTCACCGACGAGCACGTCGCGGCGATGGGCCGCAGGCTGGAGGCGATTCACGGCGGCGGCGGCGCGAGCGAGCACGGCAACGACGCCCCGCACTCGCGCTGAGCGCTCCCGCATGAGTGCTTCCGCTCGAGCGCTGGTCGGCTACTCGGCCGGCAGTCGCGCCGTCGCGTTATCGGGTTGCGCGCGTGCTCGCTTGCGCTCCCTGTAGAGCGCGAGCAGCAGGTTCAGCACGAGCGCGCCGACGACGACGGCCATGAAGCCGGCGAACACGACCTCGGCGAGCATTTCGTGCGACATCGACCTCATCCTACTGTCGCGCCGGTGAGAGGATGTCACTCTCGCGAGCGACGCCGAGGTTCGCCCGCTCAACGAGCTGGAGGTGTTGAGCATGTCGTCGTTCCTCCGCAGGCACGTCAGCTACGCGAACGTCGTTGCGACGCTGGCGCTCGTTCTGGCGATGGGCGGAAGCGCGGTCGCCGCCAGGCGCTATCTGATCAACTTGACCAAGCAGATCAGCCCGAGCGTGCTGAAGAAGCTCCGCCTGTCAGCCTCCATCGACGGCATCGGGCCCGGTTGAGGGCTTGGGTCCGCCCCCCGCCTCCTCGACCAGGCCCCGCGCCCACTGGACCGCGGCGGTCGCCCACCTCGACGCCGTCTCACGCTCGACGGCGTGCACCGTGTCGTCGTCATAGCGAAGTTCCGCCGCGTAGGGCGAGAGCAAGTCCACCTCGACAAGCTCCTCCGGCAGCCGCACGCCCGCGTTCTCGCATTGCCCTATGAGCACTCGCAGATCATGCCGGTGGGCGAACTCCACCCCGCGGGCGGCCAACACGGCCTTGAGCGCCTTCTCGACAGCCTGCTGGGCGTGAAAGCAGACGAGCACGTCGGCTACCGCGTCTATCGGCAGCATCCCCTTGGCGCCGGCCGCGTCCTCGTCGGCGCGGCGTAGAAGTTGCTCTGCGAGATCCTGCTCGCTCGCCATCAGGCGACGAGCTCCCGGCCTCCGGTCAGTGCCGCGTGAATGAGGCTGCCACGCACGTCGCGCCACTCCTGCACCCGGTGCTCGCTCGCGACGATGATGTCCATCGGGACCAGCACATCCGCCAGTACCCTACGCAGCCGCACCGACTCCAAGGCGGGATTCTCGACCTCCGGCTCGATTACCAAGAAGTCCAGATCGCTGTCCCGCGACAGCTCCCCGCGCGCAGCCGAGCCGAACAGGATCACCCGCGAGCTCGGTGGCGCCGCCGCTGACAACCGACGGCCAGCCTCAGCTATCAGCGCGTCGTCAAGCACGCGCTCACGATACCCGGCTCTGGGGCACCGGCCCAGGCTGCGATCGCACGACTGGCCCAAATCCTGGCCCAAGCACCCCCCAGGAACGCGAAACGCCCCGTGTTCACGGGGCGCAAGCGCAACTCCGGGACAGGGACTCGAACCCCAATCTCCCGGACCAGAACCGGGCGTCACTGCCAATTGGACTATCCCGGAAGGGCGTCTCAGGCGAGAAGGATAGCCAACCGACGGACGGCAACCGAGCTTGCCGACGGGCTCGGAACTGTCGGCATGGCGGGGCAACTCATGCTCGTGGCGTCCCGCGCCGCGAGGGCAAAGGCTAGCTCGCCAGCCCGTGCCCGTTGGGCGCGAAGTACGCGGTGATCGCCTCCTCGAGGCCCGGGTCGAGCACGAGCAGCACTTCGTCGCCGGCTTCGATCACGGTGTCTGGCTTCGGCACGAAGCCGGTTCCGTCGCGCAGCACCGAGATGATCAGGCTGCCCTCGGGAAGGCTGATCTCGGCGATCGTCTGACCGATCGTCGGCGCGTCGTCGGCGACCTCGAGCTCGATGATCTCCAGGCGCTCCTCTTCGAGCGCGAGCAGGTGCACGAGGCCGTAGCGCGGCACCTCGTGCTCGATCAGGCGCAGGATCAGATCGGTTGCAGAGACGGCCGGCTGGATGCCGAGCAGGCGGAAGTGGTCGTGGTTGCGCGGGTTGTTGACGCGCGCGATGATCCGGTCGCAGAGGTACTTCTCCTTCGCGACCTGGCACACGAGCATGTTGTCCTCGTCGTCGCCCGTCACCGCGATCACGAGATCCGCGCGCTGGATGCCCGCGCGCTCGAGCACCCATAGCTCGGTCGCGTCGCCGTACTGCGCCGAGTGCTCGAATTCCTCCTCGATCGCCAGGTAGCGCTGGCGCGAGGACTCGATCACCGTGACCTCGTGTTCCTTGTCGATCAGCTCCCGCGCGAGGTTGCGGCCGACCTTGCCGGCTCCGACGATGATCGCGTACATCGCCTAGACCGGCTCAGGCGCGAGCGCGCGTTCGAACATCTCGATCGCGTGCTTCGTCGGGGATATCGTGTGCAGGCCCTGTTCTCCGTACCAGCTGGCGCGCGCGGGATCCATCACACGTACGATCACCCGCTCGACGCCGAATCGCCGCTGCGCGATCTGGGCGATGATCAGGTTCGTGTTGTCGCCGTCGGTCGACGCGATGAACACGTCGGCGCGTTCGATGCCGGCGCCGATCAGCGCGTCGATCTCGAGCGCCGTGCCGACCGTGAACTGGCCGCCGGCGTCCTCCCAGCTCGCGGTCTGCCCCGCGTCCAGGCGCTCGTGCGAGAGCGGGTCCTCGTCGAGCACCGACACTTCGTGCCCGGCGGCGAGCGACGACTTGGCGACGGCCGAGCCGACCCGGCCGGCGCCGACGATCATCACGAACATGCGCCGGAGATTAGACGATGCACGGCCTCGCGCGAGCTTTCCGCGCGGCGTCAGGAGCTCGCACGCGCCAGCCGCGCGCGGCGCTCGGCCTCGAGGTCTCCCTCGGCCGGCGCCGTCACGATCACGCGGCAGTGCGCCTTGTTGATCACGTACTTGCTGACGTCGCCGACGAAGTTCTCGAGCGGCCCGCCGCGCCCACCCAGACGCGCGCCGCCGCGAATCCGCGACGGCTCCTCGGCGCCGAGCACGATCGCCTCCACCCCACGCCGTTTCGCCTCGTCGACGATCGCATAGCCGGCGCGACGCGTGCGCACCGTCGCCGTCGCGACCTGCACCCCCGCGTACTCCTCGCCGACCGCCTTCGCCCGCGCGAGCACCTGGCGCGCCTCCTTGATCTGCGCCTCCGGCAATCGCGCGTCGAGCGGCAGCGACATCGGGATCACGAAGATCCACACCGCCTCGATCGTCGCCGCGTCGATCGCCGCCTCGTCGGTCGGCTCGCCGGACACGAGCAGCGCCGCCGTCTGCACGATGTCCTCGTCCAGGCGCGTGCCGAACAGCGGCACGAGGATCGACCCGTAGTCGCGTTCGCGCGGCGGCTCCGCGCGCAGGACCTCCGGCGCGACGGTCACGCGCCGAAGCAGCGGCGCCTCGTCGGCTTTGCGGTAGATCACGTACATCGCCGTGCCGACGGCCATCCACCCGAGCCCAACGTAGCGCGCCGGTTCGTGCACGACCATCACCGCCAGCCAGCCGCCGGCCGACGCGGCCGCGCCGATCAGCGCCGGCAGCGGCAGCGTGCCGCCGCGGAACGAGATCGACCACGGGATGCGGTACGGCCTGTCCGCGTCGGGCTCCTTGTAGCGCAGGCGGCAGACCGAGACGTGCGCGATCGTGAACGCCAGCAGCGCGCCGAACGCGTAGATGCCGACGAGGAAGTCGATGCTCTCCGGCACGACCAGCCCCGCGGCGAGCAGGCCCGCGAGGATGATCAGCACGTACGGCGTCGAGCGCAGCGGATGCAGGCGCCCCAGCCCGCTCGGGATCTGGCGATTGGTCGACAGCGAGTACGCCAGCCGCGAGAGCCCGAGCATCGCCGAGTTGGCCGCCGCCACGAGCGTCACCGTCGCGAGCCCCGCGACGACGTAGCGCAACGTGTTCGCAAGCCAGTGCGGATGCATCCCCGTCACCAGCCCGACCATCGGATCGTTGACGTACCGCGTCGACAGCAGCGTGTGGCCGTTGTGGACCGGCAGCGCCGTCAGCGCGACGAGCGCGATGCCGACGTACACGACGACGACCGTCACCGTCGCACTGCCGACGAGTCGCTTGAGCGCGCCCGGGCCGATTTTGACCTCGCCGGCGAGCCCGGCCGCCGACTCGAGGCTCGTGAACGAGATCGCCGCGACCGTCAGCGCGAAGACGAGGTCCGACCACGTCGGCGCGCTCCCCAGGTGGATCGGGTCGAGCAGCGTGTGCGGGTTGAAGAACAGCACCAGCCCGAGCACGACGATCAGCGCCTGCAGCGCCAGGTCGGCCGCGACGATCGCCGTGACCCGCCGCGAGCGCCGCCAGCCGACGCCGCGGATGTTCATCAGCACGACGATCGCGATGAACACGAGCGCGAGGCCGAGCGACTCGTCGCGATCGCCGAGCGGATGCCAGAAGACGCGCAGGTAATGCGTCGCCGAGTAGCACGTGACCGCGATCAGGATCGTGTAGTCGAGCAGGATCGCCCAGCCGGCTCCGAAGCTGACGAGCTCGTTGAACGCGTAGCGCGCGAACACCGTCGAGCCGCTGCGCTCCTGGTGCAGCGACGCGCCCTCGGCGTACGTCATCGCCGTCAGCGCGAACAGCAGCGCCGCCACGAGGAACACGAGCGGCGTCAGCCCGAGCGCGTGGCCCGAGATCACGCCCAGCGCGAAGTACAGCGCGCTCGCGATCGGCGTGTAGATGACCGCGAACAGCAGCGGCGAGCCGACGCTGCGGCGCGCCGTCGACAGCGAGCGCGCCGAGATCTGAAGCGCGATCCGCTCCGCCTCGGCGCGCCCGAGCTCGGCTTGGACCCGCGCGCCGCCGCGCTCGTCACTCGGCGCGCCGGAGCCGGCGTCCGCGCCCGACTCCGCGCCCGCGCCCGGCGCGGCTGGATCCGCGGCGCCCTCGCTCGGCGACCCGCCGTCCGACGGCCCGTCGCCGGCGCTCACGTCTGCCGGCCCCGTTTGTGCTCGAGGTAGAGTCGCCCGACCCCGGCCGCGAGGAACAGCACGCCGAGCAGCATCCGCGCCGACAGCACGTCGCCGCCCGCGCCGAGCACCTGCCCGATCAGTGCGATCCCGATCGCGACCATCAGCAAGCTGAGCACGACCGTGCTCGAGCGATGAACCGTCCGGCCTCTCATCTCTCGCTGAGCTTACGCGTACGCCGGGATCGCCTGGGCCGCATCCGTGCTCCCTTCGGTCGCTCGGTGCGTGGCCGCGCCGAGGCTCAGGTGATCAGCGGGATGATCAGGATCGCGACGATGTTCGCGACCTTGATCATCGGGTTGATCGCCGGCCCGGCGGTGTCCTTGAACGGATCGCCGACCGTGTCGCCCGTGACCGACGCCGCGTGCGCTTCCGAGCCCTTGCCGCCGAACGCGCCGTCCTCGATCAGCTTCTTCGCGTTGTCCCACGCGCCGCCGCCGGCCGTCATCAGCACGGCGAAGAAGAAGCCGACGACGATCACGCCGATCAGCAGCCCGCCGAGCGCCTGCTGGTCGATCAGGCCGACGATCAGCGTCAGCAGGATCGGCAGCAGCGACGGCAGGATCATCTCGCGCTGCGCCGTCTTCGTCACGATGTCGACGCACGCCGCGTAGTCGGGCTCTTCGGTGTAGTCCATGATCCCCGGGTGCTCGCGGAACTGGCGGCGCACCTCCTCGACGACCGCGCCGCCGGCGCGGCCGACCGCCTCGATCGACAGCGACGCGAACAGGCAGACCATCAGCCCGCCGAGCAGCAGGCCGATCAGCACCGGCGGTTCGTTGATGCCGAACGCGATCGCGTGGCCGACCTTCGCCTCGATTTCTTTCTGGAAGCCCGCGAACAGGACGACCGCGGCGAGCACGGCCGAGCCGATCGCGTAGCCCTTCGTGACCGCCTTCGTCGTGTTGCCGACGGCGTCGAGCCGGTCGGTCACTTTGCGGACGTCCTCCGGCAGCTCCGCCATCTCGGCGATCCCGCCGGCGTTGTCGGTGATCGGCCCGAACGCGTCGAGCGCGACGATCAGGCCGGTCAGCGACAGCAGGCCCATCACGGCGACGCCGATCCCGTAGATGCCGGTCACGCCGCCGCCGGCGAGCTTCCACGCGCCGAGGATCCCGAGCACGATCACGATCGCCGGCAGCGCCGTCGCCTGCAGGCCCGAGGAGAAGCCCTGGATGATGTTCGTCGCGTGCCCCGTGATCGACGCTTTCGCCGTCTTCTTCACCGGCGAGAAGCGGGTCGACGTGTAGTATTCCGTCAGTCCGAACAGCAGCGCCGTCACGGCGATGCCGATCAGCGAGCACAGGTACAGGTGCGACCAGCTCGGCGTGTTGACCGTGTCGCCGACGGACTTGAACGTCAGGTTGCGCATCAGCCAGTACGTGATCGGCGCGAACGCGCCGGCGGCGAGCACGCCCGAGACGACCAGGCCCTGCAGCAGCGCGCGCTCGACGTTGCCCGATTTCGAGCGCACCGCGTACGTGCCGATGATCGACGCCAGGATCGCCACTCCGCCGATCACCAGCGGGTACAGCGCGACGCGCGTCTGCTCGTGGAACGTCAGCACGCCGAGCAGGATCACCGCGACGGCCGTCACCGCGTACGTCTCGAACAGGTCGGCCGCCATCCCCGCGCAGTCGCCGACGTTGTCGCCGACGTTGTCCGCGATCGTCGCCGGGTTGCGCGGGTCGTCCTCCGGGATCCCCGCCTCGACCTTGCCGACGAGGTCGGCGCCGACGTCCGCGGCCTTCGTGAAGATGCCGCCGCCGAGCCTCGCGAAGACCGAGATCAGCGAGCCGCCGAAGCCGAGACCGACGAGCGCGTCGACCGTCGTCTTCGGGCTGTCGTTGAACACCGCCGTGAGCAGGCCGTAGTAGCCGGCGACACCGATCAGCGCCAGGCCGACGACAAGCATGCCCGTGATCGCGCCGCCGCGGAACGCGACGCGCAGCGCCGGCGTCACGCCCGAGCGCGCCGCCTCGGCGACGCGCGCGTTGGAGCGCACCGACACGTTCATCCCGATGTAGCCGGTCGAGCCCGACAGCAGGCCGCCGATCGCGAAGCCGCCGGCGACGGCGATGTTCTGGATGAAGATCAGCGCCACGAACAGCACGACGCCGACGCCGGCGATCGTCGTGTACTGACGGTTCAGGTAAGCGCGCGCGCCTTGCTGGACGGCCAGCGAGATGCTCTGCATCTTCTCGTTGCCCGGCGAGAGCGACAGCAGGGCGCGCGTGGTCAGCACGCCGTACACGACGGCGCACGCTGCGCAAACGAGGGCGACGACGACCCCATGGTTCGTCAGAAAGCTGCTCAAGGGAAAATCCTCCGCGGTCTGATTGGCGTGCCGCGCGAGGATCGTCGCGCGCACATTTGTCGACCGGGTCGCTCAGGCGAGCGGCATCCCGGTGCAAACGCGCGCGGAGTCTATCGCGCTCGCACGCGGAAGGACGGCTCGTCAGGGCCGCCGACGGCTACGCGAGCGGCGCTCGGCGTCGGGCGGCCGCTGTCAGCGACCGGGGACCCACAGCCTCCCGCTCGACTCCGCCGGCCCCGGGCCCGGGCCCGGGCCCGGCGGGCGCTGCTCGCCGGGCTTCTCGCCCGACCCGGGCGCGCCGCCGCCACCGCCCGACGACGGCGCCGAGCCGCCGCCGCCAGCGCCCTCTCCCGTGGACGGAGCGGACGAGGGCGGAGCGCCCGCCGCCTGCACGGTGCGCGCGTAGGCCATCTGCAGCTGCGAGAGCGCGTTGCGCAGCGGCGCGATCTCGCTCGGAACGCTGCGCTCGAGGATCTCGAGCAACGCCCGCGCGCCGTCGATCGCGTCGCGTGCCTGCTCGAGGTCGCCCGCGCCCGGCGCCTGCGGCTCGCCGGCCGCCGCGGCGGCGCCCGGCGCCTGCCCGGCGCCCGGATCGCCCGCGCCCGGAGCTCTAGGCGTACCGGCCGACGGGCGCGGCGCAAGCCGGAAGCTGCCGACGTTCAGCAGCGAGACCGCCGCCTGCAGCATCAGGTCGGTGCTCGTGATGCGGCTCAGTTCCGCTTCGTATGCCGCCCGCAGCTCCTCCTCGCTCGGCTGGCCCTGCGGCCCCGAGCCGGCGCCGCCCGGCGCCGCGCCAGCCGCTTCGGCGATTGGATCCGTGCTCATACGGTCACCTCCTGGGAGTATGTCTGAAGCGTCTCGGCGACCGACGCCGCGAAGACCTCCTCGCGCGTCGCGCCCGACTCGATCATCTGGCGCTGGCGCTGGGCGCCGTTGCGCTCGGGGAACACGGGCTCGATGCCGAGCTCCGCGCGCACCGGCGCCGTCCACGCGACGAGGCGGTCGATCGCCTCGCGCGCCGCGTACTCCTCGGCGCTGCGCAGATCGATCAGCCGACCGTCGAGGCCGAAGCGGATCGCGCGCCACATGTTCTCCTCGATCAGCCGCGGCGCCGGATCGACGAACGGGACCCCGTCGTCGACGTCGCGCGCCGCCTGCGAGATGCACGCGGCGATCAGCGATGCGAGCGCGTCGGCCTCCTGCGCCGTCGCCTGCGCGTCGCAGATCCGCACCTCGACCGTGCCGAAGCTGAAATGCGGCCGGACCGACCACCAGACCTGCGTGAACTCGACGATCGAGCGCGTGTGCACGAGGAACTCGATGTACTCGCGATACGCCTGCCAGCCGCCGAACGCGTCGGGCACGCCGCAGCGCGGGAAGCTCTTCGTGAAGCTCTGCGTTCGCGCCGAGCACAGGCCGGTGTCGCGCCCGTCGAGATACGGCGAGTTGGTCGAGATCGCGAGCAGCAGCGGCAGCACCGGACGCAGCCGATCGCAGACGAGGATCGCGCGATCGATCTCGCGCACGCCGACGTGCACGTGCAGGCTGAACGTGTTGTTGCGCCACGCGACGTACCTGAGGCCGTCCTCGACGCGGCGGTAGTGCTCGGTGTCGATGATCTGCTGCTCGCGGTAGTCGGCCCACGGATGCGTACCGGTCGCGCCGAGCGCGGCGCCCTCGGCGCCGGCCAGCGCGAACAGGCGCCGGCGCTGGTCGCGCTGGCGCGCGAGCGCGTGCTGCAGGTCGCCGCCGACGCCCGAGATGATCTCGATCTCCGACGAGATCAGCTCGCCGGTGATGTGCTCGCGCAGCAGCGGGTCGCGCTCGGCCGCGACGTCGCGCAACTGCTCGAAACGCGGCGCCAGATCGAGCGTGCGCGGGTCGAGGATCGAGAACTCCTCCTCGATGCCGACCGTGTTGTCGGTCGCGTCGGCGAACGTCTCGGCCGCGAGGTCTAGGTCCAGGGTCATGGCGTTCGGCGTTCGGCTCGTGCGGTTGAGATCGGCGCCGCGATCGGCGCTTTCCGGTCCTCAGTGATAGCGCTGGCCGGCGGCGAGCACCGTCAGGTCAGGTAGAAGTACAGCGCGTAGAGCAGATCGACCGCCGGGCTCGACGTGTGAACCGTGACCTCCGGCGGCACCATCAGCAGCGATTCCGAGTAGTTGAAGATGATCTTCACACCAGCGTCGACGAGCTCGTCGGCGAGCCCTTGAGCGGCGTGCGTCGGCACGGCCAGCACGCCGACGACGATGTCCTCGTCCTCGACGACCTGGCGCAGCTCGTCGGTGTGGCGCACGACCTGGCTGCCGACGTTCGTCCCGACCTTGCTCTCGTCGACGTCGAAGATCGCGACGACGCGAAAGCCGTGGTCGGCGAAGATGTCCGACGAGGCGATCGCCTTGCCCAGGTGGCCGGCGCCGAGCAGCGCGATGTTGTGCTGGCCGGCCGTCCGCAGGATCTTGCGGATCTGCGAGACGAGCGCCTCGACGTTGTAGCCGACGCCGCGCTTGCCGAACTTGCCGAAGCCCGACAGATCGCGGCGGATCTGCGTCGAGTTGACGTGCGTGTAGTCCGACAGCTCCTGCGAGGAGATCGTCTCCTTGCCCATCTTCTTCGCCTGCGTCAGCACCTGCAGATAGCGCGACAGCCGGGCCGCTACGCCCAGCGAGAGGCGCTCCGCGGTCGGCCCGGCGCCGTCGCTCTGGAGCTCGCGCGGGCGCGTCGTCGGTTCTCCGTAGCTCATGTTCGTGACTCTAGACGCTCTCGCAGGACGTGCTCGTCGACGAAGTAGTCGCACAGCTCCTCGCCGTCGAGCGCGATCACCGGGATGCGCTCGAAATACGCGCGCTGCAGCCGCTCGTCACCGTCGATGTCGCGCTCGGTCAGGCTGAAGCCGAGCTCGGCCTGCAACCGCCGCAGCGTCGCCATCGCCTCGGCGCACAGATGACATTCGGGCCTCGAGTACACGGTGACGTCGCTCATCGCGCGCGTTCGCCGGTCGCGTACGCGTCGAGTGCGAGGTAGCTCGGGTACGACAGCTGCGGCCCGAAGCGCGCCGCGCTCGCGATCATCGCGGCGTTGTCCGTGCACAGCACCCGCGCCGGCACGCGCAGCGCCACGCCGAGCTCGCCCAGGCGCGCGCGCAACGCGCCGTTCGCCGCGACGCCGCCGCCGACCGCCAGGCGCGCGACGCCCGTCTGCTCCAGCGCGCGCTCGACGCGCTCGAGCAGGCTGTCGACGATCGCCGCCTGGTACGACGCCGCCAGGTCGGCCGCGCGTGCCCGCGCGTCCTCGTCGGAGAGCTCGCGCAGCCGGTACAGGAGCGCCGTCTTCAGCCCCGCGAACGAGAAGTCGAGTCCGCGCGCGAACGCCTCGCGCTGGGCGCCGCGACCGCCCCTCGCGCGCTCGGCGCGCGAGCCGGGGAACACGAACGCCTCGGGGTCGCCGTCGCGCGCCAGGCGCTCGAGCGCCGCCCCGCCCGGATAGCCGAGCCCGAGCATCCGCGCGCCCTTGTCGAACGCCTCGCCGGCCGCGTCGTCGAGCGTGCGCCCGAGCACCTCGAAGCCGTCGCGCTCGCGAACGTGCGCGAGCAGCGTGTGGCCGCCGCTCGCGATCAGGCAGACGAACGGCGGCTCGAACGCGCCCGCGTCGCCCTCCCCCGCCTCGGGCAGCAGGAAGTTCGCCGCGACGTGGCCCTGGATGTGGTCGACCGGCGCGAACGGAAGCTCGCGCGCGGCCGCCAGCGCCTTCGCCGTCGACAGGCCGACGAGCAGCGCGCCGACGAGGCCCGGGCCCTGCGTCGCCGCGACGAGCTCGACGTCGTCGAGGCCGACCGCCGCCTCGCTCAGCGCACGCTCGACGATCGCGTTGACGATCTCGAGATGGTGTCGCGACGCGATCTCCGGGACGACGCCGCCGAAGTCCTCGTGCGCGACCTGCGACGAGATCACGTTCGCGCGGATCTCACCGTCCGCATCGATCACCGCCGCGCACGTGTCGTCGCAACTCGTCTCCAGCGCGAGGATGCTCATACGGGGCCCGGGTTCGGCACGTCCTCGAGCGAGCCCGCGCGCGTCGCCGGCGTGCGCCACATCACGAGCGCGTCCTCGCCGTTGTCCTGGTAGTAGCGGCGCCGCGTGCCCGCCGCGCGAAACCCCTCGCGCTCGTAGAGGTGGATCGCGACGGCGTTCGAGCGGCGCACCTCGAGCGTGTAGCGCGCCTGCTCGTCGCCGACCCGCGCGTACAGCTCGGCGAGCAGCCGCGACGCGATGCCCGAGCGCTGGCGGAAGCCGTCGACGGCGACGTTCATCACGTGCCACACCGTGTCGTAGCGCGAGCAGATCAGGTAGCCGACGAGGCGCTCCTCCCCGCCCTCCTCGCTGTCCGCGCCGGCGCCCTGCCGCGACTCGACGCGCTCGGTCGCCGCCAGGCAGATGCCCGTCTGCTTCGACAGCTCCAGCACGAACATCGCCAGCGACCACGGCGTCGGGAACACGCGCCGCTCGATCGCGAGCACCTGCGGCAGGTCGGGGTACGTCAGCGGGCGGATTTGCACGGCCGGCGCGTCCTCTCCGTCGCGGAGCGCAGCCGAAGCGGCGTCGCTCACGAGGTCCCTCCCCGCGCGGCGGCAAGCGCGGCGTCGGGCGCGCGGCGGTAGTCCGGCAACACCGTCTCGATCGCCGCGGCGGCCTCGGCGTCGGCGCCGAGCTCGCATAGCGCCTCCGCGTCGAGCAGGTGCAGCGCCGAGCTCTCCGCCGGGACGCTCACGCCGCCCGCGCGCAGCTCGGCCGCGAAGCGCACCGCGCCGTCGCCGACCGCCTGCCAGCCCCGGCTTGCGACGCCGTCCCTGCGCTCGATCTCCGCGACGATCCGCTCGAGCTCGTCCGCGCCGAGCGCGTGCGCGAACTCCACCTCCTCACCATCTGGCGAGTACGCCGCGGCGAACGCCTCGCCGCGCCGCGCGTCGATCACCGCGATCGTCCCGCGCTCCTCGTCCTCGGCGCCCGCGCGGCGCGCGGCTCCGAGCGCGAGCGCGCGCAGCGTCGAGACGCTGGCGAGCTCGACCCCGAGCGACTGCGCGAGTCCGCGCGCCGTCGCGATCCCGACGCGCAACCCCGTGAAGCGCCCCGGTCCGACGCCGACCGCGACCCGCGTCAGCTCGCCCCAGGCCACGCCGCCCTGCTCGAGCAGATCGGCCGCCATCGGGAGCAGGCGCGTCGCGTGCCCCGGGTGCGCGTCGGGCGGCGGGTCGTCGCGCGCCTGCAGCGTCGATCCGTCGGCCAGCCGCAGTCCGACGACGGTCGCGTGCGTCGCCGTGTCGAAGCCGAGCACGACGGTCATCGTTCGATCACCTCGATCCGCCGGCGATCCTCGCCGGCGTGCTCGAGCGAGACCTCCACGCGCGCGCCCGCGAGCTCGCGCTCGGCGTCCGGCGGCCACTCGACGAACGCGATCCGCCCGGCGCCGACGTAGTCGGCCAGCAGCTCCGGGTCCTCGTGCTCGAGCCCCGCGAGCCGGTACAGGTCGAGATGCGAGACCGTCAGTCGATCGCCCGCGCGATAACGATGGCCGATGCTGAAGCTCGGGCTCGTGATCGGATCGGTCACGCCCAGCGCCCGCGCGGCGCCGCGCACGAGCGTCGTCTTGCCGGCGCCGAGCTCGCCGCGCACGAGCACGACGTCGCCGTCTCGCAGGCCGCTCGCCAGGTCCGCCCCAAGCGTTTCGGTCTCTGACGGATCCGACGTGTCGACGACGTGCACGGCCACGACGAGACTTTAGAGCCAAGCGCGAATCGCCGTTAAACGCGATCGGCCCGCGGGAGAAAGGGACGCGGGCCGATCGTTACTCCTGGAGGGATGGAGACGAGGTCAGTATCGGCGAGCTCCGTCGTCGACTTGAGACCTGGGGGAACAAATCTTCGACGGGCTCGCGAAATCCCCTCTTTGCAGGGAAAACGGCATTGACCGGAGCGGCGTCGGGGTCGAACAAACGTCCAGTCGTCTCGGATCTCGCCCTCAGAACAGGCCGAGCTGGTCGACCTCGGGCGCCGCTTCAGCGCCGCCCGCCGGCGTGCTCGACGCATCCGCTCCGGTCGCCGCATCGGCCTGCTCGTCGACATCCGGCGCCTCGGCCAGCTCCGCGCGCTCGCCGAGGTCCGGGAACACGTCGAGCATCGGCTGCTCCGGCGCGCCCAGCGCGAGCAGCTCCGGCAGCCGCGCGAAGTCCTCGCGCAGCGTCTCGAGCATCCGCGGCGTGTACAGCGCCGCCGCCGGGTGGAAGATCGGGTACAGGCGCACCGCGCGGCGGCCGAGCGTCAACACCTCCGGCTGGCCGTGGAGGCGCGTGATGCCGGTCGGATCGCCGCGCAGCAGCTTCGTCGAGAAGTTGCCGAGCGTGCAGATCACCGTCGGCTCGATCAGCTCGACCTTCGTCCTAAGATAATCCTGACAGTTCTCGATCTCGATCGGCAGCGGGTCGCGATTGCCGGGAGGCCTGCACATCAACGTGTTCGCGATGAAGACCTCCGAGCGCTGAAGCCCGATCTCCTCGAGCAGCGTGTCGAGCAGTTTTCCCGCCCTGCCCACAAACGGGATGCCCTGTTCATCCTCCGTCGCGCCTGGCGCCTCGCCCACGAACATCAGGTCAGCGTCCGCGTTGCCCGCACCGAAAACAACCGTCTTGCGCGTCGCCGCGAGCTCCGGGCAGCGGGTGCACGTTCGCGCCCGCGCGAGCACCTCCTTGAGCTGCTCGCGCCGCTCGGAGGCCGTTCTTGCGACGTCGGTCGAGGACATCGATTGCGATGCTAATCGGTGCCTGTGGGCATGCGCGGCCGCGCTCGGCGTGGCAAGCGAGCAAATTCCGGCTTTTCGTCGGCGAGCGATCCGCCGCCGCCCGCCGGCCGGCGTGCGCAATGATCTCGCCGTGGCCCCGACCGACGAGCTGACCGTCAAGGCCCCGTTCGCGGGCGTCGTCGTGTCGATCGCCCACGACGCCGACGAGCTCGTCACCGCCGGCGCGCCGCTCGTCGTGCTCGAGGCGATGAAGATGGAGCACGAGGTGCTCGCCGACGCCGGCGGCGTCGTGCAGAGCGTCGAGGTCGCCGCGGGAGACGCCGTCGAGGAGGGTCAGGCGCTTCTCGTCCTGAGCATCTCCGCAGCGCAGGCGGAAGTCGATCCGCGCGGCGCCGACGTGAACGGGGCCGTCGGCGCCGACGCGGACGTGGAGCCGGCCGGCGCCGACGCACGCGAGCGCGCCGACCTGCGGGCCGTGCACGAGCGCCACGCGATCGGCCTCGACGCGGCGCGGCCCGACGTCGTCGCCAAGCGCCACGAGCGTGGCCGGCGCACGGCGCGCGAGAACCTCGCCGAACTGGTCGACGACGGGACGTACGTCGAGTACGGGCCGCTGCTGTTCGCCGCGCAGGAGCAGCGCCGCTCGCGCGAGGAGCTGATCGCGCGCACGCCCGCCGACGGCCTCGTCGCCGGCGTCGGCGAGATCGACGGGCGCGCGTGCGTCGCGATGTCCTACGACTACACCGTCCTCGCCGGCACGCAGGGCATGCGCAACCACGCCAAGAAGGACCGCCTGTTCGAGATCGCCGAGCGCCGGCGGCTGCCGCTCGTGCTGTTCGCCGAGGGCGGCGGCGGGCGGCCGGGCGACGTAGACATGCCGATCGTCGCCGGCCTCGACTGCCGCGCGTTCGCGCTGTTCGCGCAGCTCAGCGGCCGCGTGCCGCTCGTCGGCATCGCCTCCGGCTACTGCTTCGCCGGCAACGCCGCGCTGCTCGGCTGCTGCGACGTCGTGATCGCCAGCGAGGACGCGAGCATCGGCATGGGCGGCCCGGCGATGATCGAGGGCGGCGGGCTCGGCGTGTTCGAGCCGTCGGAGGTCGGCCCGATCGACGTGCAGGACGCAAACGGCGTCGTCGACCTGCGCGTCGCCGACGACCGCGAGGCGGTCGCCGTCGCGAAGCGCTACCTGTCCTACTTCCGCGGCCCGCTCGAGCCCGGCGCCGTGCCCGACCAGACGCGCCTGCGCGAGCTGATCCCCGAGCAGCGCAAGCGCGTCTACGACGTCCGCCGCGTGATCGACGCGCTGTTCGACGAGGACTCGGTGCTCGAGCTGCGCCGCGGCTTCGGCGCCGGCATCGTCACCGCGCTCGCGCGCGTCGACGGTCGCCCGCTCGGCGTCGTCGCCAACGTCCCGACGCACCTCGGCGGCGCGATCGACGCCGACGGCGCCGACAAGGCCGCACGCTTCATCGGCATGTGCGACGCGTTCGCGCTGCCCGTCCTGTTCCTCTGCGACACGCCCGGCTTCATGGTCGGCCCGAGCGCCGAGCGCACGGCGACCGTGCGCCACTTCGCGCGCATGTTCCTCGGCGGCGCCAACCTCAGCGTGCCGTGCGGGACGATCGTCCTGCGCAAGGGGTACGGACTGGGTGCGCAGGCGATGGCCGGCGGCGGCTTCAAGGCGCCGCTGTTCACCGTCGGCTGGCCGACGTCCGAGTTCGGCGCGATGGGCCTCGAGGGCGCCGTGCGGCTCGGCATGCGGCGCGAGCTCGACGCGATCGACGACCTGGACGAGCGCGAGCGGGTCTTCCAGGCGACCGTCGCCGCCGCCTACGAGCGCGGCCGCGGCGTGAACATGGCCGCCTACGGCGAGATCGACGACGTGATCGACCCGGCCGACTCGCGCCGCTGGATCGCGGCGCTGTTCGACGAGCACGCCGAGCAGTGGTGGCAGCGGCCCGGCAAGGCGCGGCCGTACGTCGACGCCTGGTAGACAGCGACCGAACCCGCTGTATCATTGACGGCAGGCCGCCACCGGCAATCCCCGGGGTGGACCAGAGAGAAACCGCACGAACGCTTCGCTCGCGCCGGTATCCGCAAGGAACTGGACCGAACCCGATGCCCACCGCAACCCACCCTTCGCCCTGCGCATGAGGACCGTGCGCGCAGTCGACGACCTGCGCCTCGCGCTCGCGCCCGCGCGCCGCGACGGCCGCTCGATCGGTCTCGTGCCGACGATGGGCGCGCTGCACGACGGGCATCTCTCGCTGATCCGCCGCGCGCGCCGCGAGTGCGACGTCGTCGTCGTCTCGCTGTTCATCAACCCGACCCAGTTCGACGAGCGCGCCGACCTCGAGCGCTACCCGCGCGACGAGCGCCGCGACGCCGACGGCGCCGCCGAGGCCGGCGCCGACATCCTGTTCGTTCCGCCCGTCGAGGAGGTCTACCCGCCGGGCTTCGCGACGACGGTCGAGGTGCGCGGGCTGACCGACCGGCTCGAGGGCGCCGAGCGTGGCGCCGAGCACTTCCGCGGCGTCTGCACCGTCGTCGCGAAGCTGCTCGGCATGGCGCTGCCCGACGTCGCGTACTTCGGCCAGAAGGACGCGCAGCAGCTCGTCGTGATCCGGCGGATGGTCGCCGACCTGAACCTGCCCGTGCGAATCCAGGCGTGCCCGACGGTACGCGAGCGCGACGGCCTCGCGATGTCGAGCCGCAACGCGCGCCTCGGCGCCGGCGAGCGCTCACGCGCGCTCGCGCTGTCCGCGGCGCTGCACGCGGCGACGCGCGCCGCGGCCGACGGCGAGCGCTCGGGCGACGCGCTGCTCGCGGCGGCGCGCGCGGCGATGCGCGAGCGCGGCGTCGAGCCCGAGTACGCCGAGCTCGTCGACCCCGACACGCTCGAGCGCCGCGACGAGCTGACGCGCGAGACGCTGCTGCTGCTCGCCGCGCGGGTCGGCGACACGCGCCTGATCGACAACGCGCTGCTGCGGCCTTCGCCCGCGAGCGCCCACGAGCCTCGTCGGACCGAGGAGCAGCACCCACCCCGCCAACCGCACCCGAGAAAGGCGCTCGCCTGATGCAACGCACGATGCTCAAGTCGAAGATCCACAGGGCGACGATCACCGACTGCGACCTGCACTACGTCGGCTCGATCACGATCGACCCCGACCTGCTCGAGGCGGCCGACATCCTCGAGCACGAGCAGGTGCACGTGCTCGACATCGACAACGGCGCGCGCTTCGAGACGTACACGATCGCCGGCGAGCGCGGCTCGGGCGTGATGACGATCAACGGCGCCGCCGCGCGGCTCGTGCAGCGCGGCGACACGATCATCGTCGTCTCCTACGCGAGCTACGACGACGCCGAGCTCGAGACCTACGAACCGCGCGTCGTGCACGTCGAGGCGCAGACCAACCGCATCATCACCGTCGACGACGCGGTGGCGACCCTGCTCACGCAGAGCGTCAACTGACGTCAGAGAGGAACCGCACATGTCCAGCCATCCAGAGATACAGGCCCCGTCCGACCCCGGCCGCCTGCCGATGACGCTGCCGCTGCTCGCCGAGAAGAAGCGGCTGGGCGACCCGATCGTGATGGTCACCGCCTACGACTACCCGAGCGCGCGCGCCGCCGAGTCGGCCGGCGTCGACCTCGTGCTCGTCGGCGACTCGGCCGCGACGACGATGCTCGGCTACAGCGCGACGACGCCGGTCGAGCTCGACGACATGCTCGTGCTCGCGCGCGCCGTGCGCCGCGGGCTGAGCACGCCGATGCTGATCGGCGACCTGCCGTTCGGCTCCTACGAGGTCTCCGACGAGCAGGCGATCACGACGGCGATGCGGATGGTCAAGGACGCCGGCTGCGAGGCCGTCAAGCTCGAGGGCGGCGGCGAGTCGTCGGTCAGGCGCGTACGCGCGATCGTCGGCGCCGGGATTCCCGTGATGGGCCACGTCGGCCTGACGCCGCAGACCGCGACCGCGCTCGGCGGCTGGAAGGCGCAGGGGCGCACGGCCAACGCCGCCGCGCGGATCGCCGCCGAGGCGCTCGCGCTGCAGGACGCCGGCTGCTTCGCGCTGGTCTTCGAGGCGATCCCGGCCGGCGTCACCGAGGAGCTGATGGCGCACATCGAGATCCCGGTGATCGGCATCGGCGCCGGTCCGGCGACCGACGGCCAGGTGCTCGTGTTCCACGACCTGCTCGGCATCCGCGACGGCCTCGGCGCCCGCTTCGTCAAGCGCTACGCGAACATCCAGCAGGAGATGAACGACGGCGTCGCGGCGTATGCCGAAGACGTGCGCACGCGGCGCTATCCCGGTCCCGAGCACACGTACAAGATCGATCCGATCGAGCTGGCCGAGCTGCACGCGCAGCTCAGCTGACCTCACGCGCAGGGCGCCAAGCCGATCAGCCGATTCGTTTGGCTCGCCGCGAGGCGGGTACCACGCCCGTGGGCCGCGCCAGCCGGGTGCGGCAGCCGAACGACTCGACACTGGAGGGAAACCCGATGAAGCCCTGCTCGAAGCTGGCTTTCACCTGCGCCTGCGTCGTCCTCGCGCTCGCCACCGGCGCCGCCGGCGCGTCCGCGTGGGCGCCCGAGGAAAGCGCGACGATCCACCCCGGCGTGATGACGTTCACGAACGCCTCGTCGTTCCTCGGCGGCGGCTCGCAGTGCACCGCCAACTTCGTCTTCACCGACGCGTCGGGCAGCGTCTACCTCGGCCAGGCCGCGCACTGCTCCTCGACCGGCGAAGACACCGAAACGAACGGCTGCACGACGAAGTCGCTGCCGCTCGGCACGCCGATCTACTCGGGCGACCTAGTCAACGGCGGCCTGCAGGACGGCACGAAGATCGGCGCGCTCGCCTACAACTCGTGGATCGCGATGCAGGGCGCGAAAGAGAACGACGCGAACACGTGCGCGTACAACGACCTCGCGCTGATCAAGATCCTCCCCTCGCAGGTCGCCAACGTGAACCCGACGGTGCCGTTCTGGGGCGGCCCCGACGCGCTCGCGTCGAGCGCCTCGAGCAGCGGCGAACAGATCTACTCCTACGGCAACTCGATCCTGCGCCTCGGCGTCAGCGTGCTCAGCCCGAAGACCGGCGTCAGCCTTGGCGACCGCGAAGAAACGGGCGGCTGGAGCCAGCAGCTCTACACCGTCACGCCCGGCATCCCCGGCGACTCGGGCAGCGCGTTCCTGAACGCGAGCGGCGACGCGCTCGGCGTGCTCTCGACGGTCGAGCTCGCGCCGCTGCCGGCCGCCAACGGCGTCGGCACGCTCGCGAAGGAGCTCGCCTACGCCAACGAAGCGACCGGTCTCGACCTGACCGTCGCGACCGGCACGACGCCGTTCAGCGCCGTACCGCTGCCGCCGGCGAAGTAGCGCGGACCGGCGCGGAGAAGATCCCCGCCCAGGCGACCCCTCGCGTCGGCGGCAGCTACGCGAGGGGCTCGCCGAAGCGCTCGGCGAACGCGAACTCATCGACCGGTTTGCGCGCGAGGCGCTTCGGCCACGGGTCGGCGCGGTGCCCGACGCCGACGTGCGCCGCCAGCGCGACGTCGTCGGGGAACGCGAACAGCTGCTTGACCTCGGCCTCGGCCGGCACGAGCAGCGTCGTCATCGCCGCGCCCAGCCCCTCGGCGCGCAGCGCGAGCAGCAGGTCCTGCACGAACGGGTAGATCGAAGCGCCGCCGACGATGCTCTGGCGCGGCAGCTTCGCGTCGGTCGCGAGCACGTCGCCGAGCTGCACGCCGATCAGCAGGTGGACGGGCACCTCGTCCATGCGCTCGGCGTATTCGTCGGCGCCGCGCACGATCCGCACGCGCGCCGGGTCGAAGCCGTCGGGGTCGGCGAGCATCTTCGCGCCGCCCGTCTGCTCCATGTACGCGCGCCACGGCGGCAGGTACAGGTCGCGGATCGCGCGGCGCCGCTCGGCGTCGCGCACGACGACGACGCGCCAACCCTGACGGTTGCCGCCGCTCGGCGCGAACCGTGCGCTGTCGAGCGCCCGCCACAGCGCCTGCTCGGAGACCGGCTCGTCGGTGAAGCGCCGGCTCGTCGGCGCGCAGCGCATCGCCTCGGTCACGTCCATGCGACAGACGCTACCGGCTCGCGTACTCGACGCGCCTGATCACCTTCGCCGGCAGCCCGACGGCGACCGAGAACGGCTCGACGTCGCGCGTCACGACGCTGTTGGCGCCGATCACGCAGCGCTCGCCGATGCTGACGCCGCTCGTCACGACGACGTTCGCGCCGAGCCAGCAGTTGTCGCCGATCCGCGTCGGGCCCTTGCTCTCGAACCCCTGCCACGTGATCGGCTTCTCCGGATCGTCGTGGCGGTGGTTGGCGTCTGAGACGAAGCAGCCGTTGGCGAGCATGCAGTGCTCGCCGATCTCGACGAGCCGCTCGGCGGCGACCATCACCCCTTTGTTGAGGAACGTGCCGCCGCCGATCCGCACGCGCGCCTGCCCTGGCGCCGTGATCCACACGCCGGGCTCGAACAGGACTTCCGGGCCGATCTGCAGACGCCCGTCGCGCAGCGCCTCGAGCACGTTGCCGTGCAGCGGCCAGCGCGCGAACGCGCCGCGGCGCAGCAGCTGCCAGTGGATCTGCGCGCGGTTCCACGGCAGCGAGTTGCGCTCGTACCAGCGCCACTTCTGCGCCCACAGGCGCGCCTGCGCGGCGAGCTCCGCCGGCGCCACCGGCGACTCGCTCAAGCGGCGACCTTCGCCGCGCGCTTGCGCCCCGTCGCCTTGCCGTTGCTCTGGGCGCCGCGCTTGACCGTCGGCGTCAGCAGCTCGGCGAGGAACTGGCCGGTGTGCGACGACGGCTCGGCCGCGACCTCCTCCGGCGTGCCGACGGCGATCGCCATGCCGCCCTCCTCCCCGCCCTCCGGGCCCATGTCGATCAGCCGGTCGGCCGACTTGATGACGTCGAGGTTGTGCTCGATCACGACGACGCTGTTGCCCGCGTCGACGAGCCGCTGCAGCACCTCGAGCAGGCGCTGGACGTCGGCGAAGTGCAGCCCCGTCGTCGGCTCGTCGAGGACGTACAGCGTCCGGCCCGTCGCGATCTTCGACAGCTCCGTCGCGAGCTTCACGCGCTGCGCCTCGCCGCCCGACAGCGTCGTCGCCGGCTGGCCAAGGCGCACGTAGCCGAGCCCGACCGCGTTGAGCGTCTCGAGTCGACGGCGCACCTTCGGGATGTGCTCGAAGAACTCGAGCGCCTCCTCGACGGGCATGTCGAGCACGTCGGCGATGCTCCTGCCCTTGAAGCGCACTTCGAGCGTCTCGCGGTTGTAGCGCTTGCCGTGGCACTGCTCGCACGGCACGTACACGTCGGGCAGGAAGTGCATCTCGATCTTGATCTGCCCGTCGCCGCGGCACACCTCGCAGCGCCCGCCCTTGACGTTGAAGCTGAAGCGTCCCGGCTTGTAGCCGCGGATCCGCGCCTCCTGCGTCTTCGAGAACAGGTCGCGGATCACGTCGAACAGGCCCGTGTACGTCGCCGGGTTCGAGCGCGGCGTGCGCCCGATCGGCGACTGGTCGACGGCGATGATCTTGTCGAGCTGGTCGAGCCCGTGGATCGCCCGGTGCGCGCCCGGCCGCGTGCGCGCGCGGTGCAGGCGGTTGGCGACCGCCTTGTACAGCACTTCGTTGACGAGCGTCGACTTGCCCGACCCCGACACGCCCGTCACGCACGTCAGCACGCCGAGCGGCACGTGCACGTCGATCTCGCGCAGGTTGTGTTCGGAGGCGCCGACGATCTCGACGTAGCCGCTCGGCGTGCGCCGCTCCTTCGGCGGCTCGATCGTCCGCGTGCCGGCGAGGTACTGACCGGTCAGCGACTCCTTCACGCGCTCGACCTGCTTCGCCGTCCCCTGCGCGACGATCCGCCCGCCGTGCTCGCCCGCGCCCGGCCCGAGGTCGACGAGGTGGTCGGCCGCGCGCATCGTCTGCTCGTCGTGCTCGACGACGATCACCGTGTTGCCGAGGTCGCGCAGCCGCTCGAGCGTCGCGATCAGCTTCGAGTTGTCGCGCTGGTGCAACCCGATCGACGGCTCGTCGAGGATGTACAGCACGCCGACCAGCGACGAGCCGATCTGCGTCGCCAGGCGGATCCGCTGCGCCTCGCCGCCCGACAGCGTCGCCGCCGCGCGGTCCATCGACAGGTAGCCGATTCCGACGTTCTCGAGGAACTGCAGCCGCTCGGAGATCTCGCGCAGGATCAGCCGCGCGACGTGGCGGTCGGTCTCCGACAGCTCGACCTCCTGAAGCCACTCGAGCGCCCGCCGCGCCGACAGCGCGCAGAAGTCCTCGATCCGCGTGCCGCCGACGAGCACCGCGCGCGACTCGGCGCGCAGCCGCGCGCCGCCGCACACCGGGCACGCGCGCAGCGACATGTACTCCTCGATCTTCTCGCGCGTCCACTCCGAGTCGGTCTCGCGGTAGCGGCGCTCGAGGTTCTTGACGATCCCCTCGAAGCGCGTCGCGTACGAGCGCCGGCGTCCGTAGCGGTTGCGGTACGTCACCTGCACCGGGTCGCCGTTCGTCCCGCTCAGGAACAGGTCGCGCTGCTCCTGCGCCAGCTCCTCCCACGGCGCTTCGAGATCGACGCCCCAGCGGTCGGCGATCGCCTCGGTCACCTGCTCGTAGTAGTTCGACGACGAGTTCGCCCACGGCGCGATCGCGCCTTCGCCGATCGACAGCGTCGGATCGGGCACGACCAGATCCGGATCGATCTCCATCTGCGAGCCGAGCCCAGTGCAGCGGTCGCATGCGCCGTGCGGCGAGTTGAACGAGAAGATCCGCGGCTCGAGCTCGACCAGCGACGGGCCGTGCTCGGGGCACGCGAAGCGCTCGGAGAACGTGAAGATCGTGCCCGGCTGCGGCGTCTCGCCCGGGACGATCTGCGCCGCCGCCGCGCGCGGCGCCTTCGCGCCCTTCGCGCCCTGCGCCTCCTCGGCGCCCTCCGCCGACCCCGCTTCGGCCGAGTCCGACGAGCGCCCGACGATCTCCAGCTCGACGAGCCCGTCGGCGCGCGCGACCGCCGTCTCAATCGAGTCGGCCAGCCGCTTGCGCACGTCGTGGCGCATCACCAGCCGGTCGACGACGACCGAGATGTCGTGCTTGTAACGCTTGTCGAGCACGATCGACTCCTCGAGCATCCGCACGCGGTCGTCGATCTTGACCCGCGCGAAGCCGTCGGCGCGCAGCTCGTCGAGCAGCTTCCCGTACTCGCCCTTGCGGCCGCGCACCACCGGCGCGAGCACCATGAAACGCGTCCCGTCCGCCAGCTCCATCGCCTGGTCGATGATCTGCTCCGCCGACTGGCCGACGATCGGGCGTCCACAAATCGGGCAGTGGGGCTTGCCCACGCGAGACCAGAGCAGGCGTAGATAATCGTAGATCTCAGTCACGGTCCCCACGGTCGAACGCGGATTGCGCGACGTCGTCTTCTGATCGATCGAGATCGCAGGCGAGAGCCCCTCGATCGAGTCGACGTCCGGCTTGTCCATCTGGCCGAGGAACTGGCGCGCGTACGCCGACAGCGACTCGACGTAGCGGCGCTGACCCTCGGCGTAGATCGTGTCGAACGCGAGCGAGCTCTTGCCCGACCCCGACAGGCCCGTGATCACGACGAGCGCGTCGCGCGGGAGCGTCAGCGACACGTCCTTCAGGTTGTGCTCGCGCGCGCCGGAGACGACTATCTGGTTGCCCGTTGGCATCGGGAATCCATTCTATGAGGCCGAACAGACGTTCGGGTCCGCTCCGCGCCGAATTCCCGCACGTTGCGGGCGCGCGCGAGCGCCGTCCCATTTCGACTTGCCGGTCGGATTAGGCGGTAGGAATCAATGCTAGATTGGTATGACATGCGCACGAAGGTCTCCGAGAAGGGGCAGATCACCGTCCCGAAGCCCGTGCGCGAACGACTCGGCATCCGCCCCGGCGACGAGCTCGACGTGATCGACGAGGACGGCAGGATCGTGCTGTCGAAGGCGGACGCCGACGATCCGGTGGCAGCGGTGTACGGCATCATCGGCACGAACCTCGACACCGACGCGATCATCGAGGAGATGCGCGGCCCCGTCGACGCGGTTTGATAACCGCTGTCGACACGAACGTCTTGATCGACGTCCTCGGGGCGAACGCGACGTTCGGACCCGCCTCCGCTCGCGCGATCCGACGCTGCCTCGGCCAGGGCGCGATGATCGCGTGTGAGGCCGTCTGGGCTGAGACGGCGGCCCATTTTGCGGAGCCCGGCGACGCCGAGGCGGCTCTCGCCAGACTTCGCGTCGAGTTCTCGCCGCTGGCGTCGGCCGCAGCGACCGGCGCCGGTCGGAGCTGGCGAGCCTACCGCCGGTCCGGCGGCGGTCGCGACCGCGTCGTCCCCGACTTCCTCGTCGGCGCCCACGCCCTGCACCAAGCCGACCGCCTGCTCACGCGCGACCGCGGCTTCTACCGCCGCTACTTCGAGGACCTCGAGATCCTCGACCCAACCGCCTGACGCCGCGCCCTGTGGCGCCCCGCCGCCGCTACCCCTCGATCGCCGCGAAGACCTCGTCGATCAGCTTCTGGCGATCGGCCAGCTGGTAGTTCTCGGCGAGGTAGCGCTCGGCGTCCTCGCGCGACTCGCCGTTCAGCGCCATGTTCAGCGCGACCAGGCGCGCGCTGTCGACGTCGCCGTTCTCAGCCGTCGTCGACGCCGACGGCGCGGCGCCCGGCGCCTCGGGGTCGACGTGCACGTGCGGATCGGCGCTCTCGCTCGGCGAAAGCGGCGGCGGGCTGGTCTGCGCGGCGCGCACGTGCGGCGCGGCGGCGCCCGACGCCGGTTGCGGCGTCGCCGGAGGCGGCGGCGGCGCGGGCACCGAAGGCTGCCGTGGCGTCTCGCTCGCGACGGCGTGCGTCACGGCGCGGCCCGACGCCGCGTCGTACAGCTCGCCGATGTTCGCGTCGAGCGCGGCGAGGTCGTTGGCGAGGCGACCGGCGCCGGCGTGCAGGCTCTCGACGAGCGCCGCGACGTCGCCGTCCATCGAGCCGACGCGCTCGAGCAGCACGGCGGTCGCCTGCGAGACGGCGGCGACGTGTGCGCGCGCCTGCGCGACGGCCTCGTCGCGCGTATTCGCGGCGTCGTGCTCGGCCTGCTCGCGCGTCGCCGCCGCGCCGTCGCGCGCCTGCTGCTCGATCTCGGCGGCGGCCGCCTCGGCGGCGGCGAGGATGCTCTGGACCTGCGTGCCGGCGGTCGCCGCCAGCGACGGCTCGGCTCCCGAGCCGCCGGCGGCGCGTTCGCGCTGCAGCTCTTCGATCTCGCTCGCGAGCGCGCGCAGGTGCGCGTCGACGGCGGCCGGCTCGTACCCGCGGCGCGCGATCGGGAAGTCGCGTCGCTCGATCGCCTGACGGTCGATGTCCACGGCGGCAATCCTAGGCGATGTCGCGGGCGCCCTGCGGCGACTCGGCCGTCTGGATCTCGCGCAGGTCGCGCCGCAGCTCGCGCAGCTCGTCGCGCAGCTGCGCGGCGTACTCGAAGCGCAGCTCGTCGGCCGCCGCGGCCATCTCCTCCTCGAGCTCGACGATCATCTTCTCGAGCTCGTGCTGGGGCATCTCCTCGGCCTTGCCGCGCTTGGCCGTGCGCCGTTTGCGCCCCTTCGGCAGCTTCGACTCGGCCTGCAGGAACTCGGCGATGTCGGAGATCCCCTTGACGATCGTCGCCGCCGTGATCCCGTGCTCCTCGTTGTATGCGAGCTGGATCTCGCGGCGGCGGTCGGTCTCGGAGATCGCCGCGCGCATCGCCTTCGTCTCCTTGTCGGCGTACATCAGCACCGTCCCGTCGACGTTGCGCGCGGCGCGGCCGATCGTCTGGATCAGCGACGTCTCGCCGCGCAGGAACCCCTCCTTGTCGGCGTCGAGGATCGCGACGAGCGAGACCTCCGGCAGGTCGAGCCCCTCGCGCAGCAGGTTGACGCCGACGAGCACGTCGTACTCGCCGAGGCGCAGGTCGCGGATGATCTGGATCCGTTCGAGCGTGTCGATCTCCGAGTGCAGGTAGCGCGTCTTGAAGCCCATCTCGAGCAGGTACTGCGAGAGGTCCTCGGACATCTTCTTCGTCAGCGTCGTCACGAGCACGCGCTCGTCGCGCTCGACGCGCTTGCGCACCTCGTTCATCAGGTCGTCGATCTGGTTCTTCGTCTCGCGCACCTCGACGCGCGGGTCGACGATCCCCGTCGGGCGCACGATCTGCTCGACGATCCGCGTCGAGCGCGTGCGCTCGTACTCGCCGGGCGTCGCCGACACGAACATCATCTGCGGCGTGATCGAGAGGAACTCCTCGAAGCGCTGCGGGCGGTTGTCCATCGCGCTCGGCAGGCGGAAGCCGTAGTCGACGAGCGTCTGCTTGCGCGAGCGGTCGCCCTCGAACATGCCGCCGATCTGCGGCACCGTCTGGTGGGACTCGTCGATGAAGCAGATGAAGTCGTCGGGGAAGTAGTCGATCAGGCAGTACGGGCGCTCGCCGGGCTTGCGTTTGTCGAGGATCCGCGAGTAGTTCTCGATCCCCGAGCAGAAGCCCATCTCGCGCAGCATCTCCATGTCGTACTGCGTGCGCTGGCGCAGCCGGTGGGACTCGAGCAGCTTGCCCTCGGCCTCGAGCTGCTCGCAGCGCTCGTTCAGCTCGCGGCCGATCTCGGCGACGCCGTCCTCGATCGTCCCCTCCTTGACGTTGTAGTGCGTCGCCGGCCAGATCGCGACGTGCTCGATGTCGTCCTCGAGCAGCTCGCCGGTCAGCGGGTCGAAGTGCTGCAGGCGCTCGACCTCGTCGCCGAACAGCGTCGCGCGGAACGCCGTCTCGGCGTACGCCGGGAACACCTCGAGCGTCTCGCCGCGCACGCGGAAGCCGCCGCGCGAGAGCACCTGGTCGTTGCGCGTGTACTGGATCGAGACGAGCTTGCGCAGCAGCTTGTCGCGGTCGATCTCCTGTCCGCGGTTGAGGATCTGCATGTTCATCTCGTACGTCTCCGGCGAGCCGAGGCCGTAGATGCACGAGACCGACGCGACGACGATCACGTCACGACGCGCGAAGACGGCAGCCGTCGCGGCATGGCGGAGTCGGTCCACCTCCTGGTTGATCGCCGAGTCCTTCTCGATGTAGAGGTCGCGGCTCGGGACGTACGCCTCGGGCTGGTAGTAGTCGTAGTAGCTGACGAAGTACTCGACCGCGTTGTCGGGGAAGAACGTGCGGAACTCGTTGCACAGCTGCGCCGCGAGCGTCTTGTTGTGCGCGATCACGAGCGTCGGGCGCTGGACCGCCTCGATCACGCCGGCCATCGCCATCGTCTTGCCCGTCCCGGTCGCGCCGAGCAGCGTCTGGAAGCGTTCGCCCGCCTCGACGCCCTCGGCCAGCGCCGCGATCGCCTTCGGCTGGTCGGCCGTCGGCGTGAAGACCGAGTCGAGCTTGAAGTCGGGCACCGCCTCTACCGTAGCGAGCCGGTCAGGCGGCGCTCGTACGAGTGAGACGACCCGCACGCGACGCCTGCGTCACGCGCCGTCAGTCGAGCCCGAGCTGATGGGCGTACGACGCGCGGTAGTCCTGCTGCGCGCTCGTCACCCGTTCGACGTACGCGCGCGTCTCCGGGAACGGGATCGCCGCGACCGTCAGCGTCCTGCCTTCGGCGTGCGCCCGCGCGACCCAGCGGTCGACGTTCGCGAGGCCCGCGTTGTACGCCGCGACGGCGAGCATCTCGTCGCCGTCGTAGTGGTCGAGCAGGTAGCGCAGGTAGTACGTCCCGTACGCGACGTTGATGCTCGGCGTCGACAGGTCGCTCGCCGTGAACTGCGTGCCGCCCGACAGGTGCGCGATGAAGTACGCCGTTTCCGGCAGGATCTGCATCAGGCCCTCGGCGCCGGCCGAGGACGGGCGCGGGTCGAATTTGCTCTCGGCGTAGATCACCGCCGCGACGAGCGCCGGATCGAGGCGCTTCGCGGCCGCCTGCTTGCGGATCACGTCGGCGTTCGTCAGCGGCAGCCCGAGCCGGCTGACCGCGTGGTCGACCTCCGAGGCGATCACGATCGCCAGCACCGCGACGACGCCGAGCGCGACGAGCCACGACAGCGTGCGCCGGCCGCCCGCGTTGCGGGTCCTGTGATGGGCGATCGTCGCGTGCCGGCTCATCGGTCTGCTGATCGGCCTGCTCATCGCTCCAGCTTGTCAAGAACCGCCGACAACTCCTGTTCCAACTCCTGCACCGTGCCATCGTTTCGCACGACGAACGTCGCCCGTCGCGCCTTCTCCTCCTGCGACAGCTGCCGCGCCGCGCGCTCGTCGACCGCCGCGTGCCCGCGCGCCGCCGCGCGCTCGCGTCGCACCGCCTCGTCTGAGACGACCGCGATCGTCGCGTCGTAGATCCCCTCCTGCCCCGCCTCGAACAGCAGCGGCACCTCGACGACCGCCGCGCGCGGGCGCCGCGCGCCGCGCGCCGGCTCGGCGCGCGCGTCGGTCAGCCATGCGGCGACGCGCACGCCGACGAGCGGCCACAGCATCCCCTCGAGCCACGCGCGGTCCTCCGCGCTCGCGAACGCGCGCTCGGCGACCGCCGAGCGGTCGATCGCGCCGCCGGGAGCGACGTCCGGCCCCCAGCGCTCGACGACCGCCTCGCGCAGCCGCTCGTCGCCGGCCCACAGCTCATGGACGATCGCGTCGCTCGAGATCGTCGCCGCGCCGAGCCGCTGCAGCGCCGCGAGCGCCGTCGACTTGCCGGCGCCCAGGCCGCCGGTCAGCCCGACGAACGGGACCTGCTCGGTCAAACCGCGCGCCCGGCGCCGTCCACGCTAGCCCTGGTCGGGCTCGGCGGCGGCGGCCTCCGCCTCGGCGAAGGCCGCTTCGGGCAGCGGCGCCGCATCGCCTGCGACGTTCTCGCCGACCGGCTCCTCGGTCGCCGGCGCCTCGGCGGCCGGCGGCGCCTCTGCCGGAGCGTCGGCCGGCGCCTCGGCGGCGGGCGCCTCGGCGACCGGAGCTTCGACAGCCGGCGCCGTCTCGGCGGCGGGAGCCTCGATGGCGGGCGCCCCGGCAGCCTCCGCCTCGGCGAAGGCCGCTTTGGGCAGCGGCGCCGCATCGCCGGCGACGTTCTCGCCGACCGGCTCTTCGTCGGCCGGGGTCTCGGCCGGGGCCTCGACGGCAGGCGCCTCGGCGCTCGCCTGCGCCGTCGCGTCCTCGGCGCCCGTCGCCGCTGCGGCCTGCGGCTCGTTCGGGCGCGAGACCGGCAGGATCTGGTCCTCGACGCGCTTGGCCGACAGCGACAGGCGCCGGCGCTCGGAGTCGATCTCGAGGATCTTCACGCGGATCTGATCGCCCGGATGGACGATCTCGCGCGGGCTCTCGACGTGGTGCGGAGCGAGCTCGGAGATGTGCACGAGCCCCTCGACGCCGTCGAGGATCTCGACGAACGCGCCGAACGTGACGACCTTCGTGACCGTGCCCTCGAGCTCGTCGCCGACGTTGTACGTGTCGACGATCCGCTGCCACGGATCCTCCTGCGTCTGCTTCAGGCCGAGCGAGATGCGCTGGCGGTCGCGGTCGATGTCGAGCACCTTGACCTTGACCGTGTCGCCGATCGACAGGATCTCGCTCGGGTGGTTGACGTGCGACCAGGAAAGCTCGGAGATGTGGATCAGGCCGTCGATCCCGTCGAGGTCGACGAACGCGCCGAAGTCGACGATGTTCGAGATCTGGCCTTCGACGATCAGGCCCGGCTGCAGGCGGTCGAGGATCTGCTGGCGGACCTCCTTGCGCTCCTCCTCTAGCACCGCGCGGCGCGACAGCACGACGTTGTTGCGCGAGCGGTTGAGCTCGATCACCTTCGTCTCGATCTTCGTGCCCATGTACTCGTCGAGGTTCGGCACGCGGCGGATGTCGACGAGCGACGCCGGCAGGAAGCCGCGCACGCCGAGGTCGATGATCAGCCCGCCCTTGACGACCTCGATCACGGTGCCCTCGACCGGCTCGCCCGACTCGGCCGCGGTTTCGATGCGCCGCCACGCCTTCTCGAAGCGGGCGCGCTTCTTCGACATGATCAGGCGACCGTCCTGGTCCTCCTTGGTCATGACGATCGCGTCGACCTCCTCGCCGAGGTGCACCTCGTCTTTCGGATCGACCGACTTGCGGATCGACAGCTCGTTGGCCGGGATGACGCCCTCGGACTTGTAGCCGATGTCGACGAGCACCTCGTCCTTGTCGATCCGGACGACGTGGCCCGTGACGACCTCGCCCTCCTCGATCGTGCGGAACGTCGCCTCGTAGTTGGGGACGATCGCGCCGTCGATCTCCAGCAGGAGTCCGTTGGACCCGTCGACGACGTGGGCTTGCGGGTTCTCGATCACCGTTTGCACCGGCGAAGCCTAGCGCAGGCAAACGGGAGCCGTCCGTATGATTGCCGGACCGATGCCTGTACGAGCGACGACGCGGGGAGCGGCGCGCACGCCTCTGGAGCGCGACTGCGACGTGCTGGTGTGCGGCGCGAGCTTCGCCGGCCTGGCGATCGCGCGCGAGCTGGCCGGCTCCGGCGCGCGCGTGCTCGTGCTCGACCGCTACGAGATCGGCGAGCGCCAGACCTCGGCCTGCGCGATGCCGACGCGCTGGCTGAACGCGATGGACCTGCAGGCCTCGCACCGCCAGACGTTCGACGAGCTCGTCGTGCACACGCCGTTTCGCACCGCGCGCTGGTCGCTGCCGTGGTCGTTCTCGACGTTCGACTACCGCGAGCTGTGCGCGCTGCTGTGGGGTCAGGCCGACGACGGCGAGGTCGAGTTCGAGACGGCGACGATCACCGGACGCGACCGGACGACCGTGCAGACCGACCGCGGCGCGCTGCGCGCGCCGCTCGTCGTCGACGCGCTCGGCTGGCGGCGCGTGCTGTCCAACGGACCGACGATCCAGCCGCCGAACGCGCGGCTCTCGCGCGGCCTCGAGGTCCACCCGCACGGGGACGGCGATCAGATGGAGCTGTGGGTCGACCCGCGCTACGTGCGCGCCGGCTACTCGTGGAGCTTCCCGGCCGACGGCGAGCTGCGCGTCGGCGTCGGCTCGTTCTGGCCCTCCCACCACGTCAAGCAGCCGACCGTCCGGCTCGCCGGCGACCTCGGGCTGCCGGCCGAGCGCTACCAGGGCAACTGGATCCCGCACAAGCTGCGCCCGGCGGTCGAGGACGGCGTGTTCTTCGTCGGCGACTCGGCCGGGCACTGTCTCCCATTGACGGCCGAGGGAATCCGCACGGCGCTGTACTTCGGCCTCGCCTGCGGGCGCGAGCTGCGCGCGGTCGTCGAAGGCCGGCGCACGCGCGAGCACGCGCTCGCCCGCTACGGCGCGTTCTCGGCGGCGCACGCGCGCAAGTTCGACTGGATGCTGCGCGTGCAGCAGCTCGTCGGGCGGATCACGCCGAGCCGCTCGCTGACTGCCGCCGTCCGCGCGTTCGAGAACCGCAGCCTGTGCGGCTGGGTGTTCGACCAGTACCTCGCGATCGCGCCGCCGGCGTTCGTCAACGACGGCCCGCGCGCGCTGACGCGCTCGCGGCTGACGGCGCTGTCGGCGAACGCGCCGGCGTCAGCCTGAGCGCTCGCTCGACACCGCCGGCGCGATCTCGAGGAAGCACATGTCGACACGCAGGACGTCCATCGTGCGCTCGAACAGCTCGCGCCCCAAGCCGTAGCGCGCGGCGAGCGCCCGCTCGGCGATCGGCTCCTCGTGGCGCTCGAGCTCGCGCGCGCGGGCCTCGAGCGGCGCGCCGAGCGGCTTGCCGCGCACCGTGCACGGCGCGACCAGCACGCGATCGTCGTTGCGCAGCCGCTTGAGCTTGCCCGAGCTGCGCTCCGAGCGCACGTACAGCCGCCCCTGCTCGACGGCCGCCCACACGGGCGTCGGCACCGGCGTGCCGTCGCGCCTGTACGTGACGAGCAGCGTGCGCTTGCTGCGCGCGATCCGATCGATCGTTCCGACGCGCGGCTGCTCGCCGATCGTGCGCGCCCCGCGCGGGGCCGAGCGGGCGGCCATACGCGCGCCGGGCAGCGCCGCCGGCAAACGCCGGCCGGGCACCGGGCGCGCCCGCGGCCGCGCCGGCTCAGAGCTCATCGAGCACCTCGCGCAATCTGCGCACGCCCTCGGCGATCGCCGGCTCGGAGAGGTTGGCGTAGCCCATCACCAGCGCATCGACCTCCGGCCCGGGCGCGATCTGGTGGAAGTTCAGCGGGTAGAGGCCGAGCGAGCGGACCGCCGCGCCGGCGAGCAGGCCCGACAGCTCGACCGTGCGCGGCAGGCCAACGAGCGCGTGCAGGCCGGCCGAGACGCCGCTGACGCGCGCGCCGGGCAGCTCGCGCGCGACGGCGGCGATCAGCGCGTCGCGGCGCGCGCGGTTGCGCCGTCGCGCGCGGCGCAGGTGGCGATCGTACGCGGAGGTCTCGAGCAGCCGCGCGAGCACGAGCTGCTCGAGCGCCGAGCAGCCGAGGTCGTCGAACGCCTTCGCCTCGGCGACGTCGTCGATCAGCGCCGCCGGCAGCACGAGCCAGCCGAGGCGCAGGCCGGGAGCGAGCGTCTTCGAGACCGTGCCGAGGTAGACGACGCGATCCGGCGCGAGCCCCTGCAGCGCGCCGAGCGGCGCGCGGTCGTAGCGGAACTCGGCGTCGTAGTCGTCCTCGATCACGAGGCCGCCGTCGCGCGCCCAGCGCACGAGCTCGCCGCGGCGCTGCGGCGAGAGCACGACGCCGGTCGGGCACTGGTGCGCGGGCGTCGTCAGCACGACGGGCGCGCTCAGCGCGGACACGTCGAGGCCCTGCTCGTCGACCGGCACGCCGCGAACGTCGAGCCCGCCGTAGGCGAGCACGCCGCGGTGCGGCGGCAGGCCGGGATCCTCGACGTCGATCGAGCCGACCCCGCGGCGCGAAAGCGCTCGCGCGAGCAGCGTCAGACCCTGCGTCGCGCCGCTGCAGACGACGATCGCCTCGGACTCGACGACGACGCCGCGCACCCGCCGCAGATAGGCGCTCAGCGCGTGGCGCAGCGCTGGCGTCCCGCGCGCGTCGGGGTAGGCGAACGCGCTGTCCGGCGCGGTCCGCAGCACGTCACGCGTCGCGCGCAGCCACAGCGAGCGCGGAAACGACGCGAGGTCGGGCGCCCCCGGGAAGAAGTCGAACCGCGGCGCGCCGGCCGGCTGGCGCGGGGCTGCGACGCCGTCGGTCGTCGCGGCGGCGGCGACGTACGTGCCGGCCCCCTGGCGCGCGACGAGATAGCCCTCGGCGAGCAGCTGCGCGTAGGCGTCGACGACCAGCCGACGCGACACGCCGAGATCGCCGGCCAGCGCGCGCGAGGACGGCATCCGCTCGCCGGCGGCCAACGTGCCGTCGCGGACCAGCTCGCGCAGGCGGTCCTCGAGCTGGGCGCGGCGCCTGCCGCCGCCCAGCCGCACGAGCAGCTCCGGACCGTAACTGGTCCCCTCTTTTATCGCAAGACTGGTCACTGTTTGGGAACCACCGTGGGATAACGTAGCGGACGTGTCAACGGCGACCGATACGCCCGCCACCCGCCCGGCGCCGAGCGTCGCCGGCGTCTCGCCGGCCCGCCGCGAGACGGCGATCCGCGTCGGCCTCGCCGCCTTCTCGCTCGTCAACCTCGCGCTCGCGGCGGCGCTCGCGTTCGCGCCGCACGCGTTCTTCGCCGACGTCGGCCCGTACGGCGTGCGCAACGACCACTACATGCGCGACCTCGCGACGTTCTACGCCGCGTTCGGCGCGATCGGGCTGGTCGCCTACCGGCGCGCGTCGTGGCGCACGCCGGTGCTCTGCTGCCTGGCGCTCGAGTACGCGCTGCACACGATCAACCACCTCGCCGACGTCGGCGAGGCCCATCCCCACTGGCTCGGGCCGGCCAACCTCGCCTCGCTCGCAATCGCGACGGGCGCGCTCGCGTGGCTGGCGTACGAGTCGACCAGACCCCAGGAGGTGTCGAGATGAGGATCGAAGGCAGGTCCGGCGCGAAGGCCGGACCGTTCACGCGCACGCTGCTCTGGCTCGGGCGCCGCGAAACGAGCAAGCTGACCGGCCGCAGGACGACGACCGAGATGATCGAGCCGGCGACGGCGCTCGCGCACACGCCCGGGCTGCTGCTCGGGTACGGCATCTTCGAGATGACCGTCTCGCGCGCGCGCCGCGTGCCGGAGCGGCTGAAGGTGCTCGCCGAGCTGAAGGCGGCGGCGCTGACGCACTGCGAGTGGTGCATCGACATCGGCTCGCCGATCGCGCGCCGCGCGGGGGTCGACGACGCCGAGCTGCTCGCGCTGCCGCGCTATCGCGAGAGCGAGCTGTTCGACGAGCTCGAGCGGCTCGTGCTCGACTACGCCGTCGCGATCAGCAGCACGCCGGTCAGCGTCTCCGACGAGCTGTTCGCCAGTTTGCGCGAGCACTTCGACGAGCGTCAGCTCGTCGAGCTGACGAACGTGATCGCCGTCGAGAACCTGCGCGGACGCTTCAACCTCGCGCTCGGCATCGGCGCGGCTGGGTTCAGCGAGGGCATGGCGTGCGTCGCTCCCGAGCGCGTGCCCGCCCCCGCGGACGCAGACGCGGCTTCGTCGCCGGCGCTGGCGGACGGCGTCGCAGCGTGAGGGTCTTCGTCGCCGGCGCCACCGGCGCGATCGGCAGGCCGCTCGTGCGGATGCTGCTCGCGGACGGCCACGAGGTGACGGGGATGACGCGCTCGCGCGAGAACGCCGAGCGCCTGCGCGCCGCCGGCGCGCAGGCGGCGGTCGCCGACGGACTCGACGCGCAGGCGGTGCTGGACGCGGTCGCGCAGGCGCGTCCGGGGGCGATCGTCCATCAGCTGACGGCGATCCCGGCGCGCCTGGATCCCCGCCGGATCGTGCGCGACTTCACGCTGACCGACAGGCTGCGCACGGAGGGCACGCGCAACCTGCTGGCGGCGGCGCAGGCGGTCGGCGGCGCGCGCTTCGTCGCGCAGAGCATCGCGTTCGCCTACGCGCCCGGACCGCCCGGGCGCGTGCACGGCGAGGACGACCCGCTGACGAGCGACCCGCCGAAGCAGTTCCGGCGCTCGTCGGCCGCGATCGCCGAGCTCGAGCGCGCCACGCTCGGCGCCGGCGGGCTCGTGCTGCGCTACGGCTACTTCTACGGCCCCGGCAGCTCGATCTCGCGCGAGGGCTCGATCGGCGGAGAAGTCGCGCGGCGGCGGCTGCCGATCGTCGGCGGCGGTCACGGCGTGTGGTCGTTCGTCCACGTCGAGGATGCCGCGAGCGCGACCGTCGCCGCGCTCGCGCGAGGGGAGTCGGGCGCGTACAACGTCGTCGACGACGAGCCTGCGCAGGCGTGCGAGTGGATCCCGGCGCTCGCCGACGCGCTCGGGGCCAGGCCGCCGCGCCGCGTGCCGGCGTGGCTCGCGCGCCCGCTCGCGGGCGAGTACGGGCTGCTGACGATGATGCGCGCGCAGGGCGCCGCGAACGCGCGCGCGAAGGCGAGGCTCGGCTGGACGCCGCGCTACGCGAGCTGGCGCGAGGGCTTTCGCACGGCGCTCGGCTGAGCCGTCACTTCGCCTCCAGCCACGTCCGCCCCACGCCGACGTCGACGGCGAGCGGCGGCTCGCGCTCCCACACGCCGCACATCTCGCGTTCGATCAGCGCGACGGCGGCGTCGCGCTCGGACGGCGGGCCTTCGAACAGCAGCTCGTCGTGGATCGTCAGCAGCAGCCGTGTCGCGAGGCCCGACTCGGCGAGCGCCGCGTGCGTGCGCACCATCGCGAGCTTGATGATGTCGGCCGCCGTGCCCTGGATCACGGTGTTGACGGCGAGCCGCTCGCCGAGCGTGCGCACCTGGTAGTTGCGCGCCTGCAGCTCCGGGATCTGCCGGCGGCGGCCCCACAGCGTCGTCACGAAGCCCTGCTCCTTGGCGCGCTCGATCGTCTCGGCGATGAACGCGGCGACGCGCGGGAAGCGCTCGAGGTAGGCGTCGATGAACTCCTTGGCCTCCTCGCGCGGGATGTTGAGGCGGTCGGCGAGGCCGAAGTCCGAGAGTCCGTAGACGATCCCGTAGTTGATCATCTTCGACTTCGAGCGCATCCCCGGATCGATCTGCTCGGGCTCGACTCCGAAGACCTGCGAGGCGGTCGCCGTGTGCACGTCTTCGCCGCGCTTGAAGATCTCCTTCAGGACGGGCTCCTCGGCGACGTGCGCGAGCACGCGCAGCTCGATCTGCGAGTAGTCGGCGGAGATCAGCACGCCGCCCTCCTCGGCCTCGAAGCAGCCGCGGATCTCGCGCCCGAGCGGCGTGCGGATCGGGACGTTCTGCATGTTCGGGTTGGTGCTCGCCAGCCGGCCCGTCTGCGCGCCGGCCTGCAGGAACGTCGTGTGGATCCGCGAGCGCTCGTCGACCTCGTGCGGCAGCACGTCGAGATACGTCTTCGCCAGCGTCGAGAGCTCGCGCCAGCGCTCGATCTTGGGCACGATCTCGTGCTCTGCGCGGATCGCCTGCAGCACGCGCGCGTCGGTCGAGTAGCCGGTCTTGCCGCGGCGCTTGCGCGAGAGGCCGAGCTTCTCGAACAGGATCTGCCCGAGCTGCTGGGGCGAGGCGATCGTGAACTCCTCTTCGGCGAGCAGGAAGATGTCCTCTTCCAGCGCGATCAGCTCCTCGCGCACGCGCCCCTGGATCTCGGCCAGGCGCTCGAGGTTGAGCCGCACGCCGAGCAGCTCCATCGTGCGCAGGACGGCGACGAGCGGCAGCTCGATGTCGCGCATCACGCCGTCCAGGCCGCGCTCTGAGATCTGCGCCCGCTGCCACTCGGCGAGCGCTCGCAGCAGCACGGCGTCGGCGGCGAGCGGATCCTCGAGATCGCTCGCCAGGCCGCGCTCTTCGCACAGCTCGGCGAACGGGAAGCGCCGCCGCGCGGGCTCGAGCAGGAAGGCGCCGAGCAGCGTGTCGTGCACGAGGCCGGGCGGCACGAGCCCGAGCGCCTTGGCGTCGTGCGCGACGACGGCGCGCTCGCCGATCGCCTGCACGACCGGCTCGGGCCCTTCGCAGTCGCCGGCCAGCACCTCGGCGCCCTTGCCGCCCTTCGCGCCGGCAGCCGCCACGGCCGCCGCGAAGCGCCACGGCGGCCCTTCGGCGAACAGCTCGCCCTCGGGCGTCTCGCTCTCGCGCACGACGAGCGCCAGCTCGTCCTCGGCGCCGCCGAGCTTCGCGAGCTCGGCGGGCGTGCCGCTGCGCAGACGGCCGCTCAGCTTGACCTCGGCGGCAGGCGCGGGCGCGGCCACCTCGGGGTCGCCGAGCGCCTCCTCCAGGCGCCGCAGCGGATCGCGCAGCTCGTACTCGCGGAACACCTCGCGCACGCGCGAGCGGTCGGGCTCGCGCGTCGACTCGGCGGCGACGTCGAAATCGACGGCGACGTCGCGCTGCACGGTGGCCAGCCGCTTCGAGATGCGCGCGTCCTCGGCGTGCGCGATCAGGTTCTCTTTGCGCTTGGCGCCTTTGATCTCGTCGACGTGCGCGAGCACGTCCTCGAGCGATCCGTAGCTCTGGAGCAGATCGCTCGCCGTCTTGTCGCCGATCCCGGGAATGCCGGGGATGTTGTCGGAGGTGTCGCCCTTCAGGCCGTAGAAGTCGGGGATCGCCTCGGGCGGGATGCCGTAGCGGTCGATCACCGCCTGGCGGTCGTAGATCTTCGTCTCGGTGATGCCGCGCGCGGTCGCCATCACCTTCACGAGGCCCTGCTCGTCGATCAGCTGGAAGACGTCGCGGTCGCCGGTGACGATCATCACGGGCACCGGCGGGTCGGCCGCGAGCGCGCGCGCGGCGAGCGAGGCGATCACGTCGTCGGCCTCGTAGCCCTCGACCTTGACGTTCGAGTAGCCGAACGCCTCGACGAGCGGTTCCATCGCCGGCCACTGCTGCTTGAGCAGGTCCGGACGCGAGCGCCGCTGGGCCTTGTACTCGGCGAACATCTCCGTGCGCCCGGAGGTGCCGGCGTCCCACGCGACGACGGTCGGCTGCACGCCGTACTCGGTGACGATCTTCACGAGCATCGAGGCGAACCCGAAGATCGCGTTCGTCGGCACGCCGGTCGACGTCGCGATCGACTCGGGCAGCGCGAAGAACGCGCGGTAGACGAGGCTCGGCCCGTCGATCAGGAACAAACGCCGCCCGTCGCCCGCCTGCTCGGCGGCTGACGTCCTCGCGCTCGTGCTCGTGGCGGCCATCGACCGGTCACTCTACGAGGACGCGGCGGGCGGGTGCGGACACGGGCCGTTACGCGGTGGGGGTCGTTTGAGCCCTAACATGCGCTGCCGCCAGCTACCCAGGGGGAGAACTTGTCAGCAAGCGCCACGCCGAGCGCACAGTTCAGGCTCACGATCCGCGTCAAGATCGACGACGCGCACGGGACCCTGAGCACTTTGACCGGCGCGATCGTCGACGCCGGCGCGGTCGTCGACGCCGTCGACCTCGTCGAGGTCGACGGCAACCACAGCGTGCGCGACGTCGTCGTCGACGCCGCCGGCAAGGACCACTGGGCGGAGATCCTCGCCGCGATCGAGGCGGTCGCCGGCGTCGAGCTGATCGACACGACCGACCGCACCTTCCTGCTGCACGTCGGCGGCAAGATCGAGCAGCACAACAAGCACCCGCTGAAGACGCGCGACGACCTCTCGATGGCCTACACGCCGGGTGTCGCGCGCGTCAGCCTGGCGATCGCCGACGACGCCGACCGCGCGTTCCAGTACACGATCAAGCGCAACACGGTCGCCGTCGTCTCCGACGGCACGGCGGTGCTCGGGCTCGGCGACATCGGGCCGCTCGCGGCGATGCCGGTGATGGAGGGCAAGTGCTGCCTGTTCAAGGAGTTCGCCGACGTCGACGCGTTCCCGATCTGCCTCGACACGACCGATCCCGAGGAGATCGTGCGCACGGTCAAGCTGATCGCGCCGGCGTTCGGCGGGATCAACCTCGAGGACATCTCCGCCCCGCGCTGCTTCGAGGTCGAGGAGCGCCTGAAGGCCGAGCTCGACATCCCGGTGTTTCACGACGACCAGCACGGCACGGCGGTCGTCGTGATGGCGGCGCTGCTGAACGCGGTCAAGCTGACGGGCAAGCGGATCGAGGACCTGCGCGTGCTGATCATCGGGCTCGGCGCGGCCGGGATCGCGGTGACGAAGATCCTGCTCGAGGGCGGCGTGCGCGAGATCGTCGGCGCCGACTCCAAAGGCGCGCTGCACGTCCGGCGCGAGGACTATCTCGACGGGTCGATGAACGCGACGAAGCGGTGGTTCGCCGAGTCGACCAACCCCGAGTGCCGCGCGGGCTCGCCGGCCGACGTGCTCGACGGCGAGGACCTGCTGATCGGAGTGTCCGGCGCGCGCACGATGCCGGCGCAGGCGCTCTCGCGAATGGGCAGCGACGCGATGGTCTTCGCGATGGCGAACCCGAACCCGGAGGTGTCGCCCGAGGAGGCCGAGAAGTACGCGCGGATCGTCGCCACCGGGCGCTCGGACTACCCGAACCAGATCAACAACGTGCTGTGCTTCCCGGGCGTGTTCCGCGGCGCGCTCGACGTGCGCGCGCCGGCGATCACCGAGCGGATGAAGATGGCGGCGGCGCACGCGATCGCGGCGACCGTCGCCGAGGACGAACTGCGCGAGGACTACATCATCCCGTCGGTGTTCAACCGCGACGTCGCGCCGGCCGTCGCGGCGGCGGTCGCCGACGAGGCGCGCGCGTCGGGCGCGGCGCGCGCGGGGCTCGAGGTCGGCTTCGCGCCCGGCGACACGATGACGCCGACCCCGTCCGGCGCGCAGGCCGACGGGCGCAGCTGACAGAGTCGACCGATGGCTTGCAAGCGGGTCGCGGTCACCGGCGCGACGGGCCTGATCGGCACGGCGCTGATCGCCGAGCTGCAGCGGCGCGGCGCCGAGGTGACGGTCCTCTCTCGCGACGGCGCCCGCGCGCGCTCGCGGCTGCGCGACGCCGGCCTCGAGCCGGTCGAGGCGTTCGACTGGGACCCGATGGCGGAACCGGCGCCGGCCGCGGCGCTCGAGGGCCGCGACGCGATCGCGCACCTCGCCGGCGAGAACGTCGCGCAGCGGTGGAGCGCCGAGGCCAAGCGCGCGATCCGCGAGAGCCGCGTGACCGGCACGCGCAACCTGCTGGCCGGGCTCGCCGCGAGCGGGCGGCGGCCGCCGACGCTCGTCAGCTCCTCGGCGATCGGCTACTACGGCGCGCGCGGCGAAGAGCCGCTCGACGAGGACGCGCCGCCGGGCGGCGACTTCCTCGCGCGGGTGTGCGTCGAGTGGGAGGCGGAGGCGGCCAAGGCGGGCGAGCTCGGCGCGCGCGTCGTCTGCGTGCGCACGGGCGTCGTGCTGCACAGGGACGGCGGCGCGCTCGCGAAGATGCTGCCGCCGTTTCGGCTCGGGCTCGGCGGCCCGGTCGCGGGCGGGCGGCAGTTCGTCTCGTGGATCCATCGCGCCGACGTCGTCGGGATCTACCTCACGGCGCTCGACGACGAGCGCTGGAGCGGCCCGGTCAACGCGACGGCGCCCGACCCGGTGACCAACCGCGAGCTCTCGCACACGCTCGGGCGCGTGCTGCATCGCCCGGCGCTGCTGCCCGTGCCGGGCGCGGCGCTGGCGCTGCTCTATGGCGAGATGGCCGAGATCGTCACCGAGGGCGCGCGCGTGATGCCGGCCAAGGCGCTCGTGCTCGGCTACGAGTTCGCCTACCCCCAGCTCGAGCAGGCGTTCGCCGCGGCGCTCGGACGCGGCTGAGTCGAAGCTAGGTCGCCGCGAGCGCCGCGTCGGCCGGCGTCGCCTCGCGAGCGCGTGCGGCGCGCGTCTCGGTCTCGATGATCACGCGGCACGGCCGCTTGCCGAGCAGGTACGCGGCGGTCGGGCCGATCCCGCGCTCGCCGGCCGGCGCGTGGATCGTCGACCAGTAGATCACGTCGGCGCCGACGCGGAGCGCTTCCTCGACGAGCGCGGCGCCGGGGTTGCGCGTGCGGATCAGGCCCGTGTGGATCTTGATGCCCGCGCGCTTGGCCTGGATCCGGGCGCTCTCGAGCACCGAGCGCCCGTGCGCCTCCTCGGCTTCGAGGCCGGCGTCGAGCGAGAGCTGATTGGGCACCGGCAGGACGTAGATCGCGTAGACGACGCCGTCTTCGCCGATCAGCTTGGCGGCGCTGCGCAGCGCGCTCGCGCTGACGTCGGCGCCGAAGATCGGGACGAGCGCGGTGCGGTAGTCGAACGCCTCGAAGTCGGGCGGGCGCTGCGCGCGCGCGATCTTGTACGACTTGCGCGGGTCGAGGCCCTGGCGCTTGCGGTAGAGGAAGTAGCCGGCCATGCCGACGACCATCCACGGGATGCCGATCGTGCGCGCCTCGCCGTGCAGCGCGACGACCGCGCACCAGGCGCCGAACGTGCCGATCGCGCCGAGCACCGCGGTCAGCGGGATCACGTGGCCGCGGAACGGCACGTTCCAGGGCATCCGGTACGGCCGCTCCTGGTCCGGGCGCTCAATGCGCAGCGCGATCACCGAGACGTGCGCGGTCGTGAACGAGAGCATCGCGCCGAACGAGTAGAGGTTGCCGAGCAGCGTCGTTTCGCCGGGCAGGATCAGCAGCCCGGCGAGGATCGAGAAGAACACGATCGTGAACCACGGCGTGCGGAACTTCGGGTGCAGGCTCGAGAACAGGCTCGGCAGCTGGCGATGCTCGGACAGCGACCACGAGAGCCGCGAGATCCCGATCAGGCCGGCGTTCGTGGCGATGAACAGGATCGTCGCGGCGAGCACGCCGACGTAGTCTTTGGCGATCGTCAGAACCGCCCCGTGCAGGCCGAGGCGCGTGATGATGCCGAGCACCGGGTCGTTTTCGAAGTGTCCGCCGAGCGCGGTCGCGTAGCCGGGGTGGGCGTAGCCCTGCAGCAGCTCGTGGCTGTAGCCGACGCCGTGATGGATCACCGGCAGCGCCGAGAGGGCGACGACCGAGATGCCCGCGTAGACGCCGAGCACGGCGAGCAGCACGAGGTTGACCGACTTGGGGATGTCGTGACCGGGGTCCTTCGCCTCCTCGGCCATGTTCGAGACCGTCTCGATGCCGGTGTAGGCGACCATCGCGACCGACAGCGCGAAGATCAGCTGCGTCCAGCTCGGCGCGATCCCGAGGTGCACCTGGTCGACGAGCAGCGACGGGTTCAGCACGAGCACGACGCCGAGGCCGACGAGCAGCACCTGCGTGCAGAGGTCCGCGATCGCGAGGAACAGGTTGAGTTTCGCCGACTCGCCGAGGCCGCGGATGTTCAGCCCGGCGAGCAGCACGATCGTGACGAGCCCGCCGATGATGTCGCCGGGGTTGTGCGTCAGCGCCGGGAAGAACGCGCCGAGGTAGTGCGGCACGAAGAACGCCGAGATCGCGATCGTGATGATGTAGTCGAGGCTCAGCGCCCAGCCGGCGAAGAACGAGACGACGTCGTTGAACGCGTGGCGCGCGAACGACGAGGAGCCGCCGGCTTCGGGGAACATCGACGCGCCCTCTGCGTACGTCTTCGCCGTCAGCACGAACAGCCCGCCGGCGAACATGAACACGAGCGGCGTCAGGCCGAGGGCGTGCGCCGCGACGAGCCCGAGCGCGTAGTAGATCGAGGAGCCGACGTTGCCGTACGCGGTCGCGAACAGGCCGGGGACGCCGACCGAGCGGCGCAGCCCGTGCTCGGTCAGGCGAGCCATCTGGCGCCGGCCCTTCGCCGGCGATGTCGTGAGCGCTTCACGGCCACGCAGCGTATAGCGGGCGCGACCGGCATACGCGGCGCCGGGCGCGCTCGACAGCGGGCGCAAAGCCCGCGAGTGCAAAATCCCATGCACCGCAGTCGCCCGAGCAGGAACCGCCCATATGATCCCGACGACCGGGAGGCCGACAGCCATCCGGTCCCCTTGCTATGGACGATCTGCGCCGCGGAAACTACGACTCCGGAGAGGACTTCGTCCTCGAATACGGCGAGCTGCGCTTCACGTTCAACGAGGAGGACTTCTCCGAGCGCTGCGAGCAGGCCGCGATCAAGGTCGGCTTCGTCGGCGGGCGCCTCGGCGAGGAGGAGCTCGAAGACCTCGTCAACCTCGCCGTCAACGGCGAGATCTCAGACCCCGCCTCGGCGCTCGGCCAGCACGTCAACGACTGCTGGCCCGAGCTGGTCGGCCCGGCCGAGCGCTCGCTCGTGCACTGGCTGCGCCGGCTCGTGTTCCGCGGCGCGTGGCTCGACCAGCGCGTCAACGAGGGCGAGCTGAGCGTCTGCTTCGACGAAGAGACCGGCGGCTTCGCCTACGTGCAGCCGGTCGACCCGCTGACGGCGGCCGGAGGCGAGCCGATCGAGCTCGCCCCGGAGCCATCGTGGGGCCGCGTCGCATACAGGCGCTGACAGAGCCGCACGCCGCCTAGGGCGTCGCTGACCAAGCGGGCCAAGGACGCAGGGAGCGTGGCGTGCTCCGCACGCGAGCGACCGAGGACGCCGGCCCGCGCAGTGTCAGCGGCGTCCTAGGCCTCGGCGCGGGCCTTGGTGATCGCCTTGGCGCCGTCCTCGCCGACGAGCAGGTCGGGGCGCAGCGTGCCGCTGGAGGCGAGGTCGAGGATCGGCTGGCGACCGGTCGAGGTCAGCGCGACGTCGAGCGCGATCACGGTGCTCTCGCCGCCGAACGGACGCTCGGCGGTCGCGATCAGGGTCAGCGAGCCGCCGTCGCGCAGCTTGCGCGCGGCGGCGAGCGCCTTGCGCGCGACGTGCGGCGGCAGCCCGTCGAGACCGTCGATCAGGACGACCGCGTCGCCTCCACGCGAGGCGACGCGCTTGGCGGCGTCGAGCGCGCGCTCGACCGCCTGCGCCTGGGTGTCGGCGGAGGCGGCGAAGCTGAGCGCCGCGAGCGGCGCCGGCTCGCCGGCCTGCCACTGCGCGATCTCCTCGGGACGCGCGCCGGCGAGCACGAGCGAGAGCTCGATCCCCTCGCGCGCCGACAGCGCGCCGAGCAGCGCGCGCAGCGTCTCGGTCTTGCCCGAGCGCGGCGCGCCGACGATCAGCACACGCGAGCCGCGGCCGAACGGCGTCAGCCACTCGATCGCCTCGAGCGTCGGGTCCTTCGATTCCAGCGCGAAGCGCTCGCTCGGGTAGTCGACCGGCAGGTCGTCGTAGCGCGTGCCGGCCGAGACCGCATCGGCCGAGGCGCCGTTGATCTGCTCGACGCGCACGAGCGACGGGTAGCGCTCGGAGCGCCGCGGCGTACGCATCGGGCCGGCGACGCGGTCGCCGGAGACGAGCTCGCAGCGACGCACCTGCGCGGCGGAGATGTACACGTCGCCGTCGGACGGCTCCGGCGGGTCGATCCGCAGGAACGCCGAGCCGTTGCCGAGCACCTCGACGACGCCCTCGACGCTCTCGCCGCTCTCGCCGCTCTCCGACGAGTCGTCCTCGTCGCGCTCCTCGGCGCCGCTGGCGCCGCGGGCGCCACGGGCGCCGCGGGAACGGCTCTCACGAGGGGCCGGCTTCTGCTCCTCCTGCTCATCCTCGTCGGAGGCGCTCGCGCGCGACGCTGCGCCGCCGCGGCGCGAGCGACCGCCGCGGCCGCGCCTGCTGCGCGTGGGGCGCTCGGACTCCTCGCCGGAGTCCTCGTCGTCGGCTGCGCCCGTTGCGTCCGCGCTCGGCTCGGAGGCGCGAGCGCCGCCGGGCTCCTCGCCGACGATCCGGTCGATCAGGTCGGCCTTGCGCAGCCTCCTGAAGCCGTCGAGGCCGAGCTGGTCGGCGATCGCGTGCAGGTCGGCGAGCGGACTCGCTTCGAGCTCGGCTCGATCAAGCACTGCTGTCATCTTGTCTTCCCCTTCTGTTCGGATGGGTGGTTGGCGTCCCGCGGCGTTGGTCAGCTGCGGGCACCCGTTATCGCCTCAGCCTAGCGACTGGCGGAATCGATCACGTGCTTGGGGCGCAATTCGCCGGCTAGCGGGCCATGCCTGCACGGGTGCTCGGCTGCGGTGACAGCGAGCGTCGCCCGCTACTTCGTGAGGAAGCTGAAGATGCCCCATTTCCCGCGGGTCTCAGGAATGCCAAGACCGGGCGGAGGCGGAGGCGGCGGCGGCGGGGGCGCCGTGGTTGGCTTCTGGTCTGACATCTCAATGAATCGTACCGGCGAGGGCCCATGCCCAGAGCACGAGTTGGAGCATCAACGCCGTGGCCGCTGCGAGATAGCACCGACCGAGCGACTCGATCTTCCGTTGATTGCCGAGGCGGTACGTATCTAGCCAATAACCCATCCGGCGACGAACCTCCTCGTCGTCAACGCGCACGTCATGAAGCGTCTCGAACACGATCGGAGCACTCACACTGAAGACGAAGCCGCGCTTGGGCAGCAGGATGTACACGCAGATGGCGATGGAGGTGACAAGCGTGACGAGTGCAAAGGCCAAGAGAGCATCGACGCCCCGACCTGTCGAATCGCTTGGGCGCCGAGGAAGGAGGCGGTCAACGAAGACGCCCCCAGCAGACTTCCAGTGCGTTGCCGCAGCTGTTCGACCTCGCGCTCTTGGACGTCGAGCGCCCGAACTGCCGCTTCATAGCCAAGGTTCGAGAGAATTCCCGGGCTCACGCCTCAATAGTCGCAAGTGCTTGGGATGAAGCAGGTCGCCTGCAAGCCTTCGCTCTGGACCCCGGCTACTTCTCCGGCCGCTCGTGTCGCAGTTCCTCGGCGAGCGCGAGATCCCTGCTCGGCTGCGTCCGGCCCGTCAGCGCATCACGGACGGCGAGGAAGTCGGCAGCGGCGGCGACGTCGTGGACGCGGAAGACGTGGGCGCCGGCGTCGAGGCCGTGCGCGAGCGCGGCGAGCGTGCCGGCGAGGCGCTCGCGCGGCGCGCGCCCGGTCAGCGCGCCGACGAAGTCCTTGCGCGAGATCGCTAGCAGCAGCGGCAGCCCCAGCTCGTGCAGCCGCGGCAGCTGCGAGAGCAGGCGGATCGTCTGCGCGGGCGTCTTCGCGAAGTCGGGGCCGGGGTCGACGATCAGCTGCTCGCGCGCGACGCCGGCGACGAGCGCGAGCGCGATCCGCTCGCGCAGGAACGCGAGCACGTCGTCGGTCACGTCGTCATACAGCTCGGGGTCCTGCAGCCGTTCGCGCGGGGCGGCGCGCGTGTGCATGACGACGAGCGCCGCGCCGCTCTCGGCGCAGACGGTGGCCAGCTCGGGGTCGCGCAGCCCGCTGACGTCGTTGACGATGCTCGCGCCGGCGGCGATCGCCGCGCGCGCGACGGCCGGCTTGTACGTGTCGACCGAGACGAGCGCGAACGGCGCGACGCGCTCGACGAGCGGCGCGACGCGCTCGATCTCGAGCTCGACGTCGACCGGCGGGCGGCCGGTGCTCGCTGACTCGCCGCCGATGTCGATGATCTCGGCGCCGGCTGCGGCCAGCTCCTGTGCCAGCCGCACCCGGGCCGGAAACGTCGCGTGGCTGCCGTCGTCGCTGAACGAGTCGGGCGAGGCGTTGACGATCCCCATCAGCAGCGGGCGACGGCCCAGCTCGAGCGTGTGCGCGCCCGCGCGCAGGCGATGGGTCGGCGCCGGCAGCGCGCTCACGCGCGTACGAGACCCTCGGCGCGTGCCTCGCGGGCGAAGGCGTCGATCTCGGCGCGGGTGCGCGCGGGGTCCCAGCCGAGCTCGCCGGCGAGCACGTCGGCGACACGCGCGACCGGCTCGGGAACGTCGGCGCCGGTCAGCTCGCGCGCGGCGAGCAGCCCGAGGCGCGTGCGGCGCAGCAGCACGTCGCCAACGCTGCGCGCCTGCTCGTGGCGCGCGGCGAGCGCGACCTCGGCGAGCAGGTCGGGCGTCCCCGGCACGATCGCCTGCGCCAGCTCGCCGCGCTCGGCGGCGAGCTCGAGCACCTGATGCGCGGCGTGGCCGTAGCGCGCGGCGAGCGGCGCGTAGGAGTCCTCGGGCACGCCCTCGACGCGCGGCAGCCCCTCGACGGCGATCGCCTGGCCGAGCGGGATCTCGTGCGTGCGGCACGGCGCGTCGCGCGCTTCGCGCTCGACGAGCCGGTCGACGGTCATCTTCGCCATCCGCCGCCACGTCGTCAGCTTGCCGCCGGTGATCGTGATCATTCCTGAGGAGGTCTCGTACAGCTCGGCCTTGCGCGAGATGTCGACGGACTTCTTCGGATCGCCGGTCGAGATCAGCGGGCGCACGCCGGCGAACGCGCCGGTCAGGTCGTGCGCCGTGAACGAGCGGCCGAAGAAATCGTTGACGGCGTCGAGCAGGTAGCCGACGTCCTCGTCGGACGGTTCGACGTGGTCGAGCGGGCCCTCGTAGTCGTTGTCGGTCGTGCCGATCAGCGCGTGGCCGAGCCACGGCAGCGCGAAGATCGAGCGGCCCGAGCCGGCGGGAACGATCGCGCCGCCGACGAGCGGCAGATCGTCGTGGCGCAGCGTCACGTGCGTGCCGCGGCTCGGCCTGATCCGCGGCAGCTCGGCCTCGTCGTGCAGCTCCTGCGGGCGCAGCTCGTCGGCCCACACGCCGGTCGCGTTGACGACGTTCGCCGCGCGCACGTCGAGCGGAGCGCCGCTCTCGCGGTCGATCGCATACACGCCGCTCGCGCGTCCGTCGCGCTCGAGCAGGCCGGTCACGTCGACGCGGTTGGCGCAGACCGCGCCGAAGCGCTCGGCCTCGCCGAGCACGGTCAGCACGAGCCGCACGTCGTCGGTCTGGCAGTCGTAGAACAGGTAACCGCTGGTCGGCTCGCGCTCGGCGAGCGCCGGCAGCAGCTCGACCACTTCCTCGCCGGAGATCACGCGATGGCGCTCGGGGCTCCACGAGGAGTCGCTGTCGCTCGCGGCGCGGCGCGAGCGGCGCCGGCCGCGCTCGACCGACATCACGTCGTACAGGTTCAGGCCGACGCCGACGAGCCGGTCCGGGCGCGCGCCGTCGAACGCCGGCACGACGAGCGGCAGCGGGCGGACGAGATGCGGCGCGAGCTTGACCATCAGCTGGCGCTCGAGCAGCGCCTCGCGGACGAGGCCGAGATCGAAGTTCTGCAGGTAGCGCAGGCCGCCGTGGACGAGCTTGCTCGAGCGGCTCGACGTGCCGGCGGCGTAGTCGGCGCGCTCGAGCAGGGCGACGCTGTAGCCGCGCGTCGCGGCGTCGAGCGCGACGCCGGCGCCGGTGATGCCGCCGCCGACGACGAGCACGTCGAACTCCTCGTCGCTGAGCGCCTTCAGCGCCTGGCTGCGCTCGATCACGGGCGCAGTCTCGCAGAGCCCGGACGGCGCTCCGCGTGCGCCGCTCGGCCCGCGTCGCTCAGAGCTGCTCGAGCTCGGCCGTGATCTCGGCGACAGCGCTCTTGGCGTCGCCGAACAGCATCGAGGTCTCGGGCTCGTAGTACAGCTCGTTTTCGATCCCGGCGAAGCCGGGGTTCATCGAGCGCTTGATCACGATCACCGAGCGGCTCTCGTTGACTTCGAGGATCGGCATGCCGTAGATCGGCGAGGACGGCGTGTTCTTCGCGGCCGGGTTGGTCACGTCGTTGGCGCCGATCACGAGCGAGACGTCGGTGCGCTGGAACTCGGGGTTGGCCTCGTCCATCTCCTTCAGCTGGTCGTACGGGACGTCGGCCTCGGCGAGCAGCACGTTCATGTGCCCCGGCATGCGCCCGGCGACCGGGTGGATCGCGTAGCTGACTTCGACGCCGCGTTTCTCGAGCTCCTTGGTCAGCTCGCGCACGGCGTGCTGGGCCTGCGCGACGGCCATGCCGTAGCCGGGGACGATCACGACGCGGCTCGCGTAGGCGAGCTGGATCGCCGCGTCGGCGGCGCCGATCGATTTGACGGTGCCGGCGTGCTCGCCCGCGCCCTCGGCGCCGGCGACGGCGCCGCCGCCGCCGAAGCCGCCGGCGACGATCGCCGGGATCGAGCGGTTCATCGCGTTCGCCATCAGGTTCGTCAGGATCGTGCCCGAGGCGCCGACGATCATGCCGGCGACGATCAGCGCGGGGTTGTTCAGCGCGACGCCGGTCGCCGCCGCCGACAGGCCGGTGAAGGCGTTCAGCAGCGAGATCACGACGGGCATGTCGGCGCCGCCGATCGGCAGCACGACGGCGTTGCCGAGCAGCGCGGCGATGATCAGCATGCCGATGAACAGCAGCTCGGAGTGCGCGCCGGCGACGAGGTCGACGCCGGCGGCGAGCGCGAGCACGAGCAGCACGAGGTTGACGACCTGCTGGCCGGCGCCGAAGGAGATCGGGCGGCCGGGGATGATTTCCTGGAGCTTGCCGAAGGCGATGTTCGAGCCCCAGAAGGAGATCGAGCCGACGATCGCGGCGAACACGGAGAAGACCGCGACGTACGTCGGCACGCCGCCGACGTGCGCGGTGAAGCCGGTGCGCAGGACTTCGCCGCCGGGCAGCTTGTGCACGAGTTCGACCGTGCGCGAGCCGTACGTCGAGCCGTAGTCGCGGAACTCGACCCACGAGATCAGCGCGACGGCGCCGCCGCCGACGCCGTTGAACAGCGCGACCATCTGCGGCATCGCGGTCATCTTCACCTGGCGCGCCGCGGGCACGCCGACGGCGACGCCGAGCGCGACGCCGAGCACGATCAGGCCCCAGTTGCCCTCGCCCTTGTTGAGCAGCGTCGCGACGACGGCGATGCCCATGCCGACCGCGGCGATGCGGTTGCCGCGCACGGCCGTCGTCGGGCCGGCGAGCCCGCGCAGGCCCTGGATGAACAGCGCGAAGGCGATGATGTAGAGGACGTAGATGAAGCTGTCGCTCTGCAGGAACGTGCTGGCGAGCGGCGGCGCGATCACAACTCGCCGCCCTTGCCCTCGCCGTCCTGCTCCTCGGCCTTCGGCTTCGGCTTGGACTTGAACATCTCGAGCATCCGGTCGGTCACGAGGAAGCCGCCGACGACGTTGATCGTGCCGAACGCGACGGCGATCACGAGCAGCGCCTTGCTGAGCCCGTCGAGCCCGGCGAGGCCGAGCAGCAGCAGGCCGCCGAGCAGCACGATCCCGTGGATCGCGTTGGTGCCGGACATCAGCGGCGTGTGCAGCGTGTTCGGCACCTTCGAGATCACGACGAAGCCGATGAAGCCGGCGAGCACGAGGATCGCGAGGTTCGTCGTGAGCGTGCTGGCGATGATCATTGTCGGTGACCTCCGCCGGGCGTCCCGCCCGGCGTTTTGACGGATACGTCCGACTTCGTGCCGTCCGTGACCGGGGCGGCCGGTCCGGCCGCCCCTCCTCCGGCCGTGGCTCCAGCCGCCTCGACGGCGGCCTTCGCGCCGGCGTTGACGATCTCGCCGTCGCGCACGACGCACGCGCCGGCGACGACCTCGTCGTCGAAGTCGAGCGTCAGCTTGCCGTCGTCGTCGATCAGCAGCTCGAGCAGCGCGAGCACGTTGCGCGCGAACAGCTGCGAGGAGTGCTCGGGCATGCTCGCGGGCAGGTTGAGCGGCGAGACGATCTTGACGTCGTGCCGGACGACCGTCTGGCCCGGCTCGGTCAGCTCGCAGTTGCCGCCGGCCTCGCCCGCCATGTCGATGATCACCGAGCCGGGCTTCATTCCTTCGACGGCCTCGGCGGTGACGAGTTTCGGCGCCGGGCGCCCCGGCACGAGCGCCGTCGTGATGACGACGTCGAAGCCCTTGATCGCGTCGGTCAGCGCCTGCTGCTGGGAGGCGCGCTCCTCGTCGGTCAGCTCGCGCGCGTAGCCGCCCTCGCCGCTGGCCTCGAGGCCGAGGTCGAGCCACATCGCGCCGAGCGAGTGGACCTGCTCGGCGACCTCCGGGCGCACGTCGTAGCCGGTCGTGCGCGCGCCGAGCCGCTTCGCCGTCGCGAGCGCCTGCAGGCCGGCGACGCCGACGCCGAGCACGAGCACCTTCGCCGGCGGGATCGTGCCGGCGGCGGTCATCAGCATCGGGTAGAAGCGCCCCATCTCCTCGGCGCCGAGCAGCGCGGCCTTGTAGCCGGCGACGTTCGCCTGCGAGGAGAGCGCGTCCATCGACTGCGCGCGCGAGATCCGCGGGATCGCCTCCATCGCGAACGCCGTCGCGCCGGCGTCGGCGAGCGCCTTCGTCGTCTGCGGGCTCGACAGTGGAGCGAGAAAGCCGACCAGGATCGAACCCTGCCCCAGCGAGCGAACCTGCTCGGGGTCGGGCGGCGCGATCGTCAGGACGATGTCGCTGCGCCAGATCTCGCGCGCGTCGTCTGAGACCTGCGCGCCGGCGTCGGCGAACGCCGCGTCGGGCACGAGTGCGTCGGTGCCCGCGCCGCTCTGCACGACGATCTCCAGGCCCTTCGCCTTCAGCTTGCCGACGACCTCGGGCACGAGCGCCACCCGGTGCTCGCCCGCGGCCGTCTCCTTCGGGACGCCGATCCGCATGAAGGGCGGGAACGTATCCCATCGCGCCGACGCGCGGTGTGCCCACCGGCACAGACGCTCGCCGCGCACCTATCATCGAGGCACGCATGACGGTCAACCTGACGCGCATCTACACGAAGCTCGGCGACGGCGGCGAGACGCACCTCGGCGACATGAGCCGCGTCTCCAAGCTGCACCCGCGCGTCGAGGCGTACGGCACCGTCGACGAGCTGAACGCGACGATCGGCGTCGCGCTGCTGGCCCCCGGCCTGCCGGCGCGCTTCGCGCAGTGGCTGCGCCGCGTGCAGAACGACCTGCTCGACCTCGGCGCGGATCTCTCGGTCCCGCCGCCCGCGGCCGACGGCGAGGCGCGCGAGCGTCTGCGCGTCGAGCCCGAGTACACCGAGTGGCTCGAGCACGCGTGCGACGAGGTCAACGCGACGCTCGCGCCGCTGCGCTCGTTCGTGATCCCCGGCGGCACGCCGGCCGCGGCGCAGCTGCACGTCTGCCGCACGGTCTGCCGGCGCGCCGAGCGCCGCGCGATCGCCGTCGGCGAGCAGGGCAACGCCGAGGTCGTGCGCTACCTGAACCGCCTGTCGGACCTGCTGTTCATCCTCAGCCGCGCGGCCAACGACGAGTCCGAGCAGGGCGCCGCGTCAGAGCCGCTGTGGCAGCCCGGCGCGCACGACGCCGCCGAGCGCGAGCCCGGCTCCTAGACGCCGGGCGGGCGCTGCGCCACGTCTCCGTCTCGCGCGCGCGACGGTGGCTGGCCCCGTTCTGAGAAGCGCAGCGCGGCGAGCGCGAGCGAGACCCACAGCGCACCGAGCAGATAGCCGCCGAGCACGTCGCTCGGCTGGTGCCATTCGCGGATCAGCAGTGCGGCGCCGACGGCGAGCATGAACGCGAGCGCGCCGATCAGCGCCGCCGGGCGCAGGCGCGCCGGCGTCACGAGCACGGCGCTCAGCGCGAGCGCGGTCGCCGCCGTCGCGTGCCCGCTCGGCCACGACGCGGCGCCGATGTGCGTCCAGCCGATCCGTACGTGCGGGTGCGCCAGCAGCTGCTTGAGCAGCTCGGCGCTGAGCGGCGCGAGCGCCATCACGGCGACGACCGCGATCGCGGTTCGCGGCCGCGAGCGCGCGATCGCGAACAGCACGAGCGCGAGGCCCCAGATCGTGAACAGCAGTGGGTTGAGCAGGCCGAGCAGCGCCTTGCAGACGGCGCCGACGTGCGGCCCGTCGAGCTGCGTGAAGTCGCGCAGCAGCGCAGTGTCGCGGATTTCGAACGCGTAGACGTGCTCGGCGAGCGCCCACACGAGCGCCAGGCCGAGCGCGCACAGCGCGGCGAGCGCGAGCGGCGGCGCGAGGGTGCCCGCGCGCGCGGCGGGAGCGGCCCGTTCGCGCGCGCGCGGCAGCGCCGCCGCGCTGTAGGCCTGGACTGGCATCCCTCAAGGGTAGAAGCGGCGCCAAAAGCGGCCCTAAAGCACCGCGGACGGTGTCCGTTGCGGCTCGTCAGCCGACGGGGAACGTCTTGCCGGCGAGCGCGATCGTCGCCTGGGCCGTCACCCACACGGGCGTCTGCGCGCTCGTGCGCGAGTAGCGCACGCTGCCGTCCGGCGCCTGCAGGCTTTCGAGGTAGCCGAGCGGCGAGCGGCTGCCGCGGCGGCGGACCGATGCCGGCGCGCGGCCGCCGGCGATCAGCCCCTGCACGGCCCACGCGGTCGACTGCGCGTTCGATTCGCCGCCGTAGCGCTGTGGAAAGCCGCCGTCGGGGTTCTGTGAGCGCACCAGATACGCGATCGCCGCTTCGAGCGAGCGCCTGTCGCGCGCGCCGGCGGCGGCGAGCGCCTGCAGCGCCGCGCCGGTGTCGTCGACGTCGCTCGGCGAGCCGCGCCCGCCGAAGCCGAAGCCGCCGTCGGCGTTCTGCTGGCGCTCGACCCAGCCGGCCGCTTCGCGGATCGCGCCGAACGACGGCGAGTGCCCGACGGCGCGCAGCGCGAGGATCGCGAACGAGGTCAGGTTGACCTGCTCCTCGAACGACCTGTCGCGCGCTCGCGCGCGCAGCACTTCGGCGACGAGGTTGCGGCCCGTGAACGAGTACGCCGAGGCGCCGCACGCGCGCAGCGCGAGGATCGTGCGCTCGGCGTCGCCGACGCCGCCGAGCGTCGACGCTTCGGCGCGCAGACCGTCGAGCACCGAGCGTCCGCCGCGGCGGACGCTCGCCGGGTTGCGCCCGGCCGCGGCGATCCCCATCGCCGCCCAGCCCGTGTACAGCTCGCTGCTGCGCTGCCCCGACGCCGCGCCGAAGCCGCCGTTGGCGCTCTGCGCCGAGGAGAGGTAGGAGAGCTCGCGCCCCAGCGACGCCGCCACGGCCGCGCGCGGCGCGATCAGCGCAGCGCCGAGCGCGAGGAGCGCGAAAACGACGGCGGGCAGCGGTCCGGGGGCTCCGAGCCGGCTCAGGGCGGGGACGGGCGGCGGCTCGGACAGCGCGGGCGCCTCGTGCGGCTCCCACGTCACGTCCATCCGCGCGCGCATCCGGCCGAGCAGCCGCGCCAGCTCGGGCGCGAACGCGAGGCCGAAGAGGAAGCTCGCGACGGTGTCGGTCACGTCGAACGGCAATGCCGTGCCGGCGAGCGCGAGGAACGCCGCCGGCGTGTGGCTCGCGCCGATCGACCACGTGTACGCGTTCATCACCTCCTTCGCGACGAGCGCGGCGAGCGCGCACGCGAGCGCCAGCTGCAGGCGCCCGAGGCGTCGCCGTGAGAGCGTGCCGAGCGCGGCGCCGGCGAGCCCGACGAAGCCCCACGCGGCCATCTGCCACGGCGTGTACGGGCCCTGTCCGAGGACGAAGTTCGACGCGAGCATCCCGAGCGCGCCGACGCTGAAGCCGGGCAGCGGCCCGAGCGCGTAGCCGACGACGAGCGTCATCGCGGTGATCGGCTTGACGTCGGGGAGCGCGACGAACGCGTCGCGGCCGAGCGCGGCCATCGCGGCGAGCGTGCCGACGACGGCGACCATCCGCGCCGACGGGCGCGCGCGCTCGTACGCGAGCCAGCCGATCGCGAGCACGACGGCGACGATCGTGAACGACGCGAGCGGCCAGCTCACAGCGCGATCTCCACGCGCGCGTCGCGGCGCAGCAGCTCGGCGCCCTGCTCGGGCAGCAGCGCGCCGCCGGCGCCGCCAAGGATCCGCGCCGTCTCGGTCGCGAAGTACCAGCCGCCGCTGAGCAGCTCCGCGGTCGGACCGTCGGCGATCGCGCGGCCGTCGGCGAGCAGCACGGCGCGCTCGGCGCAGGCCGCCGCGAACTCGGGGTCGTGCGTGGCGACGATCACCGCCTGCCCCTCCCCCGCGCGCCGGCGCAGCTCGGCGGCGAGCTCGGCCTTCGCCTCGCGGTCCATCCCGCGCGTCGGCTCGTCGAGCGCGAGCACGGCGGGCGCGTCGTCGCCGGCGCCGGCGACGATCGCGAGCGCGAGCCGCTGGCGCTCGCCGCCGGACAGGTCGCGGGGGTTGCGCGAGGCGAGCGCGCTCAGCCCGACGCTCGCGAGCGCCTCGGCCGAGGCCTCCTGCTCGACGCGCTCGTGGATGAAGTAGTCGCCGGGGTTCTGCAAGAGCAGCGCGACGCGCCCGGCGCGCTGGACCTTGCCGCGCGTCGGCTCGAGCAGCCCGGCCGCGTGGCGCAGCAGCGTCGACTTGCCGGCGCCGTTGCGCCCCATCAGGGCGACGCTCTCGCCGGGCTGCAGGCACAGCGAGACCCCGCGCAGGATCGCCGGGCCGTCGCGCAGCTCGTGCCAGACGCCGCGCAGCTCGAGCGCCGCGCTCGGCGAGTCGCTGCGCCGCAGCCGGCGGCGGCGCGCGGGCCGCGCCGGCGCGGGGGCCTGCGCGGCCGCGCTCGTCTCGTCCGCCTCCGGCAGCAGCGCGAGCGAGCGCAGCGTCGCGCGCGCCTGCCTGACGGCGACCGGCGGCGGCTGCAGGCCGGCGAGCGCGAACAGCTTCGCGCCGGGCGTCTGCAGCGCCGGAGCGCGCCGCTCGGCCCAGCGCAGGAACGTCGCCGGGTCGCCGTCGCAGGCGAGCGCGCCGCGCTCGAGCGCGATCACGCGGTCGGCGGCGCCGAGGCAGCGCTCGAGACGATGCTCGGCGAGCACGATCGTCGTGTCCCACTCCTCGTTCAGCCGTCGCAGCAGCCCGATCAGCTCGTCGCCGGCGACGGGGTCGAGCTGCGAGGTCGGCTCGTCGAGCAGCACGACGCGCGGGCGCCCGACGAGCGCCGCGCCGAGCGCGACGCGCTGCTTCTCGCCGCCGGAGAGCCCGTGCGTCGCGCGGTCGAGCAGCGCGTCGATGCCGAGCGCGAGCGCGACCTCCTCGACGCCGCGCGCGACCGCCGCGCCGCCGGCGCCGCGGCCTTCGAGCGCGAGCGAGAGCTCGGCGCGGACGGTGCTCGTGACGAGCTGCGTCTCGGGGTCCTGGAACAGCACGCCGGCGAGCGAGCCGAGCCGCGCCGGGCCGTGCTCGCGCGTGTCGAGCCCGCCGAGCTCGACACGGCCGGCGAAGCGCCCGCCGTGGAAGTGCGGCACGAGCCCGCACGCGGCGCGCAGCAGCGTCGACTTGCCGCTACCCGAGAGCCCGGCCAGCACGCAGAACTCGCCGGCGCCGATCGCGAGGTCGATCGCGTCGAGCGCCGGGCGTTCGACGCCCGGGTAGCGGTAGGTAACACCCTCGAACGACAGCAGCGCGCTCACCGCGCGATCCCCCGTCGGTCGCAGAACGGCAGCAGCACGGCGGCGATCAGCGCCGCGCACAGCGCGATCGTGCCGGCGTCGAGGTGCATCTCGATCCGCGGGTAGGAGTCGAACGCGGCGACGTTCGAGAGACGCCCCGCGAGCGCGAGCGCGAGCGTCGCGAGCGCGGAGGCGGCGAACGCGAGGTCGTGGCGCGAGAGCGGGCTGCGCGCGCCGCGCCGATGTATGCGTGTCGGGCGGGTCGTCGCGTAGCCGCGCACCTCGAGCGTCGCGGCGACGTCCATCGCGCGGTCGAGCGAGCCGCCGATCACGGCGCTCAGCAGTGCGACCCGCCCGCGCGCCCCGCGCGCGGCGGCGCCCGGCCGCGTGCGCTGCGCCTCGGCGAGACGCTGCGCGTCGGCCGCGAGCACCGGCAGCATCCGCGTCGCGAGCGTCGCCGTCAGCGCCGAGCGGAACGACAGCCGGCGAAAGCCGCGCAGCAGCTCGTCGGGGTCGACGGCGAGCGAGGCGAGCGAGGTGATCAGGATCAGCAGCGTCACCTTCAGCGCGATCACGGCGCCGTAGACGAGCGCCTCGACGGTCAGGTCGCCGCGGCCGAACGGCCCGAGGTCGCCGAGCCGAGCGAACACGGTCAGCCCGTCGCGGGCGACGAGCACGTTGACGAGCACGATCGGCACGGCGACGATCGCCGCCGTGCGCAGCGAGCGCGCCAGCCTCCGTCCCACGCCGGCGCCGGCGCCGGCGCCGAGCACGGCGAGCGTCAGCGCGAGCAGCGCGAGCGGGTGGTAGAGGATCAGCGCGGCTGCGACGAGCGCGAGCGACCACAGCGCCGCGATGCTCGCGCGCGTCGCGTGCAGCGGGCTCGCCAGGCGCCGGTAGAGCAGCACCGAGCCGATCACGAGCCCCTCCGCGGCAGCGCGAGCGCGCCCGCCGGGCCGACGGCGAGCGCGAAGCGGTCGTGCAGCGTCGCCGTGTCGAACGCCTGCGCGGCGCGCGCGACGCCGGCTTCGTCGGTTCCCGTCACGACCCACACGGGCGCTTCTTCGCCGGTGCGCGTCGCGGCGATCAGGCCGGCGCCGGCGCCGAGCGCCTGCACGGCGCGGCCGGATTCGTCGAGCAGCTCGAGCGTCGCGCCGTGCGCCTGAAAGCTCGCGTAGACGCCGCTCGTGCGCGGCCCCTGCGCGATCCCGCGAACGCCCGGGTCGGTCTCGAGCGAGGCGAACGGCGCGACCGCGATGCGTAGGGTCTGCAGCGCGCCGATGCCGCTGCCGAGCCCCGAGATCGCCGCCGGAACGCCGGCGCCGCGCAGCCGCGCGGTGACCGTGTTGCACGCCTGCGCGCCAACCGCCGCGCATTCGACGCGGACCGGCAGGCGCTTGCCTTCGATCCCGTTGAGGAACGGCTCGGGGAACGAGCCGACGACCGCCGGCACGTCGTCGGTCTGCGACCAGTCGTGGCGATCCCACCAGATGTGATCGCCCGGGTGGACGTTCGTCGAGGCGGCGCCCTTGCCCGCCTCGACGCCGTTGACGTAGTAGAACCAGTCGACCGGCCGACCGCCTTCCTGGCCGCCGGAGAGCCCGTCGACGCTCTGCACGAAGCCGCCGCCGTAGCGCGTCGAGACCTGCGCGTTGCGCATCAGCAGGCGCATGACCGTTTCTTCGCCGTGCACGTTCGGCGCGCCCGAGGAGCCGACGACCGTCGCGCCGAAGTCGCGCGTGACGAGCAGCTGCACGGCGCTCGGCGCCTTGCCGGGGCCGAGCCCGCAGCCGCTGAGCAGCGCCGCGGCGGCGACCGCCGCCGCGGCGAGGGCGCTCCTACCGGACATAGAACACGACCCGCGAGGCGCCGCGCGCGAGGCTCGTGCGGTTGCCGGCGGCGTCGCCGGCCTCGATGTCGAGCACGTAGCGCCCGGGCGCGAGCGCGCCGGGCAGCAGGTAGGAGAAGCTCGGCGACGAGGAGACCGGGAAGAAGCCGCCGCGCCCGCAGCGAACGCGCACGAACCGCTCGCTGGCGCCGTCGTAGGCCCAGCAGCGCCCGCGGAAGCTGCGGCGCAGCCTGAGGCTGACCGACGTGACGCTCGTGTGCGCGGCGACCGTCCCGCTCAGCACGCGCGGCGCGCGCCCGGACGGATAGACGTGGCCGTCGAGCACGTCGCTCGCGCGCGCGACGAGCGCGTACGGGCCCGTATACGGGGCGCCGGTCGGCGCCGACGTCGTCGCGGCGGTCGTGCCGGACTGGACCGGCGTGCCGCAGTTGCCGTCGTTGCCGTCGTGCACGCAGACGGTCGTCTCCGTGCGCACCGACCCCGGTGCGGTGACCTGCAGCTGGACGTTGCCGACCTGCGGGATCGTGAGCGTCGCGTGCCCGCTGGGGTCGGTTATCGCGCCGGCGCCGCCGCCGGTCACCGCAGCCCCGACCGCGGGCGACGCGCTGCCGCCGGCGTTCGGGTAGGAGGTGACGGCCACGGCGATCGGCGCGCCGCGTTCGGCGAGCGCCGGCGCGGAGATCGCGAGCGGGTTGGGCGGCGCCGGACAGGCGCCCGTTTCGCTGAAGCATTCGGGGAACAGCAGGATGCTCTGGCCGGACTGCAGTTCGCCTTCGCAGATGCCCGTCGAGGCGGCCTTGTCGTCGAGCCAGAAGCTCCAGAAGTAGTTCGCCGCGGCGCCCGGTTCGAACGCGTGCGTCTCGCCGAGGATCGTTTCGACCGAGTAGCCGTGGAAGCCTTCGAACCATTCGCCGCCCCAGTTGCCGGCGGTGGCGCGCTCGAGCGCGCCGGCGGCGGTCAGGCCGCCGCAGCTGTGCGCCGAATTGCCGTCCTTGACGACGGGCGTCGGGTCGGTCGTGACTTCGGTCGGGGCCAGCAGCGTCTGGTTGAGCCCCTCGACGCGAACGGTGACCGACGGTCCGGCGAGCGCGGCCGGCGCGCCGGCGAGCGCGAGCACGGCGAGCAGGAGCAGCGTGAGCGTCAGGGACGCGAGCAGCGTCGAGCGCTTTCGGGCAATACGGAGCGAGTGGGACATGTGAGCCAACCCCTTTCCACGAGGGCTTGTGGGCTTTCGGCCGGAGGCTGGTCTCCTGGCTCCCGGGCCTACCTCTCCGCGCCTTCCCGAGCCGCGAAGGCGGTCCCGGTGGCTGCGCGCTGTCGCGCGCCGCGGCTGGCATCCCCGGTCACAGTGGCGGGTCCGCGTCGGATTCGCACCGACTTCCCTCGACCACCGGCCGTTGAACGGTGAAGCGTACCCGAGCGTCAGGCCTTGCGCTCGACGGCGCCCTTCAGGCGCGCGAGACGATCCTCCCAGGCGGACTCGGTCTCGGCGAGCCACGCGCTGGCGGGGACGAGCGCGCCGTCGCGCAGGCGGTAGCGCACCTCGCGCCCGCTCGCCGGCGCGCGCTCGACGAGGCCGGCGTGGTCGAGCGTGGCGAGGTGCTTGGCGACGGCCTGGCGCGTGATCGGCAGCTCGGCCGTGAGCGCCGGCACGGTCGTCGTGCCGTCGCGCAACAGCGCATCGATCATCGCCCGGCGCGTGGGGTCGGCGAGCGCGGCGAACACCTGCCCGAGCTCGTCGTCTCGATGCACGCCGCCGGCGCCGGGCTGCCCGCTCAAGCGGCCACCCGCGCGAAGCTCATCGCGAGCAGCACGATCGGGAAGTCGGGCTCGGACTCGGTCACGACGACACGCGTGCCGGTCGGCGCGGCGACGACCTCGAACTCGACGCGGGTCGCCGGCTCGTCGCCGTCGCCCCACCACCAGACGAGGCGACTGGGCGCTTCGACGACCTCGATGTAGACCTCGCGATCCGGCTCCTGGAGCCAAGTCTCGCGCCCCTCCTCGGTGACGAGCGCCTCCCAGACCTCCTCGGGCGAGGCGTCGATCTCGACCTCCGTGCGAGCCGCCGCTCGCTCATGCGTCCGCTCCGCCATCTCGACCTCCTTGACAACCGATTGGTTGCTATGGTGTTTTGACAACCGTCAAGTTGTCGAAAGGATAGCCCAATGCCCCTGGTTCCGATGGTCGTCGAGCAGAGCGCGCGCGGCGAGCGCTCGTTCGACATCTACAGCCGCCTGCTGAACGAGCGGATCGTCTTCATCGGCACGCCGGTCGACGATCAGGTCGCGAACCTCGTCGTCGCGCAGCTCCTTCACCTCGAGTCCGAGGACTCCGAGAAGGACATCTCGCTGTACGTCAACTCGCCGGGCGGCGTCGTCTACTCGGGCCTCGCGATCTACGACACGATGCAGTTCGTCAAGCCCGACGTGCAGACGATCTGCTTCGGCGTGGCGATGAGCATGGGCTCGCTGCTGCTCGCCGGCGGCGCGCCGGGCAAGCGGATGGCGCTGCCGAACAGCCGGATCCTGATCCACCAGCCGTCGGGCGGCTTTCAGGGACAGGCGGCCGACATCGAGATCCACGCGAAGGAGACGCTGGAGCTGCGCCGCCACATCGACGAGATCTACGCGCGCCACACCGGCCAGCCGATCGAGCGCGTACACGACGACATGGACCGCGACCGCTACTTCACCGCCGAGCAGGCGCGTGAGTACGGATTGATCGACCGCGTGATCTCCTCGCACGAGCTGCACCGCACGCCGACCGGGTTCGCCGGGCGAGCGAACGGGGGAGAGTCGTAGCGCGGCGTTCGGAACTGCGGTCAGATCCAGCCGAGCAGCGGCCCGAACACGAGTCCGGCCGCGAGATCGAGCGCGGCGAGCGAGCCGACGATCTGCAGCTGACGTGCGCGGCGCGGCGTGTCGTAGACGACGAACGCGACGACGTAGAACGTCAGGTAGCCGAGCACGACGATCACCGGGAAGCTGGCGACGTTCCACCACCAGTAGTACCAGTGGAAGACGCCGTCGGCGTGCAGCAGCAGCTCGACGCCGACCGATACGAGCGACAGGCCGATCGCCACGGCCCAGCGATTGGGCAGGCCGAGGATTCGCGCGGAGCGGTCGGCCGGCAGGAGCTTGGTGAAGATGATTCCGTTGATCGCGAAGAACAGCGAGATCTCGACGGTCAGACCGATCAGGATCACGAAGCTGCTCGAGCCGGTCACCGTCCACAGCGCGGCGTGGCCGTCGAAGTGCAGCACGAGCGCGTTGACGATCTCGTTGAACCAGTCCATCAGCCAGAAGGCGAGGCCGGCGAGGATCGCGCTCCAGTTCTCGCGCTGGATCTCGACGGCGTAGACGTAGACGACGAGCGCCAGCAGCGTGACGGTCGACCACTCGAAGCGCCCGGGCGCGCGCAGCAGGTGTTCCGCTTCGCGCGTGAACTGCGGGACTGCTCCCGCGATCGTCGACATCCCTCCCCCTCGCCGGCTAGCGCCCCAGCGCGTCCGGCTCGCTGTCGGCGTCGCCGAGCGCCGCCCGCTGCGCCTGGTCCAGCGCCTTGCCCGCGACGATCAGCCCGCGTGCGGCGTCGAGATCGTCGGAGCGTCCCCACGTGAGCGCCGCCTTGACGACGCCGTCCCTCAGGTACCAGTTCGTGAAGGCGCCGTCGTCGAAGGAGCCGCGCAGGATCTCCTCGTCCCACTCGTGCGCCGGCCCGACGTACTCCAGTTCGCCCCAGTCGGCGAAGACCGAGTAGAAGTACGGCACGACCGTGTGCGGCACGTCCTTGCCGAGCATGTTCAGCGCCGCCGTCTTGCCGTGGTTGAACGCGACGTCCCAGTGCTCGATGCGCACGTGCTCGCCGTCGTGCACGAGCGACTCGTACTCGCAGATGTCGCCGGCCGCGAACACACCGGGCGTCGAGCTTTCGAGGCGCGAGTCGCAGCGGACTCCGCCGCGCTCGCCGAGCTCGATCCCGGCACGTTGCGCGAGCTGGATGTCCGGTGTCACGCCGGCGCCGACCACGACCGCGTCGGCCACCAGTTCGAGGCCCCCGCGCGTGATCACCTTCTCGACGCGCTCCTCGCCGTCGAAGCGCTCGAGCTCGTCCTCGCCGTGCACGGTGACGCCGTGCGATTCGAGCAGCTGCTGGAAGAAGCGTCCGGCGTTCGCGCCGAAGCCGCGTTCGAGCGTGTGCGTCTCCTGCATCACGATCGTGGCGCGTTTGCCGAGCCTGCTCAACGATGCTGCGACCTCGCAGCCGATGTAGGAGCCGCCGATCAGCACGACGTGCTCGGCGTCCTTCGTGGCCTCGCGGATCGCGTCGGAGTTGCCGAGCGTGCGCAGGTAGTGGATCTGCTCGAGATGGCAGCCCTCGACGTTCAGCCGCCGCACGTTCGCGCCTGTCGCCAGCAGCGCCTTGCCGAACTCGAGCTCGTCCTTGTTCGACAGCTTCGCCGTGCGCGTCGCGACGTCGAAGCCGGTCACGCTCGTGCGCAGCAGCAGCTCGACGTCCTGCTCGCCCCACCAGTCGTTCGGGCGAAAGAACGTCTCCTCGCGCGACTCCTCGCCGCGCAGGTAGCCCTTCGTGCACTCGGGGCGGTTGTACGGCGGATCGGGCTCACGCCCGACGAGCACGATCGAGCCGTCGGCGCCTTCCTCGCGCAGCCAGCGCGCGCAGTTGGCGGAGGCGAGGCCACCGCCGATCAAGAGGTAGTCGACCTTGCGGGTCGGCATGAGCGCACCTTACAGGCGCGCGGCGCGCCTGCCCGCGTCAGTCGCGCGGCGGATGCGCGTACGGCGGCGTCGGGTCGGGCACCCAATCGCGGTCGATCAGTCTGCGAAGCCAGGCAGGAGCGAGCGGCCCGGTCGGGACGAAGAGCGGCTTGAAGATGAAACGTTCGCTTGCTCGCGCGCGCTCGAGCTGCTCCGGCGTGGCGGTTACCACTTCCTCGGGCGAAACCGGTTCTCCGTTCGGGCGGTGCATGACAACAGTCTACGGCGCCGATGAGTCGATCATCGCCTGCAACAGAACGCGCACGGCCAATCCAAACAGAAGCGACGCCGTTGCTCGAAAGACCGTTCTCGCCTTTCGTCCGAGCCGTCGGCCGTTCTGGCGGATCGCCTTCTCCAGGTCGCCGAGAACCACGCTTTCGGTCTCGGAATCGCTGAGGGTCACCTGGTGGCCGCGCTCGTCGATGAAATCACGACCGTTCAAGATCTCGCCCGGCGACGGCCCGCTCGCCCGAAGACCCGTCTCGAGGATCGTCCGGATCGAGTACGTAGAAGAGATCAGAGCGAGCACGAGCGGGGCCGTCCACCTACCGAGCGCGAGATCGACCGCGGCCAATCCGGCGGCTCCCGCAAGCGCCCCTGCGGCTTGGGTGTCGAGATTCCCCGCCGTAGCGGCCTGGATCGAAAGCTGCTCGAGCGCCACCGAGCGAAGCATCACGAGCATCCTCTCCGTCGGCGGCTGGCGAGAGTCGCCAAGGATCCCGACAACCTCAACTCGCCACTCGTCGCGTTCGCTGCCCGTATCCCCCTCTCTTCGGAGGTTCCGCCAGAGGCGCCGCATTGCCTCGACAGACCCCTTCACCCGACCACCACGCGACCGCCGCGGCTACAACCCCGGCGGATGGCGCACCGACCAGTGCGCCCACGTCGGGATCTGGTCGAGGATGCGCCAGCGCGGTCCGTCTTCGTCGCGGTTCGGCCCGACGTCGGTACCGTTGTGGCTCGTGTCGAGCCTCAATCCCGCGATGACGATGAACGTATGATCGGTCGGCGCCGTCGTCGAGTAGATCGTCACCCAGCGGCCGGGGCCGGGCGCTCCCCAGCCGACGTAGTCCTGCGCGAGTGGGTTGTCGCGCACGATTTCCGCGATCGGCCTGACACCCGAGCGGTAGAGCACGTAGTTGACCGTGCTCGAGCAGTCCTCTTCCAGCGCGCCCCGCGGGTCGGGGTGCCCGCCGGGGCCGTACGGAAGACTTTGTAGCTCGTTGCCCGCGACGATCATCGCCTGGACGACGGGCGGCGCCGCGGCCGGCACGAGCGCCACGTGTCCGTCGTCCGGCGACAGCTCGGCGCGGACGCCGGCGATGAAGCGAACCGGCGTCGACGTCTCGGCCGCCAGCGCGGTGTCGGGCACCGCTTCGCCGGCGCTCGCGGCCGCGAGCAGTTGCGAGTGCGATGCCTGCGAGAGCGTCGATCCGCGATAGCGCGCCGCCCACGCCTGCACCTCGGCGACGTACCAGCCGGCGTGGTTGTACGCGAGCAGCGCCCGGCCATAGTCGCGCGGGGCGCCGCTGCTCGAGAGATAGTTGGCGGCCGAGAAGATCGCGTCGGCCGGGTCCCACCGGTTCGCCCTGCCGTCGCCATCGCCGTCGACGCCGTACTGAGCCCAGGTCGACGCGATGAACTGCATCGGCCCTCCCGCTCCGGCCGCATTGACGGCGCCCTCGCGGCTGCACGACGGATCGGGATCGCGCCCGTGGTCGCACTCGACCTTGCCGACGCCCGCGAGCACCGCCCAGTCGAGCCCGTAGCGGCCGGCCGCCTGCGCGTACAGCTGCAGGTAGCGAGCAGGGATTTCGCGGCGAGCCAGCGCCGACGGCGTCGCGCCTGGCGTCCCCCCGCCGGCTTCGAAGCTCGTCGCGAGCCCGGCGCCGCCCAGCGCGCCCACGACCGCCAGCACGAGCGCGACACCGAGCAGCCCGACGACGACCAGCGGCGCCGCGACGATCGCGCGGGCCCCTCTCCGGCGGGGCTGCGCCGCGAGTGAACCGGCGCTCACGGACGACCCGTCCCGAGCTGGCGTTTGCGTCGTTCGGCGACCGCGCGCGCATCTCGCATCACGGTCGACTCCGACGCATCGCGTCGCTCGGGACGAACGAGCTCCGGCTCTCGCCATGGGATCGGCGCAACGCGCGCTCGGGCGACGTCCGCCTGGCCTGCGGGCGTCGCGCGCGGCGGGCTCGCCTCCGGCGCCGACCACGCGCTCGTCGCGCCGGCCGCGCCGCTCGCGTCGCCGATCGTCGTCAGTACACCGTCGCGGCGCTGCGCCAACTCGCGATCGATCGCAAGGCGCGCGATTCGCTGCTCGCGCGCGCCGAGCTGTTCGTATTCGCGCGTCCCGCGACCGACGAGCCCGGCGAGCGCGGGATAGTCGCGGCGAACGGTGGTGCGTTCGCGATGCGCCTGAACGACACCCGGCAGCCGCGCTTGGTCGTCGAGGAACCGGGCGCGGTCTCGACTGCGCGCCGCCCGCGCGCTCGCGCCCGCCTCGGCGTCGACCGCGGAACTCGCCCCGGCTAGCCCGGCGCGCGCGGCGCCGAGTTCGCCCTCGATTCGCGCGGCGCGCGAAGCCAGCCGCATCGCGCGCCGCCGATCGCCGGCCGCCGAGGCGGTTGCCTGCTCGCGCCCGACGCGCCCCAGCTGCGCGTCCGACAGGCCCAGCCGCGCGGCGATCGCACTCGCTCCCGCGACGCGAGCCTCGGCGTCCCTGCGTTCAGCTTCGACGAGGCGCTGAGCCTGCCGGTCGATTCCCGCCGGACCCGCGTCCGACGACCGCGTCGGCGCCACGCGCCCCGTACGCGCGGGTGTCGAGTGCTCCCGCCGCAGGCCGCCGCCGCCGTGCTCGCTCAGCGGCTGTCGCTGGAGTCGCCGTTTCGTCGATCGCACGCGCTCGAGCAGCTGCCGGCGTGTGGCGAGCGCGCTTACCCGGCGCACGACCGCGCGGTGTCCGCCAAGGCGCTGCGGCACGCGCCGCGCCCCCGCGAGCTCGAGCGCCTGATGGCGGTGCGTGAACGCCGCCCACCAGAACGCCGACATCAGCAGCCACTGGGTCCACCATCCGAGCGCTTCGAGCTCCGCCAGGATGGCGACGACGCCGAGGACGGCGCCGAGCACGAACGAGAACAGCAGCTTCGACACGACCGCAGCAAGCAGTCGCGCCGCCCACTTGCGAAACAGCTCACGTCCGCCCTCTCCGAGCGCCGGCGCGAGCGCGACGAGCGGCGCGAGCAGGAGGTAGAGCAGGCTGAACAGGGCCGCCATCAGCAGTCGCAGCGCGATGTGCCCGAGCAGCAGCAGCACCCCGAGCGCGCCGGCCGCGATCAGCAGCAGGCCTCCGACCCTGGGCCAGGTCCCGCGGTTCGTCCGGAACTCGGCCTCGCTCGCGCTCGGCCCGCGACATCGCGTCGCATCTTCGCTCTGGCAGATCGCGCGCAGCAGCGAGCGCGAGTCGTTGATCGAGTTCCGCTCCGGACCGTTCGCCGGCAGCGCCAGGAAGATCGCTCCGTTCGTTCGCGCCGTGCGAAGCAGTCGCGCGCTCGTCGCCAGCGCACGCCCGTCGGCGCCTTCGCGCGCGACGCATTCTCGCGACGGCACGCCTCCCGACGCGCAGCCGGCCCGTGCCGACTCTTCGGCGGCGATCGCAAGCGCGGCGGCGTGCAGGCGCGGGTCGAGCCGGCCCGGGTTTCGACACCAGCCGACGTCGCCGAACTCGAGGTAGCACCACGGACCTTCGATCACCGACGCGAACACCGTGCGCATCGCCCCGTCGAGCGCCCCGGCAGGTTCGACCGGCGATCCGCGCGCGCTGACCGCGAGCGTGCCGAGGCTCGCCTGGTTCGCCCATCCGCCGAGCGCGCCGACCGTGCCGGCCGGGTTGAGCATCACCCCGAACGCGCCGGCCGTCATCGCCAGTGCGAGCAGCGCGCCGGCGAGCGACTCGCCGACCCGCCGGCGCACGAGGCCGTCGTACGCGAGGACGAGCGCGCCGACCGCGAACGCACCGGCGAGCCACGGGGCGGTGAACGTCGCCTGGGCCGCGCGCAGGCCGCGCGCGATCCCGAGCTGCACCGACGGGCTGTCGAGCAGGTCGATCGCGAAGCACCACTCGAGCATCACGACGAGCGCGTGCACCGCCCAGACCAGCGCCATCCAAAGCGGCGTGACGCACAGGTCCTGCACGCTCGTCAGCAGACCGCCGGAACTGAGGCCGAGCGGCCCGGTATCGATGTGGACGTCGACGCCGAAGTCGCCGGTCGGCGCCGCCGCCGCGACGAATCCCGACGTTTCGCAGTCCTCGCGAGCGCCGCTCGACAGCGCGCCCGACCCGAGCCCTCCGCGGCATGTCGGGCTGCCGAGGCCGTTGCTGACGAGCGGGTCCGCTTCCCCAACCGCGCCTTCGGCGCGCGCGGTCGCTTCGTCGCTGGCCGCCGCGCCCACCCCGGTCGTCAGCGGCGGTCCGCCTCCCGACGCGGCGCCGGTCGGTCGTGCGGCCGGCGGGCGGGCCACGGGCCCAGAGTCGGCCCGGCGCGATGCCCGCGCCGGAGGCGGGGCCGGTTTCGGCGCCCGTTCCGGCACGACGGCACGAGCGCCCGGCGGCGAGAGCGTGCACGCCAGCACCGACGCGCCCGCGAGCGATGCGACGGCCAGTCGCACGATGCGAGCGCGCCGACCGCTCACGCCGTCGCCGGCGTCGTCGAGAAGGCGCGCAGCAACGACGGCACGACGACGTCGACCTGGATCGCCTCGACGCGACCGTGGTGATCGCGGAACAGGCAACGGCCGGCGTCGAGCTCGAGCAATACCTGCCGCGCCCGGCGGTCCTCTGGATCGAGGCCGAGCAGCGCGAGCGCCCGCGCCGCCTCGGTCTCCGAGCGCATGCCGAACGCGAACGTCGCGCCGATCAGGTTCTCGAGCGACTCGCGCTCGCCCAGCAGCGTGTCGCTGACGAGCTGCGTGCTGATGATCGGCACGGCGAGCTCCGAGCGCCCCATCCGCTGCAGCGACGCGAGCAGCCGCCGGCCCGCCGGGTCGCCGAGCAGGCGCCAGCCCTCGTCGAACGAGAACAGCTTCAGCCGCTCGCGCTCGCTGCTCATCAGGTGCATCGCGAACATCGCGATCAGGCGCACGAGCTGATCGCCGATCCGCTCGGCCTGCGAGTACTCGGCGCGCGGCCTGCCCGGCTCCGGTCCCGGCAGGTCGCGGATCGGCAGGTACGTCACCTGACGATGCCCGACCGCCGGGAGCTTCACGTCGGGATCGGCGAACCCGAGCTGCGTAAGGCCCGAGCGCGCGTAGACCTCGAGCGCTCTTCCGACCTGCTCCTCGACTGCACCGCCGTCGCACAGCGCGCGTACGACCTCGAGACACGTCGGCTCCGCGCTTCGCCGCACGACGCGATCGACGGCGCCGACGACGGCCGTCTCCCATGCCGGATCGGCCCGTCCGGGGAGCAGGTCGCGCAGGAACGACACGGCCGCGTCCTGGCGCAGAGGCTCGGGCGCGACGCGCAGCGGGTCGAGCACGCCGCGCAGCGCCGGGTCGGGCCGCAGCGTGACGCACTCCGTGCACGGCGCGACGTCGTCGAGCAGGTGGAAGCGGTGATCCCCCTTCGGATCGCAGTCGACGATGCGCGCGCCGAGCAGGAACCCCTCGTACTTGAGCTTCTGGTCGAGCGTCGTCTTGCCCGAGCCGAGCGCGCCGACGCTGAGGATCGTCGTATTGCGGTCGCTGTCCGATCCCTCGCGCAGGTTGAACCGCACGGGCCGGCGCGAGCCGGTCAACGTATGGCCCAGATAGAACCCGCCGCGCGACCCCGCCGAGTGCGCGGCCGTCGGCATCATCGCCGCGACCTGCTCGGTGCTCAGCATGTCGTCGTAGCCGGCGATCCGCGTGCGCTGGCCCGGGAGATGCTGCACGAACAGCTGCAGCTGATCGCCGAGCGGGCGGTGCAGCCGGATCTCGCCGAACGCGCGCCGACAGGCCTCGACGCGGCGCTCGAGCTCGGACTCGTCGCTCGCCGCGACGGCGATCGCGAGCGTCGCGCGCAGCAGCGGCGGCCGGCTCGACGCCTGCAGGTAGCCGAGCAGGTCGCGCGCTTCCTGCGTTCGCGCATAGCCCTGATCGGAGGCGCCCTGCTCGCCGTCGGACTCCGCGCGGAAGATCTGATCGGCGTCCTGGATCCGCTTGCGCGCGAGCCGCAGCGCGAGCTCGTTCGGCAGGTAGCGCGCGTTCAACGACAGGTCGATCGCGAACGGCAGGCTCTCGGGCGCCGCGAACATCAGCTCGGCGCCAGCGCCCGGGAACAGCACCTGCTCGGGCAGCGCGCCGAGCACGAGCTGCGCCTGCCAGCCTGCGCCCAGCTCGCCCTCGATCCACAGGCACCGCGCGCGCTCCTCCACCACGCTGTCGGTCCAGCGCATCACGTCGGCCTGCAGCGGCGCGAGAACGGCCTCGCCGTTGCGCTCGAACACGAGCGCGCGCGGCTCGTGCAGCCCGTCGACGAGCGGCTCTCCGAGGCCGCGGCAGAAGCAGCGGCGGACGAGCCACTGGAGCTCCACGCCGCGCGCCTCGCGCACGGGGAGGAACTCCGCGAGCCGCGCGTGGGCGCGGTCGGCGCGCACGCGCACCCGCTCGAGCTCCGACGCCCGGAGCATCCGAGCGTCGCGTCGCGCGAAGGCCGCGCGCAGCTCCCGCCACAGCTCCGACGGTGCGCGCTCGGCCAGACGCGAGACGTGCGACGCGACATCGCGCTCGGGCTCGCTCAGGCTGACGATCGCGAACAGCTCCGGACGACCCGCGCCGAGCGCCGCGAGCCGGCGGTCGTGAGCTTCCGCGTACGCACGCAGCGACCGCCGATGCGGGCTGTCCGCGCCGGAGCGCGGCGCCGCCCGGGCATCGTCATCCCGTGTCACGCGCAACAGCTGGACGTCCGCCTCGATCGCCTCCAGCGCACCGAGCAGCGCGAGCAGGCGTGCGCGCTTGGCGTCCTCGCCGAGCCACTGATAGCTCGCCGTCTCGATCGCGAACGCCGCCCAGACGTCGCTCGAGCTCTGCGCGAACACGCAGTTGCCGTAGATGAACCTCAGCGGCGGCCGCATCTCAGCGCGCGCTCAGACGCGTTCCGCGGGCGAGCACGACGATCTCGGGACACGTCCGCCGCGAGTCGTCCCGGTCGGCTCTTGCGTGCAGTCGCAGGTGCGTGCGCAACCCGGCGCCGACGAGCGGGCCGCGCGACTCGCAGAGCTCGTGGGCGACCGCGACGCGCACGATCCCCGGGCCGGTGTAGCGCAACCGTCGGATCCGCGAATCGGATCCGTCCGGGACCATCGCGATCGGGGCAGGCGTCCAGACCGAGCGGTCGGGCCCGCGCTGCCGACGCAGTCGCACGAGCCGGCGCGGACGCGACCGGAACCCGATCAGCGCGTGCGCCGCGAGATGGAACGGCCGTCCGTCGATCCGCACGACGGCGAGCAGCGCGGCGAGCAGTCCCGGCAGCGCGAGGTCGCGCGCGTACCAGGGGATCACGCCGGCCACGAGGCCGCCGACTGGCAGGCGCGCGGCGAGCATCGAGCCGGCGAGCAGCGCGAGGAAGTAGACGACGCCGCGCACCGGCACGCCATTCGGGTTCAGCCGGAGGCGGTCGACGCGATAGATCCGCCGCTCGAGCTCGAACACGCGTCGGTAAGAGCGGATCTCCATCGCTACGCGCCGAAGATCGAGTTGACGGTGTCGCGCAGCAGGCTCACCCCGGCGGGCGTCGCGAGCAGGACCGACACGATCCCGACCGCGAACACGCCGGCCGCCTCCTTGAAGTCGCGCCGGAACGCCAGCACCGTCGCCGCGACCGCGAACGCGAGGCCGATCAGGCTCATCGCGACGGCGCGTCCGGTCGTGCTGGCCTTGGCGGCGGCGGCTTCGAGCGAGCCCGCCGTTCCCTTTTCCGGTGTCCCGGCGCGTTCCGCACCGGAGCCTCCAGTCGTCGAGCTCGCGACGGCGCCGCTTGCCGCCGGCAGCGCGAGCAGCCCGATCGCGAACGTCCACAGCAGCGCTCCGCAGGCGACCGCAGCGAAGAGCCTCGCCCACCGTCCTCGCCGTCCCGGCGCCGGCCACGCAGCCGCCTCGCCAACCTGTTCCATCACAGCTCCTTTCCCTGGCTCGCCGGCCGCGTGCACGGCCGTCATTGCGTTGGATCCGTCTGGATCGCCGAGATCTCCCAGCGCCCGTGAACCTGCTCGACGTCGGCTTCGTAGCCGAGCGTGTAACGCGCGCCGCGCGCGTCCTGCGCCTGCACGAGCGCCAGCACGGAGCGACGGTCCGTCGACCACGCGAGCCGCTGCATCGAGTCGAGCGTCAGGTGCATCTCGGGCAGCGACACCGCAGCGCCGTCGGCAAGATCGGCGGCGAGCTCCTGCGGCGCGGCGGCGAGGTAGTTGCGAAGCGCCCGTTCGGCGACGGCGATCAGCGAGCCGTCGAGCACTTCGGCGCCTGCCCGAGCCGCCTGGCCCGGAGCCGACAGCGGCGCGCCGACGAACGCCGGGTAGCCAGCGATCGCGACACGGCCGTCGCCGTCGCGCACGACCGTGACCGTCACGTACACGAGGCCCGACGCGTCGGTCTGCGCCGCGACCGTGTACACGTGGCGCCCGGGCGACGGCACACGTTCCTGCACGACTTCCGCCCAGAGGACGCGCTGCGCTCCGTTCGGCGGCAGCGTCAAGCCCGCGCCGGCGTCGATCGCGGGACCGATCATCGATCCGAGCGCTTCCTCGCTCGACTGGGGCGCGGTCGCGTCCCACGCGAGGTAGCGACGGACGAACAGGACGGCGTAGCCCTGCGCCGCGAGATCGCGCCGATCGCGCCCGGAGGCTTCGATCACCCGGGAGAAGGAGCGCGGCGGCGAGATCGCGAAGCGCGCGCTCGCAAGCAGGCCGAACGCGCACGTCGCGTAGAGCAGGTAGCGCGGCAGCGAGCCGACCAGGCGCATTCGCCACAGCGGGCGCGTCGTGATCGACACCGCCGGCGGGCGGCGTGCTCCACCCTCCGGGTTCGGATCAGCGCTCAAACCCGAACTCCCCGGACCTGTGAGACGGCTCGACCGTGCTCGGCGGCGCCGCGGCCGCCCGCAGTCGCCCGACAACGCCCGCCTGCGCGGCGGCGCCGCCGCTGACGACGGTCGCGCTCGACCGGCTGTCGACCGTCGGCTGCGCGCGCCGCGCGCCGGCATCGCGTGAGCGCGTGGCGTGCGAGCCGGTACGTCCGCGTGCCGCCGGTCGCGGCGGCACGCTGCGTCGCCCAGCGGCGCGCCGCCGCGCATCGACACTGGATGCGACGGCTGTCTTGGCGGACGCGCTCGACGCGATCGTCGCCACCCGTGTCGAGACGGCCGTCGCCGCAACCGTCGTCGCCGACGCCCTGCGATCCGGCGACCCGCGACCGACCCGCGTGTGGCGAGGCGACGCGAGCAACCACGCGGCCGAGACACCGCCCACCGACCCGATTGCCCCGATCAGGAGCGCCACCGCCGCGAGCCGACCGCGCCGGCGCCCGTCGGCGAGCGGCGAGGAGGCGTCGTGGAGCACGACGGCCGGATCCGCGAGGAACTGATCCTCCGTGTAGACGCGAAAGCGCTCGCGCGCGACCCGCTGCATCGGTCAGCCTCCCCGCCGCGAGCGCAGCTCGTCGCCGACCTGGAGCGAGCCGCCCGCGACTCGGGCATCGACGTCAAGGTCACGTGCCGACACGCATGCGACCGGAAGCCTGGTGGGGAGATCCGAGGCTCCCGGCCGCGTGCGCGCGGATGGGCATCGCCGCGCCGTCGTCCGTCCAACCGATGGCCGGCGGCCCTGGGCGTCCGGCCTATGCGTGGGGGTATTCGTCGTCATAGGTCGGTCCCGCTCTCTGCTCCGACGCGGCAGCGACGATCGGACACGCGCACCTCGCCCTCGTCGAGCAGGTCGCGCAGGCGCAGGCGCGCGCGCTGGCCGAGCTTGCGGCACTTCTCGTGCGACCAGCCGGTGCGCAGGCACAGCTCGTCAGCGCTCTCGCCCGCGAGCTGCGACGCCAGGGCGAGGCGCTGATCGGGCGTCAGCTCGCGCACCAGGTTCCCGAGCTCGCGCAGTTCCTCGCGCGCGATCACGTGCCGCTCGACGGCCGCGCGCCGGTCGAGCACGTCGACGCCGGACTCGCCGCCCGGGTCGAGCGGCGCCGCCTGCTCGAGCGCCGCCTGCAGCGGGCTGCGTCCGCTCAGCGCGCGCTGGCGATCACGAACGCGCGAGACGAACCGCATCTCGAGCGTGTTCGCGATGTGCTGCCTGCTCGCGTACGCGCCGCCGCCGCTTTGCGCGTGCGCGACGAGCTCGAGCACCGCCTGGCTGTAGCAGTCTTCGAGATCGTCCGGTCGCAGGCGAAAGCGATGTGCGCGCAGCAGCAGCTCGCGTTGCGCGCACGCGACGACGGCGACGTCGTCGGCGACGCTGCGGCGCGAAACGCGTCCTCCGGTGGGACGGGACACGCCTGGCGCGGCTCGTGTTTCCGCTGCGCATCGGGTAGACACATACGCATGTCGTCAACCGGCTCCCGCACACCCCCCTCCCAATTCGCGTGAGCATCACCGACAAGCTCCACGCGATCGACCGCCGTCAGCAGCGCACGCGCGGGCTGCGCTTCGTCGCGGCCGTCTACAAGAAGTTCAGCGACGACCAGGCCGGCCAGCTCGCGGCGCTGATCTCCTACTACGCGTTCGTCTCGATCTTCCCGCTGCTGCTCGTGCTCGTGACGGTCCTCGGCTTCGTGCTGCAGGGCCACCCGCAGGACCAGCAGAAGATCCTGCACGGCACGCTCGGGCAGTTTCCGCTGCTGTCGGACTCGCTGAAACTGCACGCGCTCAAAGGCAGCGCCGCGGCGCTCGCGATCGGCGTCGTCGGCGCGCTGCTCGCCGGCATGGGCATCACCGGCGCGACGCAGAACGCGTTCAACCGGATCTGGGACGTGCCGTTCAAGAGCCGCCCGAACTTCGTCTTCGCGCGCGCGCGCGGGCTCGGCATGCTGGCGGTGCTCGGCACGATGACGATCGTCTCGACCGTCGCCGCCGGCTTCGTCGGCGCGAGCTCGCACAGCGCGCTCGCCGTCGCCGGCGGCGTGCTCGTCGCGTTCGTCGTCAACGTCGCGCTGTTCATGACCGCGTTCAAGCTGCTGACGGCCGCCGACGTGCCGTGGCGCGACTACGTGCCGGGCGTGATCGCCGCGGCCGTCCTGTGGCAGCTGTTGCAGCACCTCGGCGGCTACTACGTCGACCACCTGCTCAAGCACACGCAGCCGCTGTACGGCGTCTTCGCCGTCGTCCTCGGCCTGCTCGCGTGGCTGTACCTCGGCGCGCAGCTCGTCATCTTCGCCGCCGAGATCAACGTCGTGCGCGCGCGCCGCCTGTGGCCGCGCAGCTTCTTCTCCGAACCGCTGCTCGACGCCGACAAGCGCGCGCTGACCGCCTCGGCCGAGGTCGAGGAGCGCGTCGAGCAGGAGAGCGTCGACGTCAGCTTCGACGAGGCGGTTGCGCCGCCGGAGACAACGGCGCCGGATCGTTGACAGCGCACGCCGCGCGCGGATACGTTCGCATCGAGGGTGCAGCGGGGGCTGTGCTCGAACACACACGAGAGGGGATGTCGATGTCGAGAGTCAAGACGTTGCTGATCGCCGCCGCGCTGGCCGTCACCGTCGGCGCCGTCGCGAGCGCGAACGCGAGCGCCAGCCTGTACGTGCCGTACGGCAGCGAAGCGCTCGTCGAAGGCGCGTGGAACGAGACGTGGAACCCGACGGCGCTGTCCGGCGGCAACAACAACTGCAAACCGAGCGCCGCGCATCCGTACCCGGTCGTGCTCGTGCACGCGACGTTCGCCGACGAGGGCTCCAACTGGGTGACGCTCGCGCCGCTGCTCGCCAACAACGGCTACTGCGTGTACGGCTTCAACTACGGCGAGACGATCCTCTCGGGCCTGCTCGGCAGCGTCGACGGCCTCGGCAACATCGAACACTCGGCCGAAGAACTGAGCTCGTTCGTCAACAAAGTCCTGTCGAAAACCGGCGCGTCGAAGGTCGACATGGTCGGCCACTCCCAGGGCGGCATGATGCCGAACTACTACCTCAAGTTCCTCGGCGGCGCTAGCAAGGTGCACACGCTGATCGGCCTCTCGCCGAGCAACCACGGCACGACCCTCAGCGGCCTGACGACGCTGATCGAACAGTTCCCGTTCGCGTCGCTGCTCGTGCCGATCTTCCTCGAAGTGATCGGCGCGCCGGCGCTGCCCCAGCAGGAGGCCGGCTCCGCGTTCGAGAAAAAGCTGTTCAGCGGCGGCGACACCGTCTCCGGCCCGCGCTACGTCGTGATCCAGACGACGCACGACGAGGTCGTCACGCCATACGCCAACGCGTTCCTCAGCGGCGCGCGCGTCACGAACATCACGCTCCAGAGCCAGTGCCCGAGCGATCCGGTCGGGCACATCGGCATGTTCGAGGACTCGCCGGCGCTGCAGAACGTGCTGAACCAGCTGAGCGCCAGCCCGAGTGGGTCGTTCAGCGCGACCTGCAGCAAATACGGAGTGGGGATCTAGACCGACGAACGGCGCCGGCTCCGCCTTGCCACAGAGGCGGAGCCGGCCCGTTGGCGCCGCCGCGCCTGCATGAGATCCGTGGCCGCCCAGCCGATGCGGGTCACGTTGCTAGCTCGCGGGGCGACGGCGCCCGCGCGCCCATGCTCTAAGTCGGTTCACCAGCTCGCCCACGCGGTCGGCAAGGATCAGGATCTCGCTGCGACCTTCGCGAATCGCGAAGTTCGGCGGGGCCTCCTCGGGCCAGCCGGGCGGAAGGCGGATTCGCGGGCGATCGTCGGGCAGCGGGTCAGTGATCATCGTCAACTCTCGTTCAGGCGGTGATGCTTATTGTCCACAAGACGACCTCGATTGCAAGCAGCGCGCACCCCCGCGTGAGCCATGCCGCCAGACCGTCGAGTGTTCGGCGGTTGTGCTCGAAGATGTGGCTCGATCCAGCTGCATACCGCCCGGTAGAAGTCGCTCATGTCGTCCGTCCCGAGGGCATCACGCGCTACGACCAGCGCCTCGCCGCGAAACGACAATACGAGGTCACGCGGGAGCAGCACCCAGATCACGCTGCCAACGCACAGCGCAAACGCGATCAGCGCCAGCACGGACCAAACGTCGAGCGCGTGCCCTGCGGCGCGCGCGCCGAGAAACGATCCCGCGACCGACGCCGCTCCGAGCACCGTTCCGGCGCCTGCTCTGAGGCCCGACAGCCCACGCTCCTGCTCCGCAAGCGCACGCGTGCTCAACTCGAAGCTCAGCCGCTCGATCGAATCGCCCATCCCCCGCTTGTACCGCCCGCTTGGGATGCCGCCGTCCGGCCTGGGTCGTGAGCGGGCGCGATCGTCGTCGTTCAGACGGGTGCAGCATGCACCCGTCTGCGACCGGCCGCATGCGGCCGGTCGTGCGGACGGCGCATGCGCCGTCCGAGGGGTCGCACATGTGCGACCCCTCCACGCCACGCATGCGGGGCGTGGTCGTCATCGAACACACGATGAGAGATCCGATGACGGACCGATGAGAGGCCGACGAGAGATCGATTTCTGGCTCTGCCATGCGGATTTCCGCCATCACCCGGAACTACTTGCATCCGCAACCAATCGCGCTATACTAACTAAACTTTCGTAAGCTCATATGGAGCCATAAGCACATGACCTCATCCGCAGACACCCCCCAGACAGAGCCTTCGCAGCCGAAGCAGCTGCTGCGCCTGATCCCGCTCGACGACACCGTCGTCTTCCCCAACATGGGCATCACGCTGACGGTCGACGTCGGCGACGATGAGCGTGTCGTGCTCGTCCCGCGCCACGACAACGAGTTCCTCGAGGTCGGCACGATCGCCGAGGTCACCGAGCAGGTCCGCCTGCCCGGCGGCGGCCGCGCCGTAGCGCTCTCCGGCGAGCACCGCGGCCTGATCGGCGCCGCCCAGACCGGCCCGACCGGCGAGCTGCGCGTCGAGGTCGACGAGCGTCCCGACGACGTCCCCGTCGACAAGCGCACGCGCGAGCTCGAGCGCGAATACCGCGCCGTCGTCGAGGAGATCCTCGAGCTGCGCGGCGACGACGGTCGCATCGCCGCGTTCCTGCGCGCGATCGCCGAGCCCGGCGCGCTCGCCGACTCCGCCGGCTACTCGCCGAACTTGTCCTACGAGCAGAAGGTCGAGCTGCTGCGCACGCTCGACGTCGGCGACCGGCTCGAGCTGGCCGTCAAGCTGCAGCGCGAGTCGCTCGCCGAGTTGCAGGTGCGCAAGCGCATCCGCGAGGACGTCCAGGAGGGCGCCGAGAAGCAGCAGCGCGAGTACTTCCTGCGCAAGCAGATGGAGTCGATCCGCAAGGAGCTCGGCGACGACGAGGCGTCGGTCGCCGACGAGTACCGCACGAAGATCGCCGACGCCGAGATGCCCGACGCCGTGCAGGAGCAGGCGCTGAAGGAGCTCGCGCGCCTCGAGCGCATGGGCGAGCAGACCGGCGAGTCGAGCATGATCCGCACGTACCTCGACTGGCTGATCTCCGTGCCGTGGAGCAAGCGCTCGGACGAGCAGCTCGACCCCGTCGCCGCGCGCGCCGTGCTCGACGCCGACCACGCCGGCCTCGAGGACGTCAAGGACCGCGTAACCGAGTACCTCGCCGTGCGCAAGCTGCGCGAGGACCGCGGCATCGAGGCCGACCCCAAGTCCGGCGCGATCCTGACGCTGATCGGGCCGCCCGGCACCGGCAAGACCTCGATCGGCGAGTCGATCGCCCGCGCGACCGGCCGCGAGTTCGTGCGCATGTCGCTCGGCGGCGTCCGCGACGAGGCCGAGATCCGCGGGCACCGGCGCACGTACATCGGCGCGCTGCCCGGCCGCTTGGTCAGGGCGCTGCGCGACGCCGGCACGATGAACCCCGTGATCCTGCTCGACGAGGTCGACAAGGTCGGCGCCGACTGGCGCGGAGACCCCTCCGCGGCGCTGCTCGAGGTCCTCGACCCCGCGCAGAACCACTCGTTCCGCGACCACTACCTCGACGTCGAGCTCGATCTGAGCCAGGTCATGTTCATCGCCACCGCCAACGTCGCCGACACGATCCCCGGCCCGCTGCTGGACCGCATGGAGGTGATCAGCTTCGACGGCTACACGTCCGAAGAGAAGCTCGCGATCGCCAAGGGCTACCTGTGGCCGCGCCAGCGCGACCGCAACGGCCTGCGCGACGACGAGGTCGAGATCTCCGACGACGTGCTGCGCACGATCATCGCCGAGTACACGCGCGAGGCCGGAGTCAGGAGCCTCGAGCGCGAGCTTGGCACGGTCCTGCGCAAGACCGCCACGAGGATCGCCTCCGGCAAGGCCGACGCCCCCGTGAAGATCGACGTCGAGGCCGTGCGCGACGCGCTCGGGCGCCAGAAGGTCTTCCAGGAGTCGGCTGCGCGGACCGCGACGCCGGGCGTCGCCACCGGACTGGCTGTGACGGGCGCCGGCGGAGACGTGCTGTTCGTCGAGGCCACCGCCATGAGCGGCGGCAGCTCCGGCGGCAACAGCCTCGTCCTCACCGGTCAGCTCGGCGACGTCATGAAGGAGTCGGCCAAGATCGCCCTCTCCTACGTGCGCGGACACGCCGACGAGCTCGGCATCGACGAGCACGCGTTCGAGAACAAGGAGTTCCACGTCCACGTGCCCGCCGGCGCGATCCCCAAGGACGGCCCGAGCGCCGGCGTCACGATGGTGACCGCGCTCGCCTCGCTGCTGACCGGTCGCCCCGTCAAGCACACCGTCGGCATGACCGGCGAGGTCACGCTGCAGGGACGCGTGCTGCCGATCGGCGGCTTCAAGCAGAAGGCGCTCGCCGCCAACGCAGCCGGCCTGACCGACGTGATCCTGCCCGAGCGCAACCGCGGCGACCTGGACGAGATTCCCGAGGAGGTCCGCAACCAGATGACCTTCCACCCGGTGATGACCGTCCAGGAGGTGCTCGACCGCGCCCTGGAGCCCGCACGCGATGTCGCGCACCTCTCCTAACGGCGGCGGCAGGTGCAAGCCCGTTCCCGTGGAGGTCCGCCAGGCGGCGGACCTCCTGGAGCGGCGCTGGCAGCTCTCGATCATCTACGCCGCGCTCAGCGGCGCCCTGCGCTTCAGCGAGTTCGCCGAGGCCGTCTCCGGCATCTCGCCGCGGATGCTCTCCGAGCGCCTGCGCGACCTCGAGGCCGCCGGCCTCGTCGAGCGCACCGTCATCCCCTCGAGCCCGCCGACCGTCGAGTACCGCCTGACCGACCGCGGCAAGCGGCTCGCGCCGATCATCGACGCGATGCGCGCGTACGCCGGGGCGGTCTAGCGGACGATCTTGAACCGCGCACGCGCCATGCCGCCCGGCGCGTGCGCGACCAGTGCGTACGTCCCCGCCGGCAGAGCCCTGCCGCTCAGCCGCCCCGAGAAGCGCGACGAGTTGGCGCCGACCGCGCCGGCCTGTGTGAACGACCCGGCGAGCTCGATGCGCCGCGTGCAGCGCCTGCCGTGCGCACCGCGACGCGCCGCCACGCACGACTTGCCGTGCACGACGCCCGGCGCGAGCAGTTCGACCGTGAACGTCACCGTCGCCGCGCGCTGCAGCGTGTAGCTGACGCGCGCACCGCCGCGCGAGCCGCGCATCATGCTCGGCCCCGACTTCGCCGCGCGGAACGCGCTCGGGGCCAGCCGCAGAGCGGCAAGCCCGACGTTCGTCGGCGGCAGTTCTTTGGTGATCGCCGGCGCCGACCCGCCGCCGCTCGACTGCGCGACCGGCGCGCTGCCGACCGCGACCGTCGCCGTCGCCGTCGCCGTCAGCCCGATCGCGTCGGTCACCGTCAGCGTCGCCGTGTGTGCGCCGGCAGTCGTGAACGCGTGCGCGACGCGCGCGCCGCTCGCCGTCGCGCCGTCGTCGAACGTCCACTGGTAACTCGCGATCGCGTCGCCCGCTTCCTGCGGCGTCGCCGAACCGTCGAACGCGATCGAAGCGCCGACCGTGCTCGATGCGGGCGTCGCCGTCGCCGTCGCCAGCGGCGCCCGGCGCTGATACTCGAACGCGCCGACGTCGCGCCGGTTGTTGACGATCCGCGGGTTGCCCGCCGCGTCGAGCGCGTATTCGCCGACCTGCAGTTCGCCCGGAGCGCCGGCATCGACGAGCGGCGCCGTCGGCAGCGCCCGCCAGTCGCCCGAGCCGAAGCCGCCGAGCGTCGGGCTGACGAAGCCCGGCGGCCCGGCGATCGCGTGTTCGCCGAAGACCGTCCCCAGCGCTCCGACGACGTCCTTCGCGAATTCGTAGCTCGAGTAATCGGCGGTGACGCTGGCAGAGTTCCCGGCGACCGCTTCGGGCGTCACGACCAGCGGCTCCTCCACGTCGAAGATGACCGAGTTCGTGAGCGTCGCCGACGCCACGTGTTTGTTTTCCGTCGTCACCAGCACACCGCGCGAGCTTGCGCCGCCGTTGACGATCGTCACCTGCCGCAACGTGCCTTTCGCCGTGCCCGAGTTGGCGTCGAGGAACAGGCCGAACGCGTTGTTCCCGCCGAGATCGATCAGCGCGTCTTCGACCGTCGGGCTCGACGAGAACGCGATCACGCCGTACAGGCTCGGCGTGATCGTCGCGCCGCGCAGCGCGAACGCGCCCGACGCCTGCACGCCGTACGCCCCCGCGATCGTGCTGGCCTTCACTTCGCCGCCACTTGCTTCGACGCCGGTGGTTTCGATCGCCGCGCTCGTCGGCATCGCGATCGAGCCGCCCGCGAACGTGCCGGCGTTCAGTTTCAGCCCCGCGCTCGCTTTGCCCGCCTTCGCGCCCGCGATCGTCACGGCTTCGACGGTGCCGCCGCTCAGCCCGACGCCCGTCCCGTCCGCGACCGCCGGCATTTCGACCGTCAGTCCGCGCACCGTCGAGCCAGCGCTCGCGAGGTTCAGCACCGTCGCGGTGTTCGCCGTGCCGTGCGCGAGCACCGTCGCGCCGGCGCCCGCCCCGCGGATCACCGCCGCGTCGCCGAAGTACGAATACGCTTCGGCACCCGGGCGGCTGTAGCTGCCGGCGCCGATCGCGACTTCGTCGGGCCCGCCCGAGTTCGCGTGCGATTCGGCCGCTTCGAGCGCTTTCTGCACGGCGTCGCCGGTCGTCCCCTCGTTGATCCCGCCGGCGCCCGCGCAGACCGGTTCGTTGACGCAGTAGCTGGTCGCCGACGCCGTGCCGGCGAGCGTCAACGCGCCGACGACGACCGCGCCCAGAGCCGGGCCGAACCGCTTCCCCCGAAACCGCATCGGGCGGTATTGAACCAGGGCGGTGCGCCAACTGTCACGCCGGCCAAGCCGAGGCGGGCGTCTCGTCCCATTCGATCTCCGAGCTCGCGCCGACGAGTTGGCCGCCAGCGCAGCTCTGCGCGTGGATCTCCTCTTCCTCTCGGCGCGGGTTGCGGATGCCGAGACCGCCGACGATCCCGCCCAGCGCGACGAGCCCGGCGGCGATCGCCAAGCCCACGTGGAAGCTGTGCAGCGACGCGCCTTCGGCCGCTGCCGTCACCGCATGCGCCTGCGCCGACGGCACGCCGTGGACGCTCGGGCGCCCGAGCGGCAGCCGCTTCGCTTCGGCGACCGCCGCGCGCGCGGCGCGGCCGAGCGCGACGCCCGCCAGCCGGCTGTCGATCGACGACGCGAACGACGACGCGATCGCCGCGCCGACCGACGCCGTGCCGAGCAGCCCGGCGACGCGCGCGACCGCGTTGTTGACGCCCGACGCGATCCCCGCCTCCTTCTCCGAGCCGGCCAGCACGGCGGCCGTCAGCGGCGCGACCGTCATCGTCAGGCCGAGCGCGAAGATCAGCAGCGGCGGCAGCACTTCGGTCAGGTAGTCCGCCTTCACGCCGGTCGCCTGGAACAGCAGCAGGCCGCCGGCGCCGATCAGCGGGCCGGCGCCCATGAACAGGCGCGGGCCGAAGCGGTCGGCGAGCGCGCCGAAGCGGCGTGACAGGAGGAACATCACGACCGTCACCGGCAGCGTCGCCAGGCCGCTCTTCAGCGGCGTGTAACCGCCGATCTGCTGCAGGAACAGCACGAGGAAGAAGAACACGATCGACAACCCCGCGTACATCGCCAGCGTCTCGACGTTGCCCGCCGAGAAGTTGCGCCGGCGGAACAGCACGAGCGACAGCATCGGGTCCTTCGCGCGCGACTCGTGCCACGTGAACAGCGCCAGCAGCGCGACGCCGGCGATCAGCGGTCCCGTGACCGCAGCGCTCGACCAGCCCAGGCGCGGCTGCTCGATCAGCGCGAACACCGGCCCGCCCAGCCCCAGCGCGCCGAGCGTCGCGCCGACGTAGTCGATCCTCCGCCCCGCGCGCCCGCGCGCCGGCATCGGCGGGATCGCCGCGAGGATCAGGTACACGCACGCCGCCGCCAGCGGCACGTTGATCACGAAGATCCACCGCCACGACGCGAGCGCCAACAGCTCGCCACCGGCGAGCGGCCCGAGCACGCCGGCGATCCCGCCCCACGCCGTCCACGTGCCGATCGCCCCGCCGCGCTCGTCGGCCGGAAACGTGTTGACGATCACCGCCAGCGAGCTCGGCACGAGCAGCGCGCCGGCGATGCCCTGCAGCGCGCGCGCCGCGACGAGCACACCGATCGACGGCGCCACCGCGCACAGCGCCGACGCCGCGCCGAAACCGCCGACGCCGATCGCGAACACGCGGCGCTCGCCGTACATGTCGCCGAGCGACCCGCCGACGAGGATCAGCGAGCCGAGCGTCAGCAGGTAGCCGTTGACGACCCACTGCTGCGCCGCGAGGCCACCGCCGAGCGCGCGCTGGATCGTCGGCAGCGCAACGTTCACGACCGTACCGTCGAGCAGCGCGATCCCCGAGCCGAGGATGCACGCGACGAGCGTGACGCGCTTGACCATCGCCTCGCTGCGCACCGCCATCGTTCAACCGTACCCGGCGGGCGTTCGCCCGGATCTCCGCCCGGATGCTCGCCGCGTTCACACCCTGGCAACCGGCCGGCGCGCTGCCGCGCTAGCGTGAACGTCGATGGCCGAGTCCGAGCAGCTGAGCGTCAAGCGCACGGCGACCAACTACTGGGTCGTCCAGAGCGGCGGCGCCGAGCTGTCCGGTGGCGTCACACGGCACGCCGCCGAAGCCGAGCGCGAGCTCGTGCAGCGACTGCGGCGCCGGACCGCGCAGATGCGCGCGACCGCGCCGCGTCGCCCGCGCGTGACTGAGCGACCGGCGCGCTGAGGCGCGCTCAGGCGCCGCACCGGGCACGACGCGGCAGAGGCGCCCCGCCGACCTGCGTCGGCGAGGCGCCTCGCAAACGCGCGCGCAGCCGTCACCGACGGCGCGCGACGTCCTGCCTTACGACACCATGATTTCGGCTTCTTCGCCGAACGTCAGCGTCTCGGTGCTCGCGAGCGCCGATTCTTCAAAGCTGGAGCCTTTCTTCGTTTCCGTGATCGCTTTGATTTTTTCGCCTTTTTCGTTTTCGTATTCCGTGAATTCCTGTTTGCCGCCGGACTGGCTGCACGTGATCGTGAACGTTGTCGTTTTCGTGTTGACCGGTGAGACCGGGCAGAGCGTCGCACCCCGGACCGTCAGTTTGATGAACGAGCACGAGATCGTGATTTCTTTCGCCAGCGCCAGCTTCTCACCGGCTTTTAAGCCTGATTTGCTGAGCCAGACCAGTTCGCTGTTGATTTCGGTTTCGATGTTGCCCGATTTCGCGCCCGACGACGTGCAGGTGACCCCCAGCGGGCCGGTGCACCCTTCGAACGTGACTTTCGATTTGTCCGTTTTCGCGCCGGTGATTTCGCCCGAGCCCGAGTCCGATTTGCACGACACTTTTTCTTTGCTGTGCGTTTCGAACGCGCTGGCTCCGCTTTTGACGGTGAATTTGCCCGACGGCGGTAACTGTTCGAGTTCCGCCGCTGAGGCCGCCGTCGCCGCGACGGCGCTGATCGCGAGCACCGCCACAACGGCGAGCACGACCGTCTTGATTCGGTTCGTCTTCACTTTTGTCTCCTTGGTAGAGATGCAGGAATGGCCCATCGCACCCGACGGGTGCTTGGATGGGCCGGAGCGCAGTCTCGAGCCGCGAGTCACAAGCGTCTCGTGGCGCTGAACGTCACTTCAGACTGCGCGCCAACCATAACGACAGTGCACGAAACTGAACACCTTTGTCTCCAATTTGAGCGGCGCGCGCGTTCGGCTATCTGTCTCTGATTCCTAGGACTGAAGTAAATGAGAGAAATCGACTGGCACGAATAGTGGCGCCACCGCCATCTCGCGTGCCAGGCGCCGCGTCCGTAGCGACCGTGAGACAAATGGCGGGCCACGGTAGACGTCGTTGGTCGGTCGCGTCGCCGTACGTAGCTCGCCGATCGGCTCGATTTCCGACGACGTGAACGACGACGCAATTGCCGCACCGACCGCCGCCGCGTGCCCGGACGCGTCGCGGCGCAGCGTCGCGCTCGAGTACTCGCCGGCTAAAGCTGAGCTCGCCGCATCACATCGGCCGCGGTCACGTTCAGCGCACCGGCGAGCTTGACGATCGTTTCGAGGCTGACGTTGAACTCGCCACGCTCGATCGCACCGTAGTAGCTGCGATCGATCCCGGCGTACGCGGCGAACGACTCCTGCGCGAAGCCCTGCTCGACGCGCAACGATCGCACGGCGGCACCGAACGCGATCGTGATTGGGGATTTCTTGGCTGGCATTACGTACGTGGTTTGCTAGTAAGCGCAGACTGCGTTGCGGTGTAGCCCACCACCGCTTATGATTCCCGAATGAAGACGATTGTCTGCAAGACTAGGCGAGCCGACGGCGGAACGGCGTAGCGTGGCGGTCCTCGAACTGCTCGCGATCGTCCTCGCCGCGCCGGGCGCGCTCGTCGCGATCGACGAGGTCCGGCAGCGCTGCCGGTCCACACGTCCGAGCGCTTCGCGCTCCGGCGTCGGCCCGCGCGCGGCCGTCCGCAGGCGACGCACCGCGCTGCGCGACACGGCCGAGCTCGTCATCACCGTCCGGCTGCGAACGAGACGCCCACGATGAGCGCGCGCCGGTGCCGCCGGTGCCGTTTCACCCTGCTGTCAGACGCCCTTTCGAGACGCCGCATGCAGTCCGACGACGACTGTCTGCAAGAACTGGTCGCTTCGGCTAGGCTCTGAGCCAACACAGTCCGTGGAATCGGAATTGGCAGAATCGACAAGAGGAGCCCGCGAGATGTCGCCCGAGCAGTCGGCGTCGATGCAAGCGCTGGCAGCCGCGATCCGTTCAGCGCGCGAACGGTCCGGCGACACGCCCGAGTCGCTCGCCGCACGAAGCGGCATCGAGTTGGCCGACTACCACGCGATCGAGCGCGGCGAGCATGAAGCGACACTCGAGACGATCGTGTGCGTCGCCGCCGCTCTCGGCATGACGTCAGCCGACCTGCTCGGGCGCGCCGAGCTTTAGGAGTCTCGACACGACGCGGCGCAGCCGCGGCTCGGCTGCGCTTTGCCGTGCATCGGCTCGCCTGCCAGCAGACCAGCCGAGCAAAGCCATCGGGGCGGCCGGATTCGAACCGGCGATCCCCGCGACCCAAACGCGGTGCGATACCAGGCTTCGCCACGCCCCGTCAACCAGCCGAGTCTACTGCCAACCGACACGCACTTCGTCCATCCACGCCTCAACACGCGCACGGAGCAGCGTGTCGTGAACGAACGCGGCGATCACCCCGTGACGCGACCGCCACTGCCGGCCTTTGAGTCGGCCGCTGTTCGACTTGCGCTGGAAGCGAATGCGACCCGGCTCGATCTCAAGTGTCTCGCTCCAGAATCCCAGTAGCTCGACCGGATCCTGATCAGCGTGGTACTGAACGGAGAACGCGACGACCCTCTCCGTCAAACGCCGTAGCCACCGTGTCGCAAGCACCATGACAGCCGGATCCGAGTTGCAGATCGAGACTCGGTTGCGGTCTCGCTTGTACCCCTCCGCGATGTAGAGGCAGACGAAATCACGAAACGTCGGATCCACCGCGAGCACATCGAAGCTCGCGGCCCCGTCGCGATAGGCCTCCTCGCGTCGAAGCCGGTAGCGCTCCTGCATCGCCAGATTGCCGCGCCGTTGTCCGCGATTCGCTCGCGATCCGCCCGGCGGCGGCAAGTCGCGCACCCAACGGTAGACCGTCGAGCGCGGGACGGCGAGCCGCGCTGCGATCTCGTCGACCGTAAGCCTTCGCTGCTGCCGCAGCGAGCGAGCCTTGTCGCACAAGTATGCGGGGTAAGCCATTGACGAACACATGTTCGCAAGCGCCAAGGACGCCTCGCACACCCGGGCGCCCCGTGCAGGCCGCCGGATCCGCACCGTTCGGCCACGCCCGCCCGCTGCTAGCCTCCGCCTCCCTCCATGGCCGACGTCCAACCGCTGCGCGCGCTGCACTACGAACCGGCCGTCGCCGGCCCGCTGCGCGACGTCGTCGCGCCGCCGTACGACGTGATCGACGCGACGCAGCGCGCCGAGCTGATCGCGCGCTCGCCGTTCAACGTCGTCGGCGTCGACCTGCCGCAGGGCGAGCCCGATCGTTACGAGGCCGCGCGCGAGCTGTTCGAGGACTGGCAGCGCCGTGGCGCGCTCGTGCGCGACGAGCAGCCGGCGCTGTGGGCGCACTCACAGGAGTACACCGGTCCCGACGGCCGCCGGCGCACGCGCCGCGGGTTCTTCTGCCGCGTGCGAATCGAAGGCTACGGGCCCGGCCGCGTGCGACCGCACGAGCGCACGCACCCCGGCCCGAAGGAGGACCGCCTGCGCCTGACGCGCGCGACGCGCGCGAACATCTCGCCGATCTTCTCGCTCTACTCGGATCCGCAGAACGCGGCGTGGGGCGCGCTCGAGCCGTTCACGTCGGAGAAGCCGTGGGGCGAGGTGTCCGACGCAGACGGCACCGTCCACCGGATCTGGCGCGTCGGCGACGCCACCGCGGTCGCCGCGGTGCAGGCGGCTACGCGCGACGCCGAGCTGCTGATCGCCGACGGGCATCACCGCTACGAGACGATGCAGGCGTACGCGGAGGAGGTCGACGCAGCCGGCACGGCGACGAACGACGAGCACCGCTACATCCTGATGTGCCTCGTCGCGCTCGAGGATCCGGGCCTGACCGTGTTTCCGACGCACCGGCTCGTCAACCGGCTCGACGAGCAGCGGCGCGCGTCGCTCGCGCAGGCGCTCGAGCGCGACTTCGAGATCCGCGAGGTGCCGCCCGCCGAGCTCGCCCCGCCGCCCGGCGAAGGGCCGCTCAAGCTCGGCTACGTGAAGAGCGGCGACGAGCGCTCCTACCGCCTGACGCTGAAGAGCCAGGAGATCGCCGATCGCGCTCTCAGCGGACGTTCCGAGGCTTACCGGCACCTCGACACGGGCATCCTGGAGACATTGCTGCTGAAGGGAGCGCTCGGCTACAGCGACGACGACATCTCGCACTTCAACGGGCTGTTCTACGCGCGCGACGCCGACGAGGCGTTGCGCTTCGTGCGCTCGGGCGACTACGAAGCCGCGTTCCTGATGCGCCCGACGCCGGTCGACCAGGTCCGCGACGTCGCCGCCGCCGGTGAGAACATGCCACCGAAGTCGACGTACTTCTTCCCCAAGCTGCTGACCGGCCTGCTGTTCAACCCGCTCTCGTAGAGCGGGCCGGGCAGTATGATGTAAGTGGCAGTTCTCGAAAGGAGCGACATGGGTGGATCGGACGGATTGACGAGGATGAAAGTGACCGCTCGCCGCGACGGCGCCGGCGGCTTTCGCCACACGGTCCAGGCGCGCGATCACGAGCTGACGGTCGACGAGCCGCCGCACGCCGGTGGCCACGACGCCGGTCCGAGCCCGCAGGAGCTGCTCGCGGTTAGCCTCGCCTCGTGCACGGCGATCACGATGGAGATGTACGCGGCGCGCAAGGGCTGGGAGGTCGGCAACGTCGAGGTCGACGTCGAGTACAGCCCCGCCGAACGCGGCTGTCCGACGAAGTTCGAGCTGGTCGTGCGCCTCCCCGACGACCTTCCCGAGGAGCAGGTCGAGCGCCTGCGCGTGATCGCCGCCAAGTGCCCCGTGCATCGCGCGCTCGAGGGCGAGGTCATGTTCATGGAGCGCGTCGAGCGCGTCCACATGGCCGCCTGACCGGTCGGTCCGACGGACACTCCCGAGCAGACGCTCGCGGCCGTGCTCGTGCCGCTCTTCGTGCCCGCCGAGGACGCGCCGCCGCATGTCGTGCTGACCCGTCGCCGCGCCGACCTGCGCCGCCACGCCGGCGAGATCTCGTTTCCCGGCGGCCGGCGGGATCCGGACGACGCCGACCTCGCGGCGACGGCGCTGCGCGAGGCCGAGGAGGAGATCGGGCTGGCGCAGGACGCCGTCGAGCTGCTCGGCGAGCTGCCGGCGATCTCGACGTTCGCGACCGGCTACCTGATCCACCCGTTCGTCGCGCAGATCGAGCGCGGGCAGCGCTGGCGCGTCTCACCGCGCGAGGTCGACGCCGTGCTCGAGCTGCCGCTCGGCGACGTCGAGGCGAGCCGGACGCGCACGCGCCTGGAGCGCCGCGGAATCGAGTTCGAGACCGACGCGTACGTCCTCGACGGCCACCTGATCTGGGGCGCGACGTTCAGGATCCTCGAGAACCTGATCGAGCGCCTGCGGGAGGGCGGCCCTGGTGAGCGCCTATCGCTTCGCGCGAGCCGATAGCGATCGAGCCGACGACACAATCGTACATACAGGTGTATGTACGATTGTGGTCGAGAGACACGCGGCCGGAGACACGCTCCCCGCTCGCCAGCCGCCGAACGATCGGTCAGTTCGGCTGCGGCACGATCCGGATGTACGGGCGCGGCTCCTCCCACCCGTCCGGGTACTGCTCCTTCGCTTCGTCGTTCGAGACCGAGCCGGCGATGATCACCTTCTCGCCCTCTTTCCAGTTGACCGGTGTGGCGACCTTGTGCTTGGCGGTCAGCTGCAGCGAGTCGATCACGCGCAGCACCTCGTCGAAGTTGCGCCCGGTCGTCATCGGGTAGATCAGGATCAGCTTGACCTTCTTGTCGGGACCGATCACGAACACGTTGCGCACGGTCTGGTTGTCGGCCGGCGTACGCGTCGTCGCCTCGCCGGCGGTGTCGGCCGGCAGCATCCCGTAGAGCTTCGACACGTTGAAGTCGGCGTCGCTGATGATCGGGTAGTTGGGCGCCGTGCCCTGCGTCTCGGCGATGTCCTTCGCCCACTCCTCGTGGCGGTCGAGCGGATCGACCGACAGGCCGATGATCTTCACGTCGCGGCGGTCGAACTCGGGCTTGGCGTTGGCCATGTAGCCGAGCTCGGTCGTGCAGACGGGCGTGAAGTCCTTCGGGTGCGAGAACAGGACGGCCCACGAGTCGCCGATCCAGTCGTGGAATTTGATGTGACCCTCGGTCGTGTCGGCCTCGAAGTCGGGGGCTACGTCGCCCAGTTGCAGCGTCATTGATGCGTTCCTTTCTCCACAGGCAGCCGTCGCGGGACGCGAACGGTCGACCGATCCTCTACCCGTGATGAATTCTGAATCCTGATCGGTTTTAGAGGGATTACCGCTCAGGATAGCGGAAGGCCGTCGTCCGACGGGAGCCGCTTGGAGAGCCTGCGCGCGACGAGCGGCCGCGCTCGCGCTCAGCTCTCCGGCGTCCAGCCGGACAGCTGCGCCCAGACGGCCTGCGATGCGCCGGCCGGGTCGTCGGCCGCGCTCGAGCGCGCCGGCCAGAGCGCGCCGAGGACCATCGCGATCGCGCCGATCAGCGCGATCCACACGCCGCTGCGCAGCGACAGCGCGAAGAAGCCGCCGGCGGGCGTCGGCGGGTCGATCATCCGGTAGAGCACGCACGCGGCGGCGAACGCGCCGAGCACCGCGAGCGGCAGGCGGTTGGCGTCGGAGGACGCCGAGACGGGGCCGGCGAGCGCGAGCAGCGCGATCGCGCACCCGAGCCCGGCGAGGATCAGCAGGACGACGTTCATCGTGCTCAGCGCCTGGTGCGCGCTGAGCGACGCGAACTCGTGACCGGCGATGCCGCCGAGATTCGCGTGCAGCGAGGCCATCTCGGACTGCAACGCGGCGTTGCCGTACTGCCTGGCGACCTGATCGCCGACGTGCTGCGCGAGCGCGACGCCGCCGTCGGTGAAGCTGATGCCGTACCAAGGCAGGAACACGGCGATCGCCAGCGCGATCGCGCCGAGCGCGGAGACGGCCAATCCGTATCGGGAACGCGAGCCGGCCATACCGTCACATCATCGGCCGGCGAGCGCGCGGGCTTGACCTAAGCTCAGCTGCGCTCGACGGGCGGCTCGGCGCGGCCGGCGAGCAGCGCGTCGATCGCGTCCGCGGCGGCGGCGAGCCATGCGTCGTCACCACCGCCTGCGTCGGCCTGCAGCACGACGGCGGGGATCGCGTTCAGCTCGGTCAGCCGCCGGACGATCTCGGCGCCCCCAGCGAGCAGCGCGGCTGAGACGGCATCGTCGCCGGCGCCGTCACCGCCAGGCGCCGTCGCGTCGTAGAGGAAGCCGCGCACGGTCGTGTCGATCGCCTGCGTCAGGAAGAACTCCAGGCGCGAGGTGTGCAGCGCGCGCAGCTCGTCGGGCGCGCCGTGCGCACGGGCGAGCATCCAGCAGGCGACGGTCACGTGGTCGAGCGCGCCGCGCATCGTCGCGAGGCGGTCGGGCGTGCCGATCCAGCACTCGGCGCCGCTCGCCTCGATCGCCGCGCGCCCGTCCTCGCGACGCGTGCTCACGCGCACGGCGTGTCCGGCGTCGACGAGCGTGGCCGCGAGCCGGCGGCCGGGACAGCCGCCGCCGACGATCAGGATGCGCGCCACGGCGGCGCATCTTAACTAGAGTCACGAGCCACGATGAGCACGCCTCCGACAGACGACGTCGTGACGATGGACAAGATCGTCGCGCTGTGCAAGCGCCGCGGCTTCGTGTTCCCGTCGTCGGAGATCTACGGCGGCGTCGGCTCGACGTACGACTTCGGCCACTACGGCGTGCTGCTGAAGCAGAACGTCAAGAACGAGTGGTGGCGCGCGATGATCACCGAACGCGACGACATCGTCGCGATCGACTCGGCGATCCTGCAGCACCCGCGCGTGTGGGAGGCGTCAGGCCATCTCGCGGGCTTCACCGACCCGCTGGTCGACTGCAAGACGTGCGGCAAGCGCTTCCGCGCCGACCATCTGATGGAGCTCGAATGCGGGCGCAAACCGTCGAAGCACCCGGGCGAAGCGGAGGAGTGCGAGCTGACCGACGCGCGCGACTTCAACCTGATGTTCGAGACGACGGTCGGGCCGGTGAAGGAGTCGGGCTCGGTCGCGTATCTGCGCCCGGAGACGGCGCAGGGGATCTTCATCAACTTCAAGAACGTGTTGCAGTTCGCGCGCAAGAAGCCGCCGTTCGGGATCGCGCAGGTCGGTAAGTCGTTTCGCAACGAGATCACGCCGGGCAACTTCATCTTCCGCACACGCGAGTTCGAGCAGATGGAGATGGAGTTCTTCGTGCCGCCGGACGAGGCGCAGCGGTGGTTCGAGCACTGGCTGGCCGAGCGCGAGCTGTGGTACACAAACCTCGGCATCCGCCCCGACCACCTGCGCCTGCGCGCGCACGACGCCGACGAGCTCTCGCACTACTCGTCGGGCACGAGCGACGTCGAATACCTGTTCCCGATCGGATGGTCTGAGCTCGAGGGGATCGCCAACCGCGGCGACTACGACCTGAGCCGCCACGCCGAGTACTCGGGCGAGAAGCTCGAGTACTTCGACCAGGCGAGCGGCGAGCGCTACGTGCCGCACGTGATCGAGCCGGCGGCAGGAGCGGACCGCGCGACGCTGGCGTTCCTGGTGGATGCGTATGACGAGGAAGTCGTGCAAGGCGAGGGCGCGGGGGACGGCGAGGTGCGCACCGTGCTGCGCCTGCACCCACGTCTGGCGCCGGTGAAGGTCGCGATCCTGCCGCTGTTGCGCAAGGAAGGCCAGCCGGAGCTGGCCCACGAGGTGCACCGCGCGGTCCGCGGCGTCGTGCAGGCGGAGTACGACGAGGGCGGCTCGATCGGCAAGCGCTATCGCAGGCAGGATGAGATCGGCACGCCGTTCTGCCTGACGATCGACCACCAGAGCCTTGCCGATCGAACCGTCACGCTGCGCGATCGCGACTCGCTGGCGCAGGAGCGCGTTCCGATCGAGGGGATCGCGCAGGAGATCGAGCGGCGCGTCACCGCTCCCTGGACAACGCCAAAGCTGGCCTGAGACCGACGCGGGGCCTGAGAGGAGAGAGATGGACTTCGAGCTGAGCGACGAGCAGCGCCTGATCAAGGACACGGCGCGCGAGTTCACCGACAGGGAGATCGTGTTGCAGTCGCGCGAAAACGCGCGCAACCACCACTTCGACGTGGAGATGGTCCGCAAGGTCGCCGCGCAGGGCTACCTCGGCGCGATCGTCCCGAGCGAGTACGGCGGCGCCGGCCTCGACTACCTCTCCTACGGGCTGATCGTCGAGGAGATCGGTCGCGGCGACTCGGCGATCCGCACGGTCATCTCGGTGCAGACGTCGCTGGTCTGCTCGGGCATCCTCAAGTGGGGCACGGAGGAGCAGAAGCTCAAGTACCTGCCGAAGCTGTGCTCGGGCGAGTGGCTCGGCTGCTTCGGGCTGACCGAGCCGGACACGGGCTCTGACGCGGCCAACCAGAAGACGCGCGCGAAGAAGACCGACGGCGGCTGGGTGATCAACGGCGCGAAGATGTGGATCTCGATGGCCAACTACGCGAAGGTCGCGCTGATCTTCGCGCAGACCGACCCGGCGCTCGGCCACAAGGGCATCGCGTGCTTCATCGTCGACACCGACCAGCCGGGCTTCAAACCGCAGGCGATCGAGCACAAGATGGGCCTGCACGCGTCCGACACGGCGTCGATCGCGCTCGAAGACGTCGAGGTGTCCGACGAGGACGTGCTCGGCGAGGTCGGCCAGGGCTTCAAAGTCGCGATGTCGAACCTCGACTCCGGCCGCTACTCGGTCGCGGCGGGCTGCGTCGGGATCTGCCAGGGCTGCGTCGAGGAGTCGGTCAGCTACGCCAAGGAGCGCGAGCAGTTCGGCCGCCCGATCGCGAGCTTCCAGCTCGTGCAGGCGATGATCGCGGACATGACGGTCAAGACCGAGGCGTCGCGCATGCTCGTGTGGCGCGCCGGCTGGCTGAAGGACAAGGGCCGCCCGAACACGCTCGAGACGTCGATCGCGAAGCTGCACGCGACGGAGGCGTCGCTGGAGTGCGCGAACCTCGCGATCCAGGTGCACGGCGGCGCCGGGTACGTCGACGACCACCCGGTCGAGCGCTACTACCGCGACGCGCGCGTGACGACGCTGTACGAGGGGACGTCGCAGATCCAGAAACTGATCATCGGTCGCGAGAAGACCGGAATCGGCGCGCTGGTGCCGGGATAGCGTCCGGCCGCTCACGGTGCGAGTCGCCCGGATCGGTGGAGGTTCTTTATGGATGAGACGATGACTGGTGCGGCCGGCGTGATCGGCGTGCTGGGCGCAGGGACGATGGGCTCGGGAATCGCGCAGCTCGCCGCGCGCTCGGGTGCGCAGACGCTGCTGCACGATCCGGTGCCGAAGGCGCTCCAGCGCGGGCTCGATCGCGCGCGCGAGGGCCTGCGCAAGGAAGCGGCGAAGGGACGGCTCTCCGACGAGCAGGCCGAGGCCGGCTGCGAGCGCCTGCGCGCGGTCGCCGAGCTCGACGCGCTTGCGCCGTGCGAGCTCGTGATCGAGGCGGCGCCGGAGCGGATCGAGCTCAAGCACGAGCTCTACGAACGGCTGTCGGAGATCGTCGAGGCGCAGTGCGTGCTGGCGACGAACACGTCGTCGCTGCTCGTCACGGCGATCGCGCCGGCGGCGAGCCACCCGGAGCGCGTCGTCGGCATGCACTTCTTCAACCCGGCGCCGCTGATGGCGCTGCTCGAGGTCGTCGCCGGCGAGCAGTCCTCCCAGCGCGCGCTCCAGCTCGCGCACGCGACCGGCGTGGCGATGGGCAAGACGGTGATCCAAGCGAGCGACGGCCCGGGGTTCCTCGTCAACCGCTGCAACCGGCCGTTCGGGCTGGAGGCGCTGCGCCTCTTGCAGGAGCGGATCGCCGACGTCGAGACGATCGATCGGATCTGTCGCGTGCAGGGCGGCTTCCGGATGGGGCCGTTCGAGCTGATGGACCTCGTCGGCGTCGACGTCGGCTTCGAGATCTCGAAGAGCTTCTACGCGCAGAGCTTCGGCGAGCCGCGCTGGAAACCATCGCCGATCGCCGCGCGCTACGTCGCCGCAGGCCTGCATGGGCGAAAGACGGGCCGCGGCTACTACTCCTACCCCGGCGACGGCGCGGGCCATCGCGAAGAGGACGCGCCGGCGCCCGAGCAGACGGCGCCGAGCGGCGGCGAGGGCGTCGTCGTGATCGCCGGCTCGGGCGTGCTCGCCGAGGAGCTGCGCCACGCCGCGTCGGACGCGGGCTACGAGGTGCGCTCGCCGCACGACGAGACCGGCGGCGCGCTGCCGTCGCTGGTGATCGAATGCGACCGGCTGTCGGCGGCGGCCGGCGGCGGCTCGGACGTCACCGGTCAGGGCGCGGCGCCGGCGGTCGTGCACGGCGGCGCGCACGTCGTGCTCTGCCAGGCCGGCTCGCTCGGCGCGCTCGACCCGGCCGGCAGCGCCGTCGGCTTTCACGTGCTCGTCCCGTTCGAGGACGCCGGCCTCGTCGAGATGACGCGCAACGAGAGCTCCTCGCCGCTCGCCGCGGCGCGCGCGGAGCGCTTCTTCGGCACGCTCGGCAAGCACGTCGCGTGGGTCGGCGACGCGCCGGGGCTCGTGCTCGGTCGGATCGTCTGCCAGGTGATCAACGAGTGCGCGTTCGCGCTCGGCGAGGGCGTCGGCGGCGCGCACGACATCGACAAGGGCATGACGCTCGGCCTCAGCTATCCGCACGGTCCGCTCGCGTGGGCCGACACGATCGGCCTCGACCACGTGCTGAGCGTGCTCGAGGCGCTGTGCGCGGAGTACCGCGAGGAGCGCTACCGCCCAGCGCCGGCGCTGCGGCGGCTGGTGCAGGCCGGACGCGTCGGGCGCGCGAGCGGCGCCGGCTTCTTCGACTACGACGTCGAGAGGAGAGGCGGCGACCTCACGTTTCGCGGGCGAACGTCGTTGTAGGTGCATGAGCGCGACGGCGCCACCCCCGTTCCAGGCGTTCCTCGACGCGCAGCGCGAGGTCGTCTGGCGCTACCTCGTCTCGACGGTCGGCGCCGTCGACGCCGACGACTGCTTCCAGGAGACGTTCGTCGCCGCGCTGCGCGCCTACCCGCGTCTGCGGGCGGGGTCGGACCTGCGCGCGTGGGTGCTGACGATCGCGCATCGCAAGGCGCTCGACTCGCACCGCGCGCGGGCGCGACGCGCGCAGCCGGTCGCCGACGTCGCCGCGGTCGAGCCGCCGAGCGCGGCCTCGCCGGGCGCGCACGAGCAGGCGCTCGCGCGCGACGACGAGCTGTGGCGCGCCGTCGGCGCGCTGCCGGCGCGCCAGCGCTCGGCGGTCGTGCTGCGCTACGTCGCCGACCTCCCGCACCGCGAGATCGCGAGCGCGATCGGCTGCTCGGAGGACGCCGCGCGGCGCTCGCTGCACGAGGGCCTGACGAAGCTGAGAAAGGTGGTCACGACATGAGCCCGGCACGCAATGCCGAGAAGCAGGATCGAGTCGAGCGCGAGCTGCGCCGCCCACGCACCGGCGGCAACGAGGCCGAGGAGTCGGCGGCGGCCGCGCGGCGCCTGCAGCGGCGAATCGCCGACGAGGGCCTCGCCGACGTCGGCTACGCGCACGTCGACTCGCCGTGGGGGCCGCTGCTGGCGGCGATGACGAACCGCGGCCTGGTCAAGCTCGGCTACCCGGAGGACGACGTCGACGGCGTGCTCGAACGCCTCGCGCGGCGCATCTCGCCGCGGATCGTCGAGCTCGACGCCGGCTCCGACCGCCGGCTCGACGCATTGCAGCGCGAGCTCGACGAGTACTTCGACGGGCGCCGGCGGACGTTCGAGCTGCCGCTCGACTGGACGCTGATCGGCCCGTTCGGCCGGCGCGTGCTGCGAGCGACCGCCGAGATCCCGTACGGCGGCGTGCTCAGCTACGCCGAGGTCGCCGCCGAGGCCGGCAGCCCGCGCGGCTCGCGCGCGGCCGGCAACGCGCTCGGCGCCAACCCGATCCCGATCGTGATCCCGTGCCACCGCGTGCTGCGCAGCGGCGGCGCGCTCGGCGGCTACGGCGGCGGCCTCGACCGCAAGCGATTTCTGCTCGAGCTCGAGGGCGCGCTCTAAAGCGAATCGACCGGCTCGACGGCCGGCGCCGCCCACTGCGCCTCGGCGAGGTCGCCCTCGGGCATGCCCTCGGGCGTCGGCACCTCGGGCGTGTCGCGCAGGTACCACTCGGCGTCGAGCGCCGCCTGGCAGCCCGACCCGGCGGCGGTGATCGCCTGGCGGTAGGTGTGGTCGACGAGGTCGCCGGCGGCAAACACGCCGGGGCGCTTCGTGCGCGTCGAGCGGCCGTCGGTCTTGACGTAGCCGTTCTCGTCGAGGTCGACCTGGCCGGCGACGATGCCCGACTGCGGCTCGTGGCCGACGGCGATGAACGCACCGGTCACGAGCAGGTCGCGCTGCTCGCCGGTCTCGGTGTTCTTCAGGCGCGCGTGGCCGAGCGCACCGTTCTCGCCGGCGACGAACTCGTCGACGACGTACGGCGTCAGCAGCTCGATGTTCTCCTGCGCACGTGCGCGCTCGAGCATGATCTTCGACGCGCGGAAGTCGGCGCGGCGGTGCACGACGGTGACGTTCGCGGCGAACTTCGAGAGGAAGATCGCCTCCTCCATCGCCGAGTCGCCGCCGCCGACGATCAGCGTCGAGGCGCCGTTGAAGAACGCGGCGTCGCACGTCGCGCAGTAGCTGACGCCGCGCCCGGACAGCTCGTCCTCGCCGGGGACGGCGAGCTTCTTGTGCTCGGCGCCCATCGCCAGCACGACGGTCCGCGCGCGGTACTCGTCGTCTCCGACCCACACCTTGTGCAGCCCGCCGGGCTCGCTCGCGAGCTCGACGCGGTCGACGTCCTCGGTCTCCAGGCGCGCGCCGAAGCGCTCGGCCTGGTCGCGGAACTTCTGCATGATCTCCGGCCCCATGACGCCCTCGGGGAAGCCGGGGTAGTTCTCGACGTCGGTCGTCTGCTGCAGCAGGCCGCCCCACGCGAAGCCCTCGAACACGAGCGGGCTGAGGTTGGCGCGCGCGGTGTACAGCGCGGCCGTGTACCCGGCGGGACCGCTGCCGACGATGATCACGTTCTCGACGTCGCTCATCTCATCTCCAATCGGTACTTCACTAAATGAAGTATAGCGTTGCTACGGGCGTTTGTCAGCCGGCGCCAAGCGCTCCCGCGGTCCCGACCGCTTCCTCGCGCGCACCGGGCGCCGGCGACTCGCCGAGCTCCTCGCGCCACTGCGCGACCTTGCGGCGCAGCTGGAAGTACGCGACCGCGCCCGGCAGCGTGGGGAGCCAGAACGAGATCCCACGATACGACAGCACGGCGAGCACGGAGAGGTTGAAGTCGACGTTGAATGCCGCGAACGCGCCGATCATGCCGCCTTCGACGCCGCCGAGACCGCCCGGAAGCGGCAGCAGGTTGCCGAGCGTGCCGACGAAGTACGCCATCCAGATCACGGTGAACGGCGGCGCCGAGCCGAACGCGTGGAACATCGCCCACAGCACGCTGAGGTCGAAGCCCCACCACGCGATCGCGCCGAGCAGGCGCGGGTCGCGCGAGCGCACGAGGCCGACCGCCGTGCGCACGCCGGAGGCCGCCAGCGCCGGGACGCTCGCCGCGCGCGCGAGCCAATGCGCGAGCCGTCCCGAGCCGGCGGCCCGGCGCTCCAGTCGCCGCTCGATGTCTCCGGGCAGCGTCGCTACGGCCGCCGCGGCGGCGAACAGCAGCGCGGCGACGATCGCCGGGATGATCGTGATCGCGAACGAGCCGCCGCCCGGGAACAGGCCCGAGCCGAGCCCGATGCCGTCGATCAGCAGCGAGCCGGCATAGACGACGTACAGCAGCACGAGGAACGCGACCATCCGGCATGCGACCAGCCGCCGCTCCATCCCCGAGCGCCGCAGCGCCCACGCGGTCAGCGCGATGCCGCCGGCGCCGGCGGCCGCGAACAGGCGCGTCGCGACGAGCCCGGCCATCGTGATCTCGTAGCTCTCCGACCAGCCGATCCGGCCGTGGTCGCGCACGAACACAGCACGGAACAGGACGACGTAGCCGGCGAACGACAGCAGCTCGAGCAGCACGCCGATCGCGATCCACCAGCTGTCGCCGCCCTCGATCCGGTGGACGGTCGAGCCGACGTTCGAGAGCTTCGGCAGGACGAAGTAGAAGAACGCGATGATCGTCAGCACGAACAGCGCGAAGCCGATCGCGCGGCGGCGCGTCAAGACGACGCGCGGCATCTCCTCGTCGTGCGCGCCGCCGCCGCCCCCGACCGGAACGGCCCGCTGTACCGGCGGCTCGCTGAGCTCTCGGCTCACGCCGCCGCCAGGGCTCCCTCGTGCGCGAGCGCCTCGAGTCGCGCGACCGCACGCGCGAAGCGCCGCGCGAGCGGCGTCGCAGCCGGCGCCAGCCGTCGCACGGCGAGCGTCAGCGCCGCGCCGGCGAGCAGGTCGACCGCATAGTGCTCGCCGAGGTAGACGAGCGCAAAGCCGAGCGTGATCGTGTAGCCGAAGCCGAACGCGCCCGCGACGGGGCCGACCTCTGCCAGCAGAAGCGCCGCCATCAGTGATGTCGCGAAGTGAAGCGAGGGCATCGCAGCGAGGGGATTGCCTCCGAGGACACTGTAGAGCGGGCCCCAGCGGTCACGCCAGAAATGCGCGCCGTACTCGGCCATCATCCGCCGCACGGCGTGGCCGGCGACGGCGGCCTCGGCAGCGGCCGGCGAGGCGTCCATCACGCCCTCGCGTTCGCCCGGACCGGCGTCGGCGTACCACGGCGGCGCCGTCGGCAGCACCCAGTAGATCATCGCGCCGATGTCGAACACGGCGTACGTCAGCGCCGCCGCGCGCCCGAAGCGCTCCGGGTGGCGCAGGAGCACATACGCGACCGTGCCGTGCGGCACGGCGAACCAGACCCAGTGCGTCCACACCAGCGCGCGGTCGAGCGCGCGCCATTCGGGGCCGTCGGGGCCGACGCGCGCGAGCGCGCGCTGCAGGCGCGCCGACGGCAGCTCGCCGAGCCCGAGCACGCGGTCGGCGACGATCGGGTAGTCGAAGTGCGTCTTTCGCTGCTGCGCCTGCGGATCGTCGTGCGGCGTCTTGTACGCGGCGACGTACGCCCACATCTGCAGCCCGCACGCAGCGACGTCGCGCAACCGCGTTCGGCGCGTCGCGACGCAGAGCCCGAGCGGCGCCGCGAACGCGACCGTCTGCGTCACGAGCGGCGGCAGCGGCGCGCGCCGGCGCAGCACCGGCGCGGCGACGCCCGCGGCGACAACCCCCCAGGCGATTGCTCTGAGGCCTGTCGAACGCCGCACCAAGCCGAGTATATGAGCGCCTTCGGCCGTCTCTCACCCCGGGTAGCCGGCGCGGCGGCGCTCCGGCGACGTTAGGAGACGACGCGCCGCTCGCGCGCGTGCGCGCGCGCCGCGTCGACGAGCCCGCCGATCACGGGGCTCGTCGGGTCGGCCTCGGGGTGCCACTGCACGCCGAGCACGAAGCTGCGCCGCGGCAGCTCGATCGCCTCGACGAGGTCGTCGCCGAGCGCCGAGCGCGCGCCGACCGCGAGCCCGTCGCCGAGACGGTCGACGCCCTGGTGATGGTGCGACTTCGTCGCGTGCGCTCCGGCGCCGATCACGGCGGCGGCGAGCGTGCCGTCGAGCACCTCGACGTCGTGGTCGGAGCCGTCGAAGGAGCCGATCACGCGCCGGTGCTCGTCATGCGCGACGTGCTCGGGCAGGTGCTGCGTGAGCGTGCCGCCGAGCGCGACGTTGATCAGCTGCATCCCACGGCAGATCCCGAGCACCGGCAGGTCGCGCTCGATCGCGCCGAGCGTCAGCGCGATCTCGAACGCGTCGCGCTCGGGCACCGAGTCCTGCGTCTCGCGATGCGGCGCCTGTCCGTAGCTCGCCGGGTCGATGTCGGCGCCGCCGGCGAGCAGCAGCCCGTCGAGCAGCTCGAGCGCTTCGCCGGGCTCGTCGACGAGCCGCGCGTCGGGCGCCAGCAGCACGGCGAGCGCGCCCGCGCGGTGGACCTCGTCGACGTAGTTGCGCGGCAGCAGCACCGCCTCCTGGTCCCACACGCTCCAGCGCGCGCGTTCGAGCGCGGTGCACAGTCCGATCACGGGACGTTCCATCGCACACACCATAGGATCAACGCGCGCCGGCCGGCGCTCGCGCCGCCGCCGCACGCACCTGAACCCGCGCGCCGAAGGAGAGCGAATGGACGAGTCGAGCGAGCAACTGCAGACGGTCAACGTGCGCCGCGACGGCGACGCGGTGACGATCGAGCTGAACCGCCCGGAGGCGCTCAACGCGTGGAACGCGCAGTTCGGCGAAGACCTGCTCGCGGCGCTGCGCGGCGCCGCCGGCGACGAGTCGGTGCGCGCCGTCGTGATCACCGGCGGCGGCCGCGCGTTCTCCTCGGGCGCCGACCTGAAGGACATCAGCACCGACACGACGCCCGACGGGCGCCCGGACGTGTACAAGACGCTGACCGAGCGCTACCACCCGATCATGCACGCGATCCGCGAGATGCCGAAGCCGGTGATCGCGGCCGTCAACGGGCCGGCGGTCGGGATCGGCTGCTCGCTGGCGCTGTGCTGCGACCTGATCGTCGCCGCCGAGGGCGCGTACTTCCTGCTCGCGTTCGTCAACATCGGGCTCGTGCCCGACGGCGGCTCGTCGCTGTTCCTGCCGACGCGGATCGGCTTCGCGCGCGCGAGCGAGCTGTCGATGCTCGGCGAGCGCCTGCCGGCGGCGAAGGCGCTCGAATGGGGTCTGATCAACCGCGTCGTGCCCGACGATCGGCTCGCCGAGGAGGCGGCCGCGCTCGCGGCGCGGATGGCCGCCGGGCCGACGCGCTCCTACGCCGGCGCCAAGCGCCAGCTCAACAACTGGCTGTACACGCGGATGGGCGAGCAGCTCGAGCTCGAGGCGAAGATCCAGCAGGAGATGGCCGGCAGCGACGACTTCGTCGAGGGCGCGATGGCGTTCATGCAGAAGCGCGCGCCGCAGTTCAAGGGAGCGTGACCGGCACTTCGCATGACGAGCGGAACGTCGACCAAGCGGAGCAAGGACGCAGGGAGCGTGGCGTGCGAGAGCACGCGAGCGACCGAGGACGCCGCTCCGCGCAGCGTCGACGTTTCGCTCGTGGCAGACGTCATCAAGCACCTCTCGCCGATGCCTGAATAGAATCCCCGCCGCCTTGGGCCATCTGCTGACAGCGACCCTCGCGTTCTTCACGCCGCAGTCGGGCGGCTCGTCGAACGCGAACCAGATCGACAGCCTCTACAAGATCGAGCTCGTCATCGCGCTCGTGATCTTCGTCGCCGTCGTCGGCGCGATGACCTACGCGCTCGTCAGGTTCCGCGCGCGCAAGGGCGCCGTCGCGGCGCAGATCCGCGGCAACACGCGCCTGGAGGTCGGTTGGACGGTCGCCGCCGCGGTCGTCCTGCTGGTGCTCGCGATCGTCACGTTCGTCAAGCTCTCGTCGATCCAGAACCCGCCGAACTCGAGCGCCGAAGGCGACAAGCTCGCGAGCTCGGACATCGGCCAGCTGTACGCGAGCTCCGAACGCAAGCTGCCGCCGAACGGCAAAGCGCTGAACATCAAAGTGATCGGACGCCAGTACATCTGGCAGTACGTCTACCCCGGCTCCAGCGAACCGGACGGGCTCGGCGCGCCGTACTCCTACGAGGAGATGGTCGTGCCGACGAAAACGACCGTCACGCTCGACATCGCCTCGGCCGACGTCGTGCACTCGTGGTGGATCCCCGAACTCGGCGGCAAGTTCCAGGCGGTACCCGGCTACCACAACTACACGTGGTTCAAGATCGAAAAGCCCGGCGTCTACCGCGGCCAGTGCGCGATCCTCTGCGGTCGCGGCCACGCGCGGATGATCGCGACGGTCAAGGCCGTGCCGCCGGCGCAGTTCGACGAATGGCTCGCCTACCAGAAGAAGCTGCTCACCGAAGCGAATCAGCAGGCGCAGGTCGCACGCGCGAAGCTCGGCTCCCAGACCGGCGCCGGACAGGTCGAAAACCCCTAGGACACCGAGGAAGACAGCACACGCAATGGCCACCCAGACTGCACCGATCCCGCTGATAGTCGAGCACGACGTCAAGCCCGAGCCGCGCGGCTGGACGAGCTGGATCACGACGACCGATCACAAGCGGATCGGGATCATGTACATGGTCACGACGTTCGTGTTCTTCTGCCTCGGCGGCGTCGAGGCGCTGCTGATGCGCCTGCAGCTCGGCGCGCCGAACAACACGCTGATCACGCCGACGGCGTACAACCAGCTGTTCACGATGCACGGGACGACGATGGTGTTCCTGTTCGTCGTGCCGATGATGGCCGGCCTGGCCAACTACTTCGTGCCGCTGATGATCGGCGCGCGCGACATGGCGTTCCCGCGCCTGAACGCGCTGTCCTACTGGCTGCTGCTGGCCGGCGGCATCGTCTTCTACGCGTCGGTCTTCTGGAACCCGCCGGAAGCCGGCTGGGTCAGCTTCGTGCCGCTCGCCAACTCGACGTTCTCGCCGTCGGGCGGCGAGGACGCGTGGATCTACCTGATCCACCTGACCGGACTGTCGTCGATCCTCGGCGCGATCAACTTCTACGTGACGATCGCGAACATGCGCGCGAAGGGGATGAGCTGGGGGCGCCTGCCGCTGTTCATCTGGACGATCCTCGTGTACGCCGTGCTGCTGATCTTCGCGCTGCCGGTGATCGCCGCCGCGGTGACGATGCTGCTGACCGACCGCCACTTCGGCACGCACTTCTTCGATCCCGGCAGCGGCGGCTCGGCGATCCTGTGGCAGCACCTGTTCTGGTTCTTCGGCCACCCCGAGGTCTACATCATGGTGCTGCCCGGCTTCGGGATCATCTCCGAGGTCCTGCCGGTGTTCGCGCGCAAGCCGATCTTCGGCTACAAGGCGATCGCCGCGTCGACCGTCGCGATCGCGTTCCTCGGCTTCCTCACGTGGGCGCACCACATGTTCACGGCGCCGGTTCCCGAGGCGATCCTCGTGTTCGTGATGCTCAGCTCGTACTTCATCGCCGTGCCGACCGGCGTGAAGATCCTCAACTGGGTCGCGACGCTGTGGCGCGGCTCGATCGAGTTCCGCACGCCGCTGTTGTTCTGCTGCGGCGCGATCGTCGTCTTCCTGATCGGCGGCCTCTCGGGCGTGTTCCTCGCGACGTTCCCGATCGACTGGCAGGTCAACGAAACGTACTTCGTCGTCGCGCACCTGCACTTCGTGCTGATGGGCGGCGCCGTGTTCACGATCTTCGCCGCGATCTACTACTGGTTCCCGAAGATCACCGGCAAGATGCTCGGCGAAAGCCTCGGACGGTGGAGCTTCGGGCTGATGTTCGTCGGCGTGCTGACGACGTTCCTGATCCAGCACGTGATCGGGCTCGACGGAATGCCGCGGCGCGTGTACGAGTACGCCGACGTCGGGAACCTGGCGCTGTACAACCAGGTCTCGACGCTCGGCTCGTTCATCCTCGGCCTCGGCGTGCTCGCGACGATCGTCAACGTCGCGCTGAGCCTCAAGCGCGGGGTCGTCGCCGGCCCGGACCCGTGGAAGGCGAACACGCTCGAGTGGTTCACGACCTCGCCGCCGCCGGTCAACAACTTCGACGCCGTCCCGCAGGTGCGCTCGGTCGAACCGATGAAGGACATCCGGCGGGAGATCGAGCGGCGCACCGGGGCGGTGCCGCAGTCGGGCGCGGTCGTGCCGACCGGGGCAACGCAGGTCGGGGTGTAGCGTGCCAGGCGCGGCGCCGACGCTGCAGGCTCCGGCGATCGGGGTCGCCCCGCGAGCGCGCCAGCTGCTGAGCGACTACCTGGAGCTGACCAAGCCGAAGGTCCAGTCGCTGCTGCTGCTGACGACGATCGCGACGATGTACGTCGCCGGCGATCCGTCGCCGCTGCTCGTCTTCTACACGTGCCTCGGCGGCTACCTGTCGGCCGGCGGCGCCGGCGCCGTCAACCACTGGTTCGACCGCGACATCGACGCGCAGATGACGCGCACCGCGACGCGGCCGATCCCGGCCGGGCGCGTCGCGCCGCGCGCGGCGCTGACGTTCGGCTGCGCGCTCGCGGCGCTGTCGCTGCTCGAGCTCTCGCTCGCCGTCAACCCGCTCGCGGCGGCGCTGTCGTTCTCGGGCTTCCTCGGGTACGTGCTCGTGTACACCGTCTGGCTAAAGCGCCGCACGCCGCAGAACATCGTGATCGGCGGCGCCGCCGGCGCCGTGCCGCCGCTCGTCGGCTGGGCGGCCGTGACAGGCTCGGTCGGCGGCACCGCCGTGATCCTGTTCTTCATCGTCTTCTTCTGGACGCCGCCGCACTTCTGGGCGCTGTCGCTGCTGATGAAGGGCGAGTACGAGAAGGTCGGCGTGCCGATGCTGCCGGTCGCGCGCGGCGAGGCCGAGACGCGCCGGCAGATCCTGCTCTACTCGGTGCTGCTGTACGCGGTCACGCAGCTGCCGTTCTGCGCCGGCGGGTTCGGCGCGATCTACCTCGTCGCCTCGCTCGTGCTCGGGCTCGGCTTCATCGCCGGCGCCGTGCGCCTGTACCGCCGCGCCGACCGTCAGTCGGCGCTGCGCCTGTACCTGTACTCGCTCGCGTATCTCGCGCTGCTGTTCTGCGCGATGGTCGCCGACGCGCATCTATAGGATTCACGCCATGAACCGGCGCCTCGCGAAGAAGAACATCCGCACGGGTTGGATCGTCGCGGCGATCTGCATGTTCATGTTCGGCATCACGTTCGTCGTCGCCGCGGTCTACGTCTCGTGAGCCCGCTCGACCCCGACGTGCCGCCCGTCGGCGAGGAGGTCCACCTCCCCGGTCCGTCGGTCCTGCCGCTGCTGACCGCCGTCGGCGTGACGCTGGCGCTCGTCGGCATCACGACGTTCATCGAGCTGACCGTGATCGGCGGCGCGATGACGATCTGGTGCATCGTGCGCTGGGTCAAAGACACGCGCGAAGAAGTCGACGAGCTGCCACTCGACTAGCGAGCCTCCGCATCGACCGAAGCGTCGCGCGTCCGGACTCTGCGCGCGAGACGCCAGAAGCCACGCGCAGTTCGCCCGGCGAGTTCGAGCATCCATTCGAACACGAGATCGCCCACGCGCGGGATTGTCCACGCATTCTTGATCTAGCGGCACGTCGCATGCGACGTGCCGGTCAGGGCCGCATGCGGCCCTGACTTCCGACCGGTACATGTACCGGTCGGCCGGACCGTGCATGCACGGTCCGGAAACGACAGGCGCATGCGCCTGTCGCCCGGCCGGCGCATGCGCCGGCCGGACCACACCCTGCTCTATCCGCGGGGCGTCGCGCGCGGTCCCCACACCGCGCGCGAACCCTCTTTCACCCCACCCCTACGCTGGCCGGAACAGGACAGATCGCTCCGTCGTCGGTCCAGCAGCGCACGACGTCGCGAACGGAGAGAATGCCCACCGTCTCTCCCCTCTCGACGACGATCAAATGGCGGAAGCCGCCGCGCACCATCGCGGCCGCCGCCTCCTCGAGCGACCAGTCGGGCGCGGCGTAGACGACGTCGCTCGTCAGATGCGCCGCGACGAGCTCGGAGTCCGGGTCCTCGCCGGCGCCGAGCGACGTCAGGATGTCGCGCTCGGTCACGATGCCCGGACCGGCGCCGTCCGGGTCCATCACGACGGCGGCGCCGACATGGCGGGCGGACATCAGCTGCGCGACCGCGCGCAGCGTGTGCGCGGGACCGACGGCGAGGACCGTCGGACTCATCCCTTCGCTGACTCGCATGGCCGCTCCTTTCGCGTCCGGCCCGCCGCCGGATCGCTCGCTCGAGCATTTGCAACGATTGGCTCAATCTATTACCCGGACGCGCAGTCGTCAAGCGTCGAGCCGTTCCCGGGGAGAAGCCATTAGGATCCGCCCGCGATGGAGAGGATCGCGGCACCCCCAGCCCCAAAGCCCGTCCGGGACGGAGCCCGCGCGGCGCATGGCTAGACGCCACCCACTGCTGCTGACGATCGTCGCCGCGGTGCTCGCGACCGCGATCGGCATCGCGCTCAGCTTCGTGATCCACTGGTTCCCGGTGCAGGCGTCGACGCAGGCGCACAACACCGACCGCCTCTACCACGTGCTCGTGATCGCGTCGATCCCGATCTTCGTGCTCGTCACTCACGGTGATCCTCTACTGCTGCTGGCAGTTCCGGATGAAGCCCGGCGAGGAGCTCAAGGACGGGCCGCCGATCCACGGCAACACGCGCCTCGAGGTCTTCTGGACGGCGGTCCCGGCGATCATCCTGCTCGGGCTGATCTCCTACTCGTTCGTCGTGCTGCACGACAACGAGAAGAAGCCGGCGCGCGAGATCAACGTCGGCGTGACCGGCCAGCAGTTCGCGTGGTCGTTCCAGTACCCGCCGTCGGTGACCGGCGGCAAGCCGGTCGAATCCGACCAGCTGTACCTGCCCGAGGGCGAGTCGGTCAAATTCGACATGCACTCGAAGGACGTGATCCACGCGTTCTGGATTCCGGCGTTCCGGATCCAGGAGGACGTCGTGCCGGGAATCACGACGCATTGGCGTGCGACGCCGGACCGGCTCGGCACGTACCCGATCGTCTGCAACCTGCTGTGCGGGCTCGGCCACTCGCTGATGCGCGCGAAAGTCCACGTCGTCTCCGAGTCGCAGTTCCAGGCGTGGCTGCAGAGCCGCGCCGCGACGAGCACCGCGAGCGTCGGCGGCGGCGGGAACGCGAACACGACCGGGACGGCTGCGGGATAATGTCGCCGATGAGCGTGCGCGAGACGATCGAAGCAGCTTGGGCGGCGCGCTGATGGCGACCGCCGTCCACGCGCCCGACCCGTCGCGCCCGAGCTCCGGCTACGGCGGCGGCGCGAACGCCTCGCTCGGCGCCAAACTGCGCGCGCCCGGCTTCTACCGCGCCGCCTGGATGATGCTGCTCGGCGTCGCGTTCGCGTTCTTCCTGACGTGGATCGTGCGGATGAGCACCGGCCACACGACGTTCCACCACTACATCGACGGCGAAGCGATCCTGACCGTCTCGCTGATCGCCGCGCCGCTGATGTTCCTGATCGGGATCGGCGGCTTCGACTACTGGTTCTACTGGGCGATCGGGCGCCCGACGCGCCCCGAGGACCACTCCGGCCACGGCGCGTACACGTGGAAGGACTACTTCCGGATCAACACCGATCACAAGGTGATCGGCGTCCAGTACACGGTCAGCTCGTTCTTCTTCCTGCTGATCGGCGGACTGATCGCGATGCTGATGCGCGCCGAGCTCGCCGCGCCGGGCGCGCAGTTCGTCGACGCGAACACGTACAACGGCCTCTTCTCGGTCCACGCGTCGCTGTTGATCTTCCTGTTCGTGATCCCCGTCTTCGCGGGCCTCGGCAACTTCGTCATCCCGCTGATGATCGGCGCGCCCGACATGGCCTTCCCGCGGCTGAACGCGCTGTCGTTCTGGCTCTTGCCGGTCGCCGGCGTGATGATGCTCGCCAGCTTCTTCGCCCCCGGCGGCGCGTTCGCCGACGGCTGGACGGCCTACGCGCCGCTGTCGACCGACGCGCCCGTCGGGCAGACGTTCTTCTCGCTCGCCGTGCAGTTCGCGGGCGCCTCGTCGATCATGACCGCGCTCAACTTTCTCGTCACGATCATCACGATGCGCGCGCCGGGGATGAGCTTCTTCCGGATGCCGCTGCTCGTCTGGGCGAACTTCGCGACGTCGCTGCTCGTCGTGATCGCGACGCCGTTCATCGCCGCGTCGCAGTTCTTCGTGCTGCTCGACCGCGCGCTCGGCTTCAACTTCTTCAACGCGGCGAAGGGCGGCGACGTGCTGATGTACCAGCACGTCTTCTGGTTCTACTCGCACCCGGCCGTCTACATCATGATGCTGCCCGGGTTCGGGATCGTCAGCGAAATCATCGCCGTCAAGTCGCGCAAGCCGATCTTCGGCTACAGGATGATGGCGTTCTCGCTGCTCGCGATCGTCGGGCTCGGCTTCACCGTCTGGGCGCACCACATGTTCACGTCGGGCATGGCCGCGTGGATCCGCATCCCGATGGCGATCACGACCGCGATCATCGCCGTGCCGACCGGCATCAAGATCTTTTCGTGGCTCGCGACGCTGTGGCGCGGCGTGCTGCACCTCGACACGGCGATGCTGTTCACGCTCGGCTTCCTGACGACGTTCACGCTCGGCGGGATCAGCGGCGTGATGCTCGCGATGATCCCGTTCGACATCCACGTCTCGGCGACGTACTTCATCGTCGCGCACATCCACTACGTGCTGTTCGGCGGCTCGCTGATGACGATCTTCGCCGGCGTCTACTACTGGTTCCCGAAGATGACCGGGCGGATGTACGACGAGCGCCTGGGCAAGTGGCACTTCTGGAGCACGTTCGTGTTCTTCAACCTGACGTTCGCGCCGATGCACATCCTCGGCCTGCAGGGCATGCCGCGACGCGTCGAGGACTACGCGACGAAGTTCTCCGGGCTGAACCTGTTCATCTCGATCGCGAGCTTCGCGCTCGGGCTGAGCACGCTGATCTTCCTCTACAACATGGTCACGAGCTGGCGCGGAGGCCCGATCGCCGTGAAGAACCCGTGGCGCGGGATGACGCTCGAGTGGCAGGTCTCCTCGCCGCCGCCGGTGTTCAACTTCGACAAGCTGCCGACCGTCGTCGGCGGCCCGTACGAGTACGGCGTCCCCGGCGCCGTGCACGGGACGTTCGCGCCGACGCCGGCGCCGGCGACGGCCGCGGCCGGCGGCGGCGGGCCGGGCTCGGGAATCGTGCAGGCGCCAAGCGAGTGAGCGGAGGAGCACGCCAATGAAGGAAGTTCTCGTCGTCGCCAACCGCACGCTCGGCGGCGCCAAGCTGCTCGACGCGGTCCGCGCGCGCGCAGCCGAGGGCGGCGTCCGCTTTCGCCTCGTCGTGCCGCAGTCAGAGCCGCGCGCCGGCCTCGTGATCTACGACGAGGCCGTGCGCGAATCGGCGCAGGCGCGCGTCGACCTGGCGCTGTCGCTCGTCGCCGGCGAGGGCATCGACGCGACCGGCGAAGTCGGCGACGCCGACCCGTTCCTCGCGACGATGGACGCGATCGCGACGCGCCGGCCGGACGAGATCGTCGTCTCGACGCATCCCGCCGTCAGCTCCGGCTGGCTGCGCCGCGACCTGATCGAGCGGATCCGCAACGCATCGGGCCTGCCGGTCGAGCACATCGTCGTCGACATCGAGCACGAGGGCCTGCCGTTCGATGTGACGCTCGTGCTCGCGAGCAAGACGCTCGAAGGCGAGCGCCTGCTGAATCGCCTGAAGGAGAAAGGCGCGGCCGACGGACGGCACCTGTTCGTCGTCGTCGTGCCCCAGCCCGACCGTACCGGCGACGCGCCGCGCCAGGCGCGCGCGCGGCTTGCGACGATGCTCGACCGCCTGCGCCAGGCCGGCCTGGTCGCATCGGGCATGATCGGCGATCCCGATCCGTACACGGCCGCCGCCAACGCGCTCGAGCTGTTCCGCGTCGACGACATCGTCATCTCGACGCTGCCCGACGAGCGCTCCGGCTGGCTGCGCGCGAACCTGATCGAGCGCGTCCGCCACGTCACCTCAGCGCCCGTCGAGCACGTCGTCTCAGACGTCCAGACCCCGACCGCCGCGTAACGATGGAGGCGGCGAGCATCACGCACGCGGTCGGTCACGACGCCGGCGACCACCACGGCCCGCCGCCGGCGAACCGCAGCTCGCGCGTCGAGCCGCAGCTGCTCGGCATGCTGCTTTTCATCATCTCCGAGGTGATGGTCTTCGGCGCGTTCTTCACCGCCTACTTCTTCATCCGCGTCGCGCAGGGCGACCCATGGCCGGCGCCCGGCACGAGCCTGCCGGTCGAGGTCGCCGGCTTCAACACGGCGATCCTCGTGTCCTCGTCGTTCACGATCCACTGGGCCGAGCAGTCGATCAAGCGCGGCAACCGCTTCGGCCTGAAGGCCGGCATGCTGACGACGTTCCTGCTCGGCTGCACGTTCCTGTTCATCCAGATCAACGAGTACGCGAACATCGGCTTCGCCCCGCAGGACCACGCGCAGCAGACGATCTTCTACTCGCTGACCGGCCTGCACGGCGCGCACGTGTTCATCGGCCTGTGCCTGCTGCTGTTCGTCACGATCCGCGCCTTCCGCGGCCACTACAGCCCCGAGGAGCACCGCGGCGTCGAGGTGCCCGGCATCTACTGGCACTTCGTCGACATCATGTGGTTGGTCGTCTACACCACCGTCTACATCATCTGACGAACGTAGGCGCGGCGCGCTACGGCGTCCTCAGTCGCTCATGTGCAGAGCACATTTCGCTCCTTGCGTCCTTGTATCGCTTGACCTACGTCCGTCAGGGCGTGCTGCGTGCTGAACCCGCTTCGCACCGAGGGCGAGGCGTTCCGGTTCCTGCTGTTCGTGCTCGCCGTGATCGTGACGATCATCGTCGTCATCCTCGTCGTCCGGGCGATCACCTAGCGCCGAAGAAGACGCCGCTGGCGATCGCGCGGCGGCGGGCGTAAGCTCGGCCCGTGGATCCGCTCGACGACGACAGGCGCCGGCTGCTCGGGGCGGTCGAGACGATCGCGACGTTCGTCGTCATCCTCGCGATCGTCGCCTTCGTCGTCTGGTTCTTCTTCTTCGCTCACAGCCCGCTGCTGCGGGTCTAGGCAAGGCGCGAGAGATCGCGAGAGAAACCAGCGCGGGCCAAGCCACCAGAGGTTCGTGGACCAAGCGGAGCAAGGACGCAGGGAGCGTGGCGTGCTCTGCACGCGAGCGACCGAGGACGCCGCTCCGCGCAGCGTCCACGGGCCTCTGGCCTCGGTCTACTTCACCGTGAGGGTGCCGTACATGCCCGCCTGACGGTGCCCTGGGGCCTCGCAGAAGAACGTGTACGTGCCGGGCTTCAGGGTCACGTTGACTTTCGCGGTGCCCTTCGTCGTGAATTCGCTGGCGCCGAGCTTCGAGCCCTTCGCGCTCGCGCCGCCTTCGCCGGTTTCGATCGCGATGTTGTGCGAGACGCCGGACGTGTTCGGCATTTCGATCGTCACCGGGCCGGCGGTCGCGCTGGCCTTGTTCGTTTCGTACGCGAGCTGTCCCTGCGCGTTGGCGGCGATCGACAGCTTGCCGCCCTTCTCTTCCGCCGGCTTGCCGGCGCCGGGCGCTTTCACGGCGCTCGCCAAGAGACCCGTGTCCTTGTCGGACTTGGCCGCCGATTCCGAGACGTACGCGGCGACGTCCTGAGCCTTTGCGCCGCTGACGAGGTTCTTCGGCATCGCCCCTTCGGGGTTCGGGATCTGGATCTGTTTTTCGACGATCCCGCGGACCGTGTCGCGCTTGGCGCCTTCTTCGAGGCTCGCGCGGAACGCTTCGTCGAGGTTCGGACCGACGACGCCCTTCGTTTCGGCGCGCGCGAGCGTGTGACAGGAGCCGCACTTGGCGACGAACGTCTGCTTGCCGACGATCAGGTTCGCGTTGTCGCCGCCCTTGACCGAGCAGCCGGCCGTGCCGAGCGCGAGCAGCGCGAGCGCGCCGAGCGTGCCGGCGCGCACGGCCGTCCAGCGCCTCGTGCCGGCGACTGGTCGTACGTCGGTCTGAGCTTGCCTGCTCCCCATGAGCCGGCGGAACATTATCCGAAGGGCCGGGTGCATCGATGCCCGCCGGGCCGTCCGCCGTGCGCCGCTCATGGCGCCTGCAGCTCGTCGAGCTCGCCTTGCGCCGCCGCGAGCACGCCGCGCGCGACGCCCTCCCACGACCAGCGCTCGCGCACGGTCGCGACGAGCCCCGAGCGCGCGCGGGCCTTCAGCGGTGGATCGGCCGCCAGCCAGCCGGCGACGCGCTCGGCGAGCGCCGCGACGGCGCCGTCGTCGACGGCGAACGCCAGCAGCCAGGCGATCTCCTCCGGCACAGCCTCGGCGAGCGCGGCGCTGACCTCGGCGAGCCCCGAGTGCGCGGCGCTGACCGGCAGCGCGCCGCATGCGGCCGCCTCGGCCGCGACCATCCCGAACGCCTCGGGGAACGTGCTCGGCACGATGAGCGCGTCGCACGCCGGCAGCAGCTCGGCCAGCTCGTCGTGCTCGAGTCGCCCGGTCAGCACGACGCGCTCGCCGAGCGCGGCCGCCGCCGCGACGTAGCGCTCGCGCCGCTCGCCCTCCAGGCCGTCGAGAAACGCGAGCAGGTGCCGCAGCGGGCGCTGCTCGCCGGTCTCCCCCTCGAGCGTGCGCCCGGCGCGCGCGATCTCCCGCGCGCGGTCGAGCTCGCCGGCCGCGAGCGCGTCGCGCAGCCGCTCGAACGCGTCGCGGTAGGCGCCGAAGCCGACGACGACGAGGCGCGCGTCGGGCGCCGTCTGCAGCACGAGCGGCCACGCGGCGAGCAGCAGGTCGACGCCCTTGCTGACGATCAGCTTGCCGACGAACGCGACGAGCGGCTCCTCGCCGGGGCGCAGCCGCGCGAGCGCATCGCCGGCGGCGCGCTCGTCGCGCGCGAACGCGTCGCCGCCCTCTCCCCCGGCTTCCGGCGCAGCGGCGGCGGCGTCCGGCGCGTCCGCACGCAGACGCGCAGCGAGCGCGCGGACGCCGGCCGCCGCGGCGGCCGGCTCGCGCGGCGCGAAGCGCTCGACGTCGACGCCCGGCGGCCCGAGCCGCGTGCGCCGTTCGAGCGCGGGGTCGCCGAGCGCCCGCCACAGGCTCTGCGCCGTGTGGCGCGAACCGACGAGCACGCCCCGCGCCCCGCCGACGCCCTCGCGCGCGAACGGCAGGAAGCGCTCGGGCTCCGGCTTGACGGTGTACTCGAGCGCGCTGCCGTGCACCTTCACGGCATACGGCACCAGCCCGCCGAGCGCGCGCGCGAGGATCGCCGGGCCCATCACGAGGTGGTTCGCGAGCGCCACGTCCGGCGCGGCGCGCGCGAGCACTTCGCGCACGGCGGCGACGTTCGCGTCGACGTAGCGCGCGACCTCCTCGTCGCTGCACTCGGCGAACGTGCGCGCCTCGATCCCCTCGTAGCGATCGGCGACGTACACCGGCAGCAGATCGCCGATGTCCGGTCGATACGCGACGCAGCGCGGTCCGCCGGCGCCCGCGTCGCGCAGCTCGCGCACCCGCAGCGTCCCGCCGTCCCAGTCGCCGGCGGCGTCGACGAACGGCTGGCGCTCGGGATGGCGGTCCTGGCAGAGCAGGTGGACCTCGTGCCCGAGCTTCACGAGCGCCGCCGCCAGGCGCGCGTTGTAGACGTTCGAGCCGGTGCCCGCGAGCAGGTACCCGTGGAACACGAGGATGCGCACCGCGGCAGCCTACCTACCGGCTCACGCCTGGCCGCTCCGATAAAGTCCAGCGGATGAGCGCCAATCAGCGGTACCGCCTGCGCAACCCGGCCAACGGCCGCGAAATCGTGATCGACGCCGAGCCCGAGGAGATCTACCTCGACCGCGAGACCGGCGAAAAGCTCGAAGTCGTCGGCAAGGTGCTGCCGCTCGCGCCGTCGCACTCGCGGCTGCCGTGGGCGGTCGAGAACCTGCGCTTCTGCACGTGGTGCGACCAGCTCGCCCAGAAGGACCTCAACGACTGCCCGACCTGCGGCAGGCGGATGGGGCCGCTCGGATCGCGCACGGGGGATCGTTGAGAGCCAGCGCGCTCGCGCTTGCGCTCGCGCTGCTGCTCGGCGCCGCCACGCTCGGAGCCTGCGGGGGCGGCGGCAGCGCCTCCGACGCGACCCCCAAGAGCACGCCCGAAATCACGCCGCCGAACGACACGAGCGCCGAAAAGGCCGCGGCGCAGACGACCTCCACGTCGACGACGAGCACCGGCAAGACGACGACGTCGAAAGGCGAAAGCCCGGCGAACGAATCGGGCGGCAACGAAGCGACCGAAGAACCGACGAGCGGCGGCAGCTCGAGCGGCGCCGGCGAAGAATCCAAAGAAGCCACTCCCTCCGGCGGCTCGTCGGCCGAAAAAGAAAAAGAATCCGCCGCAGGCTCCTCGCCTTCCGGCGGCGCCAGCGCTCCTTAGGCCTGACCGCCGGCCGGCCTTCGATCGTGCGCGAGCGCGCATGATCGTCGGGACGTAGGGCACGAATCACCCTCATATGTGCGATCACGCAGATCGCTAAAGGTGATCCGCATCTGTGGTCGAATATGCGTGATGACGCATATGTCATCGCCTGAGACCACATCAAACAGGATCGGTAAACGCGTCCGAGAGGAGCGTCGGCGCCAGGGGATCGACCAGCGGACGCTGGCGCTCGTTGCGAACGTGGCCGTGCGCTCCGTGCACCGTGTCGAGAACGGCGAGCCGACGGTGCGGCTGGACGTGCTGACACGCATCCTTGCTGCGCTCGGCCTCGAGTTGGACGTACGCGAGTAACGCGATGAACGGTCTCGGCGTCTACTGGGACAACGACCAGATCGGCCGCTTGGAGCTCGTCGACGAGCGATCGCGCGCATATCTCTTTCGGTACACGAACGCGCCGCGCGCGATCTCGATCTCCCTGCCGCTCGACCGCGAGACGTTCAGCCCGAGCGAGTCGCGCCCCTTCTTCGAGGCGCTGCTGCCCGAGGGGGTCTTGCGCGAACGGGTCGCAACCGAGTTGAGACTCGCCGCATCGGACTCCTTCGGCTTGCTCGCCGCGCTCGGAGCAGACTGTGCTGGCGCCTTGCAGATCCTCGCGACACGCGAGCTCGCCCGCGAGCCGTCGGTCCGCTGGCTGACGAGTCGGCAGCTGTCCGCTCGCATCGAGGAACTTCCCCGTCACCCACTCGGCGTGCGCAGCGACGACAGTCATTTGCGGCTCAGCCTCGCGGGCGTGCAGAACAAGGCAGTCCTCATTAGAGGCGGCGACGGAAACTACGGCGAGCCGCTCGACGGCATGCCGAGCACCCACATCCTCAAGCCCGAAGTCGCGGATGGCGACTTTGCGCATCTCCCGGTCAACGAGTACTTCTGCATGCGCCTGGCGGCGCGGTCGGGTGTGACGGTGGCCGGCGTCGAACTGGCCGACGTAGCCGGCCGGCCGTGTCTCGTCGTCGAGCGCTTCGATCGCGAGCAGCTGTCGTGGCCGCCGATACGCGTACATCAAGAGGATCTCTGTCAAGCGCTCGGCTTGACGCCGGACTTCAAGTACCAGCACGCCGGATGGCGCGTGCCGTCGTTTCGAGCACTCGCCGATCTGCTCAACGAGCATTCGCCGTACCCCGGGCTCGATCGTCTCGCCGGCGCACGCGCGGCGGTCTTCAACTTCCTCATCGGCAACGCCGACGCGCATGCCAAGAACATCGCGTTGCTGCATGTGCGCGAGGGAGTCCGGCTCGCGCCACTCTACGACCTTGTCTCGACTGCCTGCTATCCGGATCTGAGCACGACGCTAGCGATGAGCGTCGGCGACGAGCTGAACCCGGACGCGATCACGTCGATGCACTGGAGCGATCTCGCGAACGACTTCGACCTCAACGCGACCGCGTTCGAGCGGGCACGCCTGGAACTCGCCAGCACGATCATGGCCGAGGCCGTACGCCTGCGCGACGCGGCGCTGGTCGACGGATGGCACAGGCCGCTGCTCGACCGGATCGTCGACGTGATCGCGACGCGCCGCAGGCGCCTCTGACTAGGGCGTGGACACCAGCGTCGCGCTGTAGGTCAGGCGCGCGGTCTGGTACAGGCAGAAGTACTGCACGGCCGAGCCGATCGACGTCTGCGTGCTCTGCGAGCTCGTGCTCGAGCACTGCTTCTTTTCGCGGCTCGCGCGCCACGAGGTGTCCTTGCCGAAGCCGAGCGCGAGCGCCGGCGCCCACGTCGGGACGGTCAGCGCGACGATGTCGCCCTTCTTGACCTTGATCGTCGTTTCGAGCGGGAACTGCGCCGTCTTGCCGAAGTACTTTTCGAGCTTGACCGTCGGGCTCGAGGCGACGAGTTTCCACGTGAGGTTCGGCTTCTTTTCTGCGCGCAGGATCGCGATGCCGGCTTCGGCGGGACCGCCCTCGTTGGCGTTGAAGAACTTGACCTGCGTCGCGTTCGGCCTGCCGAGCGTGATCGTCCACGCGACGATCGAGCCGGCTTTCGGCGCGCTCATCAGCGTCGTGTTCGTCGCGACCTTGACCTGGAAGCCGGTCGTGCGGCTGACGGCGAGGCACGGGCTCGCGGGACAGCTCGGCACCGTTTCGGGCGTCGTCGCCGGGATCACGCCGACTTCGGTGAGCGTCGCCGGCGCGACGGCCGGGAGCGCGAGGATGAGCGCAAGGCTCGCGAGAATGGCTGCATATGTCCGTTTCATTACTGCCCTCCAACACGCGCCGAGGCCGGATGTAGCGTTGTGAGCATTCGTTATCCGCCGGCGAGTTCCTGCGCGGCGGCGGCGATCTCGCCGGGATCGCCCGGCGCCGGCACCCACGGAAGCCGCAGCGAATCGCCCTCGTAGCGCGGGATCACGTGCATGTGGAAGTGGAAGACCGTCTGGAAGGCGAGCGCGCCGCACGAGTTCATCAGGTTGACGCCGTCGGCGCCGAGGCGCTGCTTCGACCGCGCCGCGTGGCGCTGCGAGGCGAGGCCGACGGCCGCCAGATCCTCGGCGCCGATGCCCAGTAGGTCGGGCGAATGCTCGCGCGGGACGACGAGCGCGTGCCCGCGCGTCGCCGGCGCGATGTCCATGAACGTGATCGTCCGTGCGTCTTCGTCGACGATCGTCGACGGCAGCTCGCCGACGACGATCTTGCAGAAGATGCAGTCGGGGTCGCGCACCGGCAAAAGCCTATTCGGATCGCCGCGCGCCGGCCCGCTCGCCGGCCGCGCCGAGGTGCGCGAGCGCCTGCTCGCGCGTCTTGACCTCGCCGGCGAACTGCGCCTCGGCGAGCTCGTCGAGCAGCGCGCCGAGCCGCGGTCCCGGCGCGATGCCGAGCTCGCGCGCGAGCTCGTCGCCGCGCAGCAGCGGCCGCGGCGGGCCGGCCTCGCGCCAGCGCAGCGCCTCCGGGAGCATCTCGCGCGCGACGCACAGGTGCGCGTCGATCGCGTCGCGCGAGCGCGCGCCGCGCGTCGCCAGCCGGTCGGCGATCGACAGCAGCGTCACGTCGACCTCGACGGGCGTGCACGCGCGCAGGTACGCGTACACCGTCCGCCGCGCGAGCGGCTGGCGCTCGTGCACGAGGAAGCCGAGCCGCAGGTGGTGACGCGTGAGCGCGGCGACGTGTGCGCGCGTGCGCTCGCTCGCTCGCAGGCGCGTGAGCACCTCGCGCGCGAGCGCCGCGCCGCGCTCGTCGTGGCCGAGGAACGTGACGCGGCGGTCGAACGGGCGCACCGCGCGCGTCAGCGGCTTCGCCGCGTCGTGCAGCAGCGCGCCCCAGCGCAGCGCCTCGCCACGCGTCATCTCGTCGGCGAGCGGCTCGGCCAGCAGCGCCGCGACGGCCGCGCGCTGCGCGCCGATCCCCCGCTCGAGCTCGTCGGCGCCGGCGACGTCCTCGCCGGCGGCGAACTCGCCGAGCGCGATCGCGCGGGCGAGCACCTCGAGCGTGTGATCGTGCACGTCGGCGTGGTGGAAGCGGCTCTGCTCGACGCCGCGCAGCGCCTCGAGCTCGGGCAGCACGACGGCCGTCGCGCCGAGCTCGTGCATCAGCTCGAGGCCGCGCAGCGCCTCGCGCGCGGCGACGATCCTGCGCAGCTCGACGAACACGCGCTCGGGCGAGACGTCGACGAGCTCGATCGCGTGCGCGCGCGCCAGCGCCAGCGTGTCCGGCTCGGCGACGAGCCCGAGCTCGACCGACACGCGCGCAAGACGCAGCACGCGCAGCGGGTCGTCGACGAACGCGCGCCGCGCGACGACGCGCAGGCGCCGCGCCGCGAGATCGTCGAGGCCGCCGAGCGGGTCGATCGGCGGGCCGCCGGCGAGCGGCTCGGCGATCGCGTTGACCGTGAAGTCGCGCAGCGCCAGGTCGGCGTCGAGCGATCCGCCGCGCAGCGGCTCGACGTCGACCTGCCACGAGGAGTCGCGCGCCGAGACGCGCCACGCGCCGAACTCCTCCGACAGCGCGAAGCACGCCGCGCGACCGGCCGCGCGCGCCACGGCTTGCGCGGCCTCGCCAGGATCGCCGTCGACGACGACGTCGAGGTCGTTCGTCTCACGCCCGAGTGCGCGATCGCGAATCGCGCCGCCGACGAGCCACGCCGGGCGGCCGGCAAGCGCCGTGCGCGCGGCGTCGAGCGGATCAGCCATAGCGCGCCGGCAGCCACGGCGCCGCGGCGCCGCCGGGCCGGCCGCCTCCGGCGGCGAGCGGCTCGAGCGCGGCGCCGTCGCGGTGATGCACGCGCGGGACGCGCGGCGTCAGCCCGCACGTGATCTCGTAGTTGATCGTCTGCAGGCGCCGCGCGAGCTCCTCGGCGGTGATCCGCTCCTCGCCGTCGACGCCGATCAGCGTCGCCGGCGCTCCGCGCAGGCGCTCGGCGTCGGCGTCGGCGTCGGCGCCGAGGTCGATCGTGACGTTGTCCATGCTGACCGTGCCGACGAGCGCGCGGCGCGCGCCGTCGATCAGCACGTCGGCGTTGTTCGACAGCCCGCGCCGCCAGCCGTCGCCGTAGCCGATCGGCAGCACGCCGAGCTGCGTGTCGCGCTCGGCGACGAAGCGACGGCCGTAGCCCGCGCTCTCGCCCGCGCGGCACGGCTTGACCTCGGCGACGTACGAGCTCAGCTCCAGCGCCGGCTCGAGCGAGCGCGGCGCCGGGTCCTCGCCGAACGGGTCCATGCCGTAGATCGCGACGCCGCAGCGGACCATGTCGAAGTGGGCGTCCGCGTCGCGCAGCAGCGCAGCGCTGTTGGCGCCATGCACGATCAGCTCGGGCTGCGCCTCCTGCTGCGCGCGCGCCCAGTGCATGAACATGCCGAGCTGGCGCGCGAAGAAGCCGTCGTCGTCGAGCTCGTCGGCGGTCGCGAAGTGCGTCATCAGCCCGACCGGCTGCACGGCGTCGATCGCGCGCGCCGCCTCGAGCGCCCGCGTGGCCTCGTCGACATCACGCGTGCCGAGGCGCCCCATGCCGGTGTCGAGCTTGACGTGCACGCGCCCACCGCCGGCGTCGGCGACGGCGCGCACATGGCGCTCGCTCCAGACGACGACGTCGGCGTCGGCGTCGAGCGCCTCGCGGAGCTCAGGCGGGCTGAGCGCGCCCATCACGAGGATCGGCGCGGCGCCGACGCCCGCATCGCGCAGCTCGCTCGCCTCGGCGGCGGTCGCTACGGCGAGCCAGCTCGCGCCGCCGGCGAGCGCCGCGAGCGCGCTTTGCACGGCGCCGTGGCCGTAGCCATCGGCCTTGACGACCGCGCACAGCTCGGCGCCGTCGCGCAGCTCGGCGCGCAGGCGCGCGCAGTTGCGCTCGATCGCCGAGACGTTGACGCTCGCCTGCGCGCGCGGCGGCGTCACTGCCGACCCTCCGCGCGCGCGGCCGGCAGCGCGGCGATCACGTCGCTTGCGATGACGCCCTCGGCCGCGCCCTGGCGCCGCGCCGCCTCACGACCGGCGGCGGCGTGCAGCCATACGCCGGCGGCGGCGGCGGCGAACGCGTCGAGCCCCTGCGCGAGCAGCGCGGCGATCGCGCCGGTCAGCACGTCGCCGGTGCCGGCCGTCGCGAGCGCCGGGCTGCCGCCGCGGCTGACCGCGACGCGCCCGGCCGGCTCGGCGATCAGCGTGTCGTCGCCCTTCAGCACGACGATCGCGCCGGAGCGCTCGGCGGCGTCGCGGACGTGGCGCAATCGCTCGCGCTCGATCTCGCCGCTGTCGAGCTCGAGCAGCCGCCCGAGCTCGCCAGCGTGCGGCGTCAGCACCGTCGGCTGCTCGCGCGCGCGCAGCTCGCCGAGGCGACCGGCGTGCGCGTTCAACCCATCGGCGTCGAGCACGAGCGGCGCACGCGCCTCGCGCGCCAGCTCGCGCGCGAACGCGACCGCGCCGTCGCCGCGTCCGAGACCGGGTCCGAGCGCGAGCGCGCCACCGGGCCTGATGTTCTCGAGCACCCCCTCGACCGACGCCGGCGTGAGCGCGCCGTCCTGCTCGGCGAGACCGCGCGTCATCAGCTCGGGCGTCGCCGCCGTCGCGAGCACGTCCTGCAGCGACGCCGGCACGCACGCGATCACGTAGCCGGCGCCGGCGCGCATCGCGGCGTGCGAGGCCATCCGCGGCGCGCCGAGCAGCCCGCGCGAGCCGCCCGCGACGACGACCTCGCCGGAGGCGAACTTCGTCGTCTCGCCGCCGCGGCGCGGCAGCAGCTCGCGGACGCCCGACTCGATCAACCCGATCCGCGCTCGCATCGGCGCGCCGCGCGGGATCCCGATGTCGATCGTCCGCACCTCGCCGGCGTGCGCCTTGCCCGGCCTGATCCACAGCCCCGGCTTGGCCGCATGGAACGTGACCGTGACCGCCGCGTGCGCCGCCGCGCCGGCGACGACGCCGCTCGACGCGTCGACGCCGCTCGGCACGTCGACCGCGACGACCGGCGCGCCGGCCGACTCGATCGCCGCGATCGCATCGGCGATCGGCCCGTGGGGCTCGCCCTGGAAGCCGGTGCCGAGCAGCGCGTCGACGATCACCGCCGCGCGCGCGATCGCCTCGGCGCCGGCCGCGAGATCGAGCGGCGGCTCGCCGGGCAGGCGCCGCGCGTTCTCGGCCGCGTCGCCGCGGTACTCGTCGACCGGCGCTACGCAGACGACCGCGACGTCGCGGCCGGCCTCGCGCAGCAGTCGCGCGACGACGAGCCCGTCGCCGCCGTTGTTGCCCTTGCCGCAGAGCACCGTCACGAGACCGTCGGGCGCGAGCGCCTCGACGGCGCGCACGACGCCGGTCCCGGCGCGCTCCATCAGGTCGAGCCCCGGCACGCCGCGCTCGTCGATCGCCCAGCGGTCGACGGCCCGCATCGCGTCGGCGTCGGGCAGCGGCGTCAACCAGTCGGGAAGGCGCTCCACTGATGAGCGATGCTAGAGGTCGCGCCCGCCGCCCGGCCGCGAGCGCTACTCGACGGTGACCGTCTTCGCGAGGTTGCGCGGCTGGTCGACGTTCAGGCCGCGCTTGCGCGCGATCGCGTACGCGAGCAGCTGCAGCGGGATCACGGCGAGGATCGGCTGCAGCATCCAGTCGGTCGCCGGCACGCCGATCGACGCGTCGACGTGCGGCTCGACCTCGCCGTCGCCGGCGGTCGTGACGGCGATCACGTGCGCGCCGCGCGCACGCGCCTCCTGGATGTTCGAGATCAGCTTGTCGAGCACCGGCGAGCGCGTCGCGACGCAGACGACCGGCGTCGCCTCGTCGAGCATCGCGATCGGGCCGTGCTTCATCTCGCCGGCGGCGTACGCGTCGGTCGAGATGTAGGAGATCTCCTTCAGCTTCAGCGCCCCCTCGAGCGCGACCGGAACGCCGACGTGGCGACCGATGTAGAAGAAGAAGTCGGCCTGCCAGCAGCTGTCGGCGATCTCCAACGCGGCGATCTCGGCCCGCGCGATCAGCTCGTTCATCGAGTGCGGCAGGCGCTTGAGCTCGCCGACGAGCTCGGCGATCCGGTCGGGCGGCAGCGTGCCGCGCAGCTCGGCCAGGCGCAGCGCGAGCAGGTACATGACGGCGACCTGGCAGACGAACGTCTTCGTCGCGGCGACGCCGATCTCGAGGCCCGCGCGCGTGTACAGCACGCCGTCGGCCTCGCGCGTGGCCTGCGAGCCGCGCGTGTTCGTGATCGCCAGCACGGTCGCGCCGCGCTCGCGCGCGAGGCGCATCGCGGCGAGCGTGTCGGCCGTCTCGCCCGACTGCGAGATCCCGATCACGAGGTCGCCCGGGCCGACGACCGGGTTGCGGTAGCGGTACTCGGAGGCGATGTCCATCTCGACCGGCACGCGCGCCCACTCCTCCAGCGCGTAGCGCCCGATCAGGCCGGCGTGGTAGGCCGTGCCGCAGGCGACGATCACGATCCGCCCGACGCCGGCGAGGATCGACTCGTCGAGCGCGCCCTCCTCGTCGAGGTCGACGCCGTCGGCGCGCGCGGTGCGGTCGAAGATCGTGTCGGCGACGGCGTCCGCCTGTTCGTGGATCTCCTTCAGCATGAACGTGTCGTAGCCGCCCTTCTCGGCGGTTTCCTGGTCCCAGTCGACCTCCTCGACCGCACGCTCGACCTCGGCGCCGTCGCCCGTGAGGATCCGCACGCCGTCGGGCCGCAGGACGACGATCTCGCCGTTCTCGACGTACTGGACGCGGCGCGTCTGCGACAGGAACGCCGCCACGGCCGAGGCGATGAACTGCTCGCCCTCGCCGCGGCCGACGACCAGCGGGCACTCCTTGCGCGCGCCGACGAGCACGTCCGGCTCTTCGAGGCTCATCGCGACGAACGCGTAGTGGCCCTCGAGCTCGGCGAACGCGAGCCGCACGGCCTCGGCGAGGTCGCCGGCGTAGTGGACGGCGATCAGGTGCGCGATCACCTCGGCGTCGGTTTCCGACGTGAAGACGCTGCCGGCGGCGGTCAGGCGCGACTTCAGCGTCATGTAGTTCTCGACGATCCCGTTGACGACGACGTGGATGTGGCTGCTGTTGTCGTCGTGCGGGTGCGCGTTCTCCTCGCTGACGCGCCCGTGCGTCGCCCAGCGCGTGTGGCCGATGCCGGTGCTCGCCGGCGCCGCGGCGAGCGCGACGGCGACGCCGCCCTGCGCGCGGCTGCCGTCGAGGTCGAGCTTCGCCTCGAGCGCGCTGAGGTTGCCGACCGCGCGGACCGCGTCGATGCGACCGTCGGCGATCACCGAGATCCCGGCCGAGTCGTAGCCGCGGTACTCCAGCTTGCTCAGGCCTTCGAGCAGCAGCTCCCGCACGGGACGTGCGCCCACATAGCCGACGATGCCGCACATCGGAGCGAAGATACCAGCGCTTCTCGCGGCGATCGGCCGTGCACGGCCGATACCAGCGCTTGTTCTAGCCGAGCTCGGTCTCGACGAGCGCGACGAGCCGGTCGCAGACGGCGCCCGCCTCGTCGTCGGTCGGCGCCTCGACCATCACGCGCACGAGCGGCTCGGTGCCGCTCGGGCGCACGAGCACGCGCCCGCGGCCGCTCAGCTGCTCGTCGGCCGTGCGCACGGCCTCGGCGACGCCGGCCGCGCCGGCGAGCGCCTCGCGGTCGCGCACGCGCACGTTGACGAGCCGCTGCGGCAGCTTCGCCATCGCGTGGCGCTCCGACAGATCGCCGCCGGCGAGCGCCTCCATCGTCAGCAGCGCGCTCGCGATCCCGTCGCCGGTGCGGTTGAAGCCCATCTCGATGACGTGGCCGGACTGCTCGCCGCCGAGCGCCCAGCCGCGTGCGCGCAGCTCCTCGAGCACGTAGCGGTCGCCGACCTTCGTCGTCGCGACGTCGATCCCGGCGCGCTCCATCGCCGAGTGAAAGCCGTAGTTCGTCATCACGGTGACGACGACGCCGTCGCCGGGCAGACGCCCGGCGCCGCGCAGGTGCAGCGCGGCGAGCGCGAGCAGCTCGTCGCCGTCGACGACCGCGCCGGCGCGGTCGACGGCCAGCACGCGGTCGCCGTCGCCGTCGAACGCGAAGCCGACGTCGTGCCCGCCGGCTACGACGCGCTCGGCGAGCGCGTCGACGTGCGTCGAGCCGACGCCGTCGTTGATGTTGCGCCCGTCCGGTTCGTCGGCGATCACGCTGACGCTCGCGCCGAGGCGCCTGAAGATCTCCGGCGCGACCTCGAACGTCGCGCCGTTGGCGCAGTCGAGCAGCACGTCGACGCCGCCGAGGTCGAGCTCGGCGAAGCGCGTGTGCAGTTCGCGCAGGTAGTCCTCGCCCGCGCCGCGCAGCGCGCGCACGCGCCCGATCGCGCTCGCCTCGCCCGGGTCGTGCTCGAGCGCGGCTTCGATCTCGCGCTCGGTCTCGTCCGAGAGCTTGTAGCCGTCGGCGGCGAAGAACTTGACGCCGTTGTCGGCGTACGGGTTGTGCGAGGCCGACAGCACGACGGCGAGGTCGAAGCCGTAGCGGTGCAACAGCAGCGGCGCGGCCGGCGTCGGCAGCACGCCGCCGAGCAGCGCGTCGCCGCCGGCCGAGCTGACGCCGGCGGCGACGGCCGCCTCGAGCATCTCGCCGGACTCGCGCGTGTCGCGGATGACGAGCACCTGCGGGCGCTCGGCGTCGGCGAGCGCCGTCGCCGCGCGCGCGAGCGCGAGCGCGAGCTCGGCGCTGAGGAACTCGCCGGCGACACCACGGACCCCGTCGGTCCCGAACAGCTTGCGGGCCACCTTCACCCCCATGTCATCGGCGCTAGCGCTTGGAGAACTGAGGCTTCTTGCGGGCCTTCTTCAGGCCGGCCTTCTTGCGCTCCTTCGCGCGCGAGTCGCGCGTGAGGAAGCCGCGGCGCTTGAGCTCGCCGCGCAGGTTCGGGTCGGCCTCGAGCAGCGCGCGCGAGACGCCGTGGCGCAGCGCGCCGGCCTGGGCGGAGATGCCGCCGCCGTGCAGCCGCGCGACCACGTCCATCTTCTCCTGGTAGCCGACCGTCTCGAGCGGCTGGCGGATGTTGCGCTGGAGCGTGTCGCGCGGGAAGTGCTGCTCGAGCGTGCGCCCGTTGATCAGGTACGTGCCCTTGCCCGGGCGCAGCGTGACGCGCGCGATCGCCGTCTTGCGCTTGCCGGTCGCGCGGTAGCGCGCGCCCGCGGCGAGGTCGATCGCGGCCGTCGCGATCGGCTCGGCCAGCGCCTCCTCGCCCTCCTCCGCGCCCTCGGCGGCCGGCGCCGCGGCGGCCTCGTCGTCCTCGACCGCGTACGGGTCCTCGTAGGCCTGCTCGCGCCCGAGCGGGTCGGCGCCCTCGGGGACGATGTCGACTTCGAGGTGCGCGCCGGGGACCGACGGCTTGGCGGGGCTCGCGGCGACGTCGGCGTCGTCGCCTTCGTCCTCCTCCTCGTCGACGGCCGCCGCCACGGCGACCGCGTCGGCCGCCTCCTGCGCGGCCTCGAGCGCCGCGTCCTCGGTCGAGCCGGCGATCTCCTGAGCGTCGTCGGTCGGCACCGCATGGCCCTCGCCGACGGGCGCGGCCGTGACCGGCTCCGGCGCCTGCTCGCCGCCGGCCTCGATCGCCTCCTGCGCGGCCTCGAGCGCCGCGTCCTCGGCCGAGCCGGCGATCTCCTGAGCGTCCTCGCTCGGGACGGCGTGCTGCGGCGTCTCCTCGGCGGGCGTCTCGGGGTTCTGCTCGTCGGCCATTTAGCGCTCTATCTCCATCGGTTGCGGGTTCTGGGCGACGTGCGGGTGCTCGGGCCCGGCGTAGATCTTCAGCTTCGTCAGCTGCTTTCGCGCGAGGCGGTTGCGCGGCATCATCCCTTTGACGGCCAGGCGGATGATCTCCTCGGGACGGCGCGCCTGCATCTCCTCGAACGTGCGCGAGCGCAGCCCGCCGGGGTAGCCCGAGTGGCGGTAGTAGCGCTTGTCGGCGCGCTTGTTGCCCGTCACGTGGATCTTCTCGGCGTTGACGACGACGACGAAGTCGCCCGTGTCGATGTGCGGCGTGTACTCGGGCTTGCGCTTGCCGCGCAGCACGTCGGCGATCTGCGTCGCCAGACGCCCGAGCGTCTTGCCGTTCGCGTCGACGACCAGCCAGTTGCGCTCGCGGTCGGTCGGCTTCGCTACGTATGTTCTCATCGAGGGAGCCATAGGCGTGAAAAAGGCCACGCGTGCCGGTTGCTCCGGACGCGCGGCGAAGCGGACATCATAGGCGAACTTCGCACCGGCCGTAAGCGCAAATCGCCGGCGCGGCGCGAACTAGGCCGGATTCACTCCCACTCGATCGTTCCGGGCGGCTTGCTCGTGATGTCGAGCACGACGCGATTGACCTCGCGCAGCTCGTTGATCATCCGCGAGGCGATCGTCTCGAGCAGGTCGTACGGCAGGCGCGCCCAGTCGGCCGTCATCGCGTCGTCGCTCGTCACCGCGCGCACGACGACGACGTAGCCGTACGTGCGCTCGTCGCCCTGCACCCCGACCGTGCGCACGTCGGGCAGCACGCAGAACGACTGCCACAGCTCGCGGTACAGGCCGGCCCTGCGGATCTCCTCCTGCAGGATGTGGTCGGCCTCGCGCAGCACGTCGAGGCGCTCGCGCGTCGCTTCGCCGCCGACGACGCGGATCGCGAGGCCCGGGCCGGGGAACGGCTGGCGCCAGACCAGGCGCTCGGGCAGGCCGAGCTCGGCGCCGACCGCGCGAACCTCGTCCTTGAACAGCGCGCGCAGCGGCTCGACGAGCTCGAACTCGAGGTCGTCGGGCAGGCCGCCGACGTTGTGGTGCGACTTGATCGTCGCGGCGCCCGTGCCGCCGCCGGACTCGATCACGTCCGAGTACAGCGTTCCCTGCACGAGGAACTTCGCGCCCTCGCCGTCGGGGCCGGCGAGCTTCGTCGCCTCCTCCTCGAACACGCGGATGAACTCGGCGCCGATCGCCTTGCGCTTGGCCTCGGGCTCGGTCACGCCCTTCAGCTTCTCGAGGAAGCGCGTCTCGGCGTCGACGGCGACGAGCGGCACCTTGAACGTGTCGCGAAACGCGCTGACGACCTGCTCGCCCTCATCCTTTCGCATCAGCCCGTGGTCGACGAACACGCACGTCAGCTGGTCGCCGATCGCGCGGTGCACGAGCAGCGCCGCGACCGACGAGTCGACGCCGCCCGACAGGCCGCAGATCACGTTCGCCTCGCCGACCTGCGCGCGGATCCGCCGGATCTGGTCCTCGACGATCGACGCCGGCGACCACGTCCGCTCGCAGCCGCAGATCTCGGTCAGGAAGCGCGTCAGGATCTCCTGGCCGTACGGCGTGTGCACGACCTCCGGGTGGAACTGGATGCCGTAGATCCCACGCTCTGGGTCCTCGACGGCGGCGACCGGCGACGAGCTCGACGACGCCAGCGCCGTGAAGCCCGGCGGCGGCTCGAACACCGTGTCGCGGTGCGACATCCAGCACGTCTGCTCGGCCGGCATCCCGCGTAGCAGCACGCCCGGCTCCGACACGTGCAGGTCCGAGCGGCCGAACTCGCCGACCTCGGCCTGCTCGACGCGCCCGCCGAGCTCGTGCACGAGCAGCTGCATGCCGTAGCAGATGCCCATCACCGGGATCCCGAGCTCGAGCAGCTCGCGGTCCAGGCGCGGCGCGCCCTCGGCGTACACCGACGCCGGCCCGCCCGACAGCACGAGCCCGCGCGGTTTGCGCGCGGCGATCTGCTCGATCGGCGTGTGATGCGGCAGCAGCTCGCTGAACACGCCGCACTCGCGCACGCGGCGCGCGATCAGCTGGCTGTACTGCCCGCCGTAGTCGAGCACCACGACCTGTTCGGTCGCGGCCTGGGTTGTTGCTGCCTCCGCGGCGACTGACTCAGGCGCCGTAACCGCGGTCTCAGTCATGGACGAGGGCGGCTGCCTTTCCGTTCGTCGCGCCCATGCCGACGCCCTGGTCGCGCTGCAGCGCCTTGCCCTCGGTCTGCAGCGACGGCGCGATCACTACCTCGGCGCGGTTGAACTCGGCGAGGTCCTTGTGGCCGCACGTCGCCATCGACGTGCGCAGGCCGCCGAACAGGTTGAACGTGCCGTCGTTCTCGCGCGCCGGGCCGACGAGGATCTCCTCGAGCGTCCCGTTCTGGTGCGTCGCGACACGCGCGCCGCGCGGCAGGGTCGGGTGGAACGTCGCCATGCCCCAGTGGAAGCCGCGGCCCGGCGCCTCGTACGCGCGCGCCAGCGGCGATCCGATCATCACCGCGTCGGCGCCGAGCGCGATCGCCTTCGACACGTCGCCGCCGTTGCGCATCCCGCCGTCGGCGATCACCTGTGCGTACTCGCCCGTCTCGAGCATGTGCGTCGAGCGCGCGTGCGCTACGTCGGCGATCGCCGTCGCCTGCGGCACGCCGATCCCGAGCACGCCGCGCGTCGTGCACGCCGCGCCGGGGCCGACGCCGACGAGCACGCCGGCCGCGCCGGTGCGCATCAGGTGCAGGCCCGTGTGGTAGGACGCGCAACCGCCGACGACGACGGGAACGTCGAGCGACGGGATGAACTCCTTCAGGTTGAGCGGCTCGGAGACGGTCGAGACGTGTTCGCCGGAGACGACCGTGCCCTGGATCACGAGCACGTCGAGGCCGGCCTCCATCGCGATCTCGTGGTACTTGAGCACGCGCTGTGGCGTCAGCGACGCCGCGACGACGACCTTCTGCTCCTTGATCTCGGCGATCCGCTGCGCAATCAGCTCGGGCTTGATCGGCTCGGCGTAGATCTCCTGCATCTCGCGCGTGGCGACCTCCTTCGGCAGCGACGAGATCCGCTCGAGCTGCTCCTCGGCGTCCTCGTAGCGCGTGAAGATCCCCTCGAGGTTGAGCACCGCGAGGCCGCCGAGCTTGCCGACGATGCCGGCCGTGCGCGGCGAGACGACGCCGTCCATCGCCGACGCGAGCATCGGCAGCTCGAACTGGTACGGGCCGAGCTTCCACGAGATGTCGATGTCGTCGGGGTCGCGCGTGCGGCGCGACGGGACGATCGCGATGTCGTCGAATCCGTAAGCACGACGGGCCTTCTTGCCGCGTCCGATCTCTATCTCCATCGCTTGATCCTCGCAGTCGGTCCGGACGAGAAAGCCCCGCTCGGGGCGGGGCTGGACAGGGGTCGACGAGGCGTTTTCGGGGTGCTGTCGCGAGCCTCGGCCAACCGGATTCGAGCATAGCAACGGCGGTCCGGCCGCAATGCCCTTGGATATCCTCGTCTCACATGAGCGCGGGCGACGACACGAGCTACCGGCCGCACGCGATCGAGGCCCGCCGGCAGGCGGCCTGGCGCGAGCGCGACGCGGCGCGCACGCCGGCCGTCGGCGACGATCGTCCGCACCTGTACATCAAGCCGTCGGCGCCGTTCACGTCGGGCAACGTGCACATCGGACACGTCCGCAGCTACTCGATCGGAGACGCGTACGCGCGCTTTCACCGCGCGCTCGGCGACAAGGTGCTGTTCGCGTTCGGCTTCGACGCGTTCGGCCTGCCGGCCGAGCTCGGCGCGATCGACCGCGGCATCCCGCCGAGCGAGTGGGTCGCGCGCTGCGCCGCGCACATGACCGGCCAGCTCGAGCGGCTCGGCTTCTCGTTCGACTGGGAGCGCACGTTCATGAGCTCCGACCCGGTCATGTACCGCTGGTCGCAGTGGCTGTTCCTCGAGCTGCTCGAGGCCGGGCTGATCTACCACGGGACGGGCAACGTCGACTGGTGCGACACGTGCCAGACGACGCTCGCGACGATCCAGGTCGAGGACGGGCGCTGCTGGCGCTGCCACAACCCGGTGCGCCTGATCGAGCGCCCGACGTGGTACCTGCGGATCAGCGAGTACGTGCCCGAGAACGACCGCCGCCTGGCCGAGCGCGCCGACAGCGGCAAATGGGACGAGGTCGCGCTCTTCGAGCCAGCGCTTCGTGCTCGGGCGCGTCGACGGCGTCGAGCTGGAGCTGACGAACGACGACGGCATGCGCCTGACGGTGTTCACGCCGCACGTCGACGCGCTGCAGGAGGCGCGCTTCGTGCTGATCTCGCCGAAGCATCCGCAGATCGACGCGTGGGCGACGCACGCGGCGGTGCGCGAGGAGCTCGAGGATCTGCGCTCGAGCGGGCTCGACCGCAGCCTGCGCGACGCCGGCGCAATCGGGCTGATCGACACCGGCCACACGCTGCCGGCGCCGGGCGGCGGCTCGCTGCCGGTGCTGATCTCGCCCGGCGTCGACGGGCGCTTCGGCGCAACCGCGGTGTTCGGCGTGCCCGCGGTCGACCGCACCGACGAGGTCCTCGCCGAGCGGCTCGGCATTCTCGTCTCAGACGCCCGGCAGGGCGTCCCCTCCCCATCCCCCACAGCGGACGGCAAGGCGCTTCCGGCAGTGCGCTACAAGGCCGAGGACTTCTCGATCTCGCGCCAGCGCTCGTGGGGCACGCCGATCCCGATCGTCTACTGCGAGGCGCACGGCGCCGTGCCGGTCGCCAAGGAGCGGCTGCCGGTCGCGCTGCCGCTCGACATCACACCGACGGGCGCCGGCAATCCGCTTGCCGATATTGATGACTTCGTGAAGACGACGTGTCCGATCTGCGGCGGACCGGCCGTGCGCGAGACCGACACGCTCGACTGCCACTTCGACGCGCTCTGGCTGTGGGTGCCCGTCTGCGTGCCGCCCGACTCGCGCGAGGAGACGCTCGAGCGGATCCTCGCGCTCGCCGACCTGCGTCACTGGCTGCCGTCCGAGCGCGTCGTCGCCGGATCGGACAGCGGCAACTTCGTGTTCGACCAACGGATCGTCACGAAGGCGCTGCGCGACATCGGCCCGCTCGCGTTCCTCGCCGACGGCGAGTGCTTCGCCGGCTGCCTGTTTCACGAGATGGTCATAAGCGACGGGCGCAAGATGAGCAAGCATCTAGGCAATGTCGTCGACCCCGACGCGCTCGTCGAGCGCTACGGCGCTGACACGGTGAGGCTCGCCGTGCTGTACGCCGCGCGCCCACAGAAGACGCTCAACTGGAGCGACTCGGCCGTGCTGCGCGCGCACCGCTTCCTGACGCAGGTCTGGGAGTTCTCGCAGTCGCGCCTCGCGACCGCCGCGCGGCTCGCCGCCGAGGGCGACGGCGCCGACGCCGGCGCGATCGGCGCCGACGGCGAGCCCGTCAGAGACATGACCGAGCACCTACGGCTGAAACTGCGCCAGTGGACCGAGAAGGCCGTCGAGAAGACGACCGAGGACATGGAGGCGCTCGAGATCCACAGCGCCGTGCGCAACGTCATGCGCCTGTTCGACCGCATCAAGGACTTCGAGAAGCGCGTGCTGGCGCGCGAGGACGCGCTCGGGCGCGCCGACAGCGACGCGCTGCTCGACGCGCTCGCGACGCTCGCGCAGCTGCTCGGCCCGCTCGCGCCGCACGTCGCCGAGGAGCTGTGGCTGGCGCTCGGCAACGACGAGCGTGGCGCACAGACGCCGTGGCCCGGCGTATCGTTGGAGCTCGTCGCATGAGCCCTCAGACGATCGAGAGCCCCGTAGCGGGATCGAGGCAGCGGACGCGCTCGTGCGCGACCGCGCTCGTCTGCCACCGCTGTGAACACAGCTATCCGCTCGAGTCAACCGTGTTCTCCTGTCCGGACTGCAAGAAGGGGCTCGACGTCGTCTACGACTACGAGCTCGCCGCCAGCCACTTCCGTGACTTCCCGAGCTCCGAGCGTCCCGAGAACATCTGGCACTTCGAGGAGCTCCTGCCGATCGTCGACGCCCGCGCGCAATCGCGCGTCGGGCAGCACTCCGGCTACACGCCGCTGATCCGCGCCGACCGGCTCGGCGCCGAGCTCGGCCTCAGCAACCTGTACCTGAAGGACGACTCGAGCAACCGCCCGAGCCTGTCCTACAAGGACCGCGTCGTCTCGATGTCCGTCGCGCGCCTGCTCGAGCGCGGCAAGGACGAGATCGGCTGCGTCTCGACCGGCAACGTCGGCACCGCCGTCGCGTCGCTCGCCGCGAAGGCCGGCGTCGACGCGTTCATCTTCTACCCGAACCGCCTCGAGGAGATGAAGGCGCGCGTCTGCATGGCGCTCGGCGCCAAGGTCGTCCAGGTCGAGGGCAACTACGACGAGGCCAACCGCCGCTGCCGCGAGCTCGCCGAAGCGAGCGGCATGGACTTCGCCAACATCACGCTGCGCCCGTTCTACGCCGAGGGCGCCAAGACGGCCGCGTTCGAGATCGTCGAGCAGCTCGGCTGGCAGTCGCCCGAGCACATCGTCATCCCGGCCGCCGGCGGCACGTTGTCCTCGCGCGTGCACAAGGGCCTGAACGAGCTGCAGCTGCTCGGGCTCGCCGAGACCGACGGCTCGCACATCCACATCGCGCAGCCGAGCGGCTGCAACCCGATCGCCTCGGCGATCCTCGCCGAGGAGGCCGAGGTCGTGCCGGTCATGCCCGAGACGGCCGCGCACTCGCTCGCGATCGGCGCGCCCGGCGACGGCTACCTCGTGATCGACGCCGTTCACAAACGCGGCGGCACCGCCGCGTTCGCTTCCGACCCGGAGATCTTCGCCGGCATCGACCTGCTCGCCGCGACCGAGGGCCTGTTGACCGAGCCGGCCGGCGGCACGACGATCGCCGTGCTCGAGAAGCTCGCCGCCGCCGGCCGCTTCGCGCCCGACGACACGATCGTCGCGATGATCACCGGCAACGGGCTGAAGACGCTCGACGAGCACCCGCCGAAGCAGTGGCCGGCGAAGATCGCCTGCGAGCTCGAGCCGATGCGCGACGCGCTCGAGCAGCTCAAGAGCTCGCCGACGCTGATGCAGACGGCGCGCGAGCAGCTCGCGCTGTAGCCGCCTGCGGAGAATCCCGCGGTCTGACGGCGGCGTTCGACGGACAGCGCCGCGCGCCGACTCGTTACAGTGCGTCGCATGGCAGCCGACCTTCCCGACCCACTGCTCGACCTCGACGAGCGCCGGCGCAAAGAGCGCGAGGCCGTCGACGAGGCCGGCGGCGGCCAGTCCGAGGGCTTCGAGCTCGCCGAGCAGGAACTGATCGAGCACACCTCGCACGGCGACGAGCACGCGCCGTCGAAGATCTCCCGCGACTCCTTCGCCGAGGGCGAGGAGGAGCCGAGCGACGCCGAGTACGGCGAGCCCGACGAAGAGCTGCTGAACGACTGAGCCTGCGCGCTCGCCGCGGCCGGGCCTTCAGCGCGCAGCGTCGACGAACGCGCGCAGCGCGTCCTTGCCGCCGGTGACGACCGGTTCGCCGTGGGCGAGCAGCAGCGTGTCGAAGTCGAGCTCGAGCAGGCGCGCGTACGCCTCGCGCAGCCCCGCCTTCGTCCGCTCGGGCTCGTCCATCAGGCCGTCCGGCACGAACGACAGACCGTCGCGTCCCCGCCAGCAGACGACGCCGTCGGCGCACGCCAGCGCGCGCTGCTCGACGAGGTGCAGCGCCGTCTCGTCGGGGCAGATCGCGTCGACCTCGTGCACGACGATGCCGCCCGGCAGCTCGTCGCCGAAGTCGAATGGCTCGACCGGACCGCGCCCGGCGAGCTCGTAGAGCCCGTTGCGGATGCAGTGGACCTTGCAGCCGAACACGTCGCGCAGGCGCCAGGAGTGACGGTCGTGATGGCGGTTGCTGAGCACGACGTGCTCCGGCTTGCCGAGGCGGCCGAACGCCTGCAACCCGTCCGGCGGCGTGATCGGGTCGATCAGCACACGCGCGTCGGCGAGGTAGTACGAGCTGACGTTGGCGTGGATGTGCTCGTGGCGCGCCGTCCAATGCCACAGGCCTGGGGCAAGCTCCAGCATCCCCCGAGACTACCCGCTCGATGGGTCCGTGGTGAGAGCGTTCTCACCGGACGCTTAGCTGCGACGCAGGCGCACAGGAGTTAATCCGTCGTGGTGCAGACGAGCCGTGGTGTGTACAGACGTCGCCGCGTCGGCTTGGTCGCGTTCCTCGCGTTGGCCGCGAGCGCCGGCGTGTACGCCAGCGTCGGCGCCGGGGACACCGATTCGAAGCCGCGTCGAGTCCGCACGGGCGTCGCCGCCCGGCGGCCTGCGCATCAGGACACATCGCCGGCCGCGTCGACGCCGGCCGCTCGGCAGGCGCCACGGCCGCCGGTGACACCGCCGGCGCAGGCGACACGACCGGCGCAGGCGACGCCGCGAGCGCCAGTGAAGGCGCTTCAGGTCAACGTCCCAGGCCAGATCGGAACGGCCTGGACCGTGACCGCGCTGGTTCACGGCCGGCCGGCGGCGTGGCTCGCGGAACGCTCCGGCGTGTCGCTCATGCGCTTCGACCAGTCGCTGGTCCACCTCACGCTGCACGCCGGCTACGACGACGGCGGGACGTCTGGATGGACGTACGGCGACCGAATTACGCCGTCGGAGATCCACAGGGTGATCGCCGGGTTCAACGGCGGCTTCAAGCTCACCTACCACGGGGTGGGCTTCATGTCCGCGCGGCACGTCGCCGCTCCGCTCGAGACCGGGTTGGGGTCGATCGTCACCTATACCGACGGCACGACCGACATCGGCGCGTGGCATGCGGGCGTGCCGAGCACACGACAGACGGTCTACTCGGTACTGCAGAACCAGCGCCTGCTCGTCGACCGCGGCGTGCCCGCGGCGAACGTCACCGAATGCATCCTCGCCTGCTGGGGCGCGACGGTCGGCGGACAGACGGTCGTCGCCCGCTCGGGCCTCGGCGTCACCGAAAGTGGCCAGCTCGTGTGGGCGGCCGGAGAGAAGCTGACTCCCGCCGGTCTCGCGCACGCCCTGATCGCCGCCGGCGCCGTGCGCGCCGTCGAGCTCGACATCAACCTCGACTGGGTCGCCGGCTATCTCTACGCACACCGTGGGAGCGGTCCGTCGGCCGTGCCGGTCGTGCCCGGCCAGCACGGCATCGCCGGTGAACTGCTCCAGCCCGACAGCCGCGACTTCCTCGCGGTCGTCGCCAACTACTGACCGGCAGCAGCCGCGACGGGGAACTCGACCCGAACCCGACCAATAGAAAGGCCCCGCCGGAGCGGAGCCTTTCCTTAGCGGGTCGATAAGCCGGATTCTGTCATTGAGCAGCCATCCATCTGAGCGGCCTACCTGGACCTCGGCGGGCAGCCTGCGAACGGTCCTGTTTGGCCTTGCATCGGGCGGGGTTTGCCCAGCCGCCGCGTCACCGCGACGCTGGTGCGCTCTTACCGCACCATTTCACCCTTGCCGGCCCGCCGTTCACGTGGGACGGCGGACGTAGGCGGTTTGTTTCTGTGGCACTTTCCCGCGGGTTTCCCCGGGTCGATAGCTCGACCACCCTGCCCTTCGATGTCCGGACTTTCCTCGAAGGCCGAAGCCTCCGCGACTGCCTGACCCGCCAGGCCACGGTAGCGCGTCAGACGCTTCTGAGCAGCCCGACCACGCGGCCGAGGACCGTCACCTCTTTGCTGCGGATCGGCTCCATCGCGTCGTTCTCCGGCTGCAGGCGGATGTGATCGTCCTCGCGGAAGTACCGCTTGACGGTCGCCTCCTCGCCGAGCAGTGCGACGACGACGTCGCCGTCGCGGGCCGTGTCCTGCGGACGCACGACGACGAAGTCGCCCTCGATGATCCCCGCTTCCTTCATCGAGTCGCCGCGGATCCGCAGCAGGTACTCGCCTTCGCCGCCGCCGGCGATCTCCGGGACGGACACGTAGTCCTCGACGTTCTCCTCCGCGAGCATCGGCTGGCCGGCGGCGACCGACCCGAGCAGCGGCAGGTCGCCGGCGCGGACGATCCCGCGCACCGTCTCGACGGCGCTGCCCATCGCGCGGTCGAGCAGCTCGATCGCGCGCGGCTTCGACGGGTCGCGGCGCAGCAGTCCGAGTTTCTCGAGGTTCGCGAGATGCGCGTGCACGGTCGACGACGAAGCGAGGCCGACCGCTTTGCCGATGTCGCGCACCGTCGGCGGGTAACCGTACTTCGCCGAGTACTTGCGGATGAAGTCGAAGATCTCCTGCTGGCGCTTGGTCAGATCCATGTCTGCACGACTCCCTGTTCGCGGAGGCTGCGGTCTGTGAGGGCTGGAACGAACACTTGTTCGCACTGTAGCGGGCGATCTGGACGGACGCAAGGAGCGGTCGGCGGATCGGCAGGCGAACGGGCGCCTGGCGCTCGCGCACGCCATCGGCGCGCGCGCCGCGATCGGTCGCGTCAGGGCGCGAGCGCAGGGCTATACTCGCGCACTCTGCGCTCGTGGCGGAATTGGTAGACGCGCAAGGTTGAGGGCCTTGTGGGCTTTACGGCCCGTGGTGGTTCGAGTCCACTCGAGCGCATGCGAAAAGTCCTGCAAAGCGGGGCTTTTTTGCGTTCTGGAGGCTCCGCAGCACCCCGCCGCCAGATGTTCGGATTTTTGTCACTGACAAATCCGAACACTTTTCCGAACGTCCGTCTACTCATCGTTCGGACGGAGGAGGAGTCGTGAGCTATGGCTTTGCGAAAGACGGCTGGGAGGTGCGCTGGCGCGATGCGACCGGCCGGCAGCGCGCACGTAGGTTTCGCAGCGAGGAGGAGGCGCGGGAGTCCGACCAGCTCCTGCGAGGACTGCACGCGTCCGCACGGCGGGCGCAGTACGGCAACAGCGGCGGGGTCTATCCCTACCCCACGGCCTCGGGCACGCGCTGGCGCTGCGCGTTCAAGCGCAGCGACGGGTCCTGGAGCAGCAAGCGCGGCTTCGCGAGCAAGCGCGCTGCAAGCGAAGCGCGCCGGCGCCTGACCGAGAAGCACGAGCGCGGCGAGCTGCGCCACACCAACGAGACGTTCGGCTCCTTCTGGACGCGCTGGCTTGAGCGGCGCAAGCCGTATCTGGAGCCGGGCACCTGGGGCGCCTACGAGCGCGACGGGCGCCTGCGACTGCTGCCCGCGCTCGATGCCGTGTCGCTGGAAAAGCTCTCGGTCGAGCACGTTCGCGAGCTGATGGACGAGCTGGTCGAAGCGATGGAAGCGGGCGAGCTGGCGACCAAGACCGTCAACAACTCGCTCGGGACGCTCGTGGTGTGCTTGAACGCGGCGGTCGAGGACGAGCTGATCGTCGTCAACCCTGCTCTGCGCATTCCGCGCCTGCCCGCCGCGCACGTCGAGCGCGACTACCTGCGCCTGCACGAGATACCGCTCTACCTCGACTCGTGCTCGACGGCCTATCGGCCGCTGGCCGAGCTGCTGATCGGGGCGGGGCTTCGGATATCCGAGGCGCTCGCGCTACAGCTCGGCGACCTTGAGCTTGAAGCAAGCGGCGGGATGATCGTCGTTTGCCGTTCGCGCAAGCGATCCGGCGTCGGCTCGACCAAGAGCGATCGGTTTCGCTCGGTCGAGGTGGGACCGGGACTGGCGAAGGGCCTCAGCGAGCAGGTGGCGCGACGGAGGGAGATGGCGTGCGGCGAACAGCGCGACGCGCTGCTGTTCGTGACGGGCGAGGACGCGCGGCGCAAGGCAGGCGAGCCGCTTGACCGCACCATGGTCTCGCGCTACTGGCACAAGGCCGCGCTCAAAGATGGGGAGCTGCGCGACATGCCGCTGCATGCGCTGCGCCACACCGCGGCGGCTGCGTGGTTGGCCGCCGGCAACTCGCTGATGTACGTGCAACGCCAGCTCGGGCACGCGGACATCGCGACGACCGAGCGCTACTACGGGCACCTGGAGCGTCACGTGTTCGCCGCCGGGGCGCTTGCCACCGAGCAGGCGATCGCACAGGCTGGCGATAACGTCGTGCCAGCACTCGCGGCGAGGAGCTAGATGATTGATTCCACGCGCTCACGCGCAGTAGTCGACCAGCGCCCGGCTGGGACGGCCGAGTTCGTGGTTGAGGGTGATGCAGGCGGCGAGGCACAGAAAGCGCTGAAGGACGCGCTCTCTGAGGCCAGCGAGGGTGCGGGCTCCGTGGCGCTCGAGCGTGAGGATGTCCTTGCAGGTCCAGAAGATCGACTCGATGCGCTGGCGAATCGGCGCCAGGTGGGCCCCCCGCCCCGGCTCGTCCTTGCGCCGGGGGCGCACGATCCTCGCGTCCATCTCAGCGACGGCCTGGGCGAATGCCCTCCCCGCGTAGCCCTTATCGCCGATCAGCGTCTCCCCGCCGCTGCGGCGTGCGCGCGCCAACAGCGCCAGCGCGATCTCGCGCTCATCGCGCTTGGGCGAGGTCAGCGCGAGCGCTCTGGGTGTGCCGTCCGGCGCGAAGATCGCGTGCAGGCGAAAGCCCCAGAAGAAGCGACTGTGGCTTGCGCAGTAACCGTAGTCCGCAGCGTCGGCGAGCGCCGAGCGCTTGACGGTCTCGCGACTGCGAGCACACTCCACGGGCGTGGAGTCCACGAGCAGAAGGTCATCCTCAAAGCCCGGGCTGTGGCTGGCAAAGACGCCCATCAACCACTCGATGCTCTCGGTCAGACGCCGGCGGCGCTTGAAGTAGCCGGGCTGGGCGGGCAGAGAGGGGAACAGGTGGCAAAGTCGCTTGGCGGCGACCGCCAAGAAGCGCCTGTCAGAAGGTATGCCCATGATCGCCTGCGCGACGCACAGCGTCACGACCTCCGCGTCTGTGACGCTTCGCTTGGCGTTCTTCGCTCCTTCGGGCAGGAGATCGTCGGCCGTGACGTAAACGGCAGTGAGCAGCAGGTCGAGGTCGGCGTCCATCGAGGCCCCCTTCGGTCGGCGATGCCGGATAGCACCGCCGACTTCGACCCTGCTGCTCAGAAACCCTCGGTATCCACGGGCTTTGCCGTGGAATCAATCATCTAGCGCTGAGGATCTCCCGCAAGCTTCTTAGCGCGTGCCTCCTTGGCCGCCGCGCGGATCTCGGGCACGCGCATACGAAGGCGCCCGTGGTTCGCCGTGACGCCGACGAGCTGCACCGTGCCGATCACGGCCCAGACTGCGGCCCCGATCGCGACGGCTAGCACAAGCGACTGCGCCCATCCCGGAGCGATCTTCCAAACGAAGATGCCGACGACAGACGCGAACGCTGAGAGACCAGCGACGACGGCAACGACTGCGTATGGCTCGAACGCCTGGCGGATGTCGCCGAGCGCATCCTGAATGACCAGCATGTATTCGTCGGTCAGGAAGGCGGCGAGGATCGCAAACGATGCGACGACTACCGCGAGGATCGCCACGCTGATCCCAGCCGAGACGTCGAAGAGGTGTTGATCGCGAAGCTTGGGCACTTCGACGCTCGCGACATAGACGCCAACGCCGACGGCCACGCCGACAACCGCGTCGACTGATGCAAAGACGAGACCGAGGCGCTCTTTCGTCTTCATTCGTCCGACTCTACTTTGTGCCGGGCTTCGAGGAGCTTCCGCAAGCGCTTCGGCTTGACCGATCCCGTCGATGGATCGCGCGGAGCCTGCTCACGCACGACGATCCCGCCTTCGTCCTCAGACTGCCAAGTGCTTTTCTCGCCGTCAACGACGCCTTTAGCGCTTATATGGCCGTAGCGTTTGGCGTGATCGAGCGCCTGCGTGACGAACGTAGAATCGTCGGGGTCGATGTCCTCGCCACTCATCGCAAGGGTCGCTGCGCTCGCCTTCGCGCCCTCAAGCACATCCTCAACGCGTTTGCTTCGATAGCGAGGATTCGGCCGTTCCATCCTGATCCTGAGGCTGGTGATCCGGTTGACAGATTTCTCCCAGTCCTCCCAGCTCGGCTGCGTCAACTCCTCAAGCGTCACATGCCAACGATACGTCGAGCCCTTGTTGAGGAGCGCCCGAAAGTTCGTCTGGAACGTCCACGGCTTGATCGTCCCGCCCTTAAGCTCGAACGCAAGCCTCCCGGTCTCGACGTGAAGGACGAAGGGCGTGACCTCAGCCGGCCGTATCGTTGTGTAGTCCTTCTGTTCCTCACTCCAGACGCCGACAGAGCTGTTCGGGTACTCGAAGCCGATGCGCCCATAAATGAAGCCGTCACGCCGAGTGTGTTTCGGCAGTCGCCAGAGGCGGTTGTAGCGAAGGACGTTCTTGCCGGGCCGAAGAGACGCCACGAGAGCATCTGCAAAGTCGGCCGGCCGGATAGCCCCTTGAGCCGTAGTCACAGTGGCGAACGCGACAAAAGCCGGGGAAGGCTTGGGCGGCACGGCGGCGATCATAGCCGGCCCTTCAGCCGGCATGCTGGTCAATCTCGCTCCTCGGAATTATGAATCCGGCTCGCGACCCGGCCGATCGACGCTCGGGCGAGAGCAGAGCGGCCGCGCGCCTCGTCAAGCCAGTGATCGATGTCCTCGGGCATGAAACGCAGCGGGCCATCTTGTCCGCCGATGCGGATCGACGGGATGCGGCCTGTCTTGGCGGCGTCGTAGAGCCAGGAGCGCGACACGCCGAGCTGGCGCGCTAGCTCCGAGGGCTTCAGCAGTCGGTCCTCCATCTGAATCACCTCCCGCGCCCCGAAGGGCGCGCGTTGCTTGGGTGCTGTACTCGCACGACCGCCGGGCATCCCGCGCCCGGCGTGATCACGACGGCCTCTCCCGTGCGCAGTTGCTTGATGCGCGTCGGGTGGATCGCGAACTCGTAGCCGCGCCTGCGCGAGCCGCGGCCGCTCGCGCTCGAGCCGAGCAGGCGACCCTCGGTCTGCTGGGTCGTGACCCAGACGGGCTTGGTAGCGCCGACCGAGGCGATCAGCTCGGCCGACTCGGGCACGTTCTGGCGGTGGGCAATCACGGTCGCGACGTTGCCGAGCGTCTGCTCGCGAAGGCTCTCCCCCGCGCTCTGTAGGTCTGCCAGCTCCTGCGTGCCGAGGATCAGGCTGATCCCCGCCGAGCGCGCCCTGCCGAACAGGCGGGCGGTGTGCTCGGCGGCGACGGCCGAGAACTCATCGATCAGCACGACCGTGGCGATCGGGCTTCGTTGCAGGCGGGCGACGAGCGAGATCAGGTCTGAGACGATCGCGGCCGCGAGCATCGCCGCGAGCAGCGGGCGCCGGTCTGAATCCAGGCGGAAGTAGACGACGCTCCGATCTCTAATGGCTCGCTCGATCTGAAGCTCCTCGCGCCCCTCGCTCGGATCGAGCCAGTCTCGCGCGTCTGACTCGGCGAGGATCGAGAGGCGGTCGCGCACGCCGGCAAGGTCGCGCTTCTGGCGGTCGGTCAGGGAGTCCAGGTAGCGCTCGGCGCGCTCGGCCTCCTGCTCTGGCAGGCAGCGGGCGAGGACCTCAAGCTCGCGGGGGTCGAGCTGGGCCATCAGCGAGAGCGGCGTGACCGCTAGGCCCGCCGCCTGCATCGCGCGCACGGCGTGGCCGAGATAGCGCTGGGCCTGGCGCAGGTAGTGCGGCTCGGTGAACGTCTCGCCGGAGAGCGCCTTGTCGGCTATTTCGGTCTCCGAACCGGTCGCGTAGGGGTTGTAGGCGACCGGACCTTCCGGCGTCCATTCGATGAAGCGGGCGCCCCTTCGCTCGGCCGAGGCGCACAGCTCCTGGCGGAGCATGGCATCGCCCTTGGGGTCGATCACGACCGCGCCGTGACCGGTCTCGATCAACCGCGTCGCGATCCATGCCTCCGACACGGTCTTGCCGGCGCCGGTCGCTCCGAGCACGAGCGTGTGCGAGCCGGACTCGTAGCCGACGGGGATGCGCACCGGCACGCCGAGCCGGTCGACGCCGACGACTAGGCGTCCGTCCTTGATCCAGCCGTCGCGGCGAACGGCGCGGCGGTGCAAAGCGCTCGAGAGGAAGTCGAGGACGCGCATACGCGCGTGGGCGGCCTCGGCGAAGTCGGCACCATGGTCGAGGTCCGTGCGATGCCAGGAGAGACCGAGCAAGCAGGCAAGCAGGCAGGCGCCTTGCAGCGTCACGCCAAGCGCGCTTACGCGCAGCGCCATGTAGATGAGCGGGATCGGAAGCGCCGTCCAGGTCCAGTGCAGACGGCGGCGGCGCACGAGCTCGGCGAGCAGGTAGCCACCGAGGACGACGGCGAGCGCTCCGAGCGCGAACAGCTTCAGGTGCTCAAGCATCGTGTACACCCCCTGCCAACTCGATCGCCGGGAGGGCGGCGATATCGGCGAGCGCGAGGACCGCGATCCGATCTTGCGCGCGCGTCAGCTCGATCGCGCGGGCAAGCGCGCGGGCGGCCGGGCGCGCGGCGAAGTAGTAGACGTGGTGCAAGTGGCGGGCGCGGGCGTAACCCCGGCAGATCGCCTGAAGACGACGAGCGGCCTTGACCGACAGCTCGACCTCGATCGCGAGCACGCGACCGTCGGGGGCGATCAGCGCTAGGTCGGGGCGATGAAGCGCCGCGCCCCCGCCGGGCAGCTCGCCGACCTTGGCCGAGGCCATCAGGTGGCTTTCTTCTGCCTCGCGCACGCGCAGCTCGCGCTCGCTGAGCTGCTCGTACGTTGGCAGCGCGCGGTGCAGGGCGACTGCCCTAGACGCGACCTGCGCGGCGTGCTCGAAGCTGCCCGGGCTCAGCCGGCAGACCGGCAGGTGCGGCTGAAGCGTCCAGCGCAGCCCTTCAGCCGTCGCGATGTATAGACCTGGTCGCCGGTGAAGCAGCGTCTTCTGCTCCAGCAGCCCGCCGCCGACGAGGCTACCCAGGCGGGCATAGGCCCAACTGCGCCCCATGCCAAAGCGCATCATCACGTCCTCGGCCGAAGCGGCTCCGATCCGTCCAAGCCAACGGACGATCTCTGCATCTCTCTCGGTTTGCATCGCACCTCCTGGTGCTCGACATGACCCCTTCCAAGGACATGTCGCCGAAAGCGCTGCTCTGCCCCCCCCCCTGCGAATTTCGAGGCGGGGCGGGCACAACGGACGAAGCGGTGTCTAGGGAGCGCGCGCGAGCGCGCCAGCTCTCACGTGCTCGCTTGCTGGGCGCCAGCGTCTACGGCAGCACTGAGGGGAGCAGAGGCTTACGGCGCCGCGAGCGCTGCGGCTCCTCAGTGCTGCCGTAGACGTCTACCTCTCTGGAACGTACCGGGCTCGACTGACCTCGCGCCTGCTGGCGATCTCTCGTCGGCGTCCAAGCACAACCCGCGAGGACCACGCTAGTGACGTACGCGGTTCGCGGACGTGCGCGTCTTCTGGCTGGTCACCAAGATGCACTTGCTCGACTTCTCGGTCCAATTGTTGGCTTTGAGCAGCGCTTTTCTGCCGCGCGCAGCGACATCAAGTCCGCAAATAGCGGTCTGAGCGCGCTCATCGCGCGAGCCCTGTCGCAGGCACGCCGTATGGTGTGCGTAGTTCCGGAACGCACGAGGCCAACGGCCCGGCTCGGCAACTCCTCTCGTAAGGGAGCACCGGGCCGGGCCGCCGTGTACTACTGAAAGCAGCCTACTCGCACGCAAGGGCTCTCGCCAGCAGGGCAGATGAGTTTCTTGCGGCTAATGCGGGCTCGGGAGCAGCTTCGACCACACCGGCGAGCTGGGTGACCGACAAGTCGAGCGCGTCGGCGACGCGGCAGACGGTGACCCATCTCGGCGAGGATCGGGCTAGCTCGATGCGGGCCAGCGCGCCGGTCGTCAGGCCGGCGCAGTAGGCGAGGACTTCGCGCGTGGTCCCCCGCTCCTCGCGCAGGCGGCGGATTGCCGCCGCCAGCGCGGGGTCGGGCTTCGGGTGAGGCATAGCTCAGAGCCCCGCTCGCGCGAACAGCATCGCGACGCTGACGCCAAGAGCGGCGGCGAGCCTGACGACGCTGTCGAGCGAGCAGTTGACCTCGCCGCGCTCGATCGCGCCGTAGTAGCTGCGGTCGATGCCGGCGCGCGCGGCGAAGACCTCCTGAGCTTCGCCGCGCTCGACGCGGGTCGCGCGGACCGCCCGCCCGAACGCCTGGCAGACCAGGGATTTCTTTGCTGGCATGGGGATCTCCTACGGCTTCAGCTCGTCCATCAGCCACGCGGCGCGCGTGGGCGTGACGAACTCGCCGGCGACGTGGACGAGGCCCGCGCTGTAGAGGGCGTCGATCGCCTCTGAGAGGTCGATCGGCTCATCCTTCGAGCCTGAGACCTCGCGCCGTAGCTCCGCGCGCGTCCAAGGGCTTTGCCCGCTAGCGAGCAGCACCATCAGGACGATGCGCTGGGTCTCGGTTGCGAGCCCGCGAATGGGGCAGTCGATACGGTGCGAACACATGGGAAGGTCCGTCCTTTCCGTGTCACGGCCCCGGGGCAGCTCCAACTGCCGCCGGGGCCAACTTGTCGATTGGTTGGCTGTCGGTCAGGCGTCGTGCAGCTCCCGCGCCCTCACCGCCGGGCGCGAGGCCCAGACGAAGTCGCCGAGGCGATGGATCAGGCCCTCGCGCGCGAGGCGACTCAGGGCGGCGCTCGGGTCTTCTCCTGCTTGGCGGGCGATCTCATCGACCGACCAGGGCCGGTGCGATTCGTCGGAGGTCAGCGTCGCGAGGAGGTCTTGGTCGGCCCGGTCCATCCGCTCAGCCGGGCTCGGGGTAGGCTCATCGTGCATCGGAGTTAGCAGCTCCTTTGCCACGGCCCCGGGGCAGTTCACGCTGTCGCCGGGGCCATTAGCGTTGTGGGTTGTCGTCCCCCTGAATACAAAAGGTCGCGGGCGGAGTCAAGGAAACGGGGCGAAGTTGGCGCGGAAACGTTCGCGGGCTTGACTGTCAAGCGTCGGGCGGGTCATCAGGCACCCGGTACTTGGAACGGGCAATCTCATAGCGTCTGCGTCGCGCGGTCGTGCCGTACCAGCGGACCTCGTACGTACCGGGCGTGAGCGGCCCGGCTTTCAGGGCCGGAGCGAACCACAGCGTCGTCCCTGCGTCGCCCATGCCCTCCTGCGACATCTGGCGAATGCGGCCGCTGGGAAGGCGGACCACCGCCTCGACGTGGCCGAGCGTCGAGATGCTGACTGGCGGCCGGCCGCAGCAGATGAGGCTCACGCCGTTCGCGCGTATGGTCGCCGCGCCGGACTGATGCTCCGTTTTGCGCAGGCTCCAGGCGATCTCCCATACCGGGTCACCGCGTCGCCGGTACATGAGTGCCCGGTAGGCAAGCACGAGGCCCCATGCCGCGACGAGCGCCATCGCGGCGACCCCAAGCCCTGCGCTGAAGCGAGCAAACCAGTTCGCCCCCCGCGGAAACACCGCGAAGGCACCCACAAGAGCAAACGCGACCGCGACCAGCACCGCGCCTCCAAGCGTCGCCATGTCTTGGGTCGCGTGGGCCAGCACGCGGTTCCAGACACGCCAGCGCGGGAATCGCTCCAGCTTCCGGGCACGCGTGAAATGGATCGGAGATGCCACGCGTGGAGCCTACGCATACGCCCCAGCGCGACGATCGAGCAGGCGGCAGAGCGGCGTCGCTCAGACTTGCCGGCGCAGCCAGAGTCCACGCACGACGCGATCGAGCGACCCTGCTCGACAAAGGGCGCCGGCAGTCGTCCGTCTCGCGTCTGTTGCAGCTCGCTGGCGCTTGCCCGCCGTGCCCGCCTCCCTTGTCCGACCTACTCCTCTCCCTCCACCTCGCTCCACTTCGCTCGCGTCCATTCTGTCTTTTTTGTCTTTTCCTTTTTTTATTATTATTTATTTTCTCATTCTTCCGTTGTGTTCATTTCTATTCTTCTTGTCTTTTTTCTTACCCCTCTTTTCTCTCCCTCCATCCCCCACCCACCATCCTTCCTGGTTTGGTTCTTGACCTCGTACACCTGACGTTGGGGGTGCGAGGTCAAGAACCAAACCAGGCCACCCGCCTTGGTGGGTGGACTCTGGGCACGGACCGCCTCTCCGCGGTGCTTTCCGCTCCTAACTACCCGCCGCCAGCACCGAAACCCCGCTAGGACTCGGGCTCGAAGCGAGGGGCATACGCATACGCGGACCCGGGCGAAAAAGAAGGGGCGCCTTTCCAAGGGCGCCCCTTCTGGCAAAGCGTTCTAACTCGGACTAGCTTGTTTTTTCACTGGCCCGAGTGGAGCTTGGTCCCTCGTCTGGTGTCGGAAGACGAGCCTCGCTCCTGCTTTGGTCGTTACTTACAGCGACTCTGATGCGAAAGAGCCGTGCATCCAGGTCGATCCGCACGCTTTGGCGCAACCGCGACGCCATGTAGGCCAACACCGCCACGAACGCCAGTGTTGCGATCATCGACCCGCCAACCACCACGACCCAAGTGAGGGTCGAGATGGTCGGCATGGCTTATCTCGCTTGACGCGTAGAAGTCATTGCAGCCTCCTATCTGCTTCGGTTACGGGGTCTGTGAGCCTACCGGCGGTCAAGGACGGCATACGTACACACGTTCGTGCATGCCGTAACCGGCCAGCTCCTGAGCTAGCCCGCCAGCGAGCGACCGACGGCGGCAAGCATCCGAAGCAGCCGTACGTAATCGTAGCGCGCTTCTCGTACCGACTTGACGGAGTGGACATCGTCAGAAACCGAACGCCATAGCGCTGACAGCTCGGCGGCGAGGGCACGCTGCTCCTCCGATTGCATCATCAGGCCGCTGTCTACGAAGGCCATAATGCGGTTGACGGGCTTTGGCGCATCGACGCTCCGCAGTTCCCTCCACCGATCAACATATGGTTGGCCAGAAGGCGGGAAGACATGGTCAGCGACAGCCCGAATTACGCGACGAGTGCTATCCGCCGCATGCTTGATCGGAACGCGTCCACCGGTCGCAAGGCGCTCCTCGATGGCCGCCAACTCTTCGAGAGCATCATGGAGTCCTGCGGAACGGAGGAAGCCCACTGACGCTCCGCGCAGGTCGAGAACAAGCTGGCCTCCTGTCAGAAATGCGCCGCGATGGGACTTGGGGCGCTCAGTCGGTACGTCGACTCGGACCACCGAAGCTCGCTCTACCTCGCCTTTCGGCGAGCTGCGTCTCGGGGCCTTGCGGCGAGGAGCAGCCACGCTTCGTCCAGCTCGACTAGCTTCCGGCAACGACGATGGCGCCTCTCTCTGTTCAGGCGCGACCGGCGGCTCAGCCAGAAGGACACGGTCGGGAGCGCGCATCCGCGCGGCGAGCAGCGCAGCGCGTTCGTCAACGCTCTTGATCCAGTCCTGGCCGAGCTTGCGCTCGTTGAGACGAATCTGCTCGACGAAGCGTGCCGCCTTCTCCTCGATCGCCTTGATCGAGGCGGAGTCGAGTCCAAAGGGCTCGGGCGCGCGCATCCGCTCGGCGACGAGCGCGGCGCGTTCATCGACGCCCTTGATCCAGTCCTGATCTAGCTTGCGCTCGTGGAGGCGAATCTGCTCGGCAACGCTTGCTGCGCTTTCTTCGATGGCCTTGATCGAGGCGGAGTCGAACATGCTCGCTGGGGTCGACATCACTTGGCATGGTAGGTCAGGTGTCAGATTGACTCGCCAACGTTGTTCGCCCAGGCCAAAACGAGCCCGGCAGGCAGCTCTGCGGCTGACAAAAGCCTGGCAAAAGTCGCCCCGCACGATGCAGCCGATATGTCCGCAAAGCCCCGTAAAATGGGGGCATCGGACGATCGGGAACCCATCAACGGCGGGCGTATCGGGTTGAGGGCCTTGTGGGCTTTACGGCCCGTGGTGGTTCGAGTCCACTCGAGCGCATGCGAAGGGTTCTGCAATGTCAGAGCGCAATCGGGACGGGCTGGCCCTCGACGGCAATAACGTGCGCAGCATCCCTCCCCAGGGGCAGGAGCGCTGCGCTTGTCCACCTGGTCCTCGTGCATGGAGCCGCGGAAGCCGCCGCGGAGCTACCTCCGCCCGAAGCCGGGCAGCGTCGGGACCGACGGCGCGGGCAGTTCCGTGATCTGTTCGGTGAGCGAGACCGAGAACGAACCGTAGGGAGCCGCGGCCGCGGAAGTGGCCGCGGTAACGAGTGTTCGCGTGGGGCCGGTTTGAGCTTCCGCTTCTGCACGAAACGGGCGGCCGGGGAGAGTGACCAGGGCCTGCTCGAGCGTGAGCGTGGCATTCGACCACGCCGCGTCGCCCGCGGGCTTTGTCTGCTTGTCGGCAGTAGCCGTCGCGCTCGCGAAGTCGACGCTGCCGACCTTGGCGAGCGGAAGGGCGCTGCACCGGCTGCTCGTTGAGCACGTGGAGGGCGCCTCGACGATCCAGTCGGCGCTCGACACGTCCGTCCTAGCCGCGTGGCGCGTGGTTGCGTAGCGGGCGCCGCTTGTGAGGTCGCGGATGGAAGGTCACGGAGTGCCCGGCGACGGTGCTCGACGCCGACCCGGTATCGCCGGGGTGCACCTTGATCTTGATCGCATCCGGACTCGCGGGCAGAATCTCAAACCACGCCGCGTAGCTTGCGAGACCCTTGCGGTTGCAGTCCTGCTCTGTCCCCAACTGCTCGAGACCTTCCGCGCCTTCGCGGAAGCCGCCGAGCCCCACCCACACGGCCGAGTACGCCTCGAATCCGGCGCTGCAGGTCGCTGCGGGCACGACCCAAGTGCCCGAGACGCTGCTGAACTTGTCGCGGGCGCGTCGCGGGGTGGCGACGTATCCAGCCCAGTTGCTGCTGACCTGTTCGCCTGCCTGTGCCGCCGCCGGCGCCAGAGCAACTGCGGCGCACACGAGCGCCGCCGCGCAGCAGACTCGACGCATCACGGGTCGCGGCGACCGAGGGGGAATGACCACGTGCGAGAGGTGACCAGCGAGGGTTAGCGACTGGTTAGATCTCGATAAGAAACTGCGCGAGAAGCAGGCCGGTCAAGCACGCGCATGACCGGCCGTCCTGACGCGCCCAGCCGGTTTCTTGCCGAGTTCTTACACCTGACGCCGATACTCGAGCCATGGCGGCCGGTCAAGTGTTGCTCGTCGATGATGATCGCGCCCTGCGTGACGCGGTTGGCCGCGCGCTGCGGCTCGAGGGTTTCGAGGTGACGTTGGCGACCGATGGGCCGGAGGCGTTGGAGCTCGCACTCAACAACCCTCCCGACATCGTTGTTCTGGACGTAGCGATGCCGTCCATGAGTGGGGTTGAGGTGTGCCGCCGGATGCGCACCACCGGCGTACGCGTGGCGGTCTTGATGTTGACGGCGAGGGATGGGATCAGCGATCGGGTGCAAGGTCTCGACGCGGGCGCGGATGACTATCTGGTGAAGCCGTTCGCGCTCGATGAGCTGCTCGCGAGGGTACGAGCCGGCGTGCGGCGGTCGCGGGCGGCCACGCCACCCACGCCAGAGATCGAGGTGCTCGCCTTCGCCGGTGTTCGGATCGAGCTTGCCGCGTGCATGGCGTTCCGCGGCGAGCGCCGACTTGACCTGACGCGAACCGAGTACCTCCTGCTGGAATACCTGCTGCTGAACCCACGCAAGGTTCTGTCGCGCAGCATGATCTTCGAGCGTGTCTGGGGACACGACCTCGCCAGGACCTCGAAGTCGCTCGACGTGTACGTGTCGTACCTGCGGCGCAAGCTCGAGGCCTCCGGCGAGCCGCGACTGATCCATACCGTGCGTTCTGTGGGCTACGTCTTGCGGGAGCCCGAATGAGCCTGCGGCGTCGGATGGTGATGCTCACCGCGGCTGCGGTGGCCTTCGCGGTCGTTCTGAGCGCCGCGGCGTGTTATGTGGCCGTGCGAAGCAGCATGCGAGGCCGTCTCGACCATCAGCTACAAGCGCAGGCTTCGTTGATCGGGGCCGCGTCACGTTCTGGCGCATTTCCAATCGGGCGCCCGCGCCCGCGCCCCCGTTTGACGCCCACAAAGGCGCAACTCCCGCGGCCGAGCCTGCAGAACCAGGGTGATTTGGCGCTCATCTCCGCATCTGGCACCCTCTACAAAAGACCCGACGATCCGACGCGCTTCACCGTCACCGCGCACGATCTGGCCGTGGCGCACGGCAAGGCGAAGGCTTACTTCCGGGACGGCCACGTCGGCGGCACCGCGGTACGCGTATACGTCGCGCCCACGGGCAACGGCCGCGCCGTCATGGCCGAGCAGGCGCTGACCGACCTGAACAGCACGCTGCACGACCTCGCTGTGATCTTGATCGTGATCGCACTCGCCGGCGTCGCGATTGCTGGCCTCCTTGGGCTGTTCGTCGCGCGCGCGGCGGCCGCGCCTGTGCAGCTGCTCAGGCAGGCGGCCGAGCACGTCCGTTCCACCGGCGACCTGAGTCGGCGTATCAGGGTCAAGGGCACCGACGACCTCGGCCGGCTGGGGCAGTCGTTCAACGACATGCTCGGCGCGCTCGAGGACTCGCAGCGAGCTCAGCGTCAGCTGGTCGCCGACGCCTCACACGAGCTGCGCACGCCTGTAACGACGATCCGCACGAATCTCGAGGTCCTCGCACGCAACCCGAACCTCCCGGCCGCAGAGCGCACGCCGCTGCTGCGCGACCTCATCGGCGAGAGCGCAGAGCTTGGCGGGCTCGTCGAGGACCTGCTCGAGTCAGCTCGCGAGTCAAGCGACGACGAGCCGTTTGACGCGATCGCACTCGACGCGGTCGTGACCTCCGAGCTCGATCGTTGGCGCAGGCGACATCCCGGTTTGACGATCGTCGCCTGCCTGGAGCCGACGGTGATTTTCGGGCGCGAGTCCCGTCTGCGACGCGCGCTGGGCAATCTCGTCGAGAACGCGATCAAGTGGAGTTCCCCCGACGGAAGGATCGAGGTGAGCCTCAGCGAGGGAAGCCTCAGCGTACGCGACCACGGCCGAGGATTCGCGCCTGGCGATCTCCCGCACATCTTCGACCGCTTCTACCGCGCGGCGTCCGCGCGCAGCGTTCCTGGCTCGGGGCTGGGATTGTCGATTGTTCGCAAGGTCGCGGAGGAACATCATGGCGTCGCTCAGGCCTCGAATGCAAGCGACGGCGGAGCCATCGTCAGCATCACCTTTCCGCTGCTACAGGACGCGATCGAGCGATCTCCCGCTACGGTCGGCGCAGCACGTAGCCATCCCCTCGAGCATGCTCGATGATCGGCTCGGCCGCGCAGTCGAGTAGCTTGCGGCGCAGATAGCCGACGTACACCCGAAGCGTCGCACCGTCTGGGCAGGCCGTACGCCACACCGCCTCACCAATCTCGGCGTGCGAGAGGATACGCTCGGGTTGGCTGATGAACAGTTTGAAAAGTCGACACTCGGTCGGCGTCAGCTCACGTAGGCCACCCTCCTGAGTGGATACGGTGTATCCGTCGGGCTCGAGCGTAACCCCACCCCAGGTTAGTGCTGTCAAAGACGGCGCGCCCGCCACCGGCTCCCATTGCCGCAGGAGAGCGCGGAGTCGCGCTCTGAGCTCGGCCATGATGAGCGGCTTTGACATATAGGCGTCCGCGCCGGCTTCCAGGCCCCTAACGCGCTCATCGACGGCGGCGGCGGCGTGGGAGAACATCAGGATGCGCGGGCCTCCCGGGAGGCGGCGCACGCGTCTGCATACCTCTGTCCCGTCGATGTCGGGGAGGTAGCACTCGAGCAGCATCGCGTCAGGCGGCTGCTCGGAGACCAGCTCGATCGCCTCGTGCCCGCTGCTGCTCGTCGTGACTACATGGCCATCGAGCGTCAGCGTCGCAGCGAGCTTCTCGACGAGGCGTCGGTCCTGATCCACGATGAGAGTCCGCATGCCTTCGAGCCTAGGCGGAGTTCAACCGCACGTAAAGAGCCTCGCCCCGGTTCATACAGGCCTCTTAATCGACTCTAACCAGACCGTAACGAAGAGGGGCCACGCTGACAGTCCGGCGGTCGCGGGCGCGTCCTGCGCCGCCGGCGAGCTTACCCCCGGAGCCGCATGAATCTAGATCAAGACACCCTCTCCGAAAGCACCGCCGATGTTCACACAGACGGTGACGGTTCGCGCGCGGCGACACTCCAGCGCAACGGGATCCGCCCCAGCGAGACCGGGATAGCTGGGAAATTCAGAGAGCAACCGGTGCTCAACACCTCGCTCGTCGTGGCCTGCGTCGCGGCGATCGTTCTCGCCGTCACGGCGATCGGACCGGCGTCGCAGTCGAGCGGGCAAAGCACCCGGACCACGACCGTCAAACGCGGCGTCGTCCAGTCGACCGTATCGGGCAGTGGGAATGTCGAGTCCGCCGACCAGCTAAACCTCGGTTTCAAGACCGGCGGAACAGTCACCCATATCTACGTGACCAAGGGCCAGCACGTCGCACAAGGGCAGCTGCTGGCGACGCTCGACCCCAAGAGCGCCGAAGTGACGCTGGAACAGGCCAAGGCGACGCTTCAGTCAGCCGAAGCGAACCTCTCGCAAGAGGAAGAAAGCGAAGGCGAAACGAGCTCCAGCCAGGGCGCCTCCAACGCCAACGCCGCGACCGCGAGTGCCGCCTCAACGCAAGACGTCGCCTATGCGGCCTCCACCGTGGCGAGCACGCCGACGCAGACCTCCACGCAGCCGGCGACGACCACGACCGGAACGGGGACCCCGACGACGACCGGCACCTCGACCACGCCGGCGGCCACAACGCCGACGACGACCACCCCGACGACGACGCCCACCACGCCGAAGACGAAAACCACCCCGACGACCACATCGCCCGGCACGAAGTCGGGCGGCTCGCCGAGCCCCAGCAAAGCGAGCGAACCGGGTTCGTCCTCGCAGACTGGCACCGCCAGCCAGGGCACAGGCTCCACCAACAAACAGAGCGCCGCGACGCGCGAAGCGAACCTCGCCTCCGCCAAGGCAGCGGTCAAGAGCGACAAGCTGACGGTGGAGAACGACGAACAGGCGGTGCAGAACACCAAGCTCTACGCGCCCGAGAGCGGGGCGATCGTCTCATTGTCAGGCGAAGTCGGCGAAACGGTGTCCGGCACGGGTACGACGCGAGCGTCGTCGAGCGCCAGCAGCTCCAGCGGCAGCTCGTCCACCAGTGGCGCGGGAGCCAGCGCGAGCCCGAGCGCCAGCTCGACGGGCGGAGGATCCTCAAGCTCTTCGCAGGGGTCCTCGAGCTCCTCGTCGTTTGCGGTGCTGAGCAATCTCGAATCGCTGCAGCTCGTTGTGGCGCTGAGCGAGTCGGAAGTCGGCAACGTACACGTCGGGCAGATCGCGACCGTGACCATCGAAGCGCTCAACGGCCGGAAGGTCGCGGCGCACGTCGTGAGTGTGAGCCAGGTGCCTACGAGCAGCAGTGGCGCAGTCAGCTACGACGTCACCTTCCAGCTCGATCAGAGCGCGGATGGGCTGAAAGTCGGGATGAGCGCTACGGCGGAAGTCGTCGTCAAGCAGACCGAAGGCCTGAACGTCCCGACGAGCGCGATCAAAGGCGGGTCGGTGACGATCGTGCACAACGGCAAGGACGAAACGCGCGCGGTGAGCACCGGGCTCGCGGGAGACAGCTCGACGATCATCCTCAGCGGCCTGAAGGTCGGCGAACAAGTCGTCCTGCCGACAGCTGCCAGCTCGGGGTCCTCGCTGAGCTCGCGACTCGGCTCGCGAGGCACGCGTAGCAGTGGACTCGGCGGTGGACTCGGCGGCGGCGGTTTCCCCGGCGGCGGCGGTTTCCCCAGCGGCGGGCCCCCAGGCGGTTGATGATCGTGCCCAAAGCGAGGAGACCTACGCGGGCTCGCACGAAGCCGGTGCGCCAGCGCCCCCTGATCGAACGTCGCCCCGCATCGCAGCTAACGGCCGGGCGACGCCCGCCGGCGATCGTCGTCGTCGAGGTGTCCAAGACCTACGACCTCGGCGTCGTCAAAGTCCGCGCTCTACGCGACGTCTCGCTGCGGATCGAGCGCGGCGATTTCGTCGCCATCATGGGCAGCTCAGGCAGCGGCAAGAGCACGCTGATGAACATCCTCGGCTGTCTCGATCTGCCGACGAGCGGCCGATATCTGATCGACGGCGTCGACGTCCGCGACATGGACGAGGACGACCTGGCCGATCTCCGCAACCGCAAGATCGGGTTCGTCTTTCAGAGCTTCAATCTCGTCCCGCGCACAACCGCGCTCGCGAACGTCGAACTGCCGCTCGCCTATGCAGGCGTCGACCGGCACACGCGCCGTCGGCGCGCGCAGCAGGCGCTCGCCGCGGTCGGCATGGCAAAGCGCGTTCACCACCAGCCCTCCGAGCTGTCCGGCGGCCAGCAGCAGCGGGTCGCCGTCGCGCGCGCGCTGGTCACAAACCCCACGATGATCCTCGCCGACGAGCCCACCGGCAACCTCGACTCACACTCAACCGAAGACGTGTTGCGAATCTTCGCGGGACTGAACGAAGAAGGCCGCACCGTCGTGCTCATTACCCATGAGCCGGACGTCGCCGAGCAGGCCAAGCGCGTGATACATCTCAGTGACGGGCAGGTGGTCGAGGACCGTCGCATGACGGAGCTCGGGGCGCCCCCGCCGACCGTACACGGCCAGAAGTCAGAGCACCACGCATACGGCGAGGCTCAGCGATGATCGGCCTCGAAACATTGCGCATCGCATGGGGCGGAGTCAGCGCCAACAAGCTGCGATCGGGCTTGACGATCCTCGGCATGACGATCGGCGTGGCATCCGTGATTGTCCTGATCGCCGTCGGCAACGGCTCATCCAAGGCCGTCCAGTCGGGCATTCAGAGCCTTGGTACGAACGTACTGATCGTGCAGGGCAGCGGCGGTCTGCGGCGCTTCGCGGGCGCCAGCACTGCGAGCACCGTCTCGCTGACGAAGGCCGATGCGCAGGCGCTGCAAGAGCCGGGCCTTGCGCCGGACGTCAAGAGCGCCTCGCCGGTCGTGAACGCGAGCAGCGTGACCCTCGTATCCGGAGGCACGAGCTTCGAACCGTCGTCGTTCATCGGCACCACCCCCTCTTACCTCACCGCACACAGCTATACGTTGGCAGAAGGCAGCTCGTTCACCTCCGAAGACCTCGCCAAGCACAGAAGGGTGGCGGTGATCGGCCAGGAAGTCGTGCAGGAACTGTTCGGCGGCGCCGCCGTAGGTCAGACCATGAAAGTCAACGGCAGCAACTACGAAGTCGTGGGCGTCCTCACAAAAAAGGGCACAAACGGCACGACCAATGAGGACGACGTAGTGATGGCACCAATCACGACCGTGCAGGACTCGCTCACGGGAGTAGGGGCTATCGACTCGATCACGGTACAGGCGAAGTCCGAATCGTCGCTGAACGCCGCCGAAGCGGAGGTCAAGCAGATCGTCGAGGAACGGCACAAGATCACGAACACCGAAGAACCCGGCTTCAGCGTGCTCAACCAGGGCTCGCTACTGGAAACGTCGAGCTCGACGAGTAGCGTCTTCACGACACTGCTCGGCGAGGTCGCTGCGATCTCGCTGCTCGTCGGCGGCATTGGCGTGATGAACATCATGCTCGTCAGCGTCACCGAGCGCACGCGCGAGATCGGTATCCGCAAGGCGATCGGCGCCCGGCGTAGCGACATCCTCACCCAGTTCCTAACGGAGGCCGTTCTGGTCTCGCTCATCGGCGGACTGACCGGGGTCGCAGTCGGCGTGATCGGTACTCAATTCGAAATCGCGGGCGTGCACCCGGTAATCGCCAGCTATTCGATCTTTCTCGCATTCGGCGCCGCGGCGCTATCGGGGCTGTTCTTCGGCACATATCCCGCCGCGCGCGCCGCGCGCCTGCGGCCGATAGAGGCACTTCGCTTTGAGTAATCCACTTCCCCCAGACCAGGAGCATCAAATGCCGACCCAAGACGCACGAGCCGACGAGGAGGCCCAGCTCGATTACGGCCGGGACGCCCAGGACGACTGGATCGAGGAGCCTGAGGATCTGCCACGGCGACCCCGTCGCAAGCTGCTCTCCCCCGTTCCCGCCATCCTGCTTGCGGTTCTCCTCCTCGCGGGGGCTTTCTTTGCGGGCGTCAAGGTCGAGAAGGGCCAGAGCTCATCCTCGACGAGCGGCGGCTTTCCGGCCGGGCTCGCCGCGCTGCGGGGGGCAGGCGGCGGGTCCTCGAGTAGCTCACGAACCACAACTGGAACCACGGCAGGCGGCGGCGGGTTTCCCTCGGGCGGCGGGCTTCCCGGCGTAGAAAGCCTCTCGAGCGGACTCACGACCGGTGAAGTCTCATACGTCAGCGGCAGCACGCTCTACGTCAATAGCGGCGAAAGCACGGTCAAGGTGAGCGCCCCCGCTGGAACCAAAGTGAGCCAGACCGTCTCCACAAGCGTCCACAGCATCCATCCAGGCGACACCGTGCTTGTGCGGGGAAGCCAAGGCGCCAAGGGCACCGTCACAGCCAGCTCGATCAGCATCAGCTCCACCGGTTCAGGAACCGGCTCGAGCGGATCGAGCGGCGGCGGCGCGGCGGCGCAGCTCTTCGGATCTGGCTAGGACCAACACACCCCCTAACGACAAGGATCAAGACGCATGCCAACCGACACACCCGACTTGCAGCGACCATCCAACCGTCGTCAATCGCATCGACTCATCGCGACGGTCGCGATCGCGTCGGTGGCCGCCGTCATGCTTTCAGCATGCGGAAGCTCCGGCAACTCAAAATCTAGCTCTGGGACGAGCACGACACAAAGCAGCACGTCGCGCTCCAACCGATTCGCCTCACTGCGGGCATGCCTGCAGAAAGAAGGCATCAACCTCCCGTCCACGCCAACGGGCGGACAAGCGCCCGGCAGCGGGGGACCCCCGGGCGCGGGTGGAGGCTTCAAACCGCCGGAAGGTGTATCGCAAACCAAGTTCCAGGAAGCGCTGAAAAAGTGCGGCGGAAACTTCCGCGGCGGTGCCCGCCCCGGCTTCAACTCCGCGACGGCGCGCACTGCGCTCACGAAGTACGCGTCGTGCATGCGGGAAAACGGCGTGAACCTGCCAGCGCCGAACACGAGCGGCAAAGGGCCGATCTTCGACACCAAAGGCATCGACAGGTCCAGCGCGTCCTTCAAGAACGCGCAGCAGAAGTGCCAGAGCAACCTCAAAGGAGCCTTCGGCGCGGGTGGTCGCCCGCCTAGCGGAGAAGGCGCTCCGCCTGCCGGTGCAGAAGGCGCGCCACCCGAAGCGCCTCCTGGAACCGAAGGATCGGCCGCTGGCTGATCGACCAAACGGTCACGGCCGGCGCGTCCTCGTATACCGAGGCGCCGGCTGCAGTCCGAGTTGAAAGCCCTCGCGGAGGTTGCCTTCTCCTCCGCGCGGGCCTCAGCTCACGATGGTTCCGGTGCAGATGGACGATCCAGGACACCGGCGAACGCATATTGCGCGTGTGAATTAGGCTGAGGCCTTGTGGGCTTTACGGCCCGCGGTGGTTCGAGTCCACTCGAGCGCATTAAGATCGTGCCTGTCGGCTAATCGGAGCTTCGCCCAGAGCTCATCGGCGGCAGAAGCGGAAGGTGGAGCTAAGCAGCGATCTCGACCTGCGGCGGCGGGAGCATCCGCAGGAAATCAGCCGGCAGCTTGCTGCTCGCCTCCCAGAACTCCAAACCAACGATTTCCCCGGTGCTCGGGTCGAGTTCCCGGAGGCCTGCGTCGGTCTCCTCAGCAACGGCTGTATGCGAGTCGTAGTTCTCGAAGCGCACCCACGCGATGTCCGCCTCAGCGTCGTAGTGTCCGTCGATCCTCATGGACACAGGCTAGCGCCGTCGCCACACGGTCACGATCCGCGCTACGAGCAGATCTTCGCCATCCGGATACTCGTAGGCGATCACAAGGCGCCCAGAGGCAACCAGCCAGCGCACCTGACCCTTGTTGCGCCTCCGCTCGCGATGACCTTCGAGCAACGCCGATTCGACGTCCCTGCGCGTGAAGCCGAGCTGTTGCGCCTTGTCGAGCGCATGAAGCGTCCAACGAACGGACGTGGGATCTGTCGGCACGAGGCGGCAGGCTAACGACCGCCCCCGTCGCCTCCGTCAGCCACGACGGCTTCCCCTTATTCCCCGCCGACCTCCGTGACGCATCTCTGACACAAGTCATTTCGACCGATGCGTCCGATGCATCCGCAAACCCGCACAGACCGGACGATCTGGACGCGGGCGGACGCATATGGCGCGGGCGTACAGGGTTGAGGGCCTTGCCCTGGACCAAGCGCAACCTGATGAAGCTCATGGACCAGCTTGAGACACGCCCGACGGCACGCGCCTGACGCGGGTGGCCGCAGCTGCTCGGGGGCCAAACCGAGCTATAGCCATCTATGGAGGCTTGGCTTATTGCGTCTACATCTACATCTACAAGCCTTACGACTGTTTCACGACGTAATTGCGATTGTGAGCTACGCTTTTAGCCCATGAGCCCATTGCTCGAAGACGCCAAGCGAGTTCACGACATGGCCGGTCTATCGGACCGAATGATCGCCGCCGCGACCGGGGCGAAGCCGAGCACCGTGCGGGGATGGCTTGCCGGCCGTAGCGAGCCGACGGGCGCACGTGCCGAACGACTGATCGAGCTCGCCGAGATGATCAAACGGCTTGCCCTCGTGCTGCGACCGGAGTCGATCCCGGTGTGGTTGCAGCGGCCGATCCTCGCGTTGGACGACGAGAAGCCGATCGAGCTGATCGCTCGTGGCGAGTACCGCAGGGTCGCGAAGTTGATCGCAGAGATCGAGTATCCCGGCGTCTCCTGACCGTGGCGGGGCTGCCCGTTCGCCCTCGCACCGTCGAGGGCACGTGGATCAGGCACGTGCCGCACCAAGCCGACCTCCTCGGACGAGCGGACACGCCATCGGATGGGCGCTGGCAACGAGGCGAGATCGTGCCCGCGCTGTATCTCGCCGAGACGGTCGCGACAGCGACAGCGGAGTGGTATCGCTCGCTTGCCGAGTGGGGACTCTCGCCGCAGGATCACATCCCTTACGACCATCATCGCTGGCACCTTGACCTCGAGCTGGCTGACCTCAGCGACGTCGAGCAACTGCGCAGCATCTCGCTCGAGGCTCCGCGGCCGAGCCGAAACACATGGCCTGCCTACCAACGTGTCGGTGAGCAGCTTTGGCGCGAGGGATGGGCCGGCCTCACAGCCCCAAGCGCCGCGCATCCCGGCTCGCTCATCACCTGCGTGTTCGCCACCGACTGGCCGCCAGCCGGCTGCACGCCGCTGGACGCGAGCACCGTGGAGTCGATCCCGCCACCGCCCCGCGGCATGACCACCTGATCCTTGGCGATCCGCATCGCGCGCCGCGCCTTCGCCTCATCGAACGCGCGCCGGTCGCGTGTGTCAGGTGCCGGCGAGCAGATCGAGAAAGGCATGCGGCGAGAACACGGGAATCTCCTCCTCAAGGGCGAGAATGTCTTTGTCGCCCGACACCAGAGCAGCGCGATGCGCCGATGCAAGGACGATCAGATAGTCATCGTCCGGATCACGAGAGTGCACCGGCGGGTCGACATCCGGATCAACGACCACGCCGGCGCTGTCGGCAACCCAGCGCACTAGATCAGCTGCGTCTGGCTCGCCGATATGCAGCCGCAGCTTGGGATAGGCAAGCGCTCGCTCAAGCTCGTCCAGCAGCGCCTGGGAAGCGATGAGCTCAAACTCGCCTGCGGCGAGCGATCGCAGGACATCGGCTGGGGCGCCCCGTGGCGAGAGCGCGCCGAAGATGATCACGTTGGGGTCGAGGACCGCCCGCACCCGTCAGCGCCGACGGCGTCGCGTCTGGTGCTGCGCCTCAACGGCAAGCGCGGTAGCGTCGCGCTCGGAGAGGTTGTTGCGCTCCCAAAGGCGCTCGAGTAGGTCGAGCCCCAGGTCGCGACGTAGTGAATCCTCGATCACCTGGCTGTCGCCGCGGCCCGTACGAGCCGCCCGCATCTTCACCGCCTTCATGACCGACTCGTCGATTGTGAGCGTGGTGCGAACCTTGGACATTTGTCGCTGCACGTTAGCATCTAGATGCGAGAGCATCAAGATGAGCTCGTTAGGCCGTGTCCCATCTCTGACACAAGTCATCTCGTCCGAGCGTCCGATGCCTCCGCAAACCTGAGACATCGGACGATCTGGACGCTGGCGGACGTATATGGCACGAGCGAACAAGTTGAGGGCCTTGTGGGCTTTACGGCCCGTGGTGATTCGGGTGCACTATGAGGTGCAACCGCACACACTCGAGCGCATGCGAAGGCCCTGCATAGCGGGGCTCTTGCGTTCCGGATCCAGGGCCGAGTGCCGCCCGGTCAGACGATCGGCGGCGGCGAGCCCTCGGCGCTCTTCGCAAGCGCCGGATCCCACTCGCAGACCAGGCACGCGTGACGGAACGCCGACCGTGCGAACTCGATGCTCGCCGCGCGCGGGTCCGCGCTGCGACGCGCGTCGTCCCAGTCCAGCACGTACTCGCCGAGCGACTCCTCCCAGCGCGCGGACGACGGAGAGAGCTTCGCCTGTGAGAAGCCGTCGGGGGCGGGATGGGCGTAGGCGTAGAACGCAGCCTTGCCGTAGCGCTCGTCACCCGGCCACCAGCCGACGGCGACCTCCTGCGCGTCCATTGCGTTGCGCATGATGAAGTCCTGCGACGGCGGATCGGCCGACCGGCCGGAGAACAGGCTGACGGCGAGGTCGAACGAGCCCCACCATGCGTTCACGGGCGTCGAGCGGCCGCGGTAGGGCGCGCGAAACGCCGCCAGCACGATCGCCGCCTGCGTCGCCGCGGCGAAGTACTCGGCGACCTGACCGCTGTCGTAGCTCGAATGCTCCTCGTCCTCGTCGAGCGGCACGGTCCAGCTGACCTCCTGCGGCGTCGGATCGATCTCGATCGGGCCGCCGAGCGCGCGCACCGCCTCGAGCACCTCGCGCGTGACCGCCCCGACCGCGCGATCGGGCGTGAGCGCCGCGCGCCGCGTTCGCCCGTCGCTGTGCTCGACGACCGCCTCGTGCGCATGCAGATCGAGCGCGGCGACGAGCGCTCCCGAGCCGTCGGGCGCCGGCATCGGCGCCGTCTCCCAGCCCCTCGCCGTGAGTCGCAGCGCGGCGTGCTGAAGCTCGGGCTCGGGCGGGGCCATCGCGACGGCCAGCTTGCCCAGAACCTGCGTGTGCGCGTGCAGCGTGTCGCACGTCGCGCGCCACTTCTCGTATGCGAGCGCCGGCCAAGCCGATGGCATCAGGCAACCCTACATCGTGTCCCGACAGGGACCTGGACCGTGCCGGTGATCCCGAGCGGCGCGTGTTTCCATCGAGTGAGCTATGCCCCCGAGGGGCCTACGGCCCGCAGAACCTCGTAGCTCGACAGGCCCGACCGGATCAGAGCCCGAGTCGACGAACCCCAGCCTCATCGAAGCCGAGGTGGTGACCAACCTCGTGACGCACCGTCTCCACGACCTTCGAGCGCAGGAGCGCAGGATCGCCCCCGAAGTCGCGCACGAGCGTGTCGCGGAAGATCAGGATCTCGTCGGGAAGGCCGCCGCCCCCGAAGAAACCACCGCGGCCGCTCATCTTGAAGCCGACGTACTCGCCGTACGCGTGGTGCTCGGCGCCGCGGTCGGACACGACGATCGCGACGTTCTCCAGCGTACGTTGAAACTCGATCGGCAGCTCGTCGAGCGCCGAGCGCACGAGCTCCTCGAATTCCTGCTCGCCGTAATGCCGGTGTTCGCTCATGACTTCATGATCGCGCCCTGTCGAGACGGACAGCTCAACGGCCTGCGATCGCGATCACCTTCCGTCGAAACGCCGTCGGGTCAATCGCCGGATAGCGGTAGAGCTCCCGCTCGACGGCGCCGTAGAGCTCGAGCAATCTGCCTCGCTCTACGAGACCGGACTCCAGCATCCGCTGAACGTCATCCAGATCCTGGCTGAAGCCTCGCTCGATCTTCGACAACGCCTGCGAGTAGAAGTCGAAGTGATGAACGTCGACGTTGCCCTCCCGGAAGACGAACGGACTGCGGTCGCGCCAACCCGGCAGCTCGGGAATGAAGTCTGGTGGAGACGCGAACTCGATGTTCACACCCAGGTCCTCCTTCAACGCGGGAAGCTCGCGGAGCAGCGCGTCGACATCCGGCTCGAGCCTGATGTCGACATCTACGGTTGAGCCGCGCCAACCTTCCAAGACGGCCGTAGCGCCTCCCGTCAAGTAGACCCGAGTCGGCACGCTCGCCACACGGCCGAGACGACGAGCCAGCTCCCGCAGGCGGGCCTCGTCAACCGGCGGGCGCATGCTCGGCCGCCCGGGCAAAGCTCACGACACGAGCGACGAGCGCGTTATAGCGACTGTGGGCGCTGTCGTCCGTCTCCGACAGCAGTTCGTAGAGACGATGCGATGGCCGCTCCCCTCCGCCCTGCGGCACATCGATTCCGAGAGCACGCAGTCGAGGGGCGGCCATCGCGACCAACAACGCCGATTCGGTCTCCCGCCCCGACGCGAGGTCTTCGATCCCCGCACTCACGAGCTCGAACCCCGGAAGGTCGGCCTGCGCGTCCAACATGCCCAGATCGTAGGCGATCGGCACGAGGGGCCTTGACGCTGCACCCGGACGGGATCAGGGACTCATCGAGCGAACCGGAATCACGCCCCACTAAGCTGCGTCACATGCCCGTCGCCACCCCGATCGAGATCGACCGCGACCGCGTAGAGGAGCTCACCCGCCGCGAGCTCGACGCACTGAACGCCCGCACGCAGCGCTCGGCCGCGATGTACGAGCGCGCCCGCCGGTCGCTCAGCGGCGGCGTCGCCTCCTCCTACCAGCTGCGCGACCCGTGGCCGATCTACCTGGAGTCCGGCGAGGGCCCGCACGTGACCGACATCGACGGCAACCGCTACTGGGACTTCCACAACGGCTTCGGCTCGATGGTCCAGGGACACGCGCACCCGGCGATCGTCGAGGCAGTGCGCGAGCGCGTCGCGCTCGGCACGCACTTCGCCGCCGTGACCGAGGACACGGTCGCCGTCGCCGAGGACCTCGCCGAGCGCTTCGGGCTCGAACGCTGGCGCTTCGTCAACTCCGGCTCGGAGGCGACGATGGACGCGATCCGCGTCGCCCGCGCGCTGACCGGCCGCGAGACGATCGTCAAGATCTTCGGCTCCTACCACGGCCACCACGACGCGGTGATGGTCTCGATCGGCGTGCCCTACGAGGAGATCGGCGACCGCGAGAACCTCGCGTCGCTGCCCTACGGCGCCGGCATCCCGAAGGCGGTCAGCGACCTGACGATCGCCGTCCCGTTCAACGACGCCGGCGCGATGGAGCGGCGGATCGAGCGCCTCGTCGCCGAAGACCGCGCGCCGGCGTGCGTGATCATGGAGGCGGCGATGATGAACCTCGGCGTCGTCCTGCCCGAGCCGGGGTACCTCGAGCAGGTGCGCGAGATCACCGAGCGCCACGGCGTCGTGCTGATCTTCGACGAGGTCAAGACCGGCCTCGCGATCGCCGCCGGCGGCGCGACCGAGCGCTTTGGCGTCAAGCCCGACATGGTCACGATGGCGAAGACGCTCGGCGGCGGCCTGCCGTCCGGCGCGATCGGCGCGAGCGAGCGCGTGATGAGCGTCGTCGAGGACGGCAGCGTCTACCAGGTCGGCACCTACAACGGCAACCCGCTGTCGATGGCCGCCGCGCGCGCGAGCCTCGAGCGCGTGCTCACGCGCGACGCCTACGCGCACCTCGAAGCGCTCAACGAGCGCATCGTCGGCGGCTGCGAAGCCGTGATCGAGCGCCACCGGCTGCCCGGCTACGCGGTCGGGATCGGCTCGAAGGGCTGCGTCACGTTCTCGCCCACGCCGATCGTCGACTACGAATCGTTCAAGGCCAGCCAGGACGTCCCGGTCACCGAACTGGCGTGGCTGTGGAACATGAACCGCGGCATCTACATGACGCCCGGGCGCGAGGAGGAGTGGACGCTGTCGGTGACACACACAGACGCGGCGATCGACGCGTACGTCGCCGCCTTCGACGAGATGGCCACCGCGCTCGTCGCGTAGCTTCGCGCCGGGCGCTATTCGACGGTCAGCGTCGCTTTCATCCCCTTCTGCTCGTGCGTCGGCAGCGAGCAGAACAGCGTGTAGCTGCCGCGGCTCATCTCCAGCGTCAGGTCACGCACGCCTTTCGCCGGCGTGTCTTCGATCGCCCCGGCGAGCGGGCCTTCCTCGGGCGCCGCGTTGAGGTTGTGTTCGTCCTGCCCGTCGTTGACGAGCTCGAGCACGACCTTCCCCGCCGGGACGCGCGTGCGCGAGAGCGAGAAGCCCCACTCGAACGCGCTCACCTGCACGTGCGGAACCGACGGCGGCTCGACTTCGCCGCCTTCCGGCGTTCCGCCCGTTTCCGACGGCGACGGCAGCGCGGGAGCGAGCGGCGTCGCGGGCAGCGTCGGCGCGGGCGCCGACGCCCCGCCCGTGCCGGCCGTGACCAGGGGCGTCGCAGGCGACGGCGTCGTCGGCGCGGCGGTCGCGGTCTTCCGCCTGTGCGCAATTGGGCAGCGTCGCGCGCGGTGCGTCGCGTGGCCGCCGCGATGCGCGCACACGTGACGGTGCGCGAGCGGCTTCGCCCGAGCGCCATGCGACGCGGCGGAGGCGAGAGCGAGCGAGCTCGACGCGGCCCCGCTCGCGAGCGCGAGCAGCATGCCGAGCACGAGCGCCAGTGCGACCGGGCGTGTGCGGGCGCGGCGGCTCATTCGATCAGCTGCGCGACGGTCCCGTACGCGCTCGGCCCCGGCTCGCCCGTGCCCGCGCCCGGGATCACGAGGCCCGCTTCGGTCTGGAACCACTGTCCCAGCAGACCCGCGTACATCGCGCGGAAGTCCGACGTGTTCAGTGTGTTTTCGTTCGGATCGAGTTTCGCGAGGCCCGGGAACTCGCCGACCATCCGCCCCTTCACGCGCTCGCCGATCAGGAACGCGACGCCGGCCGCGCCGTGGTCGGTGCCCGAGCCGTTTTCGCGCGGCCGGCGCCCGAACTCCGACCACAGCTGGATCAGCACGCGGTCGGCGAGCCCGCGCGCTTCGAGGTCGCGTTGGAACGCGAGCACCGATTCGACCGTCTGGCCGAGGTTCGTGCTGAGCGTCGTCACCTCGTCGGAGTGCGTGTCGTAGGAGCCGACCGCGCTGAGCGACACGCATTTGATCGGCAGCGCTTCGTCGTCGAGCATCGCCGCGAGCGCCGCCAGGCGCTTGGGGAACTCGCCGCCGCTGCTCGGATAGGAGACCGGCGAGGTGAATCCCGGTTTGCCTTCGTGTTCGCCGAACGGCGCGACCTGGTTGCGGATGATGTTCGTGTTGAGCGACGCCGTGCGCGCCTGCGCGAACGCCGGCGACGGCGCCGACAGCGCGCCGAGCGCGCCGAACGCGTCGAGCGTCGGCGAGGTCAGCGGTTCGTCGAGCCCGTACGCCCAGAAGCTGTAGTCCTCAGGCGAGGAGACCGCCGCGACCGGAACCCGCGTGCTCGCCAGCGCCGGCGCGAGCGAGTAGTCGAGCGACAGGCCCTGCAGCGGGTTGCCCGGGTCTCCGGCGACGTCGAGATAGCGGCCCATCCAGCCCGAGCGCGTCTGCGCGTCGAGCTCGCCGACCTCCCAGTAGTGGCGGCTCGTGAAGTGGCTCTCGTCGGGCGGGTCGTAGCCGATCGCCGGGAACACCGTGACCTTGCCCTCGCCGTGCAGCGTCGCAAGGCCACCGGCTTGGGGGTGCCACATCAGTTCTTCGTCCTCCGTGAACATGACGCCTTCGCCTTCCTGGCGCGCGAGCGTCGGGCGCAGTTCGTGGTACCTCGCTTCCCTGACCGGCGCGAGCACCGACAGCGCGTCCCAGCCGCCTTCCATGAACATCGACACGAGCACCGGCTGATTCGGCGGCGCCGCGGCGGCGGCCGCGGCGATCCCGTCCTCGATCTGGCGCGGCGCGAGCGCCGCCGCGCCGTACAGCGACAGCACGGCGCCGGCCGAGCGCAGCAGGAACGAGCGCCGGTCCATCCCGCTGCCCGCCGGGATCGGCTGGCCGGGCTCGATCGACGGCAGCCCGCGCCCGGCCTGCGCGACGCCGCGGCGCAAGAGCTGCGCGCGGGTGAAGTCGTGGCACGAGCAGCTCGCGGCCATGCTCAGCTCACCTGCATGTCCGGCGCCGTCGCGATCAGCATCCGCAGCGCGTTCTGGCGCATCGCCCGGTAGGGGCTGCGCTGCCACTGGGCGCTCACGCGCCCCTGCAGCGCGCTCTGCGCGAAGCTCGCGATCGCCGCCTGCGATTCGCTCGAGAGCCCCGGCTCGCCCCAGTACGTAAGCGCGCTCGCCAGCGCTTCGGCCGGTTCCTCGGTTTCGCTGTACTGCGCTTCGCCTTTGCCCGGCCACGGGTTCGCGTAGCTCTTCGCCGTGACGTAGCTCGCCAGTTCCCAGCGCGCCTTCGCCGTCGAGGTGTCGAGCCAGCGCGTGAAGTCCCAGCCCGACACGTTCGGCGGGTAGAACAGCTGCTGGCCGGCGCCCGCGCAAAGCCAAGCCCACGCGGTCGTGTCGACCGGGCGGCCGATCGCGCGCAGCAGCCCCGCGTTGTAGACGACCGGCGGCGTCACCAGCTCGGGGCCTTCGAGGAAGTCGGGGTGCTGCAGGATCGCCTCGACGACCGGCCGGATCTCCCACCCCGAGCCGACGTACAGCCCCTGAAGCGACGCGAGCGTCGCTTCCGAGGGCGGCGCCGGAACGAAGTAGCTCCACAGCTTGCCGACGAAGAACGACGCGTGCAGCGGATGGCTGACGCACAGGCGCACGGCGTCTTCGGAGCTCCAGTTGCCGGTCTGGCCGAACACCGTCTTGGCGGCGTTGTCGTGGCGCGAGGCGACGAAGCGGAAGTTCTGCAGGCCGCTGCCTTCGACCCAGTCGGCCGTCCAGCCGGTCAGCGCACGCGCCATCTGGCGCACGTCCTCCTCCGAGTAGGCGCCGCGGTCGGCGCCGAGCGAGAACAGCTCCATCATCTCGCGCGCGTAGTTCTCGTTCGGTTCCCACTTGTCGTTGTAGATCCCGTCGAGGAACACGAGCATCGCCGGGTCGGTCGTGACGGCGAGGAACAGGTCGTGGAAGTTGCCGAGCGCGTGTTCGCGAAACAGCGCGTTCTGGTCGAGCATGCGCTGCTGGTCGTTGACCTTCTCGTTGGAGTTCGCGAACCAGTCGTGCCAGATGAACGTCATCCGCTCGATCAGCTGCTGATCGGAGCGCACCATCCGGTCGAGCCACCAGCAGTGATCCTGTCCCCACGCGTCGGCCGGCGCGAGCGCGTTGCCTTCGTCGTCGGTCGGCGCCGGCCCGTGCAGCGCCGCCGGGCCGCTCGGACGCGTCAGCCCCTGGACGACCGCCTCGATCGGCTGGCCGGCGAGCGCCTGCGCCTGACCCGGAGTCGGACCGAAGCCCGCGCGCCACAGCAGTCGACGCGCCTGCGCGAGCGTGATCGCGGCGCCGAGCGACGGGACGGGCGTGTCCGACGGCGGTGGCGGGTTGCCCGAGATCGCCGGCGGCGCCGCGGCGCCCGGCAGACCGGCGACGCCCGGCGTGCCGGCGGCGAGCGTCTGGACGGCGCTAGGCGGTTTCGCGAGCGCGTGATGCTTGTGGCGCTTGCGATGGCGGCGGCGGTGGCGCTTGCGTGAGTGCTTGCCCCCGTGCCCGCCCGGCTTGGCCTTCGCGCGCGCCGCCGACACCGCGTCGCCGCCGTGCCGCTGCGTCGACCCGCCGCTACGCCCTGAGCTTGCGCCCGCCCCCATCGGCGCGAGCTTCGCACACGCTCGGCGCCGCACGGCCGCGGTCTCGAGGATGTTCGACGTTTGTACGAGCGCGAACGCTCTACGCTGAGATCGATGGCCGCCAACGCCACGATCGTCGCCTGTCCGAACTGCGCCACCAGGAACCGCGTGCGCGCGACGCCGTCGGGCGTGCCGCGCTGCAGCGTCTGTCAGACCCCGCTTCCGTGGATCGTCGAGGCGACGCCCGACTCGTTCGACGAAGAGATCACGTCCTCGCTGCCGGTGCTCGTCGACTTCTGGGCGCCGTGGTGCGGACCCTGCCGCATGGTCTCGCCGCTCGTCGAGCGCCTCGGCCGCGATCACGCCGGCGGGCTGAAGGTCGTCAAGCTCAACGTCGACGACGCGCCTGCGATCGCCGGCCGCTATGGCGTCCAGGGAATTCCCCTGCTCGTGGTGCTGCGCGAGCGCTCGGAGGCGGACCGGCTGGTCGGCGCGGCGCCGCTGCCGCGGCTGCAGGCGTGGCTCGCGCCGCACCTGCAGACGACCGGCGAGGCGAGCGCCGCTCCCTAGCGACTAACCGCGAGCGACCGCCGGCGCGAGCCGCTCGAGCGCCGCCACCTCGCGCTCGACGCGCTCGACGATCGCCTGCGGCTCGGGCACGAGCTCGGCGTGCACGAGCAGCCCGATCGTGACGGCGCCGTCGTAGCTGAAGATGCTGACGCTCGTGCCGACGCTGCCGGCCGTCGGCGCCCAGACGAGCACCGTCCGCAGCGGCGAGCCGGCGAGGTAGACGGTCTCGCGCGGTCCCGGCACGTTCGTCATCACGGCGCTCGCCTTCGCCGTGAAGATGTCGACGATCCGGCTCTCCAGCTCGGCCGGCGTCGTTCCGATCGCCTCGAGCACGGCGTAGGAGACCGGGCCCTCGGGCGAGCGCTTGATCTCGTCCATCCGCCGCTTGAGCTCGGTCAGGCGCTCGCGCCGGCTCGAGCGGTCGACGGGCAGCGTCAGGATCACGAGGCCGAAGCGGTTGCCGAGCTCGGGCGCGACCGGCTCCTCGAGCGGGCGCAGGTTGAACGGGACCATCGCGCGCAGCTCGCGCGCCTGCTCGCCGCCGGCCAGCAGGTGCGCCCGCAGCGCGCCGCTGACCGCAGCGAGCAGCACGTCGTTGACCGTCGCGCCCTGCGCGTGCGCGATCGCCTTGACCCGCTCGAGCGCGATCGGCCGGCTCCACGCGACCGCCCGCGCGGCGCCGAGATCGCCCTTGAAGGCGCTCGCCGCGTCGGCCGGCGTGAACAGCAGCTTCGCGAGCGCGCGCCCGTCGGCCGACGCCTGGGCGGCGAGCTCGAGACGCGCGACGCGGGCGCCGCAGCGTCGCGGCGCCCTCGCGCGCGAGCGCGCCGGCGACGTCGCGTCCGAGCGAGACCGACGCCTCGGCTGCGCCGAGCGCCGCCGCGGCGGGGGCGCCGGCGAGCGACAGCGTGCTTCTCACGAGCGCCGGCAGTCGCCCCCTTTCGCGCTCGTCCTCGCGCTCGCGCACGGCGCCGTCGGGCTGCGGCGAGGAGTCGGTCAGCGACAGCATCACGCGCGCGAGCGCGATCCCGTCGGCGATGCAGTGGTGCATCCGCACGATCACCGCGCTGCCGCGGCCGGGACCGTCGACCAGGTACATGTCCCACAGCGGCTTGCCGCGGTCGAGCGGGGCCGCGGCGAGATCGCCCGCCAGCTCGCGCAGCGCCGCCTCGTCGCCGGGCGCGCGCAGCCCGCGACGATGCAGGTGGCGGTCGAGCGCGAACGCCGGGTCCGGCGCCCAGCGGGCGCCGCGCAACGGCAGGCGGCCCTCGACGCACGCGCTCGCGAAAGCGCGGGTAGCGCGTCGACCAGGCGCACGCGCACGACCTCGGCCAGGCGCTCCCAGTCGACGCGCTCGTCGAACAGCAGCACCGAGTTGATCACCATCAGGTTCGTCGGGCGATCCATGTGCAGCCACGCCGCGTCGGCGCTCGACAGGCGCGCGGGCGCGGAGCTCACCGTCCGGCCCTCACCGCGGCTCGGCGTACAGCGACGTCGAACAGCTCGCGCGTAGCGCTCGTAGACGACGCGCGCGCTTGACCTTCATCGTCGGCGTCAGCTCGCCCGCCTCCTGCGTCAGGCCGTGGTCGAGCACGCCGAAGCGCTTGACCTGCTCGATCCGCGCGAAGCGCGCGTTGGCCGCGTCGACGTCGGCCTGCAGCGCGGCGTGCACGCGCTCGTCGCGCGCCATGCTCGCGAGGTCGGCGTCGACCCCCAGCTCGGCCGCGAGCTTCGGCGCCTCGTCGGGGTCGAGCGTGACCATGCGCGACGAGGTAGGACCGCCGGTCGCCGTAGACGACGGCCTCGGCGATCCAGCGCGTCTCGCGCAGGGCGCTCTCGATGTTGACCGGCGTGACGTTCTTGCCGCTCGAGGTGATGATGATGTCCTTCTTGCGGCCGGTCAGCGTCAGGTAGCCGTCGTGCGAGACCGACCCGAGTGTCGCCGGTGCGCAGCCAGCCGTCCGAGAACGTCGCATCGCGTCGCCGCGGCGTCGCGGTGGTAGCCGGCGAACACCTGCGGGCCGCGCAGCAGCACTTCGCCGTCCTCGCTCACCATCACTTCGCTGTTGGGCAGCGCGCGCCCGACCGTGCCGAAGCGCGGCGCGCCGGCTGGGTTCAGCGTCGCCGTCGCACAGCTCTCGGTCATCCCGTAGCCCTCGAGCACGAGCACGCCGCACGCGTCGAAGAACTCGAGCAGCTCGTGGTCGATCGGCGCGGCGCCGACGAGCGCGAGCTTCAGGCGCGGGCCGAACAGCGCGCGAACCTTCGCCAGGCCGACCGCGTCGGCGAGGCGCAGGCGCCGTCGCGCGAGCCAGCCAAGCGGCTTGCCCGCCCGCTCGGCCCTCCGCGCGCGGCGCCCGACCTCGAGCGCCCACGCGAACAGCACGCGGGCGTGCGGGCCGCGCCCCTCGACGGCGCTGATCACGCCGGTGTGCAGCTTCTCGTAGATGCGCGGCACGGCGACGAAGTGCGTCGGCTGCGTCTCGGCGACCTCGTCGAGCGATCGCGCTTGGGATCGCCGCGCCAGTAGACGAGCGTTCCGCCGACGTCGAGGACGACCATCTGCGCGACGCGCGCGAGCACGTGCGCGAGCGGCAGGAACATGTAGATGACCGGCTGGACTTCGTCGAGCTCGAGCTGTCCGCGGTACATCGCGGTCGGCCGCGAGGAAGTTCGCGTGCGTCAGCGCGCAGCCCTTCGGCGGCCCCGTCGTGCCCGACGTGTAGACGAGCGTCGCGAGGTCCTCGGGGGAGACCGCCTGCACCCGCTGCTCGATCTCGTCCGGATCGACGTCCTCGCCGCGGCGGTCCAGCTCGGCCAGGGAGATCGCTCCGCTCGGCTCGCCGTCGATCGCGATCACGTGCTCCAGGCTCGGGCACTGCTCGGCGACCGCCGCGATCTTCGCGACCTGCGCCGCGTTCTCGCAGAACACGGCGCGCGCCTGCGAGTGCGCGAGCACGTGCCGGCACTCCTCGGGCGAGTTCGTGTCGTACACCGGCACGACGACGGCCCCCGCGCAATGCCCGCCGGCCTCGCACAGCGTCCACTCGGCGCGCGTCGAGCAGAGGATCGCGACGGCGTCGCCCCGCTCGATCCCGAGCGCGATCAGCCCGCGCGCGATCGCCCGCGCGCGGGCGCCGAGCTCGCGATAGGAGATCGACTCGTAGCCGTCGGTCGTCGGGCGGCGCAGCGCTGCGTCCTCGCCACGCTCTGACGCCGACAGGATCATCCGTCCGAGCGTCGCCGCGCCGGTGACGCGCTCGGCGACCGGGCGCAGCGTCAGTTCGGCGACGGCCATTGCGATGACATTTCGTTGACGACGGTCATGCGTGGAACGTACGCCCGCCCAAGCGGCAACGCATCCGCACGGCCCACGGCCTCGCGTCAGTAGTTCGACCCGTCGGTCGGCTTCGGTCCGTCGGAATCGGCGCCGCGGCGACCGCCCGACCGCGCGGGCGCTCAGTCCGCGGAACGTCCACCGCGCGCCGAGCCGCGCGCACGGGGCTTCTTCGCCCGACGCTCGGCTCCGGCCGCCGCCTTCGCGAGCTCGGTCGGCTGGCGCAGCGTCGCGATCGACCGCTCGAACAGCTCGGCCTGGCGCTTCATCAGACCCGCCGTTTCCTCGAGCGCGGCGCCGGCCGTCTGCAGCGCCTCGGCCTGGCGGGTCAGCGTCGCGCCGGTTTCCTCGAGCAGATCGAACAGCGCGTCGAGCGGCGCGAACACGCGACCGGCCAGCTCGCTCTGGATCGTGCGCTCGCGGTCGAGCACCTCCTGGACGAGCTCGAGCTGGCGGCGCAGCGCGCGCAGCAGGTCGCGCGGAAGCTCGGTGCGGCCCGTCATCGCCGCCGCCGAGGAGAGCACGGACTCCATCACTCCGCGCCACTCCTCGAGCAGCTCGCGTCCGGTCTGCTCGGCCATCGCGGCGTCGCCCGCTCAGCGCGAGTAGACCGCGAAGAAGTCGCGGTCGTCGGGTTCGAGGTAGCGCGTCGCCGGACGGTTCATTTCAGGGAGCAGGTTAACGGGATTCGCCGCGTCCGGGCCGCCGTAGGTGATGAAGCTGACCCAGTAGGAGTTGATGTCGAGCTCCATCGCGCGAACGGCGCCGGCGCGGGCGAGCGTGTCGGCGAGGCTGCGCGCCGACTGGTCGTTGCCGGCCGCATAGATCAGGTTGCCGTGCGCGTCGACGCCGATGCCCGAGCGCCAGACGAGCACTGCGTTTCCGACCGTCGCGCCCCATTCACCGTTGTCGAGGTTCGGCGTCGGCTTGCCGTTGTTGACGATCAGCGGCAGGTTCTGGCGCGCGAACGTGACCGAGCTCGGCGCGGTCGGGCCGTTGACCCATTCGATCACATTCACACTTCCATCTTCATATCCGACGAGCGTCGCCTGTCCGTTTCGCATCGGCGCATATGTGTGACCGTTGAGCGCAACGCCGCCGTGCGAATCGCTCAGTTTGAACGCGCTGTTGAACGTCGCCAGCAGCTTTTCCCGACCCGTCTGCGGGATATCCATCGAGCCGCGCGGAATTTCGACCGACGGCTCCTGGCGGCCGGGGTGCAGCATCACTTTCGTGCGTTTGACGTCGATCCACGCGAGCCCCGCGACGACGCTCGGGTATTCCGGCTGGTTGCGCAGCGTCGTCAGCAGGATCGGCGCGTTCGTCACCGATTCGGCTCGCGCCGGGCGCCACACGCCCTCGCCGGCCAGCGGCGGATAGAGCATCGGGCGCACCCGCGGCGGGCGGTAGACGGCAAGCTTCTGCGACGAACCGGTCGTCGAGGCGCTCGCGCTGCCGCGCGCGCCGATCCGCGGCAGCGCGCGCAGCGTCGGTCCGCCCTTGCTCGGCGCCGTCAGCGAGTAGTAGGTCGACTCGACCTGCGAGACGATGCCGGCGGCGCCGTGTTCGCGCAGCCACTCGACCGTGCGGATGCCGAGGCTCGAGTTCGACGGTTCGCTGATCGCTTTCACGTAGGAGAACGCGGCCGGGATCAACGCGACGAGCACCGTCACGAGCGCGATCCGCCGCAGCCGGTGGCGGCGCGCCACCGAGAGGTGCGCGCGCGTCGGGGGCCGGCGCGTCCGCAGCTGCGCCGGACGACTCGCGGTGCTCGACTCCATCGCCTGAGTGTAAGCGGTGAAGCCGGCGCCGCGCCGCCGTTGCGAGGCGACCGGATGAGGGAACTCTTACCAAAAGAGAACTCTCACCGAAATCGGCGCGCAACCGGCGGGCAACGCCGCACGCGTGTGGAATGCTTCTGAAACGCCTGCGGCCGACCGGCCTGCTCGACGCCCGATCCGTGTTTAAGGGAGATTTAGCATAAATTCGTTCGAGGCAGCGGCGAGACGCGGCGAGCGACCGATGCGTCACGTCGGAGAGCGTGGCGCCGGCGCGGACCCGCACGCCGCCGAGGCTCCGGCGCGCTCGCCGCGGAGCTCGGCCGAGATCGTGCTGCGGGCGTACCGGCCGCGCCAGTGGAGCAAGAACCTGCTCGTGCTCGCCGCGCCGGCCGCGGCCGGCGTGATCGACCGGCCGCTCGTGATCGCGCAGGTCGCGGCGACGTTCCTCGCGCTGTGCCTGCTCTCGAGCGCGACGTACCTGTTCAACGACGTGCGCGATCGCGAGCACGATCGCCTGGACCCGCGCAAGCGCCTGCGGCCGATCGCCGCCGGCGAGCTCGCCCCATCGCACGCGCTCGCGATCGCCGCGGCGACGGCGCTCGCCGGGCTCGCGATTGCCAGCGCGGTCGACGTGAAGGTCGGCGCGATCGGGCTCTGCTACCTGGCGCTGACCGTCAGCTACTCGCTGTGGTGGCGGCGCATCGTCGTCCTCGACATCCTCGTGATCGCGGCCGGCTTCGTGCTGCGCGCGCTGGCCGGCGGCGTCGCGACCGACATCTACCTGTCGCGCTGGTTCGTGATCGTCACCGCGTCGTGCGCGGTGTTCGTCGTCGCCGCCAAGCGCTATGCGGAGCTGCGCGAGCACACCGGCGCGCAGCCGGCGCGCGCGACGCTGCGGCGCTATTCGCTCTCGATCCTGCGCCTGGCGCTGCTCGCCGCCGCGGCGGCCGGCGCTGGCGCGTACGTCGCATGGGCGGTCACGCGCCCGCAGAACGTCGCGCTGTACGTGCTCTCGGCGGCCCCGTTCCTGGCGCTGCTCGCGCGCTACGAGCGGCTGATCGCGGCCGGCGCGGGAGAGACGCCCGAGGATCTGTCCTGCATGACAGAGTGCTGCTCGTGCTGCTGCTCGCCTGGGGCCTGCTGTTCCTCGGGGGCGTCTATGTCGGTCGTTGACCGCTCGACGGCGCCGCTGCTCGGGCTCGAGCGCTCGCTGTCCGGCTGGGGCGCGACGGGCGCGAGCCGCTGCCGGCTGCTGCGCCCGCGCGACGCGCACGAGGTCGAGCGGATCGTGTCCTCGCGCGCGATCCCCGACGCCGGCCTGATCGCGCGCGGCGCCGGATGCAGCTACGGCGACGCGGCGTCGAACGACGGCGGGCACGTGCTCGACATGACCGGCTTCGAGGAGATCGTCGCGATCGACCGCGAGCGCGGGCTCGTCGTCGCGCAGGCCGGCGCCACGATCGCCCAGCTGCAGGCGGCGCTCGTGAGCCACCGGCAGACGCTGCCCGTCGTGCCCGGCACGCGCGCAGGTGACGCTCGGCGGCGCGATCGCGAGCGACATCCACGGCAAGAACCACCATCGCGACGGCGGCTTCGCCCGCCACGTGCTCGCGCTGTCGCTGTGCACGCCGGCCGAGGGCCTGCTCGAGCTCTCGCCGGAGCGCGACGGCGAGCTGTTCTACGCGACGCTCGGCGGCATGGGCCTGACCGGCGTCGTCGTGCAGGCGACGCTTCGCACCGAGCCGCTGCCGTCGGGTGGGTCGCCGAGGACGTCGACCGCACGGACGGCCTCGAGCAGACGCTCGAGCTGATGGCGGCCGACGACGATCACCGCTACTCGGTCGCGTGGCTCGACCTGCTCGCCGCCGGCCCGCGGTACGGGCGCGCGGTCGTCAGCCGCGCCGAACCCGCTGCCGGCGGCAGGCGCGCCGGCGCCGGGGCGTCGCGAGGACGCCCGCGCGCTCGAGCGCCGCGTGCGCCCCGGGCGGACGGTCAGCGTGCCGCGCGGCGTTCCCAGCCTGCTGAGCCCGTCGCGCGTACGGGAGCTCAACGCGCTGCGCTGGCGGCGTTCGCCACGCCAGGCGCGCGAGCACCCGCAGACGCTCGCGCCGCTACTTCTTCCCGCTCGACGCGGTCGAGGCGTGGAACCGGCTGTACGGCGCGGCGGGGCTGATCCAGTACCAGTTCGTCGTTCCCGACGGCGAGGAGACCGTGCTCGTGCGCTGCTTCGAGCTGATCCGCGAGCGCCGCGTGCCCGTGTACCTCGCCGTGTTCAAGCGCTTCGGCGCGGCGTTCGGCGGCCCGCTGTCGTTCCCGCTCGCCGGCTGGACGCTCGCGATCGACATGCCGGCGGCCGCGCCCGGGCTGCACGAGGCGCTCGAGCGGCTCGACGAGCTCGTCGCCGGCTGCGGCGGGCGCGTGTACCTGACGAAGGACGCGCGCATGCGCGGCGAGACCGTGCGCGCGATGTATCCGCAGCTCGACCGCTTCCACGCCCAGCGCGCCCGCGTCGATCCCGACGGAGCGCTGCGCTCGGACCTCGCACGGCGGCTCGAGCTGTGCTGAGGCGCGCGCGCGGCGGCGCCGACGGCGCCACGGCGCGCGGCTCGGCCGGCCGGCGCGTGATCGTGCTCGGCGGGACGTCGGAGATCGCGCTGGCGATCGTCCGCGAGCTGCAGCGACAGGAGCCGCGCGAGGTCGCGCTCGTCGGACGCGATCCGGACGGCCTCGCGCGCGCGGCCGAGCAGCTGCGCGCGGAGGGCTGCGAGCGCGTAATCGAGCTCGAGCTCGACGCGCTCGCGCTAGAGCGCCACGCGGAGGTCATCGCCGACGCGCGCGAGCGCCTCGGCGGCGCCGATCTCGTCGTGCTCGCCGTCGGCGTGCTCGGCGAGCGCGGCGCGAGCGTCGACGACGTCGCCGGCGCGCTCGGCGTGCTGCAGGTCAACACGCTCGGCGCCGGATCGCTGCTGCTGCACGCCGCGCAGGCGCTGCGCGAGGTCGGCGGCGGAACGCTGGTCGTGCTCTCGTCCGTCGCCGCCGAGCGCCCGCGGCGCGCGAACTTCGTCTACGGCGCCTCGAAGGCCGGCCTCGACGCGCTCGCGCAGGGGCTCGGCGACGCGCTCGTCGGCCACGGCGTGCGCGTGCTCGTCGTGCGCCCCGGCTTCGTCCGCACGCGGATGACCGCCGGCCTGCAGCCGGCGCCGCTGGCGACGACGCCGGCGGTCGTCGCGCGCGTCGTCCGCGACGGCCTCGAGCGCGGCGAGCACACCGTCTGGGCGCCGCGCCGCCTGCGCCTGCTGATGCTCGTCGTACGGCTGCTGCCGCGTCCGATCTTCCGCCGGCTCGAGCGATGAGCGCGCGGCCGGCGAGGACCGCGCGCGACGCGCGCCGTGACCCCGGAGAGCGGCCGCGCAACGCCGCCGAGGTGCGCCTGCGCCGCCGCGAAGCGCGCGAAGCGCAGCGCCGGCGCGGCCTGCTGCGGATGGACGTCGCGATCGGCGTGCTCTGCGCGATCGTGCTGCTGCTCGCGACGCCGGGCGTCGCGTTCGCGGCGATCGTCGCGCTGTTCGTGCTCGCCGCCTGCGCCGCGTCGGTCGCGATCGAGCACCGGCGCTCGCGCCGCGCGGGTCGGGGTGGGCGCCGCGGCGCCCGCACGCAGGGCCGCAGCAGAGCCGCACGCTGAGCCGCCCTCGCCGTCCGGGCCCGCGGTTAGCGTTTCGCACATGAGCTTCGAGCGGTCGGGGGCCGCCGGCGAGGAAGGCACGGCCGTGGCCGGCGCCTCGCGCCGGGTCGCGGGGCGCGCGTTGCGCGCCGGGCAGGCGACGATGCTCGCGCTCGCGCTCCTCTCGTTGTCCGGCGTCGCGACGCCGGCGCAGGGCGCCAACCCGCTGCGCGAGTCGTGTGCGCAACTGCGGGGCAAGCGCCTGAAGTCGAAAGGCAGGATCAAGGTGATCCAGCAGGGCAACGAAGCGAAGGCGATCGCATACGTCTGCCTGCTGCCGCGTGGCCGCGTGTGGAAAGCCGGCACGGCGTTCTCGTCGCCGCCGGGCACCGGTTATACGGTCGACGTCGAAGCGGTCGCGGGCAATTGGATCGCGCTCAGCTTCAACAACACGCTCGGGATCGCCGGCACGGCGGTCGACAAGCTCGTCAACGCCGCGACGGGCAAGTCGTTCACCTACTTCAAAGCGCTCTACGGCCCGGGTGAACCGAGCGAAGAAGTCCCGCGCGTGCAGCGCACGCTGCTGAGCGCCGGCGGGCAGCTCGCGCTGTACGTGCTCGTCGAACGCGGCGGGACGCCGCTGCGCGCGGAAGTCGTCGGCTTCACGCCGAACGGCGCCCGGCGCGTGCTCGACGCTGCGCCGCCGGCGCAGATCCCGGCGGCTTCGCTCACGCTGAGCGGCGCCACCGTCGGCTGGACCGACGCCGGCGAAGCGCGCACGGCGACGCTGTAGCGCCGGCCGCGACGCCGCGAAGGCAATCCGCGGTGTCGACCGCAGCGCCGCGCCGGCCGATGCGCGGCCCGTCAGTCGCCCTCGCGCACGACGCGCCCGGCGCCGTCGAGCACGAAGCCGGGCAGCTCGAAGCGCTCGCGCAGCAGCCGCGGGATCTCGTCACGCGCGACCGGCGTGACCGCGCGGGCGCCGGGCGCGTGCTCGATCAGTTGCAGCTCGCCCCAGTCGCTCAGCGTCATGCGCGTGCCGTCGGCGCTCTGACGGCTGACGAGCAGGCCGGTGATGAACGCCGACTGCGGGTGCGTCGAGGTGAACCAGTTGCTCATCTCGACGTCGAGCGCCGGCGCGGCGCGCGGGACGAAGCCGTACAGGTCCTCCCAGCCCGACGCGCTGTCGAGGCGCAGCACGAGCTCGTGCTCGTCGGCGATCAGCTGGAAGCGCCAGCCGGACTGCTCGTGCACGGCGCCGGGCGCGAACGGGATCGGCTCGAGCAGCCCGCCGCTGCCGAAACCGGCGTCGGCGAGCCACAGCCCGCCGTCGGCGTCGCGCACGCGCAGCACGAGGTGCGTCGGCGGCCGCACGACGCCCGGCGGCGCACCGCGGCGCACGCGCGCGAGGATCGGCTCGACGTCGCAGCCGAGCGCCTCGAGCGCGGCCTTCAGCAGCAGGTTCTGCTCGAAGCAGTAGCCGCCGCGGCGCTCGCCGACGAGCTTGCGCTCGATGTCCTGCGGCGCGAGCGACACCGGCACGCCGCGGTGCGGATCGAGGTTCTCGAACGGGATCGCCGCGACCTGGGCGCGGTGCAACTCGGCGATCGTCGGGCGGCCGGCGAGGCCGACGCGGCGCACGTATCCGTCGAGGTCGAGCACGCGCGAAATCTAGCGACGTCCGCCCGCGGCGCGCAACCGCGGGCGGACGGACGCGGCACGGCCGCTACGGCAGGACGACCTCTACTTCTTTGGTGAGCTCGGCCTGGCCTTTGGTGTTCGGGTGGTAGCTTTCTTCGAGCGGGTTCGACTGGCCGTTGAGCCACTCTTCCGACGCGCAGACCTCGTGCGCTTTGAACGCTGAGCGCGGGTCGACGAACGTGAACCCGTGCGCTTCGGCGCGCGCTTTGATCGCCGCGTCGAGCTTGTCGCCGGTTTCGTTCAGTTTCTTCTCGTTCGACGACGTCAGGAAGTTGACGTTGCACGTCGTCCCGGAGTCGGTGAACAGATGCGGGTAGCCGACGACGACGACGTGCGCGGCGCTCGCTTTCGCGCGGATATCGCTGTACGTCGTGTCGAGCACGCCCGGCAGTTTCTTGGCGATGTATTCGTTCGCTTCGCTGATCGCGCTGCCGCACGTGAAGTAGTAGAGCGCGCAGTTGATGATCACGTTGCTGAAGCCGGCGTCGTTGCCGCCGATCGAGATCGACACGAGCGCGGTCGAGCCGCTCAGCGTGCCGAGCTGCTTTTCGATCACGTCGGACGTCTTCGCGCCGCTGCACGCCTGGAAGCTCAGCGTGTAGCCCTTCGCGGCCGCGACCTTCGGCCCGTACGCTTCCGGGCTCCGCTTGCAGCTTCCCGATTCTTCGTAGAACACCCGCGAGCCCACGCCCGAGGCGTAGGAGTCGCCGAGGTCGACGTACTGCGACGCGGCGGCGACGGACGCCGGCGCGAGCACGCCGGCGAGCACTGCGACGAGGCCGACGATTCGGCTCCGGTTCCCCATGTGACTCTCCTCCTGGTCGGTTTTTTCCCGGCCGGAGGCGCTGCACATCCCATCCTCCGGCGCGGACGATCCAACCTATTCGCATACGCGCACGGCCGTCAACCGTCTCGCCGGCGCGTCTCCGTTTGCGTTCGGAGCGTGCGAATCGCGCCGTGCGGTCGCGAGCCGAGGCGGCTGCGGGCCGGAAGTGGGGGCCGGCCCGCAGCCACGATGAGGAAGGCGCCCGGATCAGGCGCCGGTGCGCATCAGGCGCCGGTCGGCGACGGCGTCGCGCCGGCGTTGCGGTGCGCGCGCGCGAGCAGCGGCCGCAGCGCGCTGTCGTCGTTGCGCAGCGCGCCGCCGACGGCGAGGATGCCGAAGCCGAGGCCGCTGAGCAGCAGCGCGATGCCGACGACGATGCCGAACAGCGACACCTGCCCGGCCATGTAGCTCGTGTTGAGCGCCGTCGAGAGCGCTGTCTCCTGGATCCACACGTTGCGTTCGGGGTTTTCGGCGGGCTTGCCCTTGGTGTTCTTCAGCGCCAGCGATTCGACGTTCGTGCCCTTGCCGTCGGCGCTCGCGTAGCGCGGCATCTGCGAGTAGTACTGGCCGCCGGTCGCCTCGAGCGCGTGGATCGTCATGTACTGCGCGAAGCAGCGCGCGTTCGTGCCGCTTTCGATCTTCTTGTTCGCGACCGAGCACGACGGGATCGGCAGCGTCGCGACGTTCAGGCCCGACTTCTTCGCCTCGGCGGTGATGCCTGCCGGCGTCATGTCGGCGCTGCCGACGATCTTCTGTTCGCGCAGGTTGTCCTTGACGGTTCCCTGGCCGCTTGCGCCGATCACGATCGACGCGACTCCGAACGCGGCGAGCACGACCGCCGCGACGATCCCGCCCAACTCCATTGCCTTCCTCATTGCTTGCTCCTTGATTTCGAGAGTTGCAGTGCCGCACGAGTCTCGATCTCGCGCGGCCACCGGCCATCCGCAGAGCGGCGCGCTCATCTGCGTGCTTTGCCGCAGCGTGCGCGCGGGTCTCGACGGACGGGCGCTCGTCGCCCTACGCGGGCAGCGCCGGCGCCGCGGCGTCGCTCGACCGAAGCCGCACGCCGCGCTCGGCGAGCCGCGGCACGCCGCCGTCGACGACGTGGATCACGCGCTCGGCGCCGTGCAGCTTCAGCAGGCTGGCGGCGGTCGCCGCGCGCACGCCGAGCGCGCAGATCGTCGCGATCGGCCGCGCTGGGTCGAGTCCGTGCGGGATCCTGTCGACGTCGTGCCACGGCGTCGAGATCGAGCCGGGCACGTGGCCGGCGTCGAATTCGCTGCGCTCGCGCACGTCGAGCAGCTGCAGCTCGCGCTCGCCGGCGGGCTCGGCGGCGAGCAGCGCGGCGAGCGCGTCGGCCGACAGCCGCTCGGTCTGCGCCGTCGGCTGGCGTTCCTGGCGCCAGTTGGTCATGCCGCCGGCGAGCAGGCCGGCGACGTTGCGCACGCCGACCGACAGCGCCAGCTTCGCCGCGCGCCGCCCGTCGGCGTCGTCGCGTCCGATGAACACGATCTCGCGCTCGTGGTCGGCGAGCCATGCGAGCTTCGAGCCGAAGCCGGAGCTGAACGACGGGATGCAGATCGAGCCGTCGATGTGGACATCGTCGAACTGCAGGTCGGTGCGCACGTCGACGAGCATCGCGCCTTCGTCGCGCTTGAGCAGCACCTGGTGCGGATAGAGCGCCGGCGCCTCGACGCCGCCGGCCTGCAGCGCGCCGCGGTTGAGCGCGACGATCTTCTCGAAGTTCGGCGGCTGCGGGCCGAGCCTGGCGAGCGCCTGGGCGACGAACTCGTCCTCGTCGTCGATCGCGAGCGTCGGGTTGTGCGCCTTCTCGAAGCCGATCGTCGAGCAGATCTTCATGTCCATGCCGGGGCCGCCGCACATCGAGCCGCCAAGGTGCGCCGGCCACACCTCGCAGTCGTCGGGCAGGCTCAGCAGCCGCTCGCGGACCGAGCGGAAGATCTGGCGCGCGCCGTCGCCCGGCTCAATCGCGAGGTCGGTGCGCGCGACGTCGCCGACGAACAGGCTGTCGCCGCTGAGCAGCGCCCACGGCTCGGCGCCGCGCGCGGTGTCGATCAGCAGGAACGCGCTGTGCTCGGGGCGATGCCCCGGCGTGTGCAGCGCGCGCACGCGCAGCGCGCCGAGCTCGAGCTCCCAGCCGTCGTCGAAGCGCTCGGCGTCGTACTGCGGGTCGGCCAGGCGATGGACGTGGATCCGCGCGCCGGTCGCCGCGACGAGCCGCCCATGACCGGAGACGTGATCGGCGTGGTTGTGCGTCTCGAGCACGTGCGCGATCGTCACGCCGCGGTAGCGCGCGAGCTCGAGGTACTCGTCGATCTCGAAGCGCGGATCGACGACCGCCGCGACGCCGGCATGCTCGTCGCCGATCAGATACGACGCACAGCCGAGGTCGTCGTGCGTGATCTGCCGGAACAGCATGCTCGCCCTCCCCTATCGGTCGCGTGTCGGTCTCACGAGCGTAGAGCGTGCTCGCGAACGTGTAAAGCTCACTAAACCAGTCATCGTCATTATAAATATTGATCGACCGACGCTTGCCCGGCCGCGCGCGAAGATGCCTACAGGCCGGTCTGCGCGACGATCCGGCCCGACTCGACGGCCGCGCGCAGCGCGTCGTAGTCGCGCGCGTTCTGCTCGGAGTACGCCTGCGAGAAGTCGACGATCGCGCGGTCGAACGCGGCGCCGCGGCCGAGGTAGGAGGCGATCGCGATCCGATCGCCGCTGCGCGCGTGGGCGCGCGCGAGCGTCCAGCCGCAGAGCCGGCCGTAGGCGGCCAGCCCGTTCGGCAGCATCTGCTCGACCTCGGCCGATCCCTTCCAGTCGCGCAGCTGGCGCACGTAGAAGTCCTGCGGCTCGTCGACCCCCCACGGAGCGACGCGCAGCCAGCCGAGGAAGATGTCGCTGCTCGACTGCATCACGTGCTGTCCGACGACGACGCGCTGGCCGTGGTTGTCGAACTCGCTCGGCTCGAGGAACTGCTCGAGCACCGACGCCTCGGCCTGCTTGATCTGCAGGAACAGCGGATCGCGGCCTTCGCGGCCGAGCAGCAGCGCGATCCACGCACGCGTGCCGACGCTGCCGACGCCGACGACCTTGCGCGCGAAGTCGGTCAGCTGAAACTGCTCGAGCAGGATCCGGCGGTCGCGCTGCAGCGTCTCGCCGTAGACCCGCAGCAGGCCGTGCAGCCAGTCGACGAGCTGTTCCTGCGCGGCGTCCTGCACGAGATCGGCGATCGGCACGATCAGCGGCGGGTCGGCGACGATCCGCGCCTGCCCGTCGACACGCCGCGTCAGCTTCGAGAACGCCGACATGCTGTCGCGCGTGCGCGCCTTCGCGAGGTTGCGCTCGGTGCGCTTCAGCGCCTTCGGCTGCAGCTGCGATCCGAGCTGCGCGATCGTCTCCTCGATGTCGAGGCGCGCGTACCACACGTCGAGATTGCGCATGCCCGCGAACTGCGCCATCGCCGTGCGGTACTCGGCGACCGCGTCGAGCACGGCGCGCTCCTGCTCGGCCGGCGCGAAGCCGTTGCCCTGCGCCGCGATCGCGAGGCTCGCCGCGAGGCGCTTGACGTCCCACTCCCACGGCCCCGTCAGCGTCTCGTCGAAGTCGTTGATGTCGAACACGAGCCGGCGCTCGGGCGAGCCGAACACGCCGAAGTTCGACAGGTGCGCGTCGCCGCAGCACTGCGCTTGCAGGCCCGAGCGCGGCGTGCCCGCCAGATCGCCGGCCATCACGAGCGCCGAGCCGCGGAAGAACGCGAACGGCGAGACGAGCATCCGCCCGTAGCGGATCGGCACGAGCTCGGGCACGCGCGTCACCGCCTGGCGCTCGAGCAGCTCGATCGGGTCCGGCCGATCGGTGGACGGCTCGAAGCCCGCATGACTCGAGCGCGGCGCGCGCTTGCGTGCGGCCTTCCCGCGCTCGGCCCGCTCGGCCGGCGAGAGCCGGCGGAACGCCGGCGCAGCGCCGGTCGTCGCGTCCATCGTCAGAATGTACCTCCGAGTGCGCCCGCCCGAGGTTTCGGCTTCAACCCCGCGATCGCCCGCCGCGCACCCGCCGCGCCGCGCGCGCTCGGCGCTGAGCGTCGCGCTCGCGATCCTCGCCGCGGTCGCCGTCGTGATCGGCGGCAGCTGCCTGTACGTGCGCCAGGAGCTGCTCGGCTCGCGCGCGTTCACCGACCGCACCGTCGCCGCGCTCGGACACGAGCCGGTCCGGCGCGTGATCGCGCGCGAGATCGTCGTGCAGGTGATCGACAGCGGCTCCTCCGACCTGATCGCCGCGCGCCCGCTGATCAACTCGCTCGTCGAAGCCGTCATCGCGACGCCGCAGTTCCGCAGCGTCGTCGCGCTCGCCGCCGATCAGGGCCATCGTCTGCTGTTCGACCGCGGCGGCAACGTCGCGTTCAGCATCGCCGACGCCGGCACCGTCGTGCTCTCGGCGCTGCGCACGCTCGCGCCGAACGTCGCGAGCAAGGTCCCGCAGCACATCGACGCGAAGCTGCTCGACCTGCGCAAGCAGAGCTTCGCCGTGCGCACGCTGCGGATCGCCGACAAAGTGCGCCTGCTCGGGCTCGTGCTGCCGTTCGTCGCGCTCGCGCTGCTCGCCGCGTCGATCGCGCTCGCGCCGCGGCGGCGGATCGCCGTGACGCGCTGCGCCGTCGCGCTCGCCGTCGCCGGCGCCGCCGTGTTCGTCGATCTGCTGCTCGTGCGCCACGCGCTGCTCGTCAACCTGTTCGGCAGCGACGAGCTGACCAACGCCGACGTGCGCGAAGCGGCCGGCGTGCTGTGGGACGGCTACGTCGGCGACCTCTCGCGCTGGGCGTTCGGCCTCGCCTTGGTCGCCGCGATCGTCGCCGCGTCCTCGGCGAGCGTGCTGCGCCCGTACACGGCCGGCGCCGGCCTCGCGCGCCTGCGCGCTCGCGTGCTGACTCCCCGTGGCGCGCGCGGGCGCTTCGCGCGCGGCGCCGTCGCGCTCGCGTTCGGCATCGCGCTGCTCGCCGACCCGCTGTTCGCGCTCGACGTGCTCGCCGTGATCGCCGGCGTGCTGCTGTTCTACCTCGGCGTCGGCGAGGCGCTGACGGCCGCCGGCGTCGCGCCCGAGCACGAGCGCTTCTCGCTCTCGCGCAGCCGCGGCGGCGCGATCGCCGCGGCGGCGAGCCTCGCCGTGCTGATCGGCGGCGTCGCGATCGCGCTCGCGAGCGGCCCCAACCCCGACGCCACGTCACGCCCGCCGTCGGCGCAGGCGCTCAGCACGTGCAACGGCTACGCGCAGCTCTGCTCGCGGCGGATCGACGAAGTCGTCTTCCCCGGCACGCACAACGCGATGTCGGCGGCCAACCTGCCCGGCTGGTTCATCGCCAACCAGAGCCACGGCATCGCGCGCCAGCTCGACGACGGCCTGCGCGCGTTCAAGATCTCGACGCACTACGGCGAGGGCAAACCGGGCAAGGTGCGCACCGACGTCACCGCCGAGGGCGCGCGCGCCAACCGCGTCTCGGAGAAGCTGACCAACGAAGCGCGCTCGGCGCTGCAGCGCTTCAGCGGCGCCGTCGGCTTCGGCAAGGCCAAGGGCAGGCGCGAAGTGTGGCTCTGCCACACGCTGTGCGAGCTCGGCGCGACGAACGCGCTCACGTTCTTCGGCGCCGTCCGCCGTTTCCTGACGCAGAACCCCGGCACGGTCGTGATCTTCTTCGACGAGGACTACGTCTCGGAGGCCTCGCTCGAAGAGGTCTTCAAGCGGTCGGGGCTCTACTCGCACCTCGCCGTCCTGCGCGAGGGCCAGCAGCTGCCGACGCTCGGGCAGCTCGTGCGCTCGCAGCACAACGTGATCGTCTTCACGCAGGAGCCCGTCAGCGGCCGCTACCCGTGGGACATGTACGCGTTCGGCGGCTTCATCCAGGACACGCCGCTCGGCGCCGTCAAGCCGGGCCAGTTCAGCTGCAGGCTGTCCCGCGGGACGCCGGGCAGCCCGCTGCTGATGATGAACGACTGGGCCGACGTGTTCCCGCCGCGGCGCAGCCCCAACGTCGCGCTGACGCAGCGCGCGTTCATCGTCAAGCGCGCGCGCCAGTGCCAGGCTGAACGCGATCGCCTGCCGAACCTGGTCCTGACCGACTTCTACGACACCGGCGACGTCGTCGGCGCCGCGCGCGTGCTCAACGGCCTCGGCGAGCTCGAGCCCGCGACGATCGTCCCGCTCGAACGGCGCGGCTGAGCGCCGACTGCGGCTTTTCCGCCGCGTCGCTGCGGGTCGTCCGCGCGGGACTGCGTCCGATCGACGATTGCCGGACGGCGTCGAGCGCCGACAGTTATCGCAGCTCGCGATCCGCCGAGCGACGACCTGCTCGCGAAAGGAGCGCACGATGACGACGACGCTGAGCGACGGCATCGCCCCGGTGCGGGCGATGCTGCGCGACGGCTCGAACGTCACCGTGCGCGCGTCGACGCCCGCCGACGAGCCGGCGCTGCTCGAGTTCCTCGCCGGCCTCTGCCTCGAGGCGCGGCGCCTGCGCTTCTTCACCGGCGCCGTCGACCTCGAGCGCGCCGCGCACGACACGGCCGCGACCGGGCCCGGCCGCTTCGGGCTCGTCGCGCTCGACGCCGACGGGCGCCTCGTCGGGCACTCGCTGTGCATCCAGCTCGACGACGATCGCGCCGAAGTCGCCGTCGAGGTCGCCGACTCGCTGCACGGTCAGGGCCTCGGCACGATCCTCGTCGTGCGGCTCGCCGAGCTCGCCGAGCGCCGCGGGATCGGGCGTCTCGTCGCCGAGGTGCTGCCCGACAACAGCGCGATGCTCGACGTCTTCCGCGACGGCTTCGACGCCGACGTCGCCTGGCGCGGAGGCGTCGAGGCGATCGAGTTCCCGTCCGCGGCCTGGCGACTGGCGCGCGAGCGCTTCCCCGAGGACGCGGCGCCGGCGGCAAGCGACGCTGTGCAGCCCGCCGCGCCCCCCAGCCCGACCGCCGCGGATCGCCATGCGTGAGAGGTCGGAAATCCGTCGTTTGCCGCAATCAGATCGCGAGTTTTCCCGCTGGAACACCGCCACGGCCGCACGTAGCCTGCGCGAGATGAGCGACGGACGCTTTCGCTGCGATACGTGCGGTGAGGTGATCGGTGTATACGAGCCGCTGGTCGTGATCGTCGACGGCGAGGCCGTCCAGAGCTCGCGCGCCGCGGCGCACTGGGACTCGACGGACGGACCGCGCTTCCACGGGGCGTGCTATGCGCGCCTGCGCTCGACGAGCGAGACGCCGGTCGAGTAGCTCGCGGCTAGCCGGGCGAGAGCGCGACGCCGGCGACGCCGCTGTCCGCGACACGCCGCACGGGAATCCGCGCGCGCAGCTCGGTGCCGCCGGCGCTCGGCGACTCGAGCTGCAGCTCGCCGCCGAGCAGCGACGCGCGCTCGCGCATCCCCAGCAGGCCGAAGCCCGAGCCTTTCGACTGCGGGTCGAAGCCCTTGCCGTTGTCGCGGACGAGCACGCGCACGCACGTCGCGTCCTCTTGGATCTCGACGACCGCACGGTCGGCCTGCCCGTGCTTGCTCGCGTTCGTCAGCGCCTCCTGCACGATCCGGTACAGCGCGGTCTCGAGCTCGGCGCCGAGCCGGCCCGACTGCGCGCCCTGCTCGAACGCGAGCTCGACGCTGAGGTCGACCTCGACCCCGTGCCGCTCGCCGCTGCGCTCGGCGAGCGCTTCGAGCGCCGCCTTCAGCCCGAGCTCGTCGAGCGCCGCCGGACGCAGGTCGCTGATCAGCGCGCGCAGGTTCGCGATCGTCTCCTCGATCTGCTCGACGGCGTGCCCGACGGCGTCTCGCAGTCCTTCCTCGGCGTCCGAGCGCCGCGCGGCCGACAGCCCGAAGCGCAGCGCCGAGAGGCTCTGCAGCGTCTCGTCGTGCAGCTCGCGCGCCCAGCGCTGGCGCTCGCCCTCGGCCGCGGCGAGGCGGTGGCGCTGGCGCTCGGCGGCGACCGACTCGGCCGTCGCGACGGCCGTCGCCGCGCTCGTCGCGAACGATTCGAGCAGGCGCACGTCCTCGGCGGAGAAGTTCGGGCCGTCGACGAGCCGGTCGAGCGCGAGCAGGACGCCGTGGCTGCGACCGCGGAAGTTCAGCGGCACGACGATCCCGCCCGACGCCTCGAGCCCGAACCGACCGAGGCCGTGCTCGTCGAAGCGCGCGCGGTTGAGCTCGTCCTCGATCCGCTGCACGCGGTTGGTGCGCATCGCGTGCGCCGCGATCGTGTCGTCGATCGGCACGCGCCGGCCGACGAGGTCGGCCGGCAGCTCGCCGGCGCCGGCGGCGATTTCGAGCTCCGTCCCGCGCTCGAGCTCGATCAGCAGCGTCCGCGCCGAGACGAGCGCGCGGCCGCGCTTCGCGACCAGCGCGAGCACGACCTCCGGGTCGGTCTCACCGCCGACCGCCCGCGCGATCTGCGTCGTCGCCTCGAGCGCGTCGACCGTGCGCTGCAGCGCGTCGCGATCGTCGCGCGCGCCGGTGTAGCGACGCGCGTGGTCGACCGCGACCGCCGCGAAGTCGGCGAGCACGCCGAGCGCGTGCTCGTCGGCTTCGGTGAACTCCTCGCCGGTCTGCTTCTCGGTCAGGTACAGGTTCCCGTAGGGGACGCCGTCGATCAGGATCGGCACGCCGAGGAACGCGCCCATCGGCGGGTGCCCGGGCGGGAAGCCGTAGGAGCGCGGATGGCGGCTGACGTCGACGATCCGCAGCGGCACCGGATCTTCGATCAGCGCGCCGAGCACGCCGCGCCCGCGCGGCAGGCTGCCGATCGCGCTCCGCGCGTGCTCGTCGATGCCGCGCGTGATGAACCGCGCGAGCTCGGTCTTCGTGTCGTTCAGCACGCCGAGCGCCGCGTAGCGCGCGTCGGTCAGCTCCTGCGCGGCCTGCAGCACGCGATCGAGCACGACGTCGAGCTCCAGCTCGGAGAGCACGCTGCGAGCAACCTCGAGGATTCCCTGCGTCGAACGGTCCATCGGAGCTGTTGGCTTGACCTCCGCGCCGTGGCGCCTGCTCACACCACGCTCGCAGGTCGCCCCACTTCAAAGCCATTGAAGCACTTCGAGGAGGCGATCGGCGATTCAGACGCCGAGCAGGCCGTGCCGCAGCGCGTAGCGCACGAGCTCGGCGCGCGTGCTCAAGCCGAGCTTGGAGTGCACGCGCGCGCGGTGGGACTCGACCGTGCGCGGCGAGATCTCGAGGATCCGCGCGACTTCGACGCTCGTGTGTCCGAGCGCGATCAGCCGCAGCACCTCCAGCTCGCGCGCGCTCAGCGCGTCGTCGACGTTGATCGCGCGGTAGGCCGCGAGCTTCGCCTCGACGTGCGGGCTGACGTAGCGCTCGCCACGCACCGCGGCGCGAACGGCGGCCGGAAGCTCGACGTCGGCGTGCTCCTTGCGCACGAACGCGAGCGCGCCCGCCGCGAGCGCGTGCTCGGCGAACAGCGGATTGTCCTCGGCCGTGACGACGACGACGCGTGTGTCGGGCGCGTGCTCGCGCAGCTCGCCGATCGCCTGCATGCTCGAGCCGTCGCGCAGGCGCAGGTCGAGCACGAGCACGTCCGGGTGCAACTCGCGGACGCGCTCCAGCGCCGCCGCGAGCTCGTCCGCCTCGCCGGCCACGTGGATCTCGCGCTCACGCTCGAGCAGGGCCCGCAGGCTGCGGCGCATCAGCGCATGGTCGTCGGCGACGACGACGCGGATCGAGTCGGCGCGATCCTCGCCCGACGGGCTGGCCGCAGGCGACGGCACGGCGTGCAGTTCGACGGTCATGCCTTGCAAGCTACGGCCCGCACGGCGCTGTGACCTCCGTGTAAAGGACTCGATCCGCTCGCGGTTCAACACTGACTTGCGCGTGCGCCGCCGGGAGCGACCGGCGTGCGCGTGACGAAGTGGGCGTCGGGCAGCGACAGCGAGAATCCCTCGGCCGGCCCGCCGGTCGTCGCGATGTGCAGCGCCGGCCGGCCCCAGCGCTCGTACTGCTCGCGGTCGATGTAGAACGGCGCGCCGGCGATCGTCCCCAGCAGCAGATCGTCGGGTCCCGGCGGCAGGTCTCCCTCGCACAGGCAGATCGGCGCCGTGCCGTCGCAGCAGCCGCCCGACTGGAAGAACGCGAGCGGCCCGTGCTTCGCGGCGAGCGCCCGCGCCATCTCGAGCGCCTCGGACGAGGCGCTCAGAACGCTTGGTGCGCGCGAGGACGGCTTCACGTCGGCCACCGGTCGAGTCCACCACTGCGTCGCCGCCGGCGCATCCGTGCTTGTCCGCCGCGCCGGTCGGTCGTCGCCCGCAGTCGACGCCTCGCGGACGACCTCCGCGCGCAGGGCTCCACGGACAACTACCCAGCGCGATTGTGGCCGGCTCACGATGGCGCCTCGCGCGCGCGGCCGTAGCGTGCGCGTCGATGATCGCGATGCGCAAACTCGCCGAGCTCGACGTCGCCCACCGCCGCGTCCTGCTCCGCGCCGACCTGAACGTGCCGCTGCTGCACGATGCCGACGGGACCGTCGCGATCGCCGACGACACGCGCATCCGCGCCGCGCTGCCGACGATCGAGGAGCTGCGCCGGCGCCACGCGCGGATCGTCCTCGTCTCGCACCTCGGCCGGCCGCACGGCGTCGACCCCGAGCTGTCGATGCGCCCCGTCGCCGAATGCCTGAACGAGCTGCTCGGCGGCGGCGTCAGCCTCGCGCCGGCCGTCGTCGGCGGCGACGTGCGGGCGCTCACGCGGCGCCTTCGCCCGGGCGAGGTGCTGCTGCTCGAGAACGTGCGCTACGAGCCCGGTGAGACGAGCAACGACCCCGAGCTGGCGCTTTCGCTCGCCGAGCTCGCCGACGCGTACGTCAACGACGCGTTCGGCACCGCGCATCGCGCGCACGCGAGCACCGAGGGCGTCGCGCGACTGCTGCCGAGCGCCGCGGGGCTGCTGATCGAGCGCGAGGTTCGCGCGCTCAGCGCCGTGATCGACGACCCCGCGCGCCCGCTCGTCGCGGTGCTCGGCGGCGCGAAGGTGTCGGACAAGGTCGCGCTCGTCGAGCGCTTCCTGGCGATCGCCGACACGGTGCTGATCGGCGGCGCGATGAGCTTCCCGTTCCTCGCCGCGCAGCGGCGCTCGATCGGCGCCTCGCCGTGCGGCGACGACGATCTGGAAGCGGCGCGCGGCGCGCTGCGGCGAGCCGCGCAGGACGGTCGCGAGCTGCTGCTGCCGAGCGACCTCGTGGTCGCCGAGCGCGCCGCGGCCGACGTTCGCTGCGAGGTCGTCGAGCCGCCCGACATCCCCGCCGGAATGCTCGGCCTCGACATCGGCCCGGACACGGCCGCGCGCTACGCCGAGACGATCGAGCGCGCCGCGACGGTCTTCTGGAACGGGCCGATGGGCGTGTTCGAGTGCGAGCCGTTCGCGCACGGGACACGCGCCGTCGCCGAGGCGATCGCGCGAACCGGCGCCACGAGCGTCGTCGGCGGCGGCGAGACCGTCGCCGCCATCATGCAGTTCGGCCTCGCCGGCGAGATCGACCACGTCTCGACCGGCGGCGGCGCGACGCTCGCGCTGCTCCAGGGCGCCCGCCTGCCGGCGCTCGAGGCGCTGCGCGTCGATCGCGGCTCGGGCGACGGGCGCGCCTCCGCGCCGGCGTCCACGAGCGCGCGCGCCTGAGCCCTCACCGCGCGCCGGAGCGTCCGTCGCGGTCGTAGCGCTGTGCGCTGCGCCGTGCGGCGCACGACTGCTGTGCGCTGAACGGGCAAACGCCCCGTCGCGATGACGGGGCGCTTGCTACTGCTCTCGGAGGTCTAGGAAGCTCCCGTGCCTAGAAGAAGCCGAGCGCGTTCTTGTCGTAGCTGACCAGCAGGCACTTGGTCTGCGAGTAGTGGTCGAGCATCATCTTGTGGTTCTCACGGCCGACGCCGGAGACCTTGTAGCCGCCGAACGCGGCGTGCGCCGGGTAGAGGTGGTAGCAGTTGGTCCACACGCGACCGGCCTTGATCGCACGGCCCATGCGGAAGGCGCGCGAGCCGTCGCGCGTCCACACGCCGGCGCCGAGGCCGTAGAGCGTGTCGTTGGCGATCTGCAGCGCCTCGCGCTCGTCCTTGAACGTCGTGACGGCGAGCACCGGGCCGAAGATCTCCTCCTGGAAGATCCGCATGTCGTTGGTGCCCTTGAACACGGTCGGCTCGTGGTAGAAGCCGCCCGCCAGCTCTCCGCCGAGCTCGTTGCGCTTGCCGCCGATCAACAGCTCGGCGCCCTCGTCGCGGCCGATCTGCACGTAGCTCTCGACCTTCTCGAGCTGCGCGCGCGAGACCTGCGGGCCGATCTGCGTCTCCTGATCGAGCGGGTTGCCCTGGCGGATCGCGGCGATCCGCTCCAGGCAGCGCGCCATGAACTCGTCGTAGATCGACTCCTGGATCAAGGCGCGCGACGGGCACGTGCAGACCTCGCCCTTGTTGAACGCGTACAGCACGAGGCCCTCGATCGCCTTGTCGAAGAACTCGTCGTCGGCGTCAAGGATGTCCTCGAAGAAGATGTTCGGCGACTTGCCGCCGAGCTCGGTCGTCGAGGGGATGATGTTCTGCGCGGCGTACTGCATGATCAGGCGGCCGGTGACCGTCTCGCCGGTGAACGCGATCTTCGCGATCCGCTTGTTCGAGGCGAGCGCCTTGCCGGTCTCGGCGCCGGGCCCGTTGACGATGTTCAGCACGCCGCCGGGCACGATCTCGCCGATCACCTCCATCAGCTTGAGGATCGACCACGGCGTCGGGCTGGCGGGCTTGACGACCGTGCAGTTGCCGGCCGCCAGCGCCGGCGCGATCTTCCATGCGGCCATCAGCAGCGGGAAGTTGAACGGGATGATCTGCCCGACGACGCCGAGCGGCTCGTTGAAGTGGTAGGCGACCGTGTCCTTGTCGATCTCCGAGATCCGCCCCTCCTCGCCGCGGATCACGTCGGCGAAGTAGCGGAAGTGGTCGGCGGCGAGCGGGATGTCGGCGGCGAGCGTCTCGCGCACCGGCTTGCCGTTCTCCCAGCTCTCGGCGACGGCGAGCATCTCGAGGTTCTCCTCGATCGCGTCGGCGACGGCGTTGAGCGCCTTCGAGCGGTCGGTCGTCGACGTCTCGCCCCACGCGTCCTTCGCCGCGTGGGCCGCGTCGAGCGCCAGCTCGATGTCCTGCGCGCCTGAGTGCGCGACCTCGCAGATCGGCTGGCCGGTGGCCGGGCTGACGTTCTCGCGGTACTCGCCGTCGATCGGGGCGACCCAATGGCCGCCGATGAAGTTCTCGTAGCGGTCTTTGACCTCGACCGAGCTGCCCGGCCGGCCGGGCGCCTCGAACGTGGTGGGCTTCTCAACGGTTGCCATCGTGTGCATCTCCAGTTCTCGCGTCAGGAAAAGGGGTCACCGACGACGCTAGGCGGGCGACGCCCGAGCATCATCGGGAGCTCTCCGACCGGCCGCTGCGCGTTACTACTTAGCCGCGCCGCTCGACGCCGTCGCGAAGCGCGTCACTCGTCGTTCGCGAGCGCGCGGTCGGCGGCGCGCGCGAGCTCGGCCAGCTGCGCGTCGGCCGTCGTCGTCGTGTCGAGCGCCAGCACGACGTCGGCCTCGTCCGCGGCCGGCTCCTCGAACTCGCGGTAGTGGCGCTCGACGATCGCCGGCGTCGCGTCTGACGCGTTCTCGCGCTCGTCGAGTCGCCGCGCGGCCCGCTCCAGCGCGACCGCCAGCGGCGCCTCGCAGCGCACGAGCAGCGTCCGCGCGCCGCTCGCGCGCAGCGCGCACAGCAGCAGCTCACGCTCGTCGCGCGCGCGGCACGTGGCGTCGAGCAGCGCCTGGCCGGAACGCTCGATCGCGGCGACGCCCTCGCGTGCGAGCTGCTCGTAGGTGGCGCGCGTGAACGCCGCGGTGTAGTGCTCGGCGCCGGCGTGGCTCGACGGCTCGAGCCCAGCGAGGCGCTTGCGCAACACGTCGGAGGAGATCGCCGGCGTCCCCGTCCGGCCGGCCAGCCTCGCGGCCAGCACCGACTTGCCGCTGGCGGCGGGCCCGCAGACGACGATCGCCAGCGGCCGCCGCGCGCGCCAGCAGAGGCGCTCGCCGAGGCTCCACATCCGCTCGGCGAGCCGGCGCTGCTCGGCACGGCGCGCGCCGTCGTGCTCGCCGGCGGCGATCAGCGCGACCTTCGCGCGTACGATCGCCCAGTGCGCCGCGTAGAAGTCGCGCAGCGCCTCGTCGCCGATGTCGAGCCCGGTCCGGCGGTAGCTCGAGTACAGCTCGCGCGCGGCCCACCGCGCTCCGTGCGCCTCGAGGTCCATCGCGAGGAACGCGAGGTCGTACGCGACGTCACCGCACCGCAGCCGCGGGTCGAACTCGATCCGGTCGACGATCCGCACCGGCCCCGTCAGCACGTGCTCGCAGCGCAGGTCGCCGTGCCCGTCGCGGCCGAGGCCGCGAGCGGCGCGCTCGGCCAGCTCACCCGCGCGACGGCGCACGAACGACGCGGCGAAGCGCTCGGCGAGATCGACGCGCCACTGCGCGGGCGGGCCCGCTTCCCGCAGCTCGACGAGGTTGCGCGACCAGCGCTCCGCCACGCGCTCGGGACCCCACGTCCGGTCGATCGCCGCGTGACGATGGAAGTTGGCGAGCACGCGCGCGGCGTCCTGCACGTCGACGCTCCTCAGCTCGCCGGCGTCGATCAGCGCCGAGAACGTCGCGCGCTCGTCGAACGCGCGCATCTCGACGAGGTACTCGACCGCGTCGGGCGCATCGCCGTCGGCCAGGCGCACGCCGGTCGCGTCGCGCACGAGCGCCCTGACGCCGAGGTACACGTCCGGCGCGAGCGCGCGGTTGACGCGCACCTCCTCCAGGCACGCCGCGCGCCGTCGCGCGAGCGTCCCGTAGTCGAGGAACCCGAGCGAGACGGGCTTCTTCACCTTGTACGCGCGCTCGCCGACGACGTACACCCACGACGCATGCGTCTCGTACCGCTCGCGACGCGCGCCAGGCTGCGCCGCGCTCGCACCGAGCGCGGCGAGCAGCTGCGGCTCCGACCACGCATCGGATCCGGCGCCCGGACGAATCGCCCGAGGGTTCATCGGTTGCAAGCCTAGGCGACCGGCGGAACGATCAGCAGCGAACAGCGCACGTCGTGCACGACCCGGCGCGAGACGCTGCCGAGCGCGCGCAGGCCGTCCCGGCGTCTGCTGCCCATCACGACGAGCGAGACCCGGCGCGAGCGGGCCAGATCGACGATCGCATCGCGCGCGATCGCGTCGCGGACGACGAGCTCGCAGCGTCCCTGCAGCAGCGACTCGAGCGTGCGCGCCTGCTGCGCAGCGCGCGCGGCCTGCGGCGAGTCGGCGACGCCCGTGTGGACGACCGTGACCTCGCCCCGGTGCTCGAGCGCGATCCGCCCGGCGATCTCGGCAAGGCCGTCGGAGCCCTCCAGTCCATCGCTCGCAAGCAGGATGCGCTTGGCCAGCGGCGCGTCGCCGGACACGGGGCGCGCCATCAGCAGCGGCATGTCGCACGACCCGAGCAGCTCGAACGCGACGTCGCCGACCAGCAGCCGCCCGAGCCAGGAGGTCACCGGCGCACCGAGCGCGAGCAGGTCGCGTCCCGCCGCGTGCCGAGCGATCGTCTTCGCCGGCGGACCTTCCGCGTCGACGAGCGTGCTCGCCTCGGCGCCCGCTTCTCGCGCGATCTCCTTCGCGCGGTCGAGCACGCCGTCCACGCGAGCCGCGCTGATCGCCGCTGACCTGAACGCTCCCGCGCCCGACTGCGCCGTCACGGCGAGCAGCGTCAAGCCGCCGCCGGGTCCGGCGAGAACGGCGGCCTGCTCCACCGCGGCATAGCTGCGACGCGTGCCGTCGACGGCGCACAGCACGTCGGCGAACGGTCGCGCCTTCGGCGCGCCGGCCGCCTCTGTCGTGCCGGAGTGCGTCTGCCGCGATTCCACCGAGCCGAGGCTACGGTCGGGCGGCGGCGAGCGTCATCCGCAGCTTTCCGAGGGTTTGCCGTAGAAACCCCGCAGCCGCCGGCCGCTCTGACGGCAGCCGCGCGCGGGCGGGCAATCGCCGCCGCGCATCCGATGAGTCCTCGACGGCCGGCAGATCAGCGCCTCGAGCGACGCGTCCGCACGCAGGCGACGGCGTGCGAGCGCGGAGCGCGCGGTCGGCAGGAGATCGATTCGCGTCTGCACGCGCGTGGCGTCGACGATCGCGATCTCGATCGAAGCGGCGGTGTCGCGCACCGTGATCGTGCGCGGATCGGCGATCAGGTGGCGCAGGCTGAGCGTGTCGCCCGCCGTGCGGTCGCCGACCGCGATCTCGATCACGTCGGTCACGGCGTCGTAGGCGATCCCGCGCAGGCGCCGCTTCCTGGCGCCCACCCGATCGCCGGGGTGCGCGACGATCTCGACCGCGACCAGGCACGGCCCGGCGCGCTCGGCGAGACGATCGAAGTAGCGCGCCCAGCTCGTAACGTCGAGCTGCTGCCGCTCGTCGTCGACGCCGCGCCGCCCTGACCGCCTGGGACCGAAATCGAACACACCGACAGTCGATCATCCGCAGAGCGCCCGCGTATCCGTGCGCCATACGCGGATGCACTGCTCGCCTTCCCGCGGCGCGTGCGGGAAACCCACAAGCGCGAACGGGTTCCGTTCGGATGTCGAGCGAGACGAGGGCAGAGGAGGATTGCGAAAACTCGAACGATGTCGAAGGAGAGCAGCAAGCGAGATGTCAGCCCGCGCCGTTCCAGACCTCGAGGCGCCGCACGCCGATCGGGACCAGCTGCTCGAGCGGCTGCAGAGCTTGCGCTCGGTCCTTCCCGTCTTCGCAGAGGAGCTTGCCGGCGCGCGGCGTCAGGCGGCTCGACTCCGTCTGGAGAACGGTCGCCTGCGCGAGCAGGTGCGCAAGCTGCAACACGATCACCGCGGCGAGCGCCGAACGACGAAAGCCGCCTGAAGCATGCCCGCTCGCCGCGCGGCGCGCGCACGATCGGCGCGTACCGCGCGTACCGCGTGCGATCGTCGTGTTCCTCGGGACCGCACGCGATGATCGACCTGCACTGCCACATCCTGCCGGCGCTCGACGACGGCGCGCGCGACCTCGACGACAGCGTCGCGATGGCGCGCCAGGCCGAGCGGGACGGGATCGAGCGGGTCTGCGCGACGCCGCACGTGCGCCACGATCACGACGTGCGAATCGAGCGCATCGCCGCAGACGTCGCCGCCGTGCAGCGCCGGCTCGACTCCGAGGGCATCGCCGTGCGCGTGGTGCCCGGCGCCGAGGTCGCGCAGACCGAGGCGCCGACGCTGTCGGACTCGCAGCTGCGCGCCGCGGCGCTCGGCGGCGACGGCGGCTGGCTGCTGCTCGAGCCGGCGCCCGGGCCGCTCGGCGAGGAGCTCGGGGCGCTCGTCGAGCAGCTCCGCCAGCGCGGACTGCGCTGCGTCATCGCACACCCCGAGCGCCACGCCGGCGAGGCGTTCGAGCAGCACCTGCGGCGACTCGCCGAGCAAGGCTGCCTGATCCAGTGGACGGCGCAGTTCGTCGCCGACGCCGGTGACGAGGACCTCGCGCTGTCGCTCGCGCGCGACGGCCTCGTGCACGTGCTCGGCAGCGACGCGCACACCTCGCACGCCGGCCGCCCGGTCGCACTGCGGCAGGCGTTCGCGCGCCTGGCGGGCTTCCTCACGCCGGAGCAGCTCGCGTGGACGGTCGAGCTGGCGCCGCGCGCGATCGTCTGCGGCCTGCCGGTCAGTCCGCGTCCGTGAGCGGCTGCAGCGTGACGTTCTCGAGCAGCTGCTCGACGACCTGACGCGAGGCGCTGCCGAGACCGTTGCGCAGGAAGTTGGCGGCGCCCGCGGCGGCGCCGAGCATCAGCGCACGCTCGAGCTGCTCGCCGCCGGCCAGTGCGGCCGCGAGCGCGCCGAGCATCGCGTCACCGCACCCCTCCCTGTGTCCGCGCGTCAGGACCGGCGCCGACAGCCACGACGCGCGCTCGCCGGCGAGCACGAGCGCCGGCCGCTCGCCGCGGGTGACGACGACCGTCGCCGCGCCGGCGTCGCGGATCCGTTCGGCCGCGGCGCGCAGCTCGGCCGTCGTCGAGACCGGCCCGCTGACGTAGCCGGCGAGCTCCCAGTCGTTCAGCTTGACGAGGTCGGGTCCGCCCTCCAGCGCGCTGTCGAGGCGCGGCGAGGAGAGGTCGACGAGCGTCCGGGCACCGCCCGCGCGCGCGTCGGCGACGAGGTTGCCGTAGACGTCGAGCGGCAGCGCGTCGCCGGGGAACGGGTTCGTCACGACCAGCCAGCCATCGGCGTGCGCCTCGGCGCACGCCAGCGAGAACAGCTCGTCGAGCTCGTGGCGCGAAGGCGGATCGCTCGGCGCGCAGCTCAGCGCCTGCCGCTCGCCCGAGCGGCGATCGGTGACGTAGCAGCCGCTCGGAGACGCCGTGCGCACGAGCCGCCGCTCGCCCGCGAGCTCGTCCAGCAGCCCGCCCAGCAACGACCCGCTCTCGCCGCCGAGAAAGCCGCACAGGACGGGTTCGGCGCCGAGCGCCGCCGCCATCCGCGCGACCCACACGCCCTGCCCCGCCGCGTGGAAGTGGACGCGCTCGCGGCTCGGCCCCTCGCGCTCGAGCGTCACCGCGAGCAGCGGATGCGGCGCGAAGATTGCGATCCGCCGGCCGTGCGTCGCGCTCGGGTTGTCTTCCGACTGCCGTTCGCCCACGCGCGACATCGTCGCTGCTAGGCGGCGATCAGCGGGCGGAAGCTGTCGGGGAGCACAGCAAGCACCGCATCGATCTCGCCTGCCGAGACGTGGCTGCGCAGCACGTGGACGACCGCTTCGACGGCGACCGACGCCTCGGTCTCGCCGGCCATCCGGCCCTCGTCGGCGACACGCGCGAGGAACGCATCGACGTCGTGCATCGCCGTCGGCGTGCGACTGGGGTCCCAGTCCTCGTAGTAGATCCCGCGGATCAACGTCGGCAGCTGCGCGGCCAGCTTCGCCGCGACGTCGACGGTCAGCCGGTCGCGCAGCGTGTGCAGCACGGCGCGCAGCGCCCGGTACGCGTAGACACGGTCTTCGCCGCCCAGCTCGCGCGCGACGTCCTTCAGCCAGACGTGCGCCTTTTCAGCGCTGTGCTCGATGATCTGCGGATCCTCGACGGTCATGCCCGGCTCCTTCTGTCGACGTGGAAGCTCACCACTTCGAGCATCGCGCCGCGATCGCAGGCTCGTATCCGTGCAACGCCGCACGCGGGCGGCGGCATTGCCCGCGTGCGCTACGCGCCGGGCCGGCTCGCGCTCGGCGACGCGGCTCGAGCCAGCTCGCGGATCGCGACGTGCTCGCTCAGTCGCCTGATCTCCTGCTCGGTCCCGGTGCCGAGCCCGTGCCGGGTCGCGTTCAGGCAGCCGGCGGCCATCGCCAGGCGCATCGCCGGCGCCAGCGCCCGCCCGCCCGCGAGAGCGGCGCCGAGCGCCGCGAACATCGAGTCGCCGGCGCCGCGCGGCTCGAGCGCCTCGACGCGCGGGCCGCTCAACTCGAGGTACCTGCCGGTCTCGCCGTCGAGCACGAGCGCCGGCCGCTCGGCGCGCGACAACAGCACGGTGTGCGCTCCACGGTCGTGCAGCCGCTGCAGCGCCGCGAGCAGGTCCTCCTCCTCCGAACCGTCCGTGAGCCGTTCGGCGATCAGCTCCTCCTCGCTGATCTTCAACAGGTCGAGCCCGCCGGCGAGCGCCGCCGCGAGCGGCGCTCCGGCGAGGTCGGCGATCACCCGCACGCCGTTGCGGCGCAGGTCGCCCGCGAGCCGGCGATAGATCTCGCTGTCAAGGATCTCCGGCGGGTCGACCCCCGTCAGCAGCGCGATGCCGGCGTCGAGCGCGGCGCTGAGCGCGAGCCCGTAGAGCTCGTCGGTCTCGTGGCGCGTGAGGCGTCCGCCGTCCGCACGCGCGACCTGCTCGCGCACGCCCTCGCGACGCGCATGGATGTAGACGCCGTTGGGAGCCGCGCACTCGACGCTCAGCAGCTCGATCCGCTCGCGCGCGATCAACCCCCGCAGCACGGCGCCGGCCTCGCCGCCGAGCGCGCTGCACAGCGTCACCTCGGCGCCGAGCAGCGCCGCCATCCGCGCGACCCAGAAGCCCTGCCCGCCGGCATGCAGGTGGATCTCCTCCCCGCCCGCGCCGCCGGGCTCGGCGGTGATCGTGAGCAGCGGCGACGGCGCGAACACGACCAGCGAGGACACCGCGCTCAAATCCCCTCGAGCAGCGCCAGCACCTCGCCCTTCAGGGCCGACGCCGACGCGAGCGTGAAGCGCGACTCGACGCGATGGTCGCTGCCGTCGCCGTCGTACACCTCCGCGCCGGCCTCGCGTGCGAGCAGCGCCCCGGCGCTGACGTCCCACGCGCGGTTCGACAGCATCACCGTCGCGTCGAGCCGACCGGCCGCCAGCCACGCCAGGTCGAGCGCCGCCGAGCCGTGCGTGCGCACGCCGAGCGCGCGCGGCGCGAGCTGCGCCAGCAGCGCGATGTGGATCGGGTTCTCGACCAGCCGATCGTCGGCGACGGCGAAGTCGGTGACGCCGACGACGGCCTGCTCGAGACCGCGCACGCCGGGCGCCCGCAGCCTGACGCCGTTGAGATACGCGCCCGCGCCGGCGCGCGCGACGTATCGTTCGCCGAGCAGCGGGACGTCGACGATCCCCAGCAGCGGCTGCCCGTCGCACAGCAGCGCCAGCGAGATCGAGCACAGCGGGCTGCCCTTGATGTAGTTGGTCGTCCCGTCGATCGGGTCGAGCACCCACAACAGCGGCGCGTGCAGGTGCCCGCCGCGCTCCTCGCCGAGGAACGGGATGTCGGGACGCAGGCGACGCAGGTCGGCCCTGATCGAGTCCTCGATCGCGAAGTCGACGCGGCTGGCGTAGTCGCGATCGCCCTTGGCGATCAGCGCGCCGAGATGCGCGCGCCCGCGCCGCAGCAGGCGCGCGGCGTCGTCGACCGCGCGGCCGGCGCCGAGCACGAGCGCGTTGAGCCGGCTCTCGCTCGAGCCGGTCGCCTCGGATGCGCTCGTGCTCATCGGCGGATCATCGCGCGCCAAGATCGCCGCGGTTACGTAGTCCTCCGTGCGGTTGCGCGGTGTTTGTCCGGAAGTCGCGCAGCCGCGCCGCGCAAGATGATTCGGGCATGCAGTTTCGCGATCGTCGTCATGCCGGCGAGAAGCTGGCGGAGGAGCTCGAGGAGCTTCGCTTCGAGCGGCCGGTCGTCGTCGCGCTTCCTCGCGGCGGCGTACCGGTCGCGGCCGAGGTCGCGCGGCGGCTGCGCGCGCCACTCGAGATCCTCGCGGTGCGCAAGCTCGGCGCGCCCGGCAATCCGGAGCTCGGCGTCGGCGCCGTCGCCGAGGACGAGACCGGCGTGCTCGATCAGGAGACGGCCGCGCGGGTCGGGATGACCCAGGAGCTGCTCGACGAGACGCTCGCGCGCGAGGCCCGCGAGCTGCGCCGCAGGGTCGAGCGCTACCGCGACGGCCGCGCCGCGCTCGACGTCGCCGATCGGACGGTGATCGTCGTCGACGACGGGCTCGCAACCGGATTGACCGACCTGGCGGCGGTCCGCGCGCTGCGCAAGCGCGGCGCGCGACGGATCGTCGTCGCCGTCCCGGTCGGCTCCGAGCAGGCGGTCGCGCTGCTCGAGGGCGAGGCCGACCGCGTCGTCTGCCTAACGGTTCCCGCCCGTCTGTACGGCGTCGGCATGTGGTACGAGGACTTCGCGCCGGTCGGCGACGAGGAGGTCGTCTCGCTGCTCGCGCAGGCGGCCGCCAAGACGCGCGTGCGCCCGCTGTCGTTCGAGCTCGGCGAGGCGCGTGTCAGCGGCGAGCTGGCGATGCCGGAGACGCCGCGCGGCCTCGTGCTGTTCGCGCACGGCAGCGGCAGCAGCCATCGCAGCCCGCGCAACCGCGCCGTCGCGCGCACGCTCAACGACGCCGGCCTGGCGACGCTGCTGTTCGACCTGCTCGACGAGCGCGAGGCGCAGCGGCGCGATCTCGTATTCGACATCGCGCTGCTCGCGCGGCGCCTGCAGGCTGTGACGAGCTGGGCGGCGTCCGCGCCGGAACTCGACGAGCTGCCGCTCGGCTACTTCGGCGCCTCGACCGGCGCCGCGGCGGCGCTCGTCGCGGCGGCGGCGCTGCCGGACACGGTCGCCGCCGTCGTCTCGCGTGGCGGGCGGCCGGACCTCGCCGGCGAGCGTCTCGCCGACGTCCGCGCGCCGACGCTGCTGATCGTCGGCGGCGAGGACCGTCAGGTGCTCGAGCTCAACCGGCAGGCCGCAGCGAGGATGCGCTGTCCGCACGAGATCGTCGTCGTCGAGGGCGCCGGGCACCTCTTCGAGGAGCCGGGAACGCTCGCACGGGTGTCCGAGCTCGCGAGCGACTGGTTCGCGCGGCAGCTTCCCGACGGCCCGCGCGGTCGACTGCTCGGCGTGGGCGAGCGATGAGCCCGCGGCTGGCGCTGCCGGTCGGCGACGACGCGGCGCTCGCGGCGATTCGCCTCGATGCGGTCGAGCTCCGCGGCGAGGCCTCCGACTACGACGCGCTGCTCGAGCGCGTCGGCGACGCGCGGCTCGTACTGCTCGGCGAGGCGAGCCACGGGACGCACGAGTTCTATCGCGAGCGCGCGCGGATCACGCGGCGCCTGGTCGAGGAGCGCGGCTTCGAAGCGGTCGCGATCGAGGGCGACTGGCCCGACGCCGACCGTGTCTGCCGCTACGTCAGGGGCGCGGGCGACGACGGCGACGCCGAGCAGGCGCTCAGCGGCTTTCGCCGGTTCCCGACGTGGATGTGGCGCAACGCCGACGTGCTCGACTTCGTCGGCTGGCTGCGCGCACGAAACGAACGGCTCGGGGACGGCGAGCGGGCGGTCGGCTTCTACGGCCTGGACCTCTACAGCCTCGACGCGTCGATGCACGCCGTCGTCGAGTACCTCGAGCAGATCGACCCGGCGGCCGCCGAGCGCGCGCGAAGCCGCTACGAGTGCCTGCACCCGTTCGCGCAGGACAGCTCCGGCTACGGCGAAGCCGTGCTGCTCGGCGCCAGCGAGCCATGTCGTCGTCGCGTGCTCGAGCAGCTCGTCGAGCTGCGCCGTCGCGCCGCCGACTACCTGAGCCAGGACGGGCTCGTCGCCGAGGATCGCTACTTCCTGGCCGAGCAGAACGCGACCGTCGTCGCCAACGCGGAGGAGTACTACCGGACGATGTTCGGCGGCCCCGCCGTCTCGTGGAACCTGCGCGATCGCCACATGGCCGACACGCTCGACCAGCTCCAGCTCCACCTCGCCCGGCATGGTCGCCGCGGGAAGGTCGTCGTGTGGGAGCACAACTCGCACGTCGGCGACGCGCGCGCGACCGACATGGCGCAGCGCGGCGAGCTGAACCTCGGCCAGCTGGCGCGCGAGCGCCACGGCGGCGACGCCGTGCTCGTCGGCTTCACGACGTACGCCGGCACCGTCACGGCGGCGTCGCAGTGGGGCGCCGAGGCCGAGCGCAAGCGCGTCCGGCCGGCGCTGGCGGACAGCTACGAGGCGCTCCTGCACGACACCGGCATCCCCGCGTTCCTGCTGTGCCCGCTCGCGGACAGCGCCGGCGGCCGGGCTCTGCACGAGCCGCGGCTCGAGCGGGCGATCGGCGTGATCTACCGGCCCGAGAGCGAACGCGCGAGCCACTGGTTCGCGGCGTCCGCCTCGCGCCAGTTCGACGCGCTCGTGCACATCGACGTCACGCGCGCGGTCGAGCCGCTCGAGCGCACCGGAACGTGGGAGCTCGGCGAACCGCCCGAGACCTACCCGAGCGCGCTCTGATCGCTCCGCGAGCGGCCGGAGCGTGAGCTGAGCCGCCGCGCCCTGAACGAGCGTTCGACGTCCGTCATCGACACGAGGCCGATCGGCCGATGCGCGGCGTCGACGACGACCGCACGTCCGCGCCGGGCGAACGCCGGCGTTTCGAGCAGCTTCGTGATCTCGGTTTCCGCATCGACGACCAGCTGCGGGTCGCGATCGGCGAGCTCGCCCGCGCTCAGCCGCTCACGCGCGCCCGACGCGGCCCGCACGCGGGCGAGCGTCAGCAGCCCGACGAGCCGTCCGTCGTCGTCGACGACCGGGAACGACTCGTATCCGTAGGGGACGAAGTAGTCCTCGACCGCCCGCGCGAGCGGCGTCGCGACGGGCATCGTCACGGCGGGACTCGACATCATGCTCCGCGCCGGCGCTCCGGCGAAGGCAAGCTTGAGCTGCTCGGCGGACGCCTCCGCCTGCGCCGCGGCGACGAGGAACAGGCCGATCAGCGAGAGCCACAGCCCCTGGGGGTAGCCGTTCAGCAACTCGAGCAGCCCGAGGCCGACGAGCACGTAGCCGAACACGCGACCGACGGCGGCGGCCGTTTCGGTCGCCGGGCCGATCTCGCCGCGCCGGCGCCACAGCAACGCGCGCAGCACGCGGCCGCCGTCGAGCGGGAACGCCGGCAGCAGGTTGAAGACGAGGATCATGCAGTTGACGATCGCCTGGTATTCGACCAGCGCGCTGACGACCGGCGGCGTGCCGGCGGGCAGCAGGACGAGGACGAGGCCGAACAGCCCGGCGATCACGGCCGTCATCGCCGGGCCGGCGAGCGCGTAGCGCAGCTCGTCGCCGGCCTCGTGCGCCTCGCCGCGCATCCGCGAGACGCCGCCGAGCAGCCACAGGTCGATCTCCTCGACCTCGATGCCGTGGCGACGCGCGACGATCGCGTGCCCGAACTCGTGCACGAGGATGCTCGCGAACAGCAGCAGCGCGCTGGCGAGACCGAGCCCGTACGCGGCGGCCGGCGAGATGCCGGGAACCTGTTCGGGGAAGTAGCTCGAGCCGAGCGTCCACGTGATCAGCGCGACGATCGCCAGCCACCAGGGACTGACGCCGACGGGGATGCCCGCGATGCGGGCGATCCTGACGCTTCGACCGGGCATGCTCCAGACGCTAGATCCGCGCGGCGCGCCCGCCATCGGTGATGCGCCGCCGATCGGCGCGAAAAGTACGGAGCCGCGCCCCGCCGGCCACGCTCAGCTCTCGACCGCGTAGCGCTCGGGCACGAGCCGCTCGGTGCCCTTCGCCGGGCGCAGGTACTTGCGCCGCTGGCGCGGCGGCAGCTCGACGTGGCGCTCGGCGTCGAGGTGCTCGTAGGGGACGAGCGAGAGCAGGTGGCTGATCAGGTTCAGCCGGGCGCTGCGCTTGTCGTCGCCGTCGACCACGTACCACGGGCTCGTGTGCGTGTCGGTGTAGGCGAACATCCGGTCCTTCGCCTCGGCGTAGTCCACCCAGCGGGCGCGCGCCTGCAGGTCGATCGGGCTGAACTTCCAGCGCTTGCGCGGATCCGAGAGGCGTTTCTCGAACCTGCGCTCCTGCTCCTCGTCGCTGACCGACAGCCAGTACTTGACGAGCGTGATCCCGTCGTTCAGCAGCGCCTGCTCGAACTCCGGGCAGAAGCGCAGGAACTCCTCGTACTCGGCCTCCGTGCAGAACCCCATCACGTGCTCGACGCCGGCGCGGTTGTACCAGCTGCGGTCGAACAGGACGATTTCCCCCGCGCTCGGCAGATGCTCGACGTAGCGCTGGAAGTACCACTGCGTGCGCTCGCGTTCGGTCGGCGTCGGCACGGCGACGACGCGGCACGTGCGCGGGTTCAGGTAGTTGGTGATCCGCTTGATGGCGCCGTCCTTGCCGGCCGTGTCGCGACCCTCGAACAGGACGACGAGCCGCGCGTCGCGGGCGACGATCCACTCCTGCATGTAGACCAGCTCGGTCTGCAGGCGCGTCAGCTCCTTCTCGTACTGCTTCGGGCTCAGCACGCGCGTATCCGTCATCGCAGCATCTTCGCAACTGACGCCGCCGCTCTCCGAGCGGCGGCGTTCAGCTGCCGGCGCCACGGGCGCGCAGCGCGTTGAGGATCACGGCCACGTCGATCGCCTCCTGCGCGACGGCGCCGTCGATCGGCATCAGCAGCCCGACCGCCGCGAGCACCATGCCGCAGGCGCTCAAGCCGATCCCGCCGAGCACGCTCTCGCGCGCGATCGCGACGGTCCGCCGGCCGATCTCGATCGCGTCGGCGACGCGCTCGATCCGGTCGACCGCGATCACCGCGTCGGCCGTCTCGGAGGAGACCGTCGCGCCGGCGCTGCCCATCGCGATGCCGACGTCGGCGCCGGCGAGCGCCGGCGCGTCGTTGATCCCGTCGCCGACCATCACGACCGGCGCGAGCCGCGGGTCCTCGTGCATCTCGCGGACGATCGCGACCTTCTCCGCGGGGCTCTGCTCGGAGTACACACGGTCGATCCCCAGCTGCTCGCCGACCGACCGCGCGACGTCGGCGCGATCGCCGCTGAGCAGCGCGACGTGCTCCACGCCGCAGGCTCGAAGGCGCCGCACGAGCTCGTGCGCGTCGGGCCGCACGCGATCGCCCATCACGAGCGCTCCGGCGAGACGCCCGTCGAGCCCGACGAGCACGGTCGCGCTGCCGTCGCGTCCCTCGGCGAGCGCCGGCTGCGCCGGCGTGACGCCGCACTCGGCGAGCCACGCGCGGCTGCCGACGACGACCCGCCGGCCGTCGATCACCGCCTCGACGCCCTGCCCCGGCGACTCGCGCGCGTCGCGCGGCCGGGCCAGCGAGATCCCCTCGCGCTCGGCCTCGCGCACGATCGCCCGCGCGAGCACGTGGCTCGAGAGCTGATCGACCGACGCGGCGAGCCGCAGCAGCTCCTCGCGTTCGACGCCGTCGAGCGCGACGACGCGCTCGACCGCCGGCACGCCGAGCGTCAGCGTCCCGGTCTTGTCGAGCACCACCGTGCGCGCGGCGCCAAGCCCCTCGATCGCGGCGCCGCCCTTGACGATCACCCCCACGCGCGCGGCGCGCGAGAGGCCCGCGACGAACGCGATCGGCGCGGCGAGGATCAGCGGACAGGGCGTCGCGACGACGAGCACCGACAGCGCGCGCACCGAGTCCCCGCTGAGCGCCCATGCAGCGCCGGCGAGCCCGATCGTGATCGGCAGGAACAGAACCGCGTAGCGGTCGGCCATCCGCACGAACGGGGCGCGCCGCTGCTCGGCCTCCCGCACGAGCCGGACGAGCGCCGCATACGCGCTGTCCTCGGCGCGGCTGCTCACGCGCAGCTCGAATGCGTCGCCGGCGTTGACCGTACCGCCGGAGACGAGGTGCCCCGCCGCATACGTCGCGGGCAGCGGCTCGCCCGTCAAGCTCGACTCGTCGATCACGGCGCGCTCGTCGATCACGAGGCCGTCGGTCGGCAGCACCTCGCCGGGACGGACGAGCAGCACGTCGTCGAGCTCGACCTGCTCGACGTCGACCTCCCGCCAGCCGTGGTCGGAGCGGCGCCGCGCCGTCCGCGGCGCGCGCTCGATCAGCGCGGTCAGCTCGCGGCGCGCGCGCGCCGAGGCGTATGCCTCGAGCGCGTTGCCTCCGGCCAGCATCAGCGCGATCACGGCGCCCGCGAGGTATTCGCCGAGCGCGAGCGCACCGACCATCGCAAGCAGCGCGATCACGTCGACGCCGAGCCTTCCGGCGAGCAGCGCCCGCGCGATCGACCATGTCAGCGGAACGAGCATGACCGCGACGGTCGCGGCCCAGACGGCGTCGGCGGCATCCTGCTGCGCGACGATCGCGAGTACACCGCCGGCGGCGATGCCGCACAGCGCGGCGATCGGGAAGACGGCGACGCGCAGGCGCTCGGACATCACGCGCGTTCCTCGGCCGCCGCGCCCCCGCCGCCCGGCCGCTCCCCACCCTCGCCGCCGGCGCTCGTCGTGAAGCCGGCGAGCATCAGCGCGCCGATCGCGAGCAGTCCGGCGACGGCGGCGGTCGCGCACATCGCGAGCGTCGGCACGCTCAGCAGGAAGAAGCGCCTGACCGGCGCGAGCAGGAAAGCGCCGACGAACAGGCCGGCCATCGCCGCGCACATGCCGGCGACGAGCGCCGAGCGCCGGCGCGAGCCGCTCGCCTCGAGCGCGATCACGAGATACAGGCCGACGGCGACGAGCACGATCGTCGCGATCGTGCGCGCGCGAGCGACCGAGTAGTCGAGGTCGTGCAGCGCGAACAGATAGCCCGAGACGACGCCGACGCCGGCGAGCGTTCCGGCCGGCACCGCCCAGCGCCCGACGCGGCGCACGAACCCCTCCGGGCGCCACGGCCCGCTGCTCGGCGCGAGCGCGAGGAAGAACGTCGGGATCCCGATCGTCAGCGCCGCGACGAGGCTGAAGTGGCGCGGCAGCAGCGGATAGGCGGTCTCGGTGATGCCGATCGTCAGGATCAGAAACGCGGCGAACGCCGACTTCGTCACGTACAGCTTGGTCACGCGCTGCAGGTTGCGCAACGCCCGCCGACCTTCGGCGACGAGCGTCGGCACGAGCGCGAAGTCGCCGGAGACGAGCACGAGGTCGGCGACGCTGCGAGACATCTGCGCGCCGCTGCCCTGCGCGATCGCCAGGCGCGACGCCTTCAGCGCCGGCACGTCGTTGACGCCGTCGCCGAGCATCGCCACGTAGCGGCCCGCGTCGGCGAGCGCCTGCACGACGTCGCGCTTGCCGTCCGGCGAGATCCGCCCGATCACGCCGACGCGCGCGATCCACGCCGCCCGCTCGGAGGCCTGCTCGGGGATCGCCGAGCCGAGCGCGACGCCGCCGACCGGGATGCCGACGTCGCGGGCGATCGACGCGACGGTCTCGGGCGCGTCGCCGGAGAGCACCTTGACCTCGACGCCCTGCTCGAGCAGGAAGGCGATCGTCTCCTGCACGTTCGGGCGCAGGCGCTCGGCCAGCACGACGAGCCCGATCGGCTCGGACTTCGGCGGATCCTCGCCGTCGACGCCGTCGGCCGGCAGCGCCGCCGAGCCGCGCATCAGCGCGAGCACCCGGCGCCCGTCGCCCTGGCGCGCCGCCGCGACCTGCGCGAGCGCGCCCAGCGAGAAGCGTTCGGGCGAGCCCAGCACGTACGTCGCGTCGGCGAGCTGCACGGCGCTCCAGGCGCGGCGCGAGCTGAACGGCGCCTCGGCGAGCGCCGGCTCGGGCTCGGCCGGATACGCGTCGGCGACCGCCTGCAGCGTGGCGTTGCGCGAGGAGGCACTCGCGGCCACGCGCGCGAGCGCGCCGGCGAGCTCGTCGGTCGTCCCCCCGGCGGCCGGCACGAGCTCGGTCACGCGCAGCGCCGCCTCGGTCAGCGTGCCGGTCTTGTCGACGCACAGCACCTCCACCGACGCGAGCGACTCGATCGCGTTGAGCTGTTGCGCGAGCACGCCGTGCCGCGCCATCCGCGCCGCGGCGACGGCGTAGGTGAGGCTGACGAGCACCATCAGCCCCTCCGGGATCAGGCTGACGACGCCGGCGGTCGAGGTCGCGACGGCCTCGTGCAGCGACGCGTGCCGGTGGTACAGCGAGTAGCCGAGCAGCGCGCCGAGGACCACGACGAGCGCGAGGAGCGAGTACAGCAGCCGGTTGACGGCCCGTTCGAGCGGCGAGCGCGGATGGCGAAACGAGCGCGCCTGTCCGGCCAGCCGCTCGGCGAAGCTGTCGACGCCGACGGCGTCGACGACGAGATCGCACGTCCCCTCGACGACGAACGCGCCCGAGCGCACGTGCTCGCCGACCTCGCGCCGGACGGGCTCGGACTCGCCGGTCAGCACCGATTCGTCGAGCCGCAGCTCGCGCGCGGCGACGAGCTCGCCGTCGGCGACGATCTGATCGCCCGTGCGTGCGCGCAGCAGGTCGCCGCGGACGACCTCGCCGGTCGCGAGCTCACGCTCGACGCCGTCGCGCACGGCGATCGCACGCGGCGCGACGAGCGTCGCGAGCCGGTCGAGCGCGCGCTTGGCGCGCGACTCCTGCGTGATCCCGATCGTCGCGTTGGCGACGATGATGCCGAGGAACAGCGCATCGCGGACGTCGCCGAACAGCAGCGTGACGGCCCCGAACGCGGCGAGGATCGCGTTGAACACGGTCAGCACGTTCGCGCGCACGATGCTCGCGTAGGAGCGGCTGGCTCGGGGAGTGCGGACGGGCCCGCGCGCGCGCAGGCGCGCGACGGCCTCCTGCTCGCCGAGGCCTACCGTCGAAGCTGTCTGCGTCGCGACCGCCGCCTGCCCCGGGCTAGCTCGTGTCGCCATCGCCGCGAACGCGCGCGAGCCGCGCTCACGCGCCGGCCCGGTCCTCTGCCGCCGGCAGCGGAGCTCCGCGGACGACGCCACGCGGCAGCGTCAGCGTCGGGCAGCTCGCGCGGCGCATCACCTCCGCCGAGACGCTGCCGAGCAGCACGTGGCGCAGCGGCCCGTAGTCGCGTGAGCCGAGCATCAGGAGGTCGAGCTCGCGCGAGCGCTCGAGCAGGATCTCGACGGGATCGCCGGCGATCGTCTCGCGCTCGATCGGGACCTCGCCGGGGATCTCGGCGGTGGCGCGCTCTAGCGTCGCCTTCGTCTCCTCGAACACCTCGTGCTCGATCTCCTCGAGCGCGGGCGAGCCGTAGCCGTAGCTCGCGAGCGCGGCGTCGAGGCCGGCGCCGGCGATGATGTCGACGCTGCCGCCGGTCCGCTCGGCGAACGCGAGCGCGAAGTGCAGCACGGCGATTCCCTCCTGCGAGCTCGCGAAGCCCACGCCGACGCGCCGCAGCGATGGCTGCTCGCGCTCGGCGTAGCCGGCCGGCGCGATCGCAACGGCGCACGGCGCGCCGTGCACCAACCGCTCCATCAGGCTCACGTGCAGGTGGTCGGCGAGTCGCTCGCGCGCCGATCCGAACACGATCAGCTGCGCGCCTTCGTAGTCGGCCAGCTCGTGCAGCCCGTGGATCGGCCACGACGAAGGCGTCCAGTGGAAGACCGGCTCACCGGCGAGCTCGACTCCCGTCGTCAGCGCGGCGACCTCGGCTCGCACGCGCTCCTCGACGACGTCCGCCGCAACCGTGCTGAACAGCGGCTGGTAGGGGAAGACGACGGTCAGGCGGCCCTCGAACAGCGCGGCGAGCCTCGCGGCGAGGGCGACCGCGTCGCGCCCGGCCCGGTCGGACGCGTAGCCGACGACGATCTTCTCGAACATCAGCGGCCTCCTCGGGTGGCGCGGGTGGAGCCGTTCATCCAGCAAAGGTAGGCGACCTGCGGGTCGGAGGCCATCGGTGAGCGCCCGTGCGAACATGCGTAGTTATCCGCGGCGATCGAGCGGACGCGCCCGATGACACCGGCCCGACGATCGCCGATGATCCGCCGCGATGACCGAACGGGAGACGACCGCCGCGATCCGCGCGCATGCGCTGTCCAAGCGCTACGGCGAGACGCGCGCGCTGCAGGAGCTCGAGCTCACGATCGCAACGGGAGAGGTGTACGGCTATCTGGGGCCGAACGGATCGGGTAAGACGACGACGATCCGGCTGCTGCTCGGCCTGCACCGGCCGAGCGCCGGGCGCGCGGAGCTGTTCGGGATCGACGCGTGGCGCGACCCGGTCGCGGCGCACCGGCGCGTCGCCTACGTCGCCGGCGAGCCGTTCCTGTGGCCGGCGCTGACGAGCGCCGAGACGTTCGCGTTCCTCGCGAAGCTGCGCGGCGGCGACGACGAGTCCTATCGTCGCGTGCTGATCGAGCGCTTCCAGCTCGACGTCGACAAGAAGGTCCGCGCGCTGTCGAAGGGCAACCGCCAGAAGGTCCAGCTCGTCGCGGCGTTCGCCAGCCGCGCCGACCTGCTGATCCTCGACGAGCCGACGAGCGGGCTGGACCCGCTGATGGAGGTCGCGTTTCGCGAGACGGTGCAGGAGGCGAAGGAGCGCGGGCAGACGATCTTCCTCTCCTCGCACATCCTCAGCGAGGTCGAGGCGCTGTGCGATCGCGTCGGCATCCTGCGCAAGGGACGGCTCGTCGACGAGGGAACACTCGAGCAGCTGCGCCACCTCGGCGCGCAGACGATCGAGGTCACGTTCGCCGGGCCCGCGCCGGAGCTGCCGTCGCTCGCGGGCGTCAGCGTCGCGCACGCCGGGGCGAACGCCCTGCGCTGCGAGGTCAGCGGCAACGTCGGCCCGTTGATCGCGGCGCTCGCGGCGCATCCGGTCGTCGCGCTGACGAGCCGCGAGCCCTCGCTCGAGGAGATCTTCCTGCACCACTACGACACCTCCGACGGCCGTGTCGGCGGCTAGCGCGATCGCGCGGCGGGCGTTCGCCGACTCGCGCGTACGCAACGCCTCCTACGCCGCGCTGTTCGCGCTCGTCGCCTACTCGCAGGCCAGCGGCTACCGCAGCGCCTATCCGACCGTTCGCTCGCGTATGGACTTCGCCCACACGTTCGGCGGCAACGCGAGCGTCCGCCTGTTCTACGGCAAGCCGTACGACCTGCTGAGCGTCGGCGGCTACGCCGCCTGGAGGGTCGGCGGGCTGCTGGCGATCTTCGCGGGCATGTGGGGCGTGCTCGCGGCGGTCCGCGCGCTGCGCGGCGAGGAGGACGCCGGTCGCGCCGAGCTCGTGCTGGCGAGTCCGCTGACCCGCCGTACCGCCTACCTCGCCGTCTGCGCCGCGATCGGCGCGGGCGCCGTCGTGCTGTGGGCGGCCGTGCTAGCCGGCCTGATCGCCGGCGAACTGCCGTTTGGCGACTCCGCCTACCTCGCGCTCGCGACCGTCGCGCCGGCCGTCGTGTTCGCCGGCGCCGGCGCGCTGACGAGCCAGCTCGCGCCGACGCGCAGGATCGCGCTCGAGCTCGGCAGCGCCGCGCTCGTCCTCGCGCTCCTGGTTCGGGTCGTCGCCGACACGGCATCGGGGCTGGAATGGCTGCGCTGGCTCACGCCGCTTGGCTGGAGCGAGGAAATGCGCGCGTTCACGGGCACGCACGTGGCCGTCCTCGCGCTGCCGCTCGGCGTCGGCGCGCTGCTGCTCGCCGCCGCCGGCGAGATCGCGCTGCGACGCGACGTCGGCAGCGGCCTGCTGCGCGCACGCGACGACGCGCGTCCGCGGCTGCGGCTGCTGTCCTCGCCCACCGCGCTGGCGCTGCGCGACGAGCGCGGCAGCCTCGCCGGCTGGCTGTTCGGAACCGGGCTGTTCGCGCTGATCGTCGGGCTGATCTCGACGAGCATCTCCAAAGCCGGGCTCTCGGCCGAGCTGCAGCGCCAGCTGCAGAAGCTCGGCGGCGTCTCGATCACGACGCCGAGCGGCTACATCGGCTTCTCGTTCCTGTTCTTCGTGCTCGCGGTCAGCCTGTTCTGCGCCTCGCAGCTCGCCGCGGCGCGCCACGAAGAAGCCGAGGAGCGGCTCGAAACGCTGTTCGCGCTGCCGGTCGATCGGCGCCGCTGGCTCGCCGGCCGGCTCGCGCTGGCGCTCGCGGGCGCCGTGACGATCTCGCTGGCGGCCGGCGTGCTCGCATGGCTCGGCGCCGCGATCCAGGGCGCCGACGTCGCCTTCTCGGGAATGCTCGAAGCCGCCGGCAACTGCCTGCCGGTGGCGCTGCTGTTCGGCGGCCTAGCGGCGCTCGCGTTCGCGCTCGCGCCGCGCGCCGGCGCCGGGATCGGCTATGGGCTGATCGCCGTCGCGTTCGTCTGGCAGCTCTTGAGCGGCGTGCTCGAAGCGCCGACGTGGCTGCGCGACCTGAGCCCGTTCGAGCACGTCGGGCTCGTGCCGGCGCAGGGATTCAAGGCGCTCGCGGCGGTCGTGATGCTCGCGATCGCGGCGCTCAGCGCGCTGGCGGCGGTCGCGGTCTTCCAGCGGCGCGACCTGGCGGGAGAGTAGGCCGTGCTGCAGAACGTGTCCGTCGGGCGCTGGTCGCTGCGGGCCTACGACGGGATCGTCCCAGCGGCGATCCTCGAAGCGTTGCGCGAGCAGGCGGCGGCGCTGCGCGGCGCGCGGATCCTGCACATCAACGCGACGGCGTACGGCGGCGGCGTCTCCGAGCTCCTGCGCTCATCGATCCCGCTGCTGCGCGACCTCGGCCTCGACGTCGACTGGCAGGTGATCGGCGGCAACCCCGAGTTCTACCGCGCGACGAAGGCGCTGCACAACGCGCTGCAGGGCGCGCCCGCGAGCCTGACCGAGGGCGAGCGCGACACCTACCTGCAGTGCACGCGCGAAAACGAGCCGCAGCTCGACGGCGGCTATGACTTCGTCTTCGTCCACGACCCCCAGCCGGCCGCGCTCTTGAGCGTGCACGGACGCGGCGGCGCGCGCTGGCTGTGGCGCTGCCACATCGACACGTCCGAGCCGAACGCCGACGCGTGGCGCTTCCTGCGGCCGTTCGTCGCCGACTACGACGCGGCGGTCTTCACGATGCCGGAGTTCGTGCCGCCCGACGTCCCGGTCGCGCGCGTGCGCGTGATCCCGCCGGCGATCGACCCGCTGAGCCCGAAGAACCTCGAGATCGCGACGCACACGGCCGAGCAGATCCTCGACTGGATCGGGGTCGACCTGCCGGGAACGCTCGTCACGCAGGTCTCGCGCTTCGACCCGTGGAAGGACCCGTTCGGTGTGATCGCGGCATACCGGCTTGCGCGCGAGGAGATCCCGGGCCTGCAGCTGGCGCTGGTCGGCTCGATGGCGCTCGACGACCCCGAGGGCTGGGACATCTACCGGCAGCTGACCGAGCATGCCGAACGCGATCCTCTGATCCACATCTACACGAACCTGACGGGCGCGAGCAACGTCGAGGTCAACGCCTTCCAGCGCCTGTCGGACGTCGTCGTGCAGAAGTCGATCCGCGAGGGCTTCGGGCTCGTCGTCTCGGAGTCGCTGTGGAAGGGAACGCCGGTCGTCGCCGGGCGCGCCGGCGGGATCCCGCTGCAGATGCCCGACGGCGTCGGCGGCGTGCTCGTCGACTCGGTCGAGCAGTGCGCCGCCGGGATCTCGTCCCTGCTCGGCGACCGCGAGCTCGCCGCCGCGCTCGGCGAGTCCGGGCGCGAGCACGTGCGCAAGGACTTCCTGCTTCCGCGGCTGCTGCTCGATGACCTGAAGCTGCTGCGCGAGCTCGCCGCCTGACCGATCGAGCTCCGCAAGCCGGCACGTGGCGCCGGCGCCACTGGCGAGCGCCGGCGCCTCCACGCGCCTCCTACGCGGTCGCGGCGACGCCCGTCGTGCGAGCGCCGTCCGTCGGCACCGCGGGGAAGCGGAAGACCATGCGCGGCGCCGGCGCGCTGCCGTCGAGCACCTGTCCGATCGCGTCGTTGACGTCGTCGAGCTCGATCTCAGCGCGCTGGATCTGCGTGCGCCCGCGGCTGTGCAGCTCGAAGACCTCCTCGAGGTCGTGGTGCGTGCCGACGATCGAGCCCTTGACCGTCAGCCCGCCGAGGACCGTCTCGAAGATCGGGATTCGCATCTCGTTCTTCGCGGGCAGGCCGACGCAGACGAGCGTGCCGCCGCGCGCGAGCGAGCCGAACGCCTGCTCGAACGCCGACGGCGTCACAGCCGTCGAGATCGCCTGGTCGGCGCCGCCGAGCGCCTGGATCGCGGCGACCGGGTCCTGTTCGCCGGTGTGCACGACATGCTCGACGCCGAGCTCCTTGGCCTCCTCGAGCCGCTCGGCGTTGACGTCGACGGCGACGACGGCGGCCCCCGTGACGCGCGCGTACTGGATCGCGAGATGGCCGAGCCCGCCGGCGCCGAACACGGCGACGAGGCCGGCCGAGGAGGCGCCGGAGACCTTCACGGCCTTGTACGTCGTGACGCCGGCGCACGTCAGCGGCGCCGCGTCGAGCGGGTCGACCTCGTCGGGCACGCGCACGACGTGCCGCGCGTAGCCGACGGCGTACTCGGCGAAGCCGCCGTTCATGCCGTAGCCGGTGTTGATCTGCGACTCGCAAAGCGTCTCGGCGCCTGAGTTGCAATAGCGGCAGTCGCCGCACGCGTAGCCGAGCCACGGGAGCGCAACGCGCATCCCCTCCTGCAGGCCGTGCGCGTCGCCGCCGCCGATCCGCTCGATGATCCCGACGCCCTCGTGGCCGGGGATGAACGGCGGCGACGGCTTGATCGGCCACTCGCCGCGCGCCGCGTGGATGTCGGTGTGGCAGAGCCCGCACGCCTCGATCCGGACGAGCACCTGCTCGTCGCCGGGCTGCGGGATCGGCACGTCCTCTACTGCCAGGGGCTGATCGAAGCTGTGAACGACGGCGGCCTTCATTTGCGCTCTCCTATGTAGTTCGGGGTCTGCAAACGAGGCTCGCAGCGCGCGGCGCGCCGACCATCCGCATAACCATCGCGAACCGCTGCGGACTTCTACTCACGCCGGCCGCGGGCGGCGACCGATGGGGACGCCGCGGCGCGCGACTAGCGTGAGCGCGATGCCGTCTCCGTCCGAGGCCTTCGCGACAGCGTCCGCCGCGACGCCGGACCCGACCGAGCGCGCGGAGCTGCTCGTCGACCACCTGCACAGCTCGCGCGAAGGACTCTCCAGCAACGAGGCCGCGCGGCGGCTGATGCAGCACGGTCCGAACGCGCTGACCCGTCGCGAGGGTCTGCGCTGGCCGCGCGAGCTGGCGCGGCAGCTCACGCATCCGCTGGCGCTGCTGCTGTGGCTCGCCGGCGGACTGTCGCTGGCGGTCGGCAACGTCACGGTCGCCGTCGCCGTCGTGCTCGTGGTCTTCCTCAACGCCGGCTTCGCGTTCGTGCAGGAGCTCGAGGCCGAACGCGCCGTCGAGGCGCTCGCCGGCTACCTGCCCCAGCAGGCGGTCGTGCTGCGCGACGGCGAGCGCCGGCCGATCCCCGCCGCCGAGCTGGTTCCCGGCGACGTCGCCGTGCTCAACGAGGGCGATCGCGTCCCCGCGGACATGCACCTGCTGACGGGGGCCGTCGAGATCGACATCTCGACGCTGACCGGCGAGTCGGCGCCCGTCACGCGCTCGGCCGAGCCGGCCGAGCGCGGCGTGCCGCGCCTGGAGGCGCGCGACCTCGTCTTCAGCGGCACGAGCTGCACCGAGGGGGAAGCGACCGGCGTCGTGTTCGCCACCGGCATGCACACCGAGCTGGGGCGGATCGCAGCGCTGTCGGAGCGGGTCGAAGAGGAGCCGAGCCCGCTCGAGCGTCAGGTTCGGCGAGTCGCGTGGCTGATCGCGGCGGTCGCGATCGCGATGGCGGTCGCGTTCATCCCGATCGCGATCCTCGGCGCGGGCCTGTCGCTGAAGGACAGCGTCGTGTTCGCCGTCGGGCTGCTCGCGGGCAACGTGCCCGAGGGCCTGTTGCCGGTGATCACGCTGGCGCTGGCCGTCGCGGTGAGCGCGATGGCCCGCCGCGGAGCGCTCGTCAAGCGCCTCAGCGCCGTCGAGACGCTCGGCTCGACCGACGTGATCTGCACCGACAAGACCGGCACGCTGACGCAGAACCGGATGCGCCCGACGGCCGCCTGGACGCTCGCCGGCGAGGTCGCGATGGCCGACGGCGGGCAGGACGGCCGCCTCGCGCAGAGCGCGCCGCCGAGCGCCGAGCGCGCGCTCGCGGCGCTCGCGGAGATCGCCGTCGCGTGCAACAACGCGACGATCGCCGACGGCGACGACCCGACGGCCAAGCCGGCCACCGGCGACCCGACGGAGGTCGCCGTCCTGCTCACCGGGCGCGCGCTCGGCGTCGCGATCAACCCGGCGGCGCGCGGCGCGCGGCGCGTCGGCCAGTTCCACTTCGACCCGCAGCTGAAGTTGATGTCGACGATCGATCGGTCCGCCGACGACAGCCTCGAGCTGCACACCAAGGGAGCGCCCGAGTCATTGCTGCCGCGCTGCTCGACCGCGCTCGACGCCGACGGCGAGCGCCCGCTCGACGCGGCGACGCGCGAGCTGATCTCGCGTCAGGTCGAGAGCTTCGCCTCGGACGGGCTGCGCGTGCTTGCGCTCGCCCGCCGCGCGATCGTCGGCGAGGTCCCGCAGGAGCGCGCCGAGGTCGAGCGCGACCTGTGCTTCGCCGGACTCGTGACGATGCGCGACCCGGCGCGGCCGGAGGTCGCGGACGCCGTGGCCGCGTGCCACCGCGCCGGCATCCGCGTCATCGTGATCACCGGCGACCATCCGCTGACCGCCGCGGCGATCGCCAAGCAGGTCGGGATCGGCGGCGGTCGGGAGCCGCGCGCGGTCGACGCCTCGCGGATCGACCACCGCCACGAGCGCGAGCTGCGCGAGGTGCTCGCCGGCGACGAGGAGCTCGTCTTCGCGCGCGCGTCGCCGGAGGCGAAGCTGCAGATCGCCGAAGCGCTGCGCGCCGAGCACCACGTGATCGCGATGACCGGCGACGGCGTCAACGACGCGCCGGCGCTGCGGCGCGCGGACATCGGCGTGGCGATGGGACGCTCGGGCACCGACGTCGCGCGCGAGGCCTCGACGATGGTGCTGACCGACGACAACTTCGCGACGATCGTCGTCGCGATCGAGGCCGGACGGCGCGTCTACGACAACGTCCGCAAGTTCATCGTCTACATCTTCGCCCACGCCACGCCCGAGGTCGTGCCGTTCCTGCTGTTCGCGCTGGCGGGCGGCGCGATCCCGCTGCCGCTGACCGTGATGCAGATCCTCGCCTTCGACGTCGGCACCGAGACGCTGCCGTCGCTCGCGCTCGCGCGCGACCCGGCCGAGGCCGGCTCGATGGAGCGACCGCCGCGCCCACCCGGCGAGAGCGTGATCCGCAAAGCGATGCTGCTTCGCGCCTGGCTGTTCCTCGGCCTGATCATCTCCGCGCTGTCCCTGGGCGGGTTCTTCTACGTGCTCGCGAAAGCGGGCTGGCACTCCGGCGCGCCCGTCTCCAGCGGCCACCCGCTGCACCACGCCTACCTGCAGGCGACGACGATGTTCTTCGCCGGGATGATCGCCGGGCAGATCGGCACGGCGTTCGCCGTGCGCACGCAGTCGGGCTCGCTGCGCGCGAACGGCTTCTTCGGCAATCCGTATCTGCTCTACGCGATCCTCGCCGAGCTGGCGCTGGCGGCGGTGTTCATCTACGCACCGCCGCTGCAGTCGCTGCTCGGCACCGCCGCGCTGCCGGCGCGCGACCTCGTCGTGCTGCTGCCGTACCCGTTCGTCGTGTGGGGCGCCGACGCGCTCCGTCGCACGCTGCTCGAGCGACGGCGCGACGCACGGCCGACGGGCGCGCCGGAGCCCGCTGCGCACGTTTGACGAGGTCTGTCGCGGAACCGTCCCGGCACGTCGTAGATTCAACAGTTGGAATTACGGGCTACTACGGGCGTCTCGACCGCGGGGTGCTCACGATGCTCTTCACATGCACCCGCTCGAGCGGATTCGAGTGCCCCTCCGATCCGTAGCGAAGCGTGCCGCCCCGCCGCGGAGCAGGCGGACACCGGCGCTCGCCGCGGCGATACTCGTGCTCGGCCTCGTCGGCTCGTTCGCCGGCTCGCTGTGGTGGCGCGCGAACGTCCACGACGAGCAGCACGACTCGTTCGCGACGACCGCCGCCGACGTGACGGCGACGCTGCATACGATGCTCCGCCGCGACGCCGACTTCGTCGTCGCGGTGCGAGCCATGTTGACGATGGAGCCGAACATGAGCGCGTCTCGCTTCGAGCGCTGGTTCTCGACGCTGCAGGGACGCCGGCGCCAGACGGGAAGCCTCGGGACGAGCGTCGTGCTTCCGTTCTCGCCCCGCGAGCGCGCCTCGTTGCAGGCGCGGCGCAACGCGGACCCGGCGTTTCGCGCGTTCGTCGGCGACGAGACCGAGCCGCTGCCGTCGAGCGGTGGCGCGCCGGCGTGCACGGTGGCGGCCGGAGTGCTTGTCGCCGGTCCGCTTCAGCCGACGATCGCACACATGGTCCAGGCCGACTGGTGCTCCCCCGACTCGCCGATCGGAAGGGTCGAGGCGCCGGCGCTCCGCGCCGAGACGGACACGGGCGAACTGTTCGTGCTGCCGGCCACCGTGCAGGGCATTCGCACGACGTTCTTCGAGACGGCGTTCTACAACGCGCATCGACCGACCGCGACGGTGGCCGAGCGCCGCGCGGCGGTCGCCGGCTGGCTCGTCAGCTCGTTCGACCTCCAGAGCCTGATCCACGCGGCGCGCAGCGATCACCGGGGTCTCGGCCTCGCGCTCTACCACGCGAACCCGGGCGCGGCGATGGCGCTCGTCACCCGTGGCGGGCGAGTCGCTCGCTCCGGTGACTTCAGGCGCCGCACGACGTTCGACATCGAAGGCCCGTGGGCGCTCTCGGTCTCCCAGTCGCACGCCGCGAGCGGACTCTCCGCGAACCTGCAGGGCGCGCTGACGTTCGCCGTCGGCGCGTTCGTCAGCCTGCTGCTGTTCGCGATCGTGCGGCTGCTGACGCGCTCGCGCGAGCGCGCGCTCGGGCTCGTGCGCGAGAAGACCGGCGAGCTGCGCCATCAGGCCCTGCACGACCCGCTCACGGGGCTGCCCAACCGTCCGCTCGCGCTCGATCGCCTCGGACAGATGCTCACACGCGCCCGCCGCACGCAGGTCCCGGTGGCCGTGCTGTACATCGACCTCGACGGCTTCAAGCACGTCAACGACACGTTCGGCCACGCCGCCGGCGACGAGCTGCTGCGGATCGTCGCCAAACGGCTGGGCTCGTTCGTGCGCGGCGGCGACACGGCGGCGCGCCTAAGCGGCGACGAGTTCGTCGTGCTGCTCGAGGAGCCGGCGCCCGGCGCCGGACCCGAGCCGATCGCCGAACGCCTGCTCGAGACGCTGCGCCAACCCTACGATCTCAGCGCGAGAGTCAGGCGCTGGCTCTCGCTCACGGCCAGCATCGGCATCGCGGTCGAGACGCACTGCACCGCCGATGAGCTCCTGCGCAACGCCGACCTCGCGCTGTACGAGGCGAAGGCGCGCGGCGGCGACTGCTGCGAGCTGTTCGACGCAAGCCTGCGCTCGGCCTCGGAGGACCGCCTGACGCTCGAGCTGGACCTGACCGAGGCGCTCGAGCGCGACGAGCTGTTCATGCTCTATCAGCCGACCGTCGACCTGCGGAGCGAGCGCATGACCGGCGCCGAGGCGCTGATCCGCTGGGAGCACCCAACGCGCGGCGTCGTCGAGCCGAGCCAGTTCGTGCCGATCGCCGAGCGGAGCGGGATGATCGTCCCGATCGGCCGTTGGGCGCTGTTCGCGGCATGTCGCCAGGGCGCGGCGTGGGCGCGCGACGGCCACGCGCTGGGCGTCGCCGTCAACGTCTCGATGCGCCAGCTCGAGACCGAGAACCTCGTCGAAGACGTGCGCCGCGCGCTGCTCGACAGCGGCCTCGAGCCGAGCCGGCTGACGCTCGAGATCACCGAGACCGCGCTGATGCGCAACGCCGAGGCAAGCGTCACGCGCCTGCACGAGCTGAAGGCGCTCGGCGTCCGCATCGCGATCGACGACTTCGGCACGGGCTACAGCTCGCTCGCCTACCTGCGCCAGTTCCCGGCAGACTCGCTGAAGATCGACCGTTCGTTCGTCGCCGGCATCGTCACCAGCCGCGAGTCGGCGGCGCTGATCGACACGGTCGTGCAGCTCGCCAGGTCGCTGGGAATCGCGACGCTCGCCGAGGGGATCGAGGACGAGGCGCAGCTGCGGGCGCTGCAACTCGCGGGCTGCGAGCGGGGACAGGGCTTCCTCTTCTCGCGCCCCGTCGAGGCCGAGGCGGTCGCGACGCTGCACGAGCACGCGGTCACGACGGGACGGCCGGTGCGCGCGCTGCCGGGCGCGTCCGCAGACTCGGCCCGTAGTTTTCACGCAGGCGAACACGTGGAAGACCCGATGGCGCGGCTTTAGGCCCTCCATAGATTCGACGCCGTGAACACGCTCGAACTCGCGCGGCTGCAATTCGGGATCACGACGCTCTTCCACTTCATCTTCGTGCCGATGTCGATCGGCCTGGCGGCGTGGGTCGCCTACTGCCAGACGCGCTGGTACCGCTCGAAGGACGAGGTGTGGCTGCGCGCGACGCGCTTCTGGGGCAAGTTCATGCTGCTGTCGATCGCGATCGGCGTCGTCACCGGGATCGTCCAGGAGTTCCAGTTCGGGATGAACTGGTCGCAGTACTCGCGCTACGTCGGCGACATCTTCGGCGCGCCGCTGGCGATGGAGGGCCTCGCCGCGTTCTTCCTCGAGTCGACGTTCGTCGGCCTGTGGATCTTCGGCTGGGGCAAGCTCTCGCCGAAGGTCCACCTCGCGACGATCTGGCTGACGGCGTTGGGCACGGTGCTCTCGGCGTACTTCATCCTCGCCGCCAACTCCTGGATGCAGCACCCGGTCGGCTACGCGATCAACCACGCCACGCACCGCGCCGAGCTGAAGAACATCTTCTCGGTGCTGACCAACTCGACGGTGCTGCTCGCCTTTCCGCACACCGTGATCGGCGCGTTCGTCACCGCCGGGATGCTCGTGCTCGCGATCTGCGCGTTCGGAATGCTGCGGGGACGCGACAACGCGGTCTACGCACGCTCGGCGCGCGCCGTGCTGCCGCTGACGCTCGTCGCCGCGATCGCGACGGGCGCGTTCGGCCACGCGCAGGGCACGCTGATGGAGAAACAGCAGCCGATGAAGATGGCCGCGGCCGAGGCGCTGTACAACTCGAAGAAGGGCGCGAGCCTCTCGCTGTTCGCGGTCGGGCCGTTCGAACGCCACCCGACCCACCTCAACACCGACATTCGCATCCCCCACCTGCTGTCGATCATCGGTACGGCGTCGTGGAACGGCGAAGTCAAGGGGATCAACCAGATCAACGCCGAAGAGCAGGCCAAATACGGCCCCGGCGACTACGTGCCGATCATCGGCGTCACCTACTGGACGTTCCGGCTGATGGCGGGCGCGGGCGTGCTGCTCGTGCTGCTGCCGCTGCTCGGGCTGTGGCTGATTCGCCGCGGCGTGCTCGAGCGCACGCGCTGGTTCCTGCGGATCGCCGTCGCCGGCGCCGCGCTGCCGGTGCTCGCCAACCTGACCGGCTGGATCTTCACCGAGATGGGCCGTCAGCCGTGGGTCGTCTACGGCCTGCTGAAGACGAGCGACGCGCGCTCGCCGCTGGTCGGCTCGAGCTCGCTGATCATCACGATCGTCGGCTACACGCTGCTCTACGGCGTGCTGCTCGCGATCGGCGGGCGCCTGTTCCTGCGCGAGATCGCGCACGGGCCGCAGCCCGAGCCCGACGAGACCCCCCGCCCCCCCGACCACGAGCGCGAGCGTCGCGAAGACCTCGTCCTCGCCTACTGAGGAGAAACGCCGGCCGTGCACGACCCCAACTTCCTGCAGACGCTCTGGTTCCTGTTGATCGGCGTGCTGTGGATCGGCTACTTCGTGCTCGAGGGCTTTGACTTCGGCGTCGGCATGCTGCTGCGCGCGCTCGGACGCGACGAGACCGACAAGCGGATGATCATCCACACGATCGGCCCCGTCTGGGACGGCAACGAGGTCTGGCTGCTGACCGCCGGCGGCGCGACGTTCGCCGCCTTCCCGGGCTGGTACGCGAGCCTGTTCTCGGGCTTCTACCTGGCGCTGTTCCTGATCCTCGCGGCGCTGATCGTGCGCGGCGTCTCGTTCGAGTTCTGGGGCAAGGACGACTCGCCGCGGTGGCGCGCGACGTGGGAGTGGGCGGCCGTGATCGGCAGCTTCCTCGCGGCGCTGCTGTGGGGCGTCGGCTGGGCGGACATCGTCCGCGGCGTGCCGATGAACGCCCAGCACAACGTGACCGCGTCGCTGTGGGACCTGCTGCATCCGTACGCGCTGCTCGGCGGCCTGACGACGCTCGCGCTGTTCCTGTCGCACGGGGCGATCTTCCTCGCGCTGCGCACGCGCGGTGAGATCACGGCCCGGGCGCGGGCCGTGGCGCAGCGGGCCTCGATCGCGACGGTTCTGCTGATGGCCGGCTTCGTGCTGTGGACGGCGCTCGATCAGGACAGCGGTGGCGGCAAGCTCTCGGCGCAGGCGATCGCCGTCCTCGCCGTGGCGCTCGCGGCGGCCGTGCCGTTCCAGCTCGCACGCGAGCGCGACGGTCGCGCCTTCGCGCTCAGCGCCGGCGCGATCGCGCTGCTGTTCACGAGCCTGTTCGTCTGGCTGTTCCCGAACGCGCTGCCTTCGACGACGGCGAGCGCCAACGACCTGACGCTCGTCGCCGCGTCCTCGACGCACTACACGCAGACCGTGATGACCGTCGTCGCCGTGATCTTCGTGCCGATCGTGCTGCTCTACCAGGGCTGGACCTACTGGGTCTTCCGCCACCGGCTCGGCCGCGACGACTTCGACGGCACGCCGACGCCGATCGACGTCCTCAACCGGCTCGGACGCGACCGCGGCGCGACCGGCGCGGGCGACGGCGCCGGCGACCGCGCGCGCTCCAGGCCGGCCGAGCCGCCCTCGCCGGCGTAGTCCGGTGCCGGCGCCGGTCGACCGCCGACTGCTGCGCGAGAGCGCGGCCGCGCGCGTGCACCTCGCGCTCGCCGGCGCGCTCGGCGTGCTCGGCGCCGCGCTGATCGTCGCCCAGGCGGCGCTGCTCGCGTACGTGATCGACCGCGCCGCGCTGCACCGCGCGACGGTCCTCGAGCTGCGCCCGCAGCTGATCGCGCTCGGCGCCGTGCTGCTCGCGCGCGCCGCGACCAGCGGTGCGTTCGAGCTGTCGGGGCGGCTCGGCGCGCAGCGGATGATGTCCGAGCTGCGCGCACGGCTGGCGCGCCACCTGCTGCTGCGCTGCCCCTCCGGCCGCCCCGAGCAGGCGCGCACGGGCGAGCTCGCGGCCGCCGCCGTGCAGGGCGTCGACGCGCTGGAGAGCTGGTTCGCGGGATACCTGCCGCAGCTCGTGCTCGCGGGCGTCGTGCCGCTCGCGGTGCTCGCGTGGACCGCCTCGATCGACCCGATCAGCGCCGCGATCCTCGCCGTGACCGTGCCGATCCTGATCGTCTTCATGGTCCTGATCGGCAAGCGCGCGCAGGCGCACACGAACCGTCGCTGGCGCTCGCTCGCGCTGCTGTCCGCGCACTTCCTCGACGTCGTGCGCGGGCTGCCGACGCTGCGCGCGCATCGGCGCGAGCACGCGCAGGCGCGGATCCTCGCCGAGGTCGGCGAGCGCTACCGCCGCGAGACGATCGACACGCTGCGTGTCGCGTTCCTCTCGGCGCTCGTGCTCGAGCTGTGCGCGACGATCGGCACGGCGCTCGTCGCCGCGACGATCGGCGTGCAGCTCGCCGGCGGCTATCTCGACCTGACGGCCGGCCTCACCGTGCTGCTGCTCGCGCCCGAGCTGTACGGGCCGCTGCGCGCCGTCGGTCAGCAGTTCCACGCGAGCGCCGACGGCACGGCGGCCGCGCAGCGGATCTTCGCGGTGCTCGACGAGCCGCCGCAGCTCGCCGAGCCGCCGCGCCCACGCCCGCGCCCGCGGCGGCTGCCGGACCCGGCGCGCGAGCCGATCCGCCTGGAGCACGTCGGCTACGACTACCCCGAGCGGCCGGCGCGCGCGCTCGACGGCCTCGAGCTCGAGCTCGTACCTGGCGAGGTGACGGCGCTCGTCGGCCCGAGCGGCGCCGGCAAGAGCACGGTCGCGCGGCTGCTGATGCGACTCGCCGACCCGAGCGACGGGCGCGTCACGTGCGGCGGCGTCGACCTGCGCGAGCTCGACGCCGAAGCGTGGCGCGCGCAGGTCGCGTGGGCGCCGCAGCGCGCGCAGCTGTTCGCCGGCAGCGTCGCCGAGAACATCGCGCTCGGCGCGCCGGACGCCGGACGCGAGCAGATCGAGCAGGCGGCGGCGTCGGTCGGGGCGCTCGAGTTCATCGAGGCGCTGCCGGACGGCTTCGACACGACCCTCGGCGACGGCGCGCGGCGGCTGTCGGCGGGGCAGCGCCAGCGCATCGCGCTCGCGCGCGCGCTGCTGCGCGACGCGTGCCTGCTCGTGCTCGACGAGCCGACGGCGAACCTCGACGAGCGCAGCACGCGCGAGATCGCGGCGACGCTGCCGGCGCTCACGCACGGGCGCACGACGCTGCTGATCGTCCACCACGCCGTGCTCGCCGAGCACGCCGATCGCGTGCTGCGGATCGAGCGCGGTCGCCTGGCCGAGCGCGAGCGCGAGCGCGCGATCGCGGCGGTGGCCGTATGAGCGCGATGCGCTCACTGCTCGCCGTCGGGCGCCTGGAGCGGCGCGAGGGCTCGCGACTGGCGCTCTCGGTCGTCCTCTCGGCCGGCGCGAGCGCGGCCGCGATCGGCCTGCTGGCGACGTCCGGCTACCTGATCTCGCGCGCCGCACAGCGGCCGCAGATCCTCGCGCTGATGGTCGCGATCGTCGCCGTGCGCGCGTGCGGTCTGGCGCGCGCGGCGCTGCGCTACGGCGAGCGCCTGGCCTCGCACGACCTCGCGCTGCGCCAGCTCGCACGCGTGCGCGCACGCTTCTACGCGCGCCTGGCGCCGCTGCTTCCCGGCCCGCTGCGCCGCGGCGACGGCGAGTTGCTCGCGCGCTTCGTCGGCGACGTCGACACGCTGGCCGACCTCTACCTGCGCGGCCTCGTGCCGGTGCTCGCGGCGCTGCTCGTGATCGCCGGCGCGACGGTCGCCGCCTGGGTGATCCTGCCGAGCGCCGGCGCCGCCGTTCTCGCCGCGCTGGCGCTCGCGGCGCTCGCGCTGCCTTGGATCAGCGCGACGGTAGCCGCACGCAGCGGGCGCCGCCAGGCCGGCGTCCGCGCGCGCCTGCTCGGCGAGCTCGTCGAGAGCATCGACGGCGCCGGCGAGCTCGTCATGTGCGGACGCGCCGAGGAGCGCCTGCAAGCGCTCGCGCGCGGCGACGCCGAGCTCGGGCGCCTCGCCCGCGGTGACGCGCTGGCCTGCTCGCTGGCGACCGGGCTCGGCGGGACGCTGGCCGGCGCCGGCCTCGTGCTCGTGCTCGTGCTCGCGATCGGCGCCGTGCACGCGGGGACGCTCAGCGGCGTGCTGCTCGCGGCCCTCGCGTTCCTGTTCCTGGCCGCCGTCGACGCCGTCGCGCCGCTGCCGGCCGCCGCGCGCAGCCTGCGCGCCTGCGCGACCGCCGCCGGACGCGTGCACGAGATCGTCTCCCAGCCCGCGCTCGTCGCCGATCCGTCGCGGCCGCGAGCCCTGCCGCAGGGCGGCGCGCTGCGCGCGAGCGATGTCAGCGTGCGCTATGCGCCCGAGGAGCCAACGGCGCTCGACGGGGCGACGCTCGCGGTCGCTCCGGGTGAGCACGTCGCGCTGGTCGGGCCGAGCGGCGCCGGCAAGAGCACGCTCGCCGAGCTGCTCGTGCGCCTGCGCGACCCGGACCGCGGCAGCGTCACGCTCGGCGGCGTCGACGTGCGCGAGTGCAGCCAGGACGAGCTGCGCCGCGCGGTGCTCCTGTGCGGGCAGGACGCGCACCTGTTCAACACGACGATCCGCGAGAACCTGCTGCTCGCCCGGCGCGAGGCGAGCGAGCAGGAGCTGCTCGCCGCGCTGCGCACGGTCGAGCTCGACGGCTTCCTCGCGACGCTGCCGCAAGGGCTCGACACGCTCGTCGGCGAGGACGGCGAGCTGCTCTCGGGCGGGCAGCGCGCGCGGATCGCGCTCGCACGGGCGATGATCAGCGACGCGCGCTTCGTGATCCTCGACGAGCCGAGCGCGCATCTCGACGCGCCGCTGGCCGGGCGCGTGATCGCCGGCGTGCTGCGCGAGCGGCGCGGAGGCGGCGTGCTGCTGATCACGCACGACCCCGAGCTGGCCGCGAGCTGCGAGCGGATCGTGCACCTGAGCGAAGCGAGGTCTTAGGCTCCTTCGGAGATGAGCTTCGAGACCCTCCTCGTGATCGTGCTCGCCGGGCTGGCAGGCCCGCTGCTCGCGCTCTCGGGGAGGCGCTTCGTGCCGGTCATGATCGGCGAGCTGCTGGCCGGCGTGCTCGTCGGCGACACGGGGCTGCGCGCCGTGAACCCGAGCGGCGCGACGCTGTCGTTCCTCGGGCAGGTCGGCTTCGCGATGCTGATGCTGACCGTCGGCATGCACCTGCCGCTGCGCGAGCCACGCCTGCGCGCGTCGCTGCGCGACGGCGCGCTGCTCGCGCTGTGCGTCAGCGTGCTCGCCGTCCCCGCCGCGTTCGCCGCGGCCGCGCTCGCCGGCACGGCGCACGCGGCCGTGTACGCCGTCGTGCTCGCGTCCGGCTCGGCGGCGGTGCTGCTGCCGGCCTTTCAGGAGGCCGGCGCCGAAGGGTCGGCGGTGTTCGCCGTGATGGCGCAGATCACGATCGCCGACGTCATCACGATCCTGTCGGTGCCGATCGTGCTGCAGCCCGGGCGGATCGCGCACGCGGTGCTCGGCGGCACGCTCGTCGTGCTCGCCGTGCTCGCGCTGTACGGCGCGAGCCAGCTGCTCGCGGGTCACGAGTGGGTGGGCCGCGTGCGGCACCTCTCGAAGACGCGCCACTGGGCGCTCGACCTGCGCCTGTCGCTGCTCGTGCTGTTCCTGCTCGCCTGGATCGCCCAGAAGAGCGGCACGAGCGTCCTGATCGCCGGCTTCGCGGCGGGAGCGATGGTCGCGCTGATCGGCGGCCCGAAACGGCTCTCGACGCAGATGCGCGGCGTCGCCGACGGGTTCTTCGTGCCGCTGTACTTCGTGCTGCTCGGCGCGCAGCTCGACCTGCGCGGCCTGTTCAGCCACCCGACGATGATCGCGCTCGCCGCTGCGCTCGCGGCGCTCAACGTGATCATCCACGTGCTCGCGAGCTCGCTGCGAGGACTGCCGGCGAGCGCCGGGCTGTCGGCCACCGCGCAGCTCGGCGTGCCCGCCGCCGTCGCCTCGCTCGGCCTCGCCGAGGGCGTGCTCTCCTCGCAGGTCGCGACCGCGATCGTCGCCGCGTCGATCGTCAGCCTCGCCGTCTGCACGTTCGGCGTGCGGGCGCTGCTGACGCCGCGCGGCGAGCCGCTCGCGAGCCCGCAACTCAGCCCGCGAGCGTCGCCCTGACCTGACGCGCGATCTCGCGGTCCTCGCGCGCGGCGATGACGAGCGCCGCGACCGCGGAGCCGGCGGCGGAGATCGCGCCGTCGCCGTGCAGGTCGCGATTGCGCTCGTGCTCGAGCGAGACGCCGAGGAAGCCGAGGCCGCCGCACGCGCGCTCGCGAACGGCCGCGGCGCGCTCGCCGACGCCGCCGGTGAAGACGAGCGCGTCGAGGCCTCCGAGCGCGGCGGCCATCGCCGCGATCCCGGCGCGCAGGCTGCGCAGGTAGACCGCGAGCGCGAGCTCCGCGCGCGCATCGCCCCGCTCGGCGCGCTCGATCACCTCGCGCATGTCGGCCGTGCCGCACAGCCCGAGCAGGCCCGAGCGATGCTCGAGCGTCTCGGCGAGCTCCTCCGGCGAGAACCGCTCGCGCTCGGCCAGCCACAGCAGCATGCCCGGATCGACGCTGCCCGAGCGCGTCGCCATCACGAGCCCGTCGAGCGGCGTGAAGCCCATCGTCGTGTCGATCGACTCGCCGCCCGAGATCGCGCACAGCGACGCGCCGGCTCCGAGGTGGCAGCTCACGAGGCGCAGCCCGTCGGCGGGACGATGCAGGAGCTCGGGCGCGCGGCGCGCGACCCACTGATGCGAGAGCCCGTGGAAGCCGTAGCGGCGCAATCCCCAGCGCTCGCGCCACTCGGCAGGCAGCGCGAACGTCTGCGCCGAGAGCGGCATCGTCGCGTGGAAGGCGGTGTCGAAGCACGCGACGGCCGGGATCCGCGGGAGCGCCGCGGCGACGGCGTCGAGCGCGGCGAGCGACTTCGGCTGGTGCAGCGGCGCCAGCTCGGTCAGCTCGCGCAGCGCGCGCTCGACCTCGTCGTCGATCCGCACCGGCGCGCGAAAGCGCTCGCCGCCGTGGACGATCCGGTGGCCGACGGCGTCGGCCTCGCCGAGCCCGACGGCGAGCGCCGCGCGCAGCTCGCCGGCGTCGATCCGTGCGCTGGGCGCGGCGAGCTCGCGTTCGATGAGAACCGTGTCGCGCTCGTCGAGCAGGCTCAGCTTGAGGCTGCTCGAGCCGGCGTTGACGACGAGCACGCGCACGGCTTCTCAGCCGGCGTCGCCCGCGCCCGCCGGCGCCGGGCCGTCGGCGGGGCTCGGCTCGGCCGGGTCGGGCCAGACCCAGTCGCGCAGCTCGGGCGGGTCGTCGCCGTGCTCGCGCGTGTACGCGCGATGGCGCAGCCGCTCGTCGCTCATTCGCTGGCGCAGGTGCGCCGCGCGCTCGCGCAGTCCCGGCACGCGGTCGATCACGTCGATCACCAGGTGGAAGCGGTCGAGGTCGTTGAGCATCACCATGTCGAACGGCGTCGTCGTCGTGCCCTCCTCCTTGTAGCCGCGCACGTGGAGGTTGTCGTGGTTGGTGCGACGGTAGGTCAGGCGGTGGATCAGCAGCGGATAGCCGTGGTAGGCGAAGATCACCGGCTGCCCGGTCGTGAACAGCGTGTCGAACTCCTCGTCGGGGAGGCCGTGCGGGTGCTCGGAGTCGGGCTGCAGGCGCATCAGGTCGACGACGTTGACGACCCGCGCCTTCAGCTCGGGCAGCTCGCGCCTGAGGATCGCGGCGGCGGCGATCGTCTCGAGCGTCGGCACGTCGCCGGCGCACGCGAGCACGACGTCGGGCTCCCCCCGATCGTCGTTGCTCGCCCAGTCCCACACGCCGATCCCGCGCGTGCAGTGTGCGATCGCCTCGTCGATCGTGAGGTAGTTGAGCGCCGGCTGCTTGCCGGCGACGATCACGTTGACGTAGTCGCGGCTGCGCAGGCAGTGGTCGGCGACCGACAGCAGGCAGTTGGTGTCCGGCGGCAGGTAGACGCGGACGATCTCGGCCTTCTTGTTGACGACGTGGTCGATGAAGCCCGGGTCCTGGTGGGAGAAGCCGTTGTGGTCCTGGCGCCAGACGTGCGAGGAGAGCAGGTAGTTGAGCGAGGCGATCGGCCGCCGCCAGGGGATCTCGCGCGAGACCTTCAGCCACTTGGCGTGCTGGTTGAACATCGAGTCGACGATGTGGATGAACGCCTCGTAGCAGTTGAACAGGCCGTGCCGGCCGGTCAGCACGTAGCCCTCGAGCCAGCCCTGGCAGAGATGCTCGGAGAGCGCCTCCATCACGCGTCCGTCCGGCGCGAGGTGGTCGTCGTCGGGCCTGCGCTCGGCCTCCCACGTACGGTCGGTCGCCTCGAACACGGCGTCGAGGCGGTTCGACGCGGTCTCGTCCGGTCCGACGATCCGGAAGCGATCGCGGTTGCGCTCGATCACCTCGCGCAGGAAGCCGCCGAGCACGCGCGTCGCTTCGCTCGACGATCGTCGCCGGCCGCGGCACCTCGACGGCGTGCTCGCGAAAGTCGGGCAGCTCCAGGGCGCGCAGCAGCAGGCCGCCGTTGGCGTGCGGGTTGGCGCCCATCCGCCGCTCGCCGCGCGGCGCGAGCGCCGCCAGCTCCCCTTTCAGCGCGCCGCCCTCGTCGAACAGCTCCTCGGGTCCGTAGGAGCGCATCCACTGCTCGAGCTGGCGCAGATGCTCGGGCTTGCGCTGCGGATCGGCGAGCGGCACCTGGTGCGAGCGGAACGAGCCCTCGGCGGGCAGCCCGTCGACCAGCTTCGGTCCCGTCCAGCCCTTCGGCGTGCGCAGGACGATCATCGGCCAGCGCGGACGCGAGGCGGGGTGGGCCGGATCTCCTTCTCGCGCGCGACGCTGGATCGCGGCGATCTCGTCGCTGACGTCGTCGAGCGTCGCCGCCATCAGCTCGTGCATCGCCGCCGGCTCGGAGCCCTCGACGAAGCGCGGCTCGTAGCCGTAGCCGCGCAGCAGCGCGCGCAGCTCCTCCTGCGGGATCCGCGCGAGCACGGTCGGCGCGGCGATCTTGTAGCCGTTGAGGTGCAGGATCGGCAGCACCGCGCCGTCGCGAGCCGGATCGAGGAACTTGTTCGAGTGCCAGCTCGCGGCGAGCGGACCGGTTTCGGCCTCGCCGTCGCCGACGACGCAGCAGACGAGCAGATCCGGGTTGTCGAACGCCGCGCCGAACGCGTGCACGAGCGAGTAGCCGAGCTCGCCGCCCTCGTGGATCGATCCCGGCGTCTCCGGCGCGACGTGGCTCGGGATCCCACCGGGGAACGAGAACTGGCGAAACAGCCGGCGCAGTCCCTCCTCGTCGTGGCCGACGTGCGGGTAGAGCTCGGTGTAGGTGCCCTCGAGGTAGGTGTTGGCGACGAGTCCCGGGCCGCCGTGGCCGGGACCGGTCACGTAGATCACGCTGAGGTCACGCCGGCGGATCAGGCGGTTGAGGTGCGCGTAGACGAAGTTCAGGCCCGGCGTCGTGCCCCAGTGCCCGAGCAGCCGCGGCTTGACGTGCTCGATCCGCAGCGGCTCGCGCAACAGCGGATTCGCCAGCAGGTAGATCTGACCGACCGACAGGTAGTTGGCCGCACGCCAGTACGCGTCGATCGCGCGCGCCTCCTCGTCAGCGAGAGGATCCGGTCGCTCGGTCAAGGTGCCCTCATCGTAGGCCGTCGCAGCGGCCATACTCCGTAGTACTCCGCAATCCCCGCCGGGGAGCGTCCGGATACCGCCACACTCGAGGACTCGTAGCCTGGGCTCGACACGATCAAGGAGAAGACGACCGATGTTCAAGAACGCGCTCGTTGGAGTCGACGGGAGGCCGAACGGTCGCGACGCGATCGAGCTCGCCCGCCACCTCATCGCCGCCGACGGCAAGCTGACCCTCGCGCACGTTCGCGCCGGAAGGCTCCACCCGGCCCATGCGATCACGCCGGGCATGCTCGAGGACGAGCGTCGAGCTTCTGAGGAGCTGCTCGAACGCGAGCGCGCCGAGGCCGGCGTCGAGGCCAAGCTGACCAGCGCCGTCGCGCTCAGCCCCGGCCGCGGGCTGCACGAACGGGCGCAGGAGCTCGGCGCCGATCTGATCGTCGTCGGCTCGACCAGCCGCGGCCCGCTCGGCCGCGCGATGCTCGGCGACGACACGCGCGCCGCGCTCAACGGCGCGCCGTGCGCGGTCGCGATCGCCGCGGCCGGCTACGCCGAGGCGCCGACGCCGATCGCGAAGATCGGCGTCGCCTACAACGAATCGCCCGAGAGCGAGATGGCGCTGTCGGTCGCGCGCGAGATCGCCACGCAGACGCGCGCGCTCGTCAACGTGCTCGAAGTCGTCGCGATCCCGACGTACGCGTACACCGGCCTGATCGTGCCGCCGGTCGCCGAAAGCGTCGACGAGATGCTGACGAAGGCGAACGGGAGGCTGCAGGCGCTCGAAGGCGTCGAGGCGAAAGCCGTCTACGGCCTCACCGGCGAGGAGCTCGCGCAGTTCGGAGACGAAGTCGACCTGCTGATCGCCGGCTCGCGGGGCTACGGACCCGTGCGTCGGCTCGTGCTCGGCAGCACCTCCGATTTCCTGCAGCGCCACGCGCGCTGCTCACTGCTCGTGCTGCCCCGCGGGGCGGACGTCGGCGCCGGCGGCGATGATTCGCGCAGCGAGGATCAGACGAACGTGCCGGCAAGCTCCGTCTGAAGACGGCGCGGAGAGGATAGGGTCCCGAAGATGACAGCAACCGAGGAGTCACCGCAGGGCGAGTCGGCGCCGGACAAGATCCGCATCGTGCTGGCCGACGATCACGCCGTCGTGCGCAGCGGGCTGCGCCTGCTGCTCGACAGCGAGCCCGACTTCGAGGTCGTCGCCGAGGCGAGCGACGTCGACTCGGCCAAGCGCTACGTGCGCGGCCACCACCCGGCCGTGCTCGTGCTCGACCTGAACATGCCCGGCGGCTCGAGCCTCGAGGCGATCCCGGCGATCCGCGAGGAGTCGCCGGAGACGCAGATCGTCGTGCTGACGATGCAGCAGGAGCCGGCGTTCGCCCGCGAGGCGCTCGGCGGCGGCGCGCTCGGCTACGTGCTGAAGGAGGCCGCCGACGACGAGCTCGTCGAGGCGGTCCGCCGCGCGGCGCGCGGCGAAAGCTTCCTCAACCCGCGCCTCGGCGCGCGGCTGGCGTCGGAGCCGCCGCCGGGCCCGCCCGACGACCTCTCCGAGCGCGAGGTCGACGTGCTGCGCCTGATTGCGCTCGGCCACACCAACGCCGAGATCGCCCAGCAGCTGTATCTCAGCGTGCGCACGGTCGAGACGCACCGCTCGCACATCCAGCAGAAGCTGCGCCTGTCCTCGCGTGCCGAGCTCGTCGGCTATGCGATCGAGCGCGGCGTGCTCGAAACCTGAGCCGGCGCCCGGCCCTCAGGAGGCGCGCTGCTGCGAGCGGTAGTGCTCGCGCCAGATCAGCCTGTAGACGGGGATCCGGCGCGGGATGCTGCGTACTCCCGGGATGAACGGGATGCAGACGAACGCGAGGCTGAGCACGCCCATGACCAGCATCACGAGGATGTCGGCGTTTTCGGAGGCCTTGAACGGTTCGACCTGGTACCAGAGCGCGTACAGCCACAGCCACGCCTGCCCCGGGTAGCTGCCGGTCTCGTTCATCATCCCCCACTGCTCGCCGAGCAGGTGCTGGGCTTCCGCCCGTTCCCCGAGCAGGCCTCCGTCGGCCATGAACAGCAGCGGCTTGGTGTAGTCGGTCTGGAAGAACTGCCTGCTCGTCAAGAGGCTGCCGTCGAGGCCGCCGCTCTTGGCGAGATCGAGCAGGCTCCCCATCATCGTCGGCACCGGGCCCGCTTCGCTCGCCCTGACCGTCACCGCGCCGGTCGCCGGGTCGAGCGCGACGGCGCCGTTCGGCGTCTTTTCTTCTTCGATCGCCGTTTCGTGTTCTTCGAGCGGCTTCGCATACGCTTCGGCCCACGCGTTCCGCTGCTTCTCCGGCGCCGCCGCGTACTGGGCGAGCGCGCTCTGCAGCGCCGGATCGTCGGGCACCGTCCGCAGCGGCCCGATCACGAAGTCCTCCGCCGTGTCGATCGGGTGGCTCACGCCGAGCCATTTCTGCAGGTAGATGAAGGCGGCGTGCTGGCCTTCGCCGTTGTGGTTGTACGGCGGGCCGTACGTCGCCGTGTCGCTCGTGCCGGCCAGCTCCTTGGCGGCGTCGGCGACGAAGTTGACCGGTTGCTGGCGCGACCACTGCGCGATCGTGCTCGGCTTGTCGTCGGGCGAGGAGAGCAGGATCGTCAGCACGACGGCCAGCAGCGCGATCACGCCGATCGCGATCGCCGCCTCTTTGACGAGGTCGTACGGGGCGTAGCCGCCGCTCCACGGCCGCGTGTCGTCCTTGCCGCGAAGGACCTCGCCGATGCGACTCACGAGTCCGCTCCCGGACGCTGCGCGCCAAGGGCCGCGGCGCGCTTGTCGAGCTCGAACGGCGGCACGACGCCGTGGCGGCGCACGAGCAGCACGTGCGCGGCGACGAGCGCGATCACCGCGACCGGCAGCAGCAGCACGTGGTAGCTGTACATCTGGCCGAAGTTCGTGACGTTGAAGAACGCGCCGACGCCGACCGCGTTGAGCCCGTCCTTGGCCTGCGTCGAGATCCACTGCGCATCGAAGTTCTGCTGCGAGACGTAGCCGGTCAGCGCCGTCGGCACGGCGACGAGGAACGTGATCGCCCCGGTCACCCACACACGCGCGCGCCCGCCGCGCCACGCGGCCATCCAGAACTTGCCCCACAGGTGCACGACCATCACGAAGAAGAACAGCTCGACGGCCCACATGTGGATGCTGTTGAAGAAGTGCCCGACCCCTGTGAAGTGCCACCACGCCGGCCCCTTCAGCGCGAGGATCGCACCGGAGGCGACGATCACGACGAGCGAGGCGATGCTGGCGACGCCGAACACGTAGATCCACGACGCGACGTACGTCGGCTGGCCGTCGGGCAGGAGCTTCTCGGGCGGCAGCGTCGCGACCCCGGCTTCGCGGACGCGAACGGTCCACGAGCGCGGGCGCACGTCGCCGGGCGTCGCGCTCATCGGCCTCGCCCCCGCCTGCGCTGCGCCGCGCCCGGGAACGGCAGCACGATCGCGGCGACGAACACGATCAGCATCAGGCCGATCACGACGACGTTCGCGACCGACAGGTGGATGAAGCTCCAATCCACCGTGTGCGCCGGGTGGTTGAGGTTGAAGACAGCCGCCAGCACGTTCACACGAGACCCTTCTGTCGAACCGCTTCCGAGCTCGGTGAACATCTACCTGCGGCGCGCGCAGCCTCCTTCAGTAGTTACACGTAGTCTCCGTGAGACATCTCTCACGCTACGGGTAGACCTGTTCGCCGGTCTCCGAGTCGAACACGCTGATCGCTTCGACCGGGCACTCACGCGCGGCCGCCAGGATCAGGTCGTCAGGACCGGCGCCGACGACCTTGGCGAAGTCGTCGAGCTGGAACACGTCGGGGACCAGTTCGACGCAGTCGCCCTGGGCGATGCAGCTCGACTCGTCGACTCTCGGGATGTAGCTCATGTCGCCTCCTTCGATAGCTCTGCCGTTCTGAAGCGCGGTTGCACGCGCGCCGGACGGCCGGCGCGCTGCTTGCGGTCGTCCTCCTCGCCAGCCGCGGCGAGCTGGGGCTCGACCGCCGCCGGCGGAGCGATCCGACGCGCGGCGCCCGCGCCGCCGCGCGACTTCGCCCGCTCGCGCAGGACGCGCAGCACGAACAGGAACAGGACCGGCGCGATCGTCGCGAGCATCGCGTAGCGCACGAGCGGGATCGAGGCGTCGGTGCCGGCGCCGAGCGCGTGCACGAGGCCGAGCACGTAGACGACGACGGTGAAGCGGTGCATCTTGCGCCACAGGCGGGCGCCGATACGCCGCCGCACGTAGAAGCTCAGGCCGAGGATCGCGGCGAGGTAGCCGCCGAGGATCCCGAGCCCGGTCCACAGCGGGCGGTAGCCGATCGCGAACGGCACGAGGATCCCCTTCGCGCCGGCCTTCAGCCACGGGTCGGCGGCGAGCGCGATCCCGTGCGCACCGATCGCGCCGAGCGAGAGCAGCGCGAGGTGCTGGTGCAGCCGCACCGCGTCGCCGCGCCGGCGCGGCGGGATCACGCGGGCGGCCATCGCCAGTCCGAGGATCACCGACGCCGCGACGAGCAGCAGCGCGACGATGCCCGCCGAGCGCCCCGCGAGCCACCAGACGTAGTTGGCCGGCGCCGCCTGGGTCATGCCGCGCTCCTCGCGCGCACGGCTACCTGCGTCACGTTGCCCCGCAGCGGCCCGACGAGCTCGACGTCGCCGTCGTTGTGCACGATCAGGCCGCCGTGCTCGGCGAGCGCCTCGCGCGCGCCCGCCGGCCCGGACAGCAGCGCGAGCTTCGTCAGCGTCTCGGCTTCGAGCACGCTCAGCGCGAGCGCCGTCGCCCCGATCAGGCCGCTCCAGACCGGCTCGCCGCTGGCGGGGTCGAGCAGATGGTGCGCGAACGTGCCGTCCGGCCGGCGCCAGATGCGCACGTTGAGGCCCGACGTCGCCACGCCGCCGCCGCTGACGCGCAGCGTGTGCACGGACTCGCCGGTCAACGGGTGCTCGACGTCGATCGCGAACGGCTCGAGCTGCGCGCCGACGCCGCCGACGGCGATGTCGCCGCCGCAGTCGACCACGAAGCGCGTGTATCCGCGCAGGCGGTGCGCGACCGCGTCGGCCGCGAGCCCCTTGCCGGTCCCGCCGGTGTCGATCTCGACGCCGGGCGGGCGGCGCACCGTCCCGCGCTGCTCGTCGATCTCGATCTGACGCCAGCGTGCGGCGGGGTCGGGCTGCGCGGGCCGCGGCGGCGGCGCGACGGCGAGCGCCTCGCGCAGCGGGACCGGCTCGCGTCCATCCTGCGAGCTCTCGTAGCCGGCGCGCTCGAGCGCGCCGACGAGCGTCGGATCGACGAGCCCGCCCGAGCGCCGCGCGGCCCACAGCCCGGCGGCGACGGCGGTGCGAAGCAGCGGCGACGCGGGCACCTCGGACAGGTGGTCGGCGTTGAACGCGCACAGCTCGCTCTCCGGGCGAAAGCGCGACAACCGGCGCGCGAAGTCCTCGACGTAGGCTCGTTCGCGCTCGGCCGCCTCGACCGGGGCCGGCTCGCCGCGCAGCAGCGGGGAGCCGACGATCAGGCGGATCTCGCTGCCCATCGAATGGAAGCTGCTTTCGTGCACGATGCTCATGACGTTCGCGTCACGGCGGTCGAGAACGGGCTGGCGCCGGCGCCGAGCTGCTGCGAGCTGCTGTTCGCCTGTGGCGGCGCGGTCGGCGGCAGGTGCACGATCACACGGCGTTCGATCACGCGCCGCACGAGAACTCGGTGCGGCGGCGGCGGCGTGGCGGCGGCGCGGGCGCGCAGCGCAGGGTCCTGACCGCTGGCCATGCGCGACGCGAGCAGCGTGAACATCGCGAGGAAGATCGACGCGGTGACCCACACCGCGGCGTGCGAGCCGCGGCCGCTGCGAGTCGCGCCGCCTCTCGCCGGCGCGGTGCTCGTGCTGGAGCCGGCGTCAGTCATCGCGACCACCGCCCGCTCCCGCGACGCCGCTCGCGCGGGTGACGATCGCCGGCGTGCTCTGCGCCGAGCCTTCGCCGGCGACCGCCGGCACGGCGCTGCCGTTACCGCCCGTCGCCGCGGCGCCGCTCGTGTGCGTGCGCAGGGGAGCGCCGCCGGATACCCGTTCGACCACCGCGCTCTGCGTCCCGGCGCGCAGCAGCGCGGGGTCCTTGCCCGCGGTGAGCCGCGCCGCGATCACGGCGAAGACGACCAGGAACACGGCGAGCGTCATCACCGACAGCGGGAACGCGCCCAGCAGCGGGTGCGAGGCGCGACGGCGAGTCGAGTCGCCCCGACCCGCCGTCGCTCCCTGCGGACGCGGGGTCCCGCTCCCCGGCGCCGGCTTGGAAGCCTGCTCAGTCATCGTGTCCACCGCCGTCGTGCCCGCCGCCGCCGCTCGTGCGCGTGCTGACCGGGCGCGCGGAACCGCCGCCGCCGGTCGAGCCGCCGCTCGTCGAGCCGCCGCCGCTTGTCCGCGTCGCGACCGGCCGCGCGCGTTCTGATGAGCCGCGCGACGCCGCGCGTTCGCCGGAGCCGCCCGACGCGGCGTGCGTGCCGCTCGTACGCGTCGTCACGACCGGCCCTGAGGAAGTCGTCGACGGCGCCGACGGCGCCGCCGCGGCATGCGTGCCGCTCGAGCGCGTGCGCGCAGCCGTCGAGCTCAACGAAGGCGCACCGGGCGCGCCGCCGCCCACGCCGCCGCCGGATGTCGAGCCGCCCGGGCCCGTGCCCGCAACCTTGTGCGGGTGTTCACGGCGGTAGACGTTGACCGTCCGGCGAATCGTCTCGGTGCGGACCTCGACGGCCGGCGGGCGCTGCGCGACAAGCTTCTGCGCGCCGTCGCCGGAGCCGATCGCGAGCCCCGCGAGCACGCCGAGGCCGGCTGTCGTCACGGCTCCGGCTGTCAGGATGTCCACTCGTCGCATCGGCGCTCCTCGGTTGGGGTGCGCCCACTGTTCCGCGCGGCGCACCAGCGACGGCCCAGGCGAGGGTTAAGACTTGGCAAAGATGCCGCGGAGTACGCGTGGGTCCGTCCGCGGATGCGCGGTCAGTCGTCGCCGCGCGCCCGTGCGTCGCCCTCGCCGCCGGAGCGCGAGCGTTCTCTCGTGGGCGTCGTTTCGCCGGCTCCGCTCGACGCTTCGCCGCCCGCGCTCGGCGCTTCAGACGGTTCCGTCGCCGTCGTGCTCGGCTGCGTGTAGGCCGGCGAGCCGGTGCTCGTCCTCGACGTGCCCGTTGTCGCGCCCGTCGACGTCGAGGTGCGCGACGAGCCCGTCGTCGTGCGCCCGGTGCTCGACGTGCCCGGCGAGCGTTTGCGCGTGGCGGGCGGCAGCAGCCTGCTCCCGGCCGTGAGCGGTTCGCTGGACAGGCCGATGCGCTGGCTCACGAGCTGGCTCGTACCCCATGTGATCGCGGCGGCGACGACGATGCCGAGCACCGCGAGCAGCACCAGCAGCGCCGTGCGGCGCGTCGGCCTCATGTGGCGCTCCCCGGGAGCTCGAGCACGGCGACGGCGCCGCCGCCGGCGCGGTTCTCGAGCCGCACCTCGCCGCCCCAGGCGCGCGCGAGCGTCCTCGCGATCGCGAGGCCGAGGCCGGTCCCACCAGGTCCGCCGCGCCCGGCGCTGCCGCGATGGAAGCGCTCGAACACGAGCTCCTCCTCGCCCGCCGCCAGACCCGGGCCGCGGTCGCGCACCTCGATCCTGCCGTCGCTCCCGCCGAGCGTCACCTCCGAGCCCTCCGGCGAGTAGTTGATCGCGTTCTCGATCAGCGCGTCGAGCGCGCGGTCGAGATCGGCCGGCGCGCACCACGCGGCGCCGGCGCTTCGCGCGCTCGGCGACAGCTCGATCCCGTGCGTCTCGGCGGTGGCGCGCCAGCGCTCGACGGCGCGATGCAGCGCCTCACCGACGTCGAGGCGCTCGCCGCGCAGCTCGCGATCCTCGGCGCGGCTGAGCACGAGCAGCTCGTCGACGATCACGGCGAGGCGGTCGATCTCCGCCGTGCCCGCGTCGAGCTCGTCGGCGAGCCGCGCGCTCGCGCCGGCGGCGTCGTCGGCGCCGAGCACGCGCGCCTCCTCGAGCCGCAGACGCAACGCCGTCAGCGGCGTGCGCAGCTGATGCGAGGCGTCGGCGACGAAGTCGCGCTGCGCCGCGACCATCCGCTGCACGCGGTCGGCCATCTCGTTGAACGACGCGCTCAGCGAGCGCTGCTCGGAGCTCCCCTCGACGACGGCTCGCGCCGCGAGATCGCCGCCCGCCAGCCGCCGCGCGGCCGCCTCCAGCCGTCCTAGCGGCAGCGCGACCTGGCGCGCGATGACGCCGCCCGCGAGCAGGCCGAGCAGCAGCACGACGCCGGCGACGAGCACGAGCTTGGCGACGGTGCTCGTGACCGCGCTCTGCACGGAGGCGACGCTCTGCGTGATCCGCACGGCGCCGATCGTGCCGCCTCCGTGGAGCACGGGAACCGCCGTCGCGAGGATGCTCTCGCCGAGGCTGTGGCTTTCGCGCTGCGTCTGCACCGCGCGGCCGCGCAGCGCCGCGGCGATCTCCGGACGGCTGGCGTAGCTGGCGCCGATCGCGCCCGCGCCGGCGCTGTCGGCGACGACGTAGCCGTGCGCGTTGACGACCAGCACGCGCCCGCGGACCGACGCCGCGCTCGAGCGCACGAGCGCGTCGAGCGACGCCGCGCTGGCAGGGCCCAGCAGGTCGGCCGAGCTCGCCGCGACGAGGTCAGCCTGGCCGCGCGCCTGCGAGTGGACCTCGGCGTCGACGCGGTCGCGCAGGCTCAGCGCGAGCGGGACGCCGAGCGAGACGACGGCGAGGACCAGCACGTAGGCGAGCGCCAGCAGCAGGCGGGTGCGAAGGCTGACGGCTCACTCCTCTCGCGCGGGCGCGAAGCGAAAGCCGACGCCTCGCACGGTCTCGATGTTGCGCGGGTGCGTCGGGTCCTCGCCAAGCTTGCGCCGCAGCGCCGCCATGTGCACGTCGAGCGTCTTCGTCGATCCGAACCAGTTCTCGTCCCACACGTCGCTCATCAGGTCCTCGCGCGTGACGACCTCGCCGGCGTTGCGTGCGAGGCGCGTCAGCAGGTCGAACTCCTTGCGCGTCAGCGACAGCTCGCGCTCGTGCAGCCACGCACGGCGCGCCGGCACGTCGATCGTCACGTCCCCGGCCGCCAGATGCTCGGCCGGCGCCTCGCGCCGCCCGCTCGCCGTGCTGCGCCTGAGCACGGCGCGGATCCGCGCGATCACCTCGGCCGCCGCGAACGGCTTGACGACGTAGTCGTCGGCGCCGAGCTCGAGGCCGACGACCCTGTCGACCTCGCTGCCGCGCGCCGTCAGCATGATAATCGGCACCTGCGAGGACGCGCGCAGCTCACGCGCGAGCTCGCGCCCGTCGCCGTCGGGGAGCCGCAGGTCGAGCAGGACGAGGTCGGGCTCGCGCTCTGCCAGCGACGCGCGCGCGTCGGCGAGCGTTCCGACGACGACCGGCTCGAAGCCCTCGCGCTCGAGCGCGTGCGCGAACGGCTCGGAGATCGCGCGCTCGTCCTCGACGAGCAGCAGCCGCTCCGAGCCTTTCGATGGAGACCCCGCGATACTCATCCGAGAAGAATCTAGTCGTGCGCGAGCCGGGCGCGGTCAGCTGGTCTCGGGGATCATCTCAATCGCGCCGCACGGGCACTCCTGCGCGCAGATCCCGCAGCCCTTGCAGTAGTCGAGGTCGAACGCGTAGCCGTCGCCCTCCTCCACCTTCAGCACGGCGTTGTCCGGGCACACGCCGAAGCAGTTGTCGCAGCCGAAGCAGTTGCCGCACGACAGGCAGCGCCGGGCCTCGAACAGCGCGTCGTCCTCGTTCAGGCCGAGCGTCACCTCGGCGAAGCTCGACTGCCGGCGCACGGCGTCGAGGCGTGGCGCGACGGTCTTCGGCGCGTCGGCGTAGTACCAGACGTTGAGCTCGTCGAAGCCGACCGGCTCGCCCTGCGACGGATGCACGTAGTCGCGGCCGCGCAGCCACTGATCGACGTTGCGCGCCGCCTGCTTGCCGTGCCCGACGCCGACCGTCACCGTCCGCTCGGCCGGCACCATGTCGCCACCGGCGAAGATGCCCTCATAGCCGGTCATCATCCGCTGATCGACCTGCACGACGCCGTCCTCCACGACGAGGCCGGGAACGCCGTCGAGCAGCGACAGGTCGGCTTCCTGGCCGAGCGCGAGCACGAGCGAGTCGGCCTGCAGCTCCTCGAGCTCGCCGGTCGGCTGCGGGAAGCCGTCCCCGTCGAGCTCCATCCGCTCGAGCACGAGCTTGCCCTGCTCGGCGCGCTTGATCGTCGAGAGCCACTTCATCATCACGCCCTCCTGCTCGGCTTCCTGCACCTCGAAGTCGTGCGCCGGCATCCGCTCGCGCGTGCGCCGGTAGACGACGATCGCCTCCTCGGCGCCGAGCCGCCGTGCGGTGCGCGCGGCGTCCATCGCCGTGTTGCCGCCGCCGTAGACGACGACGCGGCGGCCGAGCAGCGGCTTCTCCTCGTCCTCCATCCCGCGCAGCAGCGAGACGGCGTCGAGGATGTGCGCGGCCTCGCCGGCGGGGATGTACGCGCGCCGGCCGATGTGCGCGCCGACGGCGAGGAACGCGGCGTCGAAGCCGCCCTCGCGCATCGCCTGCGCGATGTCGGTCACCTTCGCGTCGCACTCCAGGCGCACGCCGAGGTCGAGGATCCGCTGCACCTCGGCGTCGAGCACGTCGCGCGGCAGGCGGTAGCGCGGGATGCCGAAGCGCATCATCCCGCCGGCGACCGGCCCCGCCTCGCGGATCGTCACGGCGTGACCGAGGCGCGTCAGGTGGTAGGCGGCGGACAGCCCCGACGGGCCGGCGCCGACGACGAGCACGCGCTTGCCGCTCGGCTGCGCGTCAACCGACAGGCGCCAGCCGCGGCGGATCGCCTCGTCGCCGAGGAAGCGCTCGACGCCGTGGATCCCGACCGTTTCGTCGAGCTGCGCGCGGTTGCAGCCGCCCTCGCACGGGTGGTAGCAGACGCGCCCCATCACGGCGGGCAGCGGGTTGTCGCGCACGAGCTCGCGCCACGCGGCCTCGTAGTCGCCGGACTCGGCGTGGTAGAGCCACTGCTGGATGTTCTCGCCGGCCGGGCACGCGTGGTTGCAAGGCGGCAGCCGGTGCACGTACTGCGGACGCTCCTGCCGCCACGAGCCGGTCTTGTTCGCGAGGCTCGAGCCGACGTCCAGCGTGATCGCGAACGGCTTGTCCATCACGCGTCCGCTCCGTCGGGGGCGCCCGGCGCGCCCACGGCGTCGTCCGACAGCAGCCCGAAGCGGCGGATGTTGCGATCGGCGCCCGCCTGGATGCGTGCGATCACGTCGGGGCGCGGCTCCGGCGCGAACAGGTGCGCGAAGCGCCTCTGCGGGCGCAGGTACTCCTCGACGGGCACCTGGCGGCGGATCTTCGAGACGCCGCTGACCTCGCCGTCGCGCGCCTCGAACACGGGGAAGACGCCGGACTCCTTCGCCAGGCGCGCGATCCGGATCGTGTCCTTCGACGCGCTGCCCCAGCCGAGCGGGCACGGCACGAACACGTGCAGGTAGCGCGGGCCGCGGATCTCCATCGCGCTCTGCACCTTCGCCTCGAGGTCGCGCAGCTCGGCGACCGTCGCCGTCGCGACGTACGGGATCTCGTGCGCCATCGCGATCAGCGGCGCGCTCTTGCCCTGCCCGAAGACGTTGCCCGGTTCGGGGCCGACGGTCGGCGTCGTCGCGGTGCGGGCGGCCGGCGGCGTCGCGCCCGAGCGCTGCACGCCGGTGTTCATGTACGCCTCGTTGTCGTAGCAGATGTACAGCACGTCGTCGCCGCGCTCGAACATGCCCGACAGGCACGCCATGCCGATGTCGACCGTGCCGCCGTCGCCGCCCTGCCCGACGACGCGTACGTCCTCGCGCCCTTTCGCCTTCAGCGCCGCGGCGATGCCGGTCGAGACGGCCGGCGCGTTGCCGAACAGCGAGTGGATCCACGGGATCCGCCACGAGGTCTCCGGGTAGGGAGTCGAGAAGACCTCGAGGCAGCCGGTCGCGTTGGCGGCGATCATCCGCCCGTTCGTCGCGCGCATCGCCGCGTCGAGCGCGTAGCGCGCGCCGAGCGCCTCGCCGCAGCCCTGGCACGCGCGATGGCCGCACGTGATCGAGTTGGTTCGCCCCTCGTCGGCCTGCACCGCGCGCTGCTCGGCGTCGAGCAGGCGATTGCCGACGGCGAAGCTGCCGGTCTGGTAGAAGCGGATCGCGGGCGCCTTCATCCTCGGTCGCTCCTCACACCGGTCCCGCGGCGACCGTGCCGACGTCGCGGAGGATGTTCTCGGCGTGCGGGCCGGACGTCGCCGAGGCGCCGATCCGCGCGAGCTCGGCGTTGACGAGGCCCCAGTCCATGTCGAGGAAGCTGAGCGGCGCGAGTTTGTCGGCCGCCGCGTCCTCGAACAGCGAGCGCAGCGACGCCTTCGTGATCGGCCTGCCGCCGAGCCCGGCGATCACCGTGTAGCCGTGCAGCTGGATCCCGCTGAGCGCCATCCGCACGTTCGCCGAGACGATCCCGCCGACGCCGACGGCGAGCGCCTTCTCGAGCACGACGACGCGCTCGGCGCGCGCGAGCGCCGCGCGCACCTCCTGCATCGGGAACGGCCGGAACGACTTCAGGCCGAGCACGCCGATCCGCACGCCCTGCTCGCGCAGCTCGTCGACCGTGTCCTTGATCGTCCCCAGCACGGAGCCGAGCGCGACGACGATCGTCTCGGCGTCCTCGGTGCGGTACGTCGAGATCAGGCCGCCCGAGTCGCGTCCGAACGCCCGCGCGAAGTCGGCGGCGATCTGCGGGATCAGCTCGAGCGCCTGCATCTGCTTGGCGTGCGCGAGGTACTTGACCTCCATGAACGCCTCCGGGCCGACCATCGCGCCGATCGAGACCGGCTCGTCGGGGTCGAGCATCTGGCGCGGCGCAAACGGCGGCAGGAAGGCGTCGATCTGCTCCTGGTCGGGCATCTCGACGCGCTCGACCGCGTGCGTGAGGATGAAGCCGTCCATGCAGACCATCACCGGCGTCGAGAGCCGCTCGGCCAGGCGGAACGCCTGCACGTGCAGGTCGGCGGCCTCCTGGTTGGTCTCCGCGTACAGCTGGATCCAGCCGGAGTCGCGCTGGGACATCGAGTCCGAGTGGTCGTTCCAGATGTTGATCGGCGCGCCGATCGCGCGGTTGGCGACGGTCATCACGATCGGCAGGCCGAGGCCCGAGGCGTTGTAGAGCGCCTCGGCCATGTACAGGAGGCCCTGGCTGGCGGTCGCCGTGTACGCGCGCGCGCCGGTCGCCGAGGCGCCGATCGCGACCGACATCGCGGCGAACTCCGACTCGACGTTGACGAACTCGCACGGCGCGAGCGCGCCGCTCTTGACGAGCTGCGAGAGCCCCTCGACGATGTGCGTCTGCGGCGAGATCGGGTACGCGCAGACGACCTCCGGCCGGCACAGCGCGACGGTCTCGGCGACCGCGCGCGATCCCTCGAGCTCACGCAACATCGGCCAGCTCCCGAAGCTCGGCTTCGACGAGCGCGTGCGCGGCGCGCGCCGTCGTGACGTTGTGCTCGGCCAGCGCACCGCCGAAGCGCTCGCCGACCGCCCGCTCGACGGCGTCCAGCGAGACGACGCCGGTCATCGCCGCGAAGCCGGCGAGCAGGGCGACGTTCGCGACCGGACGGCCCGTGTGCTCGCGCGCGAGCTCGGACGCCGGGACGGTCAGCAGCCGCTCGCGGCGCATGCGCTCGACGAGCTCGCCGAGGCCGAGCTCGTCGAAGCTCCTGACGGTGTTGATCAGGATGAAGCCGTCCGGCTTGCAGCCGCCGAACACGTCGACCTGGTGCAGCAGCGTCGCGTCCTGGACGATCAGCGCGTCGGGCGCGAGCACCGGTTCGCGCGTGCGGATCTCGCGATCGGCGATCCGGCAGAACGAGACGACCGGCGCGCCCATCCGCTCGGAGCCGAAGCTCGGGAACGCCTGCGCGTAGCGGCCCTCGTCGAACGCCGCGAGCGCGAGCAGCTCGGCCGCCGTGACGACGCCCTGCCCGCCGCGGCCGTGGATCCGCACCTCGAACACGGTCAGCCCCGTGCGGCTTGCAGCAGCACGCGCCGCTCGGCGGCGGCGACGAGCGAGCGCGTCCGCGCGATCACGTCGACGTTGATCGAGATCGCGTCGATTCCGGCGCGCACGAGCAGGTCGGCGTACTCGGGGTGCACCGACGGCGCCTGCCCGCAGATCGACGTGCGCAGCCCGAGCTCGCGCGCGCGCGGGATCAGCTCGCGCAGGTAGGCGGTGACGGCCGGCGACGCGCTCGTCGAACGTCTCGGCGAGCACCTCGTTGTCGCGGTCGGCGCCGAGCAGCAGCTGCGTCAGGTCGTTGGAGCCGATCGAGATGCCGGTGATCCCGAGCGCGGCGTAGTCGGCGAGGTTGAACAGGACCGACGGCACCTCGGCCATCACCCACAGCTCGAAGCCGGCGCGCTCGAGCAGGCCCGACTCGGCGATCAGCTCGCGACAGCGGCGCAGCTCGCGCGCGGTGCGCACGAACGGCAGCATCACGTGCAGGTTGCGCTGTCCGGCGTCCCACACGCGGCGGATCGCTTCGAGCTCGAGCGCGAACACGTCGGGCTCGCGCGTGTAGCGCAGCGCGCCGCGGTAGCCGATCATCGGGTTGGACTCGTGCGGCTCGAAGCGCTCGCCGCCGCGCAGTCCGGAGAACTCGTTCGTGCGGAAGTCGATCGTCCGGTAGGTGACCGGGCGCGGCGCGAAGCCGGTCGCGAACGTCGACAGGCCGTCGGCCATCTTCGCGACGAACTCCTCGCCGCGGCCCTCCTCGAGCAGCGTGCGGGGATGATCGCCGGCCAGCGCCTCGAGCACCATCAGCTCGGCGCGCAGCAGGCCGACGCCGTCGACCGGCAGGTCCTTGACGCGCTCGACCTGCGAGGGCTCGGACAGGTTCACGAGGATCTGCGTGCCCGTCACCGCCGGCGCCGCCGGTCCGGCGGCAGCGGTCGTTGCGCCGGCCTGCGCCGAAGCATCCGCCTGCTGCGGCGCGGGCGCGCCCTCGAGCACGACGCCGCGCGTCGCGTCGACCGTCACGAGCTCGCCGTCGCGCAGCTTGCGCGTCGCCTCGCCGGTGCCGACGACGCACGGGATGCCGAGCTCGCGCGAGACGATCGCCGCGTGGCAGGTCATCCCGCCGGAATCGGTCACGATCGCCGCCGAGCGGCGCATCAGCGGCAGCCAGTCGGGCGCGGTCATGTGCGTGACGAGCACCTCGCCCTCGGAGAACCGCTCGGCGTCGGCGAGCGAGCCGAGCACGCGCGCGGCGCCGCCCGCGAGACCGGGCGCGCCGCCGAGCCCGCGCAGCAGCACGGTCTGCGGCCCGGCCGACGCCCGCGCGCCGTCGGAGGACGGCGACTCGCCGGCGTCGTGCAGCGTCGTGATCGGCCGGCTCTGCAACATCCACAGCAGGCCGTCGGGGTCGAACGCCCACTCGGTGTCCTGCGGCGAGCCGTAGTGCGTCTCGATCTGGCGCCCGAGCGCGGCGACGGCGATCACCTCCTCGTCGGAGAGCACCGGCCGCACGGCCTCCTCCTCGCTCAGCTCGCGCTGGCGCGTGCCGCCGTCGGGCGCGTACTCGATCACGAGCTCCTTGTGGTGCACCTCGCGGCGGCGGATCGCGAGGTTGTCCTTCGCGACGATGTAGCGGTCGGGCGAGACCGAGCCCGAGACGACCGCCTCGCCGAGCCCGAACGAGCCCTCGATCACGAGCTCGTCGCGCTCGCCGGTCGCGGGGTTGACCGTGAACATCACGCCCGCGCGCGTCGAGGCGACCTGCAGCTGGACGACGACGGCGATGTCCATGTCGGCCTGCGAGAAGCCGTTGACGCGCCGGTAGTAGATCGTGCGCGCGCCGAACAGCGAGCGCCAGCAGCGCCGCACCGCATCGATCACGCCGTCGGCGCCGCGGATGTTGAGGAACGTCTCGTTCATCCCCGCGAACGACGTCGATTCGGTGTCCTCGGCCGTCGCGGACGAGCGCACGGCGACGGGCGCGTTCGCGTCGCCCGCCGCGAGCCGCTCGTAGCTCGAGCGGATCTCGCCCGCGAGCGCGTCGGGGACGGGCGTCGTGTCGAACAGCGCGCGGGCCGCGTCGGCCGCGGCCTGCAGCTTCGCCGTGTCCTCGACGTCGAGCTCGTCGAGCAGCTCCGAGAGGCGCTCGCGCAGGCCCGTGTCGGTGCAGTACGTCGCGTACGCCGGCGCGCCGACGACGAAGCCGGCGGGCACCGGCAGCCCGGCGGCGGTCAGCTCGCCGAGGTTCGCGCCCTTGCCGCCGGCGAACGGCACGTCGGCGCGGCTCAGCTGTGCGAAGCCGCGGATCCGCGCCTCTGCAAGCGGCCTGTCGTTGGTCTCGGTCGCGGCTGCCATCAGATCGTCGCTCCTCGCTCGTCGCCCGTCTTGCCCATGGCCTAGAACTCAAGCGGCTTCGAGGGCTGGGAGCGACCGCGCAGGCCACTGAACGGCCTACGTAGTTCTCACCACCCGGGAGACGGGGTCAGCACCCATGACGCGGCGCCCGCATCGACGTAGCGTGCTCGTTGCCTGCCGCCCGAGGCAGCGACGACGACCGAGACGAGCACGAGGAGAAGAACGAGATGCCAACACGAATCGCGATCAACGGCTTCGGCCGCGTCGGCCGCAGCGTCCTGCGGATCGCGCACGAGCGCGACCTCGGCGTCGAGGTGGTGGCGATCAACGACCTGGCCGATGCGGCCACGCTGGCGCAGCTGCTGCACCGCGATTCGGTCTACGGGCGCTTCCCCGGCGTCGTCGAGCACGCCGGGGGCGAGCTGGTGATCGACGGGCGCGCCGTGAAGGTTCTCGCCGAGGCCGACGTCGCGGCGCTGCCGTGGAGCGCGCTCGGCGTCGACGTCGTGATCGAGTCGACCGGCCGCCACCGCACGCGCGCCGCCGCCGCCGAGCACCTCGCCGCGGGCGCGAGCAAGGTGATCATCTCGGCGCCGGCGAAGGGCACGGAGCCGATCGACGCGACCGTCGTGCTCGGCGTCAACTTCGAGCAGGTCTACGATCCCGAGCGCCACCACGTGATCAGCAACGCGTCGTGCACGACGAACTGCCTCGCGCCGGTCGCCAAGGTGCTGCACGAGGCGGTCGGCATCCGCCACGGGCAGATGAGCACGGTGCACGCGTACACCGCCGACCAGAACCTGCTCGACGGACCGCACAAGGACATGCGCCGGGCACGCGCGGCGGCGATCAACCTCGTGCCGACGTCGACCGGCGCCGCGACGGCGCTCGGCCTCGTGATCCCCGAGCTCGACGGGCGGCTCGGGGGGTTCGCGATCCGCGTGCCGACGCCGACCGGCTCGCTCGTCGACCTGACCGTCGAGGCCGAACGCGTGACGAGCGTCGACGAGGTCAACGCGGCGTTCAGCGTCGCGGCCGAGCACGGCCCGCTGCAGGGCCTGCTGTCGTTCAGCGAGGAGCCGCTCGTCTCCAGCGACATCGTCGGCTCGCCGTACTCGGCGATCTTCGACGCAGAGCTGACGAGCGTGATGGGCGGCACCCAGGTGAAGGTGCTCGCGTGGTACGACAACGAGTGGGGCTACTTCGAGTCGTCTCGCGGAGCTCGCCGGCAGGGTGATGGCGCGCGTGCCGGCCGAGGCGTGATGCGCGTCGTCTCCGAGGAGCAGCTCGAACGCGCGCTCGGCGCGCTGAGGGCGGCCGAGCCGCGCGTCGTCGCCAGCGGCAACCACGCGACGCCGCACACGCTGCTGCGCGCGCTGGACGCCGGCAGCGAGCGCTACCGCCTGTTCATGCTCGCCGCGCAGGCGCCGCTGCCCGATCGCGAGGGCGTGACGTTCGAGACGCCGTTCGTCGGTCCGGGCATGCGCGACGCCGGCCCGCGCCTGGACTACCTGCCGATGCGCCTGTCGCTCGTGCCGCGACTGTTCGCGACGATGCGCCCGCCCGACGTCGTGCTGCTGCACACCTCGACGCCGCGCGACGGCAAGGTCTCGCTCGGGATCGAGGTCAACGTGCTCGTCGCCGCCGTCGAACGCGTGCGCGCGCGGGGCGGCCTGGTCGTCGCGCAGCTCAACCCGCGGATGCCGTACACGCTCGGCGACGGCGAGCTGAGCGAGGAGCTGATCGACCTGGCGGTCGAGGTCGACGAACCGCTCGCCTCGCCGCGGACGGGCGAGCGCCACGAGCACGCCGAGCGGATCGCCGAGCTCGTCGCCGAGCTGGTCGAGGACGGCTCGACGCTGCAGCTCGGCATCGGCCAGGTTCCCGACGCGACGCTGCGCGCGCTCGCCGGCCGGCGCGGGCTCGCGATCTGGTCGGAGATGATCAGCGACGGCGTGCTCGGACTCGAGCGCGCGGGCGCGCTCGACGGCGAGCGGGCGATCGTCTGCTCGTTCCTGTTCGGCTCGCCCGAGCTGTACGCGTGGGTCGACGGCAATCCGCGCGTGCGGATGGCGCGCACCGAGACGACGAACGACCCGGCGGAAATCGCGCGGCATGCGTCGATGGTCTCGATCAACACCGCGCTGCAGCTCGATCTCGCCGACCAGGCCGGCGCCAGCCACGTCGGCGGGCGGCTGTACTCGGGCCTCGGCGGCCAACCGGACTTCGTCACGGGCGCGCTGCACTCGCCCGGCGGTCACGCCGTGATCGCGCTGCGCTCGTGGCACGAGCCGAGCGCGAGCTCGACGATCGTCCCGCGACTGCTCGATCCGGTGACGTCGTTCCAGCACTCGGCGATCGTCACCGAGCACGGCCGCGCCGAGATCTTCGGCCGCAGTCAGCGCGCGCAGGCGCGCCTGATCATCGACCACGCGGCGCACCCCGACGCACGCGAGCGGCTGCGCGAGGCGGCCGCGCTCGTCCTGGCTTGAGCGCGGTGTACGCCGTGTGCGTAGTTCGCCGCAACGGGCGGGCGGCTTTCCTCGGCCCCAAGCGCGCGCGACCCGGCGTACTCTGTCGGGCATGAGCACTCCAGCGGAGCCGACGAAGAAGCTGCGGGTCCTGATCGCCGGCGGCGGCGTCGCCGCGCTCGAGGCGGTCCTGGCGCTGAACGACCTCGCCGGCGAGCGCGTCGAGATCCGCGTGCTCGCTCCGAACGAGGAGTTCGTCTACCGCCCGATGACCGTCCGCGAGCCGTTCGCGTTCGCCCGCGCCAGCCACTACCCGCTCGCGCCGATCCTCGAGCGGCTCGGCGCCGAGCTGCTGCGCGACGAGCTCGCGTGGGTCGATCCGGCCGAGCACGTCGCCCACACCTCCTCCGGACAGGAGCTCGCTTACGACGCGCTCGTGCTCGCGCTCGGCGCTCGGATCAGCGCGCGCTACTCGCACGCGCTGACGATCGACGACCGCAAGATGGACCAGACGCTGCACGGGCTGATCCAGGACGTCGAGCTCGGCTACGTCAAGAGCATCGCGTTCGTCGCGCCCGGGCGGATGGCGTGGCCGCTGCCGCTGTACGAGCTGGCGCTGATGACGGCGGGGCGCGCGTACGACATGAACGTCGAGCTGCGCACGACGATCGTCACGCCCGAGGACAGCCCGCTGGCGATCTTCGGCACGCAGGCAAGCGAAGGCGTCGCGGCGCTGCTCGAGAAGGCCAAGATCGAGACGATCACCTCCGCCTACGCCGAGATCCCCGAGCAGGGTGAAGTCGTGATCAACCCCGGAGACCGACGCCTGCACGCCGAGCGGATCGTCGCACTGCCCGAGCTGTACGGCCCGGCCGTGCGCGGCATCCCGCTCTGCGAACACGGCTTCATCCGCGTCGACCGCTTCGGCCGCGTCGACGAGCTCGACGGCGTCTACGCGGCCGGCGACGCGACCGACTTCGCCGTCAAGCAGGGCGGCATCAGCGCGCAGCAGGCCGACGTCGTCGCCGAATCGATCGCTGCGCTCGCGGGCGCCGACGTCGAGCCGCAGCCGTTTCACCCGATCGTCCGCGGGATCCTGTTGACGTACGACAAACCGCGCTACATGAAGGCGCAGATCACCGGCGGTCAGGGCTTCAGCTCCGAGTTCGGCCTCGAGCCGATGTGGACGCCGGTCAGCAAGATCGCCGCGCGCTACCTCGCGCCGTTCCTCGACGGGCTCGACCGCGACGGGGCGCCGGCATGAGCGCCGCGAAAGCGAAAGCGAAGGCGTCGTCCGCGAAGGCGTCGTCCGCGAAGGCGTCGGCGCCGTCCGCCGGGCGCGCGTCCGGCTCGGATCGACCGTGCCTCGTCGTCGGCTACGACCACACCGCGAGCTCGCGCCACGCCGTCGACTGGGCCGCGCAGCGGCTCGCCGGCGCCGGCAAGCTCGTGCTCGTGTACGCCTGCCGCCCGCTGCACGCGCCGCTCTCGCCGCTCGAGACGGCCGAGGAGCGCCGCGCGTTCGCGGGCGCCGCGATCGACGAGCTGCTGCTCGAGGCGGGAGACGCACTGCTCGACGCCGACGTCGTCACCGAGATCTCCACCGAGGATCCGGTCAGCGCGCTGACCGACGCCGCACGCCGGCACGGCGCCGAGGCGATCGTCGTCGGCTGCGAGCAGCACTCGCGCCTGCACAAGGCGATCGGCACGGTCACGAGCGAGCTGCTGGCGAGCTCGCCGGTCGCCGTCACGGCGGTGCCGAGCGCGGCGAGCGTCGACTGATCGGGGCCGGCGCGCGGAGGTCGTGCGACGCTGCGCCTATTCGGCGCGCACGTCGTTGACGAGCGTTCCGAGCCCGTCGATCTCGACCGCGACGCGCTGTCCGTCCTGCAGATAGCTGCGCCGCGAGGCGCCGACGCCGGCGGGCGTGCCGGTCGCGACGATGTCGCCGGGCAGCAGCGTCATCGTGCGCGACAGCCACGCGACGAGCTCGGCCGGGCCGAAGATCAGGTTGGCCGTCGTGCCCTCCTGCACGACGTCGCCGTCGATCCGCGTGCGCAGCGTCAGCGCGCGCAGGTCGTCGACCTCGTCGAGCGTGACGAGCGCCGGGCCGCACGGCGCGAACGTGTCGATCGCCTTGCCGCTCGTCCACAGCGGGTTCTGCATCTGCAGGTCGCGCGCGCTGACGTCGTTGAACGGCATCGCGCCGGCGATGTGCGAGAGGGCGGCGTCCTCGCCGACGTTGCGCGCCGTGCGCCCGATCACGAGCGCGAGCTCGGCCTCGTAGTCGACGCGGCTCGGGTGCGCCGCCGGCAGCACGATCGGCTCGCCGCTGCCGATCAGCGAGTTGGCGAACTTCGCGAACCACATCGGCGCCTTCGGGATCTCCTGGCCGGTCTCTTCGGCGTGGTCGCGGTAGTTGAGGCCGATGCAGACGATCTTCTGCGGATCGGTGACGGGCGCGTGCAGGCGCACGCCGGCGAGCGCGATCCGCTCGCCGGACGCCGACGCGCGCTCGCCGAGCTCGCGCAGGCCGTCGGCGTCGAGCGCGGCGAGCAGCCCGCGGACGCTCGCGCTCGGCGCGTCGAGCGCGACCGCCGGCACGAGCTCCTCGCCGAGCAGCACGCCGGCCGCCGGGCCATCCCCTGTGTCGAAGCTGACGAGACGCACTGACGCGGATCGTAGTCGCCGCGAGCGCGAGGCGCCCGAGGCTCGTCTCGACGAGATCCTCAGCGCCGCACGAGCGCGCGAGCTCCCGCGCGTGTGCGTCGAAGCGCCTCAGCGCGCTGCGCGAAGGCGCCGGCGCCGGCGCGCTCGGGGCGTAGCAGCACGACGGCGAGCAGCGCGCCGAGCAGGCTGATCGCGGCGGCGACGCCGAACGCGAGCTGGAAGCCGCTGCTCAGCGACGACAGCGCCGAGGAGCCGCCGTGCACGGACGCGCGCGTCTGCGACGCGGCGATCGTGCTGAGCACGGCGAGCCCGAGCGCGCCGCCGATCAGTCGCGACGTGTTGAGCAGGCCCGACGCGAGCCCGCTCTGCGAGCCGGGCACGCCCGAGACGGCGGCGATCGTCGACGGGATCAGCGCGAGGCCGAGGCCGAGCGCGGAGAGCACGCCGCCGGGCAGGACCTGCGCGACGTAGCTGCCGCCCGGATGCACGCCGGTCAGCAGCACGAGGCCGGCGGCCGACAGCGTCATCCCGAGCACGATCGTCGCGCGCTGCCCGATGCTCTGCACGACGCGGCGCGCGAACGACGTCGCGAGGACGACGGCGAGCGTCATCGGGACGAACGCGAGGCCGGCCGTGAGCGCGTCGAGTCCGAGCACCTGCTGCAGGTACAGCGAGACGAAATACCACATCGCGAAGACCGCGGCGTAGAGCAGGAAGACGACGGCGTTCGCCGCGCGCAGCATGCGCATGCGGAAGATCGGCAGCGGCACGAGCGGCGCGCGCGCGAAGCGACCCTCGACGAGCACGAACAGGCCGAGCAGGACGACGCCGGCGAGCAGCGGCGCGAGCACGCCGGGCGAGCCCCAGCCGAGCGTGTCGGTGCGCACGATGCCGTACACGAGCGCCGTCAGCGCGCCGGTGACGAGGCCCGCGCCGAGCACGTCGAAGTGTTTGTGGTCGAGCTCCGAGCGCCCCTCGGGGATCAGCGCCGGTCCGACGAGCAGCACGAGCAGGCCGATCGGCACGTTGACGACGAAGATCGCCGGCCAGCCGAGACCCTGCGTCAGCACGCCGCCGAGCAGCGCGCCGAGCGACGCGCCGACGCCGCCCATCGCGCCCCAGATGCCGAGCGCGCGGGCGCGCTCGCCCGGCTCGGAGAACGACGTCGCGATGATCGCGAGGCTCGCCGGCGAGATCACGGCGCCGCCGACGCCCTGCAGGGCGCGCGCAGCGACGAGCATCGACGAGGAGTCGGCCAGCGCGCAGAACAGCGACGCGAGCGAGAACAGCGCCGTGCCGGCGAGGAACACGCTGCGGCGGCCGAGCAGGTCGGCGGCGCGGCCGCCGAGCAGCAGGAAGCCGGCGAACGTCAGCGTGTACGCGTTGACGACCCACTGCAGGCCGGTCGTCGAGAAGCGCAGGCCGCCCTTGATCGACGGCAGCGCGACGTTGACGATCGAAACGTCGAGGATCACCATCAGCTGCGCCAGGCACACGAGCACCAGCAGCGCGTTCGGGCTTCGCCGCGCGAGCGCGCGCGGCCGGGCGAGCGCGTTCATCGCGTGCGCGCCTCGAGGATGTACGCGGCCTCGACGACCGCCGCGAGGCGCGCCTCCGAGATCTGCTGCGAGGCGCTCGCGGGCGCGGGCGCGGTTGTGTTCACTGTCGTGTTCTCGCGTGTCTCCGGCATCGGCTACCCTTCAGTTCGTAAGTTCGATGACCATCGTAGCAGAAGTTCGATAATCGTCGTACAATCAAAATAAGAATGCTCCTCTACCACCCACCAACCGACGAGCTCCAGCTGGCGAGCGTCCTGCACGCCCTCAGCGACCCGCAGCGGTTGCGCATCGTCCGCGAGCTCGCCGCCGACCCCGAGCCGGTGCCGTGCGGCACGCTGCAGCTCGAGATCAGCAAGTCGACGCGCACGCACCACTTCCGCGTGCTGCGCGAGGCCGGCGTCGTGCGCCAGGACGTGCTCGGCACCTCGCGCTTCACGTCGCTGCGCCGCGACGATCTCGACGCGCGCTTCCCGGGCCTGCTCGACGCCGTGCTCGCTGCAGCGCCGGCCGAGCCCGTCGTCGCGTAGACCGCCCCCCGCGCCGCGGCGCTACGATCGGCGCCGTGCCCGATCGCCTGTACTTCACCGACTCCGACGAGGCGAACGCGCTGATCGCCTCCGACCCGATGGCGCTGCTCGTCGGCTTCGCGCTCGACCAGCAGGTCAGCGTGCAGAAGGCGTTCTCCGGGCCGCTCGCGATCGAGCAGCGGCTCGGCTCGCTCGACCCGAAGAAGCTCGCCAAGGCCGACCTCGACCCGATCTTCCGCGAGAAACCGGCGATCCACCGCTTTCCCGGGAAAATGGCCGAGCGTGTTCACGATCTCGCGGAGCATGTCGTTCGTGAATACGACGGACGCGCCGAGCGCGTTTGGACAGACGCCGCCGACTCGGACGCGCTGCGCGCGAACATTGAAGGGCTGCCGGGCTTCGGCGAGATGAAGGTCAAGGCGCTTGGCGCCGTGCTCGCCAAGCGGTTTGGCGTCAAGGCCGCCAAGGGTCTCGTGCCGCCGCACCCGACGCTCGGCGACGTCGACTCGGCGCAGGCGCTGCTCGACTACCAGGCGGCCAAGAAGGTGCACAAGAAGGAGTGGAGCGGTAAGCGCTGAACGACGGAGACTCGACAGACACACCATCTCGCGTGAGGCCATGGCCTCACGCGAAGACATGAGATCAAGGACTAGTCGACGGGTTCGTGGTCCCGGCGAAGCTATACGAACTGACTGTCACTCGGGTTGGCGTAAGGGCTACCGGCGGTGATCCCCTTGAGCGCAACGGCGCTGGTGCTCGATCCACGTTGGACTGGCGTATCGGTGCGACCTTCCTCACGCCACACCTTCTCTATGGCTTCCTGCACGATCCGACGCTCGTCAGCGCCAGCCATCACAATCTCGATTGGGATTTCTTGCTCTTGGTCAGTATGTGCGAGCGTCAGCCCGTTAATTTGCGTGCAGCCAAGAAGAAGCGCAGCGGTCGTGCAGTGCGGGCTGATCATTCCCTGCGCTTGCGACCGCGACGCGGCGGAACGGTTCACGTAGGCCATCCGGCGTGCCAGCTGGATCGACATGCGCCGATCTCGAACCATCCGTGTCAGCGCTACGCGATCCTCGTCCCTTATGGCCGGATGCATCCCCGCAACGAGGACAGTCGGTTCGCCAACGAGCACGCTGCTGACCGAGAAGCTGTCTCGCGCCCGAGGCTCATCCTGAACTTGCAAGCTCGATCCTTGCTGGCCGCTGATCGTCTGATAGTTGGATACGAGCGATAGCTTCGTGACGACTTGGTCGCCGACAGTCTCGATTGCGGCCACCACAAACGAATGGCGCCTGTCGCCACCCACTACGCGTAGCCATTCTGAGCTGTTGTGTCGCAGGTCGTCGACGAGCTTGTCGAGCGAGACCTCAAACGGCAGACCTGCTTTGACCGCGGTGTCGTACAGGAGCTGAGACGCGCGGCCTCGTCCAGGTATGTCGCCTATGCCGGCGAAGGAGATAGCCGCGGCGCCCGTCCCAACTTGCACAACGAGCTGCTTTCTCTCGGCATCGTCGATGACTTTTTGGGACGGCAGCTCGACAAGGCGATGATCAGCAGACTGCACAACCAGGCCATCGGCGACCAACGAGATCGTAAGCGTCATCGCGCCGCTGATCTTGGCAGGCAGAATGGCGCGCAGTGTGGCGACGCGCTCGGGCGCGAGCATCGCGCCCTCCATCTCGCGCGACGCTAGGAAAGCGTCCCGAGCGCCGGCTTGCCCGACGGCGCTTCGACCTGACGCTGCGGCGGCGCCTCGGCGCGTTTCGCGACGGCCTGCCCGCGTTTGCGCGGCCGCCACACGCGCACGTACTGCGCCGCGACGTACGAGCCGATCACGAGCGCCAGCGCGAGCCCCTGCCCGATGAACGTCTCCCAGTTGTTGAACAGCGAGAACCACGTGCCCATCCACGCCGGGATGTGCAGGCCCGAGATTTCGCTCGTCCCGATCCAGCCGGCCAGCTGCATCTCGTTGACCTGCTCGCCGACCGACACGACGAGCACGAACAGCAGCATCACGCCGGTGATCACGAGCAGTCGCTTGTACGGCAGGCGCTGGTGCAGCGCGAACGTCAGCACGCCGGCCGCCGTCGTGAACAGCAATCCGATCGCGACGCCCTCGAGCACGACGCTCGAGCCGTACAGCTCGCGCAGGTTCTGCAGGAAGATCACGATCTCGAAGCCCTCGCGGTAGACCGACGTGAAGCCGAGCAGCGCCAGCCCCAGCAGCATCCGCCGCTGGTTCGTCTCCGGGTCGGACGACAGCAGGCTGCGACGGCGCTTGTGGTGGTTGGAGATCCACCCGGTCCAGTACATCTTGTGGAAGAACCAGTTCATCACCAGCAGCAGCACGATCAGCGCCGGCAGGCCCGTCGCCGCCTGCACGTCGAACTCGCCGCCGTGGAACTGCCCGATCAGCCAGATCACGGCGAACCACGTTCCGATCGACGCGAGCACCGCGCCGGCGCCGCCGAACGCGACCGGGCGGCGATACAGCTTGTTCGCGCCGAGGAAGCTCGCCGTCACCGCCGCCAGCACGAGGATCGTCTCCAGGCCCTCGCGGAACACGAGGATCGCGCTGTCGACGACGACCGTCGTGTGGCTGAGGCTGCGCCCCGCCGGCAGCGCCGTCGGGTTCGCCGTCCCGCCTGACGCGTGCCATCCGAGCACGACCGCCGTCACCGCCACGGCGAGCACGACGACCGTCCAGACGTAGAAGCTCGCGCGCTCGTGCAGGCGTTTGCTTGGCGCCGTCGCTTCGCTCATTCGCGGCGGACGCTAGCACAACTTAGGGTGCCCTACTTAGGGAGCCCTAACTCGATCGTCTCAGCGGTCCGCGAGCTTCGCCTGCTGCGCGCCCGGCGTGATCCGTATGACGTCCCAAGCGAGCCCGAGCCGCTCGAGACCGTCGATCACCCACCCGCCCGGGTCGAGCTGCCGACGGGTCAGGCCGTGGTGCGCGGACGTCGGGAAGGCGTGGTGGTTGTTGTGCCACGCCTCGCCGAACGTCGGCAGCGCAAGCCACGCGAGGTTGCGCGACTCGTCGCCGGTCGGGAAACGGCGCCGGCCGAAGAAGTGGCAGAGCGAGTTGATCGAGAACGTCGCGTGGTGGAGGAACAGGATGCGGACGGCTCCGCCCCACAACATGCCGGTCAGGCCGCCGACGAGCGAGCCGGTCAGCGCGACGCCGAGACCGAACGGGAACGCGAGTCCGAGCACCACCCACAGAAGGAACGTGCGATCGACCGCGCGGATCAGCGGATCGGCGAGCAGGTCCTTCGCGTAGCGCTCCTCGCTGGCGCGATCCACGCCGCGGAACATCCAGCCGACGTGCGCATGGAAAAGCCCGCGTACGGCCCCGCGCCAACCAACGCCGTGGTCGGTGTGAGGGCTGTGAGGATCGCCGGGCTGGTCGCTGAAACGGTGGTGCTTGCGATGGGTCGCCACCCATTCGATCAACGGCCCCTCGACCGCGGCCGATCCGAACACGGCGAACAGCGACCGCAGCGGCCGGCCGGTCTTGAAGCTGCGGTGGGTGAACAGACGGTGGAAGCCGACCGTGATCCCGACGCCGGTGATCGCATAGCTGACCGCCAGGACCACGAGGTCCTGCCAGTGAAGCGCTCCTCCCCACGCCCGCCAGATCGCGAAGCCCAGGAGCGCGACGGGCACGACCGTGACTACGACGTTCGCGAGACGATCTACGGTCTCGTGCTCGATCGCCTGCGCGTCATCGCCGACGGGCACCGTTTCTGTAGCCATTCGTCTTCCTCCGGCTTCGACGCATGCTGCGAACGCGGGAGTTGCTGATCAGCAAAGGCTACGAGCGCTGGCACTGGGATGTTGGATCAACATCCAACCTGATCCGCCGACTTTACCAGGGCCGGCACGGCCGCGGGCAACGTCGTTGGGTGGGCTCAGAGCTTGTCGATGGCTCGGTGTAGGTCACGCCGGTCGATGACTCGTGCCACCAGGTAGCGCGTGTCCGCCTCGTCGGCGAGTTCGCGATAGAGCACGCGATGCTCACCGACGCGGAGGCGACGCCAAGGAGCATGTCCAGCCACCGGCTTGATGTCGAGGTTCGCCGCGTCTGTCCCCAAGGCCTCGAATGCCTGCTGCACCCGCTTGCGGGCCTTTCGGTCCAGGTGCTTCAGGTCGCGAATAGCGCGCGGAGCGAGCTTGATGTTGCTCATCGGGTCGGTCATCTACGACGACCCGGCTTCCTGCTCGCCGGCGCTATTGCCCGGTGTCTTGCGCGTCCAGCTCGGCGAACACGTCAGCAGCAGAGCGCGCTTCGCCATTTGCATGAGCCTGATCGGCGGCGGCCATGTCCTCGGCGAAGCCCGGAACCTTCGAGAGCAGGTAGTCCTCGAGATCCTGCGCGTCGATTGGCACCAGCGCAGCAATAGGCTCGCCGTGTCGTGTGACGAGGGCGGTGTGCTTGGAGTCAGCGACGTCAGCGACGACGCCACTCGTATTGCGCTGTAGATCACGGATGCTGATGGTGCTCATCGGACGCCCTCGGCCTTTCCAGAAGATGTCCGACAAGTATATGTACATTACCCGCGGACGTCAAGTGTCCCACGGAGTTCGGGCGATCTTTTCGCCGGCCGCTTTGCCCACTATTCTCTGCGGGCGCACGAACCTATAGGCCGAGGACGAGAGCAAGCGCGTCGTCAACGCTCTGGAGCTCATCGGTATCGAGGCGTCCCGCAGATCGCCCCAAGCGCTCCGGATCGACAACCGTCGCCTGCTCGACCAGGACGCGAGTGACAGCGCCCTGGAGCGCGATTGCCGGTCGGAAGCTCGCCGCTCGGGCGCTGGTCGAGGTTGGCGAAACGAGCACGGTGCTCAGCCCGAGGAACTCGTCGGCTTGGACGATCACTGCGTATCGAGCACCACGCTGCTCTCGGCCGCGCACTCCCCGCGGAGACGGCAGGCGAAAGACCTCCCCGCGCACCACGTCAGTCGATGGATTCTGGTGCTAGGTCCGCCATCTCTTCGCGGATCGCCCGCATCTCCGCCCGATCGACATCGTCGTCCGCGAGCCGTTCAACCTCGGCGACGATCGAAGAGCGAACCCGGCGCCTCGCCGCCGCCTCACGGAGAGCGGTGCGAACGGCCTCGGAGTCACTCATACCTCCGTTGCTGACGATGGCAAGAGCTGCGGCCGAGCCGTCGTCCAGCCGCACGTGCAGGGAGCGACTCATGTCGTCTACTGTAGCACAAGACGTGCTACACGAGTAGGCGAGATTACGCGGCTCGATCGCCGATCCTTACGGCCGGCAAGACCTGCGCACGGTTTGGGCGCCGACAGGTCTCGCCCGCTCAGCAGGGTTCGAACCTGCGCCCGTTGAGGCTCACCGCGAACCGCACCCCCATGATCCCGGCGGCTTCGTCGGCCACGCAGAACTTCTTCGTCGGCTCGCGGTACTCGGCGTTCAGCACCGGCTCGCCGGCGGCCAGGTAAGGCGCGAAGTCGGCGCATTCGCGGTACTGGTTGCACTGCTCGGTCAGCGCTCCGTCGAAGTACGGCTGCAGCTGCGCCGTCTGTTCGCCGTCGTTCTTCTGCAGCACGGCCATCCCCAGCGAGTGGACCTCGCCCGCGACCCACTCGTTGAACGCGAGCTGCTGCTGCGCCGTGATCGGGAAGCCCGACCTGTTCGAGAACGCTTCGATGTTGTCCGGCTCAACCGCGTCGAAGCCCTTTTCGCGGCACATGCGAAAGCGCGCCGCCATGATCGGCTCGATCGCGCCGAGCTGGCGGATGTCGAGCCACTTCTCGCCCGGCCAGCCGTTCGAGCGGCCGAGCACCGACTTCGGGAACGACGAGTAGTCGGGCCGGAAGCTCTCGGCCGTGCCGACGTCGACGTAGCAGATCACGCGCTTGCCTTCGGCGTGCAGCGCCGCGACCTCGCTCGCTTCCGTTTCGAAGCCGTCGACGTCGTACGCCGCGACGGCGTGCGCGTTGTCGATCTTGCCCTGCAGCTGCCAGAACCACGTCAGCCTCTGCGGCGGCTGCCACCACGCGCCGGGCGCCGCCCCCGCCTGCGTCGCAACCACGCCGGCCAACAGCACGAGCCCGAGCCCGAGCGCAGCAACCGTCACGCCCCGCGCCTTCGCGTGCTTCCTGCGCCGCGGCTTCGCGCTACGCCGCCGCATCGTCCTGCCGGCGCGACGGCGGCGAGCGTCGCGCGAGGATCGCGCCCCAGTCGCCGTCCTCGATCGCGCCAGGACGCGTCGTCGCGAGGAACTCGCGCAGCACCTCCGACAGTCCCTCGGGGTCGTCGAGATGCGGGAAGTGCGCCGCGCGCGGCAGCGTGCGGAAGCTCGAGTGCGGGATCGCCTCGTGCGCTTCGCGCCCGTGCGCGAGCGGGATCGTGTTGTCGCGCTCGCCCCACACGATCAGCGTCGGCAGCGCCTCCAGCAGATACAGCCGGTCGGTCGCGCTGACGCGCTGGCCGCGCACGTCGATCACCGAGCGCAGCGTGTGCAGGAACGCCTGCCGCGCGTCGGCGCTCTGCAGCGGGCGCATCGCGCGCGCGGCCGCCTGCAGATACACGCCCCACTCGGCGCCGCGCTCGCGCAGCCGCGCGCCGGCGAGCGCGAGGCCGCCGAGCAGCCGTGGGCGGATCGTCATCGCCAGCAGCGGCGAGACGCCGGGCAGGGCCGCGCTGCGCAGCGTCCCCTTGACCTCGCGGCCGAGCCCGCCGCTGGAGATCAGCACGAGGCGTTCGACGCGCTGCGGGAACTGGTAGAAGAACTGCATCGCGACGCCGCCGCCGAGCGAGTGCCCGACGATCGTCGCGCGGTCGATCCCGATCGCCGCGAGCAGGTCGCGGATGCTCGCCGCGTGCGCGCCGAGCGAGTAGTCGCCGCGCGGCGCCGCCGAGTCGCCGTGGCCGATCAGGTCGGGCGCGATCACCGTGTAGTCGCTCGCGAGCTCCAGCGCCACGCGGCGCCAGTGGCTCGACGAGTTGAGCATCCCGTGGATCAGCACGACCGGCGGCCCGCTGCCGGCGACGCGGTAGATCACGCGCCGCCCATGCAGCTCGATCTGCCACTCGTCGAACTTCGCCGGCAGCGTCGTCACCGGCGTTGGTCTCGGCATGTCCGTCAAGCCGTCAGCCACCGCTTCGGATTCTCGACGAAGACGGTCTGGAACGCGGCGTCGTCCATCGCCCCATCCTCGCGCAACGCCGGGACGACCTCGTCGAACACGAGCGTCATCGACCAGTTGCGGATCGCGCCCTGGCCTTCGAAGATCTCGGCGGCCTCCGGCGGGAACCAGTCGATCGTCGCGCAGAAGTCCTGCGAGATCATCAGCCGCTCGGCGTGCCCGGCGCGCAGCAGCGCCGCGGCGGTCGCGTTGCGCTTGTCGATCGGCAGGTACATCTCGAGCCCGTAGCGGTCGAGCCCAACGTACACGCCCCTGTCGATCAGCGCCTCGATGTAGCCGATGTCGTCGGTGTCGCCGCAGTGCGCGATCTGCACCTTCGCCATGTCGACGCCCTCCTCCTCGAAGATCTCGACCTGGCGCGGGCCGGTGCCGACCGCCGGCATCGAGTGCGCCATGATCGGCGCGCCCGTCTGCACGCTCGCGCGCGCGACCGCGCGGTGGATCTTCTCGACGTTGTCGGTCACGCCCGCCGCGTCCGCCGCGCACTTCAGGAACGCCGCACGGATCTCCGTCCCCTGCACGCCGATTTCGATGTCCTCGACGAAGTGATCGGCCATCACGTCGACGTCGCGGTTGGCGAAGTAGTGCGGCAGGTAGTCGTAGCTGTAGATGCCCGTGCACGCGACGATCCGCACGCCCGTCTGCTCGGCGACGCGGCGCATGAAGCGCACGTCGCGCCCGCCGAACATCGCCGTCGGGTCGACGATCGTCCGCACGCCGCGGTCCTTCGCATCGTTGACCGCGAGCAGCGCCGCGTCGAGCTCGAGCTGCTCGTCGTAGCGGCCCGGCCACTGCGCGACGACCGCCTCGTCGCGGAACAGCAGGTGCTCGTGCACGAGCGTCAGCCCGAGCTCCTCCGCATCGACCGCCCCCTGAACCGTCTGCACCTCCGCCATCGACAACCTCCCTCGCGAATCGTGATTGCGTCCTCGGCGCGCCTCACCGCGAGGCGCCGCGCGCGAACTCCAGCTAGCGCAGCGACGCGCCCCAATCGGTCTCGTCGCGCAGCTTCGCCTTCAGCACCTTGCCGCCGGGATTGCGCGGCAGCGGCTCGCCGAGCACGGCGACGTACTGCGGGACCTTGAAGTCGGCGAGGTGCTCGCGACAGTGCGCGATCACCGCGGCCACGTCGAGCGCCGCGCCCGGCGCCGGCACGATCGCCGCGCCGACCTTCTCGCCCATCATCGAGTCGGGCACGCCGACGGCCGCCGCCTCGACGACGCCCGGCGCCGAGGCGAGCGCGTTCTCGACCTCGATGCAGTACACGTTCTCGCCGCCCCGGTTGATCATGTCCTTCTTGCGATCGACGATGTGCAGCAGGCCGTCGTCGTCGATCCGCGCGAGATCGCCCGTGTGCAGCCAGTCGTCGACGAACGTCTCGGCCGTCTCGCGCGGCCGCTGCCAGTAGCCGCTCACGACGTTCGGCCCGCGCACGAGCAGCTCGCCGACGCCCGTCTGATCGTAATCCCCACCCACCCCGTCGATCGCGAGGTCGACGACCGGCACGGCGAAGCCGACCGAGTCGGCGTGCGCGGCCGCCTCCTCGTGCGGCAGGAACGTGCTCAGCGACGACGTCTCGGTCAGCCCGAAGCCGTTGCCGACGCGCGCGTTCGGGAACGCGTCCTCGATCGCGTGCACGAGGCTCTCGGCGATCGGCGCGCCGCCGTAGGAGACCCAGCGCACGCGGCCGACGTCGAGCTCGGCGAAGCGCGGGTGGCGGATCACGGCGTGGTAGATCGCCGGCACCGACACGAGCTGGTTGACGCCGTGCTCGCCGACCGCCTCGAAGAAGCCGTCGAGGTCGAGCGGGCTCGCGAGGATCTCGACGCGCCCGCCCCACTCGAGCATCGGCAGCAGCTGGCTGTTACAGCCGGTCACGTGGAACAGCGGCACCGAGACGAGCGTCGAGAGCGTCGGCAGCTCGGCGCGATCGACCGACAGCACGCGGAAGCAGTTCTCGCTGTTCGTCGTGAAGTTCGCGTGCGAGGTCATCGCGCCCTTCGGGAAGCCGGTCGTCCCGCTCGTGTAGAAGATCGCCGCGAGATCGTCCGGGCCGAGATCCTCGACGGCCGTCGGCTCGCCGTCGGGCAGCACCTCGCCGGGGGCGAACACGAACGTCGCGCCGGAGTCCTCGACGACGTACGCCGCCTCCTCTTCGGTGAAGCGCGTGTTGACCGGCACGACGACCGCGCCGAGCAGCTGCGCGCCGAAGAACGCGAGCACCCAGTCGACGCCGTTGGCGAGCCGCAGCGCGACGCGATCGCCGCGCGCGACGCCCGCGTCGCGCAGCCCGCCGGCGACGCGCGCCGCGCCATCCCACAGCGCGCCGTAGCTCAGCGAGCGTCCGCCGATCTCGGCGATCGCGACGGCGTCGCGGTCGCGCTCGACGCTCGCGCGCAGCAGGTGCACGAGCGAGTCCGGCCGGCCGACGTAGCGTGCGCGGCCGTCCGCGTCGCGCTCGACGCCGCTCTCGTCGAACGGGTTGCGACCGCGCGGCGCCGGCCTCGTCGCCGTCGTGCCGCTCTGCTCCCTCCCCGCGCTCATGCCTGGAACCAGCTTACGCACAACCGCGGGGAGCCTGCGGCGATGCTCGATCGACCGCGCCGGCGCCCGCAAGAGCGGCGCCGGCGCTCTGAGAAGATTGCGCCGATGCTGTTCGAAGACCGCTCGCGCGCGGAGTCGTTCGGCGCGGTCGCCGAGCTGTACGACCGCGCCAGACCGTCCTACCCGGCGACGCTCGTCGACGCGCTGCTCGCCGGCGAGCCGCAACCGCGCGCGGTGCTCGACATCGCCTGCGGGACCGGCATCGCCGGCGCGCTGTTCGCCGCCCGCGGCTGCGCCGTGCTCGGCGTCGAGCTCGACGCGCGGATGGCCGCGCACGCGCGCACGCGCGGTCTCGACGTCGAGGTCGCGCCGTTCGAGGCGTGGGAGCCCGGCGAGCGCACCTTCGAGCTGGCGATCTGCGCGCAGGCATGGCACTGGCTCGAGCCTCGCGCGGCGCTCGCCAAGGCCGCCTCGGCGCTCGAGCCGGGCGCCGAGCTCGCGATCTTCTGGAACTTCGGCGATCCGCCGGTCGAGGTCGCCGAGCGCCTGCGGCCGATCTACGCCCGGCTCGAGTCCGAGCTCGAGAACTACTCCGCGCTGCTCGGCCACTACCGCGATCGCGGCGAGAACGCGCTGGCGACGGTGTCCGGCGATGCGGCGTTCGAACGAGCGCAGACGCGGACGTTCGACTGGACCCGGCGCTACGACACGGCCGGCTGGCTCGACTTCCTGCAGACGCACAGCGATCACCAGACGCTGCCGCGCGAGCGCCTGCGACGACTGCTCGACGCCGTCGCGACGGCGCTCGACGAGCTCGGCGGCTCCTTTCAGATGTCCTACGCGACGACGCTCGTCAGCGCGCGCCGGCGCTGAGTCACGGCGAGAGTCGCGTCAGCGTCCAGCCGCCGTCGTCGCGCTCGTAGAGCAGTCTGTCGTGCAGGCGATCGTCGGCCTGCGACCAGAACTCGACGGCCTGCGGCACGACGCGGATCGCGCCCCAGTCGGGCGGACACGCCGGCGGCGCCTCCATCGCGTCGAGCAGGTGCGCGTGACGTTCGCGCAGCGGCTGCAGGTCCTCGATCGGCTCGCCCTGGCGCGAGACGAGCGTCTGCAGCCGGTGCTCGATCGGGCGCTCGTCGTACAGCTCCTCGGCGAGCGCGCGCTCGGCGAGCGTCGCGTCGGCGGCGACGTGCACCTGGCGGCCCAGCGAGGGCCAGTGGAACAGCAGCGCGACGTGCGGGTTGCGCTGCAGCTCGCGCGCCTTGCGCGTCCACAGCGCCGAGGTGAACAGCAGCGCGTCGCGCTCCAGGCGCTTCAGCGCGACCGTCCGCGCGGTCGGCCGCGCGTCCTCGCCGACCGTCACGAACGCGACCGACTCCGGCCCGCTCACGCCCGCCTCGCGCGCGTCCGCCAGCCAGCGCTCGAGCAGCGCCAGCGGCTCGCGCGGAACCGTCGCCGGATCGAGCGGCGCGCTCACCGGGTCACTCCGTCAGGCACGTGTCCTCGTCGGAGTACGCCGGCGCGCACGCGCACAGCACGCGCAGCGGCTCCTCGCCGACGTTGAACAGCTTGTGGCGCGCGCCGGGCGCGATCAGCGCGCAGTCGCCCTCGCCGATCAGGCGCTCCTCGCCGTCGATCCGCAGGCGCCCGCGCCCGGCGGTGACGAGGTACAGCTCCTCGGTCGTGCGGTGGTAGTGCTCGGTCGTCGCGCCGCCGACCGGGATCGTCGCCTCGGCGAGGCTCTGGTTGCGCGCCGGCATCGACACCGGTCCCGCCCACTCGCGGATCTGCGAGCCGTCGAGCGTCGTGAACGGCTCGATCTGCGCATACGAGCGCACGTCCATCGACTCAGGATATGCGCACGTCGGCAGGCGCGGCTATCTTGCCGGCGAAGGTGACATCGGCGACGACACCGACGACGGCCAGCCCGGGCGGCTCGCTCGACCGCAAGACGGTTCTCGCGCTCGTCGCGATGGGCGTCGCGGTGTTCATCATCGCCAACGACTTCACGGCGCTGGCCGTCGCGCTGCCGGCGATCGAGAAGCAGTTCAACACGGACGTCGGCACGGCCCAGTGGGTGATCAACGCGTACGCGCTGACGTTCGGCGTGCTGATCGTCGTCGGCGGGCGCCTCGCCGACATCTTCGGACGCAAGCGGATCTTCATCGTCGGCGCGGCGATCTTCGCCGGCTTCTCGCTGCTCGGCGGCGCTGCGCAGGACACCGCGTGGCTGATCTCCTGCCGCGCGCTGATGGGGATCGGCGGCGCGCTGATGTGGCCGGCGATCCTCGGCATGACGTTCGCGGCGCTGCCCGAAAGCCGCGCCGGGCTCGCCGGCGGGCTGATCCTCGGCGCGGCCGGGATCGGCAACGCGGTCGGACCGATGTTCGGCGGCGTGCTGACCGACGCGCTGAGCTGGCGCTGGATCTTCTTCGTCAACCTGCCGATCGCCGCGCTCGGCGTCGCCGCGACCTGGCTCGCGATCCACCAGCACGAGCCCGAACCGACCGACCGGCGGATCGACTACGGCGGCGTCGCGACGCTGTCGCTCGGGCTCGTCTCGCTGCTCGTCGCGCTCGACCAGGTGACCGACTGGGGTTGGGGCGACGTGCGGATCGTCGCGCTGCTCGTGATCTGCGCGGCGATGCTCGTCGGTTTCGGCTTCGTCGAGCGGCGGATGAACGAGGCGGCGCTGATCCCGCGCGACGTGATCGCCAACCGCGACTTCGCGACGGCGTGCCTCGCCGTGCTGCTGATGTCGGCCGTGTTCTTCGCGACGCTGCTGTACCTGCCGCAGTTCATGCAGAAGATCCTCGGCTACTCGCCGCTGAAGTCGGGCGTCGGGCTCGTGCCGATGATGGGCACGTTCGCGCTGACGTCGTTCGCCGCCGGCCCGCTGTACTCCAAGCTTGGGCCGAAGCCGATCGTCTCGCTCGGCTGCGCCGCGATCTTCGTCGGCGTCCTGTTGCTGTCGCTCGTCGCGCGCGACTCCGGCTACGACGGGCTCGTCGTCGGGATGCTCGTGCTCGGCGTCGGCATCGGCCTGTTCTACTCGTCGATCACGACCGCCAGCGTGACCGCGCTCGACGCCTCGCGCGCCGGCCTCGCGGGCGGGATCGTCTACATGTTCCAGATCGCCGGCGGCTCGGTCGGCCTCGGACTGAACACGACGATCTTCACGTCGAGCTCGAAGGGCAACCTCAACGACCATCTCAGCGAGGTCGGCGCGAAGGTCACCGCGACGCAGTCCGACCTGGTCCACGGGATCCTCGCGGGCACGGCGTCGGGCAAGCACGTGCTCGCGCAGTTCTCGAACGGCGTCGCGCAGCGCCTCTCCTCGCTCGTCCGCGACGCGTTCGTCGCCGGCCTGCACACCGCGTTCCGCCTCGACGCCGCGCTCGCGCTGTGCGCGCTGCTCGTCGCGGTCGTGTTCGTCGGCGGCCGTCTGGGCAGCTCGCCGGCCGAGCAATAGAATCGCGCCGAGCGCCGTCGACGGCGCCGGCGCTACGAGCGAAGCGCACGATCGCCGAGGAGGGAGCCCGATGGGATTCGACCAGTACCACGAGCCGCCCGACGAGCTGCCCGAGCAGACGCGCACGTTCGCGCGGCTATGCTCGTCGCTGACCGAGGAGGCCGAAGCGATCGGCTGGTACGAGCAGCGCCTGGCGATCGAGCAGGACCCGGAAGCGCTCGCCGTGATGGCCGACGCCGTCGGCGAGGAGTACAAGCACTTCAGCATGGACCTCGAGTTCCTCCTGCGGCGCACGCCGAAGTGGCGGCAGATCGCGCGCGGCGTGCTGTTCCAGGAGGGCGACATCGTCGAGCACGGCGAGGCGGCCGAGGCGGCGGCCGACGACGACGGCGACGCGGATCGCGGCGAGACCGGTGGCGACCGCGTCGCGCCGGCCACGGCAACCGGCTCGCTCGGAATCGGCAGCCTGCGCGGGGAGGGGATCTGAGCATGAGCCACCTGCTGCGCGAGCACGCGCCGATCACCGCCGACGGCTGGAAGCTGATCGACGAGGAGGCGCGCGAGCGCCTGCTGCCGGGCCTCGCCGCGCGTCGCCTGGTGGACTTCTCCGGGCCGCACGGCTGGGAGCACTCGGCGACGAACCTCGGCCGCGTCGAGCGCGCGAACGTCAGCGAGCTGAAAGGCGTCGAGGCGAACCGTCGCGTCGTGCTGCCGCTGATCGAGCTGCGCGCGCGCTTCGCCGTCTCGCGCGAGGAGCTGAGCGCCGGCGACCGCGGCGCCGACGACGTCGACTTCGCCTCGCTCGACGCGGCCGCCCAGCGGATCGTCGACGCCGAGAACGTCGCCGTCTTCCACGCCTGGCCGAAGGCCGGCATCGAGGGGATCACCGCGCGCTCGCCGCACAAGCCGATCGTGCGCAAGCGCAGCTTCGAGGACTACACCGGCTGCGTCGCGCGTGCGGTCGAGCTGCTGCTGCGCAACGGCATCGCCGGCCCGTACGGCCTCGCGCTCGGGCGCGAGGACTACACGAGCGTCGTCGAAACGGCCGAGCACGGCGGCTACCCGCTGCTCGACCACCTGCGCAACGTGATCAGGGGACCGATCGCGTGGGCGCCCGGCGTCGACGGCGCCGTCGTGCTGAGCATGCGCGGCGGCGACTTCGCGTTCGAGTCCGGCGAGGACCTGTCGGTCGGCTACGACTCGCACGACGCCGAGAACGTCTCGCTGTACATCGAGGAGTCCTACAGCTTCCGCGTGCTGACGCCCGAGGCGGCCGTCGCGATCACACCGCCGAAAGGGCGCTAGGCAGACTCGGCGACGGCGGCCTCGCCGGCGGCCCGCGCCGCGGCCGGCGTGGCCTTCGCGTCCGGGCGCGCGAGCAGCACGGCGCCGATCGTGACGGCGACGAACGCGAGCACGCGCAGCGCCCCGAGCGCACCGCTCGGCACGGGCTCTTCGAGCACGATCGTGCCGGCGAGGATCGGCAGCACGTTCGTCAGCAGCGTCGCCAGCCCGGCGACGGTCAGCGCCGCGCCGGCCTGGTAGCCGAGCTGGAGCAGCGACGTGCCGAGCGTGTAGCCGGCGATCAGCGTCAGCGCGAACGCGACGCGCGCGCCGCCCTGCGTCGCGAGCTTCGTCGAGATGTCGCCGATCGAGAAGCACAGGCCGCCGGCGAGCGCGTTCGCGACGGCGACGCCCAGCGGTCGGCGGCCGAGCACGAGCACCGCCGCGGCGAGCACCGCGGTGGCGCCGAGCCAGACGAGCACGGCGAGCGTCGGGCCGCTGCGGCCTTCGTGCGTGCCTTCGGCGAGCGACACGGCGAGCGCGACGAGCCCGAGCACCGAGAGCACGACGCCGAGCAGGCGCCGCCCGCCGAGGCGGCCGCCGCCGAGGCGCACGGTGAGGAACGCGAGCAGCCCGATGCCGCCGGCGGCGACGCTCTGCACGAGCGCCAGCGGCGCGAGCGCGAGCGCGGCGGCGTACAGCACGAACGCGCCCGACTCCATCGCAAAGCCGAGCAGCCAGCCGCGGTCGCCAAGCAGCAGCGCGAGCGAGTGCAGCGGGCGGCGCAGCGACAGCGCCGCCATCGACGCGGCGGCGTCGTGCTCGCGCAGGTACGCGAGGCTCGCGAGCGTCGCCGACAGCAGCGCCAGTCCGAACGCGACGACGATCTCGGCGCTCACCGCTCAGCGCCCGCCGCCGCACGCGTGCGCAGCGCGCGCGTGCGCCCCTCGCCCAGCGCCCCTACTGCAGGTATTTCTCGACTGTCCCCGCGTCGCGCGCCCTGGCCCCGTCGGGATCCTGCCGGGCGTCGCGGCGCGCGCGCCGCTGGCGCAGCAGGTCCCAGCACTGGTCGAGCTCGACCGAGATCTCCGCGAGGCGCCCGCGATCGGCCTCGAGCGGCTCCTGCGCCGGCTGCCCGGCGTCGCTCTGCTCGCGCTCGTGCAGCGCCTGCTCCTCGGCGACGAGCGCCTCGATGCGGTTGCGAATCGACGCGTCGTCCATCAGCGCAGCGTAGCCGAGTCGCGGGCGAGACCGGTCGGCCGGCGCCGCCGGTCGGCGCCCCTCCCGTCAAGTCGTGAAGTTCCGGTAGTTGACACGAGACCCGCACCCCCGTAGGCTGGCCCGCGTCCGGCAACCGGATCGAGGAGCTCGGTGTGTGGGGGAAGGCGGCGACCGGTGGCGCCAGGGTCTGACACAGGCCTGAGCGACAGCGTGCCAGCGCTGCAGCGCTGGAAGGCGTCGCCGCTCAACGGCAGCGAATCGGCGCGTGCGCGCATGCGGCGACGATACGTCTGGTCGGGCTACCGCCCGCAGCCGCTGCCGTCGCACCGCGAACCGGTCGAACCGCCGCCGCGCGAGAACGAGCCGAAGCGTGTCGGCATCTGCTGCTCGGGCGGCGGCATCCGCTCGGCCGCGTTCAACCTCGGCGCGCTGCAGACGCTGCAGCGGAAGAGCGTGCTGCGTCGCGCGGACTACCTCGCGGCGGTCTCCGGCGGCTCGTACATCGCCGCCGCGTTCGCGATGGTGCGCAAAGCGTCGCGCGGCGGCGCCAACGACGATTCCGACGGGGAGCTGATCGCGGCCGCGCCGCCGTTCGAGCACGGCTCGCCCGAGGAGCAGTACCTGCGCAACCGTTGCGACTACCTCGCGCCCGACGGCATCTCGAAGCTGTATCTCGGCTGGCGCGTCGTGCTCGGGCTCGTCTTCAACGTCGTCTTCCTCGCGCTGCCGCTGATCGGCGCGACGCTCGTGCTCGGCGCGACGATCTATCAGCACGCGTTTCACCTGCTCGTCCCGACGGCGCACGGAGTCGAAACCAAATGCACCGTGCTCGTCGCGAAAGCGGCGACCGCGACGAAGGCGGCGGTCACGCCCGGATTCAAGTGCGACACGATCCCGCTGCCGACGTGGGCCTGGGCGACGCCGGCCGCGCTCGTCGCGTTGAGCATCGTCACCGGACTGGCGATGATGCTGTTTCGGATCCGCCACGACGCGCGCCGCCGCGCGCTCGAGACGTGGACGACACGGCTGCTGCTCGCCGGCGCGCTGCTCGCGCTGCTGACCGTCGCGCTTCCCGAGCTCGTCACGCTGCTGCACCCGCGCCAGGGCACGACGAGCTCGAAGACCGCGACGCACACCGCGAGCACGATCGCGCCGTACACGGGCGCGGGGATCGCCGGCCTGCTCGCGGCGCTGAGCGCGCATCTGCGCTCGCTCGCGGGCTCGGTCGAGGAAGACCTGAAGAAGGTCGAAGGCGCGGCGAGCAAGTTCAAAGCGCTCACGCCGAAGCTGCAGCGCGCGTTCGCCTACGCCGTTGCCGCGGTCGTCGGGCCGCTGCTGTTCTACTTCGTGATCGTCGTCACGATGTCGCTGACGCTCGCGAACGCCGACTCCGTCGTACACCGTGAACGGCTCGTGCTCGCCGGCGTCGGCGCGCTCCTGGCGTCGTGCCTGATCTACCTGCGCCTCGACATCACCGCGCTGTCGTTGCACCACTTCTACAAGCGCCGCCTGTGCACGGCGTTCGCGCTCAGGCGCGTGCTGCCGCACTCACCCAAACGCGCAGCCGAACGGGCCGCGGCGAGCGCCGCCCGGGCCGACTGGACCGCCGCCGACGAAGCGCTACGGAAGTCGATCGACGAAGACGAAGCGGCGAGACGCCCGGCCGCCGACACGGAGGAGGAGACGCGCGGCATCGCGATGGAGCGCGACTACGATCGACTGACGCTGCTGTCGAAGACGAGCGTCGAGGACTGGCCGACGCTGCTCGTCTGCGCCGCCGCGAACATCTCCGACCCCGGCGCGACGCCGCCGGGGCGCCACGTCACCAGCTTCACGTTCAGCCCGTTCTCCGTCGGCGGACCGCTCGTCGGCGCCATGGCCACCAGCGCGTACGAGAGCGCGTTCGAAACGAACCGCGCGCGCAGGCGCGATCTGACGCTGCCGGCGGCCGTCGCGATGTCGGGCGCCGCCGTCGCTCCGTCGATGGGCAAGCAGACGCGCCGCCCGCTGACGTTCCTGCTCGCGCTCGCCAACGTCCGCCTCGGCGTGTGGGTGCCGAACCCGCGCTGGGTCGCCGCGAGGCGGGCGGCCGAGCGACACACCGATCGCGTCGGCTGGGTCCCGCGCTGGCGCGCACCGCGCGCCTCCTACCTGATCCGCGAGCTGTTCGGGCGCAATCGCGTCGATGACCGCTACCTGTTCGTGACTGACGGCGGCCACTACGAGAACCTCGGCCTCGTCGAGCTCCTGCGGCGCGGCTGCACCGAGATCTACTGCTTCGACGCGAGCGGCGGCGAGAGCTTCTCCGAGCTCGGCGACGCCGTCGCGCTCGCGCGCAGCGAGCTCGGCGTCGAGATCGAGATCGACCCGACGCCGCTGATCCCGACGCCGCAGGGCAAGTCCGGCGAAGAGACGGTCAAGGAACCGGACGTCGCCGCCGACATCGCCGTCGAAGGCAAGTTCAGCTACCGACCGGATCCGCGGACCGGCGCCGTCGTCGAAGGCGTCCTGTACTACGCGCGCAACGTGATGACGAGCAAGGCTCCGTGGGACGTGCGCGCGCGCCACGTCGAGGACTCGACGTTCCCGCACGACCCGACGACCGACCAGCTCTACACCGATCAGAAGTTCGAGAGCTACCGCCAGCTCGGTGCGCTCGCCGGCACGCGCACCCTGCAGCTCGCCGGCGTCCTGCCGGAGCCGGATCCGACGCCTGCGCCGCCGAGCGAACGCGGCTGCTCGCCGCTCGCGGCGCTGCTGCGCTGTCGGCGCGCGCCGGCGAGCGGACCGCCGCAGTCGAGCTAGCCGCCGCGAACCGGCTTGCCGAAGCCGCCGCGCGAACTAGCCGGTGTAGACGCGCGACAGCGACTCGGCGACGCAGACCGGCTTCTCGCCGCCGTCGCGCTCGAACGTCAGCTCGGTCGTGATCTGCGCGCCGCCGGCGATGTCCTCGACGTCCTTCAGCAGCGCGCGCATCCGCACCTTCGAGCCGACGGGCAGCGGTGCGGGGAAGCGCACGCGGTTGAGCCCGTAGTTGATGCCGAACGCGAAGCCTTCGAACGTGAACATGTCGTAGGAGAAGCGCGGCGCGAGCGACAGCGTGAAGTAGCCGTGCGCGATCGTCCCGCCGAACGGGCTCTGCTTGGCGCGCTCGACGTCGACGTGGATCCACTGGTCGTCGCCGGTGACCGCAGCGAACGCGTCGATCTTCTCCTGCGTGACGAGCAGCCAGTCGCTTACGCCGAGCTCCTTCCCCACGTACGCCTTCACCTCGTCGAGGCCGTTCAAAGTCAGCATCGTGCGTCCCTCCGTCGTCGCGTTTCGTCCGCTCGCCGGCACGGCGAGGCGACGGCATCCTACGCGCTAGGCGTCGGCCTCGACGGCGGACTCGCGCGGCGCGACCTGGCTGCTGCCGGCGAACAGCGCGCGGTGCACGAGCGCGCCGAGCAGCCCGCCGGCGAGCGGCGCGACGATGAACAGCCACAGCTGTTCGAGCGCCCAGCCGCCGACGAAGATCGCCGGGCCGATGCTGCGCGCGGGGTTGACCGACGTGTTCGTCACGGGAATGCCGACGAGGTGGATCAGCGTCAGCACGAGCCCGATCGGGATGCCGGCGAACGCGACGTTCGCGATCCGGTCGGTCGCGGAGAGCACGGTGAAGACGAGCAGCGCGGTGAGGACGACCTCGACGGCGAGCGCCGAGCCGACGGGGAAGCCGCCGGGCGAGTGCGCCGCGTAGCCGTTCGCGCCGAGCCCTTCCATGCGGACGTCGTAGCCGCCTTTGCGACCGGACACGATCGCCAGCAGCAGGCCGGCGGCGGCGATCGCGCCGAGGATCTGCGCGAGCCAGTAGCGCACGGCCTCCGACAGCTCGACGCGGCTGCTGACGAGCAGCCCGAGCGTGACGGCCGGGTTGATGTGACAGCCGGAGATCGGCCCGACGGCGTAGGCCATCGCCAGCAGCGACAGGCCGAACGCGAAGGCGACGCCGAGGTAGCCGACGTGTTCGCCTGCGAGCACCGCCGTGCCGACCCCGCCGAACACGAGCACGAACGTCCCCAGCATCTCCGCACCGGCTCGCTTGAGCGCCATTTCCTCGCTCCTTCACCAGTCTTCGTCCGACAAAGATCCTCACCCTGGGATTCGTGTCCCAGCTCGGAAATCCTGCGCGAACGGACCTCGCCACAGGGCACGGCCAGATCGAAAATCCACAGCTACCGCGGCAGCTGCGTGCGGATCATCCGATACGCCTTCAACCCGAGCCCGAGCCGCTCGCGGTCCTCGGAGTGCGCCGGGTCGAGGCCGGTCAGCTCGCGGATCCGCTCGAGGCGGTAGGCGACCGTGTGACGGTGCGCGAAGATCGCGCCGGCCGTCGCGTTCATGTTGCAGTTGTTGGCGAGATACGTCTGCAGCGTCGCGACGAGGTCGGTCGAGTACTGGTCGTCGTAGCCGACGAGCGGCGCGACGGTGTCGTCGAACAGCAGCTGCACCTCCTCGGGGTGCGACGCGAGCACGCGGAACAGCAGGCGGTAGGTGCCGCTCGAGCGGTCGACCTCGCACGCGATCGGCGCGCCCGACTGGACGACCATCTCGAGCATCAGCTCGGCCTCGCCGATCGCTCGCGCTAGCGCAGCCGGCTCGGCGCAGCCGGCGGACATGCCAACGGTCCCGCTGCGCCCGAGTCGCACCGACAGCCGCCGCGCGAGCACGACCGTCTCCTCGACCGAGCGCCCGCGCGCGACCGGCACGAGCGCGTACAGCCGGCGCGTCCCGTCGGACGCCGGCTCCTCGGCGTACTCGGCGAGCGCGTCGGGGCACTCGTCGGCGACGAGCGCGAGCGCGCGCGCCGAGCGCTCGGCCGGCACCTGCGCGCAGATCGCGACCGCGCCGGCGTCGAGCTCGCAGTCCAGACGTGCGGCGTGGCGCACGATCTCATCGTGATCGACGTCCTCGCCGCCGCGCAGTTTCTGAAGCAGCGAGCCGCGCAGCCTGCGCTCGGCCTCGTGGCGCGCCTCGGCGACGGCGGCGCCGGTCAGCGCGGCCATCGCCGCGAGGTGGATGATCTCGGTCGCGTACTTGCGCGGCTGCGTGTTCGCCGAGCGCTCGGCGCGCAGCAGTGCGACCGTACCTGCGACTTCATGGCCGATCGCGATCGGCTCCTCGTGGATCAGCGCCGCCGGCGCGCCGCGGCCACGATCGCCGGCGCGCTCGAGGAGCTGCGCGGCGAGCTCGACGAGCTCGGCGTGCGAAAGATGACCGGCCGGCTCGAGCCACGGGCCGCCGAGACGCGGCGCGACGATCGCGATCGGCGCGCCGGCCGCGTCGGAGGCAAGGCGCGCGACGCCGGCGAGCCCGGCGCGTCCGAGCACGGCGTCGACCATCTCCATGTGCAATCGCCGCAGCGACCCGGACGGGTCAATCGCGATCGTGCTGGCCTCCATGACGTTGTCCTTCACCCTCGTCGCTTGTGCATCCGTGCTGGCTCTCACTCGAGTTTGAGTGAGGTCGGCGGTTGCGTCTTTGTACGGATGTCGAAGCGTCGTCGCGGCGGGTTGGACACGTGATCGTTCGCACACAGTGGACCGCTTGTCGATTGCACTGCTGAATATCTAGGACCGTCAGGCCATGGTCCCGGCGCGTGCCCGTCGTTTGACTGCATGGCGATGTCGATCCGAGCAATCGCCACCCCGCCGCCGGCGCGACCGCGCAGGGCCGCCCACGCCCTGAAGGCGCTCGCGGCGGCGGCGCTGCTCGCCTGCCTCGTCGCGCTCGTCCTGCTCGCGACGTCCGGCTCGTCGAGGGCCGCCGAAACGACCAGCACCGTCCCGAACCCGGTCGAAATGGGCTCGCACACGGTGACGAAGGTCGAGTACTACGGCGGCTCGGTGATGATGGACGCGCCGAACATCAACGGCACGGCGACCGCGGCCTTCCAGCAGCCGCTCGACGGGGCGCTGTTCTATCCGAACGGCGGCGGGCCGTTCCCGCTGATCGTGCTGCTGCACGGCAACCACGCCGACTGCCTGACGGCGACGGGCGCCGAAACGACGACGTCGGCGTCGAACTGCGCGTCGACGCCGGGCAACACGCCGCTGCTCAACTACGAGGGCTACGACTACATGGCCGAAAACCTCGCGAGCCACGGCTACATCGTGATCTCGCTCGACGCCGACGCGCTGACGAGCTGGCAGACGAGCCAGGACAACGGCACGTTCCTGCGCGACCAGCTGCTGTCGGCGTCGCTCGACATGGCGTTCGCGTGGGAGGACGGCGCGCCGCTGTACGTGCAGACGGCCGCCGGCCAGGTCGAGGAAAAACCGCCCGAGTACTCGACGCCGTACGCGCTCGCCGGGCACATCAACCTCGAGAACGGCGTCGGGCTGTGGGGCCACTCGCGCGGCGGCGAGGGCGTCGCCGACTTCGTCGCGTACAACCGCACGCGCCCGTCGCCGGGCCGCCACTACAAGCTCGCCGGCGTGATGTCGTGGGCGCCGGTCGACTACGAGCGCACGGCCGTGATCGGCACGACCGCGAGCGGCGCGAAGCCCGCGTCGATCCCGTACGCGTCGGTGCTGCCGCTGTGCGACGGCGACGTGTCGGACATCCACGGCGCGCGGATCTACGAGAAAAGCCTGTACGCCGAGCTCGGCGACCCGTCGCCGAAGATGCAGTTCGCCTTCCAGGGCGGCGACCACGACTACTCGAACACGCTGTGGTCCTCCTCCGGCAGCGAGGACGGCCTCACGTACCTCTCGACGGCGACGCGCCCCGACGCGGCGTGCGGCGAGGACGAGCCGGGCAACATCCGCCTGACGCCGTCCGACCAGCAGAAGCTGACGACGGCGCTGACGGCCGCGTTCATGCGCCGCTACGTCGGCGGCGAAAAGGCGTTCGAACCGCTGATGACCGGCGAAGCGAGCCTGCCGGCGCCGGCCTGCCCGAGCGTGCGCAGCGTGCCGTGCGGAGAAGAGGTCAAAACGACGTACTTCGCGCCGGCCGAAGAACGCCGCGACGTGCTGATCCCCGAAATCAACGCGACCGCGCTGACCGAGGACGCGCTCGGCGGGACGCTGTCGGGGACGGGCTTCAAGAACCCCTACCAGTCCGAATACTGCGTCAAAGGCACGTGCGAGGCGGCCGGCACGCCGCTGCCGGCGACGACGACGCAGGGCTATGACTGGTGCAACCCGGAGCCGATCGCGTTCAAAGCGTCGAACACCGGCACGCCGCTGCCCGTCGCCGCGAAGCCGTGCCCGCTGCCGCCGGCCGGGGCAGCCGGCGTGTACGACCCGGTCGCGTTCGGCGGTCAGGCCAACGAGCGCGAGAACGACCCGGTCAACCGCTCGTTCGGGCCGCAGCTGTCGCTCGCGTGGGAAGGCACGGCGCAGCTCGACGCCGAGATCCCGGCGAGCGCCGGCGACGTCAGCCACTACGGAGTGCTCGCGCTCGACGCGGCGATCAACTACTTCGACTCGCGCAACCCGCCGTCGGGGCCGAACAACCCGATCGCCGAGACGAACGCACGCGCGGCGATGCAGGACTTCGAAATCGAGCTGACCGACCGCGCGGGCCACACGGCGATCGCCGACGCCGCCGACCCGGCGTACGGCACCGCGCTGGAGGCGCCGCTCGGCAGCGCCCGGCGCAACGAGGTGCTGGGCGAGATCCGCGTGCCGCTGAGCGCGTTCGCCGGCGTCGACCTGCAGCACGTCGCGAAGGTCTCGCTGATCTTCGGCAACCGCACGCCGAGCGGCTCGATCCAGGTGGCGAACATGCGCTTCCAGGAGCCCGCCGGCTCGTCGAGCGCGCCGTCGGCGAGCAGCGTCGGCGCACCGGCGTCGTCGACGGCGTCGAAAGCGCTCGTCGAGCACGGTGAAGCGATCCCGCTCGACGGCACGAACCAGCTCCCGAGCACGGCGCTGTGCACCGACACGAGCGCGCCGAGCACGAAGCTCGCGCAGCTGACGCTGAAGGGCGGCCTGCTGATCGCCGCCGGCTCGGCGACCGACGCCGGCTGCACCGGCGCCGAAGGCAAGGCGAGCGTCGCCGGCTCGGTCAAGCGCGTGCAGATCTCGCTCGCGCGAGTCAAGGGCGGCATGTGCAGCTTCATCGCGCTGAGCGGCGTGCTGCAGCGCGCGAAGCCGTGCACGAAGACGTTCTCGATCGTCGCGAGGGGCACGACGAGCTTCCACCTGACGATGCACACGCACCTGCCGGCCGGCGCCTACCGCGTGCTCGTGCAGGGCATCGACCACGCCGGCAACCTCGAGAAGGCGCACGGTCTGACCGTCGTCGTCTCCGGCGGCTCGATCGTGAAGGTCGTGAGATGAAGATGACCGCCCGAAGCCTGTCCTCACGCGCGCGGCGCACGCTCGTGCGCGCGCTGTCCCTCGCCGCGCTCGCGTCGGCGCTCGTGCCGCTCGCGGCGCAGGCCGAGACGCTGGTCGTCGACGACGACAAGGCGCAGTGCCCCGACGCCGGCTACACGTCGCTGACGCAGGCCGTCGAATTCGCGCAGAGCCACGACACGATCCGGATCTGCGCCGGCACGTACGTCGTCGGGCCGACGACCGGCGCGCTGCCGCAGAACGGGCTGAAGATCGAAAAGAGCCTGAACATCGTCGGCGCCGGCGCGAGCAAGGTGACGATCGAGCCGGGCGGAGCGCTCGAGAGCGCGCCGATCGACGTGCGCGGCAACCTCGGCAACATCATCACGGTCCAGAACACGGCCCCCGGCAGCACGTCGAACGTCGACGTCAACGTGCAGATCTCGGGCGTGACGATCACTGACAACGGTCATCTCGTCAATGCCGGCGTGGCCTTCCACAACGCCGTCGGCTCCGTCACGAGCAGCCAGATCGGACCGTTCACGGGCAGCCCGTCGCCGGGCTCCGGTTGGGGCGTCGTCGCCTCCAACGGAGAGGCGGTCACGCCGTTCGGCGCATTCGAACGCAACGTCACCGTCAGTGGCGACCTGATCACCGGCTACGGCGCCGGCGGCGTGTTGATCGACGGGTCGGACTCGAGCGTCAACTCCGCGACGAAAGCGCCCTACCCCGTCTACTTCCGCTCCGGCGTCGCGACGACGGGCGCGATCACGAACAACGTGATCAAAGGCGCAGGCAGCGCCGAAACGCCGAGCCAGGTCGGCGTGCAGGTCAACGCCGGCGCGCGCGCGACGATCTCGGGCAACCAGATCACGGGCAACGTCGGTGCGACGGCCGGCACGGCGAAAACCCCAGGCACGGGCGTCGGCGTCCTCTTGACCGACGCCGACGACACGACGACGCTGCCGGGCTCGACGACGAGCTTCTACACGACGATCGGCTCGAACAACCTGACCGGCAACGGCTACGGGATCTTCAACGGCACGCCCGACTTCCCGCCGCTGCACGAAATCTTCGTCAACGGCACGACGTACACGCCGACGTCCGCCGAACTGCCCGAATCGCTGACGAACACGGCGATGAGCACGGCGACGGCGCCGGTGACGGTCAACTACGACGTGCCCGGCGTGGCAGTGCACGGCGCGACGCCGAAAGTCAACTGGTACGGCTCGGCGTCCGGCCCCGTCGTCGGCGGCCCGAGCGCCGGCGGCATCGACGGCGTCAGCGCGGCGACCGTGCCGAGCCCGGGCAAAACCGACGAAGACAGCGTGCTCTACGGCACGGCCGCGAAAACCGCGTACGCCGCGCCGGCTGCGCCCGGCGCGGTCGCCGACGCGCCGCCGAGCGCCACTTGGGGCACGCCGACGACCGGCGAAGCGCTGGTCGCCGAAGAATCCGACGAGCTGCTCGCGCTCGCGACCGACGACTTCGGCGTGACGTCCGTGCACATCGTGGCCGGCGAAGAAGACCTCGGCACGATGTCGAGCGCGCCATACGAGAAGACATGGACGCCACCCGCCTCGCTGATCGGCCAGAGCGTCACGGTGACGGCCACCGTCACCGACGAGTCGGGGCAGACGAGCGTCGCGACCGAGCTGGTGCCGGTCATCGCCAAACCGGTTCCGCCGATCGAAGAAGAAAAACACGAAAAACTCGGCGAAGAACCGCACGTCGAACCGAAAACGGAAACGGTCACGCCGCTCGTGATCTCGACGCCGAGCGCCACCGGCGCGGCGCCGGTCATCGCGATCCCGGCGACGTTCGCCAGATCGCCGCTGCACAGCCTCGACCTGACGCCGAGCGTCACCGGCTCCTCGGCGATCGTCGGCGTCGAGTACCTGCTCGACGACCGCTCGATCTGCAAGGCGACGGCGGCGCCGTTCGCCTGCCACTACCTGCCGAGCGGCGCCGACGTCGGCACGCACACGCTGAAGATCATCGCGACCGACTCGAGCGGACAGACGACGCAGGTCTCGCAGACGATCAGCTTCGCGCGGTTCGCGTTGAGCGCGCTGTCGCTGCACGTCAAGCACGCCGGCTCGACGCTGAAGCTGACCGGCACGCTGAAGCTGCCGGCTCGCGTGACGGGCGCCGAGGGATGCGTGAAGCAGACCGTCCACGTGACGTTCGTGCACGGCGGGCACAAGAGCTCGGGCTCGGCGGCGGTCAGCGCGCACTGCACGTTCAGCGTGAGCCTCCCCCGCGCGGCTGGCGTGGGCACGTTGACGACGCGCCTGTCGGGCAACGCCGTCGTCGCCCCGGCGGCGCATGTGGCGAAGCTCCGCTAGCTCGCCGGGCATCCTCCGGGCGAGAGCCACACGCTGACGCCGTCGGTCCCGCGGAACGGGACGCTCGCGATCGTTCTCGCGCCGCGGACCGGCGCGACGTGACCGTCGTCGACGTACACGGTGCAGTCGTAGCGATGGTGGTCGAGCTGGTACCACGCCCCCAGCCTGGTGTCCGTCCCGGGTGAGAGCGGCCGCACGCCGCGGCGCACGAGCGCGAAGCGCGCGGCCATTTTGAAGCGGAACGTCGTGTCGCCGAGCGCTCCGACCAGGCGCACGGTGGCGCCGCGCGGCACATTTCGGTCGAGCGCCCGGGAGATGACGCCGATCGGGCGGTACTCGGAGAGGTGTTCGTCGGGCCGCTCGGCCGCGGCGACGCCGGCGGCGAGCAGCGCGACGGCGCCGAGGCCGGCGAGCGAGAAGGCGACTCGCGCGCGACGGCGCCGTGGCGCGGGCGTGACGCGGCGCCGAAGCGCCTTGATCGACGCGAGCGCCGTGAAGGCGGGCCACAGCAGCATCAGCCAGACGAACATGCCGACGGGCGAGGCCAGCCAGAGCGTGTAGCCGAGCGTCGCCGAGAGCAGCCGCGTCGTCGGCGTCGACGCGGCGATCGCGCCGACGCCCGCGCACAGCGCGAGCGCGATCAGCGCGCCGGAGCAGAGCTCGGCGCGACGGCGCAGCGGGCCGACGACTGCGAGGCCGATCAACGCGACGAGCGCGAGCACGGTCGAGACGACGGCGAGCGTGCCCGGCGCGGTGCGGACTTCGGCCTTGCGCTGCCACGGCGAGGCCGGGTCGGTCGTCCACCACGGGCGGACGCCGACGCCGAGCACGACCGCACGCCATCCGACGGTCGCGCCGAGCGTCGAGTGGTTGGCTTTCGCCGTGTCGATCACGGCGGTCAGGTTGCCCGGGCGTCCGCGGATCTGGTTGATCGCCGGCGCGACCCAGCAGGCGCCGGCGACGAGCAGCGCGGCGAGCGCCCATCGCCACGCGCCCCGCGCGCCGCGTGGCCGCCTGAGCGACACCGCGAGCCCGACGACGCCGACGGCGAGCGCTCCGAGCGAGGGCACGAGGAACGCGAGCTGGCACTGGGCGGCGAAGCTCGCGACGAGCACGGTCAGCGGCAGCAGCCGGTATTCGCCGCACGCGAGCGACCAGCACAGGAAGATCAGCAGCGTGAACGGGAACACGCCGGCCGACGCGTTCCACACGTCGTGGAGCGTTTCGGGCGAGAGCGAGCGCGTCATCACGACGGCGGCGAGCGCGGTCAGCAGCATCAGCAGCCGCCCGCCGCGGCGGCGCGCGAGCACGACGACGCCGACGATCGCGGCGCTGTTGACGATTCCGATCGTCAGCGTCATCGCGCCGGGGCCGGCGAAGCGCGCGGGCAGCGCGAGCAGCCAGTACAGCAGCGGGCCGAGGCTGTAGACGGCGTGATGCGTCACTTCGCCGGCGTCGGAGTGCTGGCCGACGAGCGGCGTGTGCGACGTGAAGACGTCGTACGCGCGTGTCGCGATGATCGCCTGGTCGCCGGCCGGGCGCCAGCCGTCGGCGAGCGCGCGCAGCGTCGTGAAGACGATCGGCCCGGCGGCGCACACGCCGAGCGCCGGAGCCAGCCAGCGTTCGCGATCGCGCGGCCCGTGTCCGGCGCCGGCCCGCCGCGCGAGACCGAACCTCCGCGCGAGACGCCCACGCCGCGCGAGACCGACACGCTGCGTGATGACGCCCGCCCGGCGATCGAGCTCCACCTGGGTGAATCTACTCTCCGGAAGGGGCGTCAGATGGGCGGAGCACGTCTGCCCTTCGGACGAAGGCCTCCGCTGCGGGCGACGGAGGCCTTCATCTCATCGGAACGTGTCTATTTGACGCGCACCGTGCAGCCGTGCGCTTTCAGCACCTTGTTGGCTTCTGACTTGCGCGTCTTGCTCGCGTGTGGGTTTCGCTTGACGAACGATTTCTCCCACGTCTTGCACTGAGTCGAGGACCAGTGCGACGAGCTCGCGGCCATCGCCGGCGCACCGATGCTCGCAAGACCGATTGTCGTCGCGAGCACGGCCGTTGTCAGTCGCTTTGTCGGAATCACTGTCGTGACCTCCTGGTAGTAGGGTCCTGCATTACCCATACTGTGAATCGACCGCCTAAGCACACGCTCTCAGCGCCCTAAAGGGACGCTCTTCGTTTGAGTAGAGTTCACCCATCTTCCACCGCAGACCGGTGAAAGCGCGCGTGCTGAGGCGCTAGGCGGCGAGGATCCAGATCGTCAGCGGTTCACCGGTGAAGTCGCTCTCGGTGAACGAGCGCACGGCGTAGCGGCGCGATCCGATCTGCGTGCATCCCGACTGCGGCAGCGAAGCTCCGGCTGCCGCCGGCAGCGACGTGCGCTCCTGCCCGCCGGCGCCGCGCACGACGACGTCGGCCGCGTTCAGTTTGTGCACGAGCTTGATGAAGCCGATCACGTCTTGCAGCGTCACCTGCAGCTGCCCGAGCCGCCGGCCGCTCGGGCTGCGCAGTTCGGTGATCGATCCGCGGACGTCGAACGAAGTCGGGTTGGCGTCGACGAGCACCCGCGATCCCTGCAGCACCCTGATCTGCACGACGTGCCTGACGAGCTGGCGATTCGCGGCTGCCAGCGCCGCGCCGAGACGCCCACGGCCGAGCGCTTCGAGCAGCGCCTGGTCATGCGCGATCTGCCGCAGGTCGGCGTGCACGACGGCACCCTGCGCCTCGTTCAGGTAGCGCGCCTTCGCGGCCCTGACGGCTTGGCTGACCCGGCTTTCGGCGGACGCGGGACAGGCGCGAGACGCAGCGTTCGCGAGGGCGCGCGTCGGCGCGGCGCCGCCGGGCGCGAGCAGCAGCACAACGCCGACGGCGATCGCCGGCACGACGATCGCCGTCGCGATCGCGCGCTTGCTCCGCAGGTGAACCCGATCGAGGATGCGCATCTGAATCGACGCGGAGGTTCGCACCGAGACTTAACGCGGCGTGCAAGGAACGGTGAGAATCGCCTCACCCGGAGTGGACCGACGGGAGCCGTCATTCGGCCGTCGCACCGACTCGTTCCGATGATCGGAAACGCTCGATCCCACCGCAGGAGCGCCGGGGTAGGCTGGCTCCAACGGGCGAACGCGACAAACGACAGGAGGACGCGATGGGCGACGAGACGTTCGTCAACTACTGGATCGGCCAGGAGCCGACGCCGCCGTCACCGACGCTCGACCAGATGCCGCCGTACGTCGACGTCGTCCCGCTCGCGTTCGTGAACATCGATCAATCGACGTACGAACTCGATTTCAACTTCCTCTGCTCGACACATTCCGAAGCGGAAATCAAGAGCGCGATCAAGAAGGTGCGCGCCAACGGCACGAAGGTGCTGTTCTCGATCAACGACGAGCGCCTGGGCACCGTTCCCGACATCCCGGCGTTCGTGGCCGGCGTCGTACGCGACGTCGTCGCCTGGGGAGTCGACGGCATCGACTTCGACTTCGAGCCGCCGGAGGTGCCGAGCGCGACGCTGGTGCCGGTCGTCAAGGCCCTGCGGCCCGCGCTGCGTGAAGCGCTGGGGCGTGAACCTCTGCTAACGGCCCCGATCTACAGCCCGTGGCTGAGCCTGCCCGATCTGCTGAAGGCGTTCGCGGCGCAACTCGACTTCGTGACGACGATGGACTACGCCGACGCCGGGACGTCGATCTCCCTCTGCCAGAAATACATGAACGTGCTCAAAGCGCCGGAGAAGGTCGCGATCGGCATGATCTGCATGTCGCCCGAGCAGATGAACTCGCTCGAAGAAGTCACGACGATGGCGAAGTGGGAGCCGACGAGCGGGAGCAAGCGCGGCGCGATGCTCTACACGTTCTCCTACGACGTCAAAGAACGGAAGGGCGGCGGCACCGGGTACCCGGATGGGACGTACACGAAGACGATCTACCAGAACCTTCCGCAGGCGGATGCTCGCGGCTCGGGGCCCGAGGACTGACGTGGGCACTCGTCGAAGATTCGCGATGGCCATGGCTGTCGCCTTCACGCTGCTGGTCACAGGCTGCGGTGGCTCGGCGCCGACCACGGCCTCGGAAGCCGTACGAGCGCCAGCCGTCGTTGGCAAGTCAACCACGACCTCAAAGCGCGTACGGGTGCCGAACGTCGTCGGTACGACAACTCGCGCGGCGCGCGCCATGCTCGAAGAAGGCGGGCTTCGAGGTCACGGTTTCCACGGCATTCGGCCGGCGCCCCAAGGGTCTCGTGACGCATCAGCAGCCCACGGCTGGGAGCGAGGCCGACAAGGGGAGCAGGGTCTCCCTGACCGTGTCGCGCGGCCCCGAACCTCCGGGGCGGATCTCGGTCCCCACGGAAGGGGATCACCTACCGACGGTCTTCACCGCCACCGGAAGCCTGAGGGCCGATCAACGCCGGTCAGGACGCCATTTCTGGGTTGCCGTCAAGACGCCGAGCGGCCTGTTCCCGAAGGACCACGAGGTTCGCGGCCCGACGTGGAGCGTCGAAGTCAACGAGCCGGGCACGGGACTTCCCAACGGAAAATTCACGCTCGTGCTGATCGGGGTCGACACAGCCGCCCAGCGAACGATCCAGGAGTGGTTTCGCACCGGCGAACGGACAGGTTCATACCCAGCGCTCCCGCTGCCCGGCCACACCGTCCTCGATGAGGTTCGGAACTTGAGCCTCGGCTAGGATCGACTGCTCGCCTCGCGTGAGTCGCCATCCCCATTCGCAGGACTTCTAGGGGTGAGCGAGGGGACTCGAACCCCCGACCGCCTGGACCACAATTAGAATGCATAGGCTCAAGCTAGATCGAGAAGCCCGAAAATACGGGCGGTTGGCCTAGCTTGCCCGGGTAGAATCGTGGCACTTTGGTACCCCATTGGTACCCTGAACGTCCGATTCGAGGCGTAAGATTCGTCTATGGATCGCGCTGCGCAGGCCCGCACGACCACCTCGACGGCCGCTCGCCGACCACGCGGGACGGGCGCGCTGTTCGTCAAACGGGACTCGGCCGGGCGCGAGACTTGGTATGGCAAGTGGCGCGTCGGCACCTCGCAGGTCAAGCGGCGGATCGGACCGAAGCGGGTCCCCTCGACGCGCGAGGGCCTGACGCGGACCCAGGCCGAGGCGGAGCTACGACGGCTGATCGGCTCGGTAGACAAGGCGACGCTGAGCCGTGAACGCGTCACCGTCGAGCAGGTCGGCGCGCTCCTGCTGAACAGCCTCCGCGCGAAGGGGCGCAAGCGAGCCACGATCGAGACCTACGACTCAGCGCTGCGGGTCCAATTGGTCCCTTTCTTCGGGACGCGGACGCTTGATCGGATCGGCCGCCGCGAGATCGAGGCGTTCAGCGTCCACATGCAAGAGACAGGCCGCTCGCCAAAGACGACGCTCAACGCGCTCGGAATCCTGCACTCGGTCTTCGAGCACGCGCGCCGCGAGGGCTGGGTCGCGTCTAACCCCTGCTCGCTCGTTGATAAGCCGCGTCCCTCCGGCGGCGACCCTGACATCCGTTTCCTCGAGCAGGAGGAGATCGAGGCACTGCTGCGCTCCGTCCCCGACGACGATCTCGGGCGCGTCGAGCGGCGCATGTATCTGGCGGCGACGATGACCGGGATGCGCCAGGGCGAGTTGCTTGCACTGCGCTGGCGCGACATCGACTGGCCGGCGCAGCGCGTACGCATCAGACGCAGCTTTGTCCGCGGTGAGTTCGGAGCGCCGAAGTCCAAGCGCTCCTCGCGAAGCGTCCCGCTCGCCGACCGTCTCGCCGGCGAGCTCGATCTCTCGTACCGCGAGACGGTCTATGCCGGCGACGACGATCTCGTGTTCGCTCACCCGCATACAGGCAAGCCAATCGACCGCTCGCGGCTGCTCAAGCGCTTCAAGGCGGCGCTCAAGGCCGCCGAGGTGCGGCCCGTCCGCTTCCACGACCTCCGCCACACCTTCGGGACCCGAATGGCTGCCCAAGGCGTGCCAATGCGCGCGCTGCAGGAGATGATGGGCCACCGCGACTTCAAGACCACGCTGATCTACGCCGACTACGCGCCGAGCGCGCGCGAGGCCGAGTGGGTCGAGGCGGCGTTCCAGCCTGCCGACGCTACGAGCGTCGCTTGATCAGAATGGCCGCCGCACCGCCACAAACGGCCTGTTCGGAACTGTGATCGGCAATAGCGTGACACGGCGGAACGAAAGCCGAGTCAGTCACTGCATATGCTAATCGTCCAAGCCACGCTCGCCTACGGCCCGCTCCCCTATACCAAGAGTTTTCAGGGGTGGCAGGCCGCGGCACAAGTTTTGGACTCGCTCAAGCCAGGTGAATTCACCCTTAATATGTCGGCGCGTGCGCTCCCAGACGCGCCGCGGCGCGTTTGGCCCTTCCGATGCCGCATGATCAAGAGCCGCGCGGATGCGCTCAACTTCCTCTGTTACCGAGCGTGAATCGCGCGGTAGCGCAAGCCTTACCACTTCTATATCCCTGCGGATCACTCCGTACCGACGCGCCGCCTTCTCGTAGTCCTCGATCCGCTGCGGAAAGGCGGCGAATGTCTGAACGCCAACCAGCCCGGCCGACGCAACACTGATCGAGCCAACGATGATCCGAGCGGCAATGCCGACATCGTTCTGCAGAGTGGCGAATACCGCAGTTCCAATGGCCGCCGAAAGCAGAGCGGCCGTGCCACCCACTCGGGCATCCCAGGCCTTGCAGCGGTTTGCCGCACGGTTATACGCAAACAGAGCGAGCAGCGCACGCTGTTGCCACTCCTCGAGCAGTCGATCGACGTCGCCGCCGGGAGTCTGCGTATCAGAGGCATCCATTGGCGGGACACTATCGCTACCCGATTGAACGAGCCAGCAGAAAGCACCTTGAGGGTGCTCAGAAGCACAAGCCGTCCCCCTACGTGCGTGGCGAGTTCAACGAGCCGAAGTCCGAGGTGGGTCGGAGCACTCGGTTTCGCTCGCTCACCGTGTCGCCGAGCTGGCCGCCCCTACGCGAGCTTGGCCCTAAGCAACGACGGTGAGCTCGTCTTCTGTCATCCCGAGTCAGGCAGGCCGCTGATCGCTCAAAGCTCGTGCGCCGCTTCACGCAGGCCACCGAACGCGCCGAGGTCCGCCCGATCACCTTCCACGAGCTGCGACACACCTTCGGCACCCGCATGGCCGCCGCCGGCGTCCCGCTACGAACGATCCAGCACTGGACGGGCCACGCCGACGCGAAGACCACCCAGGTCTACGCGCACTACCAGCCAGCCGTCCGGTGCGGAGGCTGAAGCGGTCGATCTCGCGCTCGGCCCCGGTCTACAATCCGCTGATTCGGAGGGGCATTGCAGAACCTTAACCGCTAACCACCGCTAGGCCTTGTTCCTCTTCAATCTCATGGCGCATCAGCTCGAACGTCCTCATTACACGAGCGGCGTCCTCTGGTCTCCCGAGATAGACCGGAGTAATAAGTGGCGTTCGTAGGCGTCGTGCGAAGTACACGGCTCGCATCGGCGTGTCTCCGCGACAAACGATCGTCATATGGCGATTGTGCCGCCACGGGTTAATGGACCTCAACGTCAGCCCTTCGTCGCCATATGTGCTTTTTAGTTCCTCTGACTTGAACTCGAACGCCGTAATCACTTCGATATTCTCGTGCCTTGATAGCAGCTCCACCATCTCTTCATCCTCAAGCAGCCACTCGCCTGTCTCGCAGCTGATGTAAACCCGATCCTCAGGCCTTGTGTCCCTGAACAGCTCCATAGTAAAGACTCGAAGCGCAGTCACGGTCGACAGAACAAGCGGCGCATCGAATGTCTTTGCGCACACGTGATCGTCCGTTGAATGGATCTCGATCTCGCTACCTGCCTGCAATTCTTTCAGCGCGCGTGTTAGTCTCACCGCCTGCGTGTTGCTGTGACCGATCTGGTTGACCACTTGGTCGGCTAGGGCTTTCGGAATAAACTCGCGGAGTCTCCATAGCCCATCGTCATAGGTACCGCCTGCATCTGGCGCGCACAGACCGGCTTGCGCCTCAACAACGTCGGGCAGCCAGTCATTCTCGGCGAGTCCCGCTGCACTACGAAGATCACGCCAGCTTACTGGCTTCTTTCCCGCCGCCACAGCCTCGCTCCGGTATCTATCGTAGTACTCACCACATCGGTCCACCGCGAGCCAAGAAACCTGCGCGAGCCCGCGCGCCTTCGCGCCAGAGAAAGCCAACTCGATAATCGTGCGACGCCTCAGGTAGTCGACGTAGTCACTGCGGTGCTTCGCGGGATCGATCGTCCACCGACTTAGCGAGGCCTCGGCACCCAGCACATCCGCGAGGGCCTCGTGGCGGTCGACCGACCTGAAACGGACTACGTGAGCGAGTCGCTTCGGGTCGACCGAGTCCCCCGACCGACGTGCGATTTCCTCAACAAGCGACTTCATCCAGCCGTCACAGCCTGGACGGGCGCTAGCCGAGGTCTCCTCTTCAGTCAGCAGGCCAAAGATCGCTGCCTCTCGCTTCTCGTTGGGAAAAAGCGAGTCTCCCTTGGGCTCGCAGCGCTCCGCGGTAATCGCGTTACGCACTTCGGCATCCAACGGCACCTTGCTCAGGTCGAAGACCTCGAGCTGCTCGGGAATGCGAAGCAACCGGTGCAGATCGAATCCCGCCATACCGGAACCAACGTTGACAATGACACAGCGCTGACCGTTGACCAGTCCTTCGACTACCGCGGTGATCTTGCGCGGCAGTTCGTAATACGACTCGCGCGTGAATCGAAGACTCTCGGGCTCAGCTGCGGTGCCATGCAGCTTGATGTATATGGGGAGATACTCGTCTGAGTCGGGATCAGTTACGACGTTTGAGCAATCACGGTCTGACACAAGACGTCGATACTCAGCAGAGCTAAGCTCATCGTCAAGCGACTGATCAAGTAGCTCATCGAAGTTAAATGTAATGACCGCGTCCAGAAAACGGTGCTTCAACAGGTGCGCGAGCAACTCATATGCGAGGATCGTTGGATGACGATAGCTATAGCGGTGCGCTATGAGCTGACGTACGCGCTGAGCGCCTTCAGGAGTTCGACTAATGGCCGCGAGGCGAGTCTCGAATTGCTCTGGATCGAGGCCGTAGACGCGCTGTAGGCGAAACAGCTCGGCTCGAAGAGCCTCGTCTTCGGATCTGAATTCCTGCTCAAGCTCCTCCGCAAGTTTCTTACCTCGGGCGAACAGAGTTGAGCTGGCGCCTGCACCGACGATCGCTATGCATCGCACTCGTCGCTCAAGTAGCTGCTCCGGCGTGCAACCCTGCTGCACATTCTGTCGCGTGCTCATTTCAGGGAGCGACACCCGCAGATGACGCACGATGAGACGATCCGCAAGTGTTGCGAGCTCACTGGCTTTACGACGATTTGGCACGTTGGCCGCCCCTAACGCTTGAACTCTCCTCCATGCAGCATCGCTACTCTAGCCGCATGACTAGAATGATGCGGCTTGCCTAGATTTGGACAGAGTGCGGAGAGCCCGCCATGTCGACCGTGATTGATGGTTAGTTGATGTATTTTCCTGTCAACCCACCGAGAGCCACTGCTCAAGCATCGCTCGCGTGAACCGAATATGCCGTCCCACTCGGATACACGGCAAGTTGCCGTTGCGCACCGCGTCGTAGACCCAGCTCGTCTTGACCGACAGCAGCGCGGCGACCTCCTCGGGCCGCAGAAGCGGCCCGTCGAGGGGGCGGAGAGGTCGGCGCAGCTCGCTGGCGATCGTCTCGCCGGTCCGGCGGCCCGGGCTACTCATCGCGATCGACCTCCTCCCCACCGGCGGCAACCTGGTTGCCGCCGGGTTCGGCGCCCCCGCCGAACTCAACGCGACCGATAACGGAGTGCTTCGAGCGCTTGGCGCCGTCCCTCGCCTCCCACTCGTCGTAGGCCAACCGCCCGAGGACACCGACCTGGCGGCCCTTGGAGAGGTACTTCGCGCACCTGTCGGCTTCCTCGTCGAAGGTGGCGACGTCGACGAACAGCGGCGGCTGATCGCGTCGGTCGTTGACGGCGAGGCGCAGGTCGCAGACGTTGCGGCCATCCGGCATCTCGCGAAGCGTCGGATCGCTGGCGAGCTGGCCGACGAGGGTGACGCTGTTGATGTTGGGGGCGCTCATGGGTTCCTCCTTGGTTTGGGTTTGAGCTTGCGAAGACGTTCGAGGTGCCTGCGCAACGGCTGAAGGAATGCGTGCGCCTGGGCGTGGGCGCGGCCCGGCGCATGGATTTGGGCGAGGACCGGCGGCCCGGCGCCCGGCGTGATCACGACCGCCTCCCCTGTGCGCAGCGCGCTCACGGCGCTCGGTTGGATCAGCGGCTCATACGCGCGCCGGCGGGTGCCGCGGCCGCTGTGCGCAGAGCCGAGGAGGCCGTCGCTCGTCTGCTGGGTTGATTGCCAGCGCGGCGCCATCCCCGCCATCTGGGAGATCAGCTGGGCGGAGGCCGGCACGTTCTGGCGGTGGGCGATCACGGCGGTCGAGGTTGCCGAGCATCTGCTCGCGAAGGCCCTCCCCCGCGCTCCTCAGGTCGGCGAGCTCCTGGGTGCGAGGAGCAGGCTGATGCCCGCCGAGCGCGCGCGGCCGAACAGGCGCGCGACGTGCTCGGCGGCGACCGCGGAGAACTCGTCGATCACCACGACGGTCGGGGTCGGGCTCGCCTGCAGCCGCGCGACAGGGCGACGAGGTCTGAGACGATCGCCGCGGCGAGCATCTGCGAAAGCAGCGGGCGGCGGTCGGAGTCAAGGCGGAAGTAGACGACCGCTCGCTCGCGGATCGCCTGCTGCAGGTCTGAAGTCCGGGCGCCCCTCGCCCGGGTCAAGCCAAGCGCCTACATCCGACTCGGCGAGGATCGAGAGGCGGTCGCGGATGCCCGCGAGCTCGCGCTGCTGGCGCTCTGTCAGAGAGTCCAGGTAGCGCTCGGCGCGCTCTGCCTGCGCCTCCGGCAGGCAGCGGGCGAGGACCTCGAGCTCGCGCGGGTCCAGGTGCGCCAGCAGCGTCACCGGCGTCACCTGCACTCCAGCCGCCTGCATCGCGCGCACCGCGTGGCCGAGGTAGCGCTGGGCCTGGCGCAGGTAGTGGGGCTCTGTGAAGCGCTCGCCCGCGAGCGCCTTGTCGGCGATCTCGGTGTCGGAGCCGGTGGCGTAGGGGTTGTAGGCGAGCGGGCCCTCGGGCGTCCACTCGAGGAACGGCCGCTCCTCGCCGCGCCGCGGCGGCGCGCAAGCTCGCCTCGCGCAGCATCTGATCGCCCTTGGGGTCGATCACGACCGCGCCGTGGCCGGACTCGATCAGGCGGCACGCGATCCACGCCTCGCTGACCGTCTTGCCCGAGCCCGTCGCGCCGAGCACGAGCGTGTGCTTGCCCGACTCCCTGCCGACCGGGATCGAGACCGAGAGGCCGCGGGCGTCGACGCCGAGGATCAGGCGCTCGCCGTGAAGCCAGCCGCCGCGCCGCAGGCGCCGGTGCGCCAGCGCACGCTCCAGCACGTCGCCGGCGTGCAGGCGCGCGCGGGCCTCCTGTGCGAAGTCCGCGCCGCGGTCGTAGTCCTCGCGCTGCCAGCGGGAGCCGAGCGCCCACGCGTAGAGCAGGGCCAGGCAGAGCGCGGCGCCGGTCAGGTGTCGACCGAACAGCAGATAGGCCACCGGCACGCCGAGCGCGGCCCAGCTCGGGTGAAGGCAGCGCGCCCGCAACAGCCGTGCGAGCGCCCAGCCGCCGAGCGCGACGAGGACCGCGCCGAGGCCGAGTGCTTCAAGTAGATGCTCAAATCGCATGGTCGGCCTCCTGGAGCGTTCTCGCCAGGGCACCCGCATCGCATAGGGGAAGGACGGCGATCCGCTGCTCGCCGCGCACGTCGGCGACGGCGCGGGCCAGGGCGGCGGCGGCCGGCGCGCTTGCCAGGTAGTAGACGTGGCGCAGGTGGCGGGCGCGCGCGTAGGCGCGGGCGATCGCGCGCAGCCGCGCCGGCGCCTTGACGGCGAGCTCGACCTCAATCGCGAGCACATCGCCTGCCCCGCCGAGCAGCGCGAGGTCGGGGCGGTGAAGCGCCGGGGAGCCGCCGGGGCCCCTGCCAAGCGAGACCGAGGCGATCAGGCGGCCCCGCTCGCGCTCGAGCACGCGCAGCTCTCGCTCTGAGAGCTGGCGCCAGGCGGGGGCGGCTGCCTGGAGCGCCACCGCGGCGCCGCTCACTTCCCGGGCGTGCGCGAAGCCGGCGACGCTGACGCGCTGGACCGGCAGCTGAGTGAGACCCGCCCAGCGCAGGCCCCTTCGCGTGGCGACATAAAGGCCCGCCTCGCGATAAAGCAGCTGCTCTTGATCGAGCAGGCCGCCCGCCACGAGCACGCGCAGACGCGCATAGGCGCGGCTCTGGCACATGCCAAAGCGCGCGCGCACGTGCTCGGCGGTGGCGGCCCCGACTCGTCCAAGCCAACCGACGATCTCCTGGTCTCTGTGGGTCTGCATCTGACCTCCTCGACATGTCCGCTTTCAAGGGCATGTCGTCAAAGGCGGCCGGATACCCCCCCCCTGAGTTGAGCTGGCTCGAGCGGGCTCGAGCTAGGGCGGCGAGCGCTCGGTAGGCTCGGCCAATCAGACGGTCCGTCCTTATGTGCCTGGCGGTGGCGCTGGCCATCGCGGGCTGCGGCAGCTCGTCGGGATCAAGCGGCCACAGCGAAAGCTCGACACCGCTCGCGCTCGGCGGTCCGACCATGATCGCGCTTGCGCCGCCGGCGGCGATCGTGCGGGAGGGAGCTAATGCGATCGCCGAGTTCGATCAGGGTCGAGCTGTCGCGGCGCAGAGCGGCTGCCTTGCCTGTCATCGCATCGGCGAAGCCGGAAACGACGGACCCGGTCCCGATCTGACCGAAGTCGGCGCGCGACTTCCGGCGAGGGCAATCGAACGGACCCTGACCCATCCGACCGAACCGATGCCGGCGTTTACGCACCTTCCGCCCGCCAAGTTCCACGCGCTCGTCGCCTTCCTCTCCGCGCTTCGCTGAGCGAGCGCGAGCAGACCGACAAACCCGGCCTTCAGGGAGCGCGCGCAAGCGCGCCAGCTCTCACGTGCTCGCTTGCTGGGCGCCGGCGTCTACGGCGGCACCGAGAAGAGGAGAGGCTTGCGGTGGCGCGGGCGCTTGCGGTCCTCATTGCTCTGCGGCGTTTGCTGAGCTACCGTTCGTCGACCATGAACGAACGGTCCCGCTTGTCGGAGATCAGCGGCCAGGCGATTCTCCGCATCGCGGCGCGCGGAGGTGCATACGCCGCGCCGGACGGACCGCCGCCCGATTGGCTGGCGCTCGCGATCGACACGGTACTCAATGACCTCGGCGTGAGAGATTTCACCCCTACGTATCGCGACGAGTCGGAACCCCCCAACTTCGGCGTCGTTGGCTTCGATGAGCCCGATGGGACCCATTTCGGGTTCGGCGTTTCGCGCTCCGACTCTCGTGCAGATCTACTCGTATCGCTCGCGGACGGGATTCAAGAGCACCTGCCTGAGGCTCGGACCCACTGGGGTGAAGCGCTCCCGCCTTGCCCAGAGCATCCTCATCCGATGCGGCCAATCGTGGCAGACGCTACGGCTTGGTGGTCGTGCCCCTACAGCGGTCGTCTTGTCGCGCGCATCGGCGAGCTACACGGCCTCGCGCGGCAGCGATAGGGCGTCGTGGTCCGCCGCGCTCATTCGACCGCGTTATGTTCGAGCCTGAAGTTGTGCCGATACCACAGAAGGCATATTGATCTGTCGTGGCCTGGCGGTTCGCACGCAAACGCGATGTTGATCGCAAGCTGATATTCCTGTCCTAGGGCGACTTTGATTTTAGAATGAAACAGGTAGAGCGCACTCTCAAAATGATCGTCATGATAATTGTAGGGTCGACCGCGCGGCAAGGTATAGGCGCTCGCTTCCTCGAGGACAGGACCTCTCGCCGCATCGATCCAATACGGGCCTAGCTGGTAGCTCCAATGCAGTGTTGGCGTTGAGCCAAAATCAGCCACACCCTTGAAGGTAGTGCCATGTTCATCGACAGTCGCAAATTCCTGGCTCAGTCCGGTGTCGCCGTACCTGTGGTACCCGATGAATGTCGATGGACCTCCCACGTCGGGGCGCGCTCTGCGCCTGGCTGCAGGCCCACCGTCCGGTAGGATTTCGTACCCGGATTCGACACCTTCACCTTCTTCCGCAGTACTCCCTCCATCCGCTTCCCGTTCGTGATATTCGGTAACTTCGCCTGCGCTGTCTAGGCAGTACACTTCGGTCTCGCTTGAGCCGCCTGGATTGTGGACGATGGTCTCCGCGGCATCACGCCCAGATTCGCACGACGGTTCTTTCGGAGTCGTGTATTCGAAAGCGGTAATTTCGTCTTCGCTGCCAGGGCTACCGATCGTGCCGTTAACGAGCTTGCGAAGGGATGTAACGCGCCGATCTTCGTCATATGAGACGACCCAAGTGCCGGACGGATCGATGACGTCCTTCAGGAGCCCGTCTTCGTAATAGCCGTATTCCGCGCTCGCGCCTCCCGGACCCGTGTACTTGACGAGCCGGCCGCCCGAGTATTCGTATTTCCACGCTTCGCTGCCTTCGCCAGCGAGCTCTGTGACGTCGTGGGTAGTCGCGTCGCGCGTGATGGAGATCGCGTGGCCGTGCGAGTCAGACACGGCCGCAAGGCGTCCGCTCGCGTAAGTCAGCGCAATCGCATCGCCTTCGCCGAGGATTTCGGTCGGCTCCGCCCAAACGTTGTTGTTGAACTCCCATTCGACGCCCGAGTTGTTGAATGTCAGCGTGCGGGTCCCGTCTTCGTGTTCAACGAGCGTGTCGCCTTCGCCGGAGCCCGTTCCGTTCGTGAAGGCGTGATCGCCGGCGGCAGGGTGACCATCGCCTGAAGGGTTTCGATCAAAGCGCGTGTCGCTGCCATCCGGACCGTAGAAGTTCATTCCCCCGCCCGACGGAGCCAGATAGAGCTTGGTGTCGTTACCCTTGTCGAGGCGCCAGTTAGCGAACGACCCTCCTTCCAGAAGGTCGTCTTGGCTGTTGTAGGAGCGCCCGAGCTCGGTGTCGTAGCCTTCGCCGGCGTAGTTGACGTCGGGACTCGTGATGTTGAGGTTGCCGTTTGCGGCATTGACGTTCATCGCGCCGCCGTCGGCGAGCGCCTCCTGAATCCCTTGACCCTGCGGCGGGATCCCCAGCTGCGGTTCGTAGATCACTTCGAGTGTCGGTTCGGGCGCTTCTTCGGCGTTGTCAGGTTGAGCGAAGGCGTCGTAGCCGGCGACGGTCTCGTTCTGCGCCTTCAAGAGGATGCCGTGGTTGGAGCTTGGTTCGCGTACCCACCGTTCTACCTCAGGGGTAAAGCCGAAGTGGAGTTCTTCGTAGAGTTCGCTGTTATCGACGACCCTTTCGCCCGCGACCGCCGTAACGAAGTCGCCGCCAGCAGTGGTCCAGGGATGCGTTCCGTCATAGCTGTTCCACGTCGCACCCCAGTCGAAGCTGCGAGTCAGCGCGTGCGCTTCGATTGTTATCGGACTGGTCGTCGTATCCCAGGCTAGGTACATATGCAAGCTCGACACCGCGATCTCCGAACCCTGCGGGATGCTAGAGGTATCGAAGTAGAGAAGGGCGCGGGCGACGCCTTCGGAGGGATTCGGGCTGTCGGGGCCTACGTACAGATGGCTGCCGCATTCGTCCGTGTTGGCGAAGCCAGCGCTGATGATCGGACAGGCTTTCTCTTCGGTGAAGTAGACTTCGGGGTCAATCGTGACCGGAAAGATCCGCTTTCGGGCCGTCAGCCACGTTTTGTCAAGGACCAGAGACAGCACCGATCCGTTTGCGCTGAGCTGGTAGCGCACCGGCGCGTGTTGCGGGAACGGATGACCCGGTGAAGCGTCGCTTACCGTTGGAGCCGCGAGCGTGTAGACGGGCGTACCTGATGCATCTCGGATGCCGACGCGACCGTCGCTTTCAAGTGTGGCGTGCAAATCCGGGCTCATCTTGAGCTTGTAGCGGAAGACCGTCGGCGCGGAGGCGCTTGAGAGGGTCAGCGTCTCCCGTACGGCCTGCGGAGTCGCGGAATAGGCGAGATCAACCCCCGGACGGGCGTTGCGGTAGATGCGCTGAATGCCGCTGACAGAGGTCTCGCCGGGCGCGGCTCCTTCCAGCCTGAAGCTGAGTTCGCGGCTCGCGCCGCCGACCGAAACCGATCCAGAGACCAGCGAAGATGGAAGGCGAACGGGCACGGGCGAGGATGTGGGATGCCAACTGTGATCCGGTGCCTGCTTCAAGCGATCGTCGATCGGAGTCCAGCCCCCGTCGGGCGTACGGTAGTTGACCGGATGCGTGGAGATGTCCACTGCACGCTGGCCGTTCGCAAGCAAGTAGGTCTTCGAATTCGCCGTGCGCAGTTCCGGCAGTTCCCGCACAACTCGGACTGAGACCTTCGTCCGCGTCGCGGCGTGTGCGACGCCGACGTTGAAGGGCGACAGCGCAAGGAGCCCGAGCACGCCGACGGCGCACATGATCGCACGCTCAATGAAGCGGGCGCCTCTCGGCCGGTCGTCCCGCTTGATCGCGGCGAGACACCCAACTCCTTGCGTCCAATCGCGCAATGCCTCGTTCATGTCGGCCTCCCCCCCTGGGCCGAGGCGCGATGCGCCCCGCCACCTAGCGTTCTCGCTCTGTCAGTGCGCCGGTGGTCTAGCCGAGATCGATTATTCCGTCAAGTCCGCTAAACAGAATTGGCACAGCGATGTCCGCAAAGTGCGCCTAAATCGCTTGAGCTGAATCGGTTCGCTAATTCAACGGAGCCCAGCGCGGCGCTTTCAGGCTCAGTGGCATCCCGTGACGATCGCTGGACAGATCGGCTCTCAGAGCATGCCGTCGAGAAGCGACCGGAACGCATTTTGCAATCTCCAGCTCGATGGTTTCCACAGGACAAGCGAGTCGAGAGATCGAGAGATCGAGCGCGGCGGCGATGCGGCGGACGGTGTCCCAGTTCGGCGAGGACTGCGCCAACTCGATGCGGGCCAGCGCGCCGGTGCTCAGGCCGGCGCGGTAGGCGAGGGCTTCGCGTGTGATGCCCCGCTCCTCGCGCAGGCGGCGGATGCTCGCCGCCAGCGCGGGGTGGGGCGTTGGGCGTGGCATCGCTCAGAGCCCCGCTCGCGCGAACAGCATGCTGACGCTGACACCGAGGGCACCGGCGATCCGCACGATCGTCTGGAGCGAGCAGTTGAACTCGCCGCGCTCAATCGCGCCGTAGTAGCTGCGGTCAAAGCCGGCGTGGGCGGCGAAGGTTTCCTGGCTGTAGCCGCGCTCCACGCGGGTGGCACGGACCGCGCGGCCGAATGCCTGGCAGACCGGCGATTTCTTTGCTGGCATGAGGTCTCCTACGGCTTCAGCTCGTCCATCAGCCACGCGGCGCGCGTGGGCGTGACGAACTCACCGCAGACGTGGACGAGGCCGGCGCTGTAGAGGTCGTCGATCGCGTCTGAGGGGTCGATCGGCTCGTGCTTTGAGCCCGAGAGCTCGCGCTCGAGCCCGTCGCGTGTCCAGGGGCCCTGACCGCTTGCCAGCAGCGTCATCAGGACGATCCGCTGGGTCTCGGTCGCGATCGCGGCGCAGGGGCAGTCGATACGGTGCGAATACATGGGAAGTCGTTCCTTTCCGTGTCACGACCCGGGCAGTGTCCGCCGTCGCCGGGCCAGTTTGGTCGTTGTCTTGCGCTAGCGCTCCTGGTTCAGCTCTCTGGCGCGCAGGCAGGCGCGAGTGGCCCACACGAAGCCGTGCAGGCGATGGATCACGCCCGCGCGGGCGAGCACGTCGAGGGCGTCGACCGGGTCGGCGCCGAGCTCGTGCGCGAGCTCATCGACCGACCACGGCCGGTGGGACTCATCGCTTGTCAGGGTGCTCAGCAGGCTGCGCGCATCGCGCTCGGGGTCGACGCCCGGGGTAGGCGGCTCAGGCATTGCAGGTCACGCTCCTTTGCCACGGCCCCGGGGCAGCTAGTACCTGTCGCCGGGGTCACAGCGTTCTGGTTGGTCTTGTCTTGGGTCGGGCCGCTAGCTGTGCAGCTCCTTGGCGACGACGGCGGCGCGTGTCGGCCAGACGAAGTCGTCGAGGCGGTGGACGAGGCCCGCGCCGTACAGGCGCTGCAGGCCGTCGGCCGGGTCGATGCGCAACTCGCGCCCGATCTCCTGCACCGCCCAGGGGCGGTGGGACTCATCGGAGCTGAGCAGCGCGAGGATCGCGCCGTCCTCTTTGGCCATGCGCGCGGCAGGGTCCGAGATAGGCTGGTCTTGCACGGGAGCTCACACCTCCTGTGTCACGGCCCCGGGGGCAGTTAGCGCTGTCGCCGGGGTCGTGTGCGTTGTTTATGGGTTCCTGTGTGATTACAGGAGGATGCAGAGGATGTCAAGGAAAACGGCGGGATCTGGCGCGGAAACGTTCGGGCTCGCGATCTCAGCGCAGGGCACCAGCTCCAAAGAGCAGTGGAGCGAACGCCGCCGCCACGGTGACCATCGCCACGATGAGACTTGCAAGTACGGTGCGATCAAATCCGCCAGTCGGTTGGCGCCGCACCTGTTCGTAGATCGCTAGGCACTCGCCCACGAGCTCCACGTCGCCTCGGTCGAGACCCGTGAGCGTCGACGGGAGGCTTCGGCGCAGCTCGAAGAGGAGCCGGCGCTTCTCACGCTCGCGGACCTCTCGCATGAACCTCGAGGGGAGCACGTACACGAGCAGAACGACGATGAACGCCGCGATCGCAGCGGCGATCAAAGCCACGGTGAGCGTATGTGTTTGTGCAGCGAGTACATAGCGGAGGGCAAGCGGAAGAATCGCAAGCAACAATCCGATCGTCGCGTACCACTGCACCCGCGCGATCAGGGGATACATGTCGCTCAGCGCCGGGGTTGCACCCGGATCGACCTCGTCGAGTCGAACAGACGTAAGTCGACTAAAGACGAACAGATACCGCAGTCCGTAGAGCATCCAGAGCACCACGTTCACACCGAGGAACAACGCACTCGCAAGTGAGAGCGCATACACGACTATTGAGGAGAGCACAACGCCATGGGAGCGAGCCTCTACAATCGCGATAACAAAGCCGCCGACTGCTGCGAGCGCGCTTATGCAGAGCTGTAGCTCAAGCCGCAAGCCCTTTGCAACCAGTCGCGCAAGACGACTCCGATCCGCTGGGTCTCGGATCAGCGAGTCCACCTCGGGCGCGATCAGCACTACGCGGCGCCAAGCATCTCCCGGCAGCGACATAAGCGCATAGTTCAGCGCCCCGTAGAGGATGGTCAGAGTGCCTATGTAATCCCACAGATGCAATCCCGTCAGTTCCTGAGCTACGAGGAGAAGGACCGCGAGTGCTGGATATAGCACTGCAACCAGTAGCCTCAGAAGCGGGCGCGTGACGTGGGCAAAAAGACGCCGTCGGGCAAGAAGGCCAACGATCGCGTCAGACACCAAGATGCAAAGGACATTGGCTCTAACGGCACGCAGCGCGTCTGTGACTGCGATCGGATCGTCCCCGGCGGCGGAAGTCAGCTTGACCTGCGTCCGATCGCCGTCGGCAGCGCGCTCGTCGGGTGACGACGGATTCGAGCCGCCAAAATCCTCCACTAGACAAGAATATCCGGCCATACGAGCGGGTCGCCTTGAAATGCCAGCGCAGCATGGCGCGCCTATCCTCCTCAGCGGCCCTCGCGGCCGTCACAGCGTCCTGTCTGACAAACAGAAGGCTGTGGTACAAAGCGTCGCCAGCCTCAAGGCTTCGCGGCGATGGACGCCTACGAAGCCGAGCGAGCCGAGCTGCTGAAGTCCTTCGGCAAGCGACTGAAGGCGCTGCGCGCGCCGAAGTTCGCGAACCAGGAAGCGCTTGCCGACGCGGCCAACCTGCACCGCACGCACATCGGCTTTCTCGAGCAGGGCCGGCGCGAGCCCTCGCTCTCGACGCTGTTGATCTTGTCGCAGACGCTCGACGTGTCCGTGGAGAAGCTGATCGAGGGGCTGGCGGTGCCGGAGGAGCGGCGGCCGGAGCGCAGGAAAGCGAAGCGCTGAGCCGGTGCCGAGTCGCGCCTTGCGAGGACTCCAGCGCTCGCAGTCGAAAGGGCGGGAGGGGTTGAGCCTCCCGCCCCTTGCCCACCGCTGGACTACCCCTCTTTGCGAACGCCCTTGAAGGGCTTCTTGTCCGAGGTCTTCACGTCCAGAATGCGGCCCGTCTTCGTGTCCCGCTTGGCCCAGTCGCCACTCGGCGTCTGGAACTGCGAGCGACCACGAACCGCTCCTTTGCGGTGGCCGTCCCCTGTCGGCGGGTTCTTTGCCATAGGGGGACACCTCCTTCTTGCTTCAACGCCGCCAGTACATCTTCGCCCGGCCTATCCGGGCACCCGGCAGCCGATGAATGATGATGACCACTGCGGACAGAAGCAATCCCAGCGCGCTTGGATCGTTCGCTTGATTGGGAGCTCGCCGCTGCATCCGATAGGAATCAGACGCAATGAAGCCAGCAGAACGCATCCCGTTGCTGACAAAGCTCGCAACCGTGCTGTCCGACAAGAAGATGCCGCACGCGAATATGAACCTCATCCTGCGTCAGCACGGCTTTTCAAGCGGCGATGTCTTTTTTAGCGACAGCGATGGCGACACGTACGTGCCAGCTCGCTACGAGCTGGTCCTCCATCATCTTGAGACGAGCGGCGATGACGAGACGCTCCTCGAATTGCAGCGCTTTCTAGATCCCGCCGCCGACGGTATCTCGACCGCTCCCCCAGCCACTCTCGCCCCCGGTCCATGGAAATCGAAGACCGCTTTCCGGCTGTTCATCAGCCACACCCATACGAACGCGAAGCTCGCATCCGGCATCAAGACCTTCCTCGGTAAATACGGGATCGAGTGCTTCGTGGCCCACAACGACATAACGCCGTCTGCGAAATGGATCGAGGTCATCCGCTCAGGACTACTTACGACTCATGCTCTGACTGCGCTCGTCACGCCTGACTTCCGTGATAGCCAGTGGTGCGACCAAGAGATTGGCTTCGCCCTCGCGCGCTCGATGCTCGTGATTCCCGTGATGTGTGGCGCTGCACCGTACGGCTTCCTGAATGAGTTTCAAGCGATCAAACTCAAAGACCATCGATCGGCCTGGTTGACAGCGATGAGCATCTTCAAAACCTTGGCCACGCATAAGGAGACGCGTGATCGGATGGCCGGACCTGTCGTCCGGCGTTACGCGAAAAGCCAAAACTTTGAAGAAACTAGTGCGGCCTTTGCATTGCTGGCCCGTATCCCGAAGGGTGCCTGGACACCGGAGCTAGTCAATGAGTGCAACCTCGCGCTAGAGGACAACTCGCAGGTCAAGAAGGCGAAGACCTCGGCGAATGGCCTACCGATTCCCGATGCGGCAGCCAAACTGCTGGCGCCGATCGAAAAGCAGCTCGGCATGGACTCGGACGACATTCCGTTCTAGTCGACGATGCCAATACAAGTGCCCTCCGTGCTGACCCGCAACGTTGCACTCATGGATGATTGACAGACTATTCGTAATCCTTGGTGCTGGGGCCTCGTACGATTGCGTCTCATCAGAAGCCTCCGTGCCCGTGGACGATCACTACTGGCCGCCCCTGACGCCGGATCTCTTCACGATCAAGCGTCGAGGGTATGCGGAGATCCTCGCGAAGTACCCGCTCGTCAAGGCGGCAGCGGCCGAGCTATCAACGGTCCAGAGCGCGGTGGGTCTGGAGACCGAGCTGAGGGAGCGCTACCGGAACTCAGAACACGAGCACGACCGGCAGATCTTCCGCGGAGTTCTTCCATATCTTCAAGAGTTGCTCTACACCGTGAGCGAGAAGTTCACGGAGTTCCCGCAGAACTACGAAGTCTTGGCAACGAAACTGCTGCGCTTGAAAGAGATCGTCTTTGTGTCTCTCAACTACGACGTTCTTCTCGACAATTCTCTTCTAACGTTCGACTCGGCGAAGACTGGCCTTGATTGGTACGTGAGGCAGGGGCGAAAGTGGTCCTTGATAAAGCTGCACGGTTCTGTCGATTGGGGCGTACTGATTCCCGGCGCAGACGGGATGCAGACGTTCACCGCGCCGAAAGCCGATCTAGCAGCGGCGTCGGGGATCCTGCTACGACCAGGGCGCCTCTTCGAGAAACGCGGCTTCATGAGCGAGAAAGGTTCTCACGGTATGGAGCTGTTCTTTCCGGCCCTCGCGGCACCGATCGGCGAGGCTGATGAGCTCGTTTGCCCGCCCGACCACGTGACCCTCCTACGAGCGCGCCTGGCTGAAACCCAACCAATGCACGTGCTAGTCATCGGCTACAGCGGCATCGACAAGGAGGTCATGTCGCTGATCCGAGAGTCAGGACGAGGTGTGAAGACACTCACGATTGTTGATCGCGGTGAAGATGCGGCCTTTGCGGTAGCCGAGCGAATGGCTCAGCAAGGCGTCAGCTCCGAAGACACCAAACTATCGCCTGACAGCTTCGACACCTGGGTTCGAGACGGTGGCCTGGCCGCCTTCGTCAACGAAATGACAGAACAGCCGTTCTAGGGCGATGAGTCTCGATCTCGGGTCCAGTCCCCTATTTCTGCTCGGCGCGGGAGCGTCGGTCGATGCCGGCGTTCCGGCGACGGTCGAGATGACCGAGAAGCTCGTCTCTGAGATCGCCGACCAAGGCCGCTTTACAAAGAGCGCCGAAGCACTGAACTTCGTGTGCGGCGCCCTGATGGCATACGACAGCGCGAGCGGGAAGAGTCCATATGCCGGGCTAGATGTAGAGCGCGTTTTTGCTGCTGTCGAACTGCTCGCTGAACGCAACGATCTGGAGGTCACTCCATTCGTAGCCGCCTGGCATCCGGCCGTGGATGCATGGGATCGCAAGAGGGCACCAGGCTTCTTCGACCAGAACCTTGCGAAGACTCTGTTGGAAGGCCGTGGAGAGCCAGCCCACCGGCTTATCGGGGATCTGGTCAGCTCAATGACCGGGCCGGGAACCGGGGAAATCTATCAACAGCTCGCCGGAGAAATGGTCGATCGGCTGCGCAAGGTCGTGGCACCGCCATACGGGAGCCTCTCTTATCTTGTGCAGTTGGTGGGTGGGATCAGATCAGCTCACAGACTCACGATCGCCACGCTGAACTACGATCTCACCGTCGAGATGGCCTGCAAAGAGGCAGGCATAGCGGTTGATACCGGGATCGAGCATTGGATCGAGGACCGGCAGTGGAAGTGGGCCGAGAACGGGTCGCGCCTCTTGAAGCTTCACGGATCGATCGATTGGCTATGGGAGTGGCGAGACGCCAGCGATGGCGACATGTCAGTGCCGACAGTCGCACACACGTCTGAGCCTGAGTCGGACCGTCGGAAACCAGCTCTCGTCTTCGGGTCACGCAACAAGCTCCGACCCGATGGCCCATTCCTCTCCCTGCTTAACGAGTTTGAGGATAAGCTCTCAGAAGCCGATCAGCTAATTGTCGTTGGCTATTCGTTCCGCGACGAACACATCAACGAGATCGTCCGCCGCTGGACCCGCGACGACAAAGCACGGACTCTTGTCTTGATCGATCCCGATCCTCAAGAAGTACCAAATGGACGCGGCTTTCGGGAAGAACTGATCAGAAGACTGAACCCATACACATATCGCTCCGATGAGCAGCTACCGCGACGTATTGAGATCCGCGAGGAAACAGCCGCCGAAGCGTTCGCGCAGGTCACGCTCGACTGCGACGCGAGATAGGGCCGCAGCACGGACCTGGTCGAGCGCGTTGCATATGGCATTCGCTTCCACGTGCACCGCTGAGGACGCGCCAGCGTCCTCAGCGGATCAGAGCACTCGCCCCCACCGCCCCACCTCGACCTCGACCCCCCACGGCTGCTCACGCCGGCGCACGCCCTCCGGCGCCCAGCCGCCTGAGCGGTAGAAGCGGGCGGCCGGCTCGTTGCCGACAAGCAGCCACAGCACGGCTCGCTTGAAGCCGGCCTCACGCAGGCGCGCGCAGGCGTGCTTCATCAACAGGCGCCCGACCCCCGTGCCCCAATGCGGCGGATCGACGTAGAGTGCGCGCAGCTCGCCGATCCCGGCCGCTGGATCCAGAAGCGACTTCGCGTCCTACTTCTCACGCGAACACGGTTCGCGTGAGGCTTCGATACACCGCACGCACATCGGCTTGCTCGAGCAGGGCCGGCGCGAGCCATCGCTCTCGACGCTTCTGATCCTCGCTGAGACGCTCGGCGTCAGCATCGAAGAGCTGATCGAGGGGCTGCCGGTGCCGAAGAAGCGCCGGGGGGAGCGTAAGCAGCAGAGGTAGGACGCGGATAGATCGCTTGTTCGAGTCTGGGGGCGGCAAGGGCGACTCGCCGCCCCCAGTCGCTCGTTTGCTTAGTTCCACCACCAGCCTTCGAAAGTGCCACCTTCGGTGTCATGGTTGTGCAAGTACGGTTCAGATTTTACGCGTTTTTCAAGATCCTCAGACGCCGCTGAACCTCGTGGAGCACATTCGTCAGCGTAGCCGCGAATGCCAGCACAGACTGCACGGTTGTTCCCTATTCCGGTGGAGATTTCGAGTTCCACAGTGTGGTTGAGGAAGCCGTTCTGGCCACTCGCCAAGAAGTAGCCGTTACCAGCCCAGAGGCCTTCGGCTTGAGCGGCCGCAACGCCGATGGTGCCGAAGCTGGCAAGTGCAGCGATCAGGATCAGTGCACGGAGTCTCCGCATATCAGTTGCCCCCTTCTACGTTGTGGACGTCCTGAATCTCGGCTTCGGTTTCGAGCGACCAGGCGTTGTTGGTCACTCCTACCGTTCGAGTTGTCCCATCGCTCAGCTGAACTTCAACGGCAGATACGCCGTTTGGCACGACCCCAACAGCAGTACGGGTAGTACTCGTTTCCGTCTCCGATTGACCGTACGCACCCGTGGCGAGGTTGGACGGCGGCGCACAGGTGATGCCTACTGGGTACAGACCTTTGATGGGCTGATGGTGAACCGAAAGAACACAGAGTCCGCCATCAACGCCCTTCGCGACCCATGCCGAGATCGTAGACGCGGCGACCGACAATCTGCGAATGGAGCTAGCTTCTGGCCAGTCGCCTACGAAATGGGGAGGCGGACTCGCGCGAAAGGTTGGCCCTGTCGGCGCGGGCGCGACTACGCCTGCAGGAGCGGGAGTTACGATGGGCAAGCCCGACGGTTCAGAGTTACCGAGCACCGAGTAGTTCGCGTACGGCGACGGTGTGTCGGCCTTGGCAGCGCCGCCGCCCGAACCGCTCGCGAGCAGGAAGTAGCACGCGATCGCTATGAGCGCCATGACGCCGCCAAATGCGGCCAGACGCGTCTTGGTCAATGAGGGATGTTCGAGCATCTAGAACCTCCTAGTCTATAGTGATCATACCGATACCCTGAAACATTCCAGTCATAGAAATGCTATCAGCGCCGGGATTCGGCGTCGAGGGCCCTGGCGACATCGCGACGGCGCTCGTCGTCAACGACGCCTCAGAATCGTGGCGCGCAATCGATCTCGTGACGCGTCGCTTCCGTTCATCTCTGACTGTGGGCCGGAAGCCCTCGGCCACCGCGGTGTACTGGTGCGCTCGGGATCGAGGAGATGCGCGACACGACGGAACACGTCTGGCTCGCAGCCGCCGACTGCGCCGGAGGACCGCACACAAGGCGACGCCGTGCTGGCTCAGCCTTGGCGAGGGCGGCCCATGCTTAGCTGTTCCTGCAGTTGCGCTTCTGGCCGACGCCAATGGCAATCCGCTGAGGACGCGCGCGTCCTCAGCGGATCTACAGCATTTACCCCCCACCGCCCCACCTCGACCTCGACCTCCCACGGCTGCTCGCGCCGGCTCACGCCGTCCGGCGCCCAGCCGTCGGCCCGGTAGAAGCGCGCGGCGCGCTCGTTGCCCGCGAGCAGCCACAGCACGGCTCGCCGAAAGCCGGCCTCGCGCAGGCGCGCGCGGGCGTGCTCGATCAGCAGGCGACCGACCCCCGTGCCCCAATGCGGCGGGTCGACGTAGAGCGCGCGCAGCTCGCCGGCGCCAGGCGAGGCGGGTCCGGAAGCGTTCCCATCGACTGATCATCGCCGAGACGCTCGTCGTAAGCGTCGACGAGCTGATCGAGGCGCTGCCGGTGCCTAAGAGCAGCGGCCGGAGCGGAGGAAAGCGGCGAAGCGCTGAGCCGAGCAGCACGCACTCGCGGACGTCGAGCAATAGCTAGGGCCCAGCGACCGACTTGAGCTTGCTCGCGTGGTGCAGGAGGCACGAAGCCGTGAAGCTGGCAGACTCCCAGCACGCTGGAGGATCAGAGACGGAGACGATAGACACGTTATCCGGAAACCCGATAAAGCCTCATAGCCCGTGTTTCCTTGGGAATCCGGGCTAGGAAGAGGACTACGCGCCTATCGATCCGCATCCCTGAGATAGCGTTTTAGTCAGGTTCCGGAACCTGTGGTGCCACGACTCGACCGCCGTTATCCCTCTCTGTGGGGGGATGGCGGCGGTTCGAGTCAAACGCCACGCCGACTCTCCCTCGTTCGTCAGCATTTGTCAAGAGACGCCCCGATCTGTTTCCGATTATTGCACTGCTTCCGCATCTGGACATGAGGACATAGTCATGCTTGAACCGAGAACGCCCGAAACAAACGCACGCGACAGATCACGCCAAGCCGAGGTAGGCGTGACGCACCGGGTAGCGCCCAGCAAGCGAGCGAGCGTATGGGGAGCCGGGCGCTACAGGCTGTTCGTGAGCCACCCGGCATGCGAGCGAGCGATGGTCGGCACGCTCTCGGCCGCCTTGTCGGCGTACTCAATCGACGCGTTCGTGGCCCATGACACGATCCGGCCGTCGTCGAAGTGGTTGGGGGTCATCGAAGACGCGCTACACAGTTGCGACGCTCTACTTGCGTATCTCCACCCCACCTTCCGGGAGTCGGATTGGTGCGATCAAGAGGTCGGCTTCGCCGCGGCGCGTGGCGTGCCCGTGATCCCGGTCTGCTTTGGGAGCGACCCCTACGGCTTCATGGCGCGCTACCACGGAATCTTCGTTGAGGCCGACCTTTCGGCGCAGGATCTAGCCGGCCAAATCTTCGAGATCCTCGTGCATGGGCCCGAGACGAAAGCAGCGATGGCCGAGGCCCTCGTCTGGAGACTCGAGAACACAGACTCGTTCGACGCGGGGAGGACAAACATCGACTACCTCCGTTGGGTACCGCGTGAGGCCTGGAGCCCGGAGCTCGCGGCACGAGCGCGCCAAGCGGCGCAAGAGAACTCGCAGCTAGGCAAGCTGCGTGTAGGGGCCGAATTGGGACCGCAGGCACTGGAGCAGATCTTAGAAGTGGCGGACACCTAAGGGGTGAGAACCCGAGGAGAGCGCTCTGCGCTCGCCTCGGAACTACAACACTCGCCCCCACCGCCCCGACCTCAACCCCCACCGCTCCTCACGCTGGTGCACGCCCTCCGGCGCCCAGCCGCCCGCCCGGTAGAAGCGCGCGGCCCGCTCGTCACCGGCGAGCAGCCACAGCACGGCACGCTTGAAGCCGGCCTCGGGCAGGCGCGCGGGCGTGCTCGATCAGCAGGCGACCGACGCCAGCGTCCCAATGCGGCGGGTCGATGGACAGCGCGCGCAGCTCGCCGGCGCCCTCGAGATCGGGTGAGGGCGCGATGCTCGCAAAGCCGCGGATCGTCTCGTTCTCGCCCGTCGAGCGCGAGCAGCGTTTGCGGCCGGGCCGGCGGGTGGGCGCCGGCCCCGACTCGCGCAAGCGCGTGCGACGCGAAGCCGAGGAAGTCAAGTTCCAGCTCTCGGACTCTTACGACTTGCTGTACAGTCCCGCGGCGACGACTAACGATCACGCCGGGGGTGTTTAGATGGGCAACGCAGCGTGGCGCCGTAGACATAACCTCGTGGCCGCCTTTGTGGCCGCGGCCAGCCTAGTGTCGGCCAGCGCCGCGCTTGCGGCAAGCGGGGGCGCGGTTACAGGCGCTCTAACCGTTTCCGGCGATCACGTCTTGACGGCTCGTGGCTCGGTCCATCCAGCTCGACGACACGAGCGAGCGGCCCTGCAGCGTCAAGTCTCCGCGAGCGATCCAGGTCGGTCCTGGGAGCCGTTGGGCGGGCCGGTGGCGGTTTCGAGCCGCGGTGCGTTCACCGTCTCGGCGAAGCTACCCGCTCGACTCTCGGCCCTAGTCGTACGAATCGTCGTCAGGCGCAACGGCCGGGTCGTGGCCTTCGGGCGAACACAGCGAGTGCCGCTTCAGAGCGGTGCGACATTGGGGGCCAGGACGGAACAGCCGCCTGCTCAACTGCCGACAGCTCATGTCGAAAACCTGCCGGGCGGTGGCACACCACCGCCCGTAGTGCACGGCGAACCGCCTCCAGTCGGGCCACCGCCCGGCCCACCGACCCCAATAACGCCCGGCTCGACGCTAGCAAGCGGCGAAACGCTTGCACCGGGCGCCTCCCTACTCTCGCCCGACCATCAGTACGAACTGATCATGCAGTCGTGGGACGGCAACCTCGTGCTCTACCACGAAGGCAGAGCCTTGTGGTCAGCCGGCGCCGCGGGAGCAGGCGCCTACCTTGCGATGCAGACGGACGGCAACATGGTCGTGTACAACGGCTCAAGCGCCGCCTGGAACTCAAGCACATGGGACTTTTCTGGAGCTTTCTTGCAGGTGCAAGATGACGGCAACGTCGTCATCTACCAGGACGGGCATCCGATCTGGGACTGGCAGTCTGGCTACCTCGGCGGCGAGCTGAACCAGTGGCAACTCGAACCCGGAGCCTTCCTCCTCTCGCCCAACCACCAGTACGAGCTGGTGATGCAGGCGTCGGACGGCAACCTCGTGCTCTACCACGAAGGTAAAGCCTTGTGGGCCTCCGGCGCAGCCGGGGCAGGCTCACACGTCGTGATGCAGACGGACGGCAACCTGGTGATCTACAACAGCTCAAGCGCCGCGTGGAACTCGAACACGTCCGGGTTTTTTGGCGCATACATGCAGGTCCAAGACGATGGGAATGTCGTCGTCTACCAGGACGGGCACCCGATCTGGGACTGGGGATCGGGCTATATCGGCAACGAGCTGAACCAGTGGAGTCTCGGTCCTGGGGCGTTCCTGCTCTCGCCCGACCACCAGTACCAGCTGGTCATGCAGGCCTCGGATGGCAACCTCGTGCTCTACCACGAAGGCAGCGCGCTGTGGAACACGGGCCCAGAGGGAGCGGGCGCGTCGGTCACGATGCAGACCGACGGGAACCTCGTGGTCTACAACGGAGGGGTCGCGAAGTGGAACTCGGAAACCGCTGGCTTCCCCGGCGCCTATCTCGCGCTACAGAACGACTCCAACCTCGTCATCTATCAGGGCAGCACGGCGATCTGGGACTGGGAGAGCGGGCGCCTTGGCGGCGGTGGCGGCGGCGGCGGCGGAAACGCGATCGTTGCGGCCGCCGAATCGCAAGCTAATCGTCCCTACTGCTTCGACGGCGGCAACGAGTTCGGCCCTACCCATGGAGCGGGCAACGAGGAAGGCGCTAGCCAGTGCGGGCCCGGATCGACGGTCGGCTTTGACTGCACCGGCCTCACCCAATATGCGGCGTATCAGGGCACGGGAGGCGCCGTGGACCTAACGCACCACAACTCCCAGCAAGCGGAGTACGCGCCCGGGCAGTGGATCACCAGCGAGTCGGCGCTCCAACCTGGTGACATTGTCTACTTCGGCTACAGCCGCGACGACATCACGCACGCCGGCATCTACGCTGGCGTGGTCGGGGGTCAGCAGATGATCTGGGACGCGAACATAGCCTTCTGGATCTACCCAGACGGGGTTCACGAGCGCACGCTTGCCTCAGAGAACGGTCTCGGCTTCGTTGGCGCTGCGCGTGTGTGATTGAGCCGGGCCACCTTGATCTGCCGTGCTCTTTCACTCGCCGCGCGTTTGGCAAAGTCCCGCTGAGGACGGCCAGCGTCCTCTGCGGGAGAGCAGATCGCCCCCACCGCCCCACCTCGACCCGGGCGCCCACGGCTCCTCACGCCGGCGCACGCCCTCCGGCGCCCCGCCGCCTGAGCGGTAGAAGCGGGCGGCCCGCTCGTTGCCGGCGAGCAGCCACAGCACGGCTCGCCGAAAGCCTGCGTCGCGCAGGCGCGCGCGGGCGTGATCGATCAACAGGCGACCGACCCCCGTGCCCCAATGCGGCGGGTCGACGTAGAGCGCGCGCAGCTCGCCGGCGTCCTCGAGCTCGGGTGAGGGCTCGATCGTCGCGAAGCCGTAGATCGCCTCGTCCTCGTCGACGGCCAGCAGCGTCTGTGGCCAGGCCGGCGGTGGCCTGAACGTGTAGTGAGCGGCTCGATCCTCGGGGCGCAGCTGGTCGAGGTAGGCGTCGGGGATCAGGCCGCGGTAGGCGAGCTGCCAGGAGCGAACGTGGACGGCTGCGATCTCCTCGGCATCGGCGGGCTCTGCGTCGCGGATTCTCAGCACGTCTTGAGGCTAGGGCTAGGGCCGGCGCTGAGCGACTCGGCAGCCGACACCTGAAAGCCTCACTGATAAGCGCTTGCCGGACTCTCTGGTCCGGCGGCGAAACCAGCGCGCTACAGCACGATGTCGGCCGTGAACGGAGGCTCCCATGTCGCGAGATGCTCACCGAAGCTTCCAAGGGTTTCAGCCGCCTCCGACAGCGAAGCAGTCACATCTTGATCGGCTGGGCGAGCGTGCTCAATGAGGTGTTCAAGCTCACGAATAGTAACTCCGCTCAGGTATAGCAACGTCAAAACTCGTTCTGGCAAGCGCGCGACGTGAAGATAGGCTTCAAGACCCGCCCTGCCAAGCGCATCGAGAGATCCCTGCGGCAGCGATGAGCTCACTTGACGAATTCCATCGGCAACGGCAATGAGACCGTGGCTGGCAGCTGTGGCATACCTACGCGCCTCAAGATATCTCTGTCGCGCGAAATGAGACGGTGGCGATGCTTGCACTGCGCCCTGATAGCGCTCAAACGCGACGAGATGCGCTCGGAGGGACTGGTTTGCTTCGACTGCGGCGTCGCCGGCCGTGATCGCCGCTAGACCGAGCGTGTCGCGTCCCGCGGGGAGAAGTAGGTAGTCAGGACGCAGACGCGGCGAGCGCAGATAGGTTGAGCGCTCGTAGTCTGATCGCGGGGGATCGTTTGCCACGCGCTCGGCTATTTCGCCTAGCAGCTTGATCGCGGCCGCAACGAATATTAGTGCAGCACCATTGGGCTGATCGCCTGTCGAGACAAGCCCAAGGCCGACAACTGTGGTCACGTTCGCGGTCGCTGACGCAGCGTCACGCGCGGCCTGTGCGCCGGTCCGTGTCGTCTCCGAATATGCGGACACCGGCTTATCCTAAGCGCTGCGCGCGGACGGCACTAAAGGGCGCTACTGGTCGGGAGATGGAGCGTGCGTTGGCCGCACTCGAATACCAAAGATGTGTTCGGCGTCGGCGATCACGTCGACTGAGATCTCGCGTGCATCGCTGGGCGCCTCGTTGGTTTCGCCGAAAAGCGCCACCCCGAGGAGCATCTGGCGAGGATCGTGACTAACGAGATAGCGAACGCCGTCAAAGCCGTTGTCGGCGAACGCACTGGCCCAGGCCTGCGTCTTGCCATAGGCCTCCGATGAGTGGATCGCGCCCGTGAGACCAAATCCGCGCGCAGAGCCGACGGTGCAGTCAGCCAGTCGCTTTCGGTCCGAGAATCGCAAGGTGCTAACACGCTTCGTCTCAAAGAGGGACTGAGAGATCAAGCCAGGGTCTTGAAAGACCTCCACAAAGCTCCCGAGCTCGCGCTCAGCGAGGTAGCAAGTGCCGAGCCCTCCTCTTCCAACTAGATCGAACCGACCGTTTCCGTCGTTCGAATACCACCACGGGGAGTGAGCAACGCTATGTATGCGGAACAGCGACTCGTTCGGCTCAACTACGTGGGTCGGAAACCCGCGCAGACTGCTGGGCGGCCAGTCGAGCGGGATAGCTGCCTACTAGCGACTCAGACGTGAGATGGTTCGGCGCGCCGCCTCCACGAGCTCAACTTGATCCCTATGGTCGGCGAGCCAGTCGGCGGGCCTATTCCCAGCGAGTAGCGCTTGCGGGCTCCGGAACCATGCCGCAGCGGTGTAGTCGTCGATCGACGCCTCCCGGAAGAGCGCCACGACTTGTGCGACTACCGCATATGGCTGTCGTGTGGCCGGGTCGAACTGAAACGCTGGATACATGCGGTGCCCAAGACCGTCGTCAACACAGAGCATCGCCTCGGTCGAGACCAGCGTTGCGGTTCGGCCGCCACGGTCATCCGATAGGTCGATCTCGTCGCGTGCTAGCAATGGCCCGATCCGCTCCTGCCACTCTGGGCGGAGCGGAGCGCCACCGCTCAAATCCAGATCAAGTCCGTCCGCGTCCACGTCCCATATATCGGCAGCTGCGGCCAGGTCCATGAACCAGAGTCGAACGGAGCCCAGCTGGATTAGGTCGCCATCCGAGAGGAGCTGACCCTCGACCTTCGCGCCGTTGACAAAAACGCCTTGGAGACTTCGGTCGTCCAGGACGCGAACGCCGTCAGGCTGGATCACGATCAGAACGTGTCGGCGACTAACAGAAGGCTCATCGAAGCGCAGGTCGGCAGCGAGACTGCGGCCTATGCGCGTCCATTCCTGAGCGAGGGGGAAGCTTCTAAGCGGCTTATCGCCATGCTCGACGACCAGCCAGAAGGGCTCGACCGGTCGAGATCTCCGCTTAGCGATGAGGCTCTGCCGGATGCGACGAACATCAGCAGGTATGAAGCGACGGGCCATGGGTCGATGATACGCCGTGCCGATGCGTGATCCTACGGACCGCCATACGGACCGACGGCGGGACCCAATGGCGCGTCCTCCCAGTTCAGGGCCAACCAGCACCCGAACGCGAGCACGATGGGCGCTTCGGGGATCGGCGCGAGCGAGTCCTCGACGCGGAGCGTCAGGCGGAACTTGGACCGTTCTCGCGGCGAGAGCTTTGAGGCGACCTCAATGCGAGCGCCGGCGTCGCTCGTGAAGCGCCAGCTCTTCGACCGCAGCGGGCGGCCGTGCAGCTTGAGGACCGCAGAGCCGGTGCGCAGGCGCCCGCCGCGGAGCACGCGAAACGGCTCGAACTCGCAGACGAGGCGATCGTCCTCGCTCGCTTTGACGGCGTAGTGCCAGCCGTGCTTCTTGGTCCGGTAGATGCCGTACTCGCGCCCGCCGCACGTGAGGCTCGCGTCGGGCTCGATGCGCGCCAGCTCGCGCTCGCCTTCGAGCAGCCGGCCGCTTGCGAAGGCGAGCTCGAGCATCGCGCGAGCCTACCGGCGAGCAGGCGTCCATCGCGAACCTCGTTCGCGATGGACGTCCAGGCCGGCTGCCCGGAGAGGCACGTAGCGCTGAAGCTCGTCGGGGGCGCGTAAGCGCACTCGAGGAGCCTGCCTTGCGCCCGGTCCGCGCCGCTCCCCACCGCTGTCTGCGCCTGCGCGCCTTTGGCAGATGACGGCGTGCTCGCACGCCGTCATCGCTCCCCACCCCCCGACGCCGGCTAGCTGCGTGCTTGCACGCAGGTAGCCGGCACAACGGGCGTGCTTGCACGTCCGTTGCCTGTCCGCAGGCCTTGCCTGCGGTGCTGTTTTCAGCCCTTCTCCCCTTCCCGCTCTTTCCCCGGTTCGTTTTGCGACCGGCGGACGCCTGACGAAGGAAGGTGGACGCCGGTCGCAAAACGAACCGGGGCTCGCGCCCTGGTTTTGCCGGGCCGCAGGCCAGAGGCTGGCTGCGCGCTGCGTTCCGCAGCGTGCAGCCAGCCGGGCAAGCGCGAGCGCGCCGTTTGCGCAGGTCGCGATTGCTGGGTTGTTCCGCCGTTGGCCTACGTCCGGGCAGGGAGCCGGTTTCACCCGGCGGCCTCGGGTCGTTGCTGGCGATCGCCCTCAGCGCGGCAGGTTCAGGCGTGCTCGCACGCCGGAACCTGGTGCGCGTCCGTGGGCTGCTGCCCGCGGCTTGAAGGGCCCTCAGCCCGGTCGTGCATGAAGGCCGTAGGCCTATCTCGCCCGTCGATAGCGCCGCGAGGTCTTCAGTGGCGGCGGGGAGCTGAGCCTCGCAAGGCCCCAGATCGAGTCCTCGCAGGGATCGCGCTGCAGTGCGCCAAGCGCTGGCGCTGGCGCATCGGCCAGCCTGGCGGCGACAAGCGCCGCCTCGAGGCTGTCGAAGTGAAAGAGGATCGTCTGCCCGCTCGGACAGCTGCCACGGCGGTGCTTCAGATCGGCCCAACCCGGCTCGCTTCCGTGCTCGTCGATCCACGCCTGCAGGCTGCCCACGATTTCGGCCTTGCTCCATTCGCGAAAGCGTCGACCGTCGCGGCCCGACGCCGGCGCATACCGGCACCATTCCCGTAGGTCGATCAGCGCTTCGACCGGAGCGGTCTCGCGCTCCTGTTGCGTGCGGCGGCGCCGAGCGAGGAAGCGGACGGACTCCTCATCGGCCGTGACGTCGATCGAGGCAAACCAATCGCGCAGCAGCCCGTTCAGCTCCGCCGCCTGCTCGCGCGATGACTCGGTGCGTCCCCCCTGCTCCTGCTCGGCCCAAAGCTCAAAGCGCGAGCTCGCCTCAAGCTCGCGCGCCTGACGTCGAGCCAGAGCCGAGGCGCGGAGCTGTGGTTGGCTCGCGGCGAGCATCCGCTCAAGCGCCAGATCGATCCGGTCCTCCTCCTCGGCGAAGACCGCCGCGATCAGCTCTTGACGTATCGCGGCGCGCAGCGGGATCGCGCGCGTGGCCGAGCCCGCTCGATCGGTCTTCGCTGACTGGTCGAGCAACAGCAACCGAAGGCTCGCGACGAACATCGCCTCGACGGTGCTCGCCTCGAGCACGCGCGCCTGGCAGCGCTCACCGGCGACGCTCGCGCGATGTCCGCTGCACATGTAGCGCCGCGCGAAGGTGCCGTCTGATCGCTTCTGGCCGGTCATCGAGTACATCCCCCGTCCGCAGCGACCGCAGCGCGCCAGGCGCGCCAGCAGGTAGGTCTCGATCTGGCGCGGCGCCTTCGTCGGCCGGCGCTTGGCGAGCACGGCGCAGATCCGCTCGTGCTCGCCCTCGGTGACGTAGGCCGGCCAGTGCCCACGAGCGACGATCTCGCCGCCGTAGACCGCAAGCGCCGCGTAGCGCGGGTTCGCGAGCACGCGCATCACGTGCTCGACCTGCCAGCGGGCCGGGCTGTCCTTGCGGCGAAACGGTTTGGTCATCCAGCCCGCGCCGTTGATCGCTCTCGTGATCGCGCCTGGACGCTCGCCCGCGAGCGCCATCGCAAAGATCAGATCGAGCAACGGCTGGCGCTCGGGGTCAAACTCCATCCGCTTCTTGACGCTGCCGCGCTCGTCGAGCTCGACGGCGAGCTTGTAGCCGTCGGGCTTGTAGCCGATGAAGTCGCCGCGCGCTGCGGCGCGCCGGCGCCCGGCCTGGACGGCGAGCGACTTGCGACGGGAGTCCTCGTGATTTCGCTGGCCCGTGACGACTGCATAGAGCAGGTCGCGGAACGTGTCGGGGTCCTGGATCGTGCGGATCTTGACCTCGTGCTTGAGCGCCCACAGGGCGACCTCGACGGTGTGGCGAGCCGATAGCCCGTCGCCGCGCGCGATCCGGTCTGAGTGCTGTGCCCAGAGCTCGGCACCTCTGCGTTCCTCTGCGAGGTCGGCGGCGTGCTGCAGGGCCTCGGCCAAGCCTGGGCCGCGGTTGGCGCGATAGGCCGAGAACGCCTCGTCCTTGTATTCAGCTACGAAGTGCCGGCGTGGGTCGCCCTCGATCGCCTCGCGACATTCGGCGAGCTGGTCGGGGATCGAGCCGCGCTTGTCCTCGGTGCTCTTGGCGGCGTAAATGACGCAGGGGATCGCCCCGGGTGCGTCCATGCGCTGAGACTAGCTGTCCGCGTCTGCATCCTGTGCGCTTCGTCAGCAACCGCGGATCAGCCCGGCGGACCAGCCGATCCCAGAGACGCCGTATCCCGAAAAACTGCCGAAGATGCGGACCGCTCGCTCAAGCGCTAGCCTGAGCGTGTCGACTCTGGCATAGACTCATCTGAGCCATCCGGGCCATCCCTTAGCTTTTCGACATCGTGACACAGCGCATCAGTTCGACGCTTCTCGACCTCCACGAGGCCGCAGATACAGCGCGCATCCACGCTCACGCTCCTTACTCAAGATATCCGGTGGGTGCCGCGCTTCTGACAGACGATGGCGAACGGTTCATGGGGGTGAACGTAGAGAATGCATCCTTCTCACTAACGATGTGCGCCGAGCGAGTGGCACTTGGCGCGGCAGTCGCCGCCGGCCATCGAGACTTCGAGGCGATCGCCATCGCCGGGGATAGTCCAACCACATCCCCCTGCGGCGCGTGCAGGCAAGCCCTTGCTGAGTTCGCGCCAACACTCCGCGTCGCATTCCCACTCGAAGGCCGCCTGACCGTGATGACCCTCGATGAGTTGCTGCCCGCCTCGTTTCGAGGCGACGCGCTAAGTCACGCTTCAGGCCAGGACGTTACCGTCCTTGGCTACTGAGGAGAATCACGCGCCACTTCTGACAACGATGTGGTCTAGTGCGTCGTCTTCCAATCGCCACGCAGGACGGCCGCTAGGTCCCATAGCAACGAGTCGAGAGCATCGTCCTTCGCGTCGGCGATGCTCTCAAGAACGCTGAACTGTCCGGCACACTTCAGGTCGACCGATATGCATCCTGCGAATCGCCGCGCTCCGACAGGTCCCGCGTAAACTGGGTACACCCAGATCGCGGAGAAGTGCCGCGTGTTCCACCAGTGGCGCCAGTCCAAGCCATAGCGCTTATCGTACGAAAACTGCTCGTAGAACTCGGACGCCGTCGACGCCGTCCGAAGAGGCTCAAGATTCTCAACAATCTCACGCTTTAGTCGCCAGCAGCGCCCGATTACGCCCTTGTCGCGCGTGAAGGTCATCGCAGGATGAACTCTTCGCTCGCTTGTAAAGGCCGCGCGCCTCTGCAAGAATGGCGCTCGCGGTACGAAGTCCCGCCAACCTCTAGGTTCATCCGCTGGCGGCAGTAGCCGGTTCGTGATCCAGTGCGGTATGAACCAGATACGTGGATCCTTCACTGACCACACGTGAACGCCCAGATCTTCGGCGGGGAGCTGCCGCTCGTCGTTAAGGTATCTCCATAGCGATCGGCAGTGTTGCTGCAGAATCAGCTCCTCCCGCCTATCCGTGAGTGATCCACCAAGACGCCATGCCAGCAATGCCGTGAGGATCAGCGTTAGAACGCCGACAACGTTCACGATCCACCATCCCACGTGGTGCCCAGCCCACGCTGCCTTGTCCGGAAAATCCGCCGCTTGTGCGACGAGAACCGCGGTCTCAAGGGCAGCGACGATGCCGAACACGATCGTTCCAGGCAACGCGAGACGCCTTACCCAAGATGCCCTCCGCGACCATGCCGAAAGACGTCGCGCGCGCCGCGCACAACCTCTCGGCTCGGCGACATCAGCCTCGCCGAGCAACCTACCGTTGGCGTCGAATTCCGTTTCCCCGGCACGTACCACGGTCTCTCTTCGCGACAGCCTAGCGGAACTGTCTCGTCAGCAGGATCTCAAGCGCTTCAATGCCGGCTGCGAGCGAGCTGTAAAGCTCGCCGCCATTCAGACGAAGGAATGCGAGCACTTGTAGGTTAACGGCCGCGGCCAGGTTGTCTCCGGCCATACGGGCGTCAGTCCTCACGCCGACGACCGGAATCCCACGGGCGGCAGCGAAACCAACCTCTGCTGCCGTTCCGCTGTCTAGGTCCACACCGTCGAGCCACGCAAGGACACCGTCAGCGTGCTCGAGCATCTCGATGTTGCGATTTCCGATTGCTCGATTAAGTCGATCATATTCCAGTAGCGCGTCAGTCTGTTGACTGTGGTCTAGGCCTGCTTCCGGTTGCGGCCCGTCCCACGGATCGAGCAAGTGCCAGTGCTGCCTCGCGACGGCGGGCAGAAGCACCCGTTGTCGAAAGGCGCGGCCAGACTCATCAAATCCGAGAGGGCTCGCGAGATATACGCTGGCACTACGACGTGTGTTCATGCATCGGCTGTCCGAGGCGTATCTGATGCCATGTAGCTCGCGCCGTGAGTCCGATACCCCAAACACTTGCTCGCCGACGCTCCAGCGTCCAAGACTCGTCACCGATCGCCGAGTCCGTGCAGTGCCCAAACGGCGCCGCACGAGCCGCCTCGACGAGTGTTCCGAGCCGGTGGTGGTAAGGGACGTACGCAGCGCGATTCAAACCAAGTGTCCCTGCGTCCCCAGCGATCCACCGGACACGCCCGAGGACTCCGGGCTTCCCGAAATCCTCGATCTCCCACGATGAGAACTCATCGATCGCAAGTTCAATGCGTTTGCAGGCGACCTCCGGCGATACGCCGGCGCGATCGACGATAAGCCGAAGGCGCCCGTACAGGTCACCCGAACTCGTTGGATGAGGCGCAACCGCATAGCGCACGGCGGTATCGGGCACGAGTAGTGCCGCGGCGAAGCGATTGCATAGACGCTCTCGCATCCAATACTCACGCTTCCCCGCCGGATGCGGAATGCCCCATCTTTCGAGAAGATAGTGGCCAATCTCATGCGCAATGGTGAATCTCTGGCGAGAGCTCAGACTCGCGTTTATGAGTGAATCATAGAGAACGATACGACTGCCATTTGCGGAGTGTTTGAGAGCGCCAACGAAATCGGTCATTCGATCCGGACGGACCTCAAGCTCCGCCCCGGTCGACCGCAGAACGGCGGCAAGATCGATCGGAACCCGCTGCCCGTTTGTCAACTCAGCGGCCGTATCTTCGAGTCTGCAGACGGTAGACTCGAACGAGTCAGGTAGGGCGAGCGAGTTCACGTACGTCGGAAAAACGATGAGATGGCCGGGTATCTCGTAGGATAATCCTCAAGTTGGGTGCCGCGCCGCGCGGCCGCGAGCACGTCATCCGGATCGAGGCGCTCGTAGCCCTCTCGGTACGGCGAGTCTGCCCAGTCCACGAGGCGCCCTGTGATCCAAGCTATCTCGTCTTCGACGCTGGACTGGTCGGGCGTCATCTCGAGAACGAACAACCTGATGGCCCTCCCGAGGGCAGGCAGCATGCCCTGTGTCTCAAGACTCTTTTCTGCAATGCGCTCACATGTAAAGTGGACACGCCAGAGCTGATGAAAGCGCCTCGTTTCCGCAAGGAGGCGGCCGCCGGTCAGCGATCCTTGCCCTGCTTCGCGTTTCTCAAGCTCGTATAGCGACGAAAGCGAATCGTCCACGCGCACCCGGACCATCGCAATCTTTTCGCTCATATCACCGGGAGGGCAGTACATCGCCAGCGTTAGTGGCTGAAGCCCGAAATCCCTCTCAAGAAGTCGCAGTGCACGGAGCCGGTTACGCGCCGGCCCGGCGGGGTCCTCCCAGTCAACGCCCGCTCGATGACTGTAAAGCTCCTGAATGCGTTCGGCGCTCGCGCCGACCTGACCGTGACTCCAACCAATCAGCTTCCGGTAGAGATTGCGTTGTCGCAAGGAGCGAAGGACGAACTCGGCGCGACGCATCCGATGACTGAGCGCAGCGTCGCCACCCCGTCCAAGCGAACGTGCGTCTTGCAGTAGCAAAACGTAAACCTCGTGATCCGAGATATCGAGGAGCCGCTCGGGCAACGCTGCCAGCCAACCGTGAGTGTCGGCGTGCGCATCAGCGAGCTCCGCCACAACTCGCTCCAGCATACTTGCCGCGTTCAGCTTTGTCCGATGATAGAGCGCAGTCTCAAAGAGCTGGTAGCGAAGATCTAGCAACCCAAGTATTCCGGAAACGGCGTCCGTACGTACATCGTCTTTCGATCTGAGATCTACGGCGAGCACGGGTGGCTTGGCCGGATCCTCGAATCGACGTATCTCCATATACTGCAGGAGGCGCTTGTCAATTCTGCTCCGTCTACCTAGGTGCTCCCAGTCGCGGTGCAGGTAGTCGATGAGATCCGCGGATACAGTGTTTGACACGATGTCACGACATACACCTATTCGGAACGTCGTGCCAACAGCGTTCTGCGTCGATTGGGCATCGACTTCGGCGACCTTATCGATCGTTGCCTGGTCGCCCGCAACTAGGAGAAGAATAGTCTCTGTTGGCGAGAGATCCAGTCCGGTTTCGCTAACAAGATCGTCGTATTCAAGATCAAGAATCTCTCTGAGGGAGAAGTTTGACGACGGTTGCCGGGCTGGAGGCAACTCACCAGTCGCCAGCTCTACGTCCCCGCCAAACGCGTCCCAGCTCGCCGGAGGGCGATCAAGGATCAACGTAAGCCGCTCTCGGTGATCATGCCGGCCGATCAGGCCCAACTCATCCTCGAATGTGTGCCCGGAGGGCAGATGCCCGACGTCGTGAATTAGCGCCGAGACTCGGGTGAAAGCGCGCTCCGCCCGCGTTAGCGGTCGGTACTCCGGTGGATATCGCTTCGAGTCGGAGCGACTGTCGACACGACGAATGTTGCGATCAAGATGCTCAAGGATAAGATGCGCGACGTGTAGCGTGCCGATCGAATGCTCGCGACGAACATGGGTGGCATTCGGGAATACAAGCTCGGCCATTCCCAACTGCTTTAGCCGTTGCAACCGTACGAGAGCCGGGTGATCAAGAACCCGTAGCTCTGCAGGCGAGAGCTCGACGAATTCGTGCAAGTCGTCAAGGATCTCTTGCCATGGTTCGTGGCGGTCACTGGTCGCGACATGAAGCGTCGGCGAGCTTACGTCGGCGCCGGTCAATGGATCGGTGGCAAAGAGCGACTCAGATGGGGACACGGAGTCGGAGTCGACGCGATGTTGGTCAGCCATGGAGAAGACGCTATCCGCGATCCTTAGCGAGAACAAGGATTGAGTTTGATCGTGCCGGCGAGCTCGGACGGAATCCGGTTTTCGGACTTCTGCCTGGAGAAAAGCCGCGTTGGGCCACTCGGCGTGAGAAGGACGATCAGACAAGACTCGTCTCGTGCGGCATCGCTCGACCGCGTTAGTCCGCGCGTAGGGCTTGTTGATCGGTGCGTTTGGTACCCCATTGGTACCCTGGCGTATCTGACGCTACTGCATGCCGACTGCGAAAAAGTGGCTACTTGCAGGTAATTCGCGGAGGGTGAGCGAGGGGACTCGAACCCCCGACCGCCTGGACCACAACCAGGAGCTCTACCAACTGAGCTACGCCCACCACGGGAGAGGCAGAGTCTAGCGCCGGAGCCTGGCTCAGGAAGAGAGCGGATCGCGCCGATAGCGTCCGGTATGAGCCGCCCCGGAACCGACCCGGCGCCGCGTGCGCAGAAGGTCGACACCGCGCTCGGCCCGGTCGAGCTGATCCGCGCCGGCGCCGGCCCTGCCGTCCTGTTCGTCCACGGCACGCCCGGCGGCTCGGACTCCTCGGCGAGCATGGGCCGCTTCCTGCTCGACGCCGGCTTCGAGCTGGTCGCGCCGTCGCGGCCCGGCTACCTCGGCACGCCGCTCGCCGGCCGCGAGTCGATCGACGCGCAGGCCGACCTGCACGCCGCGACGCTCGACGCGCTCGCGATCGAGCGCGCCGCCGTCGTCTGCTGGTCGGGCGGCGGCCCCAGTGCCTATCGATTCGCCGTTCGCCATCCGGCGCGCGTCAGCGCGCTCGTTCCGTTCGCCGCCGTCAGCCACGAGCTGACCGCGCCGCACGTGGGCGTCGACGAGCGGCTGATGACTGAGACCCACGTCGGAAACTGGCTGCTGCGCTTCCTCGTCGCGCACGCGCCCAAGCAGACCGCCGCCGCGACGCTGAACGCCGAGGGAGATCTCAGCCGGGACGAGCTCGCCGCGCTTGTGCGCACGACCGTCGCCGACGAGTCGATGCTCGACGTCGTCCTGACGATGGCCCGAGTCGTCGCCGACCATTCGCGTCGCGCCGACGGCGTCGCCAACGACTGGCGTCAGTTCGGCTCGATCGGATCGCTCGAGCTCGAGCGAATCGGCGCGCCGACGCTCGTCGTCTGGGGCGACGCCGACGCCGATGTCCCGCCGGAGCACTCCGAGCACGCGGTCGCACTGATCGCCGCGGCCGACGAGCTCGTGCTCGACCGCGGCACCCACCTCGCGCTGTTCGCGCATCCCGACGCCCACGCCGCCCAGGCGCGCGTCGTCGAGCTGCTGCGGACCGCTTCGTAGCCGCCCGGACCGCAGCCGAGCGCTCAGGCGCGGCGCGCGAGCGCGAGCGCGTCCTCGCCCGCCCCGCTCCACGTCGCCGGATCGCCCAGCGCCCGCGCCACGTCGCCCTCGCCGAGCGGCTCGCCGTCACGCACCAGCTCCGCCAGGCGCCGGCCGACGAGCGAGCCGATCGCGCGCTCGGCGAGCGCCAGCGACTCCGACGCCGGCCGCGCGCCAAGCCGCTCGTGCGCGAGCCGCCACACGCGCGGCAGCGCCGTCGGACCGGCGTCGAGCAGGCCGAGCAGCTCGAGCGCCAGCGAATCGGCGAACAGGCCGGCGTCGGCCCCGTCCACTCCCCCGGCCCCTGCCGGCCCCGCGGCCGCCGCCGCCAGCACCCGCTCGGTCACGTTCTCGCTCTTTCGCTGCGCGTTGCGCCAGCCGCGGTTCATCGCCATGTCCTGCAGCGACAGCTCGGGGCCTTCGAGGACGGTCAGCTTCGTCTCGTTGACGTTCCACTTGCGTTCGCCGAGCTCGACCCATTCCTCGCGCACCCACGGCACGACGAGCGCGAGCAGCTGCCGCTCGCTCTGGTTGAAGCGCGACGCCGCATGCGGGAACTTGCGCAGCTCGAAGTGGTACACGCGCCAAAGGCTCGCACGTCGCGCCGCTCAGCGCTCGTTGCGCGCCTGCCAAGCGTCGACCATCGCGATCCGCTGCACGATCGTCGGGTGGTCGGCGTACAGCACGTACGACCACGCCGGCGGGCTCGGGTCGCCGAGGCTCGTCGTCGCGAGCTTGACGAACAGCGAGCGCTCGGCCGCCGGGTCGCGCGTCGCGCGCAGCGACGACCAGTCGGCCTCGGCCTCGTCGTGGCGCGAGACGATGTTCGACAGCGGCGTCGTCACGAGCTGCAGCAGCACGAACACGAACAGCGCGACCGGCACGGCCTCCGGCCGTGCGAGGCCGCCGCGCCGGCGCGTGAACAGCGCGACGAGCGCCGCCGCTCCCAGCAGGAACAGCGCCAGCCAGCCGACGCGCTTGAGCGTGTGCCCGTGCGCCAGGTGGCCGAGCTCGTGCGCGATCACCGCGCGCACTTCGGCGCGGTCGAAGCGGCCGTCGAGCAGCGTGTCCCACAGGATCACGCGCCGCGTCGGCCCGAACCCGACCGACTCGGCGTTCGGCGCCGTCGTCTCGCGCTCGACATCCTGCACGTCGGCCTTCGTCCCCGCGACTCCCTCGACGCGCGCGAGCCGGCGCACGTCGGCCGCCGTCGGTTCGCTGCGCAGCGGGTGCGTGCCCGGAATCAGGTACACGCTGAGAAACGTCGACAGCAGCGCGAGCGCCGCGAACGCCGGCGCCGCGAGCGTCCACCACCAGCGCCGCAGCCAGCCGGCGAGGCCCATCGCGATCAGCAGCGCGATCGACACGAACACGAACTCGCCGCCGAGTCCGAGGAAGCCGTCGAGCACCGAGGAGACGTAGCCCTGGTGCGAGATCCCGTGGCGCCGCTCCCACCAGACCGCCGCGAGCTGAAACGGCAGCTCGGCGAGCCAGACGACCGCGAAGCCGAGCATCCCGAGCATCATCCCCGTGCCGATCCGCCCGGCCGCCGACTCGCGCATCAGCCGCTGCCCGCGCCGCGCGTACACCGCGAGCACGAGCACGAGCGTCAGCTCGCCGAGCAGCGTGTCGATCGCGAGGAAGCTTTCGTACGACGAGCTGCGCCGCAGGAACGCACGCGAGAACAGCGCGCGCGGGTCGACGTGCGGCAGCTTCAGGCCGCTCGGCACGCTCGAACGCCACAGCGCGTGCGCCGCCAGTGCCCACAGCGCCGCGAACGCGCCCAGCGCGAGCAACCCGGCGAGCGCCCGCGCCGGGCGCGCCGTCACCGCCGCGAACGCGTCGCGCGCGCCGAGCACCGCCCTACGCGGCCTTGCGCGCCGGGCCGCTGTACGGGTACGCGTCGGTCAACAGCAGCGAGTAGCCGAGCGTCTGCGCGTGGTAGCGCAGCGCCAGCGCGCCGGCGTTGCGCAGCCCGAGCGGCATCCGCCCGCGCGCCAGCGAGCTGAACCATCCGAGCAGCGCGACGACCGCCACGACGCCGCCGTACGCGCTCGCCAGCAGCAGCGCCGGGATCGCGAGGATCGCGCGAAAGCCCGACTTCCAGCGGTTCTGGCGCGCCCGCTCGGCGACGACGATTTCGAACGGGTAGCTGCCCGCGCGCCCGACGAATCCCGGGAACGGGTTCGCGACGACGTACAGGAACGCGTACACGTGCAGCTCGTAGCGCACGTACGCCGCCAGGAAGCCGTGCAGCCACCCCGGCGAGCGGCCGGCGATCGTCGTAGCCAGCCAGTTCAACACCGCTCCGAGCAGCGCCGCGACCGTCCACAGCGCGAGCCACACCAGATGCGGGACTGCGAGCGGCAGCCTGAACAAGACCGTCAACCGGCTGCGACGCAGCCCGCGTTCGCAGACGTCGTCATCCGCTCCCCCTCCCCATCCTTCGTCGATCTCCAGCCGGATCGGGTCGTCGCGAACCGGCACGTGCGGCAGCGCGATCATCGGGTCGCTGTTCGGGTAGCGGTCGGTCAGCAGCAGCGCGTACGCCCAGAACTGCGCGCCGTACAGCAGCGCGTACGCAGCCGCGTCGCGCAGGCCGCGCGAAGTGCGTCCGCGCGCGAGGATCGCGAACCACGCGACCAGCGCGCTGACCGCCAGCAGGCCGATCCCGTACGAGAACGCGCTGCCGCCGAACCGATTTCCGGACGACGGGTCGCCCACGAGCGCGGCGAACAGCAGCGCCGCCGGCAGCAGCAGGATTCCGCGCAGCGCGACGCTCCAGCGGCTCTGGCGCGCCGGCGGCGCGATCGTCAGATCGAGCGGATAGCCGCCCGATCCGTCGAACGACGGGTACGGCTCCGCGGCGAGGTAGAAGTACGCGTAGAACTGCGTCGCGTATTTCACATACGCCGCGAGGAAACGGTGAAGCGCCGCCGGCGTCTGACCGCGCGCGAGCGTCGCGAACCAACTGACGATCGCCGCGACCAGCGCCGCGATCCCCCACAGCCCGATCCAGATGAAGTGCGGGATCGCGAGGATCGCGCGGAAGAACGTCGTCAGCCGGCTGCGCTCGAGATCGTCCTCGAGCACGAGTCTGACCGGATGCTCGCGCGGCCCCGCCACGTCCGTTCAGTCCGCGCGCGCTCGCGACCGCGCGCCCGGACGCGCCTGCGCCGCCACGCCGTCGGCGCCGAGGCGCGCGCGCATCACGCGCACCGCCTCCGGGTTGGAGTCGATCAGCACGTAGCGGCGCCCGAGCTTCGCCGCGACCGCGCCGAGCGTGCCGCTGCCGGCGAAGAAGTCGATGCACCAGTCGCCCGGGCGCGTCGAGGCCTGCAGCATCCGCCGCAGGATCCCCTCCGGCTTCTGCGTCGGGTAGCCGGTCTTCTCGGCGCCGTTCGTCGGCACGATCGTGTGCCACCAGACGTCCGTCGGCAGCTTGCCGCGCGCCGCCTTCTCGGCGCCGACGAGCCCCGGCGCCATGTACGGCTCGCGGTCGACCGCACGCGGAGTCGAAGTAGTACGCGCGCGCATCCTTCACGTACACGAGGATCGTGTCGTGCTTCGCCGGCCACCGCCGCCGCGCGCGCGCGCCGTAGTCGTACGCCCAGATGATCTCGTTGAGGAACTGCTCGCGTCCGAAGATCTCATCGAGCAGCAGCTTGCAGCGATGCGCCTCGCGGTAGTCGATGTGGAAGTACAGCGTCCCGTCCTCCCGCAGCAGCCGGTGCGCATGCTCCAGGCGGGGCGCGAGGAAGCCGAGGTAGTCGTCGAAGGAGTCCGAGAACGACGCCTGCGCCAAGAGGCTCGTGCGGTAGCGCCGGCCGCCGAAGCCCGTCCGCTCGCCGTCCTCGTCGCCGACGACCGACAGCGTCCTCCGCACCTGCTCGCGGCCGGTGTTGAACGGCGGGTCGATGTACACGAGCTGGAACGACGCGTCGGCGAACGACGGCAGCAGCCGCAGGTTCTCGCCCAGCAGGATCTGATCCTCGCGTGCGCTCACTCGCGCCCAGCGTACGTTCAGCCCCCGATGGAGCCGCCGCCCGCGACCGGCGTCGCGCCGTACGTCAGGAACGCCGCCGCGAGCACCGCCGAGCCGCCGTTGCCCGGCGCGACGCTGAAGCCCTCGCGCGTGACGCTCAGCACGTGCGCGCCCGCCGCGAGCTCGAGCGCGATCGGCGGCGCCGTGTCGGGCACGAGCGAGTTGCCCGCCAGCTGCCCGGCGATGCTCGCGACGCGCCGCCCGTCGAGCGCGACCGTCACGCGCGGCATGAACTCGCCCTGCAGCCACAGCGTCCAGCTGCCCGCGCGCGGCACGCGCAGGCCGACCGACAGCGTGCCGGCGCGGCGCATCGCCCAGCCTGCGCGCTGTCGCCCCCAGCCGGCCGGGTGACTCGCGCGGCGCAGCGGCACGCGCACGAGCTGCGCCGCGCGGCGTTCGAGCGCGCGCCCGCGCGCGAGCGTCGGCTGCGTCGAGCTGCGGCGCGTCCACACGCGGTAGTACGTCCCTTCCCACGCGAGCGCATACGACGGCGGCGGCTGCGGCGCGCTCGGGTCGCGGCGCGTCACGATCAGCGGATACGGCGCGAGCTGCTGCGGCGTCGCGACGTCGAGGCGCACCGGGCGGCCGTAGCCGCCCGCCAGCGGCGCGAGCGCCGGCGGCGGGTAGACGAAGTCCGGCCCGCCGACGTCGACGTCGCGCAGCACGTACAGCGAGTATTCGTCGAAGTCCGTGAACAGCGTCGGGCCGCCGTGCGCCGTGCGCGCGAAGCGGCGGTCGATCGACGCGAGCTCTTCGTAGCGCGCCGTCGGCGCGACGTTCGAGCTGTGGTACTGCGCCGCATCCGAGCCGACGACGCCCGCGACGAACGCCAGCGCCAGCGCGCCGGCCGCGATCCGTCGGCCGCGCCGCTCGCCGCGCCCGGCCCGCGCCAGCGCCGCGACGCCCGCGCACGCGAGCAGGACGACGACCGGCGAGCTCAGCACGAGCGCCTTCGCGTCGACCCACGTCGTCGCCGCGGCGGCGAGCACCGCCCAGACGACGAGCGTCGCCGCGATCCAGCCGGCGAGCGCGAACCGCCGGCGCGCCAGCAGGTATCCTGCGCCGAACACGCACGCCGCGACCGCGGCGGCCACGAACAGGTCGGTCAGCGTCGCCCAGCGGCCGCTCGGCGCCTGCTTGTAGCTCGCGTGCAGCCACACGCCGAAAGCCTGCGTCCATTTCAGCGGCGCCTGCAGGTTGCCGGAGTTGCCGGTCGACGCGATCGCCTGCGCGACGTGCAGCGACGCCGAGATCCGGTGCCACGTCGGCCACGCCGCGACGAGCAGCGCGAGCGCGCCGGCCGTGACCGTCACGATCGCCGCGCGCGGCGCGATCCGGCCTTCGCGCACGCCGCCGATCAGCGTGACGAGCAGCACGAGCGCCGCCGCGAGGCCCCACGCGCCGAAGCCGGCGCCGAGCGCCGACACGCCGGCCGCGAGCGCGAGCGCGAACGGCAGCGCCCGTCGCGCACCGCGCGCGAGCCACGCGCGGTGCGCCACGACGAGCACGCCAAGCGCCAGCAGCATCGCCAGCGCGACGAGCTCCTTGATCGAGCCGACCAGCTCGTACCCGTACACGAGCGCGCCGATCGTCGCGACGAGCGCCGCCAGCGCCGCGCCGGCGCCGCGCAGCCCGGCGCGCCGGGACAGCTCCCACGCCGGGCCGCTCGCCAGCGCGAGCATCGCCGCGTTGAACGGCTGGAACGTCCAGATCAGCGGCAGCCCGAGCAGCAGCGAGCTGCCGCCGTACAGCGTGTCCGCGCCCGACGGGTAGCCGGTGCCGTAGTAGTTCGCGACGAACAGCCCGTACGAGTTGCGCGTGTCCAGGTGCGCGTAGTCCTGGCCGTGGTGGATCACGAAGTCGGCGCCGAGCATGTGCACCGCCGAGTCCGACAGCGCCATGAACGACGAGAAGCTCGCGCGCCCCGACAGCAGCACCGGCGCGATCGCGAGCAGGTAGACGAGCGGTCCGAGCGCGAGCGCCGGCGCGAGCCCGCGCCGGTCACGCGGCGCGCGCGCGCCGAGCGCGCCGGCGAGCGCGCGCGCGCGCGGCCTGCCGAGCGCGAACCCGGCGAGCGCCGCCGCGAGCAGCAGGTACGGCGTCGCGCGCGCCACGCCCGTGAAGTACGTGCTCAGCTGCGAGACGCCGATCAGCGCCGCGGCGCCGACGCTCGGCAGCAGCGCCGCCGGCAGGAACGCGCCGCTGCAGCGGTCGACGAGCAGGCCCGCGCCGGTGCACAGCAGCGCAAGCGCCAGCGGATAGACGAGCACCGTGAGCGCGAACAATCGCGCCATCATCGCAACCGCCGGATACGCGCCGCGCGAAGTCCTCGCGGCGCGCCCGGCGTCGGTGCCGGGCGCGCCGTGAGTTGATCCAGGACCGCGCCGCCACCCCCGGCAGCCCCGCGCGGGGGATTGGAGCTGCTTTTCGTTGGAAGCGGTCGGAGACGGCCCCGTCCCCATCAGGGCCCCATTGCCGGGGTGAGCGAGGCCCCGCCTGCTTGCTACCCCGTCGGCGCGAGCGAAAACGGCCGTTCCCGTCGAAGCGCCCCCGGCTGGACTCGAACCAGCAACCCCCGGCTTAGAAGGCCGGTGCTCTATCCAGTTGAGCTACGGGGGCCCGCGATGCGTTCCGGCGATCATTGCGCACGCCCGCGAACTTAGGCACGATTGAAGCGAAACCTTTATAAGTTGCGGACATGAGCACGGTCGAGGACGACGAGCAGGATCTGACGCGCAAGCAGCGTCGCGAGCAGGCGCGCGCCGAGCGCAAGGCGCTCGAGGAGGCGGAGGCCGCCGGCGCGCAGCGGCGCAAGCGCCTGATCCAGCTCGGATCGGTGATCGGCGCGGTCGTCGTGATCGTCGTCGTCATCGTCGTCGCGACGAGCGGCGGCGGCGGCTCGGGCGGGATCGAAAAAAGCAAAGGCGCGGCGCCGCCGAAGGCCCAGACCGAAGTGACGTCGCTGCTCGCCGGGATCCCGCAGAACGGAAACACGCTCGGCAGCCCGAGCGCGCCGGTGACGATGCAGTACTTCGGCGACCTCGAGTGCCCGATCTGCAAGCAGTTCACGCTCGGCGCGCTGCCGAAGCTGATCGAAAAGTACGTCCGTGCGGGCAAGGTGAAGATCGAATACCGCAACCTCGAGACGGCCACGCGCGAACCGGAAACCTTCCGCACGCAGCAGGCCGCGGCGCTCGCCGCCGGCAAGCAGCAGAAGGCGTGGGACTTCATCGAGCTCTTCTACCACGAGCAGGGGCAGGAGGCCACAGGCTACGTGACCGAGAAATACCTGCAGGAACTGGCGCAGCAGGTGCCCGGGCTGAACCTCGCGACGTGGACGTCGGACCGGAACAACCCGCAGTTCACGAACACGATCACCGCGGACGCGCAGGCGGCGAACAACGCCGGCTTCAACGGCACGCCGTCGTTCCTGATCGGCAAGACCGGGTCGGCCGGCCAGAAGTACGAATACTCGTCGCTGACCGACCCGTCGGGCTTCGAAGCGGCGATCAACAAGCTGCTCGGGTAGCGCTGCGATGAGCGCACGGACCCTGCGCATCACGCTGATCGTCCTCGCGACGGTCGGGCTCGGCGTCGCGAGCTATCTGACGTACGTGCACTACGCGGGCATCAAGCCTGCGTGCACCGCCGGCGAAAGCTGCACGAAGGTGCAGACGTCGGTCTACTCGCAGCTCGCCGGCGTGCCCGTCGCGCTGATCGGGCTGATCGGATACATCGTGATCCTCGGCTCGCTGCTCGCGCCGGAAACCGAGACGACGCGCTTTGCGACGGTCGCCTTCACGGTCGTCGGCTTCGGCTTCAGCTGCTACCTGACCGGCCGCGAGCTGTTCTCGATCCACGCGATCTGCGAGTGGTGCGTGTCGAGCGCCGTGATCATGACGATCCTGATGTGCCTGTCGGTCTGGCGCTTCCTGCGCGGCGACCCGCAGGCACGACGAGCGCGCGCCGATCTCGCGCCGAGCGAGACCGCGGCGCCGCTCGGCGCCACGCGCTGAGAGCGTCTCGCCACGCGCTGACAGCGCCTCGTCGCGGGTCGAGCGCGCCCACGCCCGGCGGATCCGTAGATTCCCGAAGCGGCCCGCAAATACGGGCCTCGGCGCTAGTCAATCCGTCCAAACGACCCGCTGCAGCGGGTGCTGTGCACGCCGCCGGCCGAGGGGACGTCCAGGAATGCGTTCAACAATCTCTGGCACCCAGGCGGAGGCGATCCCGGACCTCGCGTCGCTGCGCGTAGACGACACGCGCGAGGCCGACCCGCCCGAAGGCGACCTGCCCGAAGGCGACCCGCGGATCGCGCGTCTGTTCGAGATGACGAGCGACCTGCTCGCGACGATCTCGCTCGACGGCCGCTTCACGCTGTTGAACCCGGCGTGGGAGCAGGCGCTCGGCTGGACGCGCGAGGAGCTCGAAGCGAACCCGATCCACGAGCAGATCCATCCCGACGACGTCGAGGCGACGCTGGCGCTGCTGCTCGCCGGCAACCACCGCCCGGCGCACCTCGAGAACTTCACCAACCGCTACCGCCACCGCGACGGGTCGTGGCGCTGGCTCCTGTGGAGCGCACGCTGCGACGGCGACACGTGGTACGCGGCCGCGAAGGACGTCACCGACCGCATGTGGCTCGAGCGCCAGGCGCTGCGCGATCCGCTGACGCGGCTGCCGAACCGACTGCTGCTGATGGACCGCACGCGCCAGGCGCTCGCGCGACTCGCGCGAAGCGGCGGCGTCGTCGCGCTGTTGTTCATCGACCTCGACCGCTTCAAGGCGATCAACGACAACTTCGGCCACGACATCGGCGACCGCCTGCTGATCGCCGTCGCCGAGCGGCTCGCGGAGATGATGCGCGACAGCGACACAGTCGCGCGCCTCGGCGGCGACGAGTTCGTGATCCTCGGCGACGAAGTCGAGACCGAGAGCGAGGCGCTGGCGCTCGCCGAGCGCGTCGTGCAGACGCTGAAGGAGCCGTTCCACATCGGCCCGACCGAGGTGTCGATGCCGGCGAGCGTCGGCGTCTCGTTGACGCACGACCCCAACGCCGACCCGGAGGCGATGCTGCGCGAGGCCGATGTCGCGATGTACCGCGCGAAGGGCGCCGGCGGACGCCGCCAGGAGGTCTTCGACGAGAGCCTGCGCGAAGAGCTGACCGCGCATCTGGAGATCGAAGAACGACTGCTGCGGGCGCTGCCGCAGAACGAGCTGCTGCTGACCTACCAGCCGATCCTGCCGCTCGCCGGCGGCCGCGCGGTCGGCTGCGAGGCGCTCGTCCGCTGGCATCCGAACGGCGAGGAGGAATCGAAGATCGACGACCTGCTGCCGTCGCAGTTCCTGCCGCGCGCCGAGGAGAGCGAGCTGATCGTGCAGATCGGCGACTGGGTCCTGAACACGGCATGCGCACAGGCGGCCACATGGCGGCGGAAGGGCATCTCGATGCCGATCTCGGTCAACGTGTCGGCGCGCGAGCTGAGCGAGCTCGACCTCGCCGAGCGCGTGCGCCGCGAGCTGGCGCGCTTCGAGCTGCCGGGCCGCGCGCTTTGCGTCGAGGTCTCCGAGGAGGCCGTCCTGCGCGATCCCGACCGCGCCCGTGCGACGCTGACGCAGCTGCGCCGGCTCGGCGTCGCCGTCGCGCTCGACAGCGTCGGCGCGCGCGACGCGTCGATCAAGCTGCCGCGCAGCCTGCCGCTCGACATGCTGAAGCTCGACCGCCGCCTGATCCACACGTTCGAGCGCGACCGCGAGACGCGCGCGATGGTCGCGGCGATGATCGCGCTGTCGCACAAGGCCGGCTTCAAGGCGGTCGCCGTCGGGATCGAGACGCGGCGGCAACTGGCGCTCGCGCGCGAGCTCGACTGCACCTACGGACAGGGCTTCCTGCTGCACCGCCCCGAATCGCCCGAGCGACTGCGCCTCGCCGGCGACGTCGGGCCGGTAACGTCCGCACCGTGGCGTCCGCACGTGCGACTGGGTCAGAGCAGCCGCCGCTGAGCGACGCCGACGCGGTCGCGCGGCACAAGCTCGCCGCCGCACGCGCCGCGGCGCAGGAGGTGCAGGACGGGATGCGCGTCGGGCTCGGCACGGGCTCGACCGTCGCCTACCTGCTCGACGCGCTCGGCGAGCGCGTCGCCGCCGGCGAGCTTGGCGAGATCCGCTGCGCCGCGACCTCGCCGGCGACCGAGCGACGGGCGCGCGAGCTCGGCCTCGCCGTCGCCGGCCTCGACGAGCTCGGCGAGCTCGACGTCGCGATCGACGGCGCCGACCAGGTCGACGACGACGGCTGGCTCGTCAAGGGCGGCGGCGCGGCGCACACGCGCGAGAAGATCGTCGCGGCCGCGGCTCGGAGCTTCGTCGTGATCGTCTCCGACGAGAAGCTCGTGCGGCGCGTGCGCGCGCCGGTCCCGCTCGAGCTCGTGCCGTTCGCCGTCGGCACGACGCTCGCCAAGCTCGCGCCGTCGGAGCTGCGCGACGTGCCGCGCAGCCCCGACGGCGGACTGATCGCCGACTACCTCGGCGAGTTCGACGACCCGCGCGAGCTCGCGCGCACGCTGAGCGCGACGCCGGGCGTCGTCGAGCACGGGCTGTTCGAGCCCGAGCTCGTCAGCTCCGTCGTGATCGCCGGCGCCGGCGGCGTCGAGCGGCGCGCGGGCGCGAAGCGCTGACGCGGCGCGAAGCGCTGACGCACCGCTCGCGCGCGCCCCGCGCTGGGCGATGGCGCATGGCGCTGATGGGAAATCAAAGCTCGGTCAAGCGGCCAAGGCGAGTGGGCGCAGCTCCTGCGACGAGGAGATCGAATGGCGCACGAGCGCGCCGTACTCGTCGGTCGAGTACGCGCCCATCCGCGCGAGCGGCGGCGAGTAGACGTGCAGCGTGACGGCCGGATCGCTGCCGTCGTGGCGAACGCGATGGATGTCGGCCGGCGAGAAGTGAAACGCCTCGCCGGCGGCGAACGTGCGCCTGCTGGGCTCGTGCCCGAGCGTCAAGCGCTCCTCCGCGCCGCCTGCGACGACACGGATCGGTCCAATTACCAGTTTGGCGATCTTTTTTATATAGAATATCAGATGGCAACCCCGGCGTGTAGCGAAGTGCACCGACGCTCGCCGTGGGATTCCACGGATGCAGGCCGGCGGCGACGGTGGGAAGTTCCATGCATGCCCGGTATCAGCGCAACGTCGGATCGTGTTCATGTGCTGATCGCCGGCGGCGGCTTCGGCGCCGTGGAGACGATGCTCGCGCTGCACGCGCTTGCGCCGGAGCGCGTGCGCATGACGCTCGTGTCGACTTCGACGTCGCTCGCATACAGGCCGGCGGCGACGACCGAGTCGTTCTACGACGCTCCGCCGCTCGCGTACGACCTCGAGGCGATCGCCGCCGACGTCGGCGCCTCGTTCCGCCGCGACCGCGTCGAGGCGGTCACGGCCAACGCGCACAGGGTGCGCCTCGCGTCGTTCACGCACCTCGACTACGACGCGCTCGTGCTCGCCGTCGGCGCCCGCGCGACGAGCGCGATACCGGGCGCGCTGACGTTCCACGACCAGAGCGAGGTCCATCACATCCGCCGCGTGATCGACGAGCTGAGCTCCGGCGCGATCCACCGGATCGTCTTCGCCGTGCCCAGAGGCTGCTCGTGGCCGCTGCCGATGTACGAGCTCGCCCTGCTCGCCGCCACCCGCCTGCGGAAGCTGGGCGCCCCGGGCGAGATCGTGCTCGTCAGCTCGGAGGCGACGCCCCTGCACGTGTTCGGCGCCGACGCCGCGCCGCTCGTCGCGAACCTGCTGGCCGAGCGGGGGGTGCGCTTCGTCGGCGGAGCCGATCCGCAGGGGGTGGACCGCGACGGCGCTCTCGTGCTGGGCTCGGGCGAGCGGCTGGAGGCAGATCGCGTCGTCGCCCTGCCGACGCTCCACGGCCCGCGGATCACCGGACTGCCGGCCGACGTGCACGGCTTCGTCACGACCGACTCGCTCGGCGGCGTGATCGGCCTGCCCGACGTGTACGCGACCGGCGACATGACGACCTACCCGATCAAGCAGGGCGGACTGGCCGCGCAGCGGGCCGACCTGATCGCGCAGCGCATCGCCGCCGACGCCGGGACCGTCGCGACGCAGCCTCGCCCTCACTGCGTGCTGCGCGCACGTCTCGTCGGCGGCGCCGATCCGGTGTTCCTGCGCGCCGAGCTCGACGAGCTCGGCCACGCGACGGCCGCCTCGAGCGTCCACGGGCGGTTCAACCGAGGCGACTCGGGCGAAACGCCAGAGAAGGTCTTCGGGCGCTATCTCGTGCCGTACCTGCGCACGCGCGCGCCGCTGGGCGAGCGGGCCGCCGCGAGCGGCTGACGGCCTCCAGGCGCTCGAGTCGCGGGGCGTCGTCATCCGCCGTCGAGTGCGACTGTTGTATGTTGCGCAACATGCTACACTCCATCGCATGCTCGGTCCTTCGGACATCTATGTCCTCGCCGGCACGCTTGCCGTCGCAGACGAGGAAGCCACGCTGCGCGAGCTCGCTCGTGAGCTTCACATCGACCATACGCTCGTCTACCGGGCACTCAAACGAGCCGAAGAGGCGGGCCTCTATCGAAGCGTCTCGAAACAGGTCAACCGAGCGGGCTTCGAGGAGTTGATGACGCACGGAGCGCGGTTCATCGCGCCGGCAGCCCTCGGCGAGCTGACACGCGGCATGCCTGCCGCCTGGGCGGCGAAGCCGATCTCGAGCAGGATCCGACAACAGGGAGACGAACCGCCACCCGTCTGGCCGGACGCCGATGGCAGCGTGCGAGGTCAGGCGCTTCGGCCCCTGCATCCCGCCGCCGTGCGAGCGAGTCAGGAAAGCTCCGCACTCTCGCACCTCCTGGCCATCGTCGACTCCCTACGCGCCGGAGATGTTCGCGTGCGACAGGTTGCAGCAGACGAGCTACATGCGGTCTTGTCGCAAATGCCCTCAACCGGACAAGCGTGAGCTCCGATCTGCTCGAGCTGGCCGCGACGGCACTTGGCCCGCTCGTCGACGACGTGGTCTTCCTGGGCGGCGCAAGCATCCATCTGTGGGTCAGTGATCCGGCGGCGCCCTCGACGCGAGCCACGGACGACGTGGATGTGATCAGCGCGATCGGCAACCGCGTCGACTACTACAGGCTGGGTGAGCGGCTCAAGGAGCGCGGGTTCAGGGAGGCGAGCGACTCGCCAGTGATCTGCCGCTGGAGGCACACGGAGACCGGCCTCGTCTTGGACGTCATGCCGCAGAACGAGAGCGTGCTCGGCTTTTCGAACCCGTGGTACCAGCACGCCCTCGAGACAGCCGTCGAGCGAGAGCTGCCCTCCGGTGCCCGCATCCGCGCCGCGGCACCGCCCAGCATCATCGCGACGAAGCTCGCGGCCTGGAACGGGCGAGGCAAAGAGGACCTGCTGCGAAGCCTGGATCTTCATGACGTGCTCGTCCTCGTCGATGGCAGAGTTGAGTTGCGCGAAGAGCAGAGCAAAGAGCCTCCCGAGTTGCGGCGGTACGTCGCCAATGAGCTGGCGACCGTCGGAGAGCATCCTTACTTCGGAGATCTGCTCGAAAGCGCGATGCACGGGTACGGTCCTCAGGCCCCGTCGCGAGCCAAGCGCCTGCGGGGGGAGATCAAGTCGTTGATCTCCGAGGGCCACTAGACGCAGGCAGGGCGCCAGATCAGTCCGCTCGTCGGTCGGAGTGCGACTGTGTTGGCTCGCAATGCCTTCGCAGAAGGCGAAACACCCGCAATTTGCGGGCTCCAATGAGCGGGGGACCGAGGAGTCGAACCTCGCGTTGCGGTTTTGGAGACCACCGTGTTACCGATACACCAGTCCCCCGGGTGAGTAGCGATTCTAGGCGCTCGCCCCGCCCATGCGTACCCGCGAGCGCGAGCGCCTGCTCGCGGCCTGCCGGCGATGGGCAATGCGCCGCATTTGGGCCCGATCATCCGCCGTAACCGAGCCCGCTCGCTCAAGCGACGCCGAGCGCCTGCCGACACCTACTAGGGGTATCTATCGGATGCGTACTTTTCACGCCCTGCTTCGGTCGGCCAGCGCCAGACGCGGGCGGACGGCGCACACCCCGCACCGCGCACGCAATGGCGCACGCCCGGGCCGCCACCGCAGGCTCGCGCAGCTCACGGGCAAAGGCGCGTCGGAGTCGGGCCTCTCGCTGATCGAGGTCCTGATCAGCGCGCTGCTCCTCGGCATGATCGTGATCGCGACGTACACCGGCTTCGACACGGCGACGCGCGCGGCGACCAACCAGCGCCAGCGCAACCAGGCGACGCTGCTCGCCGCCCAGGACGAGGAGCGCTTGCGCGGCGCCGAACTGACGAAACTGACGCAGGTCGGCCACGAAACGAACACGGTCAGCGAAACGGGGATCAGCTGCAGCGTGAGCACGACGGCGTGCTCGAGTGGAACCAAGTACACGATCGAATCGTTCGCCGAATACGTCTCCGGCGGCGAAAAAGAAGACGTCCTCGCCTGCGGCTCGAGCGGGACCGCCGAATTCATCAAGAGCACGTCGATCGTCAGCTGGTGGGAATACAACCGCAATCCGGCCGTCAAGAAGACGATCAAGCAGTCCAGCGTCGTCGCCGTGCCGTCCAGCACGACGGTCGAGGTCAAGGCCGTCAACCAGGCGAAAGCCCCGGTCTCGGGCGCCACGGTCACGGTCAAAGGCAGCACCGCCAACCTCAGCCAGACGACCCTCGGCAACGGCTGCGTAGTGTTCGGCTCGGTCGGCGACAAATCGGTCGAAGTCGACGCGACGAAGACCGGCTGGGTCGGCGCCAACGGGAGCGCGCCGTCGCCGATCTCGGTCAACCTCTCCTCGACGGCGACGACGGTCACCGAATTCACACTGGCCGAACCGGGGACGCTGAACACGGAATTCGTCAGCAACGGGGGCGCGGTCACGGGGCTGACGGGCGACACGGTGTACGTCGCTCAGAACAAAGTCGGCACGCCGCCGAACTTCATCGCCGGCACGGCGGGCAGCTACCACACGGCCGTCTCGTTCGGCGGTCTGTTCCCGTTCGTCTCGCCCAACACGTACACCGTCTACGCGGGCGATTGCGAAAAGAACAACCCGGAAGCCGTGGTCGGCAGCTCGGTGTCCGACGCCAAAGCGCAGATCGAACCGGGCGGAACGACGTCCGTCAAAGTCGAAGAGCCGCAGGTCAACCTGCTCGTGAAGAGCGGTACCAGCGCGAGCGAACCGGGAGCGCCAATCGCCAAAGCACCGGCGAAGCTGATCAACAAAGAATGCCAGTCGACGTCGGCGCAGAACTACACGACTGTTCCCTATGAACGCGCGATCGAAGTGGTCGCGGGACGGCTCGCACCGCGCTACGCGCCCTACGCGAAATCGCTCGAACTGTGCGTTGCGTGGGGGCCGGAAAGCGGCAAATATTACAAGAACAAAACCACCTTCGCGAACGCCATCAAGGCCGGCTCGACGGAAACGACGTTCTACGCCAAAGGATCGGGCGTCACGAGCAGCACGATCGCATTGACCTGCTGATGCCTGCGCGACTCTCGACACTCCTGCAATCCGAAGGCGGCTACACGCTCGTCGAGTTGCTCGTCGCGATCGTCTCGGGCATCGTCGTGACGGGCGCGCTGATGCTCGTCATCACGACCTCACAGCACCAGGAGGCCAGGATCACCGACCACGTGCAGGCAGATCAGATCGGCCGCAACTCGCTCGAACGGGTGCAGGACGAGCTCCACTCGAGCTGCATCGGCAACATGCCGCCGATCCAGGGCTTCTCCTCCCGCACGTACAAAGAACTCGAAGCGCTGAACGGCCGGAACCTCTGGTTCGTCAGCACGTACGGCACTCCCGGCGCTGGCGAAAGCGCCACCAAAGAAGGCTACCTGCACGACATCAACTGGACCTCGACCGGAACGAGCAACACCGGCGAGAAACTCGGCACGCTGACCGACTATCAGTTCAAGAACCAGACCGCGACGATGCCGTGGACGTTCATATCGACGCTCTCGCCGTCGACGGCGAACGTCACGCGGGTTCTCGCGCACAACGTGACGCCGCTCGAAGGCGGCAAACCCGGCGGCACGACGCTGTTCCATTACTTCAGGTACGAAACGACGACAGCCAACCTTGTCGAAATGGTCGGCGCCGAACTGCCGCCGGCAAGCGAAACCGCTTCCTACAAAGTCGCACAGGTCAGGATCGAATACCAGCAGGCGCCCGAATACTCGAAGTCGAAAACGACGGCCGACACGCGGGTCGGACACACGACGACCGTCAGCGGCGCGATCGTGCTGCGATTCACGCCCAGCGAAACCACGGAAGAAGGAACGGCGACATGCGCATGAACGCGACCAGACACCTGCGGCGCCGCCTGGCGACCGAGAGCGGCTTCACGATGGTCGTCGCGCTCGCGGCGCTGCTGATCAGCGCACTGCTCGTCGCGGCCGCGCTGGCCGCCGTCAACGGCGACTTCAGGCTGAGCAGCAACTCGGCGTCGCGCGCGAAAGCGTATTACTCCGCGACGGCCGGCGTCGAGCGCTACCTGCACGAACTGCAGAAAGACCCCAACTACTGGATCAAATGTCCGAAAATATCCGAACGCAAAGTTCCCAACGGACAGGAAGGCGAATCGACCGAACAGTCCTACGCCGTCCAGACGCTTCCCGCCAAAGGCTACACGAAATGCATCGAAAACAACCAGGCTACGGTGCTCGAAACGAGTGGCGCCGCGCGGGGCACGTTCCGGATCCTGATTACGGCGACGGCCGGCACGGGCTCCAGCAAAACGCTGCACAAGATCGTCGCGACGTTCTCGCACCCGGGCTTCACGAAGTACGTCTACGAGACGAACTTCGAGGTCGAGGACCCGACGAACTTCAACCCGGAACCTACGGAATGCGCGCACTACTACAAAGAACGCAAAGAAAAAGGGCTCACGTCAAAATGCTCGCCGATCCAGTTCGCCTCCGAAGACAAAGTCAACGGCCCGCTGCACACGAACGACGCGGCTGACCTCTGCGCCGAAGGCACGAAGAAACCGACGTTCGGCCGTGAAGGCCGCGAAGACGCGATCGAGATGCTGCAGGGCCACTACGCGGAAGGGTCCTGCAAAAACGAAGCCAACTTCCTCGGCAAGTACACCGAAGAAGCCGAATCGCTGCTGCCTCCCGAAACCGACGCGGAACTGCTCGAATCGGCCGGCGACAAGTTCAGCGGGCGCACCGAAATCGAATTGAAACCCGGCACGCCGAACACGATGGCGGTCACCAACAAAGGCTCCACGAAAACGATCGAATTCCCGAGCAATGGCGTCGTCTACGTCGAAAACTCGACCGAAGGCTGCGCCGTGACGAAGTACACCCCGTTCGACGCCGACACGGCGCACGACACGGGCTGCGGCAACGTCTACGTCCACGGGACGTACACCGAATCGCTGACGATCGCATCGGCCGACGACGTGATCGTCAACGGGAACCTGACGACGAGCGGAGGATCGGAAGGCAACGAACCGACGGGCGCAGCGGAGCTTGGGCTGATCGCGGAAAACTTCGTGCGCGTCTATCACCCGGTCCAGCAGGAATACGAAGTGGCGCACAAAGCCGCGGGCACGAAGACGCCAGCCGGGACGAAAAAAGAAACGTGCTTCCCGACGAAATACACCGGCAAAATCGCGAGCGGCTCAACGACGGTCTCGAACATGACGTCCACGGAAGGGCTCTCCGTCGGGCTGGAAGTGACCGGCAGCGGCATCCCGACGGGTACGACGATCAAAGAAATCAAAGCGTCCGAAAAAAAGCTCGTCCTGAACAAGTCGGCGACCAGCTCGAAAGAAACCGCCACGCTGACGTTCGTCGACACGACCGCCGGCGGCAAGGAATACGAATACCGCTCGGGCGTCAAAGCATGCGTCGAAAAGACGCCGTCGGAATACACGCTTCACGAAGCCGAACTGGTGTTTTCGAAGTCGTGCAACACCTCCGGCGGCACCGAAGAGACGTACACGAAAAACGGCAAATGCGAGTACACCAACACTTCGAGTAGCTGTGACGCAGCAAACCTGACCGCGGCGGAAGACCCGAACAAATGGGGGTCATTGGAAAACCCCGTGATCGACGCGGCGATCCTCAGTACGAAACACTCGTGGATCGTCGACAACTACAAGTGCGGCGCGAAGCTCGGCAAACTGAACGTGTGGGGCTCGATCGCGCAGTATTGGCGCGGCCCGGTCGGGACCGGCGGCGGCGCCGGCACCGGCTACATCAAGAACTACAACTACGACCAGCGCCTGTTCACGCAGGAACCGCCGAACTTCCTCAGCCCGATCTCGGCGACGTGGAAACTCGCGAGCGAGCGCGAAGTGTCGTGCAAATACTACGAAGAACCGCCGAGCAAATGCTGATGCGACGTACGCTGTCGAGGCGCTCGCTCGATCCGGCGGCCTGCTGGGCTCGGCGCTGAGCGCCGAAGACGCCGCGGACCGGTCGGTCGCTGCCGTCGCGCCGCGCGAGCGGCGCATATGATTCGCCGCGGTGTCGGCCACAGTTGGCAGCTCGGTCATGTCGCTCGTGCCCTCGCAGGAGGAGACCCTGCTCCGCGAGGCGGTCGCCGGCATCTGCGGCGACTTCGGGCGCGACTACATGCAGCGCGTGCGCGACGCGGGCGAGCCGCCGCGCGAGCTGTGGGAAGCGCTCGCCTCGCGCGGATATCTCGGTGTGAACATCCCCGAGGAGTACGAAGGCGGCGGTCTCGGCATGGCGGCGCTCTCGTGGGTCGGCGAGGAGATCAGCGCAGCCGGCTGCGCGCTGCTGCTGATCGTGGTTTCCCCGGCGATCGTGGGAAGCATCCTGACCAAGCACGGGACTCCCGCCCAGAAGGAACGCTGGCTGCGCGGCATCGGACGTGGGACGACCAAGGTCGCGTTCGCGATCACCGAGGCCGACGCCGGCAGCAACTCGCACAAGCTCTCAACCTCGCTGCGGCGCGAGAACGGCCGCTTCCTGCTCAACGGCCAGAAGACGTTCATCTCGGGCGTCGAGGACGCGGACGCCGTGCTGGTGGTGGCGCGCACGCGGCTCGCCGACGGTCAGCTGGGGCTACCGTCGCTGGCGATCGTCGACGTCGACGCCCCGGGATTCACCCGCCAGCAGATCCCGATGGCCGTTCGCGGAGCCGACCGGCAGTGGACGCTGTTCTTCGACGACGTCGAGCTCGAGGAGGAGCGGCTGATCGGCGGCGAGAACGGCGGCCTCGGTGTGGTGTTCGACGGGCTCAACCCCGAGCGCATCATGGGCGCGTCGATCTCGACCGGCGTCGGCCGTCTCGCGCTCGAGCGCGGCGCCGCCTACGCGCGCGAGCGCCAGGTCTGGGGCCAGCCGATCGGAGCTCATCAGGGCGTCGCCCACCCGCTTGCCCAGGCGAAGATCGAGCTCGAGCTCGCACGCCTGATGACCCGTAAGGCAGCCGCCCTCTACGACGCCGGCGTGCCCGGTGCGGGTGAGGCGGCGAACATGGCCAAGTACGCCGCCGCGGAGGCCGGGATCCACTGTGTGGACAGCGCGATCCAGGCCCACGGCGGCAACGGATTCGCCCTCGAGTACGGGCTGAGCGACCTCTGGTGGGCGGTGCGCGTCGCGCGCACCGCACCGGTGTCACGCGAGATGGTCCTCAACTACGTCGCCGAGCATTCCCTGGGGCTGCCGAAGTCCTATTAGTCGCGATCGCCCTCCGGCCACGACGCGGGGCGCGGGCCACTGCACATCACGCGCAGCCAGACGACCTGCCCACCTTCCTCGCGCAGATACGCCTGCTGCTCGTACACGAACGGGCCTTCGGCGCCGCTGCCATGAACGCGCCAGCCGACGCGCAGCGTGTCGGCGACGGACATCGGCTCGGTCGCATCGACCCGCTCGACGTCCCGCTCGGGATGCTCGAACCAGGCGCGCAGGGTTTCCTCGGCACCAGCCGGACCGTCGGCCTCCCAGACTCGGTTCGGCGTCATCGCGCGAAAGTCGATCTCCGGGTGCAGCAGACCGCGGGCGCGCCAAAAATCCCTGGCGAGGATCGCATCGACGAATCCGCCGGTGACGCTCGACGATACGGCAGCCATCGTCGAAGTGTTGCACTCGGCGCAGGCGGCGGCAACGTGCAGGGCCGAGGGGTCCGCCGTTCGTCGGTCCTTCGCGGCGCCGATCCTGGCGAGTGCGAGAGTCGGGACACGAACGAAACCCAAATGTGCACTGTCGTGCTGACCGTTGGGCATGCGCTCCTGTCAGTCACGGTAGGCTCGTCCCCGAGGCAATACGCGCGTGACGTAGATGACACCCGTCTCGACGTCGCGTTCGAAGCGTACCCGCCAATCGCCGACTCGCAGACGCCATTCGTCGGCACCCGCCAACTTAACGACGTCCCCGGCTGGCGGGTCGCCCGTCAGCCGGTCCAGAGCGCTGACGATGCGGCGCCGGACTGGACGATCGAGTCGCTTGAAGTCACGCCCGGCGCGCGCCGAGAAGACCCAACCGCCGTCGCTCAAGCAACCTCGCGCCTGATCTCATCGGCTGAGAGCACATCTCCTCGGGCGATCTGTTCTCTGGCCTCACGAACCCCCTCATCCTCCTCAGGAGTCGTCGGCTCGTCATCGAGCGGCGCCCGCTCGAGGAGGTTGGACAGGGCGTCATGCTTGCCGCGGCGGCGAACTATGTAGCCGAGTGCGTCCTGCGCCTCGGCCTCAGATAGCCGCTCTACCGTTTGCCGCAACTGCTCCTTCGCGGTCATGGGAACACGGTAGCGGCTCTGGAGTGCGCGGAGCCGGTCAATATCGCTCCGGCTGCTGCGTGGCGCGAAGCTCATGGACGAACGCTTCGCGATTGTCGCGCCTGCGCTCGGCCTTCTTCAACGACGGCAGCTTCTGCGGCTTGCACAAAAGGCAGCCGGCCCGGCGCTGCTTCGGCCGCTTCCGCTTGTGGTTGGCCACAGTCGCAAAGCTACCAAGGGTTTCAACGAGGAGCAAAGGGTCGTCGAGAATGCGGGCGGAGGGACTCGAACCCCCAAGGGCTGACGCCCACCGGCTCCTAAGGCCGGCGTGTCTACCAATTCCACCACGCCCGCGTGCGCTCGCGACGCCGCCAGATTGTATGGTTGAGCGCGCGATGTCCTCGGTTCCAGCGCGCCATCAGGCCGACGGTCCGCCGGCCGGCGTGATCGTCACGCATCCCAACCGCGACAAGCCCGTCGTGCAGGCGACGCGCGCGACCGTCGTGCTCCTGCTGCTCGCGAGCGCCGCGCTCGTGCTGATCGTGACCGTCGGCGGATGGAGCGTGCTCGAGTCGGCCAAGCCCGTCGAGATCGCCTACGTCCTCGTGTATCTGACGCTCGCGTTCTTCGCGCTGCGCTGGAACCGCGGCGTCCTGCCCGTCGCCGCGGTGCTCGCCGTGCTGCTGCTGATCTTCGCGCTCGTCGCCGGCCCGGGCTGGTTCGCGCGCGACAAGCACGGCTTCGCCGAGCCGGCGCTCGGCGCGAGCCTGCTTGGCGTGCTGACGCTGCTGATCGTTCCCGTTCAGATGCTGCTCGTCGCGTTCGCGATGCGCGGCTTCCAGCAGGGCTGGAACGTCGAGCTCGAGCGCCGCGACCCGTCGACCGGACCCGACGTGTTCGCCTCGGCGCCGCCACAGCCGGCGTAATACGGCAAGCTATCGCTTCGGACCGACGAACTCGTCGACGCTGGCAACAGAGTCACGTTTGGCGATCGAGATGTTCCGCGCATTCATGGGCCGCCACTCGATTCCGAGTAGATCGCAGGCCGATGTGAACAATGCGCGGATGTCCTGTGAGACGTTCGTGAAGTTGTAGCGAGGATATTCATACGTCTTGGAGCCGTGCCGCACGCGGTTCGTAAAGCGGCATCCGTCGGAGTGGATCAGGCCCCTCAGGAACGACTTGGCCTGCTCACTGACGAGCTCCGCTTGCCAGTCGGTCAGCCCGATTCTCCGCAAGTGCTTGGCCCCGTGCCCGTGCTGCGGGAAGAGGCACACCATCTGGTTCGAGTAGACGACCGCGACGGCACAGCGACTCCGCTTGTCCGGCTGATAGACGAGTACGCGATTCCGCTTGAATACAGCCTGCATCGCCCTTGCGCACTCGTCCGTGATCCCCGGCCAGCCGATGTCGAGCGCGATTCTCATACGCCACGTCCGTGCCATGCGATCGATCGATCCGTCGCCGAGATACATGCCGAGCAGGTAGGCATAGCTCGGACGTGGCAACTCGACTGAATGCACGGGGAAGCCGCACCGCGGACACGTGCCGACCGACGGACGCCGACTGCCTGCGTGCAGGCCGTTACGCCAGTCTCGAATCGTGGTGCGCGGAACCCCGACTCGTTCAGAAACAGCGCGATCGCTCAATCCTGATGCGACGAGGGTCAGCGCCCTCGCGTACTGCGCGTTCGAACGCATTTTCTAGATGCGGCGGGTGGGATTCGAACCCACACGTCCTCTCGGACAATGCGTTTTGAGCGCATCGAGTCTGCCGTTCCTCCACCGCCGCATGACTCCAATCTAATTAGAGCAGCGGCTGGGAGAGAAGCCTAGGCCCCTGACGCTGGCTCGAACAACCCATCCCACGAGCATCCCGCCGCAGCACCGACGGCGGCGGCCCGGTCTGGGCGCGGGCGCCGTGTCAGCCGAACGCGCCGCGCACCGCGTCGACACCGGTCCGCACGTTCTCCCAGTAGCCGTACGTCCCGTGATCGCGCAGCTCGCGCGCGGCGTCGACGACGGCGCCGAGCGCGGCGTACGCAAACGCGCCGCCGACCGACACGCGCGCGACGCCGACCGCCGCCAGCTCGGAGACCGACGGCGCGCCCGGGCGCGCGAGCACGTTGACCGGCAGCCCGACCGCGTCGACAACGCGGCAGATGTCGGCGAGCTCCGTCAGGCCCGGCGCGTACAGCACGTCGGCGCCCGCCCGCTCGTACGCGCGCAGGCGCGCGATCGTGTCGTCGAGGTCGTCGCGGCCGTGCAGGTGGTTCTCGGCGCGCGCCGTCAGCACGAGGTGGACCGGGCCGGCGTGCGCCCGCTCGGCGGCCGCCGCGACGCGCTCGGCCGCCTGCTCGATCGCGTAGATCGGCGCGGCCGCGTCGCCCGAGTAGTCCTCGATCGAGCAGCCGGCGAGGCCGGCATCGAGCGCCATCGCGATCGTCTCGGCGACGCCCGCAGCGTCGTGCGCGAAGCCGTTCTCGAGGTCGGCCGACACCGGCACGTCGACGGCCGCGACGAGCTCGGCGCAGTGCGCGATCGCCTCCTCGCGCGTGACGTTGCCGTCGAGCCGGCCGAGCGTCGCGGCGAAGCCGCCGCTCGTCGTCGCGAGCGCGTCGAAGCCGAGCGAGGCGAGCAGCTTCGCCGAGCCGCGGTCCCACGCGTTCGCGAGCAGCAGCGGCTCGCCTGGGCGGTGCAGCTCGAGGAACCGCCGCGCCTGCTGCGCTTGGTCGCTCACGCCGACGACCCTACTCCCCCGCCGCGTTCCTACGCCCCGGCGACGAGCTCCAGCAGCGCTCCGGCGAGCGCCGGCGGCGCGGCGAGGATCCCCCACGGCAGGTTCTCGTGCTCGGGCAGCTCGCGGAGCTCGAGCCCGGCGCGCCGGCAGACGAGCGCGCCGGCGGCGATGTCCCACTCTTTGACCGAGCGCTCGTAGTAGGCGTCGAAGCGGCCGGCGGCCGTCCAGCAGAGGTCGAGCGCGGCGCTGCCGAAGCGGCGGATGTCGCGCACGCGCGGGACGACGCGCTCGAGCACGCGCGCCTGCGCGCGGCGCACGTCGGCGTCGTAGGCGAGGCCGGTCGCGACCATCGCGCTCGCGAGGTCCTCGCCGCCCGGCCCGGCGCCGCCCTCGCCGGTGTGCCGTTCGTGCGCGACGTCGTCGCCGGGGCGGTGCGCGAGCTCGCGCGTCCCGGCGGGCGAGATCAGCCGCGCGGCGCCGTCGCGCGTCGCGCAGAACAGCTCGTCGCGGTTCGGGTCGAACACGGCGCCGGCGATCGTCCCGGCGGCGTCGCGCACGGCGACGCTGACGCTCCACTGCGGGATCTGAAAGAGGAAGTTGACGGTGCCGTCGAGCGGGTCGACGACCCAGCTGAGGCCGCTCGAGCCGTCCTCGGAATCGCCCTCCTCCTCGCCGACGAAGCCGTCGTCGGGACGGCGCTCGCGCAGCAGCGCGCGGATCGCGCGCTGCGAGCTGACGTCGGCCTCGCTGACGAGGTCGGTCGGCGTGCTCTTGCTCGCGACCTCGCGCTCGACGCCGCCGCGCGCGCGCTCGGCGAGCAGGCCGCCGGCCATCCGCGCCGCCTCGACCGCGAGCGCGAGCAGATGGTCCTGACCGCCGCCGCCCTCGCCCACGCCGTCGCGGCGCCCGCCGTCCCGGCTCACGCCGACTCTGGCGGGCGCGTCGCCGCCCACGGACGCTCGGCCTCGATCTGCGCGGCGAGCGACAGCAGCGTCGCCTCGTCGTTCGGCCGCCCGACGAGCTGCACGCCGCGCGGCAGGCCGTCGGCGCCGAACCCGGCCGGCACCGACGCGGCCGGCTGTCCGGTGACGTTCCAGATGCCGTTGTACGGCACCCAGCCGGCGACGGCGTTGAGCGTCCACAGCGCGCCGCGCCCCTCGAGCTTGCCGATCGGCGGCGGCCCGGTCGCGGTCGCCGGCGTCAGCAGCACGTCGTGGTCGTCGAAGATCGCGTTCAGCCGCCGCGCGTAGTCGGCCTCGCCGGCGAGCGCGCGCTCGAACAGCGGCCCGGCGAGCGCGCCGAGCCGCGCCATCCCCTTCGTGCGGCGCTCCAGGCGCTCGGGATGCGCGATCGCGCGCGCGTCTTCGTAGACGCCGCGCATGTAGCGCGGGATCAGCATCGTGGCGGCGCCGAGCCCGTAGTCGGGCGCGCGCTCGGTCAGCTCGTGCCCGAGCGAGCGCAGCAGCTCGACGGTCTCGCTCAGCGCGCGCGAGCCGTCGTCGTCGAGCTTCGCGAGCACGCCCGGCGGGACGCTCGTCGAGTAGGCGATCCGCAGGCGCCCGGGCGGCGTCGCGGCGGCATGCGCGAACGAGTCCTCCGGCGCCGGCGCGCTGTCGAGGTCGATCTCGCTCGCGCCCGAGGCGACGTCGTGGAACAGCGCCGTGTCGGCGACGCGGCGCGTCAGCACGCCGTTGACCGACAGGCCGTTCCACGCGCGCGGGCGCGGCGCCATCGGGATGCGCCCGCGCTGCGGCTTCAGGCCGAACAGCCCGCACCACGCCGCCGGGATGCGGATCGAGCCGGCGCCGTCGGAGCCGAGCGCCGCGCCGACGAGCCCGGCGGCGACGGCCGCGGCGCTGCCGCCGCTCGATCCGCCCGGCGCGCGCTGCACGTTCCACGGGTTGCGCGTGACGCCGAACGTCGCCGTCTCGGTGAACGGCCAGACGCACAGCTCGGGCACGTTCGTCTTGCCGACGATCACGGCGCCGGCCGCGCGCAGGCGGCGCACGACCTCGGCGTCGGCGCCCGCCGGCTCGCCGTCGGCGTTCGAGCCGAGCGCGGTCGCCTCGCCGGCGACGTCGATGTCGTCCTTGACGGCGATCGGCACGCCGAGCAGCGCGCGCCGGTCGCCGGCGGCGAGGCGCGCGTCGGCCTGGTCGGCCTCGAGCAGCGCGCGCTCGGCGAGCACCGCGCGAAACGCGTTCAGGCGCGGCTGCGCCGCCTCGATCCGGCGCAGGCAGAGCTCGACGAGCTCGCGCGAGGAGATCTCGCCGGCCGCGATCAGCTCGGCCTGGCGGGCGATTCCGGCGAAGGCGACCTCCGGCGCGTCCATCTGCCCGCCAATCTATTGAAAAGCGGCTGTCGCGATTGAAAACGAGAGTGGCGCCGGCCGATGACGGGCTTAGGATGTCCTGCGAGCGTCATGCGGTTGCTGCGGGGAGTGGCGCATCGCCTCGACGGAGCACGCATGGCGCGGACAGGCCCGTCCGCCAACCGCAACAGGAGGTGTGCCCGTGTCCTACCCAGTGACGTTCGAGGCCGACTACGTCGAGCAACGCAATCGGCTGACGACGTTCTTCAGGCTGCTGCTCGTGATCCCGGTCGCGATCGTGCTGTACGTGTTCGGCATCGTCGCGTCGATCGCGATCGTGATCGCGTGGTTCGCGATCGTCATCACCGGCCGCTACCCGAAGGGTCTGTACGACTTCGTCGCCGACTTCACGCGCTTCCTCGCGCGGGTGACGGCGTACGCGGTGCTGCTGACCGACGTCTATCCGCCGTTCAGCGGCTCCGACGACCCCGGCTATCCGGTGCGGATGCGCTTCGACGGGCCGCTTGAGCAGTACAGCCGGCTGAAGACGCTGTTCAGGATCATCCTCGCGATCCCGATCGTGATCCTCCGCTACGCGATCAACCTGCTGCTCGAGATCGGCGCGTTCGCGGCGTGGTTCGTAATCCTGTTCACCGGCAAGATGCCGCGCGGGCTGTTCGACATGATGGTGCTCGCCAACTCGTACACGGCGCGCAGCGACGCGTACCTGTACCTGCTGACCGAGACGTACCCGCCGTTCCAGGACGAGGAGACGCGCACAGCCGGCGTCGCGCCCGCCTAGACCGGCGTAACTGGGTTGTGCTTGGCGGGCCAGGTCCGCTGCTTCGAGGAGGCGTGCGCGAAGCGGCGGATCAGCTCGCCGCGCAGCTCGTCGGGCTCGATCACGGCGTCGATCACGAGCTCTGAGGCGAGGTGCAGGATGTCGATGTCCTCGGCGTACTCGGTGCGCAGCTCCTCGGTGCGCCGCGCGCGCAGCTCGGGGTCGTCGATCGCCTGCAGCTGGTTGAAGTAGACGGCGTTGATCGCCGCCTGCGGGCCCATCACGGCGATCGACGCGCTCGGCAGCGCCAGGCAGCAGTCGGGCTCGAACGCGGGGCCGGCCATCGCGTAGAGGCCGGCGCCGTAGGCCTTGCGCACGACGACCGAGATCTTCGGGACGGTCGCCTCGCTGACGGCGCTGATCATCTTCGCGCCGTGGCGGATGATGCCTTCGCGCTCGACCTGCGTGCCGATCATGAAGCCGGGCACGTCGGCGAGGAACAGCAGCGGCACGTTGAACGCGTTGCAGCACCAGATGAAGCGCGCGGCCTTGTCGGCGGAGTCGCCGAACAGCACGCCGCCCTTGAACTTCGGCTGGTTGGCGACGATCCCGATCGACTCGCCGTGCAGGCGCGCGAAGCCGACGACGAGCTCCTTCGCCCAGCGCGGGTGGATCTCCAGCAGCGAGCCGTCGTCGACGAGCGCGCCGATCAGCGCCTTGATGTCGAACGGCTTGTTCTCGTCGGCCGGGATCAGCTCGTTGATCGAAGAACCCTCGACCGACGCCGGCGCGGGCGCCGCGCGTGGCGGGGACTGCTCCCAGTTGCCAGGCAGATAGGAGAGGTAGCGCCGCGCCGTCTCGATCCCCTCCTCGTCGCTCTTGACGAGCTGGTGAGCGCAGCCGGAGACGCCGGTGTGCATCTTCGCGCCGCCCATCTGCTCGAGCGTGACGCGCTCGCCGATCACCATCTCGGCCATCCGCGGCGAGCCGAGGTACATCGACGCGTTGCCGTCGCGCATGATCACGATGTCGCAGAACGCCGGGATGTACGCGCCGCCGGCGGCGCTCGGGCCGAACAGGACGCAGACCTGCGGCACGACGCCCGACAGCTTCACCTGGTTGTGGAAGATCCGCCCGGCGCCGCGGCGGCCGGGGAACATCTGCACCTGCTCGGTGATCCGCGCGCCGGCCGAGTCGACGAGGTAGACCATCGGCACCGACAGGCTCAGCGCGCGCTCCTGGATGCGCAGGATCTTCTCGACCGTCTTCGGCCCCCACGAGCCGGCCTTGACGGTCGGGTCGTTGGCCATCAGCGCGACCGGCCGGCCGTCGATCTCGCCGACGCCGGTGACGACGCCGTCGGCGCCGAGCCCGTCCTCCTGCCAGTTGGCCAGCAGCGCCTCCTCGGCGAAGCTGCCGGCGTCGAGCAGCAACGCGATGCGCTCGCGCACGGCCAGCTTGCCCTGCTCGCGCGCCTTCTCGCGGTGACGTTGCGGGCCGCCAGCGAGCGCGCGCTCGGTGGCGCCACGCAGGTCGCTCACGGCCGCGGCAGCCCTCGATAACGGTGGCGGCGCCCGCGAGCCAGATGGCGTTCGTGGCGCGCCTGCAGCCGCGCTTCGACGTTGTCGAGATCCGACGCCGGTCCGAACAGGCGCCAGGCGTCGCGCACGACCGGCAGCAGCGTCGCGCCGATCACCCAACCCGGCCAGAAGCTCCCGCTCGGGCCGCTGGCGAGCCAGATCCCGACGGCCAGGGCCGAGACGCCGAGCGATCCGCCGGTCTCCTGCAGCAGACGGCGGCGCAGCTGCCCCTTGCGCTTGGTCAGCGCCAGCTTGACGGACGTGGAGCTGACCGGCAGGTCGGCGCGCAGCGCGTCGAGGTCCGCGCGGGTGGAGGCCGCGTAGGCCTCGCCGATCCGCTGCTCGAGCTCATCCGACGTGAGCCGGCCCGCGCCGGCATGCTCGCGCAACTCGTCGATCAGCTGCTCGCGATCGGCGTCCCCTGCGCGCAGCTTCGACAGATCGCTCATGCCGGGAAGGTTAGTCGCTCCGAGCCCGCGGCTACAACGCCGTGTTCTGCTGCGGCGTCTCGCCGGAGTAGTCGTAGAAGCCCTTGCCCGACTTGCGTCCGTACCAGCCGGCGGCGAGCATCTTGCGCAGCTTCGGCGGGCGCGCGAAGCGCCGCTCGCGGAACTCGTCGAACAGCACGTCGCAGATCGAGCCGAGCGTGTCCAGGCCGACGAAGTCGGCGAGCGTCAGCGGCCCCATCGGGTGCCCGGCGCCGGCCTTCATCGCCTCGTCGATCTCGGCGATCGAGCCGACGCCCTCTTCCAGGGCGCGCATCGCGTCGAGCATGTACGGGACGAGCAGGCGGTTGACGATGAACCCGGCCTGGTCTTTCGTCGGGATCGCGAGCTTGCCCTCGCTGCGCGCGAACTGCAGCGCCGCGTCGAACGTCTCGTCGCTCGTCGTCACGCAGCGCACGACCTCGACGAGCTTCATCACCTGCGCCGGGTTGAAGTAGTGCAGCCCGACGAAGCGCTCCGGACGCGACGTCGAGGCGGCCTGGTCGATCACCGCGAGCGAGGACGTGTTCGTCGCGAAGATCGCCTCCGGCTCGACGATCGCGTCGACCTCCTTCCACATCGCGAGCTTCAGCGCGAGGTTCTCGGTGATCGCCTCGATCACGAGGTCGCAGCCGGCCAGCTCGCCGTAATCGGTCGTGCCGGCGATCCGCGCGCGCACCGCGTCGGCGTCGTCCTGGCTGGACTTGCCCTTCTCGACCGCGCGCGCGAGCTGCTTCTCGATCTTGCCGATCCCCTTCGCGAGCGCCGCGTCGTCGACCTCGCGCAGCACGACCGCGTAGCCGCTCTGCGCGGCGACCTGCGCGATGCCGTGCCCCATCAGGCCCGCCCCAAGCACTCCGACCTTCTCGATCCGCTGCGCCATTTGACCTCCGCTCGTGTTCTCCCGTTGGCCGGGAGCCTAGTACGATCGCCGCGATGAGCATCGTCGTCACCGAAGATCGCGGCGCCGTGCGCCACGTCGTCCTCAACCGCCCCGAGAAGCGCAACGCGATGAGCCAGGAGCTACTGCGCGCGCTCGGCGGCGCGCTGCGCGAGGCCGCCGCCGATCAGGGTGTGCACTGCGTCGTGCTCCGCGGCGAGGGTCCCGTCTTCTCGGCCGGCGTCGACCTCGTCGAGCTCGCGCAGTCGGCCGGCACGCCGGGTCAGCTGCGCCCGTTCCGCCAGGTCTTCCTCGACTGCGCGAACCTCTGCGAAGAGATGGCCAAGCCGGTCGTCTGCCAGATCCACCGCACGTGCGTCGGCGGCGCGCTCGAGGTCGCGCTCGGCTGCGACCTGCGGATCACCTCCGACGACGCCCAGTTCGGCCTGCCGGAGGTCAAGTTCGGGATCATCCCCGACGTCGGCGGCTCGACGCGCCTGCCGGCCGTCGTCGGCCTCGGCCGCGCGAAGGAGCTGATCATGACGGCGCGCACGATCGACGCCGCCGAGGCCGAGCGGATCGGCCTCGTCAACCGCGTCGTCGCGCCCGAGCAGCTCGAGGCGGCGACGCAGGCGCTCGTCGACGAGCTGCTCGCCAACTCGCACGTCGCCGTCGGCCGCGCCAAGCGCGTGATCGACGCCTCCGCCCGTCCGGCGCTCGCGCAGACGCTCGAGCTGGAGGTCGCTGTGCAGGAGTACTGCGTCGCCGCCGCGCGCGAGGCCGCGCGCGAGGCCGAGCAGGCCGCGCCGGTCGCCTAGCGCCAGTCGACGGGTCCTGCGACGAGCGTGTGGCTGCCGAGCGGGCGACCGAGGATCTCCTGCACGCGGCGCGCGCACGCGAGCAGCGCCGGCAGGTCGACGCCCGTCTGCACGCCCATCTCGTGCAGCATCGAGACGAGGTCCTCGGTCGCGATGTTGCCCGTCGCGCCGGCCGGCACCGGGCAGCCGCCGAGCTCGCCGAAGCTCGACTCGAAGCTGTCGACGCCGGCGTCGAGCGCCGCGAGCACGTTCGCTAGCCCCTGCCCGCGCGTGTTGTGGAAGTGCGCCGTCAGCTCGACGTCCGAGCCGAGTCGCGCTTTGGCGGCGTCGAAGAACTCGCGTACCTGGCGCGGGTTGGCCATGCCCGTCGTGTCGCCGAAGCCGATCTCCTGCGCGCCGGCGTCGCGCAGCCGCGCGGCGATCTCGAACACGCGCTCGGGCGGCACGTGGCCCTCGTACGGGCAGCCGAACGACGTCGAGATGACGCCCTCGCAGCGCAGCCCCGCCTCGCGCGCGCGGGTGAGCACGCTCTCCAGGCCCGCGAGCGACTCGGCGATCGTGCGGTTGACGTTCTTGCGGTTGTGCGTCTCCGACGCCGACAGGAAGACGTTGATCTCGTCGATCCGATCGCGCAGCGCCAGCGCCGCGTCGAGCCCGCGCTCGTTCGGGATCAGCACGCTGACCTGAACGTCCTCGGGCACGTCGATCCGCCGCAGGACGTCCGCCGCGTCGGCCAGCTGCGGGATCACGTCGGCGCGCACGAAGCTCGTCGCCTCGATCCGCCGCAGGCCCGTTCGCGCGAGCGCGTCGATCAGCGCGACCTTGTCGTCGGTCGCGATCGTCTCCGGCTCGTTCTGGAAGCCGTCGCGCGGACCGACCTCCCTGATCTTGACGCTGTCGAGCATCCCCATATCCCTAGCACCGATCGGCCCGGACCCTATACTCGCCGCGATGTCCGCCCCGGCCGCCGAGCCAGTCGCGATCATCGGCGCCTCCGGAGCGCTCGGCTTCGGCCTGTCCGTCCGCTTCGCGCGCGCCGGTGTGCCGGTCGTGATCGGCTCGCGCGACGCCGGCCGCGCCGAGGAGGCCGCGGGACGCGCGCGCGAGGCGATCCCCGGCGCGTCGTGCTCGGGCGTCGAGAACGGCGAGGCCGCGCGCTCGGCGCAGACCGTGATCCTCAGCGTCCCGTTCCGCAGCCACTCCGAGACGCTGACGAACCTCAGGGACGTGCTCGCGCCCGGCCAGCTGCTGATCGACGCGACCGTCCCGCTCGCCGCCGCCGTCAGCGGCAAGGCGACGCGGATGCTCGGCGTCTGGCAGGGCTCGGCCGCGCAGCAGGCCGCCGAGATGGCGCCCGACGGCGTGCGCGTCGTCTCGGCGCTGCACACGATCAGCGCCGCGTCGTTGACCGACCTCGAGCACCCGCTCGAGCAGGACGTGCTGATCTGCGGCGACAAGCGCGCCGACAAGACCGACGCCGCGCGCCTGATCGGCCGGATCGACGGGCTGCGCTGCGTCGACGCCGGGCGCCTGGAGATGTCGCGCATCACCGAGTCGCTGACGGCGCTGCTGATCGGCGTCAACGCGCGCTACAAGGTGCACGCCGGCATCCGCCTGACCGGCCTGCCCGATCCCGACTGGGAGTGAGCCGGCCGCACGCCAGCGGCGAGGTCGTCGTGCTCGCCGGCGGCACCGGCGGCGCGAAGCTCGCGCGCGGGATGGCCGACGTCGTCGACGGCGAGCGCCTGACGGTGATCGCGAACACGGGCGACGACATCGAGATCTACGGCGCGCACGTCTCGCCCGACCCCGACCTCGTCACGTTCTGGCTCGCCGACGAGATCGACGATCGCGGCTGGGGACTCGCGGGCGACACGTTCGCCGTGATGGACGCGCTGCGCGCGCTCGGCTCCGAGGTCTGGTTCAACCTCGGCGACCGCGACCTCGCGTGGTGCCTGGAGCGCGCGCGGATGCTCGCCGACGGCCTCACGCCGACCGCCGCGCACGCGCGCCTGACCGGGCAGCTCGGCCTGCGCACGCGCGTGCTGCCGATGAGCGACGACCCCGTGCGCACGTGGGTGCGCGGCGTCGAGGGCTGGCGCTCGTTCCAGGAGTTCATGATCCGCGATCGCGCCGCCGGCCCCGTCGAGGGGCTCGAGTTCCGCGGCGCCGAGCAGGCCCGGCCGACCGGCGCCGTGCTCGACGCGATCGCCGCCGCCGACGCGATCGTGATCGGGCCGTCGAACCCGCTCGCGTCGATCGCGCCGATCCTCGCCGTGCCGGGCGTTCACGAGGCGCTGCACGACGCGAGCGCGCCGGTCGTCGCCGTCAGCCCGATCGTCGGCGGCGTGGTTCTCAAGGGGCCGACCGCCGCGTTCATGGCGTTCGCCGCACTGGAGGTCAGCGCGCGCGGCGTGGCCGACTTCTACGGCGACCTGCTCGACGGGCTCGTCGCCGACGAGAGCGCCGGCGCGCGCGTGCCCGAGCTGAGCACCGACACGCGAATGGACGACGCCGGCGCCCGCGCGCGCGTCGCCGAACAGACGCTCGACTTCGCGCGCTCGCTCACCCGCTAGACGACGGGCAGGTTCTCCTCGCGCCACGCGTTCAGCGAGTCGAGCGCGCCGCCGATCACGCGCCCGAGGAACGTGTCGCGGTCGTTGGCGTGCGGGAACGGCTCGTCGGGCACCGGCAGCTCGAGGAACTCGCACAGCGGCTCCCAGCCTTCGCCGACCTCCCACACCAGCAGCCGGTCGGCGGGGATCGTCCGTTCGACCTCGGCGTGGTGCGCCAGCATCTGCTCGATCAGCTGCTCGGGCGTCTGCCCCTTCGCGAACGTGCCCTGCGGCCCCCAGAACATCCGCTCGACCAGCTCGAGGTAGCGCTTCCAGCGCGGCTCGACCTGCGCCCGCGCGTGCGCCAGCAGCGGCATCAACGTGTCTCCATAGGACATCGCCCAGATCGTCTCGCGGAAGCTCGGCTCCCACCGCTCGGGGTCGCGCACGCTCAGCAGCACCTTCGCATCGGGGTAGTGGTCGGCGAGCTCGCGGTAGAAGTAGCCGCCCGGCCAGTCGACCGTCGCCTGCTGCCCCGCGAACACCTCGTCCCAGATCGCCTCGCCGTCAAGCGCTCGGTTCCACAGATCGACCTGCACGTCGAGGTCGGCCAGCACGTTGACCCAGTGGTAGCAGGGGGCCAGTCCCAGCTGTTCGAGCGCGACCTTCTGCGTCAGCGTGCCCGTTCGCGGCAGCCCCGCACCGATCAGCTTCATCCAATGCCTCCATCCTCGCCTGCGTCGAGCGCCGGCGCTCCAAAGATCGTCCTATCGCATCAGATCGGCCCGACGTCCTGCGAAGAACTCGATAAGAAACAGGCCGCGAAGCGGTCTGTCGCCGGTCTTCTACGTATCGTCGGTTGGCAGTTGGACGTATCCGCACGTCCTTCAGTCAGGAGCATCCGCATGCAGAGCAGCACGAACACGGGCGGTCCGTCGGCGCTGTCCGGGCCGGCCGTAGGCACGCGCAGGGGTCCCGCCCGTTCCGGCGCCAGGATCGCGGCGCTGGCGGTCGCCGACCCGCCCGAGTCCTTCTCCCAGGCCGACGTGCTCGACCGTCTGGGGCTGGCCGGCGACGAGTTCGCCGAACGCATCTTCGCCCGCTGCGGCGTCGAGCGCCGGCACATGCAGCTGAGCGAGGACTTCCTCGAGTTGAACGCGCAGGGACGCACCGCGCGAATCGAGCACGAGCTGCTGAGCCGCTCGATCGACGCGATCGACGCGCTCGAGCTCGATCCCGCCGCGATCGGCACCGTCGTCAGCGCGAGCCTCTACTCGCTCGGCTGCCCGACGCTCGCGCATCGCCTCGTCGACCACTACGAGATGGACCCGACGACCGACAAGTACCACATCACCGGCGTCGGCTGCGCGAGCGCCGTGCCGCTGATGAAGCTCGCCGCGCAGGCGCTCCACGGGCACCCCGGGCGCCAGTCGCTCGTCGTCGCCGCCGAGAGCATGAGCGGCATCCTGATGCGCGCGCGAGACGACGACCCCCGCGCGAAGACCGTCGGCTCGTCGCTGTTCGGCGACGGCTGCGCCGTCGCGCTGCTGTCGTCGGACCCGGGCGCCGACGGCCCGCTGATCCTCGCGACGCAGGTCCACCAGATCCCGGGCACGCTCGGCGCCGTCAGCCTCGAGTGCAGCGACGACGACAGCCACCTGCACCTCGCGCGCGAGCTGCCCGACCTCGCCGGCGCCGGGCTCGACGAGATCGTCGAGCGCTTCCTCCGGCGCAACGGCGTCAGGCGCGAGCAGATCGACCACTGGCTCGTCCACCCCGGCGGCCGGCGCATCATCGAGAGCGTCGAGTCGGCGCTCGGCCTGTCCGACGAGGACACCGAGCTCAGCTGGGCCGCGCTCGCCGAGCACGGCAACGTCGGCACTCCGTCGATCCTCTACGTGCTGAACGACACGATCGCGTCGCGCGAGCCCGCGCCGGGCGAGCGCGGGCTGATGGTCACGATCGGGCCGGGCGTCACCGTCGGTCTGATGCTGCTCGGCTGGTGAGCGCTCGCGCTCGCCGCCGCGTCGCGTAGCGGGCCTCGCGCCGATGCGGATCGGATCGCGCGCCGCACTATCTTGAGGCCGTGCGCACCGCCGCGATCCTGCCCGTGAAGCGCTTCGCCGCGGCCAAGTCGCGACTCGGCGCGAGCGGCGTCGCCGACGAGCTGCGCGACCGCCTCGCGCGCGCGATGGTCGCCGACGTGCTGCACGCGCTCGCGTCCAGCGCGTCGATCGAGCGCACGATCGTCGTCACGAGCGAGCACAGCGTCCGCGACGCGGCGCGCGAGCACGGCGCGCTGCTCGTCGACGACACGGCCGACGACGGCCAGTCGGCCGCCGTCGCGCTCGGCATCGCGCGCGCGCTCGCCGACGGCGTCGAGCGCGCGCTGTGCATCCCCGGCGACTGCCCCGCGCTCGATCCGGCCGAGCTCGACGCGCTGCTCGCCGCGGCCGACGCGCGCGCGGACGGCGGCGTCGTCGTCGTCGAGGTCGCGATCGTGCCCGATCGCCACGGCGCCGGCACGAACGGCCTGCTGCTGACGCCGCCCGACGCGATCGACCCGGCCTTCGGCCCCGGAAGCTGCGAGCGCCACCGCGCGCTCGCGCGCGCCGCCGGCGCGCGCTGCGTGATCGAGCGCCCGGCCTCGCTGCTGCTCGACGTCGACACCGGCGCCGACCTCGCCGCGCTGCGAGACCGTCTCGACGCCACGCGCGCCGACGCCACGCGCACGCGCGCCGTGCTCGGGCAGCCCGAACCCCGGTCGGTCCTCTCAATCATCGACCGCGACTGATCGCGCCCGCTCCTCGTGGCCTCTCTCAGCGCCCGCGCCCTGGCCGGTCTGCCCGAGCTGAAGCCCGGCGACGACCTCGCCGCGCTGATCGCCGACGCGGCCGAGCGCTCCGGTGAGCCGCTGCGCGACGGGCGGCTGCTCGTGATCGCGCACAAGGCCGTCTCGAAGTGCGAGGGCGCGCTCGTCGCGCTCGCCGACGTGCAGCCGAGCGAGCGCGCGCGACAGCTCGCCGCCGACGCCGAGGCGGCGACCGGGCAGCCGCGCGACGCGCGCGTCGTGCAGGTCGTGCTCGACCAGTCCGTCGAGCTGCTGCGCGCCGAGCGCGGCGTGCTGATCTGCCGCACGCACCACGGCTTCGTCTGCGCCAACGCCGGCGTCGACGCGTCGAACTCGACCGACGACGGCACGCTGATCGTGCTGCCGCGCGACCCCGACCGCTCGGCGCGGGCGCTGCGCGCGCGGCTCGCGGAGCTGACCGGCGCGCGCGTAGGTGTGCTGATCACCGACAGCTTCGGCCGCGCCTGGCGACATGGGCAGGTCGACGTCGCGATCGGGCTCGCCGGGATGCGCGCGCTCGAGGACTGGCGCGGGCGCAGCGATGCGCGCGGCATGGAGCTGCGCGCGACCTGGCTCGCCGTCGCCGACGCCGCCGCGGCCGTCGGCGAGCTCGTGCGCGAGAAGGACTCGCGCGAGCCCGTCGTCGTGATCGACGGCCTCGAGCGCTACGCCGACGACGGCGAGCGCGCCGGCGCCCGCGCGCTGCTGCGGCCGCTCGGCGAGGACATGTTCCGCTGAGGTCCGCGCCGCGCCGCGGCTAGAAGCCGTGGCACTTCTTCAGCTTCTCGCCCGATCCGCACCAGCACGGGTGGTTGCGAGCGGCGTGCGCCGACGGCGCCGCCACCGCCTGCGGCTGCACGTAGAGCTCCCGCGAGAGCGCCGCCGGCGGAGGCGCCGTCGCGCGCCGCACGCGCACCAGCTGTTCCGTAGGCGGCCTGAACGCGTCTTTCGGCACGCGCTCGAACCCGAGCTCGTCGAAGATCCGCTGGCTCGTCGCGTTGCCCGGCAGCACGCGCGCCCACAGCTCCGGCGCCGGGCGTCCGTCGTGTTCGGCCGCGACCGCATCGACCGCCGCCCGCAGGACGACCGCGCCCGCCGACGTCGTACCGTCGGCGAGCGCGCAGCCGGCGTAGTCGTCGTGGCGCGCGATCGCTTCGATGTACGGCTCGCGCGTCAGCGGCCGCGGACTGCGATCTCCGACGAGGCACACGACCGCGACGCCGATCAGCCCGCCGCCGTCCTCGTGCACCTTGACGATCCGGCTCCGTTTCAGCCGGCCTTCGTACGCCTGATCGAGCGCTTCCCGCACTTCCTCGACCGCCCTGACGGCTTCGCTCGTGCGAGCCCGTGCGCCGCACGGGAACGACAGCAGGCTCTCGTCCCCGCGCGCCTGCTCGCCGGTCAGCGCCGTCGCCTGGATTCGACCCGAGACGACGCCGCGCGGCCGCATCCGCGCCGTCGACATCGGACGGCGAAGCACGATCGTCCTCGACCCCATGTGAGCGGTGTCGGCAAGAACGCCACCCCGTCGAACGCCGGCGCCGAGAACTCAGCCTTTATACGAACGCCTTCGCCCGGTCCCCACTCCGGGCGCCGGCGCGCCTCAGCCGGCCGGCGCGTGCACGGCCTGGCGCTGCAGGAACGGGATCAGCAGCTCGCGCACCCGCTGCGGATCGTCCTGGAACGCCCAATGCCCGCTCTCGGGCAGCACCGCGACATCCTCGACGTCGAAGAACTCGCGCTGACGCTCGGCGTACTCGACGCCGAGGTACTGATCCTTCGCGCCCCAGATCACGAGCGCGGGCTTGCGCAGCGCGGCGATCGGCGGGCCGATCTCGCTCGCCGTCCTGCCGGGGTCCGGCGTCGCGCGGTACAGCTTCAGCACGGTGCGCCGCGTCTCGCGGTCGTAGTCGTCGTACATCTTGTCGACGAACTCCGGCGGCAGGCCCTTCGGGTTGCCGCTCTGCATCACGCGCCGCCACGCCGCGCGCGGGATGAACGCCTGCGTCAGCTCGCCGACGATCGGCGTGCGCCAGCGTTTGGCCATCGAGTGCCACTCGTAGCCCGGCAGCACGCCGATGTTCAGCAGCGCGACGCTCGCCCAGCGCTCGGCGTGCTGCATCCCCCACATCAGCCCGAACGGGCCGCCGAAGTCGTGCAGCACGAGATGCACGCGCTCGATCCCGAGCTCGGCGCGCGCCGCCTCGATGAACTCCGCGTAGGCGCCGACGTCGTACGCGAAGCCCGTCGGCGCGTGCGCTTTGCCGAAGCCCGGCATGTCGAACGCGACGGCGCGCGCGAACGCGCCCGTCGCGTCGACCAGCTCCGTCCAGTCGCTCGACGAGCCGGGGTTGCCGTGCACGAACACGACCGCCTCGCTCGCATCCGGCGGGCCCGCTTCGATCGTCGGCGAGCGCGTGCCGGCGACGCTCAGCGTGCGCTTGGCGACGCTCATCGCTCGCCCCGCGAGGCCTCGCCGCCGGCCGCGCCCGACAGCGCGACGGTCGCCGGTGCGCGGCCGCGCCCGTGCCCGAGCGACTGGCGCGCCCGCGCGAGCGCCGCGCGCGGCAGCGCCGTCGCGAACATCCGCGCCGGGCCGATGTTGCGCGTCCCGAACGCCTCCATCACCCGCGCCACGCCGCGATCATACGTCGCCGTACCGAACAGCAGGCGCTCGATCGGGTTCATCTTCCGGCCCGTCGCGTAGTCGGCGATGAAGAACATGTGGCCGCCCAGCGCACGCCGGTGCTTGCGGCGGTAGCGCGCCAGGCCGCGTGCGAGCGGCCGCGCCTGCGCTGCTCCGGCGGGGCGCGCCAGCGCGTCGCCGACGCCGTCGGCGAGCCATTCGGCCGACTGCAGCGCCCACCCGCAGCCGATACCCCACAGCGGGTCGGCCGCGAGCGCCGCGTCGCCGACGAGCGCGAGCCCCGGCGCCGTCGGCGCGTGCGCGACGTTCGTCATGTCGAGCTTGCCCTGCGGCTGCGAGACGATCCGCGAGGCGCGGATCGGCGGCGCGTCGGGCGCCGCGGAGACGAGCTCGACGAGCGCCGCCGTCGGATCCTCGCGGAACTGCGCCAGGCGGCGCTTCGTCGGCATCGCCGCGTAGAACGTCAGACCGCCGTCGGTCGGGAACGCGGCGACCATGTCCGGGTCGAGCAGCCAGAACAACGCGTCGTCGCCGAGCTCCGGGCCTTCGAAGTACGCGCCGTACGCGAACCGCTCGTTGCGGCGCCTTCGCTCGCGCACGCCGGCGAGCTTCGCCACGCGCGAGCCGCGCCCGTCGGCGCCGACGACGAGCCTCGAACGCAGACGCAGCGCCCGGCCCGCGCGGTCGCGCGCCTCGACGCCGCAGATCGCCTCGCCGTCGCGCAGCAGCGCGCCGACCGTCTCGCCGAGCATCAACTCGACCCCCGGCGTATCGGCTGCCGCGGCGCGGACCAGCGGGTCGAGCACCTCGCGGCGCAGGTTGACGCCGTACGCGTGCGCGCCGTCGCTCGGCTCGACCCACCCGTCCGGACCGTGGATCCGCGCGCGCGAGCGGACGGCGCCCGCGCGCATCGCCGGCTCGAGCAACCCGAGCCGCTCGAGCGTCGCGACGGCTGAGGACTGGATGTAGTGCGAGCAGATCTTCTTGTACGCGCTCATCTCCGGGCGCTGCTCGACGAGCGCCACGCGCGCCCCCTTGCGAGCGAGCATGATCGCCGTCGCGCAGCCGGCGAGGCTCGCGCCGACGATCACCGCGTCGAAGTCCTCGCTTGCGGTGACGCTGCCGTTGTCGTCGTCGAGCCGCTCGTCAGTCATCTCGCACCTCCGGGGTGACGCCGGGTGAGGCCTCTATAGTACGAAGCGAACTATACAGGTCGAACTATGGGCGTCAAGGACAAATTCCGACTGACGGGCACTTCGTACGCGGTGCTGATCCTCCTCGAGCTGCTCGACGAGGCGACGCCGTACGACCTCAAGCAGGCGCTCGAACGCTCGATCGAGAACTTCTGGCCGGTGCCGCACACGAGCTTCTACGCCGAGCCCGTGCGGCTGACGAGCGCCGGGCTGCTGTCCGAACGCCGCGAGACGCACGGCCGCCGGCGCAAGCTCTACTCGCTGACCGACGATGGTCGCCAGGCGCTGCACGAATGGCGCGACTCGCCCGAGCTCGCGCCGCCGCAGCTGCGCGACGAAGGCGTGCTGAAGCTGTTCGCCGGCGCCGACCCCGTCGCCTACTCGAAGGCGCGCCGCGAGTTCTACGCGGCCAAGCTCGCCGAGCTCGAGGGCTACCTCGCCGCGTGTCCCGACGAGGAGCGCTATCGCGGCGTGCGCGCGAGCCTCGTCGCCGGCGTCACGTACAACCGCCTGCTGCTCGCCGCGACCGACGAGTTCCTCGCGACCGGGGTCGCGCCTGCATAGATGCGCAGAGCTCTGCGGATCGCGTATCGGCGGCCCTGCCGCGCGTCCGATGGCGCGCACGCCGGGGTCGAGTACGCTCGCCCGAATACCAAAGGAGGAGGTCTCGACGATGGCGTACCTGATCACGCACTTCTGGCCGGGCGCGACAGAGGACCAGTACAAGGCGACGGTGGCCGTCGCGCACCCACCCGACGGGCTGCCCGAGGGGCAGACCTACCACGCGGCCGGCCCGACCGACGGAGGCTTCCTGATCGCCGCCGTATGGGACTCGAAGGAGCAGTTCGAGCGCTTCGTGCAAGAGAAGCTGATCGCGAACATGCCGATCGATGGCGGCTTCTCGGGGCAGCCCGAGCAGCGCACGGCTGAGATCTCGAACCTGTTGACCGCCTGAGGGGCCGACGGCTCACGCGCGCCGCCGGCGAAATCGCCGCCGGCGCGCTCAGGCCGCGAGGGCGAGCTCGTGGCGCCGCACGATCTCGTACAGCGTCGTGCGCTCGGCCGCCGGCCGCCCGGCGCGGTGCGCCGCGGCGACCAGCTCGTCGGGGTCGAGCTTCGTCCCGTGGTAGCTGCCGGCGAGGCGGCTGATCGACTCCTCCATCAGCGTCCCGCCGAGGTCGTTGACGCCCCAGCGCAGCGACTCGGTCGCCGCGTCGAGGCCCATCTTCACCCAGCTCGCCTGCACGCTGGGAATCGTGCGCCCGAGCGCGAGCCGGAAGACGGCCGTGTGCTTGAGGTTCTCCTCGCGCGAGATCTCCTCGACGCCGTGCGTGCGTCCGAGCAGCGTCTGGAACGGGATGAACGACAGCGGCACGAACTCGGTGATGCCGCCGGTCCGTTCCTGCAGCTCGCGCACGACGCGCATGTGCTCGGCCAGCTCCCACGGCTCCTCGATGTGGCCGAACATGACCGTCGACGTCGAGCGCAGCCCGGCGCGGTGCGACGCCTCGATGATCTCCACCCAGCGCGCGACGGGCAGCTTGTTCGGCGAGATCCGCTCGCGCACGCCGTCGTGCAGCACCTCGGCGGCCGTGCCCGGCGTCGAGCCGAGGCCGGCGTCGCGCAGTTGCGCGAAGACCTCGCGACGGCGCCAGGCCGGAGATGTCGCACATGTGCGCGATCTCCATCGGGCTGTACGCGTGCAGGTGCAGCTGCGGCGCGAGCTCCTTGACGAAGCGCAGCCAGCCGAGGTAGTCCTCGAGCGCCCAGTCCGGGTGGATGCCCGACTGGATGCACAGCTCGCTCGCGCCGTACGCGACCGCCTCGTGCACGCGCCGCGCGAACTCCTCGCGATCGTGCTCGTACGCGTCCGGCGAGCGCTTGCCCTGGCCGAAGCCGCAGAACGCGCAGCCGACGGTGCACACGTTCGAGACGTTGATGTTGCGGTTGACGACGAACGTCACCGTCTCCCCCGCGAGCTCCGCGCGCAGCTCGTCGGCGGCCTGGCGCATGTCCTCGATCGCCTCCGGCGCGCGTCTCGGCGAACAGCGCCGTCAGCTCGTCCGCGCTCAGCGTCTCGCCCGTCGCGGCCGCGCTCGATCGCGCGCGGCACGAGGTCGAGGCGGATCGGCGCCGGCGGCTCCGTGCGGCCCGAGCCGCGCCGCGGGATGAAGCTCCAGTACTTGACCTTGATCGTGTCGAGCACCGCCGGCGCGATCCACTCGGGGTCGATGTACTGCGGGTACACGCACAGGCGCTCGGTCAGCGCGACGCCGTCGCGCTGCAGCTGCTTGCGCACCTGGTGCGGCGAGGGGAACGGGTGCTCGGGCGAGATGTGATCGCCGTTCGCGCTGAGGCCGCCGAGGTCGGTCGCGCCGGCTGCGACGAGCTCGCCCCACCAGTCGGCGAGGTTCGGCGGGATCTGCACGCCGACGTCGGGCATCAGCCGCTTGCACTCGGCGATCAGGCGCTTCATCTCGTCGATCGTCACCGGCGCAGGCCCACTCGGGCAGCGGCAGGCTCGGCCGGCCGTCGGCGACGCCCGTCCGCCAGTACTCGCGCGCCGCCGCGTCGGCGATCTCGGCCGGCTCTTCGCCGTAGTAGCGCTGGTGCGGGACGAAGTTCTGCAGGATCACCTCCTGGATGTGGCCGTACTCGCCGTGCACGGCGGCGATCGCTTCGAGCGACGCGACGCGCTCGTCCTCGGACTCGCCGATCCCGACGAGGATGCCGCTCGTGAACGGGATCCGCAGCTCGCCGGCCGCGCGGATCGTCTCCAGTCGCCGTTGCGGGTGCTTCGTCGGCGAACCGGCGTGCACCGTCTGCATCAGCCGCTCGGAGATCGACTCGAGCATCAGCCCCTGCGAGGCCGTCACCTCGCGCAGCCGCGCCAGGTCCTCGCGCGAGAGCACGCCGAGGTTCGTGTGCGGCAAGAGGCCGCGCTCGAGCGCGCGCTCGCACGTCCACACGACGTAGCTCGTGAAGTCCTCGTGCCCGTACCCGGCCAGCCGCGCGGCGACGCCGGCGTTGACCTCCGGCTTCTCGCCGGTCAGCACGAGCAGCTCCTTGACGTTGCGCCGCGCCGCGCCGTCGAGCAGCTCGACGACCTCCTCCGGCGAGTGCAGATGCGCCCGGTGCGTGGCGAACGCGCAGTACTTGCAGTAGCACTGGCACGTCCGCGAGAGCGACAGCGTCAGGTTGCGCGAGAAGGTCACTCGGCGACGCATGGGTGGAGTCTATGACGCCGCCCTCGATTGGCCGGGAGGAGTCAGCGCTCCGACCCACGTGGCCTTCGCGCCCACGGCCTGTCCCGATCCTCGACGCCCGGTCGGAGTAGAGAGCAGAAGGATCCGCCGTAGACAGATGTCATCAGCATGCGAATCGCATGCTACGCTCCCGGAGCAATGTCGATGATCCAAATTCGCAACGTCCCGGACGACCTGCACAGGGAACTGAAGGCGCGCGCGGCGCAGAACGGCAAGACGCTCTCGGACTATCTGCTCGGCGAGCTGCGAACGCTGGCGGCCCGTCCGACCATGCAGGAATGGGTCGCCCGCGCGGCGAAGCTGGCGCCCGTAGAGCTCGATGAAACGCCGGCCGAAGCGATCGCGGCCGAGCGGGCGCGCAAGCCGATTTGATCGTCGCCGACTCCAGTGCGATCGCGGAGGTGCTGCTCGCGCAGCGACGCGCAGATGCGATCCTCGCCGTGCTCTCGGTCAACAGCGAGTTGCACGTGCCGGCGCACTTTCATGTCGAGGTGCTGTCCGCCCTCCGTCGCTACTCGCTCCGCGGGACGCTGAACGACCTGGAGACGGCCGAAGCGCTCGCGACTCTCGCCGAGCTACGTGCGCTGACGTACCCGATCCACGAGTTGATGCCGGCGATTTGGGCGCTCCGCTTTAACCTCACGACGTACGACGCCGCGTACCTCGCGCTGGCGCGCTGGCTCGACGCCGGCCTGATCACGCTCGACGCCGCGCTCGCCGAAGCGGCCGCGCGCGATGGGCGCCTCGTCAGCGTGTGACGAAGAACTTGACGATCGCGTCGTTCGAGCGCTCGCCGGCGGCGTTCGTCGCGCGCACGAGCAGCACGTAGGTGCCCGGCGCGAGCTGCTTGCCCTGGGCGATCTGCGCGAGCGTCACGCCGTGGCGCCCGGCCGCGAGCCGAGCGCGGGCGAAGTGCAGCCGGATCGTGCGCCCGGCGCGTCCGTGCGGCGCCGGCACGCCGGCGGCGCTGCCCAGCGAGACGCCGTTGGCGCCGGCGAGGCCCGGGCCGAGCACGCCGCCGACTTCGCTGTAGCTGCCGGGCGTGACGCCGGACGCCGGCCCGCAACGGCTGCGTCCCGGGCTGCCGTCGCGGCGCTTGACGACGTACAGCACGCTCGCCGGCTCGTTCAGCGTGTACGAGAACGCGAGGCCGCCCGACGCCGCGCTTGGCGCGCCGGCGATGCTCGCGTGCGAGACGCAGCGTGAGCGCGCGCGCAGCAGGCTGACGATCGGCGGCGCCGACGCGAGCAGCGCGGGCGAGGCAGCGACGGGCGACGTCGCGCTCGCCGCGGCGGCGACGCTCGCCGACGCGGTCGTGCTGGCCCTGCTCGAGCCGTTGCACGACGCCGTCTGCCCGGTGAAGACGAACGTCGTCGAGCATCCTTCGCCGTCGGCGAGCGTCAGCCGCGCGACGTACGTGCCGGCGGCGGCGTACGTGTGGCTCGTCGTCGGCGACGTCGTCGTTTCGCCGCTCCCGTCGCCGAATTCCCAGCGGTACGTCGCGATCGAGCCGTGCGCGTCCGACGACGCCGAGCCATCGAAGCGCGTCGGCTGCCCGGCGCTCACGGCCGGCGCGCTGAACGCGGCTGTCGGCGCCTGCGCCGGCGTGATCGCGATCTCGAACGTCAACCCGCCGACCGCGATCGGTGAGCCCTCCGGGGCTTTCGTGGCGGTCGAGAAGGCCGTGACCCCGTTCTCCGGGTGACCTTCGCCGTCGTCGGTGTTCGTGACGTAGATCGTCTTGCCGTCCGGCGTGACCGCGTCGGCGGGACGGCATACGTCGTCAACGAATTCTCCAACGGCGTCACGCCCTTCCTCCGTCGACGGGCAGCCCGGTGACGGAGATCGTCGGGCGAGATCGCGATCCCGAACGCCGTCGATCCGGCCGAGAACGGAGCGCCCGCGATATTCGTTGCGGTGTCGATCGGCGTGACGGAGCCCGAGGGGCCGACGGCGTACGCCGTCTTGCCGTCGGGCGTGATCGCGATCGACACGGCGGGCTCGCCCAACATGATCGTCTCCGAGACGGCGTTCGTCGCCGTGTCGATCACGGCCACATCGCCATTGCCTTCTCCGCCGACGTACAACGTCCTGCCGTCGGGCGTGATCGCGACCGCGAACGGGAATTCCACGCTCGTAAGAATCGGCGTGCCGGCGGTGTTCGTCGTCGTGTCGATCGGCGTGACGGAGTTCGAGCCGCGGTCCGTGACATACGCGGTCGTGCCGTCGGGCGTGATCGCGACGCCGGTCGGCTGTGTGCCGGCCGGAATCGGCGAACGCGCCGTGTTCGTCGCCGTGTCGATCGGCGTGACGGCGTTCGAGGAGAAGTCCGCGACGTACGCGGTCTTGCCGTCGGGCGTGATCGCGACGCCGACCGGGCTCGCTCCGGTCGTGATCGGCGGACCCGCGACGTTCGTGGCCGTGTCGATCGGAATGACCTTGCCGATGATCGTCCCGGTGACGTAGGCGGTCTGTGCATGGGCAGTCGCCGGCGGAGCCGCGGCGGACACCAGTGCGATGAGCGGTGCGAGCAAGCCCGCCCACCGCGCGGACGTACGAGCGCACCTGCCGCGCCGAACGAGCATGCGCGCAGCTTACGAGCGCTGGCGGCGGCCGCTTCACGCGCTTACGACCCGATCGCGCCGGCATCGATACCCTCGTACTCGCCCACCGTCGAGCGCAGAAAAGGACACGAACGAGATGACTGACAGCGTCAGCGAGAGCGAGAACCCGGCGATCGCGAGCCCGACCTCCGAGGCGCCGCGCCCGAGGACGAACCACGACTGGTGGCCGAACCAGCTCGACCTCGGCGTGCTGCACCGCCACTCGCCGCTGTCGGACCCGATGGGCGAGGGCTTCGACTACGCGAAGGAGCTCGCGACGCTCGATCTGGAGGCGCTGAAGCGCGACCTGATCGAGCTGATGAGCACGTCACAGGACTGGTGGCCGTCGGACTACGGCCACTACGGCCCGCTGTTCATCCGCATGAGCTGGCACGCCGCGGGCACCTACCGCATCTCCGACGGGCGCGGCGGCGGCGGGCAGGGCGCCCAGCGCTTCGCGCCGCTGAACAGCTGGCCCGACAACGCGAGCCTCGACAAGGCGCGGCGCCTGTTGTGGCCGATCAAGCAGAAGTACGGCCAGAAGATCTCGTGGGCCGACCTGCTCGTGTACACCGGCAACGTCGCGATGGAGTCGATGGGCTTTCAGACGTTCGGCTTCGGCTTCGGGCGCGAGGACATCTGGGAGCCCGACGAGATCTTCTGGGGACCCGAGGACACGTGGCTCGGAGACGAGCGCTACAGCGGCGAGCGCGAGCTCGCCAAGCCGCTCGGCGCTGTGCAGATGGGCCTGATCTACGTCAACCCGGAGGGGCCGAACGGCAACCCCGACCCGCTGGCCGCGGCGAAGGACATCCGCGAGACGTTCGCGCGCATGGCGATGAACGACGAGGAGACGGTCGCGCTGATCGTCGGCGGGCACACGTTCGGCAAGACGCACGGAGCGGTCGACCCGAGCACGGTCGGACCGGAGCCCGAGGGCGCGCCGATCGAGCAGCAGGGCCTCGGCTGGAGCGGCAGCCTGCAGCGCAACGGCAACGGTGTGCGGATGCTCACCGGCGGGCCGGAGGGCGCGTGGACGAAAGAGCCGACGAGGTGGGACAACGGCTTTCTGCAGAACCTGTTCGAGTACGACTGGGAGCTGACCGAGAGCCCGGCCGGCGCAAAGCAGTGGACGCCGAAGAACCCCGAGGCGCAGGGCACGGTGCCCGATGCGCACGACCCGTCCAAGCGGGTCGCGCCGATGATGCTGACGACCGACCTCGCGCTGCGCATGGACCCCGACTACGAGCCGATCGCCAGGCGCTTCTACGAGAACCCCGACCAGCTCGCCGACGCGTTCGCGAAGGCCTGGTACAAGCTGCTGCACCGCGACATGGGACCGGTCTCGCGCTACCTCGGCCCTTGGGTTCCCGAGCCGCAACTGTGGCAGGACCCCGTGCCGGCGGCCGACGGCGAGCCGATCGGCGAGGCCGAGATAGCGACGCTGAAGGAGAGGATCCTCGCGTCGGGGCTCTCGATCTCGCGGCTCGTCGCGACGGCGTGGGCGGCGGCGTCGTCGTTCCGCGGCACCGACAAGCGCGGTGGCGCCAACGGCGCGCGGCTGCGCCTCGCGCCGCAGAAGGACTGGGAGGTCAACGAACCGTCCGAGCTCGCCGGCGCGCTGCAGGCACTCGAGCAGCTCCAGCGGGAGTTCAACGACTCGCGGTCCGACGGCAAGCGGGTCTCGCTCGCCGACGTGATCGTGCTCGGAGGCTGTGCGGCGGTCGAGCAGGCGGCCGGCGCCGTCGGACACGACCTCAGCGTCCCGTTCACGCCGGGGCGCACCGACGCCTCACAGGAGCAGACCGACGCAGACTCGTTCGCCGTGCTCGAGCCGACGGTCGAAGGCTTCCGCAACTACTTCCGCGCGGGCGAGTCGATGCCGCTCGAGCACGGACTGCTCGAGCGCGGGTTCATGCTGCGGCTGACGGCGCCGGAGATGACGGCACTCGTCGGCGGCCTGCGCGCGCTGAACGCCAACCACGGGCAGTCTCAGCACGGCGTCCTCACCGACCGGCCTGAGACGTTGAGCAACGACTTCTTCGTCAACCTGCTCGACATGGCCACCGAGTGGCGGGCGGCGAGCTCGAACGGGAGCGGCGCAGCCCAGAACCTCTACGAGGGCCGTGATCGCGCGAGCGGCGAGCCCAGGTGGACCGCGACGTCGGTCGACCTCGTGTTCGGCTCGCACGCGCAGCTACGGGCGCTGGCGGAGGTCTACGCGTCAGACGACGCTGGCGAGAAGTTCGCGCGCGACTTCGTCGCCGCATGGGACAAGGTCATGAACCTCGATCGCTTCGATCTGGACTGAGCGGCCGCTCCGGCCCGACCGGCCCCGCCTTCCGTGACCGACCCCACCCCCTCCGGCGTCTACCTGGCGCGCCACGGCAGGACGGCGTACAACCACGAGGGGCGCTTCCAGGGCCAGCAGCCCGTTCCGCTCGACGATCTCGGGCGCGAGCAGGCGCGCGCGCTGGCCGAGCGCGCGGCGTCGTACGGCTTCGCGGCGCTGTGGTGCAGCCCGCTGCTGCGCGCGCGCGAAACGGCGGACGCCGTCGCGGAGCGGATCGGCCTGCAGCCGCGCGAGGACGCGCGCTTGATGGAGACGGACGCCGGCGACTGGACGAACCGCTCGTTCGCGGAGGTGATCGCCGAGACGCCGGAGCTGTTCGCGGCGTTCGCCAACGCCGACCCCGACTTCGCGTTCCCCGGCGGCGAGTCGTTCGTGGCGCAGGAGGAGCGCGTCGGCGCGGCGCTCGACGACGTCGAAGCCGGCCCGCTGCCAGCGCTCGTCGTCTGTCACGGGATGGTGATCCGCGCGGCGCTGTCGGTCCGCATCGGGCGCTGGCTGCCATACGGCCAGCGCGTGCCGAACGGCGCGATCGTGCCGCTCGAACCGAGCGAGGCCGAACTGGCGGAGATCGGTCGCACGCAGGCGACCGAGGCGAGCTGAGCGCTCGGGCGCAGACGCGGCGCGTCAGCGCAGGATCGCGCAGCCGGTGCTGCCGTGAGCGATCAGCACTTCGCCGTCGTGCGTGAAGACGCGTCCCTCGGCGGTGGCGGTGCGCCGCCCGGCGTGGACGACGCGCCCCTCGGCTAGCACCCTGCCGGTGGCGCTGCCCATCGCGCGGATGTAGCGCAGCTGCACGTCGGTCGTCGTGTAGCCGACGCCGGCGGGCAGCGTCGTGTGCACGGCGCAGCCCATGCACGAGTCGAGGATCGTCGCGGCGACGCCGCCGTGGACCATGCCGATCGGGTTGTACATCCACTCGGCGGGCGTGAGCGCGAAGACGGCGCGACCGTGCTCGGCCTCGACGATCTCCATGTCGAGCAGCCTCGCGATCGGAGGCGGCGGCAGCTCGCCGGACTGGATCGCGCGGATGTAGTCGAGCCCGGCCAGCTTCAGACCCTCGGCGGCGCTCGCCGCCGGGTCCTGCCAGCTGAACGTGCGCGTGCGCGTGGCGGCATGGAGTTGCGACGACTGTGGGCTCATCTTGCTACCTCCTCGACGATCAGCGGCTCGACGATCAGCGGGTCTGAGATCGGCTCTGCGATGGTCGGCCGCGCCGGGCCGTCCGCGCCCGCCGCATTCAGCGCGGGCGGCCCGATCGCGGCCATCGCCAAGCCGGCGGCGAGCCCGCCGGCGACGGTTATCAGCCAAGCCGTGTGGAAGTCGGAGGCGCTCGTCGGGTCGGCGCCGAGCACTGCGACGAGCACGGCGACGCCCAGCGCGACGCCGATCTGGCGTCCCATCGTCAGCACGGCGGCGCCGGTCGCGAAGCGCGCGGGCGGCAACGAGGAGGCGCCGGCGCCGGTCAGCGTCGGGATCATCAGCCCGACGCCGGCGCCGCCGATCATCGAGCCGGGCAGGTACTCCGACCAGAAGGCGGGCCGCTGGCCGGTGCGCGCGATGAACCAGGCCGAGCCGGCGGCGAACACGAGCGCGCCGGCGACGCCGGGCAGGCGGTAGCCGAAGCGCGCGCCGAGCCGCGCCGAGGGGATGCTGAAGGCGGTCGCCATCGCCGGCCCGGGGAACAGCATCAGCCCGGCGGTGAGGACGCTCTCGTGCCACACGCCGGTGAGGAAGAGGACGCCGGAGAGCAGCATCGCGCCGAAGCCGGCGAAGAACAAGAGCGAGGCGCCGACGGCGAGGCCGAACGTGCGCACGCGCAGCATCGCCGGCTCGACGATCGGCGCGGCGTGGCGCTCGGAGCGCCGCCCGATCAGCGGCAGCAGCACGGCGGCGAGCACGAGCGGCGCGATCACGCGCGCCGAGCTCCACCCCCACTCCTGGCCCTTGACGATCGCGACGACGAGCGCGCCGACGGCGAGGATCAGCGCACCGGCGCCGAGCAGGTCGGGGCGCAGCGCGCCGCGCTCGCGGCGCTCGACGAGCGTGCGCAGGCCGAAGCCGAGACCGAGCAGGCCGACGGGGACGTTGACGAGGAAGACCCAGCGCCAGTCGGCCTGCACGAGCAGGCCGCCGAGCGGCGGGCCGGAGGCGGCGGCGATGCCGCCGGTCGCGGCCCAGACGCCGATCGCGACGTGGCGCTCGTGCGGGGCGAACTCGGGCAGCATCAGGCCGAGCGAGGTCGGCAGCATCAGCGCGCCGCCGAGCGCCTGCACGACGCGCGCGCCGATCAGGAAGCCGACGGACGGAGCGAGCGCGCAGGCGGCGCTCGACGCGACGAAGACGGCGAGGCCGAGCAGGAAGGCGCGCTTGCGCCCGAACGCGTCGGCCCAGCGCCCGGCGGGGACGAGCAGCGCGGCGAAGACGATCGCGTAGCCGGAGAGGATCCACGAGAGCGAGCCGAGCGAGGCGCCGCCGAAGTGCCTGCCGATCGCGGGGAACGCGATGTTGACGATGAACAGGTCGAGGCTCGACATGAAGACCCCGACGCAGACGATCAGCGAGACGATCCATTTCCGTTGCATGACGAAACGGACCCTAGCATAAGAGTTGCGTGATGCAACTCTCTCGGCTATACTTTTATGGGAGAGAGGAAGACAGGTTCGATTGCAGATGCTGGGCAGCGACTACAAGAATCAGACGTGCAGCATCGCCGGGGCGCTCAAGGTCGTCGGCGAGCGTTGGTCGCTGCTGATCGTGCGCAACGTGTTCCTCGGCCTGCGCCGCTTCGACCAGATCCAGGCGAACCTGGGGATCGCGCGCAACGTGCTGAACGCACGCCTGCAGAAGCTGATCGACCAGGGCGTGCTCGAGCGCGTCGCCTACCAGGAGCGTCCTCCGCGCTACGAGTACCGGCTGACGGAGAAGGGCATCGACCTGTGGCCGATCGTCGTGTCGCTGATGCAGTGGGGCGACCGCCACACGCCGCCGCCGGACGGCCCTGCCGTGCGGATCGAGCATCGCGGGTGCGGCGGGAGCGTCGACGAGCACCGGATCTGCGAGAAGTGCGGCGCGCGCCTGCAGGCTCGCGATGCCCGCGCCGTTCCGGGGCCCGGCGCGACGCCGGACAGCCCGCTGATGATGCGCCGCCGCGCGCACGAAGCGGCCGCTTAGGCGACGCCGCCGGCCCGCTCGATCTCGTCCTCCTCGATCTCGTCCTCTTCGACGCCGAGGCGGTGCGCGGCGAGCGCGCCGAGGACGATCAGCCCGGCGCCGACCCACCATGGCGCGCCGCCGACGCACAGCACGAGGACGCCGACGGGCACGAGGTAGCCGGCGAGCGGGATGACGAGCTCGCGCACGGTCTGCGGCGGCTCGCCGGGTTCGCCGTCGGCGAGCTGCTCGAGCGCGATCGCACGGTCGGGGTACCACTCGGTGAAGCGCAGCGCGAGGATCAGCGCGGCGATCTGGACGATCCAGTTCGTCCACAGGTTGTCGGGCTGGTCGAGCGGGCCGTCGCCGAGGAAGCCGACGAGCGCGGTCAGCGCGAAGGCGCCGGTCCAGACCCACGTGACGCGGTAGTTCAGGCGCATGAAGCGCGGCTTGTCCCAGTGCTCGGGCGCGATCGTCTCGTGCGCGTACTGCACGGTGAACGGCTTGCGCGCGAGGATCGAGCCGAGCGCGATCAACGCGATCAGCGTGTTCGAGATGTCGCCCGACCAGCGCTCGAGCCAGTGCCGGCTGACGTCGTCGACGAGCAGCCCGACGAGCACGAGCGCCGCGAAGAAGGCGATGCCGACCGCGTCGAGGACTTTCAGCCTGACACCGACGAGCCGGTTGGCGACGGCGATCGCGCACGCGCAGCCGAATGCGAGCGCGGTCGCCAGCACGAAGCGCCGCGGCCCGACGAGCACCGACATGACGATCCACGGCGCGAAGTCGAAGAACGGGCTTTCGAGCATGCTCCTCGCCCGCGCTCGCGCGTCCATCGGCGTTCAGCCGTCGCGCTCGCCGGCGAGGCGCGCGACGAGCTGCGGACCCTCGCGCGCCATGCGCGAGCGCGGCACGACGAGGTCGAAGCCGGCGTCGCGCGCGCGCTGGCCGGTGTCGACGTCGACGTGCGAGTAGAACGCGAGCGCCTTGATCCCGTCGAGCAGGTCGTTGTCGACGAGCGATTCGTGCAGAGCGGCGCCGTCGAGCTGGGCGTCGGTGAGATCGACGACGAGCACGTCCGCACGCGGCTCGTCAGGCGCGGAGAGCCGCTCGCGCAGCCGCGGCGCGTCGCCGATCAGCTCGACTTCGTGGCCGGCGGCGCTCAGCGTGCCCTGCACGCGCGAGCCGAACAGCAGGTCGGGCACGAGCGCGAGGACGCGCGCCATCGCTACAGCGCCCGCAGGCGGCGAAACTCCTCGCGAGCCGATTGCGGGCGGCCCCAGCCCTGCGTGATCTCGGCGCGGCCGCTGCGCGTCTCGCGCACGACGAGCTCGCCGTCGATGCCGGCTTCGTCGAGCAGCGCGAGCGTGCCGTGGACGGTCTGCGCCGAGGCAGCGTGGCCGAAGCGGTGGGCGACGAGCAGCCGCCAGTGCCAGTCGTGTTTGGAGTAGGGGCGTGCGTTGCACGTCGCGAGATACAGCGCCGCCTCGACGTAGCGCGACTCGTCGGCGATCCGCAGGTCGAGCTCGAGGTCGGTCCAGTCGTCGGGCAGCGCGTCGACGGTCCGCTGGAAGGTGTCGGCGAGGGCCATTCGAGCGCAAGCGTAGCGCGGGCTATGCTCGAAAGCGTGGCCGCGACCGACACAGATCAGCTCGCCGCCGAGCATCGCGCCGTGCGCGAGGCGTGCGGCGTGACCGACCGCTCCGAGCGCGGCAAGCTCGCGCTGAGCGGCGCCGGCGCGGTCGAGTTCCTCAACGGGCAGGTGACGAACGAGCTCGCCGATCTCGGCCCCGGCGAGGGCCGCTATGCGGCCTTCTTGACGCACAAGGGCAAGATGCTCGGCGACGTGCGGGTCCTCGCGGTCGACGGTGAGTTGCTGCTCGACACCGAGCGTGTCGCGCTGCAAGCGCTGTTCGACATGATCCGCCGCTACAAGATCGGCTTCGACGTGGAACTGCACAAGCGCACGCTCGAGCGCGGGCTGCTGTCGCTGATCGGACCCGAGTCAGAGCGCGTCGCGAGCGCGGAGCGACTGTCCGAGCACGAGCACGCGAACGCGCCCGTCGAGATCGACGGCATCGCGGCGCTCGCGATCCGCACGGACGTCGGCGTCGACCTGCTGTGCGACTCGGCGGACACCGAGCGACTGCGCGAGTCGCTGCTCGCGCGCGGCGCGGTCGCGGTCTCCGAGCAGGCAGCCGAGTGCGTACGGATCGAAGCCGGTCGCCCGCGCTTCGGCGTCGACGTCGACGACAGCACGATTCCCCAGGAGGCGGGCCTGAACGAGCGCGCGGTGAGCTTCACGAAGGGCTGTTACGTCGGGCAGGAGACGGTCGCGCGGCTGTACTACAAGGGCAAGCCCAACCGCCAGCTGCGCGGGCTGCTGCTGTCGGCGCCGGCCGCGAGCGGCGAGGAGCTGCGCCTCGGCGAGCGCGTCGTCGGCCAGCTCGGCAGCGTCGCGCGCTCGCCCGAGCACGGGCCGATCGCGCTGGCGCTGGTGCGGCGCGAGGCCGAACCTGGCGCGACGGTGACCGTCGGCGAGCACGGGACGAGCGCGACGGTCGTCGAGCTGCCGCTCGCGCCGCTCAGCGAACGATCGTGAAGCCGATGTTCCCGGTCAAGGAGCGCTTGCCGGACGCGCTCGCGGTGACGAGCAGCGTGTAGCGGCCGGGCGCGAGCCGCTTGCCCTTCGCGAGCAGCCCCTGGAAACGGACCTTGTTCGTCCCCGCGTGAGCGGCGAGGACGAGCGTGCCGGCGACGATCGTGCGGGTGCAGCGGCGCTTGCGCCTGTTCTTGCGCGTCTGCGCGACGCAGCGCCTGCCGAGCCTGCGACCGGGAGCGGCGCGCGTGAACTTGAACGTCACCAGCGCGGCGCGATCGAGTCTGAACGAGAACGTCGTGCCGACCGGGTACTTCGGGTGACGCGCCGGGCGCCTGGCGCTGAGCTTGGCGAGCAGCTTGCCGACGCGCCACGCGATCGCGGACTCGGTGAGGTTCGACAGGACCGGCGCCGTGGGCGCCACGATCGGCAACGCCGGCGGCGTCGGCGGGCACGAGGGGGCCGGGTAGGCGTACTCGGCGGCGCCGATGTCGACGATCGCGGCCGGGCTCGCGCCGCAGAGGATCGGACCGAGCACGCGCGGGCCGCCGAAGGCGTCGGTGCTCAGGCCGGCCGGAACCAGGCCGTTCGAGCCCTCGCTCGAGCGTCGGACTGGCGGCGGTCTCGCGCACGTCGGCGCTGCCGGGGCCCGAGCCGATCAGCTGCGGGTCGGCGCAGATGTTGCCGGCCCCCGCGAACGCCGAAGAGCCCGAGCAGACGTCGCTGAACGTCGCGCTGACGCCGGTGAGTCCCTGAAAGCCGCCGAGCTCGGCGCCGCCGCTGTCGCCGGCGACGATCGTGTTGGCGAGCGAGAGGACGTCGTGCGGACCTCCGCTGATCCCGGCGACCGGCCCGCTCGCACCGGAGACGACGTTGCCGGAGACCGTCGAGTCCTCGAGCTGGAGCGTCGTGTAGGCGGTGGCGCAGACGAAGCCGACGTAGACGCCGGCGCCGTTGGCGCTCGGACCGCTCTGCAGCGTGTTGCCCGCGACGACCGCGTCGCTCAGCGTCGAGACGACGTTGGGCCGGCAGGCGGTGTTTCGGTCGTGTCGCTGCACTGCGCCACGGACAGGCCGGCGCCCCAGCCGAAGACGTGTACGCCTTTGATCGTCGCTTCGCTCGGCGGCTGCAGCGCGTTGTTCGTGAAGCGGTCGCCCGTGCTCTGCAGCGCGACGCGCGTCGTCGACTCGCCGCCGCCCATCGCCGACACCGGCGCCGCTTTGAAGCTGACCGTGTTGGCGTCGAACGTGTTCGCGCTCTGCACCGCGCTCGAGGGCGTCGTGGCGTCCGTGAACAACGAGAGGCCCCCGCCGAGATGGCCGCGCCCTTCGCTGCTGACGCCGCCCGGGTCGGAGACGCTGTTGTGGCTAAACGTGTTGTCGCTCAACACGAAGCCGGTGCCGCTGGTCCCGGTTTCGAGCACCGCGCCGCCGCCGCCGCCGACTGCCGCGTTGGCGTTGAACTGCGAGCCCGAAAGCGTGATCGGGCCGATGCCCGTGCTGGCGTACAACGCCCCGCCGAGGCCTTCCGGCCCGGTGGCGCTGTTGCCGCTGAACGTGTCGTCGCTCAGCTTCGCTTCCCCGCCGAAGATCTCCAGTGCGCCGCCGACGCCGCCGGCGCTGTTGCCGCTGAACGTCGTGTCGCTGACCGTGACGACGGCGGGGTTCGTGTTGATCCTGGCGGCGCCGCCTTCGCCGTTGGGAGTGTGGTCGTTGACGAACGTGTCGTGCGCGAGCGTCACCGTCGCGGGTTTGCCGGCGACGTTGAGGCTCAGCGCGCCGCCGCTTTTCGTCGCAGGATTCGTCGCGTTCTCGAAGATCAGGCCTTCGATCGTCGGCGAGGCGCCGCTGCCTTCGAGCTGCACGGTGGCGCCGCCGTCGAAGCCCGCCCCCGGCGTGCCCACGAGCGTCGCCGGCACCGCGGGGAGCACGTACGGGAAACCGCTTTTGCAGAGCTCGTTCAGCGTGATCTTGTCGCCGGCTTTCGCCCCGGTCAGCGCGCTCTGCAGACCCGCGCAGCCGACGGTCATTTCGGTCGCGCCGGCCGGCGAGGCGAGCAGCCCCAGCGCGAGCATCGCGCCGGCCAAAACCCCCGATCGTTTCGCCATCGTGCGGAACCTACAGCACGCCGCGGGCGCCGATCGGCCGAACGTCTAGCCGGACACGGAGCGCTGCGAGGCGGCGTGACCGATCGCGGTCGCGCCCGCTCCACGCCGGCCGGGTAGGATGGCGGGGCGCATCTTGTCCCCGAGCACGCGAGGTTCATAGGCCAGTGGCACTCGACCTGCAGCAGGTATCCGACGTCAACACCGAGCCCGGCGAGCTGCCGAAGACGATGGCCGCGTGGGTGATCCGCGAGGAGCGCCAGGGCGAACCGAAGGACGCGTTCCAGGTCGAGGAGATCGAGGTGCCCGAGCCGGGCGCGTTCGAGGTGATCGTCCGCGTGATGGCGGCCGGCGTCAACTACAACAACGTGTGGGCGGCGCTCGGCAAGCCGGTGTCGGTGATGAAGTACGGCGACCACCCCGAGTACGGCCACCACATCGGCGGCTCGGACGCGTCGGGCATCGTCTGGAAGGTCGGCGCCGGCGTGACGCGCTGGAAGCCGGGCGACGAGGTCGTCGTGCACTGCAACCAGGCCTCCTACGAGGACCCCGAGGTGCACGGACTCGACCCGATGGCGGCGCCGTCGCAGAAGATCTGGGGCTACGAGACGACGTGGGGATCGTTCGCGCAGTTCACGAAGGTCCAGGCGCAGCAGCTCCTGCCGAAGCCGCACGCGCTGACGTGGGAGGAGTCCGCGTCATACGGCCTCGTGTACTTCACGGCGTACCGCATGCTGATCACGCGCTGCAAGCTGCAGGCCGGTCAGAAGGTGCTGATCTGGGGCGCGGCGGGCGGCCTCGGCGTGTTCGCGACGCAGCTCTGCGCCGCGGCCGGAGCGCACTGCGTCGGCGTCGTCTCCTCGGCCGAGAAGGGCGAGCTCGTCAAGCGCCTCGGCGCCGTCGACTACATCGACCGCGCCGAGTTCAAGGGGATGATGCGCACCGGCTCGGAGACGCCCGAGGAGGAGAAGGCGCGCTTCGGCGTCTCGCGCGAATTCGCCAAGCGCGTCAAGCAGATCCTCGGCGACGCGCCCGACATCGTCTTCGAGCACGTCGGCCAGGCGACGTTCCCGACGTCGGTGTTCACGGTCAAGCCGTTCGGCAAGGTCGTGATCTGCGCCGGCACGACCGGCTACAACCTCGACTTCGACGTGCGCTACCTGTGGATGAAGCAGAAGGAGATCCTCGGCTCGCACTTCGCCAACGCGTACGAGTGCACGAAGGCCAACGAGCTGATCGAGTCCGGTCAGATCCGCCCGGTGCTGTGGCGCACGCTCGGCTTCGACGGCGTCGCCGAAGCGCACCAGCTGATGCTCGAGAACAAGCACCTCGGCAAGATCTCGATCCTCGTCGGCGCCGAGCGCGAGGGCGAAGGCAAGACGGCCGACGGTCCGGGCGCGATCCACGCGGAGGTGGGCGCGTAGTGGCCGGCACGGTGATCGTCCCGTGGTACGCCACGGGCTTCCGCGCGGACGACTTCGAGAAGGAGCTCGAGCCGGTCGCCGCCGCCGCGCTGCGCTACGGCGCGAGCTCCTACGCGATCTACCGCGCGCGGGACGACCGCTACAAGTTCCAGCAGCTCGCGGCGTTCGAGGACAAACTCCAGTGGGAGGCGTACTGGGCCGGCCCGGAGATGACGCGCTTTCGCGCGATCCACTCGAGCTGGTACCAGGTGCCGGTGCTGTACGGCTGGTGGGACAAGACGGCCGGCGGCGAGATCCACACGGGCACACCGCCGAACGGCAACGGGCACGGCAACGGCGTGCCCCACGTGATCGAGGGCGAGTCGGCCTAGCTCAGCCCTGCTCGAGCGGGGCCATCGTCAGCCCCGCTCCCTTCAGCTGCTCCCAGTAGTGCTCGGCCGGCTCCTGCATGCCGGTGAAGACGATCGCCTGGCCGGAGCTGTGGATCACGTTGGCGATCTCGTGCCCGCGCGCGAGCGTGATGCCGGGGATGAAGCGCGCGAGCGTCCGCGCGACGTGCTCGAACGTGTTGTGATCGTCGTTGCGGACGATCACGCGCCACGAGCCCCCGAGGCCGCTGCCCGGGCCTCCGACTCGCGGCAGCTCGACGGTCTGGCTCACGGACAAGAGGATAAAGCGCGCAGCGCAACCGTACAATTGCGCATATGAGCGCCGAGCACTCACCGCGCCTACCCGAGCGCGACCGTCCGTGGATGATGCGCACGTACGCCGGACACTCGACTGCGAAGGCGTCGAACGAGCTGTACCGGCGCAACCTGGCGAAGGGCCAGACGGGACTGTCGGTCGCATTCGACCTGCCGACGCAGACCGGCTACGACCCCGACGACGAGCTCGCGCGCGGCGAGGTCGGCAAGGTCGGCGTGCCGGTCGCCCACCGCGGCGACATGGCCGCGCTGATGGACGGCATTCCGCTCGGCGAGATGAACACGTCGATGACGATCAACGCGACCGCCGCATGGCTGCTGGCGCTGTACATCGTCGCCGCCGAGGAGCAGGGCGTCGCCCAGGCGCAGCTGCAGGGCACGACGCAGAACGACATCATCAAGGAGTTCCTCGCGCGCGGCACCTACGCGTTCCCGCCGGCCGCCTCGATGCGGCTGATCGCCGACATGATCGCGTACACGGTCGAGCACGTTCCGAAGTGGAACCCGATCAACATCTGCTCCTACCACCTGCAGGAGGCCGGCGCGACGCCGGTGCAGGAGATCGCCTACGCGATGAGCAACGCGATCGCCGTGCTCGACTCGGCGCGCGAGCGCGTCGAGCGAGCGCACGAGCCCGGCGGCGCCGAGGCGCAGGAGCTGATGGAGCAGGTCTTCGGGCGGATCTCGTTCTTCGTCAACGCCGGCGTGCGCTTCATCGAGGAGCACGCGAAGCTGCGCGCGATGTCGATCCTGTGGGAGGAGCTAGGCCGCGAGCGCTACGGCGTGCAGAACGAACGCCATCTGCGCTTCCGCTACGGCGTGCAGGTCAACTCGCTCGGCCTGACCGAGTCCCAGCCGGAGAACAACGTGCAGCGGATCGTGCTCGAGACGCTCGCGGTCACGCTCGGCCGCGACGCGCGCGCGCGGGCGATCCAGCTGCCGGCTTGGAACGAGGCGCTCGGGCTGCCGCGGCCGTGGGACCAGCAGTGGTCGCTGCGGATCCAGCAGGTGCTCGCGTACGAGACCGACGTGCTCGAGTACCCCGACATCTTCGAGGGCTCGATCGTGATGGACGGCCTCGTCGCCGAGCTGCTCGACGGCGCGCGCGCCGAGATGGCCGTCGTCGCCGAGCACGGCGGCGCCGTCGAGGCGGTCGCATACATGAAGGGCGCGCTCGTCGACTCCCACCGCGAGCGGCTGCGCCGGATCGAGGCGGGCGAGCAGGTCGTGGTCGGCCAGAACCGCTACGCCGAGACCGAGGAGTCGCCGCTGACGGCCGACGCCGAGGGCGGCATCCTCGTCGTCGACCCACAGGTCGAAGCCGAGCAGATCGAGGGCGTCCGCGCGTGGCGCGCCGCGCGCGAGGAGCCCGCGGTCGATCGAGGCGCTCGCCGAGCTCGCGCGGGCGGCGCAGGACGAGACGCAGAACCTGATGACGGCGACGATCGCCGCCGCGCGCGCAGGCGCGACGACCGGCGAGTGGGCGCGGACGCTGCGCGAGGTGTTCGGCAGCTACCGCGCGCCGACCGGCGTCGGCGAGGCCGCCGCGGCGCCGGCCGACGCCGACCTCGCCGAGCTGCGCGAGGAGGTCGCGCGCCTGGAGGAAAAGCTCGGCCGCCGGCCGAAGATCCTCGTCGGCAAGCCCGGCCTCGACGGCCACTCCAACGGCGCCGAGCAGATCGCCGTGCGGGCGCGCGACGCCGGCATGGACGTCGTCTACGAGGGCATCCGCCTGACTCCGGCGCAGATCGCCGCCTCGGCGCTGCAGGAGGGCGTGCACGTGATCGGCCTGTCGATCCTGTCGGGCTCGCATCGCGAGCTGATCCCGGCCGTGATCGAGCGCGCTGCGCGACGCCGGCGTCAGCGCGCCGGTCGTCGTCGGCGGGATCATCCCCGAGCAGGACGTCGCGGCGCTGCGCGAGGCGGGCGTGGCGGCGGTGTACACGCCGAAGGACTTCGACATCACGCGCATCATGCGCGACATCGTCGAGCTGCTCGACGCCGACGGCGCGGACGCGGACGGCGCGGCGGCGGTCGCCGGCAGCGCCGCGGCCGCCAGCGGCGCGGCGTGAGCGGGGCGCCGCGGCCGCAGGACGGGGTCGGCGCCGCGCTTGGGACTCGCCTGCGCGAACGCGACCTGAGCGCCGCGCCCGCCGCGCTGAACCTGCTCGAGAGCTCGACCGACGCCGACCGCGAGCAGGCCGGCGCGCTGCTCGCCGAGGTCTCGCCCGCGGCGCTCGGCGGCGAGGCGCCGGGGCACGTGATCGGCGTGACCGGGCCGCCGGGCGCGGGCAAGTCGACGTTGCTCTCGGCGCTCTTGCGCGCGTGGCGCGCGGACGGCGAGAGCGTCGCGATGCTCGCCGTCGACCCGAGCTCGCGGCGCTCGGGCGGATCGCTGCTCGGCGACCGCGCGCGGATCGACTTCGACCCGCACGACCGCGGCGTGTTCATCCGCTCGACGTCGGCCGGCGAGCGGCTCGGCGGCCTCGCGTGGGCGACGCGCGCCGCCGCGCACGCGCTCGCCGCGGCGTTCGACTCCGTCGTGATCGAGACGGTCGGCGTCGGACAGGCCGAGACCGAGGTGGCGGACGTCGCCGACACTGTCGTCGTCGTCGTGCAGCCGGGCAGCGGCGACGTGCTGCAGTTCCTGAAGTCGGGGATCATGGAGATCCCGGACGTGCTCGTGATCACGAAGTCCGACCTCGGGCAGATCGCGCTGCGAACGCGACGCGACGTCAGCGCCGCGCTGCGCTCGCTCGGCTCGAGCGCGACGTCGGTCGTCGCCGTGTCCTCGCTCTCGCCGCCGCAGGGCGTCGACGAGCTCGTCGCGGCGCTGCGCGAGCACCGCGCCGGCGCCGACGTCGCCGAGCGGCGGCTGCGCGCGCGGCGCGCGACGGCGCTCGCCGAGTTCACGCACGAGCACGGCGAGCGCGGCGTCCGCGCGCTCGGCGGTCGCCGCGCGGCCGAGCGGCTGCTCGCCGAGCAGGATGCGACGCTCGACACGGCGGCGCTCGTCGCCGCGCTCGAGGCACAGGCGGTCGAGCGATGAGGCGCGGCCCGCTGATCGACCTCGCGCTGATGTTCGGCGCGTTCGTGCTCGCGAGCGCGCTCGCCGGCGCGCTCGGCGCGATCAACCTCGGCACGGCGCTCGCGTTCGGGCAAATCGCGTTCGCGATCTGCACCGTCTACGTGCTGCTGCGCCGCTGAGCACCCGCGCTTTTCGCCCGACGCCTCACGAAGCCACGCTCGTACTCCGGTAGGTTGAGCGTGTCAACGAGTGGAGGGGGCTTGCGATGCCGGCGAGGCTGAGGGCGCACGTGACGTACGCCAACGCGATGGCGACGATCGCCGTGTTCGCCGCGCTCGGGGGCGGCGCGTACGCGGCGACGAACGCGTTCGTCGACCCGGGCGGAGTCGTGCGCGTGTGCGTCGGCCGGCACGGCGCGCTCACGGCGCTGCACACCGGCAAGCGATGCCCGAAGAGCGCGACGACGCTTTCGCTGAACCAGCAGGGCCGACCGGGCGCCAACGGAGCGACCGGCGCAAGCGGCGCACCGGGAGCGCAGGGCGCAACCGGCCCAACGGGTCCGGCCGGCCCGCAACTGGAAACCGCTCCGAGCGGGCGCACGATGCGAGGCACTTACGACGCATACGGCTACTTCACCGAAAGCGGGAAACTCGCCGAGCCGGCCGCCCATGACGCCGTCACGTTCCAGCTTCCACTCGCGTCCGTGCCGGCCACGCACGTCATCACCGTCAGCGACTCGCCGACTCCCGAATGCCCCGGGACGGCCGCCGAACCGGCCGCGCGCCGCGGCAACCTATGCGTCTACGAGGGCGGACAGGTGGCCAACGGCGAAGACAGCGTGTTCAATCCGGACTCTCAGGGCAAATCCGGCGCCAGCAAGCTCGGCTTCGTCCTCGTGACGCTGCCCGGCTTCAGCACCGGGGCGTACGGGTACGGCAGCTGGGGCACGTGGGCCGTCACGCCTGGGTGAGCGTCGCGTAGACCGGATCCACGACCGTCCGGGGCCGGAGCCGGCGCTCCACGCCCCGGGCCGCCCTGCCCTATGCTGCCGCGCATGGCGACGGGCTGCTTCGTCTCGACCGGACGCTCGCTCGAGCAGGCGATCGAGCGCGTCAAGCTCGCCGAGTCGCTCGGCTACGAGGCTGCGTACGTGACGCACATCGCCGGACGCGAGTCGCTGACGGTCGTGACGGCGTACGCGCTCGCGACGAGCCGGATCCGTGTCGGCCCCGGCGTCGTGCCGATCTACACGCGCACGCCGGCGACGATGGCGCAGACGGCGGCGACGATCGACGAGCTGTCCGGCGGGCGGCTGAACCTCGGCCTCGGCGTCTCGCACCGCCCGGTCGTCGAAGGCTGGCACGGGCAGACGATCGACCGGCCGGTCGCCGAGATGCGCGAGTACGCGTCGATCGTCCGCGCGATCCTGCGCGGCGAAGACCCGCCGGCCGGCGAGAAGTGGCGGACCGGCTTTCGCCTGCTCGGCGTCGAGCCGCGCCCGCGGCTGCCGATCTACGTCGCCGCGCTCTCCCCTGCGATGCTGCGCCTCGCCGGCGAGATCGCCGACGGCGTGCTGCTGTGGCTGTGCACGCCGAAGTACATCGAGGACGTCGTGATCCCGGAGGTTCGCGCCGGGCGCGAGCGCGCGGGCCTGACGCTCGAGGGCTTCGACGTCGCACCGGCCGTCCCGGCGGCGCTGACCGACGACCCGGACGCCGTGCGCGCGACGATGCGCGGCGAGCTGATCCCGTACTTCGGGCTGCCGTTCTACCGCGCGATGATCGAGCGCTCGGGCTTCGGCGGGGAGATCGCCGCTTACGACGCCGCCGCGGGCGACCTGCCGGCGATGCAGGCCGCGATCTCCGACGAGTTCCTCGCCGAGCTCGCGGCGATCGGCGACGCCTCGGAGGTTCGCGCCGGCGTCGAGCGCTACCGCAGCGCCGGCGCGAGCACGCCGTGTGTCGGGCCGATCGGCAGGACCGATGTCGAGTCGACGCTCTCGGCGGCAATCGGCGCCTGAGCGACCCGCGCTCTCGTAGGCTCAGCTTCGATGCTCGTGCTTCTTGGCTTCGCCGTGCTCGCGGGGGCGGGCACAGCCCTCTCGCCGTGCGTGCTGCCGGTGCTGCCGGCGCTGCTGTCGGCAGGCGGCGTCGGCGGCAGGCGCCGACCGCTGGGGATCGTGCTCGGCCTGTCGATCACGTTCACGGTGACGATCGTCGGCGTCGCGAAGGTCGTCGACGGAGTCGGGCTCGGCAGTGACCCGCTGCGGATCGTCGCGATCGTCGTGCTGCTCGCGTTCGGCGCCGCGTTGTTCGTGCCGGACGTCGCCGCGCGAATCGAGGCGCCGCTTTCGCGCCTCGCGCGCTTCGGCCCGCGCTCGGGCGGCGACGGCTTCCTCTCGGGCCTGCTCGTCGGCGGCGCGCTCGGGTTCGTCTACACGCCGTGCGCGAGTCCGATCCTCGCCGCGGTGATCTCCGTCAGCGCCGCGAGCGGCAGGACGGTCGCGATCGCGATCGCGTACGCGCTCGGCTCGGCGCTCGTGCTGCTGGCGCTGACGCTCGGCGGCCGGCGGCTGTTCGAGCGCGTGCGGCGCGCCGGTCGCGGACCGCTGCTGCAGCGCGCGCTCGGCGCGATCATGATCCTCACGGCCGTCGCGATCCTGACGAACCTCGACGTCAACTTCGACCAGTTCGTCGCGGAGCACATCCCCGACGTCAACCTGACGGCGTCGCTCGAGTGCTCGGAAACCGTGACGAAGCACCTGCACGAGATCAGCGGCCACCAACCGAGGTTCACGCCGGCAAACGGCTCCTCGGCGTGCAGCGACTCGGCCTCGGGCGTGAAGGCGGCGCCGGCGAACGCGAGCCAGGCGACGCTGCTCACTGCCGCACACATGCTCAAGGACCTCGGCCCGGCGCCGGAATTCATGCAGACGCAGGAGTGGTTCAACACGCCGGGCATGAGACCGCTGTCGCTCGCGTCGCTGCGCGGCCACGTCGTGCTCGTCGACTTCTGGACGTACACGTGCATCAACTGCATCCGCACGCTGCCGTACCTGAAGGCGTGGGATGCGAGCTACCGCCACGACGGCCTGACGATCGTAGGCGTCGAGACGCCCGAGTTCGCGTTCGAGCACGAGGCGTCGAACGTCGCCAACGCGATCGCGCAGTTCGGCCTGCGCTATCCGGTCGCGCAGGACAACGAAATGGGCACGTGGAACGCGTACGGCAACGACGCGTGGCCGGCCGACTACCTGATCGACGCGAAGGGCGATGTCCGCTACGCGACGATCGGCGAGGGCGACTACGGCCAGACCGAAACGGCGATCCGCGCGCTGCTCGCCGAAGCCGGCGGCGACGTCGGCGCCAGGAGCCACCCGAGCGGCGTCGTCGTGCCGAGCCAGGAGGCGACGCCCGAGACGTATCTCGGCACCGCGCGCGCCGAAGGCTGGGTCGACCCTCCACGCGACGGCGTCCGCGACTACGGCCCGTCGCCGACTGGCCCGCTGGCGCTCAACGCCTTCGCGTTCAGCGGCACGTGGCGAATCGCCGGGCAGCCGGCGACGGCAATCGCGAGCGCCGGCATCGACGCCGAGTTCCAGGCCAAACACGTCTACCTCGTGCTCAGCTCCGAAGGCGAGCGCCCGCGCTCGGTGCAGGTCCTGCTCGACGGCCGCCCAATCGCGCCGGCGGACGCCGGCGCCGACGTCCACGACGCGCGCGTGACGGTCACCGGCCAGCGGCTGTACACGCTCGTCTCGCTCCCGCGCGACGAGCGCCACCGGCTCGGGCTGCGCTTCCCGCCGGGCGTCAGCGGCTACGCGTTCACGTTCGGCTAGTGCGAATTCGTACGACCGTGCAGGAAATTCCCGCACGCGCCGTGCCAACGCGTCCAACGTCGCAATTGCCGTTCATCGCGACGATATAGGCTGCGTGCACAACGCAATTGTCAGCGCCCGGTCGCGGCCTGGGTCGGGGGCACAAGGAGGCACAGCATGACTGGTAGCAGCAGCGATCGTCGGCGCTCGCCTCATCCGAGCACGCGTCGACCGAAACGATCAAGAAGCTTCGCGGCGCTCGTCCTCGCAGTGGCCGGACTGCTCGGCGCCGGCGCGGTGAACGCGAGCGCGGGCAGCGTCACGTTGCCGGGCAATCCGCTCACGGTCTCGCAGGGGACGCTCGGACAGTGTCAGTCCAGCTACAGCAACGTCGGCACGAACTTCTACCCGCCGTCCGGCACCGAAGGCGACTGCGGCTTCTTCCTCGCCTTCCCGTCGGCCGGCGCGGGGCAACCGACCGAATTGAAAGAAAAGGTGTTCGGTTTCAACGGGACGGCAGGCCCGCACATCACCGGCGCCGAAGGCGGCGTCGAATACACGTTCCTCGAACAGCAGGCGACGCCGAGCGGCAGCGGCACGAGCTCGGACCCGTACTCGGAGTACACCAAGTACCTGGTGCAGATCGGCGGCAAAAACTACGCGATGGTCACCGACGTGACGACGTACGTAAACGGGGAACCGCAGTTCACAGCGACGTACACCGTCGAAAACGTCACGGGCAAAGGCGGCGAAGACGCACCGTCCGCGCCGCTGTACTTCCACGCGATCCTCGCCGGCGACCTGTTCGTCGCCAACGACGACCACGGGACGGGCGTGTTCCTCGGAGGGCCGCCACGGTTCATCGGCGGCCAGAACCCGAACACCGGCACGCTCGGCGGCTTCGTCGAAGCGATGCCCACGTGGGACAACTACCAGGAGGGGTTCTGGGACGGGCCCGTGCCCTACGAACCCACGATCGAACAGGACCACGGAATCTGGAACGCCGTGCGGATCGCCGCGAAGTCGAGCGGCGCCGTGTTCAACAACACGATCGATCCGAACCTGATGGACAACGGCGCCGGCGTCAGCTGGGACAACCACCTGACGACCGCGCTGGCGGCAGGGCAGACGACGAGCTACTCGATCGTCGCTCGCTCGCAGGTTCCGACCGCGCTCAGCGTCCAGCCCGTCTCGCAGTCGCACACCGTCGGCGAAACGGCGACGGTCACGGTGAAGGCGACCGACAACGTCGGCACGCCGTACGCCGGTCGGCCGCTCGTCTACTCGATCGGCGGCGCGAACCCGAAATCGGGCAGCGTGACGACGGATGCGTCGGGGCAGGCCGTGATCAGCTACGTCGGGACGGCGGCAGGACTCGACACGATGCAGATGTTCCTCGACCTGAACGGCAACGGCTCGGCCGACAACGGCGAGCCGAGCTCGGCCGCGCAGATCCTCTGGGCGCCGGCGCCACCGGCCCCGACGCCGAACAGCACCTACAAAGTCCAGAGCATCCACGCCAACTCCGACGGGACGATCACGATCGTGTTCGTGCCGACGCAGGAAGGCACGGCGACCGTCGAAGTGACGGTGCCGACGGCGACGATCTCGCGCAATGCCGCTGCCGCTCGCAAGGTCAAGTGCAAGCGCAACCAGGTCAAGATCAAAGGCAAGTGCCGGCCGAAGACGACCGTCTCGGGGAAGGTCACCGCGAGCGGCAAGGCCGGCGTCGCGCTGAAGATCACGGTCAAGCCCTCGAGCAAGGTCAAGAAAGCGCTCGCCAAAGGCCGCAAGGTGCAGCTGACGGCGACGCTGACCTACAAGTCGAAGCTCGGTGGCAAACCGACGGTGACGGCGTACCACTTCACCGTCAAGGCCAAGAAAAAGAAGAAGGGCCACCACTAGTCGCCGGCGCAGGCGACATCTGAGCCGTCGGAACGGGGCGCCCGCCCGGGCGCCCCGTTCTCGTCGGTCCGGGTCGTCCTACAATGCGCCCATGGACGGGTCAACGCCGGAGACGGGCGCGCGCAGCTGGCTGCGCTGCTATCGCTGCTGGTCGCAGGACCTCGAGGTGCAGGTGCACTACGAGGGCATCCACAAGATCGACCCCGACACCGGCGAGCGCGCCGAAGTGATCGACGAGCTGCAGGAGGCCGTCGTGCAGTGCCTCGACTGCATGCACGACCAGCCGCACCTCGGCTTCAACAACAGCCGCGTCGAGCCGATCGAGGATCGCTGGGAACGGATGATCGCCGGCACGCCGTGGGTCGCCTCGTGCACGGTCACCGTCGACGCCGACGAGGTCGAGAGCTGCTCCGGTCCGGAGGCCGGCGACGCGCTCTCCTACGCCGCGTTCGGCGACCACGGCGTGCGCGAGTTCTTCACGCACGTGCGCTTCCACAAGCACGAGGACGACGCGCGCATCATCGTCCACCTGCTCGTCGAGCTCTACGCGCGCTCACTCGAGGAGGCGACCGAGGTGCTCGAGTCCTCGGCGCGCGGCGCGCTTACGATCACCTCGCTCGCCGAGGAGTCACGCCCGCCGGCCGCGGCCGCGGGCGACTCCCACGGCCACGAATAGCGGCTAGCCCAGTCGCTCTTCGAGCGCCTGCAGTTGCACGTTGAGCGCGTCCGGCAGGCGCTCGAACTGCGCGAGGTACGCCTTGAACTGCGGCAGCTGCGCCTTCCACTCGGCGGTGTCGACGCGCAGCAGCTCGGCCATGTGCTCGTCGGTCACGTCGACGCCGCGCGTATCGATCCCGTCGGGACCGATCGGCGGGATCAGGCCGATCGGCGTGTCGGTCGCAGCGCCGTGGCCGGCGCAGCGCGCGAACACCCACGCGAGCACCCGCGAGTTCTCGCCGAAGCCGGGCCACAGGAAGCGGCCGCCCTCGTCCTTGCGGAACCAGTTGACGTAGAAGATCTTCGGCAGCTTCGCGCCCTCGCGCCGGCCCATCTGCAGCCAGTGCGCGAAGTAGTCGGCCATGTTGTAGCCGCAGAACGGCAGCATCGCGAACGGGTCGAAGCGCAGTTCGCCGACCGTGCCGGCCGCGGCCGCCGTCTTCTCCGAGCTCATCATCGAGCCGAGGAACACGCCGTGCTCCCAGTCGAACGCCTCGGTCACGAGCGGCACGACCGTCGAGCGGCGCCCGCCGAACAGCATCGCGTCGATCGGCACGCCCTTCGGGTCCTCCCACTCGGGCGCGATCGCCGGGTCCTGCGCGGCCGGCGTCGTGAAGCGCGCGTTCGGATGCGCCGCCGGCGCGTCCGACTCCGGCGTCCAGTCGTTGCCGTGCCAGTCGATCAGGTGCGACGGCGCCTCCTTCGTCATGCCCTCCCACCAGATGTCGCCGTCGTCGGTCTTCGCGCAGTTCGTGAAGATCGTGTTGCGCTCGACCGTGTGCATCGCGTTCGGGTTCGTCTGCTCTCCGGTGCCGGGCGCGACGCCGAAGAACCCGTACTCGGGGTTGACCGCGTACAGGCGACCGTCATCGCCGAACTTCATCCACGCGATGTCGTCGCCGATCGTCTCGACCTTCCAGCCCTCGAGCGTCGGGATCAGCATCGCCAGGTTCGTCTTGCCGCACGCGCTCGGGAACGCGCCGGCGATGTACTTGACCTCGCCGTCGGGCGACGTCAGCTTGAGGATCAGCATGTGCTCGGCCATCCAGCCCTCGTCGCGCGCCATCACCGACGCGATCCGCAGCGCGAAGCACTTCTTGCCGAGCAGCGCATTGCCGCCGTAGCCCGAGCCGAACGACCAGATCTCGCGCGTGTCGGGGAAGTGGACGATGTACTTGTTCTCGGCGTTGCACGGCCACGGCACGTCCTCGACGCCGTCCTCGAGCGGCATCCCGACCGAGTGCAGGCACGGGACGAACTCGCCTTCGGAGCCGAGCGCGTCGAGCGCCGCCTGGCCCATGCGCGTCATGATCCGCATCGAGACCGCGACGTACGTCGAGTCGGTCAGCTGCACGCCGACGTAGCTGTGGTCGGAGCCGAGCGGGCCCATCGAGAACGGCACGACGTACATCGTGCGCCCGCGCATCGAGCCCGCGAACAGCTCGTTCAGCGTCTCGCGCATCTCCGCCGGGTCGCGCCAGTTGTTAGTCGGCCCCGCTTCGTCCTCGGTCTGCGAGCAGATGAACGTGCGGTCCTCGACGCGCGCGACGTCGCCCGGATCGGACAGCGCGAGGTAGGAGTTCGGCCGCTTCGCGTCCGACAGACGCTCGAACGTGCCCGCGTCGATCAGTTCCCGGCAGAGGCTGTCGTACTCCTCGGCCGAGCCGTCGCACCAGTGGATCTCGGCCGGTTCGGTCAGAGACGCGACCTCGCCGACCCAGGCCAGCAGTCGCTCGTTGGTCGTCGGGGCGGAAGCGGTCGTGTTCATGGGGAAAGCGGCTCCTCGATCGCGGTCATGATCGGCGCGCCGACTCGCTCGTCGGTCGGTCGGCGCCGCTCCGAAGGCCATCCACGGCCCCGGGAACGAAAAACACGCCCGTCAAGGGCGGTCCGCAGAGCGTATCGCACGCCCGCGCGGCGTTCTCGGCGGGCCGGCGTCGGTGCTCGACGCGCGTTCGGCCCTCATCTCTACTCGACGTTGCCCTCCGCCTCGCCGCCTCCCGGCTCGCGGCGCGGGACGAGCACCAGTCGCTTGAACTCGGCGACGAGCACGCCGTCCTGGTTGAGCACGCGCGTGTGCACCTTGACCGTGCCGCGGTCGGGCTTCGAGCGCGACTCCTTCTTCTCGAGCACCTCCGACTCGCAGAACAGCGTGTCGCCGTGGAACACCGGCGCCGGGTGCTTGAGCTCTTCGGTCGCGAGGTTCGCGATCGCCTTGCCGCTGACGTCCGACACGGACATCCCGAGCGCCAGCGAGTAGACGAGCGGGCCGACGACGACGTTGCGCCCCTGCTGCGATTTGTGCGCGTACACGTCGTTGATGTGCAGCGGGTGGTGGTTCATCGTGATCAGGCAGAACAGGTGGTCGTCGGCCTCCGTCACGGTCTTCGCCGGCCAGTGCTTGTACACGGCGCCGACCTCGAACTCCTCGAGGTAGCGGCCGTACGGGTGGGCGCCGCTCGCCTCGCGCGCGGCCTGCTCGGTCTCGACGGGTTGCGTCTCGGTCATGGGCTGCTTCGCGTCTCCTCGCGTCGTTCAACGGCAGTGGATGGGGGTCCCTCGTCACAGCGTCGTGGCTGGCTGCGCGGCACACGATCCTACCGGCGCGCATCCATCGGCTGCCGATCGAGTGCCGGCCGGGTTTACGATCCACGTTCGATGCCACGTGAGGAGCCTTGGGACGCTCGCCTGATCGCCTCGATGTCGCGAGGATCGCAGACGGCCATCGTCAAGCGCAGCCCGCGCGGGATCCTGTTCAGCGGGGCTTGCGGCATAGTGAGCGGAGCCATCACGTCGGCGCTGTTTCGCGGCGAATGGTGGTACTGGGCGGCCGTGATCGTCCTCTTCGCCGCGATTCGCGCGGGCGGCTGGATGCGCTCGCGCAAGCGTCACACCCAGCCGAGCCAGTAGCAAGCGCCGCCAGCCGATAGCGTTCACGGTCGCCGCGATCGGACGTCGCGGCCAAACCGCAGACCCGACCGCAGACCCAGGAGAGCCGACTTGCGCAACCCCCGCGACTTCCTCAAGCCCCTCGCGATCGACGCGCCCGAGCCCGCGCGCGAGATCCCGTTCAAGCCGTCCCGGATGCTCCATTTCATGGACTTCTCGAACCCGAAAATGGTCGACAAGACGCCGGATCTCGCGACGAAGGTCGACGTGCTCGTCGGCAACCTCGAGGACGCGATCCCGCTCGAACGCAAGGAGGCCGCGCGCGAGGGCCTGATCAAGGTCGGCCGCGAGATGGACCTCGGCGAGACCGCGCTGTGGACGCGCATCAACGAGCTCGCCTCGCCGTACGTGCTCGACGACCTCACGCGCCTCGTCGCCGAGATCGGCGACAAGCTCGAGGTGATCATGATCCCGAAGGTCGAGGGCCCGTGGGACATCCACTACGCCGACCGCCTGCTCGCGCAGCTCGAGGCGAAGGCCGGCCTCGACCGGCCGCTGTTGATCCACTGCGTGCTCGAGACCTCGCAGGGCGTCTCGAACCTCGAGGAGATCGCGAGCGCCTCGCCGCGCATCCAGGGCATGAGCTTCGGACCGGCCGACCTCGCCGCGTCGCGGCGGATGAAGACGACGCGCGTCGGCGGCGGGCACCCCGGCTACCGCACGATCGCCGACCCCGACCCCGAGCACCCCGACGCGCCGCGCCCGAGCTACCAGCAGGACCCGTGGCACTACTCGATCGCGCGCATGGTCGACGCGTGCACGTCGGTCGGCGCGCTGCCCTACTACGGCCCGTATGGCGACATCTCCGACGCCGAGGGCTGCGAGACGCAGTTCCGCGCCGCCTTCCTGCTCGGCTGCGTCGGCGCCTGGTCGCTGCACCCCGGCCAGATCGCGATCGCCAAGAAGGTCTTCTCGCCCGACCCCGACGAGGTCGCCTTCGCGAAGAAGGTGCTCGACGCGATCCCCGACGGGCGCGGCGTGCACATGATCGACGGCAAGATGCAGGACGACGCGACCTGGAAGCAGTGCAAGGTGATGGTCGGGCTCGCCGAAATGCTCGCCAAGAAGGATTCCGAGCTGGCCGAGGCGTACGGGTTCGCGCCGGCGGGCGTAGCCGCCTGATCGCGACGGTCGCCGTGCAGACGTCGCGTCTCGCCAGGACGCGTCGAGTTGAGCGATCGCGTTGCAGCTTGCTATGCTTTTCGCATGGCACAAGTAGTCACGCGCATTGACGACAAGCTCGTCGCCGACCTCGACGGCCTCGTCGCCGACGGTCGTGTCGCCAGCCGCTCGGAGGCCGTGCGGATCGGGTTGGAAAAGCTGGTGGATGAACATCGGCGACGGCAGATCGGCGAAGAAATCGTCGAGGGATACAGGCGTCAACCACAGACCGAGGAGGAGCTTGCGGGCGCCGACGAGGCGACGCGGGCAATGATCGAGGCGGAGCCCTGGTGAGCGTGCCCAAGCAGGGCGAGATCTGGTGGGCCGAGACCGAGCACAAGCGGCGTCCTGTCCTCGTCATCACGCGATCCGAGGCGATTCCGGTGCTGACCGGCGTCGTAGTGGCGCCGATCACCAGCAATGTCCGGGAAATACCAACGGAGATCGCGCTTGGCGAAAGCGAGGGCTTGTCGGTGCAATGCGCAGCTTCCTTCGACAACCTGCTGATGGTCCGGCGCTCGACGCTCACCGAGCGCGTAGGTGAGCTTGCTTTCGCCAGACCTCAGATGTGCTCTGCGCTGCATGCCCTCGCCGACTGCTGAGCGCCTCAATCGACGTAGGCGCGGTGCGGCCACCGCACAGCCCAGCCCGGGGTCTGTAGGCTTCCGCGCCGCATGAGGTTCTTCGAGTACGAGGCGCGCGAGATCGTCAAGCGCGCGGGCATCCCCGTCACCGACTACGGCTTCACGACCGACCCCGCCGAGGCGGCGCAGATCGCGCAGCGGATCGGCGGTCCGACGGTGATCAAGTCGCAGGTGCTCTCCGGCGGGCGGATGAAGGCCGGCGGCGTCAAGTTCGCCGACACGCCCGAGGAGGCGGAGTCCTACGCGAAGGACATCCTGCAGCTGGAGATCGGCGGGCACATGCCGCGCGGCGTGCTCGTCGACCCGAAGGCCGAAGTCGCACAGGAGTACTACGCCGGCGTCGTCTGGGACGGCGCCGCGAAGAAGCCGCTGATGCTGTTCAGCGACATGGGCGGCATCGACATCGAGCAGGTCGCCGAGGAGCACCCCGACCACGTCGGTCGCGGCCACTTCTCCACGCTCGAACCCTTCTCCGACTTCCAGGCCAAGCAGGTGATCGCCGCGGCCGGCGTCACCGGCAGGGCCCTGCAGCGCGCCACGCCGGTGCTCGCCCGCCTCGCCCGGCTGTTCCTCGACAACGACATGACGCTCGCCGAGATCAACCCGCTGGCGGAGCTGAACGACGGCTCGTTCGTCGCGCTCGACGCGCACATGGAGATGGAGAACGAGGGCATGCCGCGCCAGAAAGCGCTGCTGCAGGCGCTCGGCATCGGCGCCGAGGAGGGTACCCGCGAGGGCCACACCCCGACGCCGTTCGAGGAGGCCGTCAAGGCGATCGACGCGGCCGATCACCGCGGCGTGATCCAGGGCAAGGACACCGGCTTCAACGGCAACATCGGCCTCGTGATCGGCGCCGGCGGCGGCTCGCTGACGCTGACCGACGCCGTGCGCCAGCAGGGCGGCAGGCCCGCCAACTACTCCGAGATCGGCGGCAACCCGTCCGTCGCGAAGGCCTGCGGCCTGGCCAAGCAGGTTCTGCAGAAAGACGGCGTCGAGAAGATCGCCGTGATGATGTCGATCGTCTCGAACACGCGCGTCGACATCGTCGCACGCGGCGTCATCAAGGCCTGTCTGGAGCTCGGCAAGGACCCCGGCGAGACGATCGCGATCTTCCGCATCCCGGGCGCCTGGGAGGAGGAGGGCTTCAAGATCCTCGACAGATACGGGATCGAGTACTGCGACCGGTCGGTGTCGTTGTGGGAGGCCGCCGGCCGGGCGGTCGCCAAGATCCAGGGAGCCGCGGCCTAGCCATGTCGATCCTGATCGACCAGGACACGACGTTCATCATCCAGGGCATCACCGGGCGCGAGGCCGTCAACCTGACGCGCGAGTGCCTCGACTACGGCTCGAAGATCGTCGGCGGCGTGACGCCCGGCCGCAAGGGCCGCGAGGTCCACGGCGTTCCGGTGTTCGACACCGTCGAGCAGGTCGTCGAGCACAACGGCGGCGTCGTGCCGGACGGCTCGGTCGTCACCGTCCCGCCGGCAGGCACGCGAGACGCCGTCTTCGAGGCGCTGCACGCCGGCATCAAGACGATCGTGATCGTCACCGAGCGGATCCCGCGCCGCGACGTCGCGATGATGGTCGAGCTCGCCGACGCCAAGGGCGCGCGGATCATCGGCCCGAACTGCCTCGGATTGATCGTCCCCGGCGTCGCCAAGATGGGCGGAATCGGCGGCCCCGCGCGTAACGCCGCCGTCGCCTACCAGCCCGGCGCGGTCGGCGTGATGAGCCGCTCGGGCGGCATGACCACCGAGATCTCCTCGACGCTGACGGCCGCCGGGCTCGGTGTCTCCACGGCGGTCTCGATCGGCGGCGACGCGATCATCGGCTCTACCTACGCCGAGCTGATGCCGTACTTCGAGGCCGACGAGCAGACTCAGGCGATCGTGATCTACACCGAGCCCGGAGGCCGGATGGAGGCGCAATTGGCGCAATGGGTCAAGGAGCACGACTCGCGCCTGCCGATCATCGCCTTCATGGCCGGCAAGTTCATGGACGACGAGGAGATGCAGGGCATGTCCTTCGGGCACGCCGGCACGATCGTCGAGGGCAAGGAGGACAGCGCGACGGAGAAGATCGCCCGGCTGGAGGCGGCCGGCATCCCCGTCGTGCAGCGGATCGACGAGATCCCCGACCTCGTCAAGGCGAAGATCGCGGAGAGGGGCGGGGCGTGAGGAACGACGGCCTGTTCATCGCCGTCGAAGTCGACGACGCCGCCGCAGCCGACGTCGAGCTTTCGAAGAAGTTGACCGAAGCCTGCCCGGTCGACATCTATGCGCAGAACGACGACGGCTCGCTGGACATCGTCGAGCAGAACCTCGACGAGTGCGTGCTCTGCCGCCTGTGCCTCGACGCCGCGCCAGACGGCGCCGTCAAGGTGATCAAGCTGTACGACAACGGCGCCGTCCTCGCTTGACGGGCGTCCGGCGCGGTATCGTCCGCGACACGGCCATGAACGAAAACTTCTCGCTCGTCGTGATGTGCATCTTCCTGCTGCTGTCGCTGGCGTTTCTGGCGCAGCAGCTGACGTCCTACCACTAGTCCGCCTTTCTGCGAGCGTGCAGCAGGGGACCGGGATCTTGCTCCGGGACCGGGTGCGGGTTGATCAGGTTTGATCGCAGCGGCCGGCTTGCCGGGCGCGTCGCTGCAGGAACGCCTTTGCCGTTCGATGTTGTCGGGTCAGCCACAATCTGAGGCGAGCTATGAGCGCCACACTGCAATTCGACGAGGACGCCTCACGGCGTGTAGAGAGGATCTACACCACGCCCGATGTCATCGAGCAGCGCCAAACGATCCTGCGGGCACTCGCGCTCCAACCCGGCGAGCGCGCGATCGACATCGGCTCGGGTCCTGGTCTACTCGCGTGCGAAATGGCCGCTGCCGTCGGGACCGGCGGGCGGATCTGCGGGGTGGACGTCAGCGAGAACATGCTTGCCCTCGCCAGGGCGCGCAGACCACCAGTTGGCAGCGGCCCGATCGAGTACCAAGAAGCTGGCGCGCACACGCTTCCCTATGCGGACGCGAGCTTCGACGTCGCAGTCTGCACGCAGGTCTACGAGTACGTCGATGATGTTCCCGCCGCGCTGCTGGAGCTAGGCCGGGTGCTGCGCCCGGGAGGCCGGGCGCTCGTGCTTGACACCGACTGGGACTCGATCGTATGGGCTTCGAGCAACAACGAGCGCATGGACCGGGTGCTCGCCGCGTGGGAGGAGCACCTCGTTCACCCTCACCTGCCGCGTACGCTCACACGGCTGCTGCGCGATGCTGGACTGGAAGTCACCGACCGCCAAATCGTGCCGTTGTTCAACGCCGGCTATGACCCCAACACCTACAGCGCCGGAATGCTCGAGCTGATCGCCACGTTCGTACCCGATCGCAACGGCGTGAGCGAGGCCGAAGCCACAGCATGGGCACAAGACCTAACCGAACTCGGCTCCAACTACTTCCTCAGTCTCAACCGCTACCTTTTCCTGGCGCACAAGCCCACGTGACGGCGCGGCCGCTCAGCCGCGGGGAAGCTTCAGCCGGTGCGAGCTGTCGATCCGGGCGACCGTCTGCTCGTCGAGCCCGACGTCCTGGGCGATCTCACTCCAGCCGGCGACGGCTTCGACGACCTGCGCGAGGATCGCCTCGGTGCGTCGCTGCTTGAGCCCGCCGACGCGCGCCACCTCGCGCAGATCGCCGATGTCGAAGCCGTCGCGCTTGCCGTTGATCGTCATCTGGTGGCTGTCGAGCCACAGGTTGCCCGGCTGCCATGCCCACGTGAGGTCATAGGCGGGCGCGAGCGACCAGACGCCGTCGCGATCCATCAAGAAGGCGATGTTCTTGACGTGATCGTCCTGATTGCGCGCGACGACGTTGAAGACCATTCGCCGGAACAGTTGCTCGACGGCGGGCGTATCGAGCCCGAGCCGGCGAACGAGCAGCAGTGCCTGCTCATAGCTGTACGTGCCGGGCTCGTTGTAGCTGACGTGCTCGAGCGCGCCGACCGTCTGCATGTGCAGCTTGGCGCCCCTGCCTGGCCGGTCAAACCGCCGCGTCATGAAGTGCCTGCGCCCGTGCTCCTCCAGCAGCCGGCACTCGCTCATCTGCACGCCGGCGGCGCCGGCCATGATCGAGTAGGCGTACTCGATCGCGCACCAGCCCTGCGGGTCAGTCAGGCCGTGGTCGCCAGCCCTTGCGACGCCGTCGAACTTCAGCAGCCAGTGACTGAAGCCGGCACCCGCATCTATCTGCCCCGAGCGAATCTGCTCGGTCTCCTGGTTGTAGGCGATGATCGCCTTCGGCCGCGCGCCCCCAGCGGAGGTGCCAATCGAGAGGATCGCCTTGATCGCCTCCTCTTCGGGATCTTCGCTCAGCTCGACCACGAACCTCTCGCGCTGTGTCAGCACCTCGCTTGCCAAGCGCACGAGCGCGGCGAACTGCAGTTCGCCGCCGGCGTCGGCTGCCGGCTCGTGGGCGGGCTGGAACTCGAGCGCGCCCATCCCGCGCGTGCCGACGTAGCAGAGTCGCTCGACCACGTCGAAGCTCGACTCCGAGCGCCCCTGGGCGGCAAGCCAAGCGTTGACGAGCGCCGTTCCCCAGCGGTCGGGAAGCGAATCGGCGAGCAGTCCCGGTAGGCCGCTGAAGGCGTCAGGCGGCAGGCCGGGGAAGCTGTAAGGCTGCTCGGCGAGTGGCATCCGCAACGGCGCAAGCTGGATGTCGCTGCGCGCGAAGGCTGGGTCGTACTGGAACGTCGCGTAGCGCGCTCCCGGCGCGATCGACACGGCCGCGACAGTGCTACCCCAGAGCGTGACGGCAGCAACCGTCATCGATCGCCCTTGCGCTCGTCGCCCCATCTCCAAACGAGATCGGTCGGCTCAGCGCGATCGCTCCCGGCGCGCCCTCGCGCCCGTCGGCGATATCCCTGTTGCTGACGCCTCAGCTCCGCGATCGGAAGCTCGACTGTCTCTGGGACGAGCATGTCCAGCCCTTGCAGCAGCCCTAGCGCCCGCAGCAGCTTCACGAGCGTCGTGACCTGCACCGAGCTGCCGCGCTCGAGGCGGCGCAGCGTCGCCTCGCCGATACCCGCTCGCTCGGCCATCTCGGCCTGAGTCAGGTCCTGCCGCAGGCGAGCGCGCTCGAAGCCGGCGTCCGAGCTCGCTCAGCACAGCGTCGTTGGTCATCAACTCGTTGAGATCCATCAGCTTTGAGCGGTTATAGTCGATATGACGTTTAAACGATCAGTACTGATCGCTTACGCTAGCATATTCTTCGACACTCCACCCGCCAGAGTTGACCACTTAACGCCAACATTCGGCTCTAAGTGATCATTATTGATCGGATCTCTCTCCGATCAATAAAATTGATTTCGTCGTGTCGCCGGCTGTGCTCGGCGGTCAATGAGGCCGGCCCGCCGCTCAGGCCTACTCTGGCCTGGCGCGCGCCTTGCGGGTGCGCAGGCGCTCCTGCTGCTTCTCGACGACGTTGACGATCAGCTTGAGGATCTGCTCGGGGCCGGACGCCTTCGCCTGGCCGTACGTGAACGCCTCGATCCAGTCGGGCACCTTGCCTTCGCGCGCCATCACGTTGAAGAACTCGCGGCGCATGTCGACGCGCACGCGCGCGTCGGCGGCCGGGCCCTTCGTGACCTTCATGTCGGGCATCTCGAGGCGGAAGTGCTGGACGTCGCCGCGCCCTCGCAGTTCGACGCCGACGACGAGCTTGATCGGCGCGAGCGCCGGGACCTCCTCGATGAACCGGCGACTGGCGAGCTCGATCAGAGCCTTGGCGTCCTCGGCCATGTGATGCTCCCCTTCCGGGACCTCCGTGGTCCGTCGCGGTGTGTCAAATCTTGTGGCGTTGCAACAGCTTGCGGCCGATCACCATCCGCTGGATCTCGGACGTGCCCTCGCCGATCAGCAGCAGCGGAGCGTCACGGTAGATGCGCTCGATCTCGTACTCCTTCGAGTAGCCGTAGCCGCCGTGGATGCGCAGGCACTCCTCGGCGCAGAAGCGACCGGCCTCGGAGGCGAACAGCTTCGCCATGCCGGCCTCGAGGTCCGAGCGCTCGCCGGCGTCCTTCATCGCCGCGGCGCGGCGCACGAGCAGCCGCGCGGCGTCGACTTGCGTAGCCATGTCGGCGAGCTTGAACTGGATCGCCTGATGCTCGGCGATCGGCTTGCCGAACGTCTTGCGCTCCTGCGAGTAGCGCAGCGCCAGCTCGAGCGCTCGCTGGGCGAGCCCGACCCCGCGGGCCGCGACGTTCACGCGCCCGAGGTCGAGCGCGTCCATCATCTGTACGAAGCCCTTGTTCAGCCCGTGCTCCTCGCCGCCGAGGACGTTCTCGGCGGGACAGCGGTAGCCGTCGAACACGAGCTCCGTCGACTCGACGCCCTTGTAGCCCATCTTCTTGATCTTCGGCGGGACGTTGAAGCCCGCGAGCGCGCCCGTGTTCTCGGCGACGCCCGGCTCTTTCTCGCAGATGAAGCAGGTCATCCCGCGGTAGCGCGGGTCGGCGTCCGGGTCGGTCTTGACGAGCGTGAACACGAGCGAGGACAGGAGGCCGTTCGTGACCCACATCTTCTGGCCGTTGATCTCGTAGGAGCCGTCGTCCTGCTTCTTCGCGGACGTCTTGATCGCCTGCACGTCGGAGCCGAGCTCGGGCTCGGACAGCGAGAACGCGGCGCGGATCTCGCCGGTCGCCATCCGCGGCAGGTACTTCTGCTTCTGCTCGTCGGTGCCGAACTTCATCAGCAGGTAGGAGCCGATGAAGTGCGTGTTGACGACGCCCGAGATCGAGATCCAGCCGCGCGAGAGCTCTTCGACGATCATCGCGTACGTCGTCAGGTCGAGCCCCATGCCGCCGTACTCCTCGGGGATCGTCACGCCGAACAGCCCGAGCTCCTTCATCTGCTCGACGATCGGCTCGGGGAAGGAGTCCTCGTGGTCGTAGTGCTCGGCGTTCGGCAGGATCTGCTCGTCGACGAACTGATGCACCATCTCGGTGATCGCCTTCTGCTCGTCGGTCTTCTCGGTGTACGGGACGGCGGCTACGGCCATGCGGTGTCGGGCTCCAGACTAGTTTTCGCTTGTCGATGGAGAATACCGGCATGAACTTCGCCAGCGACGTCGTCGAGCGGCGGCCACCTTCCGATCTGGCACTCGTCGAGCTGGCGCGCGACGGCTCGCGGCGCGAGTGGAGCTTCGGCGAGGTCGCCGAGCGCAGCGCCCGCCTGGCGGGCGCGATCGCGCACCGCGGCGTCGGGCGCGGCGACGTCGTGATGACGCTGATCGGCAACCGGCCGGAGTGGGTGTTCGCAATGGTCGCGTGCTTTCGCATCGGCGCCGTCGTGCTGCCGTGCACCGAGCAGCTGCGCGCGAAAGACCTGCGCATGCGGATCGACGCGGTGCGCCCCTCGCTGATCGTCGCCGACGAGCGCAACCGCTCGGAGCTCGAGGCGGCGCGCCCGGAGTGCCCGGTGCTGCTCGTCCCCGACGAGCGGCTGTTCTCCGGCGAGCCGGCGCCCGCCGCCGAGCTGGCGCCGTCGGACCCGTGCCTGCTGACGTTCACGAGCGGCACGGCCGGCGAGCCGAAGGCGGTGCTGCACGGCCAGCGCTACCTCGACGGCCAGCGCGTGCAGGCGACGCACTGGCTCGGGCCGCGCCCCGGCGAGCTCGTCTGGTGCACGGCGGCCAGCGGCTGGTCGAAGTCCGCGCGCAACGTGTTCATCGCGCCGTGGCTCGCCGGCGCGGCGGCGCTGCTGCACGACGAGCGCTTCGACCCGCACGAGCGCCTGCAGCTGCTCGCGCGCGAGCGCGTCAACGTGCTGTGCATGGCGCCGACCGAGTACCGCGTGCTGGCCAAGCGCGCGACGTTGCGCCCGCTCGCCGACCTGCGCTCGATGGTCGCCGCCGGCGAGGCGCTCAACCCGGAGGTGCTGCGCGCGTGGCGGCAGGCCACGGGCCTCGACATCCGCGACGGCTACGGGCAGACCGAGACCGGCCAGCTGACCGGCGCGCCGGTCGGCGAGCCGGCGCGCGCCGGTTCGATGGGCAAGGCGCTGCCCGGCATCGGCCTGCTCGTCAAAGACGGCGAGCTGACGGCCAACCCGCGAACGGTGCCGACGTTCTTCCTCGGCTACCTCGACGAGCACGTGCGCCGGCGCGAGGACGGCGCGTGGGAGATCGAAGATCGCCGCTTAGGGCCGATCTGGCGCACCGGCGACCTCGTCGAGCAGGACGACGACGGCTGGCTGCGCTTCCACGGACGCGACGACGACGTGATCATCTCGGCGGGCTATCGGATCGGGCCGTTCGAGGTCGAGTCGGCGCTCGTCGCGCATCCGGCCGTCGCCGAAGCGGCGGCGATCGCCGCGCCCGACGAGGAACGTGGGTCGGTCGTGCGCGCGGTCGTCGTCCTGCGCGACGGCGAGCGCAGCCCGTCGGAGGAGCTCGTGCGCGAGCTGCAGGAGCACGTCAAGCGCGAGACGGCGCCGTACAAGTACCCGCGAATCGTCGACTTCGCGACCGAACTGCCGAAGACGGCGAGCGGCAAGGTCAAGCGCGCCGAGCTGCGCGCACAGCCGTAAACGGCGCCGAGCTCGGGGCGCGCCGCCCGCCGCCCCGGGTGGGTAGGGCGGCGGGCGGCGGCTTGTGCGCGGCGCTCGCTAGGCGAGCTGCTCGGCGGTCTGTGCGCTCGCGCTCGCGCGGCCGAAGTCGCGCTCGAGCTCCTCGACCTCCTGCTGCACGGCGGCGCGCGGCGGGCGCAGCACGAGCAGCGCCGCGACGATGCCGAACGCGACGCAGATCGCGGCGACGAGGTACGCCAGGTGGTAGCCGCCGGTCAGCGCGTCGATCAGCGAGTGACCGTTCTTGCTGAGCGCTTTCGTGTGGTCGGTCGCGACCGTGCCGAGCGCGGCCAGCCCGATCGCGCCGAACAGCTGCACCGAGACGTTGATGATCCCCGACGCGAGCCCCGCGTCGCGCCGCGGCGCGTCGCTCATGCCGATCGTCAACAGCGGCAGGAACGAGGCGCCGGCGCCGGCGCCGAGCGCCAGGAACGCGAAGAACAGGCCCGGGAAGTAGCTCGCGTGCACGCCCTGCGTCGCCAGCAGCAACAGTCCGACGATGATCCCGACGAGCCCGCCGGCGAGCGTGTTGACCGCGCCGACGCGCTCGACGAACCGTGCGGCGACGCCCATCGACATGACGGCGATCAACACCGTCAGCGGCAGGAACGCGAGGCCGGTTTCGATCGCGTCGTAGCCGAGCACGCGCTCGAGGTACAGCGAGCCGAGGAAGAACGCCGAGAACATGCCGGTCACGAGCAGGCCGCGCACGACGCTCGAGCCGATCAGCGAGCGCAAGCGCAGGATCCGCAGCGGCATGATCGGGTTCTCCAGGCGCGCCTCGAGCGCGAGGAACGCCGCGAGCAGGACGACCGCGGCGCCGCCGACGCCGAGCGTGCGCGCCGACGTCAGCCCGTATTCGCTCGACTTGACGATCGCGAACGCGCCGGCCATCGTCGCGAGCGTGATCAGCACCGAGCCGAACCAGTCGACGCCGCCGCCGAGCCCGATCGTCTCGTTCTCGGCGATCAGCCGCGCGCCGGCGACGAACGCGACGATCCCGATCGGGACGTTGACGAAGAAGATCCAGTGCCAGTCGAGTGACTGCGTCAGCGCGCCGCCCGCGAGCAGGCCGATCGAGCCGCCGCCGGCGGACACGAACGCGTACAGCCCCATCGCCTTGGCCTGCTCCTTGGCCTCGGGGAACTCGGTGACGATGATCGCGAGGATCACGCTCGACGCGACGGCGCCGCCGACGCCTTGCAGCAGGCGCGCGCCGATCAACAGGCCCTGACTGTCGGCGAGCCCACAGAGGACCGATGCGGCCGTGAACAGCACGAGGCCACTGAGGAACACGCGCTTTCGCCCGACGAGGTCGCCGAGCCGCCCGGCGAGCAGCAGGAAGCCGCCGAACGTGATCAGGTAGCCGTCGAGCACCCACGTGAGGTTGCTCTGGCTGAAGTGCAGGTCGCTCTGGATCGACGGCAGCGCGACGTTCACGATCGTCGCGTCGAGCACCATCATCAGCTGGCCGAGGCAGAGCACGGCGAGCGCGATCCAGCGGCGGCGCTCGCTGCGTTGGCGCCCGGCGTCGGCCGTCTCGGCGTGCCGCGGCGCGGAATTGTCGGTCTCGAACTGCTCGATCGTCGTGCTCATGTGGGGCTCCCTTCGGTGGACGAAGGACAACCCTAGCAAGGATCATCCTTGTTCAAGGGATAATCGCTGAAAAATTTATTAGCGCTGCTACGATGACGTCTAGAACGAGATCATGTATAAATTTGGTGACATGGGATCCGAGAGGGCGTTCGCTCCGAACTCGATGGTCCTGCTCACGCGTCTGGCGAAGCAGGTGTACAGGCGCAGCGACGAGCAGCTGCTCGGCATGCACCTGCGTCACCTGATGACGCTCAGCTACCTGCGCGACCACACCGGCTGCCCCCAGCAGGAGCTCGCCGAGGTGCTGTGCATGGACGCGAACAACGTCGTGCTGCTGCTCAACGAGCTCGAGGACCTCGGCTACATCGCGCGCCGGCGCGATCCCGACGACCGCCGCCGCCACCGCGTCGAGCTGACGCCGACCGGCACGAAGGCGCTGGCGAAGGCCGAGAAGGCGCAGGAAGCGATCGAGGACGACGTCCTCGGCGCGCTCGACGCCGGCGAGCGCGAGACGCTGTGGCGGCTGCTCAGCCGCGCGCTGTACGCAGCCGAGCCCGACACCGACGAGCGCTTCCGCGCGACGCCGGCGCCCACGGCGGCCTAGAGAGCGACGACCGCGTCGATCTCGACGAGCGCGCCCTTCGGCAGCGCGGCGACGCCGACGGCCGCGCGGGCGGGCGGATCGTCGGGGAAGAACGCGGCGTACGCGTCGTTGATCGCCGCGAAGTCGTCCAGCCGCGTCGTGTAGATCGTCATCCGCACGGCGCGCTCGAGCGTCGTGCCGGCGGCGGCGCACACCGCGCGCAGGTTCTCCAGGCAGCGCCGCGCCTGCTCGGCCGGCGTCGCGCCGACGAGCTCGCCGCCGTCGTGGTCGAGCGGGATCTGCCCCGAGCAGAACAGCAGGCCGGCGGCGGCGACGGCGTGGCTGTACGGGCCGATCGCCGGCGGCGCGCCCGGCGCGTCGATCGTCTGTCGCTCGCCGCTCATCCGACGCGGAGCCTAGCGCGCGCCCGGCGATCGAACGATGTGAAGAGCTCCCTGCAAACGGCGTCTCGCGACCACCGCGGCCGGTAACGTGCGTGGGATGCGCGGACGGATCCACACGTTGGCGATCGTCGGATCCGTCTTCGCCGGATGGTCGTTCGGCGGCGTGCTCGCCGCGCCGGCCGGCGCGGCGCTCGCGTGGGCGCCGTGCCAGGAAGCGTCGGCGAGCGGCTTTCAGTGCGCGCAGGTGACCGTGCCGCTCGACCGCAGCGGCGCCGCGCCGGGCACGGTCGCGCTGGCGGTCGAGCGCAAATCGGACGGCGCCGCGCAGCCCGAAAGCGCGGTCGTCGCGCTCGCCGGCGGGCCCGGCCAAGCGGCCGACCCGCTCTCCTCGCAGCTCGCGACGGCGATCGCGCCGGCGCTCTCCTCGCGTGACCTGATCGTGTTCGACCAGCGCGGGACGGGCCACTCGGGGCCGCTGAACTGCCCGATCTTCAACAACGAAGCGGCGCTCGAAAGCGCCGGCGAAGCGGCGCTCAGCTCGCTCGTCGAACTGTGCGCGCTGCAGCTCGGAAGCGCGCGCGGCGCGTTCACGACGCAGGAATCGGTCGAAGACATCGAGGCGATCCGCCACCAGGCGGGCTACAAGAAGCTCGTCCTTTACGGCACCTCCTACGGGACGAAGGTCGCGCTCGAGTACGCCGAACGCTACCCGCAGCACGTCGAATCGCTCGTGCTCGACTCGGTCGTGCCGAGCACCGGTCCGGAAGCGTTCGGCATCGACCGGCTGCAGGCGATCACGCCCGTGCTCGGGGAGCTGTGCGCGAACAGCGCGTGCGCCGGGATCGCGGGCGATCCGGTCGGCGAACTGGCGAGGCTCGTCGCGCGCCTGCGCAAGCACCGCCTGTCGGGCACGGCGTACGACGGCGTCGGCAAGCGCCACCTGGTCTCGCTCGGAGAGCTGGAACTGCTCGGGATCCTCGACGCCGGCGATCTGAACCCGGCGCTTCGCGCGCTGCTGCCGGCGGCGGTGCGCTCGGCGCTGAACGGCGATTCCGGACCGCTGCTGCGGCTGAACCTGATCGCCGAGGGACTCGTACCGAACGTCCCGGTCAAACCGTCGCCGGAAGCCGAACGGATCAGCAAGGAAGAACAGGACAACGCGCTGTTCGTGACGACGTCGTGCGAGGAGACGCTGTTCCCGTGGCAGCGCGCCGCGAACGCCTCGACGCGGGTCTCCGAAGCGTCGGCGGCGCTGAAGGGCGTCCCGAGCTCGTCGTTCTACCCGTTCGACGCCGAAGCGGCGCTCGCGAGCAGCATGGTGCCGGTCTGCGCGTCGTGGCCCGACGCCTCGCCGACGCCGCCGGCGACGACGGCGCTGCCGAACGTGCCGACGCTGATCCTCTCCGGCGAGCAGGACCTGCGCACGCCGACCTCCGGCGCGAAGGCGGTCGCCGCGGCGATCCCCGACGCGCAGCTGCTGACCGTCCCGTACACGGGCCATTCGGTCCTCGGCAGCGACTTCAGCGGCTGCGCGCAGGCGGCCGTCGGCGCGTTCTTCGCGCCGACGCCGGTGCAGCCGTGCGCGGCCGGCACGAACCCGTTCGCGCCGACGCCCGTCGCGCCGCGCAAGCTCGCGTACGTGCGCCCGCCCCAGGGCCTGTCGGGCAAGCCCGGCCGCACGTTGACGGCCGTGCTCGACGCGATCGTCGATCTCGACCGCCAGGTCGTCGCGGCGACGCTGCAGGCCGAGACCGAACTGCCGAGCGGGTCGAGCTTCGGCGGTCTGCGCGGCGGCTACGCGCGGATCACGGCGACGGCGGCGACGCTGCATCGCTTCTCGTTCGTCAGCGGCGTCGCGCTGAGCGGGACGTTCCCTGTGCGCAACCACGAACTGCAACCGGCGACGATCCGCATCTCGGGCGCCGCCGGCGTGCCGGGCACGGTGCGCCTGGCGGCCAACAAACGCGTGACGGGCACGCTCGGCGGCAAGCGCTTCAACGTCAGCCTCACGAAGGTGAGGCTCTCGCGCGCGGGCGGCGCAGGAGCTTGGCCGTCGCGGCCGCTGCTCTCGCCGCTGCCCGGGCTCGCTCGCGAACACACGCCGTTCGCCCGCTGAGACGCCGCCACTAGGCTGAGCCGAGCATGGCCAACGCGCTCGCCGCCGAGACCTCGCCGTACCTGCGCCAGCACGCCGAGAACCCGGTCGACTGGCTGCCGTGGGGCGAGCACGCGCTGGCGCGCGCGGTCGCCGAGGACAAGCCGCTGCTCGTGTCGATCGGCTACTCCTCGTGCCACTGGTGCCACGTGATGGAGCGCGAGTCCTTCGAGGACGCGCGCACGGCGGCGTTGATGAACGAGGAGTTCGTCTGCGTCAAGGTCGACCGCGAGGAGCGCCCCGACGTCGACGCGCTGTACATGGAGGCCGTCCAGAGCATGACCGGCCAGGGCGGCTGGCCGCTGAACGTGTTCCTCACGCCCGAGCAACTGCCGTTCTACGGCGGCACTTACTTCCCACCCGAGCCGCGCCACGGGATGCCGGCGTGGACGCAGGTGCTGCAGGCGATCGCCGAGGCGTGGCGCGAGCGCAGCGACGAGCTGCGCGCCGGCGGCGAGCGCTTGCGCGAGCGGCTGTCGGGCGGCGCGACGCTCGCGCCGTCGAGCGAGCCGATCGCCGAGCACGAGCTCGACAACGCCGTCTCGCGGCTGCGCGAGTCCTTCGACGTCCGCGACGGCGGCTTCGGCGGCGCGCCGAAGTTCCCGCACGCCTCGGCGCTCGACTTCCTGATGCTGCGCGGCGAGCGCGAGATGACGGCGGCGAGCCTGCGCGCGATGGCCGGCGGCGGCATCCACGACCAGCTCGGCGGCGGCTTCGCACGCTACAGCGTCGACCGCGCGTGGACGGTGCCGCACTTCGAGAAGATGCTCTACGACAACGCGCTGCTCGCACGCGCGTACCTGCACGGCTGGCGGCTGCTCGGCGAGCGCCGACTGCTCGGCGTCTGCCTCGACACGCTCGACTGGGCGCTGCGCGAGATGCGCGGCCCCGAGGGCGGCTTCCACTCGGCGCTCGACGCCGACTCCGAGGGTGTCGAGGGGCGCTTCTACGTGTGGACGCTCGCGCAGCTGCGCGACGCGCTCGGCGACGACGCCGGCGCCGCGATCGCGTGGTTCGGCGCGAGCGAGCACGGCAACTTCTCAGACCCGCACCACCCCGAGCCGGGGCTCAACGTGCTGCAGGACCGCTCGTGGCGCGACGGCGAGCTCGCGCCTGAGGAGGCCACGCGCGAGCGGATCCGCGCCCGCCTGCTCGCCGTGCGCTCCGAGCGCGTGCGGCCGGGCCTCGACGACAAGCGGCTGACGTCGTGGAACGCGCTGATGATCGCCGCGCTCGCCGACGCCGGCGCGGCGCTGCGCGACGCGTCGATCGACGACCTCGATCCGGCGCTCGGCGAGCGGCTGCTCGACGCGGCGCGCGCGTGCGCCGAGTTCGTCCTGGGCGACCTGCGCGACGAGCGCGGGCGGCTGCTGCGCAGCTACAACGACGGGTGCGCGAAGATCGACGCGTACCTCGAGGACCACGCGTACCTGCTCGAGGCGATGCTCGTCCTGTTCGAAGCGACGTGCGAGGAGCGTTGGTTCGAGCACGCGCTCGCGCTCGCCGACGAGACGATCGCGCGCTTCGCCGACGAGCGGAACGGCGGCTTCTTCTCGACGGCCGTCGACCAGCCGGCGCTGATCGCGCGGCGCAAGGACCTCGAGGATGCGCCGATCCCGTCCGGCGCGGCGAGCGCCGCGAACGGGCTGCTGCGCCTCTCCCAGCTGACCGGCGAGGAGCGCTACGAGCGCCACGCCGTCTCGACGCTGCGCCTGCTGCACGAGATCGCCGCGCGCCACCCGACCGCGTTCGGCCACCTGCTGCAGGCGATCCACTGGCACCTCTCCCCCGCGCGGCCGATCGCCTGCGCGGTTCCGGCGCGAAGCTGACGGCTCAGAGGATCGCCAGGTAGCGGTCGCGCTCCCACTGCGTGACCTGCACGCGGTAGTCGTCCCACTCCTGGCGCTTGATCTCGACGTAGCGGTTGAACATGTGCTCGCCGAGCGCGCGCAGCACGAGCTCCGACTGCGCCGTCAGCTCGATCGCCTCGCCGAGGCTCTCCGGCAGCTGCTCGACGCCGAGGCGCCGGCGCTCCTCGCCGGACAGGTGGTACAGGTTCTTCTCCATCGGCTCCGGCAGCTCGTAGCCCTTCTCGATCCCCTCGAGGCCCGCCTGCAACAGGACGGCGAACGTCAGATACGGGTTGCACGCGGGGTCCGGGCAGCGCAGCTCCATCCGCGTCGTTTTCTCCTTGCCCGGGTGGTACAGCGGCACGCGCACGAGCGCCGAGCGGTTGCGGCGCGACCACGCGACGTACGTCGGCGCCTCGAAGCCAGGCACGAGCCGCTTGTACGAGTTGACCCACTGCGCGAAGATCGAGCAGATCTCGCGCGCGTGCTTGAGCTGGCCGGCGATGAACGCCTTGCCGACGTCCGACAGGAAGTACTGGTCGTCGGGGTCGAAGAACGCGTTGCGGCCGTCGCTGAACAGCGACTGGTGCGTGTGCATGCCCGAGCCGTTCTCGCCGAACAGCGGCTTCGGCATGAACGTCGCGTGCCAGCCGTACTTCATCGCGTACTCCTTGACCGTGATGCGGTACGTCATGCAGTCGTCGGCCATCTTCAGCGCATCGGCGTAGCGCATGTCGATCTCGTGCTGCGACGGGCCGACCTCGTGGTGCGTGTACTCGACGTGGATGCCGAGCTGCTCGAGCGCGAGGACCGTCTCGCGGCGCACGTCCGAGCCGGCGTCGAGCGTCGTCAGATCGAAATATCCACCCTCGTCGAGGACCTCCGTCGAGCGCGAGTCCTTGAACAGGAAGTACTCGAGCTCGGGGCCGACGTTGAACGTGTCGAAGCCCATCGCGTGCGCGCGCTCGAGCGCGCGGCGCAGCACGTGGCGCGGGTCGCCCTCGTACGGCGTGCGCTCGGGCGTGATCACGTCGCAGAACATCCGCCCGACGCCCTGCTCCTCCGGGCGCCACGGCAGGATCGCGAACGTCGCCGGGTCGGGCATCGCGATCATGTCCGACTCCTCGATCGCGTTGAACCCCGTGATCGACGACCCGTCGAAGCCCATCCCCGACTCGAACGCGTCGTCGAGCTCGTCGACGTTGATCGAGAACGACTTCAGCTGCCCGAGGATGTCGGTGAACCAGAAGCGGATGAAGCGGATGTCGCGCTCGGCGACGATCGCCTTGACGTCGTCCGCGGTTTTCGGCGTCTCTGCCATCAAAGCTTGACCTTATCGACGGCCGGATCGCGCCGGTATCGACGGTTGGCCAAACCCGCCGTCCGCGGCAGCGGGACGCCTCGCGCGGCTAGTGCCCCGCGACGGCCGCTACGAAGTTGGCGACGTCTTCGGCTTCCTTGCCCTGGTACAGCAGCGCCGGCATCTGGCCGAGGCCGCGCGCGCGGCCTTCTTCGATCGCGTTCAGCACGAGCGCCTTGCGCCCCGCAGGCGTCGAGATGTCGGCGCCGACGCGGATGTCGAGGTTCGGGCCGACCGCGCCGACCGACTTCGTCGCCGCCAGCGTGTGGCAGACGCCGCACGTGCGCTCGAACAGTTCGCGGCCCTTCTGCTCGCCGGCGTTCAGGTGCACGCCGCCGGCCGCGACGCTCGCCTTGTGATCGCCGTTGAACGCGAGCACGATCGCCGGCACGGCTAGCCCGAAGCCGAACAGCACGGCGACGCCGAGCGTCACCAGGCCGCGGCTCGCGTTCGATTCGGTGTGCAGCGCCCGGCGCGCGCCGCGCGGCCCGCCGCGCATCGCGATGAAGAACGTTCCGAGTCCGAGCAGCACCCAGGCGAGCACGATGATGATGACCATGAGCGCGAGAACATATCGCCTGGCGGCGCCGGACGGGCAGGCGGCCTTTATTTATCCCTCGCCAAGGTACGGCGCTATCGTGGATCGAGGTCCACAGGGGAGTCCCCCTTCGAGCCATGGACGCCGCGTCGTGAACATCCTCCGCCGCATCTCCCTCACCCGGCTGCTGCTCGTATGCGCGCTGACCGTCGCGCTCGGAGCGTCGGCGACGGCGCTCGCGTTCGCGCTCGGCTCCGGCCCGACGCCGCCGGCGAAGCCGCTCGCGCAGGCCGTCCACGACGCGCTCGCCGCGCCGCCGGTCGAAGGCGTCAGCGCGAACATCAAGCTGACCGACCACCTGCTCGAAGGCGCGAGCCTCGCGAGCGGGAGCGGCGGCGAAGCCGGCCAGCTCTCGCAGAGCCCGCTGCTGTCGGGCGCGTCCGGCCGCCTGTGGATCGCCAACGACGGGCGCGTGCGCCTCGAGCTGCAGGCCGAAAAAGGCGACACGCAGGTGATGTACGACGGACACACCGTGACCGTCTACGACGCCGCGTCGAACACGCTTTACCGATACGTCCCGCCCGCGAACGAAACCGGCAAGGACGAAGGCGCAACCGGGTCCGATACAGGCCACCACGAAGTCCCGTCGGTCGCCAAGATCGAAGAAGCGATCTCGAAGCTCAAGCACGCGAGCCTGTCCGGCGCGACGCCGACCGACATCGCCGGCCAGCCGGCGTACACGGCGCGCATCTCGCCGAGCGAAAGCGGCAGCCTGATCGGCGGCGCCGAGCTGTCGTGGGACGCCGACAACGGCGTGCCGCTGCGTGCCGCCGTCTACTCCTCGACGAGCTCCTCGCCGGTGCTCGAACTCGCTGCCAGCGAAATCTCGTTCGGGCCGGTCTCGAGCTCGGTGTTCGAATTCACGCCGCCCGCCAACGCGAAGGTCGAAGAAGTCACGTTGCCGAGCGGCCACGGCAAGAGCCGCGAAGGCACGTCGGCCGGTGGCGAACACCCGAACGCGACGACGCACGGCAGCGGCATCACCGCCGTCAAGGTCCTCGAAAGCAAGGTCAAGCCCGGCGAGAAGCAACCGAACCTGCCCGAAGGGCTGCAGAAGGTCAAGATCGACTCGACGACGACCGCGACCGAGCTGCCGACCGCGCTCGGCACGCTGCTCAGCTTCGAGCGCTCGGGCGTCCGCTACGTGCTCGCCGGCGCGATCACGCCGGCGCAGATCGAGGCAGTCGCGCGAGGTCTCTAGCGTGAGCGACGCCGCGCCCCCCGTCAGGGCGAGGGGGCTCGTCAAGCGCTACGACGACGTCGTCGCCGTCGACCACATCGACCTCAACGTCCGCAGCGGCGACGTCTACGGCTTCCTCGGGCCGAACGGCGCCGGCAAGACGACGACGTTGCGGATGGCGCTCGGGCTGATCACGCCGAGCGAGGGCTGCGTCGAGCTGTTCGGGCGCGACCCGCTGCGCCACGGCGCGCGCGCCCTGGAGGGCGTCGCCGGGTTCGTCGAGGCGCCGCGCTTCTACCCGTACCTCAGCGCGCGCAAGAACCTCGAACTGCTCGCCGCGCTCGACGGCGACGGCGCCTCCGGCCGGATCGCCGAGGTGCTCGAGGTCGTCGAGCTGACGCCGCGCGCCAAGCACCGCGTCGGCGGCTACTCGCACGGCATGCGCCAGCGGCTCGGGATCGCCGCCGCGCTGCTGCGCCGCCCGCGCCTGTTGATCCTCGACGAGCCGGCGACCGGCCTCGATCCGGCCGGGATGCGCGACATGCGCGTCCTGATCCGCCGGCTCGCCGACGACGGCATCACCGTCCTGCTCTCCAGCCACCAGCTGCCCGAGGTGCAGGAACTGTGCGACCGCGTCGCGATCGTCGACACCGGGCGCGTCGTCTACGAGGGCGCGCTCGCCGACCTGCGCCGCCAGGGCGGCGCCGGCTACCGGCTGCGCACGACCGACGACTCGCGCGCGCTTCAGATCGTGCGCGAGCAGCCGCAGCTCGCGCACGCGAGCGCCGGCGAGCACGGCCTCGCCTTCCAGGGCGACGAGCACGCCGTCGCCGAGTGCTCGCTCGCGCTCGGTCGCGCCGGCGTCGGCATCCTCACGCTGACGCCCGAGCTCGCGACGCTCGAGGACCTGTTCTTCCGCCTGACCGAGGGCGCCCACGACGGCGCAAACGGCGCCGGCGTCGTGGCGAGCAACGGCGCGGGCTCGACGGCGCCGGTGGAGGTCGTATGAGCGCCACGACCGTCGCTCCTCCGGCCGGGACGGTCGCGCCGCGCTCCCGCGCGCGGCGTCCCAGCACGGTCACCGTCTGGCGCTGGGAGCTGCGCAAGCTCGTCTCGCAGAAGCGCACCTACCTCGGCCTCGGCCTCGCCGTGATCCTGCCGCTGATCTTCGTCCTCGTCCAGAACCTGCGCCAGCCGCACGCCCACGGGCGCGGCAGCGACAGCATCTTCGCCGCGCAGATCACGCAGTCCGGGCTCGCGACGCCCGTGCTGATGCTGCTGTTCCTGTCCGTCTTCATGCTGCCGCTGATCTCCGCGCTCGTCGCCGGCGACATTGTCGCCAACGAGGACGGCAACGGCACGCTGAAGACGATCCTCACGCGCTCGGTCGACCGTGGGCAGGTGTTCGCCGCGAAGGCGCTCGCCGCGATGCTCTACGCGGCGATCGCCGTCTACCTGTCGGCGCTCGTCGCCACCGTCGCCGGCGTCGCCTCGTGGGGCTTTCACAGCATCACGACCTTCTCCGGCACCGTCGTCTCCGCGCCCAAGGGCCTGCTGCTCGTGTTCGCCGCCAACACCTGCTACCTGATCCCGCTGCTCGCCGTCGCCAGCATCGGCGTGCTGCTGTCGACCGCCACGCGCAACAGCGCCGCGTCGGTCGTCGGCACCGTCGGCGTCGTCATCCTGCTGTTCATCGTCGCCCAGATCCCCGGCCTCGAAGGCATCAAGCCCTACCTGCTCACCGAACAGTTCGAGAACTGGCACGGCCTCCTGCGCACGCCGACCGACTGGGCGCCGATCTGGCACTCGCTGTGGGTCTGCGCGCTGTACGCCGGCCCCGCGCTCGCCGCCGCCTACCTCGTCTTCCTGCGCCGCGACGTCGCGGGGGGCTGATCAGCCGACCGACGCCGGCTGCTCGACCTGCGCGAGCTCGACCTCGCCCATCAGGCGCCGCGCCTCGCGCGGGTCGATCAGGCCGGCTTCGAGGCGTCCGGTCGACTCGGCGCCGCATGCGACGCCGAGGCGCAGGCACTGGTCGGGCGAGCGGCCCTCGTAGCGGCTCGCGACGTAGCCGGCGAGGAACGCGTCGCCCGAGCCGCGCGCGGCGATCGGCTCGCGCGGCTCGATCCGCGCGCGTTTGATGTGCGGCTGGCCGTCGACGAGCACCTGCGCGAAGCAGCCGTCGGGGAGCGTCATGATCGCCTCGCGCGGACCCATCGCGGCGATCTCGCGCACGACCTGCGCGCGCTCCTCCTCGCCGGAGAACTCGTGCCCGACGAGCTCCTCCGCCTCGAGCACGTTCGGCGAGATCACGTCCGGCTCGGCGCGCACCGCCTGGCGCAGCGGCTCGCCGTCGGTGTCGATCACCGTCGTCACCTCGAGTCGCGCGAGGTCGTGGATCAGCCCCGCGTACAGGTCGGGCTCGACGCCGCGCGGCAGCGAGCCCGCGAACACGACGATCGCCGCCCCGCGCGCGAGGTACAGCAGCTTGTCGCGGAACAGCTCGACCTCCCGCTCGGAGACCGCCGGGCCGCGTTCGTTGATCTCCGTCTGCTCACCCGTCGTCGGGTCCAGCACCGACGTGTTCGTGCGCGACTCCTCGCGGATCCGCACGAAGTCGTTGAGGATCGACTCTTCGGTCAGCTGCTCGACGATGTGCGTTCCCGTCGCGCCGCCGGCGAACCCCGTCGCGATCACCGGCTGCCCGAGCGTCTTCAGCGTGCGCGCGATGTTGACGCCCTTGCCGCCCGCCATCGTGCGCTGCTCGACCGTCCGGTGACGCCTGCCGAGGCGAAAGTTCGGCACCGACAGCGACTTGTCTATCGCGGCGTTGAGCGTGACCGTGATGATCATCCGGGCTCCCCTTCCAGCTTCCCCCTCGACGGCGGCGCCGCCGAGCGCCTCACAAGGCTAGCGGACGCCTGCGGGCGCATCGGCGGACAGCGCCCAAGCCGTCTCACGCAGCCGTCCCGCCTCCGCGCGCGCCGCCGCCGCCGGCTCGCCGCCGGCGCTCAGATGCGCGTCGACGATGCTCCGCGAAGCGCTGACGAGGCCGGCCGCGCGGCCCGGCGCCCACGCCGGCGCGAGCTCCTCGACGCGCCCGCCCTGCGCGCCGACGCCCGGCAGCAGGAACGGCGCGTGCGGCATCAGCTCGCGCGCGCGACGGACGTGCTCAGGCTCGGTCGCGCCGACGACCGCGCCGACGTCGCTCAGGCCCGACTCGCCGACGCCGTCGGCGCCGAGCCGCTCGACGATCGCCGCCAGCCGCTCCCACACCGCGCCGCCGCCCGCGAGCGGCAGGTCCTCGACGTCGCGCGCGCCCGGGTTCGACGTGCGCACGAGCACGAGCACGCCCGCGCCCGCCGCGCGCGCCGCCTCGACGAACGGCTCGAGCGCGTCGACGCCCATCAGCGGGTTGACCGTCACCATGTCCGCGCCGAGCCCGTCGAGCTCGCCGAACGGCGTCTCGCGCCCGCCGATCAGCGCGCCCGCGTACGCGCGCGCCGTCACGTCGATGTCGCCGCGCTTGCCGTCGGCGATCACGAGCAGGCCGCGCAGATGCGCATGCCGAACGACCTCTTCGAGCACCTCCCACCCGCGCGCGCCGAGCAGCTCGAAGCGCGCGAGCTGCGGCTTCACCGCGACGCACTCCGGCGCCGCCGCGTCGATCACCGCGCGGCAGTGGTGCGCGTACGCACGCGCGGCGCGAGCGGCCGGCTCGCCCTCGCCCGCCGCCTGCTCGGATCCCGGCCACAGCGCGTCGGGATCGGGGTCGAGGCCGAGCACGATCTGCGACTCGCGCTCGGCCACGCGCCGCGCGAGCTCGTCCGCGAACGCGCGCCCCCGGCTCAGCGGCCCTTCACCGCGCTCTTCAGCCCGCTGCCGGCCGTGAAGCGCGGCACGCGCGACGCCGGGATCTGGATGCGCTCGCCCGTGCGCGGGTTGACGCCCTTGCGCGCGCCGCGATCGCTCACGTGGAACTTGCCGAATCCCGCCACCGTCACCTCGCTGCCACGGCGCAGCGCATCCTCGACGGTAGCAAGCACCGCATCGACCGCGCGTGCGGCATCCTGCTTGGTCAGATCGGCGCGATCCGCGACCTGGTCGACCAGCTCGGACTTCGTCACCTGGGCCTCCTCGCTCGTGAAACGGAAGATCTCGACGCTAACACCACACGCGGACGCGCGCCGGCCGGCCGCCGGTCCACCGCATTCGCCAGAATGCGCGCATGAGCGTCACGCGGATCGCCTGGCTCGTGACCGTGTTCATCGCGCTGCTGACCGGTCTGCTGCTGCTCCTGAGCGGCTACAACGGCTACGCCGGACTCGGCCTCGCCGTCGCGCTCGCCGCCGCGATCAACCTGCTCTGACGCCCTGCCTATCCTGCTCGAGCCGCTCGAGCAGCGCCCGCGCCGCGCGGCCGCGGTGGCTGATCGCGTCCTTCTGCGCGTCCGTCAGCTCCGCCATCGTCAGCCCCGCCGGGCCGTCGTCGGGCACGAACGCCGGGTCGTAGCCGAACCCGCGCGCGCCGCGCGCGCGCGCCGTCAGCGTTCCGCCGCAGCGCCCCTCGAACAGCCGCTCCTCGCCGCGCTGCGGATCGACGTACGCGATCGCGCACACGTACTCGAGCGCGCTGCCCTCCGGCGCCTCGCGCAGCAGCTTCGCGAGGTTCTCGGCGTCGCTCGCGCCCTCGCCGGCATACCGCGCCGAGCGAACGCCCGGCGCGCCGCCGAGCGCCGCCGCCGCGATGCCCGAGTCGTCGGCGATCGTCGCGCGCCCCGTCGCCGCAGCCGCCGCGCGCGCCTTGTCGAGCGCGTTCTCCGCGAACGTCGCGCCGTCCTCCGGCGGCAGCTCGACGTCGTCGGGCAGGATCTCGAGCTCCCACCGCTCGCCGCCCGCGCCCGCCGGCAGCAGCCGCCCGAACTCGCGCGCCTTGTGCGCGTTGTGCGTCGCCAGCAGCAGCTTCACGCGCTCGCGTTCACGCCCGCGCCCGCGTCGGCCACCTCGATCGCGAGCTCCTGCGCCGCGCGCAGCCGCTCGATCCCGCCGGCCGCGAGCGCCAGCAGCTCGTCGAGGTGCGCGCGCGACAGCGGCGTGCGCTCGGCCGTCGCCTGCACCTCGACGAGACCGCCGTCACCGGTCATCACGACGTTCGCGTCGACCTCCGCCGTCGAGTCCTCCGAGTAGTCGAGGTCGAGCAGCGGCACGCCGCCGACGATCCCGCACGAGACCGCCGCGACCGATCCGCTCAGCGGCGAGACCTCGAGCAGCCCGCGCTCGCGCAGCCGCGCGCACGCCAGCGACAGCGCGACGTACGCGCCCGTGATCGACGCGCAGCGCGTGCCGCCGTCGGCCTGCAGCACGTCGCAGTCGAGGTAGATCGTGCGTTCGCCGAGCGCCTTGAAGTCGACGACGCCGCGCAGCGAGCGTCCGATCAGCCGCTGGATCTCGACCGTGCGGCCGTCCAGGCGCCCGCGCGTCGCGTCGCGCTGCTTGCGCTGCCCCGTCGACGCCGGCAGCATCCCGTACTCGGCCGTCACCCAGCCCTTGCCCCGCCCGGCCATCCACCGCGGCACGCTCTCCTCGGCCGACGCCGTGCAGATCACACGCGTCTCGCCCGCCGAGATCAGCGCCGAGCCGGTCGCCGTGCGCATGAACCCCGGCTCGATCTCGATCGGCCGCAGCTCGTCCGCGCTGCGCCCGTAGCTGCGCTCCGCCGCGCCCGCGCCGCTCACGCCGCCGCCTCGACCGCCGCCAGCCGCACGCGCTCGACCGTCCCGAGCGGCATCTGCAGGAAGCGCGTCCCGAGCTGCTCGAACGCCTCCGTGTCGCCCGTGCACAGGAAGCGGTAGTCGCCCTCCCCCGTCCCCGGGGTGCGCAGGCCGCGCGTGCTCAGCGCGTGCTCGACCTGCCGCGCGAGCGCCGCGCCGGAGCTGACGAGCGTCACCTGCGGGCCGAGCATCCGCTGCAGCATCGGGCTGATCAGCGGGTAGTGCGTGCAGCCGAGGATCACCGTGTCGACGTCCGCCTCGCGCAGCGGCGCGCACGCCTCGCGCACCGTCTGCACCGTGCTCTCGTCGAACTCCTCGCCCGCCTGGATCAGCCCCGCGAGGTCGGCGCACGGCACCGCCGTCAGCGTCACGTACGGGTCGATCGCCGTCACCGCCTGCTCGTAGGAGCCGCTCGCGACCGTCGTCGGCGTCGCCAGCAGCCCGATCCGCCCCGTGCGCGTGCTCGCCACCGCCTGCGACGCCTCCGGGCGCACGACGCCGAGCACGTCGACGCCGAGCGTCGTCTCGAGCATCCGCCGCCGCAGGCTCGGCAGCGCCGCCGCCGTCGCCGAGTTGCACGCGACGACGAGCAGCTTCGCGCGGCGGTGAAGCAGCTCCTCGGCGATCTCCGCCGAGAAGCGCGCGAGCTCCTCAGGCGTTCGCTCGCCGTACGGGAAGCGCGCCGTGTCGCCGACGTACACGAAGTCCTCGTGCGGCAGCTGCACGAGCAGCTCGTGCAGCACCGTCAGGCCGCCGACGCCCGAGTCGAACACGCCGATCGGTCGCCTGCGCGGGTCCGACGGGCTGGCTTGCGCGTCTGTCACGCCGGCCATCATTCCACGCGCGCCCGCCGGCCAGAAGGCGCGCACGAACGCCGGCGCCGCACGCGCGCCATCGTTTGCGGGCGCTACCGTCGGAGCCCGTGCGCGCGCTCGTCGTCTCGAACATGCGTCCCGACGCCGCTCACCCCGAGCGCGGCAGCTTCGTCCGCGACCAGGTCGCCGCGCTGCGCGCGCTCGGCGGCGGACCCGCCGGCAGCGAGGCGAGCGGCGCCGGCGACCAGCTCGACGTCGAGCTCTACGAGTTCCCCCCCGGCGCCGGCGCGCTCGCCTCCGCCGCGCACGAGCTGCGCCGTCGCTTCGGCCCGCGCGCCGCCGGCGCCGTACGCGCGAGCGGCGCGGCGAGCGCGCCGTTCGACGTCGTCCACGCGCACTTCGGCCTCACCGCGTGGCCCGCCCGCGCCGTCCCCGCCCGCATGCGCGCGCTGACGCTGCACGGCACCGACCTCAGCCATCCGCGCACGCGCCTCTTGACGCGCGCCGCGCTGCCGTCGATCGACCTGCTCGCGACCGTCTCGGACGAGCTGATCGCGCGGCTGCCGCCGCGCGCCGCGCGCCGCGCGCACGTGCTTCCGTGCGGCGTCGACCTCGACCGCTTCCACCCGATCGACCGCGCGCAGGCGCGCGCCGAGCTCGGCCTGCATCCCGACCGCGCCCACGTCCTGTTCGCCGGCGACCCCGCCCGCCCCGAGAAGCGCTTCGACCGCGCTCGCGAGCTGACCGCGCCGCTCGACGTCGAGCTGCTCACGCTCGGCGGCGTCGAGCCCGCGCGCGTGCCGCTGTACGTCAACGCCGCCGACGCCGTCCTCGTGCCGTCGGAGCGCGAGGGCTTCGGCCTCGCCGTGCTTGAGGCGCTCGCCTGCGACGTGCCCGTGCTCGCCACGCCCGTCGGCGTCCACGCCGACGCGCTCGCCGGGCTCGACCGCACGCTGTGCGCGCCGTTCGACGCCGCCCGCTGGCGCGCCACGCTCGAGCCGCTGCTCGCCGCCTCCCGCGACCCCGGCGGCGAGCGCCTGCACGGCGGTCGCGCGCGCGCCGAGCGCTGGTCGGCCGCACGCATGGCCGAACGCGTCCTCGCCGCCTGGTCGAGCGCGTCCGCGGCGCAACGTGCGCGTGGCCGGGAGCGCGCCGGGTAGCATGAACAGGTCGTGGATCAGACATCTGCCACGAGTCAGACAGCCGCATCCACGCCGCCACAGGCCGACACCACGGCCGACGCGCAGCAGCTCGACGCGGCTTCGCCTCCGACGCCGCCCGGCTTCGGCGCGCGCGGTCGCGTGCGGCGGCGCGCGCGCTACCTGCGTACGGCGCGCGAGCTCGCCTACCGCGACCTCGGCGGCCTCGTCTTCAGCCTGCACCGCTTCGGCCAGCGCAACGACACGCTCGTGCTCGCCAAGCTCGCGACGCTGAGCCGCATCGACGCCGAGCTGCGCGCGCTCGAAGCGAGCCTCTCCGAGCGCCAGCCCGTCACCGTCCTGCGCGAGGCCGGCGTCACCGCCTGCCCGCGCTGCGCCGCGATCCACAGCGGCGAAGACCGCTTCTGCCCCAACTGCGGCCTGCCGATGAGCCGTCGCAGCGACCTGCCGATCGCCAGCGCCCCGCCCGCCGCCAGCGCCCCGCCCGCCGCCGCCGTGCCCGCGCCGCCCGCGGCGAATCCCGCCGCTCGACCCGTCGCGCCGCTGCCCACGACTCCCGCGCCCGGATCGACCGCATCGCCCGCACCCGCCGCGGCACCGTCCGCGCCCGCGCCGACGCCGGCCGTGCCGCCCGCGCACACTCCTGCCGCGCCGCCGGCCCGCGCGCCCGCGCCGCCCGCGACCCAGACGCACGCGACCGTCGGCTCCGCCGCGCGCTCGCCGACGCCGCCCGCCGCGCCGACCGCTCGACCCGAGCAGGCGAGCGACGACGACCAGCCGACCGAGATCATCCGGCCGCGGCCCGGCGGCTCGTGAGCGTAGCCGCGACCCCCGGCGAGCACACGAGCGGCGCCGCGACTCCGGCCGCCGGCACGCCGGCTGCGCCCGTCGCGCCGATCGCCCCGCCCCGCCTGATCGAGGCCTGCCCGCTGTGCGGCGCGCCGCTCGACCCCGCGCAGGACTGGTGCCTCAACTGCGGCGCCGCCGCCCGCACGCGCCTCGCCGCGACTCCCAACTGGAGGGCGCCGATCGCCGTCGTCGCCGTGATCGCCGCACTCGCGCTCGGCGTGCTCGCCGCCGCGCTCGTCAAGCTCGCCGGCGGCTCCGGCTCCGCCTCGGCGACCGCGCCCGCCACGACGACCGTGACCGTCGCTCCGAGCACCGCCGCGCCGAGCACCGACGCCACGGCGCCAGCGACCACGGCGAGCACGCCCGGCGGCGCCGTCGCTCCGGGCGCAACCGCGACCGGCGCCGGCGGCGCCAGCCCGGGCGCTGCGACGACGCCCGGCGCCGGCGGCGCCGCGACCGTCACGACAGCTCCCGGCGGCACGTCCGCGACGACGATCACGCCCGCCCAGCGCGAAGCGCAGCGCCAGGCCGGCAGCCCGCTCGGCACGAAGTAGCGCGCAGGGCCGTCCGCGTCGCGCGACGCGGCCGGCCCTCGACGCCTCCGCACGTTCTCGCGAGATACCGTTCGCGCGATGCCCGCGCCCGAAGCCGCGGTCTCGCACGAGGCCGACGTAGCAGTCGTCGGCGCGGGCGCCGCCGGGCTCTACGCGGCGCTCTGCGCCGCGCGCGACGGCGCCTCCGTCGTGCTCGTCTCCGCCACGCCGCTCGCGCAGACCGCCAGCTACTGGGCGCAGGGCGGCCTCGCCGCGGCGCTCGCCGCCGACGACAGCCCCGAGCTACACCTGCGCGACACCGAGATCGCCGGACGCGGCCTCGTGCGCCGCTCCGCCGCCGAGATCCTCGTGCGCGAAGCGCCCGACCGCGTGCGCGACCTGCAGGCGCTCGGCGTGCGCTTCGACGCCGACCGCGACGGCCGGCTCGCGCTCGGGCTCGAGGGCGGCCACTCGATCCGGCGCATCGTCCACGCCGGCGGCAGCGCGACCGGCCGGCGCGTCGTGCGCCAGCTCTCCGCGCTCGTCGCCGAGCAGCCGCGCATCGTCGTCCTCGAGGGCGCCCGTGCCCGCGCGCTGTCGCGCGGCGACGGGCGCTGCACCGGCCTGATCTGCGACGACGAGCGGCTGATCGCCGCGCGCGCCGTCATCCTCGCCACCGGCGGCTGCGCCGCGATGTGGGCGCGCACGACCAACCCGCCCGGCTCCCAAGGCGTCGGGCTGCAGCTCGCGCACCGCGCCGGCGCCGCGCTCGCCGACCTCGAGCTCCTGCAGTTCCATCCGACCGCCGTCATCGGCGTCCCCGGCCGCGAGGGCTTCCTCGTCACCGAGGCGATCCGCGGCGAGGGCGCCACGCTGCACGGCCCCGACGGCGAGCGCTTCATCGACGAGCTCGCGCCGCGCGACGACGTCTCGCGCGCGATCCACGCCAAGCTCGAGCAGACCGGCGAGCGCTCCGTCGGGCTCGACATGCGCTCCGTCGACCCCGCGCACTTCCCCAACGTCGTCGGCGCCCTGCGCGACGCCGGCCTCGACCCGACGCGCGAGCTGATCCCCGTCGCGCCCGCCGCCCACTACACGATGGGCGGCATCGTCGTCGACCTGCACGCGCGCTCGACGCTGCCCGGGCTGTACGCCGTCGGCGAGTCCTCCTGCACCGGCCTGCACGGCGCCAACCGGCTCGCCTCCAACTCGCTCAGCGAGTGCTTCGTCTTCGCCAGCCGCGCCGTCGCCCACGCGCTCGGCGACGATGCTCCCAAGCGCCCCGCGCCCGGCGCCGACGAGCTCGCGCGCCTGCGCGCGCTGCCCGCGCCGCTGCGCGCCGACCGCGCGACGCGCGAGGCGCTATGGCGCGACGCCGGCATCGTCCGCAGCGCCGACGGCCTGCGGCGGCTGCTCGACCGCGAGCATCCGCTCGTCCGCGCGATCGCCCGCTGCGCGCTCGCCCGCGAGGAGAGCCGCGGCGCGCACACCCGCAGCGACTTCCCCCAGCGCGACCCCGCGCTGGACGCCCGCCACGCCGTCGTCCTCGGCGCCGCCGACGGCGCCGAGCAGCCGGACGGCGCGGATCGCGGCGACGGCGCCGAGCAGGCGCTCGAATGGCAGACCTGGAGCTGACCGCGCCGCCCGAACCCGGCATCACGACCCCGAAAGGGGTCCCGATCTTAAAAAGTTCCTGAGTTCCGCTTTATCCCGGTCTGTTGTCATCAGAGACGTGTTCATGCACGTAGAAGGAATCGGAGGCTGTCGGAGTCTCTGAGACGGGGGGTGTGCTCCAACAAAACAGAGGGTCAGGAGTAGCCATGTACCAGTTCAGCCGCGCCATCTACCGGGAGCTAGCTCCCGAGATCGTGCCTTCCCCGCCCGGCGCGCCAACCGGCTCCAACCACGCTGCCGTGCTGCGCGCCTGCGAGGCCGTCGTCGAGCGTCTCGCGACCGACCGCCACTACTTCGCGCGCCCCGAACGCGCGCTGTTCGCCGACATCCGCAGCTACTTCCCGATGTCCGCGCAGGCGCACGTCCACCACGTCGTCTGCCACTACGTCCAGCTCGCGCAGGACTACCTCACGCTGCACCCCCACGAGGGCTACGCCGCCGTCAGCGGCGCGCCGCCGCAGTGCCGCGCGACGACGCGCAAAGGCGCCGCCTGCCAGCGCGTGCCGCTGCCGCACAACGGCTACTGCCCCTCGCACCAGCACCTCGCCGAAACCGAGGACCGCGAGCTCGCCGCCGCATAGCCGTGACGTAGGCTCCGACGCGTGCTTCTCGGAGTCGATGTCGGCGGCACCTTCACCGACGCCGTCCTCGTCGACGGCGACGCCGCCGTCCACACCGCCAAGGTCCCGAGCACGCCGCACGAGCAGGCGCGCGGCGTGCTCGAAGCGATCGCGCTCGTGCTGCGGCGCGCCGGCGCCGGCGCCGATCGCGTCACGCGCTTCGCGCACGGCATGACCGTCACGACCAACGCGCTGCTCGAGGGCGCCACCGCGCGCACCGCGCTGATCGCCACCGACGGCTTCACCGACGTCATCGAGCTCGGCCGCCAGGCGCGCCCGCACCTCTACCGCCTGTGCGACGCGTCGCCCGCGCCGCTCGTCCCCGCCGAGCTGCGCTTCGCCGCGCCCGAGCGCATCGCACCCGACCGCGTCCTGCGCGCGCTCGACCCCGACGACGCGCGCGAGCTCGTGCAGCACGTCGCCGACGCCGCCCCCGACGCCGTCGCCGTCGCGCTGCTGCATTCCTACGCCGACCCCGCCCACGAGCGCGCGCTCGGCGAGCTGCTCGCCGAGCTCCTGCCCGGCGTCCCCGTCTCGCTCTCCAGCGAGCTCGTCGGCACGTTCCGCGAGTACGAGCGCACCGCCACGACCGCGCTCGACGCCGCGCTCTCGCCGCTGCTCGCCGGCTACCTTCGCCGCCTCGCCGACGACGCACGCGACGCCGGCCTCGTCGAGCCCGAAGTCATGCAGTCATCCGGCGGGCTCACCGACCTCGCGAGCGCCTCCGCGCACGCCGCGCTGACCGTCCTCTCCGGCCCCGCCGGCGGCGTCGGCGGCGCGCTGCTGCTCGCCACGCTCGCCCGCGAGCCCGACGTGCTCTGCTTCGACATGGGCGGCACCTCCTGCGACGTCTGCCTGATCGACGACGGCGCCGTCGCCGAGACCGCCCAGCGCGCCGTCGCCGGGCGCCCGCTCGCGCTGCCCGCGCTCGACATCCACACCGTCGGCGCCGGCGGCGGCTCGATCGCCTGGCGCGACCCCGGCGGCGCGCTGCGCGTCGGCCCCCAGAGCGCCGGCGCCGATCCCGGGCCCGCCTGCTACCGGCTCGGCGGCGAGCTGCCCACCGTCACCGACGCGAACCTGCTGCTCGGGCGGCTGCTCGCCGACTCGCCGCTCGCCGGCGGTCTCGAGCTGCACGTCGGCGCCGCCGAACGCGCCGTCGCCGCCCTCGCGCGCGAGCTCGGCATCGACACGCTCGCCTGCGCCGAGGGCATCGTCCGCGTCGCCGAGCACGAGATGCTCGGCGCGCTGCGCCTGATCACCGTCGAGCGCGGCATCGACCCGCGCCGCTTCGCGCTGATGCCGTTCGGCGGCGCCGGGCCGCTGCACGCCTGCTCGATGGCGCGCGAGCTCGGCATCCGCCGCGTGCTCTGCCCGCGCGCCTCCGGCGTGCTCTGCGCGCTCGGCCTCGCCGCCGCCGCGCCGCGCCACGACGTCTCGCGCACCGTCATGCTGAGCGGCCCGGCGCTGAACGGCGAGCGCCTGCGCGAGGTCTGCGACGGGCTGATCGCCCGAGCCGACGCCGCGCTCGCCGGGCCGCGCGCCGGCGTGCGCGTCGTCTACGAGCTGCGCTACGTCGGGCAGGCCTTCGAGCTGCCCGTCGAGCCGCCGCCGGGCAGCGAGCTGAGCGCGCCCGATCCCGCCGCGCTCGGCGACGCGTTCGCCGCCGCGCACGAGCAGCGCTACGGCTACCGCGACGACCGCGCCGACGTCGAGCTCGTCAACGTGCGCGTGTCCGTCTGGGGAGCGACGCCGCAGCTGCGCCCGCACGCCGGCGCCGGCGCCGCGCCGCGCGAGTCGACCGCGCGCGTCGTGTTCGGCGGCGACGAGCTCGACGCGCGCGTCCTGCGCGGCGAGCTCGCGCCCGCGACCGAGCTGCACGGCCCCGCGCTCTGCGCGCTGCCCGACGCCACGCTGCTCGTCCCGCCCGGCTGGAGCGGCGTCGTCGACGAGCACGGGACCTGCCTGCTCGAGGACCGCGCATGACCGCACTCGACCCGATCGAGCTGCAGGTCGTCACCGGCGCGCTGCGCGCCGCCTGCGAAGAGATGGGCGTCGCCCTGATCCGCTCCGCCTACTCGTCGAACATCAAGGAGCGTCACGACGCCTCGACCGGGCTGTTCGACGCCGACGGGCAGATGATCATGCAGGCCGAGCACATCCCCGTCCACCTCGGCTCGATGCCCGCCTCCGTCGCCGCCGTGATCGACGAGCACCACGCGCCCGGTGTCTCGTGGATCCTCAACGACCCGTTCCGCGGCGGCACGCACCTGCCCGACATCACCGTCATCACGCCCGTCTTCGCCGTCGACCGAGCGACCCTGCTCGGCTTCGCCGCGAGCCGCGCACACCACGCCGACGTCGGCGGGCGCGTGCCCGGCTCGATGCCCGCCGACAGCCACACCCTGGCTGACGAGGGCGTCGTGATCTCGCCGCGCCCGCTCGACGAGCCGACGATCGACGCGCTCGTCGCGCGCATGCGCCAACCCGAGCAGCGGCGCGCCGACCTGCGCGCGCAGCTCGCCGCCAACCGCATCGGCGCACTTCGCCTCGGCGCGCTCGCGCAGCGGCTCGGCGCCGGACAGCTCGGCGTCGAACGGCTGCGCGAGGCGACCGACGCCGTGCTCGACTACGCCGAGCGGCGCACGCGCGCGTGCATCGCCGCGCTGCCCGACCGCGACGTCCGCGCCGACGACGTGCTCGAGGGACGCGACGGCGACCTGCCGCTGCACCTGCACGCGAGCGTCAGCGGCGAGCGGCTGATCCTCGACTTCAGCGGCAGCGCTCCCCAGCACGACGGCAACCTCAACTGCCCGCTCGCCGTCACCCGCTCGGCCTGCTACTTCGCCGTGCGCGTCCTCACCGACCCCGACATCCCGCCCTCGGCCGGCGCCTACCGCCCCGTTGAAGTGCTGGCGCCCGAAGGCACGCTGCTCAACGCGCGCCCCGGCGCCGCCGTCGCCGCCGGCAACGTCGAGACCTCCTCGCGCGTCGCCGACCTCGTGCTCGCCGCCTTCGGCCGCGCGCTCGGCCAGGGCACGATGAACAACCTGACCCTCGGCGTCGATCCATCCCCATCGCTCGGCGCCGGCGACGCGCCGGGCGACGACGGCTCGTTCACCTACTACGAGACGCTCGGCGGCGGCCAGGGCGCGTGCGCCGACGCCGACGGCCCGAGCGGCGTGCACGTCGCGATGAGCAACACGCTGAACACGCCCGTCGAGGCGCTCGAGCGCGAATTCCCGCTGCGCGTCCTGCGCTACGAGCTGCGCCGCGGCTCCGGCGGCGCGGGCGCCCACCGCGGCGGCGACGGCGTCGTGCGCGAGCTGCAGGCGCTGCGCGACATGTCCTTCTCGCTGATCGCCGAGCGACGCCGCCATGCGCCGCCCGGCGCCGCCGGCGGGCAGCCGGGCGCCGCCGGTCGCGACACGCTTGACGGCAAGACGCTGCCCGGCAAGACGACCGGCGCCCTGCGCGCCGGCCAGCGGCTGAAGTTGGAAACACCCGGCGGCGGCGGCTTTGGCTGCGCGGACAGGACTGTGCAGGCAGACTGACCGTCGGATATGTGGCCAATTTGCAGGGGATTTGGGATTTCCGGCTGGTTTTCGTATCTTTAATGAGCCTGCAGCCACCCGAACCCGCGGTGGCGCCGGTCAGATAGAGACGCTTCCTAGCCTCGCTTCTATGCCAATTGCTTTCAAAGAATGGGCCGTCACCGTCCGTGCGCTCGCGGAAGGTGAGCAGCTCGTCACGCTCCGCAAGGGCGGAATTCGCGAACCCGGCAAGTCGCTGCGGCTGGCGCACGAGCGGTTCTTCCTCTACCCGACCTTCGATCCGCAGACGAGCGACCTCGTCCGCGAGTCCCACCAGCCCGAGCTGCGCCGCGCGCTAGAGGAGGGCGTCTGGAGCGACGGCGAGCCGCTGCTGCAGGCGTTCACGTCCGGCGCCCGCGTGCAGCAGCCCGACCGCGTCCGGATCCGCGCCTGGGCCGAGGTCGCCGATCACTTCACGATCACCGACCCGCGCTGCGTCGACGCGCTCTCGCCGTTCTACGTCTGGACGCCCAACTACGCCGAGAAGCGGCTCGGCTGGCGCCGCCACCAGCCGCTGCACGTCCTGCTGCTGCGCACCTACCGCATCCCCCGTCCCGTAACCGTCAAGGTCAAGGACGAGTACGGCGCCGCGCAGGCCTGGATCGAGCTGCAGCGCGAACTGCCGTTCGAGGGCACCCCCGTGCTGTCCGACGCCGAGTTCGAGCGCGCCTCCGAGGAGATCCGCTCGATCGCCGGCGAGTACGTAGACGCCGGCACGCCCGTGCTGGCCTAGCCAGGCGGCGCGAGCGCTTCCCGAGCCGCCTCGGCGCCCGACTCGGGCACGAGGATGTCGCGCGGTCCCGCCGCGAGGAAGTCCGGCACGTCGAAGCCGCCGGCGCGGCGCGTCATGCTCGGGATGCCCTCCTCGAGCAGCAGCGTCTCGATCAGCTCCGCCTCGGGCTGGTTGCTCGCGTACGCGACCTTCACGAGCCGGCCCTCCGTGTACTGCGGCTTGACCTTGCGCGCCTTGCGCTGGCGCTCGGTCGCCTCGCGCTCGGAGCCCGGCACGTGCACGAGCGGCATCTCGCACTCCGGGCAGAAGCGCTCGCTGCGCGGCTGGCTGACGCCGCAGCTCGGACAGATCAGCGGCTTGTCCATCAGCTCGTCGCCTGCTCGAGCGCGACCTCGCGGACGTCGGCGCCGTCGATCACGTACGAGCGGAGCTTCGGCTGCTCGCCGCTCGCGAGACCGACGATGATCCACTCGAGGCCCGGCCAGCCGACGGCGAAGCCGATGTCGGTCTGCGACGGGTAAGGCTCGCTGCGCACGTGCGAGTGGTAGATCGCGCCGATCTCCCACCCCTCGCCCTCGATCGCCTCGTTCAGCTCGTACAGCTCCATCGGCGCGATCTCGAACTTCAGCGCGCTTGCGTGCACGTTCTCGGCGCGATACACGCGCGTCGCGGTCCGCTCGCCGCCGTCCGACGGCGCCACGGCGACGACGCCGCAGCACTCGATCCGCGGGTTCTCGAGCGCGTGCGCGACGATCTCCTCGAGCAGCTCGCCGGCGATCTTCACGTGTGCCTCGCGAGTCTCTCTCGGCCGTGCGCGAGCGGCGCGCGGCCTACCACCAGACGGTCGCGTCCAGGTTCTCGATCTCCTCGACCGGCAGCGTGTAGATGCCGCTCGACAGGTACTTCCAGCCGTCGTCGGCGACGACGAACACGACGTTGCCCTCGTCCAGCTCGCCGGCGATGCGCACGGCGATGCTCGCGATCGCACCGCTCGAGACGCCCGCGAAGACGCCCTCCTCGTCGAGCAGCTTGCGCGTCCAGATGATCGCGTCGGTGTTCGTCACGAAGATCTTGCGGTCGAGCAGCGAGATGTCGATGATCGGCGGGATGAAGCCGTCGTCGAGCGAGCGCAGCCCCTGCACCGGCTCGCCCTGCATCGGCTCGGCCGCGACGATCTTGCACGCGTCGCCGAATGTCTCCTTCAGGCGCCTGCCGTTGCCCATCAGCGTTCCGCCCGTGCCGAGCCCGGCGACGAACGCCGAGATCTCGTCGAGCTCTTCGAGGATCTCCAGCGCCGTGCCGTTGTAGTGCGCGTTCGGGTTCGCCTCGTTGCCGTACTGGTAGGGCATGTACACCGACGGATCCGCCTCCGCCAGCTCGAGCGCCAGCGCGACGGCGCCGTTCGAGCCCGTCTCGCCCGGCGAGTAGACGATCTCCGCGCCGTACATCCGCAGCAGCTGCGTGCGCTCCGGCGTCACGTTCTCCGGCATCACGACCTTCAGCTTGTAGCCCTTGCGCCTGGCGATCATCGCCAGCGAGATGCCCGTGTTGCCCGATGTCGGTTCGAGGATCGTCTGCCCCGGCGCGATCGCGCCCTTCTCCTCGGCGTCCTCGATCAGTGCGCGCGCCACGCGATCCTTGACCGAGCCCGTCGGGTTGCGCGACTCGAGCTTCGCCCAGATGCGCACACCCGGCTTCGGACTGAGACGAGGCAGCTCGATCAGCGGCGTGTTGCCGATCGACTGGACGATGTCGCCGTAGCGACCGCCGCACGGCCGGTTTGCGAGCTTCCCCACCGCCATTACTTCACGGAATATAGCGGCAGTCGGATCGGGTGGTGTCTCAGTTTGACGAGTTGTCTGCGGAGCGCGCGAGGTCGATCCGTTCCGGGTGGCAGAATCCGCGCCTATGGGTGTGGAGGTGCCGCAGGCGGACTACACGCGTGCTGTGCGCGGCGAAGCTGTCGTGCCCGGAGGGCCGGGCTTTTTCTTGGAGCCGGTGGTGGCTGGGATCTCCTCCTGCGCGCGGGCCGCTGTGCGTCGAGTACACAACGAAAGTGTCGAAGCGGCGCGCGCCTATCTAGCGGCGAAACTCGCCCGGCACCTCTTGCAAGGCGCGGGCGCTGGATCGACCGCCCTGTCGTACAAAGACTCATTCGAGCGGTATGTCGAATGGGACGCCGCAGCGGGAGCCGGCGGAGCCGGGTTGGATGTCTCGGTCGTCGTGCCGTTCCCGTGCGGCAACTCGGTGCGAGCAATCGCCCATGTTGTGCCGGATCTGGGTAAGTCGGCCCGTGTCCTTCTCTGGGACGAGCTCCCGGTGCAGGACGTGGCGGGCGGCGAGATGATCGCGCTACCAATCTTCGAGTGTGCGGATTCCGTTCTCGGGGCAGGTCAGACTACGAACGTGGACGTCTGGCAGCTCGCCCACGCGCAGCAGCAACACGTTTCGCGAGCCGCCGCCGAAGCGCGACAGCCTGAAGCCGACGCTCTGCTGTCAAAGTTCTGACCGCCCGGGTCAATGCAAAGGAGAGGACGCAATGAGCAGCCATGATCTACAAGCCGACGCAGGCCTGATTAGTCGGGTCGCGACCGAGGCCGTGGAAGAGCCAGATGCCATTCGCCGGCATCCCGAGGTGGTCGATGCGGTCGCAGGGCTAGCTGGTCGTGACGGACTCAATGCGCTGTTCGGGAGCAACGGCCACGATCCCGACGCGTTCGTCACGGCGCTCGCCGCAGGCATGCGGCCCTACCAAGAGGCGCTGCTCACGGACGACCCCGAGCTGGTCGAGAACATGGGTGTGCTTGGAGCGGCGATGCGCGGCGAGTTCTCCGCGAACGCCCACACGGTCTAGCCGGGCAGCTCGGCGATCGTGCAGATGTGGTCCGCGGGGCGGTGGCGCGCGTAACCGCGATCGAAAGCCCGGTGTAGGTCTAGGCATGAATGCCTTGCTTCTCGAAGTGCTCGCGACCGGCGCAGTGGCCCTTGGGGCGGCCGTGCTGTTCGTGCTGGCGCTGCTCAAATACAGAGCCGCTTAGGCTCAGCCAAACGCCGGTCGGCCACATCAGCGCCACCCGGCGCTACGATCTTTCCATGCCCGACCGCTCAAGCAAACGTCCACGGGATGCCAACCAGCTCGGCAAGCTAATCGTTGACATTGCGACGGGCGAGGTCGTTGAGCCCGAACGAAGTCCGCCGGCACCGAAACCAAAGAATCCCGCCGCCGTCGAGCTAGGCCGGAAAGGCGGCTTGAAGGGGGGCGCCGCCCGAGCTAGAAAGCTCTCGCCCGAGGAACGCTCAGAGATTGCGCAGAAGGCTGCCGCTACGCGCTGGGCACAGCGGAAGGATGCTGGAAAAGCGGGATGACGTTGCCGCCCTGGGGCGGTGCGGGCTGTCCCAGCAGAGCCGTGTAGAACTCGTCGTCGCTGAGCCGCACGGCGCTCGCAAGCTCTGCTGCCGTGTATCCATCCTCTTGCAGCCGCACATCGACCGCTTGTTTGACCAAGGACGGCGGCTCGGCCGTGAGAGGGTACGGCTCGACAGTGTTGTATCCGCGGGCACTGTGTTGCTTGTAGAGCCGAGTAGCGGTTTGGGGATCGATCGCGTTGAGCGACTGGGCGCGCTTGATGATGCCCTTCATTGACAAGCGCCAGTAGCTCTTGAGGCTGGGGAGGCTGTCGAAGGTCAGCGCGCGAAGACCAGGGCGAAAGAGTGCAGCTGGTGCCAGGAACTCGCCGGCAAAGGCGTCGGCCTCCTTCTCTGGGTCGCCGCTCGGCGCGACGTGGTGCATCGTCAAGTGTCCAAGCTCGTGCGCGAGCGTCCACCGCAAGTCGGCGGTCGGGATCGCCGAGTTCAAGAGGAAAAGCGGATGACCGCGCGTCGTCCAGCAGCTCATGCCAAAGAGCTTGTGGTGTCCGAAGTCCTCCATGAGAACGATGCCGCCGGCAGACTCGATGAGTGCGGTCAAGTTGGCGATCGGTCCTTCCGGCACCCGCCACGCTATGCGCAGGGCGCGCGCGACCTCAACCGGAGAACCGCCGTACTCGTCGGGGTCGAGCGTGTGGAACACGCGGTCGCCTTCTACGTCAAGCCCGTCGAGCAGCTTCTGAACGTTGACGTTGCGAATGTACATCTGAGCGTCGAGCTTGTTGATGATCTTCTTCGGCAGCGTCTTCCGCTTCCGGTGGTAGAGGCAGGTGCTCCCGACCTCGCGCACGCGATCACGCTCGTAGAACAGGAGCGCCGGATATTTCAGGAACCGCGCGACCTGCTCAACCTTGTCGAGATCGAGGCTTTTCGTCCCGTCCTCGGCCTTTGAGATCAGCCCCTGCGTAACGCCGATCGCCTCGGCCACTCTGGCCTGCGTGTGGCCTCGACTCTCGCGGGCGACCGCCAACATTTCCGGGTTCGGCGTCGTCACGACGCTCCGTTCGCGCTGGCAGCGTCCTCTCCTTGCGCAGCGACTTTTTTGATCCGCGCGGGCTTGGCGGTGTCCTCCTGGCCGGGCAGCATCTGCGGCATGATGACGGCCTCGCCGCCGAAGATGTCGTAGGACCATGAGATGTGGCCCTTGCAGTCGTAGCGGATCTCGACGCGGCCGATCTTCTCGCCGTCGATCGTGTAGCCGCAGGTCAGGAGGGTGGGCGGCTCACCGGCGATATCGCCGGTGAGCGCGAACATCATCTGGTCGTTGTACGTCTGTTTCGCAAGCAGCTTCTGCTGCTCCGTCTGGACGTTGGCGGGCGCACCGTGGCCGACGTACTTGAACCGCAGCATCACGTCGCCGCCGATCATAAGTGCGAAGAACCCAAGTTTGTCGTTTTGCGGGACATCGGGAAGGCGTAGCTCTGCCTGCGCGCACACGTGGTTGTTGAGGATGTTCGCGCGTGTCGTCGTGTTGAGGGGAAGCGTGAAGGCGGGGTTGTCTTTGACCGCCGCGACCCAGATCTCCATCGCCGCCTCGTGAGCGGCGATCAGGGCGGGCACCAGGGGGTCGAGACGGTCTTTGGCTTCGGGGAGATCGATCATGGCTTGACCATACCAGCTTGGGCGGAAGATCGGGTAGATTTTATTACCGATCTCATCTTGACATTTCCTAAGCGGTCAAGCATAATCTCAGTATGAACAGGCTGAGCACCGAAAAACGGGCGCAAATCCTGGGGATGCTGGTCGAGGGCAACAGCCTGCGCTCAACGACGCGCATGGCGGGTTGCTCGATCAACACCGTCTCAAAGCTCCTGCTGGACGTAGGTGAGGCGTGCTCCGCCTACCAGGACGAGCACCTGCGCGACCTCGCCTGCAAGACCGTCGAGGCCGACGAGATTTGGTCCTTCGTCTACAGCAAGCAGAAGAACGTCCCGGACGAGTTCAAGGGCCAGTTCGGGATCGGCGACGTGTGGACGTGGACGGCGCTCTGCGCCGACACGAAGCTGATCGCCTCCTGGTACGTCGGTGGACGCGACCGCGACGACGCAGCGGCGTTCCTGGCCGACCTGAAGGGACGCCTGCGCGGGCGCATCCAGCTCACGACCGACGGTCACGGTGCCTACGAATCCTCAGTCGGCCTCGTCTTCAAGGGCGACATCGATTGGGCGCAGCTCCAGAAGGAGTACAAGTCGCCTGCGCGTGAGGGTCAAGCTCGCTACAGCCCGGCGATCTGCACCGGGACCAAGACCCGGGTGCAGAAGGGCAACCCGGACCCGGCGAGGATCAGCACGTCCTACGTCGAGCGCCAGAACCTGACCATGCGGATGAGCATGCGTCGCTTTACGCGCCTGACCAACGGCTTCTCAAAGAAGCTCGACAACCACATGGCCGCGATCGCCCTGCACTTCATGCACTACAACTTCGCGCGCACACACAAGACGCTCGAACGTACGCCAGCGATGGCGGCGGGACTCGCCGACCATCGCTGGTCGCTAGTCGAGATCGCCGCGCTGCTCGACTAGCTGCGCCCGTTCGAGCAGCTCGCCGGCGGGCACGTCGAGGCCACGCGCGATCTTGAAGATAGTGCTCAGCGTGATGTTGAACTCGCCTCGCTCGATCGCCCCGTAGTAGCTGCGGTCGACGCCGGCGTGCGCTGCAAAGCCCTCCTGCGAGAACCCGCGCTCCCGTCTGACCTCGTGGATCGCCTGTCCAAGCGCTTGGCACTCAGGCGATTTCTTGGCAGGCACGATCAGACCCCGATGAAGCCGAGCTGGTCGATGCGCGCCAACGCTCTCGACTGCCGGATCGTGCGACCGTTGACGACGATGACGCCGACCGCCTCAAGACTCTTGATCGCCGCGTTCACGCGCCGCGCCCCGAGATCGTTGATCGCGCCTTGGATCTGCTCGCGCGAGCGTCCGTAGAAGACGCCCGCGACCTGGAGAACGACAAGATGCTCTGCCTGGCTGTCGATCTGACTGCCATCCTGCTTGGATCTGCCGTGCATGGGAGCTAATCCCTCCTGTGCCACGGCCCCGGGGTGTTCACGCACCGCCGGGGCCAACTTGGTCAATGACCGCGCGAAGCTAGCGAGTCGGAGTCATCGATCCAAACTGAGGCACTACCTCGGATCGCCGATCAGCGTCTCGGCGAGGTCCGGCCGCCGGCGGTCCCGCCCGCGACGTGTCCAGGGCCCTCGAGGACGGCCTCCGTCATCCCCTCACGGAGGTAGCAGCGCCCGAGCGGACCGGAGTGTGGGCACCAGCCGGTGACGCTAGACTCGCGGCCCCGAGAGTCCATAACTCAGGAAAGGACGCCCATATGAGATTTGCGCTACTGCTGGCAGCGCTGACTCTCGGCGCCGTGCTACCCGCCAGGGCAGGCGCGAATACCGAGTGGTTCGACGAACGGCAGGGCATAGCCGAAGGTGAGACCGTCGACGTCGCGTCGAGCAGCATCGAGCTCTCGGTCGTGCTCAAGACGCCGAAACGGCAAGCGGTGAAGATCCCCTGCGCCGCCGATGGCGTAGGGGCGTTCTGGAACACACCGGCAGGCGGCCACGATGAAACCCAGTCGATCGGCTTCTCGTGCGGGACCGCTCCATGCGGCAAAGCCGTCGTGACGCCGCTGCTGCCGTGGGCATCGACGCTGCTGGAATCGACGCCGCCGCTGATCGACGAGTGGGAAGGCGTCGCGCTCGAACTGACCTGCGGCGCCGTCGATTACGGCGTCTTCACAGGCGGGCTCGAAGCGAAGGTGGGTGACGTCGATCCGCCCGGCAAAGACGAGAGCAAAGACGACCTCGACAACCTCCTGACCTTTCGCGGCGGCGTCAACCGGCCGTTGCTCCGAACGCCGAGTGGCGATTTGGTGTGGTTCACCGGGCACTATCGACTTGGGACAAAGGGTCACGGCGTCACAGACGAGTCGGGCACCTGAGAGGCGGTGCGTCGGCAGCGGTCCGCTGTCGTTTGGCCGCGCGGCCAGTCAGGGTCTAAGATCGGGGGCGACGGTCCCGACTGGGACCGGCGTCCCAACTCCAAACCGCAGGGGGCTGCAGCGCGATGACGACGACGCAAGACGGTTACGACTTCGACTGGCTCGTGATCGGCTCGGGCTTCGGCGGCAGCGTCTCGGCGCTGCGCCTCGCCGAGAAGGGCTACTCGGTCGGCGTGCTCAAGTGCGGGCGGCGCTTCGCCGACCACGAGTTCCCGAAGTCGACGGCCGACCTGAAGCGCTACTTCTGGAACCCGCGCCTCGGGATGAAGGGCATCTTCCGCCTGACGACGTTCAAGGACGTCTCGGTCGTCTCTGGCTGCGGCGTCGGCGGCGGCAGCCTCGGCTACGCATGCACGCTGTACGTGCCGCCGAAGCAGTTCTTCGAGGACCGCCAGTGGGCGGACATGCGCGATTGGGAGGCCGACCTCGCGCCGCACTACGCAGAGGCGCAGCGGATGCTCGGCGTCGTCGAAAACCCGCACGACGATCCGGCCGACCAGCTGCTGCGCGAGCTCGGCGAGGAGCTCGGCGTCGGCGACACGTACAAACACACGCCCGTCGGCATCTACTTCGGCGAGCGTGCCGGCGAGGGCGGCGCGTCGGCGGGCGACGAGGCGAGCGTCGGCGACCCGTTCTTCGGCGGCGAGGGCCCCGATCGCACGCCGTGCCACCTGTGCGGACGCTGCATGGTCGGCTGCGTCCACGGCGCGAAGAACACGCTCGTCAAGAACTACCTGTACTTCGCCGAGAAGCGCGGCGCGCGCGTGATGCCCGAACGCACGGTGATCGACGTGCGCCCGCTCGGCGCCGCCGACGGCTCAGACGGCTACGAGGTCGAAAGCGTCCGCTCCGGCGCGTGGCTGCGCAAGGAACGGCGCGTGCAGCGCGCGCGCGGCGTCGTCGTCGCCGCCGGCCCGCTCGGCACCAACCGGCTGCTGCAGAAATGCCGCCTCGAAGGCTCGCTGCCGCGGATCTCATCGCGCGTCGGCGAGCTCGTGCGGACGAACTCGGAGTCGATCCTGACCGTCACCGTGCCCGAGGACTACCCCGACGACCTGATCAAGCGCGTCGCGATCACCTCCTCGATCTATCCCGACCCGAACACGCACATCGAGACGGTCACCTACGGCGACGACGGCGACTCGATGCGCATGCTGTACACGCTGCTGACCGGCGACGGCACGCGCCTGACGCGACCGCTGAAGCTGCTCGCGCAGATCGTCCGCCACCCGGACCGGCTCGCGAAGGTCCTGTTCGCCAAGCACTGGTCGCGGCGCACGATCATCATCCTCGTGATGCAGACGCTCGACAACGCGATCGCGCTGCGTCCGCGCAAGGGACCGTTCGGCATGTTCCGACTGCAAACCGAACAGGACCCCGAGCGGCCGAACCCGACGTTCATCCCGATCGCCAACAAGGCCGCCGAATGGTTCGCCGAGCGGACCGGCGGAATCGCGCAGAGCTCGTTCACCGAGGCGATGTTCAACATCCCCTCGACCGCGCACATCCTCGGCGGCGCCGTGATCGCGCCTGACCCCTCGCAGGGCGTCGTCGACGCCGACCAGTGCGCGTTCGGCTACGAGAACCTGCTCGTCTGCGACGGCTCGGCGATCCCCGCGAACGTCGGCGTCAACCCGTCGCTGACGATCACCGCGCTGGCCGAGCACGCGATGAGCAGGGTACCGGCGGCGGGCGCCGCGAACGCCGGCGAGGCGCGTGAGCCGGCCGCGGCCTGAGCGGCGCTAGCTAGCGCCCGCCGGCCATCGCCGGCAGGATGACCAAGGTGTCGCCCTCGCCGACGCTCGTGTCGAGCCCGTCGAGCACGCGCACGTCTTCGTCGTTGAGGTAGACGTTGACGTAGCGGTTGAGCTCGCCGTCGGCGGAGAACAGCTGGTCCTGCGTGGCCGGGTGGTTCGCGGCGAGGTCCTTGAGCACGTCGCCGACGCTCGAGCCGGAGGCGTCGACCTCCTTCTCGCCGCCGACCGACGCGCGCAGAACCGGGGGGATCTTGATCTTCGCCATCGTCAGCGCGGCAGCCTAGCGCCTAGCCGGCGGCTGCGCAGAAAGCCTCGTAATCAGGGAACACGCCGAGCTCCTCGTCGGAGATCTCGTCGGGCTCGCGCGAGCAGATCGGGCAGTCGGGATCGCGGTGGACCTTGACCTCGGTGAGCGTCGCGCCGAGCGCGTCGTACAGCAGCAGGCGCCCGATCGCGGGCTCGCCGATGCCGACGACCAGCTTGACGACCTCGGTCGCCTGCAGGAGGCCCATCGTGCCGGGCAGCACGCCGAGCACGCCGTTGGCCCCGCACGACGGCGCCAGCTCGGCCGGCGGCGGCTCGCGGAACAGGCAGCGGTAGCACGGGCCCTCGTACGGCTTGAAGACCGACAGCTGACCGTCGAAGCCGAGGATCGACGCCGAGACGACCGGGATCTTCAGACGCACGGTCGCGTCGTTGAGCAGGTAGCGCGTCGGGAAGTTGTCGACGCCGTCGACGACGATGTCGTAGCCCTTGATGATCTCGACGATGTTCGACGCGTCGATCCGCGTCTTGTACTTGACGACGTTGACGTCGGGGTTGAGCGCGTGGATCGACTCCTCGGCGGAGTCGACCTTGGGGATGCCGATGCGCTGCGTCGAGTGGATCACCTGACGCTGCAGGTTGGAGAGGTCGACGTCGTCGTCGTCGACGATCCCGAGCGTGCCGACGCCGGCGGCGGCGAGGTACAGCGCCGTCGGCGAGCCGAGCCCGCCGGCGCCGAGCAGCAGCACCTTCGCGTCGAGCAGCTTCTGCTGGCCCTCGGGGCCGATCTCCGGCACGAGCATGTGGCGCGAGTAGCGCTCGCGCTGCTCGGGCGTCAGCGCGCGTGGGACCTCGACGTCGTAGCCGCGGTCCTTCCACAGCGTGATCCCGCCGGTCATCGAGCGCACGTGCTCGTAGCCGAGCTCGTCGGTCAACGTGCGCGTGCCGTACGCCGAGCGGTTGCCCGACGCGCAGTAGAGGATGATCTGCGACGAGCGATCGGGCACGACGCCCTCGATGCGCGTCTCGAGATAGCTGCGCGGCACGTGCTTGGCGCCGGGCAGGTGCCCGGCGGCGAACTCGTCGGTCTCGCGCACGTCGATGATCGCCACGCCCTCGTGCATCAGCTCGGCGACCTCGGACGGGTCGACCTCCTCGATCTGGCTCTTGACTTGGCGGAGAAGCTCGGCTCCTGACGGGCTCATCTCAAAACTCCTAAACCACGGTCGGGTTTTATTGACTTCAGAAAGTATAGCGCCGTTCAGCGGCATGCTCCAGATGCCGAATCGAGGTCGGCTGCGGCTATCGAGGTCTGCGCGCCGTCGCGCGCTGATCCGGTCGTTTCGCGCCCGCCGCCGGGAAGACCGCACCGAGCAGACCGCGCGCCGTCGCGGCGACGGACGTCATTCGGTCGAAGTAGTCGCGCCACAGGACGATCTGCCCGTCGTGGACGTCGAACCGCCCGCAAACCCAGAGCTGGACGCGCAGCCGGCGCACGATCAGGACGTCCGTCCGCTCGGTCAGCACCGTCGCACCGTCGACCGCGATCGCGTGCACGTAGACCTCGAAGCCAGAATCCGCTCGGCCGAGAGTGGCGCGAAACATCCGTCGAACTCGCTCGCGCCCGTACACGGTCGGCAGCCCGACGTTCGCGTACTCCACGTCCTCGGCCAACAGCTCGACCGCGTCGTCCACGTTTCCGCTTTGGAGAAGGTCCAAGAACCGTTCGACCACCCGAGTCGGAGTCGAATCGCTCTGCCGACCGTCGGCGATGTCGCTCACGGTCACCATGCGCTAACCATACGGCGATTCAGCGGCGGCGTGGCGGACGGGCGCCCTCCCCTACGCTTTCGCCGGCATGCGTGCACGCCCCGCAATCACTAGGGCGCCGCTCGTGAGCGTGGCCCCGCTCGCGCTCACGCTCGCGGCGCTCACCGGCTGCTCGTCGGGCTCCCCGGCGGCGAGCTCGACCGCGCCGGCGCCGGCGCAGATCGCAAACGCGTCGGGCTTCGACGGCGCCGCGATCCCGCCGGGCGCGCCGGCGCGCGACTTCACGCTGCGCGATCAGAGCGGCGCGCGCGTCTCGCTGTCGCAGTACCGCGGGCAGGTGACGATCGTCGCGTTCCCGTACACGCGGTGCGGGGCGGCGTGCACGGTGATCGCCGAGCAGATCCGCGGCGCGCTCGACGAACTGGCGCGCCCCGCGCCGGTGCTGCTCGTCAGCGCCGACCCGGCGAGCGACACGCCGTCGCGCGAGCGGGCGTTCCTCGCGCGCATGTCGCTGAGCGACCGCGCGCGCTATCTCAGCGGCACGCTTGCCCAGCTGCGGCCGGTGTGGCGCTCGTTTCGCGTCGTGCCGGCGAGCGCCGGCACGCATGCGTTCGACCAGTCGGCGTCGGTCTTCCTGCTCGACGCTCGCGGCCGCGAGCGCGTGATCTTCCAGCTCGAACAGCTGACGCCCGAAGCGCTGTCGCACGACGTTCGCAAGCTTCAGGACAACGGCTGACGGACGGCAGCGTCGGGCCGCAGCGGACGAGCTCCCGTCGCCGTCTGACGTCGCCGTCCGACTGTACTCTCGGAGTCGATGAGCGACGGTCCACAGCCGCACTCCGCTGAGGACTACTTCGCGCTGTTGCTGCGTCGCGCGCGTCAGGCCGAGAGCTCCGGCAACTACGCGATCTCGGCGGCGGCCGTCGCCCGGCACGCGGGCCTCGAGATCGTCGCGCTCGGCGCGAACTCGCTGTTCGCCGGGCGCAACCCGACGGGCCACGCCGAGGTCAACGCGATCATGACGCTGCGCTCGATCGAGCTGGCCCCGCGCGAGCGGCTGGGCGAGACGCTCGCGCGCGGCGAAGCCGACGGCTCGATCGTGATCCGGCGGGCGCCGGACGATCGCTCGGAGGCGATCCTGTACACGACGCTCGAGCCGTGCCCGATGTGCACCGTGTGCACGATCAACAGCGGCATCGACCGTGTCGTGATCGCCGCCGAGGACCCCCCGTCGGGATCGCTCGCGCCCGAGCGGCTGTCGGCGCTGCCGGAGCTGTGGCCGCAGCTCGCGAAGGAAATCGATGTCGTCTGGGCACAGTCCGACGACGCGGCGAAGCTCGACAGCTTCCTGCCGGCGAGCCTGCGGGAGGAGCTGATCGACACGTTCCTCGCCAGCCGCGAGCGACTCGACAGCCGGCTCTCGCAGCAGGGCACACTCGACGTCGCGGCGCTCGGCGACGCGGTCCTCGCAGCGCGCGGAGGCGCACTGCCGTCGTCGGGCGCGACCGTGCTCGGCACTTCGTAGATCGATGCCTGAGAGCGATGCGTCAGCGCATGAGAGCGCGGCGCGAGACGGTTGATACCCTAGCTGCCAGGTAGGGATTAGAAAGATGATGTTCTCAACCAAGGCCGAGTACGGCGTGCGCGTGATGGTCGAGCTGGCTCGGCGAGCCGGCGAGGATCCGATCCCGCTGGCCGAGATCGCCGAGCACGACGGCATGCCGCTCGCCTACCTCGAGCACGTCGTCGCGCGCCTGCGCAAGTCCGGGCTGGTCGACTCGCGGCGCGGCTCGCGCGGGGGCTACCTGCTCGCGCGCTCGCCGACCGAGATCACGATGGCCGAGGTCGTCGAGTCGCTCGAGGGCTCGATCGCGCCGATCGAGTGCATCTCCGAGGGCGCCGACGGCTCGATCGTCTGCTCGCGCGAGAAGCAGCCCGGGCACGTCTGCCCGACGAAGCTCCTGTGGACGCGCGTGCGCTCGTCGATCGTGCGCACGCTGCAGGAGACGACGCTCGCCGACCTCGTGCTCGCGCCGTCGCTGCCGAACGGCGCGACGCTCGCGACCGGACCCGTCCTGCCGTCGCTCGACGGCGCACCGCAAACCCTCTCGACTGGAGCTTGAACGAACGAATGGCCGATCTGGAGATCAGAGACCTGCACGTACGCATCGAGGAGCGCGAGATCCTGCGCGGCGTCGACCTGGACATCTCGCGCGGCGAGATCCACGCGCTGATGGGCCCGAACGGATCGGGCAAGTCGACGCTCGCGAGCACGCTGATGGGCCACCCCGCCTACGAGATCACGGAGGGCACGATCACGTTCAAGGGCGAGGACATCACCGAGGCCGAGCCGCACGAGCGCGCCCAGGCGGGCCTGTTCCTGGCCTTCCAGTACCCGGTCTCGATCCCGGGCGTATCGGTCGCGAACTTCCTGCGGATGGCGATCAACGCGAAGCGCGAGGAGCCGATCCAGGTCAAGGAGTTCCGCAACGACCTGCAGCACGCGATCGAGCTGCTCGACGTCGACCGCGCGTTCACCTCACGCCACCTCAACGACGGCTTCTCCGGCGGCGAGAAGAAGCGCGCGGAGATCCTGCAGATGGCGATGCTGCAGCCCGACATCGCGATCCTCGACGAGACCGACTCGGGCCTCGACATCGACGCGCTGCGCACGGTCGCCGAGGGCGTGCAGAAGCTGCACGACGAGCAGGGCCTCGGCGCGCTGATCATCACGCACTACCAGCGCATCCTGCACTACGTGAAGCCCGAGTTCGTGCACATCCTGATGGACGGGCGGATCGTGCTCGAGGGCGGCGTCGAGCTGGTCGAGCGCCTCGAGCGCGAAGGCTACGACGAAATCCGCCGCGAGTTCGGCGGCGGCGGTCTCGACGCCGTGGCAGCCGGTGACAGCGGTGTCTGAGGCGGACGCCGACCCCACGACCGGCGTCAGCGAGAACGGCGCGAGCGCGCGCGGCAACGGCGCAACGCCGGGCGGCTCCGGCACGCCAGGCGCGGCGCCGGCCGCGATGAAGGCGGGCCGCCACCGCGACGCGACGCTCTACCACGCGCTGCACGGCGCCGGCGCGGGCGACGGTCGCTCGCTGCAGCAGCTGCGCGATGCGGCGCGCGCGATCTACGAGACCTCCGAGCTGCCGGTGTGGCGCCGCTCGGGCTTCTGGACGACGAGCCTCGAGAGCCTCGAGCTCGACGCGCTCGACGCGCCGGGCGGCGAGACGGCGGCCGGACGCATCCCGGACGTCGTGCAGCGCACGCTGCCCGAGCGGGCGCGCGCCGGGCGCATCGTGCAGAGCGGCGGCGCGGTCGTGCGCGTCGAGCTCGATGCCGAGCTCTCGGCGAAAGGCGTGATCCTGTGCTCGCTGCAGGACGCGTTCCGCGACCACGCAGAGCTCGTCGCTCCGTGGTTCTCCAAGCGCCTGCCGATCGACCGCAACAAGCTGGAGGCGGCGAACGCCGCGTTCTGGAGCGGCGGCGCGTTCCTGTACGTCCCGCCGGGGCTCGCGATCGAGGACCCATTCGAGATCGTCTACGCGATCGAGCGGCCGGGCGTCGCGCAGTACGGGCGCACGCTCGTGCTCGGCGCGCCGACGAGCGAGTTCCGCGTGCACGAGTACGACCTCGCCGAGGACTTCGATGGCCAGGCGCTGCACGCCGGCGCCTTCGAGCTCTACCTGCAGGACGGCGCGCGCTGCCGCCTGGCGCAGGTGCAGGACTGGGGTTCGGGCGAGGTCTACGACGTCTCGACACGCTTCGTCGAAGTCGGGCGCGACGCGTACTGCCACTGGCTGCCGGCGCTGCTCGGCGGCCACCTCGTGCGCCAGCACCTCGAGCTCGCGGTGTCGGAGCCGGGCGGCGACATGGCGTTCCGCGGGCTGTTCTTCACCGAGGAGCACGAGCATCTCGACGTGTTCGCGGTCGACCTGCACGAGACCGGTCCGTCGGGCGGCGACGTGCACTGGCGCGGCGCGGCGAGCGGCGAGAGCCGCGCGAGCTTCGAGGGCCTGATCCAGATCGACCCGGGCGCGCAGCAGACCCACACGTACCTGCAGATCCACTCGATGATGCTGTCGCCGAAAGCGCGCGTCGACGCGATCCCGTCGGTGCTCGTCTCCTCCGACGACGTCTCGGCGTCACACGGCGGCACGGTCGGCGAGCTCGACGAGACGGCGATTTTCTACATGCAGTCGCGCGGCCTCGACCGCCCGGCGGCGGTGCGCGTGATCGTCGAAGGCTTCTTCGAGCCGCTGATCGCGCAGCTCGAGGACGGGCCGCTCGAGGAGCTCGTGCGCGCGAAGGTCGCCGAGAAGCTCGCGGCGGCGCGCGAGGACATCGAGGCGTATGCCGTCAGTCGCTGAGCGCACGCTTGGCGTCAGGGCCGACTTCCCGATCTTCGGCCGGCGCTTCGACGGACGCGAGCTGATCTACCTCGACTCGGGCGCGACGTCGCAGAAGCCGCAGGTCGTGATCGACGCGCAGGCCGAGCACCTGCGCAGCCACAACGCGAACGTGCACCGCGGCGTGTACGCGCTCGCGCAGGAGGCCGACGCGGCCTACGACGAGGCGCGGCGGCGCGTCGCGGCGTTCGTCGGCGCCGAGCCCCGCACGACGATCTTCGCCAAGAACGTGACCGAGGCGATCAACCTCGTCGCGTACTCGTGGGGCCGCGCGAACGTCGGCCTGGGCGACGCGGTGCTGATCACGCAGATGGAGCACCACGCGAACCTGATCCCGTGGCAGGTGCTGTGCCGCGAGCGCGGCGCGCAGCTGCGCTACCTCGAGGTCGACGAGCACGGCGAGCTGTCGCCGGCGCAGCTCGACGCAGAGCTCGCACGCGGTGACGTCAAGCTCGTCGCGTTCGCGCACGTGTCGAACGTGCTCGGGACGATCAACCCGGTCGCTGAGATGGCCGAGCGGATTCGCGCCGCGGGTGCGGTGTCGCTCGTCGACGGCGCGCAGGCGGTCCCGCAGATGCCGGTCGACGTCGCCGCGATTGGCGCCGACTTCTACGGCTGGACGGGCCACAAGGCGCTCGGGCCGACGGGGATCGGCGTGCTGCACGGCCGCGCCGAGTTGCTCGAGGCGATGGAGCCGTTCCTGACCGGCGGCGACATGATCGCGTCGGTCGACTTCCAGACGGCGACATGGAACGAGCTGCCGTACAAGTTCGAGGCGGGCACGCCGCCGATCGCCGAGGCGGTCGGGCTCGGCGCGGCCGTCGAGTACCTCGACGCGCTCGGGATGGAGCGCGTACGCGAGCACGAGCGCGCGCTGACGGCATACATGCTCGAGCGCCTCAAGGAGGTTCCCGGCCTGCGCGTCGTCGGGCCGCCCGACGCCGAGCGCCGCGGCGCGCTGGCGTCGTTCACGATCGACGGGATCCACCCTCACGACGTCGCCGAGCTGGCCGACCGCGGCGGCGTGTGCATCCGCGCGGGCCACCACTGCGCGCAGCCGCTGATGCGCTGCCTCGGCGTCGGCGCGACAGCGCGCGCTTCGCTCGGCGTGTACAACGACGCGGCCGACGTCGACGCGCTCATCGACGCGCTGCAGGCCGGGCGCGAGATCTTCGGACTCTGAGAGCGCGAGGCGACGATGGACGACCTCTACCGCGACTACATCCTCGACCACTACAAGCACCCGCACAACTTCGGCGAGCTCGAGCCGCACGACCTCGAGGCGCTCGAGCACAACCCGCTGTGCGGCGATGAGCTCGGCGTGCACATCCGCGTCAAGGATGGGCGGATCGAGGATCTGCGCTTCCACGGCCACGGCTGCGCGATCTCGCAGGCGTCGGCGTCGATCGCCTCGGAGGAGCTGAAGGGAATGGAGCTGACCGAGGTCGCCGGGCTCGGCGCCGACTGGATGATCGACCTGCTCGGGATCCCCGTCTCGGCGACGCGGCGCAAGTGCGCGCTGCTGAACCTGAAGGCGGTGCGCGGCGCCGTGACGGGCGACAGCGACTGGCCGTCCTAACAGCTCCAGCGAATCGCACTTTCCGAATCTCATCCATCCGTCCAGGGTGGGATTAGCAGTGGCAAATAGCGGGAAAGTTGCATGATGGGGAAATGGTGTTTCTGACTCCTCACCTCCTCTCGACAAAGCGCCGTGTCCTTGGACTGAGCGCCGATTCCCGCGCGCGCCTGCTGGATGGCGCGACGATCGCGCTGGTCGTCGCGATCTTCGCTGGCAGCTGCGCGACGCGGGGTCACATCTCGAACGCCGTGGACGCCGACGAACTGCTGCCGGTGGCGCTCCTGGCGCTGCGCTTCGGACGGCGCGGCGGCCTCGTGGGAGCGCTTGCGGCGACGGTGCTCACGATCGCCTGGGAGCTCTTCCACGGAGATAGCACGGTCGCGTTCTTCGGCTACGCCAGCCGGATCGCGGCGTTTCTCGCCACCGGGCTCCTCGTCGGCATCTTCGCCGACCAGCGACACCGCGCCGAAGCGAAGCTGGTCCGCTACTTCGACGCCTCGCTCGACCTGCTCGCGACCGCTGACGCCGACGGGCGCCTGCTGCGCGTCAACCCGGCGTGGCAGACGACGCTGGGCTACACGCTCGAGGAGATCCTCGCGAAGCCACCGCTCGAGCTCGTGCACCCGGACGATCGCGACGCGACGCGCGAGCAGATGGAGCGACTTCGAGTGAGAGGACGCCAAGTCGTGCGGTTTCGCAACCGCTACGTGACGGCCGGCGGCGAGGTGCGGTGGATCGAGTGGAACGCGAAGTCCTCGATGCGCGAGGGCCTGAGACACTCGACCGGGCGCGACATCACCGCACAGGTCGAAGCCGAGCGCCAGCTCGCGGACAACGCGAGGCTGCTCGAACGGATGGTCGCGGAGCGCACCGCCGAGCTCGAGGACGCGCGCGCGGAGACGCTGTCGCGACTGGCGCGCGCGGGCGAGTACCGCGACGACGAGACCTTCCACCACACCGAACGCGTCGGCAGGATCTCCGCGACGCTCGCCGCCCAGCTCGGGCTCGACGGCGAGCGGGTCAAGCTGATCCGCGAAGCGGCGCCGCTGCACGACATCGGCAAGCTCGCGATCTCCGACGGGGTCCTGCTCAAGCCGGGCCCGCTGACCGCGACGGAGCGAGCGGTGATGCAGACCCATGCGGAGGCCGGCGCAGGGCTGCTTTCGGGCAGCCGCTCACCGGTCCTGAACCTGGCGGCAGAGATCGCCGCCAGCCACCACGAGCGCTGGGACGGCGGCGGGTATCCACGCGGGCTGTCCGGCGAGCGGATCCCGCTGGCCGGACGCATCGTCGCCGTCGCGGACGTGTTCGACGCGCTCACGCACGATCGCCCCTACAAGCGGGCGTGGTCGCGCGAGCGGGCGACCGCCGAGCTCGAGCGACTGGCCGGGAGCCACCTCGACCCGCGCGTCGTCGCCGCGTTCCTGGCCTCGCACCGCCTCACCGACGCGCCATCGACCGAGCTCCCTGCGGTGAGGACTACCGCGCTCGATACAATTCCTACCCCGGAGCACAGGATTCGCGCCGTCCCGGCGCAGACGATCTGAAAGCACCTGCTAAGGAGCCCCATGGCAACGATTGACCGCACGAAGATCACCAAGCCCAGCCCGATCGTCGAGGACGAGCAGGGCCAGCTGCACGCCCGCCAGGGGATCTCGCGCGAGGTCGTCGCCGAGCTGTCGAAGATCAAGGGCGAGCCCGACTGGATGGCCGAGAAACGGCTGAAGTCGCTGGAGATCTTCGAACGCAAGCCGATGCCGAACTGGGGGCCGGACCTGAGCGGCTTGCAGCTCGACGACCTCGTGCTCTACTCGCCGCCGACGGCCGGGCGCTTCAACAACTGGGACGAAGTGCCCGAGGACATGAAGCAGACTTATGAGGACCTCGGCATCCCGCAGGCCGAGCGCGAGCACCTCGCCGGCGTCGTCGGCGTCTGGCGCCAGGAGCCGGTGTACGAGGGCCTGAAGGAGGAGTACGCGAAGCTCGGGATCCTGTTCTGCTCGATGGACACCGCGATCAACGAGTACCCGGAGCTCGTGCAGAAATACTTCATGACCAAGTGCGTGCCGCCGCAGGACAACAAGTTCTCGGCGCTGCACGGCGCCGTCTGGTCGGGCGGAGCCTTCTGCTACATCCCGAAGGGCGTCAAGTGCGACCTGCCGCTGCAGTCCTACTTCCGCATGGAGGGCGCCGGCGAGGGCACGTTCGAGCACACGCTGATCGTCGCCGACGAGGGCTCTGAGGTGAACTACATCGAGGGCTGCACGGCGCAGACCTACAGCGTCAACTCGATGCACTCGGCGGTCGTCGAGATCTTCGTCCACGAGGGCGCGAAGGCGCGCTACACGACCGTGCAGAACTGGTCGAAGGACGTCTACAACCTGAACACCAAGCGCGCCGTCGTCGACGCGGAGGGCACCGTCGAGTGGGTCGGCGGATCGATGGGCGCGAAGTACGTGATGCTCTACCCCGGCTCGTTCCTGATGGGCGAGGGCGCACGCGCCGACCACCTCAACGTCGGCGTCGCCGGCAAAGGCGTGCACAAGGACACCGGCGCGAAGGTCGTGCACCTGGCGCCGAACACGACGTCGAACATCCTCGCCAAGTCGATCTCCAAGGACGGCGGGATCATGGGCTACCGCGGCCTGGTCAAGATGGGTCACAACTCGGCCGGCTCGAAAGCGCGCGTGCAGTGCGACGGGCTGATGATGGACGGCGAATCGCGCTCCGACACGTGGCCGGACATCCAGATCCAGAACCCGCACGTGACGGTCGCGCACGAGGCGACGGTCGGGCGCATCTCCGACGACCAGCTGTTCTACATGGGCTCGCGCGGGTTCACCGAGGACGAGGCGGCTGCGATGATCGTCAACGGCTTCATCGAGCCGGTGACGAAGGAGCTGCCGATGGAGTACGCCGTCGAGCTGAACAGGCTGATCCAGCTGGAGATGGTGGGGTCGATCGGCTGATCTGAGTCGATCGTCAGCACTGACTTGGGCGATGGCGCGCCACGCCTTCCGTCCTGTCAAGACTCTGGCGTAGCTACTGAAGAAGGGTCAGTAAAGGCCGATCCCCATCTGCGGGCACCTGAGCAACGGCTGGCGGATCAGTCTTGGGCATCGGACTCTGCCTGAGATTCCCCTCCTACAACTTCGGCACTCGACAGAAAAACATGATGGTGCTCGTCTTCGGAGAGATACTTTAGAAACGTATCGCGAAGAAACGCCGAACCTTCGTAATACGCCTTAAAGGGCGCGGCAGCTTGTTCACGCGCGGCTCTCGATCGTGACATCGGAATCTGTATCTCCCGGTAGCGCTGCCCTGTGTCCTCTCGATTCGTCTGCATGAAGACGATCCGCTGCCATTGCTGTCTGACAACCTTGAGCGACATGGCCCAGAGTAGATAGAACGCGTCAAAATCAGCCGCTGCGCCAGGACGGATGACGAGCATCTCCTCGGTTAGAACCACGCGCTCCTGGCCGGGCATCAGCACGGCGATGTCGCCGATGTTCTTACTGGTGCGCGCTGGCGTGAGGAGATCAAACGGGCGAAGGCCAGAGCTAGCCCCTTTCCAGTATTTATGCGCCACAACCTCAGAAACGCGGTTGGTCGGGTTGATGTTGACCTGTCCGGCACGCAGGTCAGAGACCTTGATGTATGGCACGCTGCCGGTACGCATGTCGGCAGAGGGGCTACCGTGTCCGCCATGAACCGTGAGTTGGCTCGAATCAATTAGCTCGCCTAGTGAGACTGAATCGAAGTCGGGCCAAGAGGCTTCCAGCTCCGCCTCGTAATCCTTGACAGTGCGCTCGTCGTAGTAGACGGGAACGGCCACTCTCGTACGTTTGATTACCGAGGCGTCGATCCATTGGACCGTGTCGCTTGCCATGTCCGCGAGAATGGCCGCAACATCGTTGGCTAGCTGATCGTTGATCTCGGAGGTCCGCTTGCCGGTCTCTGCCTCCACAACGTACAGCTCTTGACCGTCCTGTTGATCCCGACGGTTGGCGCGTAGGACACCACGACTTGATCATCCTTGAACCAGGAGGGGCGGGCCATCCGATTACACCTTCTCGAAGATGTAGAAGTTAGTCTTGGCACGACAAAATCCCTGAAAAGCCTCCATCGGGATGTTCAAAATACCGCGCAGCGCCAGTCGGCCCTCAAGCCAGTTAGGCAGCCAGCGGTACGTAGGGCTAAAGAAGTACGTCTCCGGCAACACGATCCCAAGCTTTCCGCCCATGACAAGCAACCGATAGGCCCGCTCAAGGAAGATCAGGCCAATCTCCAACGTGGCGTATTGGCCGTGAGCGCCTCCAGCTGCCGCATTGGCGATCGTGTACTTGTCCCGTTTGGCTTCGGCAGCAGATACCCTGAGTCGCTGACCAAAAGGCGGATTAGTGATCACTGCGGTATAGGACTCGTCCTTGAGCGGCTGGATGAGGTGGGGATAGTCTTCTCTCCAGCGGTGCTCTCCGAGCGAGTCGCCGACGTGAATGTTCGCCGAGCCGTCGCCGAGGATCACCATGATGGCGCGGGCGAGCTTGACGTTGATCCCGTCCTTGTCAACACCCCAGATCTGTTTATGGGCAAAGGTGCGTGCGTTTGCTTTCGCGGTCGGGGAGTCACTGCCGTCGGCAACGCAGCGGTACGCCTCAACGAGGAATCCGCCCGTGCCGCATGCTGGGTCGATGAGCTTGTCGGCACGCGTGATCTCCATGATCTTTACAGCGCTTTCGATCACTCTCCGCGGAGTGAAGTACTGACCCTCGCCCGCCTTCAGGTTGGCTCGTCGGAACACCTGAAAGGCTGATGAGACTGCGTCAGGGGCCATGTCCATCAGACGGAGGGGCGACAGCTCGTATACCGCGTGGTGGATGGTGTGGTCATCGAGCACCAGTTCGGCATCTTGCGCCTCAGTAAAGATGTCCGTGCGAAGCAGGCGCATGTCCTCGAACTGTTTGCGAACCCGTTTGGCGGTCTCTGCCTCGCTCGACGCGAGCTGGAACGAAACCGGTGCCGCCAGTTTGTCGGAGCCATTGGAATCGGAATCCAGCTTGAGCAGCAGCAGGTTGCAGATTGCGTTGAGCTGCTCGTCGGGCCTCGTCGATCTGGAGTCGCCGACAACGATCGTGTCGAGCAGTCGCTTGAAGACGCCCTTGAGCTCTCGTTCGGTTGGAACCTTCAGGAGTTCGTAGGTCAGGGGCTCTTCCGACGGCTTGGAGAGATTGTCCTCAGGTCGAGGTAGTCCGGCCCCCTCTACGACGAGGACCCCTCCGTCGGGAAGCTTGTAGAGAGCGACGCTTTGGTCGCCGTTCGTCCAGTAGCCGTACTTGGCTCGCGGCTCGCGGCTCAGGTAGATCTTGAGCTGGCTTTGTCCTTGCTCAAGGGACGGCTCCTTGAACTCGAAGATGGCCAGCACGTGCTCCCATTCGCCGGCGTGCTCCTCGGAGTCGAATATGACGAGATCCACCGGCCAGCCTTCGTAACTGTCGCTCCGCTCGCGTTTCGCGGAGTCGTGTGGAGTCTTTGGCACCCGCCACTCCGGGTCCCAGCGGAGCTGACCCTCAAACCAGCCAAGCTCCTGCAGCTTGGCGATGACGGGAAGGCGTACCCCTTCGTGCTCAGGCCCACGGTGCCCGGCCTCCCCGTCATTCCGCATCGGCCTAAGGCTACGGCGCAGGCTGGACATCTCACCCTCTCTCAGCATCGGGCACTAAGATCGGCGAGGGCTCTACGGGCAGAGAGGACAAGAACATATGTTCCTATGTAGCTCGGACGACCATGACGCTCCGTCTGATTCGCACTGGAACATGTGTTCGCAACGTTCAAGACAACCCGGGAAGCTCTGCCTAATACTTGGGGACAAGAGAGGGCACAGAAGCAGACGGCCTCACCCGGACGCTGCGCAAAGCGAGCACCCTCCCTCGAAGACGTCGATCGACGATCGGCTCGCTACATTCGCCGCGTCCGTCTCGGACTTGCGACTCGTGCCCTTCGGCGACATCCCTACGTCACCCAAGGCGCATCTCTCGTGAGGGCGCCCGTCGACACGATCGCCGCGCCGCTGTTCCCGCGGAACCTGCCGTGGGTCAACGCGCCGGCCGGCGGGCAGGTCAGCATCATCCAGCGTGAACGGCCGCTGCTGGTCGAGTTCTGGGACTTCTGCCGCGTGAACTCGCTCAGGACGCTGCCGTACGTGAAGGCGTGGCACGAGCGCTACGCGGCGGACGGCCTGCGCGTGGTCGGCGTGCACTGCCCCGGCTACGAGCCCTCGCGCGAGGAGGGCGCGGTGCGCGCGGCGGTCGCGCGCCTGGGGATCGAGCATCCGGTGCTGATCGACTCCGAGCTCGAGCTGTGGGGCGAGTACGAGAACGAGGGCTGGCCGGCGCGCTACCTGTTCGACGGCGGCGCGCGGCTGTTCGAGTACCACTACGGCGAGGGCGCCTACGAGGAGACCGAGCTGGCGATCCAGGAGCTGCTCGGCGTCGAGCGCGAGCCGCTCGCGCCGCTGCGCCCGGAGGACGAGCCCGGCGCGGCGCTCGCCGCGCCGACGCCGGAGCAGCCCGGCGCCTACAGCGGCGCCTACGAGGCAGGCGGCGTCTGGGCGGTGCTCGACGGCGCCGGCGCCGTTCGCGCGCGCGATCGCGAGTCCGGCGCCGAGGCGCGTGTCACGGTCGACGCGCCCGGCGCCTACCCGCTGATCGAGCACGCGCGGCACACGGCCGGCACGCTCGAGCTCGAGCTCGACGGCGACGTGCGCTGCGTCGCGACGTGCTTCACGCCGGGCGTCGCGCGACCGTAGACGCGCGCTTGACAGTCGATCAGGCGCCGGTGCTCGCGCGCCGACGCGACGGCCTCAGCTCCTCGCGCGTGCGATCGAGCAGCAGCCGCCGCAGCGTCGGCGGGCCGGTGTCCTCGACGAGCACGCACGTGCCCGGCCAGTACGGGCTCTCGCCGGGCGTGTCGGTGAGGAAGATCGAGTCGTACGTCCAGCAGCCGGTGTTGACGAGCCGCGCGCCGGGCGTGCCGCCGGGCCGCGCCGGCGGACGGTTCCACTCGCGCGCGTCGTCGTCGGGCAGCGGACCGGTGCGGTGCGTGTGGCCGAAGACGACGTAGGAGTCGGCGAGGTCGAGTCGCTCGGCGACCTCGCCCATCGCGCGCAGCCCGGCGCCGCGCAGCTCGCCGAGCGAGACCTCCGCGCGCAGCGGGCCGATTCCGGCGCGGTTGAGCGCGCCGACGGCGAGCGGGAAGCCGCGGACGAGCGCCGCCGTGCGCAGTCGCGACAGGATCGCCGCGCGGCGTGACGGCGCCTTCCCGTCTGCACGCGCCTCGCCACGCCGCCGGCCGCCGTCGAGCGCACGCCAGGCGTTGACCGTCGCGATCCCGTTCAACGCGTCGCCGGTCTGCGCGTCGCGCGCGACGGCGTGCCGCCACGCGTACATCGGCGCGGTGACCGCCTCGTAGTCGCCGGCGCCGGCGAGCGCGTGCGCCGGTCGTCCGAGCAGCCGGCCCATCGCGCCGACGCTGAGCCGCTCGATCGTCGGCACGGTCAGGTGGCAGTCGAGGTAGTGCCCGTGCGTCGCGTAGACGTCCTCGCGCAGCCACAGCCCGGGATAGGCGAAGCGCGTGCGCGCCGGCGCCGCCCAGTCGGCCAGGCGCCGGACGATCGGCGAGGCCTCGTGCGGCTCGAGCAGCTGCTCGGGCTCGAGCGGCGCCGCGTGCGGCAGCGCGGCGCGCAGCGTCAGCCACGGGTCGATCAGCGCGTGGTCGTGGTTGCCGGCGACGAGCACGAGCTCCCTGCCGTCGAGCGCGCGCCCGAGCTCTTCGAAGAACGGCTGCGCGACGGCGAGCGCGTCGCGCGACGGCCCGTGGCGCAGCTCGAGCACGTCGCCGAGCAGCACGACGCGGTCGACTTCGCCGGCGGCGCGCAGCAGCGGCTCGCGCAGCTCGGCGCGGCGCAGCAGATCGGCGCGCGAGACCGCTCCGAGGTGCAGGTCGGAGAGGACGAGCGTGCGCATCTCAGGCCGCGTCTCCTCGCGGCCGCACGTGTCGCCTTGCGCTCAGCTCGCCCCTGCGGCCGCGGCTTCGCGGATCGGCTTGGGCAGCATGAAGCGGACGTCCTCGTTGATCACGTGGAACTCGGAGATGTCGCTGACGCCGCGATCGCGGAACAGCTGCACGAGCTCCTGGACGAGGTTCTCCGGCGCGCTCGCGCCGGAGGAGATGCCGACGACGCGCGCGCCGTCGAGCCACTCCTCGCGGACCTCCGCCGCGCGGTCGATCAGGTGCGCGTCGGTGCCGCACTCGCGCGCGACCTCGACGAGCCGGACCGAGTTCGACGAGTTGCGCGAGCCGATCACGAGCAGCAGGTCGCAGCCGTCGGCCATCTGCTTGACGGCCATCTGGCGGTTGGTCGTCGCGTAGCAGATGTCGTCGGTGCGCGGACCGACGATCTTCGGGAAGCGCTCGCGCAGCCGCGCGAGGATCGCGCTCGTTTCGTCGACGGCGAGCGTCGTCTGCGTGATGTACGCGACGCGCTCGGGATCGTCGATCTGCAGGCGCTCGACGTCGGCCTCGTCCTGGACGAGCACGATCTTCTCGGGCGCCTCGCCCATCGTCCCTTCGACCTCCTCGTGGCCGTCGTGACCGACGAGCACGATCGTGTAGCCCTGCTCGGCGAAGCGCACCGCCTCGCGGTGGACCTTCGTGACGAGCGGGCACGTCGCGTCGATCGTCTGCAATCCGCGCGCCTCGGCGCCAGCGCGCACGCTCGGCGCGACGCCGTGCGCGGAGAACACGCAGACGGCGCCCTCGGGCACCTCGGTCTCCTCTTCGACGAAGATCGCGCCGCGCTCGCGCAGCTGCTCGACGACGTGCTTGTTATGGACGATCTCCTTGCGCACGTACACCGGCGAGCCGTGCAGCTCGAGCGCGCGTTCGACCGTCTGCACCGCCCGATCGACGCCCGCGCAGTAGCCGCGCGGAGCTGCGAGCAGCAGCCTCTGAACCGTGTTCGGCACGCCTGTCATTGTAGGGCGTGCCCAGGTACGCTAAGCGCACGTGCCACAGCGCCACCTCGACAGGCTCACACCGGTAGACGCGTCGTTCCTGCACCAGGAGGGTCCGCACTCCCACATGCACATCGGCGGCCTGACGATCGTCGAAGGCCCGCCGCCGAGCATGGGCGAGTTCCTCGAGCAGATCAGGCGCCGGCTGCACCTCGTGCCGCGCTACCGGCACAAGCTCGCGTCGACGGCGATTGACAGCGGGAGACCGGTGTGGATCGACGATCCGAACTTCAACCTCAAGTACCACATCCGCCACACCGCGCTGCCGTCGCCCGGCGGCTGGGAGCAGCTCTGCGGCCTGACCGCGCGGATCTTCTCGCAGCAGCTCGACCGCTCCAAGCCGCTGTGGGAGATGTGGCTGATCGAGGGCCTCGAGGACGACCGCTTCGCGCTGATCACGAAGACTCACCACTCGCTGATCGACGGGATCGCGGGCGTCGATCTCGCGACGGTGCTGTTCGACCTCTCGCCCGACCCGCCGCCGATCCGGCACTCCGGCCGACCGTGGAAACCGCACCGCGAACCGCACACCGCCGAGCTCGTCGCCGCCGGGCTGCGTGGCGCCGTGCGCGCCGGACTCGAGCTCGCCGAGGGGGCGGTCGACGCGCTCGCGCACCCCGAGCACGCGCTCGCGCGTGCGCGCGAGGCCGCCGAGGGAGTCGGCGAGATCGTCTGGGCCGGGCTCAACCCGGCGCCGGAAACGCCGCTGAACGTCCCGATCGGCCCGCACCGGCGCTTCTACGGGATCGGCTGCCACCTGGAGGACTTCAAGACCGTCAAGAACGCGTTCGGCGGAACCGTCAACGACGTCGTGCTGGCGGTCGTCACCGGCGCGCTGCGCAGCTTCCTGATCTCGCGCGGGCGACCGACGGCGGGCGTCGAGCTGCGCGCGCTCGTGCCGGTCTCGGTCAGGGTCGAGGGCGAGCACGGCGACGGCGGCAACCGGATCGTCGTGATGCGCGGACCGCTGCCGGTGTACATCTCCGACCCGGTCCAGCGCCTGCGGTTCGTCTCGCAGGCGATGGACGGCCTGAAGGAGTCAAAGCAGGCGCTCGGCGCCGAGGTGATCGCCGGCGCGCAGAACTTCGCGCCGCCGACGATCCTCGCGCAGGCGTCGCGGCTGAACTTCTCGACGCGCCTGTTCAACCTGATCGTCACGAACGTGCCCGGGCCGCAGTTCCCGCTGTACGTGCTCGGCCGCGAGATGCTCGAGGCCTACCCGGTCGCGTTCCTGCCGGAAAACCACGCGCTCGCGATCGGGATCATGTCGTACAACGGCCAGATGAACTTCGGGCTGCTCGGCGACTACGACGCGCTGCCGGACATCGGCGCGATCAGCGACAACATCGCCGGCGAACTCGCGACGCTCGTGACGCTTGCGCGCGAGTCGGTCGCGACGCCCGCCTGATCGACGCCGCCCCCGATCGACGCCTGCCCGAGCGAACGCTGCCGGCAAGGCGCGTACGCGCGTGAGTGCGTAGGCTTTGCCACAAGCTCCGCTGGAGGGCGGGGAGACCATTTCGGCAGGGGGGAACATGAGACGCACGATCAAGGCCATGACGGCCACCGCGGCGCTTGCCGCTTGCCTCGCGATGACCGCGACGGCGTCGGCATCGATGAAGACGGTCTGCGCCAAAGGGTGCGCGTTCACGACGATCCAAAGCGCGATCAACGCCGCGTCGCCGGGCGCGACGATCACGATCGGTCCCGGCAGCTACTACGAAAACCTCGTCGTCGGCAAGCCGCTGACGCTGCAGGGCTCGGGCAACATGACGGTCGTCTATCCCGCGGTATCGAACCCGATCTGCTCGTCGGGGTCGCTGTGCGGCGGTACGGCCAGCAACATCGTCCTCGTGCAGGCCAGCAACGTGACGATCACGCGAATGAAGCTCGAGGGCGACAACCCGAAACTGACGAGCGGCGTCGTGCGCGGCGGCGCTGACGTCGACGCGCGCAACGGGATCATCACGAACCACGAACTCGGCGTGTTCAACGACCTGACGGTTTCGAAGGTCGACGTCGCCGACGTGTTCCTGCGCGGCATCTACGCCTCGTCGGGCGGGACGTTCGACTTCAACCACGACACCGTCGAGAACGTCCAGGGCGAAGAAGCGTCGATCGCGATGTTCGACTTCGAAGGCGCCGGCGCGATGGAAGACAACAAGGTCTCCTCGGCGAACGACGCGATCTCGGCGAACTGGTCGAAGGGCACGCAGTTCGTCGGCAACAAGATCACGAAATCGGGCAGCGGCGTGCACACCGACAACAACGGCGGCTCCGGCGGCACGGCCGACGTGATCAAGGACAACAAGGTCTCCGAATGCACGATCAACGGCTACGGGATCTTCGTGTTCGTGCCGTACGTCTCGGCGACGGTCGAAGGCAACAGGATCAGCGGCTGCAGCGTCGGGCTCGCCGCGTTCGGCGGCGCCGTGTCGGGCCAGGGGCCGACGTTCGCGGCCAACAGGGTCGACGGCGCCGGCGCGAGCACGAGCGAAGCGCTGACGTACGGCGCGTACCTGACGACCGACCAGCTCGGCTTCGGATTCGGCGACATGAAGGCGACGCTGACCGGCAACCGGATCGAACACGCCGGCGTCGGCATGTTCGTCACGCAGGCGTCCGGCGGGCAGGCGACCGTCACGGCGTCGAGCAACACGTTCCACATGAACGGCGCCGGCGCGAAAGGCGACACCGGGACGATCGTCGAAGCGCAGAACAACTGGTGGGGTTGCAAGCAGGGTCCGAACAGCAGCCCGAAATGCGACACCGCGAGCGGCACGGTCAACTACACGCCGTGGCTGGAAACCAGGCCGTAGCGACGTAGGCGAAAGCGCTCGTCGTAGCGATTTCAGCGGGAGGGTCGGCTGGCCCTCCCGCTGGAGCAGCCGCCGTAGCCCGCGCTCAGGCTCCGAGCGCGCTCAGTAGCCGAGCGCGAACTTCGCGTCCTCGCTCATCTTCTCCGGCGACCACGGCGGGACGAAGACCATCTCGGAGTCGATCGACCTGACGCCGTCCAGTTCGCCGACGAACTCGTCGATCTGCTCGGTCACCTGCGGCCCGATCGGGCAGCCGGGCGTCGTCAGCGTGAACGTCACGCGCACGTGGCCGTTGCTCACCTCGACGCCGTAGATCAATCCGAGCTCGACGAAGTCGAGCCCGAGCTCCGGGTCGATCACGTTCGACAGCGCGTCCATCACGTCGTCGACCGTCGGCGACGGTGAATCGATCGCCGCGTCGGTGTCGACCGGGGCAGCGGCGGTGTCGGCAAGCTCCTCGGACATGCTCCGAGTCTAGCGGCGAGCTAGTTGTCGCAGCCGAGGCGGTCCCACATGTACAGCTGGATGCACTCCTTGGCCAGCTCGATCGCGCGGTCGCGCGAGAGGCGCGGCAGCACGGTGTCGAGCGCCTGCTCCTCGGAGACGCCCGCCTGGAAGGCTTCCTCGCCGCGGAAGCCCGCGGCGATCTTCAGCGCCTCGCGACGGTTCTCGCCGAGGCTCGCGAACACGCCGACGAGGAACTCGGTGTTGGGGACCGGCTGACCGACCTCGAGCGACGCGTGCCACGCGGCGAGCAGGTGCAGGTCGTCCTCGTCGAGGTCGGCGACCGCTTTGGCGTAGTGCACGGACAGCTCGGGCTCGGGGATGTCGTCGACCCACGCGCGGACGACCTCGCCGACGAGCTGGCGGCGCGCCTCGCGCCCGAGCGACTCGGCGATCACTCGAATTGCGTCTTGGGGCTCGATGAAGCAAAGTGGCATTGCGACTCCCGCGGGCGGTGGGAAACGACTGACACGCTGGACTGTAGGCCGCGGTGAGGACGGCACTTTTGCTCAGAGCCCGAGCGCGGCGCGAGCGAGCGCGAGCGTGTCCTCGTCGGCGACGTCCGCCGGGAACCCCAGCGTCGCGCGCTCGCCGGCCGACCAGTTCCACAGGGCCAGCTCGAGCGCGGCGATCGGGACGCCGACCGCCTCGGCGAGCGCCGCGGCGCGGCGCTCGAGCAGCAGCGGATCGCCGATCGCGAACAGGCGCTTGGCGGCGAGCGTCGTCGCGTCCTCGGAGCCGCCGCGCGCGCCCGCCAGCTGCAGCGAGCCGGCGCTCAGCTCGTACGGCGCGAGCGCGCCGAGCAGCACGAGCAGCTCGTAGCGCGCCGCGCGCGTGAAGCCGGGCAGCGCGAGGCGCTCGAACAGGCGCTCGAAGCGCCGTTGCGGCGTCCAGCTCGGGTCGCCGGCGAACGCGCTCGCCTGAGAGCCGGCCTGCGCGTACCAGCCGCGGTACGCGCGCAGCGTCTCGTCGCCGCGCGCCGCGTCGTGCGAGCTGCGCGGCCCGAGCGCGACCGCCGAGAGGTCGCGGAGCTGATCGCGCGCGACCTCGAGCGCGAGCCTGACGCCGGCGAACGGATCGTCGCTCTCGAGCGGGCAGAGGTAGGCGAGCAGGAAGCACGCCCACGTCGCCTGCTCGACGTCGCCGTCCGCGAGCGCACGGATCTCGCCGTACAGGTCGGGCAGGCGGGCGCCACCGCGATCGCCGAGCACGAGCAGTCGCCCGTTGGCGAACGCCAGCTCGGCGGCGAGGCGCTCCGCGTCGGCGGAGGCGCGCACGCCCGGCAGCAGCGGCGAGGCGTAGCCGTCCTCGACGGCGCGCTGCTGGCGGCTGACGCGCAGGCCGCCGCCGGCGGCGGCGCGGCGCCCGGCCGCGCCCGCGGAGCGCGCGGGCGAGCCGGCCGATCGACGGCCGGCCGAGCCGCCCGCGGCGCGCCGCTCGGGCGCGTTGCCAGGCAGCGTCTTGCTGCAGATCGGGCAGCGCTCTACGAAGCGGCCGTGACGACAGAAGGTAGGCACTCGACCGGAGGCTTGTAGCCGTTCAGGCGGGCGCGCCCGGCGCCCGCCGCGCGCTCCTTCGCGAGCGCGTGCAGGTAGTCGTCGAAGTCGACCTGGATCGTGTGGCGCTTGGACGCGACGTAGCGCTTTCGCATCGCCGCCTGGTCGGCCGCGATGTCGGCGCGCACCTGCGCCTCGCTCGGCAGCCGGTAGTCGCCGATCAGGTAGTCGCCGACCCACTCGCCCTGCGCCTCGGCGATCGGCATGATCGCGCCGAGCGGCTGCACGAGGCCGATGAAGAAGACGTTCGCGACGTCGGGGTGGAAGACGCGGCGGAACAGCTCGATGTGGTTGTCGGGCGCCGAGATGAAGCCCTCGTCGAAGAACGGGAAGACGATCTGGTAGCCGGTGCAGTAGACGACGACGTCGGCCTCGATCTCGCTGCCGTCGACGAAGCGCACGGTCGTGCCGCCCGCGAACGAATCGATGTTCGGCTTCGGCGTGACCGTGCCGTGCTGGATGCGGTCGAGGATCCGGCCGGAGACCGTCGGGTGCGCCTCGCCGAAGCGGTGCTGCGGCTTGGGCAGCCCATAGCGCTCGGGCGGCCCGAGGTAGCTCTTGACGAGCTGCTGGATCATCCGCTGGCGGATCGCGAACGGCACGCGCGGGTCGTTGCGCAGCTGGTCGGCCGGTTTGCCGAACACGTACTTCGGCAGGATCCAGACGCCCGAGCGCGCGGCCAGGTACGTGCGCTCGGCGACGTAGGAGGACTCGACGGCGATGTCCATCGCCGAGTTGCCCATCCCGAGGACGACGACGCGCTTGCCGTCGAAGATCGAGTTGTCGACGTAGGCGTGCGCGTGCAGCTGCTCGCCGGCGAACGCGTCGGAGCCGGGGAACGCCGGTTCGGGCCAGCGCGGCTTCCAGTGGTGGCCGTTGGCGACGAGCAGCGCGTCGTAGGCGCGTGTCTCGCCGGTGTCCAGCCGCACCTGCCAGACGCCGTGCTCGTCGCGCGCGGCGTGCTCGACGCCGGTCTCGAAGACGATCTTCTCGCGGAAGCCGAAGTGGTCGACGTAGTCGTCGAAGTACGCCGCGACGTGCGAGTGGTGCGGGAAGTCGGGGTAGGACTCGGGCATCGGGTAGTCCGAGTACGCCATCCGCTGGCGCGAGGTGTTGATGAACAGGTCGCGGTACGCCGCCGACATCCCGTTCTTGTTGCCGAACACCCAGTTGCCGCCGACGCGGTCTGACTTCTCGAAGCAGTCGAACGGGACGCCGCGCTCGTGCAGCGCCTTCGCCGCCGCGATGCCCGACGAGCCGGCGCCGATGATGCACGTGCGCGGGAGCGTCCGCTCGCCGCCGCGCGCGCCGACGACGGACGCGCCCATCAATCCTTCGCCGGTACGCCCGGCGTCGCGTGCCGCGGCGGTCCCTCGGGCCCTTCGTCGGCTTCCCCTCCCCCAGCCAGCCCGGCGTCGTGCGAGATCGCCGCGCCGGCGCCGGCGGCGCCGTTGCGCCGGCCGGCGAGGTAGCGGTCGACGATCCGCGCGCACTGGCGGCCCTCGTTGATCGCCCAGACGATCAGCGACTGCCCGCGCCGCGCGTCGCCGGCTGCGAACACGCCGTCGACCGACGTCGCGTACGGCTTCTGCGTCCTGACGTTGCCGCGCGGGTCCTTCTCGACGCCGAGCTCGTCGAGCAGCCCCTGCTCGGGGTGCAGGAAGCCCATCGCGAGCAGCACGAGCTGGGCCTTCAGCTCGCGCTCGGTGCCCGGCAGCGGCTTGAACGGCGGCGCCGCCTCGGCCTGCGCGATCTCGAGCGCCGCGACCGCGCCGGCGCCGTCGTCGACGAAGCGCGTCGTCGCGATCGAGTAGTCCTGCTCGCCGTGGTGCGTCTCCCTCGCCTCCTCCATCGCGTAGCTGAGACGGTACTTCAGCGGCCACTGCGGCCACGGCGTGCGCTCGTCGGGCCGGTGCGCCGGCGGCTCGGGCAGCAGCTCGAGCTGCGTGATCGAGCGCGCGCCCTCGCGCAGCGCGTTGCCGACGCAGTCGGCGCCGGTGTCGCCGCCTCCGATCACGACGACGTCGCGGTCCTTCGCGCTGATCTCGCGCTCGATCGCCGGCTGCGCGCTCGTCGGCTCGGGGCCGATCTCGCGCGCGACGAAGCGGTTGCGCTGGTAGAGGTAGTCCATCGCGAAGTGCACGCCGCCGAGCTCGCGGCCGGGGACGGGCAGGTCGCGCGGCACGCGCGAGCCGGTCGCGAGCACGACCGCCTCGTACTCGCCGCGCAGCTGCTCGACGGTCACGTCGCGCCCGACGTCGACGCCGCAGCGCAGCTCGACGCCCTCGGCGACGAGCTGCTCGACGCGGCGCTGGACGACCGACTTTTCGATCTTGAAGTCGGGCACGCCGAAGCGCACGAGGCCGCCGATCGACTCGTCGCGCTCGAACAGCGTCACGCGGTGGCCGGCGCGGCGCAGCTGCTGCGCGGCGGCCATCCCGGCGGGGCCGGAGCCGACGACGGCGACGCGCTGGTTGGTCTCGCGCCGCGGCGGCTGCGGCACGACCCAGCCCTCCTCCCATGCGCGGTTGATGATCGCGTTCTCGACCTGTTTGATCGTGACGGCGTCGCCCTCGCGGATCTCGAGCACGCACGCGGCCTCGCACGGCGCCGGGCACAGGCGCCCGGTGAACTCGGGGAAGTTGTTCGTCGCGTGCAGCTGCGCGATCGCGTCCTGCCAGCGGTCGCGGTAGACGAAGTCGTTCCAGTCGGGAATCAGGTTGCCGAGCGGGCAGCCGTTGTGGCAGAACGGCACGCCGCAGTCCATGCAGCGCGCGCCCTGGTCGCGCAGCTCGGCGACCGGCCGTGTCAGCAGGAACTCGCGGTAGTCGCGCGCGCGCTCGGACGGGTCGCGGTACGGGACCCCGTGGCGCTCGATCTGCAGGAAGCCGCCGAGCTTGCCCATCAGGCGGGCACCGCCAGGCGCTCCTGCGCACGCTGCTCGAGCACGCGCTTGTAGTCGTGCGGCATCACCTTGACGAACGCGCCGTTGCCGAGCAGCTCGTCGAACCCGGCGAGCACTCGCGCGGCGAGGAGCGAGCCGGTCCGCCGACCGTGCTCGTCGATCAGCTCGCGCAGCTCCTCGGCGTCCTGCGGCGAGGGCGCCTCGAAGCCGACCATCCCCATGTTGCAGCGCTCGGCGAAGTCGCCGGCCTCGTCGAGCACGTACGCGACGCCGCCGCTCATGCCGGCGGCGAAGTTGCGCCCGGTCGGCCCGAGCACGACGACGACGCCGCCGGTCATGTACTCGCAGCAGTGGTCGCCGACGCCCTCGACGACGGCGCGCGCGCCGGAGTTGCGCACGGCGAAGCGCTCGCCGGCGAGCCCGCGGAAGAACGCGCGCCCGCGCGTCGCGCCGTACAGCACGGTGTTGCCGACGATCACGTTGCGCTCGGCGACGAAGTCCGCGGCCATGCCCTCGCGCGGGCGCACCGAGATGACGCCGCCCGAGAGCCCCTTGCCGGCGTAGTCGTTGGCGTCGCCGCGCAGGCCGAACGTCACGCCGGGCGCGAGCCAGCCGCCGAAGCTCTGGCCGGCCGAGCCCTCGAAGTCGACGACGATCGAGTCCTCCGCCAGCCCGTCGGCGCCGTGCTCGCGCGCGATCCGGCTCGAGAGGATGCCGCCGACGCAGCGGTTGCGGTTGCGGATCGGCAGCTCGATCGCGACCTTCGCGCCGGCGATCCGCGCGCGGCCGTCGAGCGCCGGGTCGGCGGCGGGCGCGAGCGCCGGCGCGGCGCGCTCGAGCAGCTCCCAGTCGAGCGCGTCCTCTAGCACGGCCGGCGGCGGCTCGACGCGGTGGCGCGCCGCGCCGTCGGGCAGCTCGATGTGCGTGAGGATGTGCGTCAGGTCGACGCCGCGCGCCTTCCAGTGCTCGATCGCCTCGCGCGCCGACAGCAGGTCGGTGCGGCCGATCGCCTCGTCGAGCGAGCGCAATCCGAGCGAGGCGAGCAGCTCGCGCACTTCCTCGGCGACGAAGAAGAAGAAGTTGACGACGTGCTCGGGCGTGCCCTGGAAGCGCTTGCGCAGCTCCGGGTCCTGCGTGGCGATGCCGACCGGGCACGTGTTCAGGTGGCAGGCGCGCATCATGATGCAGCCGGTCGCGATCAGCGGCGCCGTCGAGAAGCCCATCTCGTCGGCGCCGAGCATCGCCGCGATCAGGACGTCGCGGCCGGTCTTCAGCTGCCCGTCGGTCTGCACCTTGATCCGCGAGCGCAGGTCGTTGAGCAGCAGCGTCTGCTGCGTCTCGGCGAGGCCGATCTCCCACGGCACGCCGGCCGACTGGATCGAGGACAGCGGCGAGGCGCCGGTGCCGCCGTCGTGGCCGGCGATCAGCACGCGGTCGGCGTTCGCCTTGGAGACGCCGGCGGCGACCGTGCCGACGCCGATCTCGGAGACGAGCTTGACCGAGACCTCCGCCTCGGGGTTGCCGCAGCGCAGGTCGTAGATCAGCTGCTTGAGGTCCTCGATCGAGTAGATGTCGTGGTGCGGCGGCGGCGAGATCAGCCCGACGCCGGGCATCGTGTGGCGGATCGAGCCGATGTACTCGTCGACCTTGTGCCCCGGCAGCTGGCCGCCCTCGCCGGGCTTGGCGCCCTGCGCCATCTTGATCTGCAGCTCGTCGGCGTTGACGAGGTAGTGGATCGTCACGCCGAAGCGCCCCGAGGCGACCTGCTTGATCGCCGAGCGCCGACGATCGCCGTTAGCGTCGGGCGTGAAGCGCGAGGGGTCCTCGCCGCCCTCGCCCGTGTTCGAGCGCCCGCCGAGCCGGTTCATCGCGATCGCGAGCGTCTCGTGCGCCTCGCGTGAGATCGAGCCGAGGCTCATCGCGCCGGTGCAGAAGCGCTTGACGATCTCCGAAGCCGGCTCGACCTGCTCGAGCGGAATCGCGTTCGGCGAGTCCGGCGCGCCGTCGCCGGGGCCGATCCGCAACAGGCCGCGCAGCGTCGCCTTGCGCGCGGCGTCGTCGTTGATCGCGCGCGCGTACTCGCGGAACTTCTCGAACGCGGCGCTGTCGCGCACGCTCGCGAGCGCGTCGGCATCGCCGTGCAGCGCCGCGGCGACGTTGCCGTTGGCCGCGCGCACGGCGTGCTGGACGAGCGCGATCGTCTCCGGGTTCCACTGGTGGTGCTCGCCGTCACGGCGCCACGCGTAGACGCCGCCGACCGGCAGCAGCTGGTCGTGCGGGACCGGGTAGGCGCGCGCGTGGCGCTCGAGCGCCTCGGTCGCGAGCACGTCGAGGCCGACGCCGCCGACGCGCGAGGCGGTGCCGGTGAAGTGCATGTCGACCAGCTCCGGCGCGAGGCCGACGGCCTCGAAGATCTGCGCGCCGCAGTAGGAGTGGATCGTCGAGATGCCCATCTTCGAGATCGTCTTCAAGAGCGCTTTGCCGAGCGCTTTGACGACGTTCTGCGCGGCCCGCTCGAGGCGCTCGTTGAGCTCCTCGCCGGTACCCGGCGGCGTGCCGTTGCCGCCGGGGTCGCCGATCCGCCCTTCGACGACGAGCTCGTCGAGCGTCTCGAGCATCAGGTACGGGTTGATCGCGACGGCGCCGTAGCCGATCAGCGTCGCGAAGTGGTGCACCTCGCGCGGCTCGCCCGACTCGAGGATGATCCCCGCGCGCAGGCGCGTGCCTTCGCGCACGAGGTGGTGGTGCACGGCGGCGACGGCGAGCAGCGACGGGATCGGCACGCGGCGCGCGCCGACGAGCCGGTCGGACAGGATGATGATGTTGACGCGTTCGTCGATCGCGTCCGACGCTTCGCGGCAGATCCGCGCGAGCGCGTCGCGCATCCCCGCCTCGCCCTCCTCGAGCGACCACGTCGTGTTGATCGTGCGCGCGGCGAACACGTCGTGCGAGACGTGGCGCAGCGTCTCGAGCTCGCGGTTGAGCAGGATCGGCTGGTCGAGCACGAGCTTGTGCGCGTGCTCGGGCGTCTCCTCGAACAGGTTGAGCTCCGATCCGAGGCTCGTCGCGAGGCTCATCACGATCTCCTCGCGGATCGGGTCGATCGGCGGGTTGGTGACCTGCGCGAACAGCTGCTTGAAGTACGAGAACAGCGGCGGCGCCTGGTCGGAGAGGACCGCCAGCGAGAGGTCGTTGCCCATCGAGCCGACCGGCTCGGCGCCGTCGCGCGCCATCGGCGCGAGCAGCACGCGCAGGTCCTCCTGCGAGTAGCCGAACGCGCGTTGGCGCGTGCGCAGCGGCTGGTCGGAGAGCGTCACCTGGTCGGACGGGTCGAGCTCGGCGAACGGCACCGCGCTCTGCGCGTACCACTCGCGATAGGGCTTGCGCGTCGAGATCTCGCGCTTGACCTCCTCGTCCTCGACGATCCGCCCGCGCTCGAGGTCGACGAGGAACAGCTTGCCCGGCTGCAGGCGCCCGAGCCGGCGCACCTGCTCCGGCGGGATGTCGAGCAGGCCGATCTCCGATCCGAGCACGACGTGCCCGTCCGTCGTCTCCACCCAGCGCCCCGGGCGCAGCCCGTTGCGGTCGAGCGTCGCACCGACGATCCGTCCATCTGTGAAAGCGACCGACGCCGGCCCGTCCCACGGCTCCATCAGGCACGAGTGGTACGCGTAGAAGCCCTTGAGATCCTCCGGCAGGTCCTCGCGATTGCGGTACGCCTCGGGGATCATCATCATCGCCGCGTGCGGCAGCGAGCGGCCGCCGAGCATCAGCAGCTCGAGCACGTTGTCGAACGTCGCCGAGTCGGAGTTGCCGGCGCTGACGACCGGCAGGATCTTCGGCAGGTCCTCGCCGAACAGCTCGCTGCGCAGCTCGCTCTCGCGCGCGCGCATCCAGTTGACGTTGCCGCGCACGGTGTTGATCTCGCCGTTGTGGCAGATCACGCGGTACGGGTGCGCGAGCTCCCAGCTCGGGAACGTGTTCGTCGAGAAGCGCGAGTGCACGAGCGCGAGCGCGCTCTTGCAGCGCTCGTCCTTCAGGTCCGGGTAGAACGCCGCCAGCTGGAAGCTGATCAGCATCCCCTTGTAGTTGAGCGTGCGCGACGAGCTCGACGCGATGTACAGGCCGGGCTCCTCGCCGGTCAGCTCGCAGACGCGGCGGATCACGTACAGCTTGCGCTCGAACGCGTCCCGGTCCTCGACGTGTGCGGGGCCGGCGCCGACGAACAGCTGGCGGATCACCGGGCGGCACGCGCCCGCGACCTCGCCGGCGTGCTCGGGGTCGACCGGCACGTCGCGCCAGCCGAGCAGCCGCTGGCCCTCGGCGGCGACGGTCCGCTCGAGCAGTCGCTCGACGTTCGCGCGCGCCGCGTCGTCGGTCGGCAGGAAGCACATCAGCACGCCGTAGCGCCCGAGCGGCGGCAGCTCGAAGTCGACGACCGCGCGCAGCAGCTCGTCGGGCATCTGCATCAGGATCCCGGCGCCGTCGCCCGTGCGCGGGTCGGCGCCGCTCGCGCCGCGGTGCTCGAGGTTCTCGAGCGCCGTGATCGCCCGCACGACCACCTCGTGCGTCGGCGTGTTGTCAAGTCGCGCGACCATGCCGACGCCGCAGGCGTCGTGCTCATAGCGGGGGTCGTACAGTCCGACGGCCTGTGGCGGCTGCTTGATTTGCGTGTGCATGGAAGTGCTCCCTTGGGGCGGTGCTAACCCCGTGGCGCGGGCAGGCGGGCACCTGAGGCTGAGCCCGAAAGCGTAGCAGTAGAGCCCTCTCAGAAACCAGTGGCGCGAACTCGAAAACGGCCTGCTGTTCGAGCCATTCAGGGATGCTCGCGCAGCGTCTCCCGATCTCCCCACGAGCACAGCCCGCCACGGCCGGGGCACGTCAGGCAGAGCCCGCGGTGAGGCTGCGAGCTGACCGCGAACGACTGCTCCTGCGCGCCCGCGACGCGCGCCGCGAGCGCCCGTTCGAGCTCGACGCGCCGCTCGACGCCGTAGCGCGCGGCGACCGATTCGCCGCGCTCGAGGAACCAGTGGACGATCTCGACCGCCGGCGCGCCTTCGCGCAGCACGGCGAGCGCGTACAGCAGCCGCTGGATCGCGTACTCGCGCTCGACGAGCGCCTCGAGGTCGACGTCGGCCGCGACGCGGTCGCTCTTGTAGTCGAGCACGACGTGCGCGCCGTCTGGATCGACCGCGAGCAGGTCGATCACGCCGGTGATCAGCGGCTCGCGCGGGCCGAGCGAGAACGCGAACGGATGCTCGCGCCGAACGCTCCGGGCACGCGCGAGGCGCTGCGCCGGCGCGGCGCGCGCCGCGGCGCCGACGAGCTCGGCGAGCTCGCTGCGCTCGAGCGCGCCGACGCGCAGCCCGAGCTCGGCGCCGACGCGCGCGACGTCTTGCGCCGACGGCGCGCGCGGAGCGGCGAAGTCGAGCAGCTCCATCAGGCGGTGCACGAGCGTCCCGCGCGCGCGCGCCTCGAGACCGTGCCCGCCGTCGGCGCGCGCCCGCGAGCGGTCCTCGGCCAGCCCGAGCACGCGTTCGAGGTAGTAGCGGTAGCCGCAGCGCTCGAGCTCGGTCAGCGAGCTGTAGCTGAGGCTCGACATCCGCTCGCGCGCGCGCGCCTCGCTCGGCGTCGGCGCCGCAGCGGCGTGCGGCGTGGGCGCGGGCGGCGCCGGCGCCGCGGCGACGCCCAGCGGCATCTGCCGCGGTTCGGGCGGCGCCGACGCCGGCGACTGCGGCGGCGCGGACGGCGAGCCGAAGCGAACGCGCACGGCGCGCTCGTCGCCGAGCAGCAGCTCCTCGGCGCCGAGCTCGCCGCTCGCCAGGCGCGCCGGCAGATCGTCGACGAGCGCCGGCGCGAGCCACGAGATCGGCGTCGCGCCCGGCCCGAGACGCGCCCAGCGCGCGAAGTCGACGGCGCCGCTCAACACGAGCAGCTCGCGCGCTCGCGTCATCGCGACGTAGAACACGCGGTCCTCCTCCTCGGCCTCGCGCGCGCGGCGCTCGGCCGACAGCTCGTCGTAGTCGAGCGCCGCGACCGACTCGCCGCCGTCGAGCCGCATCAGGCGCACGCCGACGCGCTCGCCGTCGACGAGCAGGTCGGGCATCCGCAGGCTCGGCTGGCGCCCGAGGTCGGCGAGGCAGACGACCGGGAACTCGAGCCCCTTCGCCGCGTGCGCCGTCATCAGCCGCACGGCGTCGGGCTCGGCGCCGTCGACCGGCGCGTCGGGCTCGACCGCCACCGCCGCGGCGAGCCGCTCGGCGTGGTCGAGGAACGCGCGCAGGTCGCGGCCTTCGTCGGCTTCGAAGCGCCGCGCCAGGCGCAGCAGCTTCTGCACGTTCGCCAGCCGCCGCTCGCCCCAATCGAGCGCGAGCACGTGCGCGCGATAGCCGCTCGCGTCGATCGCGCGCTCGATCAGCGCCGCGATCGTCCGCCGCGACGCGCCCGCGCGCTCGTCGCGCAGCAGGCGGCACGCGCGCGTGAGCGCGTCGCGGTCACGTGTGCTCAGACGCCGCGCGAGCTCGCCCGCGGCCACCCCGCCGCCTTCGCCGCCGGCCGCTCCGTCGCCCTCCTCGCCGCCGGCCACCCCGTCACCGTCCTCGCCTCCCTCGCGCCGATCGCCGTCGAGCACGCCGAGCGCCGTCTCCCACGCGCCGCGGCGCTCCACCTGCGCGGCGCTCGCGACGAGCGCTAGGCAATCGCGCGAGCATCCGCCGAGCGGCGAGGCGAGCACGCCGTACAGCGCCTCCTCGTCGAGCGGGTTGGCGAGCGCGCGCAGGTAGGAGATCAGGTCGCCGACCTGCTGGCGCCCCCAGAACGCGCCGACGGCGGCGAGCGTGCGCAGGCCGTGCAGCTGCAGCGCGCGCTCGAACACCTCGATGTCGCCTGTCGCGCGCAGCAGCACGACGATCTCGCCCGGCTGCGCGCGACCGTCGCGCACGAGCTCGGCGACGCGCTGCGCGAGCAGCCGCGCCTCGGCCTGGCGCCACAGCGCCGCCGCCGGCAGTCCGGCGGCGATCGACTCCGCCAGGCGCTCGTCGGCGTCCCAGCCGCCGGCGTCGGTCAGCAGCAGCTCGACGGCCGGCGGCGTCTCGCCCGCGCTCGCGCGCGAGGCCGGAGCCTCCTGCTCGACGCGCCCGGCCTGCAACGCCTCGAACTCGGCGAAGCGCTCGCCGAAGACCGCGTTGACGACGTCGAGCAGCGGCGCGCGACTGCGGAAGTTGTACGTCAGCGACAGGCTCGCCGCGCTCGCGCGCAGCTCGGCGCGGCGCTCGCGGAACAGGCGCACGTCGGCATGCCGGAAGCCGTAGATCGACTGGAACTCGTCGCCGACCGTGAACAGGTTGCCGCGGTCGAGCGCGCGCACGATCGCGAGCTGGCGGCGGTTGGTGTCCTGGAACTCGTCGACCATCAGCAGCTCGAAGCGCTCCGACCACGCCACGCGGATCGACTCGTGCTCGGCGAGCAGCTCCTGCGCGAGCAGCTCGAGGTCGTCGAAGTCGACGCGCCCGCGCGCGCGCTTGCCGCGCTCGTACGCGAGCCCGAAGCGCTCGAGCAGCTCGTCGAGCAGCACGCACGCGCGCGCCGCGTCGACGTCGCGCTGCTCCGCGCCGGCGCCGGGCGCCGGGCGCGGCAGCCGCGGGAAGCGCTGACCGGTGCTGCGCAGCTCCAGGTACACGCGCTCGAGCATCGAGCGCACGCGATCGACGCCGTACGCCGCGAGCACGTCGACCGCGTCGTCGCGCTGATCCGTCGCGCCGTGCTCGGCGGCGTCAACCGCCGCCTCGCCGGGCTCGTCGCCGCCGCTCTCCTCGCCGCCGGTCTCCCGGGCGACGAACCCGCGGACGGCCTCTGTGAACGCCAGCTCGCGCAGGCGCGCCGCCTGGCCCTCGTCAACGATCTCGAAGTCCGGGTCGAGACCGGCCGCGAGCGGATGCGCGCGCAGCAGCCGCGCGCAGAAGCCGTGGAACGTGCCGACGAACGCCGCCTCGGTGTCGCGCGCGGCCTGGCGCTCGCCGAGGTCGAGCAGCCGCGCGCGGACGCGCGCGCGCAGCTCGCCGGCGGCGCGCTCTGTGAACGTGATCGCGAGGATCCGCCCGGGCGCGACGCCGTCGTCGCGCACGGCGCGCACGAAGCGCTCGACGAGCACCGACGTCTTGCCGCTGCCGGCCGCCGCCGACACCGCGAGCGACTCGGCGCGGCGCGAGACCGCCTCCTCCTGCTCCGGCGTCAGCGCGCCGGCGCCCGACTGCGCGAGCGCGATCGTCCCGCTCGCGTCCATCCCCGGCAGCGTCTCGAGCTGCGACGGCGCGCCGCGACGCGCGCTCATCGCTCGCACCGGCAGATCGTCGGGTACATGCAGCCGCCGCGAAACGCGCACGTCTGCGGCCGCGCCTGCAGGAGCCCCGAAGCCGCCTGCTCGGCGACGTCGAGCGCGCTCGCGCGCGCCTGCGCGAGCAGCTCGCGCACCTCCGCGTGCTCGCGCACGTCGGTCGCGACGCAGTCGAGCTCGACGCCGCTGTCGCCGTCGAGCACGCCGCGCGGTCGCAGCTCGGCGCCGGCGAGCGGCTGGTAGAGGCCGCCGACGGCGCGCAGCCCGAGCAGCTCCTCGACGGCGAGCATGTACAGCGCGACCTGCAGCTTGCCGTCCTTGATCCAGCGCGCCGCCGGCGGCGGGTCTTTGCCCTTGTAGTCGTACACGACCGCCTCGCCGCCAGCGCCGACGTCGACGCGGTCGATCCGCCCGCGCATGCGCACGCCGTCGCCGAGCTCGAACGCTCCCAACTCGCTCGCCTCGCCGCGTTCGTCGCCCTCGGCGAAGCCGAACCCGAGCTCGAGCTCGGCCGGCTCGAGCTCGCCCGCGCTCGCCGCCGCGCCGGCGAGGAAGCGCTCGAGGTCGGCGTGCAGCCGCCGCCGCGCCGCGCCGCGCCGGTCGGGCGAGACCGACAGCGGCCGCTCGCGCTCGTTCTCGGCGAGCGATCGCGCGAGCAGCTCGCGCGCGAGCGGCAGACGCGCCGGCGTCAGGCGCGCGCTGCCCGTCTCGCGCCGCAGCGCCTCGAGCGTGTCCTTCAGCGCCGCGTGCGCGAGCGCGCCGCGCGCGAGCGGCTCCGGGTCGGGGTCGAGCTCGCCCGGGCGCAGCACGCGCTCGACGAACCAGCTGACCGGGCACGCGATGTAGCGCTCGAGCGCCGACGCCGACCACGGCCGCGCGCGCAGCTCGGCGAGCAGCTGCGGCTCGCGCAGCGGCTCGTCGGGATCAGCGGCGGCGGGCGGCGCGGTGGGCGTCAGCAGCGCCTGCGGATCGCCGCCGGCGCCGGCGCGCCCGTCGCCGCCGGCGGCGACTTCGGCCGGCGCGAGCGGCTCGGCGTCGCTCGCGCCGAGCGCGCGCTGCGCGCGCTCGTCGAGCAGGCCGCGGTCGAACAGGTCGCAGACGTCGTCGACGAACAGCGATCGCGACGTCGGCTGGCCGTCGTCGTCGGAGGAGCGCCAGCTCAGCACGAGCCGCTCCCGCGGGCGCGACAGCGCCGCGTACAGCAGGTAGCGCTCGGCCGCGAGCAGATCCTCGCGCTCGCCCAGGCGCAGGCCGGACGCTTCGGCGAGGCCGCGGCGGTCGTCCTCGCCGAGCAGCGGCTGCGGGCGCGCGCGCGCCGGGAACACGCCTTCCTGAAGCCCGCACACGAACAGCGCGCGCACGCGGCGCGCGCGCAGCGCGAGCGGGTCGAGCACGGCGACCATTCCCGCCGTCGGGCTCTCGCCGCTCAGCAGCGTCAGCCCGGCGAGCACCTCCGCGAGCTCGCCTGCTGCCTGCGGCGCGAGCTCGGGCGCGAAGCGCGCCAGCTCGCGCAGCTCGGCGAGCGCGCGGCGCGCGGCCGACACCGCGCCGGCCTCGTCGAGCTCGTCGCCGTCGAGCACGCGCGCCTGCCCGCGCCGCGGCGCCGCGAACAGCCGCTGCAGCTCGCGCGCGACGCGGTCGAACAGCGCGCTCGGACCGCGCTCCTGCGCGTCCGCCACGCGGTCGATCGCCTCGAGCGGCCAGTGCCGGCTCTCCCACAGCGCGCGCGCCCGCGCGGCGTCGAGCGCGCCGCCGCGCCGCGCCGTCAGCTCGAGCCGGTCGGCGAGCGCCGGCTGCTCGAGCAGCCCCGGAGCGCGCAGGTACGCGAGCAGGTCGCCGAGCGTGCCCGCAGCGTCGTCCGCCGCCGCGCCCCCTGCCGCCGCGCCCTCCGCCGAGCGCGCGGACGGCGGCGCGACGCAGCGCATCAGCCCGACCAGCGCGCGGCCCGTCGCCGTGTCGGCGAACGCGCGGCGGCGCTGCAGCGCGAGCGGGATCGCGCGCGCCGCGAACACCTCCTCGAGCAGCTCGAGCGAGACGCCGGCCGGCCGCGCGAGGACGGCGATCTCCTCGGCCGGCACGCCTTCGGCGAGCATCGCCGCGATCTCGCGCGCGACGAGCTCGAGCTCGGCGCGCTCGCCGCCGCCCTGCAGCAGGCGCACGGCCGAGCCGTGCCCGACGCGCGCCGCGCCCGGCTCGAACAGCGAGCGCTCGAGGTGGCTCAGCGCCGCGCGCGCCGACGCCGCGTAGTGCTCGGAGCGCGCCGGCAGCGAGCGATGCTCGGCCGCGAGCGGCGCGAGCGCGTGGAACGTCGACGCGCGCCCGGCGAACGCCGTCCGCCCCGGCTCGAACGCGAGCGACACCGTGACCGGCGCGTCGACGACGACGCCGAGCGTCTCGATCGCGTCGAGCTGCAGCGGCGTCAGGTCGTCGAAGCCGTACAGCGCGACCGGCGTCCGCCCCCACAGCGCCGGCCGCTCGCGCAGCGCGTCGAGCGCGCGCACCGCGCGCTGCTCGGCGTCGACGCGGCCGATCCGCTCGAGCGCGGCGCGGTAGGACGCGAACATCGCCCCGAGCTCCGGGCGCCGCTCGCCGAACCCCTCCGCCGCGCGCCAGCGCTCGAGCGCGGCCGCGAACCGCGGCGGCGAGACGCGCCTGGCCTGCAGCTCGGCGAACAGCTCGCCGAGCGCGCGCACGAAGCCGCGAGCGACCGTGCCACCACCGGCGCCCGCGACGTCCGCGCGAGCGGCGAGCGATTCCAGCAGGCGCTCGCGCGCAAGCCCGCCGAGCACCGGCTCGACGATCCCGGCGCGCGCGACGAGCTCGGCGATCAGCCCGGCGAAGCGCTCGACGCGCACGCCCATCGCCGCCCCCTCGCCGGCCAGCTCGCGCAGGTACTGCTCGGCGTCCGCGCGCGTCGGCACGACGAGCAGCGGCTCGGCTCCGTGCGCCAGCTCGCGCCGCACCGCGTCGAGCACCAGCTCGGCCTTGCCGGCGTTCGCCGGCCCTGTGATCAGCGTGATCGGCATCGACGCCCATCCTGGCGCAACCGTCCGACATCGCCGGGCGCCGGAGCGGCGCGTCCGACCCGCGCGTTCGCCAGGCGGCGCTGCGTGCGACTAAGCGGCGCTGCGCTGCTTGACCGGCGTCGAGCGTTTCGACTTCGATTTGGCCGCCGCGAGCTCGTTCGACTCGCCGTCGGCCTCGGCCTCGGGCGCTTTCGCGCCCTCCTTCGCCCACGGCTCGTCGAACTCGACGCGCCATTTGCCCTCGTCGGTCTGGCTCAGCGCGAGGTGCGCGCGGAACGAGCGCCCGCTGCGCCCGCGAAAGCCCGTCACCTGCTTCTCGGTGTAGCCCGTCTTGATCAGTTCGCGCGCGAGCGCCACCGTCAGCGTCTTGCCCGCTTTCGCCTTCCAGATCACGAAGCCGCAGCCGGGGTCCTCGCGCGACCAGCACGAGTAGCCCTTGCGGTTCTCGTTGATCTCGCGTCCGCAGACCGGGCACGGCCCGAGCTTCGCGCGCGGGATGCGCACGTCTTTGAGCGTCTCGTCGAGCTTGTGCACGGTCTCGTCGGCGAAGCCGGCGATGTCGGTCATGAACTTCTCGCGCGAGTCCTCGCCGCGCTCGATCTTGCCGAGGCGGTGCTCCCAGCTGCCGGTCAGTTCGGGCGAGGTCAGCATGTGCGCGTCGAGCAGCCGGATCACGTTCAGCCCCTTCTCGGTCGCCACGAGCGCGCGCGCGTCGCGCTCGACGTAGCCGACCGTGATCAGCCGCTCGATGATCGCCGCACGCGTCGCCGGCGTGCCGATCCCCGACTCCTTCATCGCCTCGCGCAGCTCTTCGTCGTCGACCAGCTTGCCCGCCGTCTCCATCGCGCCGAGCAGCGACGCGTCTGAGTAGCGCCGCGGCGGTTTCGTTTCCTTGCGCTCGCTCGCGATCTCCTTCGTCGCGACCTTCTCGCCGTCCTCCAGGCGCGGGAGCTGCTGGTCGACGCCCTCGTCCTCCTCGCCCTTCGCCGGTTGCGCGTCGACCGCCGCGACCTCGTCGTACACGCCGCGCCAGCCAGGCACGATCAGCAGCTTGCCGCGCGTGCGGAAGACGTGGCCCGGCTCGCCGACCGTCGTCTCCACGCGCGTGTTCTCGAACACCGCCTCCGGGTGGAACACGGCGAGGAAGCGACGCGCGACCATGTCGAAGATCCGCCGGTCGTCGGAGCTCATCTTCTCGAGCTTGTGCTCAGAGCGCGTCGGGATGATCGCGTGGTGGTCGGTCACCTTCTCGTCGTTGACGACGCGCGCGAGCGGCAGCAGGTCGAGACCGGTCACGTATTCGGCGCCCTTGCGGTACTCGGGCTGATGGCCGACGAGCTCGGCGATCGGCTTGATCTCGGCGACCATGTCGTTCGTCAGGTAGCGCGAGTTCGTGCGCGGGTACGTCAGCGCCTTGTGCTCCTCGTAGCAGCGCTGCGCCGCCGCCAGCGTCCGTTTGGCCGAGAAGCCGTAGCGGTTGTTCGCCTCGCGCTGCAGCGTCGTCAGGTCGTACAGCATCGGCGCTTTCTCGCGCTGCTCTTTCTTCTCGAGCTTCGTGATCGTCCCCTCGCGCCCCTCGCACGCGGCGACGATCGCGCTCGCCTGCTCCTCGGTCGCGATCCGCGGCTTCGCCCCCTCGTGGAAGCGCCCCGCGTAGACGCGCTTGCCGTCGGCCTCGAACGTCGCGTCGACGAGCCAGTACGGCTCGGGCACGAACGCTTTGATCTCCTCCTCGCGCCGCGCGATGATCGCCAGCGTCGGCGTCTGCACGCGCCCGAGCGAGACCGCGCCGTCGAACGAGCTGCGCAGGCGGATCGTCGCCGCGCGCGTCGCGTTCATCCCGACGATCCAGTCCGCCTCCGAGCGTGAGCGCGCCGCCTGCTCGAGCCGCTCGAACTCCGTCGCGGGGCGGAGCTCCTCGAAAGCGCTCTTCATCGCCGCATTCGTCATCGAGTTCAACCACAGGCGCCTGACCGGCTTCTTGCCTTTCGCCTTCTCGTACAGGTACGCGAAGATCAGCTCGCCCTCGCGCCCGGCGTCGCACGCGTTGACGACCTCGTCGACGTCGTCGCGGCCGATCTGCTTCGTCACGACCGACATCTGCTTGCGCGAGCGCTCGTCGCGCACGATCAGCTTGAAGCGATCGGGCACGATCGGCAGGTCCTCCATCTTCCAGCGCTTGAATTTCGGGTCGTACTCGTCCGGCTCGGCGAGCTGCACGAGGTGCCCGACGGCCCACGTGATCACGTGCTCCGGCCCTTCCAGCCAGCCCTCGCCCTTCTGGAACGGCCCCTTCAGCACGCGCGCGAGGTCCTGCCCGACGGACGGCTTCTCGGCGATCACGAGCGTCTTCGACATGGCGGCAGCGTAGCGGGTGTGCGAAATCTCGCAACGCGCACGATGGGCGCCGGCGCCGGGGGGGACGGCGCCGGCGCACCGCCGGACACGGCGCTCACGCGCCGCTATCCGCCGATCGGAGCGCGCGGGTTGGCGCCCCAGAAGACCTGTGTGCCGAGCATCCCGATCAGCGTCACGAACACGAGGTTCAGCACCATCGACTTCGCCGTCGCCGTGCCGACGCCCACCGGACCGCCGCTCGCCGTGTAGCCGTAGTAACACGCGACGAGCACGATCGCCGTCGCCATCGCCATGCCCTTGATCAGGCTGAACAGCAGGTCCGGCGCGTTCTGGAACTGCCAGAACAGCAGCAGGAAGCCGCCCGAGGAGACGAACCCGAGCTGCTGCACGACGCCGAGATACGAGCCGAAGAAGGCGACGCCGATCGCCGCGAGGTACATGAACGGCAGCACGATCCACGAAGCCAGCAGGCGCGTCGCGCAGAGGAACACCATCGAGTCGATCCCCATCACCTCGAGCGCGTCGATCTCCTCCGAGATCCGCATCGCGCCTAGCTCCGCCACGATCCCCGTGCCGACCTTCGCCGCCATCATGTACCCGAACGCATACGGCACCGCCTCGCGCAGGTCGCACCACGCCGAGAACACGCCCGAGTACGCCGGCGTGCCGGTCGACAGCGTGAAGTACGCGCCGCCGATGCCGCACACGCCGAGCCCCATCAGGAAGACGAGCGACCAGATCACGAGCGTCGACCCGACGATCAGGATGCCCGCCTGGCGCAGCGACTCGCCGAAGAAGCGGAACACGCGCAGCCCCCACACGTCGCCGACGATCCGGCCCGCGAAGCGCGCGATCTCGCCCGTGCTTTCGAGCCACTCGCGCGGCGTCGCTTCGTATTCGCTCATCGATCCGCTCACTTGATCACCAGGATCTGCGGGTGCGTTGCGAGCAGCGTCTGCGTGAAGACGTAGTTCATCGCGCCGAAGCCGAGGAACGAGATCACGACCGCCTCGTTGACGGCGCGGCCGACGCCCTCGGCGCCGCCTGAGGCCGTCATGCCCTTGTAACAGCAGACGATCGCGATGATCGCCCCGAAGCACGTCGTCTTCAGCACCGACCCCCACAGGTCGGTCGTCGAAGCGTTCGCGAACAGCGTGCCCCAGAACGGCCCGAGCGGCTGCCCGTTGACGAGCTCGGCCGCGATGCCGCCGAACAGGCCGAACAGCAGCGCGTAGATGTCGAACAGGCCCGTCACGACCATCAGCGCGAGGAACCGCGGCACGACGAGGTTCTTGACCGGGTCGACGCCGAGCACCTGCAGCGCGTCGAGCTCCTCGCGCACCTTGCGCGCGCCGAGGTCCGCCGTGATCGCCGTGCCGGCGACGCCGGCGACGACCGTCGCCGTGATCAGCGGTCCGATTTCGCGAATCGCCGCGAGCACGAAGAAGCCGCCGAGGCGATCGAGCGCGCCGAACAGCGTCAGGAAGTTCGCCGCCTGCAGGCCCGGCGCGCCGTAGCTGATCGCGACCGTCGTGATCAGCAGCGGGAACCACACGAGCCGCAGCGCGAACAGGAACTGCGACACGAGCTCGCCGCCGTACGGATACGGCGGGCGCACCGCCGAGCTGATCGTCCTGCCCGTCAGCAGGACCATGTCGCCGAATTCCTCGAGCACGCCGCGGCCCGACGCGAGCAAGCCGCGTGCCGGCCCGAGCAGCCGGTGCGCCTCCTCCGCGTGCGCCTGCTCCGTCATTATACGAATGTACTAGTTCACTAACACACTAGTCAACGACGGTCTCCGACTGTAACGTGGAGACGTGGCCCGCCCGATCGACAACACGCGCGCCGAGCCGATCGCGATCGACCGCAAGGCCGACGTCCCGGTCGGCGTGCAGCTCGGCTGGGCGCTCTGCGCGCAGATCCGCGACGGCCGCCTCGCGCCCGGCCAGCAGCTGCCGACGCTGCGCGACATGGCCGAGGCGACCGGGCTGAACGTCAACACCGTGCGCGCCGTCTACCGGCGCCTCGAGCAGCGCGGGCTGATCGACAGCCAGCAGGGCAGCGGCACGTTCGTCGCAGCCGCGCCGGGCGGCGCCGCGGCGCTCAGCTCGATCGCCGCGAACGCCGCGATGGAAGCGCGCCATACCGGCCTCGACCCGCGCGACGTCGCCGCCGCGCTGTACGTCGCGCCGGACGACGCGTCGCCGAGCTCCGACGCCGAGCGTCGCCGCGCGCTGCGCGCTCAGATCGCGACGCTCGAGCGGACCGTCGCCGAGCTCGAAGCCGAGCACCCCGGCGTCGCTCCCGCACCGGCCCGCGCACGCCGCGGGATCGGCCCGGCGCTGCTGAGCGTCGACGAGCTCGCCCACGTCAGGGCCGCGCTGATCCGACGCCTGACCGTCGTCCAGGCCGCGATCGACGAGCACGTCGAGGAGCAGCGGCGGGCCGGCGAGCGGGCCACGGCCGCCGCGCGGAAGGCCGCGCGCTCACGCGCCAAGGCCACGGCGACGGCCAAGGCCAAGGCCGACTCCGAGGCGCCGACGACCGCTGCGCCCAAGCGCGCGCCGCGGCCGCGACCGACGACACGCCCGGCGCCCGCGAGCGGCTGACGCTCACAACAGCGAGCAGACGTACCAGCCGACCGACGCCAGGACGGCGACGTACACGTTGATCACGACGACGCCCTCCAGCGACGTCAGCTCGATCCTGCGCCGCGCGCCGGGCGCGTCGGGCGGCGCGCACAGGCGGCGGATCCAAGTCGTTTCCGCTTCGCTGCGCCGCACGCCGACCAGCTCGTCGTACACGCTCGTCAGCCACGCCAGCAGCATCAGCATCGCGCCCTCGAGCAGCGCCAGCACGACCAGCACGACGACGACCGCGGCCATGCTGAGATCGCGCGTCCCGACCGCGCGCGATCCGACCCACAACGCCAGCAGCGGGCAGCCGGTCCACACGTTGACCGTCGCGAGCGCGGTCACCGCGGCCATCGTCGCCCGCTTGAGCACCATCTGACGGACAAGCTACCTCGAACCGGTTGCGCCGTCCCGGCGCGTATCTCACCCGGCCGCACGGCTCAACTTGCGGCGCACCCCTCGGTCGAGACGCCCTCGCCGGCCTGTGCGCGTGCTTCGGCCGTGCCCAGCTCGCGCGCGACGGTCGCGTTGGCGACTCCGTAGCCGCCGCGCGGGCCGGCGCCGACGGTGCCCGCGAAGATCGTGCTCAACACGCCGCCGGAAGCATCGACGAGCGGGCCGCCCGAGTTCCCCGGCCGCACGACGCCGCGCAGCGGCGTCAGCAGGCGATCGATCGGCCCGTGTCCGTAAGCATCGTCGGTGAGCACCGTCTGCGTGCGCCCGATCCGCGCCGAGCGCGCGACGAACGGCCCGTTTTCCGGATAACCGAGGATCGCGCCGGGCGTCCCCGACGGCGGTTCGGAGACGAGCCGCAGCGACGGCAGCCCGAGCCCGGGCACGCTGAGCACGGCGACGTCGTTGCGCGAATCGAACACGACCGTCCGCGCCGGCAGGCCCGGCGAGCTGCCGTCGACCTCGACGGTCGTGTCCCGCTCGCCGGCGACGACGTGCGCGTTGGTCACGATCAGATCGTGCGCGCCGACCCAGCCGGAGCCCTCGATCGCCAGGCCGCACGCCGTGCCGAGCACGCGCACGACCGAACGCGACGCCGCGCGTACCCCCGGCGTCCGCGCGATCGCCGGTGGCGGCGGCGCGACATCGGGCGACGGGCCGGAGATCGACGGGAGCGGGTCCAGGCGCGCGAGCGCGTTGAGGATCGGTCCCGACGGCGGCAGCAGCGCGTTCAGCTCGCGCAGGATCGACGAGCGCCTGACTTCGTTGCGCAGGCTCGTCGCGCTCGGCGCCTGCGCGACGACGGCCGCGACGATCCACACGATGCCGAGCGCGAGCGCACACCCGAGCACGGCGCCGAGCAGCCCGTCGAGCACGCCGATGCCGGGCAGCGCGAGCGCGCGCCTGACGCGGAAGCCGAGCCCCTCCATGCCCGTCGCGAGGATTGCGCCGGCGAGCAGCGCGCCGACGAGGCCGAACGCCGGCGCATACGGCGACGAAGAGCCCTGCGCCAGCAACAGAGGAGCCAGCCTCGTTCCGAGGAATGCACCAATGGCGAACCCGCCAAACGACAGCACGCCGACGATGAAGCCTCGCCGGAAGCCGAAAGCGGCGAGGATTGCGGCGAACAGGACGATGATCCAGTCGAGCCCCGTCACCCGCCATGTTCTACCGCTCCCTGACTGACGAGCAGGCCGTTCGGGTGCGCCGCGCCCGTCCGGTGATCGCGCTCGCGCTCGTCGCGTTCGCGATCGGCGCAATCGTCGGCGCCAACAGCGGGACCTCGGCGAGCGACGCGCTCGCGGCGCGCTTCGTCGCCGCGTGGGCGCGTACGGACTACGTCGCGATGTACGCCGACGTCGACTCGGCGACGAAGCGCTCGCTCACCGCCGACGGCTTCGCCGCCGCGTACGCCGAAGCGATGCGCACCGCGACCGCGACCGGCATGCGCGTGCTCGGCAAGCCGCGCTCGGCGCCCGGCGGGTACGTGTCGGTGCCGGTCAGCGTCGGCACGCGGCTGTTCGGAACGCTGCGGCTCGACGTGCGCCTGCGCATCGTCAGCGACGCCGAAGGCGGCCACGCGATCGCCTGGTCGCGCTCGCTCGCGTTTCCCGGAATGCGCTCCGGCGAGACGCTCACGCGCCAGACGACGCTGCCGTCGCGCGCGACGCTGCTCGCGCGCGACGGCTCGGTGCTGGCCGAAGGCAACCCGACCGAAGCCGGCACGCGCAGCTCGCCGCTCGGCAACGTCGCCAGCGCCGTGATCGGCGAAGTCGGCCCGATCCCGAGCTCGCGCCGCGCCGCGCTCGAAGCGCAGGGCGATCCGTCGAACGCGATCGTCGGCACGAGCGGGCTCGAGCGCGCGCTCGACGCGCAGCTGCGCGGCACACCCGGCGGCGAGCTGCTCGCCGGGCGGCGCGTGCTCGCGAGCGCGCTCGCGCGACCGGCGCACGCCGTGCGCACGACCGTCTCGCCGGCCGTCCAGCAGGCCGCCGTCACGGCGCTCGGCTCGCAGCTCGGCGGCGTCGTCGCGCTCGACCCGTCGAGCGGGCAGATCCTCGCCGTCGCCGGGATCGGCATCGACAGCGTGCAGCCGCCCGGCTCGACGTTCAAGATGGTCACGCTGACCGGCGTGCTGAACGCGCACGTCGCATCGCCGGCGACCGTCTTCCCGTACGCGACGTACGCGACGCTCGACGGCGTCAAGCTGAGCAACGCCAACGGCGAGGAATGCGGCGGCTCGCTCGAGCTCGCGTTCGCCGTCTCGTGCAACTCCGTCTTCTCACCGCTCGGCGTCAAGCTCGGCGCGCCGCGGCTCGTCGCGATGGCCGAACGGTTCGGCTTCAACCACCCGCCCGGCATCGAAGGCGCCGCCGAAAGCACGCTGCCCGCCGCGTCGAGCATCCAGGGCGAACTCGACGTCGGCTCGACCGCGATCGGCCAGGGCCAGGTGCAGGCGAGCGCGCTCAAGATGGCGATCGTCGCCGCGAGCATCGCCGACGGCGGCCGGCGGCCGCGACCGACGTTCACGCCCGGCCCGCCGGCGCCGCGCGCCTACGTCACGTCCCCCGACGTCGCGCGCACCGTGCGCCGCCTGATGATCGAAGTCGTGCGCAAAGGCACCGGCACCTCGGCGGCGATCCCTGGCGTGACCGTCGCCGGCAAGACCGGCACGGCCGAACTGAAGACCGAGTGCACCCCCTCAAGCTCGGCCGAATCGGAATCGAGCGAATCGAGCGAATCGAGCCACCGCGAATCGGAATCGAGCTCGGGCTGCGTCGGCGCCAACGGCGAAGCGAGCAACACCGACGCGTGGTTCGCGACGTTCGCACCGGCGCTGCACCCGCGAATCGCCGTCTGCGTGCTGCTCGTCAAAGACGGCGCCGGCGGCGACACCGCGGCGCCGGTCGCGCGCGAAGTGCTCGAGGCCGGGCTGAAGGCGAGCAGTTAGACGTCGAGCTCGGCCGAGGCGGTCTGCGCCGCATCGGTCGGGTCGACGATCTTGAACGTCAGCGGCCGGTTGTCGAGCGAGACCGTCTGGATCTTGAACAGCAGCAGCGCACCCTGCGTCGGCCCGTCGGCCGCGATCGTGTCGAGCTCCGGTATCCGGCCGTTGCCCGGAACCGAGCCGCCGCGATAGGCGAACGCGTTCGTCGAGTTCGGGGCGATCGGCGTGTACACGTTGTTCTGCGTGTCGGTGACCGTGAAGTCGCTCGCCGCGAGCTGCCTTTCCGAGTGGTTGTTGTAGACCTGCACGAACACGGCGAACCACTCCTGGCCGGCTTCGAGCTTGCGCTGTCCGGGCGAGAGACCCTGCAGGTACTGCGAGTCTTCGGTGTCGTACGGGTTCAGCTCGCGCGAGAGCTGGACCTCGTAGACGAGCGGCCCGACGTCGAGGTACGGAGCGTTCTTGCCGGACTCGCCGGCGTACGTGCCGCCCGTGACCTTCGAGTGCGATTCGCCGCACGCGCCGAGCGAGATCGCGACGAGCACGGCGAGCGCGAGGGGCGGAAGCTTGCGCAGGCTGGTGGACATGCGACGCGGCAGTCTACCCGGCGGCGACCGTCACGCGACTTCCGCGATCCTCGTCGCGCTCGATGATCGAGCGCAGGCGGCGCATCGCGCGCGTGCTCTTGCGCCGCGTCCAGCCGCGCGCGCCGAACGACTCCATCAGCTTGTCCGACAGCGTCGCCGGCTGCGTCTCGACCGTGAAGCGCACGCGCGTCGAGTTGTGCGTCGCCGGCGCAAGCTCGTACACGCCGAGCGTCCGGATCCGGTTGTTCTTGCCCGTGCGCCCGACCTCGACGATCTTGTGCGGCCGCTCGACCTCGACGAACGTCACGTCGGCCCAGCTGAAGCGGTTGCCCGGCGCCTTCACGCGAAACCGCGCCCCCGCGCCGCGACCGATCGAGTCCAGGCGCGTCAGGTGCCAGTCGACGAGGTAGTGGTCGGTGAACTCCTCGTGGTTGGCGATGTCCTGCAGGTAGTCGAAGATCTCCTCGCGCGGCGCGGAGATGACTGTCGAGACGGAGATCGGGTCCACGGCGCCCGCCAGTCTAGAGGCCGGCACGCACGAACGACAGGCGCTCGGGCCGGGGGCTCAGGCGGCCCGGGCCGTCAAGCGGACCGTCTGGCCGTGCTCGCAGTGGCGCACGAGCTCGCTCGCGACCGGCGACTCGCGCCGCAGCGGGCGGCACAGCTCGCAGACGATCCCGCCGTCGCGGCTGTCGTACAGGTGCACCTGCTCGCCCGTCAGCGGCGTGCGTCCGCAGTCGGCGCAGCGGTCGCGATCGGCCTCGAGCGCGCCGACGCCGCGGCGCAGCAGGTGCCGCTCGAGTTGCTCGATGTGCGTCACCGGCGAGGCCATCGCAACGGACTTCGCCGCGGCACTCTCCCCTCCTGCCCGTCGCCGCTCGTTTGCCCGCATGTGAGCGCGGGTAGTTAGTACCTCCGGCATCGTCCGCACCGGTAAATGCGGAAAAACCGAATTCGCCGCCAAGGCCAACTTGTTATGATCGCCACGAGCTTTCCCTCGACGGCCGACATGCGATGCGCTGCGCGTCGCCGTCCCGCGAAGCGCCAAGCGAGAAGGGAGCGACATGATGGGCGTACTCAGCAACGGGACCCGCGAGAGCTTTGCCCGTGCCAGTTCATTTCGTTGCCGCAACTGCGGCTATGTACTGACTCTCAACGCCGACGACCTGCTGACCGACTGCCCGAGTTGCGGCGGCGACGACTTCGGCCGCGCATCGCTGTTCGGCGCGATCTCGCCGGCGGCCGACACGACGGCACGACACGGCGGCGTCCTCTCCGAGCCGGCGCCGGTCGACCAGGACGCACAGCTCGCCGCGGCGCGCGCGCAGATCGAGCGGCCCGGCGAGTACCTGTGCTTCGACGACGGCGGCCCCAAGACCCGCATCGTCGCGCTGACGCGCGAGTGGACGCGGATCGGACGCAGCCTCGCCGCCGACGTGCGCTTCGACGACCCGACCGTCTCGCGCCGCCACGCGCTGATCGTGCACCAGCCGGACGGCGTCCGCGTGCTCGACGATCGCAGCCTCAACGGCGTGTTCGTCAACGGCGAGAGGGTCGACGGCAAGCTGCTGCACGACGGCGACGAGATCATCGTCGGCCGCTACCGCCTCGGCTACCTCGTCGTCCCCGCCTAGCCCGGTCGGCGTGACCGCGCGACCTCGCGCGGGCGGTCACGCCACGGCTTGCGCCGCGCGAGCGCGCGACGGCGCGCGGACACGTACCATCAGTCGATGGCCGACACGATCGCCGTGCTCTCGCAGAAGGGCGGCACCGGCAAGACGACGACCGTCCGCACGCTCGCCGACGCGTTCCGGCGCAGCGGCGTGCGCACGCTCACCGTCGACCTCGACCCGCAGGGCAACCTGTCCGACTACTTCGACCTGCCGCCCGACGTCGAGCCGACCGTCGCCGACGTGCTCGCCGGCCGCGCCGACGCCGCCGCCGCGATCCACGAAGACCTGATCCCCGCCAACCTGACGCTCGCCGAAGCCGAGCTGATGCTCGGCGGCAAGATGGGCCGCGAGCTGACGCTGCGCCGAGCGCTCGCGAACGTGCCCGAGCACTACGAGCTGATCCTGATCGACTGCCCGCCGTCGCTCGGCCTGCTGACGGTCAACGCGCTCGTCGCCGCCGACCAAGCGCTGATCACCGCTGAGGCCCAGTACTTCGCGCTGCAGGGCGTCGAGCAGGCGATCGAGCTCGTCGAGCTCGCCCGCGACGGGCTCAACCCGGAGCTGGCCGTGCTCGGCGTGCTGCTGAACCTCGCCGACATGCGCACGATCCACTCGCGCGAGGCGCTCGCCTCGCTGAAGGAGCGCTTCGGCGAGCGGGTCTTCGACACGACGATCCGCTCGTCGATCGCCTACGCCGAGTCGGCCGAGCGCGCGCGCTCGATCCTCGACCACCGGCCCGACCTCGGCAGCGACTACCTCGACCTCGCCGCCGAAGTGCTCGAGCGCCTGCCCGCGCTGAGCGCCGCCGGGCCGCGCCTGGCAGAGCTGCGCTAGCGCCTACAGGTCGCCGACGTACGCGCCCTGCGGCTCGAACGGCGCGCGCACCAGGCTCGCCCACCCCTCGATCTCGCCGCGCAGCGCCTCGGCGACGGCGCCGGTCTGCTCGTAGAAGCACCACACGAGCACCGTCGGCCCGGCGCCCGAGATCGTCGCGCCGAGCGCGCCGAGCTCGCGTGCGCGCAGCGCCAGCTCGTACGAGCGCGGGAACAGCGGCGCGCGACGCTCCTGGTGCAGGCGGTCCTGCAGTCCGCGCGCGACCAGATCCCAGTCGCCGCGCGCGAGCCCGAGCGTCAACAGCGCGCCGTGCGCGACGTTGAACACCGCATCGGGCAGCGGCACCTGCTCGGACAGCGCCGCGCGCGCGGCGCTCGTGCGCACCGCCTCGCCCGGCACGACCGCGAGCGCCTCGAGGCCCGTCGGCGGGTCGAAGCGCGTCGCCTGCCCGTCGGCGCAGATCACGAAGCCGCCGTACAGCGACGCCGCGACGTTGTCCGGGTGCCCCTCCTCCTCGCACGCGTGCGCCAGCACATCGGCGTCCAGCTCGAACAGGTGGTCGGCCGCCATCAACCCGGCGACGATCGCCGCCGCGCTCGACCCGAGGCCGCCCGACAGCGGGATCTCCGAGGCGATCCGGAACGTGAAGTCGTCGGCCGGATGCAGGCGCTCGAACGCGCGCACGCACAGGTTCTCGCGCCCGCGCGCGATCGGCAGCTCGGTCTCGACGGCGAAGCTGCCCGTCTCGGTCACTTCGAGCTCGACGTGCAGCGAGATCGCCGCCGCCATGCAGTCGAACCCCGGACCGAGATTGCCCGACGACGCCGGCACGCGCACGACGCGCTTGCGGATCACCGCGCCCCCCGCCGCGCGCGTCGCTCGCCGGCGGCGCTCATGGGTCGCCGAGGACCGCTTCCTCGATCGCAGCCGTCTCGGCGACGCACTGGATGATCCGGCCGTCGTGGTTGGCCATCGCCGTCTCCGGATCCTTCAGGCCGCGACCGGTCAGCACGCAGACGATCTGCTCGGCGCCTTCGGCGCCGTACTTCAACAGGCCCGCGACCGACGCCGCCGACGCCGGCTCGCAGAACATCCCTTCGCGCGAGGCCAGCAGGCGGTATGCCCTGAGGATCTCCTCGTCGCTGACAACGCGGATCGCGCCGCGCGAGTCGGTCGCGGCCGCCATCGCGTCCTCCCAGCGCACGGGGTTGCCGATGCGGATCGCGCTGGCGACCGTTTCGGGATGCTCGATCGGGTGGCCCTCGACGAGCGGCGCCGCGCCCTCGGCCTGGAAGCCGAGCATCCTCGGCGCCGCGCCCATCTCACGGAAGCCGCGCCAATAGGACGTGATGTTGCCGGCGTTGCCGACCGGGATGCACAGCGCTTCGCAGCCGCCCTCGAGCGCCTCGTGGATCTCGAACGCCGCCGTCTTCTGGCCTTCGATGCGGAACTCGTTGACCGAGTTGACGAGCACGATCGGGTGCGTCGCCGTCAGCTCGCGCACGAGCGTCAGCGCCTGGTCGAAGTTCCCCGCGAGCGAGATCACGCGCGCGCCGTGCACGAGCGTCTGCGCCATCTTGCCCTGCGCGATCTTGCCCTCCGGCACGATCACCGCGCACGTGATCCCCGCGCGCGCCGCGTACGCCGCCGCGCTCGCCGCCGTGTTGCCCGTCGACGCGCAGATCACCGCCATCGCGCCGTCGCGCGCCGCCGCCGAGACGGCGCACGTCATCCCGCGGTCCTTGAACGAGCCGGTCGGGTTCGCGCCCTCGAGCTTCAGCCGCACCGTCGCGCCGACCATCGCCGACAGCACCGGCGCGCGCAGCAGCGGCGTCGAGCCCTCCTGCAGGCTGACCAGCTTGTCGCCGGGCGCGAACGGCAGGCGCTCGTGGTAGCGCTCGATCAGCGGCACGTGCGTGCCCGAGAACGCCGCGCCTTCGACCGTCGGCAGCGGCACGCGCGGGACCTCGTCGACCGGCGGCGTCGGGCTCATGTGAACTCCTCTTCGATTACGCGGATCGCGCGCGTCGGCGAACGGATGAAGTCGAACGCGTCGACCTCCGCGATCGCCGTGCGCAGGCTCGACTCGAGCACCGGGTGCGTGACCATCACCAGGCGCGCGTGCTCGCCCATCCCGCGCTGCACGACCGACTTGATCGAGACGTCGTGCTCGCCGAGCACGCGCGTCACGCCGGCGAGCACGCCCGGCTCGTCTTCGACGTCGAGGTGCAGGTAGAAAGCGCTGCTGACGTCGGTGATCAGCTTCAGCTGCAGCGGCGGCGCCGGCGGGCGCGCGCCGCCGGTCATCACGCTGACGACGTCGCCGAGCACCGCGCTCGCCGTCTGCCGCCCGCCCGCGCCCGGGCCCGACAGCGTGATCTCGGTGATCGTGTCCGACTCGACCGTGACCGCGTTGAACGGTCCCGCGATCGACGCCAGCGGGTGCCCCGAGTAGAGGAACGTCGGATGCACGTGGACCGACAGGCCGCCGTCGCGGCGCTCGGCCGTGCCGACGAGCTTCAGCCCGAGGCCGAGCTCGCGCGCGTACTCGAGGTCCTCGCCCTTCAAGTGCTCGATCCCCTCGTAGCGCACGTCCTCGAGGTGCACCGGCGAGCCGAACGCCAGCCGCGCGAGAATCGCCATCTTCGCCGCCGCGTCGCGCCCCGACACGTCGTCGCTCGGGTCGGCCTCGGCGTAGCCGACGCGCTGCGCCTCGGCGAGCGCCTCGGCGTAGCTCGACCCGTGCGTCATCTCCGACAGGATGAAGTTCGTCGTGCCGTTGACGATCCCGTGGATCCGCTCGATCGGCGTCGCCGACAGCGACTCCTCGAGCACGCGCACGACCGGCACCGCGCCGGCGACCGCCGCCTCGAAGCGCAGCCGCACGTCGTGCTCGCGCGCCGTCTCGAACAGCTCCTCGCCGTGCTGCGAGAGCAGCTGCTTGTTCGCGCTGACGACGTGTTTGCCGCCGCGCAGCGCGCGCAGCAGGTACCCGCGCGCCGGTTCGATCCCACCCATCACCTCGACCAACAGGTCCGAGTCGGCGAGGATCTGCTCGAAGTCGCCGCGCGAGCGCGTCAAGACGCCGCAGATCACCGGCCGGCGTCCGTTGAAGCGCTCGATCTCGTCCGCGCGCTCGGCCAGCAGCTCGGCGAACGCGGCGCCGACCGTGCCGTGGCCGAGCAGGCCGACCTGGAACGGCGGCGCATCGCTTCGCGCGCCGCCCTGCCCCCGCTCAGCGAACATCACGCGCCGTCAGGTCCTCGAACGTCTCGCGCCGCACGACCACGCGCGCGTCGCCGTCGCGGCAGAAGATCACCGGCGGTCGCGGCACGCCGTTGTAGTTGTTCGCCATCGCATAACCGTACGCGCCCGTCGCCGGCGTCACGATCACGTCGCCCGGACGCGGGTCGTCGAGCAGCGCGTCGCGCACGATCACGTCGCCCGACTCGCAGTGCTTGCCCGCGAGCACGCACCGCGTGCCGCCGTCGAAGCGGTCGGCCACGTGCGCTTCGTACACCGCCCCGTACATCATCGGCCGCAGGTTGTCCGACATGCCGCCGTCGACCGCCACCCAGCGCGAGACGTTCTGCTTGACGCTCTGCACCGTGTACAGCGTCACGCACGCGTTCGCGCACAGCGCCCTGCCCGGCTCGATCAGCAGGCGCCGGCCCGGCGCCGTCATCCCGTGCTCGGCCGCCGCCGCGAGCAGTGTCGCTACGTAGGACTCGACCGGCGGCGGCTCGTGCTGCTCGCTGGAGTAGCGCACGCCGAGCCCGCCGCCGAGGTCCCACACGTCGAACTCGCCGAGACCCGCGAGCTCCGCGACCTCGCGCCGGAACGGCTCGAGCTCGAGCAGCTGCGAGCCGATGTGCGCGTGCAGCCCCGCCAGCCGCAACCCGTCGGCCTCGCCGACACGCGCGATCGCCGCCGGCGCGTCGCCCATCGAGAAGCCGAACTTCGAATCGGCCTGGCCCGTCGAGATCTTCTCGTGCGTCTCTCCCCGCACGTCCGGCGTGACGCGGATCAGCACCTGCCGAGCCTCGCCGCCGGCGTCCGCCACGACGCGCTGGAGCCTTTCGATCTCATCGAAATTGTCGAGCACGATCAGCCCCACGCCGCGATCGACGGCCGTCCGCAGCTCGTCTTCGGACTTCGCGTTGCCGTGCATCACGAGCCGCTCCGGCGCGAAGCCGGCGCCCAGCGCGAGGTGCAGCTCGCCGCCCGACGCGACGTCGCACGACAGTCCCTCCCGCGCGAACAGATCGAGCACCGCCGTGCACGGGAACGCCTTCGACGCGAACACGACGTCGAGCCGCGCACCGCCCGACTCGCGCCCCGCCGCGACGAACGCGCGCGCCCGTGCGCACAGGTCGTCCTCGGCGACGACGTACGCCGGCGTGCCGAACTCGCGCGCCAGCTCGATCGTGTCGCAACCGCCGACCTCCAGGCGCCCGCGCTCGTTCAGCCGGCTGCCCAGCGGGTACACGTCGGAGAGCATCGTCTCGGTCGCCATCGCGCGGATTATCGCGCGCCCGCTCAGGCGGGCGAAGCCCGCAGCGCACCGAGGCCGCGCCCGCGCATGATGAACGCAAGCCACACGGCCCCGATCAGCATCAGCCCGATGCTCTCCAGCTGCGGCGCCGTCAGCCCCGCGAACACCTCGCTGTTGCGCCGGATGAACTCGACCAGCAGCCGCTCGAGGCCGCTCAGCAACAGGTACAGCGCGAACACGACGCCCGGCCTGACGCGGTCGCGCAGCTGCCACAGGAACCACGCCACCAGGCACATCGCGACCGTCTCGTAGATCGGCGTCGGCTGCACCTTCACGCCCGGCGGCGTCGGCAGCGTCCCGTGCGGGTAGCCCATCGCCCACGGCAGGTTCGAGCGGATCCCGTAGTCGCCGTCGCCCGACACCTGGCAGCCGATCCGGCCGATCGCATAGCCGAGCGCGAGCGCCGTCGCGCACATGTCCAGCATCCGCAGTTCGAGCGCCCTGCGCCAGCGCATCCACCCGATCACGCCGATCGCACCGCCGATCGCACCGCCGTACCAGACCAGCCCCGAGCCCGAGAACAGGCCGCCGAGCAGGTCGTGCTTGACCTGGTCGTAGTTCTCGATCAGGTAGTACACGCGCGCCCCGACGACGCCGCCGACGAGCGCCGCGAACGTGATCTCGTACGCCCAGTCCTTCGGCCTGTCGAGCTCCTGCAGCCGGCGCCAGACGACCGCCCCGCACGCGACGAACCCGAGCGCGAACGTCACGCCGAACGTCTTGATCGAGATCCCGAGCAGTTCGATTTCGGGCTTCATCGGTTGGCGTGCGGCGCGATCGCGGGCAAGGCCGCCACTTTAGATCAGCTGTAGGCGCTTCTGCGACAATCAGCGCATGGCGAAGCCTCGTCGCAACTTCGGCAAGGACACGGGCCTGCAGGCGCGCATGGCGCTGACGCTGTTCCTGCTCGGCCTGCTCTACGTCGTCTTCATCGGCGTCCTGTTCGCCGCCGGCGCCGGCGCCGGGCTGATCGTCGTCGTCGCCGTCGTCCTGCTGCTCGGCCAGCTGTTCGGCTCCGACAAGCTCGCGATGGCCGCGATGGGCCTGAAGGAGGTCACGCCCGACCAGGAGCCCGAGCTGCACGGCATCATCGACCGCCTCTGCCTGCAGGCCGACCTGCCGAAACCGCGCGTCTGCGTGATCGAGACCGACGTGCCGAACGCCTGCGCGCTCGGCCGCTCGCAGAAGTCCGCGACCGTCGCCGCGACGCGCGGCATCCTGCAGATGCTCTCGCCCGCCGAGCTCGAAGGCGTCATGGCGCACGAGCTCACGCACGTCATCAACCGCGACGTGATGGTGATGACGCTCGCGAGCTTCTTCGCCTCGCTCGCGTCGCTGATCCTCCAGTTCGCGTTCTTCTTCGGCGGCGGCTTCGGCGGCGAAGAAGAGGAGCGCGAGATCATGCTCGTGATCCTCGTCTCGGTCGTCGTCTACGTCGTCTCCTTCGTCCTGCTGCGCACGCTCTCGCGCTACCGCGAGTTCGCCGCCGATCGCGGCTCGGCCGTGCTCACCGGCCGCCCCAGCGCGCTCGCCTCGGCGCTGATCAAGATCAGCGGCACGATCGAACGCGCCCCCGCCGAGGATCTGCGCCGCGCCGAAGGCATGAGCGCCTTCTTCATCATCCCGGCGCGCGCCAAGAAGTCGCTGATGAACGTCTTCGCCGACCACCCGCCGCTCGAGCAGCGCCTCGCGGCGCTCGAGCGGCTCGAGTCCCAGCTGCAGGGCGGCCTCAGCGCCGCCGGCGCCTGAGCCTTGGGCCTGCGCGACATCCTCACCGGCCGCCACCAGGTCAAGGGCCCCGCGCCCGACCGCCTGTTCGCGATCACGACCGCCTACGTCGACCTGCAGGCCGAGCACGGCGTCGACCCGGCCGGCAGCGCCGCGATCGTCTTCCAGTCGCTCGCCACGAGCGAATTCGAATCGACCCTGAAGGACATGGAAGAAGTCGTCACCGCCACCGGCGGCGACAGCGGCACGACCGTCTCCAGCCAGGACGACAGCTACGGCTACCGCTGGATGATCCTGCGCAACCCGCCCGCCGCGCCGAGCGTCGAAGACCTCGCCGTCGGCATCAACGCCGTCTCCAGCTCGATCGAGACCGCCGGCTTCGGCGAGCGCCTGCTGTGCGCCGTCTTCGCCTTCGCCGACGCCAAGAAGCAACCGATCTACTTCATCTACAACTACAAGCGCGGCGGCTGGTACCCGTTCGTCCCGGCGCCCGGCGGCGCCGAGGAGCGCTCGACCGAGCGCGAGCTGCAGCTGAAGGCGCAGATCGGCGGTGAACTGCCGCTCGAGCCCGAGATCGAACGGTGGTTCCCGCTCTGGGGGATCCCGATCTAGCCGGACCCCTCTTTGCCTTCGAGCATTTTCTCGGCCACGCGCAGCATCCCGATGCCGACCCACGGCTGCTGGTTGCCGCGCACGCGGATGCCCGCGCCCTCGGGCCGCACGACTTCGACGACCGTCACGACGTTGCCGATCTCGAAGTCCTCGCCGAAGTCGGCTTCGATCGCGTCCATCTGCGCCGCGACTTCTTCGAGCAGCTTCGCCTTCGAGTCGCGCGCGACGCCGCCGTCCTCCTGCCGATCGTCGTCGCCGAACGAAGCCATCGTCGATCCGCGCCGCTCAGTCCGGGATCAGTCCCTCGCCGCTGAACTCGACGCCCGCCTCGGCGAGCGTCAGGTCCCCCGGCGGCAGGATCACGTCGGACACCTCGAGCTCGTCCTCGCCAAGCGGCGTACCCTGCTCGCGCACGTACGCGAGCAGCTCCGCGAACGCTTGCTCGTACGCCGCCTCCTCGCCCCCCTCGACCGCCGCGACGACCGCGTTGTCGAGCTCGTTGAGCCTCGCCGCGTCCTCGTCGGCCAGCCGGTACTGGTCCTCGCCCGACACGCGGACGATCATGCCTGCCCGCTCTCGCTCGGCTGACCCTCGCCGGCGCCGCCGCCCGAGGCGATCTGCGGCGCCGGCGCGCCGCCGCCCTGGCCGAGTTCGGCCTTCATCTTCGCGAGGTCGTCGTCGACGGCCGGCTGGCTCGAGAGCTGCTTGAGCTGGCGGTCGATGTCGTCTTCACCCGTGCCGAGCTGCGTGATGTCGTCGAACGTCCCCGCCGCTTCGAGCTCCGACACCGCGTCGGCGCGAGCTTTCATGTTTTCGGTCTTGTCGACCGCGCGCTGCATCGCGAGGCCGACATCGGCCATCTGCTCGCCGACGCCCGTTGCCGCCTCGGAGATCCGCACCTGCGCCTCGGCCGCCGAGTACTGCGCCTTGATGACCTCCTTCTTCGTGCGGAACGCCTCGATCTTCGCACGCAGTTTCTGCTCGGAGTCGGTCAGCTTCTCCTGCTGCGCTTCCAGTTCGGAGACCTGCGTGTCGAGCCCCTGCAGCTCGGTCTGCGCGACGTTCTTGCGCTCGAGCGCCGTCCGCGCGAGCTCTTCGTTGCCCGCCGACAGCGCCTGGCGCGCCTGCGTGTCGAGCTTGACGACGCTCTGCTGCAACGACTTTTCCTGCATCTGCAGGCGCTTCTTCGCCGTCACGACGTCGGCGATCCCCTTCTTCACGTTCTGCAGCTGTTCGACCTGCTTCTGGTAGCTGTAGTCGAGCGTCTCGGCGGGGTCTTCTGCGCGGTCGAGAAGCTTCGAGACCTTCGCCTTCACGACGGTTGACATGCGCCCGGTCAGGCCGGCCATCTGATCCTCCTATTGCTGTCTTCGGGGCGAGGAGCCGCCTACCCGCTGTGCCGCTCGCGGCGATCGGCCGGCTCTTGCAAGCCTAGCCGACCGCGAGCGCCGTGGCGGAGGATCGGGCCTGGAGTCGCGAGCCGACGCGCCGCGTCAGCGCGCGACGCGCCGCGTCAGAGCCCGAGCGGGTGGCGAACCGTGAAGCCGGCGTTGCCCGGACGCAGCGGACGCCAGCGCGGGCCCTGCTGGTTGGACGGGTCGTCGGCCGCGCTCGTGTCGAGCCGCAGCCCCGCGATGTCCATGTACGCATGTTCGGCGTTCCCGAACACCGCGATCCAGCGACCGGCGCCGTGCGAGCCCCACGCCATGAATTCGGAGGAGTCCATCGGCGTCGACAGCAGGCTGCCGCCGTGCAGCGCGAACGACACGGTCCCCGAGCAGTCGTACCCGGGCGAGCTGAACGACGCGTGCCCGCCGCCGAAGATGTACGGCAGGCCGATGATCTCGTTCGCCGTCCAGATCACCTGCTGCACCGCCGGCGGCGCGTTCATCGGCGCCGCCGCGTAGCCGCCGACGTAGCGCGCGATCGAGCCCGGCACGAGCAGCTCCGGCTGCGGCGTCGCCGCCGTCTCGGTCACTTCGGTCACGCCGCTCGACGGCGTCGGCGTCGGAACGGCCGCGGCCGTTCCGACCGCGCTGCCGCCGGTCGTGCTCGCCACTGGCGTCGCCGTCGGCGCCGTCGGCGTGTACGGCACGACTTCGCCCGTCGGCGTCTTCTCGTAGAGCGGGCCCTTGTACGCGAGGCTGCGCGACTTCGACGTGATCGGCGACAGGTGGATCGCCGGCTTCGGCGTCGCCGGCGCCGTCGCCGGCGTCGGGCTTTCGGCGGCTGCTCCGCCGGTGGTGACGCCGAACGCCGGAGAGGCCGCTAGCGCCGAGATGATCAAGCTCGCTACAACACTGCTGAGGGTTCGCACCCGCAAAGCAACAACCTCTTTCGTCGGCCTCCGGGGTTAGCTGACGGGCTAGCGCTGAAAGAGCCTGCGCTTCTCATGGCTTCACCACGAGATTCGCCCCAACAACTCGGGTCCCCCGGTCCCTGACGTCTGATCAGGGACTCGGCGTGTATTGCCGCGGCAGGCTAGCAAACTGCAATGACGCTTGCAGGAGGTGAGCAAAGTTCTGCATTCCTCGCCGACATGTCGCGGATTTCGTGGCGTGATACCCCACCTCGGGGCCACCAAACATGTTCGACGAAGCCCGCGCCTACCCTGCCGGGCCTCCCGCTAGTGTCCGCGCCCATGCGCGCCCCCTCGTCCCGGCTGCTCGCCGCGCTCGCGCTGCTCGCGCTCGCGCTCGCCGGAACGCTCGCCGGCTGCGGCAAGGGCAGCGCGACGCAGGTCGGCGGCTCGGGCTCACACGGGTCCGGCGGCGGCCTCGACGCTGCGCCGGCCGCGCGCGGCGTCGTCGCCGTCTCGACGAAGAACACGACGCGGCTGGGCGGCGCCGACCCGGCGAGCGACGCGGCGGCCGTCGCGCAGGCCGTCTACCCCGGACTCACGCCGGCGACGCGCCCGCAGGCGGTCGTGCTCGTCGACGAGCGCAACTGGCCGGCCGCGCTCGCCGCAAGCGTGCTCGCGAGCGCGCCGCTCGGCGCGCCGCTGCTGTACGCCGACGGCGACTCGCTGCCCGCCGTCAGCGAAGAAGCGCTGCGCGCGATGCACCCGCTCGGCGCGCGCGCGCTCGGCGGCGCGCAGGTGCTCGACGTCGGCTCGACGCCGACCGTCCCGGCCGGCGAGACCGCGCGCACGGTCGGCGCCGGCGCCACCGATCCGGCGGCGCTCGCCGCGGCGATCCAGCGCCTCGACGACGCGCTGCGCGGCCACGCCGCGCATGACGTGCTCGTCGTCGCGCGCGACACGCCGCACGCGCTGCAGGCGCCCGCCGCCGCGCTCGCCGCCGAGAGCGGCGCGCCGATCCTGTTCGTCACCCGCTCCGCCGTCCCCACGCCGACGAGCGCCGCGCTGCGCGCGCTGCACCACCCGACGATCTACGTGATCGCGCCGCGCACGCTGCACGCGAGCGCCTACGCGCAGCTGGCGCCGCTCGGCGCCGTCGTCCACGTCAGCGGCGCCGCCGGCGGCGCCGGCGAACCGCGGAGCGCCGCCGAAAGCCTCGAGCCGGTCCAGAACGCGATCTCGATCTCGCGCTTCTCCAACGGCTCGTTCGGCTGGGGCGTCCACGAAGCCGGGCACGGCCTCGTGTTCGCCGACGCCGCGCGCCCGCTCGACGGCCCGGCGGCCGCGCCGCTGGCCGCGCACGGCGACTACGCGCCGCTGCTGCTGCTCGACGGCGCCGCCAGCGTGCCGGCGGCGCTGACGCACTACCTCAGCGACATCGAGCCCGGCTACACCGCGTCGGTCCCGCCCGTGCGCGAGGTCTACAATCACGGCTGGCTGATCGGAGACGAACGGGCGATCTCGGCGCACGCGCAGGCCGAACTCGACACGCTTCTCGAGATCGCCCCGCGTACGCCCTCCGCGGGCGAACAGTCGGTCGTCGAAGGCGAATGAACGCACCCTGGAGACTCACGTGAGCCAAGCCGAGGACCCCCGCACGATCAGCAAGGAGCGCGCCGGCGAAGTGACCGTCGAGGACGTCCGCAAGCTGATCGGCGCGTCGACGCCGCACTTCGCGCTGCAGCTGCGCGAACGCATCGTCAAGCTGATCGCCGCGCTGCCCGCCGGCCACCCGGCGCGCGTCGAAGGCGAACGCGAGATCGCGCGACTGGAACGGCTCGGCCTCGCCGGCGAGACGCGCGGCGAGTCCGGCCCGCCGAGCGAGCACACGCTCGCGCCGCTGCCGTCGCTCGGCGCCGGCCGCGCCTGAGCGAGCGGCCCTACCGCTTCCCGGCGAAGACGCGCTCGCGCCGCGCGTCCTGGAAGCGGCCGCGCAGCAGCTTCAGCAGCACGTAGAAGACCGGCACGTCGATCGCCAGCGGCACGATCACCCACGTGACCGACGGTGCGCCGAGCGCGTACAGCGCGAGCGCGGCGCCGCCGTGCAGCAGCGCAGTCGGCACCGCCGCGAGCAGCGCCGCGTGCGAGCGGTAGCCGCTGAGGTGCTCGCGGATCGTCGTGTCGAGCGTGCCGACCAGCACCGCGCCGATCCCGACGAACAGGACCGCTTTGCCCGATTCGCCGCGCGCGACGCCGATCGCGACGGCGATCATGCCGACGAGGATCAGCAGCTCGGCCAGCGGCACCGGGTGCCACGGCGCGCGCGGACGCTCGCCGACCGAGCCGGGCGCGCGATAGCCGCCGTCGGGCTTGCCCGCCCTGCTCGCGGCCGCCTCGCGGCGGCGTTCACGGCGCTCGCGCTTGGGCGACGTCGCGGCCGGCGCGGTGGCCGCACTCGACGCGCCCTCACCGGCTGCGCTCGACGCGACCGATGCGTTCGATGCGTCCGCCGTGCGCGCGACGCGCGCGGCGCCCGCCGAGCGGCGCTTGCGCGAGCGCCGCCGGCCGCCCTTGCTGCGATTCGCCACGGCGCTCCGCCGCTAGCTGCCGAGGCCGGGTTCGCTGCGCATTGACGTCGATCGTACCGCCTATGCTGACTTTCATGGCCGGGCCGAGCTCTGAGATCCGCCCTGCGCACGCGGCTGAGTCGGGAATTCCCGACAGCCCGCTGGCCGGGCCGTTCCCCGTCGGACGGTACGCGGCGAAGCTGCGCGAGAAGCTGCGCTCGTTCGAGCGCGTCCAGCTGATCGGCGAGCTGGTCAACCTGCGAACCGCGCGCACGCGCGTGTACTTCGAGCTGCGCGACGCGAGCGGCGCGATGCCGTGCTCGGCGTGGCGCAACGACTGGGAGGCGATGCTCGCCGCGACCGGTCAGAGCCCGGCCGACGGCATGCAGGTGGTCGTCGGCGGAGGCTGCGACTACTACCCCGGCAGCGCGACGTCCTCGCCGGGATTCAGCTTCCACGTCAGCGACCTGCGCATCGCCGGCGAGGGCGACCTGCTCGCGCAGATCGACCGCCTGCGCAAGCAGCTCGACGCCGAGGGCCTGTGCGAGCTGCAGAAGCGCCTCGCGCTGCCGCTCGTGCCGCGCACGATCGGCGTCGTCACCGGCGAGCAAGGCAAGGCGCGCGACGACGTGCTCGCCGCGCTCGCGCGGCGCGGCTGGATGGGCCGGCTCGTGTGGGGCTTCGCGCCGGTGCAGGACCGCCACGCGGCGTCGGCGATCGTGCGCGCGCTCGGCGACCTCGCCGGGCTCGCGCGCGTCGACGTCGTGATCGTCGCGCGCGGCGGCGGCTCGCTCGCCGACCTGCTGTGCTTCTGCGACGAGACGCTGTGCCGCACGGTCGCGCTGCTCGGCGTGCCCGTGATCGCGTCGGTCGGCCACCACACCGACCGCACGCTGCTCGACGACGTCGCGGCCGTCAGCTGCTCGACGCCGACGCACGCGGCCGAGGCGGCCGTCGGCGTCGACCTCGCTCGCGCGCGCCACCAGCTCGCGGCCGACGCCGCGCGCCTGCGCGAGAACGGACGCCGCGCCGTGCTCGGCCGCGCGCGACTGCTCGTGTCGCTCTCGCGCGCGCCCGGCGCGCACGTCGAGCGCCAGCGCGCACGCCTGCACCAGCAGCTGCGCGAGATCCGCGCCGGCTCGCGCCGGCGCGTCGAGTCCGAGCGCGAGCGGACCGCGCGGCACGCGCTCGTGCTCGCACGCAAGGCCGACGCGACGCTGCTCGACTGCCGCGAGCGGCGCCCGCGCGAGCTGCAGCAGCTCGCGCTCGCGCTCGCCGCGCACGAGCCGCAGCGCGCGCTCGAGCGTGGCTACGCGCTCGTCGAGTCGCCCGACGGCGAGCCGCTGGCGAGCGCGCGCGAGGCGCGTGCGGCGCGCGACGTGCGCCTGCGCTTCGCCGACGGCGCCGTGCCGGCGCGGGTGGACGAGCAGTGAGCGTCGAGCGGCCGGCGGGCGGCGCGGCGGGCGAGACCGGCGGCGCGGGCGAGGCCGGCGCGACGGGCGCGATGCCGACCTACGAGGAGGCGTCGGCGCGCGTCGAGGAGATCATCCGCCGCCTGGATTCGGGCGAGGCGAGCCTCAACGAGACGCTCGCGCTCGTCAAGGAGGGCAAGGCGCTGATCGAGCAGTGCGCCGGCGAGCTCGGCGCCGTCGGCGCGGCGCTCGAGGAGCTGCGCCTCGACGAGCTCGTCAGCCGGCTCGAAGAGCGAGGCGTCGGCATGAGCACTTGGGAGCAGCTCGCGCAGCTGCCGGTGCAGATCGACGACTACGCGCTCGAGGGACTCGAGGCGCAGGTCTCGAGCGAGTTCGTCCGCAAGAGCACCGTCATCCACCTGCGCGGCGCCGGCGAGGAGGGGGTCGGCGAGGACGTCACGTACGACGCCGTCGACCACGAGATCATGCAGGCGGCCGGCGCGACGCTGCCGCTCGCCGGGAGCTTCACGCTGCAGAGCTTCGGCGAGCGCCTGGCCGAGCTGTCGCTGTTCGCAGAGCCGCCGCAGCGCGATGTCTCGGCGCGCTACCGCACGTGGGCGTACGAGTCGGCGGCGCTCGACCTCGCGCTGCGCCAGGCCGGCACGACGCTGCACGCGGCGCTTGGGCGCGAGCCCGCGCCGGTCCGCTACGTCGTCTCGCTGCGCCTCGGCGATCCGCCGACGATCGCGCCGATCAGCACGCGCCTGGCGCTCTATCCGGGGCTGCGCTTCAAGCTGGACCCGACGAGCTCGTGGGACGAGCCGCTGATCGCCGAGCTGCGCGCGACCGGCGCCGTCGACTCGGTCGACTTCAAGGGCCTGTACACCGGCACGATCGTCGACCAGCCGGCCGACCCGGTGCTGTACGAACGCGTCGTCGCGGCGTTCGGAGACGCGTGGATCGAGGACCCGAAGCTGACGCCCGAGATCGACGCGATCCTCGCCGACCATCGCGATCGCTTCTCGTGGGACGCGCCGATCCACTCGATCGACGACATCGTCGCGCTGCCGTACCCGCCGAAGATGGTCAACATCAAGCCGTCGCGTCTCGGCGGCCTGCGCAACCTGCTCGACGCCTACGACTACTGCGCCGAGCGCGGAATCGGCAACTACGGCGGCGGCCAGTTCGAGCTCGGCGTCGGGCGCGGGCAGATCCAGTACCTCGCGTCGCTGTTCCACGCCGACGCGCCGAACGACGTCGCGCCGAGCGGCTTCAACCTGCCGGAGCCGGCGGCGGGGCTGCCGGCTAGTCCGCTGGCGCCGGCGGCGTCAGCGGTTGGGTTTCGCTGGGGCTGAGCACTTCGCCCGCTACAACGCGCGGAGATGCGCGTGCACGGATGCTCCGCCCAGACGGCCGCTGAGCGTGTTCCCGCGCAACGTGAGCTCGCCTGCCAAGCGGCCGCGCACGCTCAACTTGGCGGTGATCGACAACGCGCGTGAGTTGCCCGTGATGCGGACGCGGCCGCTGAGTGCGACGCCGGGCACGTCGACCATGCCGTGTAGCCGGTAGCCGTGAGGCTGCTGCGCCCAAGAGCCGCCGCGCAACCCCCCGCCCGCGAAGTTCGTCTGGCCGAAGAGATCCTCGAGCGTCATCGCCGCCGCCGCCGCGACGCGCCCGGCCAGGCGCGACCTGGACGGCGCCGCGGGGACTCGGCCGAGCGAGGACGGCGGCAGCGGGAGGGCCTGCGCTTCGCCGGAGCCCGGACACGACGCGGGCGCCTGCCCGGTCGCGACGAACTCGATCATCGCGTTGCGGGCGCAGCCGGTGCGGTCCTCGCTGACGCTCGAGTGACCGACGTCGGGAACCCTCAGCAATCGCACGTCGCTGTAGCTGGCCGCGATCGCGACGGCCTGTTCGTAGGGCGTGCGCAGGTCGTCGTCGCCGGAGAGAATCAGCGTGGGCGCGGTCGCGATGCCCGTCGGCGAAACCGGCGCCGGCGGCGTCGCGGGCCAGCCGGCGCATATCCCGACGCCCGACGTGGCAACTGCGGTGGCCGGCGCGAACGGCGCGGTGGTCCCGGCGGGCAGCGACGCCAGCCATCTGCGGAGGATCGCAGCGCGTCCGCTTGGAGGCGAGTCCGACGGCCAGGGCAGTTCGCCCTCGATGCAGTAGGTGGCTGCGTACAACGCGATCGAGATCACCGAGTCGCTCCGCGGCGCTTCGGCGGCGAGAGGGTCTTCGTCGAGCGGTCCGGGCGCAAGGAGGGGAACGGGCGATCCATTCGCGGCGCCCTGAAAGGCGAAGCCGCTCTCGCGCGGTTCGGTCTGCAGCACCTGCGTGAGGCGCGCCAGCGGCGCCGCATCGCCGTCGGCCGCCGCTGCGATCGCAGCCGGCGCAAGCTCGCGCACTCCCGGCACAAGGTCGAGCCCGGTCAGCAGAGTCAGCACGCCCGCTTCCGTGACGCGTGTCGACTGCAGGCGGCCGCGAGCGTTGTAGATCCTCGTGCGCAGCGGATGGCGGTGAAGCACGGCGACCAGGCGCGTCAGGTCCGAATAGACGTCGCTCGAGAACGAGCGGCACGCGCCGGAGCCGCAGACGCCTTCGTCGAGCACACGCGGCAGTGCGCGCAGGCGCTGGATGTCGAGCGGGAGCGGACCGGTCGTCGCGGTGGTCGAGTCGAGCACCATGCGCGCCACACCCTGCGGATGCTCGCGTGCATAAATGCCCGCGACACGCGTGCCGTATGAGACCGCGAACAGCGACAGCGGTGCGCCGCCAAGCGCTTGGCGCAGTGAGTCGAGGTCTTCGACGGATTCCTGGCTGGTGTAGAACGGGCGCGTGGCGCCGAGGGCGGTGCCACATGCGGCCAAGTATGAACTGAGCCCGCCCTTGAGCGACCTGACTTCCGGACACTGCAGCTCCTCAGATTGGCCGGTCCCCCGCTGATCGAACGCGACCAGTTCGAAGCCCCGCAAAGCGGCTTCGCGTGCGAGCGGTGCGAGCAGCGACTCGAACGGAGGCAGCGCCGCCTGACCGGGTCCGCCCGCAAGCAACACGAGTGTGCCGACGCGTGGCGCGCTCGGGGGCACGCGCTGGACGGCGAGCGCGATGCTGCCGGCGGCCGGGTTCGCCCGGTCGAACGGCACGTCCAGCGTGGCGCACTGCAGCCCGGCCGCGTGGACGACCACCTGCACCGGCGGGCACGCCCCGAACGTCAAAGGGACCGCCTGCGCGGCGGCGGCGGCCGGTACGAGCAGCGATAGGGCCGCGCAGGCCAGCACGAGTAGTCCGGCCAATCGGGAGTTCGCGCTCACAGCGTCGAAACCCCCAACGCCGCTGCGAGCTTCCTCTGTGAGGCTTGCGCCGCTCCGAAGCGCGCACCCACCTTGGCTTCCAGCCGCTCCGTGCGCTTGACGACCCGACGCTCGGCCGGCCCCTCGTAGGGCCCGAGCAGGCGCCTGACGATCGCTTCGCGCGATTCTTCGGTGAATCCGATCCCGACGAATGACAGCGCCTCGATTGCGTGCACGCGTGCGAGGTACCGGCTCATGTCGGGCGCCAATGTCGAATATGCGCTTCCCTTCCATTCCGCGATGTCCGCACACACGTCGGGGAACGCAAGCGTCGCGATCGCGCGTTCTTCGGCGGCCTCCACATGCACGAGTCGCGTGAGCCTGCGATTGCTCCACCGGAGGTGCGCGATCTCGCCGGCCAGGTGCAGTTTCTGCGCGCGCATCGACGGCACGCCAGCCCAATACAGGGTCGCCAAAGCCGTGCTGACCGCTTCGCCGAGTTCCCAGAAGGCCTCGTCACGCGGAGCGTAGGTCAACGCGAACGGGCATTCGCCGGCGATCTGGCTTGCACCCGCATTGACCGCGGCGGCGCCAGCCGGTGCTTCACGGTCGATGCTGTGCTCGTAGGCGTAGCTCGCGCGCAGGTACGCGCGCGTGGCAGCGACGTCACCGGCGCCCGCGACCGCACTGGCCGGCGCGGACGAACAAATGCAAGCTACGCACGCAAACGCCGCGACCGACGCCTTCACCCTGTGAGCCCCATCAAGCTGGAGCATGATGACGTCGGTCGATCCCCGGCGACACCCACGTTTCTGATTGATTCCTGAAAATCGAACTGCGCGACTTTGATCGGGCGCATCACGCAAGCGTCGATGGCGCGCCCGCGACATGCTCTGCCAGCCCGGCAAGCTCGGGGTCGGGTCCCGAGCGGGCAAGGACCTCAGCATCTTCCTGCGCGATCGCGCGCGAGCGCTCGCGTTCAAGCGCTCGCGTGACGACGGATGCTCGGCTGCGTGCGCCGCCGGAGGCGACGGCGCGATCGACGAACTCGACGAACTCGACGAACTCGTCCGGCAGGCGGATGGCGATCTGCTTACTCATCCCACAGGGTACCGATTGTTACCAGACGATCCACTTGAACGAGTTCGTTTGCGCTGCCAATAGGATCGCGTCGATGCCGAGAAACGCACCCGCCACATGAGGCACGGCCTGCCTCGGGTCGTTGCCATCTGGCTCGCGCTCGCCATCGGACCGACACTGGCCGCCGGGTGCGCAGGTGGCGCCGCGTCGGCGAGCGAGACCGCGAGCGAACAGGCGGAAGCTCGCACGTTCGCAGCCGCCGTCAATCTGAGTCCCACCGACCTCCCGGGCTTCGAGGTCGTGACCGGAGGCGAAGAAGGACGCCCTGGTCCGCTCTACCGCCCGATCGAACAGTGCGACGGAGGACCGATCGTGGACGGAGCCGATCGCGGGCTCTACTCGCCGCTCATCCAGAAGCAGAGCGTGCCTGTGCAGACCTCGCTCTCCGGGGTGTATCGAATGGCGAACTCGTCGATCGCCGCGCGCTACATCAGAGCCGCCGACAGCCGCCGTGGGCTGCGTTGCATAGAACGATACGAAATCCGAAAGAGAGCCACCCTGCCAGCAGGTGTGCGCGGGAGGGTCGAAGTCTCGGCGCTTCGCCGGCCGCTCGGCGGCGCGGGCGTATCGGGAGTGCGCATCTGGAGATGTCTCGCCGGCCCGCAGCCCTGCGACAACTCGGACGGCTTCACGGATCGGCTCTGGTTCGCGGCCGGCCCGTACGTCGTCACGCTCTTCTATATCGCCGGCGCACGCAACGAGGCGAAGGGTCGAGAGCCGCTGGCACTGCCCGTCGAGCGGCGACTGATCGCGCTGCTGTTCGGTCGCGCAGCGGTACGCAAGCCGTAGTCGGAGCGGGGCGAACGCCCGACAGCCGGCCGCCCCGATGAGCGTCCTCTCACCGTGACGCACGCAACTTCCATGCCGCCACTCGGTTTGCCCAGAGAGAGCGGCTAACGTCGGACGCCGCCGAAACAGGGTCTCGCGACGGGCCCACCGCGGAAGGGGATTGTCTTGGCGAGCAGCGTCGCCCACAAGCGATCCGGGATTGGACAGGCGCTCCACGCGGCGACGCTCGCCGCGGCGCTGTCGTGCGCGCTGACGCTCGCGCCGGCGTCGACGGGCGCGAGCGCGTCGGTCGCAAGCGCCGCGTCGAGCGCAAGCCCGGGCGGGACGGCGTCGCCGGGCGGCGCGGCTCCGCCGGTCGCGTCGGCGCCGGCCAAGCCGGCCCCGTCGAAGCCAGCGCCGAAGCCGACGCCGACGAGCAAATCGACGGCGACGAGCCCGCACGTGACGAGCGTGCGGATCACGAGCGTCAGCTGCGTGCCGGCGGCGAGATGCAGCACGAACCCGCACCAGGTGTCGCTTCGCGGCACGCTGCTGATCGCGGGCAGGGGGATCGCGGCGGGGTCGACGATCGCGTTCCCGCGCACGCCGGGCGGGCGCATCGGCAAGAGCTCGCCGGTCGCGCACCTGCGCAAGACGGTCGGCGGGCTCGTGCTGACGGTGCCGAGCACGGCGCACTCCGGTCACATCATGGTCGTGCTGAGCGGCGCACGCCATTCGAGCTCGTACGGGCCGATCTACATCTACAACCACGCGCTGCACCCGCCGAAGCCGGTCGCGCCGCCGGCGCCGGCGGCGGTCGGCGCGGTCAGCGGGTCGCCGTTCGACGGCCAGGGCATGTGGATCTGGTACGTGAGCAAATCGAACGGCGGCAGCGTCGCGTCGATCGTCGCGCAGGCGCACACGGCGGGCGTGAGCACGGTGTTCGTCAAGAGCTCGGACGGGTCGAGCAACTACTGGAGCCAGTTCTCGCCGCAGCTGGTCGCCGAACTGCACGCGAACGGCCTGCGGGTGTGCGCGTGGCAGTACGTGTACGGGACGAACCCGGCCGGCGAGGCGAACCTCGGAGCGGAGGCGGTCGCGAACGGCGCCGACTGCCTCGTGATCGACGCGGAGGCGGAGTACGAAGGCCACTACGCGGCGGCGCAGACGTACGTCGAAGACCTGCGCGCGAAGATCGGGCCGGCGTATCCGCTGGGGCTGGCGTCGTTCCCGTACGTGTCGTACCACGGCTCGTTCCCGTACTCGGTGTTCCTCGGGCCGAACGGCGCGCAGTACAACGCGCCGCAGATGTACTGGAAGGACATCGGCGTGTCGGTCGACACGATCTACGCGAACACGTACATCGCAAACCGCATCTACGGCAGGCCGATCTTCCCGCTCGGGCAGACGTACGGCGGCGTCAGCACGTCAGACGTGCTGCGCTTCCGCGAGGAGGCGGTCGACTACGGCGCGACGGGACTGTCGTTCTGGGACTGGCAGGAGACGCCGGCGTCGGGCTGGAGCACGCTCGCGACGCCGCTCGCGCCGCTGAGCAGCGTCGTGCCGAACGGCGAATACCCGGAACTGCACAGCGGCGCGAAGGGCGATCAGGTGCTGTGGCTGCAGGAGCACCTCGCGAGCGCGGTCGCGTCGCAGGAAGTGACGGGCAACTTCGGCTCGCAGACGACGGCGAACCTGAAGAGCTTCCAGACGGCGCACGCGCTGTCGCCGACGGGCGTCGCCGAACCGTCGACGTGGACGGCGCTCTTGGCGCTGGCGCCGGCGCCGGTCAACTGGACCGGCGGCGGCCCGGAAGGCTGATCTTCAGATGAAAGGAGGCCGGCCCACAGTGGGCCGGCCTCCGATCGAACGAAACCTGCGTCAGGCGGACCGTGCGTCAGACGCGCTGGATCAGCGTGCCGGTGCCGAGGCCGCCGCCGCAGCACATCGTGACGAAGCCGATCTCCTTGTCGGAGCGCTCGAGCTCGTGCAGCAGCGTCGTGATCAGGCGCGCGCCGGTGGAGCCGAGCGGGTGGCCGAGCGCCATCGCGCCGCCGTTGACGTTGACGCGGTCCATGTCGGGGTCGAGCTCGCGACGCCAGGCGGCGACGACGGGCGCGAACGCCTCGTTGATCTCGAACAGGTCGATGTCGTTGATCGACATCGAGTTGCGCTGCAGGATCTTGCGCGTGGCAGGGATCGGACCCTCGAGCATTTTGACGGGGTCGCAGCCGACGGTCGTCTGGTCGACGATCCGCGCGCGCGGCGTGAGGCCGAGCGCCTTGGCCTTGTCGGCGGACATCAAGAGCACGGCGGCGGCGCCGTCGGAGATCTGCGAGGCGTTGCCGGCCGTGATCTTGCCGCCTTCCTTGAACGCGGGCTTCAGCTGCGAGAGCGCCTCGAGGCTCGTTTCGGGGCGGATGCCCTGGTCGGTGACGTACTCCTGACCGTCGACGGTCATCGGCACGATCTCGCGCTCGAAGCGGCCCTCCTCGGTGGCCTGGTGGGCGAGCCTGTGCGAGCGCACGGCGAGCTCGTCGAGCTCGGAGCGGGAGATCTCCCACTGGTCGGCGATCATCTCGGCGCCGAGGCCCTGGCCGACGATGTTGTGCTTGGCCATCAGCTCGGGCGTGAACGCGTAGCCGAAGTCCTCCTGCGTCTTCATGCCGGCGGCGAACGGCAGGTGGCCCATGTGCTCGACGCCGGAGCCGATCATCGCGTCGTGCACGCCGGCGGCGATCAGCGCGGCGGAGAAGTTGACGGCCTGCTGGGCGGAGCCGCACTGGCGGTCGATCGTCGTGCCGGGCGTCTCGATCGGCAGGCCCTCCTGCAGCCAGGCGTTGCGCGCGATGTTGAAGCCCTGCTCGCCGAACTGCTGGACGCAGCCGGCGACGACGTCCTCGACCTCGGCGGCGTCGATCCCGGAGCGCTTGATGACCTCCGAGTACGTCTTCCCGAGCAGCGTGTTCGGGTGTGTGTCCTTGTAGTAGCCCTTCTCCTTGTGCCCGCGTCCGATCGGCGTGCGCACAGCCTCGACGATGACGACCTCGCGGCCCTCTGGTTGCCTCATTTTGTCTGCCTCCTACGGGGTTGTTGCGGCGGCGGTTGTGCGGATTGCGCGGGGCGATCGCGGCTCGCGGGATCGCGTGTGGAAGCTGCCCGGGCCCTCCAGCCCTTACTCTACCGCGGTCCGGCGGTCAATAGATTGACTGGTCAGTCAATGTTTCTGCGAGGAGCTGCGAGCGAGTGAACGAGCAGGGAGCAAACGAGCAGGGAGAGGCGGAGGGCAGGCACCTGGCGGTCGTCGGCAGCGGCGCGATCGCGTGCGGCCTGGCGTCGACGGCGGCGCACCACGGGCCGGTGCAGCTGCTCGCGCGCTCGCAGAGCTCGGCCGAGCGCGCGCGCGCGACGGTCGAGAAGACGCTCGCGCGCCTCGGCGCCGAGGTCGACCCCGGGCACGTCGAGATCGTCACCGACCCGCGGGAGCTCGCCGACGAGGAATTCGTCGTCGAGGCGGTCGTCGAGGACCACGACGTCAAGGCGGGCCTGCTGGCCGAGCTCGACGAGATCGTCGGGCCCGAGGCGATCCTCGCGAGCACGACGTCGTCGCTGTCGATCGAGCGGCTGGCGCAGGCGAGCGGGCGGCCGGACCGCTTCGTCGGGCTGCACGTGTTCAACCCGGTGACGAGGATGAAGCTCGTCGAGCTGATCTTCCCGAGCGCGGCGAGCGCCGAGACGCGCAGTCGCGCGCAGGCGCTGTGCGAGGCGTTCGAGAAGACGCCGGTCGAGGTGCCCGACGTGCCGGGGTTCGTCGTCAACCGGCTGCTGTTCCCGTACCTGTTCAGCGCGGTGCGCCTGCAGGAAGAGACGGGCATGGCGGCGGAGGACATCGACACGTGCATGAAGCTCGGCGCCGGCCATCCGATGGGCCCGCTCGCGCTGCTCGACCTCGTCGGGCTCGACGTGTCGAAGGCGATCGGCGAGACGATCGGCGCCGAAGTGCCGGCGCGCGTCGAGCAGCTGATCGACGAAGACGCGCTCGGGCGCAAGAGCGGGCGCGGGTTCCACAGCTACTGACCGCGAGTTCGTCCCCGCACTTTGTGAGGATTGGCTCAGGCAGGTTTTAGCTGGCGTTCATCGCGGTGGCGATACTGCTACTAGCGACGTAACGTCGCAATGCACACCCGCCTCCTCCCAGTGCACACGATCCGGTCCGCTCCCCCCGCGGGCCGGACGTGTTTAAGGCCAGACGTCCGATAGGCGGCGCGAGCCTGTGTCCTCGGTCGCTCGCGTGCATCCGCACGCCACGCTCCCTGCGTCCGTGGCTCGCTTGCCTCTCGAACGTCTGGCCGGCTGGATGTGCCGCAGAGGCGCCGTTCAGTCCGAGGACTCGCCCCCGCGGCCGCCTGTCTGGACGGGCCGGCGCTCGCGGATTCGGACGGCCTCGACGCGATTCTCGCGGACCGACTCGACGCGGATCGAGTAGCCGTTGGCGGCGACGGTGTCGCCGCGGCGTGGGAGGCGTCCGAGCTCGGCGAAGACGAGGCCGCCGATCGAGTTGTACGCATCGGTGTCGACCGGCAGGTGCAGGCCGTAGTCGACGAGGTCGGTGACGGCGACGTGGCCGCGCACGAACCAGTCGCCGTTGGCGAGCCTGCGCACCTCGCCGCCGGCCGGGTCGGTCTCGTCGGAGATCTCGCCGACGACCTCCTCGATGATGTCCTCGACGGTGACGATGCCGACGACGCGGCCGTACTCGTCGACGATCACGGCCATCGACGTGCGCTGGCGCTGCAGGTCGGCGAGCAGGTCGTCGAGCGGCTTGGTCTCGGGGACGATCGGAGCGTCGTGCACGAGCGGCGCGATCGGCGCGTGCGGTCCGTCCTCCATCAGCTGCTGGATCAGCGTGTTCGCGTGCACGATCCCGCGGACGCGATCGCGGTCGTCGGCCTCGGTGACGACGAGCCGCGTGTGGCCGCTGGAGACGCACAGCTGCAGCGCCGCCTCGACGTCCTGCGAGGCGTCGACGGTGATGACGGCCGGAATCGGCGTCATCACCTGGCGCGCGTCCTGCTCGTGCAGGTGGAAGACGCCGGTCAGCATGCCGGCCTCGCCGAGGTCGATGTGACCGCCGGCCTGCGACTCGGCGATCAAGAGCTTCAGCTCGTCGGGCGAGCCGCCGCGGCGCTCCTCGTCCATGTCGACGCCGAGCACGCGCAGGATCCGGTCGGCGACGGCCGTCAGCGCGACGATCAACGGGTGGAACAGGACGCTGAACGCGCGCAGCGGCCGCGCGACGCGCCGAGCGACCGCCTCGGCGCGGTCGATCGCGTAGAACTTCGGCACCATCTCCCCCGCGACGAGCTGCGCGCAGGCGATGACCACGAACGCGACGGTCGCGGCGATCGCGACGGCGGCGCCGTGCGCGAGCGCGTTGGGAAGCGCTCCTTTGAACACGTTCGCAAGCGCGGGCTCGCCGAGCGCGCCGACTCCGATCGACGTCAGCGTGACGCCGATCTGCACGGCCGAGATGTACTCGTTGATGTTCTCCAGCTGGTCGAGCGCGAGCTTCGCCCCTTTGAGGCCGTCCTTGCTCATCTCTTCCAGCCGCGTGCGGCGCGAGCGCACGAGCGCGTACTCGGCGATCACGAAGAACGCGTTGATCGCGACGAGGACCGCCGCGAAGATGATCTTCAGCGCGTTCACGCGGCGCGAGGCACCCGTGTGCGGGTGTGATCGTGCCCGTTTGCTCGGGCGTGACCGCGACCGGCGGAGCTGTGCCGCTCGCTTCGGCCGGGACGAGGAAGGCCCGCGAGGGCCGTTCTACTTCGGGGAAGTTCTTCTTCGTCGTTCATCGATTGCCGACTCGGCAAAGGTAGCAAGGCGGAGCGTCGGAAGGGCGAAGGATCGCCGGGACGTTCCTCAACCGTCCGACGGCGGCTCGGCCGGCGCGTCGATCTGCTCGGCGAGCGCGAAGTCGGCCTCGGTCAGCCCGCCCTGCGAATGCGTCGAGAGCGTCAGGCGGACGTTGTTCCAGCCGTGCACGAGGATGTCGGGGTGGTGGTTGGCGGCCTCGGCCAGCTCGGCGATCCGCTGCACGAGCTCGATCGCGGCGACGAAGTCGGCGAGCTCGAAGTCGCGCACGATGCTCGCGCCGTCGCGCCGCCACTCCGAGCCCTCGAGCTCGAGCTCGATCTGCGCGTCGCTGAGCAGTGCCATCCGGGGCCGAGCATAGCGGGCGTAAAGTTGGGCGCATGCGCATCGTCAGCCTCGTTCCGCACGCGACCGAGCTGCTGTTCGCGCTCGGGCTCGGCGACCAGGTCGTCGCCGTCACGCACGAGTGCGACCACCCGCTCGAGGCGCTCGAACGCCCGCGCGTGACCGGCGACGTGCTGCCGGCGGGGCTCGACGCGGCCGAGATCGACGCGGCCGTGCGCGAGCGCACGCTCGCGGGCGAGGCGATCTACGAGCTCGATCGCGAGGCGCTCGCCGAGCTCGAGCCGGATCTGATCGTGACGCAGGAGCTGTGCCCGGTGTGCGCCGTCTCCTACGACGAGGTCGCAGCGATTGCGCAGGAGCTGCCGTCTCACCCCGACGTGATCGCGCTGGACCCGAAGACGCTCGGCGAGACGTTCGGCGACGTGCGCACACTCGCCGAGGCGACCGGCAGCCGCGAGCGCGGCGTCGAGCTGATCGCCGACGCGTCGGCGCGGATCGACCGCGTCAAGCTGGCCGTCCGCGGCGAGCCACGCGTGCGCGTCGCGGCGCTCGAGTGGCTCGACCCGGTGTACGTCGCCGGGCACTGGACGCCGCAGATGATCGAGCTCGCCGGCGGCGAGGACGTGCTCGGCCGCGCCGGCGAGCACTCCGAGGTCGTCACATGGAAGCAGGTCGCGGCGACGCGGCCACAGGTCGTCGTCGTGATGCCGTGCGGCTACGACGCACAGCGCGCGCACGAGGAGGCGCTGAAGCACGTGCGCGAGCTCGTGCGCGTCGGCGCGACGCGGATCGTCGCGGTCAACGCGTCGGCGTACTTCTCGCGCCCCGGACCGCGACTGATCGACGGCCTCGAGCTGCTCGGGCACGTGCTGCACCCCGACAGGCTGCCCGAGGCGCCGGGCGAGGCGCTGGCGGTCGAGCTGCCGAGCACCGTCGGACGCTGATCAGCCGCCCGGTTCGACCAGGCGCACGGGCGCGCTGCCTTCGACTTCGCTCGACTTCGCGACGACGATCGAGCCGGCGAAGCACGCGGCGCCGAGCACGATGCAGGCGGCGAGCGCGGCCGACTGCGCGCGGTAGCGCGTGCTCGCCTGCAGCAGGAATGCGCACAGCGCGCCGGCGATCAGGCCGCCGACGTGCCCGCCCCAGGAGATCCCGGGGAGCGTGAAGCTGATCACGAGGTTGATCAGGATCAGCCCACCGACGCCGCTCTGCATCAGCGGGATCTGACGCGCGCGCATCTCGACGGCGGCTGCGCCCATGATCCCGAAGACGGCGCCGGAGGCGCCGACGGTGATCGAGTGCGGCGAGACGAGCAGCGCGCCGAGCGAGCCGGCGAGCAGCGAGACGGCGTAGATCACGCCGAAGCGCAGCCGTCCGAGCGCGGGCTCGAGCATCACGCCGAGCACGTACAGCACGTACATGTTGAAGCCGATGTGCAGCAGGTTCTCGTGCAGGAAGCCGCCGGCGACGATCCGCCACCACTGCCCGTGCGCGACGCCGAGCGTCGGGAAGCCTTCGAGGCTGCCGAACAGCGAGCCTTCTTCGTAGACCTTGCCGCCGGTCGGGCCGCCGGTCAGCGAGATGCTGCCCTCGGCGAGGAACGCGACGACGTTGATCGCGATCAGCGCGAGCGTGACCTCCGGGCGCCGCACGGTGTTGCGGATCGTCTTGACGGCGGTGCGCTGACGCGCGCAGTCGGGACAGCGCATGCCGACGGGCGTCGTCGTCATGCAGTCGGGGCAGATCGGCCGGCCACAGTTCGAGCACGAGACGCCCGTCTCGCGCGACGGGTGGCGGTAGCAGGTGGCCATGCGCTGAGCAGAGACTAGCTTGACGCCCGCCGGGCGAGCGCACGGCGCCGACCGCGACGCCTATCGCGCTGTGCGGGCGTCAGCGCTCGCCGAACAGCTTGCGCGTCTCGCGGCCGAGATCCTTGATCGTTCGCTCGGCCGCCGCGCGGTCGAGCTGCGGCCAGCGGACGCCGAGCGGACCGGCCGTGACGTGCGTGCGCCGCCGAGCGCGCAGAACGACGAGCGCGGCGCCGGCGGCGCTGCCGGCGACGATCGCCGCGGCCGGGCGAACCCAGTTGCGCGGGTCGCGCATCGCCGAGAGCTCCCAGGCTTCGAGCTCGTCGGCGGCGAGCTCGGTGATCGTCGTCAGCGTCGACTCGACTCGCTCGACGAGATCGGCCGGCGGCTCGACGGGCGCCAGCGCTTCGCGCAGCAGCCCCTCGAGGTTGGGCAGCGCCTCAGTCATCGTCGGACTCCTTGCGCGGGTCGCCGACGAGCTCCTCGAGCTGCTTGATCGCGCGGTGGATCAGCACCTTCGTCGCGCCGTCGGTGCGGTCCATCGCACGCGCGATCTCGCGGTTGTCCATGCCGAGGGCGAAGCGCATGATCAGCGCCTCGCGACGATCGTCGGGCAGCTGGCGGACGCCGTCGAGCACGCGGCTGAGCTCGTCGCGGCCCTCGACGAGCTGCTCGGTCGTGTGCAGCGCGGTCAACTCGCTCGTCTCGTCGATCGGCGACGCCGGCTTGCGCGAGCGGTCGCGGTACAGGTTCGCGGCGAGGTTGTGCGCGATCCGAATCAGCCACGGGCGCAGCGGCCGTCCGTTGGACTCCTTCTGCGCGCGCTCGAAGTGGCGGTAGGCCTGCAGGAAGGTCTGCTCGGTCAGATCCTCGGCGTCGTGATGATCGCCGACGCGGTAGTACGCGTAGCTGTACACGTCGCGCAGATGCGCGCGGTAGAGCTCGGAGAACTCCGCGTCGAGCTGCGCCTTCGACTTGCCGCTGACTGTGTCGCTCACTCATCGCACACCCTATCCCCGGCCGTCGCGCATCCGGCGCGCCTGCCGGCGGCTCGCAACGGCTCAGGCCGCGCAAACCCCACGGTCTCGCCCATCGCCGGCGACCGGCTCGCAGGCGGTGTCGCGTTCGACGGCGTCGGCCGCCTGCCGCGCGCCGTCGCCGTCGCGAACGAAAGTCGTCGTCGCACGCCGCGTGCCCGAGCTCGGCTGCGTCGCCGGCCGCGTCTCTGGCGCCGGCAGGCCGCCGAGCCATTCCCATTGCAGGTTGACGCACGTCCAGATGCGCTCGGTCACGGCGCTCGCGAGCGCCGGCGAGGAGTTGCCGGCGGTCGGAAAGCGCAGCGGACGACCAACCCGCAGACGGACCTTGCGCGGGCGGATGCGCCAGCCACGGCGGACGTCTTCGGAGCCGATCACGGCGATCGGCATGATCGGCACGCCGGCCTCGAGCGCGAGCCGACCGATGCCACGCCTCGGCGCGGCGAGCGGGCCGGTGCGGATCCGCGTGCCCTCGGGGAACAGCACGACGCAGTCGCCGCGCTCGAGGATCGCGCGCGCGGTGTCCATCGCCGCGCGGTCGCCGGCGCCGCGGTCGACCGGAAACGCGCCGAGCGCGTTGAGGATCCATGCCTGCCAGCGCTTCTCGAACAGCTCTCGCTTGGCGAAGTAGTAGACCGGGCGTCGCACGAGCGTGCCGATCACGAACGGGTCGAGGAAGCTGCGGTGGTTGGCCGCGAGCAGCAGCGGCCCGTCCTTCGGCAGATGCTCGCGGCCGATCCGCTGCATCCGCAGGTAGATCAGGAACGCCGGCACGAGCAGCGCGCGCAGCGTCCAGTAGACGATCGGGTTGACGCCGCGGTTCAGCGAGCGGTCGCGGAAGGCGTCGAGGTCGGCGGCCGGCCGAGGCGGCTGAGCTTGCTCCATGCCTGCAATACACCAGGCGCGAGCGCGCCGTTACAGCGACGGCTCGGACCGCCAGCCGGGGCCGCTACGGGGCGATCAGCGTGACGCCCGGAATGTAGGCGGCGACGCGGCGTGGGTCGCGCGTCAGGAGCCGGCGGCCGGTCACGGCGGCGTGAGCGCCGATCAGGAAGTCGGGCAGGACGGCCGCGCGCGTACCACCCGAGCGACGGTACTCGGCGTGGGCGTGTCCGGCGAGGAACGCCGCCGCGGGCGGGATCTCCTCGATGACCGCCATCGACGGCAGCGCCGAACGCAGTGTCTCGATGCGAGGGAACCGCGGGGCGATCTCGGTAAGGACGACCGCGTTGAGCGCGATCGCGCCCCGTTGCGCTGCCTTCGTGAGCTGCTCCTGCGACCACGACAGCCAGCGTTCGTCCTCGGTGAAGAGATCGAGCAGGACGCTGCTGTCGACGAACGTCTCCAAGCTCAGCGGCTCATCGACGGGTCAGCGCGAGGATCTCCTCGGTTGTCATCTCGCCCTCGCCGGCGCCGCGCATCCGTCTGATCTCCTCCGCGGCGCGGCCGGAATCGACGAGCAGCCGCGCGCCTTGCTCGTCGAGCTCGAACTCGACGTCGCTGCCCGGCCGGATGCCGAGCGCACGTCGAACCCGAAGCGGGATCGTGACCTGGCCCTTCTGCGTGACCCTCACACGGTAAGACTAGCAAGTAATACCGTCTGGGCTGTAGACAGATCAAGCGCCTATATTGTAGACTGAATGCATGAGCACCACCATCAGGGTGAGCGAGCCGACCCGGGATCGCTTCGCCAAACTGGCGCAAGCGACCGGTCGTCCGATGAGTCAGCTCGTCGACGAGGCCGCCGAGGCGCTCGAGCGGCGCCTGTTCTTCGATCAGCTCTCCGCCCGTTACGAGGCGCTGCGCGCCGACGACGACGCATGGAAGGAGATCGAGGCCGAGCGCACCGTCGAGAGCGGCGCGTTGCGCGACCGCTCGTCGTGAGCGCTCGCCGCGGTGAGGTGTGGCTGGTCGACTTCGGCGACCCAGTCGGCCGGGAGCAGTCGGGCAGTCGACCGGCTGTCATCGTATCGGCCGATTTGTTGAACGAAGGTCCCGCTGGCGTCGTTGTCGTCGTCCCGATCACAACGACCTATCGCGGCCTGCCGTCTCACATAGAGATCGACCGAGGCGACTCAGGGCTCGACGAGGTCAGCTACGCAAAGTGCGAGGACGTCAAGTCCGTCTCCGAGCAGCGTCTGATCGCCCGACTCGGCGCCGTCGGTGACGACGTGATGTTCCAGGCCGCCCGCGCGCTGCGCTTCCTGCTCGACCTCTGACGTTGAGCTTCGTAGGCTCCATCGCGCCGAATCCACTACTGAAGGTGGTATTTGCCGCGCGAGTCCCGTTTGGTGCACGACAGGCCGTAGCGGCGGTAGTCGCGCTGCGCGGCCGCGGTCCGTTTGCAGAACTGACCGCGCGCGATGCACTTCGATTCGCCTGCGATGACCGCGTGCGTGCATGCGGCTTGCGCGACCGGAGTGGCAGCAGCGCGTGCCGACGCGGGCAGCGCGACGGCGCACGCTGCAAAGATCGTCGCGAGCGATCGCGCCCACCGGCTCCCCATGGGGACACCCTACTGAATATCTGAACCGAGACCTGCAGCGCCGGTCGATCGGACCGACCGGGGGCGGCGCAAAGCGCAGGCGCACGTTGGACCGGCCGGCGCCCCTGGGTTAGCCTTGACCGTCGGCGCCGGAGTAGCTCAGCCCCGCCTTGATCAGGTCTAGTTCTGGCCCGACGCGCAACTCGCTGTCTGGGAATGCCGCTACGACCATGCGAAAGGCTGCCGATGAGTCTTTCCGCTGGCTACGGCTTCGTTGCGTTGCTTTTTCCGACCTCTAGTCACTGACTCGGTCGAGTCTAATGTTCTTCCGCCTGCTGTCTTAGTTCTTCCTGCTGCTGTTCGTTGTTGCGCTGATTTTCTTCCTGTTCATTCTTACGTTCTTCGTTTTCATCTTCGGCTTTATGGCGGTTATCTTCCTGTTCTTGCTTCAGTTCTTCGGAGCGTTTTTCCTGTTCTTCTGAGTGTTCTTCCTGTTCGTGTTTGAGTTCTTCCGATTTTTCTTCCTGCGTTTTGGCCTGTTCTTCCTGCTGTTCTTTCAGTTCTTCGGGCGACGGTTCGGACGCCGTGAAAGATGCCGGCGCTGGCTTTCCCTTGCTGCCGCAGCTCGATAGCGGTAGCCCGAGCAGCACAAGGCCAACAAGCAGACGAGCAAGGATCACTTCAGCCTATAAGCCCCATGCTCACCGGCGATTTCCCATATTTCATCGACGCCTTGATTCCATTTTGCCTTTGCAGCGTCGAGCTGCGTTGAGAAGTGCGCCAGGGTAGCTGGGTTCGGATTACCTGTGTAGGCAACCAGGGCACCCATAGCATTCTTAAGTTCGTTGGCACCCTCTGAAAGCTGAAGGGTTGCGTCGGACAGCTTCCCTTCGCCACTCTTGAACAATTCTTGGCGGAAGTTATCGATGTCGTCGTGCGCCTCCTGGGCGACTTTCGCAACTTCGTTGAGGACTTCAGTGTCCTCGCCTTCGGTTCCTGCGTTCGTAAGTAGGGCAACGAGGGCCTTGACGTGTTCGTAATCGACCCGTCCGAAGTTGATCGTGTGGGCTTTTTCGTGGATATACGCTCGCGCTTCCGCCTGCGTTGAGCCAGACGAGCTGCCACTGCCGCTTTTACTGCCGCCGCCTGTGGTCGCTACGGCGATGATAATTGCGATCACGACAATCACGATCAGGCCAATGCAACCTGTGCGAGTGTCGCTCGCATTCTTCTGAGCCATCTATTCGCCTTGTTCTGCGCTGCGTGCTTCTGCGGACCGTTCGACTTCTTCTGCTTCTTCTTTCGCTTCTTCGCGCTTCTGTGCCTGCGATTCGGGGCTTGCTTCGATTTCCTTCGATCGTTGGGCTTCCGCATTACGTTTGCCCGTCCAAGCGGCAACGAGGCTTGCTCGCGGCTTCTTTCCTGGGGTGCCCAATCCGAAGTCCAATTCGCACGGCGATCCGCTGAACGTCATCGCCTCACCTTCGGACTTGCCGACTAGACCGGTCGCACTCACGTTGCCCTCAACAAACTCGCACTTGCCCGCTTCCGGTTCTCCGGCAGCGATAAGACCCCAACCAGCACAGTCCCACTGGCCTGAAATCGGTGCTTTGTCTTCGCCTTCTTTCGTGGCTTGCTTGCAAGGGAACGAAAATCGGACCGTGCTTGCCTTCAACTCTCCGACGTAGAACGAAATGCCAGAGCGTTCGTAAATTGCTTCAGCGTGATGCCGTGCACTAGCCTCGGCCGCAGGATTGATCTTCACGGAACTGCTCGCCGTCGAGCCTGAGCTACTTGAGCTGCTGCCGCAGCCTGCCATAGCCAGGGCGGCGATTAGTAGCGTCCCGAGTCTGCTGTACACAAATCGCAGCCTATAGAAACGTTCGGCTCAGCAAGCGGCCGATGCGCCCGGCGTCTACGCAGTAGCTCGCGCGGAGCTTGCGCAACCCTGGCAGGCCTGCCTTTCCGCTGAGCCGCAGCCGTTGGACGGAATCCTGGGATGCTGTGAAGCATCTAAGGCCTGCTGAGCCTTCCCACGGCAGCGCCGGTGGCGAGTAGCTCTGCCGAGAGACATCCTCCGAAAGCCACGTAGATGATCGCGGCCAGCACTCTGCGAAGCCGGTTCGGCGTCGCCTATCGCCTGGAGGTTCTTTCCTTGGCGGGAATCCGCACTCGCGCGGCAAACTCAAGGATCCGAAGAGCGCTACCGACTGCCCATGACGGAACGGCGTCTGGCCGGGCCGTTGGACGCGGTCCTCATCGCCGACTAGCCTTCATGCGGCCAATGCGCTCTCGGCAATCGCCCACGAATCGCCCACGCAGCCGTTTTGCCCATGGCCGCAAATGACGATTCTTGGCTAGCTGAAGCGCTAAATGCCGGAGTAGCTCAGTTGGTAGAGCACCTGTCTTGTAAACAGGAGGTCAGGGGTTCGAGACCCCTCTCCGGCTTGACGACTGCTCGTGGCTGAGCGGGTCGTGATCGTCTGCCCGAGCATCGAGCGCTGGGAGCTGCGCGCGCCCTTCCTTGGTCCCCTGTCCTGCTTAGATCCGGAAGGTAAGCCGCAGGTGTTGTCCGCCTGTTTACATGGGTATTCGATTCCCGTTAGAAGGCCGCATCGTGCGCCATTGAGGCGACGTCGGCGCGTGCCGGCGCACGATCCAGTCAACGAGGCATGCATGGCCAACATCACCTTCTCCCTCTGCGCCGCCGCCGCCTCACTCCTGATCGCGATCCTCGCCGCCGCAAAAGGCGTCCCGGTCGTGGCGATCGTGTGGGGACTGCTGGCGATCGGCTTCGTGCTGAGGGCGCTGCTCGGCCGGCGGCAGCGCTGAGTCGCTCTGGCATATGCTCGGCGGCGTATCCAGCCCCGCGGCGAGCCGCCCGAAACGGCTCGATCCGGCGAGCGCGCATCCCGACAGAAAGGGACTACGGCAATGATCCTCGCAACGAGCTACCCGCTGCTCGAAATCTTCTGGACGATCCTCGTCTTCTTCGCGTTCGTCGTCTGGCTGATGATCCTGTTCACGGTGCTGAGCGACATCTTCCGCCGGCACGACACGACCGGCGCGGTGAAGGTGCTGTGGATCGTCGCGATCATCGTGCTGCCGTATCTCGGCACGTTCATCTACCTGATCACGCAGCACAACGGCATGACCGAACGCGCAGTCAGGCAGCAGAAGGCGGTGCAGAGCGAATTCGACCGCTACGTGCAGACGGTCGCGGCGAAGACCGACCCGGCTGAGCAGATCCACAAAGCCAAGGAACTGCTCGACCGCGGCGCGATCAACGAGGCGGAGTTCGAGCAGATCAAGCGCCACGCGCTCGCGAGCGCGGCGACGCCCGAGTGACCGAGCGCGAGCCGAACCGCGTGAGCGGAGCCCGCGCCTAGCTCCCGAGCAGCCGCTTCTTGGCGGCGGCGAACTCGTCGTCGCTGAGCGCGCCGCTGGCGTGCAGCTCGGCGAGGCGCTCGAGCTGGCGCGCGTCGCGACGCGGGAGCAGCTCGCGGACGGCGGCGGTGCGCGCGCGCAGCCCGTCGTGCCCGGGCGCGTAGCGCGCGCTCGGGAACTCGGCGATCGCCTGCCGGCGCAGCGCGTCGACGCCGAGCAGCGAGAGCGCGGCGATGACGACGATGCCGAGCGGTTTCTGCGTCGCGGCGATCGGGCGCCAGAGGAAGACGAGCAGCAGCGCGACGGCGGCGAGGCCGAACGCGAGGCCGGGACGATCGCGCAGGTACGGGGCGATCGCGCGCCGTGTGGCGGTCGCCCAGCGCGAGCGGCCGCCGAGCGCGCCGCCGAGCGCGACGAGCGCGCCGATCACGAGCGTCGCGACGGCGACGTCGACGAGCAGGCTCGTCGCGATCGACCAGGTCGCGGCAGCGGCGGGACGCAGCGCTTCGGTGGAGGCGAGCGCGTCGACGACGCGCGTGCCGATCAGCGAGCGCGCGATCAGCGTCGCCAGCGCGGCGCCGATGAGCGCGAGGCCGACGGCGAGCAGCGCACGGCTGCGCCGTCCGCGCGAGAGCGCGACGGCGAGCGCGAACAGCGCGAGCGCGAGCAGCGGCAGCACGAGCGCGAGGTCGCGCAGGCCGCGGACGGCGCCCTGCATCGTTTCGAGCGTCCGCGAGCGCAGGATCGTGATCTCGCCGACGTGACTGCGCAGTTTCTCGACGACCGGCGCTGGCGTGCCGAGCCGTTCGGCGAGCTCGGCGACGAGCGGGCGCAGGTCGAGCACGACGCGCCCGCCGCCGGGCGTGCCGACGACGTCGTGGCGGTTCTCGATCACGTCGACGAGCTGGCGGTGCGTGACTTCGTTGGCGGTGCGCCAGAGGCCCTGCACCTGCGAGGTCCGCAGCGCGACGGCGACGGCTTCTTCGATCACCGTGCGCAGTCCGCCGGCGGCCGGTCCGGCGAGCGGCTTGAGCTGCTTCGGCAGCCCGGCGCGCAGCTCGCCGGCGAGGTCGACGTTGGCGTAGAGCTGTTCGGTCAGGTACGTCGAGAGCTGGTCCTGGATCGCGCGGTTCTCGAGCAGCTTCGTGCTCGTGCGCGTCCAGTAGCCGTTGTCGAGCAGCTGCCGGTCCGCCCAGACGGCGAAGATCGCGGCGACGCTGAGTAGCGCGGCGAGCGCGAGGGTCGCGCGGGCGCCCCACGACAGCGCGCCGCGCGCGGACGCGTCGGGCGCCGAGCGGGCTTTGACGGTATCTGGCGCAGGCGCTGCGCTGGCTGTGCTCATCGCGTTCGGATCGGCTGCTCTGGGCGAGAGTTCGACGAACGGCGGGAAGCTTGCGCTCCGATCGGCGTCTTGCTGACCGAGGACGAACAGAAAGGAAGACGTGCAATGAACCGCAACCTCTCCCCCGCGTTGAAGCCCATCGTCTCACACGCGCGCCTCGCGGCGACGCTCGCGACGGCGGCCGTGTTCGCGCTCGCGCTCGCGGCGATCGCCGTCGTGCCGGCCGCTGCGACGGCGCCGGCGGCGCACACGAGCGCCGCGCAGAAGCTGCAGTTGAAGCGCACGAGCCTCGGCAGCATCCTCGTCGACTCGTCGGGCTTCACGGTGTACCGCTTCTCGAAGGACACCGGCCGGAGCAACACGTGCATGGCGAGCCGCGAATGCAACGCGACGTGGCCGGCGCTGACGAGCAGCGGCAAGCCGACGGCCGGACCGGGCGTCAAGGCGTCGCTGATCTCGACGATCGCGATCGCCGGCGGCAAGCGCCAGGTGACGTACGCCGGGCACCCGCTGTACCTGTACGCGCCGTCGAGCGAACGCGCCGAAACGAGCTACGCAGGCGCGCGCGCGTTCGGCGGCACGTGGATGGCCGTCAGCGCGTCGGGCGGCGGCGTCAAGTAGCCGCCCGCCGGCGCGCGCCGAGCTGGGTGCGGGCGAGCGCGACCCCATGCGCGTGGCCCGCGCCCCGCTCGGCGCGCGCCGGCGAGGAGTATCGTTGGCCGCAGAGCCAAGGGAAGGGGATATGGGGATGTACGACTACGTGATCGTCGGCGCCGGGTCGGCCGGGTGCGTGCTCGCGGCGCGCCTCAGCGAGGACCCGGACGTGAAGGTGCTGCTGCTCGAGGCCGGGCCGCCGGATGTCAACGAGAACATCCACGTGCCGCTCGGCTATCTGAAACTCGGCTCGACGGAGGTCGACTGGGACTACCACTCGGCGCCCGAGCACGAGTGCGACGGCCGGCGGATCACGCTGCCGCGCGGGCGCGTGCTCGGCGGCAGCTCGTCGATCAACGCGATGGTCTACATCCGCGGCAACCGCCGCGACTACGACGAATGGGGCGTGCCCGGGTGGAGCGCGGCCGACCTGTTGCCGTACTTCATCAAGGCCGAGGACAACGAGCGCGGCGCGTCGCAGTGGCACGGCGCCGGCGGCCCGCTGCCGGTCAGCGAAGAGCGCTCGCACAACAAGATCTCGAGCGCGTTCGTCGACGCCGGCGAGCAGGCCGGCCTGCCGCGCAACCCCGACTTCAACGGCGATGAGCAGGACGGCGTCGGCCTCTACCAGGTGACCCAGCGCGGCGGCATGCGCGCGAGCACGGCCGTCGCCTACATGCATCCCGCGGCAGAGCGCCCCAACCTCACGGTGATGCCGTACATGCTCGTGCAGCGGATCCTGTTCGACGGCACGCGCGCGGTCGGCGTGCAGGCGAGCCGGCTCGGCGAGCTGCAGGAGCTGCGCGCCGAGCGCGAGGTGATCGTGTGCGGCGGCTCGTACAACTCGCCGCAGCTGCTGATGCTGTCTGGCATCGGCCCGGCCGAGCACCTGACGATGCGCGAGGTCGAGGTGCTGCTCGACCAGCCGTCGGTCGGCGAGAACCTGTCAGACCACGCGGCGGCGCAGCTCGTGTGGACGACGCCCGAGCCGGAGAGCCTGTTGCTGGCGCTCGAGCCGGCGGCGCTCGCGGAGTTCGAAGCGACGCAGACGGGGCCGTTCGCGTCGAACCTCGCTGAGGCCGGCGGGTTCGCGCGCGTCGGCGCCGACGCGCCGGCGCCGGACACGCAGTTCCACGTCGCGCCGGTGCACATCGTCGAGGAGGGCATGCGCGACCCGCAGGCGCACGGCGTGTGGGCGTCGCCGTGCCTGCTGACGCCGCACAGCCGCGGCTCTGTGCGGCTGCTGTCGAACGACCCGACGGCGAAGCCGGTCGTGCACAACGCGTTCTACACCGACGGCGATGACATGCAGCGGATGGTCGCCGGGCTGCGGCTGCTGCTCGAGATCTGCGGGCAGCCGGCGATGAAGCCGTACGCGCAGACGCCGTTCAACACGCCGGCCGACGACAGCGAGGAGGCGCTGCGCGCGCACGTCGCGCGGACGACGTTCGCGGTCTACCACCCGGTCGGCACGTGCCGGATGGGCGAGGACGCCGGCGCGGTCGTCGACGCCGAGCTGCGCGTCAACGGCGTCGAGGGTCTGCGCGTCGTCGACGCGTCGGTGATGCCGGTCGTGCCGCGCGGCAACACGAACGCGCCGGTGATCGCGCTCGCCGAGCGCGCGGCCGACGTGATCGGCCACGGCGGCGCGCTGAAGCAGCCGATGGAGCTCGCGTCAGCCGTCGCGTAGCGGCGGCTCGGGCAGCACGCGCTCGACGAACGCGCCGGCCGGACGCGCTTCGATCTGCGGGCGCAGGTCGAGCCGGTAGGCGATCAGCGCGAGGCTCGGCGCGATCATGAAGTCGGCGGCGTTCGGCTCGGCGCCGCCGAGCACGCCTTCGGCGAGCCACGCGTCGATCCGGTCGAGCTGCGCCGGCAGCTCGTCGAGCAGCTCGCGCTCGGCGTCGGCGTTCGCGCGGAAGATGATCCGCGCGGCGATCGCGTTGTTGATCGCACGCGGGCGCTCGCCGCGAGCGAGCAGCGGCCCGAGCCGGCCGTCGCCGCCGCGGTCGCGCAGCGCGTCGAGACCGTGACGGCCGCCGATCAGCGCGATCCGCCGCGCGACCATCTGAAAGACGTCGTCGCCCCAGCGCAGCGCGTCCTCGACGGCGCTCCTGCGCTCGGGGTCGGCCGGGAACAGCGGCGGCTGCGGCTGCACGCGGTCGAGGAAGCTCGCGATCGTGCGGTTCGTCTGCACGCGCTCTGAGCCGAAGCGCAGCGCGGGCACGGTGCCGAGCCGGTCGAGCAGCCTGAGCCCTCCGGTCGTGCCGCCGTCGACGCTGCGAATCGGCTTGCGGTTGCCGGGAAAGCCGAGCGCGCGGACGAGCAGCGGATGCGCGCCGGTCGGCAGCGCGACGCGCCGGTACGCAATGCCCTTGTGCTCGAGCATCAGCGAGCCCGCGCAGCAGGCGTGCGAGCCGTGGATGACGTAGAGGATGACGTCCTGCCGGACGTTCGACCCGGATTTCGTCGTGCTCGCGCTCATGCGTCGAGCAGCAACGTTACGGGTCCGTCGTTGACGAGCGCGACGAGCATGTGCGCGCCGAACTCGCCGCGCTGCGCGCCGGCGCGCTCGCAGAAGCGCTCGTACAGCGGCTGCGCGCGCTCGCCGGGCGCGGCGTCGACGTAGCTCGGGCGGTTGCCCTTGCGCGCGTCGCCGTACAGCGTGAACTGGCTGACGCAGAGGATCTCGCGCTCGCCGAGCGGCTCGTTCATGCGCCCGTCGGCGTCGGCGAAGATCCGCAGCGCGCGAACCTTCTCGGCGAGCCTGTCGGCCGCCGCGGCGTCGTCGTCGCGCGCGACGCCGAGCAGCACGAGCAGGCCGGGCCCGATCTCGGCGACGCGTCGATCGCCGACGTCGACGCTCGCGCGCAGCACGCGCTGGACTAGCGCGCGCACGATCTCAAGGGAGGCGTTCCGTTCGCATCTGCGCGCAGACCTTAACGCGCGAGGCCAGCCCCAATGCCGTTCACTCAGGGCCAGTTGATCGCGGCCTGATCCCCAACCCCGGGCGGCGCCGACCATGAAGCCGGACGGCCGCGGAGCCGGGGCTACCCCTCGGTGAGGATCAGCAGCGTCTCGCGGCGAACCCCGTCGAACTTCATCGCATCGGCTCCCGCCTCGGACTGCATGACCTCCTCAAACGCAGCCATGTCGGGGACGTCCACGATCAGCCCGACCCGATTCGAACCGTCCGGGTCTCGGAAGGTGCGCACCGTGATTCCCAGAGGCCCAAAGATTTCCTCTCGCTTCGGTGAGCTGAGCCAATGGTCGACGTCGTCCACCTCGTGGAACCCAAGCAGCGTTGGCATCCCGCCTCATCTTTCCCACGACGAAAGCCGTGCGGTGTAGGGGTGTGAGCGAGTAACCGTACCGTTTCTCGTGCCCCCCGCTTGGGACGAGCAGGGAAGTGCTGGGGCCGACGACGCGATCACGCCTGCTTCGTCCGGCGCAAGCGAGCGTCACGTCGGCGTCGATACGACTGGAGATCGTCCCAAGCGGGCGTCAGAACAACGCAGACAGCGCCTCGACGAGCCCCGGCAGCTTGTCGGGGCCGCGCGCGAGATCGAGCTGGCGCACGGGGCGCGGCGTCGCGGCGAGGTTGCGCGTCCACTGAAGCTCCTCGACGCAGCCGAGCTCTTCGGCGTGCGGCATGCACAGCTCGAGGACCGACTCGAGCACGTCGGCGACCGGCGAGCGGCAGCCGCGGCGCGCGTCGATCAGGCTCGCCTCGGCGCCGTCGCGCGCGGCGAGGAAGCGGTTCTCGGCGAGCACCTCGGGCAGGTCGATGCGCGGGTCGACGCCCGAGCCCTCGGTAGCCTCCAGTCGCACGAGGCACTGCACGAGCGCCGTCAGCGCGGCCGAGTCGGCGATCGTGCTCTGCGCGTCCATGATCCGCACCTCGATCGTGCCGAAGCGCGGCTGTAGGCGCGCGTCCCACCAGAGGAACGTCGGCTCGGGGAACGCCTCGCAGCGCAGCAGCAGGTCGATCGTGCCGACGTAGTCCTCGTAGTCGCCGAACGCGCGCGGGATGCCGACGCGCGGGAACGCCTGGAACAGCGGCGTGCGCGCCGATGCGAGGCCCGTCTCGCGCCCCTGCCAGAACGGCGAGTTGGCCGACAGCGCGAGCAGCAGCGGCAGGTGCGAGCGCATCCGGTTGATCGCGCGCACCGCGCTTTCGGGGTCGGGCAGCGCGACGTGCACGTGCAGCGCGAACGTCGGCTCGCGCCGCGCGAGCTCGCGCATCGACCCGTACAGGAAGCGGTAGCGGTCGCCCTCGGAGACCTGCGTGTCGTGCCACAGCGTGAACGGGTGCATGCCGGCGACCGCCGCGCGCATGTCGAGCGGCTCGAGCTCGCGCGCGAGGTCGCCGCGCAGCTCTTCGAGCTGGGCGAGGCCACCGGCGACGGTCGCGTGCGGGTCGGTCCGCAGCTCGAGCGCCGAGCCGTGCGTCTCGGTGCTCGCGTGCGACGCGAGCTCGCCGGTCAGGCGCGACATCACCGCGTCGGCGCGCGACGCGAGCGACCAGTCGGACGGGTCGAGCAGCATCACCTCCTCCTCGACGCCGATCGTCCACGCCGAGCCGGCGTTCGGCGCCCAGCGCGACCAGTCCCGCGCGTGCGAGGACGGCTCGTCGGGCGCCTGCGCCTCCGACTCCTCCGGCGCGCCGGCGACGAGCGTCTCGGCGAGCTCAGGCTGCGCGGGCACCGGAGTCCTCCTGCTCGTCGCGATCGCCTTCACGCTCGCCGCGATCGCCGTCGCGCTCGGCGACGATCCGTTCGCGCGGCGCGGCCATGCCGGGGTGCTTCGTCGCCTCGACGAGCCGCTCGAACAGCGACAGCTGCTCGGCGTCGGCGACGAGCGTCTCGGCGTGCCACTGCACGCCGAGCACGAAGCGCCCGTCCTGCTCCTCGATCGCCTCGATCACGCCGTCCTGCGACCACGCGACCGCGCGCAGGCCGAACCCGAGCCGGTCGATCGCCTGGTGGTGGAACGAGTTGACCATCACCGGGCCGCCGCCGGTCGTCTGCGCGAGGCTCGAGTCCGGCGCGACGCGCACCTCGTGGCTCGTGCGCGTGCCGATCTCCGGCTGGCGGTGCTCGATGCTGCCGTCGGTCAGCTCGGGCACGTGCTGGTGCAGCGTGCCCTGCAGCGCGACGTTCAGCAGCTGCGCGCCGCGGCAGATGCCGAGGATCGGCATCCGCCGGCGGTAGGCGTGACGGCACAGCGCGATCTCGAACGCGTCGATCACCGGGTCGGTCGGGCCGAGCTCGGGGTGCGGCGGCGCGCCGTAGCTCGACGGGTCGACGTCGGGGCCGCCGGTCAAGAGCAGGCCGGACAGGTGGTCGAGCAGCGCGTCGACGTTCTCGCTCGTCAGCGGCGGCAGCGCGACGGGCAGCCCGCCGGCCATCTCGACGGCGCGCATGTAGGAGAGCCCGAGCGACATCTCGGTCTGCGTCGGGTCGGCGTGGCGCACCGGCTGGACGCGTTCCTTGTGGCGGATCTCCGAGACGGTGACGCCGATCACTGGCCTGCTCATCTGCACTCCCCCTTTGCGATCCGTTGCTTGCGCGCGCGCCTCATGCGAGCACCCACGTGTCCTTGCTGCCGCCGTTCTGCGACGAGTTGACGACGAGCGCGCCGGCGTCGAACGCGACGCGCGTGAGACCTCCCGGCAGCACGTGCACGTCGCCGTCGATCGAGATCGCGAACGGCCGCAGGTCGACGTGGCGCGGCTGCAGGCTCCCGTCGATCACGGTCGGATGGCGCGAGAGCATGACGGTCTCCTGCGCGACGAAGCTCTCCGGCGCGCGCAGCAGCCGCGCGGCGGTCTTGCGCAGGTCCTCGACGCGCGCGTGCGGGCCGATCACGACGCCGTAGCCGCCGTGGCCGCTGCGCGGCTTGACGACGAGCTCGTCGATCCGCTCGAGGATCATCTCGAGCACGCCGGGCTGCGCCGGGTCGTACGTCGGCACCGACTGCAGCAGCGGCTGCTCGCCGAGGTAGAAGCGGATCATGTCCTCGACGTACGCGTGCAGCAGCTTGTCGTCGGCGACGCCCGTGCCGAACGCGTTGACGCACGCGAGCGTGCCGGCGAGGATCGGCTCGAGCAGCAGCTCGGCGACGTGCGTCGGCGCGCCGTCGTCGTCGCGCAGCCGGTCCTCGTCGGTGCGGCGGTAGACGACGTCGACCGCGACGTACTCGCCGTCGATGCACGCGAACAGGCGCCCGCCGCGGACCGACAGCTGCTCGGCGAGCACTAGCGGGATCTCGAGCGCACGGGCGATCGTGCGGTGCTCGTAGAACGCCGAGTTGCGCTCGCCGTCGCTCAGCAGCACGATCGTCGGCTGCTCGCCGGCGTCGCGCGGCGCCGCGCAGCGCAGCGCCTCGCCGAGCGTCGCGAACGCGGCGTCGAGCGAGCGCAGGCGCAGGCCGGGCGGCGTCGGCAGGTGCGCGGCGAGCGCTTCGCGCGTGGCGAGCGCATAGGCGATGCCCGACGGCGTGCGCAGGTTGTCCTCGAGCACCTTGAACACGCCGTCGCCGTCGCGCACGACGTCGAGGCCGGCGAGCGTGATCCACGAGCGCGTGCGCTCGCCGAGGCCGGCGAGCTGCGGCTCGTAGTGCTCGGCGCCGGCGATCGCACGCTCGGGCACGACGCCCTCGCGGACGATCGCCCGCGCGCCGTAAACGTCGCGCACGAACAGCTCGAGCGCGCGCACGCGCTGCGCGACGCCGGCTGACAGCTCGCGCCACTGCGCGGCGTCGAACAGCCGCGGGACGGGGTCGATGCGGAACTCGCGCGAGCCGCCGGCGCCGCCGAAGCAGACGCCGCGCCGCGCCGCCTCGCCGGCGACCGCCGCGCTCAGCTCGGCGAGGTCGACCGTCGCGAGCGCCTCGCGCATCCGCCGATCGGGCTCGGTCGCGCGCGCGCCGCTGCCGAGACCCTCGTCGAACGGCTCGGCCTCGGCGCCGTTGCCGGCGCTCGCGCCGACGTCCCACGCGCCCGGCGCCGTGCGCGTGTCGAGCGCCGGCAGCGCGGCGAGCCCGCCGAGGGCGTGTTGCGCGATGGGCGCGGTTCTCGACATGTCTCAATTCTGCGCGCGCGCCGCGCGCACGTCGCTGGACCCACGTCCAAAAACGCGCCTGCGGGCTTGGACGGGGCTCGAACGCTCGGACATGTCCTAGTGTCCACTGCCCGCGGCGCCGCAGTTCTACTCCGAGGAGGCCAGATGCCCTACGAGACGCTGCTGTACGACGTGGCCGGCGCGGTCGCGACGATCACGCTGAACCGCCCCGAGCGGCTCAACACGATCGTGCCGCCGATGCCGCACGAGCTCGAGGACGCCGTGCACAGCGCGGTCGGCGACGACGAGGTCAAGGTGATCGTGCTGCGAGGCGCCGGCCGCGCGTTCTGCGCGGGCTTCGACTTCGGCGGCGGCTTCCACCACTGGGACGAGGCGCTCACGACCGACGGCGCGTGGGATCCGGGCAAGGACTTCGTGTTCGCGACGGCGCCGTCGGTCGCGCCGGTGCCGAAGTTCATGTCGCTGTGGCGCTCGCCGAAGCCGGTGATCGCGCAGGTCCACGGCTGGTGCATGGGCGGCGGCAGCGACATGGCGCTGTGCGCCGACCTCGTGATCGCGAGCGAGGACGCGCGGATCGGCACGTCGTACTCGCGCATGTGGGGCTGCTACCTGACCGGCATGTGGCTGTACCGGCTGGGGTTGACGCGCGCGAAGGAGTACGCGCTGACGGGCAAGCCGCTGTCGGGGCTCGACGCCGTCGCGGCGGGGCTGATCAACGCGGCGGTGCCGTTCGCGCGCCTGGAGCAGGAGGTCGCCGAGCGCGCGGCGCAGCTCGCGAGCATCCCCGCGTCGCAGCTCAGCGCGATGAAGCTGATCGTCAACCAGGCGTACGACAACATGGGGCTCGCCTCGACGCAGACGCTCGGGCCGATCCTCGACGGGCTGATGCGCAACACGCCCGATGCGGCGCGCTTCATCGAGCTGGCCGAACGCGAGGGCGTGCACGGCGCCGTCGCCGAGCGCGACGCGCCGTTTCACGACTACAGCCAGGCGCCGCCGGACGAGCAACCCGACCCGGCGAACGTGATCGAGCCGTAGCGGCGATGCCGAGCGCGGAGGGGGCGGGCGCGATGCCGGGAGCGGAGGCGATGTCCGACGGGGAGACGACGCTCGACGTCGAGCGTCTCGGCAGCGGCCCGCGCGTGGTCCTCGTACACGGCAGCGTCGTCGGCGCCGGGCGCACGTGGCAGCGCCAGCGCGCGCTCGCCGAGCGCTGGACGCTCGTGCTGCCGAACCGGCCGGGCTTCGGCGCGAGCGCGCCGCTGCCGCGCGGCGACTTCGAGGCCGAGGCGCCGGCGATCGCCGAGCTGCTCGGCGACGGCGCGCACCTCGTCGGGCATTCGTACGGCGCCGTGATCGCGCTGTACGCGGCGGCGCTGCGCCCCGACGCGGTGCGCTCGCTGACGGTCTCCGAGCCGGGCTGCATGCGCGTCGCGGCCGGCGACGCCAACGTCGACGCGCAGATCGCCGGCGGCGAGCTGCTGTACGAGCAGGCGGCGAAGCTCGAGCCGCTCGACTTCCTGCGCGCGTTCCGCGGCGGCGTCGGCTCGACGCACACGACGCCGGCCGAGCTCGACGGCGAGCTGCTGCGCGGCGCGCGGCTGCTGATGCGCGAACGCCCGCCGTGGGAGGCCGAGCCGCGGCTCGAGACGCTGCGCGACGCGCCGTTTCCGAAGCTCGTCATCTCCGGCGGGCACTCGCCCGTGTTCGAGGCGATCTGCGACGTGCTCGCCGAGCGCCTGCACGCGCGGCGCGAGACGATCGCCGGGCGCGGGCACACGATCCCGGGGTGCGGCGAGCCGTACAACGCACTGCTGGAAGCGTTCCTCGCGGACGCTCGACGAAAGTAGGACCGACCGCATCGACGCAGCCCGCGCCGGGTTGAGGGCTTGACAGTCAAGCCGTTGCTCCCCCGACGCTCCCCGGCGGTCGGCCGACCGCCGTGAGCCACGCCCAAAGGAGGCGCGCAGATGCGTTCAACAAGACTCGTCCTGCTCTCGGCGGCCGCAGCGTCGGCGCTGGCGATCCCCCCGGCGGGCGCCCAGGCCCGACCGAACGGCAGAGCGCGCGTGCGCCCGCACGCGAGACTTCACGCCGGCGGCCCGTGCCGCGTCAAGCTCGAAGTCCAGCACGTGATCGCGTCCGGCGAAAAGACGACGATCGTCGGGCACCTCCTCTGCCCGAGCCCCGAACAGGAGACCGGCAAGCTCGTGACGGTCTACGAGCAGTCGGCGCCGAAGCCCGGCTTCGTCCAGATCGGGCAGGCGAGCACCGAAACGGGCGGCGGCTTCCAGCTGACGCCGCCGCAGTTCGAAACCAACAGCGTGTTCTACGCGACCGCCGAAGGCGCGCAGAGCGCCCGGCGCGAGATCCGCGTGCAGGCGCAGGTGACGCCGGGGCCGCCGACGCCGCCCGAAGGCGCGATGCTGCTGACGAAAGGCGGTCGGGGCTCGCACATGGTGACGTTCGCGGGCGTCGTCAGCCCCGCCGACGAAGGCTCGCGGATCGTCCTGCAGCGCGAGAACTCGACGGCCGACGAAGAATGGCGCGCGATCCAGTTCGGCACGGTCGGCGCGGGCGGCAGGTACGTGTTCGAACACAACTTCGTCGTGCCCGGCGACGCGAACATCCGCGTCGTCGTGCACCCGCGCGGGATCAACGCGCCGGCCGCGTCGACGCCGTCGTCGTACGAGATCTCGCAGACCGAGAACCCGGCGCTGACGCTCGAAAGCAGCGCCGACCCGATCGCGTTCGGGCAGACGGTGACGCTGAAGGGCGTCGTCGCCGGCGCCGCCGCCGGCACGCCGGTGACGCTGCTCGCGCATGGCAAAAAAGCGGCGTTCGCGCCGATCGCGACGACGCACACGACCGAAGGCGGCAAGTACGAATTCACACAGACGCCGTCGGCGAGCACGGCCTACCGCGCGACCACTGCGACGGCTCACTCGGCGATCGTGTTCGAGGGCGTCAAGTACGTGCTGAGCACGGCCGCGCCGGCGGGCACGCCGCAGGTCGGCCAGCCGTTGACGTTCTCCGGCACGGTCCTGCCGGCGCTGAGCGGACACGTCGTCTACGTCGAGCGCCAGAACTCGCTGCACCTGAGCTGGCACGTCGTCGACGTCGGCACGGTCGGCACGCCGGCCAAACCCGGCGAAGCGGCGCCGTTCTCGATCGTGCACACGTTCTACGCGCAGGGCATCGCGCGCCTGCGGCTGGTGATCCCCGGCGACCCGAGCAACCAGGGCGCGGTCGGGACGCCGCTCGAAGTCGACCTCGCGCCGGCGCCGGCGTCGGCGCTGCGCCCGCAGCCGCCCGCGCGGCTGCCGGTCGAAGGTCAGCTGTAGCGAAGGCCGGGCAGCGAAACCGGATGCGGCGGCCGTCCCCCGATCGGGGCGGCCGCCGCGTGGCTATGCGGCGACCGCGCGCGACTGCAGGTGGGCGCCGACCTTGCGCTTGACGCGCTGCAGCGCGTTGTCGACCGTCTTCGTGTCGCAGTCGAGCCGCTCGCCGACCTGCTCGTAGGAGTAGCCGTCGAGGTACAGCGAGAGCACGCGGCTCTCGAGCTCGGACAGCGCGCTCGACAGGCAGCCGACGAGCGAGCGCAGCTCCTCGGAGGAGATCACCTGGTTGACCGGGTCGTGCACGCTCGGGCCCGGCAGGATCTGGTCGAGCGTCGGCACGTCCTCGCCGGCGCCGGCGGGCGTCGAGGAGAACGACACGTACTGGTTCAGCGGCGTGTGCTTGTTGCGCGTCGCGGTCTTCACGGCGGTGATGATCTGCCGCGTGATGCAGAGCTCGGCGAAGTTGCGGAAGCTCGACTCGCGATCGGTGCGGTAGTCGCGGATCGCCTTGTACAGGCCGACGAGCCCCTCCTGGATCAAGTCTTCGGAGTCGCCGCCGGCGAGGAAGTACGACGACGCCTTCAGCCGGACGAAGCCGTGATAGCGCCGCACGAGACGGTCATAAGCGTTGCGGTCGCCGAGCTTCGCGAGCGCAATCAGGAACCCATCATCAACCTTAGGTTCAGAGTTAGGGTTATGGGAGATTCGGGCCACGAGCAGTCCTTTCCAGTGCCTCCCTTGCGGGCAGGCCCCAATTTGCTCAGTGGCGCACTCCTCCCCTGGCGCCAAAGCTATGTACTTCCTAAGGCTTCTTCAACCTTAGGTTCAGCGTTATGTCGGCGCGAGCCTCGCACAGTTATGGAGAGTTGTCAAGACCTGCGGCCCTGCTCTGCAAGATCTCGTACAGCAGCGCCGCCGCCGCCGCGCTGACGCCGAGCGACTCGATCCGCCCGCGCAGCGGCAGCGCGATCAGCTCGTCGCACGCCTTCGCGACGCGCGGGCGCAGGCCGCCGCCCTCGCTGCCGAGCACGAGCACGACGCCGGCGCCGGCGTAATCGGGCGCGTCGTACGGCCGCGGCGCGCGCCCGTCGACGCCCTCGGCGCTCGCGCCGTAGCACCAGCAGCCGGCCGCGCGCGCGTCGGCGAGGAAGTCGGCGACGTTGCGCACGCGCGCGATCGGCAGGTGCTCGACGGCGCCGGCCGACGCCTTGCAGACGGCCGGCGTCACCTCGGCGGCGCGCCGTTCGGGGATCGCGACGCCGACGGCGCCGGCGCACTCGGCCGTGCGGCAGATCGAGCCGAGGTTCTGCGGGTCCTGGATCTGGTCGAGCACGACGATCAGCGGCTGCTCGGCGCCCAGCAGCTCGGCGCCGGAGGAGTACGGGTAGGGCCCGGCGTCGGCGCAGACGCCCTGATGCGCGCTCGATCCGCAGCGTCGCTCGATCTCCTCGGCGGCGACGATCCGCGCGCCGGTCTGCTGCAGCCACGGCTCGCGCGCCGCCGGCGCCGTCGCCCAGACGTCCTTTACGGCGTGCGAGCGGCGCCCGCGCAGGACCTCGCGCACGGGGTTGCGTCCGTAGACGATCACCGCGGCAGCAGCTCGAAGCCGCCCTGCACGTCGCGCACCTCCCAGCCGTGCGCGGCGATCTCCTCGCGCAGGCGGTCGGCGGCGGCGAAGTCGCGTGCGGCGCGGGCCTGCTCGCGCTGCTCGGCGAGCTCGCGCACGTCGCCCGGCGCCTGCTCGGCCGGCGCGAGCACGCTGTCGAGGCCGAGCACGCCGAGCATCTCGCGAAGATCGGCGTCGCCGCATGGCGCGAGCGTCCCGGACGTCGCAGCGGCGAGCCATTCGTTGAGGTGGCCCAGCGCCTGCGCCGTGTTGAAGTCGTTCGCGAGCGCGTCGAAGAACCGCTCGCGCAGGGCTTCGAGATCGTGATGCGACGGCGCGCGCGGCGTCAGCCGCCTCGCCGCCTCGCGGATCCGGCGGACGTTCGCCTGCGCCTGCTCGAGCGCCGACTCGGAGAACGCCAACGGCTGGCGGTAGTGCCCCGAGGCGAGGTACATGACGATGGCCTCCGGCCCGTACTGCGCGACGACCTCGTGCAGCAGCGCGATGTTGCCGACCGACTTGGCCATCTTCTCGCCGGTGAACTGGATCATGCCGTTGTGCATCCAGATGCTCGCGAGCTCGCCCTCGCGCGCCGCGCGCGTCTGCGCAGCCTCGTTCTCGTGGTGGGGGAACACGAGATCGGAGCCGCCGCCGTGGATGTCGAGCGGGAGCTCGAGGAGCTTCTCGGCCATCGCCGAGCACTCGATGTGCCAGCCCGGCCGGCCGGGGCCCCACGGCGAGTCCCAGACCGTGTCCTCACCCTGCTTGTGCGCCTTCCACAGCGCGAAGTCGAGCGGGTCCTGCTTGCGCTCGGCGCCCTCGACGCCCTCGCCCTGATCCATGTCGTCGAGCAGCCGGTGCGAGAGGCTGCCGTAGTCGGGGTCGGAGCGGACGCGGAAGTAGACGTCGCCGTCGACCGCGTACGCATGCCCGGCGTCGACCAACGTCGCGATGTGCGCCACGATCTCCTCGATCGTCTCCGACGCGAGCGGCTCGTGCGTCGGGCGACCGATCCCGAGCGCGTCGGTGTCGGCCCGGTAGGCGGCGGTCATCTCGGCCGCCAGCTCGGCGCTCTGACGACCCTCAGCCGTTGCGGCGTCGTAGATCTTGTCGTTGACGTCGGTCACGTTGATCACGAGCTCGACGCCGTAGCCCTCGTGCTCGAGGAAGCGCTTGAGCAGGCTGAACACGACGAACGGCCGCGCGTTGCCGATGTGGATCCGGCTGTAGACGGTCGGGCCGCACGCGTAGACGCCGATCGGCCGGCCGGGATCGAGCGGACGCAGCTGCAGCAGCTCGCCGCTTCGCGTGTCACGGACTTGGATGCGCCGGCTCATCGCGCCGGCAACCCTAGCGAGCGCGCCGCCGCCTGTCAGGATTCGCCGTCACGAGCACGCAGGCTGGCGACGGCGAGCGCCGCGACGCCCTCGCCGCGCCCGACGAAGCCGATCCCCTCGCCGGTGCTCGCCTTGACGTTGACGCGCCGCGCGTCGAGCCGCAGCGTCGCGGCGAGCGAATCGCGGATCTCGACTTTGCGCGCGCCGAGCTTCGGGCGCTCCATCACGATCGTGCAGTCGACGTTGACGAGCTCCAGACCCTCGGCGTCGAGCAGCCCGTAGACGTGCGCGAGCAGTTGCATCGAGTCGGCGTCGCGCCAGCGCTCGTCGGTGTCGGGGAAGTGCTCGCCGATGTCGCCGAGGCCGGCGGCGCCGAGCAGCGCGTCGATCACGGCGTGCGCGAGCACGTCGGCGTCGGAGTGGCCGGCGAGCCCCCGCTCGTGCTCGAGCTCGACGCCGCCGATCACCAGGCGCCGGCCGTCGGCGAGGCGGTGCGAGTCGTAGCCGATCCCGACGAGCGCGCTCACGAGGGGGCCCGCACGGTCGCGCCGATCGGCTCCAGGCGACGTTCGCGGCGCTCGAACACGCACAGCTCGCGAACGCCGAGCGCGTCGAGCAGCTCGAGCGCCTGCTCGTAGTCGGCGCCGATGTCCTCGGGACGGTGCGCGTCGCTGGACAACGCGACCGGAGCGCCGGCTTCGATACACATCTCCAAGAAGACCGGCGACGGGTAGAGCTCTTCGACACGCTTTCGCAGCCCGGCGGTCGAGACCTCGACGGCGATGCCCGACTCGGCGATGCCGTCGAGCGCGAGCTCGTAGTAGCGGCGCAGGTCGCCTTCGGGCAGCGGACGCTCGCGGCCCCACACCTTGACGAGATCGGGATGCGCGAGCACGTCGAACATGCCGCTGCGCGCGGCCTCGCCGATCGTCTCGAAGTAGCGCTGCCAGATCTGCTCGACGCTGCGGCCGGAATCCCACACGCTGTAGTCGTCCATGTCGACGGCGCCCTCGCGGACGAAGTGGACCGAGCCGATCACGTAGTCGAAGTCGCGCGCCTGCAGCAGGCTCGCCATGCGATCCTCGGCGCCCGGCACGAAGTCTGCCTCGATCCCCAGCCGCAGGTCGGTCCGCTCGCGCACGAACGAGCAGTACGCGTCGAGGTCGTCGTGCGCGAACGAGACCCAGAACGGGTGCGCCCAGACGTCGAGCACCTGCTCGAAGCGGTAGACGTGCTCGGAGACGCCGAGCTCGGCGATCCCGCGCTCGTCGGCGACGGCGCGGTAGCGCTTGACGTTCGCCTCGGTGAAGTAGTCCTCGGCGCGCGCGTCGTGCCCGTCGGGGCGCAGGTGCAGGTGGTAGTCGGTCAGCATCTTCGAGCGCAGCGATTCAAGCACGAATCCGGCGCTGTCCCGGACGTGTGCCGCGTGCGGCTCATGCCGCCCCGGACGAGCGCCGGTCGAGCAGCCTCGCGGCCGTCTCGAGGTCGAGCGCGGTCGTGACCTTCATGTTCTCGGCGCCGACCGGCACGACCAGCACCTTGCCGCCCGAGCGCTCGACGAGCCACGCGTCGTCGGTCGCGCTCGCGAGCAGCTCGTCGTGCACGGCGAGCGCGCGTTCGAGCGCGGCGCGGCGGAAGACCTGCGGCGTCTGCACCGCCCACAGGCTGCTGCGCTCGAGCGTCTCGAGCACGGTGTGCTCGGCGTCGACGCGCTTGATCGTGTCGGTCACCGGCGCCGCCGCGATCGCCGCGCCCGCGTCGGGATCGTCGGCGAGCGCGACGAGCGTCTCGCGCACGATCGCCGGCGTCAGCAGCGGCCGCGCGGCGTCGTGCACGAGCACCGGATCGCCCTCGCCGGCGGCCGCGAGCGCGCGCCGCACCGAGTCAGAGCGCGAATCGCCGCCGGTCACGGCGACGACGTCCGCCCGCCGGCCCGCGCCGGGCGGCAGCTCGGCGCCGGGCGGCAGCGCGACGACGATCCGCTCGACCTCGGGGCACGCGAGCAGCGCGTCGAGCGACCACTGCAGCATCGGGCGCCCGCCGAGCTCGACGAGCGCCTTCGGGCGATCGGCGCCGAGGCGCTCGCCGCGGCCGGCGGCGACGATCAGCGCGACGGCCATCGCCTCGGCGGGCGTGCGCGAGCGACCGCCGCCGCGGCCGCGCGAGGATCGACTCGGGTGCCGCTGCGTCGCATCTGGCGTTGAGACTGTCGCGCACGCTCCAGGCGGGTCATCGCCGGCGCTGGAGCGTGCGCGAAAGCCCGCGTTACTGGGCCGCTGCTCCGGCCAGCTGGCTCGTCGCCGACGCGGCGAGCAGCTCGTCGAGGTAGCTCTCGGCCTCTTCCTCGTCCTTGTCGAGCGCATACATCAGCTCGGACGCGAGGATCTTCTTCGTCCGTGTGAACATCTGCTTCTCGCCCGTCGAAAGCCCCTTCTCGCTCTCGCGCAGCGACAGATTGCGAACGACCTCGGCGAGCTCGTAGATGTCGCCGGTCTTGATCTTGTCGCGGTTGTGCTTGAAGCGACGGTTCCAGTTCTTCGGCATCTCCGAGACCTCGTCCTGGAGGACGTCGAGAACCTTCTTGACCGTTTCTTCGTCGATCACCCTCCGAAGGCCGGCCAGCGCGGCGTTCTCGGTCGGGACCCTGACGGTCATGTCGTTGTGGAGGATCTTGATCGTGAGGTACTCGCGGCGTTCGCCGAGCATCTCCATCTCCTCCTTCTTCAGCACCTTGCCGGCGCCGTGGTGGGGATACACGACGTGATCCCCGAGCTCGAACTCGATGAACTCGACTTCGCGTGTGACCTCGAGCTCGTCCTCCGGCGCGTCCTCTTGAATTACATGTGGCGGAATGGTCTTCTCCTTTGTTCCGGCCGCCCTGCGGACGGCCCCTATTCAAGTCTGCAGGTAGCGGTCCACGAGGTTGATCTCCTGCAACCGGCGCAGGCCCTCGCGGATGTCCTTCGCCCTGATCTCGCCGACTCCCTCGACGCCCTCGAGCTCGGCGTCGGTGGCGGCGAGCAGCTCGTCGAGACCGCCGAACTCGCCGACGATCTCCGCGACGACTGCGCGCGGCAGGCGCGGAATGCGCCCCAGCACGCGGTAGCCGCGCGGGGAGACCGGGTAGTCGAGCGTGTTGAGCTTGCGGTCATATCCGAGCAGCTCGGCGAGCCGCCCGAAGTCGAGCAGGTCCTGGTGCGCGAGGCGCCCGATCTCCTCGAGGCCCGCGGCGAACGCCTCGTCGGAGTACTCGAACAGGTAGTCGCGCACGAGCGCCGCCTTTTCGGCGGCCGTCCCGACGGTCGTCTCCTCGAGCTGCATCTCGATCAGCCGCCCCTCGCTGCCGAGCTCGACGATGTAGCGCTCGATCTCGACCGCCATCCGCGTGACGAGCTCGGAGCGCTGCAGCACGGTCAGCACGTCGTGCAGCGTCGCGCCGCCCTCGAACTCGAGCGCGGTCAGCCTCGTGGCGACCTGGTCGAGGCGCGTGCGGTACTTGTCGAGCGTCGCCAGCGCCTGGTTGGCCTTGGCGAGCACGACCGGGATGTCCTCGAGGATGTACTTCGCGCCGTCGACGTACAGCGAGACGACCTCGCGACGCTGCGAGACGGCGATCACGAGCGCGTCGGTCTGCTTGGAGACGCGCTCGGCCGTGCGGTGTCGCGTGCCGGTCTCGTGCGAGAGGATCGTCGGGTCCGGCATCAGCTGGACGTTCGCCATCGTGATCTTCGTCGCGTTCGCGTTGAGGATGATCGCGCCGTCCATCTTCGCCACCTGGTAGAGAAACGCGGGCGTGTAGTCGATCTCGAGCTTGATCCCGCCCGAGTTGAGGAAGCTGAGGTCTTCCGGCTCGCCGATCACGATCAGCCCACCGGTGCGCGCGTGCAGGATGTTCTCGATCCCCTCGCGCAGCGCCGTGCCCGGAGCGATCATCTCCAGCGCCTTCATCAACCCCGGCTCCGGCCTTACTTCTGTGTGCAAATCTTCGCCGGATCGTAGTGCCACTTCCCTGCATTCTAGGGCATTTAGCGTTCCTTTAGCGTCTCCTACACCGGCGTACGACCGCTCAGGCCGCGGCCTGCGCCAGACGCGCGCCGCTCGCCGGCAGCGCGAGCGCGAGCGCCTCGCGCAGCGTCGCCACCTCGCACGCCCCGGCGCCGCTCTCCGGCGGCGCGATCACGTCGGCGCAGCCGTGCTTGGCCGCCTCTTCCAGGCGCCGCTCGGGATGCCCGACCCAGCGCAGCTCGCCGGTCAGGCCGAGCTCGCCGAAGCACGCGCGCGGCGTACCGGCGAGCGCGACGCCGCGGCTCGCGCCGGCGACGGCGAGCGCGACCGCGAGGTCGCAGCCCGGCTCGTCGACGCGCACGCCGCCGACGACGTTGACGAACACGTCGCTGCCGCCCGTGCCGACGCGCCCGTGCCGCCCGAGGATCGCGAGCACGAGCGCCAGGCGATTGCGGTCGATCCCCGAGACGACGCGGCGCGGCTGCTCGAGCTCCGACGGCGCGACGAGCGCCTGCACCTCGACTAGCAGCGGCCGCGAACCCTCCATCGCCGCCAGCACGACGCTGCCGGGCGCGCGCGTCGCCTCGGCGACGAACCGCGCCGAGGCGTCGAGCACCTCGACGAGGCCGCCCTGGCGCATCTCGAACAGCCCCGCCTCGTTGGTCGAGCCGAAGCGGTTCTTCAGCGCGCGCAGCTCGCGATAGGGGCGCTCGCGCTCGCCCTCGAACTGCAGCACGCAGTCGACGAGGTGCTCGAGCACGCGCGGACCCGCGAGCGCGCCGTCCTTCGTGACGTGCCCGACGAGGATCACGGCCGTGCCGCGCGACTTCGCGAGCTCCATGATCCGCCCGGCGACCTCGCGCACCTGGCCGACCGAGCCCGGCGCGCCGCTCAACTCGCCGCTGTTCAGCGTCTGGACCGAGTCGATCACGCACGCCGCCGGACGTTCGGCGGCGATCGCGTCGAGCACCGTGTCGAGGTCGGTCTCGGCGAGGATCGGCACGTGCAGCGCGCCCGGCCCGAGCCGCTCGGCGCGCAGGCGCACCTGCTCGGCCGACTCCTCACCGCTGACGTACAGCGTGCGGCTGCCGGCCTGCTGCAGGTGTCCGAGCGCCATGTTCGTCAGCGTCGACTTGCCGATCCCCGGCGAGCCGCCGAGCAGCACGAGCGACCCCGGCACGAGCCCGCCGCCGAGCACGCGGTCGAGCTCGCCGATGCCCGTCGACATGCGCGCGATCGGCGCCGCCCCGACCTCGCGCAGCGGGCGCGCCGCGAGCGTCGGACGCCGCTCACGCCCGCCGCCGGCCTTGGCCGCGCCGCGCTTGCGCCCACCACGGCCGCCGGCGCCAGCGCCCGGCGCGATCCGCTCCTCGACGAGCGTGTTCCACGCCTCGCACGTCGGGCAGCGGCCGTGCCACTGCGCCGATTGGGCGCCACACTCGGTGCAGCTGTAGACGGATTCGCGCGCCACCGGCCCAGACTACGGACCGGTGGGGACGCGACGAGCTACTCCGCGTCGGGCTCGCTCAGCTCGGGCGCGGCGCCGTCGGTCGTGCCCTCGCCGTCGATCAGCTCCGCCTCGGAGCCGCCGTCGGCGCCGACGCCGACCGGCGTCTTCTGCTTCTTCGGCTTGACGATCGTCAGGCGCACATCCTCGGCGTTGTCCGGCGAGGGGTCGACGACGATCGTCGCGCCCGGCACGACCTGCTCGCGCAACACGAAATCGGCCAGCGGGTCCTCGATGTAGCGCTGGATCGCGCGGCGCAGCGGGCGCGCGCCCATCGACGGGTCCCAGCCCTTCTCGACGAGCAGGTCCTTCGCCTCGCCGGTCAGCTCGAGTTGCAGCTCGCGTTCGGCCATCGACTCGCGGATCCGCAGCAGCAGCAGCTCGACGATCTGCTTGATCTCGTCCTTCTGCAGCTTGTGGAACACGATCACGTCGTCGATGCGGTTGAGGAACTCGGGCCTGAAGACCTTCTTCAGCTCGCCCATGATCCGCGACTTCATGTCGTCGTACGTGATCCCCGTCTCGTCCTCGGACACGGCGAAGCCGAGCGGCGTGTTGCGCGCGATCTCCGACGCGCCGATGTTCGACGTCATGATCACGATCGCGTGGCGGAAGTCGACCGTGCGCCCCTGCGCGTCGGTCAGCCGGCCGTCCTCGAGGATCTGCAGCAGGATGTTGAACACGTCCGGGTGCGCCTTCTCGATCTCGTCGAGCAGCAGCACGCTGTACGGCTTGCGCCGCACGGCCTCGGTCAGCTGGCCGCCCTCGTCGTAGCCGATGTATCCCGGCGGCGAGCCGACGAGCCGCGAGACGGCGTGCTTCTCCATGTACTCGGACATGTCGATCCGGATCATCGCGTCGTCGTCGCCGAACAGGAACTCGGCCAGCGTGCGCGCGAGCTCGGTCTTGCCGACACCCGACGGGCCGAGGAAGATGAACGAGCCGGTCGGACGCTTCGGGTCCTTCAGGCCCGCGCGCGAGCGCCGGATCGCCTTCGAGATCACCTCGATCGCCGGGTGCTGGCCGATCACGCGCTTGTGCAGTTCGTCCTCCATCCGCATCAGCTTCTGCGTCTCGGCCTCGGTCAGCTTGAACACCGGGATGCCGGTCCACATCGAGACGATGTCCGCGATCTCCTCTTCGCCGATCGACGGACGCTCGCCGGACTCGCCCGATTCCCACTCCTGCTCGAGCTCGCGTTTCTTATTTGTCAACTTTCGCTCTGTGTCGCGCAGCGCGGCGGCCTTCTCGAACTCCTGCGCCTCGATCGCGGCCTCCTTCTCGCGGCGGGTCGTCTCGACCTCGCCCTCGAGCTCGCGGTTGGCCGGCGGCGAGGTCATCGACTTGATCCGCATGCGCGACGCGGCCTCGTCGATCAGGTCGATCGCCTTGTCGGGCAGGAAGCGGTCGGAGATGTAGCGGCTCGCCAGTTCGCCGGCGGCGCGCAGCGCCTCGTCGGTGATCTGCACCTTGTGGTGCTGCTCGTAGCGATCGCGCAGGCCCTTGAGGATTTCGACCGTCTGGTCGACCGTCGGCTCGTCCACGCGGATCTGCTGGAAGCGGCGCTCGAGCGCCGAGTCGCGCTCGAGGTACTTGCGGTACTCCTCGAGCGTCGTCGCGCCGATCGTCTGCAGTTCGCCGCGCGCGAGCGCCGGCTTGAGGATCGACGCCGCGTCGATCGCGCCCTCGGCCGCACCGGCGCCGACGAGGTTGTGGAGCTCGTCGATGAACAGGATGATGTCGCCGCGCTGGGTGATCTCCTTCATCACCTTCTTCAGCCGCTCCTCGAACTCGCCGCGGTACTTCGAGCCGGCGACGAGCGCCGCCAGGTCGAGCGTGTAGATCTGCTTGTTGCGCAGCAGCTCGGGCACGTCCGAGCTGGTGATCCGCTGTGCCAGGCCCTCGACGACGGCCGTCTTGCCGACGCCCGGCTCGCCCACCAGCACTGGGTTGTTCTTCGTGCGCCGCGAGAGGATCTGCATGATCCGCTCGATCTCGGTCTCGCGCCCGACGCACGGGTCGAGCTTGCCTTCGGCGGCCAGCTTCGTCAGGTTGCGACCGAACTGGTCGAGCAGCTTCGAGGACTTCTTGCCCTCGCCCGGCGCCGCGCCCGAGCCGGAGCCCGAGCCGCCCGACTGCCCCTGGCGGCGCCCGCCCGGGCCGGACAGCATGCGGATGACCTCGTTGCGGATCTTCTCCGAGTCGGCGTCGAAGTCGAGCAGGATGCGCGCGGCGACGCCCTCGTTCTCGCGCACGAGGCCGAGCAGGATGTGCTCGGTGCCGATGTAGTTGTGGCCGAGGCTCAGCGCCTCGCGCAGCGCCAGCTCGAGCACCTTCTTGGCGCGCGGCGTGAACGGGATCTGACCGGACGTGACCTCCTCACCGGAGCCGACGATCCGCACGACCTGCGCGCGGACGCGCTCGACGGTGATGTCGAGGCTCTCCAGAACCCGGGCGGCGAGACCCTCCTCCTCGCGGAGCAGGCCGAGCAGGATGTGCTCGGTGCCGATGTAGTTGTGCTTGAGCGTCCGCGCCTCCTCCTGCGCGAGAACGACCACCTGCCGGGCCCGTTCTGTGAATCGCTCGAACATGCTTGATTCCCTTCCGCGAGGACGGTGCCTCTAGAGAGCTATGTGGTCTGGTCTTTCGGGGTGGACGCCGTACGGGCAGTCTACCAACCGACCCAACGGCCCCGTGAGGGGTCAATCGTCATCGCGAGCCCGCGGCTTGAGGGTTCGAACGCCGAGCGACGTCCGCTTCGCGGACCTCCTCGCCCGCGACGCGCCGGGCGGCTCAGTCGCGCATCGCCGGGAACAGCACGACCTCGCGGATCGAGTCGCGACCGGTCAGCAGCATCACCAGGCGGTCGATGCCTAGCCCGACGCCGCCGGTCGGCGGCATCCCCTGCTCCAGCGCCTGCACGTACGCCTCGTCGTAGGGCATCGTCTCCGCCTTGCCCTCCGTCTGCGCGTCGATCCGGTCCTGCGCCTGAAAGCGCGCGCGCTGCTCGTCGGGGTCGATCAGCTCGCTGAACCCGTTCGCGATCTCCATTCCGCCGGCGAACGCCTCGAAGCGCTCGACGATCTCCGGGCGGTCCGGGCGCTCGCGCGCGAGCGGCGAGAGCTCCTTCGGGTAGTCGACGATGAAGGACGGCCGCGTCAGGGTCGGCTCGACGTACTTGCCGATCAGATCGTCGGCGAGCGCGAACCAGGCGAGCTCCTCGACCTTCGCGCCGATCTCCAGGCCGCGACTCTCGATCTCCGCTGCGAGCGCCTCGGCGGTCGGGTGGGCGGGCAGGTCGATGCCCGTCGTCTCGCGGATCGCATCGACGAAGCCGAGCCGCGGCCACGGCGCCGAGAAGTCGAGATCCCCGGCATAGCCGATCGCGGCGGCGGCGGCGCGCACGATCGCTTCGGTCCGCTCCATCGCCGCCTCGTAGCCGGCGTACGCCTCGTACCACTCGACCATCGTGAACTCGGGGTTGTGCTTGTGCGAGACGCCCTCGTTGCGGAAGTCCTTGCCGAGCTCGTAGACGCGCTCCAGGCCACCGACGATCAGCCGCTTGAGGTACAGCTCGGTGGCGATCCGCAGGTACAAATCGCGCGCGAGCGCGTTGTGATGCGTCGTGAACGGGCGCGCCATCGCGCCGCCGTAGAGCGGCTGGAGCACCGGCGTCTCGACCTCGACGAACCCGTCGCCGTCGAGCGCCGCGCGGACCGCCGAGATGATCCGCGCGCGGTCGACGAACAGCCGCCGGCTCTCCTCGCTGGCAATCAGATCGAGCTCGCGGTGGCGGTAGCGCGTCTCGACGTCACTGAGGCCGTGATGCTTGTCGGGCGGCGGGCGCAGCGCCTTGCCGAGGATCTGGAAGTCCTCGACGCGCAGCGACACCTCGCCGTGGCGGCTGCGCATCGCGCTGCCGTCGACCCCGAGCAGGTCGCCGAGGTCCAGTGACGTGAGCAGTGCGTAACGCTCCTCGCCGAGCACGTCCTGGCGAGCGTGGAGCTGGATCTTGCCGGTGCGGTCGACGATGTCCAGGAATGCCGCCTTGCCCGAGCCGCGCCGCGCCGTGATCCGTCCGGCGACACGGTGGCGCTCGTCCGTTTCCTCCCCGGCCTGCAGGTGCTCGTAGGCGCTCAGCACCGTCGAGACGGGCTCGACGTCCGGGAACGCGTTGGGGAAGGCGCTCGGGTCGGCCGCGCGCAGGCGCTCGCGCTTGGCGCGGCGCTCGGCGATCAGCTCGGGCAGGCCGTGTTTGACCGACTCGCCAGACGAGGCGTCGTCCGGAGTTCCGCTCATCGCGGCGAGCCTACTTGAGGCCGACGTCGATCTTCGTGATCTTGAGCTTGCGGGCGGGGCCGCGCGGGACCTTGACGGCGACCGTCTCGTTGCGCTTGCGCCCGATCAGCGCGCGGCCGACCGGCGACTCGTTGGAGAGCTTCGCCTCCTCGGGCTTCGCCTCGGCCGAGCCGACGATCGTGTACTTGACCGACTTGCCCGTCTTTTCGTCTTTGACGTGCACGACCGAGCCGATCTGAACGACGTCCGTCGACAGGTCCTTCGTCTCGATCACGCTCGCCATCCGCAGCTTCTCCTGCAGCTGCGCGATCCGGCTCTCGAGCATCGCCTGCTCGTTCTTCGCGTCGTCGTACTCCGAGTTCTCGGAGATGTCGCCGAACTCGCGTGCCTCCTTGATCCGCTCGGCTACCTCGCGGCGCTTCTCGGTCGAGAGCAGCTCGAGTTCGTCCTTGAGCTTCTTCAGTCCTTCGGGAGTGAGGATTACGTCCTTCGGCATCGGGGTCCTCGATCGCGGGTTGCCGCTGGGCCGACGAGTGCCCGAACCGCGCTCCCGAGCGGGAGATGTCACGGCGGACGGCCCCAGCGAGCGCAGCAGTATAGCGAGGCGCCAACGGCTCTCGCGAGCGGCTCAGACCGCCAGTGCGAGCGGCGTCTGCGAGCGCTCGACCGCGTCTCGCACCAGCGCCAGCGTCGGCGCCTGCTGGAGCTCGGACTGGAGTCGCCTGCTCGCCTGCGGCTCGAGCCGCAGGCGCTCGACGTACCACGGATAGAACTTCCGCAGGTAGCGCGTCGCACGCGCCTCGCCGAGATGCTCGACCGCGCGCGCGATCGTCCACTCGAGCTCGCGCACGACCTCCGCGCGCGTCGGCGCGCCCTCGCGCCCGTGCACGAGCTCGGCGAACAGCCACGGGTTGCCGAGCGCTCCGCGCGCGAGCATCACCGCGTCGGCGCCCGTCCGCGCGAACGCCTCGCGCACGCTCGCCGCGTCGTTCATCCCGCCCGTCACGATCACAGGCGCGCCGAGCTCCTGCACGAGCCGCGCCGCGAGCGCGTAGTCGGGCTGACCCTTGTGCTGCACGGCGGCAGAGCGCGGGTGGAACGCGATCGCCGCGACGCCCGCCTCCTCGACCAGCCGGCGCGCGAGCTCGAAGCCGCTCGTCTCGCCGCTGCGCACGCCCGAGCGCAGCTTGACCGTCACCGGCACCGCGCGCCCCCCGGCGCCCGCGCCCTCGACCGCCGCACGCGCGAGCGCCACCGCGCAGTCGGGATCGTCGAGCATCGCCGCGCCCGCGCCCGTCTTGCAGACCTTCGGCACCGGGCAGCCCATGTTGATGTCGATCGCGTCGGCGCCGACGCCCGCGACGTGCGCCGCCGCCTCGCGCATGATCGCCGGGTCCTCGCCGAACAGCTGGATCGACACCGGCCCGCCGTCGCGCTCGCGCGCGTCGATCCGCAGCATCTCGCCGCACGTCTTCTCGTTGCCGTAGTGGATCGCGTGCGTCGACACCATCTCCGACACCGCCATCCCCGCGCCGTAGCGCTTGGCCTGCAGCCGCACGAACCAGTTCCCGATCCCCGCCAGAGGCGCGAGCACGACGCGGTTGGGCACGCGCAGCGGCCCGAGCATCCACGGTTCATCGAGGCGCTTCGTAGTCACAGCTCCATTATGTCCGCGCAAACAGGCGGCCCGGATGGCCGCCCATGTAACGGCCGTGGCGGCCGGAGGCCGTGGCGGCCGGAGCGTTCTCACGATCTGACCAGGAGCGGAGGCCGGCTCGGCAAGAAGGCAGGATGCCGGTCTCGATTGCCCAGAACGTGCGCTCCCGCAGATTCAGGCCGGCTCGGCAAGAAGTCACAACGCCAGTCACAAACGTACATACAGCCCGCCGCCAGGAGGAAGACAGGATGCCGGCCACGGTCACAACCGCGTCGTCGCCCGCCCGCCGAGGAACTCTTCCAACCGCGTATCCGCATGCACCTCGAACGCAACCGACCCCGGCGTCGAGACGGCCCGCAGCACCGGCAGCAGCACCGCGAGGTAAGCGCGCGCCGTCGCCGCATCGCCCCACTGGTAGATCCCCGCGTACGCGCCTGTCTCGCGGTCGACCATCCACAGCTTCGTCGCGAACCCGTCGAACCCGCTCCAGAACGGCGTCGTCAGGATGCACGCGCGCTCGAACAGCCAATGCGCGACGCGCGACGAGTCGATCCAGCGCAGCCGGAAGCAGACCTCGATCACGCTCACACCGTGCCGCTCGTCCGGGAGCCGACGCACCGTGTCCCGGAACACGCGATACGCGTGTCCGTCGAACAGCCGGTACTCCCGTCCGAGCCGCTCGCCGCGAAGCCGCAGCTCGTGCGCCGACGCGAGGCGCCCGAAGCCGACGAGCGAGCGCAGCACCGCGTCGATCCTGCGCGCTGCCGGCGGCGGCTCGCCGACGGTTGCGCTTCGAGTTGGCGGCGGCGCAGCCATCGCCGAAGCTTCTCCGCTCGATCGTGCCGCGACCTCGGTAGCGCCCCGCAGCCCGATCGCGGCTCGGCCGCACTCACCCCCGCGATCCGCGCCTCGACGCTGCGCAAGCGCAGCCCGAACGCCATCGCCGCCTCCGGCGGCCATCAAGATCGTTCAGCTGTTTTTCTCGTGCAGCAGCCGCAGGCCGGTCAGCGTCAGCAGGTCGTCGACCTCGTCGAGCTCCTCCGCGTACGGCACGACGAGGCCCGCGAGCCCGCCCGTCGCGATCGGATGCGCGCGTTCGCCGAGCTCGTCGTACAGGCGTCGCAGGATCGCGTCGATCGCGCCCGCGTAGCCGTACACGACGCCCGAGCGGATCGCGTCGATCGTGTTCTTGCCGATCACGCTCTTCGGCGGCGCCAGGTCGATCTTCGGCAGCCGCGCGCCGCGCTCGGACAGCGCCTCGAGCGAGATCTCGATGCCCGTCATCAGCGCGCCCCCCAGGTACTCGCCCCCGGCCGACACGACGTCGAACGTCGTCGCCGTGCCGAAGTCGACGCACACCGCCGCACCCTCGAACCGCTCGCGGATCGCGACCGCGTTGACGAGCCGGTCGGCGCCGATCTCGCGCGGGTTGTCGTAGCGGATCGCCATCCCCGTCTTCGTCCCCGGTCCGACGACGAGCATCTCGTGACGCAGGTAGCGCTCGGCCATCGCCGTCCACTCCGGCTCGAGCTGCGGCACCGTCGAGGACACGATCGAAGCCTCGAGGTCGCCGAACCCGTACCCGCGCAGCTCCATCAGGTTGCGCAGCGCCGCGCCGAGCTGGTCGGCCGTCGACTGGCGCACGGTCGCAAAGCGCCAGTGCTCGACCAGTTCCTCTTCCCGGAACGCACCGAAATGCGTCTGCGTGTTCCCCACGTCGACGACGAGCAGCATCGGCGAAGCATTATGCTCGGCCGACGATGCCCGCGACCACACGCAAGCTCTACGCGCTTCCCGGCTCGCATCCGTGCGCCGCCGTCGAAGCCGCGCTGCGGCTGAAGTCGCTCGACTTCGACCGCGTCGAGCTGCTGCCGATGACGCAGCTGCTCGTCGGCCCGCTGCGCTACGGCGGCACGACCGTGCCCGGCATGCGCATCGACGGCGAGCGCCTCGTCGGCTCGCGCGCGATCATGCGCCGCCTCGACGAGCTCGCGCCCGACCCGCCGCTGCTGCCGCCCGCCGGCACGCCCGCCTACGCGCAGGTCCTCGAGGCCGAGCGCTGGGGCGACGACGTCCTGCAGAGCGTGCCCCGCCGCGTGCTCGACCTCGCCTTCCTGCGCAAGCCCGACACGATGCTCAGCTACGCCGCCGGCGCGAAGCTGCCGCTGCCGCTGGCGCTGCTGCGCCCCGCCGCGCCGCTCACCGCGAAGCTGATGGCCATGCGCAACCACGCGCGCGAGGACGCCGTCCGCGCCGACCTCGCCGCGCTCCCCGCGCAGCTCGACCGGATCGACGGCTGGATCGCCGACGGCCTGCTCGGCGGCGAGCGACCGAACGCCGCCGACCTGCAGATCGGCAGCACCATCCGCCTGCTGCGCACGATCGCCGACGTCCGGCCGCTGATCGACGGGCGCCCGGCGGCCGCCCTGAGCGACTACTTCCCGCCGATCGTCGGCGAAGTGCCGGCCGGCACGCTGCCCGCCGCCTGGATCGCCGCGCCCACGAGCGCCTGACTCGGCGCTACAGTCGCCATGAGGGTCGTCGGCGTATGCGACCCGACCGGACGCCGCCATGCGCATCCTCGATCCGCAATCGCTCGGGCAGCACGTCGACCGCCTCTACCGCGCGGCCTGGGGTCTGTGCGGCTCGCGCGAGGACGCCGAGGACCTCGTGCAGGAGACGTTCGCGCGCGTGCTCTCGCGCCCGCGCATGCTGCACGGCGACGACGAGCTGTACTACCTGATGCGCGTCCTGCGCAACACGTTCCTGACGAGCCGCCGCACGGCCAGCCGCCGGCCGGTCACCGTCGCGACGCTCGACGACGTCGTCGCCGCCGACCCGAAGCCGATCGGCCGCCCCGAGCACGCGATCGAGATCCAGGAGCTCTACGCGACGATCGCCGAGCTGCCTGAGGACTTCCGCCTCGCGCTCGTCGCCGTCGACGTGCTCGGCCTCTCCTACCGCGAAGCCGCCCGCGCGCTGCGCGTCCGCGAGGCGACGATCACGACGCGACTGCACCGCGCGCGCAAGCAGGTCGCGCGGCTGCTGAGCGACGAACGCGACGACGCCGAGCCGGCCGAGCGCGAGCGGCCCGCGCGCTCCGACGAGCGCGCGCGGCAGGAGCGCGGCCCTTCGCGTGGCGACGCCGGCGGCGGGCGACGGGAAGATATGCGCGCCGGCGGAGTCGTGCAGAGTGGAGATACGCCATGAGCGAGCCGCACCCGACAAGCGAGTCCGAGATCGTCGAGCTGATCCGCTCGATCGACGTACGTGCACCCGACTCGCTGCACGACGCCGTCGACACGATGATCGCCGAGCGCAGCTCCTCGCGCCGGCGCTCGCGCAGCGCCGAGCACGCGGAGCCGGCGGCCGGCGGCTCCAGCCGTCGCGCAGCGCGCGAGCCGCGCGGCGAGACGCGCGCGGCGAGGCGCGCCGCCGGCGAGCGCCCGTACAGCCTGCGTCCACGACTCGCCGCGCTCGGCGCGATCGCCGCCGCAGTGATCGCCCTCGCCGTCGTCGTCGGCACGAGCGGCCACTCCTCGACGCTCAGCGTGCACGACGCCTTCGCGCCGACGCTGCGCGCCGCCACGGCGGGGCCCCCCGCCGAGAGCTCGTCGAACCGCACCGAGCTCGCCGCGTCGGTCGACGGCGTCGCGTTCCCCTACTGGGGCACGCACTTCGGCTGGCGCTCGACCGGCACGCGCACCGACACCGTCGACGGCCGCACGATCACGACCGTCTTCTACGAAGGCTCGCGCGGGCGGCGCGTCGGCTACGCGATCGTCGCCGGCAGCGCCCCCTCGCAGATCACCGGCGGCGTCGTCGAACGCCGCGACGGCACCGCCTACCGGCTGCTGACGATCAAAGGCGCGCCCGTCGTCGCCTGGATGCGCGAAGGACACCTCTGCATCGTCTCCGGCCACGGCGTCGACGGCGCGACGCTGCTGCGGCTCGCCAGCTGGGACGAGCGCCGCGCGCAGGCCTCCTGACGCGGCCGCCGCGCGCTCACGCCGGCACGTCGAGCGGCGGCCCCGCCCAGCGAACCCCCTCGTCCAGCGGCAGCGCCGCGAGCGCGTCGGCCAGGCGCCGCCCGTCCGGCACAGCGTGATCGAAGTCGAGCTCGAGCGCCGGGATCAGCACGAAGCGACGCGTCAGCAGCTGCTCGTGCGGCAGCGTCAGGCGCTCGTCGTCCAGCTCGAGCTCGCCGAGCGTCAGCACGTCGACGTCGATCGCGCGCGGGCCGTGCCGCGCGCCGCCGGCCTCTCGGCCCAGCTCGCGCTCGAGCTCCTTGACCGACGCGAGCAGCGCGAGCGGTTCCAGGTCGGTCTCGACGCGCAAGCACGCGTTGAGGAAGCTCGGCTGGTCGAGCACCTCGCCGACCGGGTCCGTGTCGTACGTCGACGAGCTCTGGAGCGGCGTCACGCCGGCGCGCGGCAGCGCGTCGACCGCCGCCTGCAGCTGCGCACGGCGATCGCCGACGTTCGAGCCGAGTCCGAGCAGTCCGATGCGCGTTGGCACGGCGACGACGCTGCCTCGCGCGCGCTAGGCGCGCGTCGTCGCCAGCCCGGCCGCCTGCGCTCGCTCGCCCATCGCCTGCGCGAACGGAACGAGCGCCGACAGCGGGCGCAGCATCACCGTGAAGTCGACGATCGATCCGTCGACGTCGAAGCGCAGCAGGTCGATCCCCTCGATCTCGCGGTCGCCGCCGGCGACCGTCGCACGGAAGATCAGCGCATGGCCGCCGTCCATCGCCAGCTCGTCGGTGAAGCGGAAGCCCTCGAACACCTGGATCACCTCGCCGAGCAGCTTGCGCACCGTCTCGCGGCCGACGAACGGGTGGAACGTCACCGGGCTGTGGAAGACGATCTCCGGCGCCAGCAGCTCGGCGACCACGTCGAGGTCGCGCCGCTCGACCGCCGCGCGATAGCGCTCGGCCGTGCTCGACTCCGCCGCGCTCATCCCTCTCCCTCGCGCCACACCTCGACCGACACCTCGTCGACCGGCAGCGCGATCGGCGGCTCGGGCTTCGTCGCCTTGACCCACACGCCTTCGAGGTCGTAGTCGGCCAGCAGCCGGTTGGCGATCGTGCTGCACAGCCGCTCGAGCGTCTTGTGCGAGCGCTGCTGCGCGATCAGCGCGACGAGCTGGCACACCTCGGCGTAGTCGACCGTGTCCTCGATCGAGTCGGTCACCGTCGCGTCGGTCTCGCCGACGTCGAGCCGCAGGTCGAGCACGAGCCGCTGGCCGACCTCGCGCTCGGCCTCGCTGACGCCGTGGTGCGTGTACAGCGACAGTCCGCTGATCTCGACCGTGACCGCCTCGGCCGCCTCCTCGCCGTCGCGCCCGTCGTCGTCGTCTAGCTCGTCGGGATCGTCACCCTGGGGCTCGCCGTCCATCGCTCGCCCAACGTAGCAGCCGCCACCGCCAGCGCCTCGCGCGCCGGCGCGACGTCGTGGACGCGGAACACGCGCGCGCCGCGCTCGAACGCGAGCACGTTCGTCGCGATCACCCCGGCCAGCCGGTCGACCGCCGCCACCGGCCCGGAGCGGGGGGCGTCGCGGTCGATGATCCGGCCGAGGAAGCCCTTGCGCGAGACGCCGACCACGATCGGCGACCCGATCGCGACGAGCTCGTCGAGGCGGCGCAGCAGCTGCAGGTTGTGTTGCTCGGTCTTGCCGAATCCGATGCCCGGGTCGAGCATGATCCGCTCCCGCGCGACGCCCGCGTCCAGGGCGAACGCAAGCCGCTCTTGCAGGAACTCGCGCACGTCGTCGACGACGTCGCCGTAGCGCGGGTCGTCCTGCATCGTGCGCGGCTCGCCGCGCATGTGCACCAGGCAGCAGTCCGCTTCGCCGCCGGCCACTACCGCCGCCATCTCGGGGTCCGCGCGGAACGCACTGACGTCGTTGACCAGGCTCGCACCCGCCGCCAGCGCAGCCTCGGCGACCGCCGCCTTCGACGTGTCGATCGAGATCCGCGGTCGACTCGGCAGCGATGCGCTCGCCGCCGCGATGCCCTCGATCACCGGCAGCACCCTGCGCAGCTCCTCCTCGACCGCCACCGGCTCGGCGCCGGGCCGCGTCGACTCGCCGCCGACGTCGACGATCTCCGCCCCTTCGGCCGCGAGCGCGAGCGCATGGGCCACGGCGGCGTCCGGGCGCAGGAAGCGTCCTCCGTCGGAGAACGAGTCCGGCGTGACGTTGACGATCCCCATCAGGCGGAAGCCTTCGGGACCGGCCACTACGAGATCTCTGGGCCCTTCGGGTCGTGCCCGCGCGCCTCGGCCGTGCCACCGGCGAGTCCAGGGCGCGGGATCGTGCGCGGCGCTTCGCGCTCGGCCGCGCCGCGGTCGGCCGGCAGCGGCGGCGCCGGCAGCTCCGGTCCGGAGTCCTCCTCGACGCCGAACACCTCCTCCTCGCTCTTGCCGGCGAGCAGCGCGATGAACTCCTCCTTCTCGATCGTCTCGCGCTTGACGAGGACCTCGGAGATCTTCGTCAGGTCGTGCTGGTGCTCGGTCAGGATGTCGCGCGCGCGCTGGTGCGCGTTCTCGATGATCCGCCGCACCTCGTCGTCGATCTCGCGTGCGATCTCGTCGGAGTAGTCCGGCTCGGTCGAGAACTCGCGGCCGAGGAACGGCTGGCCGTGGTCGTGGCCGAACACGCGCGGGCCGAGCTTCTCGCTCATGCCGAAGCGCATCACCATCTGCTTCGCCGTCGCCGTCACCTTCTCGAGGTCGTTCGAAGCGCCGGTCGTGATCTCGCCGAACACGAGCTCCTCGGCGGCGCGACCGCCGAGCGTCATCGCCATCGTGTCCTTCAGCTCGGCGCGCGTCGTCAGGAAGCGGTCCTCCTGCGGCATCGAGATCGTGTAGCCGAGCGCCTGGCCGCGCGAGATCACCGAGATCTTGTGGACCGGGTCGGAGTACTCGAGGAAGTGCCCGACGATCGCGTGTCCCATCTCGTGGTACGCCGTGATCAGCCGCTCCTTCTCGCTCATCACGCGCGTCTTCTTCTCGGGGCCGGCGATCACGCGCATGATCCCCTCCTCGAGCTCTTCCTGGCCGATCTCGCGCTTGCCCGTCCGCGCCGACAGCAGCGCCGCCTCGTTGATCAGGTTCGACAGGTCGGCGCCCGTGAAGCCGGGCGTCTGTCCGGCGAGCGCGTCGATGTCGATCACCTTCGCAAGCGGCTTGCCGCGCGTGTGCACCTCGAGGATCTTCGCCCGGCCCTTGCGGTCGGGACGGTCGACGGCGATCTGGCGGTCGAAGCGGCCCGGACGCAGCAGCGCCGGGTCGAGGATGTCCGGCCGGTTGGTGGCCGCGATCATGATGATGTTGTCCTTCGCCTCGAAGCCGTCCATCTCGACGAGCAACTGGTTGAGCGTCTGCTCACGCTCGTCGTGACCTCCGCCGAGACCGGCTCCGCGGTGGCGCCCGACGGCGTCGATCTCGTCCATGAAGATGATGCACGGGCTGTTCTGCTTGGCCTGCTCGAACAGGTCGCGCACGCGCGAGGCGCCGACGCCGACGAACATCTCGACGAAGTCCGAGCCCGAGATCGAGAAGAACGGCACGCCCGCCTCGCCGGCGACCGCGCGCGCGAGCAGCGTCTTGCCGGTGCCCGGCGGCCCGTACAGCAGCACGCCCGTCGGGATCCGCGCGCCGAGCGCCTGAAACTTCTTCGGGTTCTCGAGGAATTCCTTGATCTCGTGCAGCTCCTCGACCGCCTCGTCGACGCCCGCGACGTCGCGGAACGTGATCTTCGGCGAGTCGGCCGACAGCCGCTTGGCGCGCGACTTGCCGAACGACATCACTTTCGAGCCGCCGCCCTGCACCTGGTTCATCAGGAACAGCCAGAAGCCGAAGAACAGGAGGATCGGCAGCAGGACCGTCAACAGGCCGAGCAGCGCGCTGCTCTTTTCCGCCTCGACGTTGTACGCGACGCCGTCCGTGCGCAGTTCCTTGATCAGTTCTGGCGCCGCCTGTTCGACGTACCCGATTTCGTACGTTTCCTTGTTCTTCAGCTTGACTTCGAGCGCCTTGCCTTTGTTCTTGAACTTGACTTCCTGGACTTCGCCCTGCGGAAGCTCCTTCGAGACAAGCGTCTGGTAGCTGTGGCTGCGGTGGTTCGACGAGCCCGGATTGACCAGTTTCACCGCGAGGAACGCGAGCACGACCACGATCAGAATCGGGAACGCGGCGCTCTTGAAGAAACGGCTCATAGGTTGATCCTGCGCTGTCTGGCGCCGGCTGAGATCGTGGTCACCAGTCCCCTAGCCTACCATGAGGGTGTTGCGTTCTCGGCGCTTGCGAGCGCTCCGGCGTGCGTGTCAGAACGCGGTATCTAGCGCCGCGAGGAGCAAGCGATCCAAGGACGCAGGGAGCGAAGTGTGCTCCGCACACGAGCGACCGAGGACGCTGGAGCGCGCCGCTCGTCGCGGCGCTAGCGCTCCAACGCCGCGACGTACGGCAGATTGCGATGGCGCTCGTCGAAGTCCAGGCCGTAGCCGACGACGAAGCGGTTGGCGATCTCGAAGCCGACGTAGCGCGTCGGCAGGTCGACCTTGCGCCGCTCGGGCTTCGTCAGCAGCGCGCACACCTCGAGCGACTCCGGATTGCGCGAGCCGAGGTTGCGCATCAGGTACTGCAGCGTCAGCCCCGAGTCGACGATGTCCTCGACGATCAGCACGTCGCGTCCTTCGATCGACGCGTCGAGGTCCTTGAGGATCCGCACGACGCCCGACGAGTCGGTCGCCGACCCGTACGACGCGACCGCCATGAAGTCGACCTCGACCGGCACGTCGATGTAGCGCATCAGGTCGCTGAGGAAGAACACGGCGCCCTTCAGCACGCCGATCAGCAGCAGCGAGCTCGAGCGTCCCGCGTAGTCGCGCGAGATCTGCTCGCCGAGCTCGGCCACGCGCCGCTGCAGGTCCTCGGCGCTGACCAGCACCTCGCCGACAGTCGACTCCTCTGGGGCTCGCACCGGACTCGCCACCGCTGAGAGTCTAGTCGCCGTCCGGCGGCCTCCCCGGCGGCGACGTAGACGTCTCGCCGCGCATCGAGGTCTCGTGCGGCGCCAGCCGGCGGAAGCTGAGCACGCCGCCCTCGATCATCGCGCCGGCCCCGCCGCCGACGTGCAGCTCCGCGCGCCCGCCGCGGCGCCCCAGCGCGATCAGCTCGTCGACGCGCTCGCCGGCCTGCGGCACGTAGTCCCCCGCGGCGTCCTCGGCGAGGCGCACGACGACCAGGCGCGCGAGCGCCGGCGGCAGCTCGGCGAGCCGCGCGAGCGCGATCGCGCGCGGACTCGCCTCGGCCGGCGCACGGTCGGTCGGTCCGCGCTCGACCGGAGCGCCGAGCTCGCGCTCGACCAGCGCGTCGAGCAGCTCACTCTCCTCGCGCAGCAGGCGCGCCGTGCGCAGCACGTTCGCCTCGGCCGCCGGATGCACCGTGCGCAGCGCCGGCACGAGCGCCGCGCGCACGCGCGCACGCGCGTAACGCTCGTCCTCGTTGCTCGCGTCCTCGCGCCAGCGCAGGCCGCGCTCGCGGCAGTACGCCGCCGTCTGCTCGCGCGTGAAGTCGAGCAGCGGGCGCACGATCCCGCGCTCCCGCGGCGCCATCCCGAGCAGCGCGCGCCGGCCCGGCGACGCCGCAAGGCGGTAGACGATCGTCTCGACCTGGTCGCTCGCCGTATGCCCCGTCGCGATCGCCGCCGCGCCGCGCTCCGCCGCGAGCTCGCGCGCCGCCGCGTAGCGCACGTCGCGCGCCCACGCCTGCACGTTGCCGCCCGCCGGCGCCGACGCCGCACGCACGCGCACGAGCTCGACGCCGAGCAGCTCGCACAGCTCGGCGCAGTGGCGCTCGTCCCCGTCGGCCTCGGCGCGCAGGCCGTAGTTGACGTGCAGCGCGACCGCCGCGCTCGCGCCGTGCAGCGCGACGAGCACGTCGAGCAGGCAGACCGAGTCGCGCCCGCCCGACAGCATCGCGACGACCGCGCCGTCGTCGTCGAGCAGCCCGCCGGCGCGCACCGCCTCGCGGATCTCGCCGACGCCCACGCGCGGCCGCCTAGTCGCTCGGCGCGCTCGGCGCCGACGCGATGAACAGCTCGGTCGGCTCGGAGAAGCCCTTCAGCCCGACCTCGCCGATCCGCTCGAAGTGCACGCCGTCGAGGCCGGCCGCGACGTCGACGACCGGGCGCGTCACGAGCACCTCGCCGCCGCCCGCGCGCGCGACGACGCGCGCCGCCTGGTTGATCTCGCGCCCGTAGTAGTCGCCGTCGCGGTACAGCGCCTCGCCGTAGTGCATGCCGATTCGCGGCGGCGGGTCGCCGGCCGGCGTGACCGCCGCGAGGCCGACCGCCCAGCGCACGAGCCCGGCGCCATCCGGTCCGACGACCATCACCTCGTCACCGAGCGTCTTGATCACGCGCGCGTCGGCCGGCAGGCTCTGCTCGACGGTCTCGACGAAGCGCTCGACCGCCGCGAGCGCCTCCTCGTCGCCGCGCTCGACCGTCAGCCGCGCGTAGCCGGCGAGGTCGGCGAACACGATCGCGACGCGCACGCGCCCCTCCTCGGACGCGCGCTCGACGAGCTCGCTCTCCATGTGGCCGATCACGTCCTGCTCGACGAAGTGACCGAGCAGGCGGTCATGCGTGTAGCGCAGCAGCGGCGCCGCGAACGGGATCAGCTCGCGCGCGAGCCCCTCCATCTCCTCGGCGATCTCGACGTTCGGCTTGCCCTCGCGCATCAGCGGCTCGTGCACGTACAGGTGGATCAGGCGCACCTCCGCTTCGGCGATCTGCGCGATCGCCTGGCCGTACACGCGCGCGAGCTGCAGGAACGCGACCGACGGCAGCCCCGCCTCGAGGATCGTCGCGACGTAGCGCATCATTTCGAGGTCCTCCTCGGACAGCAGCTCCGGCGTCGGGCCGCCGATCGCCGGCCCCATCGCCGCGAGGATCCGCTCGATCAGCGCCGCTTCCAGGCCCGTCGCGCGCGCGACCTCGCGCACCGTATAGCGACCCTCCGAACCGCCCAGCAGGTCCTCGATCGGGCCGACCGCGAGCTGGCCGGCGTCGCTCGCGCGCTTGATCTCGGCGAGCGCGTGCCCTCGCGCGCGCAGGCGCGCGATGACGCGCACGTACGCCGCCGCCGCCGCCGTCCAGCGTCCCTCGTAGCCAGGCACCAGGCCCATCGCGAGCCAGCGCTTGACCGTCGCCGGCGAGACGCCCGCGCGCGCCGCTACCTGTGCGAGCGTCAACTCCTCGGCGACCGTCGCACGATCGCCCGCCGGCTCAGCCACTGATGCGCGACGCGACGGGCTTTCCCATGCGTCGCAGTCTAAAGTCGCCCCGCCGTGCCCGACAGCGCGACCACGCCGCCGCAGGCGATCCACCTGCACCCGACCGCGCCGCTCGCCGAGCGCGTGCTGCTGCCCGGCGATCCCGGACGCGCTCTGGCGCTCGCGCAGTTGCTGCTCGAGCAGCCGAAGATGTTCAACCACAACCGCGGGTTGTGGGGATACACGGGAGACGCGCTCGCCGACGGGCTCGCGCTGACGATCCAGTCGACCGGGATGGGCGGGCCGTCGGCGGCGATCGTGCTCGAGGAGCTGATCGAGCTCGGCGCGCGCCGCGCGATCCGCGTCGGCACGTGCGGCGCGCTCGACCGCACGCTCGCGCTCGGCGACCTCGTCGTCGCCCGCGAGGCGATCTGCGCCGACGGCGCCTCGCGCGCGGTCGGCGCCGGCGAGCGTGTCGCCGCCGACCGCGCGCTGACCGACGCGCTCGCGCAGAGCGCCCCCAAGGCGCGCGTCGGCCCGGTGCTCAGCGTCGACCTGTTCTACGAGCGCGATCTCGAGCGCTCACGCGGCGACGCGTACGACGACGCGCTCGCGATCGAGATGGAGGCGGCGACGCTGTTCGCGATCGGCGCCGCCGCGCGCGTGCCGGTCGCCTGCGTGCTCGCCGTCACCGACACCTTCGACGAGGACGGCGCGCGCACGCGAATCGAGCCGCACGCGTTGCACGACGCCGCCGAGCGGCTCGGCGGGGTCGCGCTGGCGGCGCTCGGCCCACGTCCGGCCGCCGCCTAGCGTCGCACCCTCCGCTCTCCCTATTTCGCTTTGCGCGCCGGTTTCGCTTTGGCGGCTCTGCCCGCCGCTTTGCTGCGGCCCGCGGCGGCTTTCGCTTTGCTTGCCGCTTTGACTCGCGACCTGCCGGCCGCTTTCGCTTTGCTCGCGGTTTTCGTCGCGGCTTTGCGCGCCGTTTTCGCTTTGCCGGCGGCTTTCGCTTTGCCGGCTTTGCCCGCCGCTTTCGCTTTCGTCGCGGCTTTCGCTTTCGCCGCTTTTGCTTTGCCGGCTACTTTCGCCGGACCGCCGACGCCGGCTTTCGCTTTCGCCGTTTTCGCTTTGACGGCGGCTTTTGCTTTGGCCGGTTTCGCTTTGGCCGCCGCTTTCGCTTTGCTCGCAGTTTTCGCTTTCGTCGCCGCTTTCGCTTTCGTGGCTTTCGCTTTCGCCGGTTTCGCTTTCGCCGCTTTGCTGCGCGTCGGTTTCGCCGCTGCCGCCGCCGCCGCGCGCGCGGGACGTGCGACGTCGCTCGAGAGCTTGCTCGTCAACCGGCCGAGCTGCTCCTCGATCGCGGACAGTCGCGCCTCGACGGCGCCCGGCGACAGCGCGCGATCGAGACGGTGAACACCGTCCTCGATGCCCTCCAGCCGGTGTGAGACGGCCCGCAGCCGTCGGGTCAGCCGTTCGATGTCGGCAGCCGACGGGATATTCAATGCACCCATTGCAACCTCCTGTGCTTGAGAGGCCTTCTCGCGCGCGTCGAACGCCCGCCCGATGGCTCCAGTGATTAGGGGGTTTTCAAGCAGGTCGGAAAGTGCCTTCCCGAGCCGCTCCTCCGTGTTCTCACTCAACCGCTCACGCAGGCTCCTGGCGACGTTGCTCACATCGGACATGCTTGCGCTCCTGTGTCGAGTTCGGCGGACCGACGAAGGTCCGCGGCGGATTCGGTCACCGCCAGGTCGGAAGGATACGGTGCAGCGATGACCGAGCGTTGGTTCCTTTCGCATGCGCGGCGCGCACTCCTGCGTGGTGATGACCGGTGACGCGATGACCGAGCGTTGGTTCCTGTTCGTGCAGTTCGAGTTTCCCCGAGAGCTAGGACCGCCCGACGGGCGCTACCTGCTGCGCGCGAACAGCGAAGCCGAGCCCGAGCACGTGATCGTGCTCGGCACGCTCGGCGCGCGACGCCACCCGCCGGCGCGCGGCGCGCTGTGGAACGCCGCGGCGCGCACCTCCTCGCGCCGGCGACCGGCGACGGTCGAGCCCGAGCCCGAGCCGACACCGGTCGCGACGGCGCGCGCGACGATCGTCGACCCGGTGTCGGTCTCGGCCGAGCGCCAGGCGCGCGCATGGCTGTCGGACCTCGACGGCGAGCGTGCCGTGACCGACGCCGTCGCCGTGCTGAATCGCGTCCTGCACATGCACCGGATCGCCGCCGCCGACGCCTACCTGCACGAGGTCTCGCCCGAGCAGGCGCTCGTGATCCGCGCCGGCTGGGGCGAGGGCGAGCAGGTCGCCGACGGGCTCTGGACGCACGCCGTCGAGCTGCCCTGGCGCGGCCCCCGCGGCGTGCGGCGCAAGCGGATCGGCGATCGCGCCGCGGCGCTGCGCCCGCAGGAGCGTCTCGCCGTGCTGCTCGGCGGCCGCGGCGCCGCGCTGCTGTGCGAGGAGCTCGCGCTGCGCGCGCGCGTCGACCTCGACCAGAGCCGGCTCGCGCATGCGGCGATCGAGCTGCGCAGCGCGTACGCGGCGGCGCTCACCGAGCTGCCGGGCGAGCGGCGCGAGGATCTCGCGATCCGGATCGACGAGCTGCGCAAGCTGCGCGACGGCGTCGAGCGACAGGCGGATGCCGCACTCGGCGGCGAGTCGCCGGACGAGGAGGCGGTGCGGCACGCGCTCGGCCGCCTCGAAGCCGCGCTGCGCGCTCGCACGGCGACGGGCTTTAGGCTGAAGTGATCATGGACCCGACGACGACCGCGATCGGCACGTGGAGCGGCGGACGCTTCATGCACTTCGGCGAGCCGCTCGCCGAGGAGCGGCTGCTGTCGCTGCTGCGCCCCGGCGACGGCATCGACACGGTGATCACCGCCGACGCCTACGGCAAGGGCGAAGCCGACGCGATGCTCGGCCGCGCGCTCGCCGGCGTCCCGCGCGAGGACTACTGCCTGATCGGCGCGATCGGCCACGACTTCTACGAGGGCGAGCGCGACGGCGCGAAGGGCTTCCCGCGCTTCACCGACCCGCGCCTGCGCGCCGAGCGCAACTACGCGAGCTACATCCGCATGGCGACCGAGCGCAGCCTCGAGCGCCTCGGCGCCGAGCGCTTCGACGTGCTGCTGCTGCACAACCCCGACCGCACCGGCTACACGAGCGCCGCCGTCTGGGACGGCATGGCCGCCGTTCGCGACGCCGGCCTCACACGCCTGCTCGGCGTCGCACCCGGTCCGGCCAACGGCTTCACGCTCGACCTGATCGACTGCGTCGAGCGCTTCTCGTCGCTGATCGACTGGGCGATGATCATCCTCAACCCGCTCGAGCCGTGGCCGGGCGAGCTCGCGCTCGGCGCGGCCGCCGCCAACGACGTCAACGTGATCGCGCGCGTCGTCGACTACGGCGGCATCTTCCACGGCGACGTGCTCCCCGGGCACGCGTTCGCCGAGTACGACCACCGCAAGTTCCGCCCCGGCGACTGGGTCGCGCAGGGGCGCGAGCGGATCGAGCGGATGCGACCGTTCGCCGAGCGCCACGAGCTGACGCTGCTGCAGCTCGCCTGCGCGTGGGACCTCGCGCAGGAACCGGTTCGCTGCGTCGCGCCGACGTTGATCCAGGAGATCGGCGCGAGCGCGCGCCCGGTCGAGGACAAGCGCGCCGAGCTCGCCGCCGTGCGCGCACCGTCGCCGCTGAGCATCGACGAGGTGCGCGCGATCCGCGCGATCGGTGACAACAGCGGCTGCATGGCGCTGAAGGGCGCAAGCCCCGAATACGTCGGACCCGCCGTCGCCGACGGCTGGGAGCTCGACGACGAGCTCTCGACGCTCGCGGCGCGCTGGCAGATCGAGCCGGGACGCGACCTGGTGGTGCGCTAGCAACCGTCTAGTCGTCTTTACGGTCCAGCGACCTCTCTAAAGCATCGAGCCAGATTCCTTAGAGACGTCGCCGCGGTCCATCAACGAACAGGAGGCGCAGATGAGCGGCATCGATGTCAGCGGGTTCAAGGAAGGCCAGAAGATGATGTGGTCGATCGGCGACTACCCCGACATCGCCCGCCACATCGAGAGCGTCGCCGAGGGCCTCGTGGAGGCGGTCGGCGCCGGCGCGGGGATCGAGCAGCTCGACGTCGCGACCGGCAGCGGCAACGTCGCGCTCGCCGCGGCGCGCGCCGGCGCGAACGTGACCGGCCTCGACCTCACGCCGGAGCTGCTCGACGTCGCGCGCACGCGCGCCGCCGACGCCGGCCTGGCGATCCGCTTCGTCGAGGGCGACGCCGAGGAGCTTCCGTTCGCCGACGACTCGTTCGACCGCGTGACGTCGTGCTTCGGCGTGATCTTCGCGCCGCGTCACGAGCGCGCCGCGAGCGAGCTCGTCAGGGTCGCGCGCCCCGGCGCGACGATCGGGCTGACGGCGTGGACGCCGGAGGGACTGAACGGGCGGATGTTCAAGACCGTCGGCTCGTACATGCCCCCGCCGCCGCCCGAGCTGACGCCGCCGGTCGCGTGGGGCACCGAGGAGCACCTGCGCTCGCTGTTCGCCGAGAGCGGCGCCGAGCTCAGCTTCGAGCGCCGCACGGTCACGTTCGCCGGCGACTCGCCCGAGGCGTGGGTCGAATACAACGAGCGCGTGCTCGGTCCGGCGATCCTCGCCAAGAACGCGCTCGAGCCTCAGGGCCGCTACGGCGAGCTGCGCGCCGAGCTGATCGAGATGTACACCGACGCCAACGAGGCGCCGGGCGGCTTTCGCGCGAGCGCCGAGTACCTGCTGACGCTCGCGCGTCTGCCGGGCTGACGCTCGCCGCGGCTGCCCTGCTGACGCCCGGCTACTCCTCGCCGGCGTCGACGAGCGCCGCGACCAGCGCGCGCAGCTCGGCGACGACGTCGCCGCGCAGCCGCACCTCGGCGAGCTCGTCGAGCGGCGTCTGCCCCTGTGTGACGATTGCGACCGCGCCGCCGGCCTCGCGCGTCAGCAGCGGCAGCCCAGCGACCGGATGGACTTCGAGCGACGAGCCGATGCACAGCAGCAGCTCGGCGCCTTCGCACATCGCGCGCGCCCGCTCGAGCGTCGCGCCGTCGAGCAGCTCGCCGAACAGCACGACGCGCGGCTTCAGCGGCCCGTCGCACGCCACGCAGCGCGGCACGCCGTGCTCGTCGTCGGCAATCCGCGCGCGCGTCTGATCGAGCGGCACGTCGCCCCCGCAGCGCGGACAGCCGCAGCTCGCGATGCTGCCGTGCACCTCGACGAGCTCGCGCGTGCCGGCCTTGCGGTGCAGCATGTCGATGTTCTGCGTGATCACGCCGTCGAGCAGGCCGCGCGCCTCGAGCTCGACGAGCGCCTCGTGCGCGCCGTTCGGCCGCTTCTCGCCGAGCGTCGCGAAGCGCTCGCCGTAGAACGACCAGAAGCGCACCGGGTCCTCGCGGAACGCGTCTACGTGCGCGACCGCCATCGGGTCGACGTTCTTCCACAGGCCGGTCCGCGGCGTGCGGAAGTCGGGAATGCCCGACGGCACCGAGATGCCGGCGCCCGTCAGCGCGACGACCGAGTGCGCACCGCGCACGAGCTCCGCCAAGCGCTCGACGTCGGCCGCGCGCCCGACGTCGGCGCGGCCACCGGCCTCGGCGCAGCGCTCGACGTCGGCCGCAGCAAGCGGCGCGCGCGTGTCGGCGCTCGCGCTCACCGGCCCTCGAACTTCGGCGCCCGTTTGCCGAGGAACGCGGCGATGCCCTCCTTCGCGTCGGCGCTCGCGAACACCTCGGCGAACGCGCGCTTCTCGCCCTCGATGCCGGCGTCGAGATCGCCGGCTGCGGAGACGCGCTTGATCTGCTCCATCGCCAGCGGCGCCGCCTGCGCGAGCTTGCGCGCCCACGCGAGCGCCGTGTCGAGCAGTTCGTGGTCCTCGACGACGCGGTTGACGAGCCCGAACTCGAACGCCTCGTCAGCGAGCACCGGGTCGCCGACGAGGTTCATCTCGAGCGCCTTGTTGACGCCGACGAGCCGCGGCAGCCGCTGTGTGCCGCCGAAGCCGGGGATGATGCCGAGCTTGATCTCGGGCTGGCCGAACAGCGCCGAGCGCGCGGCGATCCGCACGTCGCACGCCATCGCCAGCTCGCAGCCGCCGCCGAACGCGAGCCCGTTGACGGCGGCAATCGTCGCGACGCCGTCCTCGCCGAGCTCTTTGAACAGCGCATGCGTCTCGTGGATCAGCTTCTCGCCAGCCGCCGCGTCCATCGTCGTGAACGCCTTGATGTCGGCGCCGGCCGAGTAGAGCATCGGGTTCGACGAGGCGATCACGAGCGCGCGCACGCCCGCCGACTTGACCTGCTCCCACACCTTCGCCAGATCGCCGGCGACCTGCGGCGAGATCGAGTTCATCTGCCCGTTCGCGAGCCACGCGATCGCGACGCCGTCCTCGCGCGTCTCGAGCTTGATCACCTCCGCGGGCTGCTCCGCGTCGGGCTGCGGGTAGGCGTAGAAGCCCTGGCCGGTCTTCTGCCCGAGCCGGCCCTGAGCGACGAGGCGGCGCAGGATCGTCGGCGGCGTGAAGCGCTCGCCGTAGCGCTCCTGCGCGTTCTCCATCCGCTCGAGCACCGTGTCGAGACCCTCGACGTCAGCGCGCATGAACGGCGGCAGCAGACCACGCCGCGGGTCGAGGCCGGCGCCGGCCATCATCCCGAAGTCGATGTCGCGGTGGCTGGCGACGCCCTCCTCGAGCACGAGGCACGCCTCGAGGAACGTCTTCAGCGAGAGCAGCTCGACGAGCTCGTCGATGTCCGGGTCGCCGTCGCCCGGCAGGTTCGGCTCGCCGCTGGGCGAGTAGAAGCCGTCGCCGCCGGTCTTCGCGCCGAGCTTGCCGTCGGCGACGAGCTTCTGCATCCCCTTCGGCACGAAGAAGCGTTCCTCGCCGTAGGACTCGATCAGGTGTTCGGCGACGTGCAGCACCGTGTCGAGGCCGAGCAGGTTGATCAGCGTGTACGGGCCGAGCGGCAGGATCCCGGCCGAGCCGAGCCCCTCGTCGATCTTCTTGATCGACAGTCCCTTCTCCTCCTGCTCGCGCCATACCTCGGCGCTGGAGGAGTTGAGGATCCGGTTGACGACGAACCCCGGCACCTCGGCGCACGTGATCGGCTGCTTGCGGATCGCCTGCGCGAACGTCACCGCCGTCGCGACCGTCTCCGACGAGGTCTCCTCGCCCTCGACGATCTCGATCAGCGGCATGATCGACGCCGGGTAGAAGTAGTGGAAGCCGACGACCTGCTCCGGGCGCAGCGTCGCTTCGCCGATCTCCGTGATCGACAGCGACGACGTGTTCGACGCGAGCACCGCGTGGCCCGGCGTGCACGCGTCGAGCTCGGCGAACACGGCCTGCTTGATCTCCATCCGCTCGGGCACCGCCTCGACGACGAAGTCGACGTCGCCGAAGCTCTCGTACGACGTCGTGCCCTCGATCCGCCCGACGATCTCGGCGATCTGCGCCTCGCCCTGCTCGGGCGTCAGCTTGCCCTTCTCGACGAGTTTGCCGACGTGGCCGCTTGTGACGCTGCGCGCCTCGTCGAGCCCCGCCTGCACGAGCGCGTCGTCGATGTCCTTGAGCACTACTGGGATTCCGGCTGCGGCGATCGTCTGGGCGATCTGTCCGCCCATCGTCCCGGCGCCGACGACGGCGGCTTTGAACACGAACATGCTGGTTTCTCGTCTCCTCTTGCGGTTAGGGTCGCCGCAGCGTACCGGCAGCGCCGATCCCGCCGCGGCCGGTCGCCGCGGGCGTGTGGGCGCTCTGGCGCGATCGCATCGCTCGCGCCGCGCGACCGCATCGCTCGCGCGGCGCGCGGGTTGGCAGGTGTAGGCGCGGGGCGATCACGGGTGGGAGGCAGACATGAGTCAGACGAGCGAGCTTCAGATCGATGCTTCAGGGGGTGACGGCCCCGCACGGGGCCTCGCCACGCGCAGGCGCGGGCTGGCGATCGGCGCGGCGGTGCTCGCCGCGCTGGCGCTGCCCGCCGCCGCGCAGGCGCTCGGCGCGCCGAAGGCGAATACCGGTGCGGCGCGCTCGGTCGGCTACGCGACGGCGACGCTCGCCGGCACGGTCAACCCGAATGGCGCCGACACGTCGTACTACTTCCAGTACGGACCGACGAAGGCGTACGGCTTGCAGACGTCGATCGCCGACGCCGGCGCGGGCAGTTCGAACGTCTCCGTCAGCCTGCCGGTCTCCGGCCTGCAGCCGATCACCGTCTACCACTACCGCCTCGTCGCCGTCAACGCGCACGGCGTCGCGACTGGCTCAGACCGCGCGTTGAAAACCGAAAAGGTGCCGCTCTCGCTGGCGATCCTCGCCTCGCCGAACCCGGTCTCCTTCGGCGGCGCCGTGACGATCCAGGGCACGCTGTCGGGCACCGGCAACGCGAACCGCGCCGTCGTGCTGCAGGCCAATGCGTTCCCGTTCACGGCCGGCTTCGTGAGCATCGGCAACCCCGAGCTGACGACCGCGACCGGCGGTTTCAGCTTCATCGTGCCGACGCTCGAACAGGCGACGCAGTTCCGCGTGTTCACGCCGACGAGCGCGCCCGTGATCAGCCCGGTCGCGACCGAGAACGTCGCCGTGCGCGTCTCAAGCCACGTCGCGCGCACGCGCCGGCGCGGCTTCGCGCGGGTCTACGGCACCGTCACGCCGGCCGTCGTCGGCGCGCAGGTCGGCGTCCTGCGGATCGCGCGCGGTCACGGGATCCTCGCCGGCGGCACCGTCGTCAAGCCGCGCAACGCGATCAGCGGCCAGTTCAGCCGCATCGTGCGCGTCAGCAAAGGCGCCTACCGCGTGCTCGTCAAGGTCGCGCCCGGCGCCGTCGTCTCCGCCTACGGGACGCCGTTGTTGATCCGCTGAGCGCGCGCTCGGCCGCGCGCGACACCGACCGTCGCCGCGCGAGATCGAGCCGCTCAGCCGGTGATCGTGACGACCCGCCCGGGCTGACCCGGCCCGGCGGCGCGCGGGCCCGCGCCGACGCCGCCACCCGCGCCGCCGCCGGCGTCGAGCGACAGGCCCGCCGGAAGCGGCTGCTCGCTCGCGACGACTATCACCCCGCCTCCACCGCCGCCGGCGCCGGGACCTCCGGCGCCGCCGCGCGCGGTGATCGACGCGCCGCCGGACACGCCGATCCGTTGCGCCACGAGGATCAGCACGCCGCCGCCACCACCACCGCCGCCGCCCGACGTGAACTGCCCCGAGCCGCCGATGCCGCCGACGTAGCGCACGCCGTCGGCGAGATACCCGAGCAGCGCCTGCGGCAGCGTCTCCGCGTCGACGACGCTCTCCGCCGAGCCCAGCGCTTTCGGAGGGACGCCGGGGAGCACGTTGGTTCCGCCGCCCACGCCGCCGCCCCCTCCGAGCGTGCTCGCGCTCGGCGTTTCGCCGGTGAGGTTAGGCGGGCCGCCGGAGGTCCCGCCGCCGACCGTCGCCGCCGGTGCGCCCGCGGCTGCGCTCGCACCGCCATCGCCGCCGTCGTCGGAGATGCGGCTGCCGGCGCCCATCGTCAGCGTGTCGCGCACGAACACCCTGTGACCGGCGGTGATCAGCACGGCGCCCGGCGCAAGCGTGAGGTTGGCGTACACCTGATCGTCGGTCAGCGTCGTCGAGCCCGACAGCGTGACGTCGCCGGCGCTGCCGTTGCCGTACAGGCCCGTCAGGCCCAGCCCGGGAGCACCGTCTTTGCCGGCCGCGCCGTCCTTGCCGGCGGCGCCGTCTCGTCCGGCCGCGCCGGCGGCGCCCGTCGCGCCTCGCAGGAGCGTCCCACGTGCGAACAGCGACGCCGTCAGGCTGCCCCGCTTCACCTTCGCGGCCGTCACGGCACCGTTGGCGAGCTTCTTCGAGGTGACGGCGCCGTTCTTGATCTGGCGCGTGCCGATCAGCACGGCCGCGCCCGCCGTGCCGAGGCCGAGCGCGAGCACGAGCGCGATCGTGGACGTGACGTTCGCGTACGTGATGCGCTTGCGCAGCATGCGCCCCTCCCCGGAGACCGATCGACGCGAGCCGCCGATCGCGATGGCGCGAGATCCTAGTCGACGGCCGGTGCGCGCGGGTGGGCGACGCCGCCTGAGCGACGCCGCCCGAACTCCGATCGTCGATCCTCTAAAGAGAGACCGTCAGACGCCGACCGTCTCCGGCTCCTCGACGCGACGCGGCAACAGCGTTTCGCGTGCGATCACGAGGCGCTGGATCTGCGACGTGCCCTCGTACAGCTGCATGATCTTGGCGTCGCGGAACAGCTTCTCGACGGGGTACTCCTTGATGAAGCCGTAGCCGCCGTAGACCTGGACGGCTTCGGTCGCCGTCTTCATCGCCGTGTCGGCCGCGAAGCGCTTGGCGTGCGAGGAGACGAGCGTGTTGCGTTCGCCGTTGTCGAGCATCGTCGCCGACTTCCACGTCAGCAGGCGCGCCGCCTCGATCTCGGTCGCCATGTCGGCGATCATGAACTGGATCGCCTGGTGCATCGCGATCGGCACGCCGAACTGGACGCGTTCGCGCGCGTAGTCGGTCGCGAACTCGAACGCCGCGCGCGCGATGCCGGTCGCCATCGCCGCGACGCCCGGACGCGTTCGGTCGAGCGTCATCATCGCGAGCTTGAAGCCGTGGTTCTCCTCGCCGAGCAGGTTCTCGGCCGGCACCTCGACGTCGTTGAACGAGATCGTCGCCGTGTTCGACGCGCGCTGCCCGAGCTTGTCCTCCTTCTTGTCGACGACGACGCCCCAGTCGCGCTCGACGACGAACGCCGAGATGCCGCGGTGGCCGGCGTCCTTGTCGGTCTTCGCGTACACCGTGTAGTAGTCGGCGTAGCCGCCGTTCGTGATGAAGCACTTCGAGCCGTTGATGACGTACTTGTCGCCCTTCTTGACGGCCGTCGTGCGCATCCCCGACACGTCCGAGCCGGCGTCCGGCTCGGTCAGGCAGAACGACGCGAGCTTCGGCGCTTCGGTCAGCATGCCGAGGTACTTCTTCTTGATCTCCTCCGAGCCGCCCAGCATGATCGGCGCCGTCGCCAACCCGTTGCAGCCGAGCGACGTCTGGATGCCCGAGCAGCCCCACGACAGCTCCTCCTCGATCAGGCAGCCGTCGAGGTAGCCCGCGCCCGCGCCGCCGTACGCCTCGTCGATGTGGGAGTTCATCAGGCCGACCTCCCACGCCTTCTCGATGATGTCCTGCGGCCACGTGCCGTCCTTGTCGTACTCCCAGGCGACCGGGCGGATCTCCTTGACGGCGAAGTCGTGCGCCATCTCGCGCAGGTTCTTCTGCTCATCGGTGAGCGTGAAATCGACCATTCTTCTGAACTCCCCCTTAACAGGTGGCGGATGCGGATCGGTGATCGCGCCGGCGCGCCGCGCTTCCGGCGGGCGGTCCCGGCTCAGTGATTGACTGGTCAGTCAATCCCACCGAATCAGGGTAGCGGAGCGCACGGGGATCGGCAACAATCGAGAGGTGCTGCAGAGCGCGTTCCCGATCGTCGTGTTCGGCGCCGTCGCGCTGTCGGTCGTCATGTCGCTCGTCTTCCTGTTCAGCCGCGGCAGCCTGTACGACCAGATCGGCGACAGCGGCTTCGCGACCGAGCGCGACGCCGGCCCCGAAGCGCCTCCGCCGCCGCCCGGCTCCGGCGCCGAGCTCGCCGAGCAGGAGCTCGAGATCCGTCAGATGCTGCGCGCGCGCAGCGAGCGCATGGTCGGCCGCGGCGAACCGGCGCTCGACATCGACGCCGAGGTGCGGCGCCTGCTCGCACCGGCGTCCGCGTCGGCGCGCGGCCACGATCCGGGGATCGAGCGAGAAGTGCGCCAGCTCGTGATCGCGCGCAACGAGCGCCGCACGCGCCAGGGGCTCGCGCCGCTCGACGTCGACGGCGAGGTCGAGCGCACGCTCGCCGAACTCGCGCCGTAACCACACGCGAGCGCGAGTCGGGTATAAACGCGCTCATGAAGGACGCGCGCCGCTTTCAGCTCGACGAACTCACGATCCGCCCGGGCATGTACTTCAACCCGCAGACCGAGGTGCTGATCGTCGTCGACGACTCGCCCGAGGTCGATCACGAGATCTTCGAGTCGGGCGAGTTCGACAGCGACGACTGGGTGCTGATCGCCGACGACACGCCGCTCGACGAGAACAAGCGCGACGAGCTGATCGAGCACTTCCAGGTCACCTACCAGCCGGGCGGCGAGCTGCTCGCCGCCGGCGACGACGAGGACGACGAAGAGGACGACGACGAGCTCGAACCGGACGAGCTCGAGCTCGATCCCGAGTAGGCGCCGCATCGGTGCCGAGTGGGCCGCGGCGCCGAACCGAAGCGGCCGCCGCCGCACAAATGTACGCCGCCGCACAAATGTATGTACACGTGTGTTGCGACGGCGATCGCAACTAGCGCGCGGGCACGCGTGTTCCGTCAGGCGTGAGCGCAAACGAACGATCTCGTCACCGGCGGCGGTGGCGAGCAGCGTGCAACGAGTGCTGCACGAGCGGCACGAGGCGCTCGTAGCATGCGCCGCGTGCGCGCAAAGCTCCTGCCCGCGCTGCTCGCCGGCGCACTGACGACCTCGCTCGCGCTCGCGGGCGGCGGCCTGGCGGTCGCCTCCTCGAACGACGCTCCCTCGCACGGCACGCGCGCGGCGGCGGCGGCGAAGCCGACGGTGACCTCGGCGCTGCAGAGCCTGCAGCGCAGCGGCCAGATCACGCCGGCGCTGTACGCGAAATACGCGGGCGCGTACGCCGCGGCGACGCGCTCGCTCGCGCGCCTCAGCGGCACGCGCCGCGCCGAACTCGGCGCGGTGATCGCGAACGTGCAGGCGATGGCGGCCGGCGGCTACTTCATCGCGTCGCGCCTGCCGGTGATCTTCGTGACGCTCGAACGCAACCGGCAGTGGTGGACGACCGAACCGCTCGTTCCGAGCGGCACGCGCGTGAGCTTCCCGGAAAGCAAGCTCGTGTGGGAGCACTACGCCGGGCAGGGCATCGAGATCCAGTGGCTGGGAACGTTCGGCGAGGCCAACGGGTACTTCCTGTCGGGGCACGAAAACGCGAACCTGCACCAGCTGCTCGGCGAAGTGCTCCCGCTCGCGACGCAGCGCGGCGGCGGGATCGCGTGGGAGTACATGTTCCAGTTCGACGGCGGCAAGCCGCCGTGGACGAGCGGGCTGTCGCAGGGCACCGCGCTGCAGGTGCTCGCGCGCGCGTGGTCGCGCTTCAAGGAACAGCCGCTGCGCGACGCCGCGCAGCAGGCGCTCGGGATCTTCGAGACGCCGCCGTCGGCCGGCGTGCAAACGAAGACGCCAGCCGGCGCGAACTACGCCGAGTACACGTACGCGCCGAGCGACCGGATCCTCAACGGCTTCATCCAGGCGGTCGTCGGGCTGTACGACTACACGCAGATCACGAAGGACCCGCTCGGACTGAAGCTGTTCGAAGAAGGCGACGCCGAGGCGCGCGCGGCGACGCCGCACTACGACACCGGCGCGTGGTCGCTGTACGACCAGTTCTCCGAATCGAACCTCAACTACCACGAACTGCTGACCGAATTCCTCCAGCACCTGTGCGAACGCACGCGCAAAGGCCCGCCGATGCAGACGGCGCCTGCGCCTGCGCCGACGCCGACGACGAGCACGCCGACGGGCACGACGCCGACGAGCCCGCAGCCGACGACGCCGTCGGGCGGCACCGAACCGGGGACGAGCGCGAAAGCGGCCGCGGCGCACGGCGCGCAGAGCACGCCGCCGCCGACGCCGATCGTGGGCGATGAGATCTACTGCACGACGGCGCAGCACTTCACGACGTACGAGAAGACGCCGCCGGTGATCGCGCTGCTGACGAAGACGCTGAAGGGCGGCGCGCGCGGCGGCGTGCAGTTCTCGCTGTCGAAGGTCTCGACGGTGCGGATGACGGTCAAGCAGGGCTCGCGCGTCGTGTGGACGAACAGCGCGTACGTCGAACGCGGCAAGCCGCGCCTGCTGTGGCCGACGCCGCGTGGCGGCGGGACGTTCAGCGTGACGCTCAGCGCGAGCGACCTCGCGGGCAACTTCGCGACGGCGGCGGGCACGATCGTCGTCTCGCACGGCTAGCGCGCTGCAGGCGCCCAGCGCGCGCCTAGACTGAGCGCAAATGACGCGCGTGATCAACGCATGGCGCGCGCTCGGGCGCGAGGAGCGAACGACGGCGCTCGTATCGCTCGGCCTGTTCGTGTCGATGCTGCTGCCGTGGTACAGCAAGACCAACACGATCGTCGTGCGCGGCGCGGCGAGCTCGACCGAGCAGAGCCTCAGCGCGTTCCAGGCGTTCTCGTTCGTCGAGGCGGCCGTGCTGCTCGTCAGCGCCGGCGTGCTCGCGCTGCTGTTCGCACGCGCCGAGGGGCGCGACTTCCAGCTGCCGGGCGGCGACGGCGCGATCGTGACGATCGCCGGCGCGTGGGCGGCGATCCTGATCTTCTACCGCCTGCTCGACAAGCCCGGCCTGCAGGGCAACGCGAAGATCAGCTCGACCGTCGGCGTTCAGTGGGGCATCTTCATCGCGCTGCTCGTCGCGCTCGGCCTCGTCTACACCGGCAGGCGGATCCGCGCGAGCGAGCGCGGCGAACCGCCGCTCGCGCGTCCGCGTCGGGACGGCCCGGCGCCGGGCGGCAGGCGCGACCGTGCCGGTGCGCGGAGCTCTGGAGATGTTTATGAGGAGGACGAAGACTTGCCCGGACGGCGCGGCGCAGAGCGCGATCAGTTGACGACGACGACACGGCCCGCCCCCGCGTTGCCTAGCCCCGTCGAGCCGGCCGCGCCGGCCGGGCCGTACGCGCGCGACGCGCGCCCGCGGCGGGCACGTCCGCGATATCCGCCGTCGCCGCCCGGGCGCGGCGGAGCGCCGGCCGAGCAGATGTCGTTCGAGGACACGCCGGTGGACGAAGACGGGTAGGACGCCCGGCAAGAGATGTCCGCCGCGAGGGGCAGATCAGCTGATACGTGCCTGGCTAGTTGAACGGGCGGTGCGAGGCACTCGCCAACCGACGTACCGCCTCATCGGCGAAGACACCAGCAACCCAAGGGCGATCAGGTCGATAACGAACATCACCGCAGACGCCGATGCCCAGGCAAACGAGACGACCGCGAAGCCGTGCAAGAGCACGAGCAAGACCCACGCCCACCGGCGGCGCGTCACAAGCGCGACCAGAAGAATCGCGACGACAGCCGTCGCGAGCGGAGCGCGAGAATGCCGTTGCCAGAACGAAGCATGCGCTGCCGCATAGACAAACGGGGCTGCCGCGAACACGACGAACGCCGCTACCACGACGACAGGCCTGCGATTTCCAGCCTGATCGGCGCCGGCCATCGGCAAAGACTGTACCTCCAGAATCTCGGAATCTGCGCCAAGGCCGTAGACACGAAGTTCCATTTCTCGCAACCCATGTCCGTCCGAGGCGGTGGGAAGGATCGGCGCGTGGGCGCACCGATCGTCGTGTTCGTGCTTTGCCTCTGCGGCGGGGCGATCGTCGGCAGCCGCTGGCTTCCGGACCTCGACGTCGGGCCGGTCGGAGGCCTCGCGTTCTTCGTCGTGTGCGGGCTACTGGGACTCGCGCTGGCGCTGCTCGGCGAGCACATGTACCTACTCGTGACGGGGCTCGAACAGTTTCGCGCTCAAGCCGGTGGGGTGACCAAGGGCGAACTCGTCGCCGAGGTGCTGCGCAACACCGCGTTCGAGGACGGGACGGTGCTCGGCCTCGCGGTCGCGGTCTACCTGCTGGCGCCGCGCGTCGCCCGCGTGTACGAGCCGGACGAGGAACCGCAGCCGAGCGCATAGAGCGCTCCCATCGCCGACGCCTATCATTGCGTCGCACGATGTCCACCTCACCCACTGCGTCGTCGAGCGCACCGGCTTCTGAGCCGGGCTCGGTCCAGGAGGTCGCCGCCGGCCTGCGCTCGGTCGGCTACCTGCCGGGCGAGTCGACGGCGCTCGTGTCGTTCCTGGCGACGAGGCTCGGCAAGCCGGTGCTCGTCGAGGGGCCGGCGGGCGTCGGCAAGACCGAGCTGGCGAAGGCGCTGGCGTCGTACCTCGGGCGCGAGCTCGTGCGCCTTCAGTGCTACGAGGGCCTTGACGAGGCGAAGGCGCTGTACGAGTGGAACTACCGCAAGCAGCTCCTGCGGATCCAGGCCGAGGCGTCGGACACGGGCTGGGAAGCCGTGCAGGAGGACATCTTCGGCGAGGAGTTCCTGCTGGCGCGGCCGCTGATGAGCGCGATCGCCTCCGAGCAGCCGGTCGTGCTGCTGATCGACGAGATCGACAAGACCGACCAGGAGTTCGAGGCGATGCTGCTCGAGGTGCTCTCGGACTTCCAGATCTCGATTCCCGAGCTCGGCCGCGTCGAGGCGCGCACGCACCCGATCGTGCTGCTGACGTCGAACAACTCGCGCGAGCTGACCGAGGCGCTGAAGCGGCGCTGTCTGTACCTGTGGCTCGACTACCCCGAGCTCGAGCACGAGCTCGCGATCGTGCGCCTGCACGCGCCGGACCTGCGCGAGACGATCGCGCGCCGGCTGGTCGAGGTGATCGGGATGGTGCGCGAGCTCGACCTGAAGAAGCCGCCGTCGATCGCCGAGTCGATCGACTGGGCGCGCGCGCTGCTCTTGCTCGGCGTCGAGGAAATCGACTCCGAGACGTTCAACGAGACGATGTCGGTGATCGTCAAGCACCGCGCCGACATGGACGTCGTCGCCGAGCGCGTCGGGCTGAAGCTCGGCTCGCCCGCCGATGTCGGTTGAGCGCCGGCCGAGCGCGAGCGTGCCCGCCCCCGAGGGCCTGCCGGCCCGCGTGCTCGAGTTCGGCGAGGAGCTGCGCCGCGAGGGCGTAGCCGTCGGCACGTCAGAGCTGCTCGACGCGTTCGCCGTGCTGCGCGAGATCAGCTGGACGACGCAGGAGGACTTCCGCGAGGCGCTCGCGGCGACGCTCGCCAAGAGCCAGGAGGACCGTCGCGTGTTCGAGCTCGTGTTCGAGCGTTTCTTCTTCCGCGCCGTCGAGCTCGCGGCAGCGCGTGAGGGCGTGCGCGAGGAGGACCGCGCGATCCTCGACGAGCTGTCCGACGACGAGCTCGAGGCGCTGCGCGCGGAGATCGCCGCGGCCGTGCGCGACGGCGCCGAGGGCGCGATGCGCGACCTCGCGCGGATGGCGATCGCCGCGTTCGCGCGCCGCCAGGAGGGCTCGGGCGTGATCGGCGTCGACGTCCAGCGGATCCGCCGCGCGCTCGGCCTGCGCGCCGAGCCGCAGCCCGACCTACCGCCGGACGATCCTCGACGCGACGGCCTGCCGCGCGACCAGCTGCGCCGCTTCGAGGCGCTCCTGCGGCGCGAGCTCGAGCGCTCGCAGATCGAGCGCACGGGCAGCCTGCCGCCGGCGCGGCCACTCGGCGAGCTCGACCGCGCGCTGCCGTCGGGACCGCTTGCCGACCTCGCCGCCGTGCACCGCGTCGTCGCGCAGCTGCGCCGGCGGCTGGCGACACAGGGGATGCAGCTGCGCGGGCATCGCAAGCACGCGCACGTCGACGTGCGCCGGACGATGCGCGCGTCGCTGCAGACCGGCGGCGTGCCGGTCGAGCTGAAGTTCCGCCCGCGCCGGCCGAAACGGCCAGAGATCTACGTGCTGTGCGACGTCTCGACGAGCGTCACGTCGGCGTCGGTGTTCTTCCTTTCGGTGCTGCACGCGCTGCACGACACGTTCCGCAAGATGCGCTCGTTCGTGTTCATCGAGCGAATCTCCGAGGTCACCGACATCTTCGAACACGAGCGCAACTTCAAGACCGTCTCCGAACGGATCGGCTCCGACGCGGGCGTCGCCGACATCTCCGGCTACACCGACTACGGCCGCGTGTGGTCGGAGTTCCTCGTGCAGGTCGAGGACGACCTGCACCCGCGCGCGACAGTGATCGTGCTCGGCGATGCGCGCACGAACGGCCGCGACCCGCGCGCCGACATCTTCGCCCAGATCGCCGCACGCGCAGGGCGCACGTTCTGGCTGAATCCCGAGCCGCGCCTCTACTGGAACTACGGCGACTCGGTGATCGCCGCCTACGAGCAGTACTGCACGGCGTTCGAGTGCTGGACGACGGGCCAGCTCGAGGACTTCGTGCGCGCGCTGACGCGGCCGGTCGTGTCGGCCTGAGGCACTTCGTCGTCAACCCACAGCAACTTCGCTCATCGGTCGGGGCAGAGTTGCACGTGACTCACGGCCAGCGTGCCGCAACTAGGATCGTCGGATGAAGTTGAGGATGACCTTTACTGCCCATGCGCCTTGGTGGCACGGTGGCGACCTGGATCCAAATCCCGAAGTCCTGACCCCAAGCCTCCCCATGAAGATCGAGCTCTCACCATACGGAGACTTCAAACTTTCGCTAATGGAAGGAACGTCGGACCTGCGAGGAGACCCCGTGTCACGCCCACCGATAGTGATCAGAGGGCAGCGCACTGTCGCACGGACCAATCAGATCGTCGAAGCCCCAGACGTGCTCGGTCGGGCCGCACTTAGTAGTCCCGACGTGCACGAGTTGATGGACGGCGCAATCAGGATCGGCGCCGCGATCAGCTTCGCGATTGGGATCAACCTGAGCGTCAGCCTCGCGGAACTCCCCGATCTCCCAAACGACTATGTCGCCAACACACTCGAGGACGACGGTGTACTCGAACGATTTGGCACCACGAGAGCCCGTCTTCCCCTGCAGGCAACTACGGGCGTCGAGGTTGCCGATCACTCTCCCGTGGATGCGCAGCTCATCAGAGAGTTGGCCCAGCGCGGCGCTGTGACCATCTACCGCGAAGCCCTCCGAATGGATACGAACATCGGACAGTTTCGTGAGCTCTGGCGTACGCTCGAGTTTGCCTTTCAAGCACATGGCGCAGAACTCGTTGAACTGCTCGCGAACTTTCCTCCCGCAGTCGAACTGGGCTTCGATCGAGCCGAGCTCGAAGCGATCCGCACGCTTCGTAACAAGGTCAGCCACGCAGCGTCTCGCGCCGGAAGCGCCGAGACCGCTAGGTCGACCGCGGAGGTCATCAGACGAATCGGCCGAGTCTGGACGCTTGTCGATCGTGTTCTCCTCACGAAGCGAGACGCGTCACCGTCTCTCGAGGTCGATGAGCTTCGGCCACTCATGGCCTTTGTCGACCGCGATGGCAATGTGCAGTTCGGTCCGTCGCTCGCGAATCCCGAGGATTGGCTCGCAAGCCAAACGATCAGTCGTGCGGAACGCTTTCGATAGCAAGCACGAGCCCACAGCCTTCTGAGGCTCGAGCGGGAAGAACTCAGAAGCATCCGTCGGACCAAGGCGCTTGCTCCCCCGGTAGCATCGGACCAGCAAGCAGACACCAGGGGGGCTGGCGGAAGGCCGGCTGAGATGGCGCCCCGGGAAAGCGATTTCCACCGGCGCCGACCCTTAGAACCTGTGGGGTAATGCCCGCGAAGGGAGCGAAGTGGCAACGCAATTGCAGTTCCTCGCCGAGCCGCAGCGCGAACGCGCGGCGGACGAGCCGGCGGTCGCGCTCGATCGGGTCGAGCGCGTCTTCGAACAGCGCCGCGGGGCGCCGGTGGCGGCGCTCGCCGGCGTCTCGCTGCGCGTCGCGCGCGGCGAGCTGCTCGCGATCGTCGGGCCGAGCGGCTGCGGCAAGACGACGCTGCTCGAGCTGATCTGCAAGCTGCAGGAGCCGCAGCGCGGCAGTGTCGCGAGCGAGCCGGCGGCGCTGATGCCCCAGCGCGACCTGCTGCTGCCGTGGCTCGACGCGCTCGACAACGCAGCGCTCGCGCTGCGGATCGCGCACGTCGGGCGCGAGCAGGCGCGCCGGCGCGCGGCGGCGCTGTTCGCCGAGCTCGGCCTCGCCGGCTTCGAGCGCGCAGCGCCGGCCGAGCTGTCCGGCGGCATGCGCCAGCGCGTCGCGTTCGTGCGCACGCTGCTGTCGGGCAAGCCGGTGCTGTGCCTCGACGAGCCGCTCAGCGCGCTCGACGCGATCACGCGCGCCGAGCTGCAGGACTGGTTGACGCGCGCGCTCGCGCGCGAGCCGCGCACGGTCGTGCTCGTGACGCACGACGTCGAGGAGGCGGTCGTGCTCGCCGACCGCATCGTCGTGCTCTCGCCGCGACCGGGGCGCGTCGTCGCCGAGCTCGACGTGCCGCTGGCGCGCCCCCGCTCGCGCACCGACGCGGACGTCGTCGCGCTGCGCGAGCGCGCGCTCGACGCACTCGCGCTGGCGGCGTCGTCGCACGGCGCGGAGGGCGCGTGATCGCTCGGGAGCGCGCTCGCAGCACGCTGAGCGCACTGCTGCCGCCGCTCGCGCTCGTGCTCGTGCTGCTCGGCGCGTGGGAGCTGTACGCGGACCTCGGCTCGACGAGCTCGTACGTGCTGCCGGCGCCGCACGCGATCGCGGCGGCGCTGTGGGACAACGCCGGCTTCCTCGCGGCGAACCTCGCGCCGACGGCCGAGGAGGTCGCGCTCGGCATCGCGCTCGCGCTCGCGCTCGGCTTCGCGCTGGCCGTGCTCGTGCACTTCTCGCCGGCGCTGCGCCGCGCGGTCTACCCGCTGGCGGTCGGCTCGCAGGCGATTCCGATCGCCGTGATCGCGCCGCTGCTCGTCTTCTGGTGGGGCTTCGGCGTGCTGCCGAAGCTCGTCGTGATCGTGCTGATCTGCTTCTTCCCCGTGCTCGTGACGACCGTCGACGGGCTGCGCGCGGCCGATCGCGAGCGGATCAAGCTGCTGCGCACGCTCGACGCTACGCGCTGGCAGGCGTTCCGCTTCGCCGAGCTGCCCGAGGCGCTGCCGGCGGCCCTCAGCGGCGCGCGGATCGCGCTCGCGGTCGGCGTGATCGGCGCGTACATCGCCGAGTCGCAGACGGCGACGAGCGGCGTGCACGCCGGGCTCGGCCACGAGATCGGCGCCGATCTGACCGCGCTGCAGACCCCGCGCGCCTACGCCGCCGCGCTGCTGCTGTTCGCGCTCGCGATCGCATGCTTCTATGCCCTGTCGCTGGCCGAGCGTAGGCTCGCGCCGTGGGCGACCCGACAACGAGGAGAGACGCCTTGACCGCTTCGTCCGCGCCGCGCCGCCGCACCCGCATCGCCCTCGCCCTGCTCGCCGCCGTCGCCGCGCTGCTCGCGCTGTCGGCGTGCGGCTCAAAGCAGGACACGCTGACGGCGGCGAGCGCGAAGCCGTTCCCGGTCGTGCTCGACTTCTTCCCGAACGCCGACCACGCGGCGCTGTACGCGGCGCTCGCGCACGGCGATTTTCGCGCGGTCGGGCTGAACGTCGAACCGAAGACGCCGGCCGACCCGTCCGAACCGCTGAAGCTGCTCGCCGCGGGCAGGGCCGACATCGCGATCTCCTATGAGCCGGAGCTGCTGCTGGCGCGCGACGAAGGGTTGAAGCTCGTCTCGATCGGCGCGCTCGTGCAGCGGCCGCTGACGTCGATCATCGCGCTGGCGTCGGGCCACGTGAAGAAGGTCGCCGACCTCGCCGGCAAGACGGTCGGCACCGCTGGGATCCCGTACCAGTCGGCCGAGCTGCGCACGGCCGTGCAGGCGACCGGCGCGAACCCGGCGAGCGTCAAGGAAGTCAACGTCGGCTTCAACCTCGTGCCGGCGATGCTCTCGAACAAAGTCGCGGCCACGCTCGGCGGCTTCTGGAACTACGAGGCGATTCAGCTGCAGCAGATGCACAAGCGCCCGGTGGTCATCCCGGTCGACAAGGCTGGAGTGCCAACGTATGACGAGCTCGTGCTCGTCGTACGCGAAGACGAGGCACACACGCGCGGCCAGGACCTGCGAGCGTTCCTGCAGGCGCTGACACGCGGCGAGCGGGAGGTGCGCGCCGACCCGGCGGCGGCGGCGGCGCTCGTCGTCCAGGCGAACCCGTCGCTGGAAGCGAAGCTGCAGCTCGCCTCGATCCAGCAGACGCTGCCCGCGGCGCTGCCGAGCGAAACCGGCAAGCCCTATGGTTGGCAGAGCCCCTCCGCGTGGGCGACGTTCGGTAACTGGATGTTCTCTCACACCCTCCTCAAACACGATCCGAACACGGCGCTGCCGCCGTTCACGAACGAGTTCCTGCCGGGGCAGGGGATCTGACGATGCGCGTCGGCCTGCTGACCGGCGGCGGCGACTGCCCCGGGCTGAACGCCGTGATCCGCGCGGTCGTGCGCCGCGGGCTGGCCGGGCCCGGCAACAGCTTCGTCGGCTTCCGCTACGGCTGGGCCGGCCTACTGGCCAACGACGCGGTCGAGCTGACGCTCGCGAGCACCGCCGGCATCCTTCCGCGCGGCGGCACGATCCTCGGCACGTCGCGAACGAACCCGTACGCCGACGGACGCGACGGGACGGCGGCGATCCGCGAGACGCTGCGCGCACGCGAAGTCGACGCGCTGATCCCGATCGGCGGCGAGGACACGCTTGGCGTCGCGCTGCTGCTGCACGAAGCCGGCGTGCCGATCGTCGGCGTCCCGAAGACGATCGACAACGACCTCGGCGGCACCGACGTGACGTTCGGCTTCCAGACGGCCGTGCAGATCGTGACCGACGCGATCGACCGCCTGCATACGACGGCCGAGTCGCACAACCGTGTGATGGTCGTCGAGGTGATGGGCAGGCACACGGGCTGGATCGCCACGCACGCGGGCCTCGCCGGCGGCGCCGACGCGATCCTCGTCCCCGAGCGACCGTTCGACATCGAGCGCGTCGTCGAGCACCTGCGCGCCCGCCACGAGCGCGGCCGCAGCTTCTCGATCGTCGTCGTCGCCGAGGGCGCGACGCCGCTGGAAGGCACGCTGCAGGTGCGCGAGGGAACCGCGACCGACGCGTTCGGCCACGCGCGGCTGGGTGGGATCGGCGTGCTGCTCGAGGGCGAGCTCGAGCGGCGGACCGGCTACGAGAGCCGCGTGACGATCCTCGGCCACGTCCAGCGCGGCGGCACGCCGGTCGCGTTCGACCGCGTGCTCGCGACGCGCTTCGGCGTCAGCGCGATGGACGCGGCGCTCGGCGGGCGCTCCGGCGTGATGGTCGGGCTGCGCGGCACCGAGATCGTCGAGACGCCGCTCGGCGAGGCGCTGCGCGAGCCGAAGCTGCTCGACCCGCGGCTGTACGAGACCGCGGAGCTGTTCTTCGGCTGAGCGGATGCGCGCGATGCTGTTCGAGCGGGTCGGGCAGCCGCTGCGCGCGGCGCAGCGCGAGGTCCCGTCGGCCGGCCAGGGAGAGCTGCTGCTGCGCGTGCGCGCCTGCGGCGTCTGCCGCACAGACCTGCACCTGCTCGACGGCGAGGTCGAGATCCGCGAGCCGCCGCGGATTCTCGGCCATCAGATGATCGGCGTCGTCGAGGCGCTCGGCGAGGCGAGTGAGACCGTGATCGCGCTCGGCGACCGCGTCGGCGTGCCGTGGCTCGGCTGGAGCTGCGGCGAATGCAGGTGGTGCCTATCGGGGCGCGAGAACCTCTGCCCGCGCGCGCGCTTCACGGGCTGTGACATCGACGGCGGCATGGCCGAGCACGCGGTCGCCGACGCGCGCTTCTGCTTCCCGATCCCGCCGGGCTATCCCGACGAGCAGGCGGCGCCGCTGATGTGCGCCGGACTGATCGGCTACCGCGCGCTGCGGATGTGCGGCGACGCACACCGCGTGGGGCTGTACGGGTTCGGCGCCTCCGCCCACATCCTCGCGCAGGTGCTCGTCTCGCAGGGGCGCGAGGCGTACGCGTTCACGCGTGCCGGCGACGAGCCGACGCAGTCGTTCGCGCGCGAGCTCGGCGCCGTCTGGGCGGGAGCGTCGCAGGAGCGCCCGCCGCAGGAGCTCGACGCGGCGATCATCTTCGCGCCGGACGGCGCGCTCGTGCCGCTCGCGCTGCGCGCCGTCGCGCCGGCCGGCGTCGTCGTCTGCGGCGGCATCCACATGAGCGACATCCCGTCGTTCCCGTACAGCTCGCTGTGGCAGGAGCGGATCGTGCGCTCGGTCGCGAACCTGACGCGGACCGACGCCAGCGAGTTCCTCGCGCTCGCGCCGGAGGTCCCCGTCCAGACGCACGTCACCACCTACCCGCTCGAGCGGGCCAACGAAGCGCTCGCCGATCTGCGCGCCGGGCGCTTCCACGGCGCCGCGGTGCTCGTCCCGTAGCGATGCGGCGCGCGGCGCGAGCGTGAGCGTGTTCTCATCGAGCGCTCAGCTCCGGTTTAGGCGTCGCACAGAAGCTGGCGGCGTGCCCGCCGCCATGCGCTTCGGACCGCTCGCGGCGGTCGTCCTCGCCGTGGCGCTGATCGGCTGCGGCGGAGGCGGCGGCGGGTCGAGCTCGGGCGCGACCGCGACGGGGCCGACGGCGTCCGGCGCCGCCGCCGCGACAAAGCCGGCTGCGAGCGTCTCACCGGCGCTGCGCGTCGCGGCGACGACGAAGCTCCCCGAAGCGGTGCAGCTACCGGCGGTCACGCCCGGCGCGGGCGGCGTGCTCGCGCTCGCCGGGCTCGACGCCGGCGACTCCTCGCTCGCGAGTGTCACGCTGATCGACGCCGGCGGCGCGCGCTCGATCGGTCAGCTCCCGGCGCCGCTGCACGACGCCGCCGCGGCGAGCGTCGGCGGGCGCGCGTACCTGTTTGGCGGCGGCAACGGCGAAACCGCGAGCACGGCGATCCTCGAAGTCGGGCGCTCGGGCACGCACGAGGTCGGTCATCTGCCGGCGCCGGCGTCGGACGTCGCGGCGGCGTCGGTCGGAGGTGCGGCGTACGTCGTCGGCGGGTACACCGAGAGCGTGCCGCTGCGTACGATCGTCGCCTTCACGCCGGGAGCCGGAGCGCACGTCGCCGGGACGATCCCGCGCCCGCTCCGCTACGCGGCCGTCGCCGCCGTCGGCAACCACGTGCTGATCGCCGGCGGCACTAACGGCACGACCGCCGAACGCGCGATCCTCTCGTTCGACCCGGCGAGCGGCCGCGTGCGCCAGATCGGCGAGCTGCCGCATCCGTTGACGCACGCCGCCGGCGCGTCGCTGAACGGGCTGATGTACGTGATCGGCGGTCGCGGCGAAGGGCTCTCAGAACAGACTTCCGCGATCCTTGCGATCGATCCAGCGAGCGGCACGGTCCGTCAGGCGGGCCGGCTGCCGCGCGCGCTGTCAGACCTCGGCGCGGCCTCGCTGCCGGGCCGGATCCTCGCCGTCGGCGGGCGCGACAGCGCGGGCGCCGTCCAGGACGTCGCGCTGACGCTCGTGCCGCGCACGCGATGAGGCGGCGCGGCGGACTCGCCGCGGTGACGGCGCTCGTACTCGCGACCGCGCTCGCCGCCTGCGGCGGCGGCTCGACGCGGGCGCGGACGGGCGAAGGCGACGTGCCGGCCGCAGGTCTCGGCGTCGGCACGACGGGCGGCGCGCACGGCGGCGTCGAAGTTCCCTCGCCCGGCGCGGTGCCGCCGGCGCTCGGCCGCAACGACGTCTACGCGGCCGACCGCGCCGGGGCGCTCAGCCCCGTCGTGCGCGGCGATCCGGCGCTCGTGTATGTGCCGAACAGCGAATCGAACACGGTCGACGTGATCTCGCAGCGGACGTTCAAGGTGATCGACAGCTTCCCCGTCGGCACCCTGCCGCAGCACGTCGTGCCGGCATGGAACCTGCGCACGCTGTACGTGACGAACGACCTCGGCAACAGCCTCACGCCGATCGACCCGCGCACCGGCAGGCCCGGCCGTCCGATCGCGGTGACGGACCCGTACAACATGTACTTCACGCCCGACGGGCGCTTCGCGATCGTCGTCGCCGAGGCCCGGCGCGAGCTCGACTTCCGCGATCCGCGCACGATGGCGCTGCACCACGCGCTGCCGACGCCGCAGTGTCGCGGCGTCGACCACATGGACTTCACCGCCGGCGGGCGCTACGCGCTCGTCTCGTGCGAGTTCGACGGCCGCGCGATCGTCGTCGACCTGGCCAGCGAGCGCGTCGTGCGCGTGATCCGCCTGGCGCCCGGCGCGCAGCCGCAGGACGTCAAGCTCTCGCCGGACGGGCGCACGTTCTACGTCGCCGACATGGCGCTCGGCGGCGTCTGGCTGATCGACGTGCGCACGCTGCGCGTGATTCGCTTCGAGCTGACCGGCGCCGGCGCGCACGGGCTCTACCCGAGCCGCGACGCGAAGGACCTGTACGTGTCGAACCGCGCCGAAGGCTCGATCAGCGTGATCTCGTTCGCGACGCGGCGCCCGATCGCGAAGTGGCGACTGCCGGAAGGCTCGACGCCCGACATGGGCAACGTCTCGGCCGACGGCAGCATTCTCTGGTTGTCAGGGCGCTCGGACGCGTCCGTCTACGCGATCTCGACGCGCACCGGCCGCCTGCTGCACCGGATCCCCGTCGGACAGGGTCCGCACGGCCTATGCGTGTGGCCCGAGCCCGGCCGCTACTCGGTCGGGCACACCGGCATCCTCAGGTAGCGCCCGCTCGAGCTGCGGCCTGCGCGGCGACGGCGGCCGGTGGCTGAAGCCGGCGATCACGAGCTCGATCCGCGCGCCGCCCTCGGGCGAGCGCGCCGCCCTGACGCCGCCGCCGTGCGCGAGCGCGATCGCACGGACGATCGCGAGCCCGAGGCCGGTGCCGCCGGACGCTCGGTCGCGCGCCTCGTCGGTGCGGTGGAAGCGATCGAACACCCGCTCGCGCTGCTCGCGCGCGATCCCGGGGCCGTCGTCATCGACGAGAAAGCGCAGCCGTCCGTCGCGCAGCTGCTCGATCCGCATCCGCACCAGCCCGTCGCCGGCGGCGGTGTGCTCGACGGCGTTGGCGATCAGGTTGCGCAGCGCCTGCGCGAGCCGGTCGGGGTCGGCCAGCAGCGTTCCCTCGGGAACCTCGCCGAGCTCGAAGCGGCGGTCGGCGAGCATGCTCGTGCCCTCCCACAGCTGCTCGACGAACGGGCGCAGGTCGATCGGCTCAGTCCGCAGGAACTCGGTCTGCTCGCTCTTGGCGAGCAGCAGCAGGTCATCGACCAGGCGGCTGATCCGCGCGAGCTCGGCCTGCACGAGGCTCTCGACGCGGCGCACCTCGGCGCCCGACGGCGACGGCTGCGAGGCGAGCACCTCGAGCTGGCCGCGGATCACCGTCAGCGGCGTGCGCAGCTCGTGCGAGGCGTCGGCGACGAACGCGCGCTGGCGCGCGAACGCGTCGGTCAGGCGATCGAGCATGTGATTGAACGCGTCGCTCAGCACGCGCACCTCCGCCGCCTGACCGCCGGTGTCGTGGATCCGTGGGTGCAGGTCGCCGGCGTCGACGCGCGCCGCGACAGCGGCCATCCGCCGCAGCGGCCGCGACACGCGGGTGCCGATCAACAGCGCCGCGAGCAGCGCGCCGGCGAGCGCGAGAATCCCGGCGAGGACGAACGCGCGCGCGACGCTCGCCTGCGCGTGCGTGACCGCGCCGAGTGGCTCGCCGACGCCGATCGTCGCGACGACGCCGCCGTGCAGGCGGACCGTGCGCTTGAGCAGGCGCAGGTTGCCGACGTCCGGCAGCGACAGGGTCGAGTAGCCGACCGGCTGCGTCAGCAACCGGTGCGAGAGGACGTTCTCGCGCGCCTGCTCGTCGGCCGTCTCGCCGTTGTCGGGGTTGGCCGTGTCGGAGAACAGCTCGGGGCGGTTGGTGACGGTCGGCGAGCCGGGCATCGTCACGAACAGGAGCGTCGAGCTCGCCGCGAACGACTGGTCGCCGACGAACTCGGCGGCCTCGGCGCGGGCGCGCGCAGGCGTCGCGACGGCGGCGCGCGTGAGGCCGTGCGCGAGCCCCTTCGCGTACCCGGTGATCTCGCCGTCGATCTGCTGGCGCAGCTGCGTGCCGGTCCCGCGATAGACCGCGAAGAACGCGATCCCGGTGCACAGCAGCGTGACGAACGCGACCCAGCCGGCCAGCCGCCAGCGCAGCCCTACGCGGCTGAAGCGTCCGCGCAGCGCGCGCATCTTCTCAGCCGGCGCCGCCGAGCCGGTAGCCGACGGCGCGCACCGTGAAGATCGGCGCGGGGTCGTCGGCGGCGCCGAGCTTGCGGCGCAGGTAGCCGACGTAGACGTCGACGACGTTCGTCGTCGGATCGTGCTCATAGCCCCACACGGCGCTGAGGATCTGATCGCGCGTCAGCACCTGGCCGGGGTGGCGCAGCAGGTAGACGAGCAGCTCGAACTCGGTCGTCGAGAGCGTCACCGTGCGTCCGGAGCGCGACACCTTGCGCGACAGCAGGTTGACCTCGATGTCCTCGACGCGCAGCGTGCTGGCCGACGCCTGCGCGACGACGCGCAGCTGCGCGCGCACGCGCGCGACGAGCTCGGCGACGGAGAACGGCTTGACGAGGTAGTCGACGGCGCCGGCTTCCAGGCCAGCCACGCGATCCTCGACCTCGCCGCGTGCCGTCAGCACGATCACTGGCGTCGTCGGGCGCGCCTGGCGCAGCGTCTGCAAGATCTCGAGGCCCGAGCGCCCGGGCAGCATCAGGTCGAGCACGACCGCGTCGAAGTCGCCGCCGAGCGCCAGGCGCTCGCCCTCGACGCCATCGGTCGCCGCGGCGACGTCGAAGCCCTCGGCCTCGAGCCCGCGCTGGACGAAGTCGACGATTCCCGGCTCGTCCTCGATCACGAGCACACGCGAGATCGCCTGCGGCTCGCGCGCGAGCGGCGAGTCCTCGCCCGCCGCGTCGCGCTCTGGGCGCGTTGTCGCTGCCATCGACCACCAAGGATAGGCGCACGGCGCACGGCAACGATGCGGGAGGTCGGCACGCCCCGCACGGAAAATTGCAGAGGCAACTTTCCGAGAGCATTCTCATGCTGCGGTTATCAAACCCTTAGTCGCCGCTCGCACACTCGCTACATGGCAGTCGAGCGCCGGATTCCGGCGAACCCCACCTCGGCGTCCCCCACCGCCCTCGCGCGCCCACGGCGCCTGCTCGGCGGCGGGACGAGCGGCAACGAGCGACTCACGTCGAACACCGGCGCGGTCCTGATCGTGCTGCTCGCGGTGCTCGGTGTGACGATCATCCGCATCGGGCAACTCATGTCGGTGCACCTGTTCGTCGGCATGCTGCTGATCGGCCCGCTCGCGTTGAAGCTCGCGAGCACCGGCTACCGCTTCGTTCGCTACTACACGCACAATGCGCCGTACGTGCGCAAGGGTCCGCCGCCGCCGACGCTACGGCTGCTCGCCCCGCTCGTCGTGTTGACCACGCTGATCGTCTTCGGCAGCGGCGTCGCGCTGCTGTTCGCCGGGCCGAGCGCGCGCGGCACGCTGTTCCCGATCCACAAGCTGAGCTTCTTCGCATGGCTCGCGTTCATGGCGATCCACGTGCTCGCACACCTGCCCGAGGTCGTGCGCTCGCTGGGCGCCGACTACGGGCGCGAGGCGCGGGCCGGCGGACGGGCGCAGTGGAGCGGCGAGCTCAACGGACGCGCCGGACGGACGCTCTCGCTCGGCTCGGCGCTCGTGCTCGGAACGGTGCTTGCGATCGTCGTGATCCCGCAGTTCGGCCCGTGGCTCTCCCACAACTTCCACCACTGACATGCGCCTGCACCACGCACACACCCGCGACAGCTCACTGCGACGGCTCACGCTCGCGAACCGCTGGCTGCTCGCCGGCAGCGTCGCGCTGACCGGGGTCCTGACCGAGGTCGCCGCGCAGGCGTTCCCGGGCAAGGCGAAGACGAGCACCTCGACGACCGCGCACAAGGCCAAGGCGGCGACGACGCGCCACAGCTCGACGCAGACCTCGACGCAGAAAGCGATCACGCCGCCGGCCGAAGCGCCGCAGTCCGCGAGCGAACCGTCGGCCGAAGCAAGCAGCGAACCTACTCCGGAAGCGACGCACGAATCGACGCCGGAAGCGACTCCGGAAGCCGCGCCCGAAGTGACGCCCGAATCGACGCCGGCGCCGGAAGCGAGCGCTCCCTCGGAAGCGAGCGCGCCGGCGGTCGAAGAAAGCTCTGCGCCGGTCATCTCGGGAGGATCGTGACGAGCGCGGCGAGGACAGTGCAGCCGCTCGCGCAGGCAAGCTGGAGCGCGCTCGGCACGAGCGTCGTCGTGCGCAGCGTCGAGCGCGACGGGCTCGCCGACGCGCGCCGCGCCGTCGAGTGCGAGCTCGACGCGATCGACCGCGCGTGCAGCCGCTTCCGCGACGACTCCGAGCTCGTCCGGCTCAACGCCCGCGCCGGGCGTCCGGTCGAGACGGGCTCGCTCCTGTTCGAGGCGCTCGAGCTCGCGCTCGACGCCGCACGGCTGACCGACGGCGACGTCGATCCCACGGTCGGACGCGCGCTCGAGCTGGCCGGCTACGACCGCGACTGGAGCCTGCTCACGCCGCCGCGTGCGGAGCCCGCTCTGCCGGCGCCCGCCGCGCCGGTGCTGAACCTGCGCGCGCGCTCGGGCTGGCGCACGATCGAGCTTCATGCGGCGACGCGCACCGTGCGCGTCCCGGCCGGCATCCAACTCGACCTCGGCGCGACGGCGAAGGCGTGGGCGGCCGACCGCGCCGCCGCGGCGGCGCACGCGGCGAGCGGCTGCGGCGTGCTCGTCAGCCTCGGTGGCGACATCGCGACCGCAGGCGCCGCGCCGGCCGGCGGCTGGCGCGTACGCGTGACCGACGACCACCGCAGCGACGCCTCGGCGCCCGGCCAGACGATCTCGATCCGCTCGGGCGGTCTCGCCACGTCGAGCACGACCGCGCGACGTTGGAGCCACGACGGGCACACGATGCACCACATCATCGACCCGGCGACCGGCGTTCCGGCGCGCTCGTGCTGGCAGACGGTCAGCGTCGCCGCGGCCGACTGCGCGCAGGCGAACATCGCGACGACCGCCGCACTGGTGCGCGGGCGCTCGGCCGTCGACTGGCTCGACGGGCTCGGGCTGCCGGCCCGCCTGCACGGCGAGGACGGCCACGTCGAGCGGACCGGCGGCTGGCCCGCGCCCGAAGGCGCGGTCGCAGACGAGCCGCGCGCAAACGAGCTCATGGCGGCGGCGCGATGACGTCGATCCTCGCCGCCTCGGGCGGCAGCGCCTACTGGTACCTGACCCGCTCGACCGGAGCCGTCGCGCTGCTGCTGCTGACCGGCTCCGTCGCGCTCGGCGTGCTCGACGTGCGCCGCTTCAGCACGCCGCAGTGGCCGCGGTTCATCGTCGACACGCTGCATCGCAACGTCTCGCTGCTGGCGATGGTGTTCCTGCTGCTGCACATCGTCACGTCGGTACTCGACAGCTTCGCGCCGATCTCGATCGTCGACGCGCTGGTCCCGTTCGTCGGCTCCTACCGACCGTTCTGGCTCGGGCTCGGCGCGCTCTCGTTCGACCTGCTCGTCGCGGTCACGATCACGAGCATGCTGCGGCGGCGGTTCGGCTACGGCACGTGGCGCGCGATCCACTGGCTGACGTACGCGAGCTGGCCGATCGCGCTGCTGCACGGCTTCGGCACGGGCAGCGACGTCAAATCGGGCTGGCTGCTCGCGCTGAGCATCGGCTGCCTGCTCGTCGTGCTCGCCTCGGTGCTCGCACGCGTGCTGTCCGGCTGGCCGCAGAACCTGCGCGCCCGCGGCGCGGCGCTCGGTGGCGCCGGAGTCTTCTCGCTGTTCCTGCTGCTGTGGCTGCCCGGCGGGCCGCTAGGCTCGGAATGGGCCAAGCGCTCGGGTACGCCGAGCTCGCTGCTGGGGCACTCCTCGCATACGAAGTCGAAGGAAGGATCGAAACGATGAGAAGCCCGCTCTCGACGGCTACGGCGCTACTCGAGCACGAGCAGCCGACGGCGCTCGACACCGACGCGCGCACGCTGCCGCGCCTGCTGCGCGGCGCCGGCACCGACGGCTCGCCGCTGACGCTCGACGACCACATCGCCACGCACGGCGAGTTGCCGCTCGAGCGCAGGCGCAAGCGCCGCGAGACGCCGCATCTGATCGAGCAGCTCGAGCGCTCCGGCCTGCGCGGGCACGGCGGCGCCGGCTTCCCGACCGCGACGAAGATGCTCGCCGTCGCGAGCGCGAAGGGTCGCCCGATCGTCGTCGTCAACGCGACCGAGGGCGAGCCGGCGAGCCTGAAGGACCGCACGCTGTGCCAGCTCGCGCCGCACCTGATGCTCGACGGCGCGCAGCTCGCCGCGCAGGCGCTCGACGCCGACGAGGTGATCGTCGCCGTCTGCGAGTCGGCGAGCGCGAGCGTCGAGACGGTCGCCGCCGCGATCGACGAACGGCGCGCGCTCGGAGGGCCGCGACTGCGCCTCAGCACCGCCCCGCCCGGCTACGTCGCCGGACAGGAGTCGGCGCTCGTCAACCACCTCTCCGGCGGCCCGGCGCTGCCGACGTTCACGCCGCCGCTGCCGTTCGAACAGGGCGTCTCGCGCCGCCCGACGCTCGTCAGCAACGCCGAGACGTTCGCGCACATCGCGCTGATCGCGCGCAACGGCTCGCAGTGGTTCCGTGCGCTCGGCACCTCCTCGCAGCCGGGCTCGGCGCTCGTCACGCTGTCCGGGCCCGTCGCCAACCCGGCCGTCTACGAGATCGAGCACGGCGCGTCCCTGAGCGAACTGATCGAAGCCGCCGGCGGTGCGACGACGCCGATCCGCGCGGTCCTGCTCGGCGGCTATGCCGGCACGTGGATCGACGGCGAGTACCTGCGCGGCGTCGCGCTGTCTGACGAACACCTCGCACCACACGGCGCCACGCTCGGCGCCGGCGTCGTCGCGCTGCTGTCAGACGAAGCTTGTCCCGTCGCCGAGACAGCGCGCGTAGCGCGCTGGCTCTCGAACGAGAGCGCCGGCCAGTGCGGGCCGTGCGTCAACGGCCTCGGCGCGCTCGCGGCAACCGTCGCCGAGATCGCCGCCGGCGCGGCCGGCAGCGACGGCGAGCGGCGCGTCGAAGCGCTCACGCAGCTCGTGCGCCGACGCGGCGCCTGCGGGCACCCGGACGGCGCCGCGCGCTTCGTCCAGAGCGCGCTCGTCACATTCGCCCTGGAGTTCGCCGATCACGCGCGTCACGGCCGCTGCGAGGCGTGCGCGCGTCCCGCCGAGCTGCCGCTGCCCGTCAACGCGCGCACGAGCGCACGCCGCAACCTCAAGGCGGTCGCCCGATGAGCCACCGCGTACGCGTCAATCCGATCACGTGCGAGGCGCACGGCATGTGCGCCGAGCTCCTGCCCGAGCGGATCACGCTCGACGAGTGGGGCTATCCGGTGATCGACGACGAGCCGCTGCCCGACGCGCTGCTCTCGCACGCAAAGCGCGCCGCGCAGTCGTGCCCCACGTTCGCGCTGCTCGTCGAGCGCGACCGCCGCGCCGCGCGCGGCTCGACCGACGCCGGCGCGGGCGAACGCACGCGCGTGCTCCCGCGCGTCCCTCGCTAGACGCGTCCGGCCCGGAGCGACCGCCCGCTCACAGGCCGATCATGTGGGCCGCGGCGAGACCCGCCCACTCCTCGTACGGCGCGAAGAACTCGCGCACCTCGCCTTCGCTGGCCCGCGCGTACGGATCGCCGCCGCCGCGCACGCGCCCGACGAGCTTCAACAGGCCGACATCGCCAGCCGGCACCTGGTCGTGGCGTCCCTGGCCGTGCAGCGCGAGCATCTCGACCGTCCAGCTGCCGATCCCCGGGATCGCGCGCAGCCGGCGCCAGCCGTGCTCGTGATCTGAGTCGTGCAGGTCGACGCGCCCGCGCGCGACCTCGCGCGCGGCGCGCACGAGCGTGACGGCGCGCGATGCGGCGAGGTCGAACGACTCCAGGCGCGCCGGCGCCGTGCCGGCGAGCCGCTCGGCGCTCGGCAGGTCGCGCAGCGGGCTGGCGGCGCCGTCCCAGCCGACCCAGCGCCGCCCGAGCGCGGCGAGCAGGCGTCGCTCGATCACCGCCGCGCGCTCGTACTCGATCAGCTGCTCGCAGACCGCCCACGCGAGCGCCTCGAACGGGTCCGGCCGGCGCCGTACGCGCAGCCACGGACGGCTGCGCACCGAGCGGCCGATCAGCGAGTCGCGCGCGAAGCGGCGATGGAACGCGCGCAGGTCCTCGTCGACGCCGAGCGCGAAGCGCATCCGCTCAATCCCGTGCGTCGCGGCCGCGCGCGTGCGCGCCCGCGCGCCGAGCACGACGCGGTCGTGCGCCGGCTGCGCGACGCGGACGAGCACCGGCTCGCCGCCGTCGTGCAAGAGACGTTCGAGCACACCGCCGCGACGGCGCGTCAGCCCGTCGATGCCACCGCGCGGCAGGCGAAACGGCCCGGCAGGCCGGACCTCGACGCGCTGCTCGATGCCGCTCGCCACGATCCGCGGCGCTAGCCGCGGCCGAGCAGGTGCACGTCTACGAGCAGCGAGCGACTGCCGACGATCTGGACGAGCTCGCCCACGCCGGTCGAGTCCTTGCGCGAACGGCGCAGCCGCCCCCGTCCCCCGCGGCCCTTCGCGAGCGCGGCGGCGTGGCGCTGGCGGCGCGTCACGAGACCGACGACCGCCGCGCCCGCGACGAATCCGCCGGCGGCGACCGCCGCCGCCTGCACGGCCGGGATCGCGCCCGAGGAGCGCGACAGCTCGCCCGCGAAGCGCTGCTCGCCGATGATGCTCGCCTCCTGCGCGAGCACCGGCAGCGCGTCGACGACCTCGTCGGGCTCGTGCTCGACGGGCGTGCCCGCGTGAACGTCGACGCTCATCGATTCAGTGTAGACGGCGCCTCAGACCACATCGCTGATCGGAACGAACTGACCGCCCGGAACGGACTTACGGCGAGTAGCCCTCGCAGCACGGCTTACCGCCGGCCGGGCGAGCGAGCGACACAGATGCGCGAGTATCTATCGCCACTCAACCATCACTGCTGCACGCGTCGGCCGACTCCACGAAGTGACGCGGCGACAGGAAACCGAGTCCACACCAATCACAGCGCCGATCGTCGATGCTCTGAGCGTCCAGATCCGCGGGAAGATCAGGTTCAGCAACGTCACATAAGGTCGGCCCTGGTGTCATTGCCCGCCGGGCTCTCGCTGGGCCGGCGTACCGCATCGCAGGCCGGTGCTCGGGCTGTCGAGCGGCGATTGTAGAGCGCCAAACTCACTCGGGCGGCGGCTGGGCGAGCCTGCGGGTGGCCTCGCGCGCGCTGATCGCGGGCGGCTGCAGGCCGGCATGGTCGAGCAGATCCTTGTCGCCGGTGACGATCGCCTCGGCTTTCGAGGATCGCGCGAGCGCGAGCAGATAGTCGTCGCTGCTGTCGCGCAACACCGGCTCGGGATTGGCCGGGCTTCGAGCATCGTCGCTACGTGCTCGATCGCGCTCACGGCCTGCTCGGCCTCGCCCTGATCCAGCAGCGCACGGAAGTACGGCTCCATGAGGTTATCCCGGACCTCCGCGATCAGCGCCGGGCAGGCGAAGATCTCGAGCGTGTGACCGTGGATCGCCTCCAACAGGAGCGCGGGCGCCGCCTCCGGATTGCCGACGAGCGCCGAGAGCAGGACGCTGGGATCGACTACGACACGCTTCAACCCGCGGCCTGCCCGGCCGCGCGCCGGTGCCGGCGCTCGCGTACGACGCGCACCGCTTCGCCTTCGATCTCCTCTTGGTCGACACCAGCCTCGGCGGTGCGCCGCTGCACGCGATGAATCGTCTCGAACCCGAGCGTGACCGCCGCGAGATCCTCGAGCAGCTCACGATCGCTCTTGCCCGGCGAGCGCTCACGCAGCCGCGCCAACAGGTCGCTGTCGATCTCGACGGTAGTCGTTGCCACGCTGCCACCAAGGCTACCAAGGCAGGAAACCCCACTGCCGTCGGGCGGACAGCGCCGTGACCGCTCCCATTCCTCGCGCCGAAGCAGGCAATCCGCAAGCTCAGTACCACCTCGCGGACCCACGATCGCCTGATGCCTGTGCTACGGATTCGGCGTCCGCCGCTACGCCGCGGCCGGCGCCAGCTCGCGCTCGAACATCCGATAGCGCTTGACGACCTCGCCGCCCATCATTTCCATGCCGCGATTCATCGGCGTGTTCGTCTCGAGGATCCAGCCCATCTCGCCGCCGGACTGCGGGCGCACTTCGGCGGCGTCGTAGTGCAGCTGGTAGAGGCGCGCGGCGACGCCCGTGTGCTGGTACTCGGGCTTGACGCCGAGGAAGCCGACGCGCAGGCGCTTGATCATGCGCCCTTTGTTCAGCAGGTACCACCAGCCGAAGGGCAGCAGCCGGCCGTTCATCTTCGCGAGCAGCTCGTTCACGTCGACGATCGTCATCGCCATCGCGACGACCTCGCCCGTGTCGATCCGTTCGGCGAGCATGAACCAGTGCTTGTCGAAGACGATCTGAAGCTCCTGCGCGAACCCGTCGAGGTCCTTCTTCGAGTACGGCACGAAGTCCCAGTTCTTCGACCACGCCGAGTTGTAGACCTCGGCGAACGCGTCCATGTCTTTGCGCAGCTGCCAGCGGCGCATCGGTCGCACGCGGATGCCGTGCTCGCTTTCGACCTTCTCGGCAAGCTCCCACATCACCGGCAGCACCTTGTCGCGATCCTTGACGTCGAGGCTCCACATCAACAGGTCGATCGCCTTCGTCATCCCCGCCTGCTCCAGACGCTCGCGGTAGTACGGCGGGTTCCACGGCTGCGCGATCATCGGTTTGCGCTCGTAGCCCTCGATCAGCACGCCGCTCTCGTCGTTCATCGTGAAGCTCGCCGGCCCGACCATCCGCTCCTTGCCGCGCTCGCGCAGCCAGCGCTCGGCGGCGTCGAGCAGCGCGTCGAGCGTCTTCTGGTCGTCCTCGAACTCGAGGAAGCCGAACCAGCCCCAGTTCTTCTTCTGGTGGTCGTTGAACGCGTCGTTGACGTGCGCGCTGACGCGGCCGACGACGCGGCCGTCGCGCAGCGCGAGGAAGTACTCGGCCTCGCCGTGGCTGAAGAACGCGTTCATCCGGCGGTTGAGGAACAGCCGCCGCTCGAGCTTCAGCGGGGGCACCCACTGCGGGTGGTTAGCATGCAGCCGGAACGGCACGTCGATGAACCGCTTCAGGTCTCGACCGCCGGAGACCGCTTTGACTTCGACTGCCACGGCCGAGGCACACTACATGCACACTTCCACCGACGTTTTCGCCAAGGCCCGCGAGCACGATCGCGCCGAGCTGCTCGCCGCGGCGCGCGAGGCGGACATCCTGCCCTACTTCCACGTGCTGAGCTCGCCGGCGATGCCGGTCGTCGAGATGGAGGGCGCCGAGCGGATCATGCTCGGCTCGAACAACTACCTCGGCCTGACCGGCGACGAGCGCGTGATGCGGGGCGCGGAGGACGCGCTGCACCGCTACGGCACCGGCCTGACCGGATCGCGCCTGCTCAACGGCACGATCCCGCTGCACCTCGAGCTCGAGCGCGAGATCGCCGAGTGGATGGAGACCGACGACGCGATCGTCTTCACGACCGGCCACCAGGCGAACGTCGGCACGCTCGGCACGCTGCTCGGCCCGCAGGACACCGTGATCGTCGACTCGGGCGACCACGCGTCGATCCTCGACGGCTGCCTGCTCTCGCGCGCGAAGCTGCGACCGTTCCGCCACAACCGCCTCGACAAGCTCGAGAAGATGCTCGAGCGCGCGCAGGCCGACGGCGGCGGCGTGCTCGTCGTCGTCGACGGCGTCTTCTCGATGGAGGGCGACATCGCGCCGCTCGGCGCGATCTGCGAGCTGTGCGAGCGCTACGGCGCGCGGCTGATGGTCGACGAGGCGCACGGCGCCGGCGTGCTCGGCGAGCGCGGCGCCGGCACCGCCGAACTGCTCGGCGTCGCCGACCGCGTCGACCTGCGGATGGGCACCTTCTCGAAGTCGCTCGCCTCGTGCGGCGGCTTCGTCGCCGGGCCGGCCGACGTGATCGAGTACCTGCGGCTGTACTCGCGCGCGTTTCTGTTCACCGCCTCGGCCGTGCCGGCCGCCGTCGGCGCGGCGCTCGCCGCGCTGCGCGTGCTGCGCTCCGACGACGGCTCGCCGCTGCTCGAGCGCGTGCTCGAGAACGCGCGCCTGCTGCGTGACGGCCTCGAAGATCGCGGCTTCGCGGTCGTCGCGCCGCAGACGCTGCCGCACGACGACGGCGTGCAGATGCATGCACCCGGCGTGCGCGACGCCGACGGCGAGCGCACGATCGTCACGCCGATCGTGCCCGTGCTCGTCGGCGACGACTGGAAGGCGGCGCTGTTGTGGCGCGCGCTGTACGACGCCGGCGTGTTCGTCAACACCGCGCTGCACCCCGCCGTCCCGCCCGGCGGCGCGCTGCTGCGCACGAGCGTGATGGCGACGCACGACGCCGCCACGCTCGAGCGCGCGCTCGACGCGTTCGCGCACGTCAAGAGCGCGTTCGAGGCCGAGCACGGCCCGCTGCCGAGGCCCGGCGCGCAGCACCGCTGAGTCGCGAGCGGGAACTCGTTCGTGTAGATGTCGCAGCGCGCTTGGACGGCTGTCGGAGCCCCGCGGGGCGGGGCCACTTGTCCAGATCTTCACAAGTTCGAGCGCGACAGAAAAAGGTCGCTTCTAGCGTCGAAAGGCAGAGTACGTTCCTTGACCGGGAGACCCGCGCTGACGTAGCTTGCGTGAGCGCTCTGCATGACGTCCGGGGTCGCCCGGCAAGCTCATCTCCAGGTCAAATCTTCAGGGTCGGCAGCCGGCGACCCTCGGTCGATCGCGGACGGACATGACGAGCGCAACTCGTCAAAAAAATCAAGCAAGGATGTTGCGGCTCGCTCCCCTGGCGACCGCGACGGGGAGAATCCACATGAACGCGACAGCGACAATCGCCCCTGCTCCGCAGTACATGCGCGCGCTCGAGCGCGCCAACAAGGTGCGCCTGGCCCGCGCGGAGCTCAAGCGCAAGGTCTCGATGGACGAGATCGATGCCGCCGAGGTGATTCTCGCGTGCCCGTGGGAGGCGCAGAGCATGGCCGTCGCCGACCTGCTGATGAGCCAGCGCCGCTGGGGCCAGACGCGCTGCCGCAAGTTCCTCGCCCAGATCCCGATGTCCGAGAAGAAGACGATCGGGACGATGACCGAGCGTCAGCGCCGCACGCTCGCGGCGATGCTGTGCGCCTCCGCCGGCCGGGGTCGCGCCGCCGGCGCGACCCCCTGGGTAACGGACAGCCTGACGACAGCTTGAGCTGCCACCAGCCGGCGAGCATCCCGATCAGGCCGAGCCGCGGGCGGACCTCCCAGACTCCGCAGCCGCCTTCGCCTAGATCGCGCAACGGCAGGCGCACGAACTTGTAGCGGCCGGGCTCGAGCTTCATCCGCTCGAGCAGCTCGCGCGCGCGGCGCTCGTGATCGGCGCGCGCCCGCGCGAGCCGGCGCACGTCCTGCAGGCGTCCGGCGAGCGCGTCGCGCTGACGCTCGAGCTGCGCGAGCGTCAACAGGCGCGGACCGATCGGCCCCGGCGCGCCGACGCGCGCCGCGCCGACCGGGACGTGCGGAAACGAGGAGGCGACGAGCTCCGACAGCTCGCGCTCCAGTCGCGCGACCTGCGCACGCAGCGAACGGCGTGCGGCGCGCTCGTCGAGCGCCTCGCTCGGCGCCGCTGCGCGACCGACCCTGACCTGCTCGACGCTGCTCACGCTTCCGACTCCTCCTGCCGACGCCGGACGCGCCGATTCTACCAGCGCTCAGGCCGCTTCGAGCGCGCTGCGGGCGCTCCACAGCGCCTCCTCGACGTACAGCTCGGGGACGCCTGCGACCTGAACGGCGAACAGCGCGAGCCGCTCGCTGCGCGCGTGCGGCGCATGCTCGCCCGCGAGCTCGCCGAACAGCACCGCGAGCGCCGCCGACGCGTCGGCGACGACGAGCCGTCCGGCCGGCAGCTGCGGCGCGGCCTCGACGCGCCCGAGGCGCTCGCCGTCCTCGCTCGCGCGGATCCCGAGCGGACCGTCGAGACGCTCGGCGTCGAGCGCCCACACCGGCACGCCGGTATCGAGCAGCGCGATCAGCAGCGCGTCCTCGAGCAGGCCGCGCGAGAGGAACCCGCCCTTGACCATCCGCGCGAGCACGGCCGACTCGATCGGCGTGCGCACGACCTCCGGGTCGAGGCCGATGTGACGGAAGAACACGCGGTACGCCGACGGCACCGGCTCGCGCCGCACGGCGACGGCCGTCGCCCCGCGGAAGCGGTTGGAGAGCTCGCGCAGGCGGCGCTCGACGTCGGGCGGCGCGGCGCCGGTCAGCCGCCGACGCCGCCCGATCTTCGAGCTCGACGCTCGAGAGCCGCAGGCCCGGCAGCTCCTCCTCGACCTCGCGCGCGCACCACCCCGGCGTCGGCTCGCGCCCGCTCACCGCGCCGCTCCCTTCCAGCCGCGCGCGCGCGAGGAGGCGACGAGCGCCTGCAGCCGCGCGCGCAGCGTCGCGCGCGACGGACGCGTGAGGATCGCGTCGCTCTGCACTTCGCCGCCCGGGTACGCGAGCGTCAGCTGCGGACACGTCGCGACCTTGTACAGCGCCGCCAGCGCGCCGTCGCTGTCGAGGCCGACCGGGTACGTCAGGCCGCGCTTGGCGATCAGCTTGCGCACCGACGCGCGTTCGCCCTTGATCGCGACCGCCGCGAAGCGCACGCCGGGGAACGACGGCGCGAGCGCCTGCATGTCGCCGAGCACGTCCGCGCACGAGCCGCCGTCGACGAACAGCGCGAGCAGCACCGGCCCGGCTTCGTAGAGCGCGCAGACGTTGAGGATCTGCGAGCCGCGCTCGCTGCACGCCGGAACGCGTCCGGCCGATCCTTCGTCGGGGTGCCGCGCGGTGTCGGCGTCGCCGACGAGGCTGCCGAGCGCGAGCGGCACCGCGAACGGCGGCATCCGTTCGCCCGGCGCCAGGCCCTTGACGCCGTTCGGCTTCGTCGTGATCGTGTTGATCGTGATCAACACGAGGATCACGATCGCCAGAAGGCCGGCGTAGCGGCCGTAGTGCGGCATCGCGCGCGCCGGGCTCGGCGGCGGGCTCGGCTCAGGCGAGCGCGACGCGGGCGGGCTCGGCTCAGACGGGCTCATGGATCGTCTCGCGCCGTCGCTCACCCGCGCCGCGCGGCGCCAGCGGTCGACGGCCGCGCTCGGCGCGCGCGTCGGCGAGCACGAGCGCCGCCGGCAGCGCGACGAGCACGCCAATCAGCGACACGCTCAGGTCGATCAGCGTGACGAGTCCGAAGTCGCGCAGCATCCTGATGTCCGACAGCACGAGCACGCCGAAGCCGGCGATCGCCGTGACGCCTGACGCGGCGACGGCCGCGCCCGTACGCCGGTACGCGCGCCGCAGCGCCTCGATCGTGTCGCAGCCGGCGAGCCGCTCCTGGCGGTGGCGCTCGGACAGCAGCACGCCGAACTCGGTCGAGATCGCGATCACGAGCGCGCCGAGCGTGACCGACATCGGGTTCAGCGGGACGCGCACGAGGAACAGCACGAGCGCCGACCAGCCGCTCGCGAGCGCGACCGGCACGAGCGGGACGAGCGCGCGGCGCAGATCGCCGCCGAACGCGAGCAGCAGCACGAGCGCGACGACCGCGAGGCTCGCGAGCAGCGTCTCGACGCGCCGCAGCGGCGAGGAGACCGCGACGGCCGACTTCGCCGCGAGCACCGGCAGGCCGACCAGGCGCGCGCTGACGCCCGCCGGCGGGTGCAGCGTCGAGCGCATCTGGTCGATCACGCGCTGCTGCTCGGCCAGGCTCATCAGGCGGATCCCGAACGCGAGCGTCGCGACCCGATGGTCGGGCGTGATCACGTCCTGCGAGAAGTACGGCGGGATCGCCGCGAGCAGGCCGCTGACCTGCGCCTGCGTCAGCTTCGGCCGCTTCGCCGGCTTGCCCGGGCCGGCCTGCACGTTGGCCGCCGCCTGCGCCGAGAACAGGTCGGGCAGCGAGAACGCCGGGCACAGCCGCGCCCTGCCGCAGCCGCGCGCGGCGCTGTAGCCGAAGCGCTTCAGCACCGCGCTCTGGTACCGGCTCATCCATTCGATCGTCGCCGGCTTCGTCAGCGCGTCGGAGCTGACCATCAGGTCGATCTCGCCGCCGACGCCGGTCGTCCGCTCGAGCGCGTTCAGCGCCTGCAGCGAGGACAGGCTCTGCGGCACGAGCTTCGTGATGTCCGTCTGCACCGATGTCTGCGTGTCGAGGCCCCATCCGAGCGCCGCCAGCGCGAGTCCGACCGCGAGCACACGCCCCGGGCGCGCGACCGCGCCGCCGAGCGCTGCGCGCGAGATCGCGCGCGTCAGCGCGTTCTCGCGCAGCAGCTCGCCGGCGCCGCGCCACGCGGCCGCAAGCGCCGCCGCCGGCGCGCTCGACGCGAGTCGCGACGAGGACGCGCCCCCGCGCCCAGCGCCGCGCGCACGACCCGCGAGCGTCATCGCCGCAGCGCCCGCCGTCAGCGCGCAGAGGAACGCGACGACGACGCCGAGCACGAGCAGCACGCCGAAGCCGCGGACCATCGGCACCGGCGAGAGCAGCAGCACGAGCATCGCCGCCGCGCTCGCCGCGCCGGCCGTCGCGATCGTCGGCGCGCCGAGCGCCGCCGCGCGGCGCACCGCCGCCGCGCCGGCCGTTCCCGCCTGCGCCGACTCCTCGGCGACGCGCGACTGGAACTGGATCGCGTAGTCGACGGCGAGCCCGATCAGCACCGGCAGCACCGCGATCGACGCCATCGTCAGCGACGCGCCGGCCAGCGACAGCCCGCCGAACGTGATCGCCGCGGCGAGCAGCGCGACCGCGAGCGGCAACAGGCGCGGGCGGCCGGTGAAGATCAGCGCGAGCGTCGCCGCCATCACGAGCAGCACCGCGATCAAGAGCAGCTCGATCGAGTGCGTGATCGAGCTCGTCAAATCCGACACGATCACCGGCACGCCGGTGACGAGGTAGGACTCGCCGTGCTGCAAACGCCACTGCGGCATCGCGACCGCCCGGCGGATCAGCGCGATCGTGCGCGTGCGCTGCGCCTCGGACAGGCCGGCGCGCATCCGCACCGACACGAGCGCCGCTTCGCGGCTCGGGAACAGGTACGCGAAGCGCTGCTTCGGCGTGCCCGCCGGCTTGCTCGAGTCGAACACCAGCGACGTCACGAAATCGTGGTTTTCGAGCGACGGGCGCGACGTCAGCCCGTATTCGAGCGCGAGCGTCACGAGCCCCTCCTGGAAGCGGCCCGTCGTGATCTTGCTCGCTTCGTGCCCGAGCGCGTCGGCTTCGGCTTCGCTCAGCCCGCGCTTGCGCGCCTGCGCGCGGACGACGCGTTCGGCCTGCTTGGCCTGCGCGTTCGCCTGCTTGGTCTGCAGCGCGAGCTGTTCGTCGATCTGGTTCGCCGCCTCGTTGACGAACGTCCCCGGGCCGAGCACGACCTTGACCGTGTGCGCCCGCGCGAGCTGCCCGCACGGACCGTTCGCGCCGCCCTCGGCGCCGAGCGCGCTCGCCGGCACGTTGCCCGACAGGCAACCCTCGAGGCCGACGAGGCGCTCGAGGTCCGAGCCCAGCAACAGCTGCTGCAGGTTGCCTTTGACGAGCACCGCGACCGGCTCTTCGCCGAAGCTCCTGTAGAAGCGTTGCGTGTCCTCGTACTGCGAGCTCGAGCTCGACACGAACGTGCTCGTCGCCGCCGTCGGCTTCAGCCGCAGCGCGAGCGCGCCGCCGCCGAGCGCGAGCACGATCGCGACGCCGACCACCAGCCGCGGCCGGCGCGTCGCGGCGCCGGCGATCGCCGAGAGGACTCGTGCCGCGTTCACACGCGAAGGCTAACCGCGCACAGCGACGCGCTGCGCCAGGGGTCGAAGTGCAAACGGCGGATGGATCGACGTTCCTGACAAGGACGCAGGGAGCGTGGCGTGCTCTGCACGCGAGCGACCGAGGACGCCGTCAGGGGCGTCGAGGCGCCGCCGCCCCTACTCCATGCCCAAAGGCCCAGCCGACTCGCCGGAGAGAAACTGGCGCACGAACGGGTTCTCCGACGCGAACAGCTCCTCGGCCGGACCGGACTCGACGATCCGCCCCTTCCACAGCACCGAGATGTGCTCGGCGACGCGCCGCGCGCTCATGATGTCGTGCGTGATCACGACGTAGCAGCCGCCGTTCTCGGCGTGGATTTCCTTGATCAGCTCGCACAAGAGCGCCGTGCGCACCGGGTCGAGGCCCGAGTCGGGCTCGTCGAACAGCACGATCTCCGGGTCGAGCACGAGCGCGCGCGCGAAGCCGGCGCGCTTTCGCATCCCGCCCGACAGCTCGTTCGGCATCTTCGCGCCCTCGCCGCCGAGCCCGACCTCGCCCATCCGCCGGTTGACGATCTCCGCGATCTCGTCCTCGCCCTTCTCGGTGTGCTGGCGCAGCGGGAACGCGACGTTGTCGTACAGCGTCAGCGAGCCGAACAGCGCGCCGTCCTGAAACAGCACGCCGAATTTCTTGCGCGTCTCGAACAGCTCGGCGTCCGGCAGGCTCGGGATCGAGACGCCGTGCACGAGCACGTCGCCTTGGTCCGGGTACAGCAGCCCGACGATGTGCTTGATGCAGACCGACTTGCCCGTGCCCGACGGGCCGATGATCATCGAGATCTTGTCCTCCGGCAGGCCCATGTTCAGCCCGCGCAGCACCTGGTTGCGCCCGAACGCCTTGTGCACGTCGATGAACTCGATCGCGTCCGGCGCCTCGCTCGGGCGCAGCGTGCCCGTGTGGTACGCGAACTCGCCCGACTCCTCCTGGCGGCGCGCCTCGCGCTCGCGCGCGCCCTCCTCGACGTGGCCGGACGCCGGGACGGGCGCCTCGGCGCCCTCGGCCTCGTCGTGCGGCTCGCGCGGCTGCCCGTCGCTCACGTCAGCCCCCGATCGGCGCGCGCGGATTCGCGCCCCAGAAGATCTGCGTTCCCAACATCCCGATCACGTGCACGAGCACCAGGTTGAGGACCATCGACTTCGCAGTCGCCCTCCCCACTCCGACGGGGCCGCCGCTCGCGTTGTAGCCGTAGTAGCACGCTACGAGCACGATAGCTGTGGCCATGAACATCGCCTTGATCAGGCTGTACAGGAAATCTGGTGGATTCTGGAACTGCCAGAAGATCAGGAAGTACCCGCCCGAGGACACGTATCCGATCTGCTGCACGACGGCGATGTACGACGCCAGGAACGCCGCGCCGATCCCCGCGAGGTACATGAACGGCAGCACCAGCCACGCCGCCAGCAGGCGCGTCGCGCAGAGGAACGTCATCGAGTTGATCCCCATCACCTCGAGCGCGTCGATCTCCTCGGAGATCCGCATCGCGCCGAGCTCCGCGACGATCCCCGTGCCGACCTTCGCCGCCATCATGTACCCGAACGCGTACGGCGTGATCTCGCGCAGGTCGCACCACGCCGTGAACACGCCCGAGTACGCCGGCGCGCCCTGCGCCGCCGTGAAGTACGCGCCCTCGATCCCGCACTGCAGGCCGAGGATGAACATCAGCGTCCAGATGATCGTCGTCGAGCCGACGATCAGGATGCCCGCCTGGCGCAGCGACTCGCCGAAGAAGCGGAACACGCGCAGGCCGTACACGTCGCCGACGATCTGACCCGTGAACTTGCCGATTTCGCCGGTCGCCGCCAGCCATTCGCGCGGCATCGCCAGAAGCTCGCCCATTACTTGATCACCAGGATCTGCGGATGCGTCGCGAGAAGGGTCTGCGTGAAGACGTAGTCGAACGAGAAGATCGCCGTGAACGCGAGCACGACCGCCTCGTTGACCGCGCGGCCGACGCCCTCGGCGCCGCCGGAGGCGGTCATGCCCTTGTAACAGCAGACGATCGCGATGATCGCGCCGTAGATCGTCGTCTTCAGCACCGACCCCCACAGGTCGGTCGTCGAAGCGTTCGCGAACAGCGTGTTCCAGAACGGCCCGAGCGGCTGCCCGTTGACGAGCTCGGCGATGATCCCGCCGAAGATCCCGAACAGCAGCGCGTAGATGTCGAACAGGCCGGTCACGACCATCAGCGCGAGGAACCGCGGCACGACGAGGTTCTTGACCGGGTCGACGCCGAGCACCTGCAGCGCGTCGAGCTCCTCGCGCACCTTGCGCGCGCCGAGGTCCGCCGTGATCGCCGTGCCGGCGACGCCGGCGACGACGATCGCCGTCACGCTCGGGCCGATCTCGCGCACGGCGCCGAGCACGAAGAAGCCGCCGAGGCGGTCGAGCGCGCCGAAGATCGTCAGGAAGTTCGCCGCCTGCAGGCCCGGCGCGGCGTAGCAGATGCAGACGGTCGAGATCAGCAGCGGGAACCAGCACAGCCGCAGCGCGAACAGGAACTGCGAGACGAGCTCGCCGCCGTACGGGTACGGCGGGCGCAGCGCGGAGACGATCGTCCTCCCCGTGAGGATCATCATGTCCCCGAATTCCTCGAGCACGTGCCGGGCCGAGACGTAGCTCCGCTCGGCGACGCTGCGAACCATCTGTGCCTGCCCCTCCTCTCCAAGTTGGACGGTCAGAGAACTCTACGTGATGACCCGCAGGCACGCCAGCGGCCACTGGTATCGTCCGCCGACGGTGCGGAGGAGTGCTCTCATCGCGGTCGCGGCTCTCGGCGCGTGCGCCGCGCTCATCGTCAGCGGCTGCGGCGGCGCCGAACAGGACGCCGGCGAACACGCGCGCACCTACACGTTGCAGCTGAGCGGCGCGAGCTTCCAGCCCCGGCAGTCGGTCTCCAAGCCGGCGGCGCTGCGGCTGACCGTGCACAACCCCGACACGCGTACCGTGCCGAACGTCGCCGTCACGATCGACTCGTTCTACTACACCGAAAAATACCCCGAACTCGCCGCCGACAAGCGGCCGATCTGGGTCGTCGAACAGGGCCCCGGCGCGATCGCCGCGCCGCCCGTCCAGAGCGAGGCCGTCAGCCCGCCCGGCGGCGGCCAGACGGCGTACGTCAACACCTGGGCGCTCGGCCCGCTCGCGCCCGGCGCGACGCGCGCGTTCGAATGGAAGGTCATGCCCGTCAAGTCCGGCACGCACGAACTGCACTTCGAAATCGCCGCCGGCCTCGCCGGCAGGGCGAAGGCCGCATCGCCGTCCGGCGGCAGGCCGCTCGACGGCGTCCTGACCGCCGACATCGCGCCGTCGCCGCCCTCGCGCCACGTCGATCCGAGCACCGGGCGCGTAGTCGCGGGACAGTTCCCTTCTCAGCCCTAGCCACGCCGGCGTCACCGCGCCTGCGCGGCCCGCGCACGCGTCGCGAGCGCGACATCGCCGGCGCGCCGCCCGATTGGCCGGCTGTCCAAACAACAGACGGCCCGCTTTCGCCAGGCGCTGATGTCCGGCGAACCGCCGGGCACTACGATTGCGTTCGGCTTTACGGCCCCTAGCGCCCCACCCTTTCAGGAGGACACGATTCCGCTCATGCCAAGGACTCGCCAGCACAACGTAACCGCCGCCCAGTGGAGCCCGAACGGGACCGAGCTCGGCGCGCCCGACCTTACCCTGCCGAACAACCAGGTCTTCGGCAAGAACGTCTTCTCGCCGGCCGAGCAGCGCCAGCGCCTGCCCAAGCACGTTTACAAGGCGCTGCAGCGGACGCTCGAGCGCGGCGAGGCGCTCGACGTCACGCTCGCCGACGCCGTCGCGCTGGCGATGAAGGACTGGGCGATGGAGAAGGGCGCGACGCACTACACGCACTGGTTCCAGCCGCTGACCGGCTCGACCGCCGAGAAGCACGACTCCTTCTACGGCCCCGCCGGCGAAGGCACGGCGCTCGCCGAGTTCGCCGGCAAGGAGCTGATCCAGGGCGAGCCCGACGCCTCGTCGTTTCCGACCGGCGGCATCCGCGCGACGTTCGAGGCGCGCGGCTACACCGCGTGGGACCCGACCTCGCCGGCGTTCATCCTCGAGAACCCCAACGGCGCGCTGCTCTGCGTCCCGACCGCGTTCACCTCGTGGACCGGCGAGGCGCTCGACCACAAGATCCCGCTGCTGCGCTCGATGGACGCGCTCTCGAACGCCGCGCTGCGCGCGCTCGAGACGCTCGGCGTCGAGGACGCCGCGCGCGTCTTCACGACGATGGGCTGCGAGCAGGAGTACTTCCTGATCGACGAGCAGTACTTCTTCGAGCGCGCCGACCTGATCACGACCGGACGCACGCTGTTCGGCGCGAAACCGCCGAAGGGCCACGAGCTCGACGACCACTACTTCGGCTCGATCCCCGAGCGCGTGCTCGCGTACATGCTCGACGTCGAGCTCGAGCTCGCCAAGCTCGGCGTGCCGATCAAGACGCGTCACAACGAGGTCGCGCCGAACCAGTACGAGGTCGCGCCGATCTTCGAGAACTCGAACGTCGGCTCCGACCACCAGATGCTGACGATGCAGGTCATGCAGAACGCCGCCCGCCGTTACGGCCTGATCTGCCTGCTGCACGAGAAGCCGTTCGCCGGCGTCAACGGCTCCGGCAAGCACAACAACTGGTCGATGGGCACCGACACCGGGCTGAACCTGCTCGAGCCCGGCGACACGCCGGCCGAGAACCTGCAGTTCCTGTTCTTCTGCGCCGCCGTCATCCAGGCGGTCAACAAGCACCAGCAGCTGCTGCGCGCATCGATCGCCAGCGCCGGCCAGGACCACCGCCTCGGCGCCAACGAGGCGCCGCCGGCGATCATCTCGATCTTCCTCGGCGCCGAGCTCGAGAAGGTCTTCACCGCGATCGAGAAGGGCAAAGCGCAGGCCTCGAAGCCGGGCTCGTTCCTCGGCCTCGGCACGCCCGTGCTGCCGCCGCTGCCGCTGCACGGCGGCGACCGCAACCGCACGAGCCCGTTCGCCTTCACCGGCAACAAGTTCGAGTTCCGCGCGCTCGGATCGCACCAGTCGCCCGCGTTCCCGAACACCGTGCTCAACACGATCGTCGCCGAGTCCGTCGACGAGCTGACCGACAAGCTCAAAGCTGCGCTGAAAGGCTCGACGACGCTCGAGAAGGCCGTCACGAGCGTCGTCAAGGACGCCTGGACCGAGAACAAGCAGGTCGTCTTCAACGGCGACGGCTACTCCGAGGAGTGGCACAAGGAGGCCGAGAAGCGCGGGCTCGCCAACCTCAAAACGACGCCCGACGCGCTGCCGTGGCTGATCGAGAAATCGACGCTCGCCGCGTTCAAGAAGTACAAGGTCCTCTCCAAGCGCGAGCTCGAGTCGCGCTACGAGGTCTTCACCGAGCAGTACGTCATCAACATCAACATCGAGGCCGAGACCGCCGCGTCGATCGCGCGCACCGGCATCCTGCCGGCCGCCGTTCGCTACCTCAACGAACTGCGGCTCACCGGCCTCGACGAGCTCGTCGCAGAGCTCGAGCCCGACCTCAAGGAGTTCCACTTCGCGCTGAACAAGCTCGAGGACGCGAACCTCGACGAGAACCACCCCGACGGCTCGCCGATGAAGGAGGCGATCTACATGCGCGACGTCGTCATCGCCGCGATGGAAGACACGCGCGAGGTCGCCGACCGGCTCGAGAAGCTCGTCGCCGACGATCTCTGGCCGCTGCCGAAGTACTCGGAGATGCTGTTCATCAAGTAACGACGCCTGCGACAGCCGGAAATCGATTGCCCCGAGGGCGCCGCGCGAGTGGCGCCCTCGGCGTTTAACGATCGGGCGCAGTCAACGCCGCGCGACTATTTCCGCAGGTAGCCCATCCGACGAAGCTCGCTGCTGGCTGTCCGGATTTCGGCGCCGGCGACGGCCAACGTTCGGCTGTATTTCTCGGACTTGTGCCGCGCGTCATCGAGCGCAGCCCTGTTCTGCTCCAACGTACGCTCGAGCATCCTCTGGATGCTCTCCAACTCCTGACGATCCTCAGGCCGCATCTAAGCCCCTTTCTGCTCGTCTCCGAGCTTATCTACGCGGTCGCCTCTGACGCCTTGAACGGGCCCAACTCGGCGATCCATCGCCGAGCGAGGATCAGCCCTATCACCGAGATCACGACGTAGCCCGCAGCAAACACGACCGCGATCCGGACGAAGAGAACGACGATCGGGCTGACGAAGATGTCGTCGACGAAGCTCGGGTTCTTGGGCTGAGAGAGCCCGTGGGGATAGATGCCGATCACGGCGAACGCGACACCCACCAGCAGGGCAGCAAGAGCCAGGACGCCAGCCGCCTTGGCGATCGCGCTCAACGCGCCGGATCCGCCACCGTTGATTTCCGCATCCCGTTCGGCCACCTCAGAACGTATAGCCGCGTCTTGGGATGGCCGAGCCCGTCCAGACGGTAGATTGCGCCATCCTCGTGGCGTTGTCAAATTCGTCTGTAACGTCGGTCTACTTTACATGTATTCAGATCGTGTAAAGTAGCGCGCGCTGCTCGCCCGCCGCCGCGCTCGCGCGCGAAACCCCCAACCCCGGAGGCATCGATGTCAGCCCAAGCGACGACAGGACCGCTCGTCGACGCAACCCGCGAAGCGCCCGGACCCGACGAGATCTCCTGGCGCGACCCCAAGCGCTACCTGTGGCTGCTCGGCCTCGTCGTGCCGACGCTGCCGTTCCTCGCGTGGGGCCTCGTCGAGCTCACCGGCCTCGGCGCGTTCTGGTTCTACGGCCCGGTGCTCGTGTTCGGCATCTTCCCGCTGCTCGACCTCGCCGTCGGGCTCGACGCGCGCAACCCGCCCGAGTCGGTCATCAAGGCGCTCGAGCAGGATCGCTACTACCGCTGGTGCACGTACGCGTACATTCCCGTGCAGTACGCCGGGCTCGTGTTCGCCTGCTGGGAGTGGTCGCACGGCGGCCTCTCCGTCGTCGAGTCGATCGGCCTCGCGCTGACCGTCGCGATGGTCAGCGGCATCGCGATCAACACCGCGCACGAGCTCGGGCACAAGCGCGCGAGCCTCGAGCGCTGGCTGAGCAAGGTCGCGCTCGCGCAGAGCGGCTACGGCCACTTCTTCATCGAGCACAACCGCGGCCATCACGTGCGCGTCGCGACGCCCGAGGACCCCGCCAGCTCGCGCCTCGGCGAGAGCTTCTACCGCTTCTGGCCGCGCACCGTGTCCGGCAGCCTGCGCTCGGCGTGGGAGCTCGAGCGCGTTCGCCTCACGCGCCTGCAGAGCTCGATGTGGACACCGCGCAACGACATCCTCAGCGCGTGGGCGATGACGGTGGCCCTGTTCGGCGCGCTCGTCGCCGTCTTCGGCGTCGTCGTCCTGCCGTACCTGTTGATCCAGGCCGTGCTCGGCTTCTCGCTGCTCGAGGTCGTCAACTACCTCGAGCACTACGGCCTCTTGCGCCAGCGCCGCGACGACGGGCGCTACGAGCGCACGCGGCCCGAGCACAGCTGGAACTCCAACAACACCGCCTCGAACGTGCTGCTCTACCACCTCCAGCGCCACTCCGACCACCACGCCAACCCGGTCCGCCGCTATCAGGCGCTGCGCCACGTCGAGGAGGCGCCGCAGCTGCCGACCGGCTACGCCGGCATGATCCTCACCGCCGTGATCCCTCCCCTGTGGCGGCGCATCATGGACCACCGCGTGCTCGAGCACTACCAAGGCGACCTGGAGCGCGCCAACCTCCATCCGCGGATCAGCGCGCGCATGCGCCGGCGGCTCGCAAGCGTCGCATGAGCGCCTACCGCTGCCCCGGCTGCGGCTACGTCTACGACGAGCACGCCGGGCACCCGCGCGAGGGCTTCCCTCCGGGCACGCCGTGGAGCGACGTGCCCGACGACTGGGCCTGCCCCGACTGCGGCGTGCGCGACAAGGTCGACTTCGAGCCGGTCGAGCGGGCCGACGCGTGAGCCTCGCCGCGCAGCGCGACGCCGAGCCGCCGGTGCCCTACGCGACGGCCGCGCGCGAGCTGCTGCGCAACACGCTGCTCGACGCCGCCTGCGCGCAGCTGGCCTCGCACCCGTGGTCGGAGGTCACGATGAGCGAGATCGCGAGCGCCGCCGGCGTCAGCAGGCAGACGCTCTACAACGAGTTCGGCTCGCGCGCCGAGTTCGCGCAGGAGCTCGTGCTGCGCGAAGCCGGCCGCTTCGTCGACGCCGTGCAGAGCACGATCGCCGCGAACGCCGAGGACCCGCGCGTCGCGCTGCGCGCGACGTTCGAGCTGTTCCTGACGGTCGCCGCCGAGAACCCGCTCGTCAGCGCGATCGTCTCCGGCGACGGCGCCGACGAGCTGATCGCGCTGTTCACCACGCGCGGCGAGACGCTCGTCGAGACCGCCGCCGCGCGGCTGACAGACGCGCTGCTCGCCAACTGGCCCGCCGTCGCCCGCAACGACGCCGAGCTGCTCGGCGAGACGCTCGTCCGGCTCGCGATCAGCTACGCGGCGCTGCCGAAAGCCTCGCCCGAGGAGACCGCCGAGGCGGTCGCGTCGCTGCTCGGCCCCTACGTCGAGCGCCTGATCGCCGACGCCGTCAGCGCACCGGCGTAGCCGACCACATGCGCTGATCCTCGAGGCCGAGGCGCCAGACGCCGGTCCCCAGCCCGTGCGCGCGCGCGATCCGCATCAGCGCAGTGACCGACGTCGCGTCCATGTACCAGACGACGTGCGCCACGCCGGCGGCGTCGGTGTACGAGAACGTCAGCTCGCCCGACGCCGGGTCGCGCGCGACGTGCGCGTGGACGGCGTGCGCGAGCGCGACGACGTTCGCGTACTGATACGCCGTCGCCGCGTGCGCCGGCCCGCCGCCGGCCGGCCAGTCGAGGCCGTACATCGGCGCGCCGAGCACGAAGCGCGAGGAGTTCGGCAGCGAGGCGAGGTACGCCGCCGTCGCGCTCGCCGCCGCAAGCGGCGCGATCGGACCCGGCGCCGAGCCCTGCCAGTGCGCGCCCCACGCGAGCACGAACACCGAGTCGGCGGCCGCCACCAGCGCGCGGTCGTCGTAGAAGCCGGTCGATACGCGCGTGTTGTCTTCGCTGACGCCGTCGACGACGACCGACAGCCGCTTGTGCAGCGCATGCACGCTCGCCGCGAGCGTCGCGACGAACGACGTCAGCGCCTGGCGGTCGCTCGCGCCGTCGTTCTCGAGATCGAGGTTCAGCCCCTCATAGCTCGCGTCGCGCGCGATCGCGACGAGCCGCGCGAGCGTCGCCGCGCGCACTGCGGAGTCGGTCAGCAGCAGGTGCACGGTCGCGCCGTCCTGGCAGTTGAAGCGCGGCATCACCGCGATCCGCTGCGAGCGCGCGTACGCGGTCACCGCGGCGACGTCGGCGCCCGTCACCGCGCCGCCGGGCACGGCGCAATCGAAGTACGTCGGGTAGACGACGCCGATCGAGCGCGCGTGCGCGCGCAGGTCCCTCAGCGAGTCCGGCGCGCTCGCCAGCAGGTACGCCTGCAGCGGGCGCACGCGGACGTGCGGTGCGCCCGCCGATCGCGCCGGCGCCAGGCAGACGAGCAGCGCGAGTGGCGCCGCGAGCGCCGTGAGCAGCGCGGCACGGGCACGGGCGTCACGCGTCACGCTCCCGCCGCGAGCTGCGGCAGTTCCCACACGCGCTGGTCCTCGCTGCCGAGATGCCACAGCCCGATTTTGAGCCCGAGCGAGGCGGCAAGCGCCGTGCGCGCGCCGATCGACTGCTGGTCGGTGAACCACACGTCGTGGCGCACGCCGGCGCCGTCGTGGTAGGTGAAGTGCGGGCTGAGCGCCGTAGCGTCCCATTCGGGCAGCGCGCCGAACACGGTCTCCAGGGCGACGATGTCTTCGTACTCGAGCGGCGTCCCAGGGTTGCCCGAGCCGCCGCCGTTCGGCCAGTCGATCCCGTACATCGGCATCCCCAGCACGAACCTGCCCTTGTTCGGCAGCGTCGCGGTGTATTCGGCGACGCGCTTGAACCAGCCGTATTCGTCGATCGAGCCGGGCGTCGACGTCGTCCAGTGCAGGCCCCAGTCGGTCACGAACAGATAGTCCGACACGGCCGACAGCGCCGCGTCGTCGTACATCGCCGCGCGCCCGCTCAGCACGTTGTAGTACTTCGCCGTGACGATCGTCGAGAGCTTGTCGCCCTGCGAGTGCAGCTTTTCGGCGAGCGCCGTGATGAACGCCGTGAACGGCGCGCGGTCGCTCGGCGGCGCGTCCTCGAAGTCGACCTGGATGCCCTGGTAGCCGTACGCGCGGCACAGCGCCGCGAGGTTTTCGATCTCCGCCGCGCGCGCCGCCGGCTGGTTGAGGATCTGTTCCTCGTAGGTCAGGTTCTGGCAGTTCAGGCGCGGCATCACTTCGATCTTTCGGGCCACCGCCCAGCCGGTCACGAGCGGGTCGTCGCTGCCCGTCACCTGGCCGCCGGCCGCGCAGTTGAAGTACGTCGGGTAGACGACGCCGATCTGCTGGTAGTGCGCCTGCAGGTCGTGGAAGCTCTGGTCGGTCGACGCCAGCAGGAACGCCTGCGCCGTACCGCTCGTCGGCGTCGGTTCGGCCGTGCGCACGGTCAGCGCCGGCGTCGGTTCGCTGATCGCGCCGAGCGAGTCGACCGCGGTCACCGTGATTTCGTATTCGCTCGACGGCGCCAGGTTCGCGAGCGTCATTTCCGGCCCCGAGGACTGGCCGACCGGTTCGCCGTCGCGGAACACGCGATAGCCGACGATGTCGCCGCTGACCGCCGTGCTCGGCGCCCAGCTGAGGTGCGCCGAGCTGCTCGTCACCTCGCCCGCCTGCAGGCCCGTCGGCGGCGGCGGCGGCGTGTGCGTCGTCAGCACCGTCACGTTCGGCGCCGGCGCGCTGAGATAGCCGAGCGAGTCGAGCGCGCGGACCGTGAACGTGTATTCGCGCTCCGACGCGAGCGCCACCGTCGCGCTCTGTCCGTGGATCACGCCGACCGGCGCGCCGTCCTCGTAGAGCATGTAGCCGGTCAGCGTGCCGCCGTTGGCGCTGCCCGGCTGCCACGACAGCGTCGCCGAGGTGTCGGTCACGCGTTCGGCCGCGATCATCGCCGGCGCGTTCGGCGCTTGGTGCGGCAGGGCGTTCGCTTTGCCCGGCGCGCCCTTGGCGCTTCTGCCGCGGCCGCCGCCGGTGCCGCTGGCGCCGATCTCGAGCGCCCTGCTCGCCGGGCCGACGTGCCCGCGCGTGTCGACCGCCGCGACGAGCACGCGATGCGCGCGGCTCGCGCTCACCTTCAGCACGTAGCTGCGTCCGCGCGTCTGCCCGACGACCGCCGTGTCGCGCTCGACGCGATAGCCCGCGATCGGCGCGTCGCCGCGCGTCGCCGGCTTCCACGCGAGCGTCACCGCGCCGCTCGCCTGCCTGAGCACCCGCAGGCCGGCGACGCGTCCGGGCGCGCGGAACGGCACCTTCGAGCGCAGCTTCGACCAGCATCCGGCGCTGCCGAGGCCCGAGCGCGCCTGCACCGAGAACGTCGTCACCCGGCCGGGCGTCACGCGCAGCACGATCGAGCCGCTGCTCGTCTGGCCGACCGTGCGGCCCTGGCGCTGCACGCGGTAGCTGATCGCGCCGCTCGCGCCGCTCGGCGCCTTCCACGTCAGCCGCGCCTGCGGGCCGCGCAGGCGCGTCAGGCGCAGGTCGCGCGGCGCGGGGCCAGAGCACGCGTGCGAAGTCGGATGCGCGGCGCGCGCGATGCGGGCCGGCGAATCGGCGCTCGCGACACCCGACACGGCAGCCGCGGCCGCGGCCGCGGTGAGCAGCGCGGCGGAGGCGATCCGCGCCGTCACCGGACCGGCCCCTTCGGCACGAGCCCTTCGCGCCCGGGCTGCGGGAAGGCGTGCCAGTTGCCGTAGACCTTGCCGAGGTTCGCGCGCGCGAGCGTCGGCGGCGCGGGAACGACGTGCGGCCTACCGGGGGCGAGCTCGCGCTCCAGGCGCACGACGCCGGCCCACGTCTGGCGCGCGAGCTTGCGCGGCGCGTGCAAGAGGCCCGGGCCGAGCAGCAGCACCGGCAAGAGCGACGCGGGCAGCACGAGCATCGCGAGCGCGTGCTTGACCGTGAGCGCGGGGCTCGTCACAGCTCGCCGCCCGCGAGCCCCGCGCTCGGCGCCGCGCGCGTACCCCACGACGCAGTGCGGCAGGTGAAGATCGCGTAGTAGGTCTGCCACAGCATGACGGCGAGGTAGAAGAAGACGAACAGCACGCCGTACAGCCAGACGAGGCTGTATTCGTCCTGGAACAGGACGTAGTAGAGCGAGTAGACCATCGCCAGCGAGTAGATCCCGGCGAGGTAGACGAGCGGCAGCGTGCCGTCGTGGATCAGCGGGCCCCAGATCAGCGCGTGCAGCGCGGCGACGGGCGCGATCAGCGGCAGCACGATCGAGAGGTAGGTGAAGAACGACGCGATCGGGTGCTTGCGCCAGATGAAGCGCGCGACGAGCAGCGACTCGCGCGTCCACGAGCGCTTCCAGCGCGTCTGCTGCTTGAGGAAGCCGCGGAACGACGTCGGCACGATCGTGTGCGAGACGGCGCGCTTCTCGTAGACGACGCGCCAGTCGCGCAGCACGCAGTTGGTCAGCGAGCGGTCATCGCCGAACGTCGATTCGACGCCGAGGAACGTCTGGTTCTCCCACCACTGCATCCGCGGCATGATCGCCTCGCGCCGGTAGGCCGAGAAGCAGCCCGAGCAGCACGTCACGCAGTGGAACACCGATTCGGCGGCCTTGACGACGCGGAAGGCGACGAAGTAGCGAACGCCCTGCATCCGCGTCAGCCAGCTCTCGCGCAGGTTGAGCACGTCGGCGTGCCCGCAGACGGCGCCGACGCGCTCGTCGGCGAACGGCTGGACGAGCGCTTTCAGCGCGTCGGGCGCGACGACCGAGTCGGAGTCGACGAACACGATCACCTCGGCGTCGCTGTCGCGGATGCCGGCGGCCATCGCCGCGCGCTTGCCGCGGTTCTCGGGGAAGTCGATCACCTTCACGCGCCCGTGCGCGTCGTCGGCGACGCGACGCATCTCGCGCAGCGTGCCGTCGGAGGAGCCGTCGTTGACGGCGATCAGCTGCAGCTTGTCGACCGGGTAGTCGAGCGCGAGCAGCGAGCGCAGCGACTGGCCGATCGCCTCCTCCTCGTTGTAGCCCGGCATCACGATCGCGATCCGCGGCTCGACGCCGGCGTCGCGCGCGGAGCGGTAGAACAGGCTGAAGAGGAAGCGGCTGACGATGTAGCTCGCGACGCAGACGCTGTACACGCCGAAGAACACGTTCGAGAACATCAGGTGGATGAACGCCGCCTTGTACGCCATGACCGAGACGATCAGGACGACGAGGTACAGCGCGGCGACGGCCTTCAGCAGGCGCAGGAGCAGCATCGCCTACGGCACCATCCGCCGGCGGCCTGAGTGCGTCCGATAGGTGCAGTCGAGCACCGCCGGGCAGCGCGCGAGCCAGCCGTAGTCGCGCTCGGGGTGGACGGTGACGACGACCGCGAGGTCATAGTCCTCCGGACCGAAGCCCGACGCGTCGAGACGCGGGTCGGGCGTGACGCTGCGCAGCGTGCGCTCGCCGACGCGCATGCTCGGCACGAGCGGGTCGTGGTAGTCGACGTCGGCGCCTTCGTCGAGCAGCCGCGCGACGATCTCGCGCGCCGGCGCTTCGCGCGCGTCGGCGACGCCCGGCTTGTAGGAGGCGCCGACGACGAGCACGCGCGCGCCGGCGAGCGAGCCGCCGGCCTGCACGAGCATCTCGTGCGCGCGGCAGACGACGTGGCGCGGGCGGCCGGCGAGCTTGCGCAGGGCCTCCTCGGCGACGGTCGCCGGACGACCGCGCTCGCGCAGCGGGTGCGTCAGGTAGTGCGGGTCGACGCCGATGCAGTGGCCGCCGACGCCGGCCGACGGGTAGTGCGCGAGGAAGCCGTACGGCTTGCTCGCCGCCGCGTCGGTCACCTCGATCGGGTCGAGGCCATATCCGTGGCACGCTTCGGCGAGCTCGAACGCGAGCGCGATGTTGACGGCGCGGAACGTGTTCTCGTACAGCTTCACCATCTCGGCGGCCTCCGGCGAGGAGACGCGGTGCAGGCGCTCGCACGTGTGGCGCAGGACGGCGGCGGCGCGGCGGGAGCACGTCTCGCTGACGCCGCCGAGCACGCGCGGCGTGCGCGTCTGCGAGTGCGTCTCGACGCCGGGATCGATCCGCTCGGGCGCGAACGCGACGAACACGTCCTCGCCGGCGATCAGGCCGCGCTCGGCGAGCGGCTGCACGAGCAGCTCGCGCGTGCAGCCGACGTACGTCGTCGAGGTCAGCACGATCGTCTGCTCGGGACGCGCGTGGCGCACGACCGACGCGCACGCCTCGCGCAGGATCGCCGGGTCGGGGCGGCGGTGCTCGCCGATTGGCGTCGGCACGCAGATCAGCACGAGGTCGGCCGCGTTGAGCGCCTCGGCGCGGTCGGTCAGCACGAAGCCGTCGCCGGCGAGGTGCTCGCCGAGGCTCGCGCGCTCGGCGTCGAGCAGCTCGACCTCGCCGGCGGCGATCGCCTCCAGGCGGCTCGCCGACGCGTCGACCCCGACGATCCGGCAGCCGGCGTTGCGCAGCGCGATCGCCGTCGGCAACCCGACGTAGCCGAGGCCGACGACGGCGACGACCGCGTGCTCGGTCGCGATCGGCGGTGTCGTGCGCTCGAGCAGCGCCTGCTCGGTCGCCGCGCCGGCGCGCTCGCTCGCCGCGCCGGCCTGTTCGATGGCCGCGTCGGCCGTCAGGTCCCGGAGCATCGGTGCTTCCCCCTTTGTCTGGTCCGAATGGTCAGCATTGCGTGCGCGGACCGCGCGTCGCGCGCCCGGCCCTTTCACTTGTCGCCTTCGCGAGCCGCCGTCGGATGGAGCCGTCCCCCGGTTCCCGTCGTGGTCGCGGGGCGAGTGTGCACACGTCGCGGCCGATCGCCAAAGGGTTTGGACGGCCGTCGTAGGAGCGCGTCCGGAAGGGCGTACGGCGTGTCGTTCGAGACGGGCGCGCGCTGCCCGAAACGGGCAGGCGAGGAGGGTCGATAGCTAGCATGGTTCGATGGCCCGCGACTACATCCGCGCGATCTCAGAGCACGTCGTCGTGTACGACGGCGGCATGGGCGCGACGCTCGAGCAGTTCGAGCTGACCGAGCGAGGACTACGGCGGCCTGCAGGGCAAGTGCCACGAGGCGCTCGTGCTGAACCGCCCGGACGTGATCGAGGGCGTGCACAGCTCGATGCTCGACGCGGGCGCCGAAGTGCTCGAGACCGACACGTTCCAGGGCTCGCGGATCAAGCTCGGCGAGTGGGGACTGGCCGACTACACGGTCGAGATCAACACGAAGGCGGCCGAAATCGCGCGCAGGGCGGCCGGCGAGAGCCGCTACGTCGCCGGGTCGATCGGGCCGACCGGCTACCTGCCGGCGTCGGAGGACCCGTCGCTCGGGCAGATCCGCTTCTCAGAGCTCGTCGAGGTGTTCGCCGAGCAGGCGGCGGGGTTGATCGACGGCGGCGCCGACCTGATCATCATCGAGACGGCGCAGGACATCCTCGAGGTCAAGGCGGCGGTGTTCGGCGCGCGCGAGGCGTTCAAGTCGACCGGGCGCACGCTGCCGATCCACACGTCGGTGTCGCTGCTGCCGAACGGCGGCAAGATGCTGCTCGGCACCGACATATCCTCCGTGCTGAGCACGCTCGAGGCGCTGAAGGTCGACGTGATCGGGCTGAACTGCTCGACGGGGCCGGAGGACATGCGCGACGCGATCCGCTTCCTCGGCGAGCTCTGCCCGGTGCCGGTCGCGTGCATCCCGAACGCCGGCCTGCCGCTGCAGGGCCCCGACGGCGAGACGATCTTCCCCGAGCAGCCCGAGCCGCTGGCCGACGCGCTGAAGGAGTTCGTCGAGCGCTACGGCGTCGGCGTCGTCGGCGGCTGCTGCGGGACGACGCCGGCGCACATTGCGGCGATCGCAGAGCGCGTCGCCGGGCGCCCGGTCGCGCCACGTCCGGCGCCGCGCGCGCCGCACCTGTCGTCGATGATCGCGGCGACGCCGCTGCAGCAGCAGCCGGCGCCGACGATGGTCGGCGAGCGCGTCAACTCGCAGGGCTCGCGCAAGGCGAAGGAGCTGCTGCTGGCCGACGACTACGACGGGCTCGTGCAGATCGCCGAAGACCAGGTCGAAGGCGGCGCGCACGTGCTCGACCTGTGCGTGGCGCTGACCGAGCGCACCGACGAGGACGAACAGATGCGGCTGCTGGCGAAGAAGGTGTCGCTGACGCAGCCGGCGCCGATCCAGGTCGACTCGACCGAGCCGGAGGTGATCGAGCGCGCGCTCGAGCAGATCCCGGGCCGGGCGATCGTCAACTCGGTCAACCTCGAGGCGGGGCGCGAGAAGCTCGACCGCGTCGTGCCGATGGCGCTCGCGCACGGCGCGGCGCTGATCGCGCTGACGATCGACGAGGTCGGGATGGCGAAGACGGCCGCGCGCAAGGTCGAGATCGCCAAGCGGATCCGGGACCTGTGCTGCGAGGAGCACGGCCTCGACCCGCAGCTGCTGATCTTCGACTGCCTGACGTTCACGCTGACGACGGGCGACGAGGAGTGGCGGCCGTCGGCGATCGAGACGATCGCCGGGATCAGGGCGATCAAGCAGGAGATCCCGCACGTGAAGACGTCGCTCGGCGTGTCGAACGTGTCGTTCGGCGTCTCGCCGGGCGCGCGCGCGGTGCTCAACTCGGTGTTCCTGCACCACTGCGTCGACGCGGGCCTCGACCTGGCGATGGTCAACCCGAACCACATCACGCCGTACTCGGAGATCCCGGACAACGAGCGCGAGCTCGCCGACGACCTCGTGTTCGACCGCCGCGAGGACGCGCTCGAGCGCTTCATCGGCCACTTCGAGTCCAAGGGCGAGGACGAGGGGCCGGCCGGCGCGGCCGATCCGACGGAGGGGATGGAGCCGGAGGAGGCGCTTCACTTCCACATCCTGCGCCGCCGCAAGGACGGCGTCGAGGACTGGATCGACCGCAGCGTCGAGAAGATCGGCGCGGTGCCGACGCTCAACGACGTGCTGCTGCCGGCGATGAAAGAGGTCGGCGACAAGTTCGGCGCCGGCGAACTGATCCTGCCGTTCGTGCTGCAGTCGGCCGAGGTGATGAAGAAGGCGGTCGCGCAGCTGGAGAAGTACCTCGACAAGATCGAGGGCTACACGAAGGGCACGGTCGTGCTCGCGACGGTGTTCGGCGACGTGCACGACATCGGCAAGTCGCTCGTCAACACGATCCTGACGAACAACGGCTACACGGTCGTCGACCTCGGCAAGCAGGTGCCGATCCAGACGATCGTCGACGCGGCGCAGGAGCACGAGGCGACGGCGATCGGCCTGTCGGCGCTGCTCGTGTCGACGTCGAAGCAGATGCCGGCGTGCATCCAGGAGCTGCACGCGAAGGGCCTGTCCTACCCGGTGCTGATCGGCGGCGCGGCGATCAACCGCGCGTTCGGCTACCGCGCGCTGTATCCCGGCGGCAAGGAGTCCGAGGAGGTCTACGCGCCGGGCGTGTTCTACTGCAAGGACGCGTTCGAGGGTCTCTCTGTGATGGATCAGTTGATCGACGCCGGCGCGCGCGACGCGCTCGTCGAGAAGCTGCTGGCCGGCGCGACCGAGTTCCGCGCGAAGGGCGAGGCGCCGCAGGAGGAGCTCAACTTCGCCGACGACTCGGTCCGCTCGGCGGCGCGCACGGACGCGCCGATCCCGACGCCGCCGTACTGGGGCGTGCGGGAGATCGACGTCGACATGGACGAGGTCTACCGCCACCTCGACACGCACGTGCTGTTCAAGCTGCACTGGGGCGGGCGCGGCGTCAAAGGCGAGGCGTGGCAGCAGCTGCTGAACGACGACTTCCGCCCGCGCCTGGAGCGGATGTGGAAGGAGCAGACCTACCTGCACCCGCGCGCGCTGCTCGGGTTCTTCCCGTGCTACGCGCTCGGCAACGAGATCGTCGTGCTCGACCCGGAGGACCGCGAGACGGAGCTGACGCGCTTCGTCTGCCCGCGCCAGCCGAAGGGCGACCGGATCTGCCTGGCCGACTTCTTCCGCCCGGCCGTCGACGGCAAGCCGCCGGCGGAGCTCGACGTGATCGCCGTGCAGGCGGTGACGGTCGGCTCGGAGGTGACCGAGCTGATGGCGAAGCTCGAGGCCGACGGCGAGTTCGCCGAGCAGCTGTTCGTGCACGGCCTCGGCGTGCAGACGGCCGAGGGGCTGGCCGAATGGCTGCACTGGCGCGCGCGGCAGATGCTCGGGATCGACGACGCGCAGGGCCGGCGCTACTCGTGGGGCTACCCGGCGGTGCCCGAGCAGTCCGAGCACCTGAAGGTCGAGAAGCTGCTGAACCTCTCACAGATCGGCATGACGATCACCGACGGCTACGCGCCGAACCCCGAGCAGTCGACGCTCGCGCTGATCGCGCACCACCCGCAGGCGATCTACTTCGGCACGCGCCAGGGCCGCCTGCTGCCCGACGGCTCGCCCGACGATCTGATCCGCGGCTCGGCACGTGATCCGTCGCTGTTCGGCGAGATCGCCGACGACGATCCGCCGGAGGGCGCGGTCGAAGCCGAGGATCCCCCTGCGGGGACCGGCGAGCCGGCGATGGCCGGCGAGGCTTCTTAGTCTTCCTTCGGCGGCGGCGGGCGGAACAGGATCCGCTTGACCTCGGAGGCGGTGCCGCCGCCGAGGCGCAGGGCGGTCTGGAAGCCCTCGTCGCCGAGCTCGCCGGCGTCGAGCGCGCGGCGCAGGGCATTGAGCGTCGGCAGGTCGTCGTCTGAGACCTGGTCGCGCGCGGTCTCGAGCAGGATCAGGTGGCGCGGGCGTTTGAGCGACGCGGCGATCCGCACGAACGGCTCGCGCTCGGCGGCGGACAGGCCTTCGGCGACGAACACAACGGTGTCGCGATTCTGCAGGCGCTTGGTGACGGCCGCGCGCAGCAGCTCCTCGGCGCGCTGGTCGATCTCCTCGGCGGCGACCTTGCCGCTGAGCAGCGCGCGGACCTTGCCGAGCGAGAGCAGGCTCGCGCGATCCTCGATCAGGCGCGCGGCGAACGCGTCGCGCTCGGGCGCCGACGCCGAGACGATGACCAACAGGCTGCCGGGCGAGTAGCGCAGGCGGTCGACCGGCTTCAGCACGCTGCAGTGCACCGAGAGGTTCGGCGGTCGCTCGGGAGCGCCGTCGCGGCGCGGCCGGTCCGAGGACCAGCCGGTGCGCTCGTCGGAGCCGATTTTGACGCTGCGCGCGCCGGGCCGGCTCGCTGAGGATCCCCCTGTCATGCCCCCATCATGCCTCAAACGGCGACGCGCGCCCGATCAGCGCGAGCTTCGCGTGCCTGCGCAGGCGCTTGATCCGCGCCTCCTCGCGCCGCGCGGCGGTGCGATCGTCCATCGCCGCCGCGTACACGAGCTCAACCGGCAGCCGGCTCGCGGTGTACTTGCTCGCGTTGCCGGCGCGATGCTGCGCCAGGCGCCGCTCGACGTCGGTGCTCCAGCCGGTGTACAGCGAGCCGTCGACGCAGCGCAGCATGTAGACCCAGGCGTCGGCCACCCCACTCGATACGTCTCCACACGAGCAAAACCTGCCCTTGTGACGATTGTCTACGATGCTGCGGTGGCGACCGACTACCTCATCATCTACGAGCAAGCCGAAGATGGCGGCTGGGGCGCTCACGCTCCGGACATACCGGGCTGCATTGCAGCCGGCGAGTCCCGCGAAGAAGTCGAGCAGCTCATGCGCGAGGCGCTTCCCGACCATCTCGCACTGATGCGAGAGGCAGGAGAGCCGGTACCCGAGCCGCGTCATCTAGCAGGGTCGATCGCCGCCTGATCCGCTGGCCCGCGCGCTCAGCCGTCACGGCCCGCCAGCGCAGCGCCCTGCGGCAGCGGCCCGAGGCGCACAGGCGCGGCTTGCGCCGTGCGCAGGCGCACCTCGCGCCAGGAGAGCCCCTCGTTGAGCAGCGCGGGCAGCCCCATCAGCGCGGCGGTCGCGAGCTCGACGGCCTGCAGGACGATCCCGTAGGCGATCGCGTCGGGCGTCGAGACGTGGTAGGCGCCGGCGAGCACGACGACGCAGGCCGCCTGGAAGACGCCGACGTTCGCCGGCGTCGCCGGCATCACTGCGGTGGCGTTGACGGCGAACAGCACGCCCGCCGCCGCGGCGGCGGCGCCGTGGACTTCGAGCCCGAGCGCGACGAGCAAGAGCCAGCACGACAGCCACTGCAGCGACCACGCGAGCAGCTGCGCGAGCGTCGCGATCGTCGCCTGGCGCGGGCGGGAGAACAGGCGCAGGCCGTCGCGCAGGCGCGCGAGCGCGAGGCGGGCGCCGGAGCGCAGCATCGCGATGCTGTGCGCGCGCGAGTCGCGGCCGGCGGGCGCGAGCGTCGGCACGAGCCGGATCAGCACGAGCGCGACGAGCGGCGCGAGCGCGACGAGCAGCAGCGCGCGGTCGTGGCGGTCGAGCACGCTGACGCTCGACAGCGTGACGCCGGCGAGGATCGCGAGCGCGAGCAGGTTGAGCAGCGCCTGCGAGACGATCGTGCCGAGCACGATCGGCAGCGTCTCGCGTGCGCGGCCGATCCGCCGCGCGACGATCAGCGCACGCGAGGGCTCGCCGAGGCGGGCGGGCAGCGTCGCCGACATCAGCACGCCGATGAACGTGCCCTGCATCGCGTCGCGCCGCTTGGCGCGCCGCCACGTGGGCGCGGCGGCGAGGATCGCGTGCCACGAGAGCGCGCGGGCGAACATCGCGGCGCACATCAGCGCGAGGCCGGCGAGGATCAGGCCGGGCTTCGACGCGAGCAGCGACGCGAGCACGCGCGTGACGCCGACGCGCTCGAGCGCGAGGGCGCCGAGGCCGGCGCCGGCGAGCGTCGTCAGGCCGAGCCCGGCGCGTCGCAGCGCGCGGGCGCGCCGCTCGCGCCCGACGAGCGGCGCCGGCTCGGGGGCGAGCGAGGGCAGGCGCTGCGCCGGCACGCGCGGCTGCAGGTCGGCGGGAGCGAAGCCGTGACGCAGCGCGGCGCGCGCGGAGCCGCTGCGACCGGCGCGGCGCGCGGGGTCGGCGATCGCGACGGCCTGCTCGTAGGAGTCGAGCACTTCGGCGGCGACGTGCGGCCAGGCGAAGCGCTCGGCGCGCTCGCGCGCAGAGCGCGCCATCCGCTCGCGCCGGGCGACGTCGAACGCGAGGCCGCGCAGCGCCTCGGCGAGCGCGAGCGGGTCGCCGGCGGGGACGAGCTGCCCGTCGACGCCGTCGCGCACGACGTCGCGGTAGCCGGGGATGTCGGACGCGAGCACGGGCGTCGCGGCGGCGAACGCCTCGGTCAGGATCATGCCGAAGCTCTCGCCGTGCAGCGACGGCGCGCAGAGCACGTCGGCGAGCGCGAGCTCGGCGAGCTTGCGCGCGTCTGAGACCTTGCCGAGCGCGCGCACGCCGCTGCCGTCGAGCAGCATGTGCGCGACCTCGGCGTCGGTCGCGCCGACGAGCGTGAGCGTCGCCGGGACGTGCTCGCGCAGCGCCTCGAACGCACGCAGCAGCACGGGAAGCCCCTTGCGCGCGACGGCCTGGCCGATGAACACGATCCGCAGCGACTCGCGCGCGCCGCGCGGATCACGCTGCCCGGCGCGGTCCAGTCCGGCCACCGGCCACTCCTCGCCGGCGGCGAGCGCCAGCTCGTCGGCGGTCGGGATGCGCACGCCGTTGGGCACGATCCGGTAGCGCCCGCCGTAGAAGCGGCGCGCCGTCCACGCGGCGGCCTCGGAGACGGCGATGCGCACGTGCAGGCGGTTCATCCGCCGGCGGCCGCCGAGCGGGACGGCGGCGATGCCGTTCGTCAGCGCGTTCTCGGAGTACGTGTGGAACGTGCCGACGAGCGGCAGCTCGCCGGCCGACATCAGCGCGTCCCAGCCGAGCACGGGCACGACCGGCTCGTGGACGTGCGCGACGTCGTAGCCGCCGTTGCGCAGCTCCGCGCGCAGCGCGTAGACCGAGCTCGGCGTCAACGCCATGTTCGAGACGGCGCCGTTCGCCGGAATGCCGACCGTGCGACCGAGCGAGACGAAGCGCTCGGGCGGCGCCAGCGGCTGGGGGCGGGCGCCGCGGTGCAGCCGCCGCGAGGTCGCGTCGTCGGGGTCGAACGGCGCGAGGATGCGCGCGTCGTGGCCGGCTTCGGTCAGCTCGCGTGCAAGCGCCTCGATGTGGCGGGTGACCCCGCCGGGGTACGTCCACGAGTACGGCGACAGCAGCGCGATCCGCACGCCTGCACTCTACCCGTCGCGGGCCGCGTCAGCCCGCCGCACCCACTTCACACCCCGCGCGCGGGCGGCGAGCGCACGGAGGCTGCGATAATCGAGCAGGTGAGCGCGCGTCACTTCGTCAAGTACACGTTCGTCAAGCTCGACCCGGCGTGGCGACGACTCGACGCCGATCAGCGCGAGCAGGACAAGCGGGAGTTCTTGGCCGCGTGCGAGGACTTCGCCGACGGGCACCTGCTGCAGAGCTTCTCGCTCGTCGGCACGCGCGGCGACGCCGAGCTGATGCTGCTGGCCGAGGCCGAGAACCTCGACCGGATCCACGAGTTCCACGTCGTGCTGGCGCAGAGCGGCCTGATGAAGTGGGCCGAGATCCCGTACTCGTACCTCGGCATGCGCAAGAGCTCGGAGTACTCCGAAGACGAGCGCACGGTGCCGCGCGGCTTCCGCGGCAAGTACGTGTTCGTCTACCCGTTCGTCAAGTCGCGCGAGTGGTACGCGCTGCCGGCGCAGGAGCGCTGGCGGATCATGCAGGGGCACATCGAGGTCGGACGCGAATACCCGGGCGTCGACAACCACACGACGTACTCGTTCGGCCTCGACGACCAGGAGTTCATCGTCGCGTTCGACACCGACGACGTGGGCACGTTCCTCGACCTGGTGCAGCGGCTGCGCACGACCGAGGCGTCGCGCTTCACGGTGCGCGACACGCCGAGCTTCACGTGCCTGGCGATGTCGCTCGAGCGCGCGCTGAACGCGCTCGACGGCGAGCCGGTCGCGCTCACGGCGGGGCTGTAGGACGCGCGGCGGTGCCGCCGGCGCGCAAGCCCGCGACGCGCAGGCCGCCGGCGCCGACTGCCGCCGCCGGGCGCCGGGCGCTGGCGCGGCGCAGGGTGTCGGTGAAGAAGGCGACCGAGCATCTGCACGCGAGCGACCCGGTGCTCGCGGCGATCGTCGACCGCGTCGGCAAGCTTCCGAGCGCCCGCGCCGGGCGCCCCGACCGCGACGACCACTACGGCGCGCTCGTGCGCTCGATCGTCGGCCAGCAGCTGTCGGTGCTCGCCGCGCGGGCGATCTACGGGCGGCTGACCGAGCGCTTCGACGGGCGCCCGCCGACGCCGCGCGAGCTGCTCGGCGAGGAGCCCGAAGAGCTGCGCGCGGCGGTCGGGCTGTCGCGCGCGAAGGTCGGCTTCCTGCGCTCGCTGGCCGAGCACGTCCTGTCGGGCGAGCTCGAGCTCGAGCGGCTCGACGATCTGCCCGACGAGGAGGCGATCGCCGAGCTCGTCGCGGTCAAGGGGCTCGGCGAGTGGACGTCGCACATGTTCCTGATGTTCCACCTCGAACGCCCCGACGTGCTCGCGGTCGGCGATCTCGGGATCAGGCGCGCGATCGAGCGCGCGTACGGCCTCGACGAGCTGCCGGCGGCGGCCGAGGTCGAGCGGATCGGCGAGCCGTGGCGGCCGTACCGCACGCTCGCCTGCCGCTACCTGTGGCGCTCGCTGCAGAACGAGCCCGGCTAGCGTTCCTTCGTTCGCACCTCGAGCGGTTCCTGGATCGCTTCGTTGGGGATGTCTTCGCCTTCGCCGGAGACCGTTTCGAGCAGCGTCGTCAGCCCGGTCTGTTCGTTCGCGCGCGTTTCGATCCCGAGCGTCGTCGTCGTCAACGTGTCGTTCGACTGGCCTTCGAACGCTTCGGGCAGCTGCTTGCCGCTCGTCGCCTTGAACGCGATCGTCGCCTTCTTGCTCATCCGGTCGATGTCGTTGCCGAAGAAGCCGTGCTTGAGCACGCCGATCGCCGAGCCTTCGATGGTGTGGATCGTTTCCGGGAGTTTGCCGCAGTAGTACGTGAGCATCGCGCCGGAGCCGCCTTCGTGCTCGAGGTCCCAGCCGGCGGTCTTCTTCGTCGCGTCGACGTAGCCGAGATGGCCTTCCAGCGAGCCTTCGCCGATCACACCTTCTTTCGCCGCGCTCGTCTGGCACGGTCGTTTCGCGCCGTCTTCGCAGATTTCGAAGCTCGCCGTCATCTTCTCGGTTTTCGCGCCGGTGTATTCGCCTTTGAGCAGGCCGTCGGCGCACGAGACCTTCTGCCCGCCGACGGTTTCGAGCACCGGTTCTTCGGCGAAGCCGAAGAACTTGTTGTTCGCGCCCGGCCCGGGCAGCCATTCATACCTGCCGTTGTGGCCGGCCTTCTGGTGCACGCACGTCGACGCCCCGTAGGCGCCCGAGTAGACCGTTTTCTTGCCCTGCTGCACGCCTTCGACCGCGACGCACCTGCCGAGTTCGGGCAGTTCGGCCCCCGCGCTCGCCGCGCCGACCGTGCCGACGCCGCAAACGACAGCGAGGCAGGCTCCGACGACCATGATCCGCTTCATCTCCGCATCCCCCTTGTTCGCCTCCCGGACAACGCTTGGCGAACAGGTACCCGCCGGAACCTCTGCTCAAACCTCCGCATCGGGAGGCGCGCCTACTTCTTCTTCGACTTCTTCGCCTTCTTGGCGGCGTACTTCTTGCGTGCGGCCGTTTCGCAGGACTGGCGCTTGCCCTTGTCGTTCTTGAACTGCCTGCGGCACTTCTTCAGCGCCTTGGCGAGCTTATGCGAGCGGCTTTCCTTGAAGCCCTTGACGGCGCCGCAGCCGGTGATCGCGACGTTCGTGTTCTGTTTGATGACGGCGCCGTTCTGCCCGGTGATTTCCGTCGGCAGCGTGACTTTCTTCGAGCAGATGTTGTAGTTCTTGGCTTCTTCGTTGTTGACCGTCAGCGCCGAGTGCGGACCCGGCGGAAGGCTCGTTTCGAAGACTGTGAACGGGGCATCGGGCGAGGATTCGAAGCGCGAGTAGGTGACGCCTTTTTTGATGTCGGTCTTGCCGTCGAGGATGATCGTGATGCCTTCGCCCTGGAGCACGAACTCGACGTCCGGAAATGCCGCGTTGCCGTGCGAGACGAGGTACGCGGGACCGGTCAGCGGGTTCTTGAAGACCGGCGTGTGGATCGTCGCTTTGCCGATCAGCGAGCCTTCGTCGCAGGCCGCCGGGTTCTTTTCGAAGACCGAGTCGACGCACGCTTTCTGGATCGTCGTCAGTCGCGACGGCAGGATCCTCGGGATCGTGAGGAAGACCTTCGCGATCCCAGCCTGGCCGATGCCGGCCGATTCGATCTTGACGTTCAGGCCCGTGCCGTTCGGTTTGCTGCCCTGCCCGCTGGTCGACGACGTCAGTTTCGGCGTGAACGGCAGGTTGGCGCAGTTGGAGGCGTGGAACGGCGTCGAGGCCGCCTGCGAGCCGCCTTCGTAGCCGCCGAGCGTGCCGCTGACGGCCATCGGCGAGCAGTTCGTCGGGTTGAACTCGAATTCGGGCTTGTCGACGGTGACGTTCAGGACTTTGATCTGCGACGGAGCGCCCCTGACGAACTGCGGCAGCGGATCGCTCGTGACCGTCACCGCCGCGGTGTACGGGTCGACGTTGATCGTCGAGCGCACCGGCACGTCGCCGAGGTGGAACGGACCGGCGATCGCGTGCGTGACCGCGAGCAGCCCGAACGGCGCGCCCTTGTAAGGCCCCGTGAGGTACACGTCGCCGCCGAGCGTCACTGGGTCGGTGCCGAGGCCGGAGCTGGCCGTCGAGTGCCCGATCAGGCTCTCCGGACCGCACTGGTCGTTGGCCGCCTGCGGTTCGGGGCACGGCGTGACCGACGACAGTTTCGCGGCGAGGCCGGGCGGCATCGTCGCCGAGATCGTCTTCAGCGGCTGGTCGCCGTCGGGGCGCCTGACGGTCAGCGAGAACGGCGTGTAGCCGCCGGCCTGCGTGTTGACGCTGCCGGCTTCGAAGCTCGGCGAGAACGGCAGCGGCCCCTGTGACGGGCACGGCTGGCCGTCGGCGTTGGGCGTCAGCGAGAAGCTCGATTCGCGCGTCTGCGACGGCTCGCCGGAGGTCGGTTCGAACGTCGCGCTCGTCGCGTAGGAGCGGCAGAAGGCCGGCGTCGTCTGCGTCGCGCGCGGACCGTTCGTGAGGTGCAACTCGAGTTCTTCGAACGGCACCGGCGGGGTGTTGCGGAAGACCGACGTCAGGCGACCGGTGCTCTGATCGATTTTGACTTCGCCCGCGAGCTTCACGCGCGTGCCCGACACGGGGTCTTCGGCGACCAGGTAGAGCACGAGCGGCGAGGCGAAGATGTTCGTGTCCTGGCTGCCGAAGTACACGTAGCCGGTGATTTCGTGTTCGAGCAGCGGCGTCTTGATGTTGACGGTGCCGACCTTCGACGCGTCCGGGCACTTGACGGCGTTGGGGGTGAAGAACTGGCTCGCCGCCTCGGCTTCGACCGTCGCTTCACGGTCGCCGTTGCTCGCGAGCGAAGTTCCGGAGGCTGACAGCAGACCCGCCGCTTCGGTTTCGCACACTTTCAGCCCGTCGGCCGCGCCGGCGTTCGACATCATGCCTTCGGGCAGCGTCACGGTCGTCGCCTTGACGTCGGCCTCGGCGAGGCCGTTGGTCGCAAGCGTCGTGCCCTGCGGCACTTTGACTTCGACGTTCAGCCCGCTCGGCGTGCTCGCTTCGTGCTGGTCGGGCTGCGCGCTGATCGTCGGTTCGAACGGGAGGCGCCCGCAGCCCTGGAGCGTCGGCGCTTCGCTCAGCGGCGTCTCGGCCTCGAACGACGGCTGGGTCCAGGACTGGACGGCGGCCGAGCCGGTCAGCGGTTCGGCGCAGGACGTCGTCGGCAGGATCAGGTAGGGAGGCGCCCCGAGACTCGATTCCGGACAGGCGGGACGCGGTTCGAGGTTCGCGACGTAGTAGCCGCCGCCGAGGCATTCCCAGCCGCGCGCGCTCTGGTGCTTCTTCAGGCCGGGCACGCCCCAGACCGTCACGACGCTGCTGAGCAGTTCCGCGGCCTGCGACGTGTTCTCGACTTTCACTTCGACCGCATAGCCGTGGCCGGTCTTCAGCGAGGTGTCGAGGATCACGGGCACCTTTTCGAAGACGAAGCCGAACCTGGCGGGCTCGCCGGCCTGAGGCACGAGGTTGAAGACGGGAACGGCCGACGTGTACCTGGCGAAGTGAAGTTTTTCTTTGAACGTCACGACGGCGGCCCCGATCGCGGTGCTCGCGGGACATTCGTTGCTGTTTCCGGAGCGCAGCACGGCGAACTGGACGGCGGAGCACTGCGGGAACACGCTCGCTCGCGCGTCGGCGACGAGGCCCGGCGGCAGCGTCGTCGTCAGGTTGCGCAGCAGTTCCGGGCTCGACGGGAAGTCGGCGTTCGTTTTGGTCGCTTCGACGTCCTTCTCGAGCGTCTGGTTCAGCTCGATCGTCGTCGTCAGCTGGAACGGGTGGGAGCCGGCCTGGAGCGCGGGCGAGCCGTTCTCTTCTTCGGGCATCAGTTCGAAGCGTTCGACGGCGAACGTCGTCGGGGCCGAGCTCACGTTCACCGGCCGGACGACCGACTTCGGCGGCGCGTTCGCGCCTTCGACCCGGAGTTCGCTGCTGAGCTGCCCTTCCGGCGTCGTTTTTTCGACTTCGACCGGGACCCACGCTTCGATCGCGATGAACGGATCGAGACGCCCGGCGTACTTGCAACTCGGGGCGGCGCCTGCGGTGCATTCTTTGAGCACGTCGTTCGGCACGTTCCCCTCGTTGGCGCCGCGCGTCGCGTACGCTTCCATCGGCCCGGTCGCGACGACGCCCGGCGGCAGTACGTCGGTGATCGTCACGGGACTGCTCGGCGTCGCCAGAACCGGCGCATCGCCGAGGTTCATCACGACGCTGACGATCTGGCCGGTTCCGCCGGGCTTCAGGTTCGTCGGAGCGGCACGCGTGAGGATGTTCCAGTGCGGCGCTTCCTGCCCTTCGGCGGCGAGCGCCTGACCCGCGCCGAGAGACGCGGTCAGGCAGGCCGACAGGGCGAGGAGGCCGGCGAGTCGCGATCTGAGAGCCGTGCGCAGCATCGTCTAGCGCCCTCTCCGCGACGACTTCTTCGCGGCCTTCTTCGACTTGCTCGGCTTCTTCGCGCCATACCTGCTGCGCGCCTGCTTTTCACACGCCGCGCGCTTCTTCTTGCTGCTCTTGTACCGCTTCTTGCACGTCTTCAGAGCGGCGGCCAGTTTCTGTGCGCGTGTCAGCGGTTTCGGTTTGCTCGCCGCTTTGGTTCCGAGCACCTGCGCGGCGATGTTCCCCGAGCCGGACGCGTTGGCGCTGCCGGGCGTGCCGAAGCTCGGCTGGGAGGCGGGAGCCGCGCGGCATTCTTCGCCGTTGCACGGCGGCGGCGAGGGCAGCGCGGTCGGTGGGCAGGCTTCTTCGGCTTCGGCGCCGCTGCAGACGCGGGCGTCGTAGACGTCGAACGCGTTGTCCGTATCGAGCGAGGGGATCAGACTGGAAGCGGTCAGGAAGAAGACGTCGTTGCCGCTTTCGCTCGCGTCGAGGAAGGCGGTTTCGTGTTCGGACTTGCCCGACGAGATCAGAGCGACGCAGCCGTCGGTCGTGTTCGGGCTCGCACAGCCGCCGACGCCGGTCGGCTCGTACTGGTACACGTCGGCCTTGCCGTTGTTGACGTCACCCTTGACGAGCGAGTCGGCGGCGTTGAAGAACAAACGGCCGCTGTTGGACAGGTAGCGCGACTGATAGAGGCTCTCGCGATCGTCGAGGTTCGTCCAGCCGGGAACGCTCGCCGCGAGCCAGTGGGAGAAGACGTCTTCGGTTTCCGTCGACCAGATGCCCAGGCGATCGATCAGCAGGTTGCGGCCTTCGCCCGATTCCTGCACGTCGTGAACGCCGACCGGCTGCGCTCCGCTGGGGTTGCAGGACGCGCAGACGACGTGGCCTGTTTCGGCGTCGAACAGGAAGACCTCCTCGTCGGGCTGGCCGGTGTTGGCGTCGTTGTTGTTGTAGCCGGTCAGCCGCTGGTCGGACATGAACGCGAGGTAGCGCCCGTCGGGTGAGACGTGCGAGGTCATTTCGACGACCTTGTATTCGGTGCGCTTGCCGACCGGTCCCCAGTCGGGACCGTCTTCGTTGGACAGCCGCGCGATGAAGCGGGGCGGTTCCCATTCGGCGCCGTTGTTGTGCACCTCGTAGAGGTTGCACTTCGACGAGCGCAGGCCTTCGATGTTGCAGCGTCCGGGGCTCGCCCCTTCGGCGAGCACGCCGTTGGCGACGAAGTAGACGTAGGAGCCGTCTTCGCTCGCGCCGATCACGCCGCCCTGCACGGCCGAGCTTTCGCCGAGTTTCAGGGCGGGCGTGAGGTCGGTCAGCCGGTGGCCGACCGGCTTGCTGCGTTCGAACACGTACAGGTCGCCGACGTCTTCGGGTTCTTCGAGCACTTCGGTGAGCGGGTTGGTGCCGAGCGACGCATTCGCCGTGAGCCGCTGATCGTCGGTGAAGAAGACGCGATCACCGCTCGAGCTCGAGGTCATGTAGACCGGCGCCGGATTGATTTTCGACGGTTCGAGGCCGGCTTCTTTGTTGGCTTCGTCGACCTGGATCGTTTCCGGCGGCCCTGCGTTCAGCTGAGTCTGGTAGAGGTGTGTGACGTTGGCGTTCCTGACGGCCCACGACACGCGCGAGCCGTCCTGTGAGAGGACCTGCCTGGCGCCTTCGAACAGGACCTGTTCCGGCGCACCGAAGCCCATGTGGCCCGTCGCTTCCTGACCGCCCGGGAGGAAGTTGACCTGCGTCATGCTTCCTTCGCTTGCGAGCCCGCCTGCCGCCGACCACTCCCACAGACCGCCCGTTTTCGTCGTGCTCAAGTTGAGCGCGATGTGCTTCAGGTCCGGCGTCGCGCCGTCGAGCGGCGAGGAGCCTTTCGCCGCCGTCGAGGACGGCGTCAGCGGCTGGAAGCACTTCGTCGGCGGCCCGCAGCTCGTTTCGCGCAGATAGACGGGCAGCCCGCTCGGGAACGGGTTCGCTTCGGCGGAGGAGAGCGGTTCGAACGGGAACACGGCGCCGATCGAGAGGTCCGAGTTGAACGCCTGGTACTCGCGGCGCGTGTTCGCCTGGATGCCTTCGGCCGCGAGGTTCGGCGTCGTCAGGTTGCGCATGCCCCAGCGGCCCCCGCCTTCGCGGCTGCCGATCAGCTGCGCCGGTTCGGGCGCGCGGTTGCCCTGCGGTTCTTCTTCGCCGATCGGCGCCGCCGCGATGTACGTCAGCGCATGCCCATTCGCGGCCGCCTCGATCAGGCCGCCTTCGTGCGAGAGCGGTTCGACGGCGACTCCGCGCTTGTTCGCCGGCGAGACGAGTTCCCACGCCCGGCCGTCCGGCAGCACCGCTTCGAGCGTGCTCGCCGGGAGCGTCGTGAAGGACGCTTCTTCGTGGCTTTCGACCTGGCCGAAGCTGTTCGTCGCGACCGCGACGAAGTAGTACTTGGTGCTGGCCGCGAGACCGGTGACTTCGGTCACGACCGCATCGTTTCCGAAGCCGGCGCCGATGTCGGCGCCGGGCGGCGACGGCGCGGTGGCGGCGCACGCCGAAGGCCCGCTCGAGCACGGTTCGGTGCCGTAGCGGAAGTAATAGTGCGTGTCGGCGCCGGCCGCTTCGATCGCCGCCTTCAGCTTCGCCGATTCGGCGGTCACACCGGCGACGGAGAGACTCCCGTCTTCGATCGCCGGCAGTCCGGGTGGCTGTGGTCCGAAGACGTCGACGCGCGCGTGAGGCTCGTCGGCGGCGAAGACTTCGTTGCTCGTCGCGTCGACCCCGAGTCCGGTTCCCCCTCCCGCGCCGAGCTGTTCCTGGCCGAACTTCTGGATCGGCACGCCTTCGGCCGTGAACGCGGAGACGTAGGAGCCGTGGTCTAGATAGACGTCGCCGCTCGACTGCCGGCCGGTCGACGTGTCGACGGCGAGTCCGGTCGTGTTCGTTTCGGGATCGAACGTCGAGACTTCGACTTCTTCGTCGAGGACGGTTTCCCTGACTTCTTCGTGCGCCGGTTCACCGGGCAGGTACCGAGCGACGAGGCAGGCGTGCTGCTGGCACGGCGTGGCGATCGCTTCTTCGACCTTCGGTTCTTTTTTTTCCTTGCGTTCTTCGGCGCGCGCTTCGATCCGTTCTTCTTCTTCTTCGATGTCGTGGCCGCCGGGTTCGTAGGTGATGTACGCGCGCCCGCTGGAGTCGATCGCGAATCCGGGGCGCGCCGGCCGGCGCCCGGCGACGACCTGCGGCAGTTCGATTTCTTCCGGTTCGCCGATCAACTGGTTGGCGACGGCGTTGTCGAAGCGCTCGATGACGAAGTCTTCTTCTTCGTCTTCCCGGTCGATCCAGACCTTGCCCGTCCTGTCGACGGCGATCCCCATGATCGGCCACAGTTCTGCTTTTTCTTCACCGTGGCGGACGAGCGTCCCGACGAGGTGCCCTTCGAAGTCGAACTTGTAGACGATCGCCCTTTTCCACGTGCGGTTGGCGGCGACGTACACATCGCCGGCAGACGGCGATCCGGCGGCGCTGTCGACGGCGATCGCGACCGGTTCGTCGAACTTGACCTTCGTCGGGCCGCCGAGACCCGGTATCCCCGGTTTGCATTCGGCTTCGACTTTGCACTGCTCGTATTCGGCGCCGCCCTTCACACCGACTCCCCACGCTTCGAGGAATTCGTGTTTCGGCCCGAGGCGCACGACTCGGTTGTTGGCTTTGTCGAGCACGTACACATCGCCTGCGCCACCGCCGGCGGTGCGTTCGTTGACGGCGACGGCGGTCGGGCTCGACAGTTTGTTTGCGCCGCTGGTTTCGATCGCGCTCGCGAACGTGTGGCCGCGATGGATCAACGCGTGCGCGGATCCGGTGAAACCTGCGAGCAGGGCGACCGACGCGAGGAGAGCTGCGAGCGCGAGTCCGTGCGAACGCGAGAAAGCGCGACTTGGCATGCCGCGCATCGATTCCCCGTCGACCCTCTCCGCTACCTCTCCCATCCAGCCCTCTCGATCCGGCGTTGGAGCCCTCCCCTTACACGAGAGGCTACCAGTTCGGCTTCTACTGTCAAGCGGGTACCGACGGGGTGTTTGCGCCCATTTCGCGGGGCGAACGAGGCGCGACCACGGCGTCGCGTCGCGGGGGGATGCCCCACGGTCGAGCGCCTTTAACGACGTGTGGGGCCCGGAGGCCCCACACGCGTGCTCTTCTGAACTTCCTACTGCCGGAGGTTGCCTACGCGGCGATCTCCAGGTTTTCGCCCTTGAGGGTCGAGGTCGTCTTCTCGCCCGAGGGCAGCGTCACGCCAGGAGGCGTGATTTTGCTCAGGAGGAAGTGCGCCGGGCCCGTGATTTCGTTTTCGGGGAATTCGCCGAACACGACTTCCTGGCCGCCTTTGGCGTTCACGTTGAACGTCTGGACGCCTTCCTTGCTGACTTTGTTGACGTTACCGCTGTTGACGCCGATCACGGAACCGATCGTGACGACTTCGAGGCCTTCGCAGTTGAACGCCGCGGAGACGCCTTTGTCAGCCGCTTCGACGTCGCTGCCGACGACGCCCGGTTCAATGTAGCCGAGCGTGGCGTTAAGCAGTTTCGTCTTGATCACACCGGCTTTCTGACCGGCCGACGTGCACTTTTTGCCTTCCGAGGTGCAGGTCTTGAATTCAACCGTCACCGTGCTCGTTTTCGCACCGGTGATTTCACCTTCGGACTTGCCGGACTTGCAGGACACGACGCCGACGACCGTTCCACCCGTCCACGGAGTCGCTTCGTTTTCCGGAATGTAGCTGTCGAGCGTGCTCACGCCGTTCTTGCCCTTGAAGCCCTTCTTTTTAGCGGCTTCCCAGCTCTCGAGTTCGTATTTGCCTTCGCCTTTCGGTTCGGCAACGGAGCAGTTCTTGTCGCTGAATTTGCCGGTGTACGTTTTGCCGACCTTCGCGGCCTTGGCACACACCTGGTATTCAGGCAACGCAGCGGAGGCGCTCGAGACGGCGACAGCCGCCAGCGCAACCACGGCGACGAGGCAGAGCCCCATCATCTTGATACGTCGCATCTAATACTCCTTTTCCCTCTTGGTACGTAGCCGGCACCAGAGCCCCCGCGCTCTTCACAGAATCCCCGATACCAGTCCCTGCCCCTGTGCCGTACCCGGCCAGCGGCCCTCCAACCTCGACCTTGCCAGAAAGAAACAACTTCGTCAAGGTCGAGTCAAGCGGTGGATCAACTCATCTGCGTCCTTGCCGAGCGTCACTCGCACAGCTCGCGATGACGCGCTCACGTCCTTCTCCCACAGGCGTAGCGTCACCGGCGCGCACGGTCCATCGGCGGCCCCTCGACTGCCGCTGTCCGCGTTCCCCGGTCCCCTCCCGCGAGACACGCTGTCCGGGGCACAGGCACTCCAGCCCCATGACGTTGCTCGACATCATGTCGTTGGCAACGCTACCAGCGGGCGTGACGTAATGTCAAGTGTTTAGAAGGGTCGGCCAGGTATGGAACGGTCAACTACCTACGCCTGAAGCTCGACTTGGGCGGGCTCAGGCGAGCCGTCGCGCGACGACCGTGCGATCGGCCTCGTCGACGATCTCCCATCCCGGCGTCCCGGGCGCGCGCAGGCGCCGCGCGACGACGGCCGTCGGTCCCGGCAGGCCCCGCCCGCCGGGGCGGTCGGCGCGGGCGTCGTGGAGCACGACGCGCCCGCCGACGCGCACGAACGGGGTCCAGCCGAGCCAGTCGCGCTCGCAGCCGGACTCGGAGTGATCGCCGTCGATGAACACGACGTCGACCTCGCCGCGCCAGCGTCCGGCGACCTCGTGCGAGAGCGCGACGTGCCAATGGACGGCGGGCGCGCGCTCGCCGAGGCGGCGTCCGGCGCGCGCGACCAGCCGCCGCGTGGCGCGCTCGCTCGCCCCCCATCCGCCGGGCAGCGCGTCCGGATGGCGCCCGAACGGATCGATCAGGTGCAGCTCGGCGCGCGGCCCGAGCGCCCGCTGCAGCGCGAGCGCCGAGGAGCCCTCGTAGACGCCGATCTCGACGACGCGGGCGGCGCCGTCGGCCGCGGCGAGCAGCGCGCGCGCATCCTCGGCCGAGTGCATCGTGCGCGGCGGGATCAGCCCGAGCCCGACGGCGACGGCGCGCAGGCGTACGTCGTCGCGCACGCGCTCGGGCGTGAGGCTGCGCACCGCCTGCGGGAGGATCGCCACGCCGCCAGCCTACGCGCAGAGCTGCGTCGCCGGCGGCGGCGCCTGCCCGCGCGCTCGGGCGCGCGCGTAGCGCAGCCAGAGTCGGTACGTGCGATGCGGACGCGCGAGGTCCGCGCTCAGCAGGCCGACCGGGAACGCCGGGTCCTCGCGGAACGTGTATTGGAAGATCGCCTCCACGCGGGGATCGGCGGCCCAGCGCTCGAGCTGCGCGCCGAGCGCCAGGCAGCCTTCGCGTTCGGCTGCTTCCCCGGCCGGCCGCGGGCGACCGGGATGCGGAGCGCCGGCGCCGGCCTCGGTGATCCAGACGCGCGCGCCGCGCGCGCAGCCGCCGCGCGCGTCGAGCGCCGACTCGAGCGCCGCGACCGGGTCGCCGCCCGACGCGGCGCCCGCGTAGCTCGCGTAGGCGTGGATCGACCAGACGCCGCCGAGGCAGACGACGCTCGCCGGCAGCGCATCGACGAACTCGGCGATGCTCGTGCGATCGGGCGAGCCGCGCTCGTCGCCGGCGAGCTCACCGAGCAGCAGATGGTGCGTGCCCGCGGCGGCGTCGAGCTCGTCGGCCATCGCCTGCGCGAGCTGCGCGTAGACGTCCGGCGCGAGCGATCGCGAGCTCGTCGAACACGACTCTCGCTGCGGGCTGAGGAACTGCGCGTTGTTCGGCTCGTTCCACGGGCTCCACCAGCTCAGCTCGACGCCCTCGCGCGCGCCGAGCGCGAGCAGCGAGCGAATCAGGGCGCGGTAGCCGGCGAGGCCGGCGGCCGTGATCGGGCGCGCGAACGGCTGCGGCTGTGGCGCCTGGCAACCGACCGGCGCGCGCGCCGCCCAGGCCGGCGTACCGAACAGGTCGAGCACGACCTGGTAGGCCGTCTTGCCTTCGCCGCGCGCCGCGCGCTGCTGCGAGGCGATCGCCGCGAGCTCGGCCGCGATCCCGCGGTAGCCGGCGCATGGTCCGACATCGCGCGCGCAGCCGGCGACCGGCGCCTCGAGCGCGGCCGGCGTCCGCGGATCGGGCTGCAGCGCAGCCCAGTCGACGAGCAGGCGCACGTAGCTCGGATGCAGCGCCGTCAGCCGCCCGCGCGCCATCGCCACGAGCTCGGCGCCGGCGGATGTCGCGGCGTCCGGCGGGTCGGCCAGCAGCTGCGCGTTGTCCTCTGTCAGCCCGAAGCTCGGCCCGCTTGGCGCCGCAGCTGGGACGGGAACGCCCGGCCCGAGCCGCGCGGCCGTCCCGTGCGAGCCGCCACAGCCGCAGACGAGCACCGTCGCGAGCGCCGTCGCGCCCGCGAGCAGCCGCCGGCGCGGCGTCAGACGGCCGAGACCTGCTCTTCCTCGGCGACGCGGAACGAGGAGCCGCAGCCGCATGCCGCGACGACGTTCGGGTTCGAGACCTTGAAGCCCGCGCCCTGCAGGCTTTCCTCGTAGTCGATCGTCGAGCCGCGCACGAACGGCAGGCTCTCGCTGTCGACCAGCAGCTTCAGTCCGTGGCTCTCGAACACGACGTCGTTCTCGCGCTGCTCGTCGAACGCCAGCTGGTACTGGAAGCCCGAGCAACCACCGCCGCGGACGCCGACCCGCAGGCCCGCGAGCGTCGCGTCCGCGTCCTGCGCGGAGAGGAACTCCTGAACCTTCTCGGCACCCTTGTCGCTGATCGTGATCATCGCTGCGCTCCTCTGCGGGACATCAAGACTTTCCAAAGTATAGCGGTCGCCCGAGGGCCGCTCGAGTCGATGCGGAAGCGCGCTGGCGATCCTCTACGCTAGTGGCACATGCCCTCGCCGCAGGAGATCAGAGAGCGCATCGAGGCGGCCATTCCCGGCGCGCACGCGGACGTCGAGGACACGACGGGAGGCGGCGACCACTTCCGCGCGACCGTCACCGCCGCGGCGTTCGCCGGGCTCAGCCGGATCGAGCAGCACCGGCTCGTCTACGACGTGTTCGGCGCCGAGATCGGCGGACCGATCCACGCGCTGTCGCTGAAGACGACGCTCCCGCAGGACGACGCTGCGCAGCACGCCGCGACCCCCACCACATGAGCCAGGAGCCCCACATGTCGAGCAATCCAGTGAAAGACCTTCCGATGTCCCCCGGCCAGCCAGCGCCGCCCGTCCCCGCGTCGACCGATGCCGGCGAGTCGAACCCGATTCGCGACGCGATCTCCGAGGCGATCGCCGAGCACAAGGTGATCCTCTTCATGAAGGGCACGCCCGAGGCCCCGGCGTGCGGCTTCTCGGCGCGCACGGTAGCCGTCCTGCAGTCGCTCGAGGTGCCGTTCGCCGCCGTCGACGTGCTCCCCGACGCGCGGATCCGCCAGGAGCTCTCGGCGCTCTCCAACTGGCCGACGATCCCGCAGCTGTTCGTCGACGGCGAGCTGCTCGGCGGCTGCGACATCGTCACCGAGATGTACGAGTCGGGAGAGCTCGCGCAGGCGTTGCTGTAGCGTCTCGCCGCGATGTCGCCAGTCGCGGTCGCAACCGACAGCACGCACTACCTGCCGCGCGAGCTCGCGGCGCGCGAACGCGTCCACCAGATCAGCCTGTACGTCGGCTGGCAGGGCGAATCCGAGCGCGAGCTCGATCTGCCGAGCTTCGACGCGTTCTACGAGCGCCTGCGCACCGACCCCGCTCTGCCGAGCACCTCGCAGCCGTCGATCGGCGACTTCCTCGCCGTCTGGGAGCCGTTGCTCGACGCGGGCGAAGACGTCGTCTCGATCCATCTCGCCGGCGGGATCTCGGGCACGGTCGAGGCGGCGCGCCAGGCGCACGCGCTGCTGAGCGAACGCGGGCTCGGCGATCGCGTCGAGGTGCTCGACTCCGAAAGCGGCTGCGGCGGCACCGGACTGCTCGTGCTCGCCGCGTGCGCCGCGGCGCGCGCGGGCGCCGACAAGGACGCGGTCGTCGCGCACGTGCGCGAGACGCGCAAGGCGCTGAAGATCTGGTTCTGCCTCGACACGCTCGAGTACCTGCGTCGCGGCGGGCGGATCGGCAAGGCGCAGGCGTGGCTCGGCGGCACGCTGAAGATCAAGCCGATCCTCTCGCTCGAGTACGAGATCACGCCGGTCGAGCGCGTCCGCACCGCCGGCCGCGCGTTCGAGCGGATGGTCGACTACGCGCGCGAGCTGCACGACACGGGATCGGACGGCTGGGTCGTCCAGCACATCCAGGCGCCCGATCAGGCGCAGCGCCTGATCGACCGCTGCCGCGAGATCTTCGGCTCCGAGCCGGTCTTCACGTCGGAGGTCGGGCCGGTGATCGGCACCTACACCGGCCCCGGGCTGATCGGCGTCGGCGGCGTGCCGCGCGCGCTGCTGAGCTGAGACGACTCGGTCAGCGCTCGTTCAGCGCGATCCACTCCGCCAGAAAGGGCTCGGCGATGCGGTACTCGCCGCGCCCCACCCGGCTTAGCAGCTCGGCGCTCGTCAGGGCGTTCAGCGCCGTCTGCACGGTCGCGGTGCTCGGCAGCGAATGCCGACGCTGGTAGTCGCCGCTCAGCGGACGACCCGGCTGCTCTGCGGAAAGCGCCAGCAGCACCAGGCGCTGGGCCGCGGCGGCGCGTTCCCAGAGCAGGCTGAAGTGGGCGTGCTCGGAGCGCAGCAGCGCGTCCAGCGCGCGCCCCAGGCGCTCGATGTCGGCCATCTCCCCGGCGGGCGTCTGCTCCCAGAGGAAGTAGAACGCCTCCTGCGTCGCGTACGGATGCCCGCCGGTCAGCTCGAGCACGCTCGCTGAGGCCTCAGCTGAGAGGTCTCGGCCGGTCTGCTCGAAGCGTCGGCTCGCGTAGTCCTCGAACTCCGCCGGCGGGATCACGCCGAGCTCGAACTGCTTGGCGCTGCGCCAGAACGGCTCGTTCTCGTCGTTGAAGATCCGCTCCATCATGTGGCGCTTGCTGCCGAGATAGACGTGCGCGACCTCTGGCTGCTCCTGGAAGACCGAGCGCATCAGCTTCGGCAGCCCCGGATCGATCTCGACGACCTCCTGGAACTCGTCGAGCACGAGCACGACGCGCCGGTCGCGCTCGGCCGCCAGGCGACCCGGCAACGCCAGCAGCCCTTCCAGCGTCGCGTCGACGTCCCGCTTGTCGGCACGCGCGTCGAAGCTGAACGACACCGAGCCGTCGTCGGGATCGACCGTCACCGTCGGTTTGATGCGAAGCCCCGCGAACACGCGCAGTCGCTCGCGCGCGCGAAACAGGCGCGAAGCAAGCTCCTCGTGGATCGTCTGCGCGAGCTTCTCCGCGAGCTTCTCCCTCGTCGGTGCGCGCATCAGGTCGACCTGAGCGACGAGCACGTCCTCGGTGACGAGCTGCTGCGCGACGCGCCAGATCAGCGACGACTTGCCGTAACGGCGCGGCGCGAACACGACCACGTCCTGGCCATTGCGCGCGTCGGCGACGAGCTCGTCGATCTCGCGCGCGCGGTCCGTGAACGCTTGGTCGAGCGCCAGCGCACCGAAGCGAAAGGGGTTGGCCGGCGTGTCGCTTCGATCGACCATGAAGAGAGTATGTCAGGCGAGATAATGTCTGTCAACATAGATTGCTGCGTTCTATCCCTAGACGCATCATCCATGAGGACATAGACCGCCCACGACGACTACCGGGCGCTCGAGAGCTGCGCGAGCGGGCTACGCGCGGCGCCGACGGCGCCGACCGCGCATGAATTTGACGCCGATCACGAGCCCGACGAGCGCGGCGCCCGCGGTCAGCTCGTCCTTGTGGCGCTCGACGTGCCCGCGCCAGTCGGTCAGGTGCGCGACCTCGCCGCGCAGGCGGTCGATCGACACGGCCAGCTCCATCCGGTTGGCCTCGATCGAGCTGCGGATCTCGGCCGGCGAGCGCGACGCCATCAGACGCTGCCCCCGGGACCGGAGGCCGGGCCCGCGGGGGCGCCCGGCGCCGCGGCGCCGTCGGACCCCCTGCTGACGGTCTCCTTGATCTTCTGCGCCTCGGCGATCGCCATGTCCGGCGTCGGCGGCGCGCCCTTTTTGACCGCTTTGGCGGCGAGCGCGCCGGCGAGCGCGCCGAGCAGGAGCAGGATCACGGCCATCGCGAAGAAGCCCCAGAAGTACGTGAACTGGTTGCCCGGGAGGTAGTAGTAGAGCAGCCACGCGCAGCCGATCAGCGCGAAGATGATCGCCGAGATGACGAAGATCCCGGCCGCGGCGCCGACGACGGCGCCCTTGACCAGGCGCGTCGCCTTTTCGGTGACCTCCGCCTTGGCGAGCTCGATCTCCTCGCGCACGAGCACCTGCGCGCGCTCGGACACGTCGCTGATCGCCGCCGCGATGTTGTGCGGCACCACGGTGCGCTGCCCGCCGTCCGGCGTCGGCGGCGCGCTCACTCGGGCGGCTCCTCGGCGAACAGCCGCCGCCAGACGAGCGTCGCCGCGCGCTGCGAGGCGATGCTCGCGAGCGCGCCGAACGCCGCGAGCAGGCCCGACCAGACGAGTCGCTTGACCATCTCGTTCTCCATCAGCGCGGGAGTCTATTGCCCGTGCCGGTCCCCTCGGAAACCGCGCCGTCCTCGGCGGCGCCCGGGATCTCGAGGCCGCCGCAGACGATCTCGATCACGAGTCGCTTGGCGCGCTCGAAGTCGTCCTCGCCCTGCGGACGCAGGTCGAAGATCCAGCCGGTCAAGAGCTGCTCGATCACGCCGTAGAACGCCATCGCCGCGAAGCGCGCCTCGATCTCGGGCTTGAAGTAGCCGTCGCGCTGCGCCTGTTCGACGATCCCGGCGATCAGCTCGTACGCGTCGCGGATCGTGTCGATGTGCGTGTCGCCGAACGAGTTCGCCGCGCGCGTGACCTCGACGATGATCACCTTCATCAGGTCGGGGTCGTGGCGGTAGCTGTCGACGATGAACGACGCGATCGCGCCGAGCTTCTCGCGCACCGGCAGCGGGCCGGCGTCGACCTCGCGGATCAGCTCGAGCATCACCTCCCAGCGCTCGACGAACAGCGTGTCGAGGACCTCGTCCTTCGAGCCGAAGTAGTGATAGACGAGCCCGTACGCGACGCCTGCCTCATCCGCGATGTCCGACACCCGACACGCGTGAAAGCCCTGGCGCGCGAACACGCGCACGGCCGCGTCGAGAATCAGGCGGCGCTTGTCGGCGGCCGCCTTCGTGCGATCGGCGCCCGGGCGCGTCGCACTCATGCGTGCACCTCTTCGGGCCAGCGGTAGACGTCGGCGCGGCGGTTGGCGAGCGCCGGCAGCCGTTCGCGAATGTCGCGCTGGCGCTCGAAGTCGAGCTCGGCGACGATGTGGCCCACGCCGTCGGGCGCCTGCGCCAGCACGATCCCCCACGGGTCGACGATCATCGAGCGACCGCCCGAGCGCGCGCCGCCGGGGTGCTCGCCGATCTGGTTGGCCGCGACGACGAACGCCTGGTTCTCGATCGCGCGCGCGCGCAGCAGCGTCTCCCAGTGATCGCGCGTCGTCGCCAGCGTGAACGCGGCGGGCACCGGGAAGACGAGCGCGCCCCGCAGCGCGAGGATCCGGTAGAGCTCCGGAAAGCGCACGTCGTAGCAGATCGACAGGCCCAGGCAGGCGTCGTTCTCGGTCATCGAATCAACGATCTCCTCGCCCGGCTCCTCGAGCTCGGACTCCCGGTAGGTGCGCCCGGCGACTTCGACGTCGAACATGTGCACCTTGCGGTAGACCGCCTTCAGCTCCCCGTGCGGGTCGACGTGCACGCACGTGTTCGCGAGCTTCTCGCGGCCTGGCACGCGCTCGACGATCGAGCCGGCGATCAGCTCGACGCCGAGCTCGGCCGCCGTCGCGCGCGCCCAACCGATCGCCGGCCCGTCGAGCGTCTCGGCGGCGGCGCGCAGCTGCTCGTCGGTTCCCATCGCCGTCCACTTCTCGGGCAGTACGATCAAGCTGGCGCCGTCGGCTGCCGCCGCGCGCGTCAGGCGGTCGGCGATCGCCAGGTTCTCCGCCGGCTCGGCGGTTGAATTGAGTTGGATTGCGGCAGCTCTCAAGAGCGCGCCCCCTCCGACCGGCTCGTATCCACGCGTACCCCGCGCGCCCCGATCGCAAAATAGATTGACTGGTCAGTCAACAACGCACAGCATAACGTCAGCGGGACCGGCGGCGAGCGCGTCCGACCGCAGGCCGTCGACGCGGACCCGCCCGTTTCGCGGCGGTCGGCCGCTGAAGCGCTGGCGCTACGTCGGCGTGTTCGGCGACGAGCTGATGGCGTGCGCCGCGCTCGTCCAGGTCGGCCTCGCGCGGCAGTCGTTCTGGGCGCTCTACCGTCGCGACGTCGACGAGCTCTACGAGCGCACGCGGATGCTGCCGCGTTCGCGCGAGCTGCGGCTCGTGCGCGGCGGCGCCGATCGGCGGGGCCGGCTCGTGCTGAAGGACCGCGGCCTCGCGCTCGAGCTGGAGCTCGCCGAAGAAGCCGGCATCGAGACGATCTGCCCGAACGGACGCGAGCACGTGTGGACGCGCAAGCAAGCGGGGATCGCGGCTCGCGGCGAGCTCACGGTCGGCGACTCGCCCCCGCTGCCGATAGACGCGCGCGCGGTGATCGACGACACGGCCGGCTACCACGCGCGCCACACCGAGTGGTGGTGGTCGGCGGGCGTCGGGCAGGGTGCCGACGGGCAGGCGCTCGCCTGGAACCTGGTCAGCGGCGTGAACGACCCTCCCGCGGGGTCCGAGCGCGCGGTGTGGGTCGACGGCGTGCCGCACGAGGTCGCACCGGTCGAGTTCAGCGCCGACCTGCGAGCAGTCCGAGGCGAGGGCGGCTCGGAGCTGCGCTTTCACGCCGAGGCCGAACGCGCCCACCGGCAGAACCTGCTGATCGTCAAGAGCGACTACAGGGCTCCGTTCGGAAGCTTCTCCGGGTCGCTCCCCGGCGGGCCCGTGCTCGCGCACGGGCTCGGCGTGCTCGAGCATCACCGCGCGCTCTGGTAGCGCACGGGGCGCACGGGGCGGAGCGCGACCGAAACGTCAGCTCATCGTTCGATCTCGACGGACGCGACGAACCTGATCGTCTCGACGCCTTCGAGGCTGGCGCCCACCACGTGGGTTTCGTCAGAGAGCAGGTTCTCGCCGAGCGCAGTCATGTAGAACGGGCCTTCGCCGGACGGGAACTCGCCGAACACGACTTCCTGCGCCCATGTTTCCGGGACGATCGCCAGCGTCCGCGTCCCTTGCTTGGCGAGGGCGCTCACGTTGCCCGAGTCGACCGCGACCATCGCCCCCGACAGCGAGACCGTGAACACATCCGACGTGCAGCCGAATTCGGCGAGTCTCCCTCCTTCGACCGGCTTCAGGAGGGCGCCGACTCCGCCCGACACGTAGCCGAGCTCGCCGTCCAGCGGCACGGTGACGATCGTTCCCGTCTTCGCCCCGCTCGTCGTGCATTTCCTGCCCAGGAATTCGCAGCCGTTCAATGCGATCGCCTCCGTGCTCGTCTTCGCACCGGTGACCCGACCGACGTCGTTGCCTTTCTTGCAGTGGACCGCCCCCAGGTCGGCGCCGCCTGTCCACGGTTCGTCTTTGTCCTTTGGTTCGTAGAGCTTGAGCTTGCTCGCTCCGAACGTGCCCTTCAGCGTCGTGTTCTTGGCCTGCGCCCACGACCCGATTTCCCATCCGCCCCGGTGGGGCGTCGTCGAGTGCGTCTCGCATCCGCCTTCGGTGAATTCGCCGGTTTTCGCCGGATCCGCTTTGACGCAGAACCGATATTCGGGAAGCGTCGCCGCCGCGCCCGCGACGACGGCACACGACGCGCCGACCGCGACCGCCGCACACGCTGCCGCCAGATACACACGCCTCATCCCGATCCCCCTTCTCGTAGTCCCCCGGGATGCCACGAGAGCCCGCACCCGGCACGCTCGCCACGGCCCGACTGTCCCAGAAAACAGCCAGGTTCGTCAAGGTCAAATACCAGACGGCAACAACCGCGAAGCAGCTCGAGCGAGGCGAACGCGGCGGCGGGCGCTCCCCTATCCGGCCCGCTGGCGCCGCAGCTCCGCGAGCAGCAGCTTGGAGTGCATCGCTCCGAGCAGCTCGCGCAGCGGCTCGACCCCCGCGGCGACGATCTCCATCGCGCGATCCACCTCGACCTCGCCGGCGAGGCGGTCGAGCAGCGCGGCGACCTCCTCGTGCACGAGCGGCTCCAAAGCCTCGCGGTAGCGCAGCGTGTCGTACACGGTGAAGCCGAGCGCCTCCTCGTAGCCGCCGGCGCGAAACGACGCGATCGCCTCGATGATCTTCACGTCGTCCTGGTCGTAGCCGCTGCGCGTCGGCGTCAGCACGCCGATCTCGGCGAGCCGGTCGAGCACGTTGCGCGGGATCTCGTAGCGCTCGCGCACGGTCTTCGCCGACACGCGTCGCGAGTCCTCGGCGCTCGCGAGCGCGCGTTCGAGGATCCGGTCCTCGAGCTCGATCAGCGCGTGCACCCGCTCGGGGTCCTCGGCGAGCGTGCTCTTGATCACGCGCAGCGGCATGAAGCGCTTCTCCTGCAGGCGCTTGATCAGCTCGATCCGCTGCACGTAGTCCGGCGGGTAGTACGCCATGTTGCGGCTCGTGCGGACGATGTCGCCGCCGTCGCCGAGCAGCCCCTCGCGCAGGTAGTAGCGGATCGTGCCGGCGCTGACGCCCGAGCGCTCGGCGAGCTCGCTCATCTTCAGCAGCGGTCGATCGCGCGCCTCGTCCGCGGCGCTGCGAACGGTCGCGCTCGTGCCGTCGCTCACGCGCTCAGACCTGGAACGAGACGTCCTGGCGCTCGGGCGCGGCTGCGGCGACGGCGCCTTCGGACAGCAGCTCGGCGACCTCGTCGGCGCTGTAGCCGGCGTCGAGCAGCACCTGCTCGGTGTGCTCGCCGAGCGCCGGACCGGGCAGCCGCGCGTGATCGCCCGGCGTGCGGCCGAGCTTGACCGGCAATCCGAGCAGGCGCACGGCGCGCTCGGCGCCGGGCTGGTCGATCTCGACGACCATCTCGCGCTCGCGCACGAGCTCGGACGAGAGCGCCTCGTCGAGCTCGAGCATCGGCTCCAGGCAGCAGTCGTGCTTCTGCGCGAACGCCTCCCACTCCTCGCGCGTGCGGCCCTTGAAGATCTCCTGGACCTGCGCGTGCGCTTCGGAGCCCGGGTGCTCGAACTGCGCCGCGATCAGCTCGTCGCGCCCGACGCCGCGGCAGAACGCCTGCCAGAACTTCGGCTCGAGCGCACCGAGCGTGACCCAGCCGTCGGCGCACTCGTACGGGCGGTAGCAGATCAGCGAGCCCGCGAGCGGCAGGTCGCCGCGGCGCGGCACGGCGCCGTCGGCGAAGTGCGCCGCCGCGACCATCGCCAGCCACGACAGCGCGCCGTCGGCCATCGAGACGTCGACGAGCTGACCCTCGCCCGAACCCGGCGTGCCCGGCGAGCCGTCGCGCTCGCGTAGCGCCGCGAGGATCCCGAACGCCGCCATCAGCGCGCCGCCGCCGAGGTCGGCGATCTGGCCGGCCGCCTGGACCGGCGCGCCGCCGCGCTCGCCGGTCAGGCCGAGCAGGCCGACGAGGCCGAGGTAGTTCATGTCGTGACCCGACGCGTCGCGCTTCGGCCCGTTCTGGCCGTAGCCGGAGATCGCGCAGTAGACGATGCCCGGGTTCTCCTCGCGCATCCGCTCGTAGCCGACGCCGAGGCGGTCGAGCACGCCGGGCCGGAACGACTCGAGCACGACGTCGTAGCCGCGCACGAGCCGCAGCAGCGCCTCGCGGCCGCGCTCGTTCTTCAGGTCGAGGCGGATCGAGCGCTTGTTGCGGTTGAGCGACAGGAACAACGCCGACTTCGCGCTCTCGTGCGCGCCGTCGTAGTACGGCGGCGACCAGCGGATGTAGTCGCCCATGCCCGTGTCCTCGACCTTCAGCACCTCGGCGCCGAAGTCGGCGAGCAGCAGCGAGCAGAACCCGCCGGGCAACAGGCGCGAGAGGTCGAGCACGCGGATGCCCTGCAGCGGCAGGCTCACGCGGCGGCTCCCTGCACGGCGCCGGGCGCGCCGGGCGCAGGGCCGGCGTCGGCGCCGCGCTGGGGGATGTCGAGCGCCGCGCGCGCCTCCTGCACGGTCGCCGGGCGGCGACCGACGTCCTCGGTCATCTGCCGCGCCTTGGCGATCAGCTCGCCGTTGGAGCGCGCCATCTCGCCGCTCGGCAGGTACAGGTTGTCCTCGAGGCCGACGCGAATCGAGCCGCCGAGCGAGAGCGCGGCCGAGACGAGCATCCACTGGTCGCGCGAGACGCCGATCACGCCCCAGTGCGAGCGCTGCTCGCCGGGCGGGTTCGCCGGGATGTTGTCGACCATCGCCGCGAGGTTGCGCGCGCTCGGCGGCACGCCGCCGACGACGCCCATCACGCAGTCGACGTGCAGCGGCGTCTTCAGCACGCCCATGTCGATCAGCGGCGCGAGGCTGCCGACGTGGCCGAGGTCGAAGCACTCGTGCTCGGGTTTGATGCCGAGCTCGTTCATCGCCTCGAGCAGCTCGACGATCTCGTCGAACGGATTCTGGAAGACCATGCTGAAGACGAAGCCCTTGCGCGAGCGCGAGTACTTGGCGTAGTTCATCGAGCCCATGTTCAGCGCCGCGACCTCGGGCCGGCAGGCGCGCAGGTATTCGATCCGCTTCTCCAGCGGCACGCCGATCGTGCCGGTCGAGAAGTTGACGATCGCCGCGTCGCCGACCTCGCCGCGGATCGCGTCGGAGATCGCTTGGAAGTCCTCGATCTCGTAGCTCGGCGTACCGTCCGGTTTGCGCGCGTGGATGTGGATCATCGTGCCGCCCTCGTCGACGATCCGCCGCGACTCGGCGGCGTACTCCTCGGGCGTGTACGGGATCGCCGGGCACTGCTCGCGGTTGGCGATCGCGCCCGAGATCGAGCAGGTGATGACTACGGGATCGTCAAGAGACAAGGACTTCACCCTCCCCTGGGTTCGTAGGGCAAGCGATACAAGGACGCAGCGAGCGTGGCGTGCGAGTAGCACGCGAGCGAGCGAGGACGCCGTAGCGCGCCGCCATACGAGCCCAGGGGCTCATACGGGGACCACTCCTTGCTTCTTGTAGGGACGCTCGACCTTCTTGCCGGCGGACATCTCCAGGGCGCGACAGATCGTCTCGCGCGTCTCGCGCGGGTCGATCACGTCGTCGATCAGGTCGTTGCCGGCGGCGATGTACACGTCGAACATCGTGCGGAAGCCGGCGATCAGCTCGGCCTTCTTCGCCTCGGGGTCGGCGGCCTCCTCGACCTGCTTGCGGAAGGCGATCTCGACGACGCCCTCGGCGCCCATCACGCTGATCTCGGCGCTCGGCCAGGCGACGATCAGGTCGGGCTCGTAGGCGCGGCCGTTCATCACGTAGTAGCCGGCGCCGTACGCCTTGCGTGTGATCACGGTGATCTTCGGCACGGTCGCGTTGGCGACCGCGTAGAGCATCTTCGCGCCGTGACGGATGATGCCTTCGGCCTCGACCTTCGTGCCGACCATGAACCCGGGCACGTCCTGGACGAACACGAGCGGGATCGAGAACGCGTTGCAGAGGTTGACGAAGCGCGCGGCCTTGTCGGCGGAGTCGTTGTCGAGAATGCCGCCGAGCTGCTTGGGCTGGTTGGCGACGATCCCCGCCGGGCGCCCGCCGAAGCGCGCGAAGCACGTGATGATCGTCTTGGCCCACTGGCCCTTCATGTCCAGGTACTCGCCGTCGTCGACGATGCGGCGGATCACCTCGTACATGTCGTACGGCTTGCGATTGGACTCGGGGAGCACGTCAAGGAGCTCCTCGTCGCGGCGCTCGATCGGATCGGTCACCGGCCGCAGCGGCGGCCGCTCCTCGCAGTTCTGCGGCATGTAGGAGAGGTACTGCTTGATGCGCTCGACGCACTCCTCGTCGCTTGCGACCTCCATGTCGCCGACGCCGGACTTGCGGCAGTGCACGCGCGAGCCGCCGAGTTCCTCCTGCGTGACGTCCTCGCCGACGGCAGCGCGCACGAGGTGCGGGCCGGCGAGCGCCATCGAGCCACGGCCCTTGACCATCGGCACGAAGTCGGCCAAGCCGGGGATGTACGCGGTGCCGGCCGCGCATGGGCCCATCAGCGCGGCGACCTGCGGGATCACGCCGCTCATCACGACCTCCTCGCGGAACAGGTGCCCGGACCCGGCGAACATCGCGCCGGCCGCCTCCTGCACGCGCGCGCCGGCCGAGTCGAGCAGCCAGACGAACGGGATGCGCTTGGTCAGCGCGAGCTCGCGCAGGCGCGTGACCTTGAACTCGCCGGTCATGCCCATCGAGCCGGCCATCACCGTGAAGTCGTACGCGCACACGGCAGTCAGCCGCCCGTCGACCTTGCCGTAGCCCGTGACCACTCCGTCGGCGGGCGCGTCGACGCCGTCCATCGCCCGCTGGGAGGAGTGCGGCCTGCCGTGGATGCCGAGCTCGACGAACGTCCCCTCGTCGATCAGCAGCGCGATGCGCTCGCGCGCGGTGAGCTTCTCTCGCGCATGCTGCTCGGCGATCTTCGCCTCGCCGCCGCCCTGCCTGATCTGCTCGCGCCGCGCGTGCAGGTCCTCGACCAGCGGCCGCAGAAGGGAAGTCGGCTTCTCGGTCGTGCTCATCAGCGTCCTTTCCAGACGGGCTCGCGCTTCTCGAAGAACGCGCTGACGCCCTCGACGATGTCCTCGGTCGACGTCGCGAGCGTCAACTGCGCGCGCAGGTAGTCGAGCGCCTCGTCGAGCGGCATGTCGAGCTGGCGGCGCATCGCCTCCTTGCCGAGGCGCATGATCACCGGCGACTTGCCGGCGAGCTTGACCGCCCACTCGCGCACGGCCGTCTCGAGCTCCGGCGCCGGCACGACGCGGTTGACGATGCCCGCCGCGAGCGCCTCGTGCGCGTTCAGGCGCTCGCCGAGCAGCAGCAGCTCGTTGGCCTTCTTGCGCGGGACGTTGCGGTAGATCAGCGCCATGATCATGAACGGGAACGCGCCGATGTTGATCTCGGGCGTGCCGAAGCTCGCCTCGTCGGAGGCGACGATCAGGTCGCACGCGAGCGCGATGCCGAGCGCGCCGGCGAGCACGTGGCCGCCGGCGGCGACGATCGTCGGCTTGCCGAGCTCGCCGATCAGCTTGAACAGCCGCACGAAGCGCTCGGAGCCGAAGTGGCGCTCGACGAGCGGCACGTCGGCGGCGAAGCCGCCGAGGTTCGCGCCGGAAGAGAACGTCCTCTCATGCGAGGACGCGAGCACGACGCAGCGCGCGCCGGGTTCGTCGCGGGCACGCTCGAACGCCGCGAGCAGCCCGCCGAGCATGTCCGGCGAGAGCGCGTTGCGCGTGTCCGGATCGTTCATCGTGATCGTCGCGACGCCCTGCTCGTCGAGCGCGTAGAGGACTGGATCGGCGGCCATCGGCGCATCCTAGCCCGATCGCGCGCGAGTGGGAAGTGCGCAGCCGTACTACTTACTTTTGCGGGGGCGGCCTCTGACCCGGCCGGCGCACGACGACGATCCGCCGTTTCTTCGTCCGCCGGGCGAGCAGGCGCTTGAGCTCGACGGCGCCGATCGTTTCGGCGGCGGGCGGCGCTTGGACGACGACCGGGACGTTCACGGCCAGCAGGTCGGTCTGCGTGATCATCTCGCCGGCGTCGTGGCGGAGGCCGAGGACGAAGCGCATCCGCACCGGCAACCCGTCTTCGGCAATGAACAGTTCGACGCGCGCGAGCGGATCGAACAGCTTGCGCAGGAAGCGCGCCTCCGAGCGACTCGGCTTCTTCCCGCCGACGAGGCTCGAGCGCGCGATCGTCAGACGGAACTGCCTCGTCGCCTGCCCGTCGACCGTCGCCAGCCCGACCTCCTGGACGCTTCGAGCGCGGGCGATCGCGTCGATCACCGACTTGAAGCCACTCGTCGGCCCGCCCTGCGCCTCGCCCGGCGAACCGACGTCGGCGGCCTGTTCGAGGCTCTGATCCGGTTCCTCGACCCACGGCCGGCCGCCGTCGAGCTTGGCGATGAACGGCTCTTCGACGTACATCGTCGTGCCGATCAGGCGGCCGTGGAACGTCAGGCCGAGGAACGTGGCTTCGAGGTTCGCCGCCTGCGGCACGAAGCTCGCTTCACCGGCGACTGTGAGCAGCGCCGTCGTGCGCATCGCCTTTGCCGCGCCGCTGGCGCGACCGAAGATGTGTTCGAAGCCGCCGATCGGTCCTCCCACATGCGGCGTTTCCGCGACGCTGAGGCTCGCGGAGAAGCGCTCGCTGTTGAACTGAAGCGCGAGCATCTTCTGCTCGAGCGCCTGCAGGTCCGGTGGAACGACGACGGGGGCAGGCGGCGCGCTCGCCTGCGCGGCGCCCGACAGCGCCCCGACGAGCACAGCGCACAACACGACGATTCGCCGCAGCATTCGACCTCTCCTGAATTGTGGAAACCGGCCCGACCGGAGGCTACACGTCACATGCGCGTGCCACTTGTCACTATTCCGCGATGCCACTATCGGCGCGCGACGTTCGCAACGTGCTCGACTTCGTCGGCGAGGCGCACGGCGCCGGCGATCTCGACGAGTTGCGCACGTTCATGCCGAGCGGCCTCGCGGGGCTGGTTCGCACCGACTACGCGTCGTACAACGAGGTCGGCAACGACGGCACGGTGTACGCGACGGTCGCATTCCCGGAGGTTCCGCCGGAGGCGTTCGAGGGGTGGGCGCGTTACGCCTACCAGAACCCGCTGGTGACGCGCCATGCACGGACGCGCGACGGGCGCGCGTACCGCTTCTCCGACGTAGCCGAATGGAGCGAGCTCGAGCGTCTCGAGCTGTTCCGCGACTTCTACAGCTCGCTCGGCGTGCGTCACCAGATCGCGTTCACGCTGCCGTCGCCGCCGCAGCTGACGTTCGGCCTGGCGCTGTCGCGCGGCGGGCGCGACTACTCAGAGCGCGACCGCGAGGTGCTCAACCTGACGCGCCCGCACCTGATCCAGGCGTACCGCAACGTGCAGGCGCGAGAGCGCGCGGCACGGATGATCGAGGCGCTGCGCGACGGCGTCGACGCGAGCGGCGAGGCGATCGCGATCGTCGACGCCGGCTCGGTCGCGTTCGCGTCGGGCAAGGCGCGCGAGCACCTGCGTGGGCTTGGCTGGGACGGCGGCGCGCGGCCGCCGGCGCTGCTGCTCGAGCCGGGACCGACCGGCCGCCTGTGGGATCCGCTGCTCGTGCGCGGCGCCGACGGCAACGTCGTCGTGCGCCGCCTGCCGAGCGGCGGCCGCGAGAGCTTCGCGGTCGTGTTCGAGCGTCACCGCGCGCAGCTCAGCGGCGCGGCGCTGCGCGGCCTCGGGCTGAGCCCGCGCGAGACCGAGGTGCTGCAGCTGCTCGCGCACGGCCGCGACACGCAGGCGGTCTGTGCGCAGATGGGGATCAGCCCGCGGACGGTCCACAAGCACACCGAGCGCATCCACTCGAAGCTCGGCACGCACGACCGCGCGCAGGCGATCGCGACGGCGCTCGCGGCCGAGCACGACGTCGGTCACGCCGGCGGGCAGTAGCGCACGCAGCGCCGCTCGCGCCGCCCGCCGCCCGCCGCCCGCCGGCCAACCGGTTACTTGCCGCCGCCCGTCGGCGCGAACAGCTTTTCGAGCGCCTTGCCGCCGATCGTCTTGCGCTTCGGCGGCGGCTTGACGGTGACGGTCACGTCGGTCGCGAGCACGTCGATCGTCTGCGTGCTCGAGATGGGGCCGAACTGCTCCGATCGGCTCACGCGCAGCGGCAGCCCGGCGTCGGTGACGAACACGTCGAGCTGGGCCGTCTGTTCTTCGGTGCCGTTCGCGGCTCCCTGGATCAGTGCGAGCGGCTTGACGCTCGCGGTCAGCTCGGTCGTCGCCTGCCCGTCGACCGTCGCCGGCCCGACGATCCGGACGGCGCCGTTGGCCGTCGCGAGCAGGTCGATCAGTTCCGCATAGGCGCCGGTGCCGCCGGCGTTCACTTCGAATTCCGGAGTTCCCTGACCGTGGTAGGGGAACAGCGCCGCGGCGCTGACGCCGTCGGTGCGCAGCCACGGGCGTCCGGTCCGCTTGCCGGTGAACGACGGCGCGTACGCGTAGAGCGTCGAGCCGATCCCGATCTCGCTGAGCGCTCCGGAGCCGCCTTTCGCGAAGACCTTTCCGAGCAGCGGCGCGAGGCTTGCTTCGCCGACGGCCGTCTTCGTCTCGTGCTTGCGCACCCTGCGAGTCCTGCCATGCCGCTTGAGCGTGATCGTCCCGGCGATGCGCGCCGTCGTCCGGTAGCGCTCGCTGTTGACCTGCTGGGCCGCGATCTTCGCGACGAGCGGCTGCACGGCGGCGGGAATGCTCGCGACGCTCGGCGCCGGCGTCGAGACCTGCGCCGGCGTACTCGACGCGGCGTCGGTCGGCGCGGCGATCGCACCGAGCAGCGCGGCGCTCACAAGCGGTGCGCCGAGCAGCGGCGCGATGCGGTTTGCAGCTCTCATCTGTCCTCCTCGATCTTTTTTTGGGGCGGCGGGCCGCGCGCCACGAGTCGGCCGCGCTCCAGCTCGGCCGGGTATTCGACGGCGCGTGCGCTCGCTTGAGCCGTGCAACGCCCGGCCCGTCACTGCCCGAGCGGGAAGTATGAAGCTCTACTGTTTACTTTTTCGCCGGCGTCGGCTAGCGTCTGGCGACCCGCACCGACGACAAGGAGACAGCCGCGATGGCGACCGCCGAGCGCGTGCTCAAGCCGGACTTCCAGGCTGCACGCAAGCACTTCATCTTCAACGACGAGCACGAACAGCTGCGCGAGTCGATCCGCAACTTCGCGACCAAGGAGCTCGCGCCGCACGCCGCGGAATGGGAGGAGACGACGTTCCCCGACTCGGTCTTCCGGCGGATGGGCGAGCTCGGCTTCCTCGGCCTCGACAAGCCCGAGCAGTACGGCGGGCAGGGCGGCGACTACTACTCGGCGCTCGTGCTGGCCGAGGAGATCACGAACGCCAACTCGGGCGGCCTGGCGATGGGCGTCGCGGTGCACACCGACATGGCGATGCCGCCGATCCTCGCGTTCGGCAGCGAGGAGCAGAAGCAGGAATGGGTGGCGCCGGCGATCAGGGGCGAGAAGATCCTGTGCCTCGGCATCACCGAGCCCGACGCCGGCTCGGACGTCTCGGGCATCAAGACGCGCGCGGTCAAGGACGGCGAGGACTACGTGATCAACGGCTCGAAGACGTACATCACCAACGGTCACCGCGCGGACGTGATCGTGCTCGTGACGAAGACCGACCCGGACGCCGGCTACGACGGCTTCACGCTGTTCCTCGTGCCGATGGACGCGCCCGGCGTGATCCGCGAGAAGCGCCTGGAGAAGCTCGGAATGCACGCCTCCGACACGGCGCTGCTCGCGTTCCAGGACGTGCGCGTGCCGGAGTCGGCCGTGCTCGGGCAGGTCGGCAAGGGCTTCTACCACATCATGTGGGAGCTCCAGGGCGAGCGCCTGATCGGCGCGGCGGGCATGGTCGCGGGCGCGCAGAAGTGCTTCGAACGCACGCTGCAGTACGCGCACGAGCGCAAGGCGTTCGGCCGTGAGATCGGCAAGTTCCAGGTGATCCGCCACAAGTTCGCCGAGATGGCCACGAAGATCGAGGCGGCGCGGCAGATGACGTACGTGACCGCGTGGCGCTTCGCCAACGGCGAGTACCCGGTGCGCGAGATCTCGATGTCCAAGCTGGTCGCCTCGCGCGTGCTCTGCGAAGTGGCCGACGAGTGCATCCAGATCCACGGCGGCGCCGGCTACATGAAGGAGTACGGCGTCGAGCGCGTCTGGCGCGACGCGCGCCTGAACCGGATCGGCGCGGGCACGGACGAGATCATGCTCGACGTGATCGGGCGCTCCTACGGGCTGTAGTCCGATCGCCGATCGCCGGGTGGAACTACTCGATGTAGGAGACCTCGACGCCGATCGCCTCGTACGCCTCGCGCGCGCGGCGGTCGGCGCTGACCAGCGTCGCGCCGTGCTCGCGAGCGGTTGCGGCGATCAGCGCGTCGTAGAGCGCGCCGCCGCGGAGGCCGGCGTCGACCGCGCGGCGCAGGCAGGAGCGTTGGCCTTCGGCGTCGAGCGCGAGCCACGAATCCGGGAAGTCCAGGTCGAGGGCGTCGCGCACGGACACCGGCGTCATGCGAAGCCCTTCGGGCATCCGGCTGAGCACGGAAGTCGTCTCGAATGCGACATGGGAGATCAGCCGTGGCGAGCGGCCGGCCAGCGCCGAGACGCAACGCTCATGTCCCTCGAAGGTGCTCGCAAGCGCCGGGATCAGCACGCTGGAGTCGGGCGCGATCAACGGCGCGAGCGTTCGATCTCTTCACGCACCATCTCGGTCGTGAGCGGCGGCACGGGCTGGTCGGGAACGATCACCGTGAAGCCGTCGCGCTCCTCGAGATGGGCTTTGATGTACGGCACGGTCAGCTCGAGCGCCCCGTTCCGCTCGGTCAGCTCCAGCTCCGTCGGCCCGTCGATCCCGAGCGCATCTCGCATCGGCTTGGGAATCACGATCCGGCCCACGCCATCGATGGCAACTCGCATACCATCAGATTACCAATTGACCTGAACCTGGATGCCATGAGCACTCTCACACCACCTTTCTCCGACGAGCACGAGCAACTGAGACAGTCGATCCGCGGTTTCATCGACCGCGAGCTGGCGCCGCACGCGGCGCAGTGGGAGCAGGACCGGTGGTTCCCGGATGAGATCTTCGGCAAGCTCGCAAAACAGGGGCTGCTCGGGCTGAAGTACCCGACCGAGTACGGCGGTCAGGGCGGCGACTACCTGCACGAGTCGGTGCTGTGCGAGGAGATGGCGCGGATCGGCTCGGGCGGCACGGCGGCTGGGCTCGGCGCGCACACGAACATCGCGACGCCGCCGATCTGGAAGTTCGGCACCGACGAGCAGAAGCAGCGCTACCTCGTGCCGGCGATCGCCGGCGAGCGGATCGGCGCGCTCGGCATCACCGAGCCGGGCGCCGGCTCGGACGTCGCGTCGCTCAGCACGCGCGCCGAGCGCGTCGACGGCGGCTGGCTCGTCAACGGCGAGAAGACGTACATCACCAACGGCGTGCGCGCGCACTTCATCGTGACGGCCGTCAAGACGACGGCCGAGGGCGGCCACCACGGGATCTCGTTCCTGATCGTCGACCGCGGCGAGGGCGTCACCTCGTCGAAGCTCGACAAGCTTGGCTGGCACGCCTCCGACACGGCCACGATCGCATTCGAGGACGTGTTCGTTCCAGAGGAGAACCTGCTCGGCGAGCTCAATGAGGGCTTCAAGCTGATCATGGCCAACTTCCAGTGGGAGCGCCTGGCGATGGCGCTCGGCGCCGTCGGCGCGATGACGCTCGCGTGGGAGCGCACGGCCGAGTTCGCGCGCGAGCGCCAGGCGTTCGGCCGTCCGCTGTCGGGTCACCAGACGATCCGCCACAAGCTCGCCGAGATGGCGACCTCCGTCTACACGTGCCGCTGCGTCACGTACGACGCGCTGCGCCGCTTCGTCGCCGGCGAGGAGCCGCTGAAGGAGGTCTCGATGGCCAAGCTGCTGACCCAGCGCGCCTGCTACGAGCTGATGGACGAGTGCCTGCAGATCCACGGCGGCGCCGGCTACATGCGCGAGTACTGGGTCGAGCGCGCCGCGCGCGACGCGCGGCTCGGGCCGATCGGCGGCGGCACGGACGAGATCATGCGCGAGATCCTCGGCCGCGTGCTCGCGCTCTGACGGCCGCCGCGCGGCCGTCGTTTCGCTCGTTTTGGCCCCGTCGGCGGCCTCCGCCGACAACAAACATCGTCCACCCTGCGCAAACCGGCTCACGGTCGGCCCTGGCGCGCCCGATAGGACTGCATGGCAACGATACGCCGTGCACGCACCGTCATCCGCGACCGCCTGCCGCGCGCGATCGTGCGCACGGCGCTGCTCGCGGCTTGCGCCGGCGGTTTCGCGTTCGCGTCGAGCGCACCGGCGACGACACCCACCCGTGCGCAGGCGGCGTCGAGCCACACGACGTCGCCGCCCGCTCGCCGCAAGCGCCACGCTCGGCACTTCGCCGCCACGCGCCACCACAGAGCGCTGCGAAAGACGCCGACGGCCGCAAGCGGCGCGTGCGCGAACACGCAGCTGCGACCGAACAGGCGCAACCTCGCGCTGATTCGCGCGGCGACGCTGTGCCTCGTCAACCGCGAACGCACGAGCCGCGGCGAGGCGGCGCTGAAGCCGAACTGGCACCTCCGGCGCTCGGCGCAGGCGCACTCGAGCGACATGGCGAGCGGCGACTACTTCGCGCACGACAGTCGCAACGGCTCGACGCCGCTCGCGCGAATGCGCGCGGCCGGCTACATCGCCAACTCGCATCTCGGCTACGCGGTCGGCGAGAACATCGCGTGGGCGACGCTCGGGCTGTCGACGCCGAAGGCGATCGTCGCCGGCTGGATGGCATCGCCGGGCCACCGCGCGAACATCCTCGACGCGACGTACCACGACACGGGCCTCGGCATCTCGCCGCACCCGCTCTCGTCGCTCGCGCGCGGACAGCGCGGCGCGATCTACACGCAGGACTTCGGCCGCATCATCGCTCCTTGACGGCGGCGCTCGGATAACCTCCGGCCCACCTCAAAACGACAAGGAGACCGAACGAAATGGGAGTACTCGACGGCAAGTCGGCGATCGTCACCGGCTCGGCGCGCGGCATCGGACGCGCGACGGCCGAGCTGCTCGTCTCGCAGGGCGCGCAGTGCCTGATCAACGACCTCGACGGAGACATCGCCGAGCAGGCGTCGTCGGAGATCGACGGCGAGACGGCCGTCTACGCGGGCGACCTGACCAAGCCGGGCGCCGCCGACGAGCTCGTGCAGAAGGCGATCGACTCGTTCGGCAAGATCGACATCATCGTCAACAACGCCGGCTACACGCTCGACGCGCCGGTCCACAAGATGTCCGACGAGCACTTCCAGGCGATGCTCGACATCCACACGATCGTGCCGTTCCGCGTGATCCGCGCCGCCGCGCCGCACCTGCGCGAGCCGGCCAAGAAGGAGCGCGAGGAAGGCAAGGAGGTGTTCCGCAAGATCGTCAACATCTCCTCGACGTCGGGCACGTTCGGCAACGCCGGGCAGGCGAACTACTCGGCGGGCAAGGCCGGCGTCGTCGGCCTGACGAAAACGGTCGCCAAGGAGTGGGGCCAGTTCAAAGTCAACGTCAACGCCGTCGCGTTCGGCTTCATCGACACGCGCCTGACGCAGGCGAAGGTCGACGAGAACGCGATGGAAATCGGCGGCGAGAAGGTCCAGCTCGGGATCCCCGAGCAGATGCGCCAGATGGCCTCGATGCTGATCCCGCTCGGCCGCCCCGCGACGCCCGAGGAGGCCGCCGGCGGCGTCTTCTTCCTCTGCTCGCCGTGGTCGAACTACGTGCACGGCCAGACGCTGCACGTGACCGGCGGGCTGTTCGGCGGGATGACCGGCTGAGAATGCGCTGAGCGACCTGCGCAGGACCGGCGCTCAGGCGCCGGGGCCGCGCAGGTCCAGCAGGCAGCCTGAGAAGTACTCGCCGGCGGGCGACGCGAGATACGCGCACAGCGCCGCGACGTCGCTCGCCGGCGTGCTCGCGCCCGGCGCGATCGCGACGGTCGTGATCGCGCGGCGCGCCCACTCGATCGACAGCGTGCGCGCAAGGTTCTCGAGACCGGCGCGCGCCGCGTCGGCGTGCTCGACGCCGGCGCGTCCTTCCTGCCCGGCGGCCGCGGCAGCCGGCGCCAGGTAGACGATCCGCCCTGGGCGGGCGGCCCCGATGAACGCCGCGCTGGCGACCGCGTGGCTCGCCTCCCACGCCGCGTCGAGGCAGCTGCGCAGCGCCGCGCGCGGCGCGTCTGAAGCATCCCCCCGCTCTCCGGCCGCGCGCACCGCCGCGAACGCCGCCGCGCCGTCGTACACGAGCACGTCGACGCCGGCCGGCACGTCCTCGCCCGGTTGCCACGCGATCGCCTGCGCGCCAAGCGCCGTGCACGCCTCGCCGACGGCCCGCGTGAGCGAGGAGCGCTCGGGTGCGCGCTGCACATCCGACGCGTCCTCGGACGTCTCGCCGGCGAGCAGCACGAGCACGCCGTCGAGCACGCCCGCGCGCAGCAGCTTCGCGGCCTCCGACGCGCTCGACACTCAGGCCGGCAGCGACGGGCCGGTGCCGCCGCCCTCGCCGAAGCCGCCGGGCGAGAACGGCGGCTCGCCGCCGGGCTCGTCCGGCGCGGCGCCGACGATCGGCGGCTCCACCGTGGCCGCCGCGTGCGCTTTGCGAAGGTCGAAGTACAGGACGGCCTGCGCGAGCGCCGAGATCGGGCCGGTCAGCACGCCGATCACCACGCGCGCGACGAGTCCCGCGCCGGTGCCGGCCGAGTCGGCCGCCAGCTCGATGCCGGCGCTGACGATCAGGATCAGGAAGAACAGCACGAAGATCACCGCGAACACCTGCCAGCCGTTGCCGCGGACGAGCTCGCGACTGCGCCCGAGCGACGCGAACACGCCGGGACGCTCGAGCACGACTACCGGCGCCGCGACCGACCAGATCGTGATCAGGATCAGGCCTGGGACGATGATCAGGATGAACCCGATCACGATGCCGACGCCGGCGACGATGCCGACGAGGATCAGCTGTCCGAGCACCGGCGTCGCCGCGCGCAGCAGTTGCGACGGCGTGTGATCGCGGCGCCCGTCCTGCACGTCGGCGACGAGCTCGACGACCATCCCGGTGAACAGCGTCGTCGCGATCAGGCTGAGCAGCAGCGCCAGCAGCGCCAGACCCGATGAGGCCGTGATCAGCAGCGCGGTGAGGATGCCGCTGATCACGAACACGACCGCCGACGCCGGCAGCAGCACAGGCGCCTGATCGACGTAGATGTCGAACACGCGGCGAATCACCGCTCCGACGTCGAGCCGCTCGATCATCTCGCCTGGCAGCCTATCCGCCGCTCAGGCGGCGAGCGGCTTCTCGGCCTGCGCGCCGCGCTCGGCGCGCAGGCGCGCACGGACGCCCTTACGCCCGTGCTCCTGCAGCTCCGCGTACAGGCGTCTGATCTCGACGAGGATCTCGTCGGCGACGGCCTGCTGCTGCTCGCGCGTCGGGTTGTGGACGCGCTCCCAGCGGATCGGCTCGCCGTACTGCACGGTCACGCGCGGGAACTGCAACCGCTTCCAGTTGCGAACGTGCGAGGAGCCGAAGATCGCGATCGGCACGACCGGCGCGCCCGACTCGAGCGCGAGGCGCCCGATCCCGCGCTTGGCCTGCTCGGCCAGTTTGCCCGTGCGCGAGCGCCCGCCCTCGCAGTACATCGTCACGGCGCCGCCTTTCTCGAGGATCGTCTCGGCCGTGATGAACGTGTCGTCGTCGCGCGCCCCGCGCCTGACCGGGAACACCCCGCCGTGGGTGTAGACGAACTGCATCGGCCGTTTGAACAGCTGCGACTTGGCCATGAAACGCACCTTGCGGCGGATGAAGCAGCCCATCAGGAAGTGGTCCATGAACGAGAAGTGGTTGGGCGCGAGGATCACCATGCCGCTGCCGGGGACGTTCGCCGTGCCGATCGAGCGCGCGCGCAGGAACGTCCACGCGTACAACGACGTCAGCGTGCGCACGACGTCGTACACCCAGTCGGGCTCGCGCGTGCGTGCGCGCGCGTGAAAGCGGTCGAAGTACTCCTTCGGCCGCGGGTCCGAGTAGACCTGCTCGCGCATCGGGGCGAGATCGCTCATCACTGCTCTCTACGTCCGCGGCGGCTCGAGGTTACGCGGATCGCGCCGGCGATCTTCGTCGAGATGTCCATGACGAGCATTCTGCCGCACGCTTGGGAGACGACTCACGATCGGCTGCGGGCGCGCGCGAGCGCATCGCCCCATCCCGCGAGCAGCCCCGCGCGCGCGTCCTCGCCGATGCTCGGCTCGTAGCGGCGTCGGCGTGCGTCCGATCCGTCCGCCTCCCGCTCCAGCGAGCGGGCATGGAGCTCGCACACATCGTCTATCGACCACGACCCGAGACCGACGCCGGCCAGGTACGCGGCGCCGAGCGCGGTCGTCTCGGCGAGCCGGCCGAGCACGACCGGCACGCCGAGCACGTCCGCCTGGAACTGCATCAGCCACGAGTTCGTGCTCGCGCCGCCGTCGGCGCGCAGCTCGCGCAGCGGCTCGCCGCACGCCGCCTCGATCGCGCGCACGGCGTCGAACGTCTGGTAAGCGATCGCCTCGAGCGTCGCGCGCGCGATGTGCGCGCGGCCGCTGCCGCGCGTCAGCCCGACGATCGTGCCGCGCGCGTGCGCGTCCCAGTGCGGCGAGCCGAGTCCGGTCAGCGCCGGCACGAAGTACACGCCGTCGTTGCCGTCGAGCTCGCGTGCGAGCTGCTCGGTGTCCGCCGCGCGCTCGATGATCCGCAAGCCGTCGCGCAGCCACTGCACGGCGGCGCCGGTCACGAAGATCGACGCCTCGAGCGCGTACGCCCGCTCCCGTCCGGTCGAGCAAGCGACGGTCGCGAGCAGCCCGCGCGGCGAGCGCGGCGGTATGGGTCCGGTGTTGACGAGCACGAACGAGCCGGTGCCGTACGTGTTCTTGCCCATCCCCTCCTCGACGCACGCGTGACCGAACAGCGCCGCCTGCTGGTCGCCGGCGACGCCGCAGACGGGGACCGCGTGCCCGTGGAGGGCCTGCGGCCGTGTGACGCCGAACGGTCCGGCGCTCGGCAGCACGCGCGGCAGCGCGCGCTCGGGCACGCCGAACAGCTCGAGCAGCTCCGGATCCCAGCGGCCCGCGACGATGTCGTACAGCAGCGTGCGCGACGCGTTCGTCGCGTCGGTCACGTGCTCGCCGGTCAGCTTGAACAGCAGCCACGAGTCGACCGTGCCGAACACGGCGCGTCCGGCGTGTGCGCGCTCGCGCAGGCCCTCGACGTGATCGAGCAGCCACTCGATCTTGCTCGCCGAGAAGTACGGGTCGAGCACGAGGCCCGTGCGCTCGCGCACGAGCGGCTCGCGACCCTCGTCGCGCAGGCGCTCGCAGCGCTCGGCCGTGCGCCGGTCCTGCCAGACGATCGCCGCGTGCAGCGGCTCGCCGCTGTGCGGATCCCACACGCAGACCGTCTCGCGCTGGTTGGCGATGCCCAGCGCGCTGACGTCGCCGACGCGCGCGCCCGCCTGCGCCAGCGCCTCGCCGACGACGGCGTGCGTCACCCGCCAGATCTCCTCGGCGTCGTGCTCGACCCAGCCGGGGCGCGGGAAGCGCTGCTCGAACTCGCGATAGGTCCGAGCGATCGGCTCGGCGCGCTCGTCGAACACGAGGCAGCTCGTGCCGGTCGTGCCCTGGTCGATCGCGACGATCATCGCGGCGCGAGCCTACCCGGCCCTCGACCGCGCGCGCGAGCCGGCGCCGGACATGCGGCCGAGGCGACCGAGCGCCCCGCGCGCGAGATACGCGCGCACGAAGTCGCGCAGCTGCTCGCCGCGATGGACGAAGCCCGCGAGCGTGCGCCCGCTCGCGCGATGCGACAGGTCGAGCTCGAGCTCGACCACGCGGCGCCCGGCGCGGACCGCGTCGATCGTCATGCCGAGCTCCATGCCGAAGCCGTGCGCGAACGGCAGCACGTCGGCGAGCGTCCCCTCGCTCAGCGCCCGCTGCCCGGAGATCGGCGCCGTCGTCTGCAGGCCGCAGCGCCGGCGGATCGCCCAGCGCGCGAACCCGAGCGCGAGGCCGAAGCCGCCGCCGACGCGCGTGCTGAACGCGGCGACTGCGAGCTCCGCGCGTCCGCTCGCGACCGTCTCGATGAGCGCGAGCAGCGCCGCGGCCGAGTCGCCGAGGTCGCCGTCGCACAGCAGGAACACCGGTTCGCGCGCCGGCTCCTCGGCACGCGGCTGCGCGCGCGCGTTGCTCAGCGCCTCACGCGCCGCGAGCGTCGCCGCTTCGCCCTTGCCGACAGTCCGCGCGCTGCGCACGACGTGCGCGCCGCGCGCGGCGGCGATGCTCGCCGTCGCGTCGGTCGAGCCGTCGTCGGCGAGCAGCACGTGCGCTTCGGGCAGCGCGCGTGCGAGCGCGTCGAGCGTCGCGCCGATCTGCTCGGCCTCGTTGTAGGCGGTGACGATTACGAAGGTGATGGCGGGCATCGAACGTTGTCGGGCGCGACGGCTATTCTCACGCCGGTCAGTCGCGATCGGCACTCGGGAGGTTCACATGTCCGCGGTAGAGGCACACATCACCGGCACCGTATGGAAGATCGAGTGCGCCGTCGGCGACAAGATCGAGGAGGGCGACACGGTCGCGATCCTCGAGTCGATGAAGATGGAGATGCCGGTCGAGGCCGAGGACGCCGGCACGGTCGCCGAGATCCTCTGCGAGGAGGGTCAGGCGGTCAACGAGGGCGACACGCTCGTCGTGCTCGAGTAGCGCCCGGCGCGCGCAGCGGCGCTGCTCTAGCCTGTCGCGACGTGAAAGCCGCACGCGAGCTCGCCGACGGCAAGCTGCTGGTCGACGAGCCGGCAGACGGCGTCGTACGGCTGACGATCTCGAACCCGGCCAAGCGCAACGCGCTCGACCACCCGATCCTCGACGCGATCACGGCGTCGCTCGAGGACCTGTCGGGCCGGGCGCGCTGCCTGATCGTGACCGGCGCGGGCGGCATGTTCTCGGCCGGCTACGACATCGGCGAGATCCCCGCCGAGGAGTTCGAAGAGCGCGCCGAGCGGCTCGTCGCGCATCCGTTCACCGAAGCGATCGACGCGCTCGAGGCGTTCCCGTACCCGACGCTCGCCGTCCTCCCCGGTCACACGATCGGCGGCGGCCTCGAGCTTGCGCTCGCATGTGACCTGCGCGTCGCCAAGGAGCAGATCAAGCTCGGGATGCCGCCGGCGAAGCTCGGGCTCGTCTACTCGCACACCGGCCTGCGCCGCTTCATCGACGCGATCGGCGCGGCGCGCACGCGCGAGCTGTTCCTGCTCGGGCGCTACATCGACGCGGCGACGGCGCTCGACTGGGGTCTGGTCAATCGGGTCGCGGCCGAGGCCGAGCTCGAAGCGGTCGCGCTCGACGTCGCCGCCGAGCTGGCCGGCAACGCGCCGCTCTCGCAGCTCGGCAACAAGCGCGTGATCGCCGCCCTGCTCGCCGCCGAGAGCGCGCTGCCGCGCGAGGTCGAGGAGGAGCTGATCGAGCTGCGTCGCGCGTCGTTCTCCTCGAAGGACATGCGCGAGGGGATGCGCGCGTTCGCCGAGCGCCGCGCGCCGCGCTGGCTCGGCGAATAGCCGTCCGCAACGCTCCATAACCTCACGGCCATGCCGCCGTTGATCACCCGCGAGGAGGCGATCGCCCTCGGCGAGATCGAGGACCACGCGCAGATCGAAGCGCTGATCGAGCGCGCCTGGAAGGCGCGCGTCGAGCGCTTCGCCGACTCGACCGACATGTGCTCGCTCGTCAACGCCAAGTCGGGCGGCTGCGCCGAGGACTGCGGCTTCTGCGCGCAGTCGCGCTTCGCCGACGCCGAGACGCCGATGCACGCGATGATGGAGCCCGAGCAGATCCTCGAGCACGCCCGCGCGGCCGAGGCCGCCGGCGCGCACCGCTTCTGCATGGTCACGCAGGGCCAGGGCCTCTCCAAGCGCGACTTCCAGAAGTACCTCGAGGGCGTGCGGCTCGTCTCCGAGCAGACCAACCTGAAGCGCTGCGCGTCGGTCGGACACATCTCGCTCGAGCGCGCGAAGGCGCTGCGCGACGCCGGCATCCAGCGCGTGCACCACAACGTCGAGACGGCCGAGAGCTACTACGACGAGGTGACGAGCACTGTCCGCTACGCCGGGCGGCTGCGTACGATCGACGCCGTTCGCGAGGCCGGCCTGGAGACGTGCGTCGGCGGCATCCTCAACCTCGGCGAGACGCGCGAGCAACGCGTCGAGATGGCGTTCGAGCTCGCCGCGATCGACCCGACGAGCGTGCCGATCAACATGCTCAACCCACGTCCGGGCACGAAGTTCGGCGACCGCGAGTACATGGATCCGTGGGAGGCCGTCAAGTGGATCGCGATCTTCCGCCTGATCCTGCCCGAAGCGCTGTTCCGCCTGTGCGGCGGTCGCGTCGAGAACCTCGGTGAGCTGCAGCAGCTGGCCGTCCAGGCCGGGATCAACGGCGTGATGATGGGCAACTTCCTGACGACGCTCGGCAACGAGCCCGAGACCGACCGCGCGATGTTCGAAGAGCTCGGCCTGAACGTCGCGCGCCAGTCCGACAACGCGGCGAACCCGCGTCCGGACAACCGCTCGGGCTGGATGTCGGGACAGACGCCGGACGTCGTCGAGGATGCGCTGCTCGGCGCCGCGCCGAGCGCGGGCAGCGGCCCGGCGGCGACCCTCACCGCGGCCGAGCCGGGATTGGACGTGCGCCTGTGGGACCCGTCGAAGCAGCTGCGCTTTCACGCGAAGCGCTCGGTCCCGCCGCGCCCGGACGGCGCGCCGAACCGCGCGCCCGAGGACAGGCGCGCGCGCGAGCGGCCGCCGGACCGCGAGGCCGCCGGCGCGGCGAGTCCCGTGGGCGCCGGCTGAGGGACCTGCAACGGCGAGGGGAGGCACGATGGACGCGGATATGGGGACAGCGGAGATCGAGGAGCGCCTGGCGGAGCTCGAGCGCCTTGGCCTCGGCCGGCGGCTGCGCCTCGTGTCGGGCCCGCAGGGACCGACGGTGCTGCTCGACGGAAAGCCCGTGCTGCTGCTGTGCTCGAACAACTACCTCGGCCTCGCCGACCATCCGCGCGTGCGCGAGGCCGCAGCCGAGGCGGCGATGCGCTGGGGCGTCGGCGCCGGCGCCTCGCGCCTGATCTCCGGGACGATGACCGTGCACCGCCGTCTCGAGGAGCGGATCGCCGCGTTCGCCGGGCGGCAGGCGTCGCTGCTGTTCGGCTCGGGCTACCTGGCGAACCTCGGCGTGATCGGCGCGCTCGCCGGCGCCGGCGACACGGTCTTCTCCGACGAGCTCAACCACGCTTCGATCATCGACGGCTGTCGCCTCTCGCGCGCGCATGTCGTCGTCTACCGTCACCGCGATCCGGAACACCTGCTGTGGAGCATGCGCCGCCACGGCGGCCGGCGCGAGGCCCGCGGACGGAGCCTCGTCGTGACCGACTCGATCTTCTCGATGGACGGCGACGTCGCGCCGCTCGAGGAGATCGTCGAGCTCGCGCACGCGTTCGGCGCGCGGATCGCCGTCGACGAGGCGCACGCGACCGGGACGTACGGACCGGACGGGCGCGGCGCGCTGGCGCAGGCCGGCCTCGAGGGCGAGGTCGACGCGATCGTCGGCACGCTCGGAAAGTCGCTCGGCTCATACGGCGCGTACGTGTGCGGCGACGAGTCGATGATCCGCTACCTGCTGAACACGGCGCGCTCGTTCATCTTCTCGACCGCGCCCTCGCCGCCGGCGATCGCCGGCGCACTTGCGGCGCTCGAGCTGATCGAGGAGCGTCCGCATCGCGTCGAGCGGCTCGCCGCGAACGCGCGCGCGCTGCGCCGCTCGCTCGCTCAGGAGGGATTCGGCGTCGAGGAAGGCGACATGCACATCGTGCCGCTCGTCGTCGGCGACGAGCGCGACACGCTGCGTCTGTGCCACGCGGCGATCGAGCAGGGCGTGTTCGCACAGGCGATCAGGCCGCCGACGGTTCCGGCCGGGACCTCGCGGCTGCGGCTCGCCGCGATGGCGTCGCATACCGCCACCGACATGCGCCTGGCCGCCGGCGTGCTGGCCGCCGCGGCGCGCAAGCTCGGGCTCGATCCGGCCGCGATCGGAACGCCGCCCGGCGATCCAGAGCCGGCGCCGGAGCCACGCGAGGAGACGCCGTACGAGGAGCGCGAGCGCGCGCTGCCGGCCGGCGGCGATGCTCCGTCGGCGCCGTTCGACATCGAGGCGCCGCGCCCGCGGCGCCCGCCGGCGCCGGTCACCGCGCAGGGCGCGCACGCCCCGTTCGACGGCGAGCGCGAGGAAGCCGTCGCGCACGCCGCCTAGCCTTCGCGCCGGGATGCGAGGGCTGTTCGTCACGGGAACCGACACGGGCGTCGGCAAGACGGTGCTCAGCGCGGCGCTGCTCGCGGCGCTCGCCGCCGCCGGCGAGCCGGTCGCGGCGCACAAGCCGGCCGTCACCGGCCTCGACGAGCCGCCGATCGAAGACGCATACGGCAGCTCGTGGCCGACCGACCACGAGCTGCTCGGCGCAGCCGCAGGCATGGCGGGCGAGGACGTCGCGCCGCGCCGCTTCGGCCCGGCCGTCTCGCCGCAGCTCGCCGCCGAGCTCGCCGCCGAGCCGCTCACGCGCGAGCAGGTGCTCGATGCCGCGCGCGCCGCGCTCGCATCGGCAGCGGCGTGCGGCGTGCAAGGTGAAGCGACGACGCTGATCGTCGAGGGCGCCGGCGGGCTGCTCTCGCCGCTCGCCGACGAGCTGACCGTCTGCGACCTCGCCGTCGCGCTGCGCCTGCCCCTGCTGATCGCCGCGCGGCCGGGACTCGGGACGATCAACCACACGCTGCTGACGCTCCAATCGGCGCGCGCCGCCGGGCTGACCGTGCGCGCCGTCGTGCTCACGCCGTGGCCGGAGCGACCGTCGCGGCTCGAGCGCTACAACCGCGAGACGATCGCGCGCTTCGGCTTCGTCGAGGTCGCGACGCTGTCGCGCGCCGACGCGCCGGAGCTCGGCGAGCTGGCGCGGATCGGCGACGAGCTTCCGTGGCGTCGCTGGCTCGGAGCGCGCTCGGCCGTGCCCGCGCCGGCTTAGCCTGGGACCACGCGCCGCCTCGCGCAAAGTACGGTTATGCGCCTTGGTCATACGCTATAACATACAGGCGTATGCCCAGTGAGTATCGCGACGGAGCGACGTACGACCGCATCTCGGCCCCGCTCGAGCGGATCGGGCTCGAGACGCTCGAGCGCCTCGAGCTGCACGGCGACGAGACGGTGCTCGACGCCGGCTGCGGCTCCGGTCGGGTGACGCAGGCGCTCGTCGAGCGCGTCCCGCGCGGACGGGTGATCGGCGTCGACGGCTCCGCCGCGATGCTCGAAGCCGCGCGCGAGCGGCTCGGCGACGACGTCGAGCTGCTGCACCAGGACCTCGACGAGCTCGACCTCGGCGGCCGGCGCGTCGATGCGATCCTCTCGACGGCGACGTTCCACTGGATCGCCGACCACGCCAACCTGTTCGTGCGCCTGCGCGCGACCCTGCGCGACGGCGGCCGGCTCGTGGCGCAGTGCGGCGGCGCCGGCAACACGCCCGAGCTGCTGCACGCGACGCACACGGTCGGTGAGCGCGAGCCGTTCGCGCCGCACCTCGGCGGCTGGGACGGCCCGTGGAACTACGCGACGCCGGAGGAAACGACCGAGCGTCTGCACGCCGCCGGCTTCACCGCCGCTCGCGCGTGGCTCGTCAGCCGCCCGGCGCCATACGAAGACCTGCGCGAGTGGCTCGTCACGAACGCGCTGACCGCGCACACCGCGCGCCTGCCAGCAGAACTGCGCGAGCCGTTCGTCGACGCCGTCGCCGGTGCGCTCGGCGCGGACGCACGGGTCACGTACATCCGCTTGAACATCGACGCGACCGCGGTCTGACCGCGTCCCGGCGCTATCGCCTCTTGCGCGTGCTGTGCTTGGCGCCGGCCGTGCGCTTGAGCGTGATCGGCTTCACGAATGCGCGCGGCAAGCCACCTTTGTAGAGCGCGCTCGGAAGCAGCATGTCGACGCGCACGTACACGGTCACGCTCGTGCGCTTGCCCGCGAGCTTGCTCAGGGCAGCGCGGTTGAGCTTCAGCTTCAGCTTCAGCTTGCCGGCGGCGGCGTGGCTCTGGACCACGCGGGCCAGCGGCTTGATCGCCTTGGTCTTCGTCTTCTTGGCGCGCTTGCCATGGGTCGCTGAGAATGCCGAGGCGCTGACGTTCTTGCCGATCTCCTGCTGGAGTTCCTGCTGCTTCTTGAGCATCTTCGAGATCGATTCGATCGCCTCGTTGGTGTCCTTCGTCAGCCTCTGGCTTTCGGCCTGTTCGGCCGGGGCGGTCGCATGCATGACTTCGACCGCGCGTTGGTTGAGCTTTTCGATGCTCTGATCCAGTTCCTTGACCTCGCGCGCGTTCTGCGCACCGGAGTTATCGACCTTCGTCGCGTCGGTCTCGACGAGCTTCAGATCCGAGGCGGAGACCGTGTCCAGTCCGACCGCTTCGGGCAGCGTCATCGGCACCGGGGCAAAGCTCTGGGCGGCACCCTGGGCGACGCCTTCGACGGTCGTGCCGCTCGCGGGAACTTCCAAGCCGAGCACGACTTCGTTGGGGTATTCGCCCGGCTTGCCGGGCGGCGCTTCCGCTTCGCCTTCGCTCGAGCCCGTGCCGAGGAACTGGGTGTGGCCGGCGCTGCCGCTGTGCCGGGCGTCGCCGCCGTAGGTCGCGGTGATTTCGGGCAGGCCGCTGTTGGCCGTCTGATACACGAGCGGGCAGCTCGCGACCGACGGCGAGCCGGGAGTGGGCGCAAGCGTACAGGTGACGCCGCTGTAGAACCCGCCGCTCGTGGTCGTGAACGTCACCGTTCCGGTCGCCGCGACAGGCGTTCCCGCGCCGGCGTCGCCGACCGACACCACGCACGTGTTCTCCGAGGTCGCGAATTCGTAGTCGCAGACGACGCTCGTCGCCGTCGGGCGCTTTGCCGCTCTTTCGGCTTCTTCTTTTTTGGCGGCTTCTTCTTTGGCTTTCCTGCCCGGTTCTTCCCCCGACGCCGCGTTCTGCTCGGCCCAGAAACCGCTACCCGATTCGCTGTATTCGCTCGAGTTGAACGTGCCGTTGCCGCCCAGATGCCCGTCGGGGAGAATCGACAGGTGCAGCGTGTCGTAGGCCGTGTAGCCGCCCTCCTTCAGCGTGAAATGAGCGACCGATCCACTCTCGACTCCTTCCACGGCAAAGCCGACGCCCGACACTTCGGCGGTGCCCGACAGGGCTCCCGTCGCCATGTTCATCGAAGTGATCGTGTAGCTGCCGTTCGAGGGTTCCCTTTCACCTTTGGGGTTGAGATATCCGTTGGACCAGCTGCCCGTCATGTTGTACGACGGAGCTTCGGCCGCCGCGCTCGACACCGCTCCCGCGAGCGAGAGCGCCGCGAAGACGGCGGTCACTGCGCCGCTGAGCGCCACGCGCCCGAACTTGATCCTCGATCGCTGTGCGAACACCGCCACCCCTCCGATCCGTACGTTGTCCCAACCCATCCCACGCAATCGCGGGGGTTGTCCCTCAATTCGGTCGCGCAGAATCGCAGAGGCTCAGCCGATCGTCCACCACCTATACGTAGTGAACTACGTACGTCGGCGTGCTCGACCGGAGGCCGGCGGGCTCTCTCTCAGCGTCGAGACCAGCTCCGCGGCCTGCGCGCGGTCGCGCAGGCCGAGCTTCGCGTAGCAGCGCTGGAGGTGCTTCTCGGCCGTGCGATGGCTGATGCCCAGGATCTCCGCGATCTGCCGATCGGGCCGGCCCGCCGCAGCCAGACCCAGGACCTCTCCCTCGCGCGCCGTCAACCCCAACGCGCGCAACGCCTCGATCGGAGGTGGAGCGGCCGCGAGCGGCGGAGCGCCGTCGCCGAGCGTCTGCAGCGCGCGCGAGTGGCGCACGGAGTTGTTGTACGCCTGGATCAGGTGCGGTCGTACGAGCTCGAGCAGCTCGCGCTCGCGATCTGAGAAGTCGCGCCTCCTGCGGCTGAGCGCCACCCCGAGGACCTGCCCCGAGTCGGCCGGCAGCGTGAACGCGATCTGGTGCTCCAGCCCGATCGGACCGTACAGCTCCCGGTACAGATCCAGGCTGTGCAGCTCCTCGAGGCTGACGACGTCCGAGAACCTGTAGGGCCGCCCGTCGTGAGTGCGCGCGTTCCGCTCGATCAGCGGGTTCTGCAGTCCATACGCAGCCCACGCCTCGTGCCAGCGCTCTGCGAGGGCCGGCTCCACGATCGAGAACATCTGGCCGTCCGCCAGCCCGACTTCGTTCAACGACGCCCACTCCGCCGGGATCGCCTCGCGCAGGGCGCTCAACAACCCACGGCGGAACTCGCTGATCTCGAGCAGTCCATACACATCCCCGACCAAGCTCAGCGCCACCCGCTCAATCACGCGTGGCTCCCGCGCGCGCCGCGACGACGATCGCGTCGCACACGCGCGCGAGGTCGTCCGGCTCGATCACGTACGGCGGCATCGCGTAAACGAGATCGCGGAACGGCCGCAGCCAGACGCCGCACTCGACCGCGGCGGCCGTCGCCGCCGCGACGTCGACGTCGCGCTCGAGCTGCACGACGCCGATCGCGCCGAGCACGCGCACGTCGGCGACGCCGGGGAGCTCGCGCGCCGGGGCGAGGCCCTCGCGAAGACCATCCTCGATCGCCGCGACGCGGCGGCGCCAGCCGCCGGCCGCGCCCGCGCCCGCGCCGCGATCGTCCTCGTCGCCGTCGAGCAGCAACTCGAGCGACGCGAGCGCGACGGCGCACGCGAGCGGGTTGGCCATGAATGTCGGCCCGTGCATCAGGCCGCCGCCCTCGCCGCCGGAGACCGTCTCGGCGACCTCACGCGTGCACAGCGTCGCCGCAAGCGTCATGTAGCCGCCGGTCAGCGCCTTGCCGACGCACATCACGTCCGGCGCAACGCCGGCGTGCTCGCACGCGAACAGCGCGCCCGTGCGCCCGAAGCCGGTCGCGATCTCGTCGAGCACGAGCAGCAGGCCGTGCTCGTCGCACAGCTCGCGCAGCAACCGCACGCACGCCGGCGAATGGAAGCGCATGCCGCCGGCGCCCTGCACGACCGGCTCGACGACGATCGCCGCGAGCTCATCCGCGTGGCGCTCGACCAGCTCGCGCACGCCGCCTGCCCAGCGCTCGTCGAGGCCCGCGTCGAACCCGTCGGGCGGTCGCTCGGCGAACACGTGCTCGGCGAGCACGCCGGCGAACAGGCTGTGCATGCCGCCGACCGGATCGCACACCGCCATCGCGCCGAACGTGTCGCCGTGGTAGCCGCCCCTGACCGTCAACAGCCGCGTGCGCCTCGTGTGCCCGCGCGCCTGCTGGAACTGCAGCGCGAGCTTGATCGCGACCTCGACCGACACCGACCCCGAGTCCGCGAAGAACACGGCGTCGAGGCCGTCCGGCGCGAGCCGCAGGAGGCGCTCGGCGAGCCGCACGCCCGGCTCGTGCGTGAGGCCGCCGAACATCACGTGCGACATCCGCCGAAGCTGCGCCGCGACCGCCGCGTCGAGCGCCGCATGACGGTAGCCGTGGATCGCGCACCACCACGACGCCATCCCGTCGATCAGCTCGCGGCCGTCCGCCAAGCGCAGCCGCACCCCTTCGGCCGAGGCGACCGGCAGCGGCTCAATCGCCCCCGGCAGCGCGCCATACGGATGCCAGACGTGCTCGCGATCGAACGCGAGCAACCGATCCCAATCGGTCAGATCTAGTCCTCGTAGGGTACGAACTCGCGCTTGCGAGCTCCGCACACCGGGCAGAACCACGTGTCGGGAATGTCCTCGAACGCGGTGCCCGCCGGAATGCCGCCGTCCGGGTCGCCTTCGTCCGGGTCGTAGATGAATCCGCACGACTCGCAGATCCAGCGCTGCAACGTCTTCGTGGAAGTGCTCATGCGAAGAAGATTACCGCCCGGTAGGGTCAGCGGATGAGCGCTCGCGGGGAGAGCGGAAAGAATGCGGACGGCTACGCAGAGCGCCGCGACGCGACGACCGGCGAGGAGTACAACCCCGGTCCCGTCACGGCGCCGCGCCAGGCGGCGACCGTGATCCTGCTGCGCGGCGGCGGCGAGCGCCTCGAAGTGCTGCTCGTGCAGCGAACGCCGCACGCGCGCTTCATGGGCGGCGTCTGGGTGTTCCCCGGCGGCGCCGTCGACGCGACCGAGGGCGCCGGCGACGAGGCGCACCGCGCCGCCGCGATCCGCGAGCTGCGCGAGGAGGCCGCGATCTCGCTCGACGATCCGCAGGAGCTCGTCAAGTTCTCGCGCTGGATCACGCCCGCGCAGGTCAAGATCCGCTTCGACACGCATTTCTTCCTCGCGCCGCTACCGCCCGGCCAGGAGCCGCAGGTCGACGGCCAGGAGGTCGTCGAGCTCGGCTGGTTCACGCCGCCCAACGCGCTCGACGCCCACCGCGAGGAGAAGATCGCGCTCGTCTTCCCGACGATCAAGCACCTCGAACAGCTCAGCGGCTTCGCCTCGGTGCGCGAGCTGCTCGACCACGCGCGCGGGCGCGACGTCCAGCCCGTCGAGCCGCGCGTCGTGCTCGAGGGCGAGGTCGCGCGCGTGCTGCTGCCCGGCGACCCGGGCTACTAGTAGGTCGCCGCTCAGCCCTGCTGCTGCGCGGCGATCACGTGCGTCACCGCGTTGATCAGCGCCAGATGCGTGAACGCCTGCGGGTAGTTGCCGAGGTGGCGCCCGCTCGACGCCTCGAGCTCCTCGGCGTACAGCTCCAGCGGCGAGGAGTACGACAGCAGCCGCTCGCACAGGTGCTCGGCCTGGCGGTGCTCGCCGATCTCCGACAGCGCCGAGACGAGCCAGAACGAGCAGATCAGGAACGTGCCCTCCTTGCCGTGCAGTCCGTCGTCGGTTTCTTCGGTGCGGTAGCGCATCACGAGCCCGTTCTCGGTCAGTTCGTCGCGGATCGCGCAGACCGTCGCGTGCACGCGTTCGTCGTCGGGCGGCAGGAAGCGCACGAGCGGCACGAGCAGCGTCGACGCGTCGAGCGCGTCGGTGTCGTAGTGCTGGCGGAACACGCCACGCGAGTCGACCCCCTTGGCGAGGATGTCATCGCGTATGTCGTTCGCGAGCGACTGGAACTCCTCGGCGTGGTCGGGGTTCCCGTGCCGTTCGGCCAGGCGCGCGCCGCGGTCGAGCGCGACCCAGCACATCAGCTTCGACGACACGTAATGCTGCGGCTTGCCGCGCGCCTCCCAGATGCCCTGGTCCGGTTCCTGCCATACGGCCGTTGCGCACTTGATCTGGTCGAGCAACACCGGCCACAGCCGCTCCGGGATGTGGTCGCGCTGCTTGGAGTGCAGGTAGACCGAGTCGAGCACCGCGCCGAACACGTCGTTCTGGCGCTGGTTGTATGCGCCGTTGCCGATCCGCACCGGGCGCGCGCCCTCGTAGCCGCTGAGCGCGTCGAGCGTCGACTCCTCGAGGTCCTTCTCGCCGCGGATCCCGTACATGATCTGCAGCGAGCCGTCCTCGTTGCGCGGCACGTCGGCGACGTACTGGATGAAGTCGTCCGCCTCCCAGTCGAGGCCGAGCGCGTGCAGCCCCCACAGCGTGAACGACGCGTCGCGCATCCAGCAGAAGCGGTAGTCCCAATTGCGCTCGCCGCCCGGCGTCTCCGGCAGCGACGTCGTCGGCGCCGCGACGAGCGCGCCCGTCGGCATGAACGTCAGCCCCTTCAGCACGAGCGCCGAGCGCTGCAGGTGTGCGCGCCACGGATGGTCCGGGTACCTGCCTTCGGCGAGCCATTCGCGCCAGAAGTGCCCCGTGCGCTGCAGCACCTCTTCGGCTTCCTGCGCCGTGTGCGGCCCGCCGCGCGCCTCCGTCCACGACAGCGCGCAGAAGCGTTTCTCGCCTTCCTTCATCGTGTGGCGTCCGTGCGTGCGATTTCCCTCGATTCCCATCCGCACGTCGCTGAGCAGCCGGAACCTCGTCTCGCCGTCGCTCGCGTCCAGCGCGCACGTTTCCTCGGTGCCGACGTCGACGTGCTCCCACGTCGCCGGCGTCGCGCCGTACTCGAGCATCGGCTCGCAGACGATCTCGACCTGCACCTGCCCCTGTACGCATTCGAGCATCCGCACGAGCAGGTGGTCGGCGTCGAAGTCCGTCGGCGGGCGCGTGTGGCTCGAGCCGTGCTCGTTGTCGTGCCATTCGCCGATCGCCAGCGCGTCGACGACGCGCAGCCACCCCTGCGGCGTCATCCACGTCGTCTCGATCATGTTCGTCCCCGGGATGTAGCGGCGTCCGGCCGGCACGAACAGCCCGTACGGGCCGACGCGCCAAGAGCCTGCGCCGCGGTCGAGCAGCGCGCCGAAGATCGACGGCGAGTCGAAGTACGGCAGGCACATCCACTCGATCGAGCCGTCCGAGGAGACCAGCGCGCCGGTGTGGCAGTCCGACAGGAAGCCGTAGTCGGCGATCGGCGGGAACGGCGAGTTCGACGAGAAGCCGCCCGTGGCGACCGTCGGGCCCATGCCGCCCGTCGTCGCCGACTCGCCGGCGCCCTGCGCAGCGTCACCGCCCTGCGGCACGAACGACGGAAAGCGACTTGGCATCGGCCGGAACGCTAGCGGGGTACGCTGCGGGACGACGAACGTGAGCGACCAGCCCTTCACCCAGCACCCTCCCGACGCCCGCCTGCTCGACGGTCGTCGCGCGCTCGTCACCGGCGGCGACTCCGGCATCGGCGAGGGCGTCTGCTTCGAATTGGCAGCGCACGGCGCGTGCGTCGCGATCAACTACCTCGGCGCGCCCGACGTAGCCGAGCGGATGGCCGGCGAGATCGCCGCGGCCGGCGGCAATGCGATCGCCGTGCAGATGGACGTCTCGCGCGAGAGCGACGTGCAGCGCGCGTTCGGCGAAGCCAAGGACGCGTTCGGCGGCGTCGACCTGCTCGTCAACAACGCCGGCCTCGAGCAGAAACACCTGCTACTCGACATGCCGCTCGAGGCCTGGCAGAAGGTGATCGACGTCAACCTGACCGGCGCCTTCCTCTGCGCGCGCGAGGCCGCGCGGATCATGCGCGACGCGAAATCGCCCGGCACGATCGTGAACATGTCGAGCGTCCACGAGCGGATCGCCTGGGAGCGCTTCTCGCACTACTGCGCGTCGAAGGGCGGCATGATGATGTTCACGCAGTCGATCGCCAAGGAGCTCGCGCCGCTCGGCATCCGCGTCGTCAGCGTCGGCCCCGGCGCGATCGACACGCCGATCAACCAGTCCGTCCTCGAAGACCCGGTCGAGAGCGCCAAGGTGCTCGGCGAGATCCCACTCGGGCGCTGGGGGCACGTCACCGACGTCGCCCGCGCCGTCGCCTGGCTCGCCTCGAACCAGGCCGGCTACGTCACCGGCGCGACGCTGTTCGTCGACGGCGGCATGACGCTCTACCCGCGCTTCACCTGAGCGGCGCTCACCACGGCCGGCCCTCGAAGCTGGGCCGCTGCACGCCGCGCGGCAGCACTTCGTCCTCGTCGAGCTTGTCGAGGTGCGCCGCGAGCGTCGCCGTCGCCGCCGGGCGCAGCTCCTCCGGCACGTCTCCCCACACCGCCTCGAGCAGATCCGGCACGCTCCGCAGCCCTTCGTTGAGCGCGATGATCAGCCTGTTTTCGCGGTCGATGCGGTGGTTGATGTACTCCTCGAGCTTCTCGCGCGCGTCCCACACGATCTCGCCGTGGCCCGGGCACAGGACGTTGAAGTCCTCGCGCAGGCGCAGGCGCGTCAGCGCCAGCAGGTATCCGGACATCGCACCCCGGTGCGGCGTGATCAGCACGCTCCCGTCGCCCAGCACCGCATCGCCAGTGAAGCACGCGCCGTCGGCGATCAGCGCGAAGTGGTCTTCGGCGTGTCCCGGCGTGTAGACCGCCTCGAACGGCCCGAACCGCGTGCCCTCATCCAGCTGCACGTCCGCGTCGCGCCGACCCGCAGCTAACGGCGCCGGATGCATTTCCAGCAGCGTCTCGACCGCCTCGCCGTGGTCCTCGTGCCCGTGCGTCAGCGCCACGCCGCCGAGGCCGCCGCGCGCCTCGATCGCCGCCAGCAGCCTGCGCACGTGGGCGTCGATCAACGGACCGGGGTCGACCACCCACGCGGGACGCCGTCCGACGACCCACGTGTTGGTGCCTGTAAGCGTCAGCGGACCCGGATTCGGCGCGCGCAGGCGCAAGATGTCGTAGTCACGCAGCAACCCCGCATCCGAGCGGGCCTCAACCGTATCCGATGCCACGATCGGCTCGGAATCCGGCGAAATAGAACCGTTCATCAGGCCCGGACGTTAGCTGACCAGCCGGGCGCTTGAATTGCCGACGAATCGAACCGCCCGCCGTTCGATCGATCGAAAAATCCTCACCAGATCTGTGCAATGCGGCGTGAAGCGCCGCCGAATCTACTCCAGATTGGCCATCACGTGCTTGACGACCGTGTAGTCCTCGAGCGAGTACACGCTCAGGTCCTTGCCGTACCCCGACTCCTTGAAGCCGCCGTGCGGCATCTCCGAGACGAGCGGGATGTGGTCGTTGATCCACACGCAGCCGAATCGCAGCGCCCGCGAGACGCGCAGCGCGCGACCGACGTCGCGCGTCCACACCGACGACGCGAGGCCGTAGCGCGTGCTGTTCGCCCACGCGATCGCCTGCTCCTCGTCGGCGAAGCGCTGCACCGTGATCACCGGGCCGAAGATCTCGCGCTGGATCATCTCGTCGTCCTGCTCCAGGCCGGCGACGACCGTCGGCTCCAGGTAGAAGCCCGGACGCTCCGGCTCGGAGCCGCCGGTCACGATCTCGGCGCCCTTCGGGCGACGTTCGAGAAAGCCCTCGACGCGATCGCGCTGGCGCTTGGAGTTGACCGGCCCGAGCGTCGTCTCCGCCGCCAGCGTGTCGCCGATCACGAGCCCCTGCGCCTGCTCGGCGAGGCCCGCGACGACGTCGTCGTACACCTTGCCGCCGGCGAGCACGCGCGTCGCCGCCGTGCAGTCCTGGCCGGCGTTGTAAAAGCCCGTCCCCGCGATCGTCTCGAGCGCTCCCTCGAGCGCGACGTCGTCGAACACGATCACCGGCGCCTTGCCGCCGAGCTCCAGATGCACGCGCTTGAGCGTGTCCGCCGCCCTGCGCGCCAGGTGCTTGCCCGTGTCGACCGACCCCGTCAGCGCGAGCATGTCGACGTCGGGGTGCGAGATCAGCGCCTCGCCGGTCGGCTCGCCCGGCCCGGTGATGACGTTCAGCACCCCCTTCGGCAGGATCTCCGCCGTCAGCTCGGCGAGGCGCAGCGTCGTGATCGGCGTCGTCTCGGCCGGCTTCAGCACGACCGTGTTGCCCGCCGCGATCGCCGGCGCGAATTTCCAGATCGCCATCATCAGCGGGTAGTTCCATGGCGTCACCTGGCCGATCACGCCGACCGGCTCGCGCCGCGTGAACGACGTGTAGCCCTCCATGTACTCGCCCGCCGCACGGCCCTCCAGCACGCGCGCCGCGCCGGCGAAGAAGCGCAGGTTGTCGACCATCACCGGAACCTCGTCGCTCGTGACCGCCTCGATCGGCTTGCCCGCGTTGAGCGCCTCCAGGCGCGCGATCTCCTCGCCGTGCCGCTCGAGCGCCGCCGCGATCTGAAGCAGCGCCTCCGAGCGCTGCTGCGGCGTCGTCCGCGACCAGCCCTCGAACGCGCGCCGCGCCGCGCCGACCGCACGGTCGACGTCCTCCGCGCTCGAGCGCGGGGCGCGTGCGATCTCCTCGCCCGTCGCCGGGTTCAGCACCGGTTCGGTCTCGCCGCCGCTCGAAGCGACCAGCTCGCCGTCGATGAAGTTGCTGAGCGTCTCCACAGTCGCCGCCATTCTCGCTCCTATGCCGTTTGTGGGATGCCGAGCGCTTGCGCCACGGCCGGATGGGTGATCTCTCCCGCGCGAACGTTCAGCCCGTGCGCCAACCCCGGGTTGCCGTCGAGCGCCGCCTCCACGCCCCGCTGGGCCAGCTCGATCACGTACGGCAGCGTCGCGTTCGTCAGCGCGTACGTCGACGTGATCGGCACCGCGCCGGGCATGTTCGTGACGCAGTAGTGCGTGATCCCGTCGACCTCGTACGTCGGCTCCGAGTGCGTCGTCGGGCGCGACGTCTCGAAGCAGCCGCCCTGGTCGATCGACACGTCGACGAGCACCGCGTTGCGCTTCATCAGCTTCAGCTGCTCGCGCGTCACGACGTGCGGCGCGCGCCCGCCCGGCACGAGCACGGCGCCGATCACCAGGTCGGCCAGCGGCAGCATCTGCTCGACCGCGAGCGTCGAGCTGTAGACCGTCGACGCGCGCCCGCCGAACGCCACTTCGAGCTCACGCAGCCGGTCGATCGAGCGGTCGAACACGAACACGTCGGCCTCCATCCCGATCGCGATGAACGCCGCGTTCATGCCGACGACGCCGCCGCCGATCACGAGCACCGTCGCCGCCGCGACGCCGGGTACGCCGCCGAGCAGGATCCCGCGGCCGCCGAGCGGCTTCTCGAGCATGAACGCGCCCGCCTGCGTCGCGATCTTGCCCGCCACCTCGCTCATCGGCGCGAGCAGCGGCAGGCGGCCCCGGCCGTCCTCGACCGTCTCGTACGCGATGCACGTCGCGCCCGAAGCCTGCAACCCCCGCGCGAGCTCCGGCTCGGCGGCCAGGTGCAGGTACGTGAACAGCGTCTGCCCCGCCCGCAGCATCGCGACCTCATCACGCTGCGGCTCCTTCACCTTGAGGATCAGCTCCGCCTGCGCGAACACCGCCTGCGCATCCGGCAGGATCTGCGCGCCCTGCGCGCGGAACTGGTCGTCGCCCATCGCGCTGCCCTCGCCCGAGCCGGCCTGCACGAGCACCTCGTGCCCGTGTGCGCTCAGCTCGCGCACGCCCGCCGGCGTGATCGCCACGCGGTACTCGTCCGACTTGATCTCGCTCGGCACGCCGATCTTCATCGTCTGCTCGCTCCGTTCTCTGCTCGCGCTCGGAAGACGCCGCCCGGACAGTCTTCGTCCATCCAAGAAATCCTCACCGAGCTAGCTCCCGCCCGCGCAGGGCCAACCAGAACTCGATCCGGTCGCGCGCGCTCGAGAAGTCGCGTCCCGTCAGCTGTTCGACGCGACGCACGCGGTAGCGCAGCGTGTGGCGGTGGCAGTACAGCGCGCTCGCCGCGCGCTCCCAGTGGCCGTTGTGTTCGATGAACGTGTCGAGCGAACGCAACAGCTCCTCGCCGTAATCGCCGTCGCCCTGTTCGACCGGCCCGAGCACGCCGCGGCAGTACGTCAACAGCGCGTCGTCGTCCTGGATCGACAGCAGCAGCTGGAACGCACCGAGGTCGCGGTAGGACGCGACCTCCGGCGCGCTGCCGTTCTGCAGGCGCACCGCCTCGAGCGCGCAGCGCGCCTCGTGGAAGCTCAGCCGCAGCGAGTGCGCCGCGCCCGCCCGGCTCGCCGCCGCGCGCACCTCGCCGACGCGCGCCTGCAGGGCGCCTCGAAGCTTGCGCGCCAGCTCGATCGGGTCGCGGTTCTGCGCGTCGACCACCGCGCACAACAGGCCCGCGCGGATCGCCACGAGGCTGTGCGTCCGCTCGCGCTCGAGCGCGCGTTCCAGCGGCGCCGCCGCCGCGCTCGGGTCGTCGACCGCGAACGCCAGCACCGCCACCTGCTCGCCGATCCCGAACGGGCGCAGGCGCGCCTGCACCTCCTCCGGGTACAGGTGACCCGTCAGCGCCTCCGCCAGCACGTCGCCCGCCATGTTGCGCTGCAGCATCTCGTAGCGCTCGTTGACCAGCTGCGCGAACGCGCGCTCGGTGATCGCGATGAACGGCAGCTCGTACGGCACCTCGAACAGCGGGAAGCCGCGCTGGCGCGCCGCCGTCACGAGCGCCGCCGGCAGGCGCTTGTGCTTGAAGCCCGTGCCGAAGCCGAGTCCCGCGATGCGATGGTCCGCCAGCCGCTCGATCAGCTCGCGCTGGCTCTTCGGGCCGTTCAGCTGGATCCCCGTCGTCAGCAGCAGCTCGCCGCCGCGCAGCCACGGCGTCGGGTCCTCGAGCTCGGTGCTGTGCACCCAGCGGACGTGCGCCTGCGCCGCCTCGTGACCGCTCGCGAGCTCGAGGCCGAGCTCGGCGATCAGGCTTTCGACCGTGAGCTCCACGACGCCACCCGTTCGCACGCCTCGCTCAGCACCGGCCGCAGCACTCCGACGATCTCCTCGAACTGCTCCGGCCCGGCGATCAGCGGCGGTGAGAGCTGCACGATCGGATCGCCGCGATCGTCCGTGCGGCAGATCAAGCCGCGTCGGTACAGCTCGCCCGACAGGAACCCGCGCAGCAGGTGCTCCGACTCCTCGTCGTCGAACGTCTCCTTGCTCTCCTGGTCCTTGACCAGCTCGATCGCGTGGAAGTAGCCCGCCCCGCGCACGTCGCCGACGATCGGCAGGTCGCGCAGCTCCTCGAGCATCGAGCGGAACAAGCCCTCGTTCTCGCGCACGTTCCCGGTCAGGTCCTCGCGCTCCATCAGCTCGATGTTCGCCAGCCCGACCGCGCACGACACCGGATGCCCGCCGAACGTGAACCCGTGCGCGAACGACGCCTTGCCCTGCAGGAACGGCTCGGCGATGTGATCGCCCGCGATCACCGCGCCGAGCGGCGCGTACGCCGAGCTGATCCCCTTCGCCGTCGTGATCATGTCCGGCTGGTAGCCGTAGCGTTCGCAGCCGAACCACCGACCGAGACGGCCCCACGCGCAGATCACCTCGTCGGAGATCAGCAGCACGCCGTTGCGATCGCAGATCTCGCGCACGCGCTCGAAGTAGCCGTCCTGCGGCACGAAGCAGCCGCCGCCGTTCTGCACCGGCTCGACGATCACCGCCGCGACCGTGTCCGGGCCCTCGAATTCGATCGCCTCCTCGATCGCGTCGGCCGCCCACAGCGGGTCGCGGTCCTCGCTCCAGCGGTAGGAGTTCGTGTTCGGCACGTGCACGCCGCCCGGCGTCAGCGGTTCGAACGGCTCGCGCAGCGCCGACAGCCCCGTCGCCGTCAGCGCGCCCATCGACACGCCGTGATACGCAAGGTTGCGCGAGACCAGCTTGTGGCGGTTCATGTCGCCGCGCGCGCGGTGGTACGCCTTCGCGAGCTTCCACGCCGACTCGACCGCCTCCGATCCGCCCGACGTGAAGAACACGCGGTTGAGGTTGCCCGGCGCGAGCTCCGCGATCCGCACCGCCAGCTCGATCGCCGGTGGATGCGCGTAGCTCCAGTTCGTGTAGAAGCCGAGCTGCTTGGCCTGCGCCGCCGCCGCCTCGCCCAGCTCCGCGCGACCGTGGCCCGCGTTGACGCAGTACAGCGCCGACAGCCCGTCGAGGTAGCGCTTGCCGTGCTCGTCGTACACGTAGCACCCCTCGCCGCGCACGATCACCGGCACAGAGTGGTGCTCGTCGTAGGAGCCCATCCGTGTGAAGTGCATCCACAGGTTGCGGCGCGCCAGCTGCTGCAACCGGTCCGGGTCCTCCGCCAGCGCCATCCCCGCCGGGCCCGGCGCCCACGACGTGCCCGTCGACTCGCTCGCGGCGCTCGCCGCCGCCGCCTGATCCAGATCTGCCGTGTCTGCCATCGATCTTCTCCCTGGTGAAAGCGGGCGCAAGCGCGGCGCGCCTACGCGCAGCGAATAGACACTCAGGACAACCGTACTGCGCGATTCGGCCCGTCTCAAGTATGCCTTCGGTAAAGCGCTGTGCGTTTCATTGGACCAGATGGATAAATCGAGCCTTGTCTTTTGGGAACCCTGCACCTTGCGGCACCGCCGCGCCAGGCCGTACCGTTGCTCACGAGGCAGCAGTCACAATCCGTAATCGACGGAGAGGAGCACGATGGCCGCCGAACGTGCCGTCGCAGCGGGCGCCCCCGCAACAGGTCGCGTCGAGAGCAAGGGTCTGAAGACCAACGCGATCGGCTACGTCTCGAACATCGTCATCGGCGTCGCCTCGACCGCTCCCGCGTACTCGCTCGCGGCGACGCTCGGGTTCATCGTCGCCGACCCCGGCGTCACCACGCACGCCCCCGGCGTCCTGCTGGCCGCGTTCGTGCCGATGCTGCTGATCTCGCTCGGCTACCGCTTCCTGAACAAGTCCGATCCCGACGCGGGCACGACGTTCGCCTGGACGACGCGCGCGTTCGGGCCCGGCTTCGGCTGGATCAACGGCTGGGCGATCTTCCTCGCCGACATCCTCGTGATGGCATCGCTCGCGTACATCGCCGCGACGTACACGTTCAAGCTGTTCGGCTGGCAGTGGGCCGAAACCCACACCGGCGCGGCGCTCGTCGGCTCGGTCCTCTGGATCCTGCTGATGACGTGGATCTGCCACCGCGGTATCGAGCTCTCCGCCCGCGTCCAGCAGCTGCTGCTGACCTTCGAGGTGATCATGCTCGCGATCTTCGCCGTCGTTGCGCTCGTCGACGTCTACAGCGGCGGCCCGGCGCACTCGATCGAACCCCAGGCCGCCTGGTTCAACCCGTTCGCGATCCCGTTCCACGACCTCATCGTGGCGATGCTGCTCGGGATCTTCATCTACTGGGGCTGGGATTCCGGCGTATCGGTCAACGAGGAGTCCGAGGACTCCAACGAGGGCCCAGGGCGCGCGGCGGTCATCTCGACGCTGCTGCTCGTCGCGATCTACCTGTTCGTCTCGGCCGGCGCACAGGCCTACCACGGGACCACCTTCCTGGCCAACGAAGAAAACGCCAGCGACGTGCTCAACGCGCTCGGCAAAGGCGTGCTCGGCTCGGTCGGCGTCAAGTTCCTGATCATCGCCGTGCTGACCTCCGCCGCCGCCTCGACGCAGACGACGATCCTGCCGACCGCGCGCACGACGCTGTCGATGGCCCACTGGGGCGCGATCCCGTCGGCGTTCGGCAAGGTCCACCCGCGCTACCTCACGCCGACCCTCTCGACGTGGGGCTTCGGCCTGCTCTCGATCGCGATCGCCGTCCCGCTGATCCTGATCTCCGAAACCGTGCTCGAACTCGCCGTCGTCGCGCTCGGGATCCCGGTGTGCCTGTACTACGGAACGACCGGCTTCGCCTGCGCCTGGTACTACCGCAACGAACTGTTCACGAGCGCGCGCAAGTTCTTCCTCGTCGGGCTCGCCCCGATTCTCGGCGGGCTGATGTTCTACGGGATCGGCATCTACGCGATCACCTACTACGGTCGCGCCGTCAACGCCGAAGGCAAAATCTACCTGGGCCTGACGCTGCCGATCTGGTTCGGCGGCATCGGCATGGTCCTCGGGATCGTGTTGATGTTCGTCTCGCGACCGTACTTCAAGCGGTTCTTCGGCGAGAAATATCTGTTCGGTCGCAAGACCGAAACGGCGCCCCCCGGACTGCTGGATGCGCCCGTCGAGCACGCGCCGACGCACCTGATGGGACCCGAACACGTCACGCACGGCGTGCACCTGCTCACGCCCGAGGCCGACGAGGAGCCGCCGCAGCCGCCGCCCGGCGCCTGAGCCGACCGCCGGCGCCGCTCAGGACCGGCGCCGCTCAGGCCGGCGGGATCTCGACCTGCCCGTGCGGCGAGTCGAGCGCGGCGAGCTTGTCGAGGAACGGCTGCGGCGGGAACGACTCCGGCCCGAGCACGCCCGCGCCCTTCCACGCGCCCTCGTTCAGCAGCTCCAGCGCGACGACCGGGTTGATCGCCGTCTGCCACACGACCGCCTGGCTGCCGTATTCGCGCATCGTGTGCTCGTTGTCGACCACGTGGTACAGGTACGTCGAGCGCGGCGCCCCGTCGGTCCCGGTCCCGCGAACCCACGTGCCGGCGCACGTGCGGCCGGTCATCCGCTCGCCGAGCGTCGCCGGGTCGGGCAGCGCCGCCGCGACGACGTCGCGCGGCGCGACCTTCACGTCGCGTACCCGCAGCGGCTCGGTCGAGTCGAGCCCGAGCTTGTGCAGCGTGCGCAGCACGTCGATGAACTCGCCGCCGAGCCCGTACTTGAACGTCACGCGCTCGCAGTCGACGGCGCGCGGGATCAGCACGACCTCCTCGTGCTCGACGTTGACGCACTCGACCTTGCCGATCCCCTCGGGGAACTCGAACACCTCCGGCTCGGAGAACGGCGCCGTCGTGTAGAAGCCGCGCTCGCGCTCCCAGATCAACGGCGGGTTCAGGCACTCCTCGATCGTCGTCCAGATCGAGAACGTCGGCGCGAAGTCATAGCCGTCGACGACCAGGTCGGCGCCGTCGCGCACGCCGACTTCGTCGATCTTCGAGAACAGCTCCTGCGCCGCGTACGCCGCGAACACGTCCGACAGGCCCGGCTCGACGCCGATCCCGACGAGCGCGAGCAGCCCCGCCCGCTCCCACGCCTCGTGCCGTTCGAGCTGGAGCTCGCCGAGCATCCTCCCGGGCAGCTCGTACGGGCGCTGCGGATGCGGACGCGACAGCGTCATCGCCATGTCGAGATACGTCACGCGCGACTCGAACGCCGCCGTGAAGATCGGCTCGTTGAAGCGCGGGTCGCACGCGTTCAGCACCGCGTCCGGGCGCACCCGCGCGATCAGCTCGAGCAGGCTTTCGACGCTCGACGCGTCGACGCGCTCGGCCGCGAACCGCGCCGGCTCTCCGAGTCCCGCGACGACCGACTTGACGCGCTCCGGCGCGACGTCGGCGAGCACGACCCGCTCGAACGCCGACCGCCGCTGCGCGATCGCGGCGAACGCCGCGCCGACGCCTCCTGCCCCGACCACGAGAATCTTCATCGCCGCGCAGTGTGACGCAATTCGACCGATCCATCTGGCCTACATGCCCAGAGGGCATGCGCCGTTGTGTCGCAGGCCGCTCCCGTATGCTGCGGCGATCGATGGCGAGCGCGCTCCTGGACCGACCCTCGACCACGGCAGCCCCCACCACCCGACGCGACACCTGGTCGCCCTCGCCACGGCTCGGCCGCAGGGAGATCCTGTGGGTGATCGTCACGGGCGTCGCGCTCGCCGTGCTCACGAGCTGGCCGCTCGTCCTGCACATGGGCAGCCGCATCTCGCCCGACAACGGCGACCCCGTGCGCACCGCCTGGCAGATCGCGTGGGTCGGCCACGCGATGCTGCACGACCCGCTGCACCTGTTCGACGCCAACGCCTTCTACCCGCACCCGCTGAGCCTCGCCTTCTCCGACTCGCTGCTCGGCTACGGGCCGGCCGCGTTCTTCGGCTCTGGCACCGTCGCCGCGCTCGTCCGTTACAACCTGCTGTTCCTGTTCGCCTGGTCGCTGTGCTTCGTCGGCGGCTACCTGCTCGCGCGCGAGCTCGGCCTGCGCAAGCTCGGCGCCGCGGCCGCCGCGGCCGCTTTCGCGTACGCGCCCTACCGCGTGACCGAGGCCGGGCACCTGCACGTGATCTCCTCCGGCGGCATCGCGCTGGCGCTGTTCCTGCTGCTGCGCGGCTACCGGCGCTCCTCGCGCGGTCTCGTGATCGCCGGCTGGCTCGTCTCAGCCTGGCAGATCAGCCTCGGCTTCACGCTCGGACTGCAGTTCGCCTACCTGATGGCCGTGCTCGCGCTGCTCGCGGCCGTCCACTGGTGGCGCGCCGGCAAACCGGCGCTGCCGCGCGCGCTCGTCGCGATCACCGCGATCGGCGTCCTGCTCGTCGGCGCCGTCACCGTCTACGAGGCGCGACCGTATCTGAAGGTCTCGCACGACTACCCGACGGCCAAGCGCACGATCAAGGAAGTCGAGAACTACTCCTCGGGCCCCGCCGCGTGGATCTCCGCGTCCTCGGAGAACCGCGTCTGGGGCGGCGTCACCGCGGGGGCGCGCGCGCACGTCCACTCGAAGAACGAGGACGTCTTCTTCCCCGGCGGCCTGATCCTGCTGCTCGCGCTGATCGGTCTAGCCGCCCCGCTCTACACGCGCCGATTGCGCATCGGCCTCGCCGTCGGCGCCGTCGTCTGCATCGTGCTCGCGTGCGGCCTCGGCCTGACCGGCGCGGGTTATCCCTACCGGCTGCTGTTCGACTACGCGCCCGGCTGGGACGGCGTGCGCGTGCCGGGGCGCGTGTTCACGCTCGGAACGCTGTTCATCGCGCTGCTCGCCGGCGCCGGCGCGCAGCTGGCCGCCGGCCGGCTGGGCGGGCTGCTCGCGCGCTTCGGGCGCGTCGAGGACGAGGACGAGGACGATGGCGGCGCCGGCGATCGCAGTGGCGCGACCGTCGATCGCAGTGGCGCGCGGCCGCGGCAGCGGCGCCTGTCGGCCGCCTCGCTGAGCGCGTTCGTCGGCGTCGTGCTCGCCGCCGGGATCGTCGGCGAAGGCGCCGGGCACCTCGGCCATCCGGTCGTGCCGCAGCCGGCGCGCGCCGAGATCGGCCTGCCCGGACCGCTGCTCGACCTGCCGACCGACGGCACGCTCGATCGCATCTCGCAGTACTTCTCGACCAACGGCTTCTACGAGATCCCCGTCGGCAACAGCACGTTCGACATCCCGTCGGTCGACGACCTGCGCGGCGGCATGCACGGCTTCCCCGACAAGGCGAGCGTCGAGAAGCTGCGCTACTACGGCATCCGCACGGTCGTGCTGCACCTGGTCACGCCGAGGGAACTGCCGCCCCAGCACGGGCTGGACCGGGCCGAGCCGCCGAACGTCGCCGAAGCCGCCGCCAGGCCGGTCGCCGGGCTCGGCGTCACCCGCCGGCGCGTCGGCTCGCTCGTGATCTACGAGATCGGCCCCGGCCCGAAGGCCCTGCACGGGTCCGACTGACGAGGAGCAGCTGGTGAGCGCCCCCGAGATCGCGCCTGCGAGCGAGGCTTCCGGCCGTGACGCGCAGCGTCCGCGCCGCGGCCCGCTCGGCGGGCGCGGCGCGCGCTTCTCGCCGCGCGCGAAGCTCGCGCTCGCAGCGATCGTGCTCGTCGGGCTCGGCTACGCGACGATCCTGCAGAACTGGTCTGACAACCAGAGCTCCCACTACGACCTGATCCGCGCGCTCGACGCCGGTCGCACGACGATCGACTACGGCCCGTACTCGACCAAAGACAAGGCCTTCTACAACGGTCACTGGTACTCGGCCCGCGCACCCGGACTGGCGCTCTACTCGCTGCCGTTCTACGAGGTGCTGAACGGCGCAGGCGGACCGGCGATCGCCCGTCAGTCCCAGGCGCTGCGCAGCGAAGACGAGATGATCGATTTCGTCGGCCTGTGGGGCAACGTGCTCCCCGGCCTGATCCTGCTGCTGCTCGTGTGGCGCGTCGCCGAGCGCTTCGAGCCCGGCTACGGCGCCGCGGCGGCGGTGATCGTCGGTCTCGGCACGATGGTCCTGCCGTTCTCGACGCTGCTGTTCTCGCACGTCTTCTCGGCGATGCTCGGCTTCGCGGCGTTCGCGGTCATGCTGCGCGAGCGCGCCGGTCCTCCGCGACCGCTGCTGCTCGGCGCCGCCGGCCTGCTGATGGGCTACGCGATCGCCTCGGAGTACCCGCTCGCGTTCGTCGCCGTCGTGCTCGGCGGATACCTGATCTCGCGCGCGGACTCGTGGACGCCGCGCCTGCTCGCGCTGCGCGCCGGCGCCTACGTCGCCGGCGGCATCGTCGGGATCGTGCCGTTGCTGCTGTACAACCACGCCGCGTTTCACTCCTGGACGCACCTGGCGTACTCCAACATCCCGCAGCAGCAGAAAGGCTTCTTCGGCATCTCCGCCCCAAGCCTGCCCGTGCTCGGCACGCTGCTGTTCGACTCGCGCGGCCTGTTGACGCTCTCGCCGGTGCTGATCATGGGAGCGATCGGCACGGTGCTGCTGTACCGGCGCGGCAAGCGCGCCGAGGCGCTGACGATCGTCGGCGTGTGCGTGTGCTATCTCGGCTACAACTCGGGCTACTACCTGCCGTTCGGCGGCGGCTCGATGGGCCCGCGCTTCCTGATCACGCTGCTGCCGTTCCTGTCCTTCCCGATCGCGCTCGCGCTGCGCCGCTTTCCCGGACCGACGCTCGCGCTCGCCGGCGCGTCGATCGCCGTCGCCGTCGTCGCGACGATCACGCACCCGCTCGTCGGCTACGAGACCGAGACCGTCGTCTGGGGCCGGCTGCTCGAAAGCGCCGAATTCCAGCCGACGATCGCCTCGGCGTTCGGCGCCGGCCGCGGCTGGGGCGCGATCTGGCCGTTCCTGCTGCTCGCCGGCGCCGGCATCGCGCTCGCCGCCGGCGCGATCCCGCGCCTGCGCCTGACGCTCGCCCAGCTCGGCTGGGGCGCGCTCGCATTGCTCGCCTGGGCGCTGTTCGCCGCGCTCGCGCCGACCGCGCTCGGGATCGACCATCGCGGACTGCTCAGCATCGTCGGCGCCGGCGACTCCACGGCGCTGAACCTGACGCTTCACAACGGCAGCCGGTACCCGCTGACGACCCTCGTCGAGATCGCGAGTGGCGCCGGCCTGCTGATGCTCGCCGGCGCGTGGCTGCTGCGCAACACGCGCGAGCGCGTCACGCGGGCGGTCTAGTGGTTGCTGATCCTCACGCTGCTGCACCGCGGGCCGTGGAACCTCTTGCAGACGACGACGAAGCCAGGCCGCGGCACGTGATGGGCGTCGGTCAGGCCGGCGTCGAAGCGCGTGCGCGCGGTGCCGCCGGTCCAGTCGTAGATGTACAGGCGCTTGATCTGCGACTGTGAGCCGGCGACGTTGAACATGTAGGCGAGCACCTTCGCCGCACGCCGCAGCCCGGAGCCGCCGTGGTTCGGGAACGCGCCACCGAACTGGACGATCCCGCCGGTCTCGGTCAGCCACACCTGACCGCCGAGCGCGCGGCTGAGTTCGCGCGTGCGCCAGCTTTCCAGGCGGTTGATGTCCGAGTAGTTGTGCAGGCCCCAGATCCGCGGCATCACCGTGCGCAGCCTGCCGATCTCGCGCTTGAATTCGGAGATGTACTGAAGCGTCGGCGAGATGTTGTCGGCGTCGAGAACGTCGAGGCCGAGGACCGTACAGCCCTTGCACACGCGGATCAGCGCCTGGTAGTACTGCGCCGTCGCGCTCGCCGAAGGGCTCGCGAGCGCGCCGCGGATGTTGCCGCGGTTGGACTCGTCCCATGCCTGGTACTGCTTGACGTGCGGGAACAGCTTCACGAATTTCTGGACGTCGTGTTTGTACTGCGCGACGCTCGGCAGGCGCGTCGGCGTGTACTCGGAATGGTAGAAGGCGACCAGCACCTGCATGTGCCGTTCTTCGGCGTCTTTGATCCACACCTTCGCCTTGTCGAGCGAGTACGAGTGCGCGACGGCGTCCCACGGCGCGATGTAGCGCGCGATTCTCGTTTTCAGCTGCAGCGCGTTGGGGTCGGTGAACATCTCCGGCGACTCGTCGCCGAGACCCGTCAGGTAGCTCGCGGCGGCGTGCGCCGGCGGCGTGCGCCGCGCGGTCCCGCCGGCGCTCGCGGCCTTCGCGCTCGCGGTCTTGGCGGTCGTCGCGGCGCCGGCCTGGCCGAGCGCAAGCGGCGTCAGCGCCGCGCCGGCGAGCGCGATCAGGGAGAGCAGGATCGGGAGTCGAAGTCGCAGTTTTCGCATATCAAGCGGGAACAGGGTCGCAGGAACAGGGTTGCGGCGCGCCACCCGACCGCAACGAGTCTTACGCGACCTTTAGCACGCACCCTGCAATGGAGCGCGCATCTTTACGAGGTCTTTAGTCCCCGGTCGAGATCGGAGTCGCCCGCCTCGGAGCCGGCGCCGTCGACTGGCGGACCCTGATCGGCCGCGCGCCCGCGGCGCAGCGTCGGATCGGCGACGATCCGCACGTCGACGCCGGGCAGCTCCCGCAGCAGGCGCATCAGCAGCGCCGGATCGGGACCGTCGCCGCCGGAGGAGCGCACGCCGAAGCGCCCGAGACCGCGACGAGGGCGGGGTGCGCCGATCAGCAGGTAGGTGCTGCCGAGTTGACGCGCGACGTTGACCGCGACCGCGGCGAGGTCGTCGCCCTCCTCGACGCGGAGCCGCGCGCCGAGCATCGCAACGAGCCGGCGCAGCGCCTCGAGCTGCTTGCGGTCCTCAGAGCTCGGCGGACGGCCCGACGGACGCACGACGAGCACGTCGAGCGTCGCGTCCAGGCGCTGAGCCGAGCGCCACGCCCTGCGCACGACTCGCTCCGAGTCCGCCCCGGGCGTCACGAGCGCCAGCAGACGATCGGCGATCGCCTGCGGGGCGGGCTCGAGCGCGGCCGCGACACCCTCCTCGTCACGATGCACGATCGCCCTCGGCTCCTGGATCAGCCGCTTGACTTCGACCTCCTCGGCCACCTGACGCAACGCCGTCTCGCGCAGCGCCGAGAGGTTCTCGATCTTGAAGAAGTTGTTCAGCGCCGCCTGCACGCGCTCTGGGCGGTAGACCTTGCCCGCCCGCAGCCTCGCGATCAGCGCCTCGGGCGTGAGATCGATCAGCACGACCTCGTCGGCCGCCGATAGGACCTCGTCGGGGATCGTCTCGCGGACGGTCGCGCCGGTCAGCCGGGTCACCTGGTCGTTGAGGCTCTCGAGATGCTGCACGTTGACCGTCGAGAAGACGTCGATTCCCGCGTCGAGCACGTCGCGCACGTCCTCGTAGCGCTTCTCGTGCTCGAGGCCCGGCGCGTTCGTGTGCGCGAGCTCGTCGATCAGGCACAGCTCGGGGCGGCGCGCGACGATCGCCGGCAGGTCCATCTCCTCGAGCGGTTTGCCGCGGTAGAGGACCTGCCGGCGCGGGACGATCTCCAGGCCGTCCGCCTGCGCCACCGTCTCATCGCGCCCGTGCGGCTCCAGGTAGCCGACGACCACGTCGCGGCCGCTCTCGGCTTCGGCCACACCCTCCTGCAGCATTCGGTAGGTCTTCCCCACGCCCGGGGCCATCCCGATGAAGACCTTCAGGCGTCCGCGCTCGTCCGGCACGCGGTCATTGTCGCGGACTACGCGGCTTGCAGCACCTCGTCGTAGCGGCGGCGCACATCGGCTCGATCCCGCTCCTCCGGCACCGACTCCTCGTTCGCGCGGAGGATCATCGCCGCCTGCTCGACGAGCAGCTCGCGCTCCTCGGCGGACGTCGTGTACGTCATCACCTTCGCGAGCCCGTCGAGCTGGCGGATCATCACCGCCGGCATTCCGCGGCCGGCCTGGCGGATCTTGTCGTGCGCACGCTCGACCAGGCGGCGGAAGCTGACCGTGACCGTGATCACGCGCACATGTCCGGCGGCGTCGCGGTGCACGGTCACCGGCTCCCAGCCACCGGCGATCTTGCACAACGAGTCGCCCAGCCAGTCGATGCAGGCGAGCGCCGTGAAGGTGTCGTTGACCGCGGGCGAGAGGGCTCGGATCGCGATCTCCACGAGCTGGTCGACCGCGAACGAGGGATCCTGCGTCAGCGTTCGGTGCGGCCCCGTCGCGTGCGCGCCGCCAAGCGCGCGCGCGACGCCGGGCGCCGCCGCGGCGGGCCAGACGTCGGCCAGCGGCTGTCCCTCGACGACGAAGTGTCCCGGGCGGTGCAGCAGTCGGATCACGGCGTGGCCCCTGCCGGCGATCTCGATCAGCCGCTTCATCCCGACGTACTGCAGATAGCCGCTGCGCGGCGCGCGCACGACGCCGCTCTCCTCGTCCAATCGCACGAGCATCTCCGAGAGCGACGGGCCGGCCTTCGCCGTCGTGCCGTCCTGCCCCCGACCCTCGGCCTCGATCGCCCGCGACAGGTCGCCGGCGATGCTCGCGATCACCTGCGGCAGCTGGATCGACTTGGCGATGTGATCGATGAACATGACCAGCACGCCGACGTCGACGACGACGAGCCCCATCGTCACCGTGATCGAAAGGTGCGGGATGAAGTCGCCGTGACTGTCCGGCCCGATCGAGACCAATGTGAGGATCGCGAAGACGAACGTCGCGACGAAGCTGCCGAGCGTGAACTGGGTGATCCGGTCGCGGATGAAGTTGCGCAGCATGCGCGGGCCGAACTGCGTCGAGGCGAGCGTCAGCGTGACGATCGTGATCGAGAAGACGAGCGTCACGACCGTGATCACAGCCGCCGCGATCGCCGTCAGGATCTGGCGTCCGGCGTCCGCCGTTCCGCTGATCACCCACGACGGGAAGTGCAGCGAGCCGTCGTAGGCGGCACGGTCGAGCGCATGCGTCCCGGCGAACAGCGCCACCGCGAGCACGATCTCGATCGTCGGAACGAGCCACAGGTTCGTGCGCAGCGCCTCGCGGCGCCACGCGGACGGGAGCGGCACCGACAGCCTCACGGGAGGCCTCCTCGAAGGCTGGTGAACGTGGTCGGGGCGCATGGCTTCGGGCAGCTCGAAACTACGCCGACCAGGCTTCCCGGCTCACCCGCGCCCACAATACCGTGGCAAAGCGGGTGCGACTGTCTCAGGTCAAGCGCTTACAGCGCTCGCGAGGCCCATCGGAGCACCCCGATGAGCCTCGCGAGCGCGCAAACGTTCGCTGCTACACGGCGAGCGCGTCGAGACCGACCGCCGGCGGCTGCGCGCCGAGCGCGTCCTGGACCTCGAAGACCGCGTCGGCCACCGTGCGCTCGCTGAGCGGGTTGTACAGCGGGCTCAGCCCGTCGGTGATCAGCGCGCGCGCGAGCACCATGCCCCTGGCGCTGGCCGGCGTCGGCGCCTCGATTCGCTCGGCCAGTCCGAGGATCGCCTCGCGACCGGCTCGCACCGCCGCACGGTCGAGCATCACCGACGAGATGAACGGGCTCGACTCGCGATGGTCGACCCACTCGACGACCCCGCGCAGCTCGTTGGCGACTCGCCGGCGGTTGCCGTCGTCGATCAGCTGGCGAACGCGAAGCGCCAGCGCGTCGGTTGCTTCGTGCTTGCTGCCGTCCGCGATCTGCCGGTCGAGCTTCCGACGGCTCACGAAGACCTGCAGGCGAAGCGCGACGGGGGCGTCGGTCGCAGTCGATAGGCCGCGGTGGGCGGACTCGTCCGCCTCCAGCGTGACACCGCTTGCGAGCGTCACGGGCGGGGCCGGGTACCTGCTTCTGGTGATTCTCATGTCCAGCACCTCCGAGTCAACTGGATGAAGTCGACGCGAGTGTGCCATCCGACTGATTACGCCCTCGTGACGATTCGGCCGCCGTTCATAACGATTGCGTGACGGATATCGCGGCGTGTTGGAGACGTGTTTGCAATCGCTCGGCGGCGCAGTCGCCCGAACCGTCAGGCGGCGTAGAAGACGACGCCGATCACCACGTAGAGGGCGATCAGCTGAACGCCCTCGAACCACGTCGACTCGCCGTCGGACACGAGCGCCGTCGCGGCGAGCCCGGCGGCGAGCAGCGCGGCGATCTCGTACGGGTTGAACACGAGCGCCATCGGCGAGGGTCCGAGCACGAACGAGAGCAGCACCAGGACGGGCGCCACGAACAGGCCGATCTGGGCGGCGGAGCCGACGGCGATGTTGACGGCGAGGTCCATCTTGTCCTTCGCGGCGGCGACGACCGCCACGTAGTGCTCGGCGGCGTTGCCGGCGATCGCGACGACCGACGCGCCGACGAAGAACTGCGAGACGCCGATCGCGCGCGAGGCGTGCTCGATCGAGCCGACCAGGAGGTCGCTCATCACGGCGACGAGGATCCCGGCGACGGCCAGCGTGCCGGCCGACCGGCGCAGCGACCAGGCGCCGTCCGATTCGTCGCGAGCCGCGCTCGGATTGAACAGGTCGCGGTGCGTCCTCAGCGAGAAGAACAGCCCGGCGAGGTAGGTCGCGATCAACACGAGGGCGACCGCGAACGAGACCTGCTCGACGGTGTGCCCGAAGGCGCGTCTCGTCTGCGAGACAGCCGGCAGGCTGACGTGATGCGCCAGCTCGAGCAGCGAGGGAAGCGCGAGCGCGACGACGGTCAGCAGCAGCATTCCGGCCTGCGCCTGCGCCGCCGTCCGATCGAAGATCTGTCGTGTCCGCCGCCAGCCGCCGGCGAGCATCGCCGCGCCGAGCACCAGCAGCGAGTTGCCGATGATCGAGCCGACCAGCGACGCCTTGACGACCTCCTGGAGCCCGTCGCCGAGCGCGAACAGCGCGATGATCAGCTCGGGCGCGTTGCCGAACGTGACGTTGACCAGCCCGCCGATCCCCGGTCCCGAGCGCGCCGCCAGCTGCTCGGTCGCGTCGCTCATCAGCGCCGCGGTCGGCACGATGCCGAGCGCCGAGCTCGCGAACACGAGCGTTTGCGATGCCCCAACCAGGTCGAGGCCGAGCGCGATCGGGATGAACACGCTCAGGCCGTAGACGGGCTTCACGCCGAACGCGCGTCCCGAACCCGGCCGCCCGCCACGATCGCCGCCGCTCATGGCCTACATCTTCGCGGTCCAGCTAGAAATGCCCGCTGACGGCCTTCATCGAGATCCGGCGCGTGTCCTCAGGCGCCGGCCTGAGGATCATGATCTCAGCCGGAACGCGCTCGAGCAGCCACCTGAGATCGTCGTAGCCGAGCCCAGCCCTTGGGTCTTCGTCGGCGGAGACGATGATCCGGTCGAAGTGCTCCTGCTCGAGCAGGTTGCGCAGCGCATCGCGCGCCGAGCGGCCGCGGCCGACGCGAGACTCGACCGGCAGCCCCTGCGAGGAGACGGCCTGCTCGATCGCCTCGAGCAGCGGCATGCCGCTCGCGCACTGGACCGGCAGCGCCGAGTCGAGCGGCAGGCTCATCGGCACGCGCGCAAGGAAGGCCGGCATGACGATCGCGTTCTCGGCCTTCGCCAGGCGCACGGCCGCCTCGAACGAGCGGCGCGAGATCGCCTGGCCGGTGAACGGGAGCAGGATCCGCCTCACCGCCTGCGGGCGGTTGCGGGCGGCCAGCCGCCCGTGCGGCGGCAGCCAGTAGCCGGCGGCGATCCCGACACCGATGCCGGCGAGGCCGACCAGCACGAGCACGAGCGCGCTCATGGCTTCTCTCCGTTCGACTTCTCGCCGCTCGCCCGCATCGGGCGGTCGGCGACGATCCGCACGTCGACGCCGGGCAGCCGCTGCATCAGCCGCTGCGGCAGCGGCGTGCGCAGGCGCGCGATGCCGCGCGCGGGCCGCGAGCGACCGACGAGCACATACGTCGACCCGCGCTCGGCGGCGAACCCGACGACGGCGGTCGCGACGTCGTCGGACTCCTCTTCGTGGAACCTCGCCCCGAGCACCGACGCCAGCTGGCGAAGCGCGGCGAGCGAGCGCTCCTGTTCCTCGGACAGCTGTTGGCCCGGACCCCGCACCCACAGGAGGTCGAGCTCGGCGCCGAGCCGCTGCGCCGAGCGCCACGCGCGGCGCACCAGGCGCTGAGCGCCCGCGTAGGGCTCGACGAGCGCCAGCAACCGCTCGCCGACGGCCTGCGGCGCGTCGGCCGCGAGGCTCTCCTCGCGCCGGCCGACGAGCTCGGTCGTCAGACGCTTGGCGCCGACCTCCTCGGCGACCTGGCGCAGCGCGACCTCGCGCAGCGCCGCGAGGTTCTCGATCCGGAAGAAGTTGTTGAGCGCCGCGTCGATCCGCTCCACCGGATAGACCTTGCCCGCGCGCAGGCGGTCGAGCAGCGCCTCGGGCGTCAGGTCGATCAGCACGACCTCGTCGGCGCGCCCGAGGATCGCGTCGGGGATCGTCTCGCGCACGCGCACGCCGCTCAGCTCGGTGATGTGGTCGTTCAGCGACTCGAGGTGCTGGACGTTGAGCGTCGAGAGCACGTCGATGCCGGCGGCGAGCACCTCCTCGACGTCTTCGTACCGCTTGGCGTGCTCGACGCCGGGCGCGTTCGTGTGGGCCAGCTCGTCGATCAGGCACAGCTCGGGCGCGCGGGCGATGATCGCCGGCAGATCCATCTCCTCGAGCGCCGTCTCGCGGTAGCGCACCCTGCGGCGCGGCACGAGCGGCAGGCTCTCGGCCAGCTCGGCCGTCTCGCGCCGGCCGTGCGTCTCGAGCAGGCCGATCGCCACATCCCTCCCCGCCTCCAGCTCGGCCCGGCCCTCCAGCAGCATGCGGTATGTCTTGCCGACGCCGGCGGCCATCCCGATGAAGACCTTCAGTCGGCCACGCGCCTGCTCGCCGGACGGCGCCTCGGGCGGGCTAGCCCCGCTCGCAGGCGGCTCGCCGGTCACCCCCCGAGCAGGTTGTGCACGATCAGGTCGATCAGCTTGATCCCGATGAACGGGGCGATGATCCCGCCGAGGCCGTAGATCAGCAGGTTGCGTCGCAGCAGCGCGCTGGCGCCGATCGGCCGGTAGCGCACGCCGCGCAGCGACAGCGGGATCAGCAGCGGGATCACGATCGCGTTGAAGATGATCGCCGAGACGATCGCCGAGCGCGGGCTGCCAAGGCCCATCACGTTGAGCACGTGCAGCGGCCCCTTCGCTTCGCCGCTCGCGGCGTAAGTCGAGATGAAGATCGCGGGCAGGATCGCGAAGTACTTGGCGACGTCGTTGGCGATCGAGAACGTCGTCAGCGCGCCGCGCGTGATCAACAGCTGCTTGCCGACCTCGACGATCTCGATCAGCTTCGTCGGGTTGGAGTCGAGGTCGACCATGTTGCCGGCCTCGCGCGCGGCCTGCGTGCCCGTGTTCATCGCCACGCCGACGTCGGCCTGCGCGAGCGCCGGAGCGTCATTGGTGCCGTCGCCAGTCATCGCGACGAGCCGTCCGTCCTGCTGCTGCTCGCGGATCAGCGCGAGCTTTCGCTCGGGCGTCGCTTCGGCGAGGAAGTCGTCGACGCCGGACTCCTCGGCGATCTTCGCCGCGGTCAGGCGGTTGTCGCCGGTCACCATCACCGTTTTGATGCCCATCGCGCGCAGCTGGTCGAAGCGAGCCTTCATGCCCTCCTTGATCGTGTCCTTCAGATAGACGACTCCGAGCACCTGGCTGTCGCGCGAGACGGCCAGCGGCGTGCCGCCCTCGTTACCGACGCGGTCGAGCTGGAGCTGCAGCTCGGGCGGCGGCGTGCCGCCCTCGCGCTTGACGAGCTCGATGATCGCATCGCCGGCGCCCTTGCGCAGCTGCTGACCGTCGTAGTCGATGCCGCTCATCCGCGTCTGCGCGGTGAACGGGACGAACTCGGCGTTGATCTGCGACATGTCGTGCTCGCGGATCCCGTACTGCTTGGCGAGCACGACGATCGAGCGCCCCTCGGGCGTCTCGTCGGCGAGCGAGGCCATCTGCGCCGCTTCGGCGAGCTCCGCCTCGGGGACGCCGGGCATCGGGATGAACTCGGACGCGAGGCGGTTGCCGATCGTGATCGTGCCGGTCTTGTCGAGCAGCAGCACGTCGATGTCGCCGGAGGCCTCCACCGCACGGCCTGACAGGGCGAGCACGTTGCGGCGTACGAGCCGATCCATCCCGGCGATCCCGATCGCCGACAGCAACGCGCCGATCGTCGTCGGGATCAGCGCGACGAGCAGCGCGATCAGCGTCGTCTCGGAGATCGACGTGCCCGAGAACAGGCCGAACGGGCGCAGCGTGACGACGACGATCATGAAGATCAGCGTCAGCGCCGCGAGCAGGATGTTCAGCGCGATCTCGTTCGGCGTCTTGCGCCGCGAGGCGCCCTCGACGAGCGCGATCATCCGGTCGAGGAACGACTGGCCGGGCTCCTGCGTGATTTCGACGACGATCTCGTCAGAGGTCACGCGCGTGCCGCCGGTCACCGCGCTGCGGTCGCCGCCGGACTCGCGGATCACCGGCGCGGACTCGCCGGTGATCGCCGACTCGTCGACCGTCGCGATGCCCTCGATCACGGTGCCGTCGCCGGGGATCAGCTCGCCCGCCGGCACGACGACGATGTCGCCACGTGTCAACTCCGACGCCGCCTTGGTCGAGCCGTCGCGCATTTTCGCGACGGTCTCCTTGCGCATCGCGCGCAGCGTGTCGGCCTGCGCGCGCCCGCGGCCCTCGGCGAACGCCTCGGCCATGTTCGCGAAGATCACCGTCAGCCACAGCCAGATCGCGATCAGGAACGTGTACCAGGCGGGCTCGTGGCCGCCGCCGAGCGGCTTGCCGCCGAACGCCTGGATCAGCCACGTGATCGTGGTGATGACCGAGCCGATCTCGACGACGAACATCACGGGGTTGCGGATCTGCACGCGCGGGTCGAGCTTCTTGAGGCTGTCGATCAGCGCGTGCTTGACGATGTCGCGCTGGAACAGCGAGATCGCCTGGCGCTCGTGGGTTGCGGGTATCTGTGCGGACATCAGGCTTTGCCTCCGGTGAGACGGTCAAGCGCGAGGTTGAGCTCGAGCACGTTCACTCCGGGTTCGCCGGAGAACCCGAGCCCACGCGAGTCGGTGTACTTTGAGATCAGCCCGTCGACCGCGCTCAGCGAGAGCCCGCGCTTGGCGGCTACGCGGTGCGCCTGGATCCACGCGTTGGCCTGTGAGATTTCCGGGTCGAGGTTCGAGGCCGACGTGTTCACCGCGTCAACGGGGATCTGCGCGGTCGTCAGACCGGGGTCGTAGGGCTTGTTCAGTTCGAGGTATTCCTTGATGTTTTCGGCGTCGGCTTCCTCGGTCGCCTTGTCGTTGGGGCCGCGGTTGGAGAACGTGCTCGCCGCCGCGTTGTACGCGCCGCCTTCGGTCGCCGACGGACGCGACTGGAAGTACTTGGGGTCAGCTTCGGTGACGAGTTCTTCTTCCTTTTCCTCCGGCTTGCCGTTCTTGCCGATCACGGGCGACTTGAAGCTCTGGCCGATGATCTTCGAGCCGACGAGCTTGCCGTTCACGTAGACCTTCTGGCCGTTGGCGTTGCCGGGGAACGCGACCTGGCTGACGCCGGTGATCACGAGCGGGTAGACGAGCCCGAGCAGGATCGTCAGGACGATGATTCCGATGACCGATGTGACGATGTCGCGGCGCATCTCAGTAGAGGTGTCCCGTCAGGCCCTGGACGACCGGGCCGAGCAGCAGGGCGGGGAAGAACGTCAGCGCGCCGACGAGGATGATCACGCCGATCAGCAGCACGACGAACGTGGTGTTGTCGGTGCGCATCGTGCCGAGGCCAGCAGGGGTCACACGCTTGCCGACCAAGGCGCCCGCCACTGCGAGCGTAAAGACGATCGGCCCGAAGCGGGCAAACAGCATGGCAAAGGCCCCGAGCAGATCGGTGAAGGTGACGCCGTGAGAGCCCAGGTTGCCCGCGTTCGGCTGGATGAAGCCGGTGTAGCCGGCGAACGCCGAGCCGTTGTTGTTGGACTGGGAGAGGTAGGCGTAAAGGGTCTCGGAGAAGCCCTGCGGGCCCTTGCCCAATTCGGAGATCGACACGCGTCCAGCGTGGCTTGCAACCGCGAGCGCGGTAGCGAACAGCGCCGCCAGCGGCGTGATCAGGATGCCGAGGCCGGCGAGCTTGATCTCGCGCGCCTCGAGCTTCTTGCCGAGCCACTCGGGCGTGCGCCCGACCATCAGACCGCCGATGAACACCGCCAGCAGGACGTACAGCAGGATCGAGTACAGGCCGGTGCCGACGCCGCCGAAGATTACCTCGCTGGCCGACAGGTTGGCCATCGGCACGGCGCCGCCGATGCCCGTGAAGGACTCGATCGCGCTGTTGACCGCGCCGCACGATGTGACGGTCGTGACGACGTCGAACAGCGCCGAGCCGGCGATCCCGAAGCGCTGCTCCTTGCCTTCCAAGTTGCCGCCGCCGGAGCCCGAGATCACGTGGGTGTGCAGGCCGGCAGCGTGCTGCGCGGGCGAGCCGTGGGCCTCGGCGACGTAGGCGACCGCCACGGCGCCGAGGAACATCACCATCATCGTCGCGTAGACCGCGTAGCCCTGACGGCGGTTGCCGGTCATCCGGCCGTACATGAACACGAGCGCCGCCGGGATGATCAGCACGAGCAGCATCTCGAAGAAGTTGGTGAACGCGGTCGGGTTCTCGAACGGGTGCGCGGAGTTGACGTTGAAGAAGCCGCCGCCGTTGGTGCCGAGCTCCTTGATCACCTCCTGCGAGGCGACCGGGCCCATCGCGATCGACTGCGTCAGACCGGTGAGCGTGTGCGCGGTGAGGTAGGTGGAGAAGTTCTGGATCACGCCCTGGGAGACGAGCACCAGGGCGCCGATGATCGAGATCGGCGCGAGCACGTAGAGGATTGTGCGGATCAGGTCCTGCCAGAAGTTGCCGAGGCTCTTGCCCCCGCGCGAGACGATTCCGCGTACCAAGGCGACCGCGACGACGATGCCGACCCCGGCCGAGAGCCAGTTCTGGACCGTCAGCCCGAGCATCTGGCTGAAGTAGCTCATCGTCGTCTCGCCGCCGTAGTACTGCCAGTTGGTGTTCGTCACGAACGAGGACGTGGTGTTGAACGTCACGTTCCACGGCGCCGAGTGGTAGCCGAGCGGGTTCAGCGCGTGCGGCACGAAGAACGCGTCCTGCGTGCGCAGGATCAGGTACAGCAGCAGCCAGCCGGCGAGCGAGAAGATCAAGAGGCTTTTCGCGTATGACTTCCAGTCCTGCTCGCGCTTGGGGTCGACGCGCAGGACTTTGTAGAGAAGGCGCTCGAGCCAGCCGAAGACCGGCGTCAGGATGACCCGCTCACCGGAGTACACGTTGGCCATGTAGCGGCCGAGCGGCATCGCGAGCGCCGTCAGGATCGCCGCGAACAGGAAGATCGTGAGCCAGCCGGAGAAGGTCACAGTTTCTCTCCGCGGATCAGCGCGTAGAACAGGTAGGCGATCACGATCACAGAGACGACGAGGCCGAAGAAGTCGGCGCCGCTCATGTGCGCGACGAAGAAGCCGAGTGGCAGCGACACGGTCATATCCGGTCGACCCCCTCGACCATCCAGAGCAGGATCAGGAAGACGACGATCCCGAGGGCTATGGCAAGAACGTCCATCGGCGATCACTATTGACGTTCGCGCGTCACGCTCGCGTGACGATCTCCGCGAGTCGCATAACGATTGTGTGACGGGCGCTCAGCCGGCGAAGCGATAGCCGACGCCGGGGTCGGTCACTACGAAGCGCGGCGCCGCCGCACCCTCGGGCTCGATCTTCGCGCGCAGCCGCGCGATGTGGGTGCGCAGCGGCTGGATGTCGTCGACGTACTCGGGGCCCCACACCTCGGCGAGCAGCTTGCGATGCGTCATCAGCCGACCGCGGTTGCGCACGAGCACGCGCAGCAGCTCGAACTCGATCGGGGTGAGATGGACGGGCACGCCGTCGCGCAGCACGACCCGCCCCGCCAGGTTGACCTCCAACCCGTCGGCGACGACGCTCGGCTCCTCCTCGGCGGGCGCCGCGCGGCGCAGCGCCGCCTGCAGGCGCGCGACGAGCTCGCGTGCGCCGAACGGCTTGGTGATGTAGTCGTCGGCGCCCGCCTCGAGCGCCCTGACCTTCTGCTCCTCCTCGCCGACGGCCGAGAGCACGAGGATCGGCATCGTGCTCCACTCCCTGAGCGTGCTGGTCACGTCGACGCCGTCGCCGTCCGGCAGCACGAGGTCGACAATCGCTGCGTCGGGCGGACGGACGGCCGCGAGGTCGAGCGCCTGCGAGGCGGTTTCCGCCGGGATCGCCTCGAAGCCCGCCTCGCGCAGGACCACCTTCAGCGCGCGCACGATCTGCGGCTCGTCGTCGACGACGAGCACACGCGGTCGAGGCGCGGAAGCCGGTTGATCCTGCGTGCTCACGCCGCCTCGCTGACGTCGCCGCGACGGTCCTCGCCCGGCTCCTGCAACGGCAGCTCGAAGACGAACGACGCGCCCTGACCGGGCAGCGACTCGACGTGCAGCGTGCCGCCGCTCGTCTCGGTGAACCCGCGCGCGATCGCCAGGCCGAGGCCCGAACCGCGATGGCCGCCCGCCGCCGTCCCGGCGCGGTAGAACGGCTCGAACACGCGCTCTAGCTGCGCCGGCGGAATGCCCGGGCCGCGATCGACGATCCGCACGATCACGCGCTCGGAGCCCGGCTTGAAGCCCTCGCCGGGCTCGCGCTCGGCGCCGCCGTCGCCGCCCGGAGCGGGACGGCCGGGCGTGCGTGCCAGCCCGCGCACGGCGCGCGCCCTGATCGAGACGGGATGCCCGCCGGAGTGCCGGCGAGCGTTCTCGAGCACGTTGACGAACGCCCGCTCCATCTGCACCGGATCGACGCTGACCAACGGCAGCTCGCGATCGATCGAGAGGCTGAACTCCTCCGGCCGCGCCGCGAGCTCCGACAACGCCGTGCGGATCAGCTCCTCGACCGACGTCCAGTCGCGGCGCGGCTCGGCGGCGCCGGCTTCCAGGCGCGAGAGGTCGAGCAGGTTGTCGACCAGGCGCGAGAGCCGGCGCGCCTCCTCCTGGATCACCGCCGCCATCTCCGCGCGCTCCTGCGGCGAGAGCGTGGGCGATGCGATCGCCTCGCCCGCCGCCGAGATCGCCGTCAGCGGCGTACGCAGGTCGTGCGAGACGGCGCGCAGCAGCGCTGTCTTGACCGTGTCCGCGCGGCGCAGCGCCGCCGTCTCGACGACCCCGCCGAGCAGCCCCTCGCGCTCGAGCGCCGCGCTGAGCAGCGCCTCGAGCGCCGGCACGACGCGCTCCTGCAGCCGGCGCAGGCTCTCCTCGGAGGCGTCCGCGCCGACCAGCAGCGTGCCCAGCCGGCTCGTGCCGTCGCGCAACGGAAAGGCGATCGTGCGCTCGTCGCCTTCGACGGCCTCCATCTCGATCGCCGCCGAGCCGAGCTCGAGCGCCTGCGCGAGACGCGCCGCGGCGGTCGGCAGCGCCGCCGCGAGGTCGTCGCCGCGCAGCAGCAGGCGCGCCATCTCCGCCGCGAGGTCCGCCTCGCGCCGGCGTGAGTCGGCGTCGCGCGTGCGTGCGCGCGTGATCTCCGCGACGGAGCTGGCGAGCCCGGCGACGATCAGGAACGCGATCAGCGCGACCCAGTTGCGCGAGTCGCGGATCGTGAACTCGCCGGTTGGCGGCAGGTGGAAGAAGTTGAACGCGGCCGCGCTCGCGATCGCTGTGGCGATCCCGCCCCACATGCCCCAGATCACCGACACGATCAGAACCGCCGGCAGGTAGACGACGCTGAGCGACGCGAGCGACGCGACGTGCCGCAGCGGGTAGATGATCAGCGTGCACAGCGCGACCAACAGCACCGCCACGAGGAAGCCGACCCGCCGCGAGGGCGGCTCGGGCGCGAGCAGGAAGCCGAACGGCGAGGACATCGCGCGAACCAGCGTAGTCCCGTCGCAGGCTGGCTACAACGTACGTCCGCCGGGGAGCCGAACGCTGCGATCGCAGGCGGACACCGTCGAGTCGATCTTGGAGACGTACGAGTCTCGATGAGCCAACGAACCCCCACACGAGCCGCGCGAGCCCCGATCACGCTGCTCACGCTGCTCGCGACGCTCTGCCTCGCCGTGCCGGCCTCGGCATCGGCGGAAGAAGAAGCCGGCACGCCAGGTCCGGCCGCAGCGAGCCCGGCGACCGCGGGCACGCCGAGCCCGACCACGCACCGGATCGGCGCCCTCTGCGCCGAACCGTCGCCCGGGCGCTCGGGCTGCCTCGGGCTGCGCCTCGTCTCAGACGAACCGGCCGCCGAACACAAATCGCCGATCACCGGCAGCCTGAGCCCGGCGAGCGTGCTCACCGCGTATGGCCTGAACGGCGTGACGCCGTCGAGCACGCAGACGATCGCGCTCGTCGACGCCTACGACGACTCGGCGGCCGAAGCCGACCTCACGAAGTTCGACAACCACTTCGGCCTGCCGGCGTGCACGGAAGCGAACGGCTGCTTCCGCAAGGTCAACCAGAACGGCGCCGCCGCGCCGCTGCCGGCGTCGAGCGGAGCCGAAGAACGCGGCTGGGCGCAGGAGATCGCGACCGACGTCGAGGTCGCGCACGGCGTCTGCCAGAGCTGCAAGATCCTGCTCGTCGAGGCCAACTCGAACGAAAACAGCGACCTGTACACGGCCGAGCAGAGCGCGGTGGCGCTCGGCGCGAACGAGATCTCGAACTCGTGGGGCGGCGAAGAGCCGAGCTCGGACAACCGCGCGTTCAACCACCCGGGCGTCGTGATCACGGCGTCCTCGGGCGACGAAGGCTACCTCGACTGGCTCACCGGCGAACCGTCGAACGCGGCGGAGTACCCGGCCAGTTCGCCGCACGTGATCGGCGTCGGCGGGACGCGGCTCGCGCTCAACGCGGAAACCGGCGCGTGGGAAGGCGAGACCGTCTGGAACGACGGCGGCGCGAACGGCGGCGTGCTCGAAGGCGCGGGCTCCGGCGGCGGCGGATGCAGCGTCCGCTTCGCGGCGACGAGCTGGCAGCAGAGCGTGCCCGACTGGTCGTCGGTCGGCTGCGGCGCCAAGCGCGCGGTCGCCGACGTCGCGGCCGACGCCGACCCGTACACGGGCGTCGCCGTGTACGACTCGACCGAAACGCCCGAAGGCGAAAAGGGCTGGGCGATGATCGGCGGAACGAGCGTCGCCTCGCCGATCATCGCATCGGCGTTCGCGCTCGCCGGCGGCGCCCACGGCGTCGCCTATCCGTCGCAGACGCTGTACGAAAACCTGCTGGAAGACCCGAGCTCGCTGCACGACGTCGCGCTCGGCTCGAACGGCGAATGCCTCAAACGCCCGAACAAAAAAACGGGGGCTTCGACGTGCACGGCGGCGGAAGAGGCGGCGCAGAGCTGCTCCTCGCACGCGATCTGCCTCGCCGGCGCGGGCTACGACGGGCCGTCGGGCGTAGGCACGCCGGACGGCGTCGGCGCGTTCCAGCCGCTCTCCGAACACGCAAGCGAAGGCGCGATCACCCCGGTCGAACCGCAACCCTCGCCGCAGCCCGCTCCGGGGTCGAGTCAGCCGGGTACGGGCGCGAGCTCGACGCCCGCGACGCCCGTGACGTCGAGCGGCTCGGCGACGAGCGTCGCGCCCGTGATCGGCGCGCTCCAGCTCACCCGGGCCGCCCGCGCCGCGACCGCGCGCCGGCGGGCGACGACCTTCTCGAAGCTCGCGTTCGCGTTCAGGGTCAGCGTCGCCGCGCGCGTGCGCGTGACGCTCTCGGTGCTCGTCCGCACGCACGGACGCGCGCGCTGGCGGACGGTCTCCGCCCCGCCCTCGTTCCTCGCGCGCGCCGGCTCGCAGACGCGGGCGCTCAGGGGTCACGCGCGGCTCGCCGCAGGCCGCTATCGCTTGGCGCTCGCACCGGCGGGCGGCGCCGCGCGGACGCTGACGTTCACCGTCCGCTGAAGGCCTGGCGCAGCCGGCGCGCGAGGTCTATGGTTCGGCGCACGATTGATCACGACGCCTGGAGGTGGTTCGAATGCGCAAGATCGCCGACTGCCGACGCTTCGAGAGCGACAACGGCTGCACCCTGACGATCATCGGCGAGGAGGACGAGGTCGTCGAGACGGCCGCGCAGCATGCGGCCGCGGCTCACGGTCATAGCGACGGTCCCGAGCTGCGCGAGCAGATCCGCGCGACGCTCGAGGCAGAGGACAGTTACATACCAGGGCATCGCGAAGCCCAGCCGTTCCCGGGCTGACCGGCGCCGCGGCGCCGCCCGCAAGCTCGCAAGCCCGCAAGCCCGTCTGCAGCAGATCGCCCGGCGCTTGAGCTGAGGCGCACGCGTGGCTAGCTTGGCCGTTCGATGCCGGCTCGTCTTCGCACGCCCATGCTCGTCGTGCTGCTGCTCGCGCTCGTCGCAGGTGCGACGCTCGGCGCCGTCGTCGCCTCCGGCGCGTCGTCCGGGGCGCTGGAAGAAAAGATCGCCGCGTCGCGGTCGCGCGAAGGCCAGGTGCGCGCCGGGATCGGCGCCGACTCGCACGAGATCGCCGGCTTCGAAGGCAACATCTCCGACCTCCAGGCGCGGCTGTCGGCGCTCGAATCGAGCCTCGCGACAGAGCGCAACCTGCTCGACGGCATCCGCTCGCAGCTGAGCGTCGCTCGAACGCAGCTCGCGGCGCTGAAGGTCCAGCTCGTGCACGACCGCAAGGTGCTCGTCGCGCAGCTCGTCGCCTCCTACGAGTCGCCGCCGCCGGACATCGCGACGGTGATCCTCGAGGCGCACGGATTCGCCGACCTGATCGAGCGAGTCGACGACCTGCGCGCGATCGCGCGCGAGAACGCGGCGGCGACGACGCACGTGGCGGAGACGCAGAAGGCGGTCACCGCGCAGGCGACCCATCTCGCGGCGCTGCAGAGCACGCACGAACACGAGACGCTCGCCGTGCAGGTGCAGCGCGACGAGGTCGCGCAGCTGAAGCTCGCGCTTGTCAAGCGCCAGCTCGAGTTCGTCAGCGCGCGCTCGCGCAAGAGCGCCGAGCTCGAAGAACTGCAATCGCACGAGCACTCGCTCGAACACGAGCTCGCGCACGTGCAGGCACGGGAACTGGCGGCCTCGGGCGTGACGTTCTCGGGCCCGATCGGCGAATTCAACTCGTCGCCGGAAGGCGAATACGGCTTCTTCCAGGCCGCCGGCACGAATTACTCCGTCGGCGAGGAGCCGGCGATCGCCGAGCGGCTGAACACGATGGGCAAGGCGCTGCACCTGCATCTGATCGGCATCTCCGGCTACCGCTCGCCGCAGCACTCGGTCGAGGTCGGCGGCTTCGCCAACGACCCGCACACGCGCGGCGAAGCGTCGGACACGCCGGGCGTCGAGGGCGTGCCCGAGGCGACGCTCAACCAGTTCGGCCTGACGCGGCCGTTCCCCGGCGCGGCCGAGGCCGATCACATTCAGTTGGCGGGCACTGGCTAAATCAAGGTCTACTTCCCACGGAGAACTGCTCGCCTGGCTGCGAGAATGGGACGACTCATGGCGTCCGTCGTAGCCCTAGATGCCTCACCGACGACCGTCCTGCGCTCGATACGCGGGGAAGTCATCGGCGTGAGCATCGCTTACCCGAATGTGCTGCACGTTGAAGGTCGAGACGCACACGGAGGGCTCTGGCGCCTTGCCACCCAAGACGCCGACTGGGCGCCGTCTGATCCGGCTCAGTTGGTTGGACGCTCGATCGACGATGCCGAGATCGAGGAGACGTCCGGCGAGCTGCGCTGCACACTTTCGGACGGATCAGTGCTCGACATCAAGCCAGCCGCCGTAGAAGCGGACGACGACCCACCGTACTGGGAACTGATCAATCCAAATGGCGTTGTCCTCGAGTTCGGCCCGGGAGTTCGCTGGCAGATCAGCAGCGCTGACGCTCGGGCCTCGTCGCGTCGCTGACGCAAGAGGCGATCGTCGGACGGTCGTCCCGCACTCGAACCTCAACGGGAAGAACCTGCGCCGTGGTTCGGCGGAACGGTCTGGTTCCAATATCTCGGCATACGCGATAGCTTTCGGTCATGGCGGTGCTAGCGAGCGGGGGCGCTGCGGTTGACGGCGCGGCCGCTTGGCCTCACGCGCGCCTGATCCCGACCTACGGCATTCGAAGTCAGGAGGAGCAGGAGAAGCGGGCGACCGCCTGCTTGCTCGCTGTGATGCATGGCGTGCCGGAGTTCGGCCACGCGCTTCTCGGCGAACTTGGCGCTCCCCGGTCGCCGAACGTCGAGACCTTCGCCGAGGTTCGTTTCAAGAGCGCCGAGGGCAAGACGGACATTCCCGATGGCGCGATCGTCTGTGAGCGAGGCGCGAAGCGGTGGACATGTCTAGTCGAGGTCAAGACCGGCTCTGCGGTCTTGAAGGACGATCAAGTAGGGCGGTACCTGGACATCGCACGCGATCAAGGTTTTGACGGCGTTCTGACGATCTCCAACCAGATCACCCACGGAGTATCCGAGTCCCCGGTATGCGTCGATGGCCGCAAGCTCCGCAAAGCCAAGCTCTGGCACTTGTCCTGGTGGCGAGTCTTGACCGAGGCCGTCGTGCAGAGTCGGCATCGGGGGGTCTCAGACCCCGACCAGGCATGGGTGCTCCGCGAGCTGATCCACTACCTCAGCAGTGAAGCATCCGGAGTGTCGGGCTTCGAAGACATGGGCCAGCACTGGGTGACAATCCGCAGTGCTGCCCGTGATGGCACGCTCCGCCAAGGAGACCAAACGACACGTCACGTCGCCGAGCGTTGGGAGCAATTCGCCGAGTACCTTTGCCTGAGCTTCTCCCAGGAACTTGGCCGCAATGTCACGACACCTCGCCCTCGAAAGCAAACTACGACGGACCGTGTGGAAGTCGCAGATAAGGCACTAGCGACTCGCGGTGTCCTCCAGACGACGGTCCGCGTTCCTGACGCGATTGGCGACTTGCACATCCTTGCTGACCTCAAAGCCCGTCAGACCTCAGTCAGCGTAAACATCGCCGCACCAACCGAAGGACGCCCGAAATCGCGAATCAACTGGCTGCTGCGCCAGCTGCAGGATGCCTGGCCAGACCTCCGGGTCGAGGTCTGGTATCCCCATGCTCGAGAGAGCGTTGCCGCAACGCTGGATCAGGTCAATGGCCAGCCAGATCAGCTGCTCTTCGCCGCAGATCGTAAGCGCGAGCCACGGTCCTTTACGTTGACGCTCAGCCGGCCGATGGGGCAGAAGCGAGGTCGTGCTGAGGGCTCGTTCGTGCGCGAGACACGCGCCCAGGCCGTCACGTTCTATCGAGACCTGGTCCAGAACCTCAAGGCATGGCAAGTCCGACCTCCGCAGATTCCTTCCGAGCCGGATTCGCCCGCGAGTCCCCCCGCTTCGCCGTCCGACATCCTCCCACTGCAGCCCAAAGACGTCGTGCCGCCAGGCACCAGTAATGAGGACATGTCCGACTTCAAGGCTCCGGCCCTGCCGGCCTCCGGAGAGACCACTACGGTCGCGGCGGAGCGTTCAACAAATGGTGTCCTGACGGATAGCGCCGCCTACGGACCCAACGAGAGGAGCACGGAGTGAGATTCGAGGTCTATCCCGACAAAAGCGACGAGTACCGCTGGCGCCTGTGGTCGGGCAGTAACAAGGTTGCCGCGTCCGGCGAGTCATTTGCGAGCAAGTACAACGCCGAGCGGGCTGCCGAGGGCTTCAAGAGCAGCGCCAAGACCGACGACTACGAGGCGTTCGGAAGTGGCACCGCCTGGTACTGGCATGCGAAGGCTCCCTCGAATGGGAAGACGGTCGCCACAGGGGGCGAGTCGTTCGTCTCAAAGGCCAACGCCGAGCGTGCGGCGGAGAACGTGCGCGACAACGCGGGAAGCGCTACGGGGCCTTAGGCTAAGCCGCCGGCGCGAGCCGCGCCGGCGCGCCATACGGAACGAGCACCTCAGGCAGCTCGACCGAACCATCCTCCTGCTGCCCGTTCTCGAGCAGCGCGACGATCGTGCGCCCGACGGCGACGGCGGTGCCGTTGAGCGTGTGCGGCGTCTGCGTGCGCGAGCCGCCCTTGCCCCCGTCGGCGCCGGCGTCGCCGCGCATGCGGATGCCGAGCCGCCGCGCCTGGTAGTCGGTCGTGTTCGAGCACGACGTCAGCTCGCGATAGCGGCCCTGGCTCGGCAGCCACGCCTCGCAGTCGTACTTCTTCGCGGCGGAGTTGCCGAGCTCGCCGATCGCGATGTTGAGCACGCGGTAGGGCAGCCCGAGCTCGCCGAGGATCTCCTCCTCGATCGCGAGGATTCGCTCGTGCTCGGCGGCGGAGTCCTCCGGCGCGACGAAGCTGAACATCTCGACCTTCTCGAACTGGTGCACGCGGAAGACGCCGCGCGTGTCTTTGCCGGCGGCGCCTGCCTCGCGGCGAAAGCACGGCGAGAAGCCGGCGTAGCGCAGCGGCAGGTCGGCGGCGTCGATGATCTCGCCGTCGTGCAGCGACGCGAGCGCGACCTCGGACGTGCCGACGAGGTACAGCTCGTCCTCCGGCAGCCGGTAGATCTGCTGCTCGGTGTCGGGCAGGAAGCCGGTGCCGTACAGCGCGCGCTCGCGCACGAGCACGGGCGGGATCACCGGTTCGAAGCCGTTGCGTCGCAGTTTCTGCAGCACCCAGCCGACGAGCGCGAGCTCGACCATGACGAGGTCTCCGCGCAGGTAGGCGAAGCGCGAGCCCGACAGCTGCGCGGCGTGGTCCATGTCGATCATCGCTCCGGCGAGCTCGAGGTGGTCGCGCGGCTCGAACGCAAAGCTCGGCGGGTCGCCGACGCGCTTGATCTCCTCGTCGTCGGGACCGTCGGCGGCGCTCGGGTCGGGCAGGTTCGGCAGCCGCGCGACGAGCTCGTCGACGCGCTCCTTCGCGCTCGCGGCCTGCTCGGTCGCGCGCTTGACGTGCGCGCTCAGCTCCTGCATCTCGGCGCGCAGCTCGGGCGCGTCCTCGCCGCGCGCCTTGGCGGCGCCGAACGCCTCCGAGCGCGCCTTCTGCTCGGCGCGCAGGCTCTCGGCGGAGCTCGTCGCCGCGCGCCACTCGCGATCGGCGCCCAGCAGCTGCTCGAGCTGCTCGCGCAGCGCGGGGTCGCGCCGCGCGAGCGCCGCGCCGACGCCGTCGGGATCGTCGCGGATGCGCTTGAGGTCGAGCAAGCTCGCCGCCGCCTCGCGGGCGTCTACTTCGTCGAGAGTTCGATCGGCGTGCTCGGGGGGACTGCTTTTCGCTGCCCGAGTACTTGGCGAGGAACTGCGCGACCGCCTTCGCGTCGTCGCCGACGACGATGTTCTCGGGCATGATCGCACCGGAGAAGCCGCCGTTGCGGATCGCGTAGAGGACCTGTTCTTCGGTCTCCGGGCGGATGTTGAAGTTCGGCCCGTTCGTCTTGACGCGGTTCTTGATGCTCGACGCCGAGCCCTCGGCGCCGACGACTTTCAGCGTGTGGCAGCCGGCGCAGTGGTCGCGGAACAGCACCGCGCCGCGGTAGTACGGGCTCGACTTGGCGACGCTGACCCCCTGCGAGCCGCACGCGCCGAGCGCGACGGCCGCGGCGAGCAGGACCGCAAGCGTCGCGGCGATCTTCGCGCTGATCCTAAGCCTCATGCAGCGCCGGAATATATAGACCCCGCGATCAGAACCCATGAGCCGTCCCCGCCGCCCGCAGCGCGAGGAAGACGACGACGAGCGCCGACAGGGCCATGACGCCGACCTCGCGGCGGATGATGTCGCGCACGACGGTGCGCTGCTCGGCGTCGGGCAGCGCACCGACGGCTTGGGCGTCGGCGAGGCCGCGCTGGTCGAGGATCGTCTGCGCCGAGACGACGCGCAGCTGCTCGGCGACGAAGCCGGTCGCGAGCGGCAGCAGCGCGTAGAGGTAGAACAGGTGCTGAGTCGAGTAGTCGCCGGCGGCGGCGAGCGAGCCGACGGCGAGCGCGAGCACGAGCGCGGCGCCCTGGCCGGCGCGCAGCAGCAGCCAGAAGGCGCCGGTCGAGCGCTCGCGCATGGCGCCGTCGTACCACAGCCAGGCGCCGAGCAGGCCGGCGAGCGCGTTGACCGCGGCGACGGCGATCGAGCCGGCGACGACGGCCTGCGTCATGCGCGAGCGCGCCGCGCGAGGTGGCTGCGACGCGCGCCCTGCGAGGCGGGCGACGGGTGTGTTTCCAGGCTTGATTTCGAGCCGATTGCCACTATGTAACACATTGCCACAAGGGTGATATAACAGCGAGTCGGTGCTACGAAGCTATCTCCCGGCGATCGTCTTCCTGATCCTCGGCGGGGCCGTGGGTGGGGCGTTTGCAGTCCTCAATACCTACCTTGGCCCGCGCCGGGCGGCACCGCACAAGCAGGACCCGTACGAGTGCGGCCTGCCGTCGGAGGTCAAGCGCGGGATGCGCTTCGGGATCAGCTTCTACCTGATCGCGATGCTGTTCATCCTGTTCGACATCGAGGTCGCGTTCCTCTACCCGATCGCCGTCGAGTTGCGCGCGTACGGCAGCTATGCGCTCGGCGAGACGATCGTGTTCATCGTGCTGCTGTTCGTCGCGTTCGTGTACGTCTGGCGGCGCGGAGCGCTCGCATGGAAGTGAAACGCGTGCCGGTCGACGCCGACGCGCTGCGCGTGCGCCGGCAGACCTCGCGCCAGCTGCTGCGCGGCGGCGAGATCGAAGGACTGACGCCGGCGATCGAGCTCGAACGCAACGCGGACTTCGACCTCGAGCGCCACGTCGAAGAGCGCGTGCTGACGACGACGCTCGACAAAGCGGTCGCGTGGGCGCGCTCGAACTCGTTCTTCCCGGCGACGTTCGGCCTCGCGTGCTGCGCGATCGAGATGATGTCGATCGTCGCCGCGCGCGTCGACGTCGCGCGGTTCGGCTTCGAGGCGTTCCGCGCGTCGCCGCGCCAGGCCGACCTGCTGATCCTGTCGGGGCGCGTGTCGATCAAGATGGCGCCGATCGTGCGGCGCATCTACGACCAGATGCTCGAGCCGAAGTGGGCGATCTCGATGGGCGCGTGCTGCTCGTCGATGGGCGTGTTCAACAACTACTCGCTCGTGCCGGCCGACAAGTTCATGCCCGTCGACGTGCACGTCCCCGGCTGCCCGCCGCGCCCGGAGGCGCTGATGCACGGCGTGCTGAAGCTGCGCAAGATGGTCCAGGACGACCCGGACCTCGGCTGGCGCGAGCGCTATGACGCGGTCGGCACCGAGGAGACCCTCCGCGGTGCCTGACGCGACCGGCCTGGAGTTGATCCGCCAGGAGCTGGGCGAGGCGGTGCTCGACACCAGCTTCTTCCGCGAGCGGGCGGTGCTCGAGGTGCGCCCCGAGCGCGCGCGCGACGTGCTCGCGGCGCTGCGGCTGAAGGGCTACGGCTTCCTCGCGAGCCTGCACGGCGTCGACTACTACCCGCACGAGCCGCGCCTGGGCGTGCTGTACGAGCTGCTCGACATGAGCCGCGTCGACCGCATCTCGGTGAAGCTGCGCGTGCCGAGCGACGCGGCCGAGGTCGAGTCGATCGTGCCGGACTGGCCGGCGGCGAACTTCCAGGAGCGTGAGGTCTACGACATGTTCGGCGTCGTGTTCGCCGGCCACCCGGACCTGCGCCGGATCCTGATGCCCGAGGACTACGAGGGCAACCCGCAGCGCCGCGACTTCCCGGTCGGCGGCGAGCCGATCGTGTTCACGTACAACGAGTCGCCGGTGCTGGAGGGCGCGGAGTGAGCTCGCCGCCGAGCACGCCGGCCTCGGAGTACCGCCGGCGCGAGCAGAGCATCACGCTGTCGCCGCTGCAGGAGCAGCTCGAGGCGGCGGGCGCGCACGGCGAAGAGGCGACGCAGGAGCTGCTGACGCTCAACTTCGGCCCGCACCACCCGGCGACGCACGGCGTGCTGCGCCTGCTGGTGACGCTGCGCGGCGAGGTCGTGCACGACATCAAGCCGATCGTCGGCTACGTGCACACGGGGATCGAAAAGACGGCCGAGGACAAGTCCTACTGGAAGGTCATCCCGGTGATCGAGCGGATGGACTACCTCGCGTACCACTTCAACGCGCTCGCGTACATCGGCGCGGTCGAGCAGATCGCGGAGGTCGTCGTACCGACGCGCGCGGAGTACCTGCGCGTGATCCACCTCGAGCTCAACCGGATCATGTCGCACCTGGTGTGGCTCGGCACGAGCGCACTCGACCTCGGCGCGATCTCGATGTTCTGGTACTGCTTCCGCGAGCGCGAGCAGATCCTCGACCTGTTCGAGTACTCGACGGGGCAGCGGATGCACACGCGCTACATCCAGATCGGCGGCGTCGCGGAGGACATCCCGGCCGGCTGGGCGGAGAAGCTGCGCGGGTTCGTCAAGCGGATGCCGCAGAGCCTCGACCAGTACGGCGACATCCTCAACAGCAACGAGATCGTCCTGCAGCGCCTGCGCGGGACGTGCCCGCTCGACGCCGAGACGCTGCTGTCGCTCGGCGTGACGGGGCCGTTGCTGCGCGCGGCGGGCAACCCGTGGGACCTGCGCAAGGCGCAGCCGTACAGCGCGTACGGCGACTTCGACTTCAAGATCCCGGTCGGGACGGTCGGCGACAACTACGACCGCTACGCGGTGCGGATGGCGGAGATGTACGAGTCGGTGAAGATCATCGACCAGGCGCTCGAGGGACTGCCGGAGGGCCCGCACATCACGACCGACCGCAAGGTCGCGCTGCCGCCGCGCCACGAGCTGGCGACGTCGATGGAGGCGCTGATCCACCACTTCAAGCTCGTCACCGAGGGCCTGCGCGTGCCGGCGGGCGAGTACTACAACGCGATCGAAGGGCCGCGTGGCGAGCTCGGCTGCTTCGTGCGCTCGGACGGCTCGTCGAAGCCGGCACGCGTGCACATGCGCGACCCGTCGTTCGTCAACCTCCAGGCGTTCTCGAAGATGGCCGAGGGCGCTTACATCGCCGACATGATCGCGACGCTGGCGATGCTCGATCCGATTTTGGGAGGGATCGACAGATGATCGAATCCGGCCCGTCCGGCGGCGGTCGCGCATCGGGCTGGGATCGGCCCGCCGACCTGGAGAAGGACCCGGCGCTCGTGCCGGCGCCCGGCAGCGTCGAGGTCCCGAACGAGCTGCGCCGCGAGATCGAGGACGCGATGGCGCGCTATCCCGACTTCCACTCGGCGGCGATCCCGGCGCTGCACGCCGCGCAGGACCTGCACGGCTGGTGCTCGCCGGAGGCGATCGAGCAGGTCGCGTGCGTGATGAGAGTCACCCCCGCCTACCTCGACTCGGTCGCGAGCTTCTACGACATGCTCGAGCAGCGCCCGGTCGGGCGGCACAGCGTGTACGTGTGCACGAACATCTCCTGCTCGCTGCGCGGCGCCGACGCGCTGCTGGCGACGGTGCAGCAGGCGACCGAGGGCGAGGAGCAGGAGTTCAACGTGCGCGCGTTCGAGTGCCTCGGCGCGTGCGACATCGCGCCGATGGCTTCGGTCGACGGCGTCTACGTCGGACCGCTGCAGCCGGACGACGTCCCGCAGCTGCTCGACGACGCGCGCAACGGCCGCCCGGTGCTGCCCGAGAAGCAGCTGTCGCGCAAACTCGTCGCCGACCCGAACGCGAACACGCGCGAGTTCCCGCTGCACGCCGTCGAGGAGGGCAAGCGGTGAGCGAGCTGCTGCTGCTCGAGGACATCGACGAGCCGGGGCTGAACACGCTGAGCGTGTACGAAGCGCGCGGCGGCTACGCGGCGCTGCGCAAGGCGCTACAGATGACGCCGGCCGAGGTGCTGGCCGAACTGGAAGCGTCGGGCCTGCGCGGGCGCGGCGGCGCCGGCTTCCAGATGGGCAAGAAGGTCTCGTTCCTGCCGCAGGGCGCGATCGACAAGTACCTCGTGTGCAACGCCGACGAGTCCGAGCCGGGCACGTTCAAGGACCGCGAACTGATGCAGAAGAACCCGCACGTGCTGATCGAGGGGATCGCGATCGCCTCCTACGCGGCCGGCGCGACGCGCTCGTTCATCTACATCCGCGGCGAGTACGTGCACCAGGCCGACATCCTCGACGCGGCGCTCGCCGAAGCGCGCGCGGGGGGGTTCGTCGGCGAGCGGATCCTCGGCTCCGAGCACACGCTCTCGCTCGTCGTGCACCGCGGCGCCGGCGCGTACATCTGCGGCGAGGAGACGGGGCTGCTCGACTCGCTCGAGGGCAAGCGCGGCAACCCGCGCCTGAAGCCGCCGTTCCCCGCCAACCAGGGCCTCTACCAGGGGCCGACGTTGATCAACAACGTCGAGACGCTGTCGACGGTGCCGACGATCGTGACGATCGGCGGCGAGCAGTACGCGAAGCTCGGCACGGAAACGTCGACGGGGACGAAGCTCGTCAGCGTCTCCGGCCAGGTGCAGAGGCCGGGCAACTACGAGATCGAACTGGGCGTCCCGTCGCGCGAGATCATCTACGGCCTCGGCGGCGGCCCGCTGCCCGGGCACGAGATCAAGTGCTGGTTCCCGGGCGGCTCGTCCTCGCCGGTGCTGCTGCCCGACGACCTCGACGTACCGTACGACTTCGACTCGATGGCGAAAGCCGGCTCGATGCTCGGCTCGGGCGCGATCATCGTCGTCGACGACTCGACGCCGATCGTCGACCTCGCGCTGAAGGTCGCGAAGTTCTACCGCCACGAGTCGTGCGGCAAGTGCACGCCGTGCCGCGAGGGGACGAACTGGACGGTGAAGATGCTCGAGCGGATCGACAGCGGCGAGGCGACGCCGATGGACCTCGACATCATGGCCTCGGTCCAGGACCACATCATCGGCAACTGCCTGTGCGTGCTCGGCGACGCGATGGCGATGCCGATCGGCTCGATGATCGCGAAGTTCCGCGAGGAGTTCGAGGCGCACATCGAGTCGGCGCGCTCGCGCGCCGAGCTCGCGCTCGCGGGAGGACCGGCCTGATGCCGCGGCCCGAACCGAAGACGATCAGCTTCACGATCGACGGCCGCGAAGTGCAGGCCGCCGAGAACACGATGCTGGTCGACGCGGCCAAGCACGGCGACGTCGAGATCCCGGTGTTCTGCTACGAGCCGAAGCTCGGCAACCCGGTCGGCGCGTGCCGCATGTGCCTGGTCGAGATCGAGGGGATCGGCAAGCTGCAGACCGGCTGCTCGACGCCGGTCAAGGACGGGATGGTCGTGCACACGCAGTCCGAGCGCGTCAAGGAGGCGCAGCGCTCGGTCGTCGAGTTCCTGCTGATCAACCACCCGCTCGACTGCCCGGTGTGCGACAAGGGCGGCGAGTGCCCGCTGCAGGACATCAGCTTCGGCTGGGGCGGCGGCATCTCGCGCTTCGTCGAGCCCAAGCGCCACTTCGTCAAGCCGCTCGAGCTCTCGCCGAAGATCGCGATCGACCGCGAGCGCTGCATCCTCTGCTACCGCTGCGTGCGCTTCAGCCAGGAGATCTCCGAGGACTACCAGCTGGTGCTGCTCGAGCGCGGCGCGCACTCGTTCGTCTCGACGTTCGACGGCCACCCGTACGTCGCGCCGTTCAGCGGCAACATCATCGAGCTGTGCCCGGTCGGCGCGCTGACCTCGCGCTCCTATCGCTTCCGCGCGCGCCCGTGGGACATCGAGGACGCGGGCACGGTCTGCACGCTGTGCCCGGCGCAGTGCAACGTCAAGCTGACGGTGCGCGACGAGCGCGTGATGCGAGTGCTCGCGCGCGAGCACTCGGAGGTCGACGACGGCTGGCTGTGCGACCGCGGGCGCTTCGCCTACCCGGCGCTCGCCGAGGGCGTCGCGCCGGCGTCGGAGAACGGCGCCGGCCCGCGCGTCGCGGTCGGCATGCGCGTGCGCGAGCCATTGCTGCGCGACGGCGGCGAGCTGCGCCCGGTCTCGTGGGAGCGGGCGCTCGAGGAGGCGAGCGTCGCGCTACGCCGCGCCGGCGTGCGCACGGCGGCGCTCGCGGGCGCGGGCGTGACCAACGAGGAAGGGCTGCTGCTGGCGAAGCTGATGCGCGATGGCCTGGACTCGCCGCACCTGGACTCGCGCGTGGCCGGCTCGCTGCCGCTGGAGCTGCTGCAGAGCTCGAGCGACCCGCGCCTGCAGGCGAAGGTCTCCGACTTGGAGTTCGCGCACGCGGTGCTGCTGCTCGATTGCGATCCGCTGAGCGACGCGCCGATCCTCGACCTGCGCCTGCGCAAGGGCGTGCGTCGCCACGGGCTGAAGCTCGAGCGCGCCTCCGGCGAGGACGTCGGCGCGCTGCGCGCGAGCGCCAAGCGCCTGGTCGAGGAGGCCGGCGAGGAGCTGGTGATCGTCTGGGGCGAGCGTTTCGCGGCGGGCGCCGAAGGCGCGGCGCGCGTGCGCGCGCTGCTCGACCTCGCCGCCGAGCTGTCGCTCGCCGAGGTCGACGGCGCCGGGCTCCTGGAAATCCCCGCGACGTCGAACGGCCGCGGCCTGCGCGAGGGCGGATTCCTGCCGAACGCCGCGCCGGGACTGCGCCGAGCTGACGCCGACGGTCATGACACCCGGTCGATCGCGACGGCGCTCGCCGGCGGCGAGCTGAGCGCGCTGTACCTGCTGCAGGTGGACCCGCTCGCCGAGGGCGAGCCGTTCGCGGCCGGCGCCGAGCGCGCCGTGTGGGAGCGCGCGCTGGAGCATGCGACGACGGTCGTCGCGCACTCGACGCTGCTCAGCGAGGGCGTGTACGAGCACGCCAACGTGATCTTCCCGGCCGAGTCCTACGCCGAGAAGGAGGGCACCGTGACGCACCCGGACGGCCGCCTTCAGCGCGTGCGCCAGGCGGTCGCGCGCCCGGGCGCGACGCGCCCGGGCTGGCAGGTGCTCGCCGAGCTGGCCGAGCGCCTCGGCGCCGACACCGGCGTGCTCGGTGAGCGGACGGCCTCGCAGGCGCTGATCGAGGCGGTGCCCTTCTACGGCGGGCTGACGCTCGAGGAGATCGGCGGGCGCGGCGTGCGCTGGCAGGAACGCGAGCGCGTATGAGCAGCGTGACGCCGATCGCGGTCGTCGGCTACTACGAGCCGTGGTGGGTCCAGATCATCAAGGCGATCGTGATCTTCGCCGTCGGCCTGCAGCTCGTGCCGATCGTGCTGATCGCCGAGCGCAAGCTGCTCGGGCGCTTCCAGGGTCGCTACGGCCCGAACCGCGTCGGACCGTACGGCGCGCTGCAGCCGCTCGCCGACATCCTCAAGCTGCTGACGAAGGAGCAGTTCCGCCCGACGACGTCGGTCGGCTTCCTGTTCGCGCTGGCGCCGACGATCTCGATCCTGACGGCGGTCGCGGCGTTCGCGATCATCCCGTTCGGCAACACGCAGGACATCTTCGGCACGAAAGTCGGGCTGTACGGCGTCGACGTGTCGATCGGCCCGCTGTACCTGTTCGCGTTCGGCGCGGTCGCGTTCTACGGGATCATGCTCGGCGGCTGGTCCTCAGGCTCGAAGTACTCGTTCCTCGGCGCGATGCGCGGCGCGGCGCAGCTGATCTCCTACGAGGTCTCCCAGGGTCTCGCGCTCGTCGGCGTGATCATCAGCGCGCAGACGCTGTCGCTGACGGGGATCGTCACGGCGCAGAAAGGCATGTGGTACTTCATCCCGCAGCTCGCCGGCTTCCTGATCTTCCTCGTCGCGGGCTTCGCCGAGACGAACCGCGCGCCGTTCGACCTGACCGAGGCCGACGCCGAGCTCGTCGGCGGCTACAACACCGAGTTCGGCGGCGGGCGCTTCGCCTCCTACTACTTCGCCGAGTACCTCAACGTGCTCGTCGTCTCGGGGATCGTCACGACGGTGTTCCTCGGCGGCTGGCTGCTGCCGTTCGGGATCGACCCGCCCGGCTGGGTCGACCCGTTCGTCGTCCTCTTCAAGATGAGCCTGATCACGTTCTTCTTCATCTGGGTGCGGGCTACGCTTCCGCGCCTGCGCTACGACCAGCTGATGAGCTTCGGCTGGAAGGTCCTGCTGCCGCTCGCGACGCTCAACACGCTCGTCACGGCGATCGTCGTCGTGGCCACCCACTGACCGCCGATGCCCGACGCCCCCGACACGACAACCACCGACGACGCGCTCGTGCCGGCGCTGAAGGTGACCGGCTGGAGCCCGGGCGAGGACGTGATCGAGGTCACGCGCCACCCGAAGCCGGGTCCGTCGCGCAGCGCGTGGCGCACGTTCCGCGAGACCGCGCGCGGCCTGAAGACGACGTTCGCGCGAATCGCCGAAGGTCCGTCGACGATCCAGTACCCGGAGGAGAAGGTGCCGGTCTACCCGCGCTTCCGCGGCCGCCACAAGCTCCACCGCTTCGAGGACACCGGCCTGGAGAAGTGCGTCGGCTGCTCGCTCTGCGCGGCGGCGTGCCCCGCCGACTGCATCCGCGTCGTCGCCGCCGAGAACACGCCGGAGCACCGCGTCTCGGCTGGCGAGCGCTACGCGGCGGTGTACGAGATCAACCTGTCGCGCTGCATCTTCTGCGGCTACTGCGAGATCGCGTGCCCGTTCGACGCGATCACGATGGGCCACGACTACGAGCTGTCGGACTACGACCGCCACGACCTGATCTTCACGAAGCCGATGCTGCTCGCCGAGCCGCTCGAGCGCACGCCGCTGAGGAACGAGGGCGAGTGAGCGCGGGGGGCGCACGATGAGCCAGGTCCTGTTCTTCCTCGCCGCGATCGGAGTGATCACGGGAGCGGTCGGCGTCGTCGTCCTGCGCAACCCGTTCTACGCGGTGCTGTCGCTCGTCGCGCACCTGCTGTCGCTCGCGGTGCTGTTCCTGCTGCTGCGCGCCGAGTTCGTCGCGGCAATCCAGGTCGTGATCTACGCGGGCGCGGTGATGGTGCTGTACGTGTTCGTCGTCGCGTACGTCGGCGACCAGACCGAGCCGATCGGCGAGCGCCTGCGAGGCGCCGGCGCGGTCGGCTCGCAGCTGCGCCTGGGCGGGGCGATCGCCGCCGGCGCGCTGCTCGTCGAGCTGTTGATCGCGCTGCTCGGGACGGGCCTTCAGGCGATCGACGGCAAGGGCGCGCCGTACGCGCCGGGCCCGCACGCGTACGGCACGCCGGCGTACATCGGCAAGCTGCTGCTGACGCGCTTCCTGCTGACGTTCGAGATCGCGTCGTTCCTGCTGCTCGTCGCGGCCGTCGGCGGCGTCGTGCTCGCGCGCCGTCGTCATGGCATCGACGAGGAGGAAGCGGAGGACCTGCTGACGCCGGTCGAGCTCTTGCGGCGCGGCGCCGTCGGCACGATCTCCGAGGGGGTCGGGCGGCGATGAGCATCGCGTGGTACCTGGCCGTCTCGGCGATCGTCTTCGCGCTCGGCGCGATCGGCGTGATCACGCGGCGCAACCCGCTCGTCGTGCTGCTGTGCCTCGAGCTGATGCTGAACGGCGGCAACCTCGCGCTGATCGCGTTCTCGCGGATGTGGGGCAACGGCGACGGGCAGATCCTCGCGATCGTCGTGATGACGGTCGCCGCGTGCGAGGTGTGCATCGGCCTCGGCATGATCGTCGCGCTGTACCGCCGGCGACTGCCGATCGACGTCGACGAGCTGCGGGAGCTGCAGGGATGACGCAGACGACGTTCGGCTGGCTCGTGCTCGCGTTCCCGCTGCTCGGGACGCTGACGATCGCGTTCGGCTACCGCGTGCTGCCCGGCCGCAGCGCCGGCTGGATCGGGACGGGCGCGATCTTCCTCGCGTTCCTCGCGGCGCTCGGCGCGCTCATAAAGATGCAGGGCCTCGACCCGTCGCACCGCCAGGCGGTCTCGTCGCTGTGGAACTACGCCTCGACGGTCGGCGTCGACGCGCAGATGTCGATCCTCGTCGATCCGCTGTCGGTCTTCATGATCCTCGTCGTCACCGGCGTCTCGACGCTGATCCACCTGTACTCGATCTCCTACCTGACCGAGGACCGCGGCTTCGCGCGCTACTTCTCCTACCTCAACTTCTTCGTCTTCTCGATGCTCGTGCTCGTGCTCGCGGGCAACTTCGTCCTGCTGATCGTCGGCTGGGCGTTCGTCGGCGCGGCGTCGTACCTGTTGATCTCGTTCTGGTACCGGCGCAGGACGGCGACGGCGGCGGGGATCAAGGCGTTCGTGATCAACGTCGTCGGCGACGTCGGACTCGTGCTCGGCACGTACTTCATCTTCAAGCACACCGGCACGCTCGACTTCCTGCGCGCGTTCCACGCCACGCACGCCGGCGCGTTCGGCCCCGGCACGAACCAGGGCGACCTCGTCGCCGGCTGCGTGCTGCTGCTCGTCGGCGCGTTCGCGAAGTCGGCGCAGATCCCGCTGCACACGTGGCTGCCGGACGCGATGGAAGGCCCGACGCCGGTCAGCGCGCTGATCCACGCGGCGACGATGGTGACGGCCGGCGTGTACCTGATCGCGCGCATGCACCCGCTGTTCGAACTGGCGCCGGCGGCCGAGGACGTCGGCGCGGTGATCGGCGCGGCGACGCTGTTGATCGCCGGCACGATCGCGCTGACGCAGACCGACATCAAGCGCGTGATCGCCTACTCGACGATGTCGCAGATCGGCTACATGATCATGGGCGTCTCGGTCGGCGCGTACGCGGCGGGCCTGTTCCACCTGATGACGCACGCGTTCTTCAAGGCGCTGCTGTTCATGGCCGCCGGGTCGATCATCGGCGCGATGGCCGGCGAGCAGTCGCTGGAGAAGATGGGCGGCTTTCGCAAGGCGATGCCGTTCACGTACGGCGCGTTCATCGTCGGCGGTCTCGCGCTGTCGGGGATCCCGCCGTTCTCGGGCTTCTTCTCGAAGGACGACATCCTGCTCGTGACGGCCGAACGCGGCGGCTGGCACTGGGCGCTGTACGTGGTCGGCTACATCGGCGCGCTGCTGACGGCGATCTACACGTTCCGGATGATCTTCCGCGCGTTCCACGGCGAGCTGGTGCCGGAGGCGGTCGAGCTCGAACACGGGCACCTCGCGCACGCCGAGCAGCCGACGAACCCGGCCAACGGCGAAGTCGAGGACACCGACGTCGGCTTCCCGGGGCCGTTCCACACGATCGCCGAGCGCGCGCTGCCGATGCGCATCGCAATGGGGATCCTCGCGCTCGGCGCAGTCGGCGCCGGGCTCGTGCAGATCCCGCGCGTCGACTTCGTGATCGACGACTTCCTGCGTCCGAGCTTCGCCGAATCGCCGCTGTACGCGTCCGAATCGCACACGAAGAGTGGCCTGTTGATCTTCGGCATCGTGCTCGGCACGCTGCTCGGGCTGGCCGGCATCGCGATCGCCTATCGCGTGTGGGTCGCACGCCCCGGCATCGCCGCGCGGGCGCAGGCGCGCCTGCGCCCGCTGTACGAGCTGCTCGTCAACAAGTGGTACTTCGACGAGCTGATCGACGCGCTCGTCGTGCGACCGTTCGCCGCGGTCGGGCGCTTCGCGCGCGGGACGTTCGAGCGCGTGTTCGTCGACGAGACGCTGATCGGCGGCACGACCGGCATCGTGCGCGCCGGCTCGGCGGCGGTGCGCGCCGCGCAGAGCGGGTTCGTGCGCTACTACGCGGCGCTGCTCGTGGTCGGGCTGGCCGGCGTCGGCTTCTACTTCCTGCTGCAGACGTGAGCTGATGCCGCCGCTTTCGATCATCCTCTGGCTGCCGCTCGCGTGCGGCGTGCTCGGCGCGCTGCTGTCGCTGCTCGGCCGCCGCACCGGCGTCGTCGAGGTCGCCGAGATCCCGGCCGGGCAGACGAGCAAGCCCGGCCGCCCGCTGTCGCGGCTGAGCGCCTCGGGCGCCCTCGCGCTGCTCGGATCGCTCGCGGCGCTGGGCCTGGCGATCGGCTACATCGCCGACTACTCGCCCGGATCCCACGGCCTGACGCACGTGACCGACGTCGTCTGGATCGCCGAACTCGGCATCCACTACAAGCTCGGCGTCGACGGGCTGAACGTGTTCATGCTCGGCCTGACGGCGCTGCTGTTCGCGGCGGCCGTGATCGCGGCGAACCTGCGCGAGTGGGAGCGCCCGCGCTTCTTCTACTTCAACTTCATGCTCGCCGAGACGGCGGTGCTCGGCGCGCTGCTCGCGCAGGACCTCGCGCTGTTCGTCGCGTTCTTCGACCTGATGCTGATCCCGTTCTACTTCCTGACCGGGATCTGGGGGCGCGAGCCGGGCCGCGTCAAAGCGACGATCAAGCTCGTGATCTACACGCTCGTCGGCTCGCTGCTGATGCTCTCGGCGGCGGTCGCGACGGGCGTGCTCGCGGCGCAGCACGGCGGGCACATCACGTTCGTGCTGAGCTCGCTCGAACACCTGCCGCTCGGCAAGGGCTCGCAGGAGTGGATCTTCCTGTTCTTCGCCGCCGCGTTCCTCGTGAAGATGCCGGCGTTCCCGCTGCACGGCTGGATGCCAGATGGTTATAAGGCGATGCCGATCGAGGTGCTGATGGTCTTCTCGGGCGTGCTCTCGAAGATCGGCGCTTACGGCTTCCTGCGGATCGTGCTGCCGCTGTTCCCGCAGGCGGCGGCGCACTTCCAGACGCTGATGCTGCTGATCGCGCTCGCGTCGATCCTGTACGGGTCGGTCGTCGCGTTCACGCAGACCGACGCGCGGCTGATCGCCGGGTACTCGTCGGTCGCGCAGCTCGGCTTCATCACGCTCGGGATCTTCTCGCTGAACCCGCAGGGCGCGCAGGGCGCGCTGCTGCAGATGGTCAACCACGGCCTCGTCGTCGCGCCGCTGCTGTTCATCGTCGCGCTGCTCGCGCAGCGCGCCGGCGGCTCGGAGGACGTCCGCGAGATGGGCGGGATCGCGTTCCGCGCGCCGGTGCTCGCGTCGATCTTCCTGATCGTCGCGCTCGCGACGCTCGCGATCCCGGGCTCGGCGAACTTCGTCGGCGAGTTCCTGATCCTGCTCGGCGTGTTCAAAGCGAAGCTCGCGATCGCGATCATCGCGTTCACGGGCGTCGTGCTCGCGAGCGTCTACGCGCTGCGCCTGTTCATCCGCGCGATGCACAACCGCGTCGGCAAGGACGTGCAGTCGCGCGACATCGGCGTGCGCGACGGCCTCGTGCTCGTGCCGGTGCTCGCGGTGATCGTGTTCATGGCGCTCTATCCGCAGCTCGCGCTGCACCGCAGCGAAGGCTCGGTCAAGACGGCGGTCGCGAGCGCTCATACCGACGCGACGCAGCCGGCTGGCGAAAAAGTCGCGAGCGCATCGGCGCCACAGGCTGTCGCGGTGGAAGCGGGCGGCGAATGAACGCGACGCTCGCCACCGCCCACCTGAAAGGCCCGCACATCGACTTCGCGGGCCTGTCGCCGCTGATCGGGTTGCTCGGCGGCGCGACGATCGTGCTGATGGTCGGCCTGATCCGCTCGCGCTTCGTGCGCGCGCAGGTCGTGCCGTTGCTGACGCTCGTGGCGCTCGGCGCGACGGCTGGGCTGTCGATCTGGCAGTGGAGCACGAACAAGTCGATCGTCTCGGGCGCCCTGCGCGTCGACGACCTGTCGCTCGTGCTCAACCTGATCCTCGTCACGGGCGGCGCGTTCGCGGTGCTGCTCGCGTGGCGCTCGCTGGCGGCGCGCGAAGCGGCGCACGGCGAGTTCCACGCGCTGCTGCTGAGCTCGATCGCGGGCATGTCGCTGCTGGCGGCGGCGCAGAACACGGTCGCGCTGTTCGTCGGCCTCGAGCTCCTGTCGATCCCGCTGTACGTGCTGTGCGCGACCGAGCTGCGCCGCGAGCACTCGCTCGAGTCGGGCTTGAAGTACCTGATCGTCGGCGCCGTCGGCTCGGCGACGCTGCTGTACGGCCTGGCGATGATCTACGGCGCGACCGGCGCGACCGACTTCGGCGCGATCGCGCATGCGCTGTCGAGCGGCAGCCTCGCGACCGACCCGCTGACGCTGACGGGCGTCGCGCTGTGCGTCGTCGGGCTCTGCTTCAAGGCGTCGATCGCGCCGTTTCACCAGTGGACGCCGGACGTGTACGAGGGCGCGCCGACGCCGATCACGGCGTTCATGGCGGTCGCGACGAAGGCGGCGGCGTTCGGCGTGTTCCTGCGCTTCTTCGACGTCGCGCTGATCAACGTCCAGGGCGACTGGGGACCGGCGCTCGCCGTGCTCGCGACGATCACGATCGTCGTCGGCAACGTCGGCGCGCTCGGACAGTCGTCGCTGAAGCGGATGCTCGCGTACTCGTCGGTCGCGCAGGCCGGCTACATGCTCGCGGGCGTCGTCGTCTCGACGCAACTCGGCGTGCGCGCGACGGTCTTCTACCTGGCGGTGTACGTGTTCATGAACATGGCGGCGTTCGCGGTGATCGTCGCGCGGGAGCGGGAAACCGACCTCGGCGACTCGCTCGCCGGCCTGCAGGGGCTCGCGCGCGAGCGGCCGCTGCTGGCGTGGCCGATGACGATCTCGATGCTCGCGCTCGCGGGGATCCCGGCGACGGCGGGCTTCGCGGGCAAGTTCTATTTGATCGACGCGGCCGTCTCCGGCGGCTACACGTGGCTCGGCGTCGTGATCGTGATCGGCTCGATGATCTCGCTCGGCTACTACCTGCCGGTGATCGCGGCGATGTGGATGCGCAGGGCGCCGGCCGGCGAAGCCGGCGCCGGCGTCGATTCGGCGCCGCTTGGCTCGCCCGCCGGCGGTGAACCGCTGCCGGCGCTCGCGGGCGGCTCGCCGGAGCTCGACGACGCGACGCTCGCGGCGGAGCCGAAGACGTCGGCGCCGCAGCTCGAGGTGCTGCTCGTCGCGCTCGTCGCCGGCGCGGCGACGCTGTTCTTCGGGATCGTGCCGCAGCCGCTGTTCGACCTCGTCCACCACGCCGGCAGCGCGCTCGGCGGACTATTCTGATCTGAATGGGCACGCCGACCGGACCGCTCGGCGTGCTGCTCGACATCGACGGCGTGCTGTACGTCGGCGACGAGCCGATCGCCGGCGCGCACGACGCGCTGGCCGAGCTGCGCCGGCTCGGCGACGACCTGCGCCTGGTCACGAACACGACGTCGCGGTCGCGCCGCCAGGTCGCCGAGCACCTCGACGAGCTCGGCTTTCAGACGACGATCGAGGAGATCGTGACGCCGGCGGCGATGGCCGTGCGCTACTGCGCCGAGCGCGGCCACTCCTCGGTCGAGCTCGTCGTCAGCGACGGCCTGCGAGAGGACCTCGCGACGCTCGTGCAGGCGCCGCCCGGCGAGCGCGTCGACGCGGTGATCCTCGGCGACGTCGGCGAGCGCTTCGACTCGAAGCTGCTCAACGACGTCTTCCGCCTGCTGATGGACGGCGCCGAGCTGATCGCGCTGCAGCACAACCGCTACTGGCGACGCAAGGACGGGCTCGCGCTCGACGTCGGCGCGTACTCGGCGGCGCTCGAGTACGCGACGAGCCGCGAGGCGACGGTCGTCGGCAAGCCCTCGCAGGCGTTCTTCCAGACGGCGCTCGACGCGATGGGCGTCGAGCGCGCGGTGATGATCGGCGACGACGTCGAGGCCGACGTCGGCGGCGCGATGGCGACGGGACTCGCGGGCGTGCTCGTGCGCACGGGCAAGTTCGTCGACAAAGGGCTGCCGGTCGAAGTCAACCCGACGGCGGTCGTCGACTCGATCGCGGACGTGCCGTCGCTGCTCGAGCGGATCTTCCCGGGCTGAAGCGGGGCGCTTCAGGCCCTGCGTCGATTTCCATTCCCGGGGATAGTGGAGCACGCACGGAACACGAACCGATCGGGGAGAATGGTTCAAGTTGGCTTTCTAGTGCGGTTTTCGTGCCTTCTGCGGTCCTCCTGCGGTCCCAATCACAAGCACACGGCTCGATCGGCTCTGGCTCACATTCAAATGCGCGGGCGGGCGGGCGCCGCAACCCATTCCGTGGAGCCGATGTCCCTGACCTCCGAATCAGGCCGCAGGCGCTCAAAGAAGATCGCCAGCACATCACCCTGACCCGTCGCGGAGGGCGCAAGAATGCCCTCACGACCGCAGTAATGGGCGCACTCGCCAATTTCGCGGCATCGCTCTGGATCGTCCGCCGCGAGCGCGGCGCTGCTCAGATCAAGGCACTCACGTGCCTGTGAGGAGCGCAAGTCGAGCAGCGCGCCGAGATTGACCTCGTAGTGATACATCCGCCGCGGCAGGAAGTCCTCAGGCGCACGAGACTGGCGCTCGGCCAGGCGATAGAACTCACGCACTGTCGTCTCCTGCTCCAGTGCGAGGTAGAGGACGGAGAAGCTCTCGGGCGGATTCCAGCGACCGCCGTGCAGCCTTGCGCCTGCCCCCGAGAGAGGATGACGCCCAGCAGCGATGTGCCGGAATGCGTCTCCATGAAAGCTCGCCTCCGGTAGCGCGTCGATCCGCGCGAGCAGCTCGCTGTCGATCACGCCAGTTCAGCCGCGCCTGTCAGGCGAACACACCCTCGGCCATTGCATCGATCGCTCCCAGTACTCGACGGAACTCGCCGGCCCGCAGAAGCTCGATCGGCTTGTGGTGTTCGAGGGAGGGATTCGGCGTGAACAGCCAGTCGTGCGCTGGCTGAGGCCGCAGCACGCCGGAGAGTTGCTCAAGGACGGCGATCAGCTCCAGCAGTCGCTCCCGCGCGTCGGGGCGGGGAGCGGTTTCGCGCGAAAGCCAGCGCGAGACGGTACGCGGGTTGGTTTGCAGCATCCGCGCCAGGTCAGCTTGGTCGAGCTCGATCTGCCCGCTAGCCCTACCCAATCTATCCGCCAAGTCCGCCACTGTTATGCTGCTCCTTTGTCGTCTTGCTTGTCACGTAGTATGCCATGTCAATGTCGGCTAGCCTAGTGTCAAGCTCGGACCTCTTCCCTGCGCCGGCCTATCTGCCGCGCGTAGGGCGACATGACGGGCGGGCAATCGAGGAGGCTCTCGCAGGCGCGACCCTGTTCGATCCCCGGGCGTGCGCCTCGACGCCGCCGTCGTCGAGGCGCACGCCGCTGAGGACACCCCGCTTCTCAAACGCCTGCGCCCGACTGATGGACACTCCCGACTGAGTACTGTCGAGGTCGGCCTTTGGTTACTGGGCGTGCCAGACTTCCGCCTCGCCGCAGCTGATGCCGAGCCCGTTAGGCTCGGGTTTTCGTGGCCGGAGTGCCAGGCTGCTTCGTCTAGCGGGGGCCTGCGTCGTCGCTGACGGGGACCTGCCCGTCCGGGAAGACTTCGCCGCCGCGTAGCCAACGATGCCGGGGCGGAAGTCCAGTCGCCCCGGCTCGTGGACAGGGGAGCCCGCTCCTGTGTCTCCCGTGGACTACCGGCGACTGGCCTGCGCCCGCTCCAGGCACGTCGGGCACAGGTGCACGGCCGGGGAGGGCGACACGGGGGTGTCGATCGCCCAGTGCTCGCGTCGAGCGGTTTCGTCGTCGGGAACCGAGTTCGCCCCGCACTTGTCGCACACCACGGCGTTGTCGTTGACGGTGATCATCGACACCACCTCACTTTCCGAAGTCGTCGATCGTTTTGTTGAACCGGTCTACCGCGTCGTCGGCTGGCTTCAGATCGCGATTTAGCTGACTGCCGTCCACGGCGATCTCGTGTCCGTTGCGACAGCGCAGCGTAGGGCTACGCCGGAGCTGCCCGACCGTCGCCCAGACCTTCTCGCCGCACTCCTCGCAATCGACGTCGATCTTCTGGTCGTTGATTACGTCGTCCATGTCGCCGACCTAGGCCGGGGTGAGGACGTTGATCGAGGCGCTCAGATGACCCACGGTGTCGCCGAGATCGACCGCCACATTCCAGCGTCCGGCGTGCGGCACGGAGAGTCGAACGGGCGACTGCGTGTACCAGCCACCGTATGCGCCGGCCCCTCCGAAGTCATGCCCATTGCGGTAGGCGGCGAACTTCGCGTCGGTCAGCAGGAGGACGTTCGCCTGTTTGTCGAGGATGACCTCAACGACCGAACGTTGGGGAAGGTGGCCGAGGTCGCGGTGCAGGAATTGCATTTGGGGTGCTTCCTTTCGTCGTCATTGATCTCCGGGTGCATCGGCGACTATCCGACACGGGAATCCAACCCGCACGTCGCATATCAGAAGCCTGGCGCGACGACCGGCGGCAAAGATCCCGCCGGAGAGAGCTGGATTAGGGCTCTCTCCGGCGGGCAGGAGCCACGGAGCGACAACGACCGCGATATTCGTAACCGATGGCGAGGACGAGTGCCACGGAGCAGACAGCGACGGCTGCCCCTCACGCTGATCTCCTTGCGGCTACGGCTCCGCCTACAGCCCGTCAGCAGCCGAGGAGGTTCATAGCGGGGCCAAGTGGGAGTGTCGGTGCCCGAGCGGGTACTCCTGGGGCCGTGGAGGGCTTCTTCGCCGAGCGCATCTTTGGTCCCTGCGGATCGAGAAGCTCGCCCGCCAACTCAACGACAGCGACAAGACGAAGGCTATGTAGAGCAAGCTCCAGGGCACGCGGCTGAAGTCGGCCATCACGGACCTGGACCGCAATATCGCCGCCCAGGTGCGCGATCGCGGGAAGGCGTGCCCGCACAACTCGTCATGGAGCGCATCGAGCAACTGACGCTCAGGGACTCGGTCTCGACACCGACGACTGTGTGATAGTCCACGCCATGTGTGCCCGCCTGCCCCGCCGATGACCGGAGCTAAGGTCATGCGCACCGAAGAGGAGATCCAGCGAGCGGCGAAGCTCGCCAAGGAGTTCGACCCGTCTGGCGTCCCTAACGACCTGCGCGCGCTCGCAGAGACTGTCGACAGTGTGCGCGCCGGCGAGGCGCGCGTTCGAGAGCTGGTTGCGCGCGCTCGCGCCAGTGGTCGGTCGTGGGGCGAGATCGGGATCGCGCTCGGCGTCCCACGTCAGGCGGCTCGCGAGCGGTTCGCTGAGAAGGTGAGCACCTAGCCTTGGGCTCCGTACGCACTTCTTCTGTGGCGAGTCAGCGGATGCGTCGCGGCGCGGCGTCGCTGGCCGATCTCGCGCAGACGATCAAGCAGGATCTCGAGGACGGCCGCGAGCAGGATGCGTTGCGACTGCTGTTCGGGGTTCGCCGACGACTTCCGCAGCTCCTCACGGGCCGGTGCGATCGAGCTGATCGCCGAAAAGCCCCCTGCGACCGGAGACTCGCGCTTTGACGCGGCGCTTGCCGGCGTCGCTGAGTTCTTCGCGACCGAGCGCGGAATCCCGATACCCGGGTGGGTCGATCAGCCGGACCGCTACGTCGAGCCGCTCTGGTTCGTTGCGAGCCGGCCCGAGTTCCACGCCTACACACTGGCCAACACGCCGGCTGTCTTCGTGCGGCACGGGGTGCTGATCGCGCGCGAGGTCTTCGACCGAGCCTGAGCGTCCCTCGACCACGGCGCGGTCGCACACCCCACGGAGCCGAGCCTCACACAGCCGTGGCTTGGTAGAGGTCCTGATCCGGGATCCGCCGCACCTTCGTCCGCTTCGGCCGCTCGAACCCCGCCTCGGCGAAGTAGCCGGCGAGCTCGTCGGGGCTCGGCAGGTCGGCGCCCGACGTCAGGTGGAACAGCAGCCCGACGGCCGACGCCGACGCGCGCTGGCGCTTGGCGTCCGAGCGGAACATGTCGAGCACCGCCAGCGTGCCGCCGGGCTTCAGCGCTGCGCGCACGCGGCTCAGCAGCGTCACGATCTGCTCGCCCGAGAGATGGTGGACGATGTCGAACACGAGCGCGCCGTCGTACGGGCCGCCGAGGTCGGCCTCGAACATGTCGCCATCGCGATGCTCGACGCGCTCCGACATCCCGGCGCGCGCGATGATCTCGCGCCCGACGCGCGCGCTGCCGGGCAGGTCGAGCACGGTCGCCTTCAGCGTCTCGTGGCGCTTGCACAGCTGGGCCGAGAACCAGCCGTGGCCGCCGGCCACGTCGAGCAGCGCCGTCGGCCGCGGCGGCAGGCGCACCGCCTTGGCGACTTCCGCCGCAGACAGCCGCGCGAGCTCGTACTGGCCGGTGATGTACACGCGCCAGTACTCCTCGTCCTCGGCCGGCTCGCGGTGGATCTCGAAGCTGCCGCCGTCGCGGACGATCCGCTCGAGGTCGCCGTACCACTCCCAGTACGTCGTCGTGTGTTCGAGCCACGTGCCGATGTACGTGCCAGACGACGGGTCGAGCCACTTGCGCGAGCGCTTCGCCAGCGCGAACGTGTGCCCGTCCTGCTCGACCACGCCGAGGCCGGCGAGGCTCTCGCAGAGCAGTCGCGTCCCGGCGACCTGCAGCTCGAGCTCCTCGGCCACGCGCCCGGCCGTCGCCGGCCCGGCGAGCAGCCTGCCGATCACGCCGAGCCGCTGCGCGACGCCGACGACGCGGCCGGCGGTCATCCCGTACAGCGCGTACGCCGCCGGCAGCGGCACCATGTTCGCGGCGATCGCAACGCGCTCGAGCACGTCGTCCGCCGCCGGCCTCATCCGCATGGCGCGAGCCTAAGCGCTCGCGATCCGCGTTACAAGAGCCCTACGCGACGGGCGCGACCCGGGCGTATGCTGTCCCGGCGAGGTTAGACAACATGAAACGTCGGCGTTCCAGAGATCTCGGCGCCGCAGATGAACGACAGGGGGAAGTCGCCGTGGGACGCAAGACGCTGACCATCACGTGCATCGCCACACTCGCGCTCGCCACGGCGGCGAGCAGCGCCTCCGCGGCGTCGAAGCTGTGGCTCGTCAAGCGGATTCCGAACACTCGCGCCGTCGTCGGCGAAAGCGCCGTCGACCAGCTGACGATCGTCCCGCGGTTCGGCGTCAACTGCACGACGCAGAGCGGCGGCACGCTGCTGACGAACGGCAAGGCGACCGACTCGCTGTCGTTCCCGACGCTCGAATCCTCGAACTGCACGAGCGAAGAAACCGGCGGGCCCGAACCCGCATACCTGCTGAGGGGAACGATCGGCAAGGCGACGCTGCACGCCGACGGCACGGCGCTGCTGAAGGCGACTCCGAGCCTGATCGTCGCCGAGCCGTTCTGGTGCGTGTACTCCGCCGGCAAGCTGTCGGGCACGTTCAACACGACGTTCCAGCCGCAGACGCTTGTGCGCGGCATCACGACCGCGACGCTCGACAAGCGCCTCACGCTCGGAGCGAGCTGCGCCGCGACCGAGTCGATCGAATTCCGCGCGTCGATCTCCCCCAGCGGCGGCGAAGGCGTCTACAAGGCCGAAATCGTCGGTTAGCGCGCGCAGCGCGATGTCTGACATCGCGATACGCGATGTCTGACAGCACGCCCTCGATGTCGGATTGATCCCCTCTAGGACCGGAACCGGCGCCCCGGACCGCCGGGCGCCCCACGATGGAGCGCCCGGCGAGTCGCACATCCCGAGGTCAGCGGCGAGCGACGCCCGGAAGGACCTGCGTGCCTTCGATCCGCACCGCTTCGAGCGCGTTCGGCGCCAGCCCGAGCAGGTCGAGGATCGTCGGCGCGATCTGCGTCGTCTCGACCGGCGGGCGGTACGTGCCCGGCTGCACCGCTCCCGGCGCGTACACGACGATCGGCACGTCGCGGTCGGCCGGGTTCGCGCCGCCGTGCTCGGCGATCTTGCTGCCGCCCGTGTACACGACGCCGACCTGCACGACGCCCCACACGTCCGGGTGGCGCGGGTCGCTCGGCGGCACGCCGAAGTACCGCGCCGCGTCCCTGCCGGCGTAGATTTCGCTCAGCCCCGAGTGCGCCAGCGTGCGCGAGCTGCCGTCGTGCGCGACGCCCGTCGCCGAGTGGTTCCACAGGTACTGCTTGACGAACTCGGCCGCCTGCTGCGACGTGTCCGACAGGTAGCTCTGCCACGCGTCGTCGTCGACGCCCGCGACGATCAGCGGGCCGGCCCCCGGGTGAGCGGCGTCCCACGCCGTGTTGATCGCTTCGATGATCGGACCGTCCTTGATCCGCGTCAGCTCGTTCGGGTCCTGCGGCGACTGGCCGTGCTTCGCCGACACGACGATCGCCGTCGAGCCCGCGAGGCCCTGCGCCTGGATCGCTTCGTCCATCGCCTGCAGCTTCGCGTCGATGTAGTCGAGCGCGCGCTGCAGCAGCGGCCCCGGCGTCGTCGTGCCCGGCACGTAGCCGCCGCTCAGGCCGTCCGACGTCCTCAGCTTCTCGGCCGTCGACACCGTCTGGAAGTTCATCCCGAAGATCGCCGGCACGCCGACCTTCGTCTTGCCGCTGTGGTCGAAGCCGTCGACCTCGTTCAGCACCGCCTGGACCTTGTACGAGTCGTACTGCATCGTCGCCGCGTTGTCGCCCGTCCAGCTGATTTCGCCCGGATACGGCGTGCCGTCCGGTTCGATCGCGTTGCTGTCGATCTCCGGCGCGAACAGGTCGTCGATCCCGCCGCCCGAGCGCCCTGCGAGCGCTTCGTACGCCGGGTGCTTGTCCGACCACGCCGTCCGCAGGCCGTGGTCGTGCGCCACTTCGAAGATCGTGTTGACCTCGACGTATTCGTGCGGATAGATCGGCTTGCACGTCCGCGGGTCGACCGGCAGCGCCGCCGGGTTCAGCAGCGACCCCGGCTGACCGGTCATTTCGAGGATGCTCCCGGGCAGCCCCGCGAGGCCCTGGCCGGCGTCGAGTCGGGTCGGGTCCACGTCATCGAGAGAGTCGTAGATGACTTCGCCGCCGGTCGGCTGGCCGTGGCACGACGTCGTGCCCGCCGGCAGCACCGCGTGGCTGTACTCGTCGTCGTAGTACACGCCCGTCGTCCGCGGGTTGCCGCCCGTCACCTGCGCCGTCATCCCCGGGAACGAGTCCGACGGGATCGGCGTCTGCGCGTGCGCGTACTCCGCGCCGCCGCCGACGAGCTTCGCGAGCTCCGAGCCCGGGTGGTTGGCGACGTACCATTCGACGTCCGACTGGTGCAAACCGTCGACCGAGATCAGCAGCACGTGTTCGATCGTCTGCGCGTGGTGGCGTCCTGCGCGATCTCCCGGCCGGCCTCCCGGCTGATCGGCGAGCACGACCGTCGCCGGAATGCCGATCGCCGCGGCGCCGACGGCGAGCGCCGCGACCGTCGCGCGATGTATGCGTCCGAGCATGAAGCAACCTCCTCGATTGGGGTGAGCGGTTGCGTGCGCAGGTACCCGCGGGCGCTCGCCGCGCTCGTTGCCGAGTTGTGGCGATCGTGTTGCGAACTCGTGAAGCTCGATGCCAATTCTTCGGTTGGTTCGCATCTCACGAACTCTGTGTGATTGGCTAAGCTCGCGACGTAAAGCCCTCCACCAGGAAGCGAGGCCCGCCGATGCCTGTTCCGACCCTGACTGTCTGCGGCCAAGGAGGTGGCGACCCGCACCTGTTCGCGTTGCTCGCCACGACGGAGTGGGCGATCGGTCTCCCGAGCGGCGGTTGGGTCCGGGACTGGCCGCAGCCCAGGGAGGCGCCGCTGGTTGCGCTGGCCGCACAGGATCCACCCGACCCTCACCTGTTCGGGCTCGACCAGCAGGGCAGGGTTTGGGCGATCGGGCTGCCCAGCGGCGGCTGGGTGGCGAACTGGCCGACGGCTGCGCCGGCGCCACTCGTGCAGATCACGGCGCAAGCCGGCTCGGATGCGCACCTGTTCGGCCTCGACGCCGGCCACAACCTCTACGCGACCGGCGTGCCGTCGGGCGCGTGGGTCCACAACTGGCCGTCGGCGCCACCGGCGCCACTGGTCGCGATCGCCGCACAGGGAGGCAGCGATCCCCATCTCTTCGGGCTCGACGCCAGCCACAACCTCTACGCGATCGGCCTGCCGAGCGGCGGGTGGGTCCAGAACTGGCCCAAGCAGCCGCCCGTCCCGCTGATCGCGCTGGCGGCGCAGAACGGCCCGGACCCGCACCTGTTCGGGCTCGACGTCAACCACGACCTGTGGGCGATCGGCCTGCCAGGGGGAGCGTGGGTCAAGGACTGGCCGAGCCGTCCACCGCTCGCGCTCGCTCAGATCTCCGCGCAGAGCGGGCCGGACGCGCATCTCTTCGGCGTCGACGCGAACGCCAACGTCTGGGCCTGCGGCGTGCCCACCGGCGCATGGGTGCAGGACTGGCCGAAGCCGCTTCCGCGGCCAGCGGCGAAGGTCGACCAGGGCGCCCAGATCGGCGCTCCGGGGAACCTCGCCGCGCCGAACGTCGGCGCGCTTCAGTTCGGCGCCGGCGACTTCACCGTCGCGGCTCTGTTCGAGACCACGCGCGGCGGCACGGTCGCGTCGAAGAAGTCCGCCGGCGGCGGCAGTCAGAGCTCGGCCGGCTGGCTGCTCGTCGTGAGGCCCGACGGAACGATCAAGTTCGCGACCGACAACGGCTTCGGCTACTACGAGATCGACTCCGTCGCGACGACCGCGCTCGACGGCCAGTGGCATCACGTGGCGGCCGTGCGCCGAGCGGGCCAGCTGAGCCTCTACTTCGACGGCCAGCCGCTGTCGGCGACACCGCGCGGCAGCCTCCCGACGCCGCTCAACGTGTCGGGTACCGAGCCCCTCCTGATCGGCGCCACGCAGCAGACGCAGGAGCCGTACAACCAGTTCGTCGGCGTCGTCGAGGACGTCGTGCTGTTCAACCGCGGACTGAGCCAGCAGGAGCTGCCCGCGTGCATGTTCAACCTGCTCACCGGTTCCGAGCCGGGGCTCGTGGGTCTGTACCGGCTCAACGGCAACGGCTACGACGACTCGCCCAGCCGCAACGACGCCTCGCCCAACGGGAACGTCACCTACGTGCCCGTCTATCACTGCGCGTGGGCGGACGGCGAAAACGCGTTCAGCTATCTCTCGATCACCTCGCTCGACGGCGTCGCGCAGCCCGGACAGCGTGCGCAGGCGCGGCCCACGGGACCGAACGGACCGGCGATCACGCGAACTCAATCGCTGGCCGTCGCCGCCGGCTCGCCGTACCTGTGCGCGAGCGTCTGCGACGACAGCGGCCTGTTCGCGTTCCCGACCGGCGCGACGGTCACGCTCCGCGATCCGTCCGGCCGCGTCTACAACCAGGACGTCGACACCTCGTCGCTGTACGTGAAGACCGACGGACACGGCTCGTCCTGGGTCGTGGTGGTGGCCACGCCAGCCGCCGGCAAGTGGACCGTGACGATCACCGCGCCGGCCGGCGTCGACTTCACCTTCTCGATGGTGACGATGCCGAGCGGGAACCTGATCGACTCGATCGAACGAGCGATGAGCCCGATCCTGCCTCCGCCTCCTCCGCACACCGGCGGGACGCTCGCCTCGGTTCGGGCGTCAGCCGCCGATGACGTCGGCTTCTGGGGCTACGTGGGAGCTTCGGCTCTCGGCGCGGTCGGCGCGGCCTTCCTGGTGGCCACCAGCGCGGTGACGCTGCCCGCCGCCGTCGTCGGGCTCGCGGTGTACAACGGCGCGCTCACGATCGGTCTCGCGACCCAGATGTTCGGCGACCTCGAGGTCGCTGCGCCGACGCCGCCGATCGCCGCATCGCAAGCCGCGCAGTACATGGCGAAGGGGTACAACAGCGGGCCGCGACCGCTCACCGAGGTAGTCAACGCCGTGCGCGCGAAGGTCGGCGTGCCTTCGACGACGAATCCGGCCAAGTTCGCCAGCCGGGCCGACATGGGCGTCGACGGCAGCTACCACGTGCACCTGGACCTCGGCGGCGAGGGCTACCACGAGGTCTACGGCATGGCATCCGGCTTCCGCGACGCGATCAACCTCAACGCCCAGACGACCGACTCCCAGCCTCCATTTGGCCGGATCCCGATGCTCGTGCAGGTGCCCGACTGGGCGACCGAACCGCCGTACCCGTTCGTCAACGAAATCGCCGACTACATCACCGCGCAGGGAGCGCCGCTGACCGCGAAGAACGTCTCGGAGATCGCGAGGCTGCTCCGCGTCGGCGGCAAAGCGGGGCTGTGGATCGATCGCGCCAGATATCAGAGCGCGATCAACCAGCTCGCCCAGTTGCTTGGCTGCACGCCGACGTACAGCACCGATCCGGGTTCGGGCTGCATCGACGAGTTCGGCGGCAGTGCAGGCTGGCCGAAGGTCTGCCTGCAGAGGATTCGGTGAATTGCGAGAGGACGATGCGCCTCGGCGCTACAGTCGCCCGGACGCCTCGGCCGCGGCTTCCGCTTCCTGCAGCTGCCGCTCGACCAGATCGAGCCCGGCGTCCCAGAACCCCGGGTCGGCGAGGTCGATGCCGACGATCCGCCCCAAGTCCTCGGGGCTTTTCGAGCCGCCGGCGGCGAGCAGCTCGAGATAGCGCGGCACCATCTCGGCGCCGAGCTCCTCGTAGCGCTCGTACACCGACAGCGCGAGCAGCTGGCCGTACGCGTACGCGTAGACGTAGCCGGGCGAGCCGATGAAGTGCGGGATGTACGACCACCACGAGCGGTAGCCGTCGGTCACCTCGACCGAGTCGCCGAGCAGCTCGGACTGGCTGTCGGCCCACAGCTCGCCGAAGCGCTCGACCGACAGCTCGCCCTCCTCGCGCCTCGAGGTGTGGACGAGGTCCTCGAAGCGGTTCATCGCGACCTGGCGGAAGACCGTCGCGATCGTGTCCTCGAGGTTCTCGGCGAGCAGCGCCAGGCGCGACGCCGGCGAGCTGTCCTCCTCGAGCAGGCGGCCGAAGACGATCGTCTCGCCGAACACCGACGCCGTCTCGGCGAGCGTCAGCGGCGTGCTCTGGTGGAAGATGCCCTGGCGCGCGGCGAGCGCGAAGTGCACGCCGTGGCCGAGCTCGTGCGCGAGCGTCAGCACGTCGCGGCGCTTGGACGTGTAGTTGAGCAGCACGTACGGCTCGACCGACGGCACCGCCGACGCGCAGAACGCGCCGCCGCGCTTGCCCGGGCGCACCGGCGCGTCGATCCGATGGTCGTCGAAGAAGCGCCGGGCGACGTCGCCGAGCTCGGGCGAGAACGACGAGTAGCAGTCGAGCACGATCTCGCGCGCGTGCGCGAACGGGAAGACGACCTCGTCCTCGGTGACCGACGCCATCCGGTCGTAGTCGGCGAGCCGCTCGACGCCGAGCAGCCTCGCCTTCAGGCGATACCAGCGCCGCGGGATCTCGTTGCGCGCGCGGACCGCGTCGATCAGCGCCTGCACCGACTCGTCGCTCGCCTCGTTCGCGAGGTTGCGCGCGGCCAGCCAGTTCGGGTAGCGGCGCAGGCGGTCGTCGACGCCCTTGTCGGCGAGCAGCGTGTTGAACAGGTACGCGCGCGTGCGCAGGCCCGGCGCGAGCGCCGCCGTCACCGCCTCGGCCGTCGTGCGCCGCAGCTCGCGGTCGGCCAGCGACAGGCGGCTGAGCGCGACGTCGAGCGGGGCCTTCCCGGCCTCGCCGCCGTCCGGCAGCTCGACCTCGATCGCCGACGTCAGCTCCTCGAACAGCCGCGTCCACGCGCTCGCGCCGGTCAGCGCCTTCTCGGCGAGGATCTTCTCCTCGGGCTCTGACAGCAGGTGCTCGCGGTAGCGGCGCACGTTGCGCAGGTAGTGGCCGCAGAAGTCCAGGCCCTCGCCGGCGAGCAGCGCCTCGGCGCGCGCGTCGTCGAGCGCCGCCCACTCGAGCTCGAAGAACAGCAGCGTCGTCTCGATCGCCGTGCCGCGTTCCTGCGCGAGCTGCAACAGCGCGCCGTTGGCCGGGTCGGCCGTGTCCGTCGAGAAGCGCAGCGCCGCGTACGTGCCGGCGCGGCCGATCAGGTCGTGGATCGCCGCGAGCTCGTCCATCGCCGCGCGCAGCCCGTCGGAGTCGAGCTCCTCGAGCTTGCCGGCGTACGCACCGGCGAACGCCTGCGCGCGCTCGAGCGCGTCGGCCATGCGCCGCTCGACGCCGTCGGGGCCGTCGCCTTCGAGCAGCGGCTCGAGGTCCCACGCGGTCGCCTGCAGCTCGGCGTCGGTCGACTCGGGGGCGGCGGCTGCTGACATCGCCCGCCAGCTTAGCCGCGCGGCGCGCGCGTGACGCCGGGAGCGCGCGCGGGAGCTACTCGGAGGCGAGCGACTGCAGCATGTTCAGCCGCGCGGCGCGGCGCGCGGGCAGCTGCGCCGCGAGCAGCCCGGCGAGCGCGGCGACGAACAGCAGCACGATCAGCGTGCCGTACGGGATCGCGATCACGTAGCCCGATCCCGACAGCGGCCAGACGATCACGATCAGCGCACCGACGACGCCGATCACGAGCCCGAAGACGCCGCCGATCAGCGACGTGATGATCGACTCGTAGCGGATCATCTGGCGGATCTGCCGCCGCGAGGTGCCGATCGCGCGCATCATCCCGAGCTCGCGCGTGCGCTCGTAGATCGACAGGATCAGCGTGTTGACGATGCCGAACAGCGAGACGATCACCGACAGCGCGAGCAGCACGTAGATCAGCGTCAGCAGCGTGTTGACCTGGTTGGCCTGTTCTTCCTTGAACTGCGCCGCCGTGCGCGAGCGCGTCTGCGGGAACTGGCCTTCGAGCAGGCGGTCGACGGCCGGCTGCACCTGCGCGTTGCTCGCTCCCGACGCATAGCCGACGAAGTCGATCGCGTCTTCGCGCTGGCCGAACGCGCTGCGCGCGAGCGCGACGCTGATCGTCAGGTCGCTGAGCACGCGCGACTTTTCGTCGACGATCCCGAGCACCTTCAGCGAGACGCGCTGCGCGGTCGGCGTCAGCACGGAGACGGTCTGCCCGACCTTCAGGTGGTGTTCTTCGGCGTAGCCCTTCGAGAGGACCGTGCCGGTGCTGTCGAGGCCGAGCAGCGTCGCGTCCGAGCCCTGCTTCCATTCGACGCGGTACATCCGCTCGAACGTGCCCGGTTCGATCGCCGTGATCGTCGCGTTCTTGCTCTGGCCGCGCAGGCGCCCGACGGTGAACGCGATCGGCGTGACCGTGGCGACGCCGGGCACCCTGCCGACGGCGGGCGCGACGAGCGTCGGGATCCCCTGCCCGCCGCCGCCGTTCTGCGAGTTCTCGATGATCAGGTTGCCGGCGAACGAGCGGCTGACGGCCTGGTCGATCGTCGCCTTCGTACCGTCGGCGAGCACGGCGACGAACGCGACGAGCGCGAGGCCGACGGTCAGCGCGGCGGCGGTGACCATCGTTCGCCCGGGCTGGCGGATCGTGTTTTCGCGCGCGAGGCGACCGGTGATGCCGCGCCAGGTGACGAGCACGCCGAGCGTGCGCGCGAGGAACGGGACGACGCGGTACTTGCGACCGCGCGCGCGCTGGCGCAGGCGGATGCCGGCGACGAGGACGCCGGCCGCCGCGACGATCACGATCGTGCCGGTCCCCTCGTTGCCCGCGATCGCGACGATCAGCCGGATCGCGATCAGCGCGAGCAGGATCGGCACGGCGTAGCGCCCGCGCGTGATCGCCTGGCGCGGCGGGATCTCGACGCCCTCGCGCATCGCCGCGAGCGGCGGCACGCGCGTCGCGCGCAGCGCCGGCGGCAGCCCGGCGAGGATCGTCACGATCACGCCGACGAGCAGCGAGACGACGATCGTGCGCGTCTCGAGCACCGTGCCGCTGTCAGGCAGGTCGGCGCCGAACGCCTTGAACAGCCCGTCGAGCGCCGGCGCGAGGCCGATCCCGGCGAACAGGCCGAGTACGGCGCCGAGCACGCCGAGCAGCAGCCCTTCGGCGACGACCTCGCGCATGATCTGCCGCCGCGAGGCGCCGAGCGTGCGCAGCAGGCCGAACTCGCGCGTGCGCTGAGCGACGGTGATCGAGAAGGTGTTGAAGATGATGAACGCGCCGACGACGAGCGCGACGTACGCGAACACGAGCAGGAACGTGCGCAGGAAGCTGAGGTTTTCTTCGAGGTCGGAGGTGTTCTTGTCGGCCTGCTGTTCGCCCGTGCGCACGTCGACCGTACGCGGCAGCACGGCGCGGATCCGTGCGCGCAACGCTTCCGGGCTGACGCCGGGGTCGGCGGCGACGTCGAGCTGGTCGAAGCGGCCCGGCTCGCCGACGACGCGCTGCGCCTCCGTCAGCGTCAGCAGCGCCGCGCCGGCGCCGCCGAACGATTCGCCGCCGCCGAACTTGACGATGCCGACGATCGTGTACTGCTTGACCGGAGCGCGCCCGGCGATCAGGATCCGCCCGCCGACCTCGAGGTTGGCTCGTTGGGCGGTCGCCTGATCGATCGCGACTTCGCTCGGCCCCCGCGGGAAGCCGCCCTTGACCGGCGAGAACGACTCGAACGGCTTCGGGATGACGGCGCCGACGAACGCCGGCGCGCCGCCGGTCGTCAGCCGTTTGCGCTTCGTGTCGAGGAACGTCACCGGCGTGAAGATCCCGCCGGCGGCCTTCGCGACGCCCGGCGTCGCGCGGACCTGGGCGAGCATCCGTTCGTCGATCGGCGAGGTCTGCGACTGGGTCCGGTTGCCGAGCGTCTGCGTCGGCGTGACGACGACCGCGTCGCCTTTGGCGGCGGTCTTGAAGATGCCGGCGAACGACTGGTTGATCGTGTCGGTGAGGATGTACGTGCCGGCCATCAGCGCGACGCCGAGCGCGATCGCGATCGCCGTCAGCGTGACGCGGAGCTTTCGCTGCAGGAAGCCGCGCAGGACGAGCCGCGCCATCAGTCCTTCAGCAGGTCGAGCGCGTCGTCGGCCGTCAGCGACGGGCCGTCGTGGACGATCCGCCCGTCGGCGAGCACGAGCAGGCGGTCGGCGAACGAGGCGGCGTGGGCGTCGTGCGTGACCATCACGACCGTCTGGCCGAAGTCGTCGACGGCGTGGCGCAGCAGGTCGAGCACGTCGCCCGACGCTTTCGAGTCGAGGTTGCCGGTCGGCTCGTCGGCGAACACGACGTCGGGCCGCGAGACGAGCGCGCGCGCGACGGCGACGCGCTGCTGCTGGCCGCCGGACAGCTCGGCCGGGCGGTGCGTGAGCCGGTCGCCGATGCCGACCGTCTCGATCAGCCGGTCGAGCCACTCGCGGTCGGGACGGCGTCCTGCGATCGACAGCGGCAGGAGGATGTTCTCTTCGGCGTTGAGGACCGGGAGGAGGTTGAAGGTTTGGAAGATGAACCCGATTCGATCGCGGCGCAGCTCGGTCAGCCGCCTGTCGTCGAGTCCGGTCAGCTCGACGTCGTCGATGCGCACCGTGCCCGAGGTCGGCCGGTCGAGCCCGGCGAGGATGTGCATCAGCGTCGACTTGCCCGAGCCCGACGGGCCCATGATCGCGGCGAAGCGCGACTTCGGGAACGCGACGCTGACGTCCGACAGCGCGTCGACGGCCGCTTCGCCCTCGCCGTATCGGCGGCTGACGTCGATGGCCTGGACGATCGTCGACGAGCCGTTTTCAGCGGGCACGTGATCCACTCGGCCTGAGGGTAACAAGCCCCCGGCGTCGTCCGAGAGACGGCCTAGCATCCTCGCCCCGATGCACGAGACGACTCCGCAGGTCTTCCTCATCGCCCGGCCGTCGATCGACGTCGAGGGGATGCGCGGATACCTCGCCGACGTCGGCGGCGAGTCGTGGCTCGAACGCCGGCTCGAGGAGGCCGACGGGGCGGCGAACGGCGGCGAGCTGATCGTCGAGTTCGGCGGCCGTGCGTGCTACCGCAGCTGGGAGCCGGGCCTGAACCCGAACGTCTCGCGCGTGCGAACCGACCAGCGCGAGTACTTCGCGAACATCCTGCGCTCGGCGCACGGGAGCGTGCTCGAGCACGCAAATTACTCTTTCGCTATTCGGAATTGTTCGAGAGTTTTTACACATGAGCTTGTTCGTCATCGCGCGGGCTCGGCGTTCAGCCAGGAGAGCCTGCGCTACGTGCGCCTGACCGACATCGGCTTCCGCGTGCCGCCGGCGCTCGAGCCGGTGCGCGAGCAGGTCCTGTCGATCGTCGAGCAGCTCGAGGAGTTCCAGGTCAGCGCCGCGTCGGAGCTCGGGATCGACGACGACGGCGTGCCGTTCCACGTCAAGAAGGAGGTCACGTCGGCGCTTCGCCGGCTCGCGCCGATCGGCCTGTCGACGGACATCGTGTGGACGGCGAACGCGCGCACGCTGCGCCACGTGATCGAGATGCGCACGGCGCCGGGCGCCGAGGAGGAGCTGCGGCTCGTGTTCGACGAGTTCGCGCGGATCATGCAGGTCGAGGCGCCGGGGCTGTTCCAGGACTTCGCACGCGCCGACGACGGCTCGTGGGTGCCCGAGCACCGCAAGGTCTGAACGCTCAGCGGGCTCTGACCGCCGCCCGCGCGGGAGAACGCGCGGGCAGCGGTCAGAGGCGCTAGGCATCCATCCGGCGCGTGCGCCAGGCGCCGAGCGCGACGAACACGACGAGCCAGGCGGCGATCACGATCACCGCGGTGGCCCCCGGGACGGTGACACTCGCGCCGTGCCCACCGGTCTCGACCGGGCTGAAGTGCGAGACCGACTCGCTCAGCAGCGCGCGACGGGCGGTGCCGAGCGAGCTGATCTGCGAGATCAGCGGGCTGGCGACGAGCTGCCAGCCGATCAGCGCCGTGATCGACGCGGCCTTCGAGCCGGTCAGCGAGGCGAAGCCGACGGCGACGACGCAGATCACGCCGGTCGACAGCAGCATGAAGCCGAGGCCGTTGAAGATCAGCGCGGCGTCCGGCGTCGGCCGACCCGAGGCGAGCGCGTACGTGCCGATCAAGAGCAGCGCGAAGGCGCCGAGGACGACCGTCCAGCACAACGTCAGCGCCGCCGGGATCCGTGAGGCGAACAGCGCGCCGCGGGCGCGGCCGGTGACGACGAGGTCGCGGAAGACGCCGGCCGATACGTCGCCGGCGCCGGCCTCGACGCCGATCAGGATCGCCGCGAGCGGGCCGAAGAAGATCGCTACCGCGCGCAGCCCGTCGCGGTAGCCCTGGATCCCGCCGGCCGGTTCGTGCGCGAGCGGGTTGGAGGAGTGCTGCGCGGCCTTGACGATGAAGAAGACCAAGACCGGCGCCAGCGCGAGCACGAGCGCCCAGATCAGCGTGCTGCGCTTCTTGCGCAGCTTCAGCAGGTCGGCGCCGAACATCTGCAGCGCGACGGCGGCGCTCATCGGGAGAGCTCCTCGGCGCTCGAGGGCAGCTCGGGCGACTCCAGCCGGCTCGTGATCTCGAGGAAGCGCCGCTCGAGGCTCTCGCGGACCGGCTCGACGCGCAGCACGCCGACGCCGCCGTGGACGAGCGCGGCGGTGACGCCTGCCGCCGACTCGGGCGGACCGGTCAGGGCGACGCGCAGGCCGCCGTCGGCGCGGTGCAGCTCGTGCACGAGCTCGGAGCGCTCGAGCGCGATCACCGCGAGCTCGACGTCGTCGACGCCGAGCAGCAGTTCGTTCTGCTCGCCCTCGCGCGCGAGCTCGGCGATCGGGCCCTGCGTGACGATCTTGCCGCGATCGACGATCGCGGCGGCGTCGCACGTCTTTTCGACCTCGTCGAGCAGGTGCGAGGAGACGAACACGGTCCGCCCCTCCTGCTCGACCATCGCGCGGATCATCTCGCGGAACTCCTGGATGCCGCCGGGGTCGAGGCCGTTGGTCGGCTCGTCGAGGATCAGCAGTTGCGGGTCGGCCAGCAGGCAGCGCGCGACGCCGAGGCGCTGGCGCATGCCGAGCGAGTAGCGCTTGACCTTCTCGTCGGCGCGCGCGGCGAGGCCGACGCGCGCGAGCGCCGGCGCGATCCGCGCGTGCGCCTCGGGGCCGCGCGCGGCGGCGATGATCCGCAGGTTCTCGCGGCCGGACAGATGCGTGTGGAAGCGCGGCTCCTCGACGATCGCGCCGACGCGCCGGAGCGCCTCGGCGCGCTCGGCCGGCACGGGCCGCCCGAGCAGGCTCATCGTGCCGCCGGTCGCCTGCGTGAGGCCGAGCAGCATCCGGATCATCGTCGTCTTGCCGGCGCCGTTCGGGCCGAGGAAGCCGAACGCGGTGCCGCTCGGGACGTGCAGGTCGACCGCGTCGATCGCCGTGCGCGCGCCGAAGCGCTTGGTCAGGCCGTGCGTCTCGATCGCCGCGGGCATGGCTCGACTGTGACCGCTCGCCGCGCGGCGCGCAATCGGGGATCGCCCCTAGGGTCAGTCGAGGCTGACGAGGCGCCGCTGCAGCGCCCAGCGGCTCAGCTCGTGGCGGCTGGAGAGCTGCAGCTTGCGCAGCACGGCGCCGACGTGCGCCTCGACGGTCTTGACCGAGATCTCCAGGCGCTGCGCGATCTCCTTGTACATGTAGCCGCGCGCGATGTGCCGCAGGACCTCGCGCTCGCGCGGCGTCAGCTGGTCGAGCTCGGGATCGGCGCCGTCGGGCGCGGCGGCGTCCGACGGTACGTCGGCGAACGCGTCGAGCACGAAACCGGCCAGGCGCGGCGAGAAGACGGCGTCGCCTTCGGCGACGCGCGCGACCGCGTCGGCCAGCTCGGCGCCGGAGATCGACTTCGTCACGTAGCCGCGCGCGCCGGCGCGGATCACGGCGATCACGTCCTCGGCGGCGTCGGACACCGACAGGGCGAGGAAGCGCACGTCGGGAAGCTCCGCGCAGACGCGGCTGATCACCTCGACGCCGCCGCCGTCGGGCATGTGCACGTCGAGCAGCACGACGTCGGGGCGGCTCGCGCGAATCGTCGCGACTGCGTCGGCGACGCCGCCGGCCTGGCCGACGACGTCGATCCGGCTGCCGAGCTCGGCGCGGACGCCGGCGCGGAACAGGTCGTGGTCGTCGACGATCACGACGCGCACGCGCTCGCGCTCGCCGCTCACGAGGTGACCGGGCTCATCGAGACCTGCCCGCGCTCGCCGCGCGGGCGCTCGACGACGAGCTCGACCTCGGTGCCGGCGCCGGGCTCGCTGCGGACCGACGCGTGCCCGCCGTGGCGCTCGATCCGCCCGACGATCGAGTCGCGCACGCCGCGACGGTCGTCGGGGATCGCGGCCGGGTCGAAGCCGACGCCGCGGTCGCGCACGAACGCCTCGACGCGCGCGGGGCCGATCTCGACGTACAGGTCGACGCGCGCGGCGCCGGCGAACTTGGCGGCGTTCGTGAGCGCCTCGCGCGCGGCCTGCACGAGCGCTTCCAGGCGCGCGTCGACCGGCGCGTCGCCGACAACGACGAGCTCGACGGGGACTCCGTGCAGCTCCTCGACCTCGGCGGCGACGCGGCCGAGCAGCGCCTTGACGCTGTCGCCGGATTCCGCGCCGGGGCGGTCGAACAGCCAGCGGCGCAGTTCGCGCTCCTGGCGGCGCGCGAGGCCGGCGACCTCGCGCGGCTCGGCGGCGCGCTTCTGGATCAGCGCTAGCGTCTGCAGCACCGAGTCGTGCAGATGCGCGGCGAGTTCGGCGCGCTCCTGCTCGCGGATCCGCGCGGAGCGCTCGAACGACAGGCTGCGCACGAGCCGCACGAGCCACGGACCGAGCAGCAGGCCGAGCATCGTCGCGACGATCGCGACTGCGCTGAGCGCCTTGCCGAGGTTGCCGAGCACGCCGAGCGCGTGCAGCAGCGCGGCGGAGGCGAACGCGACGAGCATCACGCCGACGAGCGGCCGCGGCAGACCGGTCCCCGCCGGACGCAGCCGCGCGCGCAGCGGCAGCAGCCGCCGCCCCGCGTCCGGGCCGCCCGAGGCGGCGATCGGACGCCACACGAGGACCAGTCCGAACGTCGCGAGCACGAGCGGCCACATCAGCGACTCGCCGAGCAGCAGACCGGCACGGCGCAGGCCGTAGAGGACTGCGAGCGCCGCGATCACGATCAGCAGCGCCTCGCGCCAGGCGCCCTTTGGACGCTCGACGCCCTCGCTCTCGGGCGCGATCGGCAGGAGCCTCCACGCAAGCGCGTACAGCGCGATGCTGATCCCGCCGGCTGCGAGCATCAGCGCCATCGCGAAGCGCACGAGCTGCACGGGAACGCGGAGCTGCTCGGAGATGCCGGCGCCGACGCCGCCGAGCAGGCCGCGGTCAGGATAGCGCTGCAGACGATGGCTCTGCGGCGGCGCGGCGGCGGTCTGCTGCGCAGATGCCATCGCTCCATGATCGCACCGCCGACCCGTAGGCATATAGGGGATGCCCCTTAGCCGCGCGGCCTCGCTCAGTCCTCCTGCCCCAGCATCTCCCTGACGCGCTCCTCCAGCTGAGCCGTGACGGCCGGGTCCCTGAGCGTCGTCACGTCGCCGAGCGCGCGTCCCTCGGCGATGTCGCGCAAGAGGCGGCGCATGATCTTGCCCGAGCGCGTCTTTGGCAGCTCCTCGGCCCAGATGATCCGCTTCGGGCGGGCGAACCTGCCGATCCGCATCGCGACCGTCTCGCGGATGCCCTCGATCGTCAGCTCGTCGCCTGAGAGCTCGCCCTGCAGCGTGACGAACGCGACGATCGCCTGGCCGGTGTCCTCGTCGTGCTGGCCGATCACGGCGGCCTCGGCGACGTCTGAGTGCGCGACGATCGAGGACTCGAGCTCGGCTGTGGAGAGCCGGTGCCCGGAGACGTTGACGACGTCGTCGATCCGCCCGATCACCCAGATGTAGCCGTCGGCGTCGATCCGCGCGGCGTCGCCGACGAGGTAGGTCTCTGAGCCGAAGCGCTTGAAGTAGGTCTCGAGGAAGCGCTCGGGCTCCTTGTAGAGGGTGCGCAGCATCGACGGCCACGGACGGGTCAGCACGAGCAGCCCCTGGCCTTCCTCGATCGGCTCGCCGGTGGACTCGTCGCGGACCTCGGCGAACACGCCGGGGAAGGGGAAGCACGCCGAACCGGGCTTCGTCTTGGTGATGGCGGGCAGCGGGGAGATCATGATCGCGCCGGTCTCGGTCTGCCACCACGTGTCGAGGATCGGGCAGCGCTCGCCACCGATCACCTTGTGGTACCAGAGCCACGCCTTCGGGTTGATCGGCTCGCCGACCGAGCCGAGCAGGCGCAGGCTCTGAAGGTCGTGTTTGCCCGGCCACTGTGCGCCCCACTTGATCGCAGCGCGGATCGCCGTCGGCGCGCAGTAGAGGATCGTGACGCCGTAGCGCTCGACGATCTCCCACCAGATGCCCTTGTGCGGGTAGTCGGGCGCGCCCTCCCACATGACCGACGTCGCGCCGTTGCAGAGCGGGCCGTAGACGATGTAGGAGTGCCCGGTGATCCAGCCGACGTCGGCGGCGCACCAGTAGACGTCTGACTGCGGCTTGCAGTCGAAGACGTAGCGGTGCGTCGCGGCGACGCCCGTCAGGTAGCCGCCGCTGGTGTGCAGGATGCCCTTCGGCTTGGCGGTCGAGCCCGAGGTGTAGAGGATGAACAGCGGGTGCTCTGCGTCAAGCGGCTCGGGCGGGCAGGCCGGGTCGGCGGCGGCGCAGATCTCCTCGTAGAAGACGTCGCGGCCCTCCTGCATCTGACACGGCGTGCCGGAGCTACGGACGACGACGATCTTCTTGAGCGTCTGCAGGTCGCCCATCACCTCATCGACGCGGTCCTTGACCGGCGCCGTCTTGCCCCTGCGCTGAGCGCCGTCGACGGTGATCAGGAGCTTGGCCTCAGAAAACTCCATCCGCTCGCGCACGGCCTCGGCGGAGAAGCCGCCGAAGACGACGTTGTGCGGCGCGCCGATCCGCGCGCAGGCGAGCATCGCGACGAGCACCTCGGGGATCATCGGCAGGTAGATGCCGACGACGTCGCCCTTGCCCACGCCCTGGTCCTTCAAGGCGCTTGCGAAGCGCTGGACCTCGGCGAGCAGCTCTGCGTAGGTGATCTCGCGCTCAGAGCCGTCCTCGCCGCGCCAGTGAAAGGCGATGCGATCGCCGTGCCCGGCGATCACGTGGCGGTCCAGGCAGTTATAGGAGACGTTCAGCGAGCCGCCGGTGAACCACTCATAGAACGGGGGGTTCTCGTCGTCGAGCACGCGCGTCCACTTCTGAAACCAGTCGAGCTGCTCGGCCTGTGCGGCCCACCAGGCGAGCGGGTCCGCGGCGGCCTCTTCGTAGATCGCCGGGTCGCTGAGCAGCGCGTGCTCTGAGAACTCGGCGGGCGGGTCGAAGGTCTTGATCTCGAGGAGGGCGGCGAGTTCCCCATCTAGCGCGGAAGTCGTGGCTGGGTCCGGTTCTGTCGACATCGTGCCCGCGGCGTCAGCGCGTGCCGTCTCCGTCGCGCGCGCCGCGCTTGCGGCGTTTGCGCGCAGAGCCGCTGCCACCGGCCGGCTTGGCGGGCTCCGGCGCGACGTCGCCGGAGCCGGTCGCGAGCGCGGGGCGGGGACCGCCGGCGGCTTGTTCGCGCATCTGCGCGCGCGAGGGCCAGGGACGCGCTTCGCCGGACTCCCATGCGGGCGGCTGCCCGTTCGGCCATTTGCCGACGTACAGGATCCCGATCGCGACGAGCCAGAACGACGGGATCACCTCGAGCGTCGCGCCGCCGATCGGCAGGAAGATCAGGATCGCGCTGATGATCCCGACGATGCCGAGCCAGCGCGTGACCAGCCCGACGCGAATCGCGTTGACGACGATCACGCCCATCGCGACGGCGACCGAGAGGCCGGCGAGCAGGTCGAGGTACTGGCTGACCAGGTTCGGCGTGCTCTTCGCCAGCGCGTGGTCGACGGCGTTGTTGGAGAGGTCGTGGCCGGTCGCGAACTTGTGCGTTTCGATCGCGAGGACGACCTGATGGACGACGCTGATCAGGGCGAGCGCGATGCCGCCGACGAGGACGAGCGGGCGGGCGGCCCGCCAAGCGGCCGGGCGACGGAAGCGCCCGGCGTCGGCGAGCAGCAGCAGCACGAGCGTCAGCACGCCGATCGCGGCGGCGGCGAGCACGCTCGAGATGATCAGCGAGGAGGCGTGGTGGCTGAGGTATTTGACTTCGGGCGCGCGCGGGCTGACCGCCGGGTCGGCTTCGCCCGAGAGCGCCGGCGTGAGGCCCTGCAGCAGGCCGACGGTTGGAGCCCCGCCGGCGACCGAGTTGGTGATGATCCCGCTGAGCAGGTAGAGCACGCCGGCGGCGAACGCGGGCACGGCGAGGCGCGAGCGCCACTCCGTCTCGCGTGCGACCTGCTGCTGGATCTCGGCGTTGCTGGCCATCGGGGACGCTCAGTCTATGATGAGCGCATGGAGGGCGGCGGCCTGGGCGACCTGTTCGGAGATCCTGAGGAGCTCCAGCGACGTCTGGCGGAGTTCGCCGAGCAGATGCAGGGTCAGCAGCGATTGGCGTGGGCGGACAACGCGATCAAGCTCGCCGTCGACATGACGGTCGCGGCCGTCGAGCGGATCAACCTGCAGGGCAACGCCGAGGCGCAGGCCGAGCAGATCCGCACGGTGATGGCGCTGATCTTCCCCGAGGCCGTCACGCTCGTGCGCGAGGCGCGCGCGGGGCTTCAGTAGCGCGCGGCTCGCCCCTGCCTTCCGCCTCGCGCTGTTCGGCGCGCTCGGCCTCGCGCGAGGCGCGCCCGGCCGAGATCACCTCCTTGAACGAGCGGAAGCGGAAGATGAACACGACCGAGCAGAGCCCGACGGTCGCCGTGAACGCGGCGATCGCGATCTGCTGGCCGACCGAGTAGGCCGCGACGACGGCGGTCGGTGCGCTGCTCGCGAACACCTTGACGAGCAGCGCCTGCTGCACGCCGGCGCCACCCGGCGTGAACGGGACGGCGCCGGCGACCTGGTTGACGCCGAACACGAGCAGCACGTTCTTGACCGAGCCGCCGACGCCGAACGCGTCGAGCAGGAACCAGAACGCGGCGAAGCGCGAAAGCCACGCGAGCACCTGCAGCGAGACGACCTCGCGCAGGTAGCGGCGCCGGTCGGTGAGCATCGTCACGCCCTGGCGCACGCGCGCCCAGAACGCCTTGACGCGCGAGGACAGCACGGCGAATGCGACGAGCCCGAGCACGGCGATCGCGGTGATCAGGAAGAGCGTGAAGCGGAAGTGCTGGGCGAAGTAGGAGATTTCGAACGCGTTCAGCTTCGAGAAGTCGGGCGGCTTCGGGAAGACGCCCTGCGTGAAGGCGAAGACCAGGACGAGCACGCCGACAGCGGCGTCGAACACCGACTCGACGAAGAACGCGGCGGCGACCGTCGGATAGCTCGAGCCGGGGATCGACGAGCGCGTGAGGAACAGCTTGATCACGTCGCCGCCGCGCGCGGGCACGACGTTGTTGAAGCCGACGGCGGCCCAGTAGGCGCCCCACACGCGCCGCCACTGGAAGCGGACCGCCGGATAGGCGGCGCGCAGGCTGTGGAAGAACGCGCGCGAGCGCAGCGTCAGGTTCAGCCCGAAGAACAGCAGCCCGAGCAGCAGCGTCCCCCAGTTGACGGCGGCGAGGTCGGAGAAGAACTGCCCGACCGCGTTGAAGAACGAGGTGAGCGTGTCGCCGATCGAGGCAGACGCGAGCAGCGCGAGCACGACTCAAGCGTACGGCGCGGCGTGCTGTACTAAACGTCGATGGCGCCTCGCGCGGCCTCCACGAGCGGTCTGACCGTTGCCGTAACCGGCCCGACGGGCGAGATCGGCACGGCGTTCGTCGGCGCGCTCGAGCGCGCCCGCGAGGTGCGCAGCGTGCTCGGCATGGCGCGGCGGCCATTCGACCCGGCGGCGCACGGCTGGCGCAAGGTCGCCTACCGGCGCGGCGACGTGCTCGATCGCGGTGCGGCCGACGAGCTCGTGAAGGACGCCGACGTCGTCGTGCACCTCGCGTTCATCATCATGGGCGGCGCCGAGCAGAGCCGCGCCGTCAACCTCGAAGGCTCGCGCAACGTGTTCGAGGCGACCGTCGCCGCCGGCGCGAAGCGGCTCGTGTACGCCTCGTCGGTCGCGGCGTACGGCTATCACGCCGACAACCCGCAGCCGCTGACCGAGGACGTCCCCGCGCGCGGCAGCTCAGGGCACTACTACTCGGCGCAGAAGGCCGAGGTCGAGGAGCTGCTCGCGCAGACGCTCGCCGGCAGCGCGACCGAGCCGTACGTGCTGCGCCCGTGCATCGTCGCCGGCCCGCACGCGCCGCTGCTGATCGACAACCTGCCGTACACGCAGATCTCCGAGCGGCTGCCGCGCGCGGTGCTGCGCCTGCTCGACGGCGTGCCGATCCTCAAGCCGGTGCTGCCCGACCCCGGCGTCGAGTTCCAGCTCGTGCACCACGACGACGTCGCGACCGCGCTGCGCGCGGCCGTGCTCGGGCGCGGCTCCGGCGGCGCGTACAACCTCGCCGGCGCCGGCACTTTGACCATCGCGCAGCTCGCGAACGAGCTCGGCTGGTACTCGATCCCGGTTCCCGAACTCGCCGTCGACGCCGTCGCCGAGATCGTCGCTCGCCTCGGGTTCCTGCCGGCGCAAGCGCAGTGGATCAGCGCGTTTCGCGAGTCGGTGATCATGGACACGGCGAAGGCGCGGCGCGAGCTGCGCTGGCGCCCGCGCCACGACGCGCTGGAGACGCTGCGCGAGACGATCGCCGCGGCGCGGACGGAGCCGTTGATCCGCTGAGCGTGCTGGCCGCGGTCGGCGGCCGGGGCGGGTGCCGCTCAGACGGTCTGCGCCAACACGGCGAGCACGCGATCGTCGTGCTCGGCCGGCTTGACCTTGCGCAGCACCTCGGCGACGACGCCGTCGGCGTCGATCACGAACGTCGTGCGTTCGTTGCCGAAGTACTTGCGCCCGTACATCGACTTCTCGACCCAGACGCCGTAGCGCTCGGCGACGGCGTGGTCCTCGTCGGCGAGCAGCGCGAAGTCAAGCGAGAACTTGTCGTGGAACTTCTTGACCTTCGCGACCGGGTCGGGTGAGACGCCGAGCACGACGGCGCCTGCCGCGTCGTAGTCGGCGTGGCGGTCACGCACGCCGCACGCCTGTGTCGTGCAGCCCGGCGTGTCGGCCTTTGGGTAGAAGTACAGGACGACGCGCTGGCCGCGGAAGTCTTCGAGCTTGACCCTGCGGCCGTCCTGATCGGAGAGCTCGAAGTCGGGTGCCTCGTCGCCTGGTTCGATCACGGGCGGCGGTTCGACGACGCTTTGCGCGGTTTCGATGCTTTCCGTACTAGGTCCGCGGACGTAAGCGGCGATCCGAGGCTCTCTTGGCGTCGCTCAGCCGCAAGCGTCTGCTTCGGAAGGAAGCGTCTCTTGATCTCCCCCACGGATCGGAAGCTGTGTGGCGTCGCTTTGTTCGTCATCGTCCTCCTCTGAGATTAGCGAGATATCTCGGGTTCAGATCGCCGGGGAAGTAGTGCTTCCTCTTGATCCACACAAAACCGTCGCCACGGGAAATGACGGCCACGTCGATCGGACCTCCCACCGTCTCCGCCGACTTCGATACACGCCTCTTGAACGAGGTCAGGTTGACCAGCGACTCGGCCATCGCCGCAAGCTCATCCTTCGGAAGCGCCGAGACGACTTCAATGATCGGCCAGACATTGCGTTCGTTTCTAAGCCTTCGTAGCTCATTATCGAGCTCTGAAAATCGCCGATCGACTCCAGTCGCGATTTCACGCCGGACTTTCTGACGCTGAACTGAACTGTGACCGACCTTCTCAAGCGCGAGGTCGACCAAATCATCTGCAAGCTTGCGCGTGGCGCGTTCGGCGTGAAGCCCGTAGCCCGGCTCAAGTCCCTCTATGAACGCATCGACCATCTCGCGTTGCGCGAAGGGAGCGATCCAAGCATCGTTGTCATAAGAGACGCTGAGCTCCTCCCTCGCCTCCGTTCGCAGCGAGCCATCCACTACACCATAGACAAGCTGTCGCATCAAGTGCGGGAAATACTCGTCGCCTCCAAAACCTGCGATCACAATCCCCGAGTAGTTGAGATCGGCAAGCTTCGGCACCCGGTGTGTGAACACGAGGCCTGCGATCTCACCGAGTGCTGTCACCGCCCGACGTGGGAGAGGCAGCCGCTCAAAAACCTCTTCACGGAGCACTTTTATCTGCCTGGCATATCGTCTGCGGAGCCGCTGCCCAAGGCCAGCCTGAACCCCAGGCTGGGCGTCTGTTTCCGCCCACGCTTCACGATGTGTTGTTATTTGTTCCGCAAGCAGGTCGGAAAGTTGCTTTTCGGTTAGCCCTTCTTTTGTTTCAATTGCGTGTTCCGCTGCTTCGAGGAACCCAGTAAGCACGGACTGAAACGCTTCACCGACAAGCGCGATGAATGAGCGAGCTTGGACATCGGGTCCAGCAAAGGCGTCATGCTTCAGCAGCTCTGCGAAGAACCGGTCGTTATAGGCAGAAACGGTCGGCAGCACGTTCCCACCGAGGCTGGCCCTAATCTCCTTGATTACCGTCTCCCACGGCATACCGACAAACGCCGCGCCTCCGAACACCATTACGCCCACAGGCTGCTCCGAGGACAGAGCAAAGATCTTATTGGCGGAGGAGAAGACCTTCGGTCCGCTGGAAAAGTCGAGAGTGACCGCGCTGTCTGCCGCTAGCGCGATCGCCTCGCGATTCATCACCGCGATCTCAGCAGTCATGACGCTGGGCCCCCTCCCTCCAGAACATTTCTTGGCAGCGTACAGTATGTTCCGGCAGCTTGAACGGCGACGATGATCTGACTGGAACCTCACCTAGGAGGGCTTGCAAGACGAGTAGCGAAACGCCTTGATCGGGCCATCGGCTGAGTCTACGGTCGGCTGGTCCCCAATCAAGTGTCCCCGCGCTGCGTGAACGGCCAGGGGCGTGGCGCAGGAGGGTGAACTCCCATGCACGACCAGGCTACCGACGTGATCGAGCGTGACAACTCGCAGGATCGCGCGATCATGATGGTCCTGCTGGGGGATTCCTCGCACTGCCCCGTGGGCGGTCGAGGAGATCGGCCGCGAAATGGATCGCGACGTGACCGACAGCGGGCGCAAGAGCGCGAGACGGCGTGCCGCTGCACGCTCCCCCTCAACGCAGCAGCCGCGACAGCCGCCGGTCCTTCAGCACGCGCCCGTCGGTCTGCCCGTGCGGGCAGTACGCGATGACGTAGTCCTCGAAGTGCACGGCCTGCAGCGTCTGCCCGCAGCGCGGACACGGCTCGCCCTCGTGGCGATGGACGTTCAGCGGCATCGGCAGCTTGTCGGGAATCGGCAGCTCGATGACGTCCTCGTAGCGCGCGAGCGCGTCGCCGAGCACGCTGACGATCGCCTCGCGCAGGCGCGCGCGCTCGTCGGCGTCGAGGTCGGCACCGCGCTTGAACGGCGACAGCCGCGCGGTCCACAGGATCTCGTCGACCCACGAGCGGCCGATGCCGGCGATCGTGCGCTGGTCGCGCAGCAGCGAGTGCAGCGGACGCGGCTGGTCGAGCAGCGCGGCCAGCTCGTCGCCGTCGGGCGGGTCGGGCCACGCGTCCGGCCCGAGCTTCGCGAGCGCCTCGTCGGCGTCGAGCTCCGAAGCTCGCAGCAGCTTGACCCACGCGGCCTGCTTGGAGCCGAACTCGCGCAGGCGCAGCTCGCGACCGTCGGCGAGGCGCACGAGCAGGCGCGAGGTGCGGTCGCGCAGCCCGGCGCGCTTGTCGTAGAGCTGAAGCCGCCCGGCCGACATCAGGTGCACGAGCAGCGCGAGCTCGCCGCTCGTGCGCACGATCACGTTCTTGCCGCGCCGCCCGACGCCCTCGATCCGCTCGCCGGCGAGCGCCGACAGCGGCGGGTCGAACGTCTTCAGCGCGTTGATGCCCGGCGCGAGCGCCGACTCGATCTCGGCGCCGGCCAGCGCGCGGTCGAGCCGCCGCGCGGTTATCTCGACCTCGGGCAGCTCGGGCATCGCCCTCCCACTCTAGGAGGGCGATGCCGTGCCGCTCAGGTCAGTGCGCGCCGATCGCGGGGCCTTCGTACTTGACGCCCGCCGGGCTGACCCAACGCACGCGCCAGTGCGCTCCGCGTACGCGCGATCGCAGCGTCCAGTAGCCGAGGCCGTCGGTCGTGACGGTCTTCAGCGTCTTGTACTTGCGCGAGCCGCTCGGCTGCACGAGCACGGTCACCTTCGTGACGCCGGCCGTCGGGCGGACGAGGCCCCACAGCGAGTAGCCGCCGCCGGACTTCGAGACGACGAGCGGCACCGGCCACGCGGCGTACAGCGGCTTCGGCGCGCCGCTGAGGTACTCGAGGCCGGTCTGGAAGCCGATCGTGCCGCCGTTGACGCTCGACCCGGGCTTGCCGCCGAGCGGGTCGTCTTTCAGCAGGTACTGCGAGAACGCGACGACGCGCGAGTTGCTCCACGCGATCTTCTCGGCGATCGCGTCGTATTCGGCCTGCTGGGCGACCGACACGCCGAGGTACCTGTTCGGCTTGCTCTGGACGCCGAACTCGGTCAGGTAGATCGGCAGGTTCGACGTCGTGCCGCGCGCCGCGAACGCTTTGCTCAGCGCGCTCGACAGGCGCGAGAGCACGCCGATCGTGACGTCGTCCTTTTCCTTCGGCTTGTACAGCGGCCCGGCGGCGGTCGTGTACGCGTGGTGCGCGTAGCCGACGGCGCTCAGCGGCGTGCACGAGCCCGATTTGCGATAGCCGTTGTTGAGGCACAGCGTTTCGCGCAGGAACAGCAGCGGCGCGACGTCGTGCAGCAGCGCTTTCGCTTTTTCGCGCCTGTAGTTGACCTTCTCGTAGCCAGTCGGCGCCGTCTCGCCGAGCAGCGCCGGCGGCTGCGCGATGCCGGCGGCTTTCAGCCCGGCGTAGCCGGCCTGGTACAGCGCGCGGTAGATCCGCGGCGAGGCGGGCGTGCCGTTCGTGTTCCACTGCGGCTGCAGGAACGCCGGGTGGTTCGGCTCGTTCCAGATCGAGAACAGCGAGACGGTCGAGCCGAACGGGCCGCTCGGGCCGAAGTGGCGCCCGACGGCGGTCATGAATTCTTCGAACGCTTTCGGGTCCGGTTTCGTGACGTACGGCGCCTTCTTGTTCGACGTCGCCCAACGCGGCACCGGCGAGGTGACGGTCAGCAGCACTTTCCAGCCGAGGCGCTGCGCTTCGCCGATCAGCGCGTCGTATTCGCCCCACGGATAGGCGCCGGGGTTGCTCGCTTCGAACGCCGGCTTCGCCGCGCTCGCGGGGCTCGGCGCGACCTCGAACCAGGAGAGCTCGACGCGCAGCGCCTTGACGCCGAGGTGCTGCATCTGCGCGATCGCGTTCGGGCGCGTCTTCGAGCTCAGCAGCAGCGTCGAGCCCTCGAAGTAGTTGGGCTGGGAGTGCGACGCGAGCGCCGGCGCGGCTCCGGCGAAACCGGCGAGCAGGCCGCAGATTAGGGTTGTGAGGAGAGGCTTGTTGGTTCTGGGCATGGTGCGTTGAGACACTCGGCGGCGCGCAAGGTTGCGGTCTCGTCGATCGATCGCCGTGTAGTTTTCGGCCTGTGAGTACAGCCATCGCACCGGACGACATCGTGCAGAGCGCAGCCGACGCCGAGGGCAACAGCCGTCCGCCGCTGCTCGTGCTCGACGCCCTGGGCGAGTTCCTCGACCGGCACGGGCTCGGCGAGGGCGAGATCGAGGCGACGCCGATCGGCGAGGGGCACTCGAACGTGACGTACCTGATCCGCCGCGGCGAGCACGAGATGGTGCTGCGCCGCCCGCCGCGCCCGCCGCTGCCGCCGAGCGCGCACGACGTGCTGCGCGAGGCGCGCCTCTTGCGCGCGCTGGCCGACACGCCGGCGCGCGTGCCGCTCGTGCTGGCGGTGTGCGACGAGGAGTCGGTGATCGGCTGCCCGTTCTACGTGATGGAGCTGATCGAGGGCGACGTGATCGTGACGGAGATCCCACCGGCGATCGACACGCCGGCCGAGCGCCGGCGGATCAGCGAGGAGCTGCTCGACGCGCTCGTCGAGATCCACGCCGTCGACTGGCGCGCAGTCGGCCTCGAGGGCTTCGGCAAGCCGACCGGCTACCTCGAGCGCCAGCTGCGGCGCTTCCTCGGCCTGTGGGAGCTGAACAAGACGCGTGAGATCGACGCCGTCGAACGCGTCGGCGCGTGGCTTGCCGAGAACATGCCCGAGTCGGGCGCGGCGACGATCGTGCACGGCGACTTCCGGCTCGGCAACACGATCTTCGCGCACGGCGCGCCGGCGCGCCTGCGAGGCGTGCTCGACTGGGAGATGGCGACGATCGGCGACCCGCTCGCCGACGTCGGCTACCTGTGCATGATGTGGACCGAGCGCGGCGACCCGGAAAAGGGGTTGCGCGAGGCGCTCGGCGCGGTCACGCGACGCGAGGGGTTCCCGACGCGCGAAGAGCTGATCGCGATGTACGAGGAGCGCTCGGGCCGCTCGATGCGCGACCTGCGCTGGTACACGACGCTCGCCGTGTGGAAGTCGGTCGTGTTCATGGAGGGCAACTACAAGCGCGCCGTCGCCGGCACGACCGACGACCCGTACCTGAAGGCGTTCGGCGAGGGCGTCATCGAACTGGCCGAGCAGGCCGAGCTGATCGCACATGGCGACGTCTGAGAGAAACGGAGCCGACGCGGACGGCGGCGCGCGGGACGCCGGCGCCGAGTCGGCGGCCGGCGCCGGCGGCGCCGAGCGCACGGCGCTGCTGATCGACTGGGGCGGCGTGCTGACGAGCAACCTGTTCGACTCGTTTCGCGAATACTGCGTGCGCGTCGAGATCGACCCGCAGACGCTGCGCGGGCGCTTCAGCTCGGACCCGGCGTGCCGCGAGCTGCTGATCTCGCTCGAGAAGGGCGCGATCGAGGAGCCCGCGTTCGAGCGCGAGTTCGCGGCGCTGCTCGAGATCTCCTCCGACGGGCTGATCGACGGCTTGTTCGCCGGCGTGCAGCCCGACACGGCGATGGTCGACGCCGTGCGCCGCGCGCGGCAAGCCGGCGTGCGCACGGCGCTCGTGTCGAACTCGTGGGGCGTGCACCGCTACCCGCACGACGTCTTCGACGAGCTGTTCGACGGCGTCGTCATCTCCGCGCTCGAGGGCACGCGCAAGCCGTCGCGGCGGATGTACGAGCTCGGCGCCGAGCGCGCCGGCGTCGCGCCGGAGCAGGCCGTGTACGTCGACGATCTGCCGTTCAACCTGCCACCGGCCGAGGAGCTCGGCATGGCGACGGTGCACCACACGAGCGCCGAGACGACGATCCCCGAGCTCGAACGGCTGCTCGGGCTGCGACTCTCCTGACGCGACGCCTGCGGGCTCGCGCCGCGCCGAGCGCCACGCGAGCCCCGCTCGACGTATCCCGCCGTCAGCCCCGGTTGCCGCGCCCGTACAGGAACTTGAAGACGCCGGCGAGCATCTTCGTCGTGCGCGCCTTGTACGGGTACATGTGCGGTTCCTTCTTCAGCGCGAGCTTCGGCGTGACGACGATCGTCTGCTGCGAGCAGTACTTGCGGATGCCGCCGGCGCCGTGGCGCGAGCCGAGGCCGGAGTGCCTTGGCGCCGCCCATCGGCAGCTCGAGCGCGGAGTAGTTGATCACCGCGTCGTTGACGTTCGCCGCGCCGGCCTCGAGGCGGCGCGCGATCTGCTCGCCGCGCTCGACGTCGCGCGTGAAGACCGACGCGCCGAGGCCGTAGCGCGAGTCGTTCGCCAGGCGCACGGCCTCCTCGGCGTCGGCGACCTTCATGATCGGCAGCGTCGGGCCGAACGTCTCCTCGGTCATGCACTTCATCGTGTGGTCGACGTCGACGAGCACGGTCGGCTCGTAGAAGCGCCCGCCGCCGGTGCTCGCGCTGGCCGCCGGTGAGCACGCGCGCGCCCTTGTCGACGGCGTCGGTCGACGTGGTCTCGACGATCGTCTGCAGCTGCGGCGGGAACGTGATCGCGCCGACCTCGACCGAGCCGGGGCCTGTCGGGCTTGCCGACGCGCAGCGCGCGCACCTTCTCGGCGACTTTCGCGACGAACTCGTCGTAGACCGGCTCCTCGACGTACACGCGCTCGATCGAGATGCACGTCTGGCCGGCGTTCATGCATCGAGTAGTAGGCGGCGACGTTCGCAGCGCGCTCGAGGTCGGCGTCGGCGAGCACGATCATCGGGTCCTTGCCGCCGAGCTCGAGCGACGCCGGGATCAGCCGCTGCGCGGCCGCGCTCGGCGACCTTCTTGCCGGTCGCGCGTCGAGCCGGTGAACATGACCATGTCGACCTGCGTCGACCAGCGCCGCGCCGGTCTCGCCGCGGCCGGTCGCGACCTGCGAGGACGTCCTCGGGCAGGCCGCACTCGCGCAGCCCTTCGGCCATCAGCAGCGAGGTCAGCGGCGTGACCTCGGACGGCTTGAGGATCACGCTGTTGCCGGCCACCAGCGCCGGGATGCAGTCGCCGAACGAGTTCGTCAGCGGGTAGTTCCACGGCCCGATCACGCCGATCAGCCCGAGCGGGCGCGTAGCGCAGGATCAGCTTCTTGCCCTTGACGAGCAGCTGGCTCGACCTGACGCGCTCGTCGGCGAGGTACTCCGCGGCGTGCTTCGCCCAGAAGCCGAACGCGTCGCCGGCGTAGGCGAGCTCGGCGAGCTGCGCGTCCTCGTAGGTCTTGCCGGTCTCGGAGACGATCGTCGCGATGATCCGGTCGGCGTTGTCGATCACCCACTTCTGCGCGCGCAGCATCACGCGCGCGCGGCCGTCGAAGCCGTAGCGCCTCCCAGCCGGGCTGCGCCGCGCGCCCGCGCTCGGCCATCGCCGCGACCGCGTCGCGCCCGAGGTCGGCGACGGTCGCGAGCAGCTCGCCGGTCGCCGGGTTCTCGACCGGGATCCCGACGGCGGCCGGCGCGCCGCCGTTCTCGCTGGCGGGTGCGTTGCTCGACGGTCTCGTGCCTGCTCGACGGACGCCATCTCGACTCTCCCCTGTCTCGCTCGCTTGAAATCTGGCTTTGCAGCCAAACCAGAGACTACTCCTCTACGACAGCTCGATCGTGCTGATCCCGACCGGGTCGTTCGGGCGGTCGCCGCGCGTCGGTCTCGACGGCCTCGATCGCGTCGACGACGTCCATGCCGGCGGTGACCTGGCCGAACACCGTGTGCTTGCCGTCGAGCCACGGGCACTCGTCGGCGGTGACGATGAAGAACTGCGAGCCGTTCGTGTTCGGGCCGGCGTTGGCCATCGCGAGCGCGCCGCGCACGACGTGGTGCGGGTTGATCTCGTCCTCGAAGGTGTAGCCCGGGCCGCCGGTGCCGGTGCCCTGCGGGCAGCCGCCCTGGATCATGAAGCCCTGGATCACGCGGTGGAAGATCAGCCCGTCGTAGAAGCCGTCGCTGGCGAGCTTGCGGAAGTTCTCGACCGTCTTCGGCGCGTCCTCGTCGAACAGCTCGAACTCGATCGCGCCCTCGGAGGTGTTCATCGTGGCGGTGGACATGTCTTGTGCCTCCTGCGGCGCGCGTCGCGCTCCGCGGTCGTGTGTTAAGGCGCCGCGCCGGCGCCGTCGAGCCCAGTCGTGTCGCCGCCCCGACGCGCCCGAGGCTCAGCGTGCGCCCGCGCAGCTCGTGGCCGTCGAGCGATCGATCACGCGATCGGCGTCGCCGGCGGGGACGCGACAGGAACGCGAAGCGCTCGAGCACGTGACGTCGCGGACGGCCTCGCCGTCGAGCGCGGTCGCGGCGTGATCGCGGCGACGAGGTCGGCGACCTCGAGCCCCGCGGCGCGGCCGCCGCTCGAGCACGAGCTTGACGCGCGGCTCGTCGCCGCGGCGGCGCGACGTGCGGCTTGGAGTGGCGGCGCGGGCGCTCGCGTCGACCGGCGTCGGGCGTCGCCTGCGCGCCCGCCGCCCACGGCGCGATCGCTCATGCCGATGTGGCGCTCGATCGCCTCGAGCTCGCGCTTCTGGCGCGCCTCGACGAACGTGATCGCGCGGCCCGAGCGCCCGACGCGGCCGGTGCGCCCGATGCGGTGCACGTAGGTGTCGGGCGAGGTCGGCACGTCGAAGTTGATCACGTGCGTGACGGTCGAGATGTCGAGTCCGCGCGCGGCGACGTCGGTCGCGACGAGCATCGGCACGCGCCCGCCCTTGAACGCGAGCATCACGCCGTCGCGCTGGCCCTGCGAGATGTCGCCGTGCAGCGCCCTGACGTTCATGCCCGTGTCGCGCAGCGTGCGGAACAGCTGGTCGCAGCGGATCTTCGTGCGCACGAAGACGATCGCCTGGTCGGGCTGCTCGGCGCGCAGCACCTCGACGAGCTTGGCCGCCTTGTCGCGCGTCTCGACCGGGAGCTGGAACTGCTCGACGGTGTCGATCGTCAGCGTCGTCGGCCTCGACCTCGATGATCAGCGGGTCGTACAGGTAGCGGTCGGCGAGCTCGCGGATCGGCGGCGGCATCGTCGCCGAGAACAGCGCCGTCTGGCGGCCGCGACGGCGTCAGCGAGAGGATCTTCTCGACGTCCTCGAGGAAGCCGAGGTCGAGCATCTCGTCGGCCTCGTCGAGCACGACGAAGCGGCAGTCGTGGAGCACGAGCGAGCGGCGCGAGATCAGGTCGAGCACGCGGCCGACGGTGCCGACGACGACGTGGCCGCCGGCGCGCAGCTGCGCCTGCTGCGTGCGGATCGGCGCGCCGCCGAAGACCGCGACGACGTCGACGCCGCTGCGCGCGCCGTAGGCGCGCAGCGCCTGCGTGACCTGGATGCACAGCTCGCGCGTCGGCGTCAGCACGAGCGCCTGCACCTCGTCGAGCGTCGGGATCGACGTACTCGATGATCGGCAGCCCGAACGCGGCCGTCTTGCCGGTGCCGGTCTGCGCCTGCCCGATCACGTCGCGCCCTCGAGCAGCGGCGGGATCGCCTGCTCCTGGATCGGGCTGGGCGACTCGTAGCCGACGTCGCGCAGCGCGGCGAGGGTGTTCTCGGACAGGCCGAGCTCGGCGAAGGTTAGCCATCGTCAGCGGCTCAGCTTACCCATGCACGGCCGTCGAGGTCGCGCGGACGCCTGGCAGGCCCCGGCGGCGCTCATGCCGCCGGATCGAGCAGCAGCTTGCCCGTCGTGCGGCGCTCGCGAGGTCGACGTGCGCCTGCGCGGCCTCGCGCCAGCGGGTAGGTCGCGCCGACGACCGCGCGCAGCTCGCCGCGCGCGGCTCGCGCGAACAGGTCGGCCAGCGCGCTCGGCGAACATCCCGGGGCGCTCGAGGCAGTGCATCAGCTAGAAGCCGACACGGCGCGCGAGTGGCGCAGCAGCGAGCCGCGTGCGCAGCTCGTTCTGCTCGCTGCGTCGGCGATCCCGTAGACGACGAGCCGCCCGAAGGGCGCGAGCGCGCGCGTAGGACTGCTCGAAGCACCTCGCCGCCGGCCATCTCGAAGACGACGTCGACCGGCCGCGCCGTCGTTCGCCTCGAGCAGCCGCTCGGTCAGCCCGTCGGGCGCGGAGTCGACGGCGACGTCGGCGCCGAGCTCGAGCGCCAGCGCGCGCTTGTCCTGCGCTCGAGGCGCGTCGCGATCACGCGCCCGGCGCCGAGCGGGCGGCCGAGCTGGACCGCGAGCGAGCCGACGCCGCCGGCCGCCGAGTGCACGACGACGCTCTCGCCGGCGGCGACGCGCGCGGCCGTCCGGTACAGGTGCCACGCGGTCATCCCCTGGATCAGCGAGCGCGAGCGCCGTGCCGTCGTCGAGCCGTCGGGGATCGCGTAGGCACGAGCTCGCGCGGCGCCGCGCGTACTCGGCGTAGCCGCCGTCGCCGCACGAGCGCGACGACGCGCTCGCCGGTGTCCTCGCGCACGCCGGCGACCTCGCTGCCCGGGGACGAGCGGCAGCTCGGCCTTGCGCACGTAGCTGTTCGTGCGCGTGTGCGTGTCGGCGAAGTTCAGCCCGGCGCGCGCTGACGCGGATCAGCACCTCTCCGGCGCCGGGCTCGGGCGTCGGCAGCTCGACGAGCTCCAGCACCTCGGGCCCGCCGAACTCGCTGCATCTGGATCGCGCGCATCGCGGCGCAGGCTAGCGAGTGCTCTAAGGTGCGCGGCCGATGTCCGATCACAGTCGTCGGATCGATCGCGTTCGACGCGGTCAAGACGCCGTTCGGCGAGCGCGAGCGCATGCTCGGCGGCGCCGCCGTGCACTTCGCGCTGGCGGCCGTCGTTCTTCGACGACGGTGCGCGTCGTCGGCCCCGTCGGCGACGACTTCGGCGAGGCCGAGCTCGACGTCCTGCGCGACGCGCGGCGTCGACATCGCCGACATCGAGCGCGTCGCCGGCGGCAAGACCTTCTTCTGGCGCGGCGAGTACGGCTGGGACCTGAACTCGCGCGAGACGCTCGACACGCAGCTCGGCGTGTTCGAGGACTTCCAGCCGAAGCTGTCGCGAGCGGCTCGCGCTCGAGCGACGTGCTGTTCCTCGCGAACATCCAGCCCGACCTGCAGCGCGACGTGCGCGAGCAGTGCCCGACGCGCGCTTCGTCGCGCTCGACTCGATGAACCTGTGGATCGACATCGCCCGCGACTCGCTCGTCGGACGATCGAGAGCGTCGACTGCCTGATCCTCAACGACGCCGAGCTGCGCCAGCTGACCGGCAAGCCGAACCTCGTCTCGGCCGCGCGCGAGATCCTCTCGTGGGAGAGCGCAAGCGACCGGACGCGGGCCGCGCGTGATCGTCGCCAAGCAGGGCGAGTACGGCGCCGCGCTCGTCACGCGCGAGCGGCTTCTTCGCGCTGCCGGCGTACCCGCTGGAGACCGTCGTCGACCCGACCGGCGCCGGCGACACGTTCGCCGGCGGCTTCGTCGGCTACATCGCCGCGCACGCCGGCGGCGGCAGCGCCGACGAGACGATGCTGCGCCGCGCGATGGCGCACGGCACGGCGCTCGCGTCGTTCAACGTCGAGGAGTTCGGCACCGAGCGCGTCGCGCGCCTGACACGCGGGGAGATCGACGCGCGCGGCGTCGAGCTGCGCGCGATCACGCAGTTCAGCGGCTTCTCGTGAGCGCCGCGCGGCGCTTGTGAACAGCCTCGCATGCGAGCTTCGCGGCGGCTTGTGAGCGGCCTCCCGCGCGTATACGATTTGCGCAGTGGACGTGTGGACCTTCCTGTGGCTGATGCTCGCGCTGAAGATCCCGATCGTCGCGCTGTTCTTGATCGTCCGCTGGGCGGTGCGGCAGACGCCCGAGCCGGCGAGCGACGGCAGCGACGGCGGCGTCGGGCCGCGCCAGCAGCCGCGCCATCCACACCACCCGCGCAGCCACCTGCCGCGCCCGCCGCGTCGCGGTCCGCACGGTGAGCCGCCGGCGCCCGCGCCGAGGCGCGTGCGGACGCTCGTCTCGCGTCGGCGCCTGCCGCAGCGCTGAGCGACGTCGCCGAGACACGCCGGTGGCGGCTCGCGCGCCGGCGTGTCGCATAATCGTCGTCGGACAATCCCGACGCGTTCGAATGGAGAGCAGATGAGCACCGAGACCGACGCCGGCACGAGCGGCGGCGCAGGCGAGGCGGCACCCGGCGAAGCCGCAACGGGCGGCGCCTCGGCGTCCGGCGACGGCGCGGCGCGTGCGGACACGCTGACGATCACCGACAACCGCACGGGGCGGAGCTACGAGCTGCCGATCACCGACGGCACGGTGCGCGCGACCGAGCTTCGCCAGATCAAGGTCGACCCGGACGAATTCGGCCTGCTGTCGTACGACCCGGCGTTCATGAACACGGCGTCGTGCCGCAGCGCGATCACGTACATCGACGGCGACGCCGGCATCCTCCAGCATCGCGGGTACTCGATCGAGCAGCTGTGCGAGCACTCGACGTACCTCGAGGTCGCCTACCTGCTGATCAACGGCCGGCTGCCGAACAAGGTCGAGCTCGACGGGTGGGTCGACGAGATCACGATCCACACGTTCGTGCACGAGAACGTCAAGGACTTCATGCAGGGCTTCCGCTACGACGCGAACCCGATGGGAATGCTGGTCGCCTCCGTCGGCGCGCTCTCGACGTTCTACCCCGACGCGAACAAGATCAAAGAGGAGCGCGTGCGCGCGATCCAGATCATCCGCCTGCTCGCGAAGATGCCGACGCTCGCGGCGTTCGCGTATCGCCACAACATGGGCCAGCCGTACGTCTATCCCGACAACGACCTCCAGTACGCCGGCAACTTCCTCGGGATGATGTACAAAATGACCGAGCTCAAGTACGAGCCCGATCCGCGGCTCGCGCGAGCGCTCGACGTGCTGTTCATCCTGCACGCCGACCACGAACAGAACGCCTCGACGAGCGCCGTGCGCTCGGTCGGCTCGACGCAGGTCGACCCGTACTCGGCCGTCGCCGCCGGCGTCGCCGCGCTGTACGGGCCGCTGCACGGCGGCGCCAACGAGCAGGCGCTGCGGATGCTCAAACGGATCGAGACGGTCGAGAACATCCCCGACTTCCTCGAGGGCGTCAAGGCCGGCGACGAGCGCCTGATGGGCTTCGGCCACCGCGTCTACAAGAACTACGATCCGCGCGCGCGGATCATCCGCAAACACCTAGACGACGTCTTCGAGGTGCGCGGCAAGAGCCCGCTGCTCGACGTCGCGACCGAGCTCGAGAAGCGCGCGCTCGACGACGAGTACTTCACCTCGCGCAAGCTCTACCCGAACGTCGACTTCTACTCCGGCCTGATCTACGAGGCGCTCGGCCTGCCCGTCGCGATGTTCCCCGTGATGTTCGCGATCGGTCGCACGAGCGGCTGGATCGCGCAGTGGAAGGAGCTCGTCGAGGACCCCGAGCAGAAGATCGCGCGGCCGCGGCAGATCTACACCGGCGATCGGGATCTCGACTACGTGCCGATCGAGCAGCGCGGCTGATCGGCGGCGGCGCGCCGCTCAGAGCACGAGCGTCGCGCCGTTGACGCGCAGCCACTCGCGATCCTCGCGCCAGTCCGGCCAGTGGCGCTCGAGCAGCGCCCAGAAGCGCGGCGAGTGGTCGAGGATCTCGAGGTGGCAGACCTCGTGCCAGACGACGTATTCGAGCACGTGCGACGGCGCCAGCATGAGGCGCCAGTTGAAGCTCATCGCGCCGTCGGCCGAGCACGACGCCCAGCGCGTGCGCTGGGCGCGGATCGACAGGCCGCGGTAGCGCGTGCCTGCGATCGCCGTCGCCTCGTCCAGGCGCGGCTCGATCTCGACGCGAGCGGCGCGCCTGTACCAGCGCTCGAGCGCCGGGCGCGCGTCGCCGTCGGGCACGAGCAGGCGCTCGCCGGCGCGGTGCACGCGCGTGCGCCCGGGCTCCGCCTCGAGCTTCAGGTGCTCGCCGAGGTACGGCACGGTGCCGGCGCGCGCGGCGACGCGCGCGAGCGCCTCCTGCGCCTCGCCGAGGCGGCGCTCGATCCACGGGCGCAGCTCGCGCACGGCCGCCGCCGCCGCGCGCTCGGGCGCGCGGTGGGGCAGCACGACCTCGACCTCGGCGTGGGCGTGCACGTTGACGCGCACGCGCCGCGCGCGCGCCGAGCGGCGAATCGTGTACGGGATGTCGCTCACCGACCGGGAGAGTACGCGTCGCGCCGGTCCCGTCGCTTCCGGCGCATCATAATCACCGCACGATGGGCAAATCGAGGGTGCGACTGCCGCGCGACGTGCGCGAGCCCTACCAGGTGTACCTCAACGGCGTCCCGCAGCAGCTCGGGCGCGACTTCGCGGTGCGCGACGGCGCGCTCGTGTTCGAGCAGGACCTGCGCAAGGACAAGATCAGCGGCTGGCGCTGGCTGCTCGGCGCGTGGGGCGTCGGCACGTACCGCCAGAACGACTCGGTCGACGTCCGCTACGAGGCGCCCGACGGCTCGCCTCGCGTCGCCGAGGGCCTCGAGATCGAGGCCGGGTAGATCGCCCGCTCCCACGGTCGCGCGAGCCTCAGCGCGCTGAGGATCGCGCGCGTCGCCGGCGAGCGGTTGAGCGTGTAGAAGTGGATGCCGGGCGCGCCGGCGGCGAGCAGCTCGGCGCACTGCAGCGTCGCGTAGGCGACGCCGAGGTCGCGCACCGCCTCGGCGTCGTCTTTGCGCGCGTGCAGCTCGCGGCGCAGCCCGTCGGGGATCTCCGAGCCGCACATCTGCGCCATCCGCTCGACCTGGCCGACGCGCGTGATCGGCATCACGCCGGGGATGATCGGCACCTGCACGCCGGCCGCCCGCGCGCGCGCGACGAAGTCGAAGTAGAAGGCGTTGTCGAAGAACATCTGCGTGATCAGGAAGTCGACGCCGGCGTCGACCTTCTCGGCGAGGTAGCGCAGGTCGGCGTCGGCGCTCTCGGCGTGGATGTGCGTCTCGGGGAAGCACGCCGCGCCGATCGCGAACGGGTAGTCGGCGCCGATCAGCTCGACGAGCTCGCGCGAGTACTCGAGGCCGCCGTCGGTCTTCGTCCAGTCCTGCTGTCCCTCGGGCGGGTCGCCGCGCAGCGCGAGCACGTTCTCGATCCCGGCCGCCTGCATCTCGTCGAGCGTCTCGCGCAGCTGCGGCACGGTCGCGCCGACGCACGTGAAGTGCGCCATCGCCTCGAGCCCGAACTCGTCCTTGATCCGCTTGACGATCTCGATCGTCTTCTCGCGGCTCGACCCGCCGGCGCCGTACGTGACCGACACGAACGACGGCTGAAGCGGCTTCAGCTCGCGCAGCGCCGCGTACAGGTTCTGCTCGCCGGCGTCGGTCTTCGGCGGGAAGAACTCGAACGAGAAGACCGGTGTCTCGGCGGCGATGATCTCGTTGATGCGCATCCGCTGATTATGCAGCCACCGCCGCCGCGTCCCAGCGTTCCGGCTCGCCGGCGATCGAGCGCACGCGGCCGAGCGCCTGCAGGTGCGTCAGGTAGCAGAGGATCTTCGACAGCAGCCAGTGCGCGTTCTGCTGGGAGATGTTCTCGCCGTAGACGTGCGGCACGAGCTCGAACGCGCTCAGCGGCCCGTGCAGCTCGAGCGCCGCCGAGACGGCCGCGAGCCGTTCGTGCACGAGCTTGCGGTTGCCCTCGATGTGCGCGTGCACGTCGGCGAACGTGCGACCGTGGCCCGGCAGGCAGAGGCGCGCGCCGAGCCGCTCGACGACGTCGAGCGAGTGCAGGAACTCGCCGACCGGGTCGGGCGTGTAGCCGTAGTCGAAGTACAGCGAGATCCGCCCGAGCAGATGGTCGCCGGAGATCAACAGGCGCCGCTCGGGCTGGAACAGGCAGACGTGCGACGGCGCGTGGCCCGGCGTCTCGTACGTCGTCCACGGGCCGAGCGTCGTTTCGATCGTGATGCCCGTGAGCAGCTCGCGGTCGGGCTCGATCACGCCGGCGATGCCCGTTTCGCTGGAGCGCCGCTGCGAGGCGTAGCGCTGCAGCGGCTCCTCAGGCACGCCGCTCTGGCGGGCGACCTCCAGCCGGCGCGCGAGCACCGCGTCGGGGTCCTCGGCCATCCGCCGCATGTGCTCGTGGTCGGGGTGCATCCACAGCTCGCAGCCGGTCCGCTGCACGATCGTCGCGGCCTGGCCGTAGTGATCGGAGTGCGCGTGCGTGCAGACGACGAGCCGCGTTTCCTCCAGGCGCAGCCCGCACATCTCCAGGGCGCGCTCGAGGTTCTGGAGCGAGTCGGGCTGGTGCATGCCGGTGTCGAACAGCACGAAGCCGTCGTCGGCGGCGACGGCCCACGCGTTGCAGTGCGGAACGCCCGGCCACGGCAGCGGCAGGCGCAGGCGGTAGACGCCGGGCAACACGGTTTCGCCCCTGCCCAGCTCGCGCTTGCGCCCGGCCCGCGAAGCCCCCGGCGCGCTTGCGCGATTTCTCGCATCGGCCACGCGCCGGAGACTAGACTACGCCCCCAAGGCGGCACAGCGAGGAGGAGCCATGGCTGAGCAGGACAGCGACAGCGCCGGCAAGGCAGCCACGAAGGTCGAGGAGGCGGCGGCGAACGTGCGCCAGGCGCGCAGCCCGCGCCGGCGGATCACGAACCGCGGCGCGGAGGCGGTCGCGCGGCGCTACTTCGAGGCGATCGGCGCGCGCGACCTCGACGCGGCCGTCGGCCTGTGGGCCGAGGGCGGACGCGACAACGTGCGCGGGCAGGTCGACGTGCTCGCGCCGGACGGCGTGCGCGCGTTCCTCGGCGAGCTGCTCGACGCGGTGCCCGACCTCGACTTCGAGGTCGTCTCGACGACGACGCAGGACGAGCGCTGCGCGGTGCAGTGGCGCCTCAGCGGCACGTTCGCCGGGCCGGGCTCGCTGAACGGCATCGAGCCGACGGGCGACCGCGTCGTGATCGAGGGCGTCGACCTGCTGCGAATCGACGACGGGCTGATCCAGGGCAACGACGCGTATCCCGACTCGATCTCGCTGCCGCGTCAGATCGGGATGATGCCGCCGCCCGGCTCGCGCGCCGACCAGCGGCTGATGGGCGCGTTCAACGCGAAGACGCGGATCGGCTCGCGCCTGTCCGGCGGCGAGGCCGAGCTGGTCGCCGAGGGCGTGTGGGTCGTGCAGGGTCAGCCGGCGCGCTGCAACGTTTACCTGATCGAGGACGACGGCGGCGTGACGCTGTTCGACGCCGGCGCGCGCACGATGGCGCGCGCGCTCGCGCGCGCGGGCGCCAGGCTCGGCGGGATCCGCCGGATCGTGCTCGGGCACGGGCACACCGACCACCGCGGCGCCGCGCCGGCGCTCGGCGTGCCGGTCTACTGCCACCCGGCCGAGGTGCAGGACGCCGAAGGCAGCGGCGGCTTCCGCTACTGGCCGGACGGGCTCTCGGGGATCCCGTTCCCGCATCGCCAGGTGCAGCGGCTGCTGCACCGCTACGCGTGGGACGGCGGCCCGGTGCAGATCGCCGGGACCGTCGTCGAGGGCGACGACGTCGCCGGCTTCGAGGTCGTCGAGATCCCGGGGCACGCGCCGGGACAGATCGCGCTGTGGCGTGAGTCCGACCGCCTCGCGCTGAGCAGCGACTGCTTCTACACGCTCGACATCTGGGGTCGCGACAGCGAGCCGCACCTGCCGTTCCCGGTCTACAACTACGACACCGAGCAGGCGCGCGCGAGCATGATCAAGCTGGCCGAGCTCGAGCCGGCGGCGGCGTGGCCGGGCCACGCGAAGGCGGTCACCGGCGACGTGCGCTGGCAGCTGCTGCGCGCCGCCGAAGTCTGAGCTCGAGCCGAGCGGTGGGCAAGCGCGGGCGCAGCCGCCGCAAGCTGGCGGCAACCGACGAGCTGCGCGCACCGAGCAGCGAGTACGCCGACGCCGACGGCAACGTGCTGACGCTGCGCGGCTCGCTGACGCCGGCGGCGCGGCGCGAGTACGCGCAGGCGCTCGCCGGCGAGGGGGCGCGCGCCGCGGCGACGCAGGAGGACGCATGGCAGCGCGCGGTCGAGCTGCTGTTCGAGCGGCTCGCGGTCCGCTGGACGATCGCCGGCGCGCCGATCGAACGCCAGCGCGAGCTGCTCGCGCGCTTTCGCGCGGCGAGCGCGTCCGAGCGCGCGTGGGTGCGCGACGCGTTGCGCGAGCACTGCGCCGAGCACTTCCCCGACGTGCAGGCGCCGTAGGTCAGTCGCCGAGCAGCTCGAGCCGCGGCCCGTGCGCGCCGCCGGCGGCGACGAACCGCGCGGTCGCCGGGTTGAGCACGAACGCGAGTGTCTCGCCGCCCTCGCAGAGCACCTCGACGCGGCGGCCGTCGTCGGCGATCGCGACGACCGTGCCACGCTCGTAGCCGCCGCCGAAGTGCGTGACGCGCGCTTGCGCGCCGACGCGCGGGACGGGACGGGATGGACCGAGCACGCACCGATGCTACGGCGCTCGCCGCGTGTGAACCCGACGACCGCTACCGTGGCGTCGATGCGTCGAACGAAGATCGTCGCCACGATCGGACCGGCCTCGCGCGAGCCGGAGACGCTGCTGCGCATGATCGAGGCCGGCATGGACGTCGCGCGGCTGAACTACTCGCACGGCACGCTCGACGAGCACGCCGAGACGGTCCGTCGCGTGCGCGACGCCGCCGGGCGCGTCGGACGTCCGGTCGCGATCCTGCAGGACCTGCCCGGGCCGAAGCTGCGAATCGGCCCGCTGCGCGAGGACATCGTCGAGCTGACGCCGGGCGAGCCGCTGACGATCACGGCCGACGGCGAGGAGATCGCCGGCGACGCGCGCCACATGAGCGTCTCGTGGGGCGGCCTCGCCGACGCGCTGCACGAGGATGCCGTGCTGTACCTGGCCGACGGCTCGGTGCGGCTGCGCGTGACGGCCGCACGACCGGCGAGCCACGAGATCGAGACGGTCGTCGAGGTCGGCGGCGCCGTCGCCTCGCGCCAGGGGCTGAACATCCCCGGCGAGGTCGAGTCGCTGCCGGCTGTGCCGGAGGAGGACTTCGAGCTGCTGCGCCACGGCGAGTCGATCGGCGTCGACATGGTCGCGCTGTCGTTCGTCCAGCGCCCCGAGGACGTCGAAACCGTGCGCGAGCACACGCGCCTGCCGCTGATCGCGAAGATGGAGAAGCCGCAGGCGGTGCAGCGCGCGGCGGAGATCCTCAAAGCGGCCGACTGCCTGATGGTCGCGCGCGGCGACCTCGGCATCGAGCTGCCGATCGAGCGCGTGCCGATCGTGCAGAAGCAGCTGCTCGAGCTCGCCGGGTGGATGGCGCGGCCGTCGATCACAGCGACGCAGATGCTCGACTCGATGATCGCCTCCTCGCGCCCGACGCGCGCAGAGGTCGCCGACGTCGCCAACGCGATCCTCGACGGCACCGACGCGGTGATGCTCTCGCAGGAGACCGCGATCGGCGCGTACCCGGTCGAGGCGATCGCGATGATGGCCGCCGTCGCCGTCCAGGCCGAGGCGATCGCGCCGTACGAGCGCTGGAACGAGTCGCGCGTGCGCCGCACCGAGTCCGACCCGGCGTACACGATCGCGCACAACCTCGCGATCGCCGCGCGCGAGCTGCGACTCGACGCGTTGATCGTGCCGACGCTGTCGGGCCGCTCGGCGCGCCTGGTCTCGGCGCACCGTCCGACGGTGCCGATCTACGCGCTCTCGCCCGGCAAAGAGACGGTCCGCCGCTGCGCGCTGATGTGGGGCGTGCAGGCGGCGTCGATGCGCCGCCACGAGACGACCGAGGCGCTGATCGCCGACGCCGCGCGGCGCGTCGTCGAGCTCGGCTGGTGTGAGAAGGGCAAGCGCGTCGGCATCACCGCCGGCCTGCCGTCGGGGCGGCCCGGCACGACGAGCCTCGTGCAGATCCAGGTTCTGTAGACGCCGTTCGGTCCTACTCGCGGGTCAGCTCGAACCAGACGTTCGTACCGCCGCGCGACTCGACGCCCCAGCGCTCGGAGACTTTCTCGAGCAGGTACAGGCCGTAGCCGTCGTGCGTGCGCGCCGGGTCGCGCGGGCGCGGCGTGAAGCCCTCGCCGGCGTCGCTGACGCTCACGCGGATCGTCTTCTCGCCGAACGTCACGAGCATCTCGACCGGCGCCGTCGGGTCTCCGGAGGAGTGCCGCACGGCGTTGCTGACGACCTCGGAAACGAGCAGGATCAGCGACTGCGCAAGCGAGCCGTCGATCCCGAGCTCGTCGCAGCGCTCGGTGACGGCCGCGCGCGCGAGCGCCGGCGCCTGCACGGTGCGCTCGAGCTCGAGCTCGAGCCGCGACGGACCGCGGGCGGCCGTGCCGCCACGACGTGCACGCTCGCTCGCGCGAGCGTCTTTGGAGCGACTGGCCATCACGCCGCGCTCGCGTCCTCGATGAACGGGAGAGCCTCCTCGACGCCGCTCACGCGGAACGCCGTCCGCGCCTGCCGCGGCGGACGCGTCAGGCCGAGCGTCCAGCCCTCGGCGGCGGCGCGCTGGTCGAGCACGATGCACATTCGCAGTCCTGAGGAGTCGATGAAGTCGAGCTCGCGCAGATCGAGCGTCAGCCGCTTGGCGCCGCGCGCGAGGATCTCGTCGACGGCCCGCTCGACGCGCGGGACGGTCGCGATGTCGAGCTCGCCGGACAACGTCAAACGTCCTGTCTCCCCGTCATTCGCGCTCTCCATCTCGAACGGCGCCTGAGGCACGAGCCTTCTCCTTACCCGATCTGACGATCGCCGACTCCCGCAAGCCGGAGATTCGCGGCGTCGTTGCGCCGATCAACCATTATCGCCAAGAAGTATCGACAACCGGGACGCGAAGCTGAATTCCCGCCGCGACGCTTGCGTTCGCGGCCTGGCTCGTCGCACGACGGTGCCGGCGGGAGTGCGGCGGGCAGGTCGCGGAGCGTCAGCCGGCGGCGACGCCGGAGCGCCCGTAGAACTCGGCCTCCTGTCGGCCGAGCTCGGTCGTCGGCGCGTCGCCGTACATCCACTCGCGCGCGATCCGATGCCAGTTGGCGCGCGCGCCGAGCTGCGCGAGGACGGCGAGCGTCAGCATCTCCATGCGCCGCCCGAACAGGTGCTCGGGGCGCATGTCCTGGTGGCGCATCTCGCGGAAGTGCGTCGAGCGGGGATCGGAGCTCTCGATCATCGCCTCGGTCGCGATCTGCGGCGAGAGCTGGACGAGCTCGTCGGTCGTGTACCACCAGATCGCCGCTTCGATGAACGCGAGCAGATGGTCCGGGTTGACGCGCTCGGGCTGGGGCAGGAAGCCGGTCTCGGCGAGCAGGCGGTGCAGCGTCGCGGAATCGCCCTCGACGACGGCGCGCTGCGCGGCGAGCTCGAGATCGACGGGCCCTTTCTCGAGCCGCTTGAACAGCCCGAAGTCGAGGAACGCGACGCGCCCGTCGTCGAGCAGCAGGAAGTTGCCCGGGTGCGGGTCGCCGGAGAACTGGCGATGGCGATAGAGGCAGCCGAGGAAGAAGCGGAAGACGATCTCGCCGATCCGGTCGCGCTCGTCCTGCGATCGCGTCTTCAGCTCCTCGAAGCCGACGCCGCTGACGAACTCGCTGACGAGCACCCGCTCGCGCGAGAGCGAGCTGACGACCTCGGGCACGCGGATGAACGGGTGCCCGGCGAAGATCCGCGCGAGCGAGCGCTGGTTCTGCGCCTCGAGCTCGTAGTCGAGCTCCTCGACGATGCGCTCCTTGACCTCGTCGGCGATCGCCTTGACGTCGAGCGCCGGCGTCATCCGCTTGAGCAGGCGCATGATCATCTCGAGGTTCTGCATGTCGGCGCGCACGGCGCTGGCGACGCCGGGGTACTGGACCTTGACGGCCACCTCGCGCCCGTCGGGCAGCGTCGCGCGGTAGACCTGCCCGATCGACGCCGCCGCGATCGGCTGCTCGTCGAACGACGCGAAGACGTCGCCGATCGGTTCTTCGAGGTCGTCCTCGATCACCTTGCGCATCTGCTTGAACGAGACGGTCGGCGCCGCGTCGCGCAGCTTCGCGAGCTCGCGCTGGAACTCCTCGCGGTGCTGCTCGGGCACGAGCCCGACGTCGAGGAACGACATCACCTGCCCGAGCTTCATCGCGGCGCCCTTCATCGTCCCGAGCGCCGCGACGATCTGCTTCGCCGTCTCGAGCTGGCGCCGCGCCATCGCCTCCTCGGACGCCTCCTCGCCGCGCGCGACGTTCGCGGCGCGCGTTCCGAACTGCTTGACGGCCTCGCCGGCGGCCAGCGATGCGACCTTCGTCGTGCGCCGTACGCGCGAGGTCGGGATCTTCTCGTTCTCGCGCGCCATCGACCTCATCCTAGGGCGCACCGTCCGGCGGCGGGCTCGGCGCGCGGACGAAAGGGGGCGAGCGCCGGCCGTCTGCCGGCTCGGCCGTCCCGCGTCGGTCGGTTAGGCGCCGCGCTCGACGCGCGAGCCCGGCACGATGTCGTCGGAGCCGTCGGGCCAGCGGATCCACGCCTTCGTGCCGCCGTCGTAGTCTTGGCCGAGCAGCACGAGCGTCGCCGGCTCGCCGAGCGCCGTGCACGGCTCGGAACCCTCCGGGTCGAGGCCGCGCCAGACGCGGATGAAGCCGTTCGACGCCCACTCCTGCGCGACGGTGCTCGCGTCGGAGTGACCGGGATAGATGACCGTCTCGGGCGGCAGCTCCATCAGCGTGCCCATGATCGAGTCGCGCAGGTCGGTGTACGTCGTGTGCCCCGGCGCTTTGACGCCGCCGACGGAGTTCTTGAACAGCGTGTCGCCCGTGAACACGACCGCCTCGCCGCCGCCGAAGCCGCCCGGCGCGGCGCTCGAGCCCGCGCGGCGCGCGGATCCGGCGGCGGCGCCGTCTTCGGCGACGAGGAACGAGAGCATTCCCGCCGTGTGGCCGGGTGTGCTCAGCGGCCGGACCTCGAGCGCGCCAAAGCGCAGCGTGCTGCCGGCGTCGATCGGGTGGAGGTAGTCGGTATCGGCCGGCTGGTCGCCCGCCTCGCGCTCGATCAGCTCGCGCTCGACCGGGTTGATCAGCACCTCGATCTCCGGCCAGCGCTCGCGCAGGGCGCCGACGTCGCAGACGTGGTCGTAATGGTGATGCGTCAGCAGCACGTGCGTCGGCTGAAGATCGAGCCGGTCGGCGGCGTCGATCAGCGGCGCGACGGGGCCGCCGGCGTCGACGAAGAACGCCGGGCCGCCGTCGCCGTCGGCGACGAGGAACGTGTTCGACAGGAACTGCGGGTTCATCGACGTCTCGACGATCACGCGGCCATCCTACGCCTGAGCGACGAGCCCGGCCAGCTCGTTCAGATAGCGCTCGTCGCCGACCTCGCGCCGCCACTGCAGCGTGCCGACCGACTCGGCGCACGCGACGATCCGCTCGTGCGCCTGCGGCAGCGTCGCAGCGGTCGTGACGAGCGCGACCGCGCGCGACGTGCCGACTGTGCGGAACGTCTTCTCGCCGGTCTGCACCGACGAGGCGAAGAACGCCTCGCAGCCGTCGCGCTCGAGCGCCGCGACGTCGAGCTCGAAGTCATAGCGCGGCGCGGGCGCGCCGTTCGGCGGCGTCGCGCTCGGCAGCGCGTAGTCGGGCGAGACGAGGTACAGCACGAGCGAGGCCTCCTCGCGCAGCGAGACGTCGCCGCGCGCCAGCTCGCCGCTGCAGATCCGCCGCATCACCTCCGGCCAGCTGCCGTCGAACAGGGCCATGATGTTCATGCACTCGGGGTCGCCGAAGCGCGCGTTGAACTCGATCACGCGCACGCCGTCGGCGGTCGCGAAGAAGCCGCTGTTCATCACGCCGGTGAAGCGCCGCCCTTCGGCGCCGAGGCGCGCGATCACGCGCTCGATGATCGAGCACGCCTGCTCGTAGTGCGCCGCAGTCATGAACGGCAGCGTCGGGCCGGCCGTCGTCAGCGAGCCCATCCCGCCGGTGCCCGGACCCTCGTCGCCGTCGAACCGGTACGGGTAGTCGTACGTCGACGGCGGGAAGATCACCGTGCGCCCGTCGCTGATCGCCTGGATCGTGAACTCGGCGCCGACGATCTTCTCCTCGATCAGGACGCTGTCGCCGTGGCGCCGGTCGGACAGCAGGCTGCGCGCGTACGCGGCGGCATCGTCGTGGCTTGCCAGATGCGGCCCCATCACCTTGACGCCCTTGCCGCCGGTCAGCCCCGACGGCTTGACGACGACCGGCTGCTCGCCGAACGACGCGATCGCCTCGTCGATCTGCTCGGGCGCGTCGATCATGCGCAGGCGCGGCGTCGCCTCCGGCGCGATCTCGAGCAGCAGCCTGCGCGCGAACGCCTTGTTCCACTCGATCTCGGCGCCGTCGCGCGTCGGCCCGACCGTCTGCGTGCCCTGCGCGAGCAGCTCGTCGACGACGCCCGCCGCGAGCGGTTCGTCGGCGCTGATCATCGCCATGTCGATCGCGTTGGCGCGCGCGAACGCGGCGACGGCCTGCGCATCGCAGACGTCGCCGAGCTCGACCTTGCCGCCGGAGGCGTCGGCGTAGCGGACGAGCGACGGGTTCAGATGGCCGGCGAACGCGTACAGCTCGCTGTGCTCCGCCATCCTCGAGGCCAAAGCGCTCTCTCGCCCGCCATGACCGACGATCAGGGTCCGCACGCGCGGCGAGTATACGCGCGGCGAGGATGAGAGCTACGCGGCGTCGGAGGCGGCGTCGGACGCGATATCCGACGCCGCGTCGCGCGAGCGAAACGGCAGCAACGGCGCCAGGCCGGAGATCTCGAATATGCGCTGGACGCTGTCCGGGCCGGGGATCAGCGCGAGCTCGCAGTCGCGGCGCTCGCACAGCCTGCTCGCGTAGACGATCGCCGCGAGCCCGCTCGAGTCGATCAACGCGAGCCGGCTGAGGTCGAGCGTCAGCGCGCTCGCGCCGTGAGCGCACAGGCGCGTGATCGCGTCCTGCAGGCGCGGCGCCGAGGCGATGTCGAGCTCGCCGCCGAGCAGCAGCGACGGGCGCGCTCGATCGCCCCGCTGCTCCAGCTCCAGACCCCCGCGTCGGTTGTCCATCGACACGTGCACTACCCGCTCGGCGGCCATCTGAGACAGCCCGGGCACGGCTCGCCGCGTGCACGTAGACTCCGCGTCATGGCCCTGATCCACACGTGCTACCGCGTCACCGACGTCGACCGCTCGGTCGCGTTCTACAACGCGCTCGGCTTCGAGGAGATCGGGCGCATCCCGATCAAAGACGAGGCGGTCAACGTGTTCATGAACCAGCCCGGCGACGGCGACATGCCGCGCCTGGAGCTGACGTACAACTTCGGCGTCGACTCGTACGACATCGGCACCGGCTACGGGCACATCGCGATCACCTCCGACGACCTCGACGCGACGCTCGCGAAGCTCGCCGAGCAGGGCATCGAGCCGGAGAAGCCGCCTTACTCCGTCCGCGAGGGCGGCTCGCGGCTGTGCTTCGTGCGCGATCCGGACGGCTACCGGATCGAGATCATCGAGCAGGGCTGAGTCGCGCGGGGTCGAGCCCGTTTGCTTACGCCTTGAAGTCGGGCTCGCGCACCTATCCGAGGTTACGACCGAGGGCGGCGTTCTAGGGGGTATAGATAGCCGGGCGGTAGCGGGGCTCCGGGATTTGCCTACCCGTCTCCCGGGCAACAGCCAACCAAGCCCGCTTGGCTTGTTCCACCTCAGCCACGGCCTCCTCGGCCGTTGCCCCGAGCGCCGAGCAGGCCTTGAGATCCGGGATGTCGGCGACGTAAGCGCCATCCTCGTCGCTGTAGAACACGTTGATGTGGTAGTCGCTCATCATCTGTCCTCGATCTTCAGATCGTAGCGGTCGACCAGCCTCACGAGCTGCCGAATCTGGTACGGCTTGGCCTCTCCGCGGACCGATTGCAGATTGATCAGCTCCGGGATCTCGCGATGCGCGAAGACATGGTGGCTGCCGTTGACGCGTCTCGGCTCGAAGCCCAGTGCCTGGGCGAGAGCACAGAGGTCGCCGAACGCGACATTGGCCACGTCGCCGCGGGCAAGCCGCTTGAGAAGCTTCCGCTCATCCATGGTCGGACCGTATTCACGGCTTGGGATGCAACTGCTGGCCGCGACCGGTCATACACGCCGCTCACCCCCCACGCCAAACGAACACCCCACCAACCTCCTCTCCACTCAACCCGAGCTCGCGCACAGCCTCGCGCACGCCCGGATACGCCGGATGCCCGTAGTCGTGAAACACGACGATCGCGCCCGGCGCGAGCGCGTCGCGCCAGGCGCCGAACGCGGCGAGCACGGGCGCGCGCTCATGCTCTGAATCGATGAACAGCAGCTCGACCGGCGCGTCGCCGGCGCGCGGCCCGGCGCTGTCGGGCTCGGCGCGCAGCTCGATCCGCCCGCAGACGCGCGGGCCGGCGAGCGCGAGGTAGTCCTCGCGCTCGCCGCGCACGCTCGGGTCGTAGCTGACGATCGCTCGCGCGCGGTCGTCGAGCGCGAGCGCGATCGCGCTCCACGCGGTGCCCGTGCCGAGCTCGACGACGACGCGCCGCCCGCGCGCGAGCGCGAGCAGCTGGCGCAGCTCGGCGGGACGCGCGGCCGACGCGACGCTGAAGCGGTCGTCGGCGCGCAGCGCGTGGCGCATCGCGCGCCAGTAGAAGCGCGCGACGCGCGGCGGCAACACGCGCAGCGCGAGCAGCAGGCGAAGCTTCGCGCGCGCGTTCACGCGGCAATGCTACGACCGGCGCGCGCGACGGCGCGGAGCCGCGGGGCTACAGCGAGGCCGAGAACAGCGAGTACGTCTCGACGATCGGGCCGGCTTCGCCGGCGCTCCCGGCGGTGCGCGTCGCGACCCAGAAGACGGTGTTCGACGTGTGCGTCGAGTAGCCGAACGCGCCGGTCGTGCGTTCGACGTAGCGGCGCGGCAGCTTCCAGCTGCGTCTGCGCCCGCTGGCCAGCGAGACTGCTTCGACTCGCGGGGCGAACCCGCGCGGGCGGATTTCCGCTTCGTCGACTTCTTCGGGGGCGACGCCGGTGTCCCATGAGAGCACGCCGCCGCGCACGTCGAAGTCGCGCGGGCCGCCCTGGCGGACGCCGCGCACGCGCTGACCGCGCAGCACCGTGCGCGCGCCGCTGCAACGCGCGATCTGCACGTTGCCGTGGTTGCCGAGCGGACCGGCGAAGACGCCGTCTTCGTATGCGGCCGCGACGCCGCCGCCGACGACCATCGCTCTGGACTGACGAGTGAGCAGCGGACGAAGCGCCGGGCACGCCGAGCTCGGGCCCGGCGCTTCCGGTTCGTCGAGATCGACGTATTCGAAGTTGCCGATGCGCTTGACGGAGCCCGTCGCGAGGTCGAAGACGACCGTGTTTTCGCCTTTTTCGTTGCCGCGCACGTAGCGCGTGCCGAGCCAGCCCCACGCCGTTTCGGTGCCGGGCAGCGAGCGCACCGCGCCGGAGCGCTCGCTGAGCAGCGCTTCTTCGCGTCCGCCTGAGCACGTGATCAGCGCCTGCCCTTCGGCGGACGTCGCGAACAGACCGCCCTCGTACCCGTTGACGAGCAGGCAGCCGGCCGGCATCGGAACGCTCGTGCGCCGTCCGCTGCTCGTGTCGAGCACGACGAGCGGCGCGCCCGCGCGCGTCTCGTACGCGGCGTAGCGAACGCCGTCGCTCGAGAACGCGACGATCGACGACGCGACCGGCCGCAGCGGCGCGGCAAGCGCGCCCGTCGCGGCGGGTCCGAGCGCAACGGCGAGGACGGCGAGCGACGCGAGGACGCGGCGCGGAGCTCGACGAATCGGCCTCACGAGAGCACCCTACCGGCGAACCTGCGCAGCCCGAGCGTGAGGAACGTCGCGCAGAAGCCGATCAGCACGGGATAGATGATGTACAGGTGCATGTGTTCGGCGTGTGTCAATCCGGCGCGCATCCCCTCGGTGACGTAGATCAGCGGGTTGACGAGCACGAGGATCTGCAGCCAGTGGATCCCGCCGACCTGCACCGGCGCGAGCTTCGTCCACTGGTAGTACGTGCCGCCGAGGAACGTCAGCGGCAGCACGACGAAGCCGAACATCAGGCCGAGGTTGCGCGCTTCGAAGGTCGTGCCGAGCAGCAGGCCGAGCGAGGTCATCGTCACGCACGCGAGCGGGATCAGCGTCAGCACGACGGCCCAGTGCACGTCGAGGTGCGCGTGCACGCCCTTCGCGTGGACGACCGACGCGATCGGGAAGACGATCAGCGCGGCGATCAGGCCCTGCGTCGCGCCGGACAGGACCTTCGCGACGGCGACGAGCCAGATCGGGCACGGCGCCTGCACGCGGTCCTCGATCTCGCGCGTGAAGCCGAACTCGGTCGAGATCACCATCGCGACGGCCTGGATCCCCTGGAACATGATCGAGATGCCGACGACGCCGGCGACGAGCACGGTCGCGAACGCCGACTCCGACGCCTTGCCGCCTCCGCCCCCGACGCCCTGGCCGATCGTCGGGAACACGTAGAGGAAGACGAAGACGAGCAGGAACGGCTGCACGAGCGTGCGCACGACGAACTCGCCGAAGTTCTTGCGCAGCACGACGAGGTCGCGCAGGATCAGCGCGCGCAGCGCGGCGCGGCTGGCGACGAACGTCGAGCGCGTCGGCTCGATCCCGATCGTCGCGTGCGGCGGCGCCTGGCCGGCGGCGGCGGGCGTCGACGTCGAGGCCATCAGTCGCGCAGCTCCTTGCCGGTCAGGCTGATGAAGACCGTTTCGAGACTCGGCTCGGCGACCGACAGGTCGGCGAGCTCGAAGCCGGCTGCGTCGGCGGCGCCGACGACGCGCGGCACGAGCCGCTCGGCCTGCCTGACGTGCAGCTCGACGCCGCCGTCGATCGTGCGCGTGTTCGTGACCTCGCCGATCGCGTCGGCGAGCCGGCGCGCGAGCGCGTCGAGGTCGCCGTCGGCCTTGACCGTCACGATCGTGTCGGCGCCGACCGAGCGCTTCAGCTCGGCGGGCGTGTCGAGCGCGAGGATCCTGCCGTGGTCCATGATCGCGACGCGATCGCACAGCTCGTCGGCCTCCTCCATGTAGTGCGTCGTCAGGAGGATCGTCTGTCCCTCGCGGTTGAGCTCGCCGAGGATCTCCCACAGCGCGAGGCGGCTCTGCGGGTCGAGGCCGGCGGTCGGCTCGTCGAGGAACAGCACGGCCGGGCGGTGGAAGATCGCGCGCGCCATCATCAGCCGCTGGGCCATGCCGCCGGACAGCGCATAGACCGACGCCTTCGCCCATTTCGTGAGGTGCACCTTCGCGAGCAGCTCGTCGGCGATCCGCCGCGAGTCGGCCGCGCCGATGCCGAACAGGCGGCCGTGGAAGTAGAGGTTCTCCCAGACGTTCAGCTGGCGGTCGAGCGTGTTCGTCTGCGAGACGATGCCGATCAGCTGCTTGGCGAGCGCCGGGTGCGCGGCGACGTCGATCGCACCGAGCCGCGCGGCGCCGGACGTCGGGACGACGCGCGTCGTCAGCATCCCGACGGTCGTCGTCTTGCCGGCGCCGTTCGGCCCGAGCAGCCCGAAGATCTCGCCGGCGCGCACGCTCAGGTCGAGCCCGTCGACGGCGGCGAAGTCGGCGCCGGCGTAGACCTTGCGCAGCGCGACGGTGCGGATCACCTCGTGCTCGCCGCCCGACGCCGCTCCCCCGCCGGCGGCCGGGGAGACATGCGTTGAGAGCGCATCGGACATCCGCCTCCAATCTACAGCGCCCGCGCTACCCTGCCTGAAGCGATGTCGGACACGGGCAAGGTCGCCAAGAACCTCGAGCGCTTCGCGCAGGCGGTGGCGGCGCACGACCGCGAGAACCCGACGCACACGGCGCACGGCATCGGCCTCGCGCACTTCGACATGGAGCGGCTCGGCTTCGAGGAGGGCGAGGAGATTCTGCCCGGCATCACGATCCACGCCGACAGCGGCGTGACCGGCAACTTCCGCGTGCTGTGCGACGGCCAGCACGACGAGGAGCTCGAGGAGGCCGAGCAGGAGGTCGTCGAGGCGGTCTCGACGACGTCGGTTCCGAGTGCCGCTCCGCGCGCCGCGCCGTACCCATTCGAGCAGTAGCGCCCGTCCGCTCGATCTTTTTTTTGATCGCCGAAGACTGGTGTCGGCTGCGCGTCCACTGCGCGTAGCAACCGACGGCGGCGATTTTGGACGCCCGGCCGAAGGCAGCCGAGCGCCGGCGCCGTCAGACTGACGCCGCGTGGCCACGGAGATGACCGGCTCGGCGCCGGATTCGGGACGGTGCCGCGACTGGGTCGCGCACGTGATCGTCTGCGGCGTCAACGAGGTCGCGCTGCGGACTGTCGAGCAGCTGCACCTGGCCGGCGCGCGCGTCGTCGTGCTGAGCGACGAGCCCGACGAGCGCCTCGTGCGGATCGTGCGCGGCTGGGGCGTCCCGCACCTGCCGCGCGGCGGCCATCAGTCAGAGCCGCTGTTCGACGCCGGCATCGCCGGCGCGTCGGCGGTCGTCTGCGCCGAGAGCACCGACCTGCGCACGCTCGAGACGGTGCTGCAGATCCGCGATCTGCGCCCGGACGTGCGCGTCGTCGCCGACCTCGACAACCCGTCGGTCGCGCACGCCGTCGAGGGCGCGCTGCGCTCGGTCGGCGTGCTCGACGTCGCCGCGCTGTTCGCGCCGGCCGTCGTCGAAACGTGCATCGGACGCCGCGCGCGCGAGATCGAGCTCGGCGGCGCGTCGTTCGTCGCCGCCGAGGTGATCGCGCCGCGCGAGGGCACGCTGCGCGAGCTGTACGGCAGCCTCGCGCCGATCGGCGTCGTCAAAGACGCCGACGAGACGCTGATCGCGTGCCCGGGGCGCGACCAGCCGGTCGCGGCGCGCGACCGCGTGACGCTGATCGGCACGCGCGCCGAGCTCGACGCGGCCGGCCTAGTTCACCAGGATTCGGGTACGGGCGGAGTCGCTTTCGCGACACGTGCGCGCAGCTTCCTCGAGCGCCAGCGCAGCGCGATCGCGGGGGTCATCGATCGCCCGCTGCGCGTCGCGCTCGTGCTCGCGCTGGCGCTGCTCGTGATCTCGACGATCGTCCTGCACTTCGCCTACCGCGAGCCGCCCGGGCGTCCGCACCTGTCGCTGCTGCACGCGGCGTACTTCACCGTCGAGACGGTCGCGACGGTCGGCTTCGGCGACTACTCGTTCGCCGCGCAGCCGACCGGCATGGTCGTCTTCGGGATCTTCCTGATCGTCGCCGGCGTGACGCTGACGACGACGATGTTCGCGCTCTTGACGAACGCGCTCGTCAGCCGACGCCTGACGCAGTCGCTCGGCCACGGGCGGATCCCGGGGATGCACGGGCACGTCGTGCTCGTCGGGCTCGGCAGCGTCGGCATGAAGGTGCTCGAAGGGCTGCTCTCCAGCGGCGCCGACGTCGTCGTGATCGAGCGGATGGAGTCCAATCCGAACCTCGCCGAAGCGCGCGCGCTGCACACGCCGATCGTGCTCGGCGACGCGACGCACGCGCGCACGCTCGACGCCGTCAACCTGGCGCAGGCGGCGGGCGTCGCGATCCTCACGTCCAACGACCTGACGAACATCGAGACGGGCCTCGCGATCCGCGACCACCTCGGCGAGCGCTGGGCCGAGGTGCCGGTCGTGCTGCGCGTGTTCGACCGCCAGCTCGGGCATCGCCTCGAACAGAGCTTCGGCTTTCGCCACGTGTGGTCGACGTCGGCGATCGCCGCGCCGTGGTTCGTCGGCGCGGCGCTCGGCATGGAGGTGCGGTTCACGTTCTACGTCGGCAGCCAGCCGTTCCTGCTCGCGCGCCTGCGCGTCAGCGCCGGCGGCGGCCTCGACGGGCAGGCGATGCGCGAGCTGCCGGCGAACGTCCGCGTCGTCGCGATCCGCCGCGCCGCGAGCTCGGGCGCGCTCGAGCACCCGCCGCGCCGCGACACGCGCCTGGCGCCAGACGACGACGCGTACCTCGTCGGCCCGTACGCCGAGCTGCTCGAGGTGCTGCGCCACGATCGCGAGGCCGGCGCGCAGCAGATCAGTACGTGAGCACCGCCATTACGTCCGGTGCTTCATACATACGCGCTCCGCGAGAAAGGCGGAACGCGGACCGCAGGATGCCGAGGTCGACGAGCGTCTTGATCGCGTTCGTCGCACCCTGCCCACTGAGGTCGTAGCGCGCCGCCACGATCGAAGCGGTGACGAACGGAGCGCCTACGAGGTCTGCCGCAAGTCGCTCGGCAGCGCCTCTCTTGCGCGCCGACTGCACGCGGGATCGCAACTCGGCTTGAAGCGCGACCAACCCCTCCACCTTCTGCTGGGACTCCGCGGCGGAGGCAGCGACGCCTTCGGCGAAGAAGGTCACCCAGGCATCCCAGCGACCGTCGCAACTCAGTTCGAGCAGCGCGTCTTGATATTGCTCGCGCCGCTGCTCGAACCAGGGCGAGACGACGAGGAGCGGCTCGCGGATCACCGCGCCGCGGAGCAGCTGAACGATGACGAGCAGCCTGCCGAGCCGACCATTTCCGTCCGAGTAGGGATGGAGCGTCTCGAATTGGTAGTGGACCATCGCCGCATGAATCACTGTCGGAAGGGGCGGCGGACTCGCCAGCCAGCGCAGCAAATCTTCGACGCCACTGCGCAGCTGGTCTCCGGGCGGCGGCGGAACGAATCGTGCGTCGGAGTAGCTGCTTCCCCGCCTGCCGATGACCACGATGCGATCGCGTAGACCTCCTGCATCGCTGAGGTTGCCCGCCGTGCCGTCGACGAGCATCTGCTGCAGCTCTCCGAGCAGTCCGAGAGTGATCGGACGCTCCTCGGGCCAAGCGAAGGCGCGCTCCGCGACGCGCTCGAAGTTCAGCACCTCGCGCAGCTCTGCCGTCATCGTGGCCGGGTCGTCGCCGTCTGCGGCGAGAACGTCGGCGAAGGGCGCATAGGTCCCCTCCAGCGCACTGGTGCTCTGAGCCTCTCGTCGTAGAGTTGGGCGACGCAAGAGGCCCGGCGACGGGATCAGCCGTCCAGCACCGTCCAGGCGCGCCAACGCTGCGGTCGCCGAGTTGACGGCAGTCCAGGTCTCCGTGCTCAGCGTGATGTCGGCGGGCAGCGGGTCAGGAAGGAACGCCTGGCCTTCCGCCGTCTCATGGGTGACCGGATCGGGCCCGACGATCGGTATCACGCGCCCGATGGGGCTGGAAAGAAGTCGTTCGGCGGACACGACCCAACTATATCGCCGAAAAGTTGGGTCTAACCTCCAAACATCCAACTTGTCTTGGAAATCCCTGCAAACGGCATCATCTACAGCAGCTCAGCTATCGATCCCCTCCACGCGCGCGAGGATCATCGCGACGAGTCGCTCGATCGTCGGGCATCGCAGCTCGTGACGTGCCCCCGCGCGCAGCACGGCGCCCGGGATCGCGTCGATCTCCGGCGGGCGTCCGGCGGCGATGTCGCGCTGCATCGAGCTGCCGAGCGTCGCGTGAGCGCGCTCGAGCTCGGCGATCGCATTCGCCGCGTCGACCTCGGCGCCCTCCGCGCGCCCGATCGCCGCGGCCTCCTCCATCGCCCCGACGAGGTCTGCGCGCAGCGCCGGCTCCTCGCGGATCTCGCCGAGCAGCTTGTCGTACGCGCTCGTCGTGCACGCGAGCGCGTTCAGGCGCACGAGCTTCGACCACATCACCTGCGCTTCTGAGTCGGCGGCGATCGGATGCTCGCCGCGCGCGTCGACGCCCGCGTGCGACAGCGCCGCCGCGAGCGCGCGCATCGGCGCCGCCGCCGACTCGTAGCGGCTGGCCATTTCGACGAGCAGGAAGCGGCTCGTGTGAACGACGACGCCCGGCGCCGGACGGTCGGCCTCGACGCGGATCGTGCCCGCGAGGACCGTCTCCGGCGCGAGGCGCTCGCGCAGCAGCGCGACGTGGTCGAGGCCGTTGAGCAGCGGCAGCACGATCGCCGGCGCCGCGTCGATCCGCTCGAGCGCCGCCGGCAGGCCGGCGGCCTTCGTCGCGACGAGCAGCGCATCGACCGGCTCGGACAAGCGTGTCGCCGTGCGCGGGCGCGCCGTGAAGTCGCCGAGCGTGACGCTGCTGACGGGCATCCCCTCGGCGGCGATGCTCGCGGCGGTGCTCTCGCGCGCGATCACCGTCACGTCCTCGCCGGCGCGATCGAGCGCGCCTGCGAGCAGCCCGCCGACGCCGCCGGGACCGAGCACGGCGATCTTCATCGCGCGACGATCGGATCGACGAGGACGCCGGGGTTCATCACGCCGTGCGCGTCGAGCGCTGCTTTCGCGCCGGCGAGCGCAGCGGCGAACGGCTCCGGGCGCTGCTCGTCGTACCACGGGCGATGGTCGCGCCCGACCGCGTGGTGGTGCGTGATCGTTCCGCCGGCCGCGATCAGCTCGTCGGAGACCGCGCGCTTGACGTGGCGCCACTGCTCGACCTCCTCGCCGCGCCGCGCGCGCCCGATCACGGTGAAGTAGACGGCCGGCCCGTCCGGGTAGACGTGCGTGAAGCGCGCCGTCACGCGCCCGCCTTCGCCGCACGCCTCGCGCAGCGCCGCCTCGGCGGTGGCGCTGACGCGTTCGTGGAAGGACGGAAAGCGCTCCCACGTGATCGCCGTCTCGAACGTCTCTGCGAGCACGCCCATCGCGACGAGCGCGTCGCGCGTGTACGGCGCGCCGAGGAACGCCTCGCGCCAGGAGCCGACCGCGTCCTCGCCGCCAGCGTCGCCGCCGGCGCCGCGGCCGCGCTGCGGCGCCTCGCCGCCGTGCTCGCGGCAGATCGCGAGCGCGCGCTCGATCGCCCCGTCGACCGGATGGTCGGTCGACTCGAAGCCGAGCACGAGCAGCGCGTGGGAGCCGTCGCCGGCCATCGTCATCGCCGCCTCGCGCGCGTCGATCAGACGGCAGTTGCTCGGGTCGAGGCCCGACTGCGAGAGCTCGCGCACGCACTCGGCGCCGGCGGCGAAGCTCGCGAAGCGCACGCCCGCCGAGCGCCGGTGCGCCGGGCGCGGCCGCACTCGCAGCCACGCCTCGGTGATAACGCCGAGCGTCCCCTCCGAGCCGGCGAGCATCCGGTCGGGGCTGACGCCGGCGCCCGAGCCGGGCAGCCGCCGCGACTGCCAGACGCCGGCCGGCGTGATCGCGCGGATCGACTCGACGAAGTCCTCGATGTGCGTGCGCACCGTCGCGAAGTGCCCGCCGGCGCGCGTCGCGATCCAGCCGCCGAGCGTCGCGTACTCGAACGACTGCGGGAAGTGGCGCAGCGTCAGCCCGTGCTCGCCGAGCTGGCGCTCGAGCACCGGCCCGACCGCGCCGGCCTCGATCAGCGCCGCGCGCGAGACCGTGTCGATCTCGCGCACGCGGTGCAGCGCGCGCAGGTCGAGCGTGACGGCACCGTTGTACGACGCCGGCACGTCTGGCGTGACGCCGCCGACGACCGACGTGCCGCCGCCGAACGGGATCGCCGCGACGCGCTCGCTCGCGCACCATTCGAGCACCCGCTCGACGTCGGCCTCCGAGCGCGGGCTGGCGACGAAGTCCGGCGGGTGCGCGAAGCGCCCGCGAAAGCCGTCGACGACGTCGCAGTAGGACTTGCCGAGCGCGTGCGACGCGCGTGCGTAGGCGTCGCTCGCACAGATCTCCGCGAGCGCCGGCGGCGGCGCGACGCGCGGCGGCGCGAGCTCGACGTCCGCGAGCGCGACCGGCGACTCGATCTCGCCGATCGCGAGGCCGACGTGCTCGCCGACGAGCGTCGCCGTCGCGCGCAGCGCGTCGAGCGACGGCTGCTGGTCCTCGTAGCCCCACCCCCAGTGCTTCAGGCGCCGAATGTTCACGCGCGCGAGTCTATGCTCCGTAGCGTGTGAGCAAGCCTCGCGCCGGCGCCGGCGCGCACGTCCAGATGCACAGATCGACCGACGACATCGCCACCGAGCAGCCCGAGATCCTCGCGCGCGGGCCGTGGGAGCTCGACCGCATCCAGGCGCGCTGGCGCGAGGAGCAGTTCGAGCCCTCGCTCGATCACACGCAGGCGGCCGACGCGGCGATCCAGGGGCTTCGCGAGCGCGGCTCGCCGAGCCACGACGGCGTCGCCGCCCGCCTCGTCGACTTCCGCGCCGACGGCGAGAGCCTCGCGATCGAGCTGCAGCCGCTGCGCTGGGCGCTGCGGCTGGTCGCCGGCGACGCGTCTCACAGCATCGCCGCGCTGTGCGTCACGCGCTCGGCCGACGGCCGCTGGCTGGCGGGCCGGAGGGCGCCGTGGGTCGCCTCGTGGGCCGGCCGCTGGGCGCTCGGCGCCGGCGGCGCGGTCGACCTCGGCGAGAGCCCCGCGGAGACGCTCGTGCGCGAGCTCGACGAGGAGTGGTCGGTCTCGCCCGAGCGCGTGCGCGGCGAGGCGCTGATCTGCCTGCCGCAGAAGATGGTCATGTTCGTCGGGCAAGCGTGGATCGCGGCCGGCGACGAGGAGCGGGTGCGGCCCGACCACGAGCACGACGAGTACGCATGGTGGCCGGCCGAGATCGACGATTGGCCCGCGGAGGCCGGCGAGGCGCTGCCGCGCATGGCCCGCTGGCTGTCGGAGTGACGCCCACCGAGCAGGCCGCCGGGCGAATCGGCGGCGTCGAGCCCGCGCTCGGCGTGCGCACGGGCGTCGGCCCGCTCACGTTCACACGGCTGAAGTGGACGTCGTTCTTCCACTCGTGCGTCTACCTCGCGCTGCTGATCTGCGCGTTCGCGGCCGGCAACCCGCAGCCGCTGACGTTCGTGCTCGGGCTCACGCACGGCCTGTTGTGGATCTTCATGTCGCTCGCGTGCCTGACCGCCGCGCGGCTGCGAATCGTCTCGCTGCGGCTCGCCGTCGCCGTCGCCGTGCTCGGCGGCGTCGGGCCGTTCTTCGGCAGCTACGAGTTCATCCGCGAGCAGCGCCGCAACCGTGCAAGCGCGACCGCAAGCAACGCCAGCGAGCCGCGCTAGAGTAGGGAATCAATGGCCACAGGCACCACGGCGGAGCAGATAATCGACGTCGTGACCCCTGCTGCGGGCGAGTCGGTCTCCGAGGGAACGATCCTCGAATGGCATGTCAAGGTGGGCGATCACGTCAAGGCGGACGAGACGATCGTCGAGATCTCGACCGACAAGGTCGACGTCGAGCTGCCGGCCCCGGCGAGCGGCACCGTAACCGAGCTTCTGGTCGAGGAGGGCGACACGGTCACCGTCGGTCAGGTGATCGCGCGGATCGCCGTCGGCGACGAGGCGAACGGGTCCGGCAACGGCGCCACGAGCGCGCCCGTCGAGACCGAGCAGCCGCCGACGCGTGAAACCGCGACGGACGCCGCTGCCGTAAGCGGCCGCCTCGTCGACGTCGTCACGCCCGCCGCCGGCGAGTCGGTCACCGAGGGCACGATCCTCGAATGGCGCGCGAAGCTCGGCGACTTCGTCAAGGCGAGCGACACGATCGTCGAGATCTCGACCGACAAGGTCGACGTCGAGCTGCCGGCCCCCGCGAGCGGCACCGTCACCGAGCTGCTCGTCGCGGAGGGCGACACCGTCACCGTCGGCCAGGTGATCGCGCGGATCCTCGTCGGCGACGGCGAGCAGGCGGCGAGCGCCGCCGCGACGCCGGCCCCAGGCGACGCCGTGCCGGCGCCCGGCGCGAGCGCGACGCTGCCCGACGACAAGAGGGTCTCGCCGGTCGCCGCGCGCGCCGCCGCCGTCGAGGGCGTCGACCTCGCGCAGCGTCTCCGGCAGCGGCCCGTCCGGGCGGATCGTCAAGGCCGACGTGCTGTCGGCCGCAGGCGGCAACGGCGCGAGCACTGCAGGCAGACGTCGAACGGCGCGTCGGCGCCGGCCGCCGAGGCCGAGGTCAAGCCGCTGCGCGGCGGCGCCGCGATGCTCGCCCGCTACATGGACGAGAGTCGCGCTCGATCCCGACGGCGACGAGCTTCCGCACGCTCGACCGTGACGACGCTCGACGGCCGGCGCAGGCAGCTGAAGGCGGCAGGGCGCAAGGTCTCGTTCACGCACCTGATCGCGCTACGCGATCGCGCGCGCCGCGCAGGAGATGCCCGTGATGGCCGACCACTTCGCCGAGATCGACGGCAAGCCCAACCGCGTGCACGACGGCGCGGTCAACCTCGGCCTGGCGGTCGACGTCGAGAAGAAGGACGGCTCGCGCACGCTGATGGTGCCGGTGATCCGCGACGCCGGGCGGCATGCCGTTCGACGGCTTCCTCGCCGCCTACGACGCGCTCGTCGAGAAGGCGCGCACGAACACGCTGACCGCCGACGACCTCGTCGGCGCCAACGTCACGCTGACGAACCCGGGCGGCCTCGGCACGATCGCGTCGGTGCCGCGGCTGATGAGCGGCCAGGGCACGATCGTCGCGACCGGCTCGATCGCCTACCCGCCGGGGCTCGGCGAGATCGGCGCGCGTGATCGGCGCCGAGAAGGTCATGACGATGACCTCGACCTACGACCACCGCATCATCCAGGGCGCCGAGTCGGGGCGCTTCCTCGCGCTGCGTCGAGGAGTACCTGCAGGGCGAGCGACGGCTTCTACGAGGACGTCTTCGCGGCGCTCGGCGTCGAGCTCGGCCCGCTGCCGGCGCCGCCGGCCGCGGCGGCGGCCGCCGCCGCGCCGGCGCCCGCCGCGACGCGGCGCGCCGGTCGAGCGAGGAGCTGCTGCAGGCGGTCGCAGGCCGCGAACGCGCTCGTGCGGCCGCTACCGCACGCCACGGCCACCTCGCCGCGCGCCTCGACCCGCTCGGCTCCGAGCCCGAGGGCGACCCGGCGCTCGACCCCGAGCCGCTCGGCCTGACGCCCGAGCTGATGGCGCAGATCCCGGCGAAGGTGCTGCACATGTTCGTGCCCGGCGACGACGCTCGCCGACGCGCTGCCGCACCTGCGCGAGACCTACTGCGGCACGATCGCCTACGAGATCGAGCACATCGCCTCGCACCGCCAGCGCGTGTGGCTGCGCGAGAAGATCGAGACGCGGCGCGTTCCGCGGCCCGCTCACGACCGACGAGCAGCGCGCGCTGCTGCGCCGCCTGGTCGAGGTCGACGCGCTCGAGCGCTTCATGCACAAGGCCTACCTCGGCCAGCAGCAGTTCTCGATCGAGGGCCTCGACATGACCGTGCCGATGCTCGACGAGCTGATCCAGCTCGTCGGCCGCGCACGGCGGCAAGCGAGGTCGTCATCGGGATGGCGCACCGCGGCCGGCTGAACGTGCTCGCGCACAACCTCGGCCGCCCCTACGAGACGATCTTCGCCGAGTTCGAGGGCGCCTCGACGCTCGAGGCGGTCACGACGATCCCGCAGGGCGGCACCGGCGACGTCAAGTACCACCACGGCGCGCAGGGCTCCTACGACGCTCGCCAGACGGCGAGACGATCCGCGTCAACCTCGAGTCGAACCCGAGCGCACCTCGAGTTCGTCTACGCCGGTCGTCGAGGGCGCGACGCGCGCGGCGCAGACGACGCGCCAGGGCCCGCACGCGCACCAGGACACCGACGCGCGCGGTGCCGATCGTGATCCACGGCGACGCGGCGTTCCCCGGCCAGGGCGTCGTCGCCGAGACGCTCAACCTGCAGGCGCTCGACGGCTACAACGTCGGCGGCACGCTGCACCTCATCACCAACAACCAGGTCGGCTTCACGACCGATCCCGACGACGCGCGCTCGACGCGCTGGGCGTCGGACCTCGCGAAGGGCTTCGACATCCCGATCATCCACGTCAACGCCGACGACGTCGCAGGCGTGCATCAGCGCCGTGCGGCTCGCGTTCGCGTTCCGCCAGGAGTTCGGCCACGACGTGCTGATCGACCTGATCGGCTACCGCCGCTTCGGCCACAACGAGTCCGACGAGCCGGCGTACACGCAGCCGGAGATGTACGCGAAGATCAAGGCGAAGAAGCGCGTCACGCGAGCTGTGGGCGCGACCGGCTCGTCGCCGAGGGCATCGTCACGCAGGACGAGGTCGAGACGCAGGCGCAGGAGGTCTGGGACGACCTGACGCGAGCTGCCACCAGCGCGCTGAAGGCGCAGATCGCGGCGGCCGCCGAGCACGGCGAGCCGACGCCGACCGGCGAGTACCAGCTCGACCGCACGCCGATCGCCCGAGGTCGAGACGGCGGTCGCCGCGGCGAGCGCCTGCGCGACGCTCAACGAGGAGCTGCTGCGCGTGCCCGACGGCTTCACCGTCCACCCCAAGCTCGTCCGCCAGCTCGAGCGCCGCCGCGAGGCGCTCGGCGAGACGGGCGGACGATCGACTGGGCGCACGCCGAGGCGCTCGCGTTCGCCTCGCTGCTGACCGAGGGCACGCCGATCCGCCTGACCGGCCAGGACACCGAGCGCGGCACCTTCAGCCAGCGCCACCTCGTCCTGCACGACGCGAAGACCGGCCAGACGTTGTGCCCGATCCAGAACCTGCCCGACGCGCTCGCGCCGTTCGAGCTGCACAACAGCCCGCTGTCGGAGGTCGGCGCTGCTCGGCTTCGAGTACGGCTACAGCCAGGAGGCGCCGGAGACGCTCGTGCTGTGGGAGGCGCAGTTCGGCGACTTCGTCAACGGCGCGCAGGTGATCGTCGACCAGTTCATCGTCTCCGGCCTGGCGAAGTGGGGCCAGACCTCGCGCCTGACGCTGCTGCTGCCGCACGGCTACGAGGGCTCGGGCCCCGAGCACTCCTCGGCGCGCCTGGAGCGCTTCCTCGCGCTCGCCGCCGAGGGCAACATCCGCGTCGCCAACCCGACGACGCCGGCGCAGTACTTCCACCTGCTGCGCCGCCAGGCGCGCGATCGCCAAGCAGCGCCCGCTGATCGTGATGACGCCGAAGTCGCTGCTGCGCCTGCCGCAGGCGACCAACACGCTCGCCGACCTCGCCGACGGCACGCGCTTCCAGCCGGTGCTCGCCGAGCCCGGCGTCGACGACGGCGAAGGTCACGCGCCTGATCCTCTGCACCGGCAAGATCTACTACGACCTCGTCGGCCACCCCGACCGCGCCACGCCACCGAGCGCTCGCGGTCGGCGCGCGTCGAGCTGCTCTACCCGTTCCCCGAAGGCCGAGATCCTCGAGCTGATGCGCCGCTACCCGAACCTGCAGCGAGGTCGTGTGGGTGCAGGAGGAGCCGCGCAACATGGGCGCCCGCGCGCACATGTGCCCGCGCCTGCTGCAGATCATGCCCGCGCGAGCTGCGCTTCGGCTACATCGGCCGCCCCGAGCGCGCGAGCCCCGGCGAGGGCTACCCGGCGGCGCACATCGCCGAGCAGAACCGCATCGTCACGACCGCGCTCGACCTCGACAAGCCGATCTCGCAATACCCGCGCAAGACCCCGGGAGAGCGCTGATGTGGGCGTTGTGGAAGCGGTTCCTCGAGATCCGCAGACAGCGCAAGCGCAAGAAGCAGCTCGGGCGCTAACCGCTAGCGGCCGCGCCAGACCGGCTCGCGCTTCTCCTTGAACGCGCTCGCGCCCTCCTTGGCGTCCTCGGAGGTCATCACCGGCCCGGTGATCTCGCCCTGCTTCTGCCACATCTCGTCGATGCTCCAGTCGAACTGCTCCTGCAGGATGCGCTTGGAGCCGATCAGCGCGAGCGGGCCGTTCTTGACGATCTGAGCGGCCAGCTCCATCGCGACGTCGACGGCCGAGCCGGGCTCGGCGAGGCGGTTGACGACGCCGAGCTCGTGGAAGCGGTCGGCCGGCATCGGGTCGCCGGTCAGCGCGAGCTCCATCACGACGTGGTAGGGCATCCGTCGCGGCAGTCGCAGGAGCGCGCCGGCGGCGGCGATCAGCGAGCGCTTCGCCTCCGGTATGCCCATTTTCGCGCCCTTCGCCGCGACGATCAGATCACATGCGAGCGCGACCTCCATGCCGCCGGCGAGCGCAAAGCCCTCGATCGCGGCGATCAGCGGCTTGCGCGCCGCACGCTGCGCGATGCCGGCGAAGCCGCGATCGCCGAACCACGGCGATTCGCCCCTGACGAACGCGCCGAGGTCCATGCCGGCGCTGAAGAAGCCGCCGGCGCCGGTCAGCACGCCGACCGCCAGCGCCTCGTCGCCGTCGAGCTCGTCGAGCGCGCCGGCGATGCCCGCCGCGACGGCGCCGTTGACCGCGTTGCGCACGTCGGGGCGGTTGATCGTGATCAGCAGCACGTTGCCGCGTCGCTCGCTGAGCACGGCGTCAGGGATCTCTGCGGCTTGCTCGGCGCTCATCTGCGGCTGCTCCTTGGTCGTTGACGGGAGTCGGGCGCTGTGCAGCCTACTGCCCGCCGGCCCGCTCGCCGCCCGGTGGCGGCGCCGAGGCGGTCGGCTCGACGACGACCGCGTCGGGGGCGGTCGCGTCGGCCGCGTCCGGCGGTGGCGGTGGAGCCGGCGTCGTCGAAGACGCCGCCGGGGCGGAGACGGCGCTGGCCGCGGGCGGCACGTGCGCGTCGCCGCCCGCGCCGGCGTCGAGCGACTGGCGGAACTCGCGAATCCCCTGTCCGAGCGCTTTCGCGAGGCCGGGCAGCCGTTTCGGGCCGAGCACGACCAGCGCGACGACGGCGATGAACAGCAGGTGGACCGGACTCTCGATGCCCATGCGGCCCTCGCAAGGCTAGCGCTACGGCCGAGCCGAGACGTACGCTCTGGGGCGTGGCCGCTCAACCTGCCGCACCCGGGCGTTCGTACCCGCCGCCGCCCGAGAGCGAGCCGTTCTGGCCGGCGCAGCTGACCGTGCTCGCGGCGATCGGCATCCAGCTGCTGTTGCCCGAGCCGCTGACGGCGGGACCGACGTGGCTCGTCCCGTCGCTCGAGGGCGTGCTGCTGATCGGCCTGTTCGTCGTCACGCCGAACGTCGTCGAGGACGAGCATCCGCGACGGCGGCGCATCGCGCTCGGCCTGACGGCCTTCGTCACCGCCGCGAACGTCTTCTCGCTCGGCGCGCTGACGCACTACCTGCTCCATCACCACGTCTCCGACGGCCGCGGCCTGATCGTCGCCGGCGTGCTGATCTGGCTGACGAGCCTCTTGATCTTCGCGCTGTGGTACTGGGAGATGGACCGCGGCGGCCCCGGCAGGCGCGCGTCGGGCAAGGACGGCCCGCCCGACTTCCTGTTCCCGCAGATGAGCGACGACCGGATCGAGCCGCGCGACTGGCGGCCGAAGTACATCGACTACCTGTACGTGTCGCTGACGAACAACACCGCGTTCTCGCCGACCGACACGATGCCGCTGACGCCGACGGCGAAGATCGTGATGGGCGTCCAGGCGGTCGTCTCGCTGCTGACGATCGGCCTGATCGTCTCGCGCGCCGTCAACATCCTCTGAGCGTCAGCCGGCGCGCGCCATGCGCGGCTCGAGCGCGAGCGCCTGCACGATCAGGTTGCGCACGTCCTCGCCGCCGCCGAGCGCGCTCGCCCGGCGCAGCGCCTCGAGCGTCCCCTCGCGGTCCATCAGCCGCAGCCGCAGCCGCCCGAGACGCTCCCACGCGCCGGCGTCCGACGGCCCGCGCTCGACGGCGCGCGCGGCCGCCTCCTCGGCGAGGTCGACGGCGCCGATGTCCTCGTAGATGCGCGACGCGAAGCGGTGCGCGGCCGGCCGTGCGCCGTCGACGCGCGCCCAGTCGCGCACCGCGCGGGCGGCCTCCTCGAGCTTGCCGGCCTGCCAGAACGCGAGCGTCATCAGCCGCAGCACGGCGACGTTGTCGGGCTCGGCGTCGCGCGCGTAGATCAGCCGCTGCGCGGCCAGCTCGTATTCGCCTTCGGCCATCGCGCGCTGCGCGGCGATCATGAAGCGCTCGACGCGCTCGTCGGCCGGATCGGGCTTGGAGAAGTCGACGAAGCTGCAGGCTGCCCGCCGGCACCGTGCGGATGCCGTGGCTGAACTTGACGCGCGCCCACTGCTGCACGTCATCGCCGCCGTCGGGGTCCTCGGTGAAGTAGATGCCGGTGACCGTGCCGACGCCCCACTCGGGGTAGGACAGGCAGCGCGCGTAGCGGTGGACGACCGAGTGGTCGGGCACGCGGCTGCCGAACGGGTCGTGCTTGGCTTTGTCCTCGGCCTGCGCGCGGGCGCGCTGCTCGGCCTCGTACGCGCGCCGCCCCGCCTCCTCGCGCTCGCGGCGCGCCGCCGACGCGCTCGCGCGCACGGCGGTGCGCGAGACCTTGCCGCCGCGCGAGCCCTCGGCCAGGCGCTCGAGCTGGTCGGCCGCCTCGTTGATCGCCTTCAGGTGGCGCTCGTGCTCGAACTGCCTGCCGGCCGGCGCGATGTCGGGGTGCCAGCGCTTGGCCATCCGCCGCCGCGCCAGCTGCACGTCGCGCTTGTCGAACGGCGCCTCGAGCTCCAGCAGGAGCATGTGCTGCTCGACATCGAGGACCGTCGTAGGCATGACCCGACAACGTTAGCGACCCCGGCGAGGTCCTATCCTGCCTGCCAATGTCCTCCCAGTACATCTTCACGATGCACCGCCTGTCGAAGCTGCACCCGCCCGACAAGACGGTGCTCGACAACATCACGCTCGCGTTCTACCCGGGCGCGAAGATCGGCGTGCTCGGCTACAACGGCGCCGGCAAGTCGACGCTCCTGCGGATCATGGCCGGCGTCGATCAGGAGTACCGCGGCGAGGCGCAGCTCGCGCCCGGCGCGAGCGTCGGCATGCTCGAGCAGGAGCCGCAGCTCGACGAGTCCAAGGACGTCAAGGGCAACGTCGAGGACGGCGTCGCCGAGACGAAGGCGCTGCTCGACCGCTTCAACGAGCTCGCCGCGAACTACTCCGACGAGATCGCCGACGAGTTCGGCGCGCTGCAGGCGAAGATCGAAGCGGCCGACGCGTGGAACCTCGACACGCAGCTCGAGTACGCGATGGACGCGCTGCGCCTGCCGCCGCCGGACGCCGACGTCGGCAAGCTCTCCGGCGGCGAGCGCCGCCGCGTCGCGCTCTGCCGCCTGCTGCTGCGCGCGCCCGACCTGCTGCTGCTCGACGAGCCCACCAACCACCTCGACGCCGAGTCGGTCGCGTGGCTCGAGCAGCACCTGGCCGAGTACAAGGGGGCGGTCGTCGCGGTCACGCACGACCGCTACTTCCTCGACAACGTCGCCGGCTGGATCCTCGAGCTCGATCGCGGCAAGGGGATCCCGTACGAAGGCAACTACACGAGCTGGCTCGAGCAGAAGCAGGCGCGCCTGGCGCAGGAAGAGCGCTCGGAAAAGGGGCGCGAACGCACGATCGCGGCGGAGCTCGAGTGGGTGCGGACGAACCCCAAGGGCAAACGCACGAAGTCCAAGGCGCGTCTGGCGCGCTACGAGGAGCTGATCGCCGAAGAGCGCAACGTCAAGCTCGAGGACGTGCAGATCCACATCCCGCCGGGACCGCGGCTCGGCGAGAAGGTGCTGACGGCGACCGACCTGCGCAAGGGGTTCGGCGACCGCCTGCTGATCGAGGACCTCAGCTTCGACCTGCCGCGCGCGGGCATCGTCGGCGTGATCGGCGCCAACGGCGCCGGCAAGACGACGCTGTTTCGAATGATCACCGGCGAGGAGTAGCCCGACGGAGGCTCGATCGAGCTCGGCGACACCGTGCAGCTCGCCTACGTCGACCAGTCGCGCGACGCGCTCGACGCGAGCAAGACGGTGTGGGAGGAGATCTCCGAAGGCTACGAGCACATCAAGGTCGGCGAGCGCGAGGTCAACTCGCGCCAGTACACGGCCGGCTTCAACTTCAAGGGCTCCTCCCAGCAGGCGAAGATCGGCAACCTCTCAGGCGGCGAGCGCAACCGCGTGCACCTCGCCAAGCTGCTGCGCAGCGGCGGCAACCTGCTGCTGCTCGACGAGCCGACGAACGACCTCGACGTCGACACGCTGCGCGCGCTCGAGAACGCGCTGCTCGAATTCCCCGGCTGCGCCGTGATCATCTCGCACGACCGCTGGTTCCTCGACCGCGTCGCGACGCACGTGCTCGCGTTCGAGGGCGACTCGCAGGTGACGTGGTTCGAGGGCAACTTCGAGGCCTACGAGGAGCACCGCCACGCACTGCTCGGCGCCGCCGCCGACCGGCCGCACCGGATCACCTACAAGCGGCTCGTGCGTGGCTGACGGGCAGCCGGTCGAGGCCGAGCGCCCGGCGCCGTGCGCATCGGCGGACGCGATCGGTCCGTTCGAGCGCGACACCGCGGTCCGGCGCGTGCCGGCATCCGACGGCGCGGCGGCGTGCGAGACGCTGTTCGCGGCCGACGTCTCGCCCGACTGGCGCGCCGGACGCGGGCCGCACGGCGGCTACCTGGCGGCGATGCTGCTGCGCGCGCTGACCGAGTCGGTCGGCGAGGAGGCGCGCGCGCCGCGGTCGCTGACGATCCACTACGCGCGCGCGCCCGAGCCGGGACCGGTCGAGATCCGCACGACGCTCGAGCGCGAGGGACGTTCGTTGAGCACGCTGTCGGCGCGCATGGAGCAGGACGGCCGCCTGATCGCGCTTGCGCTCAGCGCGTTCTCCGTCGCGTGGAGCGGGCCGCAGATCCACGACCTGCCGCTGCCCGACGTCGCGCCGCCCGACGCCGAGCGCGTGCCGGGGACAGCGCTCGCGTTCGGCGGGCCGCCGTTCACGCGCAACCTCGTCCTGCAGCCGCGCCTCGGCGGGCGCCCGTTCGCGGGCGGCTCGCAGCCGATGGAGATCGGCGCCTGGCTCGGCCTCGGCGAGGCGCGGCCGGTCGACGCGCTGACGCTCGCGTTCTTCAGCGACGCGTTGATCCCGGCGCCGTTCATGCGCATACCGCGGCCGGCCGCGGCGCCGACGATCGACCTGTCGATCCACTTCCGCGCCGACCTCTCCCAGCGCGCCGAGCACGACCCGTACGAGCTGTGCTTCACGCGCGTTCGCTCCGGGCTGATCCACGACGGCTTCTTCGAGGAGGACGGCGTGATCTGGGCGGCCGACGGCACGGTGCTCGCGCAGTCGCGCCAGCTGGCGATCCTGCTGCCCGACCAGATCGGTTAGTGTCGACTAATGAGCGATTACACAGCGAAGCGCATCAGTGACATGCAGGCGGGTTTCGGCGGCGGGTTCGTGAAGGCGCGCGCCGAGCTCGGAGTGACGGCGTTCGGCATGCAGGTGATCCAGCTGCCGCCGAACTACGAGGGCTACCCGGAGCACGACCACGCCGACAGCGGGCAGGAGGAGGTCTTCGTGACGCTGTCGGGCTCCGGCTCGATCGACATCGAAGGCGAGCGCGTCGAGATGGATCAGGAGACGCTGATCCGCGTCGCGGCCGACGTCAAGCGCAAGGTGCTCGCCGGCCCGCAGGGCCTGCGAATGCTCGTCGTCGGCGGCTGCCCGGGCGAGGCGTACAAGATCGTCCCGGCGACCGAGCTCGAAGCCGCCTGAGCGACAGGCCCGAGGCGCAGGACCGACGAGACTCAACCACTCGCCCGGCGCGCGCCGCCGGGCGAGCGCAGGACGATCGCGACGTGCGTCGTATGCCTCGAGCCGGCAGGATCGCGCGCCTGCACGGCCGCGAGCAGCTTCAGCACGCGTGCCTGGGCGAGCAGCGCCCGCGCACGCGCCGTCAGGCGCAACGCCACCGTGCCCGTCCGACCGCCGGCGAGCGTGAACGAGCCGGCCGCGAGCGTCAGCATCGCCGTGTGCACGCCGGATCGCCCGGCGACGCGGCTTGTGACCCGCAGTTCCAGCTCGAGCGTCCCGAAGCAGCTGCGCTCGGGCGCGGGACAGCTCAGCTCGACATCGACCATCCCCCGTCTCGTCGCCGTGAGAACGCGCCTGACCAGCGCCACGTCGGGGCTTTGCGGCGCCGCGGCTTCGCGTGCCGGCGAGATGCCCTGTGCGGGCGCGTTCGAGCCGGGCTGCGATGCCTGCGCGTCGGGCGCCGGCGATTGCGATGTCGGCGTTCCCGACTTTCCCGGTTCTTCGGGGGGCGTTTCAGGCGTTTCAGGCGACGGCTTCGTGCCAAGGCCCGCGAACAGGACCTTGTGCAAGCCGCTCGTGTCTTCGCCGTTGATCAGCCATTCGCCGCTCGCCGCTCCCAGTTCGGTCGGCGCGAACTGGACCTGCTCGGTGACGCTTTCACCGGCCTGGATCGTCGTGCCCTCCGGCAGCGCCGTAGTCGCCGCGAACGCGCCGCCGAGCGGCGGCTTGGACTTCGTGATCGGCACGGCCGTCCCGCCGGTGTTCTCGATCGTGAACGACTTCGTCGACGTCGCGCCGAGCAGCACCGAGCCGTATTCGAGCGTTTCGCCCGAGATCGCCAGCGTGCCCGGGGCGCCGGCGCTGCCGGACAGCCCGATCTGACCGTTGCCGCCGGTCGTTTCGAGGCCGATCGCGCTTTCGAACGTCCCGGCGCTCGTCGGCTTGAACGCGACGGTCACCGTCAGCGAGCCGCCCGCAGCGATCGTCGCGCCCGCTTTCGGCACGCCTTCGGCGCTGAACGGGGCCGCCGGCAGTTCGACCTTCTCGATCGTCAGCGGTGCGCCGCCGTCGTTGCGGAACGTCGCGGTTTCGGAGCGCTGACCGCCGATCGATGTCGCTTCGAAGGAGATCACCGGCGGCGAGACGGCGAGCTGCGCCGCTTCGGTCTGACCGGTGCCCGAGACGGCGAACTGCGCCTGCGCCTCCTTGGCTTCGCTCATCGTCGCGGTGACGGTCGCGCCGATCATCCCGGACTGCGTGGGCGCGAACGTCACCGGGACCGAGATCGTCTGACCGGCGGCGAGCTTGGCCGGCAGCGTCCGCGAGGCTTTGCCGAGTTCGAACTGGGTCGAGCTCGACTTCAGTTCCGACACCGTCAGAGGTTCGTTGGCCGTCAGCGTCAGCGTCTCTTCGCGCTTCTGCCCGATCGTCGTCGCCGGGAAGGACAGCGTTGAGCCTGTAAGCGGCGCCGACACGGGCGCCCCGAACGCGAGCACCTTGCCTTCGCGGGTGCCGACGAACAGCTTGCCGGCGCCGACGCCCGGCACGCTGTAGTTGGACGCCGTGCCGATCGACGTCTCGTAGCGGAGCACCGGCTTGTGGTTGACCGGCACCGGTTCGTAGGCGCGCAGCTGGCCGCCGCTGCCGGTGCGGTTCGCCGACCAGACGATCCACACCAGCGCGCTGCCCGATTCGGTGCCGTTGGAGGTGATGACCGGTGCGCCGCTGCCCCAGCCGAAGGAGTCTTCGGAGCTGCCGGCGAGCGCCAGCGACGGCGTGCCGGAGCCGGAGGCGCCGTACTTGTAGACGTCGAGGTTGCCGCCGCCGCTCGACCCGCTCGAGGTCGGGATGTACACGTACCCGCCGTCGCCCGGCCAGATGCCGGGTCGCGACCAGACGCCGCCGCGCGGTCCGAGCCGCTGGATCACGTTGTCCGACCCGCCGAGCCCCTGCGCGATGCCGCCGAGCGAGTCGCGGTTGAGCAGGTACACGTAGCCCTGCTTGCCGTCGGCCACGGCCAGGTGCGGGAACGTCGAGGTGCCGAAGTATTCCGACGGCAGACCCGTCACGCCGCCCGAGGCGAAGTCGGAGTCATGACTGTCGAGCGACGGCGCGTTGAACGGCGCGAAGAAGTCGACCGGCTCGAGCGTGCCGTTGGGCTGCACCCGCAGGCGCACGACCGACTCGCCGAGATTCGCCGGCGGACTGCTGCCCGCCGCCGGTTCGCTCGGAGCGCCGCCGTTGCCGGTCGTGAGCAGGATCGTTCCCGGACCGTCGGAGGTCAGTCCCGAGCCCGATTGCCAGATGCCGGCGCCTTCCTTCGTCGCGTTGTCGACGTAGCGTGCCGTGACTTTGCCGGCCGTCGAGACGCCGAAGATCCAACCCTGCCACGGCGGCGTGTCGCAGTGGCTGCCGAACGCGGCGTACACGACGCCTTCGAGCAGCAGCAGGCCCGGGCGCTGCAGCTGCGTCGTCGGCGAGAACGTGCGGCTCGGCGCGTTCTGCGCGGCGCCGGCCAGTTCGACCGGGAAGCCCGGTTCCTCGACGCCGGTGCTCATGTCGACGGCGTCCATGTACCAGCGCGCGGGGCCGCTCGTGCCCGACGCGTAGGTCTTGTGCGTCATGTAGGCGACGTTCGTGCTCGTGTCGATCACCGGCGTCGCGGTCACGCCGATCGACGGCGTCAGGTCGGCGCAGCCGATGTCGGCCGGGTTCCACGGCGTGCCGTGGCTCAGCTGTTTCGACCACTTCGGCGCCCCCGTCGCGGGGTCGAGGCCGTACACCTCGTTCTTCTCGGTCGCGACGAGCAGCGTGCCGTTCGCGAGCAGGGGCTGGGCGTAGACCTGTCCTTCGACGCTCGCCGACCACATCTGCCCGAACGAGCCGCCGCTGACGAGCTGCGGCGTGATCGCCGAGCTTTCCGGATACCAGCCCGTGCGCAGGTCATCGCCGCCGCCGGTGACGACGGCCGCGCTTGCCTGCGCCGCCAGCGCGAGCAGCAGCGCGACGACGACCACAGGCACGTCGCGCGTCCAGCGCCTCGGTCTCCACCACATCCCTGCTAGGCCCCCGGTCCGAATCCGCGAATTCACCGGACGATAGCCGTTCGCACCCTCCCGTGAAAGGGCTGGCGCGCTGGCGTGCCGGCGCGGCCCGCGATCGGCGCGATCAGGCGGAGAAGCGGGTCGCGGCGCCGAGCCGCAGCGCGGCGGCCGCGATCAACCGCGCGCACGCTTCGACGTCGTCTAGCTGCACGAGCTCGACCGGCGAGTGCATGTAGCGCAGCGGGATCGACACGAGCGCGGTCGGGATTCCGCCGCGCGCGAGGTGCACCGCGTCGGCGTCGGTTCCCGTCGCGCGCGCGTTCGCCTCGAGCGTGCACGCGATCCCCTCGACCTCGGCCGTCTCGAACAGCAGCTCGAACAGCTCCTGGTTGAGCGTCGAGCCGCGCGACAGGACCGGCCCCGAGCCGAGCGGGTGCTTGCCGCTCTCCTTGACGTCGATCCCCGGCGCGTCGGTCGCGTGCGTCACGTCGACGACGATCGCCGCATCGGGCGCGAGCGCGAATGCGCTCGTGCGCGAGCCGCCGAACGTGATCTCCTCCTGCGTCGCCGCGACGGCTGCGAGCTCCCACTCCGCGCCGCCGGCCTCGGCGACGAGCCGCGCGGCCTGCAGCGCGACGAACGCCCCGAGCCGGTTGTCGAGCGCGCGCGCCGTGATTCGGCCGTTCGGCAGCGTCGCCGGCTGCGCGTCGATCACCGCGACGTCGCCGACCCGCACGCGCCCGCGCGCCTCATCGCCGTCGCGCGCGCCGATGTCGATGTGCATCTCGCGGATGTCCGCGACCTTCTTGCGCTCCTCGTCGCGCAGCAGGTGAATCGGCTTCTTGCCGACAACGCCCGTCACCGGCCCCTCGCGCGTGTCGATCACGAGCCGCTGCCCGACGAGGATCTGCGCGTCCCAGCCGCCGACGCCGCGAAACCAGAGATAGCCCTCGTCGTCGATGTGCGTGACGATCAGGCCGATCTCGTCGATGTGCCCCATCACCATCAGCCGCGGCGGCGCCGACTCGAAGCCGTGCCTGGGAGCGACGAGCGCGACCGGCGTGCCGACGACGTCGGTGCTGACGGCGGCGAACTCGCCCGCCGCCTCGCGCCAGATCGCCGCCGGAACGCGCTCGTAGCCCGACGGACCGCGCGCGGCGAGCAGCTCGAGCAGGACCGGTGGCGCGTCGGCGCCCGGCGGCCCGCCGTGCCCCTCCGGCGTGGAGCCGACCCCGGGCGAGTCCGCCCCGGGCGTCTCGGCGTTGGCGTCGCTCATCGTGCGAGCAGCATCCGCAGCACGTACTGCAGGATGCCGCCGTGGCGGAAGTACTCGGCCTCGCGCGGCGTGTCGATCCGCACGCGCGCGTCGAGCCCGACCGTCTCGCCGTCGGCGCGCGTGGCCGTGACGTGCACCGTCGGTGCGCCGCCGTCGCCGCTTTCGACCGCGGCGACAGCGTCGGCGATGCCGTCGATCGCGAACACCTCCTCGCCGCTCAGCCCGAGCGAAGAGGCGCTCTCGCCGTCGGGGAACTGGAGCGGCAGCACGCCCATGCCGACGAGGTTCGAGCGGTGGATCCGCTCGAAGCTCTGCGCGAGCACCGCGCGCACGCCGAGCAGCTTCGTCCCCTTCGCCGCCCAATCGCGCGAGGAGCCCGAGCCGTACTCCTTGCCGGCGAGCACGAGCAGCGGCACGCCCTCCTCGGCATAGCGCATCGCGGCCTCGTAGATCGAGGTCTCCTGCCCATCGGGCAGGTGGCGCGTGACGCCGCCCTCGGTGCCCGGCGCGAGCTGGTTGCGCAGGCGGATGTTGGCGAACGTGCCGCGCATCAACACCTCGTGGTTGCCGCGGCGCGAGCCGTAGGAGTTGAAGTCGCGCGGCGCGACGCCCTGCTCCTGCAGATAGGCGCCGGCCGGACCGTCGCGCTTGATCGCGCCGGCCGGCGAGATGTGGTCGGTCGTGACGCTGTCGCCGAGCACCGCCAGCACGCGCGCGCCGTCGAGCTCGTCGATCGCCGGCGGCTCTACCGGCATGTCTTCGAAGTACGGCGGCAGGCGCACGTACGTCGAGCGCTCGTCCCACGCGAAGTGCTCGCCCTGGGGCACGTCGAGCCCGTTCCAGCGCTCGTCGCCGGCGAACACCTCGCCGTAGCTCTTGCGGAACATGTCGGCCTGCACCGCCTCACCGACGGTCTTGGCGATCTCCTGCTCCGACGGCCAGATGTCGCGCAGGTAGACGTCCTCGCCGTGCTCGTCCTGGCCGAGCGGGTCGTGCATCAGGTCGACGTCCATCGTGCCGGCCAACGCGTACGCGACGCACAGCGGCGGCGAGGCGAGGTAGTTCATCTTCACGTCGGGGTTGATCCGCCCCTCGAAGTTGCGGTTGCCCGACAGGACCGAGACGACCGCGAGGTCGCCGTCGGCGACGGCGTCGGAGATCTCCTGCGCAAGCGGCCCGGAGTTGCCGATGCACGTCGTGCAGCCGTAGCCGACGAGGTTGAAGCCGAGCTGCTCGAGCGGCTCGGTCAGCCCGGCGCGGTCGAGGTATTCGGTGACGACCTTCGAGCCGGGCGCGAGCGAGGTCTTGACCCACGGCTTGCTCGTGAGTCCGCGTGCGAGCGCGTTGCGCGCGAGGATGCCGGCGCCGACCATGACCGACGGGTTCGACGTGTTCGTGCAGCTCGTGATCGCCGCGATCACGACGTGGCCGTGGTCGAGCTCGAACGTCTCGCCGTCGACGGTCACGCTTCTCGCCGTGCCGTTGTGCGGCAGCGTCGCCGTGCCGCCGTCCGGCAGCTGTGGCCGGGACGCGCCCAGCGCCGGGACGTGGCCCGGCTCGTTGGCGGGCGGGTCCGACGCCGGGTAGGACTCGGCGACGGCCTCGTCCTGGGCGTCGGCCTGGTCGCCGTCGCTCGGCACATAGTCGCGCAGCGCTTCCCGGAAGATCGCCTGCGACTGCCGCAGCGCGACCCGGTCCTGCGGCCGCTTCGGCCCGGCGAGGCTCGGCTCGACCGCGCCGAGGTCGAGCTCGATCTCGTCCGAGAACGTCGGCTTCTCCGAGCGCTCGTCGTGCCACAGGCCCTGCTCCTTCGCGTACGCCTCGACGAGCGCGATCTGCTCGGGCGGGCGACCGGAGAGCTCGAGGTACGTCAGCGTCTCGGCGTCGATCGGGAAGATCGCGCACGTCGAGCCGAACTCGGGCGACATGTTGCCGATCGTCGCGCGGTCGGCCAGCGGCAGGCCGGCGAGGCCGGCGCCGTAGAACTCGACGAACTTGCCAACGACGCCGCGCTCGCGCAGCATCTCGGTGACGGTCAGCACGAGGTCGGTCGCAGTCGCCCCCTCGGGCAGCTCGCCGAACAGGCGGAAGCCGAGCACCTGCGGGATCAGCATCGACATCGGCTGGCCGAGCATCGCCGCCTCGGCCTCGATCCCGCCGACGCCCCAGCCGAGCACGCCGAGGCCGTTGACCATCGTCGTGTGCGAGTCGGTCCCGACGAGCGTGTCCGGATAGGCCTGGCCGGTCTTCGCGTTTGGAAAGACGACGCGCGCGAGGTACTCGAGGTTGACCTGATGGACGATGCCCGTGTCGGGCGGCACGACGGCGAAGTCGTCGAACGCGCCCTGCCCCCAGCGCAGGAACGAGTAGCGCTCCTGGTTTCGCTCGAACTCGCGCTCGGCGTTGAAGCGGAACGCGTCGCGCGTGCCGAATGCGTCGACCTGCACCGAGTGGTCGATCACGAGCTCGGCCGGGACGAGCGGGCTGATCTTCGCCGCGTCGCCGCCCATCCGCGCGATCGCGTCGCGCATCGCCGCGAGGTCGACGACCGCCGGGACGCCGGTGAAGTCCTGCATCAGCACGCGGGCCGGCGTGAACGCGATCTCGTTGCTCGGCTCGGCCTTCGCGTCCCAGCTGGCGAGCGCTTCGACGTCGGCCGCGTCGACCGAGCCGTTGCCCTCGGTGCGCAGCAGGTTCTCGAGCAGGACCTTCAGCGAGAACGGCAGCCGCGCGACGTCGAAGCGCTGCTGCAGGACGTCGAGCCGAAAGATCTCGTAGCTGCCCCCGCCCGCTTCGAGCGTGCTCCTAGCGCCAAAGCTGTTCTGCGTCATTCACATCTCCCGGGCGATCTCTGGACATTGCGGACTCGAGCGCCCAGTCTCGCAGAGTCCCGCCGCCCGGCCCGGCGTCGCACCGCCGCTCAGGAGATCGGCTCGGGCGCGCGCGTGACGCGACCCTTGCCCTCGCGCTTGGAGCGCAGCAGCGCGACGTCGCATGCCTGCAGCAGGTCGTCCGTCGTCATCGGCGCATGCCACTCGGCGACGCCGATCGACGCTGCGATGCCCGGCTCGCCGTGCGACGTCGAGACGGCGCGCATCCGCTCGAGCACGCGCATCGCGGCGGCGGCCGCCGCGCGCAGGCCGGCGTTCGGCAGGATCGCGACGAACTCGTCGCCGCCGTATCGCGCGACGCGGTCGGCCGCGCGGAGCTCGCCGACGAGCGCGCCTACGACCTCGCGCAGGACGGCGTCGCCGGCTTGATGCCCGTAGCGGTCGTTGACGAGCTTGAAGTCGTCGAGGTCGATCAGGATGCACGACAGCGGCGTGCCGGCGCGCGTTGCGCGTCCGATCTCCTCGTCCAGGCGCCGGCGCATCGCGCGGTGGTTCAGGCAGCCGGCGACGGGGTCGGTTCCGGCCTCGGCGCGCGCGTGCACGAGCGCGAGCGCCGTCGCGGCCTGGTCGACGAGCGTGCGCGCGAGCTCGACCGAGCGCTCGTCGAACGCGCCGGAGACGCGGCGCACGAGCGTCACGACCGCCTCGACCTCGCCCTGCTCGACGAGCGGCAGCAGCAGCGCACACGTCGCCGTCCCCGTCTCGGCCAGTCGCGGCATGCTCGCGGCGATCTCGCTCGGGTCTGCGATCAGCAGGCTGCGTCCCGTCTGCTGGACCCAGCTCACACCCGGCGGGCGCTCGGCGCGCGGCAGCAGGTAGCTGACGCGCGCGTCGCCGTCGAACATGTAGACGACGACGAGCTCTTCGTCCTCACGCGGCGAGAGCTGATGGACGTGGACCTCCTCGCCGCCCGGCGCGGCGAGGAGCTCGCGCGCGAGGGCGCGAAACACCGTGTCGGCGTCGGATGCGCTGTCGGCGAGCAGCGTCAGCCGACGCAGGCCGGCCAGCAACGGCTCGCCGGCCCCCGGCGGCGTCGAGGCATCCATACCCGTGACAACGCCCATACGCTCAATCTAGGGCATCGCGGAGCGGCAGACAAGCGGATGCGCGAGCTCGGGCGCGAGACCACAGCCGCCTGAGCACGACCGGGGGCGGCCGTACGGCCGCCCCCGGATGCTCACCGCTCGAAGATCGCCCTTAGAACCTGACGGTGACGAACGTGACCGAGCTGCGCTGGCCCCTGGCCTTCGGGACGAAGCCGACGCGCACACGCACGTTGAACGGCTTGCGCCTGCTGCGACCGCCGCCCGTGAGCGGCACCTTCAGCGTCGCCGCTTTCTGCGCGCTGCGCAGCTGGCGGAACGTCGTCGCGATGCTCGTGCCTTTCGCGCTGATCCGGCCGGCCGCGTAGGTCTGGACGGTCAGGTAGGCCGTGTTGCCGACGACCTTGTGGCCGACGACCCGCACGCCGCAGTTGGCGACGTTGATCCTCGTGTTCTGTTTGACGACCGTCCCGTTCTGCCCGGTCATCGTCGTCGGCATCAGCAGCGTTCCGGCGCACAGGTTCCCGTTTGCGGCCAGCGCGCTGTGCGCGCCGATCGGGAGGTTCACCGTGATGCTCGACACCGGCACGTCGGGCGTCGATGCGAACGTCGTCGTCGTGATGCCTTTTTTGATGTCCGTGTTGCCGACCAGGATCGTGCGGACGCCGTCGGCTTCCATCACGAGGTCGAGGTCGGGGAACGCGGCCGCCGCGTGCGAGACGAGGATTGCCGGACCTTTCAGTTTGTCCTGAAGCGTCGGCGTGTTCGCCCTCACGCCGCCGACGAACGAGCCGGCCGGGCAGTGGTACGGGTTCGATTCGAACGTCGCCGCCGGGCACGCTTTCTGCAGCGTCGTCAGGCGAGAGGGAAGCTGCTTGGGCAGCTGCACCTTCACCGACTTGACGTTCGCGTTGCCTGGGACCTCGTTGAGCGTCGTTTCGAGGCTCGCGCCGTTGGCTTTCGAGGTCTTCGCGTCGCTTTTCGCCAGGAACGCGGGCTTGAATTTCAGCGCGTTGCAGCTATTCAGCTGGAACGAGCTCGACAGGTTCTGCGTCGCGCCCGTGTTCGAGCCCGGCGTGATGAAGCCCGTCAGCGCCGTTTCGGTCGCCAGCACGCCACAACTCGTCGGGTTGAACAAGAAGCCCTGCTTGTTTATCGACACGTTGATGCTGCGCAGGCGCAGCGGGATCCCCTGGTAAACGCGCGGCAATGTGGCCGTGGTCGTGACACGCGCGGTGTACGGGTCGATGTTGATCGTCGCCCGCGTGACCACGTTGCCGAGGTTGAACGGACCGGCGTTCGCCGGAACGACGATCGAGAGGCCGAATGGCGCACCCTGGTAGGGACCGGTCAGATAGACCGGGCCTTTGAACGGGTACGGCGCAGCGCCGACGCCCGAGGTCACGCTCGCTTCGCCGATCTGGCTCGACGCCGGGCAGTTGCCCGCGTTCGCGTCCGCTTCAGCGCACTGCGTCGCTGTCGGGATCGCGCCGACGAGACCGGCCGGGAGCGTCGTCTGCACCTTCGAGACGTACTGGTTGCCGTCGCTGCGGCCAAGCGCGAACGTGAAGCTCGTGTGGCCGCCTGCCGTCGGCGTCTGGTTCGACGTCGCCTGCGTCAGCGCGAACGGCGGAGCCGACGCACATGCGCCGCCGGCGCCATTGCTGTCGACCGTGAACGGATTGATCGACGGCGAGAAGGCGCTGCCCGGAGCCGAGAACGGCACGAAGCTCGCCTGACTCCCGGCCGCGCCGCACGCGAGCGGGTTCGCCAGTGGCGCGAACGGTCCGCCGGTGAGGTGCAGCGTGAGGGCGCTGAACGGCTGTTCGGGCGGCTGGCCCGGCGCTTCGCCGATCACGACCGTCAGCTGACCGGTCACCGGGTCCGGTTTGACCGTACCTTTGAGGCGAACCGACACGCCGTACTGTTCGGACTCGGCGTCGACGTACATCGTGTAGGGCGGTTTGGTGATCTTCCCGCTTTCTTCGCCACCGAGGTAGATCGTGCCCTTCAGCGATTCCGCCGGCAGGCCGGGGACGTCGAGCGTCGCCGTGCCGATTTTCGAGGCCGCCGGGCATTTGACTTCGTTGCGCGTGCCGATCCCGATCTGCGCTGGCGTGCAAGCTTCCGTCACTTCGCGCGCCGCCGTCGGGTTGATCGTCAGACCTTCCGGCAGCGTGATCGTCGCCGACTTGACCTGCGACGAGTCGATCCCCGTCGCGCTCAGGTCGTGTCCCTCGCTGACCGTCGTCGAGATGCCATCGGCCGCGTCGGACTGCGTCGTTTCAGGCGTCAGGCCGAAGTTCGGCCCGACGGTGGAGCCAAACGGGACGGCGCCGCAGTTTTCGTTGCCCACCGGCGCTTCATACGTACCCGTCTTCTTCACACCGGCTTGGGATTCGAGCGTGACCTTGCTCGTCGTCTGCGGGCCAATCCCCGTACAGCTCGTCGGGTTCGTGAGAAAGCCACCGCTGCCGATCGGCGCTTTTCCTTCGCCGATGTTGCCTTTGAAGACCAGGCGCGAGGATACGAGCGGGAGTTTCGGCGAGACTTCGATTTCGAAGTAGTCGTGATAGTCGCTTGCCCATTCGACGTTGCCTTTGATGAACGTGTGCGCGACAAGCCCTGGGGCGCCAAGCGGCGTGGCGTCGAGCGCAACGGCGAACAGTGACGAGAGGCCTTTCGTGGGCGTGAGGTTGTAGACCGTCCCCGTCAGTTCGATATCGGGCAATTTCCCGGGGAAGATTTTGACTTTGTTTTCGCCGATGATCGCCGCTGCGCAACCGGCAGCCGGCGGCGAGAACAGGCCTTCCACCACTTCAATGCCCTTGAATTCGGCTTCGGTGCACTGCGGCACGGCTTCCGGGTTCGTGCTCACGCCCGGCGCGACATCGGTGCGGATGTGCGTGACGGGGCCTTCGGTTGCGATTCCGCTCGGAACGCCGCCTTCGTTGTTGACCGTGAAGTCGGTGATCCCGGCTGGTGGGTGTCCGCCCGCTTGCGTAAAGCCTTCAGCGACGACGTTCCCGGGTTCGCATGCCGCCGTTTTGCAGTTGGCGGCGAAGAATTTTTCGACGCCGAACGCGGCCTGCGCCGCTGCCGGCACTGCGAACGCGACGATCACGCCGACGAGCAGCGCAACGAACGAAAAGCGGACAGACCTCATACCGACCTCCCTAACGAGTCGAGGCGAAAGCACCTTCGCCTCTATTGACTCCTCTATTCCCCGAAAGTTGCGATTCAACGGCAGTATTTGGACGCTTCGGCCGAGAGTCCTCCCGCCTGAAGCGAAATCGCAAAGCCTGGCCGGGTTGGGTCAGATATTTCAGTGCGACAGCGTTTATCCAGGTCAGGTCCCCGTGCTCAGGCGCTCGCGAGCGCCGTGGCGTGGCCCTGGCAGTCGTACAGCGCCGCTTCGCCGCTGCCGCCCGCGGCCGTGCCCGACGCGCCGTTCGCAGCTCCGGTCGTCGCCGTCGACGCCGCGCTCGTCGCCAGCGTCACGCGGCTGCACGCTTTCGCGACGGCCGCCATCGCCGCCTTCGAGCCCGCGCGCGTGTCGCCCGGCAGGCCTGGGCCGCTGCGCTGCGTGCCCGTGCCTTCGACGAGCACCCAGCGGATCGCGCCCGAGCTGACGCGCTGCGCCAGCCAGCTCGCGCCGACGTCGCTCTCGCGTCCCGAGAAGCCGCCGATGCCCGCGACCTTCGCGCCGCTCGCGATGATCGCCGAAGCCGCGCTCGACTGACTCGACACCGCGATCGTGCCGCCGCCGTGCTGCTTGACGTACGCGAGCGCCCGCGTGATCGTGCGGTCGTTGCCCATCGGCGAGCCGCCGCCGAACCCGCCCGCGCCGAAGCCCGCCGCGCCGCCGGCCGCACGCAAAACCCTGCCGGTGCCCAACGGTGCGCCCCGCGGCGGCGCGCCCGCGCCTTCGCCGAGCGGCCGCGCGCCACCGGCGCCGCCCTGCGGCGGCCCGCCGGCCTGAGCCGGTCCGCCTTCGCCGCCGCCCGCGCCGAACAGCGGCTGACCGCCGCTCGCCGCGCCCGCGCCCGAGGCGCCGCCGCCCGCTCCCGGTGCGAAGCCGCCAAAGCCGCGGCCGCCCGGCCCGCCGAAGCCGCCGCCGCCCGCGCGCTGCACGTTCGCCGGGCCGCCTTCGGGGAACGTGCTGCTCGTCGCGTGCCCGAGCGTGTCGAGCGCCCACACCGACGGCGCCAGCAGCAGCGCGCCGACGCCGACGCCCGCCGCTACCAAGCGCGCACGCTTGGAGCGCGCCAGCACGAGTCCGAGCGCCGCGAGCGCGCACGCCGCGATCAGCACCGGCGGCAGCCAGTCGAGCTGGCCGGGGTAGTCGCCGCGCACGACCAGCTCCGTCACGACGCCGCCCGCCAGCGCCAGCGGCGCGAGCACGCGCGCCGCGCGGCCGGCGCCGAGCGTCTGCGCCGCGCCGGCGCCGACGAGCGCCGCCGCGAACGGCGCCAGCAGCGACACGTAGTACGGGTGGAAGATGCCGCTCGCGAAGCTGAACAGCACCGCCGTCGTCGCGAACGCGCCGCCGACCGCCACGAGCCAGCCGCTGCGCGCGTCGGCGCGCCGCAGGCGCGTCAGCACGAGCAGGCCGACCGCGCTGACGAGCGCGAACCCGAGCAGCCAGCCCGCCTGGCCGCCGAGCGCCGAGTTGAGCAGGCGCAGCGGCCCCGTCGAGCCGCCGAACATCGCGCCGCCGCCACCACCGCGACCGCCGAGCCCGGCCGGGCCGCCGGCCTGGCCTTCGACGCGCCCAAGCCCGTTGTATTCGAAGATCAGCGAGAAGATGCTGTTATCGCTCGTGCCCGAGATCCACGGGCGGTCGGCCGCCGGCGTCAGCGCCATCAGCGCCGGCCACGCGCCGCCGACGAGCAGCATCGCCGCGCCGCCCGCCAGCAGCTGGCGCACGGCGCGCAGCCGCCCGCGCGGCGCGACGAGCACGTACGCGAGCGCGATGCCCGGCACGACGACGAGCGCGACGAGCATCTTCGTCTCGAAGCCGAGCCCGACGCACACGCCCGCGAGCACGATCCAGCGCGTGCGGCCGTCCTCGAGCGCGCGCACCGCGCACCACAGCGCCGCGACGCAGCACAGCACGAGCAGCGCGTCGGGGTTGTTGTGGCGCGAGATCGCCACCGTGATCGGCGTCAGCGCGAGCGCCAGCCCCGCGACGAAGCCGCCGACGCGTCCGAACCGCCGGCGCACGAGGTCGTAGCAGAGCGCGACGCTCGCGACGCCCATCAGCGCCTGCGGCACGAGCATGCTCAGCGGGTGGTAGCCGAACACGCGCACCGACAGCGACTGCACCCACAGCGCCAGCGGCGGCTTGTCGACGGTCATCACGCCGCTCGGGTCGGCCGACGCGAACACGAAGTTGTGCCAGCTCGAGCTCATCGAGCGCACCGCCGCGCTGTAATAGTCGTTCGCCCAGCCGTTGCGCCCGAGCGCCCACAGGTTGAGCAGCGCCGCGAGCGCGATCAGCGCGCTCAACTCCGGGCGCGGCAGCCGCCGCGTGAGCGCCTGCAGCCGCGGGCGCTCGCGCTCGACGCCGCCGCCGCGGGTCGACGTGTCGATTACAGGCGCCGGTGCTGCCGCCGGCGCGGCGGAGGTGGACTGCCACGAATAGCTCATGCGCGGCAGCATGGACCCCGCGTGTAGGAGCAGTGTGAGAGCACCCTCAAACTTCCTAAAGGCGCCCGCAGCGTGAGCCGCGTGGGCGGCTCAGTCGATCAGCCGGTCCCCCAGTCGCCAGATCGCCAGTCGCCACATCAGCAGCGCGAACGCCAGCAGCACGCCGACATGGCCGAGGTCGCCCGCGTGCAGGTTGCCCAGCGACGCGTCGCGCACGAGCTGCACGCAGTGGTACAGCGGGTTGACCTGCGCGACCTGCCGTACGCCGTCCGGCAGCGCCGACACCGGGAAGAACGTCCCCGCGACGAGGAACATCGGCGTCAGCACCGCGCTCGTTATGTAGTTGAAGTTGTCGATCGTCTTCGCGATCGCCGCCACCAGCACGCCGAACGCCGCGAAGCCGAAGCCCGTCACGAAGCCGATCGCCGGCACCAGCAGCATCCCCCATTCCGGTTGCAGGCCGAACGCCAGCCCGACGATCAGCGGCGCCATCCCGTACACGCCCGCGCGCAGCGAGATCCACAGGATCTCCGCCGTGATCAGCTCTTCGACTGGCGTCGCCAGCATCGCGTCGTACGTGCGCTGGAACTGCCACCGCACGAACGTGTTGAACATCCCCGGGAACGCCGAGCTGAACAGCACCGCCGTCGCGACCGTCCCCGTCGCGATGTACTCGATCGTCTTGACGTGCCCGATCGTTTTCACGAGCGTCCCGAACCCGAGCCCGAACGCGAGCAGGTAGATCGTCGGCTGCACGACCGACGAGAACGTCGTCGCCTTCCAGTAGCGCCCGAAGATCACGACGTCGCGGCTCATCACCGCCGCCAGCGCCGCCGGCTCCAGCCGGCGCATGCGGCGCGCGCGCCGCTCTCCCGCGAACACTCCCGCCTGCGCGCTCATCGACGCCGCCCGCAATCCATCTCAGATCTCATTCGATCTCCTCTCCGGTCAGCGCGACGAACGCGTCCTCGAGGTTCGCCGGACGGCGCACGCCCTCGGGCGCGTCGCCGTCGAGTTCCTCCGCGCGCATGATCGCCAGCGCCGGTCCGCTGCGCCGGCTCTGCCAGCTGCGGCTCGCCGCCAGCTCGCCCAGCTGCGCGAGCTGCTCCGGCGCGCCGTAAACCTCGATCACCTGCTCGCCGGCGTGCGCGCGCACGAGCTCCGCCGGCGTGCCCTGCGCGACGATCTTCCCATGCGACATCACCGCGACGACGTCCGCCAGCCGCTCGGCCTCCTCGATGTAGTGCGTCGACATCAGCACCGTCACGCCGCCCGCGCGCAACCCGTCGATCAGCGACCACAGCTCCTGGCGCACCTGCGGGTCCAGGCCGACCGTCGGCTCGTCGAGCAGCACCAGGCGCGGCTCGTGGATCAGCCCGCGCGCGACCAGCAGCCGCCGGCGCATGCCGCCCGACAGCTCGCGCACGATCGTGTCCGCGCGCGGCTCCAGGTTCGCGATTCCGAGCGCCCGTTGCACCGCCGCCGCGCGCTCGCCTTTCGGCACGCGGTACAGCCGCGCGAACACCGTCAGGATCTGCCGGCACGTCAGCTCGACGTCGAGGTTGTCGAGCTGCGGCACGACGCCCATCTCCATCCGCGCCTGCTTCGATTCGCGCGGCAGCTCGTACCCGAGCACCGCGATCTCGCCCTCGTCGGCCAGCGCCTGCGCCGTCAGCATCCGCATCGTCGTCGACTTGCCCGCGCCGTTCGGCCCGAGCAGCCCGAAGCACACGCCGCTCGGCACCGACAGGTCGAGCCCGTCGACCGCGACGATCGGACCGAAGCGCTTGACGACGCCGCGCAGCGCGATCGCCGGGGAGCGCGCGTCGTCCTCTCTCAGCTCGGTCACCCGCACACTGTAGGTGCGCGCCTGCGCCGGATGTCCAGCGACGCCGCCGCAACTTCATACGACGGTCCATATCCGCGCCGCGCCCGACCGGGCAGTCTCGGACAACGCTGTTCGATCTACGCCGTCCGACCAAAGCGAGGCGAGACGAGACCATGGGACCTAGAACGCCGCAGATCGTCGCCCTCGGGGGCGGAGGCTTCTCGATGGAGCGCGACAGCTCGCTGCTCGACGACTACGTCCTGTCGCTCACCGATGCCGAACGTCCCCGCGTCTGCTTCCTGCCGACCGCCTCGGGCGACGCCGACCACTACGTCGTCCGCTTCTACCGCCGCTTCGCCGCGAGCTGCGACGCGAGCCACGTATCGCTGTTTCGCCGCGACCAGGGCACCGGCGGCGTCGAGGACGACCTGGCGAGCCACCTGCTCGCGCAGGACCTGATCTACGTCGGCGGCGGCAACGTCGTCAGCATGCTCGGCGCCTGGCGCGCCTACGGGCTCGACGACATCCTGCGCAAAGCCTGGCGCAAGGGCATCGTCCTCTGCGGACCGTCCGCCGGATCGCTCTGCTGGTTCGACGAGGCGCTGTCCGCCTTCCACGGCGATCCCCGCGGCGTGCGCGGCCTCGGCCTGCTGCCGTACTCCAACTGCGTTCACTACGACGCCGAGCCCGCGCGCCGCGCCGAGTACCACCGCTTCGTCGGCGACGGCATGCGCGCCGGCTTCGCCGCCGACGACGGCGTCGCGCTGCACTTCCGCCGCACGCGCCTGAAGCACGTCGTCAGCTCGCGTCCCGACGGCCGCGCCTACCGCGTCGAGCACTCACGCGACGGCGTCGTCGAGACGCCACTCGACGTCACCTACCTCGGCGAGCAGCCCGCGCCGCACGACGACAGCCGGCCCGCCGCGCCGGCCGCCGCCGCCTCGCACCGCCCGCGCCGGCGCTCGGTGCGCGGACCGGCCGCGCGCGCCGCGAGCGCCGCGACCGCCGCCGCCGAGCGGCTGCCCGGCGCCGCGCCCGAGCCGCTGCCCGCATGAGCGGCGAGCGCTAGGGTCAGAGCGTGAGCGCGAAGGCTGAAGTCCCGCTCGGCGAGCGCCGGATCTTCGCGATGGGCGGCGGCGGCTTCACGATGGAGCCGACCAACCCGCTGCTCGACGACTTCGTCCTCTCGCTGACGCCCGCGAAGGAACCGCGCGTGCTGTTCCTGCCGACCGCCTCCGGCGACACGACCGCGCAGATCAACGCCTTCCAGGCGCGCTTCGCCGACCGCTTGTGCGTGCACGAGCATCTTTCTCTGTTCCGCCTGCACGACAGCACCCGCCCGCTCGAGCAGATCGTGCTCGAGCAGGACATCATCTACGTCGGCGGCGGCTCGATGCGAAACCTGCTCGCGATCTGGCGCGCGCACGCGATCGACGAGATGCTCGTCGAAGCGTGGCGCCGCGGCACCGTGCTCGCCGGTCTCAGCGCCGGCGCGATGTGCTGGTTCGGAGGCGGCGTCACGCGCTCCAGCGGCGCGCCCGAACCGCTCGCCGGCCTCGGCCTGCTCGACGGCTCGCTGACCGTCCACGCCGACGGCGAGCCCGAGCGCCTGCCCGTCTGGCTCGCGGCCGTCCGCGACGGCACGCTGCCCGGCGGCTGGGCGCTCGACGACGGCGTCGGCCTGCTGTTCGACGGCCTGCGGATGGCGCGCTGCGTCAGCTCGCGCCCCGGCGCCGGCGCGCAGCGCGTCGACCAGGTCGCCGGCGAGCTCGTGCGCAGCCGCCTCGAGCCCGAGCTGCTCGGCGGCGGCTCCGGCGTCGGCCCGCTCGCCGCCGAGGACGAGGCCGTCCAGGAGCTCCGCCGCGTGCATCGCATGCGGCGCGGGCTCGGCGAACGCTGAGCCGCGTGCGCCACCTTCAGCGCCCGGCGCACTGAGCACGCCTGCCTATTCGAGCACCGTGCCCGGCGCCAGGCCGGCGTGTTCGACGCCGACGCCCGCGTGCGCGCGATCCTCGTACACGGCGATCGAGCGGACGTCGAACTCGCGTGAGCCTTCGGTGAAGCCGCTGCGGCACGACGGGCACGTCCGCAGCGCGTAGCTGAGGATCAGCGTGCCCCTCGCCGCGCGGTTCGGCCTCGCCGGCCCGACGTCCGTCGCCCACGGCTGGAGCACGCCGTCGATCCACACGCTGTAGCTGTCGTTCGCGTCGAGCTGGAGCGTGTACGTGTGGAACGCCGCCGACGGTTCGCTCGCAAATCCCGATTTGACGGCTGTCGGTTCGGGCGGCGCGAACCACGCCGTGAACAGCTCGTCGGTGCGCCAGCCCACCGTGTGCTCGTAGCTCCAGCCGCCGCCCTCGAAGAAGTCGAGCTCCGTGCCGATCCACGGCGGGCCGTTCGACCAGAATGCGGGATCGGCCTCACCGGTGTTCGACGGGAACCTGGCGATCGCCTGGAACACGAACGTCTGCCCTTTGCCCGGCGTCCACTCGAACGACGAGTAACCGGGCGCGATCGCGGCGTCGTGGCCGCGCACGGTTCCGCAGACGTAGTGCTTGCCGCCGGGCGCCTGCGCGACGCTCGTGTACGTACACGTCAACTTCAGCCCTTCGGCCGACTTCGAGCACCGCGCTCGGGTTCATCACCTCGAGCTCGTTCGCGTTGAAGCCGGCGCAGTTCGCGTCGGCTGTGCAGTTGTTCGCGAACAGCGTGTCGTCGTCACCTGGTGCCGTGCCGAGCGGCGCGCCGAAACCGTCGGCGTACACGACCGCCCAGCCGCTCGACGGCGTCGGCGGACCGTCGGGCGCCGCGCTCACCGCCGACGCGTGCGCCGGCGCTTCGCGCAACGGGTCTTCGCTCGCGAGCACGACCGCCTCCGCGCGCGCCGGCGCCAACTGCGCGATCGAGGTGAGCGCCAGCGCGACGAGCGCGGTCGAAGCCGCAGCCGTGGCCGCCGCGCTAACGCGATGACCCGGTGGCGCCGGGCGAGCTCGTGAGGTACGTCGCGCTGAGATCTTCATCGCCGTGCTCTGGCACAGCTTGCTGCATTCGCTCGGCGATCACGTCCAGCATCGGCAGATCGAGGCCGCGCCGCGCAGCCGCCGAGACAGCGAGCCTGGCGTCCTTCGTCGCGTGCTTGAGCGCGAACGTCGGCGTGAAGTCGCGCGCGATCATCGCCTCGCCCTTCATTCGCGCATACGGCGCGTCGAGCGGCCCGCCCTCGATCGCCTCGAGGAACAGCGCCGGGTCGAGCTCGAGGCCCTCGGCGAGCGCGATCGCCTCGGCGACCCCCTCGTTGACGCTGACGATCCACGCGTTCGTGACGAGCTTCAGGCGGGTCCCCGCTCCGGCCTCGCCGACCCACATCGTGCGCCGGGCGACCGCCTCGAACACGGGCTGCACGCGCGCGCGCGCGCCTTCGTCGTCCGGACCGGAGGCCATCACGACGAGCTTGCCTTCGGCCGCCGGCTGCTTGGTCCCGAGCACCGGCGCGTCGACGAACGCCACGCCGCGCTCGTGCGCGAGCTCGATGCAGCGCGCCGTGCCGTCCTCGCCGATCGTCGCCATCTGCGCCCACACGGCGCCCTCGCGCGCGCTCGCCAACGCCCCGCCGCCCACACCCTCACCGTCCATCGTCGCGAGCACCGCGTCGGCGTCGGACAGCATCGTCACGATCACCTCGGCGCCGGCGACCGCGTCGGCCGCCGTGTCGCAGAGCCTCGCGCCGTCGTCGGCGAGCGGCGCAGCCGCCTCGTGCGAGCGGTTCCACGCGAGCACGTCGAGCCCGGCGCGGGCGATGTTGCGGGCCATGCCGAACCCCATCGTCCCGCCGGCGCCGATCACCGCGACGGCCGGCGCGCTCACGGCCTGACGAACGTGTTCGGGTCGGGGCCGATCCGCCGTCCGGCGTCGAGCGCCTCGAGCATGCGCATCTGCTCGTCGCTCAGCTCGAAGTCGAACACCTCGAAGTTCTCGGCGATCCGCGCGGGCGTGACCGACTTGGGGATCACGACGGCGCCGATCTGCAGGTGCCAGCGGATGATCGTCTGCGCCGGCGTCTTGCCGTGCGCTCGAGCGATCCCGGCGATCACGGGGTCCTCGAGCTCGAGTCCCTGACCGAGCGGGCTCCACGACTCGGTCACGATCCCGAGCCGTTCGTGCTCGCGGCGCAGGCCGACCTGCTGGAAGTACGGGTGCAGCTCGACCTGGTTGATCGCGGGCGTCACGCCGGTCTCGGCGATCACGCGCTCGAGGTGCTCCGGTTCGAAGTTCGACACGCCGATCGAGCGCACGAGCCCCTCCCGTTGCAGCTCGATGAACGCCGCCCACGTCTCGACGTAGAGGTCGTGCGCGGGGACGGGCCAGTGGATCAGGTAGAGGTCCAGGTGCGAGAGCTCCAGGCGCTCGAGGCTCGCGCGGCACGCGCGCTTGGCCTGCTCGTAGCCCTGGTCCTCGTTCCAGCACTTCGTCGTGACGAACAGCTCCTCGCGCGCGACGCCCGACGCGTGCAGCGCCTGGCCGACGCCGCCCTCGTTGCGGTACGCCGCCGCGGTATCGATGTGCCGGTAGCCGGCCGTCAACGCTTCGGCGACCGCCTGCTCGGTCTCCTTCGGCGGCACCTGAAAGACGCCGAAGCCGAGCTGCGGGATCCGCTCCTCGGGCGCGATCTGCACGGCTGGGATGCGGCTGGCTTGCATGTTCACGATCCTTCCAGTGCCCGGTGCGCTCTGATCGCAAACGGGCGCTCCTCGAACGCCGCGCACAGCTCGGCCGAAGCTACTTGATCGCCAGGTATTCGACCGCGCCGAACACGAAGTTGCCGAGCAGCCGCACCGGAGCGTGATCGGCGGCCGCCTGCACGACGGCGCGGCGCGCGCCGCTCAGCTCGCCCGACGCGGCACGGAACTCCCACGCGTCGACGAGGCGCTCGAAGCCGATTCGCCTCAGGTCGGCCCGCGTCTTGCGATGCTCGAACCAGTGCAGCGCAGGGCGCGTCGTGTGGCCGACGAGCCACGGACGCTTGCGCACGGCCCAGTCCATGATCGCGAGCTGCACGCGCCGCGGATACCACGGGAACAGCGGAAAGCGCGAGATCTCGGCCTGCATCGGGCAAAGACGGCTCGTCGTCGAGAAGAACAACCCGCCGCCCGGCTTGAGCACGCGGTATGCCTCGGCGAAGACCGCCAGCGGATCGTCGACGTGCTCCATCACCGAGTACGCGTGCACGTAGTCGAAGCTCGCGTCGTCGAACGGAATCGCTTCGCCGACCCCTTTGCGGATCTCGACCTCGACGCCGACGCGTTCGGCCAGTTGCTCGCTCGCCTCGATCGCGGGCTCCCACGGCTCGACGCCGCACGCGACGTAGCCGGCTTTCGCCCAAGCCGCCGTCGTCACGCCCTGCGCGGCGCCGACGTCGAGCATCGAGCATCCCGGCTCGAGCTCCATGAACGGGCGAAAACGCGCCTGCAGGCGTTCGACGAACGCTTCCGCCTTGGGCAGCGCCGCAATCGCCTCCTCGACGCCTCTCGACTCGGTTGCTTTGTGCGACGGCATCGGCCGCGGCGACGATACCGCACGGCCGAGTCCGCTCAGCCGCGGCGCACGAGCGCGCGCACGAGCTCGCTCCAGCAGCGCCGCAGCTGCGCCTGCGAGAAGCCAAGCTCGCGCCGCTGGAACAGCACCAGCTCGCTGCTCAGCGACGCGAGCAGCACGTCGGCGAGGTAGCTGATCTCACCGTCGCAGCCGCTCTCGAGAAGCAGCGCGGTGACGTGCGCGCGGTACGCCGCGTAGACGCTGTGCCGCAGCCGCGCGCCCGGCGCGCCGTTCTCGGCGGCGAGCAGCAGATCCCCCTGGATCTCGATGTGCTCGAACATCCGCTCGCCGAACGCGACGAGGCGCTCGCGCGGCGGCGCGCCCGGTCCGAGCGGCGCCGGACCGCGGATGAAGCCCTCCTGGAAGCCGCGCTCGCGCTCGTCGAGCAGCGCGCGCATCAGCCCACAGCGATCGCCGAAGTGGCGGAACAGCGTCCCCTTGCCGACGCCCGCCGCGCACGCGACCTCGTCCATCGTCACCGCCGCCGCGCCCTGCGCCGCGACGAGCCGTCCGGCCGCCGCGAGGATCGTCGCGCGGTTGCGCGCCGCGTCCGCGCGTTCGTGGCGCAGCGGCGCGAGCATCGGCAACGCCAGCCGCTCCCCGTCCTCGTGCACGGGCGCGAGTCTACTCGCGACGGTTACCGGACTGTGGTCCATTTCCCTGCTAGCATAGCGCTTATACGGACCGTGGTCCGGGTAGCTCCACACACACGACCCGCCCCTTCGAACAAACGAGGAGACCCATGTCAGCCCCCACCGCAGAGACCCAGACGAAGCTTCCGACCGGCACGTGGAAGCTCGACCCGACGCATTCGTCGGCGAGCTTCGCCGTCAAGCACATGGTCGTCGCGACCTTCCGCGGGCGCTTCGACCAGTTCGACGCGACGCTCGCCGTCGGCGACGACGGCTCCGCCCAGCTCGACGGCACCGTCGACGCCGGCTCGATCGTCGTCAAGGACGAGAACCTCCAGGCACACCTCGGCTCGCCCGACTTCTTCGACGTCGAGCGCTACCCGCAGCTGCGCTTCTCGGCGAGCGAGATCCGCCGCAGCGGCGACGAGCTCGTCGTCGACGGCGAGCTGACGATCAAGGACCAGACGCACCCTGTCGAGGCGCGCGGCACGATCACCGACCCGCACGAGACGCTCGGCGGCGCGGTCAAGATCGGCGTCACGCTCGAGACCGTCATCGACCGCACGAAGTTCGGCCTGGACTGGAACGCGCCGCTGCCGAAGGGCGGCTTCGCGCTGGCCGACGACGTCAAGCTGACCGTCGAGCTCGAGCTCGCGCAGGCCGACGGCGAGTAGGAGCGCACGATGCGCGTCCTCGGCATCTCCGGCTCGCTGCGCCGTGACTCGCACAATCGACGTCTGCTTCGGGCGGCGGCCGCGCTGCTGCCGCCCGAAGCAGAGCTCGTCGAGTTCACCGGCCTGAAGGCGATCCCGCCGTTCGACGAGGACGACGAGGCCTCGCCCGGACCGGCCGTCGAGCGCTGGCGCGAGCAGATCGCAACCGCCGACGCGCTGCTGTTCGCGACGCCCGAGTACAACTCGTCGATCCCCGGCGCCCTGAAGAACGCCGTCGACTGGGCCTCGCGGCCGTTCGCGAGCGCCGTGCTGATGAACAAGCCGGCCGCCGTGATCGGCACGAGCACCGGCATGTTCGGCGCCGTCTGGGCGCAGGCCGAGCTGCGCAAGGCGCTCGCCGCCGCCGGCGCGCGCGTGATCGACCGCGAACTGCCGGTTCCCGACGCCGACGCCGCGTTCGCCGACGGCGGCGCGCTCGCCGACCGCGACCAAGAGCTCGCGCTCGGCGAGATCGTCGCCGAGCTGCTCGGCGAGGCGCGCCCGCGCGCCGCCGCCGCCTGAGTCGTCCTGAGCGCACAGGCACGGCGGCGCCCCGCGGCGTTCAGCGTTCGGCGCTCCGCCAGCGGCATGCGCCGCCGCCGCCGTCGGCGGACAATGCGCCGATGAGCGTCGAGACCAAGCGCGCGCCCGAGCGCGTCAGCGACCAGCTCGAACGGTGGCTGACGGGCGGCGGGCAGCAGACGCTCGGCGGGCTGATCGACGCGTTCGGCGAGGGCAGCTTCGCGATCGTCTTCGTCCTGTTGATGGCCGTTCCCGCGCTGCCGCTTCCAACCGGCGGCGTCACGCACGTGTTCGAGGTGATCACGATGCTGCTCGCGCTCGAGCTGATCGTCGGCCGCCGCCGGATCTGGCTGCCGGCGCGCTGGTGCGCGCTCGAGCTGTCCGGCGAGAGCCGCCGGCATCTCGTCGAGGCGCTGATGCGGCGGATTCGCCGCCTCGAGCGCTTCTCGCGCCCGCGCGGGCGCTGGCTGTTCGCGCGCCGCCTCAGCGGCAGCGCGTTCGGCGCCGCCGTCTTCGGGCTCGCGCTGACGGCGTTCCTCGCGCCGCCGTTCTCCGGCCTGGACACGCTGCCGTCGATCGGCGTCGTCGTGCTCGCGCTCGGCTACCTGCTGACCGACGTCGTGCTCGCCGCGATCGGCGCCGCGATCGGCTTGCTCGGCGTCGCCTCGGTCGTGTTCCTCGGCAGCGTCGCCGTGAGGCTCGTCAAGAGCGTCTTCTGAGCGAGCCGTTCGAAGCTGGAGACGAACGGCTCGCGCCGACCGGCTCGCGTACGCTCAGCGCGCGGCGTCCTCGACGTCGGCCGCGATCTCGGCAAGGCTCACGTCGAGCGCTTCGGCGAGCCGCTTGACGGTCATCCATCCTGGGCTGTTGATACCACGCTCGATGCGCGACAACGCAGACGCCGTCATGCCCGCGTCGAACGCGAGCTGCTCCTGGGTGATCTCGCGCTCCTCGCGGAGCTGTTTGAGGATTTCGGCCAGGACGAAGTCCGGTTGCTCATGCATCCAATAAACATCGCGTAGTCCTAGGGTCAATGTCCATAGTTTCTAGTCCTAGGACTAAAAGCTGTATATTTCGTTCGCTGCACGAATCATCCCCACAGATGGTCGAGTGCATCTGCCGGGAAGCGCCACGCAAGACGCGCTGCGCGACACGGCCCCGCCAGGGGCCTCCGGGAGCTTGCCCCCCGGGGGCCCCGGCGAGCGGCTGACCGACGGCGCGCAGTCTAATCGCCGCTCGACGAGCCGCGGAACGCCACACGAGACGCCCGCCCGCGTGCCGCGACGGCTGCGCCGGAGGCGGAACGACGGCAGCCGCGCGACTCAACGGAGGGGGAGGGATTCGAACCCTCGTCGGAGGAATCTCCCCCGAAACGGTTTTCGAGACCGCCGCATTCAACCGCTCTGCCACCCCTCCATGCCCGCCGGAGGACGAGCGCTGATCTTAGTCGACCGCCTGCGAGCTACCGCCGTGCGGCGAAGAACGCGCTGAGCAGGCCCGCGCAGTCCGCCGCGAGCAGGCCGCCGTCGACCTGCGGGCGGTGGTTCAGGCGCGGCTCGGCCGTCACGTCGAGCACGCTCCCGCACGCGCCCGCCTTCGGGTCGCTCGCGCCGAACACGACGCGCGCGACGCGCGCGAGCACGCTCGCGCCGGCGCACATCGCGCACGGCTCGAGCGTCACGTACAGGACCGCGTCGAGCACGCGCCAGCTGCCGAGCGCGCGCGCCGCCTCGCGCAGCGCGATGACCTCGGCGTGAGCCGTCGGGTCCTGGCGCAGCTCGCGCTCGTTGTGCGCCGCCGCCAGCAGCTCGCCGTCGCGGACGACGACCGCCCCGATCGGCACGTCCTCGTGCTCGGTCGCGCGTTCGGCCTCGCGCAGCGCCAGGCGCATGAAGTACTCGTCGCGTGGGAAGAAGCGCTCGCTCATCGGGTTCGCCCGCGCCCTCTGCGACAGTGCGGTGCCGCCTGCCGGAGTTGGCCGCATCATCATTATCGAGGGAATGACCATGCCGACACGGACACACCCGCCCACTCAAGCCGTCGCGCTCGCGCTCGTCTGCTGCGCGACTGCGGCGCTCGCGCTTGCGCCGTGCGCCGCAGCCGCACGCGCCTCGACGGCGGCGTACGCCCCAGGGCAGGTGCTCGTCAAGTACGTCGCCGCGACGACGCCGCGCGCGCGCGCCGCGGCGACACGGGCCGCCGGCGGTCGCGACCCGGTCGCGACGGCGCCGTCGACGCGCCTGCTGCACCTGGCGCCGGGCGCCAGCATGAGCGCCGCCCTGCGATCGCTGCGCCGCCGCGCCGACGTCGCCTGGGCGGTGCCCGACTACCGCGTGCGCGCCAGCGGCGGGCTGATCCCGAACGACCGCGGCAACGGCACGCAGCCCGGCGACTGGCAGCAGCTGCAGTGGAACTTCTCCGGACCGTTCGGCGTCGAAGCGCCGCAGGCGTGGGCGAACGTCGCCGCCGACGGCGCTCCGGGCGGCAGAGGCGTGACGATCGCGGTGCTCGACACCGGCGTCGCGTACACGACGCACGGCAGGTTCCTGCGCTCGCCCGACTTCTCCCGCTACGGCTTCGTCGGCGGCTACGACTTCATCGCGCACGATCGCTTCCCCGAGGACCGCAACGGCCACGGCACGTTCGTCGCCGCGACGATCGCCGAGGCGACGAACAACCACTACGGCCTCACCGGCCTCGCGTTCTCAGCTCGGATCATGCCCGTGCGCGTGCTCGACAGCCAGGGCGAAGGCGAAGCGTCGACGATCGCCGAAGGCGTGCGCTACGCCGTCAACCATGGCGCGCGCGTGATCAACCTGAGCCTCGAGTTCTCGAGCAACGTCAGCGCGTCGGACATCCCCGAGTTGATCGAAGCGCTGCGCTACGCGCGCCGTCGCGGCGTGCTCGTCGTCGCGGCGGCCGGCAACGAGGCGCACACCGCGATCGCATATCCGGCGCGCGCCCCGGACGTCGTCGCCGTCGGCGCCACGACCGAACACGGCTGCCTCGCCGACTACTCCAACGACGGCTCGGGGCTGACGCTCGTCGCACCCGGCGGCGGCGCCGACGCGAACCTGCCCGGCGATCCCAACTGCCACCCCGAAGGGCCCGCCGGGCGCGACGTCTACCAGGTGACCTTCACCGGCTCCTCGCCGCGGCGCTTCGGCATGCCCTCGGGCTACGAAGGGACGTCGATGGCGGCGCCGCACGTCGCGGCGACCGCCGCGCTGATCATCGCCAGCGGCGTGCTCGGACGCCGTCCGACGCCCGCGCAGATCATCGCGCGCCTGCGCGCGACCGCGCGCAGGCTCGGCGGCGGCGGCGACGAAGCGCTGTACGGCGCCGGGCTCGTCGACGCCGCCGCCGCTACGGCGCCGGGCGGCCCGGGCGCGGTCGCCGGCGGCTGACGCGGGGCGATCGTGCACGAGCCTGCGCCGAACGGCCCGTCGCTCGCCGACGCGGCGGCGCCCGCGCCGGCGCCGACGGGCACGCCGTCCGCGATGCCTGCCCCCGCACGCTGCGACGTCGCGATCGTCGGCGGCGGGATCGTCGGTCTCGCCGTCGCGCACGAGCTGGCGCGCCGTCACGCACACGCGTCGGTCTGCGTGTTCGAGCGCGAGCGCGAGCTCGCGACGCATCAGACCGGCCACAGCTCCGGCGTGATCCACGCCGGCATCTACTACCGCCCCGGCTCGCTCAAGGCCGAGCTGTGCACGCGCGGCGCGCGTGCCCTGTACGCCTACTGCGCGCGGCGCGCGATCCCGCACGCTCGCTGCGGCAAGCTCGTCGTCGCGACGAAGCCCGAAGAGCTGCCGGCGCTGCGCGAGCTCGCGCGCCGCGGACGGGCCAACGGCGTGCCCGAGCTGCACTGGCTCGAAGGCTCGGAGATCGAGCGCATCGAGCCGCACGCGCGCGGGTTCGCCGCGCTGCACTCGCCGTCCACCGGCGTCGTCGACTTCAGTGCCGTCGCGCGCTCATACGCCGCCGATCTGCTCGCCGCCGGCGGCTCGATCGCGCTTGGCTGCGCAATCGAAGGAGTCGCCGCCGGCGCGCGCTCGCTGACGCTCTCACACGCCGGCGGCGCGACGCGGGCCAGGTACGCGATCTTCTGCGCCGGCGCCTGGTCTGACCGGCTCGCGCGCGCCGACGGAGCGAGCGCCGACCCGCGGATCGTTCCCTTTCGCGGCGCTTACGTGCGCCTGAAGCCGGCTCGACGTGATCTCGTGCGCGCGCTGATCTATCCGACGCCCGATCCCGCGCTGCCGTTCGTCGGCGTGCACGCGACGCGACATCTCGACGGCGACGTCATGCTCGGACCCACGGCGCTGATCGTCGGCGCGCGCGACGCCTACATCCTGCGCACGATCCGCCGCGACGATCTGCGCGAGACGCTCGCGTGGCCCGGAACGTGGCGCCTGCTGCGGCGACACTGGCCCGCTGCGCTCGGCGAGCTGCGCCGCGCCAGCTCGCGCCGCTCGCTCGTCGCGGCCGCCGCGCGGCTCCTGCCGGAGCTGTCGATCGATGACGTCGAAGCCGGGACCGCCGGCGTGCGTGCGCAAGCGCTCGCACGCGACGGGCGGCTGCTCGACGACTTCGCCTTCTCCGCCGGCGAGCGGACGCTTCACGTACGCAACGCTCCGTCGCCCGCCGCGACCGCCTCGCTGGCGATCGCCGAGCACGTCTGCGATCAGGCCGAGCATGCGCTCGCGCTCGGTCGCTCCTAGCGCGTCGCCGCGAGCCGCGCGAGCGCGTCGACGATCCCCTCGCGCGCCGTCGCGTAGCGTGGCTGCCAGCCGAGCTCGCGCTTGAGCTTCGCGTTCGATGAGCGCGCCGAGCGCACGACGGCCGCAACCGCATTCGGACCGGCGATCAGTCGCGCCAGCGTCACCGGCACGTGCCGCGGAGCGCCGAGGCCGAGTCGCTCGGCGGTCAGCGCCATGAAGTCCGCGAACGTGATCGGCTCGTCGTCGACGACGTGATAGATCTCGCCCGGCACGCCGCTCTCGACGGCGAGCGCGAACGCCGACGCGACGTCGTCGACGTGGACGACGTCCCACAGGTTCTCGCCGGAGCCGATCACGCCGAAGCGCCCCGGCCTGCGCAGCTGCGCGACCAGCTCGTTCGCGTACCAGCCGCCCGGGCCGTAGACGTGCGACGGGCGCACGACGACCGCCGGCAACCGCGAATCGCGCACGAGCCGCTCGCCCTCCTGCTTGGAGCGTCCGTACGGCGTCTGGACCGGCAGCGGCAGCTCCTCGGTCAGCAGCTCCCCGCCCGCGTCGCCGGTGACGACCGTCGAGGCGAACACGAATCGGGGCCAGCGCGGGCGATCGTCGCCGGCGAGCGCGGTACACGCATCGAGCAGCCGTGCGGTTCCGTGCACGTTGACCTCGCGCAACCTGCGCCCGCTGCGCTGCGAGGCGATCTCGGCCGCGAGGTGCACGACGCACTCTGGTCGCTCGCTCGCGATCAGCTCGCGCAGGCGCGCGCCGTCGGCAAGGTCGCCGACGAGCGGCCGCACGTGCGGCGGTTGCGAGCCCGCGCGGCGCACGAGCGCCGACACGTCGTGACCGCGTTCGAGCAGGATCGGACAGAGCGCCCGCCCGACGAAGCCGCTCGCCCCGGTTACGAGGATCCGCATCGTGCGACCGTTTGCTCGCGCGCGTTACGTCGTGCGGATTATCAGGACCGAGCAGGGCGCGTGGTGGGAGACCTTGTTCGGCACCGAGCCGAGCAGAAAGCGCTTGGCGCCGGTCATGCCCTTGTTGCCGACGATGATCAGATCCGCCTCTCGCTCCTCGGCGACGTCGAGGATCGCGTCGGCGGGGTCGCCCTGGCGCGCGTACAGCTCGACCGGCACGCCGGCGTCGCGCGCCAGTGCCGCGGCCGCCTCGAGCGTCACGTCGACGTCCTCACGTGGATTGATCGCCCACTGCAGGTCCTCCGGCGCCTGGCGCCGTTCCTCGCTGAGGCGCTGCTGCGAGACCGGCGCGTACGCGCTGACGAGCTCCAGCTTGGCGCCGACGGCGCCGGCCAGGTCGACCGCCTGGCGCACCGCCTGCGTCGCCGTGTCTGAGCCATCCGTCCCCACAACGATCGACTTGAACATCGATCCTCCTAGCCGGTTGAGACCATCGCAACGAGCGCTGATCATACCCGCGGCCCGCGGCGTCGCGAAAGCGCTGCGCGTAAGGTGCCGGCCTGTGATCGACCTGCACTGCCACGTCCTCGCCGGCATCGACGACGGCCCCGCGACGATCGAGGGGTCGATCGCACTCGCGCAGATCGCCGCCGAGCGCGGGACTCGGACGATCGTCGCCACGCCACACGTCAGCCACCGCTACGACAACGACGCAGCGACAATCGCGCGGCACGTCGGACAGCTCAACTCAGAGCTCGTGCGCGCGGAGATCGCGATCGAGGTGCTGCCCGGCGCCGAGGTGGCGATCACACGCGCCGGCGAGCTGGCGCCCGGCGAGCTGGCGGCGTTGACGCTCGGAGGCGGCCCGTGGCTGCTGCTCGAGCCGCCGTTCACGTCGGTCGCGATCGGACTGGACCAAATGGTCGCCGAGCTCGTCCAAGACGGCTACCGAATCCTGCTGGCGCACCCCGAGCGCTGTCCGGCCTTCCAGCGCGAACCGCGGATGCTCGAGGCGCTCGTTCGCGGCGGCGTGCTGACGTCGATCACCGCCGGCTCGCTCGTCGGCCACTTCGGCGCGAGCGTCAAGCGCTTCGCGCTGGAGCTGGTCGAAGCGGAGCTCGTGCACAACGTCGCCTCCGACGCCCACGACGCCACACAGCGCGCACCGGGGCTCGCCGATGAGCTCGAGCGCGCGGGCCTCGGCGAGATGACCGCCTGGCTGACGGAGGAAGTCCCGCGGGCGCTGCTTGAAGGCGCCGAGAGCCTGCCGCCGCGACCCGCGCTCGACTTCACACGCTCGCGGCGCGATTCGTGGTGGCGACGCGGTCCGCTCAGGCGAGCTTCGTGATCGCAACGATCATGCCGGCGAGGACGAACACGACGATCGCGATCTGCATCCAGATCCAGGTCGGCGACATCGACTCGGCGAAGCTTAGCCGCAGCCGACCAAACGGCGCCTTCCTCCGGCGCGCGCCGTAAGCTGCATTCGATGCGCAGGCGTCCTCTCAAGGTCGTGGCCGTCGTTGCGCTTGCGCTGTTCGGCCTCGCCGTTCTCACCCCGGTCGGCGGCGCGCGCACTGGAGCCGCCGCGACCACCCTCGCAGGCGGGGTCAACGTCGACGGCCTCGCCGCGGACTCGGGCTCTGCCGAGGCCGATCGCCAGATCGCGCTCGCGGTGCAGCTGCACGCCAAGCTGATTCGCGCCGAGCTGCCGTGGTCGGTGCTCGAGCCGACCGGCCCCGGCCAGCTCAGCCCCAGCGCCCTCGCCTATACCGACCGCCTGATGAGCGACGCGGCCGCGCACGGGATCGGCGTGATCGCGCTGGTCGACAGCACGCCGTGCTGGGCCAGCTCGGCGCCGCCGCAGCTGATCCGCGAATGCGTGCCGACGAGCTCCAGTAGGGCATTCCGCTGGCCGCCGGCCAACCCGGCGGACTTCGCGGCGTTCGCGCGCACGCTCGTCGAACGCTACGGCAGCGCGATGACCGCCTTCGAAGTCTGGAACGAGCCCGACCAGGCAAACGAAAAGTACTTCGCCGGACCGAACAAGGCCGCACGCTACGCCGCGCTGCTGGCGGCCGCCTATCCCGCGATCAAGCAGGCCGACCCGCACGTGACCGTGCTCGCCGGCTCGCTCGTCGGCAGCAACGGCGTGTTTCTGCGACTGCTCTACCAGGCCGGCATCAAGGGCCACTACGACGGCCTCGCCGTCCACTTCTACACGCTCTCGCTGCAGGCCGTGCGCGAAACGCACGCCGTGCAGTTGGCCAACGGCGACAAGACGCGCCTGTGGCTCGACGAGTTCGGCTGGAGCGACTGCTTCCCCCGTCTGAAGATCCAAGAGGAACAGGCGTGCGTGACGCCGGCCGTGCAGGCGCAGAACATCACCAACCTCTACCGCGCGCTGAGCCGCGCCAACTACGTCGCCGCGGCGACGCTGTACGAGTTGCAGGACTCGAGCAGCGAGTCCTTCGGCGTGCTCGCCGGCACCGGCGCGCGCAAGCCGGCGTTCAAGGCGCTGGCCGGCGTGCTCGCCTCGCCGATCGGTCCGCTGAGCCCGGTCACGCTCACGCTGCGCAGGTCGCGCGGTCGTGTCCTCGCGAGCGGTTCGGGGCCCGTCGGCGACGCGATGCAGCTCGAAGCGTTCCAGGGCCGCGTGCTGCGCTTTCGCGCGGTGTTCGCACTCGATCGCTTCAACCGCTTCAAGCTCGCGCTGCCGGCGGTGCTCGGAACGAGCAACCTCCGCGTTCGCGTCTTCCAGCAGTGGAGCGGCCCGAGCAGCGCGGCGCAGCGCCGCATCTGAGGCGCGGCGCCGGCGCTCCTACTCGGCGCTGCGCAGCAACGCGATGAACGTCAGCGCAAGGATCTTCAGGTCGAGACCGAGCGACCAGTTGGCGATGTAGTAGTTGTCCCACTCGACCCGTTCGGCGAGCGAGGTCTGCCCGCGCAGGCCGTGCACCTGGGCCCAGCCGGTGATGCCGGACTTGACGCGATGGCGGTCGTCGTAGCGGACGATGTCCTGGTTGAACAGCTCGACGAACTCCGGGCGCTCGGGCCGCGGCCCGATCAGGCTCATCTCGCCCTTCAGCACGTTCAGCAGCTGCGGCAGCTCGTCGAAGGAGCTGCGGCGCAGGAAGCGGCCGACCGCTGTGCGCCGATCGTCGCCCTCGACGCCTCCCGGCGCCGTGTCGCCGCCCAGCAGGTACTCGAGCGGGCCGGCCTCGTCGTCGCTGTGGTCGACGTGTCCCGGCTGCATGCGCATCGAGCGGAACTTGTAGAGATCGAACGCCTTGCCGTCCCGGCCGACACGACGCTGGCGAAACAGCACGGGACCGCTCGAGCTGAGCCGCACGGCGAGCGCCGAAAGCACGATGATCGGCGAGAGCAGCACGAGGAAGACGAGCGCGAAGACACGGTCGAGCGCGTGCTTGATCGCGAACTGCAGCCCACGCGGGTCGACCGTCGTGAACGACATCAGCGGCAGGCCGCCGACGGTGTCGTAGCCGACGCGGTTGTTGATCGTGTCGAACATGCGCGGCACGACCGACACCTCGATGCCGAGTTCCTGGCAACGCTGAATCAGACGGCTGACACGCTCGTCGGCGACCGACGAGAACGCCACGATCAGGTTGCGCACGCCGGTGCGCGCAACGGTCTCGTCGAGGTCCTCGACGGTGCCCAGCACGGGGAGGTCGCGTCCGCCGACCTCGGCGATCGAGCGCGGATCCTCATCGAGGAAGCCGATCGGCGCGAGCCCGTACTCGGGATGCGTCTCCAGCCGCCGCGCGACCTGCGCGCCGACGACGCCGGCGCCCATGATCAGGACCGGCTTGCCGACCAGCCGCCGTGCGCGCGCCCAGCGTTGCAGGAGCGAGAGCACGATGCGCCCGATGCCGACACCGACCAGCGCCAACAGCCACACGCGCACGACCTCGGCCTGGCGCGGCGCATTGCCGTTGACGAACAGGCCGAGCACGGCGACCGACATCGCGCCGACCGAGATCGCGCTGAGCACCGGAACGACGCCGTCGAGGATCAGCGCGCGCAGCCGCGTGCGGTAGAGGCCGTGCAGCGAGAACAGCAGGATCACGCACGCCGGCAGCAGCAGCAGCGGCGCGCGCGTCGAGTTCGCGTGGAACGTGCCGTGCATCCCGAACGCGACGATCACCGCGAGACACAGGAACACGAGGTCGACCATCGGACGCAGAATGCGCCAGCCGGGGCCCTCGAGCGCCCACTGCAGCGGGCCGCTGAACGTCTCGCTCGCGAGCGTCTTCGGCCGCGGCGCCGCGCGGCTCAGGTCACCCTGGAGCGGGAGCGTCGTCGAGGTCTGCTGGGTGATCGGTGTGCGGGGCATGTCCAGTCGGTTTCGTCCTACCCGACTCCTCGGATCATCTGCCGTTTACCTTTAGCGACCCGTCGCCAGCCGCCACGTTCATCGGGCGCGTGAGCCACGCCGTCAACGCCCCGATCGACGCAAGCGCCGCGAATCCGATCACGATCAGCGCAAGGTCGCCGGCGGAGATGCCGAGCGTCCCGTTCGAGACACCGGGCGGGATTCGTTCGGCGGCGGGATAGAGGCTCGCGCTCGCCGTCGGCCGCGCGCCACTCGCCGCTGCGCCGTGACGCGTCGTGCCGGTCGCGGCGGAGCCATTGCGGCCGGCAGCCGATTCCCCCTGCGCGCCGGCTCCGGCCCCCGCCGCTCCGCTCGACGCCGAGCCACCGGCGCTCGACGTGCGCGAGCCGCTCGAGCTCGAGCCGCTCGCGCCGCCGGAGGAGCCGCCGCGCGGACCGTTGATCAGCGCCGAGCCGAGCAGCGCCTGATTGCCCTCGCCGGGACCGCCGTAACCGCTCAGCAGCGAGCTGGCGAGCGCACAGCTGGGCGCCGCGACGGCAAGGATCGCCGATAGCGACCCGATCAAGATGGTGGTGCGATAGGTTCCCATGCTTCCTTGCCTTGCTTGCTCCGCCTGGCCAGAGCGACCGATGTCCAGCTCTCTTCGTCGCGATCCCGGCTCGAGCCCTCGCCGAGCGGTGCCGAAACACGACGGCACCAGAGAGCCGAATCTGATGCCAGCCCAGACATAACGTACCTCAGCGTGCGGGCGGTGTCGAGAAAAAGCTCCAGTTTGGCGAACCTCAGCAGACCCAATCATGCGAGCTGTTGAGCTTTGGTGAGGATCGAGCGATTCAGCTCTTCGATGTCCACTCGTTCGCGGTGGCGCACGCTCGCGAGGACTTCCGAGATGAGTTCGTCGCGCGGGCTGAGGCGGTGCGCCCGTTCGAGCAGCAGCAGCGCCTGCGCCTGCTCGCCGCGAGCTGAGGCGATCGCGCCGCGCTCGAGCGTCGCGTAGACGTCTCCGTCGTCGCGCGCGAGCGCGCGCGCGAACTCGCGGTCGGCACGCGCGAGGTCGCCGAAGCGCAGCGCGATGCTGCCTGACAGCACGTACGGTTCGTCGCTCAGCGGGTTCAGGCGCGCCGCTTCGTCGAGGGCGGCGTTTGCACGCCGCGGCGCAGTCGGCCAGATGCGCGCCGCGCGCTCGATCTGCAACTTGCTGAGCCACGGCGCGATCAGCGACGCGACGGCCGCGAGCACGAGCACGGCAGCGAGACCGAGCGCCAGCGCGCGGCGCGCGGTCATCCGCGCGAGGATGCCGGCGCCATCTGCGCCGGACCGCCTCGCGCCGCGCGCCGTCTCACCGACCGCCGCACCGCCGGGCGACTCTCGATCGATCGGCTCCCCGCCGAGCGCAACAGCGGCCGGAGCCGCCGCCGACGCATCGCGCGGCGCGAGCGCGCACGCGAGGCCGAGCAGTGCGAACGCGGGCGCGGCGAGCCCGGCGAACTCCCAGAACCAATCGAAGCTCCCATGCACGAACCAGTACGCGAAGCCGCCGAGCGCCGCCGCCGCGACCGCGGCGCCGAGCGGGTCGACGCGGCGCAGCGCGCCGAGCGCCGCGCGTCCGGCGGCGAGCAGCGCGGCGAGCAGGCCGACGACGCCGAGCGCCATGCCGAGGAGACCGGTCTCGGTCAGCGTGCGCAGCTCGATGCTGTGCGGGTAATGCGGCGTCTCCCCCTGGCGTCCATGCGCGAGGTACTGCTGCGCGAAGTTGTCGGCGCCGATGCCGACGATCGGGTGGTGGACGAATTCGTCGAGCGCGACCCGGTAGAAGTCATAGCGACCGCTGCCGAGCCCGCTGACGAGACGATCGACGTGCGCGTTGTTCGCGCTGTAGCCGCCCTTGAACGTGTGCCACGCGTGTTCGGCGCGCGCGACCGGATCCCCGGCCGCGACCCAGCCTCCGACGATCACGGCGACGAGCGAGGCGAGCGCGACCGCGCCGAGCCCCCGGTGCAGCACCGCGCCACGCTCGGCGGAGATCGCGCCGCGGCTCTCGACGGCCGCGCCGATCGCGACGAGCGCGCCGACGAGCGCCGACGCGACGAAGATCGCCGCGGTCGCGCCGTGCAACGCGGCACTTACGTCGCCGCCGTGCTGCAGACGATCACCGACGCGCAGCACGAGCGGCGCCGTCGCGCCGACGGCGGCGGCGATCGGGGCGAGCACGACGAACGTCCGCACGCGCCCCGGCAGGATCGCGAAGACCAGCACGAGCATCACGACCGTCGCGTACAGCGAGCCGCGGCTCTGGCTGAGCAGCGCGAGGTCGGCAAGCAGCACGGCGCCGCCGGCGAGCGCGCCGCGCAGCGGCCACGGCAGCCGCTCGCTGCGCGCCAGCAGCAGCGCCGGCCAGAGCGCGATGCACCAGATCGCGGCGCACGCGTTTTCGTAGTCGGCCGGGTATTTCAGCCGCCCTTCGCTGAACAGCGTCGCCGGATGCGCGGCGGCGTCGACGTGCAGCACGACGAACGCCGCGAGCACGATCATCGCCAACGCCCATACGCTCAGCAGCAGCGCAGCGCTCGCGCCGCGCTGCGGCCAGAGCGCGAACAGCGCGAAGACGAACACGTAGAGCAGCGTGCGGTTGGCGCCTTCCCACGCGTCACCCGGGACCTGCGCCCAGAGGATCGACAGGTAGCTGAGCGCGGCGTACGACGCCAGGCAGACGATCGCGATGCGGATCGTGCGCGGCACGTCGCGCAGGCGCAGCGGGACGAGCGCCAGCGCGAGCACGAACAGGGCGAGCAGGACGACGCCGCCGGGCGCCCAGTGCGTGACCGGATAGCCGGCGTCGCTGCCGGTCCAGATCACGAACAGCGTGAGCGCGCCGAACGCGGGGACGATCGTCGGTGTCCGGCGGAGCATGTCGCGGAACTTCGCCATCGTCCCTGTATCGGCGGGCATCTCAGGTGAGACTATCGGCGCGTCGTGCGGCCGAAATGAGCCGCGCGTCAGCCGCCCGGTCTGCCGGGCCCCGTACGCTAGGCGCGATGCCCGGCGCCCGCTGGATCACGTTCGACGAGCTCGAGAGCCGCCGGGAGCAGTGGCGCGCACTCGCGCGGATGAGCGACTTCCCCACCGCGTTCGCCGACCCCGCGTGGGTCCTCTCGTGGTGGCGCCACTACGGCGCCGAGCACGAGCCGTGGGCGTTCGCGCTACACGACTCGCGCGAGACGCTGCGCGCGCTCGCCGTGCTCGCGCTCGACCGCTCGTCGCGGGCGCGCACGCTGATCTTCGCCGGCGGCAGCTGGAACGGCCTCGAGACGCTCGTCTGCGCGCCCGGCGTCGAAGCCGAGTTCGTCACGCTGCTGCTCGATGCCCTGTGCGAGCGCAGCGACGAGTGGGACACCTGGCGCGTCCAGCGCCTGCGCGACGACGCGGCGCTCGCACGGACGCTGCTCCGCGGGGACGGACGCCTGCGCGCGGCCGCGCACGACCTGCGTCTGCAGCCGTACCTGGAGCTGCCACGAGACGTCGAGAGCTACGAAGCGAGCTTCGGCTCCAAGCAGCGCAGCACACAGCGGCGCAAGTGGCGCAAGCTGAGCGAGCTGGGCGCGCAGGCGCTGACCGTCTCCGAGCCGGCGGAAGCGGAGCGCGCGCTCGAGGAGCTGCTCGCCCTGCGTCGCGCCCGCGCCGCCGCGATGGGCCAGCGCTACGAGCACATGGACGCGAAGTACGAGCGCTTCCTGCACGAGGTCGTCCGCGAGCTGCTGCCCGACGGTGCGCGCCTCTGGCGCCTGAGCGTCGACGGCGAGCTGCTCGCCAGCCGCCTCAACCTGCTGCAGGGGCCGCGCGAGCACAGCTACCTGCTCGGGCTCGGCGAGGAGCACGCGAACCTCAGCCCCGGCAACGCGCTCGAGCTGCGCGCGATCGACGAGGCGATCGAGCAGGGCCGCGAGGAGTTCGAGCTCGGTCCGGGTCGCGACGAGTACAAGTACCGCCTCGGCGGCGTCGACCGCACGGTCGTGCGGCTCGTCGTCGCCAGCCCGTCGCTGCGCGGGCGCACGCTGACGACGTTCTCGGCGGCCGACCTGCGCCTGCGCGACAGCACCGCTGCCGAGGCGCTGCGCCGGCGCCGCGGGATCCCCTCGGAACGCGCCGGCGCGGGGCGCCACGCGTGAGCGACGCGACGCCATGCGGACGCTGATGTACCACGACATCGCCGAGCGCGCCCGGCGCGAGGAGGTCGGCTTCCCCGGTCCGCTCGCGGCGCGCTACAAGCTCGATCCGGCGACGTTCGAGGAGCACCTCGCGGCGCTCGCCTCGACGGGTCTGGAGGTGCGCACGCTCGACGCCGGCGAGGAGCCGCCGGCGCTCGCGATCACGTTCGACGACGGCGGCGCCTCGGCGCCGCGCGCGGCCGAGGCGCTCGAGCGTCACGGCTGGCGCGGTCAGTTCTTCGTCACGTCCGCCCGCGTCGGCACGCCGGGCTTCATGTCCGCCGACGAAGTGCGCGAGCTGGCGCGTCGCGGGCACGTGATCGGCAGCCACTCGCATACGCATCCGACCTACATGGGCAAGCTCGCGCGCGCGCAGCTCGACGAGGAGTGGACGCGCAGCCGCACGCTGCTCGGCGAGCTGCTCGGCGCACCGCCGCGTACGGCGTCGGTTCCAGGCGGCTACATCTCGCGCGACGTGCTCGCCGCGGCGGCGAGCGCCGGCTATGGGCTGCTGTTCACGTCCGAGCCGACCGCGCGCGTCGTCTCCGGTCGGCTCGCCGTCCGCGGGCGCTACACGATCTGGGCGAGCACGCCGGCGCACGTCGCCGCCGACTACGCGCGCGGCGATCGCCTCGCATGCGGGCGCCTGTGGCTCGAGTGGAACGCGAAGAAGCTCGCCAAGCGCGCCAGCCCGGCCGCCTACCAGGTGCTGCGCCGCGTGCGCGCCGCGCGCTCGTAGCTCACCGCGCGGCGGCGATGAACTCCGCGAGCTTCGCCGACGCCGCCTCGAGCGTCCCGCCTCGAGCGCGTTCGAGGCCGGCTTCGATCAGCTCGCGACGCAGCCGCGGGTCGCCGGCGATCCGTTCGAGCTCGCGAGCCGCCGCACCGGCGTCGCCGGGCTCGACGAGCAGCGCCGCGCCGGCGGCTGCCGCGGGCACGCCGCCGACTGCGGTCGCGACCGCGGGCAGACCGGATGCAAACGCCTCGACGAGCACCTGCGGGAAGCCCTCCGTCCAGGAGACGTGCAGGAACGCGTGACTCGTGCGGTACAGGTCGAGCAGACCGCCGTCGACCGGCACATAGCCGAGCAGCTCGACCGAGCCGTCGAGCCCGGCATCCGCGACACGCTCGCGCAACTCCTCGCTCAGCGGCCCGTCGCCGCACACGAGCAGGCGCCAGTCGCGCGGCCCGTCGCGCAGCGCCGCGGCGATGTCGACGAGCAGCAGCGGGTTCTTCTCGACGTCGAGACGGCCGACCGTCAGCAGCGTCAGAGCGCCGTCGTAGTCGCGCCGCGAAAGCGCGTCGTCGAGATCGACGAGGTCGTGCTCGGAGACGAGCGATACCGTCGTCGCAAAGACTTCGCGCGCGTGTCCGTCGCGGTACTTGCGCTCGAGCTCGGGGCCGACGACGACGACCGCATAGCGACGCGCGAGCAGCCGCCAGATCGCCTCGAGCACGTCGGCGCTCCAATGCATCCAGCGCCGATCGGGGCGCCTGCTGCGCACGTACAGCGGCATGTCCTGGCGCACGCCGAGGACGAGGCGTCGCCCGCGCAGCGCCGTCAGCAGCGCGAGCAGCACCGAGTGCGGATACGGACCGAGCACCCAGACCGTGTCGACCTCGTCGAGCAGGCGCCAGAAGCGTCCGATCGAGACGACGAGCGAGCGCGCGACCGACGACGGGTGCCCGAGGCTCTCGTAGTGGGGCAGGCCGACCAGCTCGGTGTCCTCGTGCAGCGGATAGTGAGAGCTGCCCGGCTTCGGATCGAATCGCCCGACGAGGACGAGGCGGTCGACGTGGGCGCGCAGCGCCTCGAGGAAGACGACGAACGCGCGCTGGCCGTAGCGGCGGACGCCGTCCGAGCGGTACTCGTAGTCGGTGTAGACGGCCAGTCGCACTCAGCCACCCTCGCCGTGCAGCGAGGGCGCGTAGACGCCGTCTGCCGCGGCGCCGTGCGGAACAGCTGGTGCGCCGCGCACGAGCGCGGCGAACGCGGCGAAAGGCGGGCCGAAGCGGGACATGCCGACGAGCGTGCCGACGCCCCAGCCGAGGTGCATCGCCGGCAGCACCGCCAGCAGCCGCGCCCCGTCGGCACGGCTTTCCGACCGCGCGGCCGTGCCCGCGGCCGTCGCCGCGACGGCGGCCGCGTACGTGCCCACGACCGGCCGCGCGAGGCGGCGCAGCCTACGCGGCGCGATCAGTGCGGCGAGCAGCGCGAGCACCAGCACCGGCGCGATCAGGTGTGAGCGACGCATGCTCTGCGGGTGGCGCTTGAACGTGCGTGCGCGATAGAAGCCGTAGCGGCAGTACTGACGGACGAGACCGTCGAGCGAGTCGCGCGGCACGTAGTAGCCGGCCATCTCCGGCAGGCAGACGAGCCGCGCGCCGGCGTGCAGAAAGCGCGAGGCCATCTCCGAGTCCTGGTTGATCGGCCAGCGCTCGTCCCACCCGCCGGCGGCAAGCACGCGCTCGCGCCGCCAGACGCCGCCGAACACTCCGGTGTCGAGCTCGCGCTCTGCCGCGCCATCATGCTGCTCGTCCCACTTGCGCGAGCCGCCGCGCCCGAGCCACGAGGCGAGCGCGAGCGACACGGCGCGCGAGATCGCGCCGACCGGTCGCGGGATCGCAGGCCCGCTGACCCACTCCGTGTCGCCGCGTCGCAGCCGCTCGACGCCGGCCTGCAGGTAGCGGTCGCCGTAGTACGTGTGCGCGTCCATTCGCGCGACGTACTCGCCGCGCGCCTCGCGCAGGCAGACGTTGAGCCCGCTCGCCGTGCGCCGCCGCGGGTTCTCGAGCACGCGGATCCGCGGGTCCTCCCGCGCAAGCTCCTGCAGGATCTCGCGCGTGCGGTCCTGCGAGCCGCCGTCGGCGAACAGCAGCTCGACGTTCCCGTCGAACCGCTGCGCCTGCATCGCGGCGACCGTCTCGCGGATGTGGCGCTCCTCGTCGAGCACGGGCACGAGCACGCTCACGTCGATCCGCTCCGGCGCGCGCGACGCCGACTGCACGCTCACGCCGTCGACGCGCTCCTGCGAACCTGTTGCGGGAAGGGCGTTCACGCCGGTTCATTATGCTGTCGCTTCCGCGGGAACCGGCTGAACGCTCAACGAATCGCCGGCGGCGAGTGTGACCGAGGGCCGGCAGCGACTGTGACCGACGCGATCGTCCTCTGCTACCACGCCGTCAGCCCGACGTGGAGCGCGGACCTCTCGACCACGCCCGAGCGATTCGAGCAGCAGCTCGAGCTGCTGCTGCGACGTGGCTACCGCGGCGTCACCTTCGCGCAGGCGGTCCGCGAACCGCGTGCGCGCACGATCGCGGTGACGTTCGACGACGCCTACCGCTCGGTGCGCGAGCTCGCGCACCCGATCCTCGATCGGCTCGGCCTGCCGGCGACGGTGTTCGCGCCGACCGCGGGGGTCGACGCCGGTCGGCCGCTGAGCTGGCCGGGGATCGCGCAGTGGCTGGGCGGCGCCGACGAGCGCGAGCTGACGCCGATGTCGTGGACGGAGCTGCGCGAGCTGGCCGACGCGGGTTGGCAGATCGGTTCGCACACGGTCAGCCACCCGCATCTGACACAGCTCGACGACGAAGCGCTCGCGCATGAGCTGAGCCACTCGAAGACGGTTTGCGAAGAACGCCTCGGCGTGCCGTGCGAGTCGCTTGCGTATCCGTACGGCGACGTCGATGCACGGGTGATCGCGGCGACCGCGCGCGCGGGCTACGCGACGGCAGCGGCTCTGCCGTCGCGCCTCGGCGCCCGCGAGCCGCTCGACTGGCCGCGAATCGGCATCTATCGCCGCGACGACGAGCGCCGCTTTCGCGTCAAGGTCTCGCCGGCCGTTCGCCGTCTGCGCAGCTCGGCGCTGTGGCGCGCGACCGAGATCGGGCGCGCGCTCGCGCCGACGCGCCGGCGCGTGCCGGCGCGTCGATGAGCGATCGCCCGAGGCTCAGCTCGGGTGGTGGCGGCGGCGCGCGGCGGTCGCGCGCTTGAGCTTCAGGCGAGCCTGGGCGCTGAGACGGCTGCGGCGTGCGCTGCGACCGTGGCCGCGCTTGCCCGGATGATGCTTACCGCCGTGCGGAGCGCCGGTCGTCGTGCCGGTGGGCTGTTCGGGCGCGGGCGACGGCGTGCCGGTGGGCTGTTCGGGCGCGGGCGAGGGCGTGCCGCCGCCGACTTCTTTTCCCACAGGCGTCGGCGCACCACCCGACGAAGTCCCTTCGCTGCCGCTCACTTCAGTGCCGACAGGCGCAGTGGCGGTGAAGACCCCGGCGCAACTGCTGCCCGTGGCCGCGCGGTAGCCGCCTTCGCCGGTCGCGACGAGTTCGCGTGCGCTCGCGGTGACGTTCCCGATCGAGGTGAAGCCGCCGGAGTAAGTGCTGATGCCGCGCGAGGAAACGCAGTTCTGGCGAACGACGTTGCCGACGCCGATCGGCGTGCCCGCCGGGTACCACGATTCGACATCGCTGCGCACGAGCGAGTTGACGATCAGGTTGTGTTCGACGACGTTGCCGTTCGAGGAGACGCCGCCTTCGCCGGAGAAGATGATCCCCTCGCCGTTTTCGCTGATCACGTTGCCCGTGATCACGGCGTCGGTCGAGCTGGGGTAGAGCTGGATACCACGATCGGCATTGTGGTCGATCAGGTTGCCGACGATGTGCGTGTTGACGGCGTCGTCGACGTAGATGCCGTGATCGTGGTTGGCCGCCGGCATCACACCGCAGTCGTGGATGCGGTTGCCGGCGATCGTCGTCGAGTTGGCCACGCCCCAGCTTTCACTGCCGAGCGCGAAGCAGATCGCGGTGTGGTCGTTGGTGACGTCGTTGCCTTCGAAAGTCGCGAAATTGGCGTCGATCGTCGGGCTCGGAAGCGCGCCTTCGCTCTGCCCGACCGAGTCGAGGTTGAGGTCGGCGACGGTCACGTAGTCCGAGCCGCGGGGCAGATACACGCGCCCGGTGATCAGCGCGCGTTCGCCGGGGTAGCTGCGCACGACGAGCGGCGACCCGGCGGCGCCACCGTGGCCGAACCTGATCCCACCCGAGTAGGTGCCGGCGCGCAGGCAGCCGACCTGTCCGGGCTGCAACGAGGAGGCGAGCGTCTGCGCCGTGCGGTACGGAGCCGACGCCGTTCCGCTTGCCGAGTCCGAGCCGGTCGGCGAGGCGATCTTGCTGCATGTGATCGCCGATTCCGCGGCGGCGGCGGGTACCTGCGCTCCCGTCGCGCAGACAAGCAGACCGCCTGCGAGCGCCGCGACGAGGAGCTTGCGAGGAGCGAACGCCAAGCGAGGGCGCGACGCTGAGACGACTGCATGTGGTGTTGCGAAAGTAATCATCCGTGGTCCGCTCTCCGTTTGGTGTCGAGGTGAGTCCTGCATCGACGACTGAGCCGTGCCCGTGACTGCGCGTACGCAGGTCTCAGACGAACGTCCAAGACGCGGAACTCGCGTTTTGCAGGCGCCAGACGGCGAAACGGCCCGCGCCTACGGCGGTTGTGAGGCATTCGCACGCCGCCGCGACGCTGGCCGCCGTCGCCCGTGCGCGAATCGGTCCCCAGCCGCTTCCACGCGCCGCGCGAATCGCTACCTTTGTCTCAATGCCGTGCCGTCCCCTTGCCTCTGATCGCGAGCGCTGTGCCACGCGCTAGCGACACGCAGCTGACGCCCGACTGGCTGGCCCCGCAAGGGCCGCGCGAGGGGCTCGGGCACTACATCGAGGTGGTCCGCGACCGGCGGCGGCTGATCATCGCGTGCGTGCTCGTCGTCGCGGTCGTCGCGGGCGTCTACGCGAAGCTCGCCGCGCCAACGTGGAAGGCCGAATCGCATCTGCTCGTCACGCCCGTCAACGGCGAAACGAGCTTGATCGGCCTCGGGCTGATCACGAACTCGTCGAACCCGACCGCCGACGTCTCGACGGCTGCAAGCCTCGTGACGACCTCCGAAGTCGCCTCGCTCGTCGCCGTGAAGCTCGGCGGCACGACGGGCCGAGCGGTCCTCGGCCAGGTCAGCGCCGTGCCCGTCGCTCAGAGCAACGTCGTCGCGATCACGGCGACGGCGTCGACCGCGCAGCGGGCACAGGCGATCGCGAACGCGTTCGCGGTGGCGACCGTCCAGCAGCGCACGCGCGCGCTGCACCACCAGCTCGAAGCGATCATCCCGACCCTCAAACGGCAGGTCGAAGCGCTTCCGACCAACCAGCAGACCGGCCAGGGATCGCTCGGCGAACGACTCTCGACGCTCAAGACGCTCGCGGCCGGCCCCGACCCGACCGTCCAGGTCGAGTCGCTTGCTCAGCTGCCGACCTCGCCGACGTGGCCGCAGACGAAACTGAGCGTGCTTGCCGGGATCCTGATCGGGCTCGTGATCGGGCTCGGCGCCGCGTTCGCGCTCGAGAGCGTCGACCCGCGGATCCGTCGTGAGGAGACGCTGCGCCGGATCTTCCGCCTCCCCGTGCTCGCGAGGATCCCGCGCGAACGTCGACCGGCCTCGCGGCAGCTGCCGTTGCGTCCGGGCGAGCTCTCGCCGGTGGCGCAGGAGAGCTACCGGATGCTGCGCGTCGCGCTGCGCGCGCGCGGCGCTTCGGATGGCGTGCGCACGGTGATGATCACCGGCTCGACGCGCTCGGAGGGCAAGTCGACGATCGCGCTCAACCTCGCCGCGACGCTCGCGTTCGCCGGGGACAGGGTGATCCTCGTCGAGGCCGACTTGAGACGCCCGTCGCTCGCGAGCGCGCTCGACCTGCTCGCGCAGCGCGGCAAACGCGGCACGGCCGGCGTCCTGATGGGCGAGATCTCGCTGCGCGACGCGCTGATTCCGGCGCCGCGTCTCAGCGACAACCTCAGCGCACTGCTCGTCGAGCAGTCGGCGCCGTACCTGGCCGACGGCCTGCTCGCGGGGAGCAACACGATCGTCGAGCAGGCGCAGTCGCTGGCCGACTACGTGATCTTCGACGCACCCCCCGTCACCGAGGTCAGCGATGCACTGCCGCTTGCCGGGCACATCGACGACGTTCTGATCGTCGCGCGCCTCGGCTACAGCAGGACGGATCAGCTCGTGAATCTCGGCGAAGTGCTCGCGCGCCAAGGCGTCCGTCCATCCGGTCTCGTCATCGTCAGCGACGATTACGGACACGGAAACGCCTACTACGCACCCTCCCCCTCCCGGCAGCAGAGCCGCGGAGGAAGGGTCCGAGAGCAGATCACCGCAATCGAGGCGTAGCCTGACGTGAACGCGCGCGGGCGCGGACTGGAGCTGCTCCCGTCGACGGCCGTGTCCGTGGCGGCGATCCTCGGCGTCGTCGCCGCGGAGCAGCCGCTGATCGCAATCGGAGCCGCCATCGGGCTCGTACTCGCGTTCGTCGTCTTCTCCAGCCTGGCGACAGGCTTCGCAACGCTCGCGTTCCTCAGCTTCCTCGACACGCTGCCGGCGGCGCAGAGCTCGCTCAGCCCGGCGAAGGTCGTCGGGCTGCTGCTCGCCGTCGCGTGGATCGCGCGCTACGCGGTCAGCGAACGCGATGAGCGCGACTTCTTCTCCGAGCAGCCGGTGCTGACGTGGGCGCTCGTCCTGTTCCTCGTGTGGGGAGCGCTGTCGATGCTGTGGGCGACGCAGCCGAGCCAGACGTTCTCGACGCTGTTGCGCTACGCGCCAGACTTCCTGTTGGTGCCGATCGCCTACACGGCGACGCGCACCCGCCGCGACCTCGTGCTCGTGCTCGGCGCGATCGTGCTCGGCGCGATCGTCGCCGCGACGTTCGCCGTGCTGTCGCCGCCGCCGTCGACGGAAATCGTCGAAGAAAGCGCACGCTCGACGGGGACGGTCGGCGATCCGAACGAACTCGCGGCGGTCCTGCTCGTCGGCCTCTCGCTCGGCGCCGGCTTCGCTCTGAGCAAGGGGCGCGCACCGCTGATGCGCCTGATCGCGGCGCTCGCGATCCCGCTGTGCGCGGCGGGCATCTTCCTCAGCCTCTCTCGCGGCGGCCTGATCGCGCTCGGATCGGTGCTCGTCGCGGGCACGTTCTTCGCCGGACGCTGGCGCCTGGCGATCACGGCGATGCTCGTCGCCGTCGTGCTCGGCGGGGTCCTCTACTTCACCGAGATCGCCTCGCTGCCGGCGCGCGAACGCGTCACGACGGCGCACGGCGGTTCCGGCCGCAGCGACCTGTGGACGATCGGACTGCGAATGGTCAAAGCGCATCCGGCGACCGGCGTCGGCCTCGGCAACTTCGCGTCGGCTTCAGCCAACTACACGCTCCAGCCCGGCGCACTGACACGTACCGAACTGATCTTCTCGAACGCACCGAAGCTGACGCACAACACCTATCTGCAAATCGCCGCGGAGACGGGCCTGCCGGGCCTGGCGCTGTTCCTGACGGTGCTCGTCACGTGCCTCGGGTGCGCGCTGAGGGCCGCGCGGAGCTGGAGCCGGCGCGGACAGCCGGGCATGGAGGCGCTCGCGCGCGGCCTGCTGCTTGGCCTGTTCGGCATGCTCGTCGCCGACTTCTTCATCTCGAACATGGTCGGCAAGCTGCTGTGGGTCCTGCTCGCGCTGTGCCCGGCGACGCTCGCGCTGGCTCGTTCGGAGGAGCGGGGAGATGTCCCCGAGCCGGCCTGACCGCCACGCCGGCGTCGCGCTCGTCGACATCGGGATCCCGGTCTTCCGACGGTCCGCGTACGTCGCCGAGGCGATCGAGTCGGTCCTCACGCAGTCCTACGCCAACTGGCGCCTGACGATCTCCGAGGAGAGCGGACCGACCGAGCAGGTGGCCGCCGCCGTGCAGCCGTATCTGAGCGACGATCGGATCCGCTACGCGCCGCTCTCGCAGCGGCTCGGCGTCGGGCGGCACAAGTCGCGCTGCTCCGATGGCGAGGGCGAGTACCTCGCCGTGCTCGACGACGACGATCGCTGGCTCGCCGACTGGCTCGAGCGCCGGGTCGAGTTCCTCGATCGTCATCGCGAGTGCGTGCTGGTCTGGGGCGGGCACATCGACGTCGGGCCCGACGGCGAGGAGCTCGCCTCCTCGGACTTCGCGCTCGGCGCCGGCGTCCACTCCTCGATCGAGTTCACGCGCGCGATGATGCGCGGCAATCTCGTCGCGACGCCGAGCGTGCTCGTGCGCCGAGACGCCTACGCGCTGGCGGGCAACCGCTACGACGCGACGTTTACGCACATCAACGACTACGAGCTCTGGCTGCGACTCGGCATGCTCGGTCCGGTCGGCTTCCTCGCCGTGCACGACTCGTGCTACCGCCTGCATCCGCGACAGATGTCCCGGCGTCACGATCGCGCGCTCGATCACCTGCGCCTGATCGACCACCTCGACGAGCTGCTTCTCCGTCACCTCCCCGAGCTGCGGCTGCCCGCGTCCGAGCGCCGGCGCAGGAAGGCCGAAGGCATGCTCTCGGCGGCGCTCGACGCGGCCGGCGAGGATCGAGCGAAGCTCGCCGTCGAGCGGATCGCGTCCGCCGCGCGCCTCGATCCTCGCGCGCTCGGTTCCAGGCGCGCCGTCGCGGCGATCGCCGCGACGCTCGCCGGCAAGCGCATCCGCGAGCGCATCAGCGCGAGGCGTACGTGAGCCCAGCGGCGGTCGAGCCGGACAGCGGCCCCCACTCGATCACGCGCAACACGGCCTTCTCGTTCCTCGCGCAGATCAGCGGCGCCGCGTTCACCGGGTTCCTCGCGATCTTCCTCGCGCGCAAGCTCGGCGCCCACGGCTACGGGATCCTCTCGCTGGCGCTCGGCATCTCCGGGCTCGCGCTGCTGCCGTCGGACTTCGGCATCTCGAACTCCGTCGCGCGCTTCGTCGCCGAGCGCCGCGATGACAGCGCGCGGATCGAGGCGGTCCTGGCCGACGGGTTCCGTCTGAAGCTGCTCGCCAGCGTCGTGATCGCGGCGCTGCTGATCGGTCTGTCAGGGCCGATCGCATCCGCCTACGGCCTCCCGGCGCTCGTGTGGCCGATCCGCGCGATCGCGATCGCGTTGTTCGCCCAGAGCCTGATGATGCTCGGCGGCGTCTTCACGGCGATCGGTCGCGTCGACCTGCAGTTGCGCACGGCGCTGATCGAGAGCACCACCGAAACGACGGCGAGCGTCGCGCTCGTGCTCGTCGGCGCCGGCGCGACCGGCGCCGCGTTCGGGCAGGCGATCGGCTACACCGCCGGCGCGCTCGCGACGGTCTTCCTGATGGTGCGCGTGCTCGGGCCGCGCGTCGTGCCACGCAGCGTGCGGTTCGGCGCCGACGCCCGGCGGATCGCCGGCTACGCGGGCGTCCTGCTGATCGTCGACGGCGCGTATACGGCGTTCCTGCAGGTTGACGTGCTGATCATCGGCGGCTTTCTCGGAGCGAGCGCGGTCGGCGTGTTCGGCGCGCCGCTGCGCCTGATCACGTTCCTCGGCTACCCCGGATGGGCGGTCGCCTCCGGTGTCGCGCCACGCATCGCGCGCGGCACGAGTGAGCCGAACGTCGGCGCTTTCCTGACCGCGCTGCGTGTCCTGCTCGTGATCCAGGCGCTCATCACGGCCTTCGTGCTCGGCTGGGCCGATCTACTCGCGGACGTCGTGCTCGGCTCCGGCTACAAGGAGTCGACGACGGTCCTGCGCGCGCTCGCCCCGTACGTCTTCCTGACCGGCTTCGGCGGACTCGTGTCGATCGCGGCGAACTACCTCGGCGAAGCGGCGCGCCGCGTGCCGATCGCGATCGCCACTGCCGTCCTGAACCTCGTCATCGACCTCGTGCTCGTGCCGCGCATGGGCGTCGTCGGCGGCGCGATCGGCACCGACGTCGCATACGGCCTGTACGCGCCTGCGCACCTGTGGATCTGCCAGCGTGCGCTCGACCTCGACCTGCGGCCCGTGGCGCGCACGCTCGTGCGCACGACGACCGCCGGCGCCGCGATGACCGGCGTGCTGCTGCTGTTCGGCGACTCGGCCTCGCACGAAGTCTGGCGACTGCCGGTCGGCGCGCTCGCGGCATTCGCGGCATTCGTCCTCGTGCTGTGGGCCAGCCGCGAGTTCAGCGCGGCCGAGCTCGACGGCGCGCTCGCGCGGCTGCCATTCGGCTCGCGCGCCGGTTGACCGGCGGGCTCGGGGCGACACCGCGCGAGCTCGTGCCGCCCGGACCGGCTCAACCGCGCCTTGCACCGCCGTTGGCGACGGGCGCAAGCGGCAGCCGGCCGCGCAGCAGCGTGGCGCAGCGACTCGTCGGCGAGAGCCGGAAGTCGCCGATCGACGGCGCCGCGAAGCCTGGGTTCGCCGTCACGTTGTGGCCGACGGTGAAACCCGACGAGCGCGCGATCGTCCCTTCGCGGCCGCCGAACAAGCAGTTGTCGCGCACGACGTTGCCGGTGCCGACGGGGTTGCCCGGCGGGTAGAACGATTCGACGTCGTAACGCTCGCGCGCGTCGGAGATCACGTTGTACTGGACGACGTTGTCGTTCGAGGCGAAGCCTTCGTCGCCGGAGAAGATGATTCCCTCGCCGTTGCCGTCGATCACGTTGCCTTCGATCAAGGTCCCCTGGGCGTTCGGGTAGAGCTGGATGCCGCGGTCGGCGTTGTCGTAGATCAGGTTCCCGACGATCCGCGTGCCGCTCGCCTGCGCGACGTAGATCCCATGGTCGTGGTTGGCCGCCGGCAGGCGTCCGCAGTCGTGGATGCGGCTGCGTTCGATCGCCGTACCGCTCGCTCGCCCGTAGTAATTGCCGCCGAGCACGAAGCAGATGTTCGTGTGCTCGTTGGTCACCTCGTCGCCGACGAAGCGGGTGCCGTCGGCGTTGACCGTCGGCGACGGCAGGCCGGCGGCGTTGCGCCCGTCGAGCACGAGACCGCTGACGACGTCGCCGTCGGCGCCGCGTGCGAGCACCAGCCGTCCGACCAGCCGCGCGACTTCACCGGGCTTCGAACGCAGGACGATGCCGCCACGGCGAAGCGCGACTTCCTCTTCTTCGTAGGTGCCGCCGGCAAGGCATCCCGTTTGCCCGCGGCGCAGTGAGTCGACCAGCCGCTGCACGGCGCCCACGCGCCCGCGACCCCCGCGCGAATGCGTGTTGACGACCCGCGTGCAGCTCTGCGCAGCTCTGGCGCGCGGCGCATGCGCGACGCCAGCGTCCCGCGAGGAGGCGCCTTGCGAGGAGGCGCTCTGCGCGCATCCGAGCACCGCGAGCGGAAGCATCACGGCGATCAGCGGTAGGGCGTTGTGCGACATGGTGCGCGTGAGCGGCGAGATCGACGAGCGCAAGCCGACTCCTGACGTCGTGGGCGAAGGACAGCGCTGCAGATGGTAGGGAAAGACGCTCAGCCGACGACGACGCCGCGCTCGCGCAGCAGTTCGACGTACAGGCTTTCGAGCCTGTGCACGAGTACGTCGATGTCGAACTCGGCGCGCCTGCGCTCGCTCCCGCGCACGCCCATCTCGCGTGCGCGATCGGGGTCGCCAAGCAGCTCGTCGAGCGCCTCGGCGAGCGCCGCCGGATCCCTGGGTGCGACGAGCAGCCCGTGCACGCCCGGCTCGATCAGGTCGGGGACGCCGCCGACGGCCGTCGCGACGACCGGCAGACCGGCCTCCATGTACTCCATCACCGCGAGCGGGCTGCCCTCGGAGCTCGACGAGTTGACGCCGATGTCGAGCGCCTGCAGGATGTCGGGCACGTCGTTGCGGCGTCCGACGAAGTGCACGGCACGCTCGACGCCGAGTTCGACGGCGAGCGCTTCGAGGCTCGCGCGGTCGGGGCCGTCGCCGACGATCAGCGTCTGCAGCCGCGGCCAGCGCTCGAGCAGCAGCGCCGTCGCGCGGATCAGCAGGTGCTGGTCCTTCGGCGAGCGCAGCACGCCGACGGTGCCGATCAGCGGGATGTCGTGCGGAATCCCGAGCTCGGCGCGAACGTCGCGACCGCTCGACGGCGCCCCGGTGGGGACGCCGTTGGGGAGGAACAGCGTGCGCTCCGGTGGGATGCGCTCGACCTCGATCATCCGCCGCTGGTCTTCGCGCGACACGGCGATCAGGCGGTCCGCGCGGCGGGCGATCAGCTCCCTGTCGAGCAGCCGGCGCAGCGGCTGACCTTCGTAGGACCAGCTGTGCTCGTGCGCAAGCACGACCGGCACGCCGGCGAGTCCGCCTAGCGCGGCGGCCCAGACGTTGGAGCCGAACTTGTGCGCGTGCAGGACGTCGATGCGTTCGCGGCGCAGGAAGCGCACGAACCGCGCCCAGACCCAGACGTCGAGCTTGCCGCTGCGACCGAGTCCGAGGAGCCTGACGCCGGCGGCCGAGAGCTGCTCGAGCGCGTACTCCGAGCCGGCGCGCAGCGGCTCTGGCAGCGGCCAGCGGCTGACGCAGAGGACCGACTCGAAGCGCGCCGGATCGAGCCGCGTGGCGATTGCGAGCGCCATTTCCTCGGCGCCGCCGTGCGTGCCGGCGTAGTCGGTCAGCGTGACGACGCGCACGCGCCGCGAGCGCGCGGTCGAGATCGCCGTTCGATCCATCCGGACGGGATCGTATTTGGCGTCCACGACCTCGGCGGCGCTGGCGGTCAGGTCCGGTCGGGCGGCCACCTCGCAAGCATCGGCCTCCCGCGAGCTGCGCTTGAGCCCGGATTCAGGCTGCCGCCGCCCGCCCGGCAGCGCACCGCCGTGCGTACCCGTGCCACCGTCGCGCGTGCTCATGCGGCCGGCACGCGAGCGCGCGGCGCGGCGCGTGCTCATCCAGCCGGTGCGCGAGCGCGCGGCGATCCGACGAGCTCGCCGTAGAGCGCGCACAGGCTCGCGCACCACGCCTGCACGCTGAACTCGCCACGAACCCATTCGCGGCCCTGACGGCCCAGCTCGGCCCGCTCGCGCGGCGTCGCCGCGACGAGCTGCTCGAGTCGCGCGGCGAGCGCGCGGTCGTCCTCGCTCGGGAACGTCTGCACGCTGGGCGAAGGCGTCCACATGACGGTGCCCGGGATGTCCGAGCAGATCTCCGGAAGCCCCGCCGCGAGCGCCTCGCCGGCCGCGGTCGACTGGCCCTCGTGGCGCGACGCGCTGACGAAGACGTCGGCCGCCGCGAACAGCCACGCTGGATCCTCGACGAAGCCCGACGTGCGCAGCCATGGCGGGCGCTCGGGCATCCGCTCGTCGAGATACGCGCGCATCTGCTCCTCGCCGACGAGCAGCGCGCGCAGCTCGGGGTGCTCGCCGACGAGCCGCCCGAGCGCGTCGAGGAAGACGTCGACGCCCTTGACGTCCGGCCACCAGCCGAGCAGCAGCGCGACGATCGCGTCCTGCTCGAGTCCGAAGCGCTCGCGCGCGCGCGCTCGGTCCGGCAGCTCGGCGAAGCGCTCGAGCAGGAGCGCGTTCGGCAGCACGTCGACGCGCTCGGGCGGGGCGCCACGGCGCCGCGTCAACTCGCCGAGCCAGCGGCTGACGGCGACGATCCGCGCGACTCGCCGACGCGCGACGACGCGCATCTTGTACAGGTCTTTGACACGTGTGCGCAGTGGATAGCCGGCGAAGCCGGTCGCGACGTTCCACACGCACGGGACGCCGACGGCGTGCGCCGCGGCCGCCGCGGGCAGATCGGCGCGTGTGAAGTGCGTGTGCACGAGCGACGCGTCGTGCTCGCGCAGGACGCGATCGAGGTGCGCGCGCCAGCGCCCGTGCTCGCGCGGCAGAACCGACCACGAGATGCCCGCAGCGTCGAGCTCGCGCACCCCCGGCAACCCGTCCGCGCCGGGGCCGAGCACGCAGTGCGTGCCGAGCTCGAGCGCCGCCTGCACGGCGCGCGCCAGCTCGATCTGGCTCAGCATGAAGTTGCCGAGGTACGGGCTGTTCCAGAGCGTGACTTGGACGATCGAGCGGCGAGCCATGGACGTGCGCCAAGCGCTGCCGCAGGACGCGGCCGAGCGGGGCGAGGAGTGTATCGGCGCCCCAGCCGCCGGCCTTAGCCGTGCGCCGATCGTGGGCGCACGCGGTCGCGCACAGCCTTCAGCAGCGGGCGCAGCGCCGTGCGGTACGCATACCCCGGCCGCGCGGTCCCGCGATAGGCGTACAGCCGCGTGCGCGGGCGCACGTCCGGCGTCCAGCGCGTCTTGTACGTGTCGGCTTCGCCGAGGAAGTCGTAGCCGTGCAGACCCTCCTCGATCGACGAGCGCAGCACTTCGGCGCGCAGCACGAGGCCCGGCGACAGGCGAGCGTGCGCCTCGTCGAAGCCGGTCTTGACGAACACGCCGCAGCCGGCGAACGCACAGCCGTAGTCGGCCGCGATCGCCTCGCCGCCGGCTTCGAGCACGTACAACCGCATCCACCCGCGCGCCGCGGCCGCATGGGCGAACCCGCGGTACAGGCGCTCGGTCGCAGGCGTGCTGAGGATCGCCGTGCCCGACGCCCCCTTCCAGCCAGACGCCTCCAGCCGCAGGAACGTGTCGAGGTCGGCGTCGAATGTCTCGCCGCCGGCGACCGTGCGAAAGCTGACGGCGCCGAGCTGCTTCTCCAGGCCGCGACGGCGGCGCTTGATCTGCGAGCGCAGGCTCGCGCTGACGGCGCCGAGCAGCTCGTCGTAGGTCGGCGGCAGCGCGAGCCATGGGCAGAACGGGCCCGGCGCCTCGGCGACGCTGTAGCCGGCGGTCCGCAGCGCCTCGCGCAGCGCGCCCGTGTCGGGCTGCTGCTGCATCAGCCCGTAGAGCTGCACGCGATTGGCGCCGAGCGCCGCAAGCGCGCGCCACAGCTCCTCGCGCGCCGGCTCGTCGCGCGCGACGGCGCCCCAGTCGCCGCTGTGCACGTTCGCCGCGGCCGTCAGGCGTCGGCCGTTGCGGTACAGCAGCGCGCCGGCGCGCAGCGTGCCGTCGTCGGCGAGCAACGTCAGCCACAGCGGCTCGCCGGCGCCGAAGGCGTCCGACCACGCGTTCAGCCACGCGTGCGTCAGGAACGGGCTGCCGGCGGCGAGCGCCAGCTCGTCCCACTGAGCGGCGAGCGCGCCGAGCTCTGCTTCGGTGCCGAGCATCGCGGCGCCTGCGCTAACCGGCGATGCTCCGCGCGAGCGTGCGCGCAGCGAAGTCGGCGCCGTAGACGAACCGCATGACGGGGCCGAACGCGAGCGCCGCCGGGTAGCCGACGAAGTGCAGCCCGCGCGCCGTGCTCTGAAAGCGGCGGTCGAGCAGCGGCGTGCCGACCGTCGGCTGCGTGCGAATCTCGCCCAGCAGCGTCGCATCGAGGAACGGCAGCCGGCCGAGGTCGGGACGGTAGCCGGTGCCGGCGATCACGTGCGCGACGACGAGCTCCTCGTCGCCCGACGGACCTTGCAGCCGCAGCCGCACGCGTCCATCCTCGGCGTGAGCGGCGAGCACCGAGCGGCCGAGCAGCGCCTCGACGTTCCGCTCGACGCGCTCGCGCAGCCACCATGCGCCGGCCGGTCCGAGCACGGTGTACGCGCGCTTGCGCCGCTGGCTCTCCGGCGCGAAGTGGAACGCCGTCGGGAAGTTCGAGTAGGCCCACTGCGAGCGTCCCTCGCCAAGGCCCGACTCGGGGTACTTCCATCGTTCGCGCAGCGGTCGGTCGAAGCCGCCGGGCTTCGAGTTCCAGGCGTAGCGCGACGTGCGCGCGACGACGAACACGCGCGCGCCGGCCTCGGCGAGCAGCGCCGCCGACTCGAGCGCCGACTGGCCGGCTCCGATCACGGCGACGTCCATCCCCGCCGACGCGGCGGGATCGCGGTGCTCGTAGCAGTGCAGCAGCGCCTCGGGCGGCAGGCCCTGCAGCGGCTTGGGCACGTGCGCGCAGCCGGTCATCCCGGTCGCGACGACGACGCTGCGTGCGCGCAGCGTCTCGCCGTCGTCGAGCCGCACCTCGTAGCCGCCGCCGGCGCGGCGCACGTGCTCGACCCGCTGTTCGCGCAGGCGCGGCGCCGCATTGCGCTGGAACCAGCGTCCGTAGCGCTCGAACGTACGCAGCGGGATCGGCGACGCGACGTCGCGGTATTCATAGTCGGGCTCAGCCTCGTTGCAGTAGTCCTCGAGCGTGAAGCGCCCGTCGGGATGCCCGAGGTTCGACGCGAAGCCCTCGGACTTGAGGAACATGCCCTCGGGCATGTGCCTGCTCCACAGGCTCATCGTCTCGCCGAAGGTCTCGTGGCGCACGCCGCGCCCGGTCAGGTGCGCCGAGACCGACAATCCGTACGGGCCGGCGCCGATCACGACCGCCTCGGTGTCGAGGTGCGCGCTCGCCGGCGCCGGCGTCACGCCGTTGCGTGCGTGCTGCGCGACGTCGTCGTGCGTGCGCGGAGGATCGGCGATGCGCGCGCGCAGGCGCCGGACGCCGCCGGCGGCGGCGCTCAGCGCCGGCCGCGGATCGCTGCGGTCGACGTAGTCGTAGGCGGTCGGCCGCGCGAAGTCACCGGCGAACGCGGCGAGCGCGCGAGCGCGCGAGGGAACGTCCGGCCCGCTCGGCTGCGTCAGCACGCTGCACAGCCAGGAGAGGTCGCCGCCGAGCCATCTCATTCTCAGCCCATGACGATATCCGCCGGCCTCACGGAGCCGCTCGTCGCTGGCCCAGTCGTGCAGCAGGCGCACGAACGGCACGCCCGCGCGCACGGCGATCTCGACCGACGCCGACAGGCGCGGGTTGATCTCCATCAGCGCCGCCCGCCCGTCGGCGTCGCGCCGGAACTCCACCTCGGAGTAACCGTCGAGCGCGAGCTCGGCGACAAGGCGCTCCGCCGCCGGCGCGATGTCCTCCGGCAGCGGGATGCTCTCGCGCACGACGGAGCTGCCGCCGAGCGGCGGCAGCGTGCGCTCGGCGCGCTGCGCAAAGCGCGCCCACGTGCGCCCGCCAGCGCGCATGAAGCTGATCGCCTCGCGCGCGCCCGGCAGCCACTCCTGCACGACGACGTCGATCCCGCGCATCAGCACGGCGTCGATCGCCGCGAGCGCGGCGGCACGGTCGCGCGCGACGACGGCGACAAGGCGCTTGCCGACGTCCGCCTGCTGCGCCCACGAGCGCGTCGGCTTGACGACCGCCGGCAGGCCGACCTCGTCGAGCGCGCTCGCGGCATCGGCCGGACGCGTCACGATCGCACCGCGCGGCACCCGCAGACCGAGGGTCTGCGCGAATGCGAGCGTCTGCGCCTTGTCGATCGCGACCGCCAGCGCGTGCTCGGGCGCGAGCGCGAGCCCGACGACACGTTCGACGTCGGCGCGGCGCCGGCGCAACGCCTCGATCGATCCGTCGTGCCCGACGATCAGCGACCGCGGCCGGCGCTCGCGGCAGATGCGCAGCAGCGCATCGACGTAGGCGTTGCCGTCGTGCGCGAAGTCGGGCACGACGGCCGCCGCCGCGCACCAGCGCGAGGCGAGCGCCGGCGCGCGCGGGTCGCAGTCGACCGCGCCGACGGCCAGGCCTTCCTTGCCGAGCTCGCGCACGGCGACGAGCGCCTGACGCTGCGCGGCATCGAGGACGAGCGCGTCGATCGCCTGCCGCTGCGTCCCAGGGGTGCGTGCGCCGCGCCTGCGCGGACCCTGGGCTCGAACGTTGGGTGCTTCTATGGTTGACAATCGTATACGTCCAGTTTCTGCGCATGCGGCAGCCCCGCACTGCGTGCGGCGGCGAGACGGCCCTCGGCGGTCCCTCGTGCGCATCGGCGCGCGGCGCGCGATCCTTGAGACGTAGGGTTCGCGCATGTCCGATTCGCTCCCGCGCGAGCGCGCCGAGCTCGAGCGCTTCTACGACGCCGCGTACACGCAGGACGCGCCGCGCGCGGCGCGCTACGCGCGCTGGCGCGCGCTCGGCGCGCGCGGCAAGGCCGACCACGTGATCGCGCTGTGCGAGCGCGCCGGGATCGCGCCGCGCAGCACACTCGAGGTCGGCTGCGGCGACGGCGCGCTACTGTGCGAGCTGCACGCGCGCGGCTTCGGCGGCCGGCTCGCCGGCGTCGAGATCACCGACGCCGCAGTTGCGATCGCGAGCGCGCGTCCGCAGATCGACGCCGTCGAGCGCTACGACGGCGAGCGCCTGCCGTACGCGAACGGCGCGTTCGAGCTCGGCGTGCTCTCGCACGTGCTCGAGCACGTGCGAGAGCCGTCGGCGCTGCTGGCGGAGGTCGCACGCGTGTGCGGCGCGGTGCTCGTCGAGGTGCCGCTCGAGGCGAACGTGTCGGCGCGGCGCGCGGGCAAGCGCGAGCACGCGGCCGAGGTCGGGCACCTGCAGCGCCTCGACGTCGCGGCCGTGCGCGCGACCGCCGACCGGGCAGGCGTCGAGATCGTCGGTCAACTCGAAGACCCGCTCCCGCTCGCCGTCCACCGCTTCTTCGCGGCGGGCGCGCGCGCGAACGCGAACGCGACGGCGAAGTGGGCGCTCAGGGCCGCCGTGCACCGGACGGCGCCGGGGCTCGCCAGGCGTCTGTTCACCGTGCACTACGCGTGTCTCTGCACGCCCCGGTAGGGGCCCACCCGGACGCGCCCCTACGGCTGTGCCGTGTCCGGACCGTAGCCGACGACCGGCGATCCGGGCTTCAGCCTGTAGTTGTGTTCGGCGGCGTTTTCGTATTCGGGGTTGACTTCTTTGTTGCTTTCCTGCGTGATGTGTTCGTTGAGTTCGGGTGAGATGTTCGCGACGGTGTTGCCGAACAGATCGTTCGTCGTGAAGCTGTCTTCGAGGCATTTGTGGCCTTCGGCTTCGTCGCAGAACGACGACACGCCGAATTCGTCGCACTTGAAGCCTTCGGTTTTTTCGGTGCCGCACGGACTGGCGCTGTTGGTGACGATGTTCAAGCTGACTTTGTCTTTCGTCGGATCGTTGTCGCCGAACTCGACACCCCGTCCGTTGTCGTCGATCACATTGTGTTCGACGACCGCGTGGTCGCCGCCGCGCAGCAGCACGCCGACGCCGGAGTTTTCGTAGAAGTAGTCGTTCTTGACGGTCGTGAAGCTGCCCTCGTTGTAGAGCGAATGGGCGTGCCAGCCGTTCAGCCTGCCTTCGTTCGGATTCGGTTCACATTCGCCTTCGACGAGCGGGAAGGTGTCGCACCACTGATCTTCGAGTTCGATCTTGGTGACCGGGTGCCCGCAGCCATGGACGCGATCGTGTTCGACGAGCGTGTTTTCGGCGGTGCCGAATGCTTCGCCGCCGAAGTCGCGGCGCGGCAGCACGCAGATGTCGACCGCGCCGCCGGAGATGTCGTCGAAGGTCCACGCCGTGTGGTGAGCGCCGATCGTCGGACTGGGGCCTTCGTTCTCTCCCGCCGTCGCATCGGACTTCAGCGTGAGCCGCGTGAAAGTGAGCCAGTTGGCGCCCTTCTTCGAGCGCGATCCTGCCGTCGATCGTCGCCGGGCTTTCGGGGTTCGTCGAGGTGATGACGACCGGTTTGGCTTCGGTGCCGTGGACGACTTTTTCTTCGAGTTCTTTTTCGGTCGGCGAGCCGGACATGCCGAAGGTGATGTTTTCCCCTTCGCCGAGTTTGCGGTCGGCGACCGATTCGCCTTCTTCGTGGAAGGTCTGGCCCGAGACGAGACAGCCGGTCTGGCCCGGACTCAGCAGCGGCGCGGCGTGGTTTGCAAGGAGGTGAGCGACGTGGCGATACGCGGTCGCTTCGGTGTTGCCGTTGTTGGCGTCGCTGCCGGACGTCGAGACGTACTTGTTGCAGGTCGGCGTCGTCACCGTGTACGTGGCGTAGAGCGACATCTGCTCGCTGTCGACTTCGGCGGTCCCGAACGGATTGCTCGGCCCTTTCGCGTATTCGTTGACGTTTTTGTCGCGGCTGTTCGTGACGGAGGTCCAGCGGAAGCCGGCGACTTCGTTCGAGCTGCCCGAGATGACGCCGATCCAGTAGTTGGCGGGCGCCAGCTTGATCGGTGTGGTGAAGGTGAGGTCGTACCACCCGGCGCTCTGGCTGTGGCTGAACGTCAGTTCTTTGGTTGTCCCGAGCAGCGTCTTCGGCCCGTTTTCGTCGCTGTAGACGACGCCCTTGAGTTTCTGTTCGCCGAGCGTGCTGGTGGGCGCGAGGTACATGCTCAGCTTCGTGACTTCGCCTTCGTAGGGCAGCGAGTATCTGTTGACGCGCTTGCGGTCGGCGAGCATCGTGTCGCTGGAGGAGCCGACGGTCGTCTTGCCGAAGGTCGCGGCCGACGCGTTCGTGACACCTGCGGCGAGGTAGCAGGGCAGTCCAAGCGAGGCACAGGCAATGCACAGGGCGATGAATCGGCGACGCATCAGGATCTCCTCGAGTTGGGCATCGTGTCCGGGCGACCGTCGGCGGCCGTCGGCGACCGTCGGGCGACGCTACTCCGGGACGACCGGCGCCCGGAGAACGGCGCCGAAAAGCTCGGAACTAGCGAGCAACTGGTGTTTCTCGGATTCGCGAGGCCGCGCGCGGCGCGTCAGGCGCTCGAGCTGCCGGCGGGCCGCGTCGCGGCCTCGAACAGCAGCGCGAGCACGTTGCCCATCAGCTCGTCGGGCACGGCGCTCGGCTCGGCCAGGCGCTGGCGCGCGATGCCGTCGGCGAGCGCGTCGACGACGATCGCGAGCTGGTCGGCGGGCAGCGCCAGCTCGAGGTCGAGCTCGCGCACGCCGTCTTCGATCAGCTGCGTCAAGAGGCGCCGGATCTGCGCGAAGCGCGCGGCGACCTTCAAGCGCACGCCGGCGTCGCGCACGCCGTAGGCCCAGAACTCCATGAACAGCAGCAGCAGCTCGGGCTCGCGCTCGATCATCGTCATCCACTGGCGCGAGCCGCTGCTCGCGCGCTCGGAGACCGACTGGCGGTCGCCGACCGCCTCGGCGATCTCGCGCGCGTGCTCGTCGATCTCGCGCTCCATCAGCACAAGGAACAGGTCCTCCTTGCCGTCGAAGTTCGAGTACAGCGCGCCGGTCGAGAAGCCCGCGCGCGAGGCGATCTCCTCGACCGACGCTCCGTGGAAGCCGCTCTCGGCGAACGCGCTGCGGGCGGCCGCGAGCAGGCGCTCACGCGTGTTCGCCTTGCTCTGCTCGCGCGTCATGCGCGTGCTCGCGCCCTGCGCGTCGGGGGCGGTCGATGCGGCGCTCATCGACGCCATCTTACTTGACAGAACGTTCGCTATTGCGATAGCGTTCGTTATCGATTTTTGATCGGACGACGACTGCTGTGCGCTGCGTGGCCTCACGGCTGCGCAGAAGCGGCGCGAGGCGGCCGATCCCCCGCGACCGACGATCGACAGGAGAGAGCCCGATGGCCAGCGCCACCACCACCGCGACCGGCGACGACGGCGGTCTCGCGAGCCTGCCGACCGACTCGATCTCCTACAGCGACCTGTACGCGCGCTGGGAGCGCGGCAACTGGAAGGCGACCGAGCTCGACTTCACGGAGGACGCGCGCCAGTGGCGCGAGGACTTCACCGAGTTCGAGCGTCAGGCGGCGCTGTGGAACTACTGCCTGTTCTTCTGGGGCGAGGACGCGGTCGCCGACAACCTGTCGCCGTACATCGACGCGGCGCCGCTCGAGGAGCAGAAGTACTTCCTGACGACGCAGCAGGTCGACGAGGCGCGCCACGCGGTGTTCTTCAAGCGCTTCATGCAGGAGGTCTGCGGGATCGGCGACGGCTCGATGGCGAGCGGCCTGAGCGCGATCAAGGCGCAGCTGACGCCGGGCTTTCGCAAGATCTTCGACCGGCTCGACGTGATGGCCGACGAACTGCGCAAGGACCGCTCGCCGGCGAAGCTCGCGGCGGCGGTGACGCTCTACCACATCGTCATCGAGGCGTCGCTGGCGCAGCCGGGGCAGCACTTCATCTGCAGCTACCTCGAGGAACGCGACCAGCTGCCGGCGTTCCGCGAGGGCATGGAGAACATCGCGACCGACGAGCAGCGCCACATCGGCTTCGGCGTCAAGCTGCTGTCGGACCTCAAGCGCGAAGACCCCGTGCGCGTGCCGAAGGCCGTCGCCGGACTGCTGGCGCAGGTCACGCGCTACACCTCGCAGGTGCTGATGCCGCCGGGCTGGGACGAGCGCTACGTGACGGTCTTCAACTCGACGTTCGACGACGTCGGCATCGAGGGGCTCACGTCGATGACGACCAAGCTCCGCTCGGCCGGCATGCCGCTCGAGAGCCTGCCCGGCCCGACGCTGCTTCCGGCCGGCCTGTCGCCGCTGGAGATCTCCCAGCGCGGTCGCGCGCTCGCCAAGGCGGGCGTCATCGGCGTCCGCGAAGGCCCGTCGACACGCGATCCCGAGACGCTCGAGCTGCTGTTCGACACGATCCGCCGGCAGGTCAACCCCAAGCATGGCCTGTCGCGTCCGACGACGTTCCAGTGGGAGTTCACCGATCCCGACGTGCCGACGTGGCACCTGACGGTCGACAACGGCTCGAGCACCGTCGCCGAGGGGCCGGCCGCGAAGCCCGACCTGCGCCTGCAGCTCGCCTACCAGGACTGGATCGACGTCGTCGGCGAGCGGCTCGACCCGCTGCAGCTGATCGTCCGCGGCCGGCTGCGGCCGAAGGGCAACCCGCTGGCGCTGCGCAAGTTGAGCAAGGTCTTCCCGCGCGGCTGAGCGCGAGCCGTACACCCGATTGCCTGCGCCGCGCCCCGCGGCGCAGCGTCATTCACGATCGAGCCAGCTCGCAATCAGGGAGAACCTGACGGTGATCCCGACGATGATCGCGTAAAGGAAGGCGAGCGGCGGCGCCAGCACGTACAGGACGACACCGATCGCAAGGAGGACCGCCAGCCAGATCAGCGTCGGCTCAAGCGGCTTGTTCCCTACTCCGCGCTCACGTTCGACCAGGCCGTACCAGACGCAGAACCCGCCAACGACGAGCGGAGCGATCCCACCGTTCCCCTTCCGCCAGATATCGCTGCCGTGGGCGATTTCGAGCCCGAGACCCACGATGCCGACCGCCGCCAGGACAGCCCCAAAGATGGCGAGCGGCGTCCACCTCATGCGGCAGGTATCGGCGCAACACCCCAGGGCCTGAACCTGAGTCGCCCGCTGAACTTGTCTGGGCGCAAACCACCGATGCGCGGACGCGGTGGAGCGCGTTCGCGAGAGTGCTCGGAGGCAGCCGGTACGCTTGCTAGCTTCTTCGTTCGAGGTTGCTGTCCGTCAAGTCCCACGGCGGCTTCGCGCCGGGCACGCGGAGAAGGGGGTAATTGCGATGACCGATTCGAGCAGACGCTTTCACCGCGTCGCGGCCCTGTTGGCCGTTGCCGCAGGGATGCTCACACTTGCGCCAGCTGCTGCCGCCGCTGCGGAACTTGGCCCCGTTGAACACATCACGGTGAACGGCATGAGCACGGGATACAGGACAGGCGGGAGCGGCTTTCCGCTCGTCATGGTGATGGGGCGCGGAGCGACGATGGCCGAGTGGGATCCGCAGCTGATCGCCCAGCTGATCGGCAACCACCACGTGGTCGTGTTCGACAACCGTGGGATCGGCACCTCCGACAACCCGTCGACGCAGCCGCTGAGCATCCAGCAGATGGCGCAAGACACCCTCGCGCTCGCCAGCGCACTGCACATCGAACGCTTCGATCTGATGGGCTGGTCGATGGGCGGCTACATATCCCAACAGGTCACGCTAGACGCTCCGAGTCGCGTTCGCAGGCTGGTTCTCTGCGCGACCGACTCCGGCGGCGCGCGTTACGTCGAGCCGATACGACCAGTGCAGAAGATCCTCACCAATCCCAAGGGCGTAACGACAGCGCAGCTACTCGCGCTCAGCTTCCCACCAACCAAAGCAGGGCTTACCGGAGCGCTGGAGTACGCGCTCAGCGTCGCCACGCAGCCCGATCTGGTGCCGGAAAGCTTCACGATCACGCAGACGGCGAAGGAACAGCAGCAGCTCGCGACCGCCGGATGGAAGTCCTCGTCGGGAGGATCCTACGACGAGCTGCCAAGCATCAAACAGCAGACGCTGGTGATGTGGGGCGATCTCGATCTGCCCGTGCGGCCGCGGAACGACCGGATCCTCGTTCATCGCATACCGCATGCGCGCCGCATGGTGTTCACGGGCGCGGGCCATGCTTTTCTGTTTCAGGACGCCGTCCAGGTGGGTGACGCGGTCGACAAGTTCCTGCAGTGATGCGCGACGTCCCTCCGCCTGCAAGGCGTGCAGAGCGGTTGGGGTTGAGGTCGGTCGGCTCCGGCTAGCCGGGCGCGAACTCGCGCTGGGCCGCGGGCACGCCGGCGCCGGCCACGCCGCTCGAGCTCGCGCTCGCCGTCGAGTTGGACGCGCCGGCGCGCGATTCGGCGGCAGACGCCGCGTGGGCCGTGGGTGACGAAAGCGCGCTCGCCTGCACCGGCGCGCTCGCGCTCGAGGCGGGCTGCTCCGGCCCGAACTCACGGACGGCCTGGCGCGACGGCGCGGCAGCCGAGCCCCGCGCCGTCGGCGGCGCCGAGGTCGTCGTGGCGACGCTCGCTGCGCCCGCAGCCGCAGCGAGCGTCTGCGCGCCGGTCGGTACGACGTCGCGCGAGCGACGCGCGGCGCTCGCCGCGTGCGCGCGGTGGAGGCGCGCAGGCGCGTGCTCGGCTCCGCCACCGAGCGCGACGCAACCGGCGCCGACGCCGAGCGCGAGCACGCAGCCGGCGGCGAGCTTCGCGCCGAGCGAGCCGCCGGCGAGCCACCAGCCGCCGCCCGCCGCCCCGGCGGCGCCCGACGCCGACAACGCGCCCGCGCCGGCCCCGGCCTGCGCAGCGCCACCGGCGCCTCCCGCGCCCGCGTTTCCGACCTGCGCGCCGGTCGCGAGTCCCGAGCCGCTCGCGCCGCCCGATCCGGCCGCCGTCGCGCCGCCGCCGGCGAGCGCGCCGGAGCCGAGCAGCAGGTGCAGCAGCGAAGGCACCGGCGGCAGCACGGCGGCGAGGCCGCGCAGCGATAGCACGTACGCGCGGCACGCCGGACACTCGGAGCGGTGTGCGTCGGCGAGCCGGTAGCGCTCGCCGGCGGGGTCGAGGATGCCGTACGCGAAGCCGCGCATCAGCGAGCCCTGCTCCTCGCACCAGCGCCCGGCGTCGATCGTCTCGACGAGCGCGCCGACCTTCTGCGCGACGCCCGGCGCGCCGTCGCCGCGACCGTCCATCAGCTTGTGCATGCGCTGCTCGCTGACGCCCATGCGCGCGGCCGCCTCGGCGCGCGAGAGGCCCTGCAGGTAGCAGAGCGTCGCCGCCTGTCGCTCGCGAACGCTGAGACGCGCTCGCATCGCCTCGAACACGTGGCGCAGCCGCACGCGGTCGTCGAGCCGCTCGGCGAGATCGCGCTGCTCGGCCGGCGCGTAGCCGGCGAGCGCGGCGTGCGAGCCGTCCGCACCGTGGCCGCCGCGGTGTGCCGCGCCCGGCGGCGCGGTTCGCTTGACACGACCGCGTGCGCGGTGCTCGTCGATCGCGCGCCTGTACGTGACGCGCACGAGCCACGCGTCGGGGCTCTCGATCTCGCCGCCGTCGAGGACCGACGCGTACAGGCCCTGCCAAGCCTGGGCGTAGCACGCGTCGAGATCGCTCGCGTCGAGCCGGACGCCGACGGCGCGCAGGCGCGCCGCGACGGCGCCCAGCACGTTCGCGCGCAGCCGCTCGAACTCGCCCCGCAGCAGCCGATCGGCGCGGTAGCGACGGAGGGACAGGGGGCTCATGCACGAAGACTACGGATGTTGCGAGCCAGACGAATTCAGTTATCCGGTCGCACATGTAGCATCCAAACGCACGCCACGGCACTAGAGACGATGGAGGGACGATGAAGAAGGCGCACCGCTGGCTCCTGCCGGTGCTGGTTCTGGTTCTCGCGGCAGCGGCCGGACCGGCTGCGTCGCTAGCTGCGACGCTCGTCGAACACAACGCCGAGCCGCTCGGCTTGACTCCGAACGCGGGGAGCCCACCGGAATTCGGACGGTGCATCAAAGTCACCGGCGGCGAATACGAAGGGGCAACCTGCACGAAAACGTCGCCTTCGTCGAAACACTACGAATGGTATCCGGCGTTCGGCAGCGCCCAGCCGCTCGAAAAAACGTCGTTCACGACGGCGATCAAAGAAGGGACCGTGTCGACGCTCGAAACGGTAGGCACGCTTCAGGTCGTCTGCAAAGGCGAGACGAGCGCCGGCAAATACACGGGCAACAAAAGCGTCGGCAGCGTGACCGTCACGTTCACGAGCTGCAAGGCGTTCGAACTGTCGTGCAAAAGCGAAGGTGCGCCGTCGGGCACGATCGTCACGCACTCGCTCGAAGGCGTGCTCGGCGTCGAATCGCTCGGGGCCGAAGCGAGCGAAAACGGGATCGCCGAGGAGCTGCGCCCGACCGGCGGCGGCACGCTGATCGCGTCGTTCACGTGCGAAGGGATGCCGATGACGATCGCGGGCGCGCTGATCGCGCCGGTCGTGTCGAACTCGATGAAACTGACCGACACGATCAAATTCCGGGAGAGCGGCGGCAAACAGCTGCCGGAAAGCTTCTACGGAGAACCGGCCGCGACGCTGGCGACGAGCGTCGAAGAAAAACCATCGGAACAGGCCGGCGAGTCGCTGACGACGATCCAGACGAACGAAGAAAAAGTCGAGATCAACTCGGTCGTCTAGCGCGGCGCACGCATCGCGATACCGGCGGCCGATCGCGCGGCCGCCGGTATCTTCACGCAATCTCGACTCGCGCGACAGCCACTCCCGCGACGCAGCCACCGCCTCCGCCAACCGCGGAGGTTCTCGGCATCCCGCTCGCGATCTCCGACTACGAGGAGGTGATGGACTGGATGGACGCGATGATCGCCGCCGACGCGCGCGGCTACGTGACGGCGGCGGCGGTCAACCTCGTGATGTCCGCGCGAGAGCAGCCCGAGACGCTCGCCGCGGTGCTCGGCGCGTCGCTCGCGGTGCCCGACGGCCAACCGCTCGTCTGGGCTCTGCACGCGCTCGGTCACGCGCGCGCGACGCGCATCTACGGCCCGGACCTGATGGCGAACTACTGCGCGCGCGCGGCGCGCAACGGAACGCCGATCTACCTGTACGGCGGCCGTCACGACGACCGCGCGCGCGAGCTGCTCGCGCGACGGCTGCGCGAGCGCTTCCCGGGCCTAGCGATCGCGGGCTCCTCCTCGCCGCCGTTCCGCGCGCTGTCGGCCGCCGAGGACGAACGCGAGATCGAGCTGATCAACTCCTCCGGTGCGGCCGTCGTGTGGGTCGGCACCGGCCAGCCCAAGCAGGAGCGCTGGATGCACGAGATGCGCGCGCGCCTGAACCCGCCGCTGCTCGTCGGCGTCGGCGCCGCGTTCGACTTCCACGCGGGCCTCGTCAAGCAGGCGCCGCCGTGGATGCAGCGCAACGGCCTGGAGTGGTCGTATCGCCTGTCGCGCGAGCCGCGCCGCCTATGGCGACGCTACGCGCGCTACAACCCGCGCTTCGTCGCCGGCTTCGCGCGCCAGTACGCTCACCATGTGCGCGAGCGCCGCACGGGCGGCGAGACGGCGGGCGGCGACATATGAGCCGCGTGCTGATCACCGGCGGCGCCGGCGCGATCGGCGCAGCCCTCGCGCGACGGCTGCTCGCCGACCCGGCGTACGACGTGCGGATCTCCGACGGGCGCCCGGCGCCGCTGTGGATGCGCGAGGGCTGCGAGATCCGCGATGGCGATCTGCGCGCGCCGGCGCAGGCGCTCGCCGCGACGAAGGGCTGCGCGCTGGTCGTGCACCTCGCGGCCTACGTGCCCGACGACGATCGCCCCGACGCCGCTCCGTACGCGCTGATCGAGCACGAGAGCGCGGTCAACGCCGCCGTCATCCGCGCTGCGCTCGAGCGCAGCGTCGAGCGCTTCGTGTACGTCTCGAGCGCCGGCGTGCTCGAACGCGCCGAGCGCGTGCCGACGCCGGAGTCCGACCTGCCCGACTGCCCGCCGCCGCGCTCGGCGCGCGCGTTCGCGCGGCTTGCGGGCGAGCGCTGTGTCGCCGCCGCACACGCAGAGCACGGGCTGCCGTACGCGATCTGCCGACCGTCTGCGGTGTACGGCGCGGCGCCAGGGTCGGCCGGCGAACCGGGCACCGAACCGCTGATCGACGAGCTCGTCGAGGCCGCGGCGCGCGGCGAGCGCGCGTTCGAACTCGACGGCCCGGCCGAGCGCACGTGCACGCCGACGCACGTCGACGACGTCGCCGACGGCATCGTGCGCGCGCTCGGCGCCGACGAGGCGCTGAACGAGGACTTCAACCTCGCCGGCCCGCGCGAGCTGACGCTCGAGGAGCTCGCGCGAATCGCCTCTGCGGCGGCCGGCGCCAAGGCGAACGCGCTCACGTTGAAGCCCGGCGAGAGCCCGGGCGCGGCGCCGCGGCGCAGCCGCCCGTCGACGGAGAAGGCGCACGAGCTGCTCGGCTGGCAGGCGCGAATCACGATCGAGGACGGCCTCGCGGCGCTCGTCCGCGCGCTCGACGCGCACGCATCCGCGGTCGCGTCCGCGTCGGCCGGCGGCTGAGCGGCGCATCGGCGGCGGTCTATAGGCTTCTGCGGCTCATGGCAGACCGCCGCTCAGCGCTCGTCACGGGAATCACCGGCCAGGACGGCTCCTACCTCGCCGAACTGCTGCTCGAGAAGGGCTACGACGTCCACGGCATGGTGCGCCGCGCCTCGACCGAGAAGTTCGACCGGATCGAGCAGATCCGCGATCGCATCACGCTGCACCAGGGCGACCTGCTCGACCAGCGCTCGCTCGTCGACGCGCTGCGCGCGGCCGACCCGACCGAGATCTACAACCTCGCCGCGATGTCGTTCGTCGCCGTCTCGTGGATCCAGCCGACGCTGACCGCCGAGTTCACCGGCGTCGGCGTCACGCGGATGCTCGAGGCGATGCGCGAAGTCTGCCCCGACGCGCGCTTCTACCAGGCCTCCTCGAGCGAGATGTTCGGCAAGGTGCTCGAGGTCCCGCAGACCGAGACGACGCCGTTCTACCCGCGCTCGCCGTACGGCGTCGCGAAGGTCTACGGCCACTTCATCACGGTCAACTACCGCGAGTCCTACGACCTGCATGCGACGTCGGGGATACTTTTCAACCACGAGTCTGAGCGCCGCGGCCTCGAGTTCGTCACGCGCAAGATCACGTGGCACGCAGCCGCGATCAAGCACGGCCTGATGAAGGAGGTTCGCCTCGGCAACCTCGACGCCGAACGCGATTGGGGCTATGCGAAGGACTACGTCGAAGCGATGTGGCTGATGCTGCAGCAGGACAAACCGGAGGACTACGTGATCGCGACCGGCAAGTCGCACTCGGTGCGCGAATGCTGCGAGGTCGCGTTCGACGAGGCCGGGCTCGGCGACTTCGAGCAGTACGTGACGATCGACCCGTCGTTCGTGCGCCCGGCCGAGGTCGACCATCTGATCGGCTCGCCGGCGAAGGCCGAACGCGATCTCGGCTGGAAGCCGCAGACGCCGTTCGAGGAGCTGATCCGGCTGATGACGCGCGCGGACCTCGAGCTGCTCAAGCCGCGCTGAGCCCGATGGCGGCCTGAGCGATGGCGGTGCCGCTGTTCGACACGGCGTCGACGCTCGCACCGCTGCGCGACGAGCTGCGCGCCGCGATCGACGGCGTGCTCGACTCCGAACGCTTCGTGCTCGGGCCCGAGGTCGAAGCGTTCGAGCGCGAGCTCGCGGCGTACACGGGGGCGGCATTCGGCGTCGGCGTCGCCAACGGAACCGACGCGATCACGATCGCGCTGCGCGCGATGGGCGTCGGCCCGGGCGACGAGGTCGTCGTCCCGTCGTTCACGTTCTACGCCTCGGTCGAGGCGATCGTGCCGACCGGCGCGACGCCGGTCTTCTGCGACATCGACCCGGCGACGTTCTGCGTCACGGCCGACACGGTGCGCGCCGCGCTGACGCCGCGCACGAAGGCGATCGTCGTCGTGCACCTGTTCGGCAACGTCGCGCCGGTCGCCGAGATCGAGGCGCTCGGCGTGCCGGTGCTCGAGGACGCGGCGCAGGCGCTCGGGTCGAGCTCGGACGCCGGACGCCCGGGCGCGCTCGGCACGGCCGCGACGATCTCGTTCTACCCGTCGAAGAACCTCGGCTGCTTCGGCGACGGCGGCATGATCCTGACCTCCGACGAGCGCGTGGCCGAGCAGGCGCGGATCCTGCGCTTCCACGGCTCGCGCGACAAGGTCGACTACGAGCAGGTCGGCTACAACTCGCGCCTCGACGAGCTGCAGGCGGCGATCCTGCGCGTGCAGCTGCCGCATCTCGACACGTGGGCGGACGGACGTCGGCAAGCCGGAGCCCACTACGAGCAGGCCGGCCTCGGCGAGCTCGTCGCGCTGCCGCGCCCGGTCGCCGGCGCTTCGCCGGCGTGGCACCTGTACGTGATCGCCGACCTCGAGCCGAGACGCCTGGAAGCGGCGTTCGCCGACGCCGCGATCGGCTGCAAGGCCTACTACCGCACGCCGGTCCACCGCCAGCCGCCGATGCGCGCGTGGGCGCCGGCCGGCGAGTTGCCCGAGACCGAGCAGGCCGCCGCGCGGCATCTGGCGATCCCGATGAGCCCGGTGCTGACGGAGGATCAGGCTCGGGAGGTTGTTGCGGCAGTTCGACGCGCCGTGTGACCGGCATCCCGCCTTCTTGCCGAGCCGGCCTCCGCTCCTCGTCATAACTTGCGAGCGCTCCGGCCGCCACGGCCGTTACATGGCCGGCCATCCGGGCCGGCTGTTGCTAGGCGCCGGGCTCGAGCAGGTCGCCGGGCGGGACGTCGCGGACGACCCTGGCTGGGACGCCCATCACGACCGAGCGCGGCGGCACGTCGTGGGTGACGAGCGCGGCGGCGGCGACGAACGCCTCCTCGCCGATCTCGATGCCCGGCGTCAGCACGGCGCCGCCGCCGATTCGACACGCGCGGCGCAGCGTCGCCCCGCGCAGCGGCTCGCCCGCCGGGCGCCGACCGATCGTGTCGTCGTTCGTCGTCACCGCGCCCGGGCCGACGAACACGTCGTCCTCGATCAGCGTGAACGCCGTCAGGTAGACGTTCGTCTGCACGCGCACGCGCTCGCCGAGCGACACGTCGTTGTCGACGACGCTCCCGCGTCCGACGATCGACTCGGCGCCGATCGTCGAGCGCTCGCGCACGAACGACTGGTCGCCGAGCAGCACGCCGTCGCCGAGCGTCGCCCCCGCGAGCACGATCGCGCCGGCGCACACGCTGACGCCGTCGCCGATCCGCAGGGCGCCGACGTCGCCGTGCGCGGCCGAGCGCTTGGCCAGTCGTGGCGGCTTGCCGAGCACGACGTTGTCCTCGATCGTGCAGCCCTCGCCGATCGTCGTCCCGGCGTGGACGATCACGTTCGCGCCGAACGACACGCCGTCGCCGATCCGCACGTCCTCGCCGAGCAGCAGGCCGGGTGCGCGTGCGTCGGGGCTCAGCACGTCAGAGGCGGACGACGTCGGCGGCGCCGGAGGAGCGCGTGACGCCACGCAGGTCGAGCAGGCGTCGCGCGCGCTGGGCGAGCTGGTCGTAGTCGATGCCCGGATGCGCGGTCACGATCAGCGTCAGGTCCGCGTCCTCGACCGCGTCCTCGAGCGAAACGCTGCGCAGGTCGAACTCGTTGAGGCTCGCGACGTGCGGGTCGTGGTAGCGGACGTCCGCTCCCAGTCGTTTGAGCAGCTCGATGATCTTCAGCGCGGGCGACTCGCGGATGTCGCCGACGCCGGGCTTGTAGCTGACGCCGAGCACGGCAACGCGCGCGCCCTTGACCGACAGGCCGGCGCCGTTCAACGCGCGCTGGGCCTTCTCGACGCAGTGGTAGGGCATCTGCTGGTTGACCTTGCCGGCCAGCTCGATGAACTCGGTCGACATGTCGAACTCGCGCGCACGCCAGCTCAGATAGAACGGATCGACCGGCAGGCAGTGCCCGCCCATGCCCGGGCCCGGCTCGAAGCGCATGAACCCGTACGGCTTCGTCGCCGCCGCGTCGACGACCTCCCAGATGTCGATGCCCATCCGGTCGGTCAGCATCGCGAGCTCGTTGACGAGCGCGATGTTGACCGAGCGGAAGATGTTCTCGAGCAGCTTCGTCAGCTCGGCCGCCTCGGGGCTCGACACGCGCACGAGCGTTTCGCAGACGAGCCCGTAGATCTCCTCGGCGCGCCGCACGCACGCCTCGGTCAGCCCGCCGAGCACCTTCGGCGTGTTGCGCAGCGTGTAGTCGGTCCGCCCCGGGTCGACGCGCTCCGGCGAGAACGCGAGATGGAAGTCGCGGCCGGCCGCGAGCCCAGACTCCTCGAGCAGCGGCGCGACGCGTTCGCGCGTCGTGCCCGGGTACGTCGTCGACTCGAGCACGACGAGCTGCCCCGGCTGGAGCACCTCGGCGAGCGAGCGCGCGGTGTCGATCAGCGGCCCGAGGTCCGGCTCGCGGTTGCGCGTCAGCGGCGTCGGCACGCAGATCAGCACCGCGTCGGCTTTCGCGAGGCGCGCATAGCGCGTCGTCGCCTGGATCCGGTCCCCGTGCTCGCGCAGGAGCTCCGACGGGACGTCCTCGATATAGGACTCGCCGGCCTCGATCGCCTCGATCTTGCGCGGATCGACGTCGACCGCGATCACGTCGCAGCCCTCCTCGGCGAAGGCGACGACGAGCGGCAGCCCGACGTAGCCGAGTCCGATGATGCCGACCGTCTTCACTTGCGGGCAGTGTAAGGGACTGCTTGCACGCTTCGGAGATCGGCCGCACGGCGGCTGCGCTTTAGCGAGACGGGCGTCACGACCGCATCGCGCTGAGCCGCTCGCGCACCCGTCTGCCCCCGACTGCGGCCGCGACTACCGCGACAGCTCGCCTGCTCGCAAGCGCGCGCGGGTCCAGGCGCGCGGCGGCGAAGAACCTCCGCGCGGCGAGCATCGCCCGGCCCTCGCCCGCCGCGTCGAGCGCCGTCGACATCGTCGCCTCTGCCTTCTGTCGCCGGCGCGTCGACGGCGAGAGCCTGAGCTCGGGCAGATGCTGCTCGAGCAGCGCGTCGAGATGGTCGATCATGCGCAGATGGTCGGACGCGCGGTCGTGTTTGCGCGACACCCTCCCGATATCGTGGATCCTGTACGCGGAGTCGTGGATCGCGAGGAAGCCGACCGGCGCGCACATCCCGAGCCGAAGCCAGAGCTCGTAGTCGTCGATGTGGCTGAAGCTCGCGTCGTAGCGGTCGCCGGCGCGGACGTAGGCCTCGCGTCGGACGAGCACGCTCGGGGTCGCGACGAGGTTGCCCTGCGCCATCGCTCGCACGAACTGAGACGAGGAGACGACGCCCTCGGCGAACGGAAGCGGTGAGCGCTCGATCTCCACGCGGTCGGGGTCGACGTCCAGATGGCCTCCCCACACCATCCCGCAGGCTGGGTTCCGCTCGAGGAACGCGACGCGACGCTCGAGCCAGCCGGACATCCAGAAGTCGTCGTCGTCGAGGATCGTCAGGTACTTGCCCTCGCCGACGCACAGCCTCGACTTGGTGCGGGCGACACCCTGGTGCCCGGCGCCGGCGCTGTAGCGGATCCGCTCGTCGCCGAGGTACGGCGCGACGGCGCGCTCGATCGACTCGGTCGGTCCGCCGTCCTCGCCGATCGTCAGCCGCCAGTTGCGATAGGACTGATCGAGCACCGACTCGATCGCCTGCGCCACCCAATCGTCGCGTCGGAAAACCGGGATCCCGACGTCGACGAGCGGTGCGGAGCCCATCGCGTCATCGTAGTCACGCTGCTTCGAGCGCCCGCAGGTCGGCGCGCACCATCCGCTCGACGAGCTGCTCGAACGTCAGGCTCGGAACCCACCCCAGGCGCTCGCGCGCCTTCGTCGGATCGCCGATGCTCGGCGTCCGCTCGGGCGGGCGCTCGAGCGACTCGTCGACGCGCAGGTAACGCTCGACGTCGAGATCGACGCACGCGAACGCCGTCGCCGCGAGCTCGGCCACGGTGTGGCCGACGCCGCTTGCGAGCACGTAGTCGTCGGCGCGCTCCTGCTGCAGCATCAGCCACGCGCCGCGCATGACGTCGCCGGCGAACGACCAGTCGCGCACGGCATCGAGCGAGCCGAGCGTCAGCTCGCTCTGGCGGCCGAGCGCGATCGCCGCCGCCGCGCGGCTGACGCGACGCGTGACGAACTGCTCCGGCCGGCGCTCGGACTCGTGGTTGAACGTGATCGCCGAGCTCGCGTGCACGCCGTCGTGCTCGCGCAGCGCACCGACGAGCTCATGCGTCGCGAGCTTCGCGATCGCATACGGGTTCGTCGGCCGGCACGGCGTGTCCTCGCGCTGCGGGCTCTCCGGCGCGTCGCCGAAGATCGCGCCCGAGGAGGCGACGAACACGCGCGCGCCGACGTCGAGGTCGCGCACGGCCTCGAGGATCGTCGCGCTCGCACCGGCGATCGCCGCGATCGTCTCGCCCGGCAGCTGCCACGAGGTCGGCACGAACGACGGCGCCGCGAGGTGATAGATCTCGCCGCCGCCGAAGCTCGCGACCGCGGCGCGCAGCGTATGCGGGTCGAGCAGATCGCCGTGCGCAAGCTCGACCCGTCCGCGCAGGTGCTCGCAGGCGCCGAGCGATCCGCCGGGCTCGCCGCGCACCAGCCCCGTGACGGCGTAGCCGCGCGCGAGCAGCAGCTCGGCCAGGAACGAGCCGTCCTGACCCGTCAGACCCGTGATCAGCGCGGTTCGCTCGCCCGGCACGGCCGGCAGCTTATGTCCTACGCGGCATACACCTGCGCCAGCGCGTCGGCGACGACGCTCGGCGCGCACAGCGCGCGCACGCGCTCGCGCCCGCGCGCGCCGGCGACGCGATCGCCCGCCAGGCGCGCGATCGCCGCCGCGAGCGCAGCCGCGTCGCCCGGTGGCACCAGCCCGTCCTCCTCGACGAGCTCGCTGAGCGCGCCGACGCGGCTCGCGGCGACCGGCAGGCCGGCGGCCATCGCCTCGGCGGCGGCGAGCCCGAACGTCTCGGCCGAGCGCGACGGGACGAGCGCGATCGACGCGCCGGCGCGCAGCCGCGCCAGCTCCTCGTCGTCGACGCGCCCGACGAAGCGCACGCTCGCGCCGGCGACCCACGGCACGCTCGCGGCGCGTGCTTCGAGCTGCGCGCGCTGTGGTCCGTCGCCGGCGATCACGAGCGTCAGCCCGGCCGCACGGCACGCGTCGATCGCGACGTCGACTCCCTTCTCCGGCGCCAGGCGCGAGACGAGCAGCGCGTACGACACCGGACCGGTCGCCTCCACTCGCCGCGGAGCGGCGTCGAGCGCGCGCAGCGGCGGCGCGAGCACGTGCACGCGCTCCCACGGCAGCGGCGCACCGAGCTCGCGTAGGCGCTCGCGCGCGAACGCGCTCGGCACGACGATCGCGTCGGCCTGCTCGACGAGCCGTCGCTGCCAGAGCGCCAGCGAAGCCCCGTACGCGACCGCCTCGCCGGCGTTGCCGCGGCAGTTCAGCCGTACGCCGGGCAGCGTGTTGCGCCCGTGGCAGCGCGTGCAGTCGGCGCCGCGCGTGTAGCCGACGCCGATCGCGCACACGAGTCGATACTGGTGCAGATGCAGCACGACGCGCGCGCCCGCCGAGCGCGCCGCTGCGAGCGCGCGCCAGCCGAACGACGGAAGCACGTTGTGCGCGTGCACGACGCGCGCGCGCTCGGCGCGGACCGCGCGCGCGACCTCGTCGGGGTCCCGCCCGCCGCGCAGCAGGCCGAGCGCCGCCGCGCCGCGCCCCAGCTCGCCCGAGTCGCGGCTCAACAGCTCGACCGGCTCGCCGAGGCGCTCGCGCACGAGCCACGCGAGCTCGTCGACCGCACGCTCCTCGCCGCCCGTCGTGCGGTAGCGGTTGTGCAGGAACAGCACCACGTCGCGAGAGCCTAGTCGCCCCCGACCGGTGCTATCCGACGCCCCGCGCGGGCTGAACGCCCGAAACCCCTGCAAACCTAGACTGTCCCGACGATGAGCCCGACATCGATCCCCGCCTCGATCGTGATCCCGACGCGCGCGCGACTCACCTACCTCGAGGTCGCGCTCCGCTCGATCGCGCCGCAGGCCGCCGCGGCCGGCGCCGAGCTGCTCGTCGTCGACGACGCCGGCGCGAGCGAGCCGGCGCGAGCGCTCGCCGAGCGCTTCGGCGCGCGCTACGAGCCGCACGGCGCGCCGCTCGGCCTCAACGTCGCGCGCAACACCGGCGTCCGACGCTCGCGCGGAGAGCTGATCGTGTTCGTCGACGACGACGTCCGCGCCGAGCCGGGCTGGCTCGACGCGTTCCTGCGCGCCGCGCGCGAGCATCGCGACGTCGACGTCTTCGCCGGACCGATCCGCCCGGTGCTCGACGGGCACGCGCCGCGCTCGTGCGGGCGCGAGCCGGCGCCGATCACCGCGCTCGACCTCGGCGAGCGCGACACCGACGCGCGCTACGCGTGGGGCGCGAACTTCGCGATCCGCCGCAGCGCGATCGAGCGCGTCGGCGGATTCGACGAGTCGCTCGAGCACGGCGGCGACGAGCAGGAGCTGCAGGACCGCCTGCGCGCCGCCGACGGCGGCGCACGCGGCCGCGTGCTGTACGTCGCGCGCGCCGGCGTCGAGCACCGCCGCGTCGGAGCCGACGCGCGGCTGCGCGCGCTCGCCCGCGCGCAGTTCGTCCGCGGGCGGGCCGCGCGCCGCTTCGACGCGCGCCGCGGCGACGCGCCGTCGCTCGCGCGCGAGGCGCGGACGCTCGCCGGCTGCGCCGGCCACGTAGTGCGCCGGCGCTGCCCCGCCGGCCTGACGATGGTCGCCCACAGCGCCGGGCGCCTGCGCGAAGCGCTGCGTGAGCGGATCGATCGGACGCCTGCGCCAAGCGCGGCGACCAGCGCCGAGGACTTCCTGTCGGGGACGAGCGGCACCGTCGGCGGCTTCGACGCTGCGCTGCGCGAGGCGCGCGACGTCGCGGCCGACGCGTGGGAGCTCACGAGCGCCCGCCGCCTGCGGATCGCGCGCGCCGCGCGCCGCGAGCCGCCGCGCCGGCGCGTGCTGGCGCTGCAGGTCGAGCGTCCCGAGCACCGCGCGCTCGCACGGCGCGCGCGCGAAGAGCTCGCGCGCTCGCGTCACGACGTCGAGCTGCGCGTCGGCGCGCCGGAGGGCCGCGGCAAGTTCGAGAACCTCAACCTCCTGCTCGCCGAGCGCCCGTTCGAGGACGATGACTGGCTGCTCGTGCTCGACGACGACGTCGAGCTGCCGCGCGGCTTCCTCGATCGCTTCCTGTTCCTCTGCGAGCGCTTCTCGCTGCAGCTCGCCCAGCCGGCGCACCGGCTCAACTCGCACGCCGCATGGCCGCAGACGCGACGGCGCGCTCGCAGCGTCGTGCGCGAGACGCGCTTCGTCGAGATCGGACCTGTCACGGCGTTTGCGCATCCGACGTTCGCCACGCTGCTGCCGTTCCCGGAGCTGCGCATGGGCTGGGGGCTCGACGCGCACTGGGGCGCCCTTGCGCGCGAGCACGGCTGGCGCTGCGGCGTGACCGACGCCGTCGCGATCCGCCACCGCGCCGCGCCGGCCGCCGACGCGTACTCGCGCGAGGCCGCAATCTCCGAGGCGCGTACGTTCCTCGCCGGCCGCCCGTACGTCCGTGCCGACGAGGCCAAGCGCACCGTCCGCGCTCATCGCGGACTGGCGCCGGCGCCGGCCGCGAACGCCGCCCGGCCGGGAGCGAGAGCGGGCGCGGGCGGCGCCGAGCCGCCGGTGGGGCGCCTGTGAAGGCGCTCGTCGTCGCCGAGTTCTACCCGAGCCGGCGCGATCCGGTGCTCGGCATCTGGGCGCACCGGCAGGCGCTCGCCACGCGCGACGCCGGCGCCGACGTCCGCGTGCTCGTGCTGCACCGGCTCGTGCCGCCGCGCGCGGCGCTCTCCGCCGGGCCGGCCCGCGCCGCGAAGAGCCTCGCCGCGCTCGCCCGCGAGCCGCGCCAGCAGACGCGCGACGGGCTCGAGATCTCCTACGTCCCGTACGTCTCGCCCGACCGTCGCCGCTCGTACGCCGCGTGGGGCGCGTGGGCGGCGCCCGTGCTCGCCGCGAAGATCGCGCGCGTCAGGCGTACGTTCCCGTTCGACGTCGTCCACGCGCACAACGCCGTGCCGAGCGGCGACGCCGTCCGACGTGCGTTCGCGCTCGCGCCGCTGCGCGCGCCGCTCGTCATCTCCGTGCACGGCGGCGACGTCCTGTACACGTCCTCGCAGATGCGCGACGGCGAGCGCGCCGTGCGCCGTGCGCTCGGCGCGGCGCGGCTCGTGCTCGCAAACAGCGAGGGAGTCGCCGAGCTCGCGCGCACCCACGGCGCGCGCGCGACGCGCGTCGTGCACCTCGGGACCGACGTTCCCGCGGCCGCGCGCCCCACGCGGCGCACCGGCCCGCCGGCGCTCGTGACGGTCGCGCACCTCGTCGCGCGCAAGCGCCACGCCGACGTGCTGCGCGCGCTCGCCGTGCTGACGCCGCGCTATCCGGCGCTGCGCTACGAGATCGTCGGCGACGGGCCTGAGCGGCCCGCGCTCGAGGCGCTCGCCGAGCGCCTCGGCGTGCGCGAGCGCGTCGACTTCCTCGGCCAGCTCGCGCCCGAGCAGGCCGTCGCGCGCGCGCGGCAGTGCACGTTGTTCGTGATGCCATCGACCGAGGAGGCGTTCGGCGTCGCCTACGTCGAGGCGATGGCCGGCGGCATGCCGGCGATCGGCTGCCGCGGCGAGCCGGGTCCGGAGGAGATCGCCGCTGCCGGCGACGGGCTCGTGCTCGTCCCGCCCGGCGACATCGAGCGCCTGACCCAGCGAATCGACGAGCTGCTGTCCGATCCGCACCGCCTGCGCGAGGCGCGCCAGCGCGCGCGCGCGACCGTCGCCGCGAACTTCACGTGGGAGCGCTGCGGCGAGCAGACGCTCGAGGCGTACGAGCTCGCGCTGCGGTGAACGACGTCCCCGATCCCGGCGCCGAGGCGCTGCGCAAGCCGGTCCTGTTCGTGACCGGGCACGCGCCGGCGTACCGCGTCGGCGCGCTCGCGGCGCTGCACGAGCGCGAGACGATCGAGCTGGCGCTGTTCGGCGGGCGCTCCAAGCACGGCGGCGAGGTGTTCGAGGGGCAGATGCCGTTCCCGCATCGACACGTGCGCCCGTCCGCGCTCGCGCGCCTGGCCGCGAGCGGCTCCTACCGCGCCGTCGTCTGCCCGACCGGCGGACGGCTCGCGCCGCTCGCGACGTGGGCCGGCGCGCGCCGCGCGCGCGTCCCGCTGATCCTGTGGGCGTCGCTGTGGGCGCACCCGCGCAGCGCCGCGCACGCGCTCAGCTACGTCCCGCTGCGCCGTCTGTACGGCTCGGCCGACGCGGTCGTCACGTACGGTCCGCACGTCAGCTCCTACGTGCGCGCGCGCGGCGCGCGCAACGTCCACGTCGCGGCGCAGTCGGTCGACAACGCCTTCTGGAACTCGTCCGACGTCGCCCCGCCCCGCGCGAACGGCTGGCCGGCGGCAGCGCGAACGCGCTTCCTGTTCGTCGGGCGCCCGGCGCCCGAGAAGGGCCTCGACGTCCTGCTCGACGCGTGGCGCGAGGCCGAGCTGCACCCGCCCGACGCGCTCGTGCTCGCCGGCGTCGAGCCGGACCTCGCCGGCGCCGCGCCCGCCGGCCCGCGCCGTCGCGGCGATGGCGGGCTCGTCGGGCTCGGCCGCCTCTCGCCGCCCGCGCTGCGCGACGTGTACGCGGCGAGCGACGCGCTCGTACTGCCGTCGATCGAGACGCGGACGTTTCGCGAGCCGTGGGGCCTAGTGGTGAACGAGGCGATGAACCGCGCGCTGCCCGTGATCGCCAGCGACGCCGTCGGCGCGGTCGCCGGCGGCCTCGTCCGCGACGACGTCAACGGCCTCGTCGTGCCCGCCGGCGACAGCATCGCGCTGGCGCGCGCGATGCGCCGCCTCGCCGCCGATCCGGCGCTGCGCGCACGGCTCGGCTCGCAGGGCGCCGAGGACGTCCGCGCGTACAGCTACGACGCGTGGGCGCACGGCTTCTCCGAGGCGCTGTCGAGCCTCGGCCTCTCCCGGGGGCATTGGTAGCGTTGCGTCGCTCACGTATGCGAATCGTCTCCGCAACGGCGCTCGCGCTGTCGCTGCTCGCGTGCCTCGTCGCCGCGGCGAGCGCCGACACCGGCGAAAAGATCATCGAACGCTGCACGCACGGCGAAAGCCTGAGCGGCTTCAGCCAGCAGGCCTACCGGCGCGCGCTGCAGGAGCTTCCGACCGAAGTCGAAGAGTATTCCGACTGCGCCAACCTGATCCGGCGCGCGCAGCTCGCCGCGGCCGGCGGCGGCTCGGGCGGCGGCGGAGGCGGCGGACCGGCCGTCGCGACGCCGCTGTCGAGCAGCGAGCGCCAGGCGCTTCACAACGTCCCGAAGACCGGCGCCAAGCCGCTGCACGTCGGCGGCCAGCTGGTCCAGCCGGGCGTGATCCACGCGGACGTCGCCTCGGCGTTCAGCTCGCTGCCCGACCCGCTGCTCGCCGTCCTCGCGTTCCTGCTCGCGTGCGCGCTCGCGCTCGGCGGCCGGCAGATCGGAAGGAGCGTCGTTGCCCGTCGCTCCCACTGAGCCGGCGCCGACGCCGCTCGCTTCGGGGCTCGTGAGCGCCGCGCCGGACGCGCCGCGCGAGCCGAGCGTCGAGGAGCTGCTCGACCGCGCCGCCGCCGCGGCCGCGGCCGGCCGCGGCGAGGGACCGGCCGGCTGGCCGGCGCGCGCCGTGGCGTGGTGGCCGACGCTGCTCGTCGCCGGCATCGTCTGCTTCGTCACGTTCGTCGCCGGCGGCGGGCTGAACCTCGCCGGCATGACGACCGTCGAGATCGTGCTGAGCATCGGATCGGGCGCGATCGTCGTCGCCGCCGTGCTGCTCGGAGCGCCGCGCGGGCGCGCGTGGGGCGCGTGGTCGATCGCGCTGCTGCTCGCGCTCGCCGCGCTGACGGCGCTGTCGGTCGTCTGGTCGGTGCAGCCCGATGACAGCTTCAAGGACGCCGGGCGGATGCTCTCCTACTGCGCGTTCTTCGGCGCCGCCGTCGTCCTCGCGCGAACGATCCCGGCGCGCTGGCCGGCGATCCTCGGCGGGATCGTGCTCGCGGCGGTCGTCGTCTGCGTGTACGCGCTGCTGACGAAGGTCTTCCCGTCGCATCTCGACGCCGGCGACGTCTACGCGCGCCTGCGCGCGCCGTACAGCTACTGGAACGCGATCGGCCTGACCGCCGCGATGGGCGCGATCGGCTGCCTCTGGCTCGGCTCGCGGCGCACCGGTCACGCGCTGCTCAGCGCGCTCGCCTATCCGGCGATCGGCCTGATGCTCGTGACGCTGATGCTCGCGTACTCGCGCGGCGCGCTCGTCGCGCTCGTGCTCGGCCTGGCGCTGTGGTTCTGCATCGTGCCGCTGCGCCTGCGCGGCGCCGCCGTGCTGCTGAGCGGCGCGATCGCCGCCGGCGTCGTCGTCGTCTGGGACTTCTCGACGCCGGCGCTCGACGACGACAACGTCGCGATCGCCGCGCGCACGCACGCCGGGCACCAGCTCGGGGCGCTGCTGCTGGCGATGGTCCTGCTGCTCGGCGTCGTCGGCGTCGCGTTCGGCTTCTACACGAGCCGCCAGGCGCCGTCGATCATCAGCCGCCGCCGGCTCGGGACGCTGCTGCTGAGCCTGCTCGCCGTCGTGCTGCTCGCGTTCGCCGGCGCGCTCGCGGCGAGCCACCGCGGCTTCACCGGCACGATCTCGCACGCGCTGCACTCGCTGACCGACCCGCACGCGCCGGTCCCGTCGAACGGGCCCGGACGGCTGACGGCCGTCGGCAGCGTCCGCGCGCGTTACTGGAACGAGGCGCTGAAGGTCTTCCAGGCCCACCCGGTGCTCGGCGCCGGCGCCGAAGGCTACGCGACGGCGCGCCTGCGCTACCGCACGGAGACGCTCGACGTGCGCCACGCGCACGGCTACGTCGTGCAGACGCTCGCCGACCTCGGGATCGTCGGGCTCGCGCTGACGCTCGCGCTGCTGCTCGCGTGGATCGCGGCGGCCGGGCGCAGCACGCACCCGCTGAACCGGCGCTGGAGCGACTGGGGCACGCTGCTGCGCTGGCTGCGCCGCCCGACGCGCGCCGGCGCGCCGGCGTGGCGGCGCCTTCAGATCGACGGCCGCCCGGCGCCGTACACGGCCGAGCGCGTCGGGCTGCTCGGCATGCTGTGCATCGTCGTCGTGTTCGGCATCCACTCGCTAGCCGATTGGACGTGGTACGTGCCGGGCGACGCCTGCGTCGCGCTGCTCTGCGCCGGCTGGCTCGCCGGCCGCGGGCCGCTCGCCGGCGACGGCGGCGAGCGCTCTGCCCAGACGATCTCGTTCGCGGCGCTCGGCGCCGCGAACACGGCGCCCGCCGGCTCACGCGACCCGATCGGCGGCGAGCGCCCGCGCCGGGGGCTGTGGCTGCCCGACGCCGGCGAGCTGCGCGCGCGCCTTCAGCCGCGCGCGCTCGGAGCGACGCGCATCTGCGTCGCGCTCGCGGCGATCGTCGGCGTGCTGCTCGCCGCGTGGGCGCAGTGGCAGCCGCTGCGCTCGGCGAACGCCTCCGAGCAGGCGCTCTCGCAGCTCGCGCGCGACCCGCGCCAAGCGCTCGCGACCGCGCAGGACGCCGTCTCGATCGACCCGCTCTCGGCGCAGGCGCTGTTCACGCTGTCGGCCGTGCAGCAGGCCGCCGGCGAGCGCGCGCTCGCACGCGCGACGCTGCAGCGCGCCGTGCGGCTGCAGCCGTCGAACCCGCAGACGTGGACGGCGCTCGGCCAGTACGACCTCGCCGCCGACCCCTCGGCCGCCGCGCGCGAGATCGGCGCCGCGATCTACCTCAATCCCGAGTCGGTCTCGCCCGAAGCGATCGCGCAGGGCAACCCCGAAGCGATCGCGACCGAGAACGCCTACGTGCAGGCGCTGCGCGCGTCCGGCAAACGCTAGAAGCGCGCGCGCACGGCCGACGCGAGCAGCACGCGGCGCGCCCCCGGCGGACCGCCGCCGCCGCGGATCGCGATCCGCTCGAAGCCGAACTCGGCGAGCAGCCGCGCAAGCGTGCGCCGCGTGTAGAAGCGCACGTGATCCGAGCGCGGGTCGAAGTGCTCGTCGAATCGCCGCCCCGAGAGCGCCAGCGCGAGCATCCGCAGGCGCCCGTGCGCGGGCGTGCTCAGCGCGAGCGTGCCGCCCGAGCGCAGTACGCGCCTGATCTCCGACAGCCACGCCGCCGTGTCGGCGACGTGCTCGATCGTCTCGCCGGCCCACACCGCGTCGAAGCCCGCGTCGGGCAGCGGCCAGTCGCCGTCGACGCTCACACGGCGCGCGTCGAGCTCGGGGTGTCGCGCGCGCAAGCGGCACAGCGGCTCCTCGGCGACGTCGACGCCGAGCACCTCGAAGCCGGCCCGCGCGAGCTCGGCCGTCAGCTGCCCTTCGCCGCAGCCGACGTCGAGCACGCGCACGCGCGGATGCCCGCCCCCGCGCTCGCCCCCGCCCTTGCTCTCGCCCCCACCCTCGCCCGGGCGCGCGCGCACATCGGCGAGCGCGTCGAGCACGAACGCGCGACGCAACTCCAGGTCGGTCGGCTCCGCCTCTTCCGGGACCGACCGCCACAGCTCCTCCCACGCCTCGGCTCGCAAGTTGGCGGTCATCTCTGCACAAAGCTACGCGATGCGGTTATCGTGGCGGCGTGCTTGGGGAGCGTCACGACGAGAGTCCGATCGGCTGGTCGTGAACGTCGCGTTCGACAGCCGCCCGACACGCGACCTGCAGGGCGTCGGACGCTACACGCGCTGCCTGCTGAGCGCCCTGCGCGAGACCGCCGTCGACGACGCGCGGATCGAGGAGACGCATCACCCGCGCCGCGCCGACGTGTTCCACGCGCCGTGGATGAACGGCGCGATGCTGCACAGCCCCTGCCCGATGGTCGTCACGCTGCACGACCTGACGGCGCTGAAGCGGCGCAGCGAGCTGCTGCGCACCGGCGTGCGCTCGGCGCTGCGCCAGCTCGCCGTGCAGCGCGCCGTGCGCGTGATCGTCCCGACCGAGGCGCTCGCGCAGGACGCGCTCGCGCGCCTCGGGCTCGAGCGCGAGCAGATCGACGTGATCCCCGAGGCTCCCGCCGCGTGCTTCTACCGTCGCGACGAGCGCGTCCTCGCCGCCGTGCGCGCGCGCTTCGCGCTGCCCGAGCGATACCTCATGTGGGTCGGCGGCCTGCGCCACCCCGACCCCGGCAAGCACGTCAACGAGCTCGCCGCCGCGGCGCGCGAGCTGCCGCTCGTGCTCGTCGGGCCGACCAGCCCGTGGGCGCACGAGCTGCCCGACGTGGTCCTCACCGGCCACGTCTCGGACGACGACCTCGCGGCGCTCTACTCGGGCGCGCACGCGCTCGTCGTCGCCTCCGAGGACGAGGGCTTCGGCCTGCCGGCCGTCGAGGCGCTTGCGTGCGGCACGCCGGTCGTCGCCTGCGAGGTACCGGCGCTGCGCGAGGTGCTCGACGGCCGCGTCACGTTCGTGCCGGCCGGCGACATGCGCGCACTGCTCGCCGCCGCCGAGGCGGTCGACCGCCCGGCGCCCTCGGCGCCGGCCTGGACGTGGCAGGACGCCGCGCGCGCGACGTGGACGACGTACGAACGAGCGTGCGCGCAGGGCGCCCGCGCGCACGCCGTCGGCCGCCTGCGCCGCCGCGCCGCCGGCGGGCCCGAGCAGGCGCTCGCCGGACCTCAGTAGGCGCCGCGGCGCGAGATCACTGCCGGGATCGTCTTCAGCAGGATCGTCAGGTCGAGCGCCAGCGACCAGTGCTCGAGGTAGAGGAAGTCGAGGTGCACGAGGTCGTCGAAGTCGAGCTCCGAGCGTCCTGAGACCTGCCACAGGCCGGTGATGCCGGGGAGCACCAGGTAGCGCTTGCGGTGCCAGTCCTCGAGCAGCTCGTAGTCGCGCTGCGGCAGCGGCCGCGGACCGACGAGCGACATCTCGCCGCGCAGCGACGTTGATCAGCTGCGGCAGCTCGTCGAGCGAGAAGCGGCGCAGCATGCCGCCGACGCGCGTCAGCCGCGGGTCCTCGCGGATCTTGAACAGCGCGCCGCTCGCCTCGTTGAGCTCTTCGAGGTCGGCCTGGCGCTCCTCCGCGTCGGTGTGCATCGTGCGGAACTTCAGGCACGGGAACGGCCGCTGGCCGATCCCGTGGCGCGTCGAGCGGAACAGGATCGGACCGCGCGAGGAGAGCCGCACGGCGAGCGCGATCGCGAGCAGCAGCGGGCTCAGCAGCACGAGCAGCAGCAGCGCGCCGACGAGGTCGAACGTCCGCTTCAGCGCGAAGTCGACGCCCTCGAACGCGGGCGGGCCGAGCTCGAACAGCGGCACCGACTGGCCGGGGACGAACTCGGCGCGGTGGATCAGGATCTCCATCGTCGACGGCGCGAGGCGCACGCGCACGCCGCGCTGGTGGCACTGGTCGACGAGCTCGACGGCCTCGACCTGCGGGAAGTCGGGGTCGGCGATGATCACCTCGTCGATCCGCTCGGAGCCGAGCACGCGCTCGAGGTCCGTCGAGCGCGCCGAGCGGGTGCAGCCCGTTGCCGGGCAGCGCCGTCGGCGAGAGGAAGCCGACGACCTCGATCGGCGAGTGCGGCGCGTCGGCGAGCGCGTGGCCGACGTCGGCGACGTGCTTGCCCGTCCCGACGATCACCGCGCGGCGGCGATAGCCGGCGGCGCGCAGGATCACGCCGGTCAGCCACTCGTACCCGGCGCGCAGCGACGAGACGTACAGCAGCGCGAAGCGAGCGAGCCGTAGAAGAGGTAGTAGCTGGAGAAGTGTTCGCCGCTAGACGACCGCGAACAGCAGCGCGACGAACGCGACCTGGAACAGCGAGCCGACGATTCGCGAGAGGCCCGGGCGCAGCGAGCGCGCCGCGTACAACCCCGAGCGCGCGAACAGCAGCGCGGTCAGCAGGTACGCGAACGGCAGGATCCGTTCCGTTTCGTGTAGCGCCGAATGGAACTGCGTGACGCCGTCGAGCACGAGCGCCTTGAGGATCAATGATGTGAAGATCGCGAGCGCGACGCCTGCGAAGTCGAGCGCGAGCAGCGAGACGATCCGCGCGAGCCGGCGTGCCGTCGACATCCGCAGCAGGAACGACATCGCCGGCGGGCGCTTGCGGCGCATGTCGCGGTCGCCGGTCTCCTTGCGCGCGGTCACCTCCGAGAGCACCGCGCGCGCCGACGGAGCGCCGCCCGTCGCGGCGATGCGACCGCCCAGCGGCGGACGCGCGGGAGCCGGAGTCGAGGGCTGGCGCGGAGTGGGCGGAGCGGACGTTCGCGTCGAACGTGGTCCCATCTCACTGCTCACAACGCCTCAGCCTCGCAGATGTCGCGGTCGCATGACGGTTCGCGCACGGCGCTGGCGGCGTGGCGGCGCGTCTCCGCTCAGCGCGACTCGCCGATCAGCAGCTCGACGCCCGACTGCTCGATCGTGCGCTGCAGCCCCTCGCGCAGCGACACCTCCGGCGCCCAGCCGAGCAGCTCGCGCGCGAGCGTGATGTCGGGCCGGCGCTGCTTCGGGTCGTCGGTCGGCAGCGCCTCGTAGACGATCTCCGAGCTCGACTCGGTCAGCTCCTTGACCGTCTCGGCGAGCTCGAGCAGCGTGAACTCGTCGGGGTTGCCGATGTTGACCGGATCGTGATAGCCGGACTCGGCGAGCGCGATCATGCCGCGGATCAGGTCCGACACGTAGCAGAACGAGCGCGTCTGGCTGCCGTCGCCGAACACGGTGATCGGCCGGTTGGCGAGCGCCTGACGCAGGAACGTCGGGATCGCGCGGCCGTCGTGCGGGCGCATGCGCGAGCCGTAGGTGTTGAAGATCCGCATGATCGCCGTGTCGACGCCCTGCTGGCGGTGGTAGGCCATCATCAGCGCCTCGGCGTAGCGCTTGGCCTCGTCGTAGACGCCGCGCGGGCCGACGGGATTGACGTGCCCCCAGTAGCTCTCGGCCTGCGGGTGCTCGAGCGGATCGCCGTACACCTCGCTCGTCGAGGAGATCAGGAAGCGCGCGCGCTTGGCCTTCGCCAGCCCGAGCGTGTGGTGCGTGCCGTACGAGCCGACCTTCAGCGTGTGCAGCGGCAGGCGCAGGTAGTCGATCGGCGACGCCGGCGAGGCGAGGTGGTAGACGAAGTCGACCGGCTCCTCGACGAAGTACGGCTCGATGATGTCGGTGTTGACATGCACGAACTCCGGCGCGCGGATGTGCTCGATGTTCGCCAGCGAGCCCGTCTCGAGGTTGTCGACGCAGATCACGCGATGCCCGCGCGCGAGCAGCTCGTCGCACAGGTGCGATCCGAGGAAGCCGGCGCCGCCGGTGACCAGGCACGTGGACATGCGTCCGGAGAATACCCATGCGACGCCGCGCCGCGACGGCGCCCGGCGGTCGAACGTGACGGGCGCCGTCCGATGCCACCGCCGCCCGAGCGCAGGCGTCGGTCCTTATCATCCTGTCCATGGCTTCGACGGAGCAGCACGCCGACGAGCACCTGACGGTCGCGCCGATCGTCGGCCCGGACGACCCCCGCCGCTTCACCGACTCGGGGATCGAGATCGCCGAGCTGTACACCGACGACGATCTCCCTGCCGAGCTCGACCTCGGCGAGCCGGGCGACTACCCGTACACGCGCGGCGTGCACCGCGAGATGTACCGCAAGCAGACGTGGACGATGCGCCAGTACGCCGGCTACGCCTCGGCGAAGGAGTCCAACGAGCGCTACCGCTACCTGCTCTCGAAGGGCTCGACCGGCCTGTCGATGGCGTTCGACCTGCCGACGCAGCTCGGCCTCGACTCCGACAACCCGCGCTGCCTCGGCGAGGTCGGGCGCACCGGCGTCGCGATCGACACGATCGACGACATGCGCACCGCGTTCGACGGCATCCCGCTCGACCAGGTCTCCACGTCGATGACGATCAACGCGCCCGCCGCGTGCCTGCTGCTGCTGTACGAGCTCGTCGGCGAGGAGCAGGGCGTGCCGAGCGAGAAGCTGCGCGGCACGACGCAGAACGACATGCTCAAGGAGTACATCGCGCGCGGCAACTACATCTACCCGCCGCAGCCGACGATGCGCCTGACGACCGACCTGTTCCAGTACTGCCACGAGAACGTCCCGCGCTGGAACACGATCTCGATCTCCGGCTACCACTTCCGCGAGAAGGGCTGCTCGGCCGTGCAGGAGGTCGCCTTCACGCTCTCCTCCGGCATCGCCTACGTGCAGGCCGCGATCGACAAGGGCCTCGCCGTCGACGAGTTCGCGCCGCGCCTCGCGTTCTTCTTCAACGGCCACAACAACGTCTTCCAGGAGGTCGCCAAGTTCCGCGCCGCGCGGCGCATGTGGGCGCACATCATGCGCGAGCGCTTCGGCGCCACCAACCCGAAGGCGACGATGCTGCGCTTCCACACGCAGACCGGCGGCGTCACGCTGACCGCGCAGCAGCCCGAGAACAACATCGTGCGCGTCGCGCTGCAGGGCTTCGCCGCCGTCTGCGGCGGCACGCAGTCGCTGCACACCAACGGCTTCGACGAGGCGCTCGCGCTGCCGACCGAGCGCGCCGCGAAAATCGCGCTGCGCACGCAGCAGATCCTCGCGCACGAGTCCGGCGCCGCCGACACGCGTCGACCCGTTCGCCGGCTCGTACTTCGTCGAGTCGCTGACCGACGAGATCGAAGCGCGCGCGAACGAGCTGATCGCGAAGGTCGACGCGCTCGGCGGCTCGGTCAACGCGATCGAGTTCATCACCGGCGAGATCGACGAGTCGGCCTGGGGCTACCAGGAGCGCTACCGGATCGGCCAGGACGTCGTCGTCGGCGTCAACAAGTACGAGGAGGACGAGCTCGAGGTTCCCGACCTCCTGCGCGTCGACCCCGAGTCCGAGCGCGAACAGCTCGAGCGCCTGGCGAAGTTCAAGGCCGAGCGCGACCACGCGCTCGTGCAGCAGCGCCTCGAGGAGCTGCGGGAGGTCGCGCGCGGCACCGACAACCTGCTGCCGGCGATCCGCCAGGCGCTGAAGGACCGCTGCTCGATCGGCGAGGTCTGCGCGGCGATGCAGGACGTCTTCGGCAAGTACGCGCCGACGTTCTGAGCTCGCGCGGCACGTCCGCCCGCGCAACGCACTAGGGTGCCCGGCATGGCGCTCGCCCCCGCCGTCACCTTCTACGACGTCGTCCTCGCGATCCACATCATCGCCGTCGTCGTCGCCTTCGGCGTGACGTTCGCCTACCCGATCATCTTCGCCGTCGCCGGCAAGCGCGAGCCGCGCAGCCTGCCGCTGATGCACCGGATCTCCTACACCGTCGAACGCATGCTCGTCAACCCAGGCCTGCTGCTCGTCCTGCTTGCCGGCATCTACCTCGCCAGCGACGGGCACCACTGGAGCGAGTTCTTCGTGCAGTGGGGCCTCGCCGTCGTCGTCGTCATCGGCGCGCTCGTCGGCGCCGTGATGATCCCCGCCGGCAAACGCGCCGAGCAGCTCGCCGAACGCGACATCGCGGCGAGCGGCGACGGCCAGGTCGAGCTGAGCGCCGACTACCAGGCGGTCGTCCGCCGGCTGCAGACCGTCGGCTCGCTGCTCAGCGCGCTCGTGCTGTTGACGATCTTCTTCATGGCGACCAAGCCGTAGAAAGCGCGCCGGCGTCTCGGTACGCTGGCGAGATGAGCAGCGACGGATATCGAGTCGCCGTCGTCGGCGCGACCGGCCAGGTCGGCACGCTGATGCTGCGCCTGCTGCGCGAGCGCGGCTTCCCGGCGCGCGAGGTCGTGCCGTTCGCCTCGGAGCGCTCGGTCGGGCGCACGCTCGCCGGCGCCGGCATCGACGGCGAGGACCTCGTCGTGCGCGGCCTCGACGAGCAGTCGGTCGCCGGCTTCGACCTCGCGATCTTCTCGGCCGGCGGCGCTACGTCGGGCGAGTGGGCGCCGCGCTTCGTGCAGGCCGGCGCCGTCGTCGTCGACAACTCCTCGCGCTGGCGCATGAGCGACGACGTCCCGCTGGTCGTCGCCGAGGTCAATCCCGACGCGCTGGAGACACATCGCGGGATCATCGCCAACCCGAACTGCTCGACGATGCAGATGGTCGTCGCGCTGAAGCCGATCCACGACGCCGCCGGAATCGAGCGGCTCGTGATCGCCACCTACCAGGCCGTCTCCGGGACCGGCAAGCGCGCCGTCGACGAGCTGCTCGACCAGTCGCACGCGCTCCTGCACGAGCGTGAGATCGGCGAGCCGGAGGCCTACGCGCACCAGATCGCGTTCAACGCGCTCCCCCACGCCGGCAGCTTCGCGCCGGGCGACGACCACACCGACGAGGAGCGAAAGCTGATCGACGAGACGCGCAAGATCCTCGCCGACGACACGATCGCGATCTCGGCGACGTGCGTGCGCGTGCCGGTGCTCAACGGGCACTCCGAGGCCGTCAACGTGCAGACGCGCGACGCGCTCACGCCCGAGCGCGCGCGCGAGCTCTTGCGGGCGGCGCCCGGCGTGACCGTGCTCGACGACCCCGGCGCCGCGCTGTACCCGCTGGCGATCGACGCGAGCGGCAGCGACGAGGTGTTCGTCGGGCGGATCCGCCGCGACGCCGGTCACGAGCGCGCGCTCGACCTGTGGATCGTCGCCGACAACCTGCGCAAGGGCGCCGCGACGAACGCCGTGCAGCTCGCCGAGCTGCTCGTCGCGCGCGGGCTGCTCGGCGGCGCCGGCGTCGCGCGCGAGTCGGCTCCGGCCGCCTGAGCCAGCTCAGCGCAGGCGCCTGCGCACGCCCGCTTCGGCGCGCGGCGCGTGGCGGTCGACGTGCTCGAGGTAGTCGCCGCGCCGGCGCGGGATCGCGTGCTGCAGCGGGCGTCCGTCGCCGCTCGTGCCGAAGCCGCGCTCCTCGACCTCGCCGAGCTCGTCACGCAGCCGGCCGAGGTCGTTGCGCAGCGTCATGAACGCGGCGACGACGCGCGGGTCGAACTGCGTCCCCGAGCCGCGCGCGATCTCCTCGATCGCCAGCTCGAGCGGCCACGCGGCCTTGTACGGCCGATCGTGGATCAGCGCGTCGAACACGTCGGCGACCGCGACGATCCGCCCGACGAGCGGGATCGACTCGCCGGCGAGGGCCTTCGGGTAGCCGGCGCCGTCCCAGCGCTCGTGGTGCGTCGCCGCGATCACGGCCGCCATCTGCAGCACCGGCGAGCTGCCGCTCGACAGCAGCCGCGAGCCGAGCTCGGCGTGCGTCTTCATCACGTCGTACTCGGCGCGCGTCAGCTTGCCCGGCTTCAGCAGGATCCGATCGGGGATCGCGAGCTTGCCGACGTCGTGCAGCGGCGCCGCCTGGCGCAGCAGCGTCACCTGTCCGGCCGGCAGCTCGAGCCCGAGCGCGATCCGCGCCGCGACGTGCCCGACGCGCTCGGTGTGCTGGTAGGTCTCGTCGTCGCGGTACTCGGCCGCGAGCGCGAGTTGGCGCAGCGTCTCGGCGCGCGCGTCGTCGAGCTCGCGCGTGCGCTCTTCGATCATCGTTTCGAGCGTCCGCGCGTTGGTCGCGAGCTGGTCCTCGGCTTCGCGCAGCGCCGTCACGTCGCGCGCGACGCCGTGCACGACGCCGTCGTGCGTCGACGCGTTCCATTCGAGCCAGCGATAGCTGCCGTCGGCCGTTCGGCAGCGGCAGCGGAAGCCGACCAGCTCGCGCCCCTCGGCGAACAGCTTCCTCGTCTCGACTCTCGTCGCCTTGCGTTCGTCCGGATGCACGAAGTCGAGGAAGTCCGTCGAGTACAGCGCCTCGGGCGAGTGCCCGAGCGTGCGCTCCCACGCCGGGTTGATGCGCATGAACCGGCCCCTCATGTCGCACGTCACGAGCAGGTCGAGCGTCGCGTTGTAGTAGCGCAGGATCCCGTGTTCGAGCTTGCGCCGGTGTTCGACGAACGTGCCGAGGATCACCGCGACGGCGATCAGCGCGACCGCGCGCGACAGCATTCCGGTGCTCGCCAGATGCACGCCGGCGGTCTGCGCCCATGCGAACACCAGTCCGAGCGCGAGCGCCGAGCCGGCGAGCGCGCCGCGCAGTCCGAACCTCAACGCGAGCACCCCGATCGGCGCGATGTACAGGACACCCTCGGCGTCACCCATGTTCGGATCGGTCAACCGCAGCGCGAAGATCGCCGCGAACAGCAGCAGCGCCATCGCGATCGTCTCGCGCCTCCCGAGCGTCGGCCAGCGCCGCAGCTCGCGCAGCTGCGGCAGGTGCAGACCGGTGAGCATGCATCCGTATCGTCCGAATCAAGCCTGAGCGAGAGCGTGTTTCCCGATGGGTGCGGCGGTCAGACGTCCGTTGTTCGCCTATGTGCGGTTGATCACATGCCTACGCGCATGCACGGCCGGAGCCGGCCTCTCGTATCTACCCCGAGACGCACGCGCGTAGCCGGCCTGGACATGTGTACGAGCGCACGAGCGCGTATGCGCCGACCGGCGTTCCGCTCGCCCCGGAGCGCAAGCGGCGCGTCGACGGCCTCTCGCCGGAAGGACTCGCGCGCGATCGCTCGAAATTGACGGCGATGGTCTCCTCCGAGGTGCAGCGCACGCTCGTCAAGTCGCCCCCCGAGCTGTGGGCCGAGATCAGCGATCCCGAGTCGCTCGCGCGTCACCTCGGCGAGTTCGGCGAGATCCGCATCACGCGCGTCCACCCCGAGCAGAAGATCGAGTGGGAGGCCGACGACGCGAGCGGCACCGTCGTCATCAAGCCCTCCGGCTGGGGCACGAAGGTCAAGCTGACCGTCACGCGCGAGCTCGTCGGCGGCGCCGACGACGGCGACGACGACGCGCCGGAGGCGGAACCGGCCGCAGAGGTCGACGCCGACGCTGAGCCCGAGCTTGCCGGGGTCGAGGCCGCCGACGTCGAGATCGCCGAGGTCGAAGTCGAGATCGCCGAGGCCGCCCCAGAACCCGCGCTCGAGGCGGCCGTCGACGCTGAGGCCGAGCGCACCGCCGAGTCCGAGTCCGAGCCCGAGCCCCGCCGCGGGTTCTTTGCGCGGCTGTTCGGTCGACCGCGCCAGGCGCCGCCCGAGCCGGCGCCGGCATTCGCCGACGAGCCCGAGGCCGAGCCCGAGCCCGAGGCCGAGCCCGAAGCCGAGCCTATGGCGTTGACCGCCGCCGTGCCCACACAGCCGGTCGACGTCGACGACGTCGTCGAGCGCGAGGCGGAGCCCGAGAACACAGAGCCGGCTGCCGCAGGACCGCCCGACGCCGCCGCGGAGGAGACCGAGCCGAGCGACGACACCGGGGACCTCGCCGCCGAGCTCGCGGCCGCCGAGGAGGTCGCCGCGGAGGAGGTCACGGCGGTGCTGACCGGCGTGCTCGACCGGCTCGGCGCGGCGCACCACCGCCCGTTCTCGCGCTCCTGAGCCGTCGCCTCGGCGGCAGCGCGGCGCGAGCGTCTCGGCAGCACGCGAGCGCCCGATCGGCGATGCGCGGATAAGATCACGCGCCGGATGTCAAGCAGCTCGCACGACCGACAGGCGGACGCCGCCCTGCTCGCGGCCTCGCGCAGCGGGCACCGCAAGCCCCCGCGCCAGAAGGCGCCCGAGAGCTACGAGGAGAAGCTCGCGCAGCTGCACGAGCTCCGCGAAGCGGCGCTGCACTCGGCGCCGGAGGCCGAGGAGAAGCAGCACGCGCGCGGCAAGTACACGGCGCGCGAGCGGATCGAGAAGCTGCTCGACCCGGGCTCGTTCCAGGAGCTCGACACGTTCGTGCGCCACCGCACGCACGACTTCGACATGCAGAAGAACCGGCCGTGGGGCGACGCCGTCGTCACCGGCCACGGCACGATCGATGGCCGCACGGTGTGCGTGTTCAGCCAGGACTTCACCGTGTTCGGCGGCTCGCTCGGCGAGGTGATGGGCGAGAAGATGTGCAAGATCATGGACCTGGCGGCGAAGATCGGCTGCCCCGTGATCGGCATCAACGACTCCGGCGGCGCGCGCATCCAGGAGGGCGTCGTCTCGCTCGGCGCCTACGGCGACGTGTTCGTGCGCAACGTCAAGTGCTCGGGCGTGATCCCGCAGATCAGCCTGATCATGGGGCCGTGCGCCGGCGGCGCCGTCTACTCGCCGGCGATCACCGACTTCATCTTCATGGTCAAGGAGACCTCGCACATGTTCATCACCGGCCCCGACGTGATCAAGACGGTCACGGGCGAGGAGGTCGGCTTCGAGGAGCTCGGCGGCGCGATGTCGCACAACACGAAGTCGGGCGTCGCGCACTTCGCCTCCGAGGACGAGGACGCGTGCCTGGAGGACTGCCGCTACCTGATCGGCTTCCTGCCGCAGAACAACCTGCAGACGGCGCCGCGCGTGCAGCCGACCGACGACCCGCAGCGGATGGACCCCGAGCTCGACGGCGTCGTCCCCGACAACCCGAACAAGCCGTACGACATGCGCGACGTCGTGCGGTTGATCGTCGACGACGAGGAGTTCTTCGAGGTGCACGAACACCACGCGAAGAACATCATCTGCGGCTTCGCGCGCCTCGACGGCTTCTCGATCGGCGTCGTCGGCAACCAGCCGGCGCAGCTCGCCGGCGTGCTCGACATCGACGCCTCGGCGAAGGCCGCGCGCTTCGTGCGCACATGCGACGCGTTCAACATCCCGATCCTCACGTTCGTCGACGTCCCCGGCTTCCTGCCCGGCACGAGCCAGGAGTGGGGCGGGATCATCCGCCACGGCGCGAAGCTGCTGTACGCGTTCACCGAGGCGACCGTGCCGAAGCTGACCGTCATCACGCGCAAGGCGTACGGCGGCGCCTACGACGTGATGGCCTCCAAGCACATGCTCGCCGACTTCAACTTCGCCTGGCCGACGTCCGAGGTCGCCGTGATGGGCCCCGAGGGAGCGGTCAACATCATCTACCGCCGCGACATCGCCGGCAGCCCGACGCCGCAGGAGCGCCGCGAAAAGCTGATGGCCGACTACAAGGCGCGCTTCGCCAACCCGTACACGGCAGCCGAGCGCGGCTACATCGACGACGTCATCGTGCCGCACGAGACGCGGCCGAAGCTGATCACGGCGCTGCACACGTTGCAGACCAAGCGCGAACCGGGGCCGAAGCGCAAGCACGGGAACATTCCGCTGTAGGCATCGTGTCGCTGTAGCCATCACTGGACTAAATACCGTCCAAATGGACGCTATAGCGTCCACTGATGGACGTGTCGCACCCGTACAAGGCGGTCTGCCCCAGCCTCGACGGCGACGTGCTGAACGTGCTTGCCGGCACGACCAGAGGACTGACCGGCCGGGAGGTCGCCCTCCTCACGGGCAGGACATCCCATAGCGGCGTGCTGGCAGTGCTCAACCGGCTCACGGACCACGGCCTGGTCATCCGAGTCGAGCTGAACCGTGCCTACCTGTTCTCGCTTAACCGCGAGCATCTTGCGTGTCCAGCGGTCCTTGCCCTCGTCGGAATGAGGAAGACGCTGCTCGACGAGATCAGAAAAGACGTGGACGCCTGGCAGGTCGCGCCTGTTCACGTGTCGCTGTTCGGCTCGACGGCGCGCGGCGACGGGAACACCGCGAGCGATATAGATCTGTTCGTCGTCCGCCCGGCCACGACGTCTGCGGAGGACCCAAGGTGGCGAGAGCAGATCGACGCGCTTGAGCAGAGGATCCATGGCTGGACCGGCAACCGTGCCGGTGTGGCCGAAGTCGCGGAAGGCGAGATCGAGCGTCTCGTCACAGACGAACGCCCAATCGTCGCCGAGCTTCGCGCGGATGCGATCGGGCTATTCGGACCGACGATCGCCACGTTGCTCGGAGAGGGATGAGCCCCCGCGGCTCAGCGCGAACTCAGCCGACTGCTCAATCTCAAGGACGAGGCGCACTACGGCCTGTTCGACGTCGGCGGTCAGGATCTGAAGATGGCCCTACGTCAGGCGGACGACCTCGTCGTGTTCGCCGAGGCAATCATGCAGTCCTGACCTCTCGCGATCGCTAGCGTCGCGTGTCCGACGCAAGCCGGCGTCGTCGCCGCCCGACCCTTTCACCCAGCAGCAACCACCACGGATACGTAGCGAACAGCGCCGCCGAGACCGCGTGCGTGCGCCCGCCGGCCCGCCGGTGGTCGAACCGGAAGACGCCCGAGTTGAGCATCCAGTCGCGCCCGCTCTCGGCGCGACACGCCCGCCAGATCGGCCGCGTCCATGGCCGGTCGAGGTACAGCGAGACGCTCGTCACGAGGAACGCGCCGGCGGTCGCGGTGTGCAGCGCGCGCGCCGCCGGCGTGCGCTCGGGCAGCAGCTTGCCGTAGGCGACGCCGGTCGCGTACAGCCACGGCGGATCGATCAGGAACGACATGCGTCCTCCTTCGTGTTCGGGTTGGTGGCGCCCTGCGGCGCGGCGGCGACGCCGACCGGCTCGAGGTCCGCGTCCAGCGGCACCGGCCGGTCGAGCAGGTGGAAGGCCAGGCGCGTCGCGAGCGCCATGATCGTCAGCTGCGGGTTGACGCCGAGCGCGCTCGGGACGACCGAGCCGTCGGCGACGTACACGCCGTCGACGCCGTGCAGCGCGAGCTCGCCGTCGGTCACGCCGTGCGTCGCGCGGGCGTCGGCTCGCGCGGTGCCGAGCGGGTGAAAGGCCATCAGCTTGAGGTCGCGCGGGCGGGCGCGCGACGGGCGCACGCCTTCGGGCAGCGGCAGATACACCTCGCGCGCGCCGGCGGCGAGGAACAGCTCCCAGATCCGCGCGAGGCCGACGCGAAAGCGATCGACGTCCTCGCTGCACAGGTCGTAACGGATCAGCGGCTGCCCGGCGACGGTGCGCACGCGCCCGCGCGAGGCGTCGCTGACCATCAGGCCGAACTGCGCAAGGCGCGGGTAGCGACTCATCGCGAGCGCGTGCCGCGCGCCGGTCAGCGGCAGCGACATCGCGGCGTAGGACGGCGGCCCGGCGATCCCCTCGAAGAGGATGCCGTCGTCGGCGAACTCGTCGACGTAGAAGCTCTGCGGCACGCCGCGCGCCATGTTGACGGTCTCGTCCATCAGCGCGAAGGCGGCCGTCGCGGGGTGCAGCGCGAGGTTGCGCCCGCGCTGGCGTGACGCGTCGGGCAGGCCGCTGCGCTCGAGCAGTCCGGGCGTGTGGATCGTGCCGCACGCGACGACGACGCGCGGCGCGCGGACCTCCAGCGCGCTGCCGTCGGCGAGCCGCGCGCGCACGCCACGCGCGGCGCGGCGCTCGATGACGATCTCGCGCACGTCGGCGCCGGTGACGATCTCGGCCGAGGCTGCGGCGGCGCGCGGGATGTAGGTGATGCCGGTGTGCTGCTTGGCCGAGGTCGGGCAGCCGAACGCGCAGACGCCCGAGCCGACGCAGCCGCGCGCGTTGCGGCGCAGGTAGCCGTGCGACCAGCCGAGCCGCTCGGCGCCGCGCCGGGCGACGGCGGCGTTGGCGCCGGCGAGCTCGGGTGCGACCTCGGCGATCGACAGCGCGCGCTCGACGCGCTCGAAGCACGGCCGCAGCGTCGTCTCGTCGAGCTCGAGGCCGAACTCGCGCGTCCAGCGGTCGAGCACGCGCGGCGGCGTGCGAAAGCACGTGCCCGAGTTGACGAGCGTCGTGCCGCCGATCCCGCGTCCGAGCGGCAGCACGATCGGCGGCATTCCGAGCGTCGTCGTCTGCCCGCCGTCGCGGTACAGGCGCGCGAGCATCTCGGGCGGGCGCGCGGTGAAGCCGTCGGCGTCGTGACGCGCGCCCTGCTCGAGCAGCACGACGCGCGCGCCGCCCTCGGCGAGCTCGGCCGCCGCGACGGCGCCGCCGGCGCCGGCGCCGATCACGCAGAAGTCTGCGCTCAGCGTGCTCACGGGCGACCCTCGACGCGCCGCAGCTCGCGCCCGCGCGCGGCGACGGCGGCGGCGTCCCAGCCGAGCGTGCGCGCGAGCACCGGATCGTCGTAGCGCTCGCACGCGAGCATCGCGCACGCGACCTGCTCGGCCGAGGGCGCGATCCGCGCGAGCAGCGCGGCGCCGCGCGGGCGCCGGCCGAGCGCGAGCAGCGCCCGCAGCCCGACGCGCTGCGGCCATGGGCCGGCGTCGATCAGACGGTCGAGCGTCACGGCCGGTCGATCATCCGCCGCGCCTGCTCGGCGGCGAGCTCGTCGAGCGCCGCAGCGGCGCCGTCGCCGTCGCGCGCGTCGACCGCGTCGGCGGCTCGCACATAGAGCCGCGCCAGATCGGCGCGGCCGGAGACGAGCGTCGCGAACGCGTCGGCGTGCGGCAGGTAGAGCTCGCGCACGGAGTTCATCACGAGCTGGAAGACGAGGTTGCCGCTCGCTTCGACGAGCGTCGCCATGAACTCCCAGTCGGCGAGCAGCGCCGCGCGATCGTCGGGCGCGCTCTCGACCGCGCGCGCGAGCTCGCGCAGCGAGGCGAGCTGGGCCGCCGAGCGGCGCTCGGCGGCAAGGCGCGCGGACTGCGAGAGCAGCAGCCGGCGCGCCTCGAACAGGTCGACGAGCAGCGGCGCGTCGAGCTTCCCGCGCAGCGCGAGCGCCTCGAGCCCGCCGGAGCGGCGCCAGTCGAGCACGCGCATCGGCTCGCCGTGGCGCACCTCGACGAGCCGCAGCTGCTCGAGGCGCCCGAGCGCCTCGCGCACGGAGGCCATGTTCACCTGCAGGTCGGCCGCGAGCGCGCGCTGCGAGGGCAGCCGCTCCCCGGGGCGGTAGCGGCCGGTCAGGATCGCCTCGCGCAGCTGCGCGAAGACGTGGTCGGGAACGGAGACACGCGGGACCGATTCGAGCTCTGCCATCGGGCAAGTGTACCGGTGTTCCGAACAGTGCGCGAGCGACGCCGTACGCCCCCGTGCCACCGCGCGCCCCACGCTCCCGCGCCCGTCGGCGCGCATGCGGACACGCGCTTGCGTCACAATCGGCGACGTGCCGCCCGCGCCAAGCTCACGCCTGCGCCTGATCGCGTCGTCGGCGTCGCCCGAGGAGGCGGCAGCCGTGGTGGCGGCGCTCGAGCGGTTCATGCGGGCGACGGCGCCGGCTGCGACGGCGTCGCGGGACGCGGTCGATCCGTGGCGGCGCACGGCGCTGCTGGAGGGCGTCGAGCGCGAGGCGCCCGGCGACCTGCCGGACCCGTGGATCGCCGGCTGACGCCCGCCGCCTGACGCCCCCGAACGCCCGCCGGGCGCCCCCTGAATAAATACCTAAAAGCCGCTAGGCTTTAGCCTCAATACTGCCGTCCAATCCGTTCAACGTCCAGCGCCCCGGGCCGAAAGCCCGGACCAGGAGGTCTTTCGTAGATGGAGCCAGTTTCGGTACCCGCCCAGCGCGGCACGCTCGAGGACCCGGAGGTACTGCAGAACGTACCCGGGCACGTGATCCCGATCCTTCAGCGCGAGTACGACGACTTCAAGACGGAGGCGACGAAATTCCTCGCGGGAGAGACCGAGGAAGACGAGTTCATCAAGTTCCGCCTCAAGCAGGGCGTCTACGGGCAGCGCCAGCCCGACGTGCAGATGATTCGCGTGAAGCTCCCGTTCGGCGGCATCACGCCGGAGCAGATGGAGTCGTTCGCGGACGTGGTCGAGAAGTACGTGCCGCTGCGCAAGGGGCACATCACGACGCGCCAGAACATCCAGATGCACCACATCCCGCTGCCGGAGGTCGAGCTTGCGATCCGCGAGCTCGGCGAGTCGGGGCTGTCGAGCCGCGAGGGCTGCGGCAACACGGTGCGCAACGTGACGGGCGACCCGTGGGCGGGCGTCGCGAAGGACGAGCTGTTCGACATGACGCCGTACGTCGGCGCGTACGTGCGCTACTTCGTGCGCCACCCGACGACGCAGGCGATGCCGCGCAAGATCAAGACGTCGTTCGACGGCTCGCCGCGGGACCGCGCGATCTCAGGCATCCACGACATCGCGTTCCGCGCACGCGTCAGGCTCCTCGACGGCCGCGAGGTGCGCGGAGCGGAGATGCTCGTCGGCGGCGGCACGTCGATCATGCCGCGCGTCGCGCCGGCGCTGTACGACTTCGTCGGGCTCGACGACGGCGAGTACCTGAAGATCGCCGAGGCGGTGTTCCGGATCTTCGACCGCCAGGAGTGGCTGCGCGTGAACCGCGCACGCGCACGGATCAAGGTGTTCGTCGACAAGTACGGGATCGACGAGCTGCGCAAGCAGGTCGAGGAGGAGCTCGAAGGCGAGTGGGTCGGCGAACGCGACTTCTCGGTCGAGCACACGCTGTTCGTCAACGACGAGCGCGAGTCGGCGCCGGCGCCGCCGCAGAGCGCGGGCAGTCCGAACGGCGACCTGTCTGAGTTCGAACGGTTCCGCACGACGAACGTGCAGGAGCAGAAGCAGGACGGCTTCGTGACGGTCGAGGCGAAAGTGACGCGCGGCGACCTGACGCCGGAGCAGTTCCGCGGCCTCGCGCAGATCGTGCGCGACTACGCGGGCGGCTACGCGCGCACGACGGTGCAGCAGAACCTGCTGCTGCGGTGGGTGCGCGAGGAGTCGGTGTACGACGTGTGGCGCGCGCTGTCGGAGCTCGGGCTCGGCGAGCCGGGCTCACGCGAGATCGCCGACGTCGTGTCGTGCCCGGGGACGGACTCGTGCAAGCTCGGGATCACGAGCTCGATGGGACTGAACCAGGCCGTGCAGGAGCGGATCGAATCGATGCAGCTCGACGACGCGCTGACGCGCCAGATCCACATCAAGATGAGCGGCTGCCCGAACGGGTGCTCGCAGCACCACGTCGCCGACATCGGCTTCTACGGAGCGTCGATCAAAGTCGGCGAGCACACGATCCCGGCTTACATCCCGCACGTCGGCGGCGTGTACGAAGGCGGCGAGGTGTCGTTTGGCCAGCGGCTGAAGCTGCGGCTGCCGGCCAAGCGCGTGCCGGATGCGATCGAGCGCTGGATCCGCCACTACGAGTCGACGCGGGAGGACGGCGAGGCGTTCGGCGCGTTCGCGCAGCGCGTCGGCACAACCGAGCTCGAGGGCCTCGTCAAGGATCTGTCGATGCCGGTCGATTTCGGATTGGAGACGATGAACCAGTTCATCGACTGGAACCGTGATGTTCCATTCGAAGTCATTCGTGGCGAGGGCGAGTGTGCGGTATAGACCCGATGCGAATCGAGCGGCGAAAGCGATCAGATGACACCTCCACTGCAACTCAATAGCCAATTGGCACCGAACGGCCCCACATTCGACCCGGCCCCGAGCCTGACGCACACGCTGCGCGAGGCCGCGCGCCACGGCAGCGACGCGGTGCTGCTGTGCTCGTTCCAGAAGGAGGAGTCGGTGCTGCTCGACGAGCTGTTGCGGCTCGACCAGGGCACGGGCGGCGCGGTGAGGATCGTGACGATCGACACCGGCGTGCTGTTCGAGGAGACGCTGCAGACGTGGCGCGCGTTCGAGCAGCGCTTCGGCGTGAAGATCGAGGTCGTCGACGCGAGCAGCCCGGGCGAGCCGTGGAGCGGTCCCGAGCACTGCTGCTCGGCAGCGAAGGTCGCGGCGCTCGGCCAGGCGCTGACGGGCGCCGAGGCGTGGATCACGGGGATCCGCCGCGAGCAGTCGCCGACGCGCGCGGACGCCGAGCTGATCGAACGCGACGACGCGCGCGGGCTGTGGAAGTACAATCCGCTGGCGCACTGGACCGACAAGGACCTGTGGCGGCGGATCCACGAGCGCGAGCTGCCGTACAACCCGCTGCACGACCGGGGCTACGAGTCGATCGGCTGCGCGCCGTGCACGCAGCCGGGCAGCGGCCGCGAGGGCCGTTGGGCAGGCACCGAGAAGACGGAGTGCGGTATCCACGTCGAGGTCGTCGACCCCTCCTGAGATGGCCGTCGCCGAGCGCCCTCAGCTGAGCCACCTGCGGGCGCTGGAGTCGGAGGCGATCCACGTGATGCGCGAGGTGGCTGCGGAATTCGAGCGGCCGGTGCTGCTGTTCAGCGGCGGCAAGGACTCGATCGTGCTGCTGCGGCTGGCGGAGAAGGCGTTTCGCCCGGCGCCGTTCCCGTTCCCGCTGATGCACGTCGACACGGGGCACAACTTCCCGGAGGTGATCGAGTTCCGCGACCGCCGCGTCGCCGAGCTCGGCGAGCGGCTGATCGTCGCGAGCGTGCAGGAGTCGATCGACAAGGGGCGCGCGGTCGAGGAGCGCGGCCCGCGCGCGTCGCGCAACCAGCTGCAGACGGTGACGCTGCTCGACGCGATCGCCGAGCACGGCTTCGACGCGGCGTTCGGCGGCGCGCGGCGCGACGAGGAGCGCGCGCGGGCGAAGGAGCGCGTGTTCTCGTTCCGCGACGACTTCGGCCAGTGGGACCCGAAGAACCAGCGCCCGGAGCTGTGGAACCTGTACAACGGCCGGATCAAGAAGGGCGAGCACGTGCGCGTGTTCCCGATCTCGAACTGGACGGAGCTCGACGTGTGGGAGTACATCGACTCCGAGGAGCTCGAGGTCCCGTCGATCTACTTCTCGCACGAGCGCGAGGTGTTCAGGCGTGACGGGATGCTTTACGCGTGGCGCGAGGGCACCGAGCTGATCGACGGCGAGGAGATCTTCTCCGAGACGGTCCGCTATCGGACGGTCGGCGACATGAGCTGCACGGGCGGCGTGCTGTCGCGCGCGAGCACGCTCGAGGAGGTCGTGACCGAGATCGCGGCGACGCGCGTGACCGAGCGCGGCGAGACGCGCGCCGACGACCGCGTGTCGGAGGCGGCGATGGAGGATCGCAAGAAGGCCGGTTACTTCTGATGATCGCTCCGGCCTCCGGCCTGCGCCCCGATGACCGCCGTGCGTTGACGGCGCCTGCGCCGCGCGCGTCCGCAACCTCGCGATGACGCTCGACCTGCTGCGCCTGACGACGGCCGGCGCGGTCGACGACGGCAAGAGCACGCTGATCGGGCGTCTGCTGTACGACAGCAAGCAGGTGTTCGAAGACCAGCTCGAGCACGTCGAAGCGGCGAGCGAGCGGCGCGGCGGCGAGGGCGCGCTCGACCTCGCGCTGCTGACCGACGGACTGCGCGCCGAGCGCGAGCAGGGGATCACGATCGACGTCGCGTACCGCTACTTCGCGACGCCGGCGCGTCGCTTCATCATCGCCGACTGCCCGGGCCATCAGCAGTACACGCGCAACATGGTCACGGGCGCGTCGACGGCGGACCTGGCGGTCGTGCTCGTGGACGCGCGCCGCGGCGTGACCGAGCAGTCCAAGCGCCACGCGTTCATCAGCGCGCTGCTCGGCATCCCGCGGTTGATCGTCGCGATCAACAAGATGGACCTCGTCGGGCACTCGCAGGAGCGCTTCGACGAGCTCGTCGCCGAGTTCGACGCGTTCGCTAGCCGGCTCGGGACGATCACCGGCCGCGACGCCGCGCCGGACGGCGACGGCGCGCGGCGTCCGGCGATCTCGTACATCCCGATGTCGGCGCTGAACGGCGACAACGTCGTCGAGCGCTCGCTGGCGATGGCGTGGTACGAGGGGCCGGCGCTGCTCGAGATGCTGGAGCAGGTCGAGGTCGCCTACGACCATCCGTTCGGCCGCCCGGCGCGCTTCCCGGTGCAGTGGGTCGTGCGCCCGGCCAGCGGCGCGGCGGCCGACTACCGCGGCTACGCGGGGCAGCTCGCGAGCGGCGCGCTGCGCCGCGGCGAGGAGGTCGCGGTGCTGCCGAGCGGCGCGACGACGCGGATCGCGGCGATCGACTCCTACGACGGCGAGCTCGAGGAGGCGATCGCGCCGATGTCGCTGACGCTGCGCCTCGAGGACGAGCTCGACGTCTCGCGCGGCGAGCTGATCTGCCGCCCGGAGGAGGCGGCGACGGTCGCGCGCGAGTTGCAGGCCGACGTCTGCTGGATGACCGACCGGCCGCTGCAGCCGGGTGGCCGCTACGCGGTCAAGCACACGTCGCGACTGGCGACGGCGGTGATCGACGCGATCGACGACGTCGTCGACGTGCACACGCTCGAGCGCACGAGCCCGGCGCAGCAGCTCGCGCTGAACGACATCGGCCGCGTGCGCCTGCGCACGAGCGTGCCGCTCGCGTTCGACCCGTACACGAGCAACCGCCGCACCGGCAGCTTCATCCTGATCGACGAAGCGAGCAACGAGACGGTCGGCGCCGGGCTGATCGCGGCTTCGGGCGCGTAGGCGAGCGTACCGCCGAACGTACGTCCAGTCGGGTGCGACTGCCGTTCGGCGCCAGGAGTATCCTCGCCGCCGAGCAACACCGGCGGGGGGTCCGTCGGGACAAGCTGCGCGACGACCGGGGGTAGAAGATGGCACTGTTTCGACGGCTGATCTGCGTGTGCGCGCTCGCGATTGCGCTCGCCACGACGATCGCGGTCAGCGCGTCGGCGACGACGTTCTACGTCAACAAGCGCAGTGGCAGCGACGCGAACCCGTGCACGAGCCCCGGCGGGTTGAAACCGAGCGAACAGCCGTGCGCGACGATCAAAGGCGCCGTCAAACGCGCCGAAGCCGTCGCCGGCCCGAACACGATCGAGCTGTCGGCCGAAGAAAACCCGTACGTCGAATCCGTCGAACTGCTCAGCAACAAAGACGCCGGGCTGACGATCGACGGCGAAGAACCGGGAGTCGTGGTCGTCGGCAAGGAAGCGCCGGGCGCGATCGTCCACTTCGCCGGCAGCGTGACGTTCTCGAACTTGAGGATCGAGGCGAGCACCAAACCTGCGTTGCTCAAATCCGCGATCGCGCTTCGCACGGCGGCGCTCGAGCTCGACAAGGTCGAAGTCGAAAACGAATCGAGCGAAGGGATGAATGGGATCGAAGCGAGGGAAGCGGGCTCGCTGACGATGAACGGCGGCAGGGTGCTGATGGAAAACGGCGCCAGCGGCTTCGCGATCGAAGGCCGGGAAGCGCCACTCGTCCTGAACGGCGTCACGATCATCAACGGCGGCGAGTCCGCGTCGGAAGCCGGGGGCGTCAACAGCGAAAAATCGACGCTTACGCTAACGAACACGAACGTCGCGGTCGAAAGCGGGCTCGGTCCGGTGCTCTTCGGAGTCTCGGTGGGCAGGGACACGTCGGTCTCGCTGAACCACGTCGCCGTCAAGCAGAGCACGTTCGGGACCGGCGTCGTGCTGGAAAAAACGCCCGCGACGGTCGACGGGCTGCGAGTCGAAATGCCCAATGCCGAAAGCAGCGCGGCGGGCCTGCTGATCGAAAGCGAAACGGCTGGAATCAGCTCGACGGTCGCGGGCCTCGAAATCAGCGGAGCGTGGAAGGGAGTCGGGCTGCTGGCCGACGGCGAGCAGCTGACGCTCAGCGACAGCCGCGTGACGCAGGGCGCCTCGAGCGAACTGCCGGCGTTGAAATACGCCGGCGGCGGAAGCGGCGCGGGGCTCGTCGTGCAGCGAAGCGTCCTGCAGGCGAGGCCCGCCGCCAAACCGGCCGCGCTCGCGATCGACGGCAGCAACGCGACGACGGACTCCTCGGAGATCCTCGGCGGCAAGGACGGAGTGCTCGACGAAAACGCCGAAGCCGTGACGCGCACGCTGACGCTGTCCGCCTCGACGGTCGATGCCGGAGCACCGGGAACCGCCGGCGACGCCGCCGGCGTCAACGGCGTCGAAGCGATCGCCAAGAACGGCCCCGGCAGCGTTCTCGACGTCGCGATCCAGGGCTCGATCTCACTGGAGAAGCATGCGGCCTCCGCGTCGAACGGCGATCAGGCCAACGTCGCTTGCACGTACTCCGCCGCGCCCAGCCAGTCGCAGGCCGCCGGCGGCGGCGCGGGAGCGATCAGCTGCACGGCCGGCACGGCGGGCAACGGCGAAGTCGAGCCGCTTTCCTCGCTGTTCAGCGAACCGCTCACCGCGTACGAGCTCAACCCGTCCTCGAGCGCGGTCGACAGCGTCCCGGCGAGCGCGATCGCGCTGCCGTTCGGCCTGACGCCGTCGGCGACCGACCTCGCCGGCAACGCGCGCGCAACCGACGGCAACGGCGACTGCGTCGCCGTTCAGGACAAGGGCGCGCTGGAGTTGCAGGGGCACGCGGCGGCATGCCCGACGCCGATCTCGACGCCGGCGCCCGGCGGCTCGACGAAACTCGTCCCACCGCCGCTCCCGCGACCGGCGATCACGGCCCTGACGATCAGCCCGAGCGCGTTCCTCGCAGCGCCGTCCGGCGCGACGATCTCGAAGGCTGCGAAGAAGAAGTTCGGCGCGAAGATCGGCTGGCGCGACAGCCTGGCCGCGACGACGACGTTCACGATCATGCGACCGTCGGCCGGGCGCCGGCAGGGCAAGTCGTGCGTGAGGCCGTCGAAGCACAACAGGCACGGCAAGCGCTGCACGCTGCTGAGCAAGGTCGGCGCCTTCACGCACGTCGATGTCGCGGGCGCCAACAGCGTGCACTTCAGCGGCCGGATCAAGGGCAAGCTGACGCCGGGCGACTACGTGCTGCAGGCGGTGCCGCGAAACGGCGCGGGCGCGGGCGCGGTCGTCAGCAGGGCGTTCAAGATCAAGTGACCGGCGGGCCGATGGCGTCGGCCTGGCGCGGCTCTCGTGCGCTCAGGCCGCGTGGCGCCGCGTGCTCTCGCCCGAAGCCGCGCCGACGGGCGCGATCGGACGCGCGGGGTCGCCCGCGCGATCCAGCAGGCGACCGACGAGCTTGATCTGAGCCTCGGCCGCGCTGCGCTCGTCGCCGAGCAGACCGCTCGAGAGCGCCAGCCCCAGCGAGCGGATGAGCGGGCGCACCAGCGGCACGAGGTGGACGATCGGGGTGCGCCGAACGCCGAGCGCGTCGCTCGCGGCTTCTCCCAGCCAGCGGCGCACGAGCGCCTCGATCATCGGAGCGAGCGCGAGCCTGGCGGCGCCGACGCCCCAGCTCGGCAGCAGCCCCTCCAGCGGCAGTCCGTATCGCGTGAGGGCGCGCATCAGCGCGGGGCCGTCGTCGTTGGGTCCGAGGTCGAACGTCGCCAGCGTCTCGATCAGCCGCTCGGCCTCGCGCCAGTTGGCGGGCAGCAGCGCCGGCGGGACTCCCATCACGTACCCGACCCAGCGCCACAGCGCCGTGCGCGACTCGCGATCGGCGGCGCTCGTGCCGGCTCCGACGTCGGTCAGGGCTCGCTGCGGGACGATCGCAAAGCCGCCGATCGCGGTCGCCATCATCGCGCTGGCGCTGATCGGCACGCCCCAGGCCTTCGTGTCCCACAAGCCACTGTCGAGCAGGTGACGGCGCACGAGCGCATGGACGAGCCGCACCCTCAGGCTGCTGCGCCAGCCCTCGCCGCCCGGCGCCATCGCGCCGGGCGTCGTCACCGCGAGCACCCAGCGTGCGGTCTCGCCGAGGCGGCGCGAGGCCATCCGCTCCAGGCGGCCCGTCGCCGCGAGCGGGCGGGACAGGTCGCCGTACTGATAGCCGAACGCGAGCGAGCCGTAGATCAGCGACGGCGCCAGCGCCGGCAGGCCGACGCGCCAGAAGCTCGTCGCGCCCGCGTCGACCAGGTCGAGGTCGAGCCAGGCCGGCGATCCCGAGGCACGCTCCATCAGCGCGCGCAGCTCGCACGGGGCGTCGTCCACCGCCTCGACGCCGTGCTCGAGCGCACGCTCGAACAACCTCCAGCCGGCTCCGCCCGGGAGCTCGCGAAAGCGCTCCACGAGCGCGTCCGCCTGAGGATCGCCGCGGCGCCGCCCGGCCGCCAGCCGGCCGCGCAGCTCTCGCTCACCGAGCGCGGCGATGCCCAGGGCGTCATCCGCGAGCCCGTAGTCCGCTTCCTGCGAGCCGTCTGCGATCGATCCAGACACGAGTGCTTCCCGATCATACCCGAAGGGGAAACGACTGTTTCTGTATTCATGTATCGCCGCGGTCACCTGTGAGAATGGCCCGATGGCCACCGAGCGCACGTACGCCGGAAGGTCCGCACAGGAGCGAAGGGACGCCCGGCGCCGCGCGCTGCTCAATGCGGGGCTCGAGCTGATCGGCACCCAGGGGTGGACGCAGACGAGCGTGCGCGGCGTCTATCAGCTCGCGGGGGTCAGTCCGCGCTTCTTCTACGAGAGCTTCGCCGACCTCGACGCGCTGGCGGTGGCGGTCTACGACGAGATCGTCAGCGAGGCGACGGCGGACGCGATCGCCGCCGTGTCGGCCGCGGGCGCCGATCGCCACGCTCAGGCCGAAGCCGCGATGCGCGCTGTCGTGAACGGCCTCAAGGAGGATCCCCGCCGGGCACGCGTGGTGTTCGTCGAGGCGCTCGGCAGCGAGGCGCTTGCGCGGCGGCGCAGGCGGACCCTGCGCGAGCTCTCGGGCGTGATCGAGGCGCTCGGCGAGGCGAGCTACGAGGTGCTGCCTCCCGATCCGCTGACGAAGGTGACCTCGACGCTGCTCGCGGGCGGCATCGTCGAGCTGCTCGTCGCGTGGATCGACGGCAGCATCGAGGTCAGCGAGGAGCAGTTGATCGGCGACGCCGCCGCGCTGGTCGTCGGGCTGGGCGACGCCGCGGCGGCGATCGGCGCTGCGCGCATGCGCTCACGACCCGCAACGCGGGGACGCTAAGCTTCCGCCGCCGATGTTCAGCAAGGTCCTGATCGCCAACCGTGGGGAGATCGCCGTACGCATCGCCCGCGCCCTGCAGGAGCTGGGCGTCGCGAGCGTCGCCGTCTACTCCGAGCTCGATCGCGACGCCGTCCACGTCAAGCGCGCCGACGAGGCCTACAACCTCGGCGACGGCCCGGCGGCGGACAACTACCTCAACGTCGAGAAGATCCTCGACGTCGCCAAGCGCGCCAGCGCCGAGGCGATTCACCCCGGTTACGGCTTCCTCGCCGAGAACGCGCCGTTCGCGCAGGCGTGCGAGGACGCCGGCGTCGTGTTCATCGGGCCGCCGGCGAGCGCGATCGAGGCGATGGGCTCGAAGACGCGGGCGCGCGAGCTGATGCAGGCGGCCGGCGTGCCGATCGTGCCGGGCACGACCGAGCACGTCGCGACCGTCACCGACGCGCTGCGGATCGCCAAGGAGGAGATCGGCTTCCCGGTCGCGGTCAAGGCGGCCGGCGGCGGCGGCGGCAAGGGCTTCCGCGTCGCGCTGAGCGAGGACGAGCTCGAGGGCGCGTTCGAGGGCTCGAGCCGCGAAGGCGAAAAGTTCTTCTCCGACCCGACGGTCTACCTCGAGCGCTACCTGCACGACCCGCGCCACGTCGAGGTGCAGATCCTCGCCGACCGTCATGGCAACGTGATCCACCTCGGCGAGCGCGACTGCTCGATCCAGCGCCGCCACCAGAAGGTGATCGAGGAGTCGCCGGCGCCCGAATGGGTCGTCGACCCGCAGATCCGCGAGCGGATCGGCGAGATCGGCGTGAACGCGGCGAAGGCCGTCGACTACGTCGGCGCCGGCACGATCGAGGGCCTGTTCGCGACGCACGAGGGCGAAGCCGGCGAGCCGGAGTACTTCTTCCTCGAGATGAACACGCGCGTGCAGGTCGAGCACTGCGTGACCGAGATGACGACGGGCATCGACATCGTCAAGGAGGGGATCCGCGCGGCGGCCGGCGAGGAACTGGCGTATGCACAGGCCGACGTCGAGCTGCGCGGCCACGCGATCGAGTGCCGGATCAACGCCGAGGACGCGTCGAAGAACTTCGCACCGGCGCCCGGCAGGATCGGCCGCTACGTGGAGCCGAGGGGGCCGGGCGTGCGCGTCGACTCCGGCGTCGAGGCGGGCGGCGAAGTCTCGCCGATGTACGACCCGATGGTCGCCAAGCTGATCGTCTGGGACGCCGACCGCGAGCAGGCGACCAGGCGGATGCTGCGCGCGCTCGAGGAATACGAGATCGAGCACCTGAAGACGCTGATCCCGTTCCACAAGGCGCTGCTGGCGACCGAGCAGTGGGCCAGGGGCGAGACGTGCCGCGATCTGCTCGAGGACAGGAAGTGGCTGAAGACGCTCGCGTTCGACGCTCCCGCGGCCGCGCCGACCGACGAAGAGGAGCACAAGGTCGAGCAGACCTACTCGGTCGAGGTCTCGGGCAAGCGCTTCGACGTGCGCGTCGTCGGGCCGCCGTTCGCCGGCGGCGGGGCGCCGGCGAGCAACGGCACGGCGCCGGCGCCGAAAGCGGCGAAACGCTCGCCGCGCAAGTCGTCCGGCGGCGGCGGTGGCGCCGACCAGCTGACCTCGCCGCTGCAGGGCAACATGTGGAAGGTGCTCGTCAAGCAGGGCGACACGGTCGAGGAGGGCCAGCTGCTCTGCATCATCGAGGCGATGAAGATGGAGAACGAGATCACCGCGCACAAGGCCGGGACGATCGCCGAGCTGCCGATCGTCGAGGGCGAGCCGATCCAGGCGGGCGCGCCGATCGCGACGATCACGAGCGCCGCCGAGAGCGAAGGCTGAGTAAGACCGGAAGAATTATGCTTCTAAACGGCTTTGTCGGTATTATAATTCCGATATGGCCCCGAAGCATCCCCGTCCGCGCTCGCCCTATGCCGTGGAGGCGGCGCGCCTGCTCGGCGCTCAGATCAGGTTTGCACGGCGCAAACGCCGCTGGTCGCAGGAAGAGCTCGCTGAGCGCGTCGGAATCACCGCGCGCACGGTCTACAAGATCGAGCACGGCGACCCGAGCGTGAGCCTGGGCGCGGCGTTCGAGGCAGCGGCGCTGCTCGGTGTGCCGTTGTTCCATGAAGAGCGCGCGCAGCTCAGCGCCGACCTCGATCGGGTCGAGGCGCGAAGCGCGTTGCTGCAGCGACCTCGTCGTGCTCGCGCGTCCGACGAGGCAAACGATGCCTTCTGAGCCCAGCGAGGCGTTCGTATGGACGTGGCTGCCCGGGAAGGATGAGCCCGTCGTCGCGGGACGGCTCGAATCTGTCGAGGGGATTGTCAGCTTCAATTACGGTCGCAGCTATCTCGACCGCGCGGACGCGATCCCGCTCTACCTTCCGGAGCTGCCGCTACAGCGTGGAATGATCGAACCTCGTGGCGGGCTGACGATCGCCGGCTGCATCCGGGATGCCAGACCCGACGCGTGGGGCCAGCGCGTCGTGATGCAGCACCTCCTGGGTGCCGGCTCCAAGGGCGACGAGCCCGCGACGCTTGGAACGCTCACCTATCTCCTACGCTCCGGCTCCGATCGCATCGGCGCGCTCGACTTTCAAGAGCGCTCGGACGTCTACGTCGGTCGCGACGATATGAGCGCGGCGCTCGACGAGCTGATGGAGGCGGCCGAAGCGATCGACGAGGGGAGGCAGCTGCCGCACGCCCTCGACCTGGCGCTGCTGCACGGCAGCTCCGTCGGCGGGGCGCGCCCGAAGGCTCTGCTAGTGGACGGCGGTCGCGAGCTGATCGCCAAGTTCTCCTCCAGCACCGACACCTACCCCGTCGTCGGGGGTGAGTTCGCCGCGATGGAACTTGCCCGCCGTGTCGGCGTGCATGCCGCGAACGTCGAGCTTAGGCAGGTGATGGGCCGCGACGTGCTGCTCGTCGAGCGCTTCGACCGGGTGCCGCAAACCAAGCAACGCCGATCGCTCGTGTCTGTCCTCACGATCCTCGAGCTCGACGAGTTGATGGCTCGCTACGCCAGCTACGCCGATCTTGCGCAGATCGTGCGCGAACGCTTCGTCGACGCGCAAACGACCCTGCGCGAGCTTTTCGCGCGCATCGTCGTGAACATCCTTACCGGCAACAGTGACGACCACGCACGCAACCACGCAGCCTTCTGGGACGGCGAACGGCTCGCGCTGACACCGGCGTTCGACATCTGCCCGCAGCAGCGGTCGGGCGGCGAGACCAGTCAGGCGATGCTCATCGGCGCCGACGGCTATCGGATGAGCCAGCTGGTCGGCTGCGTCCAGCGCGCGTCGACCTACATGCTGTCCGAAGGCGACGCACGTGAGCTGATCGACCACCAAGTCGACGTCATCCGACAGCAGTGGGATGAGGTGTGCGATCTCGCGCAGATGAGCACCGTCGATCGCTCGTTCTTCTGGGGTCGTCAGTTCCTGAACGGATATGCGTTTGAGGGTTACGCCGCAGCGCCGCTGGGTCGCGGCGGCTAGTTGCCCAGGCGCGCGACGTTCTGCGCGTGCAGCTCGCGCTGAACCTGCGAGCGCCGGCCGTGCGGCAGCTCGGCTTCGGCGCCGCGCTCGCGCAGCGCATCGAGATAGGCGCGGTCCTCGGCGAGCAGCTCGAGCGCGCGCGCACCGTCGATCACCGGCCCGTGGCCCGGCACGACGTGCTCGGCCGCGGCGACGAGCGGCTCCAGGCGCTCGAGCGTCACGAGATATGCATCGAGCGCGCTCGCGCCGGCGCCCGCCGGCTCGCCTGCGCCCGCCGCCTCGCCGAGGCTTGGCAGCTCGACCGGCGAGAGGTAGTCGCCGGCGACGAGCACGCGCGCCCAGCTGATCCAGATCGCCATGCCGTCGGCCGTGTGGCCGGTCGCCGGATGCAGCTCGAGCTCGGCGTCGCCGATCGCGCAGCGGCCCGGCACGGCGAGCGGCTGGATCGCGCCGAGCGACAGCGGCCGGCGCTCGATGTGCAGCTCTTCGTCGAAGCGACGGAGCGCGCGCTGCGCGGCGCCCGGCTCGGCGCGCAGGCGCGCGGCGGTGCTCTCGGCGCAGCCGAGCGTCGCCTCGGCGAACGCGAGCGGCGCGAGCAGATGATCCCAATCGGCGTGCGTCGCGAGCAGTCCCTGCGGCGTCGGGAATCCGGCCTGCTCGATCAACGACGGCAGCAGCTCGAGCTCTTCGGGCAGGACCGGCGAGTCGATCGCGAACGCCTCCTCGACGGCGCCGCCATCCGGACGCCATTCGGTGACGCCCAGCTCCCCTGCGCCGGTGGCCGCGCTCTGCTCGCCGCGCGGGCCGCGGACGATCGTGCAGTGCGCCTGGAACAGCTCGCTGGTGACGACGATCACGTCACGGTGCAGCGAGACGGCCCGCACGGGCCGCTAGGACACGCCGAGGGCTTTGGCGGCCTCTTTGAGGTTCGCGACCTCGAGCGTCGGCTTCTTTTGCGATGACTCGAGCGTCTCCTTGGCGCGGTTGACCCAGATCACGGGCACGCGCGCTTTGACGCACGGGGCGACGTCGTGGTAGTGACTCGCGGCGACGTGCACCCAGCCGCGCTTGCCGCCGATCCGCCGTGCGCACTCGGTGAAGTGCGCGGCCTCGGGCTTGTACGAGCGCACCTGCTGTGCGGTGACGACGAGGTCGAAGTCGGTCGGGATGTGCCTGCGCGTCTGGCCGAGCAGCTTGTCGTCGATGTTCGACAGCAGCCCTAGCTTGTATTTCTTCGAGAGCTTCTGCAGCTGGATGTTGGTCTCCTTGAACGGCTTCCAGCGCTGCACCGAGTCGGGCAGGAAGCCCGAGCGCGAGGGCTCCAGGGGCCACTCCAGGCGTTTGGCGATCTCGATCGCCGTGCGCCTGAGCACCTCGGCGTACAGCTCGTAGGAGCCGCCCTCGATTTCGCGCGAGATCTCGTGGAACAGCGGGATCAGCTGGGCACGGTCGATCTCGAAGTCGTCGCGTGCGGCCTCTTTCGCGAACGCTTCGTAGATGCCCGTCTCCCAGTCGATCAGCGTCCCGTACACGTCGAATGTGACGAAGGTGACGTTCTTTGGAATTGGCATTCGGCGGGCATTATGCCGCGCGCCGGCACCCGAGCGCGCTCAGCCTCCCGATCGCTCGACGACGTGACGGCGCGTCGAGCGATTTGCGTTAGAGTCTCGCGCCGGCATGGATCTGTTGGAGTACCAAGGCAAGCAGCTGTTCGCACGGCACGGACTGAAGGTTTCTCAGGGCAAGGCCGTCACGAGCGTCGAGGACGCGCTCGTCGCCGCCGACGAGGTCGGCTACCCGGTCGTCGTCAAGGCGCAGGTGCTGATCGGCGGGCGCGGCAAGGCCGGCGGCGTGAAGCTCGCCTCAAACGAAGCCGAGGCGCGCGAGCACGCCGGCAACATCCTCGGGATGGACATCAAGGGACACGTCGTTCGCACGCTGTGGATCGAGCACGCGTCGGACATCGCCTCCGAGTACTACGCCTCGGTGCTGCTCGACCGCTCGGCCAAGCAGCCGCTCGTGATGTTCAGCACCGAGGGCGGCGTCGACATCGAAGAGGTCGCCGAGAAGACGCCGGAGAAGCTGATCCGCCAGCACGTCGACCCGCTGAACGGGCTCTCGCGCGCCGAGGCCGAGCAGATCGCGACCGTCGGCGGCGCTGACGCGGACGTCGTCGAGGGCGTCGCCGACGCGCTCGTCGCGCTGTACGAGGTGTGGCTGCAGGAGGACGCGACGCTCGCCGAGATCAACCCGCTGATCGTCACGCCCGAGCGCGAGGTCAAGGCGCTCGACTCGAAGGTCTCGCTCGACGGCAATGCTCTGTACCGCCACCCCGAGAACCAGGGCCTGTCGGACCGGGAGAACGAAGACCCGCTCGAACGGCGCGCGAAGGAAGAGGGCGTCCAGTTCGTCAAGCTCGACGGCGACATCGGCATCCTCGGCAACGGCGCCGGGCTGGTGATGTCGACGCTCGACGTCGTCTCGCAGGCCGGCGGCTCGCCGGCGAACTTCCTCGACGCCGGCGGCGGCTCGAACGCGGAAACGATCAAGCAGGCGGTCGACCTGATCCTCTCGAACGAGGCCGTCAAGGCGGTGCTCGTCAACATCTTCGCCGGGATCACGCGCTGCGATCTCGTCGCCGAAGGGCTCGTCGCGGCGTTCGCGGAGATCAAACCGAGCGTGCCGTTCGTCGTGCGCCTCGACGGCACGAACGACGTCGAAGGTCGGCGCATTCTGCAGGAGGCGAACCTGCCGGGCGTGCACACGGCGACGACGATGAACGAGGCGGCCGAGATGGTCGTCGCGCTGGCCACAGGCCAATCGGTGGGAGCGGCCGCCTGATGTCGGTGCTCGTCGACGAGTCGACGCGCCTGTGCGTCGCCGGCATCACCGGCCGCGAGGGCAGCTTCCACACGCTCAACAACCGCAGCTACGGCACGAACGTCGTCGGCGGCGTGACGCCGGGCAAGGGCGGCCAGGACGTCGAGGGGATCCCGGTGTTCGACAGCTGGGCCGACGCGATGGCCGAGGCGCAGCCGAACACGGCGATGATCTTCGTGCCGCCGCGCTTCGCGGCCGACGCGATCCTCGAAGCGGCCGCTGTCGGCGTCGAGCTGATCGTCGCGATCACCGAGGGCATCCCGGCGCACGACGAGCTGCGCGCATACAACACGCTGAAGCGCGACCACCCGGGCACGCGGCTGGTCGGGCCGAACTGCCCGGGCATCCTCTCGCCCGGCAAGGCGAACGTCGGGATCATCCCGGCGTCGTTCTTCGAGCGCGGCAACATCGGCGTCGTCTCGCGCTCGGGCACGCTGACCTACCAGATCGGAAACGAGATCGCGCGCGCCGGCTTCGGCTGCAGCTCGATCGTCGGGATCGGCGGCGACCCGGTCCCGGGCTCGTCGTTCGTCGACATCCTCGAGCTGTTCGAGGGCGACGAGGAGACCGAGCTGATCGTCCTGTCCGGCGAGATCGGCGGCTCGGCCGAGGAGGAGGCGGCCGACTACATCGCCGAGAACGTCAGCAAGCCGGTCGTCGCGTACATCGCCGGCTTCACGGCGCCCGCCGGCAAGCAGATGGGCCACGCCGGCGCGATCGTGTCCGGCTCCTCGGGCACCGCCGCGGCCAAGGCGCAGGCGCTCGAAGCAAGGGGCGTGCGCGTCGGTCGCACGCCGACCGAAGCGGCAGCGATCGCCGTCGAGGTGCTCGGCGGAGCGTCCGTCGGCGCCTGACGGCGACCCCGGCGCGCCGCTACGCTTGGCGCTCGTGGATCGCGAGATCGCAGACACCCTCGGAGAGCTCGAGCGCAAGCTGCGCGAGCTCGAGCGCGTGCTCGGCGGTCTCGGTCAGGACGGCCGGGGCGATCCGACTGCATCCGCCGAGCCGGCGCCCACCGAGGCGGCGCCGGTCGCGTACACCGGCGCGAGCCGCCTCGTCGACGAGGCGGTCGAGCACGGGCCGGTCGCCACGGCGCAACCGCTCGTCACGACGCAGCCCGCCGCCGACGAGGCGACCTACCTCAGCGACGGCGCCGGCGATCCGCGGCATATCCCCGGGCGCCGTCCGCCGCGCGAGTCCGACAGCCCGCCGAGCGCGGCCGAGCTGCTTCGCTTCCGCGAGCGGCTCGAGCGGACGGCGCGCGAGCTGACGCACGACTACGACGAGTTGCTCGGACGCATAACCTACGCGGCTGTGCCAGCTCCCGCCGGACCCGCCATCTCCTTCGCGCGCGGCGCGCCGTCGCTCGACATCGTCGACGTCGACGGCCTGCGCGACGCGGCCGTGCGCGCGTTCGAGAGCGATCCGGGCGGGACGACCGCGTACGGGACGTCCGTCGGATACCCACGCCTGCGCGCGTGGATCGCCGACCGCCACGGCGTCGAGCCCGAGCGCGTGCTCGTCACGAACGGCTCGATGCAGGCCGACGCGTTCCTGTTCGACCACGTCGTGCGTCCCGGCGACGACGTGGTCGTCGAGCGCCCGACGTACGACCGCACGCTGCTGTCGCTGCGCGGGCGCGGCGCGAAGATCCACCCGATCGAGCTGCAGCCCGACGGGATCGACACGGACGCGCTCGCGCGTACGCTCGGCGCCGGCGCGCTGCGGCCGAAGCTCGCGCACATCATCCCGAACTTCCAGAACCCGGCCGGCTACACGCTGTCGCTCGCCAAGCGCCATGCGCTGCTCGCGCTCGCCGCGCAGTACGGCTTCCTCGTGTTCGAGGACGACCCGTACGTCGCGCTGCGCTTCAGCGGCGAGTCGATGCCGACGATGCTGTCGATCGACCCCGAGCGCGTCGTCTACGCGTCGTCGTTCTCGAAGACCGTCTGCCCCGGCATCCGCGTCGGCTATCTCGTCGGCCCGCCCGACGTGATCGCAGCGATCGCGAAGCTCGCGACGAACACGTATATCTCGCCGAACATGGTCGCGCAGTCGATCGTCTACGAGTTCTGCGCGTCCGGCGCGATCGAGCGCTCGATCGAGACCGTCCGCACGGCGCTGGCCAAGCGCGCGCTGACGCTCACCGAAGCGCTGCGCCGCGAGCTGCCCGAGGCGGAGTTCGTGCAGCCCGACGGCGGCTACTTCATGTGGGTGACGATGCCGCCCGGCACCGACGTCGCGCGCCTGTTCGACGCCGCCGCCGAACTCGGCGTCGCGTTCGTCAAGGGCACCGACTTCCTGCTCGACGGCGGCGAGAACACGCTGCGCCTCGCGTACTCCGGCGTCACGCCCGAGCAGATCGACGAGGGCATCGCGCGCCTCGCCGCGGCGTACCGCTCGCTATAGGCCCACCTGACTGTCCGGCGAACCGCGCCGCCGCCGATTCGAGCCATCCGACCGCGACCGCGGGTAGCTTGCCGCCATGCCCGCGCACCCGCCGCAGCGATGCTAGTTGCGACGATCGTCGTCACGCTCGGCGGCTTCGCGGCCGGCGCATTCGCGACGTTTCGCTACGCGCCGACGCTCGCGCAGACGCCGGGGTCGGTCGCGATCGGCTTGGTGATCTGCGCGCTCGCCGGCGCGGCGTGTGGGCTCGCGGCGATGCACGTGTACCTCGCGATCCACGAGTTCGCCGACGGCGGCCTCGCCGGGTCGGGTCTCGGCGACGAAATCAGCGCCCCGTCACGAGACGCCCAGACGCTCGCCAACGCGGCGCTGGCGATCGCCAGCCAGTCGGGCGTGCTCGCGGCGCTCGCTACGACCGTGTTCCTCCTCGCCCGTCCGCACCGCACGGACGACGCCTAGATGGTCTGGCTCGTCGCGTCCATTCTCGCGCTGCTCGCCGGCGGCGGCGGCGGCGCGCTCGCCGGCCGGCGCGGCACGCGCGACCTGACGGCGTCCGGGCGTCAGCGGATCGCGCGGTGGAGCACGATCGCGCTCGCCGGCCTCGCCGGCACGCTGCTCGGAGCGAGCTTGCTGCTCGTCGCGCACGAACTCAACGAAGCGGCCTCGGTCCACGAGGAGCGCGTTCTCCTCGACACGCTGACGGTCGTCACGGCCTTCACGCACATCCTCTTCTACGGCGGCCTGCTCGTCGCGCTCGCGACGATCGTCGCACTGATCGGCAGACGCGCGGCGCGCGCTCAGCGCCCGTAGCGCTGCCCGAGCACGAGCTGGTCGGGCAGCGCCGTGCGCTCGGGCGGCGACGGGTCGGCGATGACCGAGACCGTCTCGGCGACGCTCGGCGTGACGACGCAGCTGCGGCCGTCGGCGGTCACGACGACCACGCGCTCGTCGTCGCGCTCGACGAGCTTGCCCTCGAGGCCCGGCTCGAGGCCGGACTCCTTCAGGTAGTGCAGCAGGTCCTCGGCCTCGTTCTCGAAGCGCAGGATGCGCACGCTCGCGCCGACCTCGACGTCGCCGAGCGGCACGCCGGCCAGGCGCGCGCCGGCGACGATCGGATGGCCGTGGGGGCACGTCTTCGCGTCGCCGATCGCCGCGAGCATGCGCTCCTCGAGTACCGGCGACATCGCGTGCTCGAGCCGCTCGGCCTCCTCGTGCACCTCGTCCCACGGCACGCCGAGCACGTCGGTCAGGAAGCGCTCGATCAGACGGTGGCGGCGGACGATCTGCTCGGCGTGCTCGACGCCCGACGGCGTGAACGCGATCGTCCGGTCCTTGTCGCGCGTGATGTACCCGTCTCGCTCGAGGCGCCCGACCATCTCGTGCACGGTCGGCGCCGACAGCTGCATCGCGCGCGCGACGTTCGCGCCGGTCATCGGCAGGCCGGCCTCGTGCAGCCAGAAGAGGATCTGCAGGTACTCCTCCTCGGCGACCGTCGCGGTGGCGCTGCTCATGCGTTTGATCCTAGTTGAGCTGGTCGAACGTGCACTCGCGCGGGTCCTTGTCATCGCGCCAGCGCCTGAGCTTCGCGCCGTGGCGGATGCGCCCGGCGGAGACGTGGTCGAAGTCGATCTCGACGACGAGCTCCGGGCGCAGGCCGATCCACTCGAGGTCCTTGCCGGCGCTCCAGCGGCTCTGCTCGCCCGAGCCCTTCTCGCCGGACTCGTACTCGGCGAGGAAGCCCGGCAGGCGGCGCTTCTCGGCGGCCGACAGGCCCGAGCAGTGCCCGACGACGCGCAGCTCGCCGCCGTCGTACAGGCCGAGGATCAGCGCGCCGACCGTCCCCTCCTCCTTGCCCGGCCGCCAGCCGACGATCACGGCGTCGATCGTGCGCACGCGCTTGACCTTGACCATCCCCTTGCGCTCGCCCGGCAGGTACGGGGCCGAGCGCAGCTTGGCGATCGCGCCCTCGGCGTGCTGGAGCCACTCCTGCGCTTCGCCCTCGGTCTCGGCCGTCGCCATCAGCTCGACCGGCGCGCCGTCGAAGCGCGGCTCGCCGAGCAGCTCCTCCAGCGCGGCGCGGCGCTCGACGAACGGCAGCTCGAGCAGCGCGCGATCGTCGCGCGCGAGCACGTCGAACACGACGTAAACCGCCGGCGTCTCGGCGGCGAGCCGCTCGATCCGCGACGCGGCCGGATGGATCCGCTGGCCGAGCGCGTCGAAGTCCTCGGCGCCGCCGGCGTCGCGCACGACGATCTCGCCGTCGAGCACGTAGCGGCCCGCCGGCAGCGTCAGCTCGGGGAAGTAGCGCCCGAGCGTCTTGCCGTTGCGCGACTGCAGGAAGACGTCATCGCCGTCGACGAACGCGACGCAGCGAAAGCCGTCGAGCTTGACCTCGTAGACGTAGTCCTCACCCTCCGGCAGCGCCTTGCGCGAGAGCGCGAGCTGCGGCTTCAACGGCGGTGTCAGCGGCAGCGTCACGCGCTCTCCTTCTTCGCGCGGCTCGGCTGCACGCGCTTGGGCTCGCCCTTCTGCTTGGCGAAGTGCGGCGGCCACGGCGCGTCGCCGAGGCCTTCGCGCTCGTCGCGCGCGGCGAGCTCGAGCAGCGACTCCAGCCGCGCCGGGCGCTCGTCGATCCGCTCGGCCGGGTCGCCGCGCTCGCGCAGCCGCGCCGGGACGGTCTCCATCGTCAGCTCGGCCGGGTCGACGTCGGCGACCTCGTCCCACTCCAGCGGACACGACACGCGCGCGTCGGCGACCGCGCGGACCGAGTACGCCGAGGCGATCGTCCGGTCGCGCGCGTTCTGGTTGTAGTCGATGAACACGCCTTCGCGTTCCTCCTTCCACCAGCGGCTCGTCGCGCGGCCGGGCATCCGCCGCTCGACCTCGCGCGCGAGCGCGAGCGCGGCCGTGCGGACCTCGAGGAAGTCGTGCTCGGGCACGAGCCGCACGTAGATGTGGATCCCGCGCGAGCCCGATGTCTTCGGGAAGCCGACGAGCCCGTGCTCGTCGAGCACGTCGCGCACGCCGAGCGCGACCTCGCGGACCTCGGAGAACGGCACGTCCGGCTGCGGGTCGAGGTCGACGCGCAGCTCGTCGGGGTGGTCGAGGTCGCTGCGACGGACCGCCCACGGGTTCCAGTCGATCACGCCGAGGTTCACGCCCCAGACGAGGTGCGCCGCGTCGTTCGGCACGAGCTCGCGCGCGTGGCGGCCGCTCGGGAACGTGACCGTCGCCGTCTGCAGCCACTCCGGCGCGCCGTCGGGCACGCGCTTCTGGAAGAACGGCTTGCCGGCGACGCCGTCGACCCACCGCTTCATCACCGTCGGACGGTCGCGCAGGCCGCGCACGACCGCCTCGGCGCACTCGACGTAGTAGTTGACGAGGTCGAGCTTCGTCAGGCCGCGCTCCGGGAAGAACGGCTTCGCGGGGTTGCTGACGCGCACCTCGTGCCCGGCCACGTCGATCAGCGCCGGCTCAGCCTTCTCAGCGGCCATTGCTGGAAGGATGCCCGATCGTGATCCCGCGAACGCTGCTGATCGCCGCGCGCCCGTTCGACGAGCGCCTTGACGCCACGCGCGTCGCGGCGGCGATCGCGGCGGGGCTGCGCGACGGCGGCTGGGAGAGCGACGAGTGCCCGATCGACGGCGCGCGCGAGAGCGCGGCCGTGCGCTCGCTCGCCGGCGCGTCGGACTTCGACGCGCGGATGCGCGCCGCGCGGGCCGTCGTGATCGCCGAGCCGCGCCTGCACGAGCGGACGCTCGCGGGAAGCGTCGCGTTCGAGATCGCCACGCGCGCTCGCCAGGCCGGCGTGCCCGCATATGCCGTGACCGGCGAGAACCTGCTGGATTCGTTCGATGCGCGCATCCTCGACCTACAGACGATCGTCCAGGCGCGGAATCATCGCTCGCTGCGCGCCGCGGGCCGCAAGCTCGCGAAGGTCGTCTGAGCCCCCAGCGCTCAGGCCTGGCAGCCCGGACACCAGTACGTCGTGCGGTTGTCCTCACCCTGGCCGTGGCTGCGGATCGGCGCGCCGCAGCGCTCGCACGGCCGACCGGCGCGCTTGTACACGGCGCGCGGGCGCGTGCTGAAGCCGTCGACCGCGGCCGAGCGGGTCATCCGCTCGTGCGCGAACTCGGCGATCGCGAGCGCCTCGCCGTCGTCGAGCGCGCCGAGCTCGCGCCACGGGCTGACGCCGGCGGCGAAGCACGCCTCGGACTTCCACACGTTGCCGATGCCGGCGACGATCCGCTGGTCGAGCAGCGCGTCGCCGAGCGCGCGGCGCGGATCCTGCGCGCGCAGCCGCGCGAGGAACGCGCGCGCGTCGAAGCGCTCGCCGATCACGTCCGGGCCGAGCGCCGCCAGCCGTCGGTCGAAGCGGGTGCGCGACTCGCGCATCAGCTCGAGCACCGGCCCGTCGAACTCGACGACGCTCCACTCGCCCGCGCCGATCACGAGCCACGCGCGCCGCGCCGCACGCTTCCAGCGCGCGCCCTCGCGATGCACGCCCCACGAGCCGGTCATCCGCAGGTGCGAGTGCAGCGTCAGCTCGCCGTCGAAGCGCACGAACAGGTGCTTGCCGTGCGCGTCGACCGACCGCACGGCGCGTCCGGCCAGGCGCTCGGGCCAGCGCTCGGCGGCGTGCCGCGGATGCGGCGTGCTGATCTCGTCCGGCACGCGATCGAGCAGCACCGCGCGGATCCGCCGCGCGGCGTCGTGGATCGTGTCGCCCTCGGGCACCGTCAGAGCGGGTCGGGCGCCGCGAGCGCGTCCGGCAGCGCCTTCGCGACGCTGTGCACGAGACGCGTCGCGTCGAGCACGCTCGCGAAGTCGAGGTTCGCGGGGACGTCGCTCGGCAGGTGGTAGTTGGCCGGCATCCGCCAGTCGGTCATCGACACGAGCGTCGCGATCGGGTAGCCGGCGCGATTCGGGATCACGCTGTCGGTCGACGCGCGCGCGCGAAAGCCGCGGTGCAGGCCGATCCCGAGGCGCTCGGCGTGCGACGCGACGAGGTCGCGCAGCCACGGACCGCGGTAGTCCTCCATCCAGACCGGCCCCTCGCCCTCGAGCATCACCAGATGCGGCGAGCCGACCGTGTCGAGGTTGACGAACACCGTCCGGCTTGGATCGAGCTCGTCGCGGTGGCGCGCGACGAACGCGCGGATCCCGTCCTGGAGCGTCTCCTCGGCGCCGCACGAGACGAGCAGCACGCGCAGGTCCGGCACCGGCTCGCGCCGCAGCAGCTCGGCGAGTGCGACGAGCACGGCGACGCCCGAGAGGTTGTCGTTCGCCCCCTGCACCGTCTCGTTGCGCCAGATGTCGGCGACGATCGCCGTGCCGAGCGCGCCGAGCCCCAGCGCGAGCCGCGCGAACGCGCGCCTGCCCGTGACCGCCGCCGTCAGCGTCGCGAGCGGCCCGGCGAGTCCGACCCACCACTGCGGCAGCGGCGTCCTGGCGCGCTCGATCAGCTGCGGCGCGCGCTCGTGCAGGCGCCGCTGCAGCGTCTGGTCGAACAGCATCCCGCTCTGCGGCGCGTCGTGATGGGCGATCACGACGAGCGTGCTGCGCGCCGCGGGGTCGCCGGCGCGCGCGATCGCGTTGACCGTCGCGCGGCGGCGGCGCACGATCCGGCGCAGGATCCGCGGGCCGTTCTGCGCCTCGTCGACGATGCCGGCGAACGTCGCGAGCGCGAGCGGCGCCGCCGTCGCTCGCCGGCCGCGCAGCACGAGCGCGGCGGCGAACATCCCGGCGAGGCCGAGCCCCGTCGCGGTCGGCGGGAACGTGCCCCACGAGTGCTCCGGCTCGAGCGCGACGTCGACGTCGAGCGCGTGCAACCGCGTCAGCAGCCATTCGGCGGCCGCTCGCTCGCCCGGCGAGCACGGCGTGCGATCGAGCGGCGCGAGCGTCTCGACGACCTCGCGCAGCAGCGCCTCGAGCGCCACGTCGGCCTCGCTCGCGCCGGTCGCGCTCACAGGAAGCAGCGCCCCTCGCCGCGGTACGTCGGCAGCTCGTCGACGACCCGCTCGCCCTCGAGCACGTACAGGCTCGCGAAGCGCTCGCACAGCTCGCCCGCCTTCGCGTGGCGCATGTACACGCGGTCGCCGAGCGCGAGCGCGTCGCCCGCGGCGCCGAGCAGCGGCGTCTGCACCTCGCCGGCGCCCTCCTGGCGATCGAGCCGCAGGCCCGCCGGCAGGTACGCCTGCGGCAGCCGCGCCGCGTCGGCCGGGCCGGAGGCGAGGTAGCCGCCGCCGAGCGCCGTCACGACGCCCTGCGCGGGCCGCCTGACGACGGGCAGCGCGAACAGCGCGGCGGGACGCGGCGCGAAGGAGCGGTAGGCGTCGAACAGCGTCGGCCCGTACAGGCCCGAGCCGGCCGTCGCCTCGGTCAGCGCCGGGTCGTGCGCGCAGCGCTCGAGATCGCCCGTGCCGCCGCCGTTGACGAGCTCGAGCGCCGGCGCGCCGGCGCTCGCGAGAACGCCTTCGACGGCGGAGACGACCGCTCGGCGGCGCGCGAGCAGCTCGCGCGCCGAGAGCGCCTGCACAGCGCGGATCGCGAGCGAACGCAGCGCGCGCCCGGGCGGGCTGTCGCCGAGCCCGGCGATCTGCGCCTCGTACATCATCACGCCGACCAGGCGCAGGCGCTCGTGCGCGGCGATCGCGCCGGCGAGCGCCGCCGCCTGCCCGGGCGTATGGGCGGGCGAGCGCTTGACGCCGATCCGCACACGGCCGCCGAGCGGCCGCCAGCCGGCGTCGACGTCGATGCACACGCGCAGCTCGGCCGCGCCGGCGCCGGCGAGCGCACGGTCGAGCAGCTCGAGCTGCTCGACGCCGTCGACCATCACCGCGATCCGTTCCGCGTGCGGCCCGTCGACGAGCGCTCGCAGCGCGTGCATGTCGGCCGTCGGATACGCGACGACGATGTCCTCGCCGCCATGCTCGGCGAGCCACAACGCCTCGGGCAGCGTGAACGCGAGCGTGCCGTGGAAGCCAGCTCGCGCGAGCACCCGTTCCTGCAGCGGGCGGCAGCGCAGCGACTTGCTCGCGAGGCGGATCGGCTTGGCGCCCGCGCGCCGTTCGAGGTCGGCCGCGTTGGCGAGCAGCGCGTCGAGGTCGATCAGCGCGAACGGCGCCTCGAGACCCGCCGTCGCCCGCTCCAGCCGGGCGTAGGCGGCGTCGCCGCCGCGCGACGCGGCCGTCCGTACGGGCGCCGGCGCGCTGTCCCTCACCTCGGTCGCCGTCTCGCCGCTCATCGGCCCTCGCCTCCCACCGGCCCGAGCACGCGCTCGGTCCAGTCGTTGACGAACCGGCCTTCCGGATCGAGCCGCGCGCGGACGGCCTGGAAGCGATCCCACTCCGGATAGCGCCCGCGCAGCGTCGCCGCCGTCTGGAAGTGGCGCTTGCCCCAGTGCGGACGGCCGCCGAGCTCGTCCATGATCGCCTCGACGGCCTCGAAGTACGGCCGCCACTGCATGCCCTCGAACATGTGCACCGCGACGAAGCCGCTGTCGCGCCCGTTCGCGGTGCTGAGGAACGCGTCGTCGGGCGCGACCGTGCGCACCTCGATCGGGAACGGCACCGCGAAGCCGCGCCGCTCGATCATCTCCATCACCCGCCGCACCGCCTCCGTCGTCCGCTCGCGCGGCAGCGCGTACTCCATCTCGGTGAAGCGCACGAGCCGCGGGCTCGCGAAGATCGCCGCCGAGCGCTCGACGCGCACGCTGCGCCCGGCCAGGCGCGTGACGAGCCGGTTGAGCCGCGGGATCAGGCTCGGCGCGCGCCGCCCGACGCGGCAGAACAGCCCGAACGCGTGGTTCGTCAGCAGCACGTCGTTGACGTACGCGTTCAGCCGCCCGCGCGGTCGCGGCTGCTCGTCGGTGCGGTTGTTCGTCCGCGTCAGCGCGACGTCGGCGTGCGGGAAGACGAAGAACTCGAAGTGGTCGTTGCCGAGCGCCAGATCCTCGAAGCGTTCGAGTGTCTCGGCGAGCGGCGCCGGCGCGTCGACGCCGCGCAACGTGAATGCAGGCACGCACTGGAGCGTAACCTCGGCGACGACGCCTAGCGAGCCGAGCCCGACGCGCGCGGCGCGGAACGTCTCCGCATCGCGCTCGGGCGAGCACACGAGCGTCGAGCCGTCGGCGAGCACGAGCGTCAGCTCGACGACCTGCGCGGCGATGTTGCGCAGGCGCGCGCCCGTCCCGTGCGTCGCCGTCGAGATCGCGCCGGCGATGCTCTGCACGTCGATGTCGCCGAGGTTCTCCATCGCGAGCCCGTGCGCGTCGAGGCGGCGGCTGAGCTCGCGGATCGGGATGCCCGCCTGTGCGCGCACGAGGCCGCTCGCGCTGTCGACGTCGAGCACTTCCGCGAGCCCGTCGAGGCGCAGCATCGTCCCGTCGGTGCACGCGACGTCGCTGAAAGAGTGCCCGGCGCCGACCGTGCGGACTCGCCGGCCGCTCGCGGCGGCGCGCTCGATCGCCTGCGAAAGCTCGTCGATCGAGCGCGGGCGCGCGAGCTCGACCGGCCGGCACGACTGATCGCCGGTCCAGTTGCGCCATCGCACGCCGCGCTCGTGTGGATCGCTACGCTCGCTCATCAGATGCCCGAGCCCGAGCCTACTCCGAGCCCGGCCGGTCGAGCCGCTCGCGGACGCTCGCTGCCGACGCCGGGCGCGCGGCGGGCGACGGTGATCGGCGCCGGCTCGTTCGGCACGGCGCTCGCCGTGCTGCTCGCGCGCGGAGGCCTGCGCACGACATTGCAGACGCGCACGCCCGAGCAGGCGCAGACGCTCGAGCGCGAGCGTGAGAACGCCGCCTACCTGCCCGGCGTCGAGCTGCCGGCGCAGCTGCGGATCGAGCCCGCGTCGGCCGGCGTCGAGCGCGCCGACTACGTGTTTCTGGCCGTGCCCTCGCGCGGGCTCGGCGAGGTGATCGCGGCGCTCGGCGCCGCCGGGCTCGGACGCCGCGCGGCGGTCGTGTCGGTCGCCAAGGGACTCGTCCCGCCAGACGGCCGCCCGCCGACCGAGATGCTGTCGGCGACGTTCGGCGCGCACCGCGTCGCCTGCGTCGGCGGCCCCGCGCACGCGCAGGAGATGGTCCACGCCGGCGCCGGACTCGTCGCCGCCTCGAGCGACGAGGAGCTGACACGCGCGATCGCGCAGGTCTTCACACGCGCGGGCGTCGTCTGCGAGCGCTCGAACGACCCGCTCGGCGTCGAGCTCGCCGGCGCCGCCAAGAACGCCGCCGCGCTCGCCGCCGGCGCAACCGAGGCGCAGGGCCTGAACGCCGCCGGCGCGGCCGCCGGACACATCTTCGCCGAGGTCTGGCGCTACGCCGAGTCGCTCGGCGCGCGACCCGAGTCGATGATCGGACTCGCCGGCGCCGGCGACCTCGTCGCGACGGCGCTCGCGCGCGAGAGCCGCAACCGCCGCGCCGGCGAGCTGCTCGCCGCCGGCGTCCCCGCCGCCGAGATCCCGGCGCGCGTCGGCCAGGCCGTCGAGGCGCTCGAGTCGGTGCCGCTGCTCGCACGCGCGCTCGAGCGTGCCGGCGTCGCCGCACCCGTCACTGGCGCCCTCGGCCGCCTGATCTCGGGCGAGCTGCCGCTCGACGACTGGGTCGCGCTCGTGCGCGCCACCGTTCCCCCGCCCGCGATGTGGCGCCGCCGGCCCCAACCCGGCTTCTGGCGGCGCGTGTGGCGGCGGATCAGCCGCGGCGCGACGGCCGGGTAGATCTACACGGCGACGAGCTCGACGTACCGGATCACTTCGCAAGCCGCTCGAGCAGCTCGCGATCCTCCTCGATGATGCGACGCAAGCGCGCCTTGAACTCGGGGTCTTCGCGGCGACGCTGGACCGCCTCGGATAGCGCCTGCTTGACGGTCTCGTTGAGGCTCTTGCCTTCGGCCCTGGCGAGCGCCTCCGTGTCGGATGCGAGCGCGTCGTCGAGGCGCACCGTGAGGTTCTTACTCATGGTGTCATGGTAGCGTGATGCGAGATAGGCCATCCGCTGGGGTGCCGGCCGTCGCATCCTGCGGCGTGACGACTTCTACGACCCGGATGAAGTCAGTCGTCTGCCGGCACACGCCCCCGGGCTGCTCAAGGAAGCGTTCTGGCTGTGCGGTGCGCACGCCGGGCTTCGACTGCCCGGCGAGGCGCTCGGGGTGCGCTGGGCGCTCCAACTTCAGCGCGATGGTGCTGCGTCCGTACGACAACTGGGTGCGTGGACGGCGGGACACGACCAAGACGGCCGAATCAGCGGCGATCCCGATGACGCCGCGGCTGGCTCGCGCCCTCGCAAAGCTGAAGGACCGCGGGTACTTCACGTCGGACAAGGACTACATATTCGTGCGCGAGCTCGAACCGGACCACCCGGCCCCCGAACACCAGCTGCGCGAAGCGTTCAAGCTCGCGCGCGCAGCGGCGGGGCTGAAGCCGATCAGGATGTACAACCTGCGCCACTCGTTCGGGACTGGCCTCGCGGCGAAGGGCGTCGACATGCGGACGATCCAAGCGCTGACACGCCACACGCACCTGACAACGACAGAACAGTACCTCGCCTACTCCCCGCGTCCCGAGCTCGCGAGCCAGATCGCGCGTGCGCTCGATTCGAGCAGCGCGGTCGAGGAGCTGCCACGCGGAAATGCCCATCACGAACCGCGGGCGGTCACGATCGTGCGGCTGTCGGCGCGAGATCGAGCTGCAGCTCGCGTAGCGCACACGATGCGAACCGGACGCGCGTATGGTACCGGCGGCATGCTGACGGTCAGCGACATGCGTGGTCGCGCCCGCGCCTTCGTGAACGAGTGGGCGGGCGAGACTCGCGAGGCAGCCGAGCGACAGACCTTCTGGAACGAGTGGTTCGAGATCTTCGGCATCCGACGCCGACGCCGGGTGACATTCGAGCGGAATGTCAAGAAGCTCAGCGGCACGACAGGCCAGATCGACGCGTTCTGGCCTGGGAGGGTGCTCGTCGAGCACAAGAGCGCCGGGGAGGACCTTGATGCGGCAATGGACCAAGCCGAGGGGTATCTCCACGGCCTGAAGGAAGAGGAGCTTCCGCAGCTGATCATCCTGTCCGACTTCGATCGATTCCGTGTCCTGGATCTCGACACGCGGTCGGAGACAGAGTTCGCCATCCACGAACTGCCCGACAAGCTTGAGATGTTCACGTTCCTGGCGGGCTACCGCTCGCGGACGTTCGGCGAGGAACACGAGGTCAACGTCAAGGCCGCCGAACTCATGGGCGTGCTGCACGACAAGCTCGCCGCCAGCGGCTACCGCGACCATCGCCTCCGCGTCATGCTCGTCCGGCTGCTTTTCCTCATGTTCGCGGACGACACCGCGCTGTGGGGCGAGACGGGTCTGTTCGAGGAGTATCTGGAACGAAAGACCGATGAGGATGGAAGCGACCTCGGGATGCATCTTGGCGCGCTGTTTGAGGTCCTTGATCAGCCGCGCGAGGAGCGGCAGGCCGCTCTCGATCAAACCCTTGACGCGTTTCCCTATGTCAACGGGCAGCTGTTCTCAGAGCGCATCCCGCTGGCGGCGTTCGACCAGTCGATGCGAGAAACGCTGCTGCTGGCGTGCCGATTCAACTGGTCGAAGATCAGCCCGGCGATCTTCGGCTCGATGTTCCAGTCGGTGATGAAGCCCGCGGAGCGACGGATGATCGGCGCGCACTACACGACTGAGCGCAACATCCTGAAGACGATCGGCCCGCTGTTCCTCGACGAACTCCGCACCCGTCTGGACGCCGCCGGGAACGACAGACAGAAGCTGCGTCAACTGTTCGGCGAACTGCGGAGGCTGACGTTCTTCGACCCCGCCTGCGGCTGCGGAAACTTCCTCGTGATCGCCTATCGCGAGCTACGACGCGTCGAGCTCGAGGTCTTGCGGCGCCTCCAAAAGCTCGACAAGAAAGTCCGCGAGGGACAACTAAGCGCTGACGTCGCGCTGCTCTCGCACGTGGACGTTGACCAGTTCTACGGCATCGAGATCGAGGAGTTCCCGGCGCGAATAGCCGAGGTCGCGATGTACCTGATGGACCATCTCGCCAACCAAGAGCTCAGCCAGGAGTTCGGCCTCACCTACGCTCGCATCCCGCTACACACGCCAGCCAACATCCACGTCGAGAATGCGCTACGCACCGACTGGAACACCGTCATCGACGCGTCCCGGTGCAGCTACGTGTTCGGCAATCCGCCGTTCGTCGCTAAGAAGCGCCGAGACGACGAGCAGGTCGCCGACATGAAGCGCATATTCGGCGGCACCTCGGTCCTCGACTACGTGACAGCCTGGTTTGCCAAGGCGACCGACTACATCAAGGGAACAGGCGCACGCGTCGCGTTCGTTGCAACCAACTCCATCGTGCAGGGCGAGCAGGTGCCCGCGCTCTGGCCGATCCTGCTCGGAAAGGGCATGCGGGTCGACTTCGCCCACCGCAGCTTTCGATGGACCAGCGAGGCTCGCGGCAAAGCCGCCGTGTACGTCGTGATCATTGGCTTCAGCGAAGGTGGCAAACGCCGACAGAAGCTGATCTTCGACTACGAGAAGGCCTCCGTGGATGATCCGCAAGAACGACTCGCCACGGAAGTCAACCCGTACCTCGCAGATGCTCCGGCAAACGTACTCCCCAGGCCATCACGGACAACGCTATTGCTCGTCCCTGCCATGTCGTTCGGCTCGATGCCGAACGACGGCGGCCACCTCCTGCTCACGGCCACAGAGCGAGAGACGATCGAATCGGTCGACCCGATCGCCGCGAAGTACATCAAGGTCCTGCTGGGCGCAGACGGAATGCTCGACGGGGGCGAGCGTTGGTGCTTGTGGCTCAAGGGCGCGAACCCAGCTGACCTCCGCAACTCGGGCGAGCTGCGTTCCCGCATCCAGCGCGTCCGCGAATACAGGCTCGCCTCAAAGCGCGCAGCCACGCGGGAGCTCGCTTCGACCCCTTCGCTCTTCGCAGAGATCCGCCAGCCGACCCGGGACTACATCTGCGTTCCACGGCACACGTCAGAGAATCGCGCCTACGTCCCGATGGTGCAGTCGAGCGTCGACGTGATCGCACACGATTCCACAATGACGATCGAGACGAGTGATCTCTACGTCTTCGGCCTCCTGCACTCCGCAATGTGGATGGCATGGGTACGGGCCATCGGCGGGCGGTTGAAGGGCGACTACCGCATCAGCGCGACCCTCGTCTACAACACCTTCCCGTGGCCCGACCCACCATCTGAACCGCAACGCGAACGGGTGATCGATGCCGCCAACGAAATGCTCGTCGCGCGCGCGAATCATCCAGGAAGCACACTGGCCGACCTGTACGACCCCCTGGCGATGCCATCCGATCTCGTGCGCGCTCACCGACAACTGAATCAGGTGACGGATTCCCTCTACGGTCGCGGGCGATTCGATGAGGTCTCCCGGCTCGCCACTCTGCTTCGGCGCTATCAGACGCTCGCCAGGCTGACACCGGCGAAGCATCGCGAGCGCTAGCCACGCCGCGCCAGGGGTGTGGCCTCTTCGTCAGCTTCCGCGTGAGCTCATAGCGAGCGCGACACGGCGCGCAAAATGCGGTGGCCGTCAGCGTCTTGGAATAGTTTCAGCAACAGTCATAGGGTCGATCCTATGTGCTGATCCATTCCGATCGCACGGGATGAGCTGACTGGACGCGTTCTCTGCTGGTTACGCAAGACATCGCGTTAGCTGCTCAGCTCAGTTCGGATCTCCGAGACGACCGCCGCTGCGGTCGCCGCAGCCCGGGCAGCGCTCCCCCGGGACGTGCTCAGCGCTCCACCAGCGTGCTGAGCACCGCCTCGTACACGCCCGCCCCGTAGCCCGCCTCCGCGACGCGCACGTTCTCGCGGCCGGCGATCGCCTCGCGGATCGACGGGTCGCGTTCGACCGCGTTCGCGACGAGCCAGAACGTCTGCACGTGCTCGGCGCACGCCATGTCCTCGCGCGAGTCGCCGACCGCGAACGTCTGCTCGCGCTCGTACCCGCGCGCGCGGCGGTGGAACGCGACCGCCGCCGCCTTCGACGCGCTGATCGGCACGAGGTGGTAGCCGCGGACCTGCGGCAGCTCCGCGAGCGCCGGCGAGCGCCGGCTGACCGTGCCGTTGTCGACCAGGCGCAGGTTGCCGTGGCCGTGCTCGAGCAGCAGCGCGTCGGCCTCCAGCGAGTCGACCAGGCCGCGGAACAGGTGCGAGACCTCGCGATCCAGATGCCACGGCTCGTGGTACTCCATCCGGCCCTCGTAGTGCTCGAGCAGCAGCGCCGGCGCGCCCGAGCGCTCGATCTGCTCGGCGATCGTCAGCTCGCCCGGCATCAGATCCCCCGTCAGCCAGTGCTCCTCGCCGTCGAGCACGACGCACGCCCCCGCCTCGTAGATGAACGAGCGCTGGCCGAGCAGCCGCGCGTCCTCGAACACCTGCGCGCGCCGCCGGCCCGACATCAGCACGACCTCGACGTCCGCGCGCAGGCACGCCTGGATCGCGCGCACGCCCTCGAGCGTCACCGCGCCCTCGCCGTCGTGCAGCAGCGACGCGCCGCGCCCGAGCAGCGTCCCGTCGAGGTCGACGTACAGGCAGCGCGCCGCCATCACGCGACCGTCACGCTCGCCAGCGGCGGGCGTTCGACCGGCGCGCGCTCGGCGGCCGCCGGATCGAGCGTCAGGCGTCCTTCCCGCTCGACCCGTCGCGCGATCGTCGCCAGCACCGTCAGCGCCATCGGCGCCAGCGCCGCCAGCGGCTGGTGGCGGTTGTGGTGCTCCTCCAGGTCGACCTGCGCGATTCCCTCCAGCCCGACCGCCCGCCACGCGTCGATCAGCATCGCCACCTCGACGCCGTACCCCGTCGCGAACGGCAGCCGCTCCAGCAGCTCGCGCCGCGCCGCGACCTCGCCCGCCAGCGGCTGGCGGATCTCCGCGAGCTCCGGGTACAGCAGCGCCAGCGCCGGCCGCGCCGTCAGGTGGTTGACGCGCCCGCCGCCTTCGCGCGCGTCGACGCCGGCGCCCGGCGACGTCAGCGGGCGGCGGTAGAACGCCTTCGCGAACGACACGTCCGGCTCGCACACCAGCGGCCCGATCAGCCCCGTCGCGAAGTGCGCCTGGAAGCGCTCCGTGTCCGCGTCGAGGAAGCACACCACGTCCTCCTCGAGCGCCGACAGCGCGCGCCACATCGCATCGCCCTTGCCCAGCACCGCGCCGTGCTCGCGCATCAGCTCCGCCTCCTGCAGCACCTCCGCCCCCGCGCGCGCCGCGACCTGCGCCGTGCCGTCCGCCGACGCCGCGTCGACGACCACGATCCGGTCGATCGCGCCCGTCTCGCGCAGCCGGGAGAGCGCCGTGACGATCTCCCCGACCGTGCCCGCGCACTCGCGCGCCGGCAGGCACACCGACACGCTCACACCGCGCTCCGCGCGCTCCGCGGCGATCCGCTCCGCCGAGAATGCGGAGTGGTGGAACGAGCGCGCTGACATCGCCTCTACTATCGCAACCCGTGGCCAAAGACCGCCAGACCGAGCCCTGGAGCGCGCTGCTCGACGCCGGCCGCGCCGACGGCCGGCTCGTGCGCGAGGCCTACAACGGCCCCGGCCGCGCCACGCTCGTCGAGCCGCCGCCCGAGCTGCACCCCGACGTGCTCGCCGCGCTCGAGCGCCTCGGCGTGCGCCAGCTCTACTCCCACCAGGCCGAAGCCCTGCGCGCCGCCTGGGACGGCCCGACGATCGTCACGACCGGCACCGCCTCGGGCAAGTCGATGTGCTTCAACCTGCCGACGCTCGACGTCCTCTGCCGCGACGCCCGCGCCCGCGCGCTGTACCTCTACCCGACGAAGGCGCTCGCGCAGGATCAGGCCCGCGCGCTTCACTCGTTCGGCCTGACCAAGCGCGTGCGCCCCGCGATCTACGACGGCGACACGCCGCGCGAGGCGCGCGCCGAGATCCGCAAGAAGGCCAACGTCGTGCTGACCAACCCCGACATGCTGCACGTCGGCATCCTCCCCAACCACGGCGCCTGGGCCGACCTGTTCGCCAACCTCGCCGTCGTCGTCGTCGACGAGGCGCACGTCTACCGCGGCGTGTTCGGCTCGCACGTCGCCAACGTCCTGCGCCGCCTGCGCCGGATCGCCGCCGCCTACGGCACCGAGCCGCGCTTCCTGCTGACCTCCGCGACGATCGCCAACCCCGTCGAGCTCGCCGAGCGCCTGACCGGGCTCGACGACTTCGCGCTGATCGACGACGACGGCTCGCCCGCGCCCGCCCGGCGCGTCGCCGTCTGGAACCCGCCGCTGACCGACGAGGCGATCGGCGCGCGCCGCTCCGCCCTCGGCGAGGCCGCCGAGCTGCTCGCGCGGCTCGTCCGCGACGGCACGCGCACGATCTGCTTCATCAAGTCGCGCAAGGCAGTCGAGCTGCTCAGCCGGCTCGTCAAAGACGACCTCGCCGGCACCCATCCCGAGCTCGCCGAGCTCGTCGTCCCCTACCGCGCCGGCTACACCTCCCAGCAGCGCCGCGAGCTCGAGGCGCGGCTGATGCGCGGCGAGCTGCGCGCCGTCATCACGACCGACGCGCTCGAGCTCGGCATCGACATCGGCGCGCTCGACGCCGCCGTCGTCGTCACCTTCCCCGGCACCGTCGCCTCGCTGAAGCAGATGTGGGGTCGCGCCGGGCGCTCCACGATCGAGCGCCGCGGCAGCGGCCTGGCCGTCTACGTCGCCGGCGACGACGCGCTCGACCAGTTCTTCTGCCGCCATCCCGACGAGTTCCTCGACCGTCCCGTCGAGGCCGCGATCCTCGACCACGAGAATCAGCTGATCTTCCGCGCGCACCTGCTCTGCGCCGCGCACGAGGGGCCGCTGTCGCGCGACGACGCCGAGTTCCTCGGCCCGCGCTGGGAGGGCCACGTCGAAGCGCTCGTCAGCTCTGGCGATCTTCGCCGGCGGCCGAATCTGCGCACGACGAAATCCATCGAAAATCAAGAAATCGAACCCGACGAGACGACGGGCGACATGTACGTCCCGCGCGCGCACGGCTCCTATCCGGCGGCCGACGTCTCGCTGCGCTCCGCCTCGCCCGACCAGTTCGCGATCGTCGACGTCGCCTCCGGCGAGCTGCTCGGCTCGACCGAGGCCGCGCGCGCGCATTCGACCGTCCACGACGGCGCGATCTACCTGCACCAGGGTCGCACGTACGAGGTGCGCGAGCTCGACCTCGACCGCCGCCGCGCGCTCGTCGCCCCGTTCTCCGGCGACTGGTACACGCAGCCCAAGCGCGCCACCGACACCGACATCGTGCGCCTGCTCGACCGTCGCCAGGCGCTTGGCGTCACGCTCTCCTTCGGCGACGTCAGCGTCACCGACACCGTCCTCGCCTACCAGCGCAAGGGCGTCACCGACCACGCCTTCCGCGAGCTGCACCCGCTCGACCTGCCGCCGACGAGCTTCCAGACGCAGGCGCTCTGGTTCGAGCTCGACTCCGGCCAGCTGCAAGACGAGATCCCGCTCGACGTCCTGCTCGGCGCGCTGCACGCCACCGAGCACGCGCAGATCGCCGTGCTGCCGCTGATCGCCATGTGCGACCGCTGGGACATCGGCGGCCTCTCGACCAACTACCACCCGCAGACCGGCAGGCCGACGATCTTCGTCTACGACGGTCACCCCGGCGGCATCGGCATCGCCCGCACCGCCTTCCAGCGCTTCGACGAGCTCTGCCGCGACGCCCACGCGCTGATCGCCGAGTGCCCCTGCTCCGGCGGCTGCCCCTCCTGCGTGCAGTCGCCCAAGTGCGGCAACCTCAACGAACCGCTCTCGAAGGCTGGCGCGCGCGCGCTGCTCGCGCGGATGCTCGCCGACGGCGACCGCGACCCCGACGGCGAGACAGCCACCGCCGGCGCGCCCGCCGGCGCGCCCCGCTCCGAACGCGGCGCCTCGTTGTTGAAGGCATAGCCATGCGAACCCCCCTGAGCAACGCGGCGCTCGCCGTCGCCGCGGTCTGCGTCGCGCTCGGCGCCGCCGCCGCCGCCGCCGACGCGCCGCCCTCCGGGCCGGCTCCACCGAGCGAACACGAAGCCCCGCCGGCCGCGGCCGCGCCGCCAGTCGTCCCCGGCGTCGCGCCGAGCACCGAAGGCCCGACCGGGCGCACGCTGCTCGCGCGCTGGACGCTCGCGCTCGACCCGTCGGGCCGCGGCCTCGCCCGCGGCTGGCAGCGCGGCGGCTTCTCCGGGCGCGGCGTGACCGTGCCGAACGACGTCAACCCGATCGACGTCAAAGGCAGCGCCGGCCAGCGCAACTACGAAGGCTCCGTCGCGTGGTACCGAACGAGCCTGACCGCGCCCGCCGCCAGCGTCTACGCGTTCGCGTTCGCCTCCGCCAACTACGACGCCACCGTCTACCTCGACGGTCACCCGATCGCCTCGCACCACGGCTCCTACCTCCCGTTCGAAGGACGCTCGCGGCTCGCCGCCGGCGCGCACACGCTCGTCGTGCGGATCGACTGGCGCGACCCCGCCATGCAGAGCCGGCAGGGCTTCCATCGCACGTGGTTCAACTGGGGCGGGCTGAACGGCCCCGTCACCGTGCGCGCGATCGGCCAGGGCGAGCTGTCCGAACCGAGCATCCAGACGGCGCTTCAGCCCGACACGCCGCAAGCCGCGCGCGCGACCGTTCGCCTCACCGTCCGCGTGCGCAACGACGGCCCCGAACGCGCGCTCGCGCCGAGCGGGACGCTCGCCGACGACGCCCAGACGATCCCCGTCGTGTTCCCCGCGCAGACGCTCGCCGCCGGCGCCAGCGCCACGTTCGCGGCGAGCGTCGCCGTCCCCGAACCCGCCCTCTGGTCGCCGAGCCACCCGACGCTCTACTCGCTGCGCCTCTCGCTCGGCGAACAGAGCGGCTACTTCGCGCGCGTCGGCCTGCGCCAGCTGACCTGGCACGAAGGCGCGCTGCTGCTCGACGGCCGGCGCCTGAAGCTGCACGGCGCGTCGATCCAGGAGGACGCGCACGGCCACGGCGACGCGCTCACGCCCGCCGACCAGAACACGATCCTCGGCGAGCTGAAGTCGATCGGCGCCAACGCCGTGCGCTCGCAGCACCCGCTCGACCCCGCCCTGCTCGAACGCCTCGACGCCGCCGGCATCCTCGTCTGGCAGGGCATCGGCCCCGTCGAAGGCGCCGGCCAGTGGTACTCCTCGACGCCGACGCTGCTGCGCGAAGCCGAGCAGCAGGCGCGCACGGCCGCGCTCGCCGCCCGCCTGCACCCGTCGATCATCGCCTGGAACCTCGTCGACGAGGTCGCCGGCAACGGACGCAACGCCGCCGAGGTCGCCTACGTGCAGACGCTCGCGCGCTGGCTGCACGAAACCGACCCGACGCGAATCGTCGCCGTCGACGTCTGGGGCGATCACCCGCCCGCCGTCGCCGGCAGCCTCTACCGCGGCGTCGACGCCGTCGCCGAGACCGACTACACCGGCTGGTACGACTCGCCGCAGGCCTCGCCCGCCCAGCAGGAAGCGTCGATGCGCGCACGCCTGCTTGCGCAGGAGCGGACGTTCGCCGGCAAGATCGTCGTCATCAGCGAGTTCGGCGCCGAATCGAACACGCTCAACCCCGCCGGCGCGCCCGGCAGCTACGGCTTCCAGGCGAGTCTGCTCGCGCGCCACATCGCCGTCTACTCCGCCGACCCGAAGCTCACCGGCATGCTGATCTGGGACCTGCGCGACTACCCGCTCGTGCCGCAGTTCTACGGCGGCTCGATCCGCTTCAAGCTGCCCTCGCTGAAGCTGATCGAAGGGATCAACCAGAAGGGCCTGTTCACCTACGCCGGCGCCGCCAAGCCCGCCGCCGGCGCCGTCGCGCGGCTGTTCAAGCCGATGCCCGCCGGCTGACCCGGCTAGCCGCCGGCCGCCCGCAGCGCTCGCGCCCGCTCCGGTTCCTCCTCGAGCTCAAGCGCCTCGACGAACAGCTCCTCGCCCGGCCCGCTCGCGACCGCGAGCTCGGACCCGTCGAGCGCCGTCCCCGGCGTCAGCAGCGCGAACGCGAAGTCGAGCGACCCGCGCTCGACTTCGCGCCGCTCGCCGACGCGCACCTCGACCCTCACGACGCGGCGGCCGCTCGCGTGGCGCGTCGCGACGTCGACGATTGCCTGTGCGATCGAAAGCTCGTGCATCCCTCGATCATCGCGATACCCCTGGGCGGTACGCGTCTAACAGTCAGGCAGGTTTTCTCAACAACTCGAGCTGTCGCTACTGAACGAGCACGTACACGTGCACCGAGCCGACCGAGCTCGGCGCCTGGAACGACGCCACCCCGTATTCGACGCCGTGCCAGCGAAGCGCGCCCGACGTCGGCAGCTTCGGCGGCGTCGAGCGCGTGCTCCCCGCGAGCGTGCGCGACCCCGCGCGCACGTACACGAGCCCGTTCGTCATCGTCCGCACGAGCCGCACGTACGGCGGCAGCGACGACGGCGACAACGCGAACCGGCGCGAGATCAGCTGCGCGACGTGCCCCAGCTCGCCGGTCCTGATCTGCGCGCACGTCTGCGTCTGCAGCGCGCGCGTCACCGGCAGCAGCAGCGACACGCGCAGCCGCCCGCTCGGGAACGCCTGCACGTTGAACGAGTACGCCTGATACGTCGTGCCGCGGTAGCTCACCGGCCCGTGATCGGGGATCGTCGCCGGGCCCGGGCTCAGCAGCCCTTCGATCGGCACCTGCCCCGAGTCCGTGCGCAGGATCAGCGGCGCGCCGATGAACCGCGTCACGAGCTTGACGTACCCGAGGTCGTCCTGCACCGAGAACACGAAGTGCCCGATCGTCCGCCCGTGCGAGCGCAGCGTCCCGCTGATCGGCGCGAGGATGTACGGACCGCCTTCGTCGTACAGCAGTTCGCCGCCGCGGCTCACGCGCAGGCGCACGATGTGCGTGTGCGAGTACACCAGGCTGTGCACCGCCGCTGCGATCGCCGCGTGTTCGCCGCGCTGCACCGCGCTCAGCAGCGGACCGTACGTTTCGATCTGGCGCCTGTCGCTCGACACCTCGCCACTGCCCTCCTCCGACGCGTAGATCCGCCGCGCGACTTCGCCCGCCGCCGTCGCCAGGACTTCCGCGCCGTGCGCGCCGCACGCCGCGGCCGCGACCGGCGGCGTCGTCGTCGTGGAGGCGCCCGACGAGCACGACGCGAACACGAGCGCCACGAGCATCGCGCAGAGCGTCGCGACGCTCGCGCGCGTCGCGCGCACCCCGATGCTCGCCTTCGCCCTCATGCCCGTCCGATCACGCGCGATTGCCGCGCGCGATCCGCCTCAGGTCGATCGTCTCGTCGTACACCTTCGCGTCGACGCCCTCCTCGAGCGCGACGTCGCGCAGCGGGCGGCCGCTGTCGGTCGCCTTCTTGACGATCACCGTCGCCTTGTCGTAGCCGATCGCCCCGTTCAGCGCCGTCGCGACGGCGAGCGTCGCGCCGGCCGACGCGTCGGTGCCCTTCCTGTTGGCCTTGATCCCGTCGACGCACTTCTCCGCGAACACGCGCGCCGTCGAGGAGAGCAGCTGCAGCGATTCGAGCAGGTTGCGCGCGATCAGCGGGATCCGCACGTTCAGCTCGAACTGCCCCTGCATGCCGCCGATCGTGATCGCCGTGTCGTTGCCGATCACCTGCGCCGAGACCTGCAGCACGACCTCGGGGATCACCGGGTTGACCTTGCCCGGCATGATCGACGAGCCCTTCTGCAGCTCCGGCAGGAACAGCTCGCCGATCCCCGCGCGCGGCCCCGAGCCCATCAGCGCGATGTCGTTGGCGATCTTGATCAACGACACCGCGAGCACCTTCAGCGCGCCGGACAGCTCGACGAGCGCGTCGCGGTTCGCCTGCGCCTCGAACGGGTCCGGCGGCGCCGCGATCTGCTTCAGCCCCGACTCCTTGCGCAGCCGCGCGCGCACCTTCTCGGCGAACTTCGCGTGCGTGTTCAGCCCGGTCCCCGTCGCCGTGCCGCCGAGCGGGATCTGACCGACGTGCACGAGCGCCGAGCGGACGCGCTCCTGGCCGAGCGCGATCTGCGTCGCGTAGCCGCCGAACTCGTGGCCGAGCGTCACCGGCACCGCGTCCATCAGGTGCGTGCGGCCCGCCTTGACGACGTTCTCGAAGCTCTTCGCCTTGCGCGCGAGCGAGCGTTCGAGCTGCTTCAGCGCCGGCAGCAGCTCGTTCTGCGCGACGTCGAGCGCCGCCAGGTGCACCGCCGACGGGAACACGTCGTTCGACGACTGGCCCATGTTGACGTGGTCGTTCGCGTGCGCACCGTCGCCGGCGATGTTCGCGATCACCTCGTTCGCGTTCATGTTCGTCGACGTCCCCGACCCCGTCTGGAACACGTCGATCGGGAACTGGCCGTCGTGCCTGCCCGCCGCGATCTCGTTCGCCGCCTTCTCGATTTTCGCCGCCGTCCGCTTCGGTAGGAGGCCGAGCTCGCCGTTGACCGCCGCCGCCGCGCCCTTCACCCGCGCGAGCCAGTGCACCACCGGCAGCGGAACCGTCTCGCCCGAGATCGGGAAGTTCTCGACGGCCTTCGACGTCTCGCCGCCCCAAAGCTGCTTTTCCGGCATTCGATCTCCTTGCACGCGCCCGTCTGAGCCGAGCGCCTTCCAAGGCCGGCCTGGATGGCCGGCCAACGTAACTTGTCGTGGCGGTCGGAGCGTATCCGGTCAACACTGAAGCGGAGACGGACACGACCCAGAAGCCCGGACGGCGGTCACATCCGCGCGCCTAACCGCAGAACGCCGACAGCTCGCGCGCCAACCCGACCGGGTCGTCGTACGCGAGCAGGAAGCCCGCGCTTTCGAGCACGCGCAGCTGCCCGTTCGGCAGCAGCGCGAGCGCCTCTTCGGCGATCGCGAGCGGGTACATCGGGTCGCGATCGGCCCACAGCAGCAGCACCGGCATCTGCAGGCGCGGGTACAGGTCGAGCAGGTGCGTCTGCGGCCCGCGCGGCCACGCGCGCGCGCACTTCGCCCACGAGCGCGCGAGGTTCGCGTCGCCGGGCATGTCGGCGAACGCGTGCCGGACGAGGTCGGCCGCTTCCGGGTTGCCGCGCGCCGAGAGGCGCATCCCGCGCGCGGGCGTGAACAGCGCCGGCGCCAGATGCGAGAGCAGCCGGTCGAGCCCGGGCACGGCCGCGGCGCGCGCGCTCGTGCGCCAGACCGCGCGCAGCCCGCCGCGCTCGCCGGGCGCGTGCATGCGGTTGTTCATCAGCACGAGCCGCGACGGACGCACGCTGCCAGTGCGCACTGCATGCAGCAGGATCTCCGCACCCGCGTCGTGCCCGGCGAGCATCGGACGCGCGCCGAGCACCTCGTGCGCGAAGCCGCCGAGCACCTCGGCGAACCAGTCGAGCGTGTACGGATGGCGCGGGTGGTTCTCCGAGTCGCCGTGCAGCGGCAGGTCCGGCAGCACGACGCGAAAGCGCTCGGCGAGCGGCGCGACCGCCGGTTCCCACTCCTTGTGCGACAGCAGGCCCGAGTGCAGCAGCGCCAGCGGCGGCCCGGCGCCGAGCTCGCGGTAGGCGACGCGCGCGCCGTCGGGGTGGTGGTAGAGGCGCAGGCGCACGCGTTCATCGTAAGAGCGCGCGACGCCCGCGCCGGGCGCGGCTAGAAGCGCAGCGTCGCAGCGATGCCGCCGAGCGGTCCGAGCTCGGGGCGGTCGCGCAGCACGAGGATCTCGGCCGACTGCTCGACGGCGGCGCGCACGGCGTCCTCGACGACGTCCTCGCCCAGCGCGGCGTCGTACAGCAGCGTCTCGACGCGGCGTTCGACGAGCGCCGCGTCGACCGCCTCGCGCCCGGCGGCCGCGCGCGTGTCGTCCTCGCGTGCGAGGTGCGCCTGCAGCTCGGCCAGCACCGCGTCCTCGCGCGCGCGCTCCTCGGCCTCGAGCAGCGGCCGCACGGCGGCGAGCACGTCCTCGACGCACGCGTCGCCGACGTCGAGCTGCACGCGCTCGTCGTGCAGCAGCGGCCGCACGTCGGCGCTCAGCCGCTCGACGACGCGCGGCCACAGCGGTTGCGTGCACGCGATCAACAGGCGCCGGTAGGGCGCGACCGCGAGCAGCTCGTGCAGCTGGCGCGCGACGTGGCGCAGGTGCGCCTCGATTTGCTCGTGGCGCGAGCGCTGGTAGCGCGCCTGCGACCAGCCGCCCTGGTCGTGGCGCCCGTGCACGTCGTCGCCGAACGACACGACCTCGCGCAGCTGCTCGCTCGATCCGCGCAGGACGCGCGCGAAGCGCTCGTCGACGAGCGCGACGCACACGCGTCCGGCCGCTCCCTCCTCGGCCAGCGGCGCGATGAACGGCGCGTCGGAGACCACCGCGGCGCCGGCGAGCGGGTGCGGCAGGCGCAGGCCGCGCTCGAGGCCGAGCGGCTCGCACAGGAACAGCGCGTACGCACGCGCGTCCTTCGCCCACTCGCCGTCGGGCGCGAGCAGCTCGCGCGCGCGTTGCAGCGTCGCGCGCAGCGCCTGACGGGCCGCGTGCGAGCGCTCGCCCGACTCGATCTCGCGGTGCGCGCCGTCGAGCAGCGAGTCGATCTGGCTCGCGCGCGCCGGCGGCGTCGCGAATCTCGCCGGATCGAGGTCGACGTACACGCTCAGCACCGTCTCCTCGTCCGCCGTCGTCTCGGCGAGGCTCCGCAGCGCTTCCTCGGTCAGCTCGTTCGTCGCGCTCATCGGTGCTGCTCCCTCCGGCGTTGGGTGACGGGCTTCGTGCGTCAACGGTACGCGATGATCTCGCGATCGGCACGCCGGCTCCGTTTCGCCCGCCATGCGCCCGCGCCCGCGCGAGCATCACGTGCGCGCTCGTCGCCGCTGTTTCTGCGCTCGGCTGCGGCGCGGCCGCTCCCGGCAAGCCGCTCGGGCTCGGCGCGAGCGCGAAGCTGCCGGCGTCGCGCAGCTCGCACGTCGTGACGATCGTACTCGAGAACGAGGAGCGCAGCGCGGTGATCGGCAGCGCGGCGGCGCCGTACGTCAACGCGCTGGCGCGCCGCTACGGCACGATGACCGAGAGCTTCGCGATCGCGCATCCGTCGCTGCCGAACTACCTGGCGCTGACGAGCGGCTCGACGCACGCGATCGAATCGGACTGCACCGACTGCCACGTCTCTGCGACGAACATCGTCGACCAGCTCGAAGCGGCGGGGGTCTCGTGGAAGGCGTACCTCGAGGACGCGCCGTCGCCGTGCTTCCTCGGCGCCGGACACGCGGGCTACGCGAAGAAGCACAACCCGTTCGCGTACTACGCCGACGTCGCCGGCTCGCCGAGTCGCTGCTCGCACCTCGTCGGCTTCGACGGCTCCGGCGGCCTGCGGCGCGACCTGCGCGCCGGAAGCCTGCCGACGTACGTGTGGATCACGCCGAACCTGTGCGACGACGGGCACGACTGCGGCGTCGCCGCGAGCGACCGCTTCCTCGCCAGCACCGTGCCGGCGTTGCTGCGCGAGCTCGGCCCGCACGGCGTGCTCGTGCTGACGTGGGACGAGGGGAGCTCCGACCGCGGCTGCTGCGCCGGCGCCGCGGCGGGCGGTCGGATCGCGACGATCGTCGCCGGCCCCGACGTGCGCCGCGGCGCGCGCGTGCAGACGCCGATCGACCACTACGGCGTGCTCGGCAGCGTCGAGCGCGCGCTCGGGCTCGCCCCGCTCGCCGGCGCCGCCGATCCGCGCAACGGCAGCTTCGACGCGCTGTTCGCGCGGACGCCGCGCGTGCGCTGAGCCGCGCCGTTGCGCGCACCTAGAATGGCGGCCTCATGCCGGGGGAGAACCGACATCCGCTGATCCCGCCGCGCGAGGTCGACCCGCGCCGCGAGCTGCCCGAGCTCGAGCTCGAGGTGCTCGAGCGCTGGCGCGAGCGCGACGTGTTCGCCGAGTCGCTGCGGATGCGCACGGGCGCGCCGCGCTGGAACTTCTACGAGGGCCCGCCGACGGCGAACGGTCCGCCCGGCTCCCATCACGTGCTGTCGCGCGTGTTCAAGGACATCTACCCGCGCTTCCAGACGATGCGCGGGCACCTCGTCGAGCGCAAGGGCGGCTGGGACTGCCACGGCCTGCCGGTCGAGATAGCCGTCGAACAGCAGCTCGGGATCAAATCGAAGGCGGAAGTCGAGGAGTACGGGATCGGCGAGTTCAACGCGCGCTGCCGCGAGTCGGTGTTCACGTACCTCAAGGACTGGAACCGCCTGACCGAGCGGATCGGCTTCTGGCTCGACCTCGACGACGCGTACCGGACGCTCGACGAGAGCTACATCGAGTCGGTCTGGTGGGCGCTGTCGCAGATCGACCGGCGCGGCCTGCTGTACGAGGGGCACAAGGTCAGCCCGTACTGCCCGCGCTGCGAGACGACGCTCTCCTCGCACGAGGTCGCGCAGGGTTACCGCGACGTCGTCGATCCGAGCGTCTACCTGAAGCTGGCGGTGCCGGGCCACGACGAGAAGCTGCTCGTCTGGACGACGACGCCGTGGACGTTGCCCGGCAATGTCGCCGTCGCGGTGTCCCCGAACGCCACGTACGCGAAGGTTCGCGTGGATGATGATGACTTCGTCCTCGTAGAGGATCGTGTCGGCCCGGTCCTCGGCGACTCTGCGCAGATCGCCGAGCGCTTCAGCGGCTCCGAGCTGGTCGAGCGCTACGGCAGCTACGACGGTCCGATCTTCGCGACGAGCGACCGCGAGCCCGGCCCGCTGCCGATCCTCGCAGACGAGTTCGTGACGACCGGCGACGGAACGGGGATCGTCCACCTGGCGCCGGCGTTCGGCGAGGACGACTACCGCGTCGCCGCGGCCGCCGGCCTGTTCCAGGGCGACGACCCGCGCACGCTGTACAACCCGGTGCAGGCCGACGGCACCTACGACGAGCGCCCGCGCAGCCGCGACGGCGAGCCGTACTCGGGGCGCTTCGTCAAGGACGCGGAGCTGACGCAGGAGCTGATCGACGATCTCGACGCGCGCGGCCTGCTGCTGCGCGTCGAGCAGTACGAGCACTCCTATCCGCACTGCTGGCGCTGCGGCACGCCGCTGCTGTACTACGCGAAACCGTCGTGGTACATCGCGACGACGAAGCTGCGCCAGGAGCTGCTGGACGCGAACGAGACGGTCGGCTGGCAGCCGCCGCGCGTCAAGCACGGTCGCTTCGGCGACTGGCTCGCGAACAACATCGACTGGGCGCTCTCGCGCGAGCGCTACTGGGGCACGCCGCTGCCGGTGTGGCGCTGCGCGCGCGACCACGTGCACGTGATCGGCTCCTTCGAGGAGCTCTCCGAGCGCTCGGGTCGCGAGCTCGACGACCACCACCGGCCGTTCGTCGACGAGCTCGAGTTCGCGTGCCCGCACGAGGACTCAGACGGCGAACCCGACTGCGGCGAGCCGATGCGCCGCGTGCCGGAGGTGATCGACGTGTGGTTCGACTCCGGCGCGATGCCGTTCGCGCAGCACCACTTCCCGTTCGAGAACGCCGAGCGCTTCGAGCACGGCTACCCGGCCGACTTCATCTGCGAGGCGCAGGACCAGACGCGCGGCTGGTTCTACTCGCTGCTCGCCGTCGCGACGCTGCTCGGCGAGGACCCGCCGTACCGCAACGTCGTCTGCCTCGGGCTGATCCTCGACGAGGACGGGCAGAAGATGTCGAAGTCGAGGGGCAACGCCGTCGAGCCGTGGCAGGTGCTCGACGAGTACGGCGCCGACGCGTTCCGCTGGTACTTCTTCACGTCGAAGGCGCCGTGGGACGGCTACCGCTTCTCGGTCGAGACGATCGGCGAGGGCGTGCGGTTGTTCCTCAAGCAGCTGTGGAGCACGTACTTCTTCTACGCGCTGTACGCGCACGCGAACGCGGACGAGCTGGGCGCGGCGCGCATGGCGCAGGAGCCCACCGACGAGCTGGACCGCTGGGCCCTGTCGCGCACGGCGGGCACGGCCGAGCTCGTCGCCGAGCGGCTGGAGGCCTACGACGCGACGAGCGCGGGACGCGCGATCGCCGAGCTCGTCGAGGATCTCTCCAACTGGTACGTGCGGCGCTCCAGGCGCCGCTTCTGGGACGGCGATCCGGCGGCGTTCGCGACGCTGCGCGCCTGCCTCGTGACGGTCTCGAAGCTGCTCGCGCCGTTCTGCCCGTTCATCGCCGACGAGATCTACGACAACCTCGACGGGACGATGCAGAGCGTGCACCTGTGCGACTTCCCGAGGATCGGCGATCGCGCCGTCGGCGCGCGCCTTGAGCGCGACGAGGAGCTCGAGCAGGCGATGGCGCTCGCGCGCGAGACGGTGCGGCTCGGACTCGGCGCGCGCGGCAAGGCGAAGATCAAGGTCCGCCAGCCCCTGCACGAGGCCGTCGTCGTCGCGGCCGGACGCGAGCGCGACGCGATCGAACGGCTCGTCGAGATCGTGCGCGACGAGCTCAACGTCAAGCGCGTCCGCTTCGTCGCCGCCGCCGAGGAGCTCGGCAGCTACGAGGTCAAGGCGAACTACCGCCGGCTCGGCCCGATCTTCGGCAAATCGATGCCGCTCGCAGCCGACGCGATCGCGTCGCTCGACCCCGCGCGCGTCGCGGCCGCGCTGCGCGGCGACACGGGCGGCGGCGGCTCGATCGGCATCACGGTCGACGGTCGCGAGCACACGCTGTCGGCCGACGACGTGATCCTGACGATGGTCGCGCCCGACGGCTACAGCGTCGAGCGCGAGGGCGCGCACGCGGTCGCGCTCGAGGAGGCGATCGACGACGAGCTGCGCGAGGAGGGACGCGCGCGCGAGATCGTCCACGCGGTGCAGGCCGCGCGCAAGGCCGCCGGCCTCGACGTCGAGGACCGCATCGAGCTCGCGCTCGACGGCGACGACGCGCTGACGCGCGCGGCCGCCGCGCACCGCGACTACATCGCGCGCGAGACGCTCGCCGTCGGCTTCGCGCTCGGTGATGGCGCGACGCTCGGCGCCGAGCAGCGCGACTACTCGGGCGAGATCGCGATCGACGGGCTGAAGTTGACGATCACCCTGCGCCGGGCAGCGCAGCCTGCGGCCTGAGCGAACGGGGGAGCCTCTGCGCGCGCGTCATCGGCGCCCGCGGGCTACTTGGACAGGCGCTCGTACAGGGCGCGCTCTTCCTCATGGCGGCGGCGCAGCCGCTCCTTGAAGTCCTTGTCGCGGCGACGCTCCTCGATGTGGCGGTCGATCGCGGTCCGAACCGCCTCAGTGACGGTCTGCTCGTCTGCGCGCGCGACGAGATCGAGCGTGGCCGCCTGCTCGTCGGTGAGTCGCAAAGTCATCGTCCTGGGCATCGGAACCTCCCCGCGAGAACTCGAAATGTCCCGTCGTGACGGGCGATGATAGGCCGCACACGGTTAGGTGTCAAGGTTTTTCAAGTCTAACTGTCAAGCCTGTATTCAGAAATAACTATTCAGTTCTGAACATTGCCACCATGCAACCACAATGATTGGATTGCACGGTGCTCCGCATCGAGATCGGAGACTTCCTCTTGATCGCCGAACTGCACTGCGACATCGCGGCCGAGCGCCTCGCGCGGATCCCACGCGTCCGCGCGCTCGCCGAGGCCGCGCTCGCCGCGCCGTTCGCCGGCTCCGGCGACCACGACGCGTTTCCGGCTCTGAACGAAAAGGCCGCCGTCTACTGCGCTCGCATCGCGACGTACCACCCGCTGCCGGACGGCAACAAGCGAACGGCATACGACGTCATGCGAGAGTTCCTCGACCGCAACGGCGTCAGCTTCAGCCACCCGCCGGACGGTCTCGACGGGACTGCTCGGACAATCGAGCAAGTCGCCGCGAAGTCCCTCGACGAGAAGGGCCTCGCGGCGTGGCTGCTCGAACGTATCTCCGACTAAGCGGCCGACAGCGCCGGCTCTAGCTCCTGCTCGAGCTTCTTCTTCGGATAGGCGCCGATCACGGTCTTGACCGGCTGACCGCCCTTGAAGAGGATCATCGTCGGGATCGAGAGCACCTGGAAGGCGGCCGCCGTCTGCTGGTTCTCGTCGGTGTTGAGCTTGACGATGCGCAGGTCGTCGGGCCGCTCGGCGGCGATCTCCTCGAGGACCGGCGCGACGACGCGGCACGGACCGCACCACGGAGCCCAGAAGTCGACGAGCACGGGCTTGTCGGACTCGATCACCTCAGCCTGGAAGTTGCTGTCGGTCACTTCGGTCAACGTGCCTGCCATTTGGGTCCCTTTCTCGGTCGCTTTCCTATCACTATACAAAGTGAAGGAAGGGTGTGGGGCGACTTGCTGCGCGGTCATGAAACCCCGGGGCCAGCCGTGTCGGCATTCGCGCGTACGTAGTTAGCCGCACCTGCACCACCTGCGTGCTATTATAAAACCTGCGGATGTTGCTCGTACCTGCACCACCTGCAATATCGTTCTGGACCTGCGTCCAATAGGGAGCTACTCGTGACCTCAGCACTCGACACCGTGCTCGAAACCCATCAACTAGTCGTGGAGGAGGGGTTCACGCTCGGACGCAACCCCGGGTACCGCACCTACGCGATCTCGACGCTTCGCGGAGGCGTGGGCAAGTCGACGCTCGCGTTCAACCTCGCATACGAGCTGGCGTCTCGCAGCACGCTGCTGATTGCCGATCTCTGCGCCCAATGCAATTTGACCGAGACGCTGCTGCGCGACGCGGACGCTGAGGTCACCATCGAGCAGGCGCTGCAACCCGTGCTCTTGGGTCCGGCGTTCGGTGAAGCGCCGTCTGACCTCACTTACCGAGTCTCGCAATACTGCGACCCGTTCAAAGCGGTCAAGGGCGCGTGGATGATCCCTGGATCGTCGGAGATGTTCGCGTTCCCCAGCACGCTGTATCAACAGCTACAGATCGCGAACGCGCAGTCCAATCCCAAGGCCGTCGCAAGCCTTCTGACGTCCCTCAAGTCGGTCCTCGATGATCAGGCGAAACTGGTCGGAGCCAAGACGATTCTTATGGACACCAGCCCCTTCTACGCTGGTGGTACGCATCTAGCTTGGTGCGCGGCAGAAGCGATCGTGATCCCCGTGCGTGTCGACGAGCACTCGCTCGAATCGCTGGAGCTCACGCTGAGTCTCCTGTCCGACCCATCGAAGGACTTCCAGACCTGGAACGAGCGGGGCGGCGGCATGCCCACGCCGAAGGTCGCCGCCATCGTCATGACGATGGTCGGTTCGAAGAGCCAGCTCCGCGCCACGCCGGACCGCGCATCGCGCATGTACATCGAGCGCGCGATCGATATTGCTGAGCGTTACCCGAGCCTATTCGCCGGCGACCCAGCCAAGGCTTTTGCGGTCACGGACGACTTCGTATCGTCTGGGCGAATCAGCGGCGCAAAGAGCATCCCGATCGCGAAGCTCAAGACCGGGACGTTCCACACCGTTGACGGAAAGCGGCTCCAGGTGAACTCATCCGTGAGCCGCTACCAGCACGAGCTGGACTACCTCGCGAGCGTGATCTAGTCGTGCTTGCACCGGCACGCCTGGGCTACTCGCCGCGCCGCCCTCAAGCGCGCCTCGACAGTCACCTTCTCGGCCTGCAGTCCGTGACGCTGCCCTTACCTCCAGGCGCAACAGCACGGCAGGGACCTCATCGGCGTTGCTCGCGACATCCTGGATTTTGGCCGTCGTGATGTCCGCGAACACCTTCGCGAGCTGGGCTCGCGCGGGCGCCTGCGTGACCGGCAGGCACGAGAAGAAGATCGCTCTACGCTGACTACGCCCAAATGCCCCCACCGCCTCCAAAGCGTCCTAAGGCGCCTGATAAGGACCTCGACCAGTACGTCAAGAAAGCGTGGGACGCCGGCTGGCGGTGCGTTCAGCGGCGTAGCAATTACATCCAATGCTTCCCGCCCGACGGCGGCGCGCCCGTAACTGTCAAGTGCACTCCGAGCGAAGGGCGGTACCTAAAAAACCTACGCGGCGCGTTCAAACGCGCCGGCCTGGACGTCTAGGCCGGGACGAGCTCGCGATGCTCGGGCGAGCCAGTCGTTGTGGCCGTCTCGAACGAAAATGGCAGAACAGATTCGGCGGCCTCGATGACGGAAACGACCTCGCGCTGCACGTCCGCGGCACGGGTCGCGTCGGTCGTGAATAGCAGCTCTAGGCCCATCGGCTCGTACAAGCTACGGATCGCTGTCCCGAGCTCCGGGCGATGCGCGTCAACGGCTTCCTGGACATCAAGGGCGTAGTCGTCGACGATCTCACGGGCGCAGCCCGGCAGCCCCAAGCGGAGCACCACGCACCTCTCCTGGGAGTTTGGGGCGGTCATCACCTCGCTATCGGGCCGCTTCGCCATGTCGATGAGTCCTGTCCGTGGTCGCCCAAGCCGCACTCTGCGGAAGCGATGCCGGCGGGCTTTGCCGAGGTGGCTGTGCCCTTCTACGCCGGGTCTGGTACGACGATCATAACTTAGACGACCTCTTGTGCCAAACTGTTACAAGCCTCCCCGCAACGCGGGTGCGCGCCCTATCGATGAGGCTCCGGACTAGACGGCCTACCTCGAAAGCAGCTCGAGCGCCTCCCGGTTGCGCTCCAGCGCACGCTTGAGGCGTTCTTGGAAGTCCCTGTCGTTGCGGAGCTTCTCAATGCGCTCGGAGATCGACATTGTGCAGACATCTGTACCACAACTACGAACTCTGCTCGCGCTTACCGCACGGTCACGACCCACCCGCCGCTGTGCCTCACGATCGGCGGTTCGATGTGCGTCAGCGCCGTGAACAGGTGCGGCGAGACGTACACCTCGACCAGCGCGGCGAGGACGAGCACGGGAACGGCGACCGCGACGGTCACGACGGTCGCCGCGAGCAGTTGCTCCCACTCGCCGCGGCGGCTCGCGATGATCCAGGCGGCGAGCGGCAGGAACAGCGCGATGAGCTCGGGGATCGCGTGGGGCAGGACGCCGAGCAGCAGCGTCCCGGGCGAGACGCGCAGGAACGCCGCGACGCGGCCGAGCGTCGTGCCGAGCAGATACGCCTGGGCACTCAGCGAGAATGTCGTCGCGGCGACGACGAACGCGATCGCGATCCGCCCGCCGTGTTCGTGAACCCAGCGAGAGAGGCCCGTGCGGCCCTCGACCTGAAGCGGCAGCGAGCTGCCGGCGATGAAGCCGGCGACGCACGCCATCGCGTGCAGCGCGAGCACGAGCATGTTGCGCGCGAGCACGGCGAGCACGTCGCTGAAGTCGCCGACGGCGAACGGCGGACGCAGGGCGAGCACCTGTTCCTGGCCTTCGTTCAGCGACGCGATCGCCCACACCGCCAGCAGCAGTCCGGCGGCGGCGAGCGCCGAGCCGGCGAGCCAGCGCGCGAGCACGCGCCCGGGACGCGTCCGCCACTCGCGGAGCGTCTCGCGCGTGTGGCGAACGCCGTGCGCGAACGCGTATGCCGAGGCATCCATCGCCTCTGCATCGACCGCCGCGCGGCGGTGCTCAAGCGCCGGCGGCGTGCGGCGCGGCTCGCGCCGCTATTTGAAGCGCAGGAGAGGCACCAGCCACATCGCCTCGGCGGCGATCCTCCACGACATCTTGCTCGTGCCCTCCTGGCGGTCGCGGAAGACGATCGGCACCTCGACGACGCGGAAGCCGGCGCGCACGGCGCGGTAGGTCAGCTCGACCTGGAACGCGTACCCCTGCGAGCGCACGCCGTCGAAGTGGATCGCTTCGAGCACCTCGCGCCGGAAGCACTTGAAGCCGCCGGTCAGGTCGCGCACCTGCAGGCCGAGGACGAGGCGCGAGTACGTCGAGCCGCCCTCGCTGATGAAGCGACGCAGCGGGCCCCAATCGCTGACGCCGCCACCCGGCACGTAGCGCGAGCCGAGCGCGAGGTCGGCGGTGTCGGGCGCGTCACGATCGACGGCCGCGAGCAGGCGGGCGAGGTCGGCGGGGTCGTGCGAGAAGTCGGAGTCCATCTCCATCACGTAGCCGGCGCCGTGCTCGAGCGCGTGGCGAAAGCCGGCGAGGTAGGCCGGGCCGATGCCGTTCTTCTCGGCACGGTGCAGCACCTGCACCCAGTCGTTCTCGGCCGCCAGACGATCGGCGATCTGACCGGTCCCGTCGGGCGAGCCGTCGTCGACGATCAGCACGCGGAAGCCGCCGCCGAGGCGGCCGTCGGCGGTCGCGCCGGCGAGCACGTCGCCGGCCGCGCCGACGATCGCCTCGATGTTCTCCGCCTCGTTGTACGTCGGCAGTATCAGCCACGGCTCGCCGGACATGAGGCGCGTACCCTAGAACGTGGCGGCGACTCCACGCGCAGCGATGGGCGCATACCCTGGGTGCGGTGGCGGCCACCCAGCTCTCCAACGGCACGATCGCGGAAGCGCTCGACGAGCTCGGCGACCTGTACGAGCTCGACGGCGCGATCGTCCACCGCGTGCTCGCGTACCGGACGGCGGCGAAGAGCGTGCGCGACGCATCGGTCTCGGTCGCCGCGCTGGCGCGCGAGGGTCGTGCGCGCGAGCTTCCCGGAATCGGCGCGACGCTCGAAGAGAAGATCCTCGCGCTGATCGAAACCGGCGCGATCCCAGCGGCCGAGCGGCTGCGCGCGAAGTTCCCGCCGGGCCTGATCGCGGTCACGCGCCTGCCCGGCCTCGGCGCCAAGCGCGCGCGCCTGCTCCACTCCGAGCTCGGCGTCGACTCGCTCGAGAAGCTGCGCGAGGCGGCGCTCGCGCAGCGGATCCGCACCGTCCGCGGGCTCGGACCGAAGCTCGAGCAGAACGTGCTCGCGGCGCTCGAGCAGGGCGCCGGCGAGCGCAGGCCGGCGCGGCTGTTGCTGCCGAAGGCGATCGAGCTCGGCGAAGAGCTCGCCGCCGGGCTCTCCGAGCGAGGCGGCTCGGACACGCACGTCCAGCTCGCCGGCTCGGCGCGCCGGCAGGCCGACAGCGTCAAGGACATCGACCTGATCGCGGTCACGACGCGTCCGACGACGCTCGCAAAGAGCCTCGCGAAGCTGGAGCAGATCGAGAGCGTCAGCTCGGCCGGCAAGGCCGCTGCTCGCGCTCGCACGCACTCGGGCGCGAGCGTCGACCTGCGGATCGCCAAGCCCGCGCAGCTCGGCAACCTGCTGCAGCACTTCACCGGCTCCGGGCGCCACAACGCGGCGCTGCGCGAGATGACCGTGCGGCGCGGGCTGCACGTCTCGGAGTACGGCGTGCTCGACGACGCGATCCGCAGCACGCGCACGTGCGAGAGCGAGCGCGAGCTGTACGAGCTGCTCGGCCTCGCCTACATCGAGCCCGAGCTGCGCGAGGACCGCGGCGAGCTCGCGGCCGCGCTCGCCGACTTTCAGAGCGCGGACGGCGAGCGCGCGTTGCCGGCGCTGATCGAGCTCGGCGATATCCGCGGCGACCTGCACAGCCACACGGTCGCCTCCGACGGGCACAACACGATCGGCGAGATGGCGCGCGCGGCGCGCGCGCTGGGCTACGAGTACCTCGCGATCACCGACCACTCGGCGACGCACGGCTTCGGCAACGACGTCTCGCCCGAGCAGCTGCGGCGACAGATCGAGCTCGTGCACGACGCGAACGCGCAGATCGACGGCATCGAGCTGCTCGCCGGCAGCGAGGTCAACATCCTGCCCGACGGCTCGCTCGACTACGACGACGACCTGCTCGCGCAGCTCGACTGGATCGTCGCCAGCGCGCACACGTCGTTCGGGATGCCCGAGCAGGCGATGACCGAGCGCGTGATCGCGGCGATCGAGCATCCGCTGGTCGACGCGATCGGCCACCCGACGGGACGGCTGATCGAGCGGCGCGAGCCGTACGCGATCGACCTCGACGCGGTGTTCGCCGCCGCCGCGCGGACCGGCACGCTGCTCGAGATCAACGCGAACCCCGACCGCCGCGATCTGTCCGACGTCAACGCGCGCGCCGCAGTGCGTGCGGGCGTGACGCTCGTGATCGACTCCGACGCGCACCGCACGCGCACGCTGCAGAACATGCGCTGGGGCGTCGCGACGGCGCGGCGCGCGTGGTTGACGCGCGCGGACGTCGCCAACACGCGCTCGTGGGCCGAGCTGCAGCGGCTAGGCAAGCAGTCGCGGCAGTAGCTCTTCGGCGACGAGCCGGTCGACGGCGTCGCGCGTGAACGGCGCCAGGGCGGAGCGGGCGCGCTCGGCGTAGCCGGGGAGCGGATCGTCGAGCGCCGCACGCAGCGCCGCCGCGAGGTCGTCGCCGACCAGGCGCGCGTCGAGCTCGCGCGCGATCGGCAACGCGACGTACGGCCCGGGCGCGGCCGTCGTCACGAGCTGGCAGCCGTCGGCGAGCGCCTCGAGCTGGGCGATCCCGTAATCCTCGCGCCGCGGCGCGCAGACGAACACGCGCGCGCGGCGCAGCAGCGCGCGGAACTCGTGCTCGGGCAGCACGCCGACGACGCGCACGCCCGGCTCGCCGGCGGCGATCAGTCCGGCGAGCTCGAGCTGCGCGGCCGACGTGCCGGCGATCACGAGCTCGCCGTAGCTCCCCGGAGCGCCGTCGCGCTCGCGCTCGTCGCGCACGCGCCGCCACGCGGCGAGCACGCGGTCGAGCCCCTTCTTCGTCGGGTTCGCGGCATAGGTGATGGCGGCGACGTCGCGCTGGTCGAAGGGCACGAGCGGGCCGGAAGGCTCGACGGGCACGGGCACGACGAGCGCGCGCCGATCGGGACTCGTTGCCGACGCCGGCGCCCCCGCCAGCGAACCGTCGCTCCACGGCAGCAGCAGCGGCGCCTCGCGCAGGCGCCGGCGCTCGAGCGGTCGCTGCCAGAGTCCGTGGCGCCCCGGACGGTTGCGGGCGGCGAGCGCGTCGAAGCGGATCGCGCCGGGCCGCTGCCACAGCAGCGCGGCGGTCGTCGTCGAGTAGATCACGGCGCGTGCGGGCTCAGCGTGCCGCCGTTCGAGCTCTCCGCGCGCGGCGCGGCGCGCGGCGCGCGCCCAGGCGAGGTCGGTGAGCATCAGCGTCGGCATCGCCGTAGGCTCGCGCGCCCGCACGGTGGCTACGTCGGCGCCGGCGCGGCGCAGCGCGTCCAGCAGCTCGTCGTCGGCGCGGCGCAGGCCGCCGGTCGAGCCGAGCGAGACGAGCAGCACGTCGGCCGCGGAGCCGCGGCCCGCGGGAACGTCCGCCATCTCAGGTGACGGCACCGTTCGCGCGCTCGGGACGCAGCGCCTTGAAGCCGGGCGTGCGCTCGAGCGCCATCGGGCGCACCGGCGAGGTGCGCCGTACGTAGAAGAACGCGCCGTCGCGCTCCTCGACGGCGGCGACGGCGGCGTCCTGGCGGCGCCAGGCGAGCGCCCAGATGATCGCGAAGCCGGCGGCGATCCCGGGGATCTGCGGCGCGAGGAAGGCGAGGCCGCCGGCGATCAGCGCGAACAGCAGCAGCGGCCAGAGCCGGTTGAGCAGAACGGCGCTCGGGTGGTTCTCGGGCAGCGCCGTGCTCGAGCGCGCGCTCGCGAGCAGGCGCGCGATCGGCGGGTTCGTCTCGGCGCGTCTGCCCAGGCGCAGGCCGATCAGCGCCGCGAGGAACCACCAGGCGACGGCGATCAGCAGGATCACGTCTCCCCCCGATCCGGTGCTGAGCGCGAGGACGGTGACGAGCGCGAGCGCTGTCGCGGCGGCGGCGCTGAGCAGGACGGTCGCTCTTGAGGAAGTCGACGAAACGCACGCCTACTGAAGCAGCGCCTCGAGCAGTTCGCGCACGCCCGCCGGGCCGTCGAGCGTCAGATCGGCCTCACGCGCGAGCTCGGGCGGCGCTTCGTCGGAGTCGACGGCGACGCACAGCGCCGAGCCGAGCGTGCCCGATTGGGCGAGCTCGCGCAATCCGCGGAACGCGTCGAGATCGGTCGCGTCGTCGCCGACGTACATCGCCGCCGTGACCGGCGCGCCGCGCAGCAGCAGCGCGATCCCGATCCCCTTGTCGAGCGCGATCGGCGGGCGCACCTCGAGCACCTTGCGGCCCCAGTGCACGGCGAAGCCCTCGTCCTGCGCCCGCTCGGCGATCTCGCCGACGGCGGCCTCGGCCGCCTGCTCGTCGGGCGCGCCGCGCCAGTGGAACGCGGCGATCACCTCCTTGTCCTCGCCGCGGATCCGCAGGCGCTGGTGCTCCGCGGTCAGCGCACGCGCGGCGAAGCCGCGCACGCGCGGCGCCCACGCGGCGAGCTCGGGGTCGAGCTCGGGGCGCGTCGCGCCGGGGCGGAGCAGCTCGGCGCCGTGGTTGCCGACGTACGCGAGCGTTCCGATCGCGACGATCTGGCGCGCGGTCGCGGCACGGCGTCCGCTGACGCAGCCGACCAGCCGGTAGCGCTTGGCGATCTCGATCAGCAGTGCGCGCGTCGCCTCCGGCACGTGCGCGTCGGCGGCGTGGCGCACGATCGGCGCGAGCGTGCCGTCGATGTCGAGCAGGACCGCGCCACGATCGGGGTCGGCGTGGATCGGCTCGAGCGCCTCCACGAGCGTGGCGGCGGGGGACACGCGGTCTAGTATGGCGCGCATCGTGGCCGGCCAGTTTCCTCGCAAGCGTGGTTGCTGAGCACGCGCGCGCGAGCGTCGCGAACCGCTCGCTGAAGCTCGCCGCGATCGGCACCGCGGCGGGCCTGTTCAGCGGTCTGTTCGGCGTCGGCGGCGGCAGCGTGATCGTCCCGCTGCTCGTCCTCTGGCTCGCCTACGACGAGCGCACGGCGACCGCGACGTCGCTCGCGGCGATCGTCTTCATCGCGGCGTTCGCGGCGGCGACGCAGGGCCTGTACGGCAACGTCGACGTCGGCGACGCGCTGCTCGTCGGCGTGCCGGCCGTCGCCGGCGTGCTGCTCGGCACGTGGCTGCACCGGCGCGTGCACAACCGCGCGCTTTCGCTGATGTTCGCCGCCGTGCTCGTCGCGAGCGCCGCCGAGCTGGTCCTGAAGTGATCGGCGCGGTCGCGATCGGTCTGGCCGGCGGCGTGATCGCCGGGCTGCTCGGCGTCGGCGGCGGCGTGCTGTTCGTCCCCGGGCTCGTGTTCTTCCTCGGGCTCAACCAGCATCAGGCCGAGGCGACGTCGCTGCTGGCGATCGTGCCGGTCGCGATCGTCGGCGCCTACAACCACGACCGCCACGGCAACGTCGTGCGCGCCGACGCGCTCACGCTCGGCCTGCTGTCGCTCGCCGGCGCGGCCGGCGGCGTCGTGCTCGCGAACGCGCTGTCGGGCGCCGTCCTGCGCGACGCGTTCGCGGCGCTGCTGCTCGTCGTCGCCGCGCAGTTCGTGCGGCGCGCGATCGACGGCGCCGAGAGCTGATCGGCTAGACTGAACTCGGAGATGGGGCTCGACAATCCACTGCACATCGCGTTCCTCGTCGTGATCCTGCTGCTTGTGTTCGGCGCCAAGCGGCTCCCGGAGATCGGCCGCTCGCTCGGCAGTGGCATGCGCGAGTTCAAGGACTCGGTCACCGGCGCGACCGGCTCACAGCAGACGACGCTGCCCGCGCCGCAGCAGCAGGCGCCGCCAGCGCCCGCGGCGGCGCCGGTCGCTCCTCCGGCCCAGGCGCCCGCCGAGCCGGCGCCGACGCCGTCGGCGCCGGTCGAGCACCAGCAGTCCTAGCGGCTCGGGTCCGGCTCAGCGCGCAAGCGTGACTCGCGCGCTCTTGGGCTTGCCCCCACCGGACGTGAAGCGCACGTTCGCCCACGCGACCGTCTTTGCGTGCGCCTTTGCGAGCTTGCGCCCAGCGGCATTCAGTTTGACCTTGACCTTGCCCGTCGTGCCGGCCTTCACCGAGAAGCTCGCTGTGCCGTAGACGACGAGCTTCGGCTTCTTGCGTTTACTCGTCGAGTTCGCCGCCGCCAGGCGCGCGGCGCCACCTAGCTGCTGATTCTGCAGATCGAGGATCCCCGCGCAGTTGACGACGAGGCACTGGATCGGCACCGTGGCCGTGTTGTTGCGCACCGGGATCGTCAGCTTCGGAAAGGCGACTGCCGGAATCGCCGGCGCGACGGGAACGGGAGCCGGCGCGGGGACGTTGCCGCCGCCTCCACCAACGCCTCCCCCTCCCCCTCCCGCTCCGCCTTTGCCCGGCGCGGCGGCGACTTCGAATTCCGCGCTCATCAGAACCTTGAAACCACTCAGGTCGGCAAAACCGGCGATCGGATTGGGGCTCGGCGCCGGTACGACTCCCTGGATCGGCGCCGGATACCAGGCGTAGCTCAACACGTTCAGATCGTTGCTGCCGCCGTTCGTTGCGAACAGCGGCACCTGAACGCCCGGGTTCAACGACGAGAGGGCCAGCTGGTCGGTGGCCGCGATCGTGGTGAGATCGTCTGGCGGCGGTGTCGGTTCGACCGTCACGGGCAGGTCGGTCGGGACGGTCGTGATTGCGTTCGCCGCCGGTTCGAACACCGGTCCGTACTCCTGAACGAAGCAGCAGGCGAGTTCGGGTTTCCCGGGGTTGCCCGTCTGACGGAAGAGGAAGCGAACTACGTCGACCTGCATCGGTCCGGTGTTCGGGCCCATCCTCACACGCACGGCAGTCACCGTCCCGGAACCAGGCGCGGTAAGCGATTCGCTCGGCGAGCCGGCGACGACCGACGACCACGTGCAGTTGCCGTTGAAGGGGCCGAATTCGAAATTGAGGGTGAACTGGTTGAGGACTCCCTCGGCGCACGTCAGCGGCGCGTTCGCCGGCAGACTCAAGTTCGTTCCGAACGTGAGCGCCTGTGCTGCTGCCGGCACACACGCGAGCCCAATCAGCACGCCCGCCGCGGCGGCGATCCGCTGCCCCGTGAACCGCATGTGGCAATCGTAACCCGCTCCCCGACGGGACTGCACACGAGCACTACGCGCCTGTGCGTAGCGTCCTACGTCAGTGTCAACGTCCGGAGAGCCGGGCGCGCCCTCAGGCCTGCTCGCCGGCCTCGTGCAACACCGCCGGCCGCGCCTCGTCGAGCAGCGCGGCGCCGCAGTGCCAGCAGAACGACGCGCCGCGGCTGTGGACGGCGCCGCACGAGCGGCACTGGCCGTGCACGCCGGCGTCGGCGCTCGACGAGCATCCGCTGCACCTCGGCGAGCTCGGCGTCGGCCTGCTGCAGCTCGGCGGCGCGTCGCGCGAGCACGTCGAGGCGGTAGTGGTCGCGGATCGCCATCTCGTAGGTGAGCCCGCCGAGATCCCACGTCAACTCGGCGACGCGCTCGGCGAGCTCGTGGCGGCGGCGGCGCAGCTCGGACATCGGTCAGCCGGTTTCGATCGGCGTCGCGCCGAGTTCGTTGATTTCTTTCTGGTGCTGCGCGCCGCTCGAGTTGGTCAGTTTTTTGATCTTCGTCGGGGCGACTTTCTTCGGCGCCGGCGGCGGGGCTTTTTCGGCTTTCGTTTCGTGCAGTTCGGAGCGCTTGGCTTCGGCGGCTTCCTTGGCGACCTGGTTCGCCGCGCCGCTCGGCGTGCTCGTTGCGGGCGTGCTCGCCGGCGTCGTGACTGCGGCGGCAGGCGCGGCGGCGAGGCCGGAGAGCCCCTTGACTTCGACGACCTGCTTCGCCGGCGCCTTGCTGCCCTGGCTGACCCAATGGCCGACGAGCAGCCCGGCGATCAGGCACAGCACGAGCACGCCGAGCAGCGCGAGCAGTCCGGTGTTGCGATGCAGCCAGCCGTTTGCGCCGCCGCGGTCGGGCCCCGGCGCGTCGCCGAACGGCGCGTAGCCGGCCGGCGTCAGCTCGAGCGTCGGCGGCGCGGCGCCGGCGGCTTTGTCGCTCTGCAGCACGTCGAGGAACGCGAGCCGGACCGGCGAGGCGGGCTTACCGCAGGAGAGGCAGTAGCGCTGGTCGGCGACGAGCGCGGCGCCGCAGTGCGCGCAGCTCGCGCCGGCGGGCTCGGAGGGCACTGGTGCGAGGCTCACGTCGCTCACCCGTTCGCCCCGCCGTGCGAGCCGGCGGGACTCGTATGCGAACCGCTGCGATGCGCGCGCGAGCGGGCCGGCGAACGCCGCTTGGCGGCGGCTTCCTTCGCCTGTTCGGCGGCGACGGCGGCGCGCGATTCGCGTTCGATCTGCGCGCTTTCGTGCTCGGTGCTGACGCAGGCGGCGAACGTCAACGTCGCGGCTCCACAGGCGACCACGGCGAGCGCTCGCTTCAGGACGCGCGGTCGCATGACGGCGCCCGCTGGTCGAACCGGATCATCCGAAGGCCCCGCGAACGTAGTCGCGCGTGCGCGTCGCGCGCGGTTCGTCGAAGACCTGCGCGGTCGTGCCGTACTCGACGAGGTCGCCGAGGTACATGAACGCGACCTTGTCGGCGACGCGGTGGGCCTGCTGCGAGGTTGTGCGTGACGACGACGACCGCGAGCTCGCGGCGCAGCTCGCCGATCAGCTTCTCGATCGTGCCGTCGAGATCGGGTCGAGCGCGCTGCACGGCTCGTCCATCAGCAGCACCTCCGGCCGCGGCGCGATCGCGCGCGCGATGCACAGCCGCTGCTGCTGGCCGCCGGAGAGGCGCAGCGCGGGCGGTCGAGGTCGTCGCGCGACCTCGTCGTAGAGGCCCGGCGCGCCGCAGCGCGTCGATCACGAGCGGCTCGAGCTCGCGCCGGCGCGGGCGCCTGCGCGACTGTTCGCGCAGCGCGAAGGCGACGTTGTCGAAGATCGACATCGGGAACGGGTTGGGCTGCTGGAAGACCATCGCCACGCGCGCGCGCAGCGTCGTGTCGGCGAGCTCGTGGATGTCCTCGCCGTCGAGCAGGATGCGGCCCGCGCGCGCGGCGCTCGGGGTCAGCTCGGTGAGGCGGTTGAGCGTGCGCAGCAGCGTCGTCTTGCCGCAGCCGGACGGGCCGATCAGCGCGAGCACCTCGCCCTGGTGGATCGACAGCGAGACCGACTTGACGGCCGCGTTTGGCGCCGTAGTCGATGCTGACGTCCTCCAGGCGCAGGCGCTCGGGCCCGCGTCGCGCGCGAGGCGCGCGCACGGCGTCGCGCTCGTGCGGCGGCGGCGCCGGGCACGGGTGGCGGTCGAGCGACGATCGTGCGCACGGGCGGCACCGGCGCGTCGGGCGCGGCGAGCGGGCGTCGACGTCGGCCAGGCCGAGCGCGCGCGGGTCGGCGGCACGCGGCTCAGCCGGACGGTCGCTCATCGCGTCGAACCGGGTCGAGCAGCATCTCCTCAGGGCTCATCGCGCACTTTCCCCACTCGAGTTGTCGGACACTTTCTCCATCGAAGCGACTGAGGTTAGCGACGGTTCCGCCGGCTTGTAAAGCGGCAGCTGCGCCGACGCGTCGCGGCGTCGCTCAGACGACGGCGCCGGCGACGGTCAGGCCGGTCGCGTCGGCCTGCGAGCGGCCGATCCGATCGACGAGCAGGTTGAGGCCGAGCACGAAGCACCAGCAGCACGAACGCGGCCGCGTAGGCCTTCTGCGGCGCGGCGCCTTCGCCGGCGGGCGAGTTGTCGTAGACGTAGCTGGTCAGCGTCGAGCCGGTGCCGCGCAGCAGCCCGAGCACGGGCGTCGAGCCCTGCGGGTCGAGGCGCAGCGTTTCGCCGAGCAGCAGCACGACGATCGCGGTGTCGCCGATGATCCGGCTGATGCCGAGCGTGACGCCGGTGGCGATGTTCGAGCGCACGCTCGGCAGCAGCACGCGGCGGATCGTCGCGATGCGCGTCTTGCCGAGCGCGAAGGCGGCCTCGCGCATGTGCGCGGGCACCGCCTGCAGGCCGTCGCGCGTGGCCGTGAACAGCGGCGGCAGCGCGATCAGCGACATCATCGCGCCGGCCGCGAGGAACGAGCTGCCGAACACGCCGCCGCCGGCGGCGCGTGAACGAGAACGGCGCGAAGATGCCGAGCTGGAAGATCGCCAGGCCGAACAGCGCGATCACGATGTCGGGCGTGCCGGCGACGATCTCGATGCTCGACTCGACGACCCGCGCCAGCCAGCGTCGGGCGCCCGTACTCGGCGATCCAGAGCGCGCTGCCGACGGCGAGCGGGACGCGCGAGCACGATGCCGATCACGCGTCAGCAGCGCGGTGCCGAGCAGCGGGTCGAGGAAGCCGCCCGATGCCGCTCTGGGTGGTGCTGACGCGCGGGGCGCTGAGACGAGCAGGCTCGGGACGCAGGTACTGGATGCCGCGGATAGCCCATGTAGATCGACGATCGCGGCGGCGATCAGGCACAGGCCGATCCCGGCGATCCAGGCGAAGGCGAGCGCGAGGCGGTCGCTCCAGCGCCAGCGTCAGCGGCGAGGAGCGCCGGCCGCGGCCGCTCTGCATCGGCGGCCGCGGCCGGATCCCGAGGCGGCGCGAGCGCGCTCATCCGCGCACCTGGTACTTGCGCAGGGGCAGCTTGATCAGGTAGCCGCCGACCGACAGCACGAAGGCCGAGAACAGCAGCAGCAGCGCGAACGCGTAGAGCGTCGAGCTCGAGCGCCGGCGCGCCGATGCCTTCGTGGTAGTCGACGATCGCCGAGGCGAGCGTGCGCAGCGGCTCGAACAGGAAGGTGAGCGCCGTCGATCGGCTTCGGCGCGAACGCGCGCGAGCCCGAGACCATCGAGATCATGATCGCCTCGCCGAGCGCGCGCGCGGTGGCGAGCACGGCCGCGGCGACGATCGCCGGGCGGGCGGCGCGCAGCGTCACCGCGAGCATCGCGCGCAGCGGGTTGACGCCCGAGCGCGATCGCGCCCTCGCGCCAGGAGTTCGGGACCGACGACGAGCGCCTCGCAGATCAGCGCGATCATGATCGGCGTGATCATCACGGTGAGGATCACGACGGTCACGCGCGAGGCCGGCGCCGGTGAGCTGCGACGACGTTCTGCACCGAGGCCTTCTCGGCGCTGCGTGATCAGGTGGTTGCCGACGAACGGCACGAGCACGAGGATCCCGATCAGCCCGTAGATCGACCGACGGCACCGAGGCCAGCAGGCGGATCACGGGGATCGCGATCCGCCGCAGCCGCGCCGGCGCGAGCTCGACGATGAAGATCGAGGAGAAGCACCGAGATCGCGAGCGCCGAGCACGACCGCGAGGCCGGTCGTCAGCAGCGTGCCGTAGACGAGCGGCCAGGCGCGCAGGTGGTAGGCCGACGGCGGGCGGGTGCACGCTCGTGTCCTGCATGTTCGCGAGCTGCGCTTCGAGGTTCCCGCCCGAGCCCGAGCCAGCGAGAGGCCGTTGTGCTCGAAGGTCGGCCAGGCGTGGATCGCGACGAACACGACCATCGCGACGACGACCACGCCGACGAGCAACGACACCGCGCCGAGCGTGCGCTCGGCGCGGTGGTCGGGCCACGGGCTGCCGCAGGCGCTCGAGCACCGTGCCGGCTCAGGTCGATCGGGATCCACTGCGTCGAGATGATCTTCTTCGCGGCGGCCGATTTCTCGATCCAGCCGATGAACGCCGAGGCGGCGCCGGTCGCCTTGCCTTTGGTCACCTCGTAGAAGCGGGCCGATGCCGGGGTACTGGCCGGAGATCGACGTTGGCTCTGTTGCACGGCCACGCCGTTGTAGCGCGACGGCGTTGACCGTCGCCTTTGTCGGACTGGTAGTTGGACACGAAGCCGATCGCGTCGGGTCGCTTTCGACCTGCTGGCGCATCAGACCCTCGGAGGGCTCTTCGGCGGCGAGCGTCGAGACTTTCTTGCCTTCGAGCAGGAGCGTCTGGAAGTTCGTCAGCACGCCGGCGACCGAGGTGCGGCTGATCAGGTCGATCGTGCCGCTGGCGGTCGCGCCGGGGACCTGGCTCCAGTTGCGCGTCTTGCCGGTGAAGATCGACGATCAGCTGCGACGGTCGTGAGGTTGGCGAGCGGGTTCGACTTGTTCGTGATCACGCAGATCGCCGTACTTGGCGATCGGGTAGAAGACGAGGCCCGCGGGGTCGCTGCGATCGGGTCACGCGAGACGTCGCCGATCGTGACGCGTCCGGCGGCGACGTCGTTGATGCCGACCTGCGCGCCGCCCTGGGTGATCTTGAACTTGACTTTGTCGGGGTGCAGCTTGACGTACTTCTGCGCGAGCAGCGACACGAGCGGGTAGGAGGCGGTGGCGCCGCTGATCGTGATCGTGGTCGATCGCGGAGGCGGCCGCAGGCGCCGCGACCCCGAGCACGCCGGCCACCGCGAGGGCGAGCGGAGAGACGGCGGATTCGATTCATCTTGGAGGAGCTCCGTTTCTGGGTTTGCTTGGACGTTGACAGGTCGGCGCGCGAACATATGCGGCGGTCGTCGACCGATCAGGGTCGGCGAACATACCATAATGTTGATAAATCTTGTCGAGATAAGTCAGTTTCATGGCCAATGGACGACTCCGACCGAACAGACCGACCCCTCCCCCGCGCTCGACGGCGGCGCGCGCGCGCGCCCGGCGCGCCGGCTCGCGCCTGCCGTCGTTCCGCGCGAGCGCGGCGCTCGCGGCGGCGATGCTCGGCGCTCGGCGTCGGCGTCGGCGCGGCGATCGGCCCGCGCCCGGCGGCGTCGCTGGCGGGCAGCGGCGGCGTCGTGCAGCAGCTGCCCGCTCTGATCGCGTCGCTCGCGGCGCGCGCGCACACGCAGGCGCCGACGACGACCGCGCCGCCGCCGCCGGCGACGACGCCGCAGGCGACTCCGGCGGCGAGCGCACCGACGACGACGGCCGCGGCGAGCACGCCGGCGCCGACGAGCACGACGAGCGCGCCGGCGAGCGAATCGGAAACGGGCTCGCCGAAACCGACGAAGCCAAGCGCCGGCGGCGCCTCGAAACTGCCGCCGATCACGAGCGTGTGGCTGATCGAGCTGTCCGGGGCTCTCGTTCGCCGAAGCGCACGGCGAACGCGGCGGCCGCGCCGTACATCACCGGTCAGCTGCTGCCGAAGGGCACGCTGCTGAGCGGCTGGTCGGCGCTCGAGCGCAGCGCCTTCGCGAGCGACGCGGCGCTGGCCGAACACCGCGCGACGGTCGGCGGCACGCCGCCGGTGCTGCACACGATCGTGCAGCCGCCGTGTCCCGGAAGGCGCGGCGGGCGCGTCGTGCGCGCCGGGAACCGCCGGCGCAGCTGACGGCCGCCGACGAATTCGTGCAAGGACAGCGCTGGCGACGATCACGGCGACGCACGACCTACGCGAACACGGGCTGGTCGTCGTGACGTTCGCGACGGTCGGCGATCGCCGCGCAGCCGAACTGCCGGCCGGCGCGTCGACGCGCGACGCTCGCCACCCAGCCGCCCGCGGGCGTCGCTGCTGCTCTCGCCGTTCGCGAAGGCCGGCGCGAACTCGACGGTCGACCTTCAACCCGACTTCACCCATGCAGAGCCTCGAAGAGCTCCTGCACTGAACGACACGACCAACGATCCACAACGAACGAACGGAGACCCCGTTGCACGCATCACTCAACCGCCCACCGAAAGGCCACGCTCTGGCTGGCCGCGATCGTGGGCGTGGCCGCCCTGCTCGCTCGCGAGTCCGGCGCTGAGCCAGGCCGAAGAATCGAACCCGAACAACTACAACTGCCTCGGCAGCCTGTCCGCCGGCACGCCGGAAGCGGGCAGCGAAGAACAGCAGGTTGCAGTACACGTTCTACTGCAACGGCCCGATCACCGGATACCAGGTTCAGTCGCAGATTCCGGTGACGGGAATCTCGAGCCCGCCGATCGTGACGCAACGCTCGAACAAAACGGAGCTCGCCGACACGTTCTCGTGCTCGGGTGAAATCCCGGGCTGGGCGTCGAACTGCGTCGGCTCGACGGTCAAGGCCGGCTACGAGACGGTCACGGGCCAGTTCGCGATCGGCACGAAGCTGTGCGCCGAGCCGCGTGTCGACCCGCTGCTGACGGTCACCTACGCGTACCTCGAAAAAGGCGAGGTCACGCAGGCGATCTCGGGCCCGTTTGACCTCGGCCGCCCGAAAGGCTGCAAGCCGGACGCACTACTCGCGCTGCAGCCGCTTCAACCCGCAAGCCGCTGCCGGCGAAGAAGCAAGGCGGTGAAGAAGGGCGCCGAAGCAGAAGACGACGTCGAAGCAGGAAGTCGACGAAGAACGAAGTAGCGACGCCTGCGTCGCACGGGCGGTCCCGGCGGCGCCGTCCGTCGCGTCGAGCTGCCTAGAGCAGGCTCGTCGTCATCCGCTCGACCTCGGCGATCGAGGTGACGCCTTCGCGGACCTTGTCGAGCCCGTCGTCGCGCAGCCGGCGCATGCCTTCTCGCGTGGCGACGGAGACCATCACGTCGACGGAGGCGCGTTCGAGGATCAGCGCGCGGATCCGCTCGGAGACGGTCATCACCTCGTAGACGCCGACGCGGCCGCGGTAGCCGGTCCCGCCGCAGCGCGAGCAGCCGACGGCGTCGTATGGCTGCGCGCCGGCGAGGCCGTGCTCGGCGAGCACGGCGTCGGGCAGCTTGTGCGTGCTGCTTGCAGTGCGTGCAGAGCACGCGCACGAGCCGCTGGGCGACGATGCAGTCGACGGCCGAGGAGACGAGGAACGGCTCGATGCCCATGTCGATCAGGCGCCCGAGCGCGCTCGGCGCGTCGCGCGTGTGCAGCGTGCGAGAGCACGAGGTGCCCGGTCAGCGCCGCCTCGACGGCGATGTGCGCGGTCTCGCGGTCGCGGATCTCGCCGACCATGATCACGTCGGGGTCGGCGCGCAGCATCGAGCGCAGCCCGACGTCGAACGTGACGCCGGCCTTCGGCGCGATCTGCATCTGCTTGATCCCGGCGATCCGCTGCTCGACGGGGTCCTCGATCGTCAGGATGCTGCGTTCTCCGTCGTTGAGCTCGTTGAGCGCGGCGTACAGCGTCGTCGACTTGCCCGAGCCGGTCGGGCCGGTGACGAGCACGGCGCCGTTCGGCTTCTTGATCGCCGCCATGAAGTGCGCAAGCGCGTCGGGCGGCATGCCCAAGCGACTCGAGCCCCTGGACGACGGCGCCCTTGTCGAGGATGCGCAGCACGACGGCCTCGCCGTACACGAGCGGGAGCGTGACGACACGGATGTCGACGCGGCGCCCGTCGACGGTCAGCCCGAAGCGCCCGTCCTGCGGCATGCGCCGCTCGGAGATGTCGAGGTCGGCCATGATCTTGATCCGCGAGACGACGCCCATCGCCATCTTGCGCTTGACGGTCGCGGCCGGCGCGAGCACGCCGTCGACGCGGAACAGCACGCGCGTGTCGCCCTCTTCGGGGTTGACGTGGATGTCGGAGGCGCCCTGCTGGATCGCCTGCGCGACGATCGAGTGCACGAGCTTGATGATCGGCGCGTCGCTGTCGGCCTCGTCGAGGACGGTGTCCTCTTCCTCGTCGCCTTCGACCTGCTCGTCGACGATGTCCTCGATCGAGTCCTCCATGCTCGTCAGGCGCGCAAGCAGCAGGTTGAGGTCCTCGACCGACGCCGCGACCGGACGCACGCGGCGGCCGGTCATCATCGCGACGTCGTCGATCGTCAGCACGTTGGTCGGGTCGGCCATCGCGAGCAGCAGCGTGCCGTCGTCGGTGAAGCCGATCGGGACCGCCTGGTAGCGCTTGCTCGCCTCGTGGCTGAGCAGGTTGACGGCGCCCATGTCGAGGTCGTAGACGGCGAGGTCGACGTAGTCGAGGCCGAAGCGCTCGGCGACGACGCGCGCGAGCTGGTCGTGGCGCAGGACGCCCTGCTCGACGAGCACGGTTCCCGTCGGGCGGCCCTGCGTGCGCGCGTTTTCGACGGCCTCGTCGACGGTGCGGCGGTCGGCGAAGCCGAGATCGACGACGACTTCGCCGATCATCCGCGTCGAGCGGCCGCTGCGCTGCGGTGGATAGAGGCCCGTGTTCGAGTGCCCGCCGCCACCGGCGGCGGCGTCGTCGTCTGCCCGCTGCTCAGAGGCGAGCGGCTCGGCGGTCGGTGCGCCGATCTTGCTCATGTCCTTACATCGGCATCGGAGCCGCGCGGCTTGACTGCCGTGGCAGCCGCACGGCGAGTCAGGCGGAGGGCGCCGCGAGACCCTGCTCGAAGGCGCCCTTGACATGCGCGTCGAGCGCGTTGAGCCGGTACAGCGCGAGCGCCTCGGGCGAGGAGAAGCGCGCGCCGCCGGCGCCGTCGGAGCCGTGGTGCAGCAGCACGCAGTGCTCGAGCGCGAGCCGGCGCGAGGCGTCGAGCGAGCGCGGCACGTGCGGCGCGATCAGGCGCAGGCCGAGCTCGATGTGACCGAGCATGCGCCCTTCGGCGCTGCGGCCGATCTCGGCGCCGTAGGTGAACTCGCGCGTCTTGCCGAGGTCGTGGACGATCGCGGCGGACAGCAGCAGGTCGCGGTCGAGGCGCGTGTGCAGCGTGCACAGCTCGATCGCCATGCTCGCGACGGCGACGGTGTGCTCGAGCAGGCCTCCGAGGTAGGCGTGGTGGGCGCCGCCGCGCGCGGGCGGCGTCGTCGGGACCGAGCACGGCGCGCGGCGCAAACCGGCGCGCAGCTCGCGGTCGCCGAGCAGGCCGCCGAGCAGCAGCTTCAGGCTCGGGTCGTAGACCTCGCGCGCGAGGTGCTCGAGGAAGCCTTCGAGCTCGTCGAGGTCGCGCCGGACGGTCGGCAGGAACGCGGTCTGATCGACTGCGTCGTCGTCGACGCGCGCGATCTGATCGACGTTGACCTGCAGCCGCTCGCGCCAGCGCTCGGCGCGCCCGCGCACGTGGACGAGCTCGCCGCGCTCGAAGCGCCCGGCGAGCACGTCGGCGTCGTGGAACGCGCGCGCGAGGATCGTGCCTGTCGAATCGGCGAGCTCGATGTTCAGGTAGGGCGCGCCGGCGCGCGAGATCTGGCGCTCCTTGCGCGTGCAGGCGAACACGCCGTCGACGTCGTCGGCGTCGCGCAGCGTCGCGATCCGCTGGGCGGCGGACGCCGGCGCGGGCGCGTCGTCGGAGGCCGTGGCGGCGAAGATCTGCGCGGGTGGACGCGTGGCGGAAGCCATCGTTCCATGATGTACGGTGGTTCGGATGCAGCCGTTGATCTGGGACCGCCGTCCGGAGAGCCTGAGAGCGCCGGCGATGGTGTGCGCGTTCCAGGGCTGGAATGACGCGGGCGACGCGGCGTCGAGCGCGGTGTCGTTCCTCGCGTCGGCGCTGCACGCGCGGCGTTTCGCGCGGATCGACTCGGAGGAGTTCTACGACTTCCAGTCCAACCGGCCGTCGGTGCGCTTCGACGGGGAGAACGAGCGCGAGATCGTGTGGCCGACGGTCGAGGTGTTCGAGGCGCAGGCGCCGCGCGCGCCGCGCGACGTCGTGCTCGTGCAGGGCGTCGAGCCGTCGCTGCGCTGGCGCGCGTTCACGGGGCACATCGTCGACCTGGCGGAGGCGCTCGGCGTGCAGGTCGTCGTGTCGCTCGGCGCGCTGCTCGGAGACGTGCCGCACACGCGTCCGGTGGCGCTGTCGGGCCACGCGACCGACCCGGCGCTGATGGAGCGACTGGGGATGCGCGGGTCGAGCTACGAGGGCCCGACGGGGATCGTCGGCGTGCTGCATCACGCGTGCGCGCAGGCGGGACTGCCGTCGGCGAGCCTGTGGGCGGGCGTGCCGCATTACGTGGCGGCGGCGAGCAACCCGAAGGCGGCGCTCGCGCTGGTGCGGCGCGTCGAAGGGCTGATCGGCGTGTCGGTCGACGTGTCGGAGCTCGAGTCGGCGGCGGCTGACTACGAGCGGCAGGTCGGTTTGGCGGTGCAGAGCGACCCCGACATCCAGGCGTTCGTCGAACGGCTCGAGCAGGCGGCCGAGAGCGACGAGGAGGGCACTGGCGAGGACGTCCCGTCGGGCGACATGCTGGCGCGCGAATTCCAGCGCTTCCTGCGCCAGCGCGGGCGCGAGAGCCTGTAGCGACTTTTTTGAGGGCCGGACGCAGCGATTGCGAACGGCCTGCGGCCGCGCCGCCGCGGACGACGAACGTCTCGCGCGCCGGCGTCAGCGCTCGGCGACGGGGCAGACGATCCGGTAGTCGCAGATCGAGCAGGCGGCGTGCGAGGGCGTCGGCTCGAACTCCTGCGCGAGGATGCCGTCGCCGACGCGCATGACGATGTCGGTGACGGCGGCGGCGTCGCGCTCGTCGCGCGGGACGGGCACCTTGACGTCGTCGAGCACGTAGTAGTAGGCCTGGCGCGAGGAGGGCAATTGCCAGTCCTCGCGCGCGGCGAGCGCGTAGAGCGAGAGCTGGACGTCGTCGTCGAGCTGCTCGGCGCTCTTCGGGCGCGAGGTCTTGTAGTCGATCAGCTCGTAGTCGGCGCCGGCGCCGGGCGCGAGCCGGTCGACGCGGTCGACGCGCCCGCGCAGGTGGTGCGGGCCGAGGCGGAACGAGAACGAGCGCTCGAACCAGACGGGCTCGGAATCCTGCTCGCGCAGGCGCGCGTGGTAGCGCGCGAGCGCGGCGCGGCCCTTCTCGTGCAGGCCGCGCTCGATCTCGGAGTCGCCGAAGCCGGCGCGCCGCCAGCCGGCGTCGAGCAGCTCGTGGATCCGCGGGAGCGTCTGCTCGCCGCCGTCGTGGAAGCGCTCGAGCACCTGGTGCACGGCGATGCCGAAGCGCTGGTGCAGCGTCTGCTCGGTCGGGATCCGCAGGACGCGCGCGAACTTGTAGCGCAGCGGGCAGCTGCGGTAGGTCTCGATGTCGGACGCCGACAGCGCGAGGCCGACGCCCTTGCGCGGGAGGAACGGATCGAGCGAGTGCTCTTCGCGCAGGCCCGGATGGGCGCCGGCGACGAGCGAGTCGTCGAGCGCCGAGGTCTGGAAGATCTCGCGCTGGAGCGGCGTCGCGGCGGCGAGCAGGCGCGCGTTGAAGTCGCTCAGCGCGTCCTCGAGCTCCTGCTCGGGCGGACGCTGCATCAGCGCGGCGAGCTTCAGCAGCTCGAGATAGCGCACGACGCCGTGCGAGACGTCGAGCTCGGTGTCGAGGCGCAGCTCGCCGAGGCGCCCGCCGATCCGCGCGACGCTGTCGAGGACCTCGTCGCGCAGGCGCTGGAAGCGCTCTTCGAGCAGCTCGTCGGCGGAGCGCTCGCCGGCGACGGGGACGGCGCTGAGGTGCGCCGGCGGCTCGCGCGTGCCGGCGGCGATCGCGCCGCGCGCCTCGGGCACGACGGCGGCGAGCCGCCGGGCGAGCTCGCGCGCGCTGCAGTGCGGCTCGGCTCCGATCAGCTCGCCGGCGAGGTCGCGCAGCCCCTGCAGGCTCGCGCGCTGCTCGGCGGCGTCGTCGGGCGTCAGCAGCGAGCGCCCGGGCGTGCCGATCAGCTCGATCAGCTCGATCAGGAACGCATCGGGCGCGAGTCGTTCGAGGCCGGCGGCGGCGCTGCGGTGCAGCGCGACGAAGCGTTCGATCCGTTCGCGCGCCTCGGGCGGCACCTGCGGCGACTCGGTCGCGGCGCCGAGGCCGGCGACGAGGTCGAGCTTGCGCCGGCGCGCGAGCGCGATGACGCGCGCGAGGTGCGCCTGGCGCAGTTCGATCGGCGGTCGCGCGAGCGCGCGCACGACGGCGGCGGCGTCGTGCGGGTCGACGAGCAGGCGCACCCATGCGAGCACGTCGCGAACCTCGGCGCGCAGCAGGAAGCCGGCATCGCTCGCCGGCGCGCTCGCGCCGTCGACGGAAGGCAGGGGCGCGGTTCGCGGTGCAGGCACCGTCCAAGGATACGAGCGCTCAGCGCAAGAGTCGAGCGATTTGGCGCGATAACGACAACGCGGACGGGCAACGAGGAGTCGGACACCACGGCGGCGATCCTTACCGCGCGCTGATGCTGCGGGGCTACGCTGGAAGCGTGGACGTGATCGACTGGCGCGTGGCGCAGCGGATCGGCGAGCGGGTGGCGGGCTCGCCGCCGCCGGGCGGCGTGCGCGCGGCGTCGGTGCAGCCGCGCGCGCACGAGTTCGCGCGGCGCGTGAGCGAGTACAGCGGCCTGTCGCAGCCGGCCGAGCTGCCGGCGCTGGAGACGGTCGACCGCGGCGCGTGGATCGCGGCGAACCTGCGCACGATGCGCCCGCTGCTCGGAGGGCTGAGCGAGCGGATCGGCACCGGCGCGGGGCCGCTGGCGGGACCGCTGCGCGCGGCGTCTGGGTTCCTGCTCGGAGCGCAGGTCGGCGCGCTGACGGGCGTGCTGTCGCAGCGCGTGCTCGGCCAGTACGACGTGGCGCTGCTCGGCGAGCCGGCGCCGCCGCGACTGTTGCTGCTCGCGCCGAACCTCGCTATCGCGGCGCGCAACCTGTCGGTCGACCGCGAGGAGCTGGTGCTGTGGGTGAGCATCCACGAGATCACGCACGCGGTTCAGTTCGGCGGCGCGCCGTGGCTGCGCGAGCACGTCGGCGGGATGCTGAGGGAGCTGATCGACGGACTCGAGGTGACGCTGCTCGGCGACGACGCGGAGGCGGAGGGTGACGGGGACGGCAACGGCGCGCGCGGCGCGGCCGGCGGCGGAGCGGCGGGAGGTCGCTTCTCGCTGCCGAAGATCCCCGACGCGACGGAGCTGCGCGAGCTCGTCGAGCGCGCGCGCGGCGGCGAGCTCTTGCGGATGACGCTCGGCGAGGACCGCTGGGCGCTGGTCGAACGGATGCAGGCGGTGATGTCGCTGATCGAGGGGCACGCCGAGCACACGATGGACGCGATCGGCGCCGAGGTGCTGCCGTCGCTGCCGAAGCTGCGCCGCGCGATGACGCGTCGGCGCCAGTCGCGCGGGCTTCCGTGGCGCGTGCTCGAGCGGCTGCTCGGGCTCGAGATGAAGCTCCGCCAGTACGAGGTCGGGAGGGGCTTCTGCGATGCGGTCGTCGCGCAGGGAGGGCCCGAGGCGCTGGCCGTCGTGTGGTCCGGTCCCGAGCAGCTGCCGAGCGCCGAGGAGCTGGCGAATCCGGCCGCGTGGCTGGCGCGAACAAGCGGAAACGCAGCGTCCGCGGGCCGAACGCACGTTCCTCCTGTTACAAGCTAGCGATTGTGAACGCCCGGTCACATGGGCGCTTTCGGACGTGGTAGCATCCGCTTGTAACAAACTCCGAGGAGCGGGTTACAAACAGGTGTTCGATCCGGCCGTTCCGGGTAGCGAACGCAGAGACCTGAACCCGCACCTCCTCGCAGAGGCGAGGAAGAAGAGGAGATTCGCTCCAGATGCCAACTGCCACCACCGCCCCGAAAAGCTCCAAAGCGGGCTCGAAACCTGCCAAAGCGCGCAAACCGGCGCGCAAAGCGACGACGCAGTCGAAGTCGACGACGGCGAAGTCCGCACGCACGCGGGCGATCCACCAGACCGAGTCGGCCGCGCGCCAGGCGCAGACGGCGACGCGCGAGACGGTCGGCGTGTTCGGCGACTACGCGGAGCGCGCCGTGCTGATCCCGGTCGGCGTCGCGCTGACGGCTCGCGACAAACTCGTGACGACGGTCAACGACACGATCTCCAGCTACTCGTCGACGACGAAGGCGCAGGCTCAGCTGCGCCGCTTCGAACGCCGCGGCGCGACGGCCCGCAACCGCCTCGAGCGCGAGGTGCGCAAAGCGCGCGTGCGCGTCGAGCGTGAACTGCGCCAGCGCCGTCGCGAGATCGAGAAAACGGTCAGCGACCTCGAAAAGCGTCGCGCCGATGTCGCCAAGAACGGCTCAGACCTCGCCGACAAGGTCCAGGAGCGGATCCTCAGCCTGGTCTGATCGCGCAACGAGCTTCCCCCGACCCGGCTCGGAGAGACTGGGGACCGCGACGCAAGGCGGTCATCGGGAAAGTCTGTCGGCCTCATATCCCGCCGGCAGTAGTAGCACCCTCTCCTCCCTCGACCCGCGGGGCGTCCCCATCGCCCCGCGGGTCTTTTAATGCCCTGCTTCCGGGCCGCGGGCGCACGTTTGGCACAATGGCCGTCGTGCCCACGCGCGAGGAGATAACCGAGGCCCTGAAGGTCGTGATCGACCCGGAGCTGCACCGCTCGATCGTCGAGCTCGACATGGTGCGCTCGATCGAGATCGGCGGCAACGGCGTGGTCGACGTGACGGTGTCGCTGACGACGCCCGGCTGCCCGATCAAGGGCCACTTCCAGACGGCGGTCGCCGAGGCGGTGTCGGCGCTCGAGGGCGTGACGCACTGCAACGTGTACTTCGACGTGCTCACCGACCAGCAGAAGGCTGCGCTGCAGCAGAAGCTCGGGCGCGGCGGCGGCCTGCCGGACGGCTCGCTCGCGCAGGTGCAGAACGTGATCTGCGTCGGCTCGGGCAAGGGCGGCGTCGGCAAGTCGACGCTGACGGCGAACCTCGCTGCGGCGCTTGCGGCCGAAGGCAAGCGCGTCGGCGTGCTCGACGCCGACGTATGGGGATACTCGATCCCGCGCATGTACGGGCTCGGCGCGACGCGCCCGCCGGTCTCGGCCGAGCGCAAGATCATCCCGCTCGAGGCGCACGGCATCAAGGTGATGTCGATCGGCTTCTTCGTCGAGGAAGACGCGGCGGTCGTGTGGCGCGGCCCGATGCTGCACAAGGCGCTGACGCAGTTCCTGCAGGACGTCGACTGGGGCGCGCTCGACTATCTGCTCGTCGACCTGCCGCCGGGCACGGGCGACGTGTCGATGACGCTCGCGCAACTGCTGCCGCAGGCGAAGTTCCTGATCGTGACGACGCCGCAGGCGACCGCGCAGAAGGTCGCGCGGCGCGCGGCGCAGATGGCCGAGAAGGTCAACCTCGAGATCGCGGGCGTGATCGAGAACATGTCGGGCTTCACGACGCCGGACGGCGAGCGCTATGCGATCTTCGGCGAGGGCGGCGGCGAAGAGCTCGCCGACGAGCTCGACGTGCCGCTGCTCGGCACGGTGCCGCTGACGATGCCGCTGCGCGCGCAGGCCGACGGCGGCGTGCCGCTGGTCGTCGAGGACCCGGACGACCCCGCCTCGCAGGCGATCCGCCAGGTCGCGCGCGGGCTGGTCGCGCTCGCGCCGCTGCAGTTGCCGACGCTCCCGCTGGTCGAGGTCGGCGCCCCCGCCGTCGCTGCTCCGGAGCAGCGAAAACCGGCGGGCATGTCGCTGCCGATGGCTTAGTCGGCGCACGCAGGGCCCCTGTAGAGAACCTGCGTCAGCGCTTGACAAGCGAAACCGCTTTGAGAGGATCGTCTGACATGTCCGCATCCGGACACCATGAGGGGGAGAGGGACATAGCGCTGCAGGAGGTCGACCCGGCCGAGAACGGCGTGGTCGAAATCGACGAGCGCCGCAAGAAGATGGAGCGGCTGCGAGCGGAAGGGATCGACCCGTATCCGCCCGTCACGCTGTGGGGCAGGCGCACGCGGATCGGTGAGATCGTCGCCGCGCACGACCCGAGCTCAGCTCGAGCAGGGCGCGCACGAGGACATGCGCTACGTGCTCGCCGGCCGGCTGATCTCGCGTCGCGGACACGGCAAGACGGCGTTCCTCGACATTCGCGACCTGTCGGGGACGATCCAGGTCGTCGTGCGCGTCGACTCGCTCGGCCAGGATGCGTACGACCGGATCCTGAGCCTCGACGTCGGCGACATCGTGTCGGTCGACGGGTGCGTGTACGTGACCCAGCGCGGCCAGCTGGCGCTCGAGGCGGTGCAGTGCACGCTGCTGACGAAGACGCTGCGACCGCCGCCGGACAAGCACCACGGGCTGGGCGACACGGGCACGCGATACCGCTACCGCGAGCTCGACCTGATCGCCAACCAGGAGACCCGCGACCTGTTCGTCAAGCGCAACAAGATCGTCCTCGCGATCCGCGAATGGCTGGCCGAGCGCAACTTCGTCGAGATCGAAACGCCCGCGCTGCAGTCGCTCGCGGGCGGCGCCGGATCGCGACCGTTCACGACCCACCACAACGCGCTCGACCGCGACCTCTACCTGCGCATCTCGGTCGAGCTGTTCCTCAACCGCTGCATCGTCGGCGGGATGGAGAACGTGTACGACATGGGCAAGGTGTTCCGCAACGAGGGCATCTCGCCGAAGCACTCGCCGGAGTTCACGATCATCGAGTTCATGTGCGCGTACTCGGACTACAACGACGTCGCGACGGTCACCGAAGAGATGTTCCGCGACGTCGCCGAGCGCGCGCTCGGACGGACGGTGATCAAACGGAACGGCGAGGAGATCGACCTGGCGAAGCCGTGGCGGCGGATCACGATGCGCGAGCTGATCCTCGAGCGCTTCGGCGTCGACTTCATGGAGTCGACACGCGAGCAGCTCGCCGAGCTGCTCGACGATCCGCTCGACCCCGACGCGACGTGGGCCGAGGTCGTCGCCGACATCTACTCGGAGAAAATCGAGTCGACGATCAACCAGCCGACGCACGTGTTCGACTTCCCGCTCAAGCCGTTCCCGATCACCAGGCGCCACCCGGTCCATCCGGAGCTGGCCGAACACTTCGACTCTGTGATCGGCGGCATCGAGCTCGTCAGCGGCGACACCGAGCTGAACGATCCGGTCGACCAGTGGCAGCGGTTCGTCGACCAGCGCAAGCGGCGGATGATCGACGACGCCGACGTGCCGCACCCGAACGACGAGGAATACGCGCGCGCGATCGAGTACGGCTACGCGCCGACGGCCGGCGGCGGCATGGGCGTCGACCGGCTCGTGATGATCCTGCTCGAACGCGACACGCTGCGTGAGGTGATCCCCTTCCCGATCGTGCGGGACCTGAAATGAAGCACCGAAGGTGCGTCAAGGGCGCCCGGAGGGCGACCGACTCGATCAAACGGCCGACCGGACGGAGGCCGGAGCATGAACTCTAAGCTCGACCTCGATCCCGGCGTGATCGCCGCGTGCCGCCAGGCGGCGCAGCAGATCGCCGCGCAGGTCGGCGAGACGATCGCCGGAAAGACGACGGTGTCGGTCGAGCGCACGATCGCGCGCCTGCTCGGCGTCGACGGCGCGAACGAGCTCGACGCGCCGCTGCCGAACGTGCTCGTCGACCACGTGCGCGACCGCGGCGAGCTCGGCCGTGGCATCGCGTACTGGATCGGCAGCGCGCTGCTCGCCGACCCGAGCGCGACGCCGCAGTCGCTCGCCGAGGCGGTCGACCGCGGCGAGCTCGACCTCGTCGCGCGGGCGCCGGCCGACGACGAGGCGATCCACGCGCGCCTCGCGCGCGAGCTCGAGCAGTGCGTCGGCGAGATCGCGGAGCGGATGGGCGAGCGACGCGAGCTGCGCGAGCGCCTCGGCGAGCACCCGCCGCCGCTGCGCTACGTGCTGACGGCGACGGGCAACGTGTACGAGGACGTCGTCCACGCGCTCGCCGTCGCGCAGGCCGGCGGCGACATCGTCGCGGTGATCCGCTCGACGGCGCAGAGCCTGCTCGACTACGTGCCGTACGGACCGACGACCGAGGGCTACGGCGGCACGTTCGCGACGCAGGCGAACTTCCGGATCATGCGCGAGGCGCTCGACGAGTGGTCTGAGAAGAACGGCCGCTACGTGCGCCTGTCGAGCTTCTGCTCGGGGCTGTGCATGCCGGAGATCGCCGCGATGGGCGCGATCGAGGGCTTCGACAACATGGTCAACGACGCGCTGTACGGGATCCTCTACCGCGACATCAACCCCGTGCGCGGGCTGATCGACCAGCGCGTCTCGCGGATGATCAACGGCTTCTTCGGCGTCGTGATCAACACGGGCGAGGACAACTACCTGCGCACGGCCGACGCGATCGAGGCGGCGCCGTCGGTGACGGCGTCGCAGTTCATCAACCGCCAGCTCGCGCTCGACTCGGGCGTGCCCGACGAGCAGATCGCGCTCGGCGACGCGTTCGAGATCGACACGCCGGTGAAGAACAGCCTGCTGCTCGAGTGGGCGCAGGCGCAGCTGACGCGCGAGCTGTTCCCGGACTGCCCGGTCAAGTACATGCCGCCGACGCGGCACATGGACGGCAACCTGTTCCGCACGCACGCGGCCGACTCGCTGTTCAATCTCGTGACGATCGCGACCGGCCAGGGGATCCAGACGATCGGCGTGCCGACCGAGGGGATCTTCACGCCGCACGTGCACGACCGCGTGATCGGCCTGGAAAACGTCAACTACACGTTCAACGCCGCGCACGACCTCGGCGAGGAGATCGAGTTCAAGCGCGGCGGGATCGTGCAGACGCGCGCGCAGGAGGTGCTCGCCGGCGCGCACGAGCTGCTCGAGCGGATCGCCGAGCGCGGGCTGTTCGCGGCGCTCGGCGAGGGCGTGTTCGGCGACGTCCCGCGCCAGATCGACGAGGGGCGCGGCAAAGAGGGGATCGTGACGGTCGACGAGCACTACTTCAACCCGGCGAGCGGGCTGATGCGAGGAGCGTCGAGCGTTGCCTGACGGGAGCGCACAGGAGGCGAGGGCGCCGCGCACGGTCGACCTCGCGCGGGTGCGTCCGTACGCCGACCACCTCGGCGACGGGCTCGTGCAGCTGAGCTTCACGCTGCCGGTGCCGTACGGCCTCGCCGCGCGCAAGGCGGCGCAGGAGTGGGCGGCGAAGATCGGCTTCGAGCATCCCGAGGTCGTCCACTACCAGGAGCTGACCGACGGGTACACGTACTTCGTGATGTTCGCCGAGTCCAAGCAGACGGTCGACTACGCGTCGCTGTCGCACGAAGGGTTCGACGTCGAGTACATGAGCGAGGAGCAGATCGAGACGTTCGCCGCCGAGCACATCGGCCGGCCGATCGTCGTCGTCGGCGCGGCGACCGGCACCGACACGCACAGCGTCGGGATCGACGCGATGCTCAACCTCAAGGGCTTCCACGGCCACCACGGGCTCGAGGGCTACAAGGCGTTCGAGACGCACAACCTCGGCAGCCAGGTGCCCAACAGCGTGCTCGTCTCGCGCGCGATCGACGTGCATGCCGACGCGATCCTCGTCTCGCAGACGGTCACGCAGCAGAACCTGCACATCGCCAACCTGACGGAGCTCGTCGAGATGGTCGAGGCCGAGGGCGCGCGCAAGCAGCTGATCCTGACGTGCGGCGGGCCGCGCGTGTCGAACGAGCTCGCGAAGGAGCTCGGCTTCGACGCGGGCTTCTCGAAGGGCACGTACCCGCATCACGTCGCGAGCTTCATCGTGCGCGAGCTCGCCGCAAGGATCGACGGCGATCGCGACGCACGCGAGCCGGGCGCGCCGCCGGTCTCGGCCAACGGCGCAAGCGCGCCGCGCGTGAATGGTTGACGCCGCGCCGGCGCGGCTGAGCGAGCTGCTGCTGCAGACGCGCGCGCTCGCGCTCGTGGGCCTCGCGAAGAACACCGGCAAGACGGTCACGCTCGCGGCGATCCTCGCCGAGCACGCGGCGGCCGGCCGACGCGTCGGCGTCACGTCGATCGGGCGCGACGGCGAGCACCACGACGTGATCGACGCGCGGATCGAGAAGCCGAGCGTCGAGCTGCAGGCGGGCGACCTCGTCGCGAGCACCGGCGCGCTGCTGCGCGGCAGCGGGCTCGAGCACGAGCGGATCGAGCAGACCGGCGTGCGCACGCCGCTCGGCGAAGTCGTGATCGCGCGCCTCGGCGAGCGCGGCGACGTCGAGGTCGCCGGCCCGAGCGCCGCCGACGACGTGCGCGCGGTCGTCGAGCGGATGCTCGAGCTCGGCGCCGAGCAGGTGCTGATCGACGGCGCGATCGACCGCCGGGCGGCATCGTCGCCGAGCGTCGCCGACGGCCTCGTGATGGCGACCGGCGCGATCCTCGCGCCGGAGATCGACGAGATCGTCGCGGCGACGCGCGACGCCGTCGACCTCGTGCGGCTGCCCGCGGCCGACGCCGGCGCAGGCTCGCTCGAGCGACTGCCGCGACGCCTCGTGCTGACCGCCGACCCGTTGGAGATCGCGACGCTGCTGCGCGAGCGCCCGGACGCGGACGCGTTCGCGGTCGACGGCGCGCTGAGCGAGCGCTTCCTCGAAGGCCTGCTAGCCGCGCGCGGCCGGCGCGACGGTCGCGCGCTGCGAATCGTCGTCGCCGACCCGACGCGCGTGTTCCTCTCCCAGCGCGGGCCGCGCTGGTACGCGCGTCAGGGGATCGCGATCGAGGTGCTGCGCCGGATCGACCTGAAGGCGGTCACGGTCAACCCGGTCGCACCGCCATCGCACAGCTTCGACTCGCGCGAGCTGCGCGAGGCGATCGAAGCGGTCGTCGCCGACGTGCCGGTGCTCGACGTGCTCGACGCGTCCTACTTGGCGTTGGCGAAGTAGTCGGCGTTGATCTGCGTGTACTTCTGCCACTCGTCGGGCAGCTGATCCTCGGCGAAGCACGCATCGACCGGGCAGGCCTCGACGCACGCGTCGCAGTCGATGCACTCCTCGGGGTCGATGTAGAGCATCTCGGCCGCGTCGTATCCGGGCTCGTCGGGCGTCGGGTGGATGCAGTCCACTGGGCAGACCTCGACGCAGGAGTTGTCCTTGGTGCCGATGCACGGCTCGGCGATCACGTAGGCCATTCGCTTCTTTCCTGAGTGGTTTGCGGTTTTCCGTCTGGGGACTTCGGGGTGGAGGCCGTATTTTAGAGATGGCGTCGGTTCGGCGCGGGCGCCTCCGCTAGGTTTGCCTCACGATGCTGCTGCTCACGGGCGCGACAGGTCTCGTCGGCTCGGCGCTGCTGCGCCGGCTGCTCGGCGAAGGCGAGCAGGTGCGCTGCCTCGTGCGCGACCCGCGCCGCCTCGGCGCGCAGCGCGTGCGCGTGCAGATCGCGCTCGGCGACCTGACCGACCCGCCGTCGTTCCGCAACGCGTTGCGCGGCGTGCGCACGGTCGTCCACCTCGCCGCGTCGATCCGCGACCAGCGGCAGGGCTCGATCGAGGAGCTCAACGGAATCGCGACGTGGCGGATGGTGCAGGCGGCCGAGCGCGCCGGCGTCGAGCGGTTCGTGTTCTTCTCGGCGCTCGACGCCTCGACGCACCACCGCACGCGGTTCTTTCGCGCGAAGGCGCTCGCCGAGCAGGCCGTCGAGGAGGCGGGCGTCGACTCGATCGTGTTCGCGCCGTCGATCGTCTACGCGCCGGGCGACCCGTGGCTGACGCTGCTCGAACGCCTCGCGCTGCTGCCGCTGATGCCGGTCTCCGGCCGCGGGCGCGCGCTGTACCAGCCGATCTGGGCCGAGGACGTCGCCGACTGCGTGATCGCCGCGCTGCGCAGCTCGATCGGAGCCAGCGCAGGCGGCAACGGCGCGGGCGGCGCGACCGCCGCGGACGGCGCCGGCGCAGCATCTACCGGCCATACGCGCTACGAGATCGCCGGCCCGGAGACGCTCAGCCACGACGACCTCGTGCGCATCGTGCTGCGTTCGCTCGGCCGCAAGCGCCCGCTCGTGCACATCCCGACGCCGATCGTCTCGCGCACGCTGCGCGTCGTCGAGCGCGTCTCCGGCCCGAACGCGTTTGCGACGTGGGACGAGGCCGAGCTGATGGAGGTGCCGATGGTCTCCGAGCGCGGCACGGCCGACGTCGAGCGCCTCGGCGTCACGCCGGCGCGAATGCCGGCCGTGCTGGGAAGCGGCTGAGAGAAAGGCGCGCGAGCGCTCAGCCGCCCGCGGGAAACGGCGCGCGCCGCTGCGCCCACGGCTGCGCCGCTTCGAGCTGCGACGCGAGCGCCAGCAGCTGCGCCTCGCCGGCCGGGCGACCGACGAGCTGGACGGCGAGCGGCAGGCCGTCGGCGCCTTCGTACAGCGGCAGCGAGACACCGGGCTGGCCGGTCGCGTTGAAGACCGGCGTGAACGGCGTGAACAGGCCCGAGCGCGTGAACGTCTCCATCGGGTTGGGCGCGCTCGTGTCGAGCGTGCCGAGCGGCAGCGGGCGCTCGGCGAGCGCCGGCGTCAGCAGCGCGTCGTACGGCGCCAGGAACGCGACGAGCCGGCGTGCGAAGTTCTTCAGGCGCGCCGCCGCCGCCATGCCCGAGATCGCGTCGAGCTTGCCGATCATCGAGTAGATCGCCCAGCTCATCGGCTCCATGTCCGCGGCCGTCGGCTCGCGCCCGGCGACGCTTCCCGAGTAGGCGATCGACAGCGCGATCTGGTTCGAGAAGACGACGCCGAACAGCTCGCGCAGCTGCTCGTCCTGCCACGGCACCTCGACCTCCTCGACGTCGTGGCCGAGCGAGCGCAGCAGCTCCGCCGCGTCGGCGACGGCGCCGGCGCACAGCGGGTCGACGACCGCGTCCGGCTGTGGCGGCGACGTCGTCGCGGCGATCCGCAGGCGGCCGGGCTCTGTCCTGGCCGAGACCGCGAACGGCTCGCTCGGCGACGGCGCCCACGTCGCGTCGCCCGGCTCGTAGCCCTCCAGCACGTCGAGGATCGCCGCCGTGTCGGCGACCGTGCGCGTCAGCATCCCGTCGATTCCCAGGTCCGAGTCGCCGAGCTCCGGCGCCGGCGAGATCCGCCCGCGCGCCGGCTTCAGCCCGACCAGGCCGCAGCACGCCGCCGGGATCCGGACCGAGCCGCCGCCGTCGTTGCCGTGCGCGACCGGCACGATCCCCGCCGCGACCGCCGCCGCCGCGCCGCCCGAGGAGCCGCCCGGCGTACGCGAGAGGTCCCACGGGTTGCGCGTCGGCCCGAACAGCCGCGCCTCGCTGACCGGCAGGATCCCGTACTCGGGCAGCGTCGTCGTGCCGACGATCACGAACCCCGCGTCGCGCAGGCGGCGCGTGATGTTGTGGTCGTACGGCGCCACGTAGTCCGCCATCAGCGAGCAGCCGTACGTCACCCGCAGCCCCTTCACCGGCCGGTTGTTCTTGATTGCGGTCGGCACGCCGGCGAACGGCCGCTCGTCGCCAGGCGCGATCGCGTCGGCCGTCGCGAGCGCGCCGTCCTCGTCGACGTCGACGAACGCGTTCAGCGACGGGTTGAGCTCCTCGATGCGCTCGAGCGACGTCTGCACGAGCTCGCGCGCACTGACCTCGCCGGCGCGGACCAGCCGAGCCAGGTCGGTCGCCGGCGAGAACATCAGCTCGCTGAGGTCGCGCGCGCTCACTGAGCGGCAGCCTACGCGTTCTCCTCGCGACCTGCGCGCGTTTCGCGCCGGACGGCGCGCCGCACGCGCCTGGACTCGCGCTCGCGCGCGGCGCACTGCTTGCACGCGCAATCGTGCGACGATATGTCCCTGCCCACAAGGCAGCAACCCCCGTCAAGCATCAAGCTCAGAAAGCGAGTGCCATGAGCGCGGTTCAAGCACCAGAGGTCCAATCGGGCCTGGAAGGCGTCGTCGCCTTCGCGACCGAGATCGCCGAGCCCGACAAAGAGGGCGGCGCGCTGCGCTACCGCGGCGTCGACATCGAAGACCTCGTCGGCAGCGTCCCCTACGAGCAGGTCTGGGGCCTGCTCGTCGACGGCCGCTTCAAACCCGGCCTGCCCCCCGCCGAACCGCACGCGCTGACCGTGCGCTCCGGCGACCACCGCGTCGACGTGCAGTCGGCGCTCGCGATGCTCGCGCCCGAGTGGGGCTTCAGTCAGCTGATCGACATCACCGACGAGGAGGCCCGCGACAACCTCGCGCGCGCGTCCGTCATGGCGCTCTCGTTCGTCGCGCAGTCCGCCCGCGAAGCCGGCCAGCCGCCGGTCCCGCAGGAGGAGATCGACCAGGGCCGCACGATCCCCGAGCGCTTCCTGATCCGCTGGCGCGGCGAGGCCAACCCCGACCACGTCAAGGCGATCGACGCCTACTGGGTCTCGGCCGCCGAGCACGGCATGAACGCCTCGACGTTCACGGCGCGCGTCGTCGCTTCGACCGGCGCCGACGTCGCGGCGGCGCTGTCGGCCGCCGTCGGCGCGCTGTCGGGCCCGCTGCACGGCGGCGCGCCCTCGCGCGTGCTGAAGATGCTCGACGAAGTCGAACAGACCGGCGACGCCGAGAAGTGGGTGTCCGACGCGCTCGATCGCGGCGAGCGGCTGATGGGCTTCGGCCACCGCATCTACCGCGCCGAAGACCCGCGCGCGCGGGTCCTGCGCCGCACCTGCAGCGAACTCGGCTCGCCGCGCTTCGAGGTCGCCGAGGCGCTCGAGAATGCCGCGCTCGCCGAGCTGCAGGCGCGCCGCCCCGACCGCGTGCTCGCGACGAACGTCGAGTTCTGGTCGGCCGTCGTGCTCGATCTCGCCGAAGTGCCGCCGGAGCTGTTCACGCCGATGTTCACGTGCGCGCGCGTCGCCGGCTGGTCGGCGCACACCCTCGAGCAGAAGCGCGAGGCGAAGCTGATCCGTCCAACCGCCAAGTACGTCGGCGAGGGGCCGCGTGCGGTCGACGCCGTCGAATAGCGAGTCGGAAACAACCGCAGCGGTGACGCGCCCGCAACGTGTAAAAGTGGGTTTAGTGACCCGTTCGATGGGTATCGCCATCTCGTGACCGTTCTGTGGATCGCGCTCGGCTGCTGGTTCACCGTGCTCGCGCTGTTCGTCGCGGCGCGCGTGCGTGCGACGAGCGGCCGGCGGCCACCGGTGCGCCGGCCGCTTCACGCGGCGCAGCTGCGTGCGTTGAGAGCGCACGGCGGCCAGCACCGGTCGCTGCTCGTCGCCGGTCCGCGGCGTTGAGCGTCGCGGCGCCCGCGCCCGGCGAGGTCGGAGGTTCGCGCGAGGCGCGGAGCTCTGCGCGCGAGCGCGGGTCGGCTCAAGCGGTGACGGCCGGCCGTGCGTGCCGGCGCGTGCCGGCGCCCGGGCGGCGCTCGCCGCTCGGCTCCTCGGCGAACAGCCACGGATTGCGCCAGCCGATCACGTCGCCGCGAAAGCGCTTGCGCGGGCCGTACACGACCCACGTCGTGTCGACCGCGCCGTAGTACTCGACCAGGCGCAGCTCGTCGGGATGTTCCTCGGCGTAGTGCACGTGCGTCAGCCCGGCGTCGAACTTCCGATCGAGCAGGTTGCGCGCGACGACCGGCTTCGACGGCTGGTCGACGATCGTCTCGAACCGCGACAGGTCGAGATAACCGCGCGTCGCCGAGACGATCCCGAGGCTCTTGTGCTCGTCGACGTCGTTGCGAAACACCAGCCCGAGCTCCTTCGTCGGGTAGATGAACGTGTCGATCACGAACACCTCCTCGTGGTAGCGCTCGGTCACGAGGTGGACCTGGACGTGTGCGCTGCACTGCACGAGGAACGTGTTGCGCTCGTCCTTGACACGTGCGATCGCGCCGAGCAGGTCTTCGACGAGCACGAGCTCGAACTCGTCGACGCCCTGGAAGTCGAGGTAGTGCAGCAGCGCGTTCTCGTGGCACGTGCCCCTCGGGCCGAGCGTGATGAACGTCGGGCGCACGCTCACGCCGCCTCTTTGAACGACGCCACGTCGAGGCGCGCCGCGCGGTCCGCCGACGCGGCGGCGTCCACCGGCACGACGCGAGCGACGGGCGCAACCGGCGCGGGCCCGTCGATCAGCTCGTCCTCCATCTTGCACGTCGCGGCGATCGTCAACTCGAACAGCGCTTCGGTGTAGTCCGGCGGCAGGCGGGCGTCGGCGCCGCGCGCGAGATAGCGCGCGCGGACCTCGGCGACGCGGTCGGGCTGCATCATCGGGATCTCGTGCTCGCGCTTGTACAGCGCGATCTCGCGGCACGCCTGGAAGCGCTCGCCGAGCAGCCGCGCGATCTCGTTGTCGAGCGCGTCGAGCCGCCGGCGAAACGGCTCGAGCCCGCCGCTCACGAGAGCACCCGCCGCATGCGCGGCCCGAGCGGCTCGAAGTCGTTCTCGAGGTAGAACGCCTCGGTCGCGCGCAGCGCGCGAAACCCCTCGCGCGGCAGCCCGACCTCGATCCGCGCGATCCCGCGGGCGCGCGCAAGCTCGACGAGCGCCGCGATCAGGTCGGCGCCGATCGAGCGGCTGCGCCACGCCCGGTGCACCCACAGATCCTGGATCGTCGCGTACTGCCCCGGCACGTGGATCGCGACCTGCCAGCTCGCCGCGAGCACGCCGACGACGTCGGCGCCGACGCGCGCGACGAGCACGGCGCCGAGGCCGCGATCGTCGATCAGCTCGCGCACGACCTGCTCGAGCTCTGCCGCCGGCGGCGGCGTGCCGCCGAGCTCGAGCAGCAGCTCCTGCACGCCGACGACGACGCCCGCCACGTCGGCGCGCGAGGCGCGTCCGACGATCCATGCAGTCGCCGGCGGGTCGATGCCGATCTGCACGGGCCGCGCGGTCATGCGGCGCGCGCCCTCTCGACGTCCGCCTCGCGCGGGCCGCGCGAGGCCGGCTCGAGCTCGACGCGCCACGCCTCCGGAGCGCGACTGCCGGTGACGGCCTGCGCGATCGCCGACATCGGCGCGCGCGCCTTCAGCAGGATCTCGTCGAACTCGTCCTCGGGGTCCGACTGGATCACGATCGCGCCGCCGGCGCCGATCGTCGTCGCGCCCGGGCGCATCACGATCGTGCGGATCACGATGCTCAGATCGACGCTGCCATCGAGCCCGAAGTAGCCGATCGCGCCGGAGTACACGCCGCGCGCGACGCGCTCGGTCTCGTCGATGATGCTCATCGTGCGCAGCTTCGGCGCACCGGTCATCGAGCCGCCGGGGAAGCACGCGCGCACGCACTGGACCGGCGTGCGGCCACGCTCGAGCACGCCGGTGATCGTCGAGATCAGCTGGTGCACGGTCGTGTACTGCTCGACGATCATCAGCTCGGGCACGCGCACGCTGTCGATCTCGCACACGCGCCCGAGGTCGTTTCGCAGCAGGTCGACGATCATCAGGTGCTCGGCGTACGTCTTTTCGTCGCTCGTCAGCTCGGCGCACAGCGCGGCGTCCTCGATCGGGTCCGCCGAGCGGCGCGTCGTGCCCTTGATCGGACGCGCCTCGACGCGACGCTCGCGATCGACCGACAGAAAGCGCTCGGGCGAGGAGCTCAGCACGGTCAGCTCGCCGAGCTTCAGGTAGGCGGCGAAAGGCGCCGGGTTCGTGCGGCGCAGCAGCCGGTACAGCTCCCACGGATCGGGGCTCGCCGACGTCGAGATCTGGTCGGTCAGGCAGACCTCGTAGGACTCGCCGGCCGCGAGCGCCGCCTGACAGCGCGCGATGTCGGCGAGGTACTGCTCGCGCCCGCGCCCGCAGCTGAACGTCACCGGCTCGACGGCGGGCACCGCGGCATCGCGCTCGCCCGCGCCGCCGCCCTCGACGCTCGCTCCGCGCTCTTCGGCCGTGCGAGGCGGCGGTGCGTGGAGGAGCTCACGCACCGCCGCCTCGGCCTCGTCCAACCATTCGTCGGCCTCGCGCGCGTCCTCGGCGCACAGCGCGATCACGTCGGTGCGCCGCGCGACGTGATCGACGGCGACGAGTCGGTTGGCGAGCATCAGCACCGCGTCGGGCACGTCCGAGCGGTGCGTGTTGGAAGAGCCGCAGTCGGCCTTGCACTCGTAGCCGAGGTAGCCGACGAAGCCGCCGAGCAGTCCCCGCGTCGGCGTGTCGGCCACCTCGACGGCGCGCGCCGCGAGCTCGCGGTCGAGCACGTCGAAGATCGATCCCTGCTCGACGCTGCTGCCGGCCGCGCGATGCGTGGCGACGGTCTTCGCGTCGACGTCGTACTCGAGCACGCACCGCTCCGCTCCGGCGCTCGTGCCGAGGTACGAGCACTGGGCAAGGCGCGTCGGCGCGTCGGCGCTGTCGAGCCAGAACGCGTGCTCGAGCCCCCGAACAGCCGCTCGAACAACGCCTCGGTGGCGGGCTCGCCGGCGATCGAGCGCACCCGCAGGCGTAGCTGCCGGCGCTCGTCGCGCGCCGGCTCGTGCCCGGCTCGCGACACGTCCTCGCGCGCTCGCGCCGAGCGTGGCCGCCGGCGCGGGCGCTGACGTTCGTAGAAGTTCTCGACGATCCGGCGACCGTGCTCGGTCGCGACCGACTCGGGGTGGAACTGCACGCCGTACAGCGGGCGCGTGCGGTGCTCGATGCCCATCACGACGCCGTCGTTCGTCCACGCTGTGACGCGGCCCTCGGACCCGAGGCCGGTGACGGCGAGCGAGTGGTAGCGCACGACCGAGAAGCCCTGCGGGATCCCGGCGAACAGGCCCGTGTCGTCGTGGTGCACGCGACTGAGGCGGCCGTGCATGACCATCGGCGCGGCGCCGACGTTGCCGCTCAAGAGGTTGCCGATCCCCTGGTGGCCGAGGCAGATGCCGAGTACGGGGATCTCCGAATGGCGCAGGATGTCGGCGCACACGCCGAAGTCGTGCCATCGCTGCGGGCGGCCCGGACCCGGCGAGAGGACGATCGCGTCGAAGTCCCAGCGCGAGAGCGCCTTCCACGAGACCATGTCGTTGTGCACGACGATCGGCTCCTCGCCGGCGACGGCGGCCAGCAGATGGAAGACGTTGTACGTGTACGAGTCGTAGTTGTCGACCAGCAGCGTGCTCATCGCGGCGCCTCCAACCCGAGGCCGCGCGCGCTGCGCTCGAGCAGCGTGCGCACGACGCGCTCGACGTGCTCGCCGCTGTCGGCCTCCAGGTGCCAGCGCGCGAGGTGGCGCAGGTACAGCGCGAGCGGGCGCAGGTCGAAGCGCTCGACGGCGAGCCGCAGGTGGCGGCGGTAGAGCTCGGACTGGAGCACCGCGAAGCGGTACGACGGATCCTCGGCCGGCCTGCCGGGCGCCGGCGCCGCCGAGCCGCCGCGACGCGCCTGCGCCCGCGCGAGGTCCCAGCCGAGGCTCTCTTCGTCGTACAGCAGCTTCTCCGGCGCGAAGTCGATGTCCGGCGTCGCCGCATGCGGCAGGAAGTATCCGAGCACGATCTGCGCCGCGAGGTTTTCCGGCGACGGATGCGCGCGTCGCACCGCGTGTCGCTCGCCCTCGGCGTCGATCTCGGAGTCGACCCATTCGACGAGCTCGTCGATCAGCTGCGCGCCGGCGCTCGACGTGACCGCCCGCTCGCGACTGGAGACCATGCCGTGGAAGATGCTGCGGCTCGGGTGGAAGTTGCCGTTGAGGCCGGGCTGCAACTCCTCCGCGAGCTTGCGGATCGCGGCGAGATGCGCGACCCACTCGGTGCCGGTCACCTGCATCGAGGTCATCTGCTCGAGTTCCGGCGCGGTCAGCGCGTACGTCAGCGAGCGCATGTGCTGCGTCGAGAGCCCGTCGGCGCGCATCAGCGGCATCTCCTCGAGCTCCTCCAGCCCGGTCTCGTAGACGACGACGCCGTCCTCGCGACGCTTGAGCGTGCCCTGGCGCAGGCCCCGTTCGACCAGCTCGGTCGTCTCGCGCAGGAAGTCGGACTCGAAGAACACGCGGTCGAACGCGATGCCCAGGCGCGACAGCGTCTTGCGCTGCCCGGCGATCACCCACGCGCGCGTCTTGTACCAGAGCTCGAGCGCGTCGCGCTCGCCGCGCAGCACGCGCTTGATCAGCTCGTCGGCGGCGTCGTCCTGGACGAACACCTCGCGCGCAAGCGAATCCTCTGCCTGATCGGAGCCGTCGACGCTCGCGACGCCGGCCGCCGCAACGTACTCGGCGTAGCAGTCGCCGACGAAGTGGTCGCTCTTGCCGTCGCCGTCGGAGAAGCCCTGCGCGTTGCGCCCGCTCTGCACGATGCCGGCCATCGCCTCGCCCATCGCGCGGCCGAGGTCCGAGATCCGGCGAGCGCCGCTCGACGCGCGCGCCGGCCTGCGCGAGCGCGGCGGCCAGCGCGTTGCCGATCGCGAGGTTGCGCAGGTGGCCGACGTGCAGCGCCTTCGTCGCGTTCGCGTCCCAGAACTGGATCGACACGCGCCGTCCGTTCGCGATGTCCGCGAGCTCCGCTTCGGAGCTGCCGCCGGCCTCGAGCGCGGCGCCGGTCGTCTCGATCCAGTCGTCGGCGAGCCGTACCCGCACGACGTCGCCGTCGACCGTCGTCTCGCTGACCCACGGCTCGCGGCGAATCCGCTCGAGCGCCTCCAGCGAGTCGCGGTCGGCGCGCCAGTCGGGCGAGCGCGCGACGAGCGTCAGGTCGAAGTCCTCGCGCGGTCGGCGCGGCACGCGCGCCGCCCACGGCGCCGGCGCGTCGCCTACGGCGAGGTCCTCGAAGTAGTCGAACAGGTTCGTCGTCATTGGCTGGTTCGCTCGTATTCGAACAGCGATGCACCAGCCGGGGCTCGAACCCGGATCACCGATGTTTAAGACCGGCCCTTTCACCGATTAAGGTACTGGTGCGCGTGAACGCTGAGTCTCTGCGGTGGCTCCTCCGACGGTCGATCGTCAACGCTCGCGCAAAGATATTTTTCGCCGCGCGCGAGTCAAGGAGCGCGCCGGGGCGGGGCGCCGCCCGCGGCGGCTCGACCGCCGCCAATCGCCCAGTTCCCGGGGTTTCACGCGTTCAGATCGGCCTCGCGCGGCGCCGCAAGAGAGAGACAGCTTCGGCGAATTGACGGTGAGAGACACCGCCGCCCGGCCGGCCGTTTAACGACGAAGGCCCAGCGTCGTGCCGGGCCTTCGTGCGTGCCCGCCGCAGAGCGGCGGGCACGGGTGCACATGAAGTGCTGACTACATCATCCCCGACATGTCGGGCATGCCACCGCCACCGCCGGCCGCTTCCTTTTCCGGCAGCTCGGCGACGATCGCCTCGGTCGTGAGGATGTTCTTGGCGATCGACGCCGCGTTCTGCAGCGCCGAGCGCGTGACCATCGCCGGGTCGATCACGCCTTCGGCGACGAGATCGACGATCTCGTTCGTCGCGGCGTTCAGGCCCTGGCCTTTCTTCGCCTTGCGGACGTCGTTGACGACGACCGAGCCCTCGAGGCCCGCGTTCTCGGCGATCTGCCGCAGCGGCTCCTCGAGCGCACGCAGGACGATCCGGGCGCCCGTGCGCTCGTCGTCCGAGCCGTCGGCCGAAGCGCCGTTCTCGGAGACGCTGACGGCGGCTGAGGCCTGCAGCAGGGCGACGCCGCCGCCCGGCACGATGCCCTCCTCGAGCGCCGCGCGCGTGGCCTGCAGCGCGTCCTCGACGCGGTGCTTCTTCTCCTTCATCTCCGTCTCGGTCGCCGCGCCGACCTTGACGACGGCGACGCCGCCGGACAGCTTGGCGAGGCGCTCCTGGAGCTTCTCGCGGTCGAAGTCCGAGTCGGTGTTCTCGATTTCGGCTTTGATCTGGTTGATCCGGCCTTTGATCGCCTCGGCGTCACCGGAGCCGTCGACGACCGTCGTCGTGTCCTTCGCGACGACGACGCGGCGCGCGCGCCCGAGCTGGGAGAGCTGGGTGTTCTCCAGCTTCAGGCCCATCTCCTCGGTGATCACCTCACCGCCGGTCAGGATCGCGATGTCCTCGAGCATCCGCTTGCGGCGGTCGCCGAAGCCCGGCGCCTTGACCGCGACGCCCGTGAACGTGCCGCGGAGCTTGTTGACGACGAGCGTCGCAAGCGACTCGCCCTCGACGTCCTCGGCGATGATCAGGATCGGCTTGCCCGACTGGATCACCTGCTCGAGCACCGGCAGCACGTCGCGCACCGAGCCGATCTTCGAGTTGGCGATCAGGATGTACGGGTCCTCCAGCGTCGCCTCCATGCGGTCCTGGTCGGTGACCATGTACGGCGAGATGTAGCCCTTGTCGAACTGCATGCCCTCGGTGAACTCGAGGTCCATGCCGAACGTCTGGCCCTCCTCGACGTTGACGACGCCGTCCTTGCCGACCTTGTCGATCGCGTCGGCGATCACGTCGCCGATCTCCTCGTCGCCGGCCGAGATCGTCGCGACGCGCGCGATCTGGTCCTTGCCGGAGACCTCCTTGGACTGCGAGGCGATGTTCTTGACGACCTCCTCGACGGCCTTCTCGATGCCGCGCTTCAGCGCCAGCGGGTTGGCCCCGGCGGCGACGTTCTTCAGGCCCTGCTTGACGATCGCCTGCGCGAGCACGGTCGCCGTCGTCGTGCCGTCGCCGGCGACGTCGTTGGTCGCCGTCGCGACCTCGCGCACGAGCTGTGCGCCCTGGTTCTCGAAGACGTCCTCGACCTCGATCTCACGGGCGATCGTGACGCCGTCGTTGGTGATCGTCGGCGCGCCGAACTTCTTGTCGAGGACGACGTACCGGCCCTTCGGGCCGAGCGTCACCTTGACCGCGTTCGCGACCGCGTCGACGCCGGCCTCGAGCGCCGCGCGCGCCTCGCCGTTGAACTTGATCTCCTTCTGAGCCATCTGTTTTCAGTCTCCTTATTCGACCAGGGCGAGGACGTCGGACTCGCGCAGCACGAGCAGGTCCTCTCCGTCGATCTTGATCTCGGTCCCGCCGTACTTGCTGTAGAGGACCTCGTCGCCCTTCTTCACGTCGAGCGGGATCCGCTTGCCGTCGTCGTCGAGGCGGCCGTCGCCGGCGGCCACGACCTCACCCTTCTGCGGCTTCTCCTTCGCGGTGTCGGGAAGCACGAGACCGCTCGCGGTCGTCTGCTCCTCCTCGATCGCCCGCACGATCAACCGATCGCCCAGGGGCTTGAGCTTCATCTTGGGAATACCTCCATCTAGAGAGTGCTTCGGGCGCCCTGCCCGCTTCCGGCCGTGCCGGCGGCGAGAACGCCTCTGGCACTCTCCGCGGAGAGTGCCAACGGTTACGCTCAATATATAGCGCCTACGGCGCCACTTCAAGGAAAATTGGCACTCGCGGACGAAAGTGCCAGCGTCAGTTCTGCGCGCCGCCGAAGCCCTTCATCGCGGCGGTCATCCCCGACGGGTTCTCGAGGATCTGCGAGAAGCGCACGACGGTGACGACATCCTGCGTCGAGACCGGCCGGTCGTAGATCTGTTCGAGGAAGTTGATCAGCTCCTCGTGGCGGCGGAACTCAGGGTTGTCGTGCTTGATGTCGCGCGGCGACAGGTCGGCGAGCTGCATCACCTCGACCTGGTCGATCACCGCCTCGAAGATCCGTTCGCGCGGCGAGTACTGGTAGCCGATCGTGACCAGCACGAGCTGGTTCTTCTTGTACTTGCCCGACTTGTCGCCGAGCCGGATCGTCGCGGTCTTGCGACCGCGCTTGAGCTCGTCGGCGAAGATCGCCGAGTAGAAGTTGAGCACCTGCACGATGCGCAGGCTATCGGTCTTTGCGGCTTTCCTCCAAGTACGCCGCCGCGCGCTGCACGATTTCGCGCTCGGCCGCATGGCTCAGCTCGCGCTGCGCGTCGTCGAGCTTGATCCAGCGGGCCTCCTCGACCTCGTCGTCGTGGTCGTCGGTGTCGCCTTCGACGTAGTCGAACAGGAAGAACGAGACCGACTTCGGGATCGTCTGCCCTTCGCGGCGGTACCAGTAGCGCGACTCGCCGAGCTCGCGTATCGGCTCGCCGACGACGCCGGTCTCCTCGCGCACCTCGCGCGTCGCCGCCTCGATCTCCGTCTCGCCGGGGTCGATGTGACCCTTCGGCAGGGCGAGCACCTTCGAGCCGTCGGACGCGCGCCGCGTCGGCACGATCACGATCACCTCGCCGTCGCGCACGACGACGCCGCCGGCCGAGCGCTCGCGCGCCGGGCGACGGCCGCCCGAGCGCTTGCGCCCGCCGCGCCCGCCGCGCGCCCTAGAAGACATACTGCTCGAGCGCGCCACGATCGTGCACGACCAGCCGCCCCCTGCCCTGCGAGATCACGCCCGCGCGCTCGAGCACCGCGAGAAAGCGGCTCGCGGACTCGCGCGAGGAGCCGGCGAGCTGCGCGAGGTCGGCCTGCGTCGCGGTCACGAGCACGTCGCCGTGCCCGTCGGCGCCGCCGGACTCCTCGTCGACGAGCTGCGCCAGGACCACCGCGACGCGGCTCTGCACCGTCTGGAACGACTGGCGCGCGAGCCGTTCGTTGGTCTCGCGCAGGCGCCGCCCCAGCGCGATCGCAAGGCGCGCGGAGATCTCCGCGTGTTCTGACATCAGACGACGCATGTCGGGGCCGAGAACCGCGAGCGCGCTCGTCGGCTCGATCGCCTCGACCGTCGCCGAGCGCTTCTCGTCCTCGAACAGCGCGAGCTCGCCGAAGATGTCGCCCGGCCCGAACGTCGCGAGCGTCAGCGTCCGCCCACCCGCGTGCGTGCGGACCGCCCGCGCGCGGCCCGAGCGCACGATGTAGCACGTGTCGCTCGCGTCGCCCTCGCGGAACACGACCTCGCCGGGCTCGAAGTCGCGCGGCACCGCGAACTGCGCGATCCGCTCGAGATCGTCGCGCACGAGCGTCGAGAACACGGGCACGCCGCCGAGAAGCTCGACTGCCTCCGCTGAGCTCATCCCGGCCATCAGGCAGGCATATCACACGTCATCGGCGTGGCCCGCAGGTGCCCGGCGCGCGCCGCAACTGCAAGCGTCGCGAGGGTATCTTCAGGCACATGCTCGCAACCGCGACAAGCCGGCGCCCGTGCCCGAATGCTCCGGCGCGGCTGCTCGCGCTCTGCCTGCTCGCGCCGGCCGCCGTGCTCGCCGTGCTGCTTCCCGGCGGCGCGAGCGCCGCCGCCGGGGCGCACGCGGGGCGCACCGACGTGCACACGCTGCCGCGCTCGCGCCTGTTGTGGGCGACGATCGACGTCTGCAACGCGACCGACCAGCCCGACACGCTCGGCGTGCGCGGTTCGATGCCCGGCGACCGCGAAGCGCACGACACGATGTACATGCGCTTCCGCCTGCAGTACATGAACGCGAAGACGAAAGCTTGGACCGACCTCTCGGGCGGCGTCTCGCCGACCTGGACGAGCGTCGGCAGCGGCGCCTCGGCGCGTCAGGGCGGCCGCAGCTTCCAGCTCAGCCCCGTCGCCGGCCAGCCGGCCGTCACGATGCGCGGCGTCGTCAGCTTCCAGTGGCGCCACGGCGCGACCGTGCTCGCGCAGGCCTCGCGCCCGACGAGCGCAGGCCGCCAGAGCCTCGCCGGCTCCGATCCGGCCGGCTTCTCGGCCGCGACGTGCGTGATCGGCTAGACGGTCGCTGACCGGCACCTCGCGGCGTCCTCGGCGCCTCGTTGCCGGCCCGGGCGCTGAGCCGGCTGAAGCTAGCGGCCGGAGGTCGCGAGGACCTGCGGCGCGTCGAACAGCCGCGGGTCGTTCGTGATGATCCCGTCGACGCCGAGCGCCGTCAGCCTGGCGATCCGCGACGCGTCGTCGACCGTCCACACGTACAGCTCGCCGCCGCCCTCGCGGACCGCACGCACGAGCGCCGGCGTGACGACGCGCCAGTGCGCCATCACCGCGTCGAAGCGTCCCGCGCGCAGGCCCGTGAGCGCCCGGCCCGGCAGCATCGCGCGGTATCCCGTCAGCACCGCCAGCGCCGGGATCGCGGTCAGCAGGTGCGTCGTGTAGTCGCGGCGCACGCGCGGCACCGAAAGCCCCAGCCGCAGTCGCGGCTCGGCCGCGCGAACGCGTGCGAGCGACTCGCCGAACATCCCGCTGACGAGCGTGCGCTCGATCAGCCCGCGGGCGCGCAACGCCTCGACCACGCGCAGCTCGTAGCCGGGCAGCTTCACGTCCACGTCGAGCTCGATCTCGGCGAACTCGGCGCCGGCGAGGTGGTCGAGCGCCTCCTCGAAGCGCAACGGCGTGCGCTCGCGCATGTCGTCGTAGTCGTGCGCCACGAGCAGCTCGCCGGTGCCGTCCGGAAGCTCGGCGAGCACGTCGAGCTCGATCATCTCGACGCCGTGGCGCAGCGCCGCGTCGAAGCTCGCGCGCGTGTTCCCCGGCTCGATGTGCGCCGCGCCCTTGTGACCGACCCGGCGCGGGCCGCCGCGACGCGGCGTCGTCTGCATCGGCTCGGGCATCGCTCCCCACGATCGCAGATCGCGAGGCGCGCGCTGTCAGTAGTCGCTCGGCAGCGGTTTGCGCGCGGCTTCGATCGTTTCGATCGCCGGCTTCGCGCCGATGTACGGCGCCAGCACGACGAACGAGATCTGGTCGACCAGCCGCGGCAGCTGGCGCACGCGGTCGTGCGCCGTGTAGCTCGACACGATCCCCCAGATCGCTCCGGTGATCGCTTCGCGCGTGACGAGCGGGCCGCGGCGCGGGTCCGGACCGAGCTCGTCGAGCAGCTTCGTGAAGTCTTCGATCGACCGCGTCATCCGTCCGATCATGCCCGGGCCGACGTCGAAGATGTCGATGAACGCCATCCGGCTGAGCGCCTCGTGCGCGGCGAAGTACTCGACCAGCGCGCCGACCGCCAGGTGCACGGCCTCGGGCCAGTCCGACGCGCGCGACACGGCGACCTTGACCGCCTCCATCGCTTCGGCGACGAACTCGTCGAGCACCGCGAGGAAGCACGCCTCCTTCGTCGCGAACAGCTTGTGGAAGGCCTCCGTCGAGATCCCCGCGAACTGCGCGATCTGCGGGTCGCTCAGCTCGCTGTAGCGTTCGTCGAGCGTCAGGTGCACGAGCGCGCCGAGCGCGCGTGCGCGGCGATCGTCGCTCGCGAGGAACGCCGCCGGCTGCGGTTCGACCTCGCCGGCGCGCACGACGCCCGAGATGTTCAGCCGGCGCGCGAGCGGCGAGCGGTAGGACTCGATCCAGTCGAGCACCTCGTCGGTCAGCGTGTACAGCTCCTTTTCGCGCTGCTCGTACATCCGCGTGAACGCCACGTGGCGGATCCCCGAGACGATCGCCCTGACCGTCAGCGGCGAGAGCTCGACGCCGTCCGGATGCGCCTGGAACGCCATCGCGATCACGCGCTCGAACGTCGTCGAGGCGAGCGTCATGCGCTCGCGCGCACGCGGGCCGATCCCGAGCGAGTCGACGAGCACCAGACGCGGCCCCTTCGGCTGTTCGGCGACGTCGTCGAGCAGCGACTTGCACGCGGCGTGCAGGCGGTTGGCCCAGCCGCGCTCGCGCGACCACGAGTCGAGCACGAGCTTGCGAGCGCGCGCGACGACGATGTCGTACGTCGCGAGGAAGCACGTTTCCTTGTTCGCGAACTGCTCGTAGAACGCGCGGCGCGAGACGCCGGCGAAGCCGATCACGTGCGCGACCGTCGTCTGCGGATAGCCGCGCTGGCTGACCGCCTCGATCATGCCGCCGTACATCCGAGCCCGTTGGTTCCTCGCAACGTCCTCGCGGGTCATCCCGTTCGGACCGTGCGGAAGGCGCCGGTACAGCGGTGCGGGTCCCCTATGAGTTCCGCTCATCCCCACGATTCGAGACAATAAATGATCGCCGCTAGAAACGCAACCCTACTTATGACGTCCTCGAGATTCTTTATACCGGAATGCCAGAGACGCTTCCAGAAATGTCTCCGGTGGCCCGGCGCGGCGGCGGAATGGAGTCGAACGACGACCTCCCCGAGCGCATCGCCGAGGTCGGAAACACGTCGCGGCTGCGCTCAGGCGCTGAGCGTCAGCCGCCGCGGGCCCGGGTGGAAGCCGAGCTCGAGCAGCTCGTCGGCCAGCGCCGACGCGATCGCCGGCTCGCCGTCGATCCGCTCGAGCGCGAGCTTCGGAACGCGCCCCGCGCGGACCGCGTCGGCCAGCGCGCGGAGCGCCGCCGAGACCCGCTCGCGCCCGCCGCGATCGTCGTGCGCGCTCGGTGTCTCCTGCTCGCCGCTCCCGGGCGTCAGCGTCAGCAGCCCGCGCCCCCCGCGCTCGACGTACAGCACCGGCTCGTCGTCGGCGAGCACGACGTAGGAGCCGGCGACGCGCGACGGGCGCCGCTCCTGGCCCTCGCGCTTCGGCCACGCAAGCGCCGCGCCGTACGGCTGGGCCGGGTCGGCCGCCGCGATCACGAGCGGGCGCCGCTCGTCCTCGGCCGCGGCGCCCGGCGCGCGCTGCGCCGAGCGCAGCCGCTCGATGGCGCCCGGCAGCGCGAACTGCGCGCCGCCCATCCCCTCGACGAAGTACCCCCGCCGGCAGACGCCGAGCGTCTCGAGCTTCGCGAACGTGTCGTACAGGATCGCGAAGCCGCCCTTGACGCCCTCCGCAAGCACCTGCTCGCGCGTGACGATCCCGTAGCGCTCGAGCAGCAGCTCGGCGAGCGCGCGGCGGCGCTCGCGGCCCGTCGGGCTCGCGGCCGCGCCGCCCGCGGCGAAGATCGGCTCAGTCAAGGACCAGCGGCCCTGCACCTGCCCCTGCGCGCCGCTCCGCCGTTGGCCGAACCGTCGGACGGATGTTCGACGCGCCGGCGCGTGCGTCGCGCGTGCGAGCGTCAGGCGCGGCGCACGCAGCGGCGCCCACGCGTCGTTCGTCGCCTCGCCGGCCCACACGAGGTCCCACAGCGCCTCGCGCAGCTCCTCCGCCGGCGCGTCGAGCTCCGCGATCAGATCGCCGAAGAAGCACGGGCTCTGCGCCAGGCGCGTGCGGATCTGCGCGTGCACCGGCGCCGCCGACCCTTCGCGCACCGCCGCTCCGTCGCCCGCGTCGAGCTCGCCACCGCCGGCGCCGCCCGACTGCGCACGCGCCCGCCGCTCGGCGAGCGCCGGCGGACCGATCAGCGGCGCGTCCTCGCGGAAGTACAGCGCGACGCGCCCCGAGCGACCGCTCGCGCCCGCGCCGACCCACACGAGCTCGCCGCTCGCGCACAGGCTGTCGAGCCACGACGGCGAGTACGCGCCGACGCGCCGCGGCAGCACGTCGCGCTCCCAGATCTCGGCCGGCAGCGCGAGGCCCTGCAGCGGCACGAGCACCTCGCGCAGGCGGTCGACGCCGGCGCCGGCGCTCGCGTGGCGATCGACGCCCTGCCACGACGGCAGGAACGCCGCCAGCGCGCGCTGGTCGGTCGGCTCGATCTCCTTGCGCAGCGCCGCCAGCGACGCGCGGCGCAGGCGGCGCAGGATCTCGACGTCGCACCACTCGCGCCCCGTACCGCCCGGGCGCAGCTCACCACGGACGATCTCGCCGTCGCGCTCGAGCTCGCGCAGGACCGCGCTCGCGTCGACACCGTAGCGCTCGTGCAGCTCCTCGCTCGTGAACGGCCCGTGCGTGCGCGCGAAGCGCGCGACGAGCACGCGCAGCGCGTCGGGCACGTCGGCGACGAACGCCTCCGGCAACCCGCCCGGCGGCGCCGCGCCGAGCGCGTCGCGATACAGGCCGGCCTCGTCGGCCGCCACCCAGCGCTGCTCGCCGCCGACGCGCAGCCGGATCGCGCGGCGTTCGCGCTCGAGCTCGGCGAGCAGCGGCTGCGCGTCGACGCCGGCGAACGTGCGCGCGGCGATCTCCTCCGCGTTCAGGTCGCCGACGTGGCGCAGCACGTCGTGTAGGCCGTCGCGCCCGGTCGCCTGCATGATCTCCGAGCGGTGCTGCAGGTCGTCCTCGACGCGCTGCAGCGCATCCGCGTCGAGCAGCTCGCGCAGCTCCTCCTGCCCGAGCAGCTCGCGCAGCAGGTCGCGGTCGAGCGACAGCGCCGCCGCGCGGCGCTCGGCGCTCGGCGTGTCGCCCTCGTACATGTACGTCGCGACGTAATCGAACAGCAGCGACGACGCGAACGGCGACGCCGTCTGCGTCTCGACCTCGACGAGCGATATCTCCCGCGCATGCAGCGAACGCAGCAGCGCTTCCAGGCCCGGCACGTCGAGCACGTCGCGCAGGCACTCCCTGTACGTCTCGAGCACGATCGGGAAGTCGGCGTAGCGTCGCGCGACCTCCAGCAGGTTCTGCGCCTTCAGCCGCTGCTGCCACAGCGGCGTCCGCCGGCCCGGATACGCGCGCGGGATCAGCAGCGCGCGCGCCGCGTTCTCGCGAAAGCGCGCGCCGAACAGCGCCGAGTCGCCGAGCTCGGCGACGATCGCCTGCTCGACCTCCTGCGGCTCGATCAGCACCAGCTCGGCGGCCGACGGCAGCGCCTCGGCCTCGTCCGCGTCGAGGTCCGGCAGGTGCAGCACGATCCCGTCGTCCGATGCGATCGCGTCGGCCTCCAACCCCATGTGCTCGCGGATCCGCGCCGACAGCGCGAGCGCCCACGCCGAGTGCACGCGCCCGCCGAACGGCGACAGCACGCACAGGCGCCAGTCGCCGATCTCGTCGCGAAAGCGCTCGAGCACGATCGTGCGCTCGCTCGGCAGCACGCGCGTCGCCGCCTGCTGCTCGCGCAGGTAGGAGAGCAGGTTGCGCGCCGCCCGCTCGTCGAGGTCGTAGCCGTCCTGCAGCGTCTGCGGCTCCTGCTCGACCGCCCAGCGCGAGAACGCGCCGATCGCCTCGCCGAGCTCCTTCGGGCGCCCGACCGAGTCGCCCTTCCAGAACGGCACCGCGCCCGGCGCGCCCGGCGCCGGCGTGACGATCACGCGGTCGCGGCCGATCTCCTCGATCCGCCACGTCGACGCGCCGAGCAGGAACGCCTGGCCGGGGCGCGCCTCGTAGACCATCTCCTCGTCGAGCTCGCCGACGCGCCGCCCGTCGGGCAGCGTCACCGCGTACAGCCCGCGGTCGGGGATCGTGCCGGCGTTCGCGATCGCCAGCTGGCGCGAGCCCTTGCGCGAACGAATCGTGCCGGCGACGCGATCCCACACGATCCGCGCGCGCAGCTCGCCGAAGTCCTTGCTCGGATAGCGCCCGTCGAGCATGTCGAGCATGTTCTCCAGCAGCTCGCGCGAGAGCTCGGCGTAGGAGTGCGTCGCCGTGATCAGCGCGTGCAGCTCCTCGACCGCGACGCCACCTCCACCGTCGCTCGCGCCTTTCGCCGGCTCGGCCGCGACCGCGATCGCGACGATCTGCTGCGCCAGCACGTCGAGCGCGTTGCGCGGCACGACCGTCGGCTCGATCAACCCTTCGTGCATGCGCCTGGCGACGACCGCGCACTCGAGCAGGTCTCCTCTGAACTTCGGGAAGATCCGCCCGCGGCTGACGTCGTCGACGTTGTGGCCCGCGCGACCGATCCGCTGCAGCCCGCGCGCGACCGACTTCGGCGACTCGATCTGCAGCACGAGGTCGACCGCGCCCATGTCGATCCCCAGCTCGAGCGAGCTCGTCGCGACCAGGCACGGCAGCTCGCCGGCCTTCAGCAGCTCCTCGACCTTCGTGCGCTCCTCGCGCGCCAGCGACCCGTGATGCGCCCGCGCGATCTCCAGCGGCGCGACCGGCTCGGCCGCCGGCCGCCGCTCGCGCACGTCGCCCGGCGGCGCGGCGGGTGCGTCGCGACGCTCATCCGGTACTGCGACCGGCTCCGTTCGTGCGCCGCGCGAACCGTCGCCGCCGGAGGCGGCCATCTCAGACTCCTCCGCCTGCTGCCTGCCGGCCAGCTCGTTCAGCCGCAGCGCCACGCGCTCGGCCGAGCGCCGGTTGTTGACGAACACGATCGTCGAGTTGTGCGACTGCACGAGCTCGAGCAGCTCCGGGTAGATCGCCGGCCAGATCGACGTCCGCGTCGACTCGCCGCCCGACACCGGCTCGAGCGGATCGCCGTTCGCGTCGCTCGCGCCGCCCGGTTCGGTCATCGACTCGACCGGCACCTCGATCCGCAGGTCGAGCGGCTTGCGGTGACCGGCGTCGACGATCGTCACCTCGCGGCGCGGGCCGACCAGGTAGCGGCCGACCTCCTCGAGCGGGTTCTGCGTCGCCGACAGGCCGATCCGCTGGACCGGACGGCCGGCCTGGCGCTCGAGCCGCTCGAGCGTCAACGCGAGGTGCGAGCCGCGCTTGCTCGCCGCGACCGCGTGGATCTCGTCGACGATCACCGCCTCGACGCCGCTCAGCATCTCGCGCGCGTTCGACGTCAGGATCAAATACAGCGACTCCGGCGTCGTGATCAGGATGTCCGGCGGCCTGCGCGCCATCGCCGCGCGCTCGCGCTGCGGCGTGTCGCCCGTGCGAATCCCGACGCTGACCTCCTCCGCGCCGATCCCGCGCAGCGGCGTGCGCAGGTTGCGCTCGATGTCGTACGCCAGCGCCTTCAGCGGGCTGACGTACACGACGCGCGTGCCCTGTCCGACGGGCGCGCCCGGCGCGTGCTCGGGATCTGCCGGCTCGCCGTTGCCCGCCGCACCAGGCGCACAGCCGGCGCTAAGCCGGTCGAGCGCCCACAGGAACGCAGCCAGCGTCTTGCCCGATCCCGTCGGCGCCGACAGCAGCACGTTCTCGCCCGCCGCGATCGCCGGCCACGCCTTCGCCTGCGCCGGCGTCGGCGCGTCGAACGCCTGCTCGAACCACTGGCGGACCCTGGGACTGAAGCTTGAAAGGGGCACCAAGGTCAGGCTATCGCGGGGGTGCTCAGCCGCTCGATTGAGCGCGCGGGTACACGAAGCGTGTCGATCGGCGCACCCAGACTGGCACTCGTGGCGTCCCCCAACCGCTTGAACATCACGCTCGATCCAGAGAATGCAGCGCGGCTCGCGCGGCTTGCGGAGCGCACGCACATGGAGGAGGCGACGCTAGCGCAATCGCTGCTCTCGACGGCGATCGAAGAGGCCGACCCGGACGCGCGCAATGTCGCCGCATTGCTCGACGGAATCCCCTGTGCGTTAGAGCGGGCACAACTCGGACTCGCACAGGCGCGCACCGGCGACGCAATCGACCTCGATCGGCTCTAGGACCCAGGGCTCGTAACGATCCTCCAGCCGCGGTCGCCTCCTCGGCCGCCACCTCCGGATAGGAGAATCCAAGGCGGGCCACATCACAGCCACGCTACGCCACCCCGCGGCGAGCGTGCATATGCGCCATTGCCACGGATCTCATCACCTTCACGCACCGCCCGCCTCGCCGAGCGCACGCTCCAGCTCGTCGACATCGCCTCCGAGTCGGGCGCAGAGAGAGACATCGCCGCGCACGTACTCGGCGTCCTGCGTGACGGCGGCGTGCCCGCCCGCGACGCCGGCGACACGTGCGTGACCGCCGGCGCGCAGCGTCGCGGCGAGCGGCCGTTCGTGCTGCTCGTCGGCCATCTCGACACGGTCCCGGCGCAGGGCAACCGTCCCGGTCGGATCGACGGCGAGCAAGTCGTCGGACTCGGCGCGAGCGACATGAAGGGCGGCGTCGCCGTGCTGCTCGCGCTCGCGCTCGCCGGCGCAGACGAGACCGCCGGCGACGGCGACGCCCGCTCGGTCGACGTCGGCTACGTGCTGTTCGGACGCGAGGAGCTGCCCGCCGCGCACAGCGCGCTGACGCCGCTGCTCGCGCGCGAGCCGGGCCTCTGCTCGGCCGACCTCGCGATCGTGCTCGAGCCGACCGCGAACGTCGTGCAGGCCGGCTGCCTCGGCAACATCGACGCCACCTGGACGTTTCGCGGTCGCGCCGGGCACTCGGCGCGACCGTGGCTCGCCGACAACGCGATCGACCACGCCGTCGCCGGCATCCGCGCGCTGCACGCGATCGCGCCGAAGCGCGCGACGATCGACGGACTCGACTTCACGCAGGTCGTCTCCGTGACGACGCTGCACGCCGGCCTCGCCCGCAACGTGATCCCGGGCGACTGCACCGCGAACGTCAACTTCCGCTATTTGCCTGACCTCGACCGCGATGCCGCCGAGCAGACGCTGCGCGGCTGGTGCGAGCCGCACGGCGAGCTGACCGTCTCCTCGAACTCGCCCGGCGCGCTGCCGCCGCATGAGAACGCGCTGTTGCGGCGCCTGCTCGCCGCCGTCGGCGCGCCGCCCGAGCCCAAGCAGGCGTGGACGCCCGTCGCCGAACTCACCGCCGCCGGGATCGACGCCGTCAACCTCGGGCCCGGCGACCCGGCGTTCGCCCACGCCGCCGACGAGCGCTGCGCGATCGCCGCGCTCGCCCGAGCTCACGAGACGCTCGAGGCGTTCCTGTGCGCCTGAACGAGAACGTCGAGCGCGCGCCCGACTATCCGTTCCTGCGGCTCGCGCAGGTGCGGCGCGCGGCGCACGCCGACGGCGTCGACGTGATCGACATGAGCATGGGCGAGCCGACCGACCCCGCGCCGGCGAGCGTGCGCGAGGCGCTTGTCGACGCCGCGGCGACGACCTCGCTGTGCGAGTACCCGACCGCCGCCGGCCTGCCCGAGCTGCGCGAGGCGATCGGCGCATGGATCGCGCGCCGCTTCGCCGTCGCGCTCGACCCGCAGCGCGAGCTGCTGCCGACGCTCGGCGCGAAGGAGCCGATCGCCCTGCTCGCGCGCCTGTTCGCCGAGCGCGGCGACACGGTCGCCGTCGCCTCGCCGTCCTACCCGATTCCCGAGCGCAGCGCCCGCGCCGCCGGACTGCGCGTCCACAGCCAGACGCTCTCCGCCGCCGGCTCGTGGCTGCCCGACCCCGACGCGATCCCGTGGGACTCCGTCGCGATCGTCTGGGTCGTCAGCCCGCACAACCCGACCGGCGCCGTCGCCCCGCTCGCGCTGATCGACGAGCTCGCCGAGCGCTGCCGGCGAAGCGGCGCGATCCTTGCGCTCGACGAGACCTACTCGGAGTTCTTCTACGAGCAGGAGCCGCCCGCGTCGGCGCTCCAGCTCGCCGACCGCAGCGGCGTCGTCGTCTTCAACTCGCTCTCCAAGCGCTCGTCGCTCGCCGGCCTGCGCTCGGGCTTCCTCGCCGGCGACGCGGCGATCGTCGAACGCGTCAGGCGCCACCGCAGCGACATCGGCACGACGCCGCCGGCGTTCGTGCAGCGCGCGTCGATCGCCGCCTGGAGCGACGAGTCGCACGTCGAGCGCGCCCGCGCGCGCTACGCGCGCAACCGCGAGCTGCTCGCCGCCGCCGCGCGCAGCGCCGGCCTCGCGCACGCCGGCGGCCCCGCCGGGATCTTCCTCTGGCTCGCCGTGCCCGGCGGCGACGATCTGCGCGCGTACGAGCGCCTGCTCGACGCCTCGCTGCTCGTCGTCCCCGGCTCCTATCTCGGCGACGGCGGCGGCGGACACCTGCGCGTCGCGCTGACGCCGCACGACGAACGCGTGCGACGCGCCGCCGAGCTGCTGCGCGGCGAGCCGCTGCGCGACGCGCTCGCTACAGCGTCGCCCCGTGGTCGCGCACGAGCTCGTTCAGCGTGACCTTGTCGTGGCGCTCGCCCTCCGGCAGGCGCTTGACGACGAGCACGCACGGCAGGCCGAACTCGCCGCCCGCGAACGCGCGCGGGCGCGTCGCGCCGATCGCCACGCTCCACGCCGGGATGTGCCCGCGCGAGAGCTCCTCGCCGGTCTCCGCGTCGATCACCGGGATCGTCGGCGACAGGATGATGCCCGCGCCGACGACCGCGCCCGCGCCGACGCGCGCGCCTTCGATCAGCATGCAGCGGCTGCCGACGAACGCATCGTCCTCGACGATCACCGGCGCCGCCTGCATCGGCTCGAGCACGCCGCCCACGCCGACGCCGCCCGACAGGTGGACGTGCTCGCCGATCTGCGCGCACGAGCCGACCGTCGCCCACGTGTCGACGAGCGTCCCGCGCCCGACGTACGCGCCGACGTTGACGAAGCTCGGCATCAGGATCGAGCCCGGCGCGAGATACGAGCCGAAGCGCGCGTACGCTCCCGGCACGACCCGCACGTCGACGCCGCCGCGCTTCGGCGGCAGGCGATCGACGAACGTCATCGGCCCGGCCTCGCTGCGCTCCAGCGGACACACGCGGAACAGCAGCGCGATCGCGCGCTTGAGCCACTCGTGCACGACGACCCCGCCGTCCTCGTCGAGCTCGGCGACGCGCAGCCGGCCGCGGTCGAGCAGCTCGATCACGCTCAGCACCGTCGCCTGCACGCCCGGATCGCGATCGTCGAGCTCATCGCGCCGCTCCCACAGCACGTCGATCCGTTCCCGCAGCGTGTCGAGCCCCCCGAAGTCGGCGATCGACGCGAGCGTCGCCATGCTCACGCCGCCTGCACCGCGACGGCCGGCTCCGGCACGAGCACGTCGGGCTCGAACTGCAGCGTCGCGAAGTAGTCGCGTCGCACCTCCTCGGCGCGGCGGATCAGCTCGACGCTGCCGTCGCCGCGCAGCAGCAGCTCCTGCGGGCGCAGCCGGCCGTTGTAGTTGAACCCCATCGCGAGGCCATGCGCGCCGGTGTCGTGCACGAGCAGCAGGTCGCCCTCGCGCAGCTGCGGCAGCTCGCGCTGGATCGCGAACTTGTCGTTGTTCTCGCACAGCGACCCGACGACGTCGATCAGCTCGAGCGGGCGCTCGCCGTCGTCGCCGTGCAGCGTCACGTGGTGGTAGGAGTCGGCGTACATCGCCGTGCGCAGGAGCGCCGCGATCCCCGCGTCGACGCCCGCGTACTCGCGCCACTTGCTCATCCGGTTGATCACGCGCGTGACGAGCACGCCGTTCGGCCCCGTGATGTAGCGCCCGGCCTCGAACAACAGCTTCGGCAGGCGGCCGGTGCGCTGCTCGTGCGCGTTCAGCAGCTGGCCCGCGCCGATCCCCAGCGCGTGCAGGTCGAGCACGTGATCGTCGGGGCGGTACGGGATCCCGAGACCGCCGCCCGCGTTGATGAACTCGAGCTCGATCCCGAGCGTGCGCTGCAGGCCGTCCTCGAGCGCCAGCAGCATCGCGATCGTCGCGAGCAGCGGCTGCACCGTCAGCACGTTCGACGCGATCATCGCGTGCAGCCCGAAGCGCTCGACGCCGAGCTCGCGCGCGCGTTCGTAAGCACCCTGAAGCTGGTCGCGGCGCACGCCGAACTTGGCCTCGACCGGCGAGCCGATCAGCGCGTCGCCAAGCCGCTCGGGACCGGGGTTGAAGCGAAACGAGCAGACCGCCGGCGCCGCCGGCAGCTTGTCGACCAGCGTGACATCGTCGACGTTGACGATCGCGCCGACGTCCAGCGCCGCGGCGAACTCCTCGCGCGTCGTGTTGTTCGACGTGAAGAACAGCTCCTCGCCGCGCGCGCCGCAGTCGCCCGCGAGCTCGAGCTCGGCGATCGAGCTGCACTCCATGCCGAGGCCCTGCTCGCGCAGGATCCGCAGGATCGTCAGGTTCGGCAGCGCCTTGACCGCGAAGTACTCGTGGAACGGCAGCGTCCCGAACGCCGCCGTCAGCCGATCGACGACCGCGACGATGCCCTGCTCGTCGTAGATGTGAAACGGCGTGCCGAAGTGCTCGGCCACTTCGGGCAGGATCGGCTGAAGCCGGCGCTCGAAGTGCTCGCCGATCGGCATCCGCCGGCCTCTACGCCGCCCGATGCGCCGTGATGATCGCGCGCGTGCGCAGGCCCGACACGGGCCGCCGGTAGTCGATCGTCGCGGTCGACACGTGCGTGAAGCCGGCGCGCTTGAGTTCGTCGGCGATCCATCCCTCCGACAGCCAGTAGAAGCCGGGCACGTTCGCCGACTGCTGGACCGGCTCGTCGGTTTTCGGCGCGTCGTTGGAGATCACGACCGTCCCGCCGTGCGGCTTCAGCCATCCGTGGAACAGGCGCAGCGCGCGATGCGCACCGTCGTCGCCGTCGTGCAGGTGCCCGAGCAGCCCGTCGGCGTAGACCACGTCCCAGTACTCGCTGCGCGCGTCCCACGTGTACAGGTTCTGGCAGATCGCCGGGACGCCGGCCTTGCGCGCCAGTTCGACCGCCTGGTCGAGCGCGTCGACGGCGAGCACCGGATAGCCTTCGCGCCCGAGCACGCGCTCGACGAACGCGTTGCCGGCGCCGAGGCTGAGCAGCAGGTTTCTGCGGTCGCGATCGAGCGCGTTGCGCAGGTGCTCGAGGATCCACCAGCGGTACGTCGGCGAGCAGATCGACGGCGTCGTCGAGTCGCCGCGCGCGATCCCGTGCTCCCATTCCTCGAAGATGCTCGGTTCCTCGCTGCCGGTCAGGTAGAACGAACGCAGGTCGTTCTCCAGCGCGTTCGGCTCCGCCATCGACGTCTCGTAGCTGTGCGCCCCGTCGATCCCACCTCCGCCGATGCGTGGTCCCGTGATGCGCGTTCGGTCGATCGTCGCCATCAGCCGTTCACCTCCTGTGCTCGTACGAGCCCGACGCTGCCGAGGCCGCTCGACAGCAGCGAGCGCATGATCCGACCGACGGCCGGGTCGGTCTCGGTCTCCAGGTACCACTCGCCGATCCGTGCGAGGAAGCGCACGAGGCGCAGCACGTCGAGCCCCTTGATCGCGCGGTCGAGCAGCGGCAGCAGCTGCGACTGGGCGACGACCGAGCGGTAGTGCTCGTCGTCGGCCAGCGGCAGCGGGCCGCCGTCGTTGCGCGGATCCCACGCCTTCATCCACGCGCGAGCGAACGTCCAGCCGGCGTTCGCGCCGGCGTCGAGCACGCGCTCGCGCGTGATCGACAGCGCCTCGTGCAGCGGATGGTCGAGGCACATCCCCATCAGGATCATCGCCGCGAGGTCCGGCGCCGCGCATCCGGGCCGCTGCTCGATCGCCAGCGCCCGCAGGTCCTCGTGTTCGACCAGCGCGTCGAGCAGCTCGTCGATCAGCAGCGTGCTCTCGCCTCCGGGACCGTCGTCGTGGTCGGTCGCGACCTCGGCATGCAGCACGGCCGTCGGGTAGACGCTCGCTCCCGGCGCGAGCCCGCGGAGGATCTCGTCGAGGTTGTCCCGGCGTTCCTCGCTGGTCAGGCGAATCAGCGTCACGTCGGTCATCTCGATCATCAGCGAGCGCCAGATCGTCAACGCGTGCAGGTCCCTCGTCGCGATCCCGTCCTCGGCGATCAGCGGCAGGCGAACGTGTGCCGGCTCGTTCTGTAAGCGCGCGTCGGTCTCGAACGCGAGCGGCCCGTCCGGCGAGCCGCTGATCACGCCCTGCGCGAGCGCGAGGTTGACGAGCGGCGCGATCCGCGGCACGTACTGCGAGTCGAAGATCGTGCGGTCGAAGCGCACGCCGAGCCGCGCGAGCGTCTCGTTCTGCCCGCTGACCGCCCAGTCGCGCACCGTGTGCCACAGCTCGCGGATCTCCGGATCGCCTGCCGCGAGCCGCGCGAGCAGCTCGCCGGCGAGCTCGTCGTGCCCGTCTTGCTCGCGCCAGCGCAGCGCGTGCAGGCGCCCGACGAAGTGATCGCTCTTCTCGTGCGCCGCCGCCGGGTCGGCGTCGTCGGCGTACGCGACGTAGCCCGCCATCGCGGCGCCCATGTCGCGCCCCGTGTCGGCGATCTGCGTCTGGCGCGCGACGTGCGCGCCGGCCGCCTCGAGCGCGCTCGCGAGCGCGTGCCCCAGCGCGATGTTGCGCAGGTAGCCCGCGTGCAGCGCCGTCGTCGGAGCGGGATCGCAGAAGTCGACGATGTACGGCGCGTCCTTCAGCAGGTCGCGCGTCGCCGGCGGCAGGCGCCGGGCCGCCCCCCGAGCGCGAAGCTCGGCGACGCGTGTCTCGTCGAGCCCTGTGGAGGGCGCCTCGAAGAGCAGGCCCGGCGGTGAGTCGATCTGCGCGATGTCGATGGCCATGACGGTGCGGCGAGGCTAGTCGCGCGATGAGAGAAGTCAACGGCCCCGGACGTTCGCTGCGGACCACCGCTCGGAATCGCCCGAGAACGCAGGCCTCGCGGGTGACGGACGCAAGGCGAAAGATCGGCGCGAGCGTTTCCGACGGTGAAACAGAGACATTTTCGCTGTCACCTGCGGTGCGCCGCAGGGCTTTTCGCCTTACCTACACGCATCCGCGAGGCGCTCGAGGAAGCACTGGTTAGGCTCGCGCACGATGGAACCGAAGCTCGACCTCGACGCCGACCTCGTCGAATCGTGCCGGCACGCGGCCGGTGAGATCGCCGCGCGCCTGGCCGACGAAACGGCCGACCGGACGACGCTGTCGGTCGAGCGCTCGGTCGTCCGCTTCCTCGGCGTCGACGGAATCGACGAGGCCGACGTCCCGCTGCCGAACGCGCTCGTCGAGCACGTCCACGCCGGCGGCGGCCTCGATCGCGGCGTGGCCTTCTGGGTCGGCAACGCGATGCGCCAGACCGGCAAAGGCCCGCAGCAGATCGCCGAGGCGGTCGGCGCGCGCGAGCTCGACCTGCTCGCACTGCCGCGCGGCGAGGACGGCGCGCTTCGCGAGCTCGTCTCCGCCGAGTGCCGCGAGCGCATGAGCGACGTTCGCCGGCTCGCCGAGCAGCGACGCGAGCTGCGCGAACGCCTCGGCGGCGCGCCCCCGCTGCGCTACGTCCTCAGCGCGACCGGCAACGTCTACGACGACGTCGTCCACGCGATCGCCGTCGCCGAGACCGGCGGCGACGTCGTCTCGATGACGCGCTCGACCGCGCAGAGCCTGCTCGAACACGTGCCCTACGGACCGACGACCGAGGGCTTCGGCGGGACGTTCGCGACGCAGGCGAACTTCCGCATCCTGCGTGCCGCGCTCGACGAGTGGTGCGAGCGCCACGGGCGCTACGTGCGCCTGTCGAGCTTCTGCTCGGGGCTGTGCATGACCGAGTTCGCGACGCTCGGCGCGATCGAGGGTCTCGACAACATGGTCAACGACGCGCTCTACGGGATCCTCTACCGCGACATCAACCCGGTGCGCACGATGATCGACCAGCGCGTCTCGCGGATGATCGCCGGCTACTTCGGGATCGTCATCAACACCGGCGAGGACAACTACCTGCGAACCGCCGATGCGCTGAGCGCGGCGCCGTCGGTGACTGCCTCGCAGTTCATCAACCACCAGCTCGCGCGCGATTCGGGCATGCCCGACGAGCTGATCGCGCTCGGCGACGCGTTCGAGATCGACCCGCCGACGACGAACGGCCTGCTGTACGAGTGGGCGCAGGCGCAGCTGACGCGCGAGCTGTTCCCCGACTGCCCGATCAAGTACATGCCGCCGACGCGCCACATGGACGGCAACCTGTTCCGCACGCACGCCTGCGACACGCTGTTCAACCTGATCACGATCGCCACCGGCCAGGGCATCCAGACGGCGGGCGTGCCGACCGAGGGCGTCTTCACGCCGCACCTGCACGACCGCGTCGTCGGCCTCGAGTGCGTCGACTACGTGTTCAACTACGCGCGCGACCTCGGCGAGGAGATCCGGTTCAAGCCGGGCGGCATCATCAACACGCGCGCGCAGGACGTGCTCCGCGCCGCGCACGACCTGCTGGCGCGGATCGTCGACGTCGGCATGTTCGGCGCGATCGAAGACGGCACGTTCGGCGACGTTCGGCGACGGATCGACGGCGGCCGCGGCGCGGAGGGAATCGTCGCGACCGGCGAGGACTACTTCAACCCGATGGTCGACGTGCTGCGAGGCGCTCCCGTTGCCTGATCGGATCCACGAATCAGACCTCACGCAGGTCCGGCCGTACGGCGACCAGCTCGGCGACGGCGTGCTCCAGCTGAGCTTCACGCTGCCCGTGCCGCACGGACCGGCCGCGCGAAAGACGGCGCTCGCGCTCGCCGCGCAGCTCGGTCTCGCGCGGCCCGAGGTCGTCCACCATCAGCGCCTGCTCGACGGCTACACGCACTTCCTGCTCTATGGAGAGCTCGTCGGCAGCGTCGACTACACCGCGCAGCGGGTCTCCGAGCTCGACGTCGAGTACCTCAGCGAAGACCAGATCGACAACTTCGCGGCCGAGCACGTCGGCCGGCCGATCGTCGTCGTCGGCGCGGCGACCGGCTCGGACACGCACAGCGTCGGGATCGACGCGATGCTCGACCTCAAGGGCTTCCAGGGCAACCGCGGGCTCGAAGGCTACCGCGCGTTCGACGCGCACAACCTCGGCAGCCAGGTGCCCAACGGCGTGCTCGTCGAGAAGGCGATCGAGCTCGGCGCCGACGCGATCCTCGTCTCGCAGACGGTCACCCAGCAGGACCTGCACGTCCGCAACCTCACCGAGCTCGTCGAGATCGTCGAAGCCGAGGGCATCAGGTCGAAGACGATCCTCGCGTGCGGCGGCTCGCGCGTCTCGAACGAGCTCGCCAAGGAGCTCGGCTTCGACGCCGGCTTCTCGCGCGGCACCTACCCGCACCACCTCGCGAGCTTCCTCGTGCGCGAGGTCGCCACGCGCCAGCGCGACGGGATCGCCGCATGAGACGCCCTGTGTCAACCCCTGACGGCAAGAAGTCTGTTCAGCGCGGCGTGCCGAGCGGGATCGTAGGGCGTGCGATCCTGCCAGCAGCGCCACAGCACGCGCGTCCAGGCGCGGCCGAGGATGCGAATGGCGTGGGGGTGATCACAGCCGCGAGCACGAGCTCGCTGGTAGACCTCGCGTGCCCAGGGGTGCCAGTGTCGCGTGCTGTCGGCGAGGACGCACATGTGCTTGCGCAGGCGCTTGTCGCAAGCCCAGCGGAAGGTTGCGTTGCTGCGCTTGCCGGACTGGATCGTGACGGGGGCCTGGCCGGCGTCGGCGGCGAGCGAGTCGCCCGTCGGGTAGCGGGCGCGGTTATCGCCGATCTCGGCGAGCAACCCGGCGGCGGTAACGACGCTCTTTGGGTCACGGAAGAAGGCGAGGAAGATCGCCCCGTCGGGATGGGCTCTCATGGCACCGGCGATCTGGCTGGTGAGCTGGCCGATCTGCTCGACGATCGGTGCCAGAGCAGCGACGAGGCCGATCACGGCGCCGCGCCGCGCATCTGCCTCAAGCTCTCCGAGGATGGCATTGGGCGCGCTGCGCAGCCTCCCAAGCAGCTCGGCGGGCGTGCGCCGGCCGCAGTAGCGCTGACGCGCGAGGAAGCCTTCAAGGCGCTTCTCGCCCAAGCGGCGCGCGTCCTCGGGGCTGGGATAGCGCGCAAGGAAGGCGAGCGCGATCGGGCTGTCCACCTCGGCGAAGACCCGCCCGGCGCCGGGCCAGAAGGCCTCAAGCTGGGCGCGCAGCTGGTTGGCGAGAGCCACGCGTGCCTGCACGAGATCCTCGCGGGTGCGCACGAGCGCCTTCAGCGCCAGCGTCTCATCATCACAAGGCGCAAGCGCCGGAAAGCGGTGGGCATCGGTCCTGGCCAGCTCGCACAGCACGAACGCGTCGAAGCGGTCGTTCTTGCCCGCCGCCGCGCGGTAGCGATCACGCGCCGCCTTGACCTGGTTGGGGTGGATCGCGAGCACCGGGATGCCTGCGGCCAAGAGCCGCCCGACCAAGAGCCCGTCGGGACGCTCGATCGCGCAGCACTGGACCGCGTGCGCTTGAAGCAGCGCGATCAACGCGCTGATGCCGCGCTCGTCGTGAGCGAACTGCTCAGCAGCGAGCACCCCGCCCTGCTCATCGGCGATGTGCACGTCGTGCCAGTCGTTGGCCCAGTCGATCCCGCTAATTGCGCCCACAGATCCTCCTCCTGCATCGAGGTTCGTTTCAAAGACGCCGACCAGGAGGTACCGTGGCGGATGCTCATAGGCAGGCCCTCGGTGGGGCGACGCCCTGTCGCCGCTCTGGGTGCCTCACACCACCGGGAGGCGCTTGTCTCATGCGGGCCGTCTGAGCGGCTAGCGCGACTGGCGCTCTCCCGGCGGTGGTCAGCTATGTGCGCTGAGCAGTCTCGGCGCTCGCCCTCCCTACGGTCGGGCGAGATCTCCCTCTCTCGGAGAGAAAGAGGAAGCGAGCTCACTGCTCAGCGAGCAGAGGTTGTCCTATGAGCGTGCCCGCGACCGGCGTCGACGAGGCCGTCGGCGCCGACGAGCGCCGGGTGAAGATGGAGCGGATGCGCGCCGAAGGCGTCGAGCCGTATCCGCACCTGCGCAGCAAGACGCCGCGCACGTGGATCGCCGCGCTGCTCGCCGCGCACGATGCGGCCGCGATGGCCACCGGGCCGCACCCCGGCCTCAGCTACCGCGTGTGCGGCCGGCTCGTCGCGCGCAGGGGCCACGCGAAGACGACGTTCTTCGACGTGCGCGACCAGTCGGGCACGATGCAGGTCGTCGCCCGGCGCGAGACGGTCGGCGAGCAGGCGTACGAGCGGATGACGAGCCTCGACATCGGCGACATCGTCGAGGTCGAGGGCGACGTGTACGTGACCCAGCGCGCCGGCCTCGCGCTCGGCGCGCGCGACTGCACGCTGCTGGCGAAGGCGCTGCGGCCGCCGCCCGACCGCTTCCACGGCGTCGAGGACGTCGGCTCGCGCTACCGCTACCGCGAGCTCGACCTGCTCGCGAACGTCGAGACGCGCGAGATGTTCTTCAAACGCACGAAGACGATCGAGGCGATCCACCAGGTGCTGCGCGAGAAAGGCTTCACGCAGGTCGAGACGCCGATCCTGCAGGCGCTCGCCGGCGGCGCCTCGTCGCGACCGTTCGCGACCCACCACAACGCGCTCGACGTTCCGCTGCACCTGCGCATCTCCGTCGAGCTGTACATGAACCGCTGCGTCGTCGGCGGCCTCGAGAACGTCTACGACCTCGGACGCGCGTTTCGCAACGAGGGCATCTCGCACAGGCACAGCCCCGAATTCACGATCCTCAAGTGCATGCAGACGTACGCCGACTACATCGACATCGCGCTCTGGTGCGAAGAGGTCGCCGAGCAGGTCGCGCTGCGGACGCTCGGCACGACGAAGGTCGAGCAGTACGACGGCAGCGTGATCGACCTCGCGAAACCGTGGACGCGAATCACGCTGCGCGACGCGATCAAAGACGCCGTCGGGATCGACTACCTGGAGGCGAGCAGCGAGCAGCTGCTCGAGCACCTAGACGACCGCGCCGCCGAACACGGCAAGAGCTGGGCGAAGCTCGTCGAAGCCGTCTACAGCAAGCACGTCGAGCCGTTCCTGATCCAGCCGACGCATGTGTTCGACTTCCCGCTCGACCTGTTCCCGATCTGCAAGCGCCACTCGCAGGACCCGCGCCTCGGCGAGCACTTCGACACGGTCATTCGCGGCATGGAGGTGCTCTCGGGCGACACCGAGCTCAACGACCCGACCGATCAGTGGGATCGGTTCGTCAAACAGCGCAGCGAGCGCCCCGGCGACGACGGCGACCAGCCGCATCCGCACGACGAGGGCTACGTTCGCGCGCTCGAATACGGGATGGCGCCGACGTCCGGCGGCGGGATCGGCGTCGACCGCCTGCTGATGATCCTCGCCGGCGTCGAGTCGATTCGCGAAGTCGTGCCGTTCCCGACGTTGCGCGAGCTGCGCTGAGCGTCGTCTGAGGCGGCACGACGGCGCGCCGCGCGTCGACGGCTCGGCGACTCGACTACAGCCGACGAGACCTCGGCGCGCGGCAACGGAGTACGGGCAGTACTGGGATTTGAGTCCTAGGTGAGAAACGTAAGCCGCGACGGAGACGCTCGACCACGAGCCCGTCGTCGGTTCCACATACGGGAATCGCGGTTTGTCCGGTCCCCGGCAATCGCGACGCGCCCATGGCCTGCCGGCAGACGCGTACGCTTGCCCTGTATGGGGGTAGTCGGTCCAGTCGGGGCGGCCCAGACCGAGCTCGCCGAGGCGCCACCGGTTCGGGCGCACCGCCAGTCGACGCCGCTTGCCCAGGCGCTCGCGGCGACGGGCGACCGTTGGACGCTCCTGATCGTGCTTGCGCTGTTAGACGAGTCGGTCCGCCTGAGCGTCCTGCGCGCGCGGCTGCCCGGTGTCAGCTCGGCGGTGCTCGACCACCACGTCCGCCAGATGGTCGCGCTCGGGCTGCTCTCGCGTGAGCGCTTTCGCGAGATGCCCCCGCGAGTGGAGCTGCGCCTGACCGAGAGCGGCGCCGCGCTGGTGCCGGTCGCCGGTGCGCTCGCGCGCTGGGGCATGCGCCATCGCTGGGGCGCCGAGGCGGGCTGCACGCAGATCGACGCCGACGCCGTCCTGCGCCAGCTGCCCGCGCTGCTCGACGAAGCCGAGCTGCCGGCCGGAACCGTCGAGGCCGCGATCTGCGACGGCGCGGCGGTGCGACGCCACCGCTTCGAGATCGTCGACGGACGGCTGCGCATCGCTCGCGACGCGGGCTCTGCCGTGGAGCTCCCGACGGCGACCGCGCGGATCGAGGGCGACAGCGCCGGCTGGGCGATCGCGCTCGGCCCCGAGCGCGACTTTCGCGGCATTCGCTTCTTCGGCGACCAGAGTCTCGCGAAGCGGCTGCTCGAAACGCTGCCGCGCTGAGGCGCTGAGGGCGCTGCCGCGCCGAGCGGCGAGCCCAAGCGGCCGGCGCCGCACGGCCGGGCGCACCCGCGGCGATTCCATCCACGGCGGTACGAGCGCGCCGGCGGCGGCGCACCGGACGCGACAGCGCGACCCGAGCGGCGAGCGCCCCCACGCGCTCCGCCGGCCCTGGCCGCGCCATCGTCTCGACCGTAAGCGCGATCCGCCGCGCCGTTCGGCCGACATCCCCACGTATTGAAGCCGCCGGTGCCACCTGCGGTGCGCCGGGCCTTCACGGACACCGCGGCCGGGCGACGAGCTGCGGCGTCCGCGGAGACCCGGCATCGAGGGGGTGACACCCGGAGCCTCTCCTCAGGCGCCGCCGGAGAGGGAAAAACGGCGCCCAAGACTGTTCCCCCGTGCTGCGATCTGTCCTTTCGTCTGATTCTGATCAGTAGGACACGCCGCGAAACGTGCGCAACGCGACGTTCCGCTGAGCACGCTACTTCCACATATCGCGAGAAGCCAGGGGCGTCTCCCACTAGCGGAGCGCACCTGCGCGGTCGTCGTCCCCCGCTGCTCGCTTCGACGCCGCGCGTCCATACACTTGCGCCAGTGCGAGAGCGAGCGCTGCCGTGACGACGACACCCGCGACGGGCGCCCGCCCGGACGTCGCCGACGCCGGCGCGCGCGCGAGCGGCGTACTGCCCGCGCAGCGGCTGCGCGACGCGATCGCTCACGACTGGGTGCTCGCCGGCGAGTGGCGGATCCCGCGCGAGTCCGTCCAGCCCGCGAGCATCGACCTGCGGCTGGGCGAGCGCGCGTGGGCGCTTCGCTGCAGCTTCCTCCCGGACAGCGACTCGACGGTCGAGCAGAAGGTCGCCGACCTCGCCTTCGAACAGATCGACCTGCGCGACGGCGCGACGCTCGAGCGCGACCGACCGTATCTCGTGCCGCTCGTCGAGGAGCTGCGCCTGCCCGACGGCGTCCGCGCGAAGACCAACCCGAAGAGCTCGACCGGCCGACTCGACGTGTTCACGCGCGTGCTCACCGATCGCAGTCATCGATTCGACGAGATCGCGGCGGGCTACCACGGCAAGCTCTACCTCGAGGTCGTACCGCGCACGTTCGCGATCCGCGTCAAGACCGGCCTCGCGCTCAACCAGGTCCGTCTGATCGACGGCGACGGGCGCCTGAACGACAGCCAGCTGCTCGAGTTGCACGGCGACGTGCCGCTGCTGTTTCGCGACGAGCGCCCGCTGGAGCCCGCCTCGCTGTCGCTCGGCGACGGCCTGTTCCTCAGCCTCGACGCATCGGGCGGCCCGGACAGCACGGTCGGCTATCGCGCGAAGAAGAACAGCCTGCCGATCGACCTCACGAAGGTCGGCACCCTGCGCTGGCGGGACTACTGGGAGCCCGTCCACCCCGAGGCCAAGCAGCGCATCGTGCTCGAGCCCGAGGTCTTCTACCTGCTGCTCTCGGCCGAGGGGGTCAGCATCCCGCCGGCGTACGCTGCCGAGATGCTCGCCTACGACCCGACAGCCGGCGAGCTGCGCACTCACTACGCCGGCTTCTTCGACCCCGGCTTCGGCTACTCGCGCACCGGCGCGCCGGGTGGCAGCCGCGCGGCGCTCGAGGTTCGCGCGCGCGACGTCTCATTCATGGTCGAGCACGGCCAGCCCGTCTGCAAGCTCGCGTTCGAGCGGATGGCCGAAGAGCCGGACGTCCTCTACGGCGAGGACGTGAAATCCAATTACCAGGGTCAGCAAACGATGCTGAGCAAGCACTTTCTCACCCAGCAGGCCGACCTGCGAGCCTGAGCGGCAAGCGCTGCCGCCCCCCGGCGACGAGGCCTAGGTGCACAGTATCTGCGAGCTCACGGGAACGCCGTTCAGCCGAGCTGAAGGCGCGGCGCGGGCGGGTCGCATGCCCGCGCGCGCGCGGTACCGGTGAGACGGACGCGAGCGCGCCCCCGCCGACGCGTCGCATTCGCCGTACTCAACCTCCTCAACCTGTCGAAACGACTGCCGACTACGAGAAAAGGCTATTGACGGCTGCGTACGAAATAAAGGACCATTGATCGGTCTATCGTTCTTTCGCACCAGACTGTTTATGATCGTCTGACGGCGCGGCTCACCCCAGCCGCGTATAGCCAGAGGGGGAGTTTCCAGGACGAGGAAGAGCCCCTACGCCCCAACAAGGACAGGGACCCGAATACACATGCCCAGAACAAGTTCGAAAGCTCCAAAAGCCTCCGCATCCACGCAAGAGCCGGCGTGGTCGATCCCGAGCCTGCGTGAGCCGCGTTATTCGCAGTCGCTCGAGCGCGGCCTGGCGATCCTGAGCTGCTTCACGCCCAAGCGCCCCGTGCTGGGCATCGCCGACATCGCCGACGAGCTCGGCATGAGCCGCTCGACGACGCACCGGTACGTGATCACGCTGCTCGCGCTCGGCTACCTCGAGCAGGGCGCCTCGCGCAAGTATCGCCTCGGGCTGCGCGTCACCGACCTCGGCATGTCCGCGCTCAACTCGACCGGGCTGCGCGAGCACGCACAGCCCTACATCGAAGAGCTGCGCCAGCGGACGTCGTACACCGTCAGCCTCGCCGTGCTCGACGGCCCTGAGATCCTGTACGTCGACCAGGCACGCAGCTTCCGCCGCGGCCAGGGCGCCACCGGCGTCGACGCGCGCACCGGCTCGCGCCTGCCGGCGTACTGCACGGCGATGGGCAAGCTGCTGCTCGCGAACCTGCCGGAGGCCGACCAGCGCGAGCTGATCGGGCAGACCAAGCTCGTCAAGCACGGTCCGAACACGATCACGAGCAAGAAGGCGCTGCGCGAGGAGCTCGACGAGGTGCTCGACGCGAGCTTCGCCGTCGACGACGAAGAGCTCGCAAAGGACCTCTACTCGATCGCCGCGCCCGTGCGCAACGAGGCGCGTCAGGTCGTCGCAGCGGTCGACATCGCCGTCCCGAGCTCGCTAATCACGCTCGGCGAGCTCGTCGACGCGCTCGGCCCACACCTCGTGTCGACCGCCGACCGCATCTCCGCGCGGCTCGGCTTTCGCCGCGACGACGAGCAGAGCTGAGCGTCGCGTACGCTCGGCACACGCGCGTGCGAGGGCGGTCGGTCGGCCGTCCTCCCGTCGCGTCGCGTACTCTCTGCGGCCGAATGCGCCTCCTGCCCACGCGTGTCACCGCGCTGCTCTGCGCGCCGCTGCTCGCGCTCGGGCTGTCCGCATGCGCGCAGACGGTCTCGACGTCTGGACTGAAAGGCGATGCGAAGGCCGCGGGCGAAACGATCAAAGACCTGCAGAGCAACGCCACCGCCGGCGAACCGAAGAAGATCTGCCACGACGACCTCGCGAGCAGCGTCGTCAAGCGCCTGGAAAGCGCCAGCGGCGGCTGCCAGGAAGCGATCAAAAAACAGCTCGCCGAGATCCTCTCGGTCGAACTGACCGTCGAATCGGTCCAGGTCAGCGGCACGAGCGCGACCGCTCGCGTCAAGAGCGTCTACTCCGGCAAGAAGAAGATCTCCACGATCTCGCTCGTCAAGGAAGGCAGCAAGTGGAAGATCTCCTCGTTCGGCTGATCGACGCTCGCGCAGCGCGCTCGCACGCCTGAGTCCGTACGACGTGGCGCGACGAGGCGCTCCGCCGCGCCGCGCCGGCTCAGCGGATCCCGCTGAGCAGCTCGCCCGGAGAGGACAGCCCGAGACCCCTGGCGAGGATCACGATCGTCTCCAGGCGCGGCGAGCGCTTGCTGCGCTCGAGCAGGCTGATCTCGGTGCGGTGCAATTCGCAGACGTCGGCGAGCGCCTCCTGCGAGAGGCCGGCGCGATCGCGCTGGTGGCGCAGGTTCTCGGCGAACTGCTCACGCGAACTCGGCATCTCTGCACTCTCACGTACGACGGACAAAACGTCCACAGACAATCGTCTCGCTGAGAGCCCGCACGCGAGTCGGCCGTCAGGCGAGCGCGCGTCCGTACTGGCGCTCGTAGTACGCGCGGTAGTCGCCCGAGCGGATCGGCTCCCACCACCACGCGTTGTCGCGGTACCACGCGACCGTCGCCTCCAAGCCGTCGGCGAAGCGCACGCGCGGCTCCCAGCCGAGCGCACGCACCTTCGCCGAGGACAGCGAGTAGCGGCGGTCATGCCCGGGGCGGTCGCGTACGTGCTCGATCTGCGACTCGCCGGCGCCGGTCGCCGCGACGATCCGCTTGACGACGTCGATGTTCGCTTCCTCGTCCGGGCCGCCCGCGTTGTAGACCTCGCCAGGCGCGCCGTGCTCGAGCACGTGGCCGATCGCGCGTGCGAAGTCGGTCGCGTGGATCCAGTTGCGCACCTGCATCCCGTCGCCGTACACCGGAAGCGAGTCGCCATGCAGCGCGTTGAGGATCATCAACGGGATCAGCTTCTCCGGGTACTGATACGGGCCGTAGTTGTTCGAGCCGCGCGCGATCACCGCCGGCAGCGCGTACGTGTGGAAGTAGCTCTGCACGAGCAGGTCCGCGCCGGTCTTCGTCGCCGAGTAGGGCGAGGACGGCCGCAGCGGCGACTCCTCCGTGAACGAGCCCGACTCGATCGACCCGTACACCTCGTCGGTCGAGACCTGCACGTAGCGCGGCTGCGGCTGCGCCGCGCGCGCCGCCTCGAGCAGCACGTACGTGCCGAGCGCGTGCGTCTTGACGAACGCGTCCGGCTCGGCGATCGAGCGGTCGACGTGCGTCTCCGCGGCGAAGTTGACGATCGCCTCGGGCGCCGCCGCCTCGATCGCGCCGTCGACCGCCGCCGCGTCCTCGATCGCGCCATGGACGAAGCGGAACGACGGATGCTCGGCGAAGTCGTGGAAGTTCTCGGTTCGGCCGGCGTACGTCAGCTTGTCGAGCACGCTCACCTCGTCGCCGTGCTCGAGCAGGCGCTGGCGCACGAACGTCGAGCCGATGAAGCCGGCGCCGCCGCAGACGAGAAGTTTCATGCGCACATCCTCGCAGGCCTCACGTGCGGAGCACTCCGGCGCGGGCCGCCAGATACCCGGCAAGGCCGTCCTGCCACGGGGGCATCGGCACGACGTCGTCGCGCTCGGACTCGAGCGCCGACCAGGCCGGCCGCGGCGCCGGACGCGCCATCTGCTCGCTGCTCGCGGGCTCGACGCGGCACGCGACATCCGCCTGGCGAAAGATCTCCTGCGCAAAGCCGTTCCAGGAGACCTCGCCGCCGCCGGTCATGTGCACGAGCCCGCTGACCTCCCGCTCGAGCAGCCCCAGCAGCGCCGGCGCGAGGTGCCCGCCCCACGTCGGCGAGCCGATCTGGTCGGTGACGACCTGCACCGCGTCGCGCTCGCCCGCCAGGCGCAGCATCGTCTCGACGAAGTTCCCGCCGTCGACGCCGTACAACCACGCAGTGCGCACGACAGTGTGGCGCGGCGAGGACGCCAGGACCTCGCGCTCGCCTTCGAGCTTCGTCGCGCCGTACACCGACCGCGGCCCCGTCTGATCGGACTCGACGTACGGCCGCGGGCGTCCGTGCGCGTCGAGCGGCGCGACGCCGTCGAACACGTAGTCGGTCGAGACGTGCAGCAGCGGCACGCCGCTGCGCGCCGCTGCGCGCGCGAGCACGCCGGCGCCGAGCGCGTTGACGGCATGCGCCGCCTCGCGCCTGCTCTCGGCGCCGTCGACGTCGGTCCACGCCGCGCAGTTGACGATCCCGTCGAGCCCTCCCGGCTCGCCCTGCGCGCGCTCGAGCAACGCCTCGACGGCCGTCTCGTCGGTGATGTCGATCTCCGGCAGGTCGACGAGCACGAGCTCGTGTCCTGCGCGCTCGCCCGCGCGCATCACGTCGTGGCCGAGCATCCCGGCAGCGCCTGTCACCAGCAGTCGCACAGGAGCCTCACAGAATCGAGATGTCGGAGTTGTCCCCGACCATGAAGCGATACGCGCGCGGCTGCTGTGCGCCGCGGCGCACGCTCACGTTGCGGCCGAGCAGCGAGGACTCCATCCGGCCGTCGAGGTGCGACACTGACGAGCCGGCGAGCAGGATCGAGTGCTCGACCTCCGACGCCGTGATCTCGCAGCGCTCGCCGATCGCCGTGTACGGGCCGACGTAGCAATCGGTCAACCGCGCATCGGCGCCGACGATCGCCGGGCCGCGGACCGTCGTGCGCTCCAAACGCGCGCCGGCCTCGATCACGACGCGGCCGTCGACGCGCGAGTCGATCAGCTCGCCGTCGATCCGTTCGGTCAGGTTGTCGAGGATCAGCCGGTTCGCCTCGAGCATGTCCTCCAGGCGACCCGTGTCCTTCCACCAGCCGCGCACGATGTGCGGCTCGACGCGCGAGCCCGTGTCGAGCAGGTGCTGGATCGCGTCGGTGATCTCGAGCTCGCCGCGCGCCGACGGCTCGATCGCGCGCGCCGCGTCGTGGATCTGCGCCGTGAACATGTACACGCCGACGAGCGCCAGGTCGGTCGCCGGCTCGCGCGGCTTCTCCGCCAGGCGCACGACGCGCCCCGTCTCGCCCGCCGGCGCCTGCGCGAGCTCGGCGACGCCGTAGTTCTCCGGGTCGGGCACCGGCGTCAGCAGGATCAGCGCGTCCGGCTCGTGCTCGACGAACGCCGCGACGAGGTCGGAGATGCCGCCCTGCAGCAGGTTGTCGCCGAGGTACATCACGAACGGGCTCGTGCCGAGGAACGGCTCGGCGGTGAGCACCGCATGGGCGAGCCCGAGCGGCTCCTCCTGCGGGATGTAGGTGATCCGCACGCCGAAGCGCGAGCCGTCGCCGGCCACCTGTTCGATCTCGGGGCCGGTCTCCGGCGCGATGATGATCCCGACCTCCTCGATCCCCGCGTCGGCCATCGCCTCGATCCCGTAGAACAGCACCGGCTTGTTCGCGACCGGCACGAGCTGCTTCGCGCTCGTGTGCGTGATCGGGCGCAGGCGCGTGCCCTTGCCACCCGACAGGATCAGTCCCTTCAGCGGCTGCATTCGCCGAGCAGCCTATCGGCCGCTCAGTACACACCGCCGAGCTTGCGGTGATCCCAGCTCACACGCCGCCGCTCGACGAACTCGAGCCCGACGCGCTTGCCCGCCTGCGCCGCGACCGCGTCGCGCGCGGCCTGCGGCAGCTCCTCCGGCGGCGGCTGCCCGCGCGGGACCGAGTTGCGCATCATGATCTCCGCTCCGAGGCGCACGATCTCGGTGATCTCGCGATGGACGACGACGTCGCATTCGAGCATCACGCCGCGCAGCTCCTCGTAGGCCTCGCCCGCCTCGACCTGCAGTGTCGCGCGCGCGTCGCGCTCGATGTTGCGCACCTTCTGCGAGGCGCCGTACGTCCACGACCAGATCCGCGGGCCCGGTTCGCCCGCCGAGTGGCCGCGCAGCACGTACCACAGCGGCATCAGGTGGGGCCATCCGCGCGGTCCGACCGTCGCGCACGTCACCGTCCGCTCTTCGGCGAGGAACGTCGCGACCTCGGCCGCCGTCATCTTGATCTGCTCGCGCCGGTTCACGTGGGTGCTGTTACCCGATGAGCTATGCGGGTTGCAGCTTCGCGCGTCGGTCGGTCGGACGCCGGCGCGCCGGCGCGCCGTGCGCCTCGCTCAACCGCGTCGCCGCCTCGCGCACCGCCTTGCGCGCGTCCGCCGGCTCGAGCACCGCCGCGTCGCCCGCTTCGCGCAGGATCTCGCGCACGAGCCAGTCGACGCCTGCGAAGCTCAGCTCGACGACGACCGCGCCGTCGCTGCGCTCCTCGACAACGCGACGCGCCTCGCGCGCCCAGCGCGCACGATCCGGCGAGACCCACACGCGCGCCGTGCGCGAGGTCTCGACCTCGCCCGTGCGCAGCCATCCGTCGACCTCCGCCGCCGGATCGACCTCGGGGCGCGGCTCGAACGTCTCGTCGGTGAGCGTCACGTGCTTGATCCGGTCCAGGCGGAAATGGCGCATGCCGTTACGCGCCGGGTCGAACGACGCGACATACCAACCCTCGCGACCGTTCGTCAGCGCGTACGGCTCGACCTTGCGTTTGACGAGATCGTCCTCGTTCTCCTTGTAGTACTCGAGCTCGACGAGCCTGTTCGCGACGATCCCCTCGGAGATCTGCCGCGCGACTCCCGAGTCATCGCCGGCCGCGCTCGCGACCTGCAGCCCCTGCTCCATCGGGTCCTCGCCGAGCGCCGCGACGATCTTCTCGCGCGCGCTCGCCAGCGAGCCCTCCGGGATGTGCTCGCCGATCAGATCGATCGCCGCGACCAGCGCCTTCGCCTCGACCGGCAGCAGGCGCGCAGGGCGGTCGAAGTTGTCGCTGTACGGCTCCGGATCGACCTCGATCTCGCCGGCCTGCTCGTCGATCTCGGCATACAGCACGTACGAGCCGCCGCCGAAGTTGACGACGTTCAGCACGTTGACGTCCTCGTACAGCTCCTCCTCGCTGAGCTGCAGCCGCTCGCGGACCTCCGCGATCTTCACGCGCTCGCCGGCGCGACCGGCGCGGATCAGGATGCTCGCGAGCGTCACCAGCCGCGCGAAGCGCTCCGGACGGATCGCCGCCTCTGGTCGCGCTTGCGCGTCATCGCCGTCGCCGTCGCTCGCCGCCTTGCGCGATGCGCCGCGCGAGCGCGCCGGCGCGGTGCCCTGGCCGTTCGCGCCGGGCGGCGTCGCCGTCGCCTCCGCGCCCGGCAGCGCCCGGCCGTGGCGCTCCTTCAGCAGCTTCAGCCGTCGCGACAGCTCGCTCGTCAGCTCCGGCGGACCCTGCAGGCGCGCGTTGACACCGAGCCCGAGCACCCACGAGATCAGCCCGCGCGGGTTCGAGTAGCCGGTGCGGAACAGCACCGCGCCGCCGTCGGCGGGCTCGATCTCGCCGTAGCGGCCGAAGTGGCGCTCGATCTGCCATGCGATCCGCTCCGAGATCAGGATCTCCGCGACGCCGCGCTCCTCGCCGAGCTGCCAGTCGGCGCGGTTCGCGTACGCGCGCGGGTCGAAGTCCGTCGGGCGGCGGAAGTCATGCTCGGCCTTCGTCGCGTACGACACCTTGCCGCGGATCCGCGACAGGCGGAACACGCGGATCGCCTCGCGCTCGTGCGAGTAGCCGAGCAGGTAGAACTGCCCGCCCTGGAACAGCAGGTGGTACGGGTCGACACGGCGCGCTTCGGTGACGTCGCGCTCCATCGTGTAGTACTCGAACAGGATCGTCTTGTTGCGAAAGATCGCCGTCTCGACCTTCGCCAGGCGCGCCGACAGCTCGTGCCCGCCGGCTGAAGCGGTGATCCCGAGCGCGACCGACTGCTGCTCGGGCGCGCGCAGCGGGCTCGGTCGCCCCCACGTGATCTGCTGCAGCGCGAGGCGCAGCGGCTCGGCGTACGCGAATTCGCCGTCGAGCAGGCTCAGCGACGTCTGCAGCGCCGCCAGCTCCTCCTCGCTGAACGCGATCGCCGGCAGGTGGAAGTTCTCGGGGCGCAGCGAGTAGTTCTCCTGCTCGGCCGCGCCGTCGGCCGGGCGCTCGACCGTCAGCTGGATCCGCAGCGATTCGAGCTCGGAGCGGTCGGCGTAGAAGCGCCGCGCGAACGCGTCTTCGTTCATCCCGCTGTAGCCCTCGACGTCGCGCCTGATCTCGAGCGCCGTGACCGGCCGCCGCTCGGCCATCAGATACGAGATCAGCGACAGCTGCCGGATCAGCTTCTCGGTGTCCTTCGCCATGAACGGAACACCATAGAAGTTGGCGGCGAGACGGTTGCCGCGCGGATGGCCCGTCGAACCGCTATTTGCGAGGTTTCAGCGGCGCTACGCCGCTTCGCGCGCAGGCACGTCGGTCAGCGCGATCTGCGCGCCCACCTCGGCCGCCGCCTCGCGCGGCGTCTCGGCCGGCCCATCGGCCACGACGCGGTCTGCGAAGAACGCGCCGCCGCCGATCGCGCGGTCGAAGCTCGACCAGCGCTTGCCCGGCGCGAGCTCCTTCTCGAGCCGGTCGAAGCTGCCGAGGCGCCCGCCGAGGTTGTCGATCATGTGCACGAGCGTCGCCTCGCGCGTGCACGGCACGACCGGGCTGCCGTGCTCGAGCGTGCCGTGGTGCGAGAGGATGATGTGGCCGACCTCGAGCGCCAGCTCCGGCGGGAAGCCGTCGATCTCCTCGATCGCGCGCCTGATCCGGTAGTAGCCGAGCGCGATCTCGCCCTGCAGCTTGCCCGCGTCGGTCAGGTCGATCGACTGCGGATCGTCCGTGTACGCCTCGAGCTTGCCGATGTCGTGCAGCAGCGCGCCCGTGACCGCGACGTCGCGGTCGATCCCGCCGAACGTCGCGCTGATCGCGCTCACAGCCTGAGCGACGCCGAGGCAGTGCTCGAGCAGCCCGTGCCGGTAGGCCTGGTGGTAGTACTTCGCCGCCGGCGCCACGCGGTAGCCCTCCCACAGCTCCGACTCCTCGCCGAACACGCGCTCGAGCAGCGTGCGCAGGTGCGGCTCCTGAACCGTGCCGATCAGCTCGCGCACCTCGCGCTCCATCTGCTCGACGCCGCGCGCCGGCCCGTCGGTCAGATCGTCCAGGTCGAAGCTGCCCGGCTCGGGCTGCTCGAGGCCGCGAAGGTTGATCTGCGGTCCGAATCTCGGGTGCACCGTGTAGCGACCGCGCACCCGCACCGGCGAGCCGGCCTTCGCGAACGCCTCGACCTCGGCGAGCTCGTCCCAGACCATGCACGCGAGCGCACCCGTGCGGTCGCCGAGCTGCAGTCGCAGGTAGTCGCCGCCGTCGCGCCGCTGCCGGCGCTCGGCCTCGCGCACGAGCAGGACCTGGTCGATCTCGGCGCCGTCGGTGAGCTCGTTGACGAGCATGCTCTGAAGTTAGATGCGGGTGCGGACGGGACTCGGCCGGCGCCCTGAAGCTGGGACGGCCGCGTCGCCGCGCACCGACGGAGCGCCTCGGCGCGGCGCCTCGCGTCTGCTAGAGAAGACGGCGCCCGAGATGCCGCCGCCCTTCAAGCTGTCCGTGCTCGACCAGTCGCCGATCGCCGAAGGCTCGACCGGCTCGCGCGCGCTGCACAACACGATCGACCTCGCGCGCCTCTGCGACGAGCTCGGCTATCACCGCTACTGGGTAGCCGAGCACCACGGCGGGCCGATGCTCGCCGGACCGAGCCCCGAGGCGCTGATCGGGCCGATCGCGTCCGCCACCTCGCGCATCCGCGTCGGCTCCGGCGGCGTGATGCTGCCGCATTACAGCCCGTTCAAGGTCGCCGAGACGTTCAGCATGCTCGCCGGGCTGTTCCCCGGCCGGATCGACCTCGCCCTCGGGCGCGCCGCCGGCACCGACCCGCTGACGACGTTCGCGTTGCAGCGCGACCGCCGCCAGGCCGCGCCCGACGACTTCCCGCAGCAGCTCGCCGAGCTGCTCGCGTACCTCGACGACCGGATGCCCGACGACCACCCGTTCGCGCGTCTCGCGAAGACGCTGCCCGGGCGCCCGGAGCTGCCCGAGCGCTGGCTGCTCGGCTCCTCGCAGCAGAGCGCGATCTGGGCGGCCGAGCTCGCGCTGCCGTACGCGTTCGCCGACTTCATCAACTCGGCCGGCGCCGACAGCGCGAAGCTCTACCGCGAACGCTTCGCCGAGCACGAGCACGCCGATGCACGACCGCGCACGGCCGTCGCCGTCTGGACGATCTGCGCCGAGTCCACCGAGGAGGCGCAGCGGCTTGCGTCGAGCGGCCGGATGGCGTTCACGATGCTGCGACGGGGAGAACTGATCCCCGTTCCGCCGCCCGAGAAGGCGCTCGAGTTCCTTGCCGGCGAGGAGCGCGCCGCGGGGGGCCGAGAGGCAGGCTCAGCGCCGCCACGCGCGCGGCGACGGACCGTCGTCGGCGAGCCAGATGTCGTCCGCGCCCAGCTCGAAGGCGTCGCCGTCGAGTACGGCGCCGAGGAGGTCATCGCCGTGAACGTCCTCTACGACCACGCCGCGCGGCGGCGGTCGTATGAGCTTCTGGCGGAGGCGTTCGAGCTGACGCCGTAGCACGACGCCCGTCTCGGCCAAGCGCCACGGGTGCGTCCCATCCGACTCGCCCTGTCGGAGGGGTCAATTGATCGGAATACGACTCAAGCCGGCCAGGAGGCCTGCCGAGACAGACATATGTCTTCGCGGATCATCATTCTGCGGCGCGCCGACGTCTGCTGCGCGTGCGGCCGACCGCTGCCCGCCGGCACGCGCGCGTCGTGGGTTGCCGACAGGCGCACGGTCACGTGCATGGCGTGTCACGCCAAGTCTGCGACGGGTCGGGTGGAACGGATGCGACGCGACTCCGAGCTCGACCGCGGGCGCGCCGGCGCGAGCGCGGAGCGCGAGTACCTGCGCCGCCGCCGCAATCGCGAGACCCGAACGAGGCATCGACACCCGTACGTCGGGACGCTGCTGCTCGCTCTGCAGCGCACGCCGCAGCATGAGCGCGCGTTCGCCCAGGGCAGCCGCGGCGAGCAGCGCGTCGGCGAGATGCTCGACCGGCGCACGGAGAGGAGCGGCACCGTGATCCTCCACGACCGCCGCATGCCGGACGGCTACGGCAACGTCGACCACCTCGCGATCGCTCCGAGCGGCGTCTACGTGATCGACGCGAAGGCGGTCAACGGCAGGGTCCGCGTATCGCGCCCGCTGTTCGGCCGGCCGAAGCTGCTCGTCGCCGGTCACGACCGCACGAAGTTCGCCGACGGGCTCGATCGCCAGGTCGCGGCGGTGCGCGACGCGCTCGCCGCGATCGGCCGGCCGGACGTCTCCGTGAGCGGGGTCCTCTGCTTCACGAAAGCCGACCTGCCGCTGCTCGGCGGCCAACAGATCCGCGGGCACCGCCTGCACTACGGGCGAGCGCTCACGCGCAAGCTCAACCGCACCGGGCCGTTGACGAGCGAGCAGATCGGCGCGCTCGCCGACGAGCTGAGCCGCGCGTTCCCGCGCGCGTAGCTCGGCCAGCGCGAGCGCGGGGCGGGCGACCTTCCCGGCTCGCCGTCGCGCCGCGTGCTACGGCTCGAGCCGGTGCGGCCCGCGGTACAGGAACGTCACCTCGCGCACGTTGTCCTGTCCGAGCATCTGCATCAACAGGCGCGTCAGGCCGAAGCCGTAACCGCCGTGCGGCGGCGCGCCGAAGCGAAAGAAGTCGAGGTAGTAGCCGATCGCGTCGACGTCGACCTTCTTCTCGTCGGCCTGCGCGAGCAGCCGATCGTGGCGATGCTCGCGCTGCGCGCCGGTCGTCAGCTCGATGCCGCGCCAGAGCAGGTCGAAGCTCTTCGTGACGGTCGGCCGGTCGTCGTGGCGCATGTGGTAGAAGGGCCGAACCGACGTCGGGTAGTCGGTCACGAACGTGAACTCGTGGCCGTGGAGCTCCTTGACGAGCGCCGACAGCGCGCGCTCGCTGGGCGGGTCGAGGTCGTGCCCGTCGCCGGGCGGCTCGTGCCCGGTCTCGCGCAGCAGCGCCTTCGCGTCGTCGAGCGTGATCCGCGGGAACGGCAGCGCGGGAACGACGAGCGCCGTGTCGAACGTCTCGGCGATCTGCTCACCGTGGTGCTCCTTGACGACCGCGAGCACGTGCGCGAGCCAGCGCTCCTCGAACGCCATCACGTCCTCGTGCGAGTCGATCCACGAGATCTCGACGTCGACGCTCGTGAACTCGGTGTCGTGGCGCGAGGTGAACGACGGGTTCGCGCGGAACACGGGCCCGACCTCGAAGACCTTGCCGAAGCCGGCGGCCATCGCCATCTGCTTGTAGAACTGCGGCGACTGCGCGAGCGTCGCGATCCGCTCGAAGTACTCGAGCTTGAACAGCTCGGCGCCGGACTCGGTCGCGGCGCCGGTCAGCTTCGGCGAGTGCAGCTCGATGAAGCGCTCGCGCTCCCAGACCTCGCGCATCGCGCGCTCGGCGGTGCTCTGCACCTCGAAGATCAGCCGGCGGTCGGGGCGGCGCAGGTCGAGATAGCGCCAGTCGATCCGCTTGTCGAGCGCCGAGTCGGGCGCGATCGGCACCTCCGGCTCGGCGAGCGAGTCGACGAAGAGCTCCTCCAGCTTGATCTCGAGGCCGCCGAGGTTGACGCGCTCGTCGGCGACGACCGTGCCGAGGATGCTGACGGCCGACTCGACGGTCAGCGCCGAGACGCGCTCGTTGAGCTCGCTCGGCGGCTCGCCCTTGCCGAGCACGACCTGCGCCATGCCGGTTTCGTCGCGCAGCACGATGAACTGCACGCGCTTCTGGTCGCGCAGCGCCTGGACCCAGCCGCGTACGCGGACCTGCTCGCCGATCTTCTGCGGCAGCTCTTCTATCAGCGTGCGGTTCACCGGCGCCACCCTATCGAGCAGCGCCGGTGCCGCAGAGTCTCAGGCCGGGCAGCCGAACGTCCAGCTGCGCGGGATGCTCTTGCCGGGCTTCTTCGCGCCGGTGAACGTCAACGACAGCTTGGCGTAGACCTTGACGCCGCCCTTGCATTTCTTCGAGCCCGTCGCGGCGACCGTGACCGGGTAGCTCACGTTCTTGCCTTCGGCGCAGTTCGGTTCGCACGTGTTCGTCACGAACGTTCCCTTGCCCTTGGCCGTCGCGCCGCCGAAGCTCGACCAGCTCATGCTTTTCAAGACCGTGTTGCCGTCGCCGCACGTCAGCGTCAGCAGCTTCGGCCGCGACGCCGACTTGTTGCAGTTCGTGATCTTCATCGTCGACGCCGCCGAAGCGGACATTGCGAATGCGGCGATCACGAGCGCCGCGGCGAGCAGAGCGCTCGCGATTAGGTGGTGCTTGCGGATGTTCATGCGCCGCATATTCCACGCGCTGTGCGCGCCTCCTGCGGTGCGCAACCGAACTGCCACAGAGCCCGCCCGACGAGCGCCGCTACTCGCCGTCGTCGGCCAGCTCGACGTCGACGGCGAACTCGTCGCCGTCGCCGAGCACGGCCGTGTCGATCGTCGCGATCGAGCCGGCCAGCCGCAGATCGTCGACGGCGAGCTCGAGCGCGTCGAGGCGCTCGGCGGTGTCGTGTACGACGATGCGCGTAACCGGCGCACGCATCGGCCGGCGCGCCTGCGACTTGGCCTTGCGCACCTCGCGCAGCACGTCGGCGGCGAGCTCGAGCGCACGCTCCTCGCGCGCGTCGGGCTGCGTACCGCCGAGCGCCGCCGTCAGCTTGTCCGCGTCGGGCCAGCCGGCGAGGTGGACCGAGCCGTGCTGCCACCACGACCAGACCTCCTCGGCGACGAACGGCAGGAACGGCGCGAACAGGCGCTGGAAGACCGACAGCGAGCGCCGCAGCGCGCGGCTGACCGACGCCGCGCCGGCGCGCCCGGCGTCGGTCTCGCCGGCGTCGTAGCGCCGGCCCTTGACGAGCTCGAGGTAGTAGTCGCAGTACCACCAGAAGAACGTCTCGGTGCGCTCGAGCGCGCGCGCGTAGTCGTACTCGTCGAAGCTCGCGCTGGCGTCGGCGACGACGCGCGACAGGCGCGCGATCATCGCGCGGTCGAGCGCACTGCTCAGTGCGTCGCCCTCGTCGGGCAGGTCGGCGAGCGCGAACTTCGACGCGTTCAGGAGCTTGACGGCGAGGCGCCGGCCGACCTTCATCTGCTGCGCGTCGAACGCCGTGTCGGTGCCCGGGCGCCCGCTCGCCGCCCAGTAGCGGACGGCGTCGGCGCCGAACTCCTCGAGCAGGTGCATCGGCGTCACCACGTTGCCCTTCGACTTCGACATCTTCTTGCGGTCGGGGTCGAGCACCCAGCCGGAGATCGCGGCGTTGCGCCACGGCAGCTCGTCGTAGTCGAGGTGCGAGCGCAGGATCGTCGAGAACAGCCAGGTCCTGATGATGTCGTGCGCCTGCGGACGCACGTCCATCGGGAAGACGCGCCGGAACAGATCGTCGTCGCCGTCCTCGTCGGCATGCCCGGCGATCTGCGGCGTCAACGACGACGTCGCCCACGTGTCCATCACGTCGGGGTCGCCGACGAAGCCGTTCGGCTGGCCACGCCGGCTCGCGTCGTAGCCGTCGGGAACGTCGGTCGACGGATCGACCGGCAGCTGCTCCTCGCGCGCGGCGATCGGCTCGTCGTAGCGGATCGCGCCGCTGTCGTCGAGCGGGTACCAGACGGGGAACGGCACGCCGAAGAAGCGCTGCCGGCTGATGCACCAGTCGCCGGTCAGCCCGTTGACCCAGTCTTCGTAGCGCGCGCGCATGTAAGGCGGGTGCCACTGCAGCTGGTGCCCCCGCTCGATCAGCTCCTCGCGGCGGGACATCGTGCGGATGAACCACTGGCGGCTCGTGACGATCTCGACCGGCCGCTCGCCCTTCTCGAAGAACTTGACCGCGCGCGTCACCTCCGTCGGCTCACCGACGAGGTCGCCGTCCTCACCGAGCAGCTCGACGATCCGTTTGCGCGCCTGATTGACGGTCTTGCCGGCGAGCTGCTCGTACTCGCGCAGCGCGCGCTCGGCGTCGTCGGACTCCCAGCCGGGAGCGCCCCACGGCACGTCGGCCAACCGGCCGTCCGGCCCCAAGACCGATCGCACCGGGAGTCCGAGCTCACGCCACCAGACGACGTCGGTGAGGTCGCCGAACGTGCAGACCATCACCAGCCCGGTCCCCTTCTCGGGGTCGACGAGCGGATGCGTCAGCACGGGCACGCGCGTGCCGAACAGCGGCGTGCGCGCGTCGCGGCCGACGAGCGCGCGGAAGCGCTCGTCGTCGGGGTGCGCGAGCAGCGCGACGCACGCGGGGATCAACTCGGGGCGCGTCGTCTCGATCAGCGCCTCGCCCTGGCCGCCCGGGCCGTCATCGTCCAATCGAAATCGAACGCGGTTCATCGCCCCCGGCCGCTCGCGATCCTCGAGCTCGGCCTGGGCGACGGCCGTCTGGAAGTCGACGTCCCACAGCGTCGGCGCCTCGAGCTGGTAGGCCTCGCCGCGTGCGAGCAGGCGCAGGAACGAGCGCTGCGAGATCCGCTGCGCGTGCTCGCCGATCGTCGTGTACGTCATCGACCAGTCGACCGACAGCCCGAGCGTGCGCCACAGCTCCTCGAACGCGCGCTCGTCGGTCTCGGTCAGGCGCAGGCAGAGCTCGACGAAGTTCGGCCGCGAGATCGACACCGGCTGCTTCTCCGACGGCTCGTCCGGCGGCTCGAAGTCCGCGTCGTAGGGCACCGACGGGTCGCAGCGCACGCCGAAGTGGTTCTGCACGCGGCGCTCGGTCGGCAGCCCGTTGTCGTCCCAGCCCATCGGATAGAACACGGCCCTGCCGCACATCCGCCGATAGCGCGCGACGGCGTCGGTGTGCGTGTAGGAGAAGACGTGCCCGACGTGCAGCGAGCCTGAGACGGTCGGCGGCGGCGTGTCGATCGCGAACACGCGCTCGCGCGGCGCCGAGCGGTCGAAGCGGTAGACGCCGTCGCGCTCCCACGCCTCGCTCCACTTGCGCTCGAGCCCGTCGAGCGTCGGGCGCTCGGGGACCGTCGCGCGCGTCTCTGTCGTGTCGTTCGCCGCCACGCGGCTGATCGTATCCGCGCGCCGATGGCATGCGGGCGACGGCGCACCGTCGCTTGGGCATCGAGACACGCGCACCGCCCGCCGCAGAAGCGGATCGGGGGCTACCGCTCAGCGCGACCTCTTTTGTGCGAGGGCGCGAGGCGACGGGCGGGCGCTTGCTCCTCTCCGCGCGCCTCAGGCGGCGAGCGGAAGCTCGTAGACGATCTCGCCGGCGCCGCAGGCCTCGCCGTCGCCGTAGATCGACTCGCGCGAGCGCGCCGCGCGCTCGCTGTTGTGCGAAGGACAGTGCACGCCGCGCACGTCGCCGCCGGCGAGCCCGTACGCGAGCCAGACGCCGCCTTCCCAGATGAAGTGGAAGAAGCGGTCTTCGAGCTCGCCGCTCGCGTCGAGCTCGCGCCGCCAGGCGCGAGCGACGACGGCGGCGGGGATCGCGGCGCCGCAGGTGCAGCCGTCGAGCGCGCTCCAGACGCAGCCGAGCGTGCGCTCCGCGTCGGCGCCCGCGCGGCCGAGCCCGCCCTCGCCGCGCAGCAGCTCGGAGACGATCCGCGCGAACTCGTCGCCGGGCAGACCCTGCTCGATCCCTCGCACGTCGCACAGCGCGGCGCTCATCGGTCTGCCTCGACTTCCGTTCGTGCCCCAACGGGGCGACATCCTGTCGTCTCACGCGTTCCAATCGGGCAATTCATGTCGTCCTTTTCGGACCACAGACGAGTTTCCGTTCCATCGCGCCGAATTTCTGGACACCTGTTGAGGATCCGGACAAAGCCGCAGCGCGCGCTGGGCACGCCTCGTCTGCCGATCTCGAGGCCAGACGCGGCGACTCGCCCGGCGACCGGCGGGCACGCCGCCCCGTGCAGGTGTATTCTCGCGCTCGCAGAGAGCTAAACGATTCATAAAGCGGGCGTGCCCGCCCGGGGTGAGCGGAGACATGGGGACGTGAACCTGATGGCGAAGAAGCTGCTGGCGGTGGGGGCCGCGACGGCCGTGCTCGGCGTGCTGATCGGGCTGTACGTCGCCGACTGGGCGACGAGCTTCCCGAAGAGCGTGGCCGCGTCGAGCAGCAGCACGACGGCCGGCGTCACGTCGAACCTCACGCTCCAGACCGTCGCGGCGGTCGGCGCGCAGTACAGCCCGGGACATCCCGACTGGGTCTCCTACCTGGTCGAGAGCGACGGCAGGTGGATCCACAGCAGCGACTTCAGGGTGCCGGCGAACTCGACCGTCCACGTGACGATCCTCCAGTACGACGGCGACAGCGGCCTGCGCAACCCGTTCCTGTCCGAGGTGCAGGGCACGGTCGGCGGGACCGAGACCGTCGACGGCAAGACGATCGGCTCGATCAAGCCCGAAGAAGCGTCGCACACGTTCGCGGTGCCCGAACTGGGGATCCTCGTGCCGCTGCCGGGCGTCGCCGACGAAGCGAAGAACCAGTGCGAATTCGCGCCGTGCACGCTCGGCGAGGCGCACCGCACGATCACGTTCACGATCCACACCGGCAAGAAGGGCCGCTACCACTGGCAGTGCTTCGTGCCGTGCGCCGCCGGCTTCCTGACGGGCGGCGGCGGGCCGATGCAGACGCTCGGCTACATGGACGGCTTCCTGGACGTCGTGTAGCGATGGCCGAACCGAATCACTGGCGCCGCTTCGCGACCCTGTGGATCGCCGCATCGGTGATCGCGACGCCGCTCGTCGTGCTGCTGATCGGCCCGATCATGCCGCCCGGCAGCGGCACCGTGCAGGCGCAGGGCCACCGCACCGACCACACCGTGCTGCTCGCGGCGGCGACGCCGGTGCTGCTGCTCGTCGTGCTCTACCTGCTGTACGCGATCGTCTGCTTCCGCCAGCCCGCCGGCGCGACGCTCGAAGGCCCGGCGATCCGCGGCGACGCGCGCGTGCAGACGACGTGGCTCGTCGTCACGTCGGTGCTCGTGCTCGCGCTCGCCGCGTACGGCACGATCCGCCTCGAGCAAGACGGCGCCGGCTCCGGCAGCGGCCCGTCGCCGCTGGTCGTGCCGAAGGGCCACAAGCTGCAGGTGCAGGTGATCGCGCAGCAGTGGGAGTTCACCTACCGCTGGCCCGAATACGGCGGCGTCGAGACGCCGCACCTCGAGCTGCCGGTCGGCCAGATGGTCGAAATGCACATCACGTCGCTCGACGTGATCCACTCGTTCTGGGCGTACCAGCTCGGCGTCAAGGCCGACGCGAACCCAGACGTCGACAACGTCGTGTTCGTCAAGGCGACGAAGCAGGAGACCTTCGAAGTGCGCTGCGCGGAGCTGTGCGGGATCTGGCACGGGCAGATGTTCGACCACGGGCACGTCGTCAGCCAGCCGGCGTTCGCGTCGTGGATCGCACAGCAGCAGACGCAGTACGCCGCGGCGACGAAGTCGCTGCCGCCATACAGCCACACCTACCTCCCCGAACCGACGAGGCGCGCCGAATGAGCACGACGATCGAGTCCGCATCGCACCCCGCACCCGTCCGGCGCCCGCTGTGGCGGCGGCTGCTCGGCTTCAACCTGCTGAGCGCCGTCGTGCTCGGCGTCGGCGGCTACTACCTCGGCTGGTTCATCGGCCACCAGGTCTCGACGAGCAAGAGCTTCGAATTCATCAACGCGACCGACGAGAACGACGTCGCGCTGCTGCTCGCGTACCTGTTCGGCGTCGCCGGCTTCCTGATCGGGCTCGGCTTCGCCAACTACCCCGTCTCACGCCTGCTCGGCCGGCCGGCGTCGCTGCGCGAGAAGGAGGACGAGGGGATCGGGCGCTACTTCGGCCTGTGCACCGACCACAAGGTCGTCGGCATCCAGTACCTCTGCGGGATCGGCCTGTTCTTCTTCGTCGGCGGACTCAACGCGATGCTGATCCGCACCGAGCTGCTGCACAGCGTGCCGACGACCGTGGGTCCCAATCAGTACCTGTCGCTCGTCGGCATGCACGGCGCGATGATGATGGGGATGATGACCTCGGGCGTGCTCGGCCCGTTCGCCAACTACTTCGTGCCGATCATGATCGGCGCCCGGCGGATGGCGTTCCCGCGGATCGAGGCGCTGACGTTCTGGCTGTTGATGGCGGCCGGCTTCATCCTCACGTCGACGATCTTCTTCGGCGGCTTCCCGACCGGCTGGACCGGCTACGAGCCGCTCAACGACCAGGCGGTGATGGGGATGGACTCGTACATCATCTTCTTCGCGCTCGTCGGCGTCTCGATGACGCTGCTCGGGCTGAACATGATCGCGACGATCATCACGATGCGCGCGCCCGGGCTGACGTGGTCGCGGCTGCCGATCTTCGTCTGGTCGGTGCTCGCGACGTCGGTGCTGATGGTGCTGGCGGCGCCGATGCTGATCGCGACGCTCGCGATGGCGGCGCTCGACCGCACGATCAACACCTCCTTCTTCGTGCCCGGCGCCGGCGGCAGCCCGTACCTGTTCGAGAACCTGTTCTGGTTCTTCGGGCACCCCGAGGTCTACATCCTCGCGCTGCCCGGCTTCGGCATCGTGCTCGAGCTGCTGCCGGTGTTCACGCGCAAGCCGCTGTGGGGCTATCGCCTGGCCGTCTCGGGGATGCTCGGCGTCGCGCTCTTGAGCTTCTTCGTCTGGCAGCACCACCTGTTCGTCAGCGGCATCAACGCCGACCTGCGCCCGTTCTACATGCTCTCGACCGAGATCATCTCGCTGCCGACCGGGTTCATCTTCCTCTGCGTGATGGGCACGCTGTGGCGCGCGCGCAGCTCGTTCACCGTGCCGATGCTGTTCTGCCTCGGCTGGGCGTTCAACTTCCTGATCGGCGGCCTGTCGGGCGTGTTCCTGTCGGACGTGCCGAGCGACACCGACACGCACGGCAGCTTCTTCGTGATGGCGCACTTCCACTACACGATCATGGGCGGGCTGATCTTCACGTTCTTCGCGGCGATCTACTACTGGGTGCCGAAGATGACCGGGCTGCGCTTCAACGAGCGTCTCGCCAAATGGCACTTCTGGCTGATGTTCGTCGCGTTCAACTCGACGTTCATGCCGCTGTTCGTGCTCGGCATGAAGGGCATGCCGCGGCGCGTCGTCGACCTACGCGCCGAACCTGCACGGGCTCAACGTGTGGGTCTCGATCTCGGCGTTCGTGCTCGGCTTCTCGATGCTGATCTTCCTCGCCAACGCCGTCTGGTCGCTGATCATCGTGCGCCTGCCGGCCGCCGCGAACCCGTGGCGCTCGAAGTCGCTGGAGTGGCAGGTGCCGACGCCGGTGCCGGTCAACAACTTCGAGCAGATCCCGGTGATCGACTCCGATCCGTACGACTACGGGACGCCGCTCGGCGGCAGTGGCGGGGCCGAGCCGGCCGTGGCGGGGGCGTGAGCATGGAGGCCTCGCGCGAGGAGCGCCCGCTCGGGATGATGGTCCCGCCGGTTCCGCACGGCGTCGAGATCCCGCCCGAGCCACCCGACGTCGGCGCCCGCGCGCTGTTCGTCGCCGGGCGCCTGCTCGCCGGCGCGAGCACGTTCTTCTTCCTCGCGTTCCTGTTCGCGTACTTCTACCTGCGCTCGCTCAACCAGAACCACCAGTGGCATCCCGGCCACGTCAAGGTCGAGCAGGGCCTCGGCGCGGCGATCGTCGCGTGCATCGTGATCAGCGCCGCTCTCGCGATCGTCGCCGGGCGCCGGATGAAGGCGCAGTCGCGCAGCTGGCTCGGGCCGGCCGCCGGCGCGCTCGCGCTCGGCCTCGCCGCGGTCGTGCTCCAGTGCATCGAGTAGGACCGCGCAGCGCTTCGGCCCGACCGACGGCGGCTATCGCGAGCGTGTTCTGCGCGTGGACGAGCTTCTACGCGATCGCCGTGCTGGCGACGATGTACTGGCTCGAGACGCAGGTCGCGACCGAGCTGCGCGCGCGGCGGCGCCCGGCGCACCGGCGACGGCGACATCAAGGATCCCGATCGCCTGATCGCGCCCGGCGCTCGACGCGTGCGTGTTCTTCTGGTCCTACCTCGCCGGGCTCGGCGCGATCGCGTACGTCGTCCTGTACCTGATCTGATGTCCGCCGCGGCGACAGTCGCGCACGCGGCGACGCCGGGCTTCTGGGACTGGTCGCTCGACCCGCCGCTCGTGTTCCTCGTGATCGACGCTCGCGGTGCTGTACTGCGATCGGCGACCGGCGCACGGTGACGCCGGCGCGCACGCGCTCGAGCGCGCGCGGCGTCAGCGCGCGTCGTTCTACGCGGGCATGCTCGTCTGCGATCGCGCTCGCCTCGCCGATCGACGAGCTCAGCGAGCGGCTGTTCTGGGTGCACATGATCCAGCACGTGCTGCTGCTCGTCGCTGGCGCCGCCGCTGATCGTGCTCGCGCGGCCGTGGATTCGCATCTGGCGCGCGCTGCCGCTCGGCGCGCGGCGGGCGCTGGCGCGCTGGTTCGCGCGCGGCGAGCGCGCGACGCCGCGCGCCGCTGCGCGCCGTCGGCGAGACGCTCGGCGCGCCGCTCGCGAGCTTCGTCCTGTTCAACGGCGTGCTGCTCGCGTGGCACGTGCCGGCGCTGTTCGACGCGACGCTGCGCTCGGAAGCGCTGCACGCGCTCGAGCACACGCTGTTCTTCGCCACCGCGCTGATGTTCTGGAAGCAGGTGATCGACTCGCCGCCGCTGCGCGCGCCGCTCGGCGACGTCGCAGCGCGTCGCGTACCTCGTCGGCGCGATGATCGTCGGCTGGGTGCTCGCGGTCGTGCTCGCGCTGCAGCCGCACCGCTGTACGCGCCGTACGTCGCCGAGGCGAGTCGACCGGGCGGCATCTCGGCGCTCGACCGACCAGCAGATCGCGGCGGGCGTGATGTGGGTGCCGGGCTCGATCACGTTCGTCGTCGTGATCTTCGCGTACGTCTATCGCTGGCTGTCGCCGGCGCCCGAGCCCAGCGCGCCGACCTCCGCGACGGCGCCGCGCGCCGCAGCGGTTAGGCTGGCCGGAGACCACTAGGAGGACCGATGAACGTCCCGCTCGCAGCGCACTTCCTGACCGGATCGATCCTGACGCTCGTGCTGCCGCTCGCCGTGTTGATCGTCGTCGCGGTGTGGTACGTGCTGACGCTGCGCGGCGGCGCCGGCGAACGCTGAGCGTGCGCCGAGGGAACGCACGCCCAGCGGCTCGCTCGCGCTAGTCGAGCGCCGGCGACAGACGCCGCGCGGCGCGCTCGCGACCGTGTCCGGCCTGCTCGGCGCGGTGGCGCAGCGGGTCGCGCAAGCGCCAGACGTTGCCGGTGATGCCCGGGCGGTGCGGCGTGAGCTTGGCCGGGCGCGTCATCGCGAACGCGAGCAGGCCGAGCAGCGCGACGTCGAGGACGATGTTCGCTGTGAGGATGAGAGGGAGGGTCATGACTGGAGTCTTCCCGTCAGCCCTCTGCCGAAACTGAGCATCGCGTGAGAATCGGCTAATAACGGCGCGCGATCCGGCTCGCGCGAGATGTCGCGAGCGGGCGCACGCGAGGGCCGTCGCGGCGCTACGATCGGACGACAATCCACCAGGGGGGTGATGAGATGTCATCGGGAGCAAGCTGTGGAGCCCGCGGTCGGCGCGGGCGCGGGAGATCGCGCGCAGCCGCGATCGCATTGCTGCTGGCCGTCGTCGCACTCGGCGCGGTCGCCGGCAGCGCGTCGGCGGCGAGCAAGAACGTCAACATCGTCAGCCAGGGCGAACCGCCGGCGAAAGTGCCGCCGAACACGCACTACTTCAAAGCGATTCAGGAAGCGGTCAACGCGTCGCCGAAGAACGGCTGGGTGCTCGTCGAACCGGGCGTGTACGACGAAGAAGTCAAGATCACGAGCGCCCAGAACGGGCTGCACCTGCGCGGGATGAACCGCAACACGGTGATCGTCGACGGGCAGCACAAAGTCAACCCCGGAGGCGCGAACGGGATCGAAGCGATCAAAGCGAGCAACATCTGGATCGAAAACCTGACCGTGCGCAACTTCGACCGCGCGAGCACGAACGGCGAGGGCGGCAACGAGGTCTGGTGGAACGGCGGCGACGAGACGGGCAAGATCGGCGCGCGCAGGTGGTACGGCAACTACCTGACCGCGTACGACGACGGCCTGCTCGGCGGTTACGGGCTGTTCGTGTCGAACTCGATCAAGGGGTCGCTCGAAAACTCATACGCGTCGGGCTTCAACGACTCGGGGCTGTACATCGGCGCGTGTCGCGACTGCGAAGCGCGCGTGTTCAACGTGACCGCCGAAGACAACGCGCTCGGCTACTCGGGCTCGAACTCGGGCGGGCACCTGCTGATCGAAAGCTCGACGTTCAGGAACAACTCGATCGGCTTCGTGCCGAACTCGGAAAACCCGAGCGACCCGCCGCCGCCGCAGGACGGCGCGTGCGACGCCGGCAAGAACCACAAGGCGACGCCGACGTTCACGAGCACCGAAATCGAACGCTGCACGATCTTCCGCAACGACGTGTTCAGCGAAAACAACAACATCAACGCGCCAGGCAACGGCGCGACCGAGCCCGGCGGCTGGGGCGTCGGCGTCGAGCTCCCCGGCACGTACGCCGACCTGCTCGAAAAAAACACGATCAGCGGCAACGTGAACGCCGGGCTGCTCGGCTTCGAGTACCCGAACCCGTTCCCGCCGGGCCCGACGACGATCGACTTCGCGCTGTCGGGCAACCGGATCAGCGACAACACGTTCTCCGGCAACGGGACGATCGAACGCGGCATGTCGGGCGACCTCGCGCTGCAGGGCGGGATCTTCACGAAATCGGTCAACAACTGCGTGTCGGGCAACTCCTTCACGGCAGCGGTCCACCCGGCGAACATCGAAACGACGTGGGGATGCCAGAACAGCACCACGCCGAACCCGGAAAACGGCTTCGGCGCGGTCGAATACCTCCTGACGCTGGGAGCGGAATCCGAAGCGCGCACGCCGACGCCGCAGCCGGCCCCGCCGGCGCAGCCGACGATGCCGAACCCGTGCCAGGGCGTGCCGTACAACCCGCTCTGCCAGTAGCGGGCGCGTAGTCAGACACGAGGCGGGCGGCGAGCTCGCCGCCCGCCTCGTCGTCAGTCGTTCGCGGTGACCGCGTCGAGCAGGTGCGCGAAGCGCTCGCGCGCCTGCTCGCGGCGCGTCGGCACGTGCTCGCTCGGGACTTCGTCGGGCGGCGGCGCGTAGCCGTGCAGGATCCGCCGGGCGACGGTCTGACGGTGCACCTCGTCGGGGCCGTCGTAGATCCGCGCGGCGCGCGCGAAGCGGTACATCTGCTCGAGCGGCAGGTCGGTCGAGTAGCCGAGCGAGCCGTGCGCCTGCAGCGCGCGGTCGACGACGTCGTGCAGCACCTTCGCCCCGTAGAACTTGATCAGCGCGATGTCGACGCGCGCGGCGCTCGCGCCCTGCGTGTCCATCACCCACGCAGCGTGCAGCGTCATCAGGCGCGCGGCCTGCATCTCGGCGGCGCTGTCGGCGATCCAGTTCTGCACGGTCTGCTTGTCGGCCAGCAGCGAGCCGTGCGCGTGGCGGTAGGTGGCGCGCTCGCACATCATGTCGAAGGCGCGTCGCGCGACGCCGAGCCAGCGCATGCAGTGGTGGATGCGCCCCGGCCCGAGCCGCTGCTGGGCCAGCAGGAAGCCGTCGCCGACGCCGCCGAGCAGCGCGTCGGCCGGAAGGCGGACGTTCTCGTAGACGATTTCCGAGTGGCCGCCGTAGGCGCCGAACTGCTCCCACGGATGCTCCATCGTCGGCACGTCGCGCACGATCTCGACGCCGGGCGTATCGCGCGGGACGATGAACATCGACGCGCGCTGCGGGCCGCGCGCGTCGGGGTCGGTGACGGCCATGACGATCAGGAAGTCGGCGATCGAGCCGTTCGAGGAGAACCACTTCTTACCGTCGATCACCCATTCGTCGCCGTCTCGCACGGCGCGCGTGCGCAGCTGCGTCGGGTCCGAGCCGGGCGTGTGCGGCTCGGTCATGCTGAACGCGCTGCGCAGGTCGCCGGCGAGCAGCGGATGCAGCCAGCGATCCTTCTGCTCCGGCGTGCCGGCCATCGCGAGGATCTCCGAGTTGCCCGAGTCCGGCGCGGCGTTGCCGAACGCGAGCGGCGCGATCGGCGAGCTGCCGAGGATCTCGTGCATCAGGCCGAGGCGCACCTGCCCCATCCCCTGGCCGCCGAGCTCGGGCGGCAGGTGCGCGGCCCACAGCCCGCGCGCCTTGACGCGCTCCTGCAGCGGCGCGAGCGCCTCCAGCAAACCGTCGATTCCGAGCTCGTGCCAGATCGTCTCGAGCGGCCAGATCTCGTCGCGGACGAGCTCGCTCATCCAGTCGAGCTGCTCCTGGAAGTCGGCCTCGGTGGAGAAGTCCCAGCTCATCGTGCGCTCCCTTTCCCTCGTCGTATCGTGCGTTCGTTGCCTCGTCCGGCGACACGCTAAGGCTACGCCGAAGCGAGCGGCGCGGAGTCGCGCGTGGGGCGGCGACCGCGCGACGGCCGGGGCCGCGCGCGCGGCACTGAACGACGGCACGGACGGCCGCCGCGCCGAGGCGCGGGGCCGACCGCCGTATCAAGAGAGCCGTAGGACGTCGCGACCAGAGCCAGGCCACGACGCCCCCCGGCAACAACGCCCGCGCCAGGGAGGGAGCGGCGTCGAGCGTCACTCAAGGTGACCGGACGAGGGAGGTCACACTCGAAGGCCCAACATCGCATAGCGAATAGCCCCTGTCAAGAGGCAAAGTAGGCTATTGTTTACATATCAATTGATCGATTTACGATTGTCGGCGACAATACGCAAATGATTGCCAGCCGACAGACGAGCGAGGGGTGAGCGGGGGGATCGCGCGCGCGATCGCTTAGAGAGCTCTCACGAAGATGGCAGCGAAGCCCAAACCGGCAGCACGCCAGCCGGCCGTCGAGGACTCCGTCGACGGCGCCGGCGCCGCGCGCGACGGGCGTGCGAACGGCAAGCCGGCGTCGCGCGGACGCTCGCGCAAGCCGGCCGGCTCGGTCGCGCGCGAGGAGGCGCGCATGCGCCACCGCGTGCGCCTGGCGCTGGCGATGATCGACGCGGTCGGCGCCGACGGCTACCGCGCGACGCGCGTCGCCGACGTGATCGCGCGCGCCGGCGTCTCGCGCAAGACGTTCTACGAGAACTTCGACAACAAGCAGGACTGCGCGCTGTGGACGTTCGACGTGATCGCGGCCGAGCTCGCGCGACGCCTCGACGAGGCGTTCCGCGAGACGGATGGCTGGCGGGAGCGGATCGAAGCGGCGATCGGCGCGCTGTTCGGCTCGGCGATCGACAACCCGGCCGCGCTGCGCCTCAGCCTGCTCGAGATCACGGCGCTCGGCCCGGCCGGCATCGAGCGGCGCGAGCGCTCGCTGAAGCGCTACGAGCGCTTCCTGCATGACGCGCTGACGCTCGCGCCCGGCGAGGGCGCCGTGCCGGACACGGTGCTGAAGGCGATCATCGGCGGCTTCAACCGGGTGCTCTACCGGCGCGTGCAGGGCGACGCGGCGGACGAGCTGCTCCAGCTGATCCCGGATCTGACGCGGTGGGCCGCCTCGTACTACCCGACGCCGGCGGCGATCGTCGCCGAGCCGCGAGCGCTCTCGCGCGCGCAGCGCGCGGCGATCGCGCTCGAGGGAGGCCGCGCGCCGGGAACGCTCGCGCCGCACCCGCCGCTCGGCGGCCGGCGCGGACTGCCGCGCGGCGACCAGAACGTCTCGCGCAGCTTCGTCGTCGAGAACCAGCGCGCGCGGATCCTCGACGCGGTGACGAACCTCGCCGCGAGCGAGGGCTACGCGGCGCTGAAGGTGGAAGAGATCGCCGAACGCGCGGCGGTCTCGCTGGTGGCGTTCTACGAACACTACGCCGACAAGGAGGACGCGTTCCTCGTCGCTTACGAGATCGGGCAGGGCAGGGCGCTGGCGGCGGTCGAACGCGCGTACGTCGCGCAGGACGACTGGCGCCTGGCGGTCCGCGCGGGAATCGGCGCCCTGTTCAGGTTCCTCGCGACCGAGCCCGCGTTCGCGCAGATCGCGCTCGTCGAGGCGCTCGTGGCGACGCCGCGCACCGCCGAGCGCGCACGGCTTGCGGTCGGCGCGTTCGCGCGCCTGCTCGTGCCCGGGCTCGAGCAGACGCGCGGCCAGGCGCCGTCGGCCGTGACCGTCGAGGCCGTCGCCGGAGGACTGGTCGAGCTGTGCCTGGACTACGCGCTCGCCGGACGGATCGCGCAGCTGCCGGAGCTGGTCCCGATCGCGACGTACCTCGCGCTCGCGCCGTTCGTCGGCGGCGAGGAGGCGGCGAATGTCGCCGCCGGCCGCCCGGTTGCGGCGCTCGCGTAGGGCTCAGTGCGCGGGGCGCTCGCTGATCACGGCGAGCGGGACGGCGAGGCCGGCGGTGCGGCGCACCGTGACGATCCGCCGGCCTGGCTGCACGGCGTCGCGCGGCGCGCCGGCGTGCTCGCCGAACGCCGCGGCGGTGCGCTCGAGATCGGGTGAGAGCAGCGCGAGGCCCCACAGCCGCGCGGGGCGATCGGCGCCGCCGCTGCGCTCGACGAGCTCGTACGGTTCCTGGACGACCTCGAGGATCGCCTCGCCGAGCCGGAAGAACGCCTGACGCGGGGCGCCGGCGGGCGTCGGTTCGTCGCGGATCCGGCGCAGGTCGAGGCCGGCGGCCTGCAGCGCGGCGACGGTGCGCTGCAGCGCGGGCGTCATCGCGACGACATGGTCGATCGCGACGATCCCGTTCGGGTGCGGCGCGGCCGGCTCGCGCGGCGCACTCTGCGAGCGGCTGCTCGGCAGGCCGTCGAGCTCGCTCGCGACCGGCCCGCGCAGCGACCAGTCGAGGAAGGCGGGCGCGGAACCGGAGCGCGCGGCGTCTCCGGCGAGGCGCACGCGGATCGTGCCGAGCAGCACGCCGTCGTCATCGTCGAGGTCGAAGCCGAGCGCGCGCCACCGCTCGGGCTCGTCGGCGAGCGCGAGCTCGTCGATCGTGACGGCGGCAGCAGTGGCGCTCATCGCTCGATCACGAGCTTAGTCCAGTCGCGCTCGAGCAGCGCGTCGGCCGCGTCGGCCCACGCGACGGCGTGCGTCGTCACGCGCTCGGGCGCCAGCGCGCCTTCGGCGGCGAGGGCGAGGACGTGCGGCATCGCCTCGCGCACGTGCGCACGCCCGGTCTTGAACGTGACGCACTTCGTGTACATCTCGAGCAGCGGCAGCCGCGGCTGCTCGCCGAAGTAGATCGCGGTGCTCGTGCACGTGCCGTCGGGCGCGGTCGAACGCAGCGCGAGCGCGAGCCCGTCGGGATCGGCGCCGGCGTCGACGGTGATCGGGAACGGGCCGAGCCGCTGCGGCGCGTCGGCGAGCGCGAGCGGCTCCGCGCCGAGCGACGTCGCGATCTCGCGTCGCGCACGATCGACGTCGACGTACGTGATCGAGCGGGCGCCGAGCGCACGGGCGAGCGCGACGGCGTAGAGGCCGATCGAGCCGGTGCTGGCGCCGCCGACGACGAGCACGGGCGCGCCAGGGTCGTCGGCGAGCGGCGGCGCGATCGCGCGCCACGCGTCGCTGATGTTGTCGGATGCGCTCGCGACGGCGGCCGGCTCGAGGCCGTCGGGCAGCGGCACGAGCATGTGCTCCGCGTACGGCACGAGGACGAGATCGGAGAGGAACCCGCCCCAGCGATCGACGGCCGGGCCGAAGCCGTACGTCGACATGAAGCCGACGCTCGCGCAGTTGCCGGTGCGCCCGCGTCGGCACGGAGCGCAGTCGCCGCAGGAGATCTGGAAGGGAACGCTGACGCGCTGGCCGGGCGCGAGCGAGCTGACGGCGTCGCCGACCTCGACGATTTCGGCGACGCACTCGTGTCCGATCGGGAAGGGCGCCGGGAACGGAGATTCGCCGGCGAGGATCAGCGCGTCGAGATCACACGTGGCGACGGCGAGCGGACGCACGAGCGCGGCGGCGTCGGAATCGAGCGCCGGCGCGTCGGCTTCGCGCCAGTCGAGCCGGTTCGGTCCGGTGTAGGTGAGCTGCTGCATGCGCGCCTCCCTTTCGTTGATAGAGCGATCGATCTATTCTCGCCGATCGCGCACCGCGACGGGCGCTCGCTGGCGCCGGCGCTACGGTTGCGCCGATGTGGACGCAGCACGAGATCCGTCTGCAGCCGCTGGCGCGCGGCTTTCACCTGGTCACGCGCGAGGTGCTCGCGGCGCTGCCGGAGATCGCAGACGTGCGGGTCGGCCTGCTGCACGTGCTGATCCGCCACACGTCGGCGTCGCTGATGCTGAACGAGAACGCGAGCCCCGACGTGCGGCGCGACTTCGAGTCGTACTTCGACGCGGCGGTGCCGGAGGACGCGCCGTACTGGACGCACACGCTCGAGGGGCCCGACGACATGCCGGCGCACGTCAAGGCGTCGCTGCTCGGACCGACGCTGACGATCCCGGTCGCCGGCGGGCGTCTGGCGCTGGGCACGTGGCAGGGCATCTACGTGTGCGAGCACCGCGACCACGGCGGGCCGCGGTCGCTGGTGGCGACGCTGTGGGGCGAGACGCAGCGAAGCGCTTCCGGGCAGTAGCGCTTCGCGCGTCCCCACTTGGCTCCGCACTTCGCTAGATTCAATTGATCAGAACTTCACGGCCGGACGAAGGCCGCCCTGGATCGACGAGCACGGAGGTGCGTGATGGGACCGCCCAGAGCCCCGCGGGGTGTCGATGCGAGCACGGACCGAAGTTCGGTCGAGAGTGCGTCGGCGGCAGTCGTCGGCGAAATGCACGTGTTCCCGGAGCTTCCCTACGAGAGCTTCCCGCACATGATCGCGGCGGGACCCGATCACAACATGTGGTTCACCGAGCTCGAAGGAAACCGGATCGGCCGGATCACGACGTCGGGAGCTGTCACCGAGTTCTCGGTCCCGACGGCCGAAAGCGGGCCGGCCGGGATCGCCGCAGGGCCCGACGGCAACATGTGGTTCACCAAGGAAAAAGGCAACAAGATCGGGCGGATCACGACGACTGGCGAGATCACGGAGTTTCCGATCCCTACGGCCGATAGCGGGCCGAAGCGGATCACGACGGGGCCCGACGCGAACCTGTGGTTCACGGAGGAATGGGGAAACAAGATCGGGCGGATCACGCCGACTGGCGAGATCACGGAGTTTCCGATCCCTACGGCTGAAAGCGCCCCGACAGGAATCACGGTGGGCCCGGACGGCAACGTGTGGTTCACCGAGTTCAGCGCGATCGGACGGATCACCGTGCTGGGCGAGCTCCCTACCGGCGGAGAACGCGTCGAGACCCACGCGCGGGTGATCCGGACGGGCGCGATCGTCGAGTTCCCGATCGAATCTTTCGACACCGAGCCGCGTGGGATCACGACAGGCCCGGACGGCAACCTCTGGTTCACCAAGTCGGGGCCGAACAGCGGGATCGGGCGGATCACGCCGTCGGGCGAGATCGCCCAGTTCTCGGAAGGGATCGTCCACAGCGCGACCGGAAGCTCACCGAGCGAGATCACGGTTGGGGCCGACAGGAACCTCTGGTTCACCGACGGGCTGACCGGCCGGATCGGGAGGCTCACGACGGATGGCGCGATCACCGAGTTCTCGACCGAAACCGAATACAGCGAACCGACTGGGATCGCGGCGCAAGGCGACGTGATCTGGTTCACCGAGCGCGAAGCGAACAGGATCGGGTGGATCCGCGCGCGTGCGCGCATCGTGTCGAGCCCACTCGGACCGACGGGGCTCCCGCGCGCCGCCGGCTCCGCGTGACGATGCCCCGACGGGCCGCACGAGCGGGCGGGCGTCGGCGGATCCGTTCGAGTTGCGCCAACCGGTGTCAGGCGCCTGCGTCCACCCTGCACGGCCCCGGCTTCGGCCGCGCGCGCCCACCGGGAAACGCCAGGCGCAGGATCGTGCGCTGCACGGTCCCGAGCTGCCTGCCGAAGCGGCCGGTGTTGTACGGCAGGCCGTAGCGGGCGCAGATCTCGCGCACGCGCGGCGCGGCCTCGGCGTAGCGGCTGGAGGGCATGTCGGGGAACAGGTGGTGCTCGACCTGGAAGCTGAGGTTGCCGCTGAGGAAGTGGAACGGCGCGCTGCCTTCGATGTTGGCGGCGCCGAGCAGCTGGCGCACGTACCAGCCGCCGCGCGTCTCGCCGGCGACGTCGTCCTCGGAGAAGGTGTACGTCTGGTCGGGGAAGTGGCCGCAGAAGATGATCGAGTAGGCCCAGACGTTGCGCACGATGTTGGCGGCGAAGTCGGCGCGCGCGGTCGCGGCGAACGTCTCGCGCGCGGCGTCGGCGCCGGCGCGGCGGCCGCGGCGCGCGCCGAGCGCGCCGGCGAGCGCGGCGGACAGCGCGGGGAAGGCGAGGTAGTCCTTGACGATCTGCCGGCGCGCCTTGCCGCCGATCGCACCCAGCTCTGCGAGCGCCTGCTCCTTGGGCTTCTCGCCGGAGTGGATCGCGTCGCGGTCGAGGTCGTGCAGCGCGACGCCCCACTCGAAGAAGCCCATCAGGATCAGGTTGTAGAGCGGCTGCAGCAGGTAGACGGGGTGCCACTTCTGGTGCGGGTCGATGCGCATGATCTCGTAGCCGAGATCGCGGTCCTTGCCGCGGATGTTCGTGAACGTGTGGTGCTCGTAGTTGTGCGAGTGGCGCCAGGCGTCGGCGGGCGAGGCGGTGTCCCAGTCCCAGCTCTGGGAGTTGATGTCGGGATCGTTCATCCAGTCCCACTGGCCGTGCATGACGTTGTGCCCGATCTCCATGTTCTCGAGGATCTTCGCGAGCGACAGCGCGGCGACGCCGGCGAGCCGCAGCGAGCGTTTGCGCGAGCCGAGCAGCAGCAGGCGCGAGCCGAGCACGAGGTGGCGGTGCAGCTTGATCGTGTTGCGGATGTAGCGCGCGTCGCGTTCGCCGAGGTCGGCGAAGATCTCGTCGTGGAGCGCGTCGAGCTCGCGCCCGAGCGCGTCGAGCTGCTCGGGCGACAGGCGCGCGAGCGGGCTCTCACCCTGCCCGGTGTCGGGGAGACGCTCGGTGACGGTGGCGGACATTGCTCGTTCCTTCTTTCTTTTCTTGAGAGGAGAGAGGGGTTCGGACGGCTCGGTCAGAGGTCGATCTCGATCGCGCCTTCGGGCGCGTTTACGCAGGTGCGCAGCATCTCGCCGGGCTGACCGTGCACGCGGCCGGTACGCAGGTCGCGGACCTGCCCGGAGCGCAGCCGCCCGACGCAGCTGTGACAGATGCCCATGCGGCAGCCGAACGGCATGCGCGCGCCGGCGGCCTCGCCGGCGGCGAGGATCGGCTGCTCGCCGTCGCTGCTCGCGTCGAGCCGTGAGCGGCAGAGGCGGATCGCGCCGCCGCGGCCGCGCTCGCCGTCGCCGACGCGCGCGTCGGGCTGGAAGCGCTCGACGCGCAGGCGCGCCGGATCGCCGGCCGCGCGCCAGTGCTCGGCGAACGTCTCGAGCAGCCCGGCCGGACCGCACGCGAACGCGTCGCGCTCGCGCCAGTCGGGGCACAGCGCGTGCAGCTGGCGCGGGGTCAGGCGACCGTGCTCGCCGGTCAGGCGCACGTGCAGCCGGTAGCCGCCGTGCTCGCGGCGAAGCCGCCTGAGCTCGGGCGCGAAGATCACGTCGTCGGCGGCGCGCGAGCAGTGCACGTGGACGACGTCGCGCAGGCCGCGCGCGGCGCGCAGCGCGCGCAGCATCGCGGCAATCGGCGTGATGCCGCTGCCGGCGGTCACGAACAGGAGCCGCTCGGGCGCCGGATCGGGCAGCGTGAACGTGCCTTCGACGCCGCCGAGGCGCACGATCGCGCCGGGGCGGATGCGGCGGTTGAGGAACGGCGAGACCGTGCCGCCGTCGACGAGCTTCGGCGTGATCGCGATGCAGCCGTCGACGCGGCCGGGCGCCGAGGTCAGCGAGTAGGCGCGCCAGTGGTGCACGCCGTCGACGGCGACGCCGAGCCTGACGTACTGCCCGGCGCGGTGCCCGGGCCACTCCCAGCCGGGCTTGATCAGCACGCTGACGGCGTCGCGCGTCTCGCGCTGGACGCGCACGATCCGCCCGCGCAGCTCGCGCGTCGACCAGAGCGGGTTGACGAGCTCGAGGTAGTCGTCGGGCAGCAGCGGCGAGGTGAACGAGCCGACGAGGCGCAGCGCGCGACGGCGCGCGGGCGAGACGTTTGGGACGGCGCCGCGTTCAGCCACGGCGCGCGTTCGGGTCGTGCTGTGAGGAAGACGAGAGCATGACGCGATCTGATGTTACCTCGATCGAGGTTACATCAAACGTAGTATCGTTGTGTGAGCGATGGCACACGCGACCGCGCCAAAGTCGAGCGGCTCGTCCGAGCTCGAGCACGACCTGACGATCGAGCAGCTCGCGGCGGAGGTCGGCATGTCGGTGCGCAACATCCGCAACCACCACACGCGCGGCCTGCTGCCGCCGCCGGAGGTGCGGGCGCGGGTGGGCTACTACAACGCCGAGCACGTCGCGCGGTTGAAGCTGATCCTCGACCTGCAGGCCGACGGGTTCAACCTCGCGGCGATCGAGCGGCTGCTGAGCGGATCGGACGGCCTCGCCGAGCGCCTGCTCGGGCTGCGCCGCGCGGTGACGACGCCGTTCGAGGCGGAGCAGCCGGAGCTCGTCACGACGGCCGAGCTGAACGAGCGGTTCGGCGAGCTGAGCGAGAAGGACGTCGAGCGCGTGCGCAAGCTGAAGCTGCTCGTGCCGCTCGGCGACGGGCGGTTCGAAGCTCCGAGCCCGGCGCTGCTGCGCGCGGCCGAGCAGGTGACGGCGCTCGGGATCCCGCTGCACGCGGCGCTGTCGCTGTCGGACCGCGTCAGCCGCGACGCGGACTCGATCGCGCGCGCGTTCACGAAGCTGTTCATTCGCGAGCTGTGGGAGCCGTTCGACGCGGCCGGGCAGCCCGCGGAGGGATGGGATGAGCTGATCGCGAGCGTCGATCAGCTGCGACCGCTCGCCTCGGAGGCGCTGCTGGCGCTGTTCAAGCTGCGGATGACGGCGCAGCTCGAGGAGGCGTTCGGCAAGGTGATCGAGCACCAGTCCAAGCGCAGATAGCGCCTTGACGGCGCGGCGCGAGCGGCCGAGGCGGCGGGCGCGCGTTCGTATGCCCGTCTAAGCGGCGGTCTGAACGCGATTGCATCGGGTAGGAGGTGCCGATGTGGACGCAGAGCAGACGATGCAGCGGGCACAACTACTAAAACGACTCGTGCTCGACTCGCAGTACGTGATCGACGAGCACCTCGTAGCCACGGCGATCCTCGCCCGCGGCGCCGCACGGCGTGCGGTCGGCGGCGCGACGTTCCGCAACGACGCCCGCCGCCCCCGCCCGGTGCGCTCGTTCAGGCCGAGCGCGGAGGCGCGCTCGTTCCGCCCGTGCAAGCTGCGCGGCTCGCGCGACCGCAGCGGGGCCGCGGCGCACCTGGGGTCGATCTAGGCATGCTCGAAGTCTCCGTCCCGATCGCGCACGAGCTGCTCGCGCAGTGCGTCAAGCAGGGCCAGGCGCTCCTCCAGCGAGCGAGCCTCGTCGGCGACTTCAGCGACTACGAGGCGTGGAAGGCGGCGCGCAGACAGTGGATCGACCCGACGGTGAACGCGCTCGAGCACATGTACGACGGCCCGCGCGAGGCGCGCGAGTTCAGCGAGGCCGTCGCGAGCGCCGAGAGCGGGCGTCGCTGGCAGGAGCAGTACGCCGCTGACCTCGAGTGCGTGCAGGGCGCGATCGAGCTGCTGATGGTGATCCAGGGAGAACTCGCGTTCGATACGCGCCCGGCGGGCGGCGACGACCTCGATCCGAGCGCGGCGCCTGCGAGCCCGGCGAACGAGGAGAGCGGCGAGCCGCGCCTGCGCGAGCGGGCGCGCGAGAGCGCGGGTGAGACGGACTGGCCCGTGCGGGAGCAGGCGCCCGACGCCGCACGCCCGGTCGGCGCCGAGCTGGCGCGCACGCCGCTCGTCAGCGCGGAGCTTGCACAGCACCAGGAGACGGGCGCGCCGAGCGAGCGCGACGAGGCTGCGGCGGCGCCGACGCGCGCGCGCCGCGTGTTCGTCGCGCACGGCCGCGACGAACGCTGGAAGGTGGCCGTCGCGCACCTGCTCGAACAGGCGGGCTCGGACGAGGTGACGATCCTGACCGACCATCCGGAGGAGCGCGCAAGACTGCTCGAGCACATCGGCGAGCAGCAGCCGGGCTCGCGCTACGCGATCGTGCTGTTGACGGCCGACGACATCGGCGCGGCGCGCCTGGAGTCGACGGAGGAGCCGTACTTCACGACGCGCGCCGGTCAGGGGGTCGTGTTCGAGATGGGCTTCCTCGTCGCGGCGCTGACGCCGGGACGGGTGTGCGTCTTGTACGAGGACGGCGTCGAGCTGCCGTGCGAGCTGACCGGGATCTCGCACGTACGCCTCGACCTGGCCGGGACGTGGCAGCCGAAGCTGCTGCTCGCGCTGCGGCGCGCCGGATTCGACTACGACCTCAACCGGCTCGCCGCCGCCTGATCCGCGCCGCTGGACAGGCGCGCGCGGTTGACAGATAATCCGCCCGATGCAGGTCGACTTCTGCGGCGTGCGCGGCTCGCTGCCGGCGACCGGCGTCGAGTTCGCCCGCTACGGCGGGCACACGTCTTGCGTGGCGCTGTCGCACGACGACGAGCGCGTGCCGTCGCTGATCCTCGACGCGGGGACGGGGCTGCAGCGCGCCGCGACGCTGCTCGACGAGGCGGCGTTCGACGGCGCGATCGTGCTCAGCCACCTGCACTGGGACCACATCATCGGACTGCCGTTCTTCCCACCGGGCCATCGCGACGACGCGCGCGTGAGCGTGCTGCTGCCGGCGCAGCCGGACGGGACGCCGGCCGTAGCGGCGCTCGAGGGCGTGATGTCGCCGCCGTACTTCCCAGTCGGGCCGAGCGAGCTGCGCGGCGAGTGGAGCTGCGACTCGATCGAGCCGGGCGAGCGGCGGGTCGAGCGCTTCACGCTGCTCGCGCGCGAGATCCCGCACAAGGGCGGGCGCACGTTCGGCTACCGCGTCAGCGACGGGCGCTCGTCGCTCGCGTACCTGCCCGACCACAACCCGACGGCGCTCGGGCCGGGTGAGGACGGCTTCGGCGAGTACCACCCGGCCGCGCTCGAGCTGGCGCGCGACGTCGACGTGCTCGTGCACGACGCGCAGCTGCTGCCGGAGGAGCTCGCGGCGGAGGGGGACTTCGGGCACGCGGTCGCCGACTACGCGGTCGCGCTGGCCGAGCGGGCCGGAGCCCGCTCGGTCGCGCTGTTCCATCATCGCCTCGACCGCAGCGACGCGGCGCTCGACGCCCTCGAGGCGCGGCTCGCGGCCCGCTCGGCGGGCGTGAGCGTCGCGGCCGAGGGCGTCGCGCTGCGCCTCTAGATCACGACTTCGAAGTCGGCGCTTTCGTTGACGAGGTTCGTCGTATCGCCCGACAGCGTGCTTTTGCTCAGCACGAACTTGCCGGCGATGTCTTTCGCCGATTTGTCGGATTCGACCTTGACGCCGACCGACTGACCTTCGATCCGCACGCCGGACGCGCTCGACTGCGAGGCGAGCGTCTGCCCGTCGTACTGCGGCAGGTCGATCCCGATGTTGCCGGGCCCGGTGATCGTCCCGCCCTTGATCAGCGCATCGCCCTGGTCGAGCACGACACCCTCGTAGCGGTTGCCGGCGAACGCGTCTTTGCTGAGCGTCAGCTCCGGCGCGGTCGGCTGTTTGGCGGCTTCCGAGTAGTAGTAGGCGCCGATGTCGTTGCCGGCGAGTTCCGTCGTCGAGACGGTCGAGCCGGGCGCGGCGCCGAAGAACAGCAGGCCGGTCGCCTGGAATTCGTTGCCGTTGGGACCGCACGTTGCGTGATCGCACTCGTTGCCCGAGACCTTCGACGCCTTGATCGTCGCCGACGCGCCGTTGCTGACCTGGATCCCGTTCTGCGCCGTTTCGGGCGTCGCGCCGGCGCCTTTGACGATCGTCGAGGCGATCGTCACGCTGGAACCGGCGCCGTCGACGGTGATGCCGTTCTTCTGGTAGTCGGTGACGGTGACGCCCTGCAGCGTCGCGTGGCCGACCTCGACGGGCGTCGTCCAGGCCATCCCGACCTGAATGCCGATGCCGCCCTGGCAGCCGTTGATCGGGAACGCGCCGCCGCCGTCGACGGTCACGTCTTTCGCCTTCAGCGTCGCGCCGCCGGCGACGAGGATGCCGTAGAGGCTGTCGTAGCACGTGCCGCCGGGCCACTTCGGTTCGAACTTCAGGCCGGTGATCGAGACGACACCGGAGGTGCAGATCGAGACGCCGTCCTGGTCGGGCGCGAAGCTGCCCGTGCCGGGCGCTTCGTCGCACAGCGTTTTCGTGTTGACGGGCGACGCCGGCAGCACGACATCGGCCGAGCCCGACGGCCCGGCGGCCTTGAGGACGGCGGATCTGGTGATCGTCAGCTGTTCTTTGTAGGTGCCGGGGCAGACGGCGATCGTTCCCGAGGCGGGCGCGTTCAGCGCCGCCTGGATCGTGGCGTAGCCGGGTTGTGCGCAACTCTTGCCGCCGGCGACGACGGGCGCGCTGTTGGACACGTACAGCGTGGCTGCGCCGGCGCTGGCCGGGATCGCGAGGCCAGCCGCGCAGACGGTCGCCAGGGCGAGCGAGCGAATCGTTCGCTTGAGCACTGTTCTCTCTCCTTGCACTCGTTGGGAAGTACGCCGACCCCATCCCCGGGCATCGACTGGGTCTCCGGGCTATTGGGGCGAGGCGGCCGGCGTGCGATCCGTGTCGTCGTAGGACGCCGCGCGGCAGAGCGCCGCGAACAACGTCAGGACCGACAACCACGCCAGCGGTATCACAGCCAAGAGCACGTCGGCAAGCATCGCGTACCGACTAGCCGAATGTCCAATACGTCTTTCGGCGCTGCCATACGGCCAGGTTATGCCTGCGTCGACGATTCAGATGATTCGCGGACCTTTCGACGTGGTAGTCCCCGCGATTCCTAGGAACAGAATTCGCCGCCTGCTCGATTCGCGACAACTGATACGTTCCCGGCTCGTGAGCCGTCGAGAAGGGCGAAGGGTTGGAGTCATGCAGTTCAAGCCCGGACAGCTGCACTACTTCGTGACCATCGCCGAGATGGGGCAGATCACGCGCGCGGCGAAGCATCTGCACCTGGCGCAGCCGGCGCTGTCTCAGGCGGTCGCGCAGCTCGAAGCGCAGCTCGGGGTCAGGCTGCTCGACAGGCACGCGCGCGGCGTCACGCTGACGCCGGCCGGCGAGGCGTTCCTGGTCAAGGCGCGTGCCGTGCTCAGCGCCGAAGCGGACGCCGCGGCGACGGCGCAGTCGCTCGCGCGAATCGCCGACGGGGCGCTCGAGCTCGGCTTCCTCGGGGCGCCGCCGACGGTCGCCGCGCCGGATGTGCTCGGCGCGTTCGCGCGCTCGCATCCGCAGGCCGAGCTGTCGTTTCGAGAGCTGCAGTTCCCGACGAGCGCGACGGCCGCGTGGCTTGCGAACGTCGATCTCGCGCTGTGCTTCTCGCCGACGTCGCACGCCGAGGTCGCGACGCTGACGTTGTGGAACGAGCCGCGCACGCTGCTCGTCGGTCGCTCGCACCCGCTCGCCGCGTGCGAGGAGCTCGACGTCGCCGACGTGATCGACGAGCGGTTCTATGGCCACGCGCCGTCGGTCGAGTCGACGTGGGCCGGCTTCTGGACGCTCGACGACCACCGTGGCGGCCCACCCGAGCGGCTGACCGACGACCGGCCGGCGAACTCGCTCGAGCTGATCGCGACGATCTCCTCGGGCGACGCGATCCGCGCGTTCGCGGCGACGACGGCGAGTACGATCGCGCGCTTGCTCGGCGACCTCGTCGAGATCCCGCTGCGCGACGCCGCGCCGGCGCGGTGCGCGCTGGCATGGCGTCAAGGCGACGGCAATCCCCTGGTGGAGGCGTTCGTCGAGGCGGCGCGCAGCGCGCAGAACGGCGGGGGTCGGGACGTGGCGCGAGCGGAGGGCTCGCTGCTGTAGCTCCCGGCCGTCGCGGCGCTCAGGCGGCGCCAGCCGCCTGCGGCGCCGTCGGATCGACGGCCGCCGCGCCGGACTGCTCGCGCGCGAGGTACTCCTCGATCTTCGACACGTCCTCGCGCGAGCGCTCGGCGACGCGCAGCAGGTCGCCCATCGTCGCGACCTCCTCGACCTGCTCCTTGATGAACCACTGCATGAACTGCTCGGACGTGTAGTCGCCGGCCTCGCGCGCGCTCGCCGCGAGCGCGTTGATCTGCTCGGACACGCGCTGCTCCTGTTCGAGCGCGATCGCGACCGGCTCGACGACGTCGCCGAACAGCGTGCGCGGCGCCTCGACACCGGGAATCGTGACTTCGGCGTCGGTGTCGAGCAGGTACTGGACCATCATCATCGCGTGGTCGCGCTCCTCGAGCGCCTGGCGATAGAAGAAGCGTGCGAGCTGCGGCAGCGCCTCGCCGTCGTAGTGGACGGCGCACGCGACGTACTGCTGGTGCGCGGCGAACTCGTTGGCGATCTGCGCGTTGAGCTTTTCGGAGAATGCTCGGGCGGGGGCCATCGGCGCAAGCGTAGCGGGGCGCGTACGCTTGCGCCGTGACCGACTCCGACCGCGCGCCGACGCTCGACGAGGAGCTCCTGCTGTGGCTCGGCGACGAGGCTCCGGCCGTGCGCGCGGCGGACACCGCGCGCGTGCGCGAGATCGCGGCCGAGTTCGCGCGCGGGTTCGACGCGCTCGCGCGGATCGGCCCGGCCGTCAGCGTGTTCGGCTCGGCGCGCACGCCGCGCGAGCATCCCGACTACGCGCTCGTGCGCGACGTCGCGGCGTGCCTCGGGCGCGGCGGCTACGCGATCGTGACGGGCGGCGGCGGCGGGCTGATGGAGGCGGCGAACCGCGGTGCGCGCGACGCCGGCGCGACGTCGGTCGGCTGCAACATCGCGCTGCCGCACGAGCAGGAGTTCAACTCGTACCTCGACATCGCGCTCCGCTTCGGCCACTTCTTCGCGCGCAAGGTGATGTTCGTGCGCTACGCGAGCGCGTTCGTGATCGCGCCGGGCGGCTTCGGCACGCTCGACGAGCTGTTCGAGTCGCTGACGCTGATCCAGACGCGCACGATCCGCCACTTCCCGGTGATCCTGCTCGGCGGCGAGGAGTGGGCCGGGCTGCTCGACTGGCTGCGCGCACGCGCGCTCGCCGATCGGCGCATCGCCGCCGACGACCTCGCGCTGCTGCACACCGCGTCCGAGCCGCGCGAGGTCTGCGCGATCGTCGATGCCGCGCAGGAGCGCCAGCGCGCGCAGCGCCGGCGGATGCGCGGCGGCGAGACGCTCTAGACGCGCGCGTGGCGGTGCGCCGCGTCGGCGACGTGCATCTGCCGCGGCGCCGCGTTCGAGCCGGGGGCGCTATGCGCTCGTGCGCGGGTGCAGAGCGACGGCCGGCGCCTCGGCGGCGGTGTCGGGGCCGAGCGGCACGGCGGCGGCGGCGTACGCGTCGGGCGCGTCGAGCGTCTCGGCCTTCAGCAGCGCCTGCGCGAGGCCCTCGAGCTGGTCGCGGTGCTCGGTCAAGAGGCGCGTGACGTGCGTGTGCGCGTCCTCGACGATCCTGCGCACCTCCTCGTCGACGAGCCGCTGCGTCTCCTGCGAGGTTTCGCTCGCGCCGGGCAGCAGCGGCCCCTGGCCGTCGGACGGCAGCACGGTGATCGGGCCGATCGCGTCGCTCATCCCCCAGCGCCCGACCATCTGGCGCGCGATCGCCGTCAGCTGCTGCAGGTCGGACTCGGCGCCGGAGGTGATCGAGTCGTAGACGACCTCCTCGGCGACGCGGCCGCCGAGCGCGACGCGGATCTTCGCGTCGAGGTCTTCGCGCGAGTAGGACACGCGATCGGTGTCGGGCGTCGACAGCGTCACGCCGAGCGCCATGCCGCGCGGGATGATCGACACCTTGCGGACCGGGTCGGCGCCGGGCGTCAGCATCCCGACGAGCGCGTGCCCGGACTCGTGGTAGGCGGTGCGCTCGCGGTCGGCCGGCGAGAGCAGGATGCCGCGCGGCGCGCCGAGCATGATCTTCTCGAGCGCGTCGGTGAAGTCGGCCGTCTTGACCTTCTCGTGCCCGCGGCGCGCGGCGAGCAGCGCGGCCTCGTTGGCGAGGTTGGCGAGGTCGGCGCCGACCATGCCGGGCGTGCTCGCGGCGATCGCGTCGAGGTCGACCTCGCCGTCGAGCGGGATCGAGCGCGTGTGCACTTCGAGGATTTCCGCGCGCCCTTTGCGGTCGGGCGCCTGCACCGCGACGCGGCGGTCGAAGCGCCCCGGGCGCAGCAGCGCCGAGTCGAGCACGTCGGGCCGGTTCGTCGCGGCGAGCACGACGACCGCCTCGGAGCTCTCGAAGCCGTCCATTTCGGTGAGGATCTGGTCGAGCGTCTGCTCGCGCTCGTCGTTGGCGCCGGTCACCGAGACCGAGCCCTGGCGCGAGCGGCCGATCGCGTCGAGCTCGTCGATGAAGATGATCGCCGGCTCGGCCTCCTTCGCCTTCGCGAACAGGTCGCGCACACGCGAGGCGCCGACGCCGACGATCGCCTCGATGAACTCCGACGCGGAGATCGAGAAGAACGCCGCGTGCGCCTCGCCGGCGACGGCGCGCGCGAGCAGCGTCTTGCCGGTGCCCGGCGCGCCCGACAGCAGCACGCCGTGCGGCATCCGCCCGCCGAGGCGTCCGTACTTCTCGGGAGCTGCGCAGGAAGTCGACGATCTCGGTCAGCTCGGCCTTCGCCTCGTCGATCCCGGCGACGTCTTCGAACGTCACGCGGATCTTCTCCGGATCGATCTGACGAGCCTGCGAGCGGCCGAAGTTGCCGAGCGCGCCCATCCCGCCGCCTGCTTTCGCGGCGCGGCGCGCGATCAGCACGAACAGGCCGACGATCAGCAGCGTCGGCCCGAAGCCGAGCAGCAGCTCGGCGAGCAGCGACCTGCTTTCGCCCGTCGGCTTCGCGTTGATGCTGACGTCCTTTTCTTTGAGCAGCGCCGTCAGCTGGCTGCCGTTCCAGAACGACGGGACCTGCGTCGTGAACAGCTTCGTGTTCGGCGCGTTCTTGTCGTGCGCCGGATAGTGGACCTTCGCCTTCAGCGTGCCTTCGACCGTGTCGCCCTTGGTCGAGATCGTCTTGACCTTGCCGTTCTGCACCTGCTCGAGGAAGAACGGCTTGAACGGCACCTTGATCCGCGGTTCGGTCGAGCTCGGGTGGATCAGCAGCAGCGAGAGCCAGTTGAGCGCGAGCAGCAGGACGACGAACCAGATGAAGCCGGGCCGCCGGTGCGCCGGCGGCCCGCTCGGCTGCTGCTCTGGCATGCCGCGCCCGTCGGGCGCCGGCGCGACGTGCCAGCCGCGCTTGTCGCGCGGCATCGGCGGGTGCGCGTCGGCCCGGTTCGCGTCGGCGCGAGGAGCGTCGCCGCGGCTCGCGTCGCTGCGGTTGGCGCTCTGCGGCTCCGGCTCCTGGGGAGGCTGGTCGGCCACGAGACAATCCTACGCGCGTTTGCGCACCGTCTCCGGCCCTTGGCGCGTGCGGCGCCGACGCACGCCCGGCGCGGTTCGCGTCAGAGCGCCCAGAACGGGCTCAGCTGAGCGATCGCGCGACGCGTCTCGGGCAGCTCCTCCGAGACCGACGGCGGCGGGCGCTCGTCGCCGAGCGCGAGCAGCGTCTCGCGCACCGACTGCGCCAGCGCGACCGGTTCGTAGCCGCCCTCGAGCACGATGCCGATCGGAGCGTCGCGCTCGGCCGCGATCTCGCGCACGTGCCGCGCGAGCTCGCCGAACGAGCTCGTCTCCAGGCGACATTCGGCGAGCGGGTCGGCGCGATGCGCGTCGAAGCCGGCCGAGACGAGCACGAGGTCGGGCGCGAACGCGCGCGCGATCGGCGCGACGACGTGCTCGAGCAGCGACAGCCACAGCTCCTCGCCCGAGCCCGGCGGGACGGGCAGGTTGAGCGTGTAGCCTGCGCCGGCGCCCGAGCCGACGTCGCTCAGCGGGCCCGTGCCCGGATACAGCGGCGACTGGTGGATGCTCGCAAACAGCACGTCCGTGCGCGTGCGGAACGCCTCGGCCGTGCCGTTGCCGTGGTGCACGTCCCAGTCGAGCACGAACACCCGCTCGGCGCCGAGCTCGGCGATCGCGAGCGCCGCCGCGACGGCGACGTTGTCGAACAGGCAGAAGCCCATCGCGCGATCCGGTTCGGCATGGTGGCCGGACGGGCGCAGCGCCGAGAAGCCGAGCTCGGCCTCGCCGGCGAGCAGCGCGCGGACGAGCTCGCACGCGCCGCCGACGGCGTGCAGCGCCGCGCGGAACGACGGCTCGCCGACGACCGTGTCGGCGTCGACCGCGCCGCCGCCGGCCAGCGCGAGCTGCTCGATCTGGCGGACGAGCCGCGCGCTGTGGACGAGCTCGAGCGTGCGCTCGTCGGCGGCCGGCGCCGTGCGCCGCTCCCAGCCGAGGTCGCCCTCGGCCACGAGCATCCGCTCGAGCGCGTACATCCGCTCGGGCGTGTCGGGATGCGCCGGCATCAGCACGCGCGGATCGTGCTCGAGCGACGACGGGTGCGTGAACAGGACCCCCGTGCGTCGCGCGTCGCTCGCCATGTCGTGAGTTTCGCAGCGCCGGCGCTACAGCGCGAGCCGCAGCGGCGCTTCGAGCAGGCGCCCGACGTCGCCGAGGAACAGCGACGCGTCGGCGCCGTACAGGATCCGGTGGTCGCAGCTCAACGTCAGCGTCATCAGCCGGCGCTCGACGATCTCGCCGTCAACGCGCGCGAGCTGCTCGCGGATCGCGCCGACGCCGACGATCGCCGCCTGCGGCGGGTTGATCACCGGCACGATCGCCGTCATCCCGTACATGCCGAGGTTCGAGACCGTGAACGTCGCGCCGGCGAGCTCCGGCGGCGTCACCGCGCCGAGCCGCACGCGCTCGGCCAGCCGCCGCGTCTCGCGCGCGATCTGCGCGAGCGCCTTTGAGTCGGCGTCGTGCACGACCGGCACGACGAGCGTCTCATCGCCTGCGACGGCGACGCCGACGTTGACGTGCTCGTGCTCCTCGAACCCGCCGTCGACGTAAGACGCGTTCGCGCGCGGGTGCCAGCGCAGCGCGATCGCGCACGCCTTGACGACGAGGTCGTTGAGCGACGGCGCGCCGTCGTCGACGATCGCGCGCAGCTCGGCGCGAAACGCGATCGCGGCGTCCATCGCGACGTCGGTCTGCACCTGGAACTCCGGGATCGTCGCCTTCGCCTCGGCCATCCGCCGCGCGACGAGCCGCTGCGTGCGCGTCGGCTCGACGCGGCGCGTCGCACCCTTGATCGAACCGCCGCCGGACGGTGAGCCGCCGGACGGCGCCTCGACGGCGGCCGGCTTCACGACACGCGCGGCGCTCGGTCGCCTGGCCGGCTGCGCGACGCCGGCGGCACTCGAACACGTCGGCCTGCACGATCCTTCCACGAGGCCCGCTGCCGGCGACCCGCGCCAGAGCGACGTCGTGCACGCGCGCCGCCCTGCGCGCGAGCGGCGTCGCGAGCACCGCGCGATCCGGTGCGCCGCCATTGCTCGACGGCGCCGGCTCCAAGGCGGCGGCGGCGCGAGTCGGCGGCGACACGACGGCGGTGGTCGCAGACGGCGAACCAGCTGGCTCCGGCCGCGGGGGGCCCGGGTCGCGCGGCGCGACCGCAGCGGGCGACGGCTCCTCCGGCGCCGCCGGCCTCGCCTCGCCGGCCGGGCCGACGCGTGCGATTGGCGCGCCGACGGCGAGCGTCTCGCCCTCTGCGGCGACGATGCTCAGCACGCCGTCGACGTCGGCCTCGTACGTCATGCTCGCCTTGTCGGTCTCGATCTCGACGAGCTCCTCGCCATGCGCGACGTGCTCGCCGTCGGCCTTCAGCCAGCGCAGGATCGTGCCCTCCTCCATCGTGTCCGACAGGCGCGGCATGACGATCTCGGCGGCGATCTCGACGGTCATCGTCTGCTCACCCGATCAGATCGAGGGCGGCGCCGACGATCGTCTCGGCGTCGATGCCGAAGTGGCGGTAGAGGTCCTGCGACGTCGCCCGACTGGCCGAAGTCCTGCACGCCGAGGCAGCGCGATCGGGCTGCCGGCGACCGCCGCGAGGAACGGCGAGCGTGTGCGGGTGGCCGTCGAGCACCGTCACGAGCGGCGCCGCGCGCGCAGGCGGGAACAGCTCGTCGAGGATCGCCGTCGTCGCCCGTCGCCCAGACCCTGCCGCGCCTGCAGCGCGCGGAACAGAAGGTCGGCCGAGGTGAGGCACAGGACGTCGACGTTCACGCCGGCCGCCGTCAGCTCGCTCGGCCGCCGCAAGCGCCTCGGGCATGACCGCGCCCATCGCCGCGAGCGTCACCGCCGGCGGAGCCGGCGCTTCGCGCAGCCGGTAGCCGCCGGCGAGCACCTGCGCGCGGCGCGCCTCGCGCGCGGCCGGATCGTCGGGCGGCGCCGCGAGCGACTGGTCGACCGGGCGCGTCGAGAGGCGGAGGTACGACGAGCCGCCGTCCTCGCGCCCGAGCTGCGACAGCGCGTGCAGCAGCGTCCACTCGAGGTCCTGGCCGAACGCGGGCTCCCAGGCGATGCAGCGCGGCTGCTCGAGGCCGACCGACGGCGTGATGATCGACTGGTGCGCGCCGCCCTCCGGCGCGAGCGTCACGCCGGACGGCGTGCCGACGAGGATCGACTGGCCGCCGGCGTAGATGCCGAACGACCACGGCTCGAGCGCGCGGTTGACGAACGGGTCGTAGAGCGTGCCGATCGGCAAGCAGCGGCTGGCCGTCGCGCGACCACGTCGCGCCGAGCTCGCCGAGCAGGCCGACGAGGTTGCCCTCGGCGATGCCGAGCTCGATGTGCTGGCCGTGCTCGGACTCGCGCCAGCGCACGAGCGTGTCCGAGTCGTCGGCGAACCAGTCGATCCGCTCGCCCATGTTCCAGACGCCCGGCGCGGTTGATCCAGCCGCCGAGGTTCGTCGAGGACGCGACGTCCGGGCTGACGCGTGACGACGTGCGTCGCGACGTCCGGCGCCGCGTGCGCGAGGTCCATGAAGAAGCGCCCGAACGCTCTGCTGCGTCGATTCGGCGCCGCGCGTGTGCGCGCGCCGAGCTCGGCCGGCACGGCCGGCGGCTCGCGCACCGCGATCCGCTCGCGCGCCAGCCGCCCGGCCGCGCCGTCGCACAGCTCCTGCCTCGGGCGAGCCCGCGGCGAAGCGCGCCCACGGGTCGCTCGGCGTCGGCGCCGAGCTCGCCCGCCAGCGCGCGCCACTGCTCGTCGGAGAGCAGCGCCGAGTGGTTGCCCGGGTGCCCCTCCGTCGGCAGCCCCCACGCCTTGATCGTGTACGCGAAGATCACCGTCGGGCGGTCGTTGACGTCGTCGGCGCGCGCGGAACGCGTCGAGCAGCTCGGCGAGGTCGTGGCCGCCGAGGTCGCGGAGCGCGCCCGCCAGCTCGGCGTCGTCGAGCTCGCGCACGATCCGCTCGACCTCGCGACGGCCGCGGCCGTCGCCCGGCAGGCGCTCGCGCAGCTCCGCCGACGGGCTGCGCAGCAGCCGCTGGTACTCCTCGTTCGGCATCGCGTCGATCCGGCCGCGCAGCGCCTCGCCGCCACGGCGCTCGAACAGCGCACGCAGGCGCCGGCCGTACTTGACCGTGATCGTCTGCCAGCCGGCCGCCTCGAACATCGCGCCGATGCGGCCCGCCGCGATCTCCGGCACGACGCGGTCGAGCGACTGGCGGTTGACGTCGACGATCCACAGCACCTCGCCGAGGCGCGCGACCATCGGGTCGACGAGCGCTTCCCAGACCGCGCCCTCGTCGAGCTCCGCGTCGCCGACCAGCGCGACCTGACGCCCGCCCCGCGGCACCTCGAAGTGGCCCGCGACGTAGCGGTGCGCGAGCGCGCTCCAGATCGTCGCCGTCGCGCCGATCCCGACCGAGCCGGTCGAGAAGTCGACCGGGTCCGGGTCCTTCGCGCGGCTCGGGTAGCTCTGCAGCCCGCCGAACTCGCGCAGCGTCGTCAGGTAGGACTCGTCGAGACGGCCGAGCAGGTAGTTGATCGCGTGCAGCACCGGCGCCGCGTGCGGCTTGACCGACACGCGGTCCGGCGCGCGCAGGTGCTCGAAGTACAGCGCCGTCATGATCGACACGATCGACGCCGACGACGCCTGGTGGCCGCCGACCTTCACGCCCGAGTCGGTCGCGCGCACCTTGTTCGCGTGGTGCACCATGCTCATCGCCAGCCACAGCACGCGGCGCTGGACCGCGTCGAGCACGTCGATCGGCGTCCCCGTCTCGGGCTCCGCCGATGGCGCCGCAACGGTCCTTGGCATCTCGGCGAGATCGAAGCCGATTCGCGCGGCGTGCGCAGCGCAATCTTCGCGAAAACCGCGCACGACGCAACTCATCGATCGATTTATCGATATATGGATAAGATTCTTGCGTGAACGAGCACGCTCCCGAGCTCGACGCGACCGACCTGGAGATCGTCGAGCTGCTGCGCGCCGACGCCCGCCGCACGCTCGCCGACGTCGGCGAGCGCGTCTCGCTGTCGGCGCCCGCCGTCAAGCGACGCATCGACCGGCTCGAGCGCGACGGCGTGATCGTCGGCTACACCGCGCTCGTCGACCACGCGCTGCTCGGACGCCCGCTGCAGGCGTTCACCGAGCTGCGCTTCGCCGGCAACCTGCCCGTCGACCAGATCGCCGGCATCGCCGACGGCATCCCCGAGGTCCAGACGATCTTCACCACCGCCGGCGACCCCGACGCGCTCGCCTGGATCCGCGTGCGCGACGTCGACGACCTCAAGCGCGTGATCGACCTCTTGCGGCGGAGCGGGCGCGTGACGGGGACTAAGACGTTGATGGTGCTGGGGACCTCCTAGTCCGTGCCACAATCACGGCATGACCAAGGCTGAGCTACACGAGCTGGTCGACCGTTTGCCGGACGGCGCGGTCGATGGCGCGGCAGTTCTGCTTGGCGAGATCAGCGCCGGGCGCATCGACCCTGAGCAGGCGTGGTTCTGGACGCGGGACTGGCAGGCGAGAGAGCGCGAGGCGGACGACGACCTGGCAGCCGGCCGCGTCACGTCCTACGACACCGATGGCGAGTTCCTAGCGGCCCTGGACGAGCGGACGAAGCCGCTCGATGCCGACACGTGAAGTCCTCGCGTCGTTCTGGCGCGATTGGGATTCAGTCGCCCTCAACACAGCGAGGTGTCGCGCTACGCTCGATGAGCTGAGGCAAGAGCTGGAGAGTCGTAAGGACCCAGGCTCAGAAGACGACCGTCGTCTCCCCAGCCCGCAGCACACGGTCTTCGCAGTGCCAGCGCACCGCGCGCGCGAGCACCGTGCGCTCTATGTCGGCGCCGAGCCGCATCAGCGCCGGCACGTCCTCGCGGTGCGAGACCCGCACCGTGTCCTGCTCGATGATCGGCCCCTCGTCGAGCCGCTCGGTGACGTAGTGCGCCGTCGCGCCGATCAGCTTGACGCCGCGCGCCTTCGCCTGCGCGTACGGCTTCGCGCCGGCGAACGCCGGCAGGAACGAGTGGTGGATGTTGATCACCGGCGCCGCCAGCGCCTCGAGCAGCTCGCCGCTGAGGATCTGCATGTATCGCGCGAGTACGACGACGTCGACCGGCGCGTCCTGCACGAGCTCGAGCAGCCGCCGCTCGGCCTCCTCTCTGTGACCGCGCTCGACCGGCACGTGCTCGTAGCGCAGGCCGAACGACGCGACGTCCTCGCGCAGCGCCTCGTGGTTCGACACGACCAGCGGCACCTCGATCGGCAGCTCGCCGCGGCGCCGGCGCCACAGCAGGTCGAGCAGGCAGTGGTCCTCGCGCGAGACGAGGATCGCGACGCGCTTGCGCACGCGCGCGTCCCACATACGCCACTCCATCGACAGCGGCTCGCCGACCTCGCGCGCGAAGCGCGTCTCCAGCTCGGCCCGCTCCGACGGCGACAGCGCGAGGTCGAACTCCATCCGCATGTAGAACGTCCCGTCGCGCGGGTCCGTCGTGTGCTGGTCGGAGTGCACGATGTTCGCGCCCGCCTCGGTCAGGAAGCGCGACGTCGCCGCGACGATCCCCGACTGGTCCGGGCACGAGATCGTCAGGCGCGTGATCGGCGGCGTCTTGGGGTCGGTTGTGTCGGGCATCTTCTCAGTGGCTCACCGCGGCGGCGGCCAGCTCCGAGACGAGCCGGTCCTCGTAGAAGCGCTCGAGCGCGAACGGGGCGATCAGCTCGGGCGTCCGCCCGCTCGCGACGAGCTCCGCCAGCGTCTTGCCGACGATCGGCGCCGCCTTGAAACCATACGTCCCCCAGCCGGCGCTCACGTGGAAGTTCTCGAGCTCCGTGGCTCCGAGGATCGGGCTGTAATCCGGACTGAGGTCGCACAGCCCCGCCCACGCGCGCAGGATCCGCGCGCGCTCGAGCTGCGGGAACAGCTCGAGCGTGTGCCGCGTCAGCTCCTGCAGGAAGCTCAGCGTGTTCTGCATCCGGTACGTCGTCCACGGTTCGATCTCCGACCCCATCACGAACTCGCCGCGATCGGACTGGCTGATGTACACGTGCATCTGCGACGAGACCACGACGACGTCGAGCAGCGGCTTGACCGGCTCCGTCACGCACGCCTGCAGGATGTGCGTCGTGATCGGCAGCTGCACGCCCGCCAGCGCGCACAGCCCCGAGCTCCAGCCGGCCGTGCAGCTCAGCACTGTCCCCGCGCGCACCGTCCCGCGGTTCGTGCGCACCGCCGTCACGCGGTCGCCGCTGCGCTCGAAGCCCGTCACCTCCGTGTACGGATGGATCTCCGCGCCGCCCGCGTCCGCGCCGCGCGCGAAGCCCCACACAACGGCGTCGTGGCGGATGATCCCGCCCGGACGGTGATACAGCGCGCCCATGATCGGGTACGTCGTGTCCTCCCCGACGTACATCGCCGGGCACAGCTCCTGCACCTCCTCGGGCCCGATCACGCGTGAGTCGATCCCGTGCAGGCGGTTGACCTCGGCGCGGTTGTTCATCACGAACAGCGCGCGATCGGAGTGCGCGAGCGTCAGGTGGCCGCGCTGCGAGAACAACAGGTTGAAGTCGAGCTCCCCGCCGAGCCCTTCGTACAGGCGCATGCTCGCGTCGTAGAAGCGCGCGCCCTCCGGCGTCTTGTAGTTCGAGCGCAGGATCGTCGTGTTGCGCCCCGCCGCGCCCGAGCCGATGTAGCCGCGCTCGAGCACCGCCACGTTCGTGATCCCGTGTTCGCGCAGGTAGTACGCGGTCGCGAGGCCGTGCGAGCCGCCGCCGACGATCACGACGTCGTACGAGTCCTTCAACTCGCCGCGCGGGCGCCACATGCGCCGCGTGCGAAACAGGTCACGCATCGTGCCCGCCCAGCTCGCCGAGCGCGTCGAGGCCGGCCGGGCGCCCGCCGAGCTGCTCGACCGCGTCGGCGACGACGCTCCACACGTAGCTCCCGTACGCCGCGCCGAACAGCAGCACGTAGCGCTCGTCCGCCTCGCGCAGCACCGCGCCGGGCGTGCGCGCGACCGAGCCCGGGCGGAAGCCGCCGACCGGCGTGACGTGCGGGCGCAGGTCGAGCGCGCAGAGGCGCGCGATCGCCTCGCGCGCGAGCGGTCCGGCGAGCACGAGCTTCGCGTACGCAGCCGTCACGTCGAGCGCGTCCCCGGCGAATTCGCGCGTCAGCCGCTCGCGCACGGCGGCCGTCGCCGCCGGCTCGCACAGCACGAGCGCGCGCGTCGGCGTCATCCGAAGCAACGATGCGTCCTCGCTCGGCAGCGCGTCGAGCGCCGACTCGCCTCCCTGCAGCTCGATCGTCCCTAGCTGCGAGCGGTCGACGAGCGCGACCGTCTCGCGCAGTGCGCGCCGCTCGGCGTCGGCGTCGCCGTAGCCGACCGCCACCTCCCAGCCGTCGCGAACCTCGATCCGCGCTCCGACGGCCCGCGTCTCTGCCGCGACCGGGCTGCGCGCCGCGAGGCCCGCGCCGGCGCGGTCGGGCGAGAGGAACGCGAGCGCACTCATCGGGCAACCCGTCTCACGAGCGCAGCGCCTCGCCGTCGGGGTCGTAGAACGGCCGCGTCGTGACGACCGCCTCCAGCGTCCTGCCCTCGTCGGAGATCTGAATGCGCGCGTCGTCCTCGGCCAGGCGCGCCGGCACCCACGCGAGGCCGATCGTCCGCGCTAGCTTCGGCGAGCGCCGCGCGCTCGTCACCTGGCCGGCCGGCCGTCCGGCGTCGAGCACGACCGCGCCCTCGTTCGGCAGCTGCTCGCTCGGCGCCGTGAAGCCGACGAGCCGTTGCGACGGCTCGCGCTCTGCCTGCTGCGCCAGCGCGAAGCGCCCGATGAACTCCTGCGGCTTGTCGAGCTTGATCGCCCACGGCATCGACGCGCCGTACGGCGTCGACTCCGAGTCGGTGTCCTGGCCGACGAGCACGTGCTGCTTCTGCAGGCGCAGGATCCGCTGCGGCTCCAGGCCGAACGGCCGGACCCCGGCCTCGGCGCCGGCCGCGAGCAGCGCGTCCCACAGGCGCTCGCCGTGCGCCGCCGGGCAGTGGATCTCATAGCCAAGCTCGCCGACGAAGCCGATCCGCAGCAACAGGCACGGGATCCCAGCTACGTGCGCGTGTCGCGCGTCGAGGTAGGAGAAGGCCTCGGGCGAGCAGTCGAGCTCGGTCACGCTCTGCAGCACCTCGCGCACACGCGGGCCGGCGAGGTTAACCGCCGCGACGCCCTGCGTCACGTCGGTCAGGCGCGCGTCGAGGCGCCAGTCGGCGAGCCACCACGAGAACCACTGCTCGACCGCCGCCGCGCCGCCCGACGTCGTCGTCACGTAGAAGCTCTGCTCGTCGAGGCGGCAGACCGTCCCGTCGTCGGTGATCCGCCCCGCGTCGGTGCACAGCACGCCATAGCGGATCCGCCCGGGTTTCAGGTTCGACATGCGGTTCGGGTAGAGCCGGTCGAGCAGCTCGCCGGCGTCCGCCCCGCGCACGATCAGCTTGCCCAGCGTCGAGACGTCGATCAGCCCGCCCGTCTCCTGCACCGCAAGCGTCTCGGACTCGACGTCGCCGTAGTCGTACGCGCGACGCCAGTCGCCCGCCCAGCGCACGCTCGCGCCGAGCGCGCGGTGGCGCGCGTGGATCGCCGAGCGCTTCGCCGGCTCGAACGGACGGCCGGCGAGCACGCCCATCGGCACCGGCGTCCACGGCGGGCGCGCCGTCGTCGCGCCGACCTCGGCGAGCGTCGCGCCCGTCGCCGCCGCGAGCACACGCGCGAGCGCCGCCTGCGAGTAGCGCCCCTGCGTCGGCCCCATCGTCGCCGTCGTGTAGCGCTTGCTCAGCTCGATCGACGCGAACCCCTCGGCGACCGCCTGGCGCACGTCCTTGATCGTCACGTCCTCGTCGAGGTCGACGAACGCGCGCCCGCCGCGACGAGCGTCGCGCGCGAACGCCGGCGCCGGCGCGCGCGGCGTCGCGCGCGCCTTCGCCGCTTCCTCGTCGAGCAGCGCGCGCTGCTCGCGCGCCGCGCGCCGCTCGGCCTCGCCGCCGCAGCCGAGCGCGAGCGCCGCGTCGAGGCCGGCGAGCGCGCCGGAGCGCTCGGCCGTCGCGGCGCCGGAGTGGCCCGCGACGGCGCCCGCCGTGTGCACGCTCGCCGACGGTCCCGCCTGCTGCACGATCGACGACGCCGGCTGCGAGCCGCCGCTGACCGCGAGCAACTCGCACGCGAGCTCCTGCTCGCTGCCGGCGATCGCGACGCCCGCCGCGTCGAGCCGCGCGACGCGCACGCGCTCGACGCCGCGCCTGCCCTGCGCGCGCACGACCGTCGCCCCCGCGAGCAGCGGCACGCCGGCGGCGCCCAGCGCCGCGGCGGCCGGGCGCTCGCCCGCGTCGTCGCGCAGGTCGGCGACCGCGGCGACGCGAACGCCGAGCCCGTGCAGCGCGAGCGCCGCTTCGAGCCCCTCGTCGCCGAGCGTCGCGACGACCGCGCTCGCGCCCGGCGCCAGCGCGTACAGCGCGCCGAGCCGCCGCGCGCCGCTCGCGAGCATCACGCCCGGCAGGTCGTTGTCGGCGAACACGAGCGGCTGCTCGATCGCGCCCGTCGCGACGACGTGCCGGCGCGCGCGCACCTGGTGCAGCGTGTCGCCCTGCCAGACGGGCACGAGCCCGTCGAAGTAGCCGAGCGCCGGCGCCCGCGCGAGGATCTCGACGCCGGCCTCGCGCGCTTCGCCGGCCAGCTCCCGCGCGCGGGAGTGCGCGCCTTCGACGAGCAGCTCGCCGCCGGGCTCTGCGTCCTCGTCGCACAGCACGACGTCCGCGCCGAGTCGCGCCGCGGCGAGCGCCGCGGCGAGGCCGGCGACGCCGCCGCCGATCACGAGCACGTCGCAGTGGCGGCGGCGGTACTGCGTGCGCCACTCGCGATCGGCCTGCCACCGCGGCAGGCGCCCGAGCCCGGCGGCGCGGCGCAGCACGCGCTCGTACAGCGGCCACAACCGGCGCGGGCGGATGAACGTCTTGTAGTAGAAGCCGACCGGCGTGAACGGCCCGCCGATCAGGTCGGTGACGCGCATCGCGTCCAGGTCGAGCGACGGCCACGCGTTCTGGTGCGTCACGCGCATCCCCGCGCGCGCCGGCTCGCCGCACGCGCGCACGCCCGGCGCGCCGTCGACCTGCACGAGCGAGTTGCCACAGCGACCGCAGCCGCACAGCTCGCCGCGCGGCCGGTGGTACTTGAAGCTGCGCGACAGCACCTGCCGGCCCGACGCGAGCAGCGCCGACGCGATCGTGTCGCCCTCGAAGCCCGCGACCTCGGCGCCGTCGAAGCTGAACGTCAGCGGCCGCGCGCGGTCGATCCGCTCGCCCGGCTGCGGCGGCAGGCGCCTCACGCGCCCGCCCCCCTCGACGGCGTGTCCGCCACCGGCGCCGGCGCGCGGTCGGGCAGCGCCGTCCAGATGACCTCGTTCGTGCGCGTGTCGCGTTCGGCGAGGAACCACGCGCGGCAGCCCGAGCGGTGCACCCACCACTCGCGCTGCAGGCCGGCGACGTTGCGGCGGAAGTAGTTGTACGCGTTCAGCTCGCGCTGCGTTACGGCGCCGCTCGGGCGATGCGAGACCTCGCCGCCGAAGCCGAAGTCGGTGACCTCGCGCGAACCGCAGTTGGGGCACGTGAGCACGTACGACATCGACCGCATCCTAGGCACGTGTACCGTGAAGCGCAATACTATTGCCGATGGCGCAACAGCAATCGCAACACCGGCAACATCGATCGAATCCGAGAGCGCGCCCGGTTGCCTCCGTCGCGCGCGCGCTGGCGCTGCTCGAGGCGCTGCGCGACAGCGATCGCGACCTCGGCGTCAACGAGCTCGCGCGACGGATCGGCGTCAGCCCGAGCACCGCCTCGCGGCTGCTCGCGACGCTCGAGCACGCCGGCCTCGTCCAGCGCGACGAGCACGGCCCGTTCCGCCTAGGGCTCGGGCTCGTGACGCTCGCCGACCGCGTGCTGTCGCGCCTTGACCTTCGCGCGCTCGCGCGCCCAGTGCTCGTCGCACTGATGGAGCGGACCGGCGAGACCGCCACGCTGTCGGTGCCAGGCGAGCGCGAGGCGATCACCGTCGACTCCGTCCCGTCGCGCTCGAGCGTCGTCAGCATGGCGCGCCTCGGCCGCCCGAGCGTCGCGCACGCCACCGCCGTCGGCAAGGTGATGCTCGCCTTTGGCGGCTCGCCGCTGCCGCGCGAGCGCGACCTGCGCGCGCTGACCGAGCGCACGATCACCGACCGCTCGAAGCTGGCCGCGGAGGTCGGCGCCGTGCGCGAGCGCGGCTACGGAACGGTCTTCGGCGAGCGCGAGCCCGACGTCAACGCGATCGCCGCCCCCGTGTTCGACCGCACCGGCAGGCTCGCGGCGATCCTCGGGCTGCAGGCGCCCGCCAACCGCCTCGACGACCCCACGCGACTGCTCGCCGACCTGCTCGACGGCGCCGCGACGCTCACTCGCTCGCTGGGCGCGGAGCGCTGAGCGCGGCGATGCGCCCGCTCGCGCTCGTGTCCCGCCTGCTCGCGCTCGCGCCGCGCTGGCTCACGCCGATCGCGCTGCTCGCCGCCGCGCTCGGCCTGCTCGCCCCGTCCGCGACGCTCGCCGCGCACTCGGACCTCGTGCTGGCGCTGCTCGTGCTCGCGACCGCGCTGGGGATCTCGTTCGCCGAGCTCGCGCGCCTGCGCAACCACGTGCGCGAGGTCGCGATCCTCTCGCTGGCGGCGCTGCCGCTCCTCGCCGGCGCGGCGTGGCTGCTCGGCCGCCCGTTCGCCCCGGTCGTCCGCGACGGGCTGCTCGCCGTCGGCCTCACCTCGGCGGAGGTCGCGGCGGTCGGCCTCGTCGCGCTGGCCGGCGCCGACGCGACGATCGCGCTCGGCGTGCTGACCGGATCGCTGGTGCTCGCCGCGCTCGTCGGACCGCTCGCGATCGGGCCGCTGTCGGGCGCCACCGTGCACGTCGGCGCCGGCGACCTGCTCGGCAGGTTCGCCCTCGTCGTGCTCGTGCCGCTGCTCGTCGGGATCGCCGCGCGCAGCCGCCGCGAGCTCTCCTCGAGGCTCGCCGCCGCCGATCCCGCGCGCGAGGGCGTCGCGGCGCTGACCGTCGCGCTGCTCGTGTACGCCGCGCTGAGCGGCGCGCACGGCGCGAGCCACCTCGGCGCCGCGCTGCTCGCGAGCGTCGCCTTCCTGCTCGTCTGCGTCGCGCTCGCCGAGCTGTGGCGGCGCGTCGCCGCGCGACGGGCGAGCGCCGTTCCCGGCGCGTTCACGATCGCGATGCGCGACTTCGCCGTCGCCGCGGCGCTCGCGACGCAGGCGTTCGGCGCGCGCGCCGGCGCCGTGCCGGGCGTCTACGGCGTCGTGATGCTCGTCGCCGGCGCGATCGCCGCCGGGCGGCTGTCTAGGACCCGGCGCCGCTGAGCCCCGGGATCCAGCTGGTCCCGGCGAGCGGCACGCGCGCCATCGCCGCGGCCTCGATCGTCAGCGCGACGAGGTCCTCGGGCTCGAGGTTGTGCACGTGCGACTTGCCGCACGCGCGCGCGAGCGTCTGCGTCTCGAGCATGAGCGTGCGCAGGTAGTTGGCCAGGCGCCGGCCGCCCTCGACCGGGTCCAGGCGCGCGGCGAGCCGCTCGTCCTGCGTCGAGATCCCGGCCGGGTCGAGGCCCGCCTGCCAGTCGTCGTAGTAGCCGGCCGCCGAGCCGATCGCGCGGTACTCGCCGTCGTGCTCGGGCGCGTTGTCGCCCAGCGCGATCAGCGCGGCCGTCCCGATCGAGACGGCGTCGGCGCCGAGCGCGAGCGCCTTCGCGACGTCCGCGCCCGTGCGGATCCCGCCCGAGACGATCAGCTGCACCTTGCGATGCATGTCGAGCTCCTTCAGCGCCTGCACCGCCTGCGGGATCGCCGCGAGGATCGGGATGCCGACGTGCTCGATGAACACGTCCTGCGTCGCCGCCGTGCCGCCCTGCATCCCGTCGAGCACGATCACGTCGGCGCCGGCCTTGACCGCGAGCGCGACGTCGTAGTACGTGCGCGTGGCGCCGACCTTGACGAAGATCGGCGTCGCGCCAGTCGGTGATCTCGCGCAGCTCCTCGATCTTGATCTCGAGGTCGTCGGGGCCCGTCCAGTCGGGATGCCGGCAGGCGCTGCGCTGGTCGATCCCGTCCGGCAGGTCGCGCATCCGCGCCACGCGATCGGAGATCTTGTGCCCGAGCAGCATGCCGCCGCCGCCGGGCTTCGCGCCCTGGCCGACGACGACCTCGATCGCGTCGGCGCGGCGCAGGTCGTCCGGGTTCATCCCGTAGCGCGACGGCAGCAACTGGTAGACGAGCGTGCGCGAGTGCTCGCGCTCCTCCGGCGTCATCCCGCCGTCGCCCGTCGTCGTGCACGTGCCGACCTCGCTGGCGCCGCGCCCGAGCGCCTCCTTCGCCTGCGCCGAGAGGGCGCCGAAGCTCATCCCCGCGATCGTGATCGGGATCTCCAGCTCGAGCGGCTTGCGCGCGAAGCGCGCGCCGAGCACGACGTCGGTGGCGCAGCGCTCGCGGTAGCCCTCGAGCGGGTAGCGCGAGACGCTCGCGCCGAGGAACAGCAGGTCGTCGAAGTGGGGCACGCGGCGCTTGGCGCCGAAGCCGCGGATGTCGTAGATCCCCTCGCGCGCCGCGCGCTGGATCTCGGCGATCGCGTTGCGGTCGAACGTCGCCGACTCGCGCAGCCCCGGGCGCCAGCCCGCGGCGAGCGCCGCGCCGGCGTCTTCGGAGCGGCCGTTCGCGCCCACTCAGTAGCTCCCGACGTTGTCGACGTGGAAGTTGTAGAGCGCCCGCGCCGAGCCGTAGCGGCGGAACTCCGCCGGCGCGACGTCGCCGATCCCGGCGCGCTCGAGCAGCTGCGAGAGCTGCTCGACGTGCTCTGCGCGCAGCTCCTTCTCGACGCAGTCGGCGCCGAGCGCCGCGACCGATCCGCGAACGTACAGGCGCGCCTCGTAGATCGAGTCGCCGAGCGCCTCGCCGGCGTCGCCGCAGACGACGAGCGTCCCCTTCTGCGCCATGAACGCGCTCATGTGCCCGACCGAGCCGCGGACGACGATGTCGACGCCCTTCATCGAGATCCCGCAGCGCGCCGAGGCGTCGCCGTGGACGACGAGCAGTCCGCCGCGCGCGGTCGCCGCCGCGGACTGGCTGGCGTTGCCCTCGACGATCACCGTGCCCGACATCATGTTCTCGGCCACGCCGACGCCGCAGTTGCCGTGCACGCGCACCGTCGCGAGCTTGTTCATGCCGGCGCAGTAGTAGCCGACGTGCCCGTCGATCTCGACCTCGTGCGCCGCGTCGAGCCCGACGGCGAGCGCGTGCCTGCCGTCGGGGTGCAGCACGCGCACGCGCAGCGGCTCGGCGGCGTCGTGGAGGCGCTGGTTCAGCTGGCTGACGGTCTCGTTCGCCAGGTCGACGGACAGCAGCGCCTCCCGGGTGGCGTCCGGGGCCGGCATCACGCGACCAGCGTCGTTCCCCAGCTGTAGACGCGACCCGGCTCGGGCTCCCAGCTGACCGCGTCCTCGGCCCCGGGCAGCACCGCGATCGCGCGGTACTCCGAGGCCATCGCGACCCACTCGTCGGTCTCGGCCATGACCGCCGGCTTGCACGCGATCGGGTCGCGCAGGACCGCGAAGCCGTCGGCGGTGCCCACGGCGAAGGTGTAGAAGCCGTCGAGGTCGTCGAGGCAGCCCTCGAGCGCCTGCTCGATCGAGGCGCCCTCGCGCAGCCGCCACGTCAGGTAGCCGGCGGCGACCTCGGTGTCGTTGTCGGTCTGGAAGCGGATCCCCTCGCGGCGCAGCTTGCGCCGCAGGCGGTTGTGGTTCGAGAGCGAGCCGTTGTGCACGAGGCAGAGGTCGAGGCCGGTCGAGAACGGGTGTGAGTGCTCGGTGCGTGACGCGGCTCTCGGTCGCCATCCGCGTGTGGCCGAGCGCGTGGGTGCCGTCGATCCGATCGAGCGCGAAGCGCCGCACGAAATCGCTCGGCCGGCCGGCCTCCTTGTAGATCTCGATCGAGCGCCCGGCGCTCATCACGCGCAGCTCGGGGTGCTGCTCGGCCAGCCACGCCTGCACGCGCTCGGCGTCGCCCTCGACGACGAACGTCGCGTGCGTCGCGTGCACGCGCGGCGGCGATGCGTCCCCGAGCGCGTCGGCGAGCTCCGCGCCGATCCTCGTCCAATCGGCGTCTCCACCGATCGCGCACAGCGAGACCTTGCACGAGCCGGCCGGCGCCGGATCGCGGTAGAAGGCCACGCCGGCGCTGTCGGGCCCGCGGAAGGAGAGCTGCTCGAGCATCCCCGCGAGGTGCTCTCCGAGCTGGGCCTGCAGCGCGGGAGACTTCGTGTAGAGCCCTGCGATCCCGCACATGCAGAGCACTCTAGAGGCCCGCTTCAGCCGCGCACATGGCGCCCGAGCGCACACTTTCGCGCGGGAATGTGGCGGCTGCTGCTACAGACCGGACGGGGCCCAGGCGCCGAGCTGCTTCTGCCCGCGGCGCACGGCGTGCAGCGCCTCGCGCAGCTCGCCGGCGGCGATCGGCGCCAGCGCGCCCGGGTCGATCAGGTTGTCCGGCGCGGCGCCCGCGGCGATCAGCTCGGCGTGGTGCTCGAAGCGCAGCCGCATGATCACCGCGAACGCCTCGCGCAGCGCGTCGGCGAGCCCGCGCTCGATGCCGCCGAGGCTCGAGACCGCCTCGATCCGGTCGAGCGTCGGCGAGATCGTCACGCCGCTGGCGAGCGCATGGAAGCGCACGAGGTTGACCAGCGGCACGATCGCGCCGCGCTTGAGGTCGAGCAGCCCCGCCGACTCGCCGCGACGCTCGACGGCGAGGCTGCCGCGGAAGCCGAGCGCCACCGGGTAGCCCGTCGCGGTGCGCGCCGTCAGGCGCATGAAGTCGGGGTGGTCGCGCGCCGCGCGAATCCGCTCGCTGAGCGACTCCGTGATCGCCAGGCCGCCGGCGCACGGACGGAAGTCGAACGCGACCGACGCGCGGATCAGGTGCGACTCGTCAGGCACGCGCAGGCACTCGTCGAACGTCCGCAGCCAGTCCGGCTTGGACATCCGCCACTGCCGGCTGCCCGCGAGCACGCCGTTGTTGTCGACCCCGAACCCGCAGCGCACGAGGCCGTCGTTGACCTCGCGGCCGAGGCGCTCGAAGTACGCGTCGACCTCGGCCTCGGCGCCAGGGGCGGGAGCCTCGTAGGCCAGCGCGTTGTCCTGGTCGGAGGAGAGCGTGAACTCGCGGCGCGCGGCGCTGCCGAGATCGAGCCACGCCCACGCGACGGGCGCCGGGCCGTTGCGGGAGATCGAGATGTCGATCAGCCGCGCCGTCAGCGCGTCGTGCTGCAGGCTGAGCACGCGGCCGACGTCGCGTGCCGGCACGCCGGCGCGGACGAGCAGTCCGAACAGCTGCGGCAGGTGCCCGGCGGCGCGCACGAGCACGTCCTCGTCGGCCGCGCCGAGGATCGTGTGGCGTAGCGCGATCGGGCTGCGCGCGTCGAGGCCGAGCAGGTCGGCCGCCGAGAGCACGCCGCAGACCCGCTCACCGTCGAGGACCGCCACGTGCTCGACTCCCGCGGCGAGCATGTCGACGGTCGCCTCGACCGCCAGCTGCCCGACCGGCACGGTCACGACCGGCGTGCGGGCGAGTGCGCTCACGGGCGTCGCTCCGTCGCCGCGCCCGCCGGCGACCCATGCGCGCACCTCGGCGTCGGTGATCATCCCGAGCTCGTCTCCCCCCAGGCGCACGAGCAACGCCGCGGCGCTCGCGTCCCGATCGAGCCTGCCGGCGACCTCGCGCAGCGAGTCCTCGGGCTCACAGAAGCTCGGCGGGCGCATGATCGCCGACACGGGCGTCGTGCCGACGTCGAGCAGGCCGTGGACCGTGTGACCGCTTCGCGTCAGGCGCGTGCGCATCGTCCGCGCGACGTAGGCGACGCCCGCCTCGGTCGCCAGCACCCGGCGCGCGACCGCCGCGCCGAGCAGCGCGCAGGTCGAGCGCTCGCGCGCGCGCACGGTGAACGTCGGCGCCATCCCGCTCAGCAGCGACGGATGACCGAAGCACTCGCCCGGCTCGAGCACGACGACCGGCTCGCCCTCGTGGACGAGCTCGATCGAGCCGCTGCACACGACGTACAGCCCGACCGCCGGGACGCCGTCCTCGACGAGCACGAGCTCGCCCGCGTCGAGTGACACCTCGCGCGCCTCGGCGGCGACGGCGGCGAGCTCGGTGGCGGGCAGCGAGTCGAACGGCGGCTGTGCGGAGAGGAATGTGTCCAGGTGCTCCATGTCGGGCCCGACAATTGTGTTCACATCTCGCCTGTGCGGCCTCCCGGCTAGCTGGCAGCCTCAGCGCAAGGGCAAGCACAACCTAACCGGGAGAGCACATGGCGGACGGCACCGGCTCGGAAATCCACGACGAGCTCACCTACGAGCACGGCGGCCTGCCGCGCACGATCAACTGGTGGGGCGCGTTCGTAATCGGCCTCGCAGGAACGATCCTCGTCACCGGAATTGCTCCGGTGATGGTCACCTCGCTCGGCGCGGCCTCGATCCCGATCATCCTCGTGATCACGCTCAGCGGCTGGCTGCTGTGCCTGTTCCTCGCCGAGCTCTCGGCGATGATGCCCGAGCGCTCCGGCGGCTCGCCGGCATACGCCTATCCGGCCTACAAGGATCGCTGGCCGCGCCTGGCCGAGCACATCAACGGCTTCACCGCATGGGCCTACTGGCTCGGTTGGTTCCCGGTCGCGCCGTTGAACATGATCCTCGCCTCGTTCTACATCGTCAATCGCTTCGGTCTCTCCGAAGCCGGCTTCACGCCGATTCACACGCCGATCGCCTGGTGGACCCTCGGCATCTCACTCGTCGGCCTCGTGCTGCTGTTCATCCCGGCCTACCGCGGGCTGAGGTTCGGCACCGTCTTCGCGACGGCGCTCGCGCTGCTGTCGATGATCCCCTTGACGTTCCTCGCGATCGCCTGGATCTTCCACCCCTCCGTCGTCGACTTCGGGCAGCTGTTCCACTTCCGCCACACCGACGGCACGGGCTTCTTCACCGGCCAGTTCAACCACGGCTGGTTCACGCTCGCGCTCGCGTTCTCGTTCCTGCTCACCTGGAACGTGATCGCGATGGAGGCGGCGGCGTGCTACATCGGCGAGACCAAGGACCCCGATCGCGACGCGAAGATCGCGCTCAACCTCGAGGGCGGCTACGGCGTGTTCGTCTACGTGATGATCCCCGTCGCGTTCGTGATCGTGCTCGGCACGAAAGCGCTCGGGAACACCGCGCTCGTCGATCCGAAGACGATCTTCGTGACCTTCGCGTCGAAGGTCTTCGGCACCGGCAGCGGCTCCGAAGTGCTCAACTGGCTGATCGCGATCATGCTCGTCCTCGCGCTCGTGCTCTCGGCGCTGAACGCGATCACCGGCACCGCGCGCTCGCTGCACCAGATGTCGGTCGACGGCCAGTTCCCGCGCTTCTTCCAGCACCTCAACGCGCACGGCGTGCCCGACCGTTCGATGATCTTCAACGTGATCTGCTCGATGGTCGTCGTCTTCTTCGGCGGCGCCGTGGAGATCTACACGTTCTCCAACGTCGGCTATCTCGCCTCGTTCATCCCCGTGCTGATCGGCTACTACCTGCTGCGCAAGCACCGGCCGAACGTGCGCCGCCCGTTCAAGCTGCCGGAGTGGATGAAGTACGCCGCGCTCGCGCTGGCGGCCGGCTTCGCCGTGATCTACTTCTGGGGCGGCCCGCTGTACGCGAACTGCTCGTGCAACGCGGCCGGTCGCAAGACGCTGCCGTACTACTTCATCGGCTTCGGCGTGCTCGCCGCCTACTACCCGCTGTACCTGTGGCGCAAGGCGGGAGACAGGAAGAAAACCGATCCGGGCGTTTCGGCGACCGGCGCCAGCGCCACCCCGCCTGGGAGCGTCGTCGCGCCCGGGAGCGCCGCCTCGTCCGGAAGCGTCGCCTCCTCGGGGAGCGTCGCGCCGTGAGCGCCGCGGCGGCAGCCGTCGAGCCGAGCTCCGAGCGTCCCGACCCCGGCTTCGGTCGGATCCTGCTGGCGACGGAAGGGCGGCCGATTCCCGACGCCGCGATCGCCCGCGTCGCCGAGCTCGCGGCCACTCCGTCGGCCGGCGTCCGCGTCCGCGTGCTGTCGATCGCGCGCGTCCACGGCGTCGCCTTCGGCATGCCGAACCCGGGCCTGATGCCGACACGCCAGGAGCTCGACGAGCAGCGCTCGATCGTCGCGAGCGCGATCAAGCGCCTGAAGCGACGCGGCGTTCCCGCCAGCGGCCACGTCATCGGCACGCGCAAAGCGACCGCCCGGATCTGCGAGGAGGCCACGCGCGAGGAGTGCGAGGCGATCGTGATGGCCGCCGACGCCGACCGCAACCGGATCGTCGGCGACATGCTGTGGACGCAGGAGCCCCAGCGCGTGCGCCGGCGCGCGCGCGTGCCCGTCTTCCTGGTGTTCGAGGACTCCTAGTCGTTCGACCTCGCCAGCGGTGGCGCCGGGCTCGTGCTCGGCGTCCCCGGGCGCCCGTGCAGCCTCGCGAGCTTGATCGCGAGCTCGAGCGAGAGCAGGTCGGCGCTGTCGAGCGCCACCCCGGTCAGCTCCTCGATCCGCGCGAGGCGCTGGCGCAGCGTGTTCGGGTGGATGAACAGCGCCCGCGCGGTCTCGATCACGCTGCGGCGTTCGGCGAGGTAGCGCTCGAGCGTGTCCAGCAGCGCGGAGGAGCGGCGGGCGTCGTAGGCGATCAGCCCGTCGACGGCCGCGCGCATGCGGTCGCGCGGCGCGTCCTCGGCCGGTATGTGCACGAGGTAGCGATACGCGCCGAGCTGCGAGTAGGCGATCGCGCCGCCCTCGCGCAGCAGCGCGCGGCCGATCGTCGCGGCGTCCAACGCCTCGCGGTACGCGCGCGTCGCCTCCGCAGCGACGTTGTGCATGTGGCTGACCCCGATCGCGGCATGCGTCTCGCGACCGAGCTCCTCACACGCGCGCATCAGCTCCTCGACTCGCTCGGGCCGTCCGACGCCGAGCGGGATCGCCGCCCGGACGGGGCCCGGACCCGCCTCGACCGCCGCGCGCGCGTGCTGGGAGCTCAGCCCGCGACCGAGCGCCTCGGCCGCCTCGCGCCACTCGACCGCCGCCTGCTCGCGCTCGCCGGCCGGCTCTGCGCAGACCATCAGGAACGGGCCGGTCAGGTCGCAGCGAACCTCGGCGGCCTTGGCCACGGCGAACGACGTCGCCCCGGCCGCGAGCGCCTCGAACAGGTCCTTGACGATGTTCGCGCTCGTCAGCCGGTCGATCAGCTCGGCGCGCTTGAGCGCGACGGCGGCGAGCTGCGCGACGGCGCGCGCGAGCTCGCTGTCCTCCTCGCTGAACTTGCGCCCGGCCGGCGAGCCGGCGCAGAGCAGCCCGAGCCGCTCGCCGCCGGCCGTCATCGGCGTCACCAGCAGGTCGCCGATGTCGCGCTCGGGCCACAGCGCGCGCGCCGACGGGCCGGAGGCGTTGCGATCGAGCGCGTCGATCAAGAGCTCGGCGGTCGACAGCGCCGGCGGCGGGGAGACGGTAGCCGGATCGGAGGTCAGCAGCGCCAGGGCGCCGTCGTCGGAGTCGAGCCGGTAGATCTGGCAGAGCTCGGCCTCGAGCAGTCGGCGCGTCCCCTTGGCCACGACCCGTCCGATCTGCGCGGCGTCGGTCGCCGACGCGACTTCGCCGCCGAGCCCGGCGAGGCGCGTGAGGGCGTCGACGCGACGGCGCTCCTGCTGGTAGAGCTGCGCGTTCTCGATCGCGCCCGAGACGAGCGAGGCGATGTGGACGAGCAGCTTCAGCGCGTCCTCGGTGAACTCGCGCGGCGCCTCGGTGTGGAGCACGATGACCCCGAGCGTGTCGCCGGCGCGCGCGAGGATCGGCACGGCGACCATCGACTGGAAGCGCTCCTCCTGCAGCAGCGGGACGTACTTCATCCGCGGGTCGTCCATCGCGTGCTCGCGGATGAATTCCGGGGTGCGATGACGCGCCACCCAGCCCGTCAGACCCTCCTCGAGCGCGAGCTGCACGCGGCCGACGGCGTCGGCGAACACGCGCGAGGCGGCGCGGATCGTCAGCTGTCGATCTTCGAGCAGGTAGATGAAGCAGGCGTGGCAGTCCGTCGCGTCGGTCGCCAGATCGACGATCCCCTGCAGCATCGGCCCGAGCTCGACCGACGACGACACGAGCTTGATGACGCCGTAGAGAGTGCGGTTCTCCTCGCGGAGCCCGTGAGACTGTGTCGTGGTCGACATATGTACGTTGCGGACATGCTAACCGTCACTAAGAGGAGCTTGCGGCCATTGTCGCGGCACCGCCGCTGCGGATATACCTACGCCGGATGAGCGAGCAGCAGCCCGAGAACGCCGACGACGTCCGGCGGATCGTCAACGACGCGGGCGTCGAGTTCCTGTTCGCGCAGTTCGTCGACATGCACGGCAAGCCGAGCGCCAAGCTCGTCCCGGCGAGTCACCTCGACGACCTGCTCGGCGAGGGCGCCGGATTCGCCGGATTCGCGGCCGGCGACATCGGCCAGGGGCCGGCCGACCCCGACCTCGTCGCCGTCCCCGACCCGCGCTCGCTGACGATCCTGCCCTGGCGGCCGAGCGTCGCGCGCTTCGCCTGCGACGTGACCGTCGAGGGCGAGCCGTGGCCGTACTGCCCGCGGACGATCCTCCGCTCGGCGCTCGATCGCGCCGCCGAGATGGGCTACGAGCTGAAGCTCGGCGCCGAGCTCGAGTACTTCCTGCTGCGTCGCGGGCCCGACGGCGGGCTCGAGCTCGCGGACGCGCTCGACACGCTCGAGCAGCCTTGCTACGACATGCGCGCGCTGACGCGCAGCCTCGACTTCGTCGTCGAAGTCTCCAAGGCCGTCACCGGGCTCGGCTGGGACAACTACGCGACCGACCACGAGGACGCCAACGGCCAGTTCGAGCAGAACTTCGCGTTCGCCGACGCGCTGACGACGTGCGACCGCGCTGTGTTCTTCCGCTACATGGTCGAGTCGCTGGCCCAGCAGCGCGGCCTGATCGCGACGTTCATGCCGAAGCCGTTCGCGCACCTGACCGGCAACGGCTGCCACTTCCACGTCAGCCTGTGGCGCGACGGCGAGAACCTGTTCGAGCGCGACGCCGCCGAGGACCCGCGCGGGCTCGGGCTCTCCGAGCTGGGCTACCAATTCCTCGGAGGCCTGAAGGCGCACGCGAAGGCGTACATCGCGCTGACCGCGCCGACCGTCAACTCGTACAAGCGGCTGTCGGTCGGCGCGCCGTCGAGCGGCGCGACGTGGGCGCCGGCATACGTCAGCTACGGCTACAACAACCGCACGCAGATGCTGCGGATCCCGGCGCCGGGGCGGATCGAGGACCGCACCGTCGACGGCTCCTGCAACCCGTATCTCGCCGCGACGGCGATGATCGCCGCCGGCCTCGACGGGATCGAGCGCGGGCTGGACCCGGGCGATCCGAACGCCGCCGACCTCTACACGCTGAGCGACGAGCAGCGCTCCGCCGCGGGGATCGAGCTGCTGCCCGCGAACCTGCTCGACGCCACGCGCGAGCTCGAGCGCTGCGAGGTCCTGCGCGCGGCGCTCGGCAAGACGCGCGACGGCGACTACCTCGACTACTACGTCGAGATCAAGCGCCGCGAAGCCCAGGCGGCGCACGAGCAGATCACGCAGTGGGAGCTCGACCGCTACCTGCAGCTGTTCTGAGCCGGCCCGCCGCCCGCGCGCCGCGCGAGCGCCCGCCGCGCTGCGGCGACCCGCGCTACCGCGACGGGTAGTCCAGCAGCGACTCCAACCGCCGCCCCGACGAGAGCAGGCGCCTGACGGTCTCTCCCCGCCGGGCGTCGAGATGCGTCGCGAGCGCGACGAACACCTGGGCGGTCGTCAGCGCGTCGCCGAGGGCGTCGTGCGGATGGTGCGCGGGGAGCCCCAGCGCCTCGGCGAGACCGCCCAACGACACCCGCCGCGGACCGTCGCCGTCGCGCTCGTGCAGCCACACGAGCCCGAGCACGCTCGTGTCGATCATCGGCCGGCGCAGGCGCACGCCCTGGCGGCGCAGCGCCGGTCGCAGGAAGCCGCGCTCGATCGCGGCGACGTGGACGACCGGGATCCTGCCGGCCATCGCCGCCAGCAACGGGTCGATCGCGATCTTCGAGCGGCGGCGCGTCGGCGAGGTCGGCGGCGCGCAGCCCGTGCACGCGGATCGAGCTCTCGCTGAGGGCGCGCAGCGGACGGACGCGTCCGGCGACGGCGCCGCCCAGCTGGATGCGGCCGTGCTCGATCGGCACGGCGCCGAACGAGACGATCTCGTCGCGGCGCGGATCGAGGCCGCTGAGCTCGAGGTCGACCGCGCAGTAGCTCGCTTCGCGCCACGGCGTGCGTCCGGCCGGCAGGCGCGCCCTGCGGTAGGCGATCGCACCGGCGCTCCGATCGACGTGACGCGGTCTCACCGCACCCCGAGGTTCAGTTCGGCGGCGATCCGCCTCTGCACCGACGCCACCGCGCGAAAGGCCTCCTTCAGGTAGCTGCGGGTAAGCGCGCTGAGCTCGTTCGGGCTGACGTGGTCGTCGGGCTCGATTCCCGCTCGCAGCTGGCCCACCTGGTGCTCGACGCGCAGCTCGCTGAACAGCTCGAACGCGTCCTCGAGCGTGTGCACGTCGGCCGCCGGCAGCGTGTTCGCGTCGCCGGCCGCCCGCAGGCGCTCGAGCGTCGACGCGCTCGTCACGCCGGCGGCGATACCCGCCCAGCGCGCGAGGTCGACGACCGGCAGCAGGCCGCCGTTCTTCAGATCGAGGCGCCCGCGGTGCTCGCCGCCGTGCTCGACGACGAGCCCGCGCAGGAAGCCCGTCGGCGGCCGGTGCGCCAGCGCGAGCCGCGCGAGCAGGCGCAGCAGCTGCGGTCGCGAGCGTGCGGAGCGCAACACGTCCGACACCGGCGTGCCGCCGTGGATCCCCCACACCGGCCTGCTGTCGACGAGCACCGAGACGAGGATCAGCGCCTGCTCGCGCGTCGGATGCTCGATCCAGCTGCGCGCGACGCGCGTCCAGGACTCGAGCGAGCGCACGAACAGCTCCTCCGAGGCGGTCGCGCCGTGCTCGTCGACGCGGATCCCGCACGCGGCCAGACCGCTCGCCACCTCTCGGGCGAGCGCGTGCAGGTAGGGCCTGACCGTCTCCTCGGGGACGTCGCCGTACCAGACGATCGCACTGTCGGCGTCGGACCCGGGCGTCGCCTCGCGCCGCGCCTGGCTGCCGAGCGCGAGCCACGCGAACTCCGCCGGCGGCTCGCCGGCGGCGCTCAGCGCGAGCTCGATCAGCCGGCGCGTCAGCGCGTCGAGCACGACCGAGTAGATCGCGGCGACGCTCGACGCGGCGAGGCGCGCATCGTGCAGCGCGATCACCGCCGGACGCAGCCCGCGCGCCGCGCGCGCGAGCGTCGCGACGTCGTCCGCGCGCGCGATCGCCCGGCGCAGGTGGAACGAGGACAGCGCCTCGACGGCGAGCAGATCGACCGCCTCGACGACGCCGAGGACCTCGCGAGCGGCCGTCAGGACCGGGAAGTGGCGGACGCCGCGGTCGAGCATCTCGAGCAGCACGTCGCCGCCGAGCCGGTCGGGCTCGACCGTGTACGCCGGGGCGCTCATCACGGAGGACACGGGGTCGTCGTATGAGACGCCGGCGGCGACCACCCGGGCGCGCAGGTCGCGGTCGGTGAGGATGCCGAGCGACTCGCCGAGATCGACGACGATCGACGTCGCCGGGGCGGCCGCCATCTTCCTCGCCGCCTCGCGGATCGTGCTCTCCGGCGAGCACAGCAGCGGCGGATCGCGGATCAACGCCGCGACCGGCTGGTTGGCGGGGTCGGGCGCCGGCACACGTGGGCCCAGCACCGTCTCGGAGCGCTCCTGCACCTCCAGCAGCGAGCGCGCGAGAAAGCCGACGCTCTCCGGTCGCGCGAGCACCCCGCGCGCGAGCGCCTCGGGGATGCGATAGCAGAGCGTGTCCTCCGCCGCGCGCGCCGCGAACCCCGGCGGCAGGCCCGAGAGCATCGACGCGTGACCGAACAGCTCGCCGGGACCGAGCAGGTCGAGCACACGGCCGTCGAGCACGATCTCGACGGCGCCGGTCCGCACGACGCGCAGGTGCTCGACCGGCCGCGCGCTCTGCGAGAAGATCGTCGCGCCGGCGAGGAAGAACTCGATCTCGCTCGCGCGCGCGAGCGGCTCGACGTCGCCGGCCGGCAACGCGTCGAACGGCGGATGGGCGCGCAGGAACTCGAGGACCTCGCCGGGCGCTGCCGGAGGGCTCGGCGCATCGGGCGGATCGCGTCGTTCGCCGGACAAGGCCTGATCGTAAGCGCGGCGGGCGCCCACCGCTCTCGCGTCGCCCTATCCTCCCGGCGATGAGCGCGGAGCCCGAGGCGACGGCGACAGGCGACCACCCGCGTGTCGCGATCCTCGGCGCCGGCCTGATGGGCGCGCAGATCGGCTGCGAGTACGCGCTCGGCGGCTGCGAGGTGACGTGGCTCGTGCGCGACCGCGAGCGGGCGAGCGATCGCGTCGAGCGGGCGCTCGCGGTGGCGCTCCACCATGGACTGGCCGACGAGGCGGCGCTCGCGCGGGCGCGCGCAGCGATGCGCTACGAGGACGCCGGGGCCGAAGACGCCAGCGCCGGCGACGGCGACGGCGACGGCGACGGCGAGCCGCCCGAGCTGATCGTCGAGTCGCTGCCCGAGGACATCGCCGTGAAGGTCGCCGCGATCGAGCCGCTCGCGGCGCGCTGGCCAAAGGCGATCATCGCCAGCAACACCTCGTCGATCTCGATCAGCGCGCTCGGCGAGGCGGCCGGCGTCGGCGAGCGGATCGTCGGCACGCACTACTGGAACCCGCCGCTGCTGATGCCGCTCGTCGAGACGATCGCCGGCGAGCGTACGCCGGCGGCGGCGCTCGCTCGCGCGATCGCGCTGCTGCGCGTGATCGGCAAGCGTCCGGTCGTGCTGCAGGCCGAGGCGCCGGGCCTGTTGTGGAACCGGCTGCAGCTCGCCGTGCTGCGCGAGTGCCTCTGGCTCGTCGAGCACGGCGTCGCGACGCCCGCGACGATCGACGAGGTGATGCGCGACGGGCTCGCGCGGCGCTGGCGGCTGACCGGCCCGTTCGAGACGGTCGGGCTCGGCGGCGCGCAGACGTTCGACGCGATCGCCGAGAACCTCTTCCCCGTGCTCTCGAACGCGACCGCCGGCGCCGGCTTCGCCGCGTACGTGCCGAGCGACCCAGACGAGCTCGCGGCGCTGCGCGAGCGCCGCGACGACGAGCTCGCCGCCGAGCTGCGCTCCGAACGCGCATGACGGCTGCTCGCGCCGCCGTCCACTCGGGGACTCCTGTACGCTATATCGACTGATCGGTATGGGACGCGATCCGCGGCACGACATCCTCTTCGAGCCGGTCCCGATCGGGCCGAAGACGCTGCGCAACCGCTTCTACCAGAGCCCGCACTGCACGAGCTTCGGCGCCGAGGTGCCCGGCGCGCAGGCGTACATCCGCGGGATGAAGGCCGAGGGCGGCTGGGCCGCGGTCAACACCGAGTTCTGCTCGGTGCACCCCTCCAGTGACGCGCGCCCGGTGATCTCCGCGCGCCTGTGGGATGACGAGGACGCGCACAACCTCAAAGGGATGGTCGACCTCGCGCACGAGCACGGCGCGCTCGCCGGCGTCGAGCTGTGGCACGGCGGCTACGTCTCCGGCAACCAGGAGTCGCGCCTGCCGGCGCCGTCGGCGAGCCAGGTCTCAGACGAGGCGCTCGCTTCCGCCGCCTGCTACGAGCTGGACAAGCAGGGTATCCGCGAGATCCAGGGCTACTACGTCGCCGCCGCCAAGCGCGCGCGCGACGTCGGCTTCGACATCGTCAACGTGCACGGCTCCGAGGGCGGCGCGATCACCGGCCACTTCCTGATGGCGAAGCTGAACAAGCGCACCGACGAGTACGGCGGAACGCTCGAGAACCGCGCGCGCTTCTGGCTGGAGACGATCGAGCTCGTGCGCGAGGCGGTCGGCGAGGACTGCGCGATCACCGCGCGCCTGTGCATCGACACGCTCAACGACAGCCCGCTCGGCATCCGCGCCGGCGTCGAGGCGTTCCAGTTCATCCAGCTCGCCGACGACCTCGTCGACTTCTGGGACCTGCAGGTCGGCGGCTGGAGCTCGATGGACTGGCCGGAGAAGAACGTCGTCGCCTCGCGCGTCGCCGGCGAGTTCAACTACCGCTCCTACTACGAGGCGGTGCGCGGAGCGACGCGGAAGCCGATCGCCGCGGTCGGGCGCTTCACCAACCCCGACACGATGGCCGAGGCGGTCCGCTCGGGAACGATCGACATCATCGCCGCGGCGCGCCCGTCGATCGCCGACCCGTTCATCCCGAAGAAGATCGAAGAGGGCCGCTACGAGGACATCCGCGAGTGCATCGGCTGCAACATCTGCGCGTCGCGCTTCTGGCGCACGCTGCCGATCGTCTGCACGCAGAACGCGACGCTCGGCGAGGAGTTCCGTCGTGGCTGGCACCCCGAGCGCTTCGCGAAGGCCGCGAACGCCGAGAAGACGGTGCTCGTGATCGGCGCGGGACCGGCCGGGATGGAGTGCGCGATGGTCCTCGGCAGGCGCGGCATGAGCGCCGTGCACCTCGTCGACGAGCGCGACGCGATCGGCGGCAGCATGCGCGAAATCAGCGCCTACCCGAACCTCGGCGAGTGGGCGCGCGTGATCAACTACCGCCAGATCCAGCTCGACAAGTGCAAGAACGTCGAGGTGATCCCAAAGACGCGGTTGGGCGCCGACGCGGTGCTCGAGTACGGAGCCGAGATCGTCGTCGTCGCGACCGGCGCGCGCTGGCGCAGCGACGGCCTCAACGGGACCACCCAGCAGACGATCCCCGGCGCCGAGCTCGACTGCTCCTACACGCCCGAGCAGGTCTCCGCGGCGAACGGGGCGATCGACGCCGAGCACGTTCTGGTCTACGACACCGACGGCTACTACACGGCGGTCGGTGTCGCCGAGCTGCTGCTCGACGCCGGCAAGCGCGTCACGCTCGTCACGCCGCTCGCCAACGTCGCCCCGTTCATGGCCTTCACCGGCGAGTTCGGCCCGGTCAACGTCAGCCTGCGCGAGCGCGGCGCCGAGATCGTCTTGCAGCACCAGCTTTCGGAGATCGCGCCCGGCGCGATGCGCGGCGCGAGCGTGTGGGGAGGCGAGAGCACCTGGGACGCCGACGCGGCCGTGCTCGTGACCCAGCGCGAATCGGTCGACGACCTCTATCGGCAGCTCCTCGCCGACCCCGACCGCCTGGAGCAGGAGGGCATCGAGGCCGTCTACCGGATCGGCGACTGCGTCGCGCCGCGGCTGCCGGCCGACAGCATCTTCGAAGGCCACCGGCTCGCGCGCGAGATCGACTCGGCGGACCCGGCGGTCGCGCTGCCGTTCGTCCGCGAGCTGCCCAACTTCTTCGACGAGCCCCAGCCCACGTTCCCCTGACGAGACCGAGGAGCCACATGCAAGACGTCGCCACCAAGATCACCAAGTACTCCGTCGTCGACGCGCCCGTCGAGCCGGCGCCGATCCCACCCGAGGACATCATCTCCGGCGAGCCCGAGTCGACGATGGCGATCCTCTGGCGCACCGACGACGGCAAGCTGTACAACGGCGTCTGGCACTGCACGCCCGGCGTGTTCATGCTGTCGAGCCCCGGCGAGACGATCACGCTGATCGAGGGCGACGTGACGATCACGCCCGAGGGCGGCGAGCCGGTCACCGTGCGCGCCGGCGAGATCGCCTACATCCCCGAGGGCACGCGCGCGAGGTGGGAGGTGCGCGAGACGGTGCGCAAGGGCTTTCACTCATACGACTCGACCGGCGCGCTGCTCGGGCCGGCGTAGCGGCGGGCGGCGGATGAGGATCCTGGTCCCGGTCAAGCAGGTCGCGAGCCTCGACGAGGACTTCGCGCTCGACGCCGCCGGCGCCGTGCCCGACGACGCGCTCGACTGGGCGCTGAACGAGTGGGACGCGTTCTCGCTCGAGGCGGCGCTGCAGCTGAACGAGGGCGAGGACGGCGAGGTCGTCGTCGTCACCGTCGGCGACGAGCAGGCCGAGGAGGGGCTGCTCGCGTGCCTGGCGAAGGGCGCCGACCGCGCGGTTCGCGTGTGGGACGACTCGCTGGCCGGCGCCGACGCGCTGGCCGTCGCCAACGTGCTCGCCGCCGTCGCGCGCGCCGAGGCGCCCGAGCTGGTCCTGTGCGGCGTGCAGTCCTCCGACGCGGTCAACTCGGCGACCGGCGTCGCGCTCGCAGGCCTGCTCGAGCTCGCACACGTCGCCGTCGTAACGGAGATCGAGCGCGACGGCGAGCGGCTGACCGTGCAGCGCGAGCTCGAGGGCGGCACGGTCGAGGTGCTGCGCCTCTCGCTGCCGGCGCTGCTGACCGTCCAGACCGGGATCAACGAGCCGCGCTACGCGACGCTGCGCGCGATCAAGCAGGCGCGCGCGAAGCCGCTCAGCGTGCTCGCGCCGGGCGAGCTCGGGCTCGACGCCGACGACCTCGCCGACGCCGCCGGCTCGCGCACGGTGCGCCTGCTCGCGCCCGAGGACGGCGCCGGCGCGAGCCTGATCGAAGGCCAGCCCGATCAGATCGCCGCACGGATCGCCGAGATCGTGAGGGAGGCGATGAGCGCATGAGCGGAGTCCTCGTCGTAGCCGAGACGCGCCGTGGCGAGCTGCGTCCCGTGACGCTCGAGCTGATCGCCGCCGGCCGCGAGCTCTCGCGCGCCGGCGCCGGGCCGCTCGCCGTCGCGCTGATCGCGCATGACGCCGGCGCGCACGTCGCCGCCGTCAAGCTCGACGGCGTCGAGGAGGTGCTCGTCGTGTCCTCGCCCGAGCCGCAGTTCGAGGCGCACGTGGCGCAGGCGGCGATCGAGGCGCTGATCGAGCAGCGCGCGCCGTCGCTCGTGCTCGCCGGCCACACGATCGACTCGCTGGGCTTCGCGCCGGCGCTCGCCGCGCGCGCCCGCCACGGCTTCGCCAGCGACGTGACCGCCGTCAGCTGGAGCGGCGACGGGGCGCTCGCGCGCCGCGGCGCGTACGGCGAGAAGCTGATCGCCGAGCTCGACTTCCCCGGCAAGGCGACCGTCGTCCTGCTGCTGCGCCCCGGCGCGTTCGAGCCGGCGGCGGACGCCGGCGAGCCGCCCACCGAAGCCGGCGCCGCCTCGGTGACCGTAGTCGCGATCGAGCTCGCCGGACGCGCGCGCAGCGAGCACGTCGAGCTGCGCGACCCGCCGGCCGGCGACGTCGACATCACGAAGGCCGACTTCCTGCTGTCGATCGGACGCGGCGTCGAGGACGCCGAGCGGATCCCCGAGCTCGAGCAGCTCGCCGCGCGGATGGGCGCGACGCTGAGCGCCTCGCGCCCGCTCGTCGACGCCGGCTGGATCTCGAGCGCGCGCCAGGTCGGCCAGTCAGGGCGCACGGTCACGCCGAAGGTCTACCTCGCGCTGGGCATCTCCGGCGCCGTCCAGCACCTCGCCGGGATGTCGAAGGCGGGAACGATCATCGCCGTCAACTCCGATCCGGAGGCGCCGATCTTCGGCGTCGCTCAGTACGGCGCCGTCGCCGACCTGTTCGAGGTCGCGGCGGAGCTCGAGCGGCAGTTCGCGTAGTGACCGGCGCGCTCGCCGCCCTCGGGCTGCCGCTGGCGTCGGTCAAGTCGCGGCCGATCCTGTGGCACATGCCGGTCGGCGTGCAGGCGGTGTGGTACGCGCTCGCGGGCGTCTCGGTGCTCGTCTTCGCCTACGGCGTCGCGCGCCCGATCGCGCGCTACCGCGGCGCGAGCCGCGCCGGGCTGCCGCCCGCGCGTGAGCTGCCCGGCCGGCTGTGGCGCGCGACGGTGACGCTGTGGTCGCACGCGACGATCGCGCGGCGCGACCGCTACGCGGGCTGGGCGCATCGCGGCATCTTCTACGGCTGGGTCGCGCTGTTCGCCGGCACGGTGATCGTCGGCCTCTCGCACGACGTCGCGCAGCCGATCTTCGGCGCGGGCTTCTACGACGGCGACTTCTACCTCGCGTGCAAGGCGGTGCTCAACGCGCTCGGCACGGCGCTCGTCGCGGGGCTACTCGCGATGATGCTGCGCCGCGCGGTGCTGCGCCCGGCGAAGCTCGACTACGCGCGCCCGGACCGCCCGCCCGAGCAGTACGAGCGTCAGGCGCACTCATACCGCGTCGGCGACTGGGTGTTCGTCTCGACGCTGTTGACGATCGCGTTGACGGGCTACGTGCTCGAGGGCGTGCGGATCGCGATGGAACATCCCGGCTACGACGGCTTCCAGTTCGGCGGGTGGATCTTCGCGCAGGCGTTGGCCGGCGCCGGGCAGGCGACGCTCGGCGCGTGGCGCCACGGCCTGTGGTGGTTCCACGGGCTGCTGGCGATCACGTTCGTCGCGTCGATCCCGTTCACGAAGGCCGCGCACATGCTGAGCAGCTACGCGAGCCTCGTCGTGCGCGACCCGCTCGCCGGCAGGCGGCTGCGGCCGATCGAGCCGGAGCTCGCGCTCGAGCCGGCCGGCTACGGGACGCTCGCCGACTTCTCGCTGACGCACCTCTTGCAGCTCGACGCGTGCACGAAGTGCGGGCGCTGCCACGAGGCGTGCCCGGCGCGCGCGACCGGCCGGCCGCTGTCGCCGCGCGACGTGATCCTCGAGCTGCGCGAGCAGGCCGGCTGCGAGGGCCCGGTGATCGGCGTCGACGGCGTGCACGCCGACTCGATCTGGTCGTGCATGCAGTGCAACGCGTGCGTCGAGGCATGCCCGGTCGGGATCGAGCAGGCGCCGATCATCAACCAGCTGCGCCGGCGGCTGCTCGAGGACGGCGAGCTCGACGGCGGCCTGCAGAGCACGCTGCAGACGATCCACAAGTCGGGCAACTCGTTCGGGCAGAGCCGGCGCGGGCGCGGCAGGTGGGCGGACGAGCTCGACTTCGAGGTCAAGGACGCGCGCAGGGAGAGCTGCGACGTGCTGTGGTTCGTCGGCGACTACGCGTCGTTCGACCCTCGCTCGCAGCGCGTCACGCGCGCGCTCGCGCGCGTCTTCCACGAGGCCGGCCTCGACTTCGGGATCCTCTACGACGGCGAGCAGAACTCCGGCAACGACGTGCGCCGCGCGGGCGAGGAGGGCCTGTTCGAGATGCTCGCCGAAGCCAACGTGCGGCAGCTGTCCGAGTGCGAGTTCGAGCGGATCGTGACGAGCGACCCGCACTCGCTGAACACGCTCGTCAACGAGTACCCGCAGTACGGCGGGGCGTGGCCGGTGCTGCACCACACCGAGCTGCTGCTCGAGCTGTTCGAGCAGGGGCGCCTCGCGCGCGGCGAGCCGCTCGGCTACCGCGTGACCTACCACGACCCGTGCTACCTCGGGCGCCACAACGGGCGCTACGACGCGCCGCGCAAGCTGCTCGAGCTGCTCGGCTGCGAGCTCGTCGAGATGCCGCGCAATCGCGAGGATTCGTTCTGCTGCGGCGCCGGCGGCGGGCAGATCTGGATCGCAGCGCAGGGCGGCGCCGAACGGCCGTCGGAGAACCGGATCCGCGAGGCGCTCACGCTCGAAGGCGTGCAGAAGTTCGTCGTGTCGTGCCCGAAGGACGTCACGATGTACGAGGATGCGATCAAGACGACCGGCAGCGGCGAGCGGATCGAGCTGCGCGAGCTGACCGAGCTGCTCGACGAGGCGCTGCTGGCGCGCGAGGCGATCGGCGCGGGCGGCGCCGGCTGAGCGAGAGGACGCGATGGACTTCACCGAGCCCGACGACGCCGCACCGATCCGCGAGGCCGTGCGCGCGCTGTGCGCCGACTTCCCCGGCTCCTACTGGCGCGCGCTGGAGCCCGACGGCTACCCGAGCGAGTTCGTCGCGGCGCTGACCGAGGCCGGCTGGCTCGCGGCGCTGATCCCGGAGAAGTACGGCGGCTCGGGCCTCGCGCTGGCGACGGCGAGCGTGATCCTCGAGGAGATCTGCGCCTCGGGCGCGAACGCCGGCGCGTGCCACGCGCAGATGTACACGATGGGAACGCTGCTGCGCCACGGCTCGGAGGAGCAGAAGGCGCGCTGGCTGCCGGCGATCGCGTCGGGCGAGCTGCGGCTGCAGGCGTTCGCCGTGACCGAGCCCGACGCCGGCTCGGACACGACGCAGATCAAGACGCGCGCCGAGCGCCGCGGCGAGGGGTGGGTCGTCGACGGGCAGAAGATCTGGACCTCGCGCGCGGAGCACTCCGACCTGATGGTGCTGCTCGCGCGCACGACGCCGCTGGAGCAGGTGGAGAAGCGAACGGCGGGTCTGTCGGTGTTCCTCCTCGACATGCGCGGCCACGGCTCGTCTCTTCAAATCAGACCAATCAAGACGATGATGAACCACGCGACGACGGAGGTGTTCTTCGACGGGCTCGAGCTGCCGGCCGACGCGCTCGTCGGCGAGCAGGGCGAGGGCTTTCGCTACATCCTCGACGGGATGAACGCCGAGCGGATCCTGATCGCGTCGGAGTGCATCGGCGACTGCCGCTTCTTCCTCGACCGCGCGGTCTCCTACGCGCGCGAGCGCGTCGTCTTCGGCCGGCCGATCGGCTCCAACCAGGGCGTGCAGTTCCCGCTCGCGAAAGCGCACATGTCGATGACCGCGGCGAACCTCGTGCGCTGGAAGGCGGCGTGGCTGTACGACGCGGGGAGGCCGGCGGGCGCCGAGGCGAACATCGCCAAGTACCTCGCCTCCGAGGCGTCGTGGGAGGCGGCCAACGCCGCGCTCGACGCGTTCGGCGGCTTCGGCTTCGCGCAGGAGTACGACGTCGAGCGCAAGTTCCGCGAGACGCGCCTGTACAAGACGGCGCCGGTCAACAACAACCTCGTGCAGGCGTTCGTCGGCCAGCACGTGCTCGGCCTGCCGCGCTCCTACTGAGCTCAGGCGTCGGAGCGCTGCGGGTATTCGTGGACCGAGACGATCCGCACCGGCCCCTCGATCACACGGTAGGTGTGCGGACGGTCGGCGCGGAAGCTGATCAGGTCGCCTTGGCCGAGCGTCTCGGTGAACGAGTCGGTGCTGATCTCGACCGTCCCGGCGGCGATCGTGAGGTGCTCGAACAGGCCGGCGACATGCGCCTGCGCGTGGCGCACGGCGCCCTCGTCGAGCACGAGCGTGTAGATCTCGATCAGCGCGCCGCCGGTGCGCGTCAGCATGTGGCGCACGATCAGGCCGTCGGCGTCGAGGCCGGCGTCTTCGACGGCGATCACGGAGCCGTCGTCCTCGCGCACGACCGAGACGTCGTCGGCCGGCGGCTCGTCGTGGAACAGGCTCGTGAAGGGGACGCCGAGCGCCCGCGCGAGCGCCCAGACGGTGTCGATCGACGGGTTGCCCTGCCCGCGCTCGATCAGCGAGACGGTCGACTTCGCGACGCCGGCCTGCTCGGCGAGTGCGGACAGCGTCATTTCGCGCGTCGTCCTCCAGCGACGCAGGTTCCGCGCAATCGGCTGAACGGCCCCCGGCACTGGGGTAGTTGTATCGCACGGGCACATGGACGAATCGGCCGACTTAATGGGATAGGTTTTTTTATCGGTCGACGGGCCACCATATCGAACGCTCAGATAGAGTCCGGAACGTGGCCGAGTTGACTCTGAGGGCCGATGCACGGGCGCGCGTCGAGGACGCCTACCGCGCGCGGACGCCCGGCTCGGCGGCGGCGATGGAGCGTGCGCGGCGCTACATGGTGCGCGGGCTGACGCGCGGGTGGGGCTATCACCGGCCGTACCCGCTCGTCGCCGAGCGCGGCGAGGGCCCGTACCTGATCGACGTCGACGGGAACCGCTACGTCGATCTCGCGAACAACGGCCTCAGCCTGATCCACGGCCACGCGTTTCCACCTGTCGTGGCGGCGCTGCGCGCGGCGGCCGGACGCGGCTCGGGCTTCCTCGTGCCGTCGCCGGAGCAGATCGAGTTCGCGCAGATGCTGTGCGAGCGGATCGAGATCTACGAGCGCGTGCGCTTCACGAACTCGGGCACCGAGTCGGGCATGCTCGCGATGAAAGTCGCGCGCGCGTTCACCGGGCGCGCGGCGGTGCTGAAGTCGATCGACGGCTTCCACGGCTCGTTCGACGATCTCGAGGTCGGGCTGTACGACCGCCCGGAGGAGCCCGGACGCGTGTACCTCGCGCCGTTCGGCGACGCCGAGGCGTTCGAGCGCAAGCTCGCCGAGCACGGCGAGGAGATCGCGGCCGTCGTGCTCGAGCCGCTGCTGTTCAGCGGCCTCGTGACGACGGCGCCGCCCGGCTTCCTGCGCCGCGTGCAGGAGGCGGCGCAGCGCGCCGGCGCGCTGTTCGTGCTCGACGACTGCCTGATGCTGCGGCTCGCGTACGGAGGCTCGGCCGAGCTGTACGGGCTGACGCCGGACCTGACGTTCCTCGGCAAGTTCATCGGCGGCGGCCTGCCGATGGGCGTGCTCGGCGGGCGCGCCGAGGTGATGGACGTGCTCGACCCGCACCGCGATGAGCCGCTGTACCACGGCGGCTCGTTCAACGGCAACCTGCTGAGCTGCGTGACCGGCAAAGTCAGCCTCGAGCACTTCGGACGCGAGCAGATCGCGGCGATGGACGCGAACGCGGCGGAGCTGCGCACGGCGCTGCTCGACAGCGCCGCCAAGCTCGGCGTGCCGCTGAGCACGGTCGCCGAAGGATCTGTGATGGGCGTGTACGTGACCGACGAGCTGGGCCGCCACTCGGGCAACTTCATGGCCGGCGAGGCGACGCAGCTGCTGCACCTGTCGGCGCTGACACACGGCGTCTTCATCGGACCGGGCGGCGAGATCGCGCTGTCGAGCGTGCTCGCCGGCGAGGCGCTCGAGCAGGCGCGCGCGGGGCTGCTGCGCGCGCTGGAGGACGTCGCGCGGCTGACGGACAGCGGCTAGAGGACGAGAAGAGAAAGAGATCGACGCCGGCCAGGCCGACGCGAACAGGCAACGAGAAAGGGAGGGCGGATGTCAAAGCAGCGCGTGGACAGTCCATACGGAACGAGCTTCTGCGAGTCGATCAGCTTCGACGGGCCGGGGCGTTGGATCTACATCTCCGGTCAGATCGGCGCGCTGCAGGACGGCACGATGGTCAACGAGACGTTCCTCGCCGAGGCCGAACAGTGCTTCGCGCGCGTGCGTCAGGCGGTCGAGCGGGCCGGCGCGAAGATGGAGGACGTCGTCAAGATCACGGGCTTCGTCACGGGTACCGAGTTCTACCCCGACTACGACGTCGCCCGCGGCAAGGCGTTCGCCGGCTTCCCGCCGAGCAGCGCGACGGTGCAGATCGCCGGGCTCGTCGCCGACGCGCGCGTCGAGATCGAAGCGATCGCGTTCGTGCCCGCGAGCTGAGTCGGCCACCTGCCGGGGTGCGCTGGTCGGCGCACATCTCGTGGCTGTTCGCCGAGCTGCCGTTCCTCGAGCGCGTCGGCGCCGCGCGCGCGGCGGGCTTCTCGACGATCGAAAGCGCGTGGCCGGAGGCCGAGCGCGACCGGGCGATGCTGCCGGCGGCGGTCGCCGAGCACGGCGTCGACGTCGCGCTGCTCAACTGCGCGGCCGGCGATGCCGCCGGCGGCGAGCGCGGCTTCGTCAACGACGACTCGCGCCGCGAGGAGGCCGAGCGCGCGTTCGCCGACGCGCTCGCGCTGGCGGCGGCGGTCGGCGCGCCGAACGTGAACGTGTTCGTCGGTCGCGCACTGCCGGGCGTCGGCGAGTCGCGCCAGCGCGCGGCGGTCGTCGCGGCGCTGCGCTCGTTCGCGCCGCTCGCGGCCGGTGCCGGCGTGCGGATCCTGCTGGAGCCGGTCAACGCGATCGAGCACCCGGGGTTCCTCGCGCCGACGCCCGACGCGGCCGTCGCGCTGATCGAAGACGCCGGCGACGATCGGCTCGGCCTGCTGCTCGACGTCTACCACGTGGCGCGCGCCGGCGACGATCCGCTCGACGCGATCGCGCGCCACGGCGAACGGATCGGGCACGTGCAGCTGTCCGACCACCCGGGCCGCGGCGCGCCGGGGACGGGACGGCTCGACTTCGCCGCGATCCTCGAAGCGCTCGCGGCGTCCGGATACGACGGCGCCGTCGGATTGGAGTACGAGCCGCGAGGACCGACCGAGCCGACGCTCGAGCTCTGGCGGGAATCCGCCGCGGCCTTGCCGTTCGTCGACGAAAGCGATGTGTAGAACTAATGCTACGATGCGTGCGTGCCCGATGTCTCCGCCCGCGACCTGCGAAACCACATGGCAACGATCCTGCGCCGCGTAGAGACCGGTGAGCGGCTGCGCGTGACCGTCAGCCGCCGTCCCGTCGCACAGCTCGGCCCGCTGGAGCGAACCGTCTGGGTGTCCGGTCCGGCGATGGAACGCGTGCTGCGGGAGGCGCCGGCCGACGCGGCGCTGCTCGACGACCTGGCCGCCCTGCGCGAGCAGACCGTCGAGCCTCGGTGAGCCGAGCGATCCTCGACACGTCGGTGCTGATCGCGCGCGAGCAGGCGCGACCGCTCGAGCGTCCGCTCCCGGACGAGGTCGCCGTGTCGGTCGTGTCGGTCGCCGAGCTCGAAATCGGCGTGCTGCTCGCGCGGGACTCCGCGACGCGCGCTCAGCGGCTGCGAACGCTGACCGAGGTCCGCTCGCTCGCCGGCTCGCTGCCGATCGACGAGCGCACCGCGTCCGCCTACGCCGAGCTCGCCGCCGGCGTCCTCGCGGAAGGCCGCACGCCGCGCGTCAACGACACCTGGATCGCCGCGACCGCACGTGCGAACCACGCCGAGGTGTGGACGCAGGACGCCGACTTCTCGGATTTCGCCGGGAGCGTGGCCGTCGTGCGCGTCTGAGCGGCGCTCAGACCGCTCCGACCGCGGCGCTCTCGCGCGCGAGGTCGGCGAGGGCGCTGGTCAACGCGCCGGCGGCTTCGTCGAGCTCGTCGTCGGTGATCGCCGTGCAGAGCCCGAACTCGCCGCCGGTGCCGTAGTAGACGCCGTGGTTGACGGCGGCGAGGTGCAGCAGGCGCGTGGCCGTCCAGTCGATCTCGCCGTCGGGGGCGTCGAGCACGTACAGGCCGAAGCACGAGCCGATGCCGTGCGTGCGGATCGGCACGCCGAGCTCGGCGGCGGCCTCGTCGAGCTTGACGCGGAGGCGCTCGGTCTGCTCGTCGATCCGCTCGATCGCGGCGGCGGTCAGGTCGCGCACGGCGATCTGACCGGCGACCATGCCGAGCAGGTTGCCGTTGAACGAGCCGCCGTGGTAGAGCGCGGTCTCGGGATCGCCGGGCAGGTCGAACGGCGCCATCAGCTCGCTCGACGCGGTGATCGCGCCGACCGGCAGGCCGCCGCCGACCCACTTGCCGAGGCAGGTGATGTCGGGGGCGTCGATTCCGAAGCGCTCGGCCGAGCCGCCCTCGGCCAGACGCGACATCAGGCAGTCGTCGAGGATGAAGAGAACGCCCTCGCGGCGCGCGAGCTCGCGCAGCTCGGAGAGGAAGCCCTCGGGCGGCGGCGTGACGACGCCGGTGTACTGGACGGGCTCGACGATGATCGCGGCGACGTCGCCGGCGTTGCGCTCGAGCGCCGCCTCGTAGCTGGCGAGCTCGCCGAAGCGCGCGAGCGCGGTCCGCCCGGGCAGCTCGTCCTGGCCCTGCAGGCCGGCCTCGAGGTCGTCGTAGGAGCCGTGGTAGGCGTCCCACGCCTTGATCACGACCTGGCGGCCGCTCACGTGGCGCGCGAGTTTCGTCGCGAGCATCGTCGCCTCGGTGCCGGTGTTGGCGAAGCGCACCTGCTCGGCGCCGGGCACGCGTCCGCAGAGCAGCTCGGCGAAGTCGACCTGCGCATCGGAGGCGCCCGGCCACGCGGTCCCGCGCGAGAGCGCGTCGCGCAGCGCGGCGTCGATCGGGACGTAGGCGTGACCGTGCATCAGGCTGAGGCCGTTGCTGAACATGTCGATGTAGCGGTTGCCGTCGACGTCGAACACGTTCGCGCCGGCGCCGTGGTCGAACACGAGCGGGTACGGCGCGAACCACGCGAGCGTGCGCGTGATGCCGGACGGCATGAACTCGCTCGCGCGCTCCATCAGGCGCGCCGAGCCCGGCGTCCGCTTCGTATAAGCCTGCTCGATCGCCGTCAGCTCACCCTCGGACACCTATACCTCGCTCTCGTCGACCGCCCGCCCGCTCCGTAGGCGAGACCGTCGTTTTCGCATATCGACCAGTTGGTTTACAAGAATAACGCCAGCGCGGACGGCGTGCAAGCTCCTCGCCCCCGAGTCAGGCGCCGCCGGCCGCCGCGCGCCGCTCGCGCAGCTCGGCGCGGCGCGCGTCGGTCGCGGTCGCATCGACGGTCGGCTCGGCCCCCGCAGCGCCCGGCTCGACGAGCACGACGCCGTAGACGTCGTGCGCCGCCTCGCGCGTGACCCAGCGTTCGAGCACGTCCGTCAGGACGGCCTGCGCGTCGCGCTCGAGCGGATCGCCGTAGCCGCCGCCGCCGGCCTCGACCCCGCGGATCCACTCGCCCGGCTGAAGCAGCGAGTCGCCGATCGCCTCGACCTGCTGCTCGGAGCCGTCGGCGGCGAGGACGTGCGCCGAGGCCGCCGTGCCGGGCAGGCCGCCGCGCACGCCCTTGGCCGGGTGGCGTGCGTAGTCGGCCATGTAGAAGACGCGCAGCGGCGTCGCGCGCGGGCCGTAGATCACCTCCGAGGCGGGGCCGCCGCGCAGGCGCCCGGCGCCGCCGGAGTCGGCGAGCAGTCGCAACGAGCGGAACTGCAGCGGGTAGGTGCGCTCGAGCATCTCGACGCTGTCGATGTAGATCGTCTTCGAGCAGTCGGGCATCGCGTAGGTGATCCAGCCGTCGCAGTGCGGCGAGGCCGGGCCGCCGTTGTTGCCGATCACGAACTCCGACACGTACGGCTCGCCGCTGCCGGGGTAGGTGCCCGAGAACACCGCGAAGCCGACGCCCATCGCGCCGGCGCCCTCGGCCAGGCCCTCGCCTTCGCCGAGCTGGCAGAACGCGCTCTGCGCGGCGTTGATGATCCGGTTGAGCACGTTCGTCGTCGAGACCGACGCCGAGTAGGGCTCGACGAGGCCGCCGGCGATCGAGCCCTCGCGCAGCAGCACCTCGACGCGGCGGAACGAGCCGGCGTTGCGCGGCACGTCGTCCTCGAGGCAGTTGAGCAGCGCGATCGTGCAGCCGCCGCGCGCGCAGTACTCCGAGACGTTCAGCCCGAACGGGATGCAGTCGGGGTTCTCGCGCAGGTCGAAGACCACGCGCCCCTCGTCGGGCTTGACGTCGACGGTCACGTTGACCTCGACGCCCTCGGGGAGGCCGGGGATCGGATCGTGGCTGCCGCTCGCATGCAGGCGGGCGGCGGGCAGCTTGCGGATCGCCTGGTCCATCACGCGCTCGGAGTAGTCGAGCCACTCGCGCACGAACGTCTTGATCGTGTCGACGCCGTAGCGCGCGACGACCTCCTTGACGCGACGCTCGCCGATCCGCGCGGCGCCGACGGAGGCGAGGAAGTCGCCGTACCAGACGTCGGGCACGCGGATCCGTTTGCGGCACATGCGGATGATGTCGTCGATGTCCTCGTAGTCCTGCTGCACCTTGACGGCGGGGAAGACGAGCCCGCCCTCGGCGTAGACGTCCTCGACGTAGGTAACGTACGTCGACGGTTCGGCGTTGCCGCAGTCGGCTTGGTGCGCCTTGGCGGAGGCCGTGAACAGGTGCTCGCCGTCGACGAACACCGGCACGAGGATCGTGTGGTCGGCGGTGTGCGTGTTGCCGAGGATCGGGTCGTTGTGCAGGTAAGCGTCGCCCTCGCGCAGGTCGGGGTGCAGCTCGCGCATCGAGCGCGTCTGCAGGCCGGCGCCGAGCACGTGCACCTGCAGCCCCTCGGCGGCCGCGAACAGCTGATCGTCGGCGGTGATGATCGAGCAGGAGAAGTCGCGCGCCATGTTGATGATCGACGAGCGCCCGGTGCGGAACAGCGTGTTGGTCATCTCGCGCACGATCGCTTCGAAGCGGTGCGCGAGCACGGCCATCAGCGTCGGGTCGAGCTCGCGCGCGGCCGGCGCCGGCGTCTGCACTTGATCAGCCATCCGCGAGCTCCAGTCGGTAGTTGCCGAGCGGGCTGACGTGCGCGGTCCAGCCCGGGTAGATCACGATCGTCGTCTCCGGCTCGACGACGAGCGCCGGGCCGGCGATCGTCGCGCCCGGCGCGAGCTGCTCGCCGTCGAGGACGTCGATCTCGACCTCTCCCAGCTCCTGGAAGAAGGCTACGCGGCGCGAGGGCTCGCCCGCGACCGGGTGGCGGTCGGCGGCGAGCGGCGGCTTGACGGTGCTCGCCGTGACGCGTCCCTTCCACTGGCTCATCTCGATCTTCTGGCCGGGCTCGCGCACGGCGAAGATCCGCTCGTGCGCGTCGTGGAAGCTCTCGATCAGCCGCTCGAGCGCCGCCTCGTCCTCGATCCCGTCGCCGTCGAGCGCGATCGACAGGTCCCACACCTGGTAGGCGTAGCGCGCCTCGACGAAGTAGCGGCGCTGCACCTCGCCGGCGAGCCCGGCCGGCAGCTCGGACTCGAACGCGCGCATCCGCTTGCCCAGGGCGCGCAGCGTCTCGCGCACGCCGTCGAAGTCGAACTCCTTCGAGTTCGTCACGAACGGCGCTGTCATCTCGCGGACGATGTCCGAGTGCTGTCCGCCGAACGCCGACAGCACGCCGGCGGCGCGCGGGATCAGCACTTCGCGGCAGCCGAGCTCGCGCGCGATCGCGGCGATCGTCAGCCCGGCGGCGCCACCGCCGGCGACGAGCGTCGAGTCGCGCGGGTCGACGCCCTCGTTGACGGTCAGCTCGTGGATCGCGGCGATCATCCGCTCGTTGGCGATCGACAGGACCGCGTGCGCCGCCTCGCGCAGGGTCACGCCGAGCGAGTCGGCCAGGCCCTGCACCGCCGTCTCGGCGGCGGCGACGTCGAGCGCCATCTTGCCGCCGAGGAAGCGCTCGGGGTCGATGTAGCCGAGCGCGAGCGCCGCGTCGGTGACGGTCGGGCGCCTGCCGCCGAGCCCGTAGCAGGCGGGTCCCGGATCGGCGCGCGCGCTCTCGGGGCCGACGCGCAACAGGCCGCCGGGGTCGACCCACGCGATCGAGCCTCCGCCGGCGCCGATCGAGCGCACGTCGACGGACGACAGGCCGGTGAGGTGACCGGCGAACGGCTCGCCGAGCCACGTCTCGCTCGTGAACACGAGGTCGCCGGCGCGCACGAGCGAGACGTCGAAGCTCGTGCCGCCGGTGTCGCAGACGATCGCGTCGCCCGAGCCGGTCTCCGCGCCGGCGACCGTGCGCGCCGCGACCGGCGCCAGCGACGGACCCGAGCGGACCGACCACAGCGGGCTGTCGATCAGCTCGCCCATCGGCACGACGCCGCCGGCCGAGCTCGCCGCGAGCAGCTCGCCGGCGAAGCCCTCGCGGGTCAATCCGTCGGCGATCTCGGGCAGGTGGCGCTGCATCAGCGGCTTCAGCGACGCGTCGATCGACGTGCCCGAGGCGCGGCGGTACTCGCGCACGATCGGGTTGATCTGGTGCGAGAGCGAGTACGGCACGCCGGGCAGCTCGCGCTCGATCAGCTCACCGAGCGCGAGCTCGTGCGCCGGGTTCGCGGTGGACCACAGCAGGCAGACCGAGACCGCCTGCACGCCGAGCTCGCGCGCGCGGGCGAGCTGCGCCAGCGCGGCCCGCTCGTCGAGCGCCTGCACGACGCCGCCGTCGGCGTCGATCCGCTCGCGGATCTCGAGCGTCAGCCGGCGCGGCACGTACGGCTCGGGGAACGGGCGGCTGTAGTCGTACGGGCGCAGCGAGCCGCCCTCGCGCCGCACGAGGATGTCGGGAAAGCCCTCGGTGCAGAGGAACGCGGTCCGCGCCGTCGTGCCCTCGAGGATCGCGTTCGTCGCCTGCGTCGTCGAGAAGATGAACAGCGACGTGCGTCCGAGCAGCTCGGCGAGCGGCTCGTCGAGCTCGTCCGCTGCGCGCTGCAGCGCCGCGCGCAGGCCGTCGAACAGGTTGGCCGGCTGCGTCAGCGCCTTGGCGATCGTCATCCGCCCGGCCTCGTCGCTGACGACGACGTCGGTGAACGTCCCGCCGATGTCGCACGTGATCCGCGCGTTCGTCGAGTCGCTCACCGCGGCGGCGCCGATCCGAGCACGTACGGGCCGAGCCGCTCGGCGATCTCGCGCGAGCGGTGCTCGATCTCGAGCAGCGCCGGCGGCGCGGGCGCCTGCGCGGCGAGCTCGGCGCGGCGCGCCGCCGTCGCCTCGGCGTCGAGCGTCCCGTCGACGATCACGACGCCGTAGACCTCGGCCGCCTGCTCGACGCTGACCCAGCCGTCGGCGACGTCGCGCACGACGCGCTCGATCTCGCGCTCCCACGGCGGCCCGTAGCCGGCGCCGGCCGCCGACGTCGCAAGCACCGTCTCGCCGGGCGCGAGCACCTGCTCGCCCCAGCCCGGCAGCGGCTCGACGCCGCCGTCGGCGCGCCGCAGGAACTGGCGCGCGGGCGCGCCCGGATAGCCGCCGCGGGCTCCGATCGCCGCGTGCACGTAGCCGTCGGTCGACCACATCGCCTCGATCTCGGTGTCGGCCGGCCCGTACTCGACGTAGCAGGCGGGCGCGCCGCGGAAGCGCCCGGGGCCGCCGCTGTCGGCGACGATCCGATCGGCCCAGACGACGATCGGGTAGAGCAGCTCGTCGACCTCGGTCGAGTCGCGCATCATCAGCCCGCCGTCGCCGACCTCGCCGGAGACGAGCCAGCCGTCGCCGCGCGCGTGTCCGGCGCCGCACGTCAGGCCGATGATCATCAGGTTGACGAACGGCGAGTCGCCGTGGCGCGGGTCCTTGCCGGAGATGTCGGCGACCGACGCGGTCAGCGTGCCGGTCTCGGCCATCCCGAAGCCGTCGGCGAGCTCGGCGATCGCGCGCTGCGTGGCGTTGGCGACGCGGTCGGCGATGCCGGTCGTCGCGGTCGAGCAGCTCGCCGGGTGCACCGGGATCCCGGCGACGCAGTTCTCGCGGATCAGGACGTCGAGGCGGCGGAAGCTGCCGGCGTTCTGCGGGACCGTTATCGGGAGGCTGTTGAACACGCCGATCATCGCCGCCGTGCGGCTCGTCGCCTCGGTCAGGTTGATGCCGCACGGCAGGCAGTCGGGGTTCTCGCGCAGGTCGACCTCGACGCGCGCGCGCTCGGGGTCGACCGTGACCGACACCTTCACCGGGACGCCGTCCTCGGCGCCGGCGACGGGCATCGGGTCGTGCTTGTTGTGCGCGACGCTGCGACCGGCCGGCATCTTGCGGATCGCGCCGGCCATCATCTCCTCGCTGTAGTCGAACCACGCGGCGGTGTACGCGTGCAGCGCCTCCCAGCCGAGCTCCTCGCCGAGCGACGTGAGCTCACGCTCGCCGATCCGCGCGGCGCCGACCATGCCGATGTAGTCGGCGTACCAGACGTCCGGCACGCGGATCCGCGTGCGGCACATCTCGACGATGTCGGGGATGTCCTCGTAGTCGCGCTGCACCTTCACGCCGGGGAAGATCAGCGCGCCCTCGTTGTAGACGTCGCGCGCGCTCGCCCACAGCGTCGTCGGCATCGAGTTGCCGATGTCGGCCATGTGCGCCTTGACGATCGCCGTGAAGTGGTGCTCGCCGCCTGCGACGACCGGCACGAGCAGGCAGTGGTCGCCCGCGTGCGAGTTGCCGTGGTAGGGCGAGTTGTGCAAGAACGCGTCGCCGGCGTGCAGCTCGGGGTGCAGTCGCGCGAGCGACGCCGAGACGAGGTCGGGCCCGCTCATCACGTGGATCGGCAGGCTCTCGGCGGTCGCGAGCATCTCGTGTTCGCGCGTGACGACGCAGCAGGAGAAGTCGCGCGCGGTGTTCAGCACCGACGAGCGCGCGGTGCGGAACAGCGTGTTCGTCATCCGCCGCACGATGCCCTGGATGCGGCTGGTGATCACGGCGAGCGCGACCGGGTCGAAGCGCGCGTCGGCGCCGCGCGCGGACTGCTCAGCTGTTGACTGCGCCTGCACCGCTGCGCCCTCCATCCCGGTTGCGTTGGTCCGCGAGCGTGACGACGAGCCCGACGCCGGCTTGGCGCTCGGCGCTCGCGCCGGGCTCGAGCACGACGGTGCTCAGCGGCGATTCGACGATCGCCGGGCCGGCCAGCGTCTCGCCGGCGGCGAGCGTGTCGAGCGAGCGCACGCGCGCGCGCATCGGCCCGTGCCCGGAGAAGTAGCTCTCGCGCTCGGCGTCGATCGCCTGCGGCGCCTGCGTCAGCCGGCCCTCGGAGCGGCTCTCCAGCGGACAGACGACGCGCGCGCGCAGCGCGACGATTTCGACCGCCGAGCGCTCGTCGCGCACGGCGAAGATCTCCTCGTGCAGCCGGCGGAAGTCATCGAGCAGCATCCGCTCGCCGTCGGGCCCGGCGCCGAAGCGCTCGGCGCGCAGCGGCACGTCGATCTGCCACACCTGCCGCGCCAGGCGCGCCTCGGCGGTCAGCTCGACCCCATGGCGCTCGGCGCCGACCTCGGCGGCGAACGCGCGGCAGCGCTCGCGCAGCCGATCGAGCACGCCGTCGACGAGCTCGCCGTCGAATTTCTCGGTCGAGGTGAAGCACGCGGCGGAGAATTCGGCGGAGAGGTCGGCCATCAGCGCGCCGACGGCGCTGAGCACGGCGCCGGTCTCGGGGATCACGAGCGCGCGGCAGCCCAGGCGGCGCATGATCGCGCCGCTGTTCAGCCCGGCGGCGCCGCCGCCGCCGATCAGCACGGCGCCGCGCGGATCGATGCCGGCGTCGACGGTGATCTCGGTGATCGCCTGCACCATGTGCTCGGTCGCGAGCGCGAGGATCGCCGAGGCCGCCTCGTTCACGTCGAGGCCGAGCGGAGCGGCGACGTCGCGCTCGATCGCCGCACGAGCCCGCTCCCCGTCGAGTCGCATCGCGCCGCCGAGGAAGCGCTCGGGGTCGAGATAGCCGAGCGCGAGGCACGCGTCGGTGACGGTCGGCAGCTCGCCGCCGCGGCCGTAGGCGGCGGGACCGGGGTTGGCGCCGGCGCTCTGCGGTCCGACGTGCAGCAGGCCGCCGTCGTCGATCCAAGCGATCGAGCCGCCGCCGGCGCCGATGCTCTTGACGTCGACGGCCGGGAAGCCGGTGATGTGCCCGGTCAGCGGCTCGCCGAGCCACGTCTCGCGCGACATCGGGATGCGCCCGCCGCGCACGACCGACACGTCGTAGCTGGTGCCGCCGGTGTCGGCGACGATCGCGTCGCGCGCGGTCGCGTCGTCGTCGACCGCCGCCGCCGCCAGCGCGAAGTGGCGTCCGGCGACGGGCGCCATCGCGGGCCCGGAGTTGATCGAGGTGATCGGCACCTTGGCGGCCTCGCGCGCGTGCATCAATCCGCCGCTCGTCGAGATCACGAGCAGCTCGCCGTCGAAGCCGGCGCCGCGCAGCTCCTGCTCGAGGTTGTCGAGGTACGCGCTCATCAGCGGCTTCAGCGACGCGTCGATCGCCGTCGAGGAGCCGCGGCGGTACTCGCGCAGCGTCGGGTTCAGCGCGTGCGAGAGCGTGTACGGGACGCCGGGCAGGTGCTGCTCGAGCAGCTCGCCGATGCGCAGCTCGTGCGCCGGGTTGACGATCGACCACAGCAGGCAGACGGCGACGGCCTCGACGTCGAGCTCGCGCAGGCGGTCGATCGTCGCCAGCGCGTCGCGCTCGTCGAGCTCGCGCAGCACGCGCCCCTGCGCGTCGATCCGCTCGGCGACCTCGAACGTGAGCGCGCGCGGGATGTACGCGTCGGTGTACTCGACGCTCCAGTCGAACGCGCGGCTGCGCCCGCCTTCGCGCAGCAGCAGCATGTCGCGGTGCCCGAGCGTCGCGAGCAGCGCGGTCCTCGCGGTGTTGCCGGTCAGCACGGCGTTCGTCGCGCGCGTCGTGCCGTGGATCAGCATCGTGATCTGCCCGAGCAGCTCGGCGCGCTCGATGCCGAGCCCGCGCGCCGCCAGCTCGAGCACCTCGAGGATCCCGAGGATCGGGTTCTCGGGCGTCGTCGAGCACTTGAAGATCCGCACCTCGTTCTCGTGCTCGAGGGCCAGATCAGTGAAGGTGCCTCCCGTATCGATTGCGCAGCGCACTCTCCACCTCGGTTCGGGTCGGGTCGCGAACTGTAGCCTACCCGAGAACCATACCGATTGATCGGTTTAGCAATTCCCCCGCTGGCGCGGGCGGCGCACGCCTGTGACGCTGCGCTCGGCTAGGCGTCGGGGATGAACGCGACGGCGTCGATCTCGATGTGCGCGCCGACGAGCAGGCCCGAGACCTCGACGGTCGCGCTCGCCGGCAGCGTCTCGCCGAAGCGCTCGGCGCGCACCTCGGCGTACGCGGGGTATTCGTCGAGATCGGTGATGAACGCGTTGATCTTCACGATCTGCGAGAAGTCGGCGCCGGCCGCGTTGAGCACGCGCTCGATGTTGTCGAACGTCGCGCGCGCCTCGGCGCCCATGCCGCCCTCGACGACCTTCCCTTCGGCGCCGAAGCCGACGTTGCCCGAGACGTAGATCGTCCGGCCGCTGCCGACCGTCGTGACCGCATCGGCGAAGCCGGCGGCGGGGTCTGTGCTGACGCGCTCGATGCTCATGTCCGGTTCCTTCCGCTCGACGCCCGGCGCTCGCGGCTACCCTGCCGACAGCCGGGATTGGAGTTTTGCAAATCGATCACTCGATATGCGACTATAGGCGCGTACGGAGGAGTGCGCAAGCAAGTTCAACCACGCGAATAGGTCACCCTGCCAATCGATAGGATCAGCGCTGTCGCAGGGTGGGTCGCCGCCGCGCGCGCACTCGATCCAAGCCGAGCCCGGCGAGGGCGCGCCTGGCAGGGAATCGACGGAAGGGGCCGCAGTGCCAAAGCTCGGGATGGGGCCGATAAGACGGGAGCAGATCTGTCGCGCCGCGGCCGTCGTGATCGCGCGCGAGGGCTTCGCCGGCACGACGATGCGGATGGTCGCCGAGGAGGCGGGCGTCAGCACGGGGATGCTCAACCACTACTTCGCCAACCGCCAGGACCTGCTGACACAGGCGCTCGTCTATGTCTCCGAGCGCACCCAGAATCGCTACCGCGAGGCGATCGAGCAGATCCCACCGGGCATCGAGCGACTGTCGGCGCTGCTCGACAGCGCGCTGATGGAGGACGAGCAGATGGTCGAGACATGGCGCGTCTGGATCAACGCGTACGGCGAGGCCGTGCGACTGCCCGAGCTGCGCCACACGATCGAGGCGCGCCTGACCAGCTGGTACGAGCTGATCGACACCGCGCTCGAGGGACTCGTCCCGCCGGACCCGCCCGGCAGGATTCCCGCGAGCTGGCGCTTCGACGCGCTGCTGAACGGGCTTGCGATCCAGGCGCTGACCTCCGAGGCCGCGCTCGACGGCCGCCAGATCCGCGACGAAGTGATCGCGATGCTGCTCGGCGGCGGCGAGTCGAACGGCGGCGTCGCCGCGGGCGCTCCCCGCGCTGCGAGCAGCGCCGGATAGCCGGCGCACGCAAGAGCCCCGCCGGCGCCCCGGCGCGCGCCGCCCGCCGCGCCCGCCGCAACGCGATCGCAACGGCCGCCGGAGCCTGCGGCGCGCCCGCGCGGATCAGAGACACGGAGCGCCGAAATTGCCCCCGGGTGCGACGCTTGGTACGTTCTATGCGCACATGCTCCGAAATATCGAACGCTGCCCGACGGTCGGCAGGCGTCGATCACGGGGCTGATCAAATCGGCGGAAGCACGGACTAGGCGGCGAATGCGGCTGGCGGCGGACACCGGAGGGACGTTCACCGATCTCGTCGTCGAAGACGGCGATCGGGTCCGTCTGTACAAGGCCTCGACGACGCCGCACGATCCGGCCGACGGGATCCTCGCGGCGGTCGGCCTCGCGGCGGCCGACGCCGGCCGCGAGCTCGACGAGTTCCTCGGCGCCGTCGAGCTGTTCATCCACGGCACGACGCGCGCGATCAACGCGATCTTGACCGGCACGACGGCGCGCACGGCGCTGCTGTGCACGCGCGGGCACCCGGACATGCTGCTGCTGCGCGAGGGCGGGCGCACGGAACCGTTCAACTGGAGCTACGGCTATCCCGACCCGTACATCCCGCGCTCGCTGACCTACGAGATCGCCGAGCGCGTCGGCAGCCAGGGCGAGATCGTGCAGCAGCTCGACGAGGGCGCCGCCGTGCGGACGCTCGGCCGGCTCGCGAGCGACGGCGTCGAGGCGGTCGCCGTCTGCCTGCTGTGGTCGATCGCCAACCCGACCCACGAGCTCGCGCTCGGCGAGCTGCTCGAGCGCCACCTGCCCGGCGTCCCGTACACGCTCTCGCACGCGCTCAACCCGACGCTGCGCGAGTACCGCCGCGCGTCCTCGGCGGCGATCGACGCGTCGCTGAAGCCGCTGATGACCAGCTACCTCGACTCGCTCGAAGGCCGCCTGCGCGACGCCGGCTTCGGCGGGCGCCTGTTGATGGTGACCTCGAGCGGCGGCGTCGTCGACGCCGCCGACATGGGCGCCGCGCCGATCCACTCGATCAACTCCGGCCCGGCGATGGCGCCGATCGCCGGGCGCCACTACGCGGGGCTCGACGGCCTCTCCGACGACGCCGTCGTCGCCGACACCGGCGGCACCAGCTACGACGTCACGCTCGTGCGTCGCGGACGCATCCCGGTCACGCGCGAGACGTGGCTCGGGCTCGAGTACGAGGGCCACATCACCGGCTTTCCGGCGGTCGACGTGCGCAGCGTCGGCGCCGGCGGCGGCTCGATCGCGTGGATCGACGCGGGCGGCCTCTTGCACGTCGGCCCGCAGAGCGCCGGCGCCGACCCCGGGCCGGTCTGCTACGCGCGCGGCGGGACCGAGCCGACCGTGACCGACGCGTGCGTCGTGCTCGGCTACATCGACCCCGAGTACTTCCTCGGCGGCAAGATGGAGCTCGACGCGGCCGCCTCGCAGCGCGCGATCTCAGAGCTCCTCGCCGGGCCGCTCGGGCTCGACGTGCACGAGGCGGCGGCGGCGGTCATGGCCGTCGCGACCGAGCGGATGGTGCAGGCGATCGAGGAGATCACGGTCAACCAGGGCGTCGACCCGCGCAGCGCCGTGCTCGTCGGCGGCGGCGGCGCGGCGGGGCTGAACGCCGTCGCGATCGCGCGGCGGCTCGGCTCACGGCGTGTCGTGATCCCGCAGGCCGGCGCCGTGCTGAGCGCGCGCGGCGCGCTGATGAGCGACCTGGCGAGCGAATACGCGGCGGCCGTGTTCACCGGCTCGGACCGCTTCGACCACGAGCGCGCCGACGCCGCGCTGCTCGGGCTGCGCCGCCGCTGCGAGGAGTTCGCCGAGCGCAACGGCTCGCTCGCCGACGCCGAGATCGAGTTCATCGCCGAGGCGCGCTACCGCCATCAGGTGTGGCAGCTCGACGTGCGCCTGCGCGACGGCCGGCTCGCGTCGGCCGAGCACGTCGCGAACCTCGTCGAGGACTTCCACGCGATCCACGACGAGGTCTACGCCGTGCGCGACGAACGCGCCGTCGTCGAGGTCGTCAACCTGCGGGCGCGCGTCAACTGCCCGCTGCGCGGCGGCGGGCGCGACGCGGTCGCGCTCGAGCACGGGCACTCCTCCTCGGGCATGCGCGGCGTCTACTTCAGCGGCGTCGGCAAGGTCAACGCGGCGATCCTGCGGCTGGAGGCGATGGCGCCCGGCGCGCAGTTCGCCGGCCCGGCGATCGTCGAGTCGTCGTTCACGACCGTCGTCCTGAACCCGGGCGCGAGCGCCGAACGCACCGCGAGCGGCAGCCTCGCGGTGCTGCCCGGCGCGCTCGGCGCGTACGAGTCGGGCGTCCGGCGCGTCGAGGCGGTCGGCTAGCGATGGCCGGCGCCGAGCGCGAGCAGCCACGCGACGTCGTCACGCTCGCCGTGATGACGAACCGGATGGAGGGCGTCGTGCGCAAGATGACGAACACCCTGTTCCGAACCGCGCGCTCGACCGTGCTGAACACCGCGCGCGACTTCTCGTGCTGCATCGTCACGGCCAACCACGAGATGCTCGTGATGGCCGAGTCGCTGCCGATCCACGTGATCTCCGGCCCCGACACGATCAGCCGCTGGCTGCGCCACTTCCATCCGCAGCCGCGCCGCGGCGACGCGTTCATCCACAACTCGCCCTACCACGGCAACTCGCACGCCGGCGACCACTGCATCGTCGTGCCCGTGATCGACGACGACGGGCGCCAGCGCGCGACGGCGGTCGTCAAGGCGCACATGGCCGACATCGGCAACTCCGAACCGACGACGCTGATGGCGACGGCGCGCGACGTCTACGAGGAGGGCGCGCTGATCTTCCCGTGCGTGAAGATCCAGGAGGACTACCGCGACGTCGAGGACGTCGTGCGCATGTGCACCTCGCGGATCCGCGTCCCCGAGGACTGGTACGGCGACTACATCGGCATGATCGGCGCCGCGCGGGTCGGCGAACGCGAGCTGCTGAAGGTCGGCGAAGAGGTCGGCTGGGACGTGTTCGACCGCTACGTCGCCGACTGGCTCGACTACTCCGAGGAGCGGATGCGCGCGACGATCCGCGAGCTGCCGGCCGGCCGGCGCACCGGCTATGACATCCACGACGCCGTCCCGCTGCGCGGCGTCGAGGACGGCGTGCCGCTGCAGGTGACCGTCGCCGTCGATCCCGACACGGCCGAGATCGAGATCGACCTGCGCGAGAACCCCGACTGCCTGCCGTGCGGCCTGAACCTGACCGAATCGACCGCCGTCACCTCGGCGCTGATCGGCGTGTTCAACAGCATCGAGGAGCCGGTGCCGCGCAACACCGGCAGCGGGCGCGCCGTGAAGGTGCTGCTGCGCGAGAACTGCTGTGTCGGGATCCCCGTGCACCCGGCGAGCTGCTCGATGGCGACGTCCGGGATCGCCGAGCGCCTCGCCGGGATCGTGCAGCGCACGCTCGCCGAGTTCGCCGACGGGCTCGGGATGGCCGCGACCGGACCCGAGTGCCCGCCCGCCGTCGCCGGCCTCTCCGGGCGCGACCCGCGCCACGGCGACGCGCCGTTCGTCGACATGATGATCCTCGGCAACTCCGGCGGCGCCGGCCATCCGCACGGGGACGGCTGGGTGACCAACGGCGAGACGAGCGACGGCGGCTCGATGATGCGCGACTCGACCGAGGTGCTCGAGCTGCTGCGCCCGATCCGCGTCTGGACCGACCGGATCGTGCCCGACACCGAGGGCGCCGGGCGCTTTCGCGGCGCGCCGTCGCTGTACATCGAGTACGGGCCGGTCGACACCGAGCTCGAGGTCCTGTACGCGGCCGACGGCACCGTCAACCCGGCGCTCGGCGTGCGCGGCGGCCAGTCCGGCGCGCTGTGCCGCCCGGCGATGCGCAAGGCCGACGGCGAGATCGTCGAGCTCGACGCGTGGGCGCGCGTCGTCCTGCAGCCGGGCGAGACGATCATCTCGATCTCCAGCGGCGGCGGCGGATACGGGCCGCCGCACGAGCGCGCCGTCGAGCACGTGCTGCACGACGTGCTCGACGGATGGATCAGCGCCGAGCGGGCGCGCGAGGTCTATGGCGTCGTGCTGCGCGAGGACGGGAGGGTCGACGAGGACGCTACGGGCGCGCGGCGAGCCGAGCTGGCGGCGGGCGCGAGCGAGAGCCCGGCTGCCGGCGCCGAGGCGGCCGCCGCGGCGCGCGCCGTGCACGGGAGCGAGCGCGACCCGGTGCCCGGGCTGATCGAGTCGGGTAGCAGCCCGGAGCCGACCGGCGCCTCCTAGTCCGGCCGCGAGCCTCCCGCGCTCGATTCCGAATGCTGGTGTAGTTTGATGCGATGAGCGGCTCGGCCTGTCTGGTGACGATTCACGGGATCGGCTTCCAGCAGCCGCCGGAGGACGGCCGGCCGGGCTACGCCGACGCGCTGCACGCGCACCTGCACGAACAGCTCGGCGATCGTCTCGGCGACGACCCCGAGCGACCCGGAGAACACGGGCCCGTCTACGTCTCCAGCGAGGTGAAGGGCTCGCGCGAGAAAGGCCTCGCGCGACTGGATCCCGGAAAGCCGCTCGCGCCACCGGACAAGATCGCGCACGTCGCGCTCGTCTACTCGCCGTCGGAGCCGCTGCGTCCGCGCCTCGGGTCGGTCGCCGACACGCTGATCCGCGCGATCCTCTCCCACGATCGCTACGTCGGCGCGCTCGGCGCGATCCGTCTCGCGCTCGAGGACGCGTGGGCGGCGCTGCACGAGCGCCACGCGGTGACGCCCGAGTCGACGCTGCGCCCGCGCGTCGACCAGCAGATCGTCGACCATCACCACCGGCTGGCGCGGCTCTTGCACGGCGGGCGGGCCGCGCCGCCTGGCGAACCGGGCGCGCTCGGCATCTTCCGCGCGCTCGAGGACGACATGGCGACGTACGTCGCGCGCAACGACCTGCGTGAGCGGGTGCGCGGCTTCGTCGAGTCCGCGCTGCTCGCGCTCGCCGCGCGCGGCGACGTCTCGAGCCTCGTCGTCAACACGCACAGCCAGGGGACGATGATCGGCTGGGACGTGCTCTGCCGGATGCCGATCGGCTCCTTTAGCGACCGCGACGAGCCGGGTCGCAGCATCCTGCGCGACTTCGTCACCGCCGGCAGCCCGATCCGCAAGTACGTCGACCTGTTCGCGTGGGGCGAGCAGGTCGGTCAGCTGGCCGCCGCGCTCGACGCCGGGCTCGCCTGGAGCAACTTCTGGGACCCGCGCGACCCGGTCGCCGACCCGCTCAACCCTGCGACCGCCTGGCGGCCGGGAGAGCCCGTCGACGAAGACCCGCCGCGCGACGACGGGCTGCTCAAGCGGACTAACCCCGCCGACGGCGTTGAGAGCCACGTCGAGATCGCAGACACGCGCGTCGACAACATCGAGAACAGCTCGGGCGGCGGGCTGCAGGCGCACGACTACTGGAACAACACGAGCGAATTCGTCGCTCCGCTCGCCGGCATCCTGACGAGCGCCTGAGCGCAGGCTCTCGCCGTCACGCGGCGGCGCGCGCCCGGGTGACCTCCTGGACGAGCCAGCCGTTCCCGTCGGGGTCGTCGAAGCTGACGAACGAGTTGTAGTCGCGGCGTTCGGGGTCGTGCCCGGGCATCTGGCCGCGCTCGCCGAAGTGGAACACCTCGCTGACGTCGACGCCGCGCTTCAGTAGCTCTGCGCGCGCGGCGTCGATGTCGGTGACGATCAGGTGCAGGCCCTGGACTGCACCGGCCCGGTCGGGCTGCTTCATCACGGCGATCGAGCACGCCGAGCCCGGCGGGGTGAGCTGCACGACGCGGAAGTCCTCGCCGGCGCTGTGGTCGACGTGCAGGTCGAAGCCGGCCTGGTCGATGTAGAACGCCTTCGCGCGATCGACGTCGGTCGCGGGGACGACGATCAGTTCTAGCTTCCAGTCCATCTCGCATCCTCCATTCGTTGGTCTCGTCCTTTCGACGATGCCGGTCGGAAGATCTCATCGCCGCGTGAACAGCGAAGCGTCGCCCGACACGTTCAGGTCGGCGGCCCGACGCCGCGATCGGGCGTGTCGCTCGAGGACACCGGCGTCCCGTCCACGCGCAAGAGCTCGGCGCAACGCGTCTCCCACACGTCGACGGAGTCGTGCAGTTCCCGCATGTCCGTGGCTTCGACCACGCGGACGCCTCGCCGCCCGACCGTCGCCATCTGCACGCCGCCGCCGATGCCTTCGACGCTCGTCTCGATCGTGTCACCAGGCGAGGAGGAACTCGACGTGGTCGCTTCGCCCCTCGATGCCCGGATCGTCGCGCAGCTGCCGCAACAGCTCCTGGAGACGAGACTTCAGCAGCAATCGATCGGTGCTCGGCGTCAGGCCACGGGTCCGCTGGAGACGAAGGGAGAACTCCTGCGCTACATCCTGTGCCCCGGCGGCCGCGAGGAGCAGGCCCGGGCGTGGCTCATACACCTTTCGAGCGGGCCGAGCGAGACGTCGCCCGCGGCGCCCGCGCGTCTGCTGGCTGTCGGAACCGAGGATCACGCCATCGGCGACGCGCAGGGCGGCGATCAGCGTCATCGTGCGAGCAGCTCGACGTCGGTGGAGAGCATGAACGCCGCATCATTCCGAGCGACGGCGATGTTTCGCTCGCGCGGCTACTCGCTCAAGCCGCCGCGCGGAAGACCGAGTTGACCGCGAACTCGGGGTGCTCGGCATAGACGCGCCCGAGCAGCTCGTCGAAGCCGAGACTGGACACTTCGCGCTTGATCTCGTAGAGCTCGCGCGCGGCGGCGAGCAGGTTCTCGTCCTCTGCCTGCTTCAGCACCCGCTCGCCTTCGCGGAACGTCGCCTCCGTCGGCTTGTAGCGCGACCAATGCTTGCCGGGCACCGGCACGGGTTCGATCAGCCCGTCGCTGACGAGCCGGTCGAGATCGGCATAGATCCCGGCGCTCATCGGCCCATACGAGCACGGCTTGAACTGGTACTTCGAGCGCTCAGGCACTCCTCGCAGGCGGGAGAACAGGAACAGCCCCTCCTGAAAGCGGACCGGATCGAGCCCGTCGGGAGCACCTCGATATGCGGCGAACAGCACCAGCCAGTCGCGGCGCTTCATCGGCTCGCTCGAAACGCCGAGGCGCAGCAGGGCGGATTGCAGGCGAGCAGCCCGCCCGCTGGTCCTGCTCTCCAACGGCCGATCGCAGACAAAGCGCAACATCCGTCTCCAGCTTGGCAGGCGGTCCGGTCGTCACTACCGTCCGCGCAGTTACCGGCGACCGACGGCGAACTCGAGGCACTCACGCCTCGACGGTACCGGACGCGACCGCCATCTCCCCGGGGAAGTGGCAGGCCGCCCAGTGCCGCTCGGCCCGCTCGACCAGCGGCGGCCGCTCGCCCTTGCAGACGTCGCGCCCGCGCCCGACGGGGCAGCGCGGCTCGAACGGGCAGCCGGCAGGGCGGTCGATGACGGAGCTGATTTCGCCGATCGGCTGCGCACGCTGGGCGCGGCGCGAGCGCCCGCCGGCCTGCGGCACGGGGACGGCGGACAGCAGCGAGACGGAGTACGGGTGCAGCGGTTTGCGGAACAGCACCTCACGGTCGGCTAGCTCCATCACCTGGCCGAGGTAGAGAACGGCGACGCGGTCGCAGAAGTACTCGGCGACGGCGAGGTCGTGCGAGATGAACACGTACGTCAGCCCGAGCTGCGTCTGCAGCCGCCGCAGCAGGTTGAGCACCTGCGCCTGCACGGAGACGTCGAGCGCCGAGATCGGCTCGTCGAGGATGACGACGTCGGGGCGCAGCACGAACGCGCGCGCGATGCCGATGCGCTGGCGCTGACCGCCGGAGAAGGCGTGCGGGCGGCGGGCGGCCTGCTCGGTCGTGAGGCCGACGTCGGCGAGCATCTCGAGCACGGCGAGACGGCGCTCGTCGCGGTCGCCGATGCCGTGCACGAGCAGCGGCTCCTCGACGATCTGCCCGGCGGTCATGCGCGGGTCGAGCGAGGCGAACGGGTCCTGGAAGACGAACTGCATCCGCCGGCGCATCGCGCGCAGCTCGTCGCGACCGAGCTCGGCGAGATCGCGGCCCTCGAACAGCACGCGCCCGGCCGTCGGCTCGAGCAGGCGCAAGAGGCAGCGCGCGAGCGTCGACTTGCCGCAGCCGGACTCGCCGACGAGGCCGAAGCTCTCGCCGCGGCGCACGGCGAGCGAGATGTCGTCGAGCACGGTCACCGACTGCTTGCGCGCGAAGCGGTCGCCGCCGCGCATCTCGAACGCCTTCGAGAGCCCGTCGGCCTCTAGCACCGTGCCGTCGGCCGAGCCCGGCGCGTGCGCCGTCGCCGCACCGTCGGCCGCCTCGGCCGCACCGGCCGCTGCCTCGGGCGCGCTCATACCGTCACCTCGGCGCTGCGCTGCTCGGCGAAGTGGCACTCGACCTCGGCCGGCCCCGACGGGCTCGAGACGCTGTGCGGCTGCGGCGCCTGCTCGTGGCACTGCTCGAGCTCGCGCCCGACGGGGCAACGCGGCGCGAACGAGCAGCCGCTCGGGAGCGCCGCGAGGTCCGGCGGGAAGCCGGTGATCGCCGGCAGCGGCCCCTCGGCGAGCCGCTCGGGGTTCGGCACGCACTTGAGCAGCGCCTCGCTGTACGGGTGCGTCGGGTTGACGAAGATGTGATCGACGCCCGAGGTCTCGACGAAGCGCCCGGCGTACATCACGGCGACCGCGTCGCAGAAGTCCGAGACGACGCCGAGGTTGTGCGTGATCAGGATAACCGCCGTGCCGTGCTGGTCGACGAGCCGGTCGAGCAGCGCGAGCACCTGCGACTGCGTCGTCACGTCGAGCGCCGTCGTCGGCTCGTCGGCGATCAGCACGCTCGGGTTGTTGGCGATCGCGATCGCGATCGCGACGCGCTGGCGCATGCCGCCGGAGTACTGGTGCGGGTAGTCGTCCAGGCGCCGCTCGGCCTGCGGGATGTCGACCTCGCGCAGGAGGTCGGCCGCGCGCTTGCGCGCGGCCGCGCGGCGCAGCTCGGGTTCGTGCACGGTGACCGCCTCGATGATCTGCGAGCCGATCGTCTTGACCGGGTCGAGCGCGCTCATCGGGTCCTGCAGCACGAGCGCGATGTCCTTGCCGCGCACGGCGCCGAGCTGGCGGTCCGACAGCTTCGAGATGTCGCGTCCGCCGAGCACGATCTCGCCGCCGACGACGCGTCCCGGCGGCTCGATCAGCCCGAGGATCGAAAGCGCGAGCGCCGACTTGCCCGAGCCCGACTCGCCGACGACGCCGAGCCGTTCGGTCGGGCGCATGTCGAAGCTGACGTCGCGCACGGCGTGCACCGTCTTGACGCCGTCCTCGAAGACCGTGCTGAGGTTGCGCACCGACAGCGCGAACTCCGAGCGCTCGGCGACGACCGGCGGCTCGGCGGCGGGCTCCCGCTCCTCGGCGCTCCACGGCAGTCGCATCAGGAGGTCGCCACCGACGGGATCCGCACGCGCGGGTCGATCACGGCGTAGAGCAGATCGACGACGAGGTTGACGAGCACGAACATGACGGCGCTCAGCAGGATGAACGTCTGCACGATCGCGTAGTCCTGCTTGACGATCGCGTCGAACACGAGCGAGCCGATCCCGGGCCAGTTGAAGACGCGTTCGATCAGCACGCTGCCGGCGAGGAATTCGCCGAGTACGAGCCCGCCGGCGGTCAGCGTCGGCAGGAACGCGTTCGGCAGCGCGTGCCGGCGGAACGCCGTCCAGCGGCGCAGTCCCTTGCCGCGCGCGACGGTGATGAACGGCTCGCGCGAGATCTCGAGCAGGTTCGCGCGCAGCAGGCGCACGATGAACGAGAACGACGAGAGCCCGAGCGCGATGCCCGGCAGGATCAGGTGCTCGATCGACGACCAGAAGGTGCCGAATTTGCCGGCGATCAGCGCGTCGACGGTGTACAGGTGGGTGACCGTCGGCGGCGGCGTCGCCTGCAGCCCGAGCCGCCCCTCCGGCCCCGGCAGGATGTGGAACGAGCGGAAGAACACGATCAAGAGGATCAGCGCGACGAAGAACGGCGGCGTGCCGAAGCCGAGGTAGGCGACGGCTCGCAGGATGCGATCGGCGATCGGGCGGCGACGGTAGGTGACGAGCAGTGCGAAGACGACGGCGAACAGCATCGTGATGAAGAACGAGAACAGCGCGAGCTCGATCGTCGCGCCGAGCCGTTCGCCGATCAGCGCACTGACCGACTTGCCGTCGGAGTAGGAGTAGCCCCAGTTGCCCTCGAAGAAGTGGCTGATGTAGAGCCAGTACTGCGTGAAGACCGGTTTGTCGAGGCCGATCTCGTGGCGCACCGAGGCGAGCGCCTGCGGCGTCGCGAGCGGACCGACGATCAGGCGCGCGGGGTTGCCGGGCAGCGCGCGCATGATGATGAACGCGAGGATCGTCGCGCCGAGGATCGCGCCGATCGAGCCGATCAGTCGCCGCGTGATGACGCCGGCCATCGCCTACAGCCTCGCGTACTCGCCGCGCGGGTCGAGCAGGTCGCGCATGCGGTCGGAGAGCATGCTGGCGGCGGTCACGGTGATCAGCAGCAGCACGCCCGGGAAGATGCTGATCCACCACTGGCCGGTGAGCGAGTAGGAGAGCCCTTCGGTGATCAGCGCGCCCCACTCGGGCGTCGGCACCTGCGCGCCGAGGCCGACGAAGCTGAGCGATGCGAGGCCGAGCACGGCGTAGCCGAACGCGGCGGCCATCTGGATGAACAGCACCGGCAGCATGTGCGGCACGACGTGACGCGCGATCACGCGCGAGCGCTTCATCCCGATCGCGTACGACGCTTCGATGAACGGCAGCGAGCGGATCCGCAGCGCCTCGCTGCGCAGCAGTCGCGCGTACCACGGGACCGATACGAGCGCGACGCCGATCGCGGCCGTGTTCAGGCCGGCGCCGAGGCCGACGGTCACCGCCATCGCGAGGATCAGCGGCGGGAACGCGAGGATCGCGTCCATCGCGCGCATCACGACGCCGTCGCTGATACCGCCGACGGTCCCCGCGAGCAGGCCGATCAGCCCGCCGATCAGCGCGCCGGCGAGCGTCACGAGCGTCGCGACGATCAGCGAGATGCGGGCGCCGTCGGCGACCCGCGCGAACACGTCGCGCCCGAGCTGGTCGGTCCCCATCGGATGCGACGCCGACGGGCTTTCGAGCGAGTGGATCAGATCCTGCGTGTCGGGCCCGTGCGTCCAGAGGATCGGCGCGAAGATCGCGAACAGCACGAGCAGCACGAGCACGATCACCGGGAGGGCGAGTTTGCGGTCGGCGAGGACAGAGCGCGTCAGGCTCATGACGCGCTCGGAGGCCGATGCGCGCGCGGGCTCGAGCGGCGCCTGCGGGCGCGAGCGCTCCTCCGCACCGAGTGCGAGGGGACCCGAGCTCATCGGCGCAACCTCTCCTCCCGTTCGATCTGTACTCCCCTCGTTCGGTATATTACCGGCGCAGCTACGCACGGGCTCCAACCGAGCTCGGCGATAGGGAGGTGGTTGTGGACAGTCACGCAGCGCACGAGGTCTTCCGGCGATGAGCGATCCGGCGATCCTCACGTGTGCGGTCGCCGGCGGGATCGTCACGGGCAACCCTAACCAGCCGCGGACGCGCGACGACGTGATCGAAGCGGCCGTCGGCGCCGCTCGCGCCGGCGCGAGCGTCGTGCACATCCACGCGCGCACAAGCGACGGTCAGATGACCCAGGACCCCGAGGACTACCTCGCGATCAAGCGCGCCGTGCGCGAGCGCACCGAGGACGTCGTGCTCAACTTCACGACCGGCGGCAAGCTCGGCTCGCCGGCCGAGGAGCGCCGCCGCTCGCTGAACGCGCAGCCGGAGGTCGCGTCGCTGAACTGCGGCAGCATCAACTTCGGCCCCGACGACGTCGTCTTCATGAACCCGAAGTCGCTGATCGAGGAGCTCGCGCACGAGATGGCCGCCCGCGGGATCGTGCCCGAGTACGAGTGCTTCGACATGGGCATGGCCGTCACGGCGGCGCGGCTCGCGGGCGAAACGAACGGACATCCGCCGGGGATGATGCACATGGTGCTCGGCGTGATCGGCGGCGCGCCGCCGACGGTCGAGTCGATCCAGCTGTTCGCGAGGCTCGTCCCGAACGGCGTGCCGTGGATGGTGACCGCGATCGGACGTCACAACTTCCCGATGATGGCGGTCACGCTCGCGCTGGGCGGTCACATCCGCACGGGCCTCGAGGACGTCGTCTACATGGCGCCCGGCGAGTACGCCGAGTCGAACGCGCAACTCGTCGCGCGCGCGCGTGCACTGTGCGAGGCGATCGGCAGACCGGTGGCGACGCCGGTCCAGGCGCGCGAGATTCTCGGAATCGTGGGGGCCGGCTGAGGCGCGAGGACGCCAGCCGCAGGGCCGAAGCGGTCGAGAAGATGGCATATCGATCAGTCGGTTCGGAACGTATTCATCCGCCTGGGCATTGTCAAGCGACTGCTGCAGAACGGGTTTCGACAGGTGTCGAAGCGCTCGCGCCGCACTTGCGGCGCGGGTCCTTGACGGCGGACGACGCAAGCAGGTAGGTTGCATATCGACTGATCGTCATAAATGGGCTCTGACGCGTGAGCCCGCCGTCGGGACCGGGGGTTGCCGGCGTCGAGCAGCGCGTCGCGGCGACCAAGAAACACTGAAGGCGTTCTTCTCGCGAGGTCGAGTAGGTTCGACACTCGCCGAGATCGACGCAACGGAGGCGCCCCCGATGAACCGCACTAGCGATGGAGGCCGGATGACCCGCTTCAGCACTGGAGAGCAGATGAAATCCGAGAGAACGCCGGGCGCCCGTGCGAGGCGCGCATTCCTGGCCGCCACCGCGGCGCTCGCCGCCGCGATCCTGCTGGCGGCGTGCGGTTCGAGCTCGAGCTCCTCGAGCTCTTCCTCGTCGAGCTCGAGCTCGGCAAGCTCGGGCGGGCTCAGCAAAGCCACGCCGAACGCCAACGCGACGCTGATCGTCAACAACTCCGTGCCGATCGCGACGCTCGACCCGAACTTCACGACCAACGACCAGGACCCGGGCTTCGACGGCGCGATGTACTCGACGCTGACGCAGGTCACGCATGAAGCGGGCAAAGTCGCCGGGACCGAACAGCAGAACCTCAGCATCAGCGCGGTCAAGCCGTACCTCGCGCAGTCCTACGCGTTCAGCAACGGCAACAAGACGCTCACGTTCCACCTGCGTCCCGGACTGAAGTTCCCGAGCGGCGACCCGGTCGACGCGAAGGCGGTCGTGTGGTCGCTCAACCGCGTGATCAAGGCGGGCGAGGGCGGCTACTCGGTGCTCGAGGAAACCGACTACACGCCGCCGCTGATCACGTCGATCAAGGAAGAAGGGCCGCTGACCGTCGTGATCAACTACAAGCGCCCCGCGCCGAACCAGCTGCAGGTGCTCTCGACGCCGACGGCCGGCGCGATCTACGACCCGAAACTGGTCGAAGAACACGGCGGCCAGCAGAAGGAAAAGCCCAACGAATGGCTCGCAAGCCACGACGCCGGATACGGGCCGTACCTGCTGAAGAGCTACAGCGCCGGCCACCAGCTCGTGCTCGAAGCGAACCCGAGCTTCTTCGAAGCGCCGAAGACGAAGAAGATCATCCTCAACTTCGTGCCCGACAACGAAACGCTGCTGCTCGACGCGCAGTCGGGCGCGGCGGACATCACGCTCGGCCTGTCGAACCAGGCGGCGCACAGCCTCGTGAGCAACTCGTGCTGTGTCGTGGCCTCGTTCAAGTCGCGCCAGGCCGAGACGATCCAGATGCCGCAGAGCGTCGAAAAGCCGTGGGCGACCGGCAAGAACGCGTTCTTCAACAACCAGGACTTCCGTCAGGCGCTGAGCTACGCGTTCCCGTACGAAGGCGTGCTGCAGAAGGTCGCCTACGGCTACGGCAAGCTGTACTTCGGCGAGTGGATGCCGTCGTACTCGTGGTACGACTCGACCGTCGGCAAACCGCGTGAAACGAACCTGACGAAGGCCAAAGAACTGCTGGCGAAGTCAGGCGTGAAGACGCCGGTCAGCTTCACGATCTACGTCGGGCAGGGCGACATCGTCGGCAAGGAAATCGCGACGGCCGCGTCCGGTGCGTGGTCGCAGCTGGGCGTCACCGCGAAGGTGTCGGTCGTCTCGCCGTCGGCGTTCCTCGAAGTCGTCTACACCAACCACGACGGCTCGACGGTGTTCCTCGACGGTCCGCAGGTCGTCGCGCCCGACTACCACTGGGCGTACGACCTTCAGTGCCCGCCGAACAACCAGTTCAACGACAACAACGTGTGCGTCCCGGCGGCCGACAAGATCATGAAAGAAATCCCGTACGTGACGCAGGAACCGAAGCGTCAGGAAATGCTCAACAAGGCCGACGAACTGTACATCGAAAACACGCCGCGAATCTGGGCGTACGACTCGGAACTGGTGGCCGTTCTCGGCAAGAACGTGACGAACTACTACTCCTCCGACCTGCCCGACATGCGCTTCTGGTCCAAGGGCTAGCAGCGCCTCTCCTCCACACAGCGCCTGCCGGCGTCCGGGCCTCGTGCCCGGGCGCCGGTGGCGTTTGAGGGCTGACCGGCGCCGGTCAGACGGCGAGCGCGACGAAGCGCCAGTCGAGCACGTCGACCCCGAGCGCATCGTCGCGCGCGTCGTCGTGCTCGCGCCAGGCGCGCACACGCGAGCGCAGGTGCGCGAGCGCGCAGCCGCCGTCGAGCGGCTCGCGCGCCTCGAGCTCGAGCTCCGAGCGCAGCGTGTCGCGTTCGTGGACCGGCGCGAGGTGCTCGCACGAGTGCCAGCCGACGAACGTCGCGATCTCCGGCAGCGAGCGCGTCGCCTGCGCGGCGGCGATGCCGATCGTGTGCCCACCGTAGACGAGCCTGCGCCCGTCGCGCTGCGCCGCGCGATCGTGGTGCACGGCGGCGACGTTGAGCGTCAGGCGCGCGAGCTCGGGCGCGCCGCTGACGACGTCGCCGCCGTCGACGCGCCAGCGCGTGCCGGGCGCGATCGCGGCTAGCGATCGGCCGTTGTCGCCCCAGCCGTTTGCCGCGTCGCGCCCGCCCCTGCCGGCGACGTCGCATGCGAGCTCGCCGAGCCGCCAGCCGGCGAACGGCCGGCGCAGCGCCTCGCCGTCGAGCTCGGCCGGAATCGCGTCGAACGAGTCCTCGCGCCCGGTCCGCCCGTCGGCGTCGCGCAGCGGCAGCATCGCGCAGCGCCAGAAGTCGAGCACGGCGCGCCCCTGTTGATCGCTCGTGCGCACGCGCAGCGCGGCGAGGCCGCTCGCCGGGCGATCGGCGCGCGGCGTCGTCTGTCGCAGCGCGACGACCTCTGTGCTCGTGCGCAGCGTGTCGCCGATCGCCGGCGCGCGCGCCAGCACGAGGCCACGGTAGAAGAGGTTGGCGATCACACGCCCGGTCAGCAGCGTCGACTGGCCGATCGCGACGTCCCAGACGAGCGCCGGGTGCGCGAGCGCGCTCGCCGATCCGGCGACGGCGCGCGCGAGCGTCGCGTCGAGCGCGAGCGCGAGGCGGTCGCCGACGATCGCCTGGTGCTGCGCCGCGAGCCCATCGGTCAGCGTGACGGCCGGCGCGGCGTGCTCGACGAGGCCGACGTGCAGGTCCTCGAAGTACGGGGCGCTGCGGCCGGTCACGTGCGCGGCAGGTACAGGCCGTCGGCGGCGACGGCCGGCTCGGCCGGGGAATCGGCGATCGGCACGGGCGCGCGGGCACGGCTCAGCGCGAAGAAGCCGGCGAGCAGGGCGGCGGCCATCGCGGCGTAGGCGACGCGCTGCCCGGCCGCCTGCGCGATCGCGCCGCCGCCGGCCGAGCCGACGATGTTGCCGGGCGGCCAGGTCAGGTCCATCAGCGCGACGACGACGAGCTGGCCGATGCCCTCGGCGCTGCACGCGTCGGACAGCATGACCATCACCGGCGCCCACAGCACGCCGATCAGGATCAGCACGACGACGACGAGCGCCGCGGCGCCGAGGCGCGTGTGCATCCAAGGGACGAAGAGCGCGGCCGGCGCGCACGCGAGCAGTCCCAGCCGGACCGGCCGCCGCGGGCCCCGGCGATCGCTCCAGCGGCCGTAGAACGGGCGGATCAGGATGCCGAGGATCGCGGCGACGGCGAACGTCGCCGCGATCTCGCCGGCGCCGGCGCCGAGGTCGTGCTGCTGCAGCGGCGCGAGCACGCTGATCGCGGCGAGCACGATCGCCGGCAGCAGCGTGATCCACATGACCTTGCGAATCGGCGCCGAGGAGAGCGCCGGGCGCAGGCCGAGGCGCTTCTCGGCGGGCGCCGGCGGGCCTCGGAAGCGCGTCGTGACGAGCGCGAGCAGGCCGCACAGCACGGCGATCGCGACGAACGTGCTCGCGCGCCCGGCGGCCGCGGCGACGCCGCCGGCGGCGGGCCCGGCGATCGCGCCGGCCTCGCTGACGCCGAACGCGATCCCGAGCAGTTCGCCGCGGCGATCGAGCGGCGCGACCTCGAGCAGCCAGAGCATCGCCGCCGTCCAGCACGTCGCGCCGGCGAGCCCCTGGACGAAGCGCGCGGCGAGCAGCGCGTCGTATCCGTGCGCGAGCCCGAAGACGACGCTCATCGCGGCGAACGTCGCGAGGCTGACGAGCGCGGTCGTGCGCACGCCGAGGCGCACGACGATCATCAGCGCCGGAATCGCGCCGACGGCGCAGCCGACGGCGTACATCGCGACGAGCACGCCGGCCTGCGACGTCGAGAGCCCGAGCTCGTGCTTGAGGCCGGGCAGCAGCGGCGCGAGCACGGTGAAGAAGACCAGCTCGAGGAACATCAGCGCGGTCGTCAGCGCGAGCAGTCGGCGCACGCTCCGATCGTAGCTGCGCGGCCGTTTGGCCGCACAGCCAATTTGTTTCCGCAGCCGGAGAGCTCAGCTCCCTTTTGAGAGGCAGCCCGCGCCGCGCGGCGCCGCGCGGCGCGTCGGCACCGGCAGCGCTACCCTGCGCGCTCGGCTGACGCGAGCCCGCGGCGCGCCCAGACCGCGGTGACCGCGGCGCCGGCCGCGAGCAGCCCGAACGCGAGCGCGACTTTGACGGGCGAGCCGGCGAGCAGCCCGCGCGCGGCCTCGAGCGCGGCCGTGGCCGGGTTGATCCGCGCGACGGTGTGGATCCAGCCGCTGAGCAGGTTCAGCGGGACGTAGACGGGTGCGAGGAACAGCACGACGAAGACCGGCATCTGGATCAGCGCGCCGGCCTGTTCGGTGCGCAGGAACATCGCGACGCCGCACGCCCACAGCGCCGCGACGAGGTTCATCAGCGCGCCGATGCCGACGATGCCGACGAGTTCGCCGCCGTTGCCGACGACGTTCATCCCGGCGAGCAGCGCGGCGACGGTGATCACGGTCGCCGTCAACAGCCAGCGCACGAGCGCGCCGACGGCGTAGCCGGCGATGATGCCGCTGCGCCGCGGCGCGGTCAGCATCAGGCGACGGGCGAAGCCCGAGTCGAAGTCGCGCGCGATCGCGAAGCCGGTGAAGACGCCGCCGAAGGCGGCCGACTGCAGGAAGACGAACGCGAACTGGAACGCCGTGTAGCCGGGCCCGTAGTGGAAGTTCGGCACTTCGGCGACCTTCGACAGGCCGCCGGCGAACGCGGCCAGGAAGAACAGCGGGAAGATCAGCGACGGCAGCAGGATCACCGGGTTGACGAGCGTGTTGTGCACCGAGCGCCAGGCGACGCCGCGCGCGACGAACACGAAGCGCCTCACGTGCGCACCAGCCTGTTCTTCATCGCGGCGCCGGCGAAGCTCAGCGTGATCACGCTGAGCGCTAGCGCGAAGCCGAAGCCGAGCGCGAGCGCCTGACCGTCCCAGCCGGTGATGATCAGGCTGCGGATGCCCTCGATCAGATACGAGACCGGGTTGTACGTCGCGACCTCTTTGAACCAGTCGGTCTTGATCAGGTTGCGCGGCAGGCTCGAGGAGCTGAGGAAGACGGTGACGAACAGCAGCGGGAAGAAGCCCTGCACGGCTTCGCCCGTGCCGAAGCGCAGCGCCAGCAGCGAGCCGAGCCCGGCGAAGCCGAACGCGATCAGGATCGACAGCGCGAGCAGCACGAGCGCGCCGCCGAAGCCGCTCGCGATGCCGACGCCGGTGGCGATGCCGACGAGCAGGTAGACGAGCGACTGCACGCAGGCGACGACGACGGCGCCGCCGAGCTGCCCGGCGAGCAGCGCCGAGCCGCGCAGCGGCGTCAGCGCGAGCCGGTCGAAGAAGCCCGACTGGATGTCGCGCGCGAGGTCGGTGCCGGCCGTGATCGCGACGAACAGCGCGCCCTGCAGGAACGGCACGGCGAGCGCGAAGTCGCGGTAGCTGACCGGCGGGAACCCGTGGATGTGCGTCGCCGCGCTGAGCGCCGAGCCGTTGATCGCGAACAGGATCAGCGGGAAGACGAGCGGGAAGACGAGCAGCGCGCGCTGGCGGAACGTGCGCACGACCGAGCGCCGCGCGATCGCGCCGACCTGTTCGAGCAGGCTCGGCGACGGCAGCGCGGGCAACGCTCGGGCGGAGCCACCGCCACCGCCACCGACGGCAAGCGCTGGTTGCCCGCTAGCGCTGCTCATCCTCCTCCTCGGCGGCGCCCTCGAGCTTGCGCCCGGTCTTCGCCAGGAAGACGTCGTCGAGCGAGGGCTGGTGCAGCGCCAGCGAGGCGACCTTCAGTTGCGCCTGGTCGAGCGTGCGCACGATCTCGGCAAGCTGCGACTCGCCGCCGGGGAGCTGCACGGTGACGGCGCCGTTGCCGTTGCGCGCGATCGTGCCGAAGCCATCGAGCCGCTGCGCGAGCGTGTCGCCGGCGGTCGGATCGGCGGGGACGACTTCGACGGTCGGATTGCCGATCTCCTCCTTCAGCTTCGTCGGCGTGCCCTCGGCGACGATGTGGCCGTGGTCGATGATGCCGACGCGGTCGGCCAGCGCGTCGGCCTCCTCGAGGTACTGCGTCGTCAGGAAGACGGTCATGCCCTCCTCGCGCGCGAGCCGCGAGACCTCCTCCCACAGCGCGCTTCGGCTCTGCAGGTCGAGGCCGGTCGTCGGCTCGTCGAGGAACAGGATGCGCGGGCTGTGCACGAGCGCGAGCGCGAGGTCGAGGCGCCGCTTCATCCCGCCCGAGTAGCCGCCGACGCGCCGGTCGGCGGCTTCGGTCAGCCCGACGCGCTCGAGCAGCTCCTGCCCGCGCGCGGCGCGCTGCGCCTTCGGCATGCCCTGCAGTGTCGCCTGCAGTTGCAGGTGCTCGCGTCCGGTGAGGATCGCGTCGAGCGCCGCCTCCTGCAGCGCGGCGCCGATCGACGCGCGCACGTGCGCGCCGTCGTGGACGATGTCGTAGCCGCCGACGCTCGCGCGCCCGCTCGTCGGCGGCAGCAGCGTCGTCAGCATCAGCACCGTCGTCGACTTGCCGGCGCCGTTCGGCCCGAGGAAGCCGTAGATCTCGCCGGGCGCGACGGCGAGGTCGATGCCGTCGACCGCGCGCGGTCCCTTCTTGAACTCGCGGACGAGCTGCTCGACTTCGATCGCCGGTGCGGTGCTCATCGAGCCACCCTAGCGGCGCCGATCGCGGCTCCCGTCGCGCACCGCGACGGCCGCGTGGCGCGGGCGCTCATCCGCTCGCCTCGCCGCGCGCCGTGCCCGGCGGCAGCGACGGCTCGACGCGCAACAGGCGCGCCGGCAGCTTCGGCAGCCACCAGTTCCAGCGCCCGAACAGCGACACCACGGCCGGCACGAGCAGCGCGCGGATCACGGTCGCGTCGAGCAGGATGCCGGCGGCGAGGCCCGTCGCGAGCACTTTGATTTCGGTCTCCGGGCCGGACGCGAGCGAGACGAACGCGAGGAACAGGATCAGCGCGGCGCTCGTCACGAGCCGGCCGGTCCGCCCGATGCCGCGCACGACGGCCGTGTCGGTCGAACCGGTCGCGTCGTACTCCTCGCGCATGCGCGCGAGGATGAAGACCTCGTAGTCCATCGACAGGCCGAACAGGAACGCGAACACCATCAGCGGGATCCACGCCGTCGATCGAGCCCGTCGCGGGGATCCCCCAGATCGCGTCCGAGCCGTGCCCGCGCTGCCAGACGAGCTCGAGCACGCCCCACGCCGCGGCGACGCTGATCACGTTCAGCAGCACCGCCTTCAGCGGCAGCAGCAGCGAGCGGAACGCGCGCGCGAGCAGGATGAACGTGATCACGGCGATCAGCGCGATCATCAGCGGGAAGTTGCCGTAGACGGCGTCGATGAAGTCCTGGTTCTGCGCCGGCAGCCCGCCGACGCGCACGCCGTCGCCGACCGCGCGCGCGGCGTTGCGCGCCCGGTCGAGCGTGTCGCGCCCGGCCGACGTCGAGCCGTCGGGGATCGAGAACGCGTCGACGACGGCGCGCGCCCGGGCGGCGCCATTCGGGATTCGCCGGAGCGACCGCGCCGTGCACGCCGGACACCGACGCCATCGCGGCGGCGACGCGCCTGCGGCGAGGCGGCGCCTTCGACGAGCGTCTCGTACGGCAGCAGCGCGCCGGCGCCGATGCCCGAGCGCTCGAGCGCGAGCGAGGCCCTGCTTGGCGTCGCCCTGCTTGGCGATCGTGTCGAGCGTTCGGCAGGCCCGAGCTGCAGGCCGGTCGCGGCGAACACGAGCGCCGCGAGCACGGCGGCGGCGCCGACCGCGGCGACCCATCGGCGGCGCACGACGAGGTTCGCCCAGCCGGTCCACGAGCGGCTCGCGCGATCGTCGTCGCGCACGTGCGGCCAGTCGAGGCGCGGGCCGAGCTTGGCGAGCACGACCGGCAGCAGCGTCATGGCGACGATCACGCTGATCAGCGGGATCAGCATCCCGCCATAGCCGACCGAGCGCAGGAACGGCAGCGGCAGCGCGACGAGCGCGAGCAGGCCGATCGCGACGGTCGTGCCGCTGAACACGACCGCACGCCCGGCGGTCTCCATCGCGCGCACGATCGCCTCGTCGCCCTCGCGCCCGTGGCGCGATCTCCTCGCGCCAGCGGACGACGACGAGCAGCGCGTAGTCGATCGACACGCCGAGCCCGATCAGCGCGATCAGGAACTGCACGATCGGCGAGACTTCGGTCACGGCCGTCAGCCCCCAGACGAGCAGGAACGTGGTCATGATCGAGACGATGGCCATCATGATCGGCACGATCGCGAGGAACGAGCCGAACACGAACGCGAGCACGAGCAGCGCGCCGAAGCCGCCGAGCAGCGCCTCGACGAGCACGCCGGGTCCGTTGCCGCCGCCGCTCTGCACCGACAGCGCGTCGTAGCCGGTCAGGTGGACCGGCGCGCCGGCGACGGTCGCGCCCCGCAGCGCCGCGCCGGCGTGTTCCGCGGCTTTCGGGTTGTCTGTCGAACGGCTGCGTCCTGTCGGGCGGCGGGTAGGCGACGGCGAACGTCGTGCGCCCGTCCTTGGAGACGAACGCACGGTTGCCGGTGCTCGCGAATCCGGCGATCCGCGAGCCGGGCAGAGCGCGCGCGAGCCTCGCTTCGACGCCGCGCAGTTCGGCGCGCACGGCGGGCGAGTCGAGCGAGGCGCCGGCCGGCAGCGTCACGACGGGCAGCAGCGGCGCGCCGTTGCCGCCGGTGCCGTTGAACTCGCGCTGGATCTGCTGGTTGGTCACCCAGCCTTCCTTGCCGGGCACCGAGAACTTCTGTTTGAGCGCTTTCGTCGCCGAGCCCGCCGAGGCCATGCCGACGAGCGTCAGCACGATCCAGAAGACCGCGACGATCCGTTTGTGCGCCAGTACCCAGCGTGTCAGCGATGCCATTGCGCCCTTCCTTCGTTCGCTGTTTGCGTTCGCGTCTTCAGACGGGACGGCCGGCGGAAACTCATCGCGGCTCGCTCGTCGCCGCCTCGCCCCGGCGTGCCGGTCGTCCCGCGAGGCGGTCTGCCGCCGCCGGCCGTCGAGCGGGCCGCGCGGCGGTCATCATTCGTCCTTCAATAATTTGTATCACAAATAGTCTTCTGGGCATAGAATGAACGCGCGATGTGGGATGGAGGACCGATACCGGGGGAGCTGGGCAAGTACCCGGGCTACCTGATGGCGCGGCTCGGCGAGGCCTCGCGCCGACGCTTCCACAAGGCGCTCGAGCCCGAGGGCCTGCATCCGCGCGACTTCGGCGTGATGACGATGGTCCACGCGCATCCCGGCCTCAGCCAGCAGCAGCTGCACGAGAAGACCGGCATCGACCCGAGCTCGATGGTCGCCGTGATCGACCTGCTCGAAGCGCGCGACCTGGCCGAGCGGCGTCCGGACCCCGACGACCGGCGCGCGCGCGCGATCTACCTGACCGACGAGGGCGAGCGCACGCTCGCGCGGATCGGCAAGCTCGCCGCGCAGCTGCAGCGCGAGCTGTTCGGCGGGCTCACGCACGAGGAGCTAGCGACGCTGCACGGGCTGCTGCGCAAGCTCGCCGACACGGTCCCGAAGAAGGGCCGCGCGCCGACGCCGTAACCGCGCGGCGCTCACAGCTCGGCGCGACCGGCGACGCACGTGACCGTCGCGCCGCCCACCCACACGACGCCGTCCGCGTCGCGGTCGACGTGCACGCGCCCGCTGCGGCCGAGCGCGGTGCCCTGGCTGACGACGTACGGCGCCCGCGCGCGGTCGAGTGTCCAGCAGCCACGGCGCGAGCGACGCGTTGAGGCTGCCCGTCACCGGGTCCTCCACGGTCGTCCCGTCCTTGGGGAAGAACGCGCGCACCTCGAACGCGTACGGCGAGCCCGGCGGGTAGGCGCCGACGACGCCGACGTCGAGGTCGACGAAGCCCGGACGCATCGCCAGCACGGCCGCCGCGTCGCGCAGCATCACCGCGACCCAGCCGGGGCCGTTGTCGACCCACTGCGCGTCGACGATCGCCGCGCGCTCGAGCCCGAGCACGGAGGCGATGCTGCGCGACGAGCTGCTCCTCGCACCGGCCCCTCGCGCAGCAGCGGCGGCGCGGCGAACGCGAGGCGACCGTCGTCGTCGCGCACGCGCACGAGGCCGGAGGCGCACTCCTGCACGACCTCGCGCGGCACCTGCGCCGCACTCTCCCCGAGCGCATGCGCGCGCGCCTGCAGCCAGGCGTGGCACGTGCCGAGCGTCGGATGCCCGGCGAACGGCAGCTCGGCGACGGGCGTGAAGATCCGAACGCGGTAGTCGGCGCCGCGCGTGCTCGGCGGCAGCACGAACGTCGTCTCCGAGAGGTTCGTCCACGCCGCGAAGCGCTGCATCCGCTCGTCGCCGAGGCCGTCGCCGTCGAGCACGACGGCGACCGGATTGCCCGTGAACGGCGCCTCGCCGAAGACGTCGACGACGCAGTAGTCGCGCATCGAGCGAGCATAGACGCGGCGTCGAATACGCTCACGTGCGTGGAGCACGTGACGCTGAGCGAGCACGAGGACGGCGTCGTCGCGCTGACGATCGACCGCCCGCCGGCGAACGCGATGAACGTCGAGCTGCTGCGCGAGGTCGTCGAGGCGGTCGCGCAGGCGGCGGCGCAGGCCCCGCGCGCGCTCGTGCTGGCCGGGCGCGAGGGCTGTTTCTCGGCCGGGCCGACCTGAAGGCGGTGCCGTCGTACGGCCCGGCGCAGCAGCGTGAGATGGTCGCCGGCATCAACGCGATGGCGCTCGGCGTCTACGAGCTCGAGCTGCCGGTCGTCGGCGCGATCACCGGTCACGCGATCGCCGGCGGCCTCGTGCTCGCACTGTGCGCCGACCTGCGCGTCGCCTCGAGCGCCGGGCGTTACGGCCTGACCGAGGTGAAGGTCGGCGTGCCCTACCCGCAGGCCGCGCTCGGCGTCGTCCGCGCCGAGCTCACGCCACAGGCCGCGCGCGTGCTCGCGCTCGGCGGCGAGCTGACCGACGCGGCCGAATGCGAGCGGCTCGGCGTGTTCGACGAGGTGCTCGACCCCGACGAAGTGCTCGCGCGTGCGCTGCACGTCGCCGCGCGCCTGGCGCAGCTCCCGCCGGAGGTGTACGCGCGCACGAAGCGCGACCTGCGCGCGCCGGCGCTCGCGTGGATGCGCGCCGGCGTCGAGGACGACCCGCTGCTGGCCCGCTGGGTCGAGTAGGTCAGGTCGGCTGCGGGCCGATCGAGGCGGTCCGGCCGGCTGCGGGCCTCGGGCGCGAGGCCCGAGCGTCGGAACGTCAGCGGCGCGAGAGGACGACGACCGGGATCTCGCGGTCGGTCCGGCTCTGGTACTCATCGTACGCGGGCCACACCTCGCGCATCAGCGCCCACAGCCGCGCGCGCTCCTCGCCGGCGGCGTCCTCGGCGCGCACGTCGATCACATCGCCCTTGACCTGGATCGTCGCGTTCGGGTCGGCGCGCAGGTTCTCGTACCAGCTCGGGTTCGCCGGCGCGCCGCCCTTCGACGCGACGATCGCCCAACGATCGCCGTCGGTGCGATGGATCAGCGGCGTCGTGCGCTCCTCGCCGGAGGAGCGCCCACGCGTGCTCAGCAGCAGGATCGTCGTGCCGCGCCACTCGTAGCCGTGCTCGCCGTCGGTCTCGCGATAGACGCGGACGTGCTCTGGACCGAACAGCTCGTCGTCGGAACTCGCCATCGCAGCCGAGTCTAGCGGCGGGCGATCACCTGTCCGCCATCGCTCGCCGGCTCGTTTTCGTCGCCGCCGTCGCGGCGGCTCGCACCGTCCTCGCGCAGCGCTCCGTCGGCATCGCCTCGCGCGCTCTGCTCGGCGAGCAGCGCCGAGATCGCCTCGGCGGAGACCGGGCGGTGGAAGTAGAAGCCCTGCGCGAGCTCGCAGTCCAGCGCGCGCAGCGCGTGCACCTGCCGCTCGGTCTCGACGCCCTCGGCGGTGACCTCGAGCGAGAGCGCGTGCGCCATCCGCACGATCGCCGTCGTGATCGCCGTGCTGCGGGCGTCGCGCTCGAGCGCCTCGACGAACGAGCGGTCGACCTTCAGGCCGTCGATCGGCAGCCGCGTGAGGTACGCGAGCGACGAGTAGCCGGTGCCGAAGTCGTCGAGCACGAAGCGCACGCCGAGCCGCGAGACGCGCGTGATCGTGTCGCTGACGCTGTCGGGCTCCTCGAGCAGGACCGACTCGGTGATCTCCAGGCAGAGGCTCGACGGCTCGATCCCGCTGCGCTCGAGCGCGCGCGCGACGGTCGCCTCGAGGTCGCGCTGCATCAGCTGGCGCACGGACAGGTTGACGGAGATCCCGAGCGGGCGCGCGTCGGGGTGCGCGGCGTGCCAGCGGGCCGCCTGCTTCGTCGCGGTCTCGAGCACCCAGCGCCCGATCGGCTCGATCAGCCCGCACTCCTCGGCGACGCCGACGAAGTCGTCGGGAGCGACGAGCCCGCGCTCGGGATGCTGCCAGCGCAGCAGCGTCTCGACCGACGCGATCGAGCCGTCCTCGAGCGAGACGATCGGCTGGTAGTCGAGCCGCAGCTCGTCGCGCTCGAGCGCGCGGCGCAGGTCGTTCTCGAGCGACAGGCGCTCGACGGTGCGGATCCGCATCGCGCGGTCGAACACCTCGAAGGTCCCGCGCCCGCTTCCCTTCGCCTGGTACATCGCCGCGTCGGCGTCGCGCACGAGGCTCGCCGGCGCGCTGTCGCTCCCGTCGGCGATCGCGATCCCGAGGCTCGCCTTCGCGAAGTGCTCGCCGCCGGTCAGCTGGAAGGGGATCTCGAACGCGGCGACGATCCGCTCGGCGACGCGGGCCGCGGCGCGCACGTGCGGCACCTGCTCGAGCAGCACGACGAACTCGTCGCCGCCGAGCCGCGCGATCGTGTCGGATGGCCGCAGCGCGCCCTGCAGGCGCGGCGCGATCTCCATCAGCAGCTCGTCGCCGGCGCTGTGGCCGAGGCTGTCGTTGACAAGCTTGAAGTTGTCGATGTCGAGCAGCACGACGGCGATCTCGGCGCCGGGGCGCGACAGCGCGTGGCCGAGGCGGTCCATGAACAGCACGCGGTTGGGCAGCCCGGTGAGGGGGTCGTGCAGCGCCTGGTAGCGGATGTCGTCTTCGGTCCCGCGCTGCTGGATCGCGTCGGCGAGGATGTTCGCGAGCGCCTGCACGAAGTCGACGTCGGCGGCTTCGAACGTGCGCGGCTGCGACGTCGCCAGCCACAGCTCGCCCCAGTGACCGTCGCGGCCCTCGATCTGACCGACGAGCTGCGCGGCGACGTCGCGTGGCAGCTCGCGCGCGTCGGGCTCGAGCCCGAGCGACGTGCGCAGGAGGGGCGTCGTGCGGCGCTCCTGCAGCTCCAGTACCGCGCCAAGCTCGACGCCGAGGATCCTGACCGCCTCCTCGAGCGCGTCGTGCATCAGCGCCGCGACCTCGGCGCCCTCGAGCGCGTGCTCGCCCAGTCGCGCGACGGCCGCCTGCTGTTCGGCGCGGCGCTCGAGCTCTGCCTCGGCGAGCTTGCGGTCGGTGATGTCGAGCATCACGCCGTGCCAGCGTCCGCGCCCGTCGACGTCGGTCACGAGGGCCGCTTCGTCGCGCACCCACAGGACGCTGCCGTCGCGGTGCAGGATCCGGTATTCGTCGGGCACGTCCGGCTCGAGCAGATCGTCCTCGCGCGCGAACACGCGCTCGCGGTCGTCGGGGTGAACCTGGCGCGCCCACAGCCCACGATCGGCCATCCACTCCTCGGGCGTGAAGCCGAGGATCTCGGTCGCGCCGGTGCTGATGTAGTGCCAGCGCCCGCCGACGCCCGCGTCGGCGACGTACAGGATCGCGGGCAACCGGTCGACGATCGTCCGCACCGCGACCTCCGTCCGCATGCCGTCGGTGGCGTCGTTGCCCTCGGCCGAGCGCGAGCCCGCGCGCCGATCGTCCTCGCGGGCTGGTTCGGGCAGGGGCATGCTGCGTGGTGTATCGGCACGAACGCCGCAAAGGCTGAGCCGCACGGGCCGTTATGGCCGCCCGAAGCGCTCTGCCGTCCACGCGCGCTGCGAGCGCGCCAGCCCGCTGCGAGCGCTCAGGGAGCGGCCAGCGCGGCCAGCAGCCCGGCGCCGGGCGCGCCGAGGCCGGTCATCGAGTCGAACCCGGGCGCCGTTTCGAGCGCGACCTTCTGGTGCGTGCAGTTGCCGGTGCCGCTGCAGAACGTCTCGCGGCCCTCGTATTCGAGCGTGCGCGCCGACGTGATCGTCCCTTCGTTCGCGTCGACGCCGTCGAGGTAGTCGACGCGGACGAGCGCCTGCGGGCTGCCCGGGACGACGTCGTAGAACGCGCTCGCGGCGCTCGCCGGGGTGCCCGCGAGCCGGTACAGCAGCGGGTTGACGAACCCGAGCGGAGCGCCGGCGGCCTGGTCGGCGTCGGCGATCACGCCGGCGAGCAGCGGCGAGGACAGGCTCGTGCCGCCGATCCGGTACTGGTCGTAGTAGGTGCCGTCGGGGAACTGCTGGGTCTCCCCGACGAGCATGCCGGTCGTCGGGTCGGCGTCCATCGAGACGTCCGGCTCGACCCGGTTGGCGACGCCGGTCGTCGAGGAGTTGCGCTGGGCGAGCGCCGCCGGCACGACGCCCTGCTGGTAGGAGGGCTCGGGGTACTGGAAGCTCGTGCCGCCACCGCCGCCGTAGAGGTATTCGCCGGGCGCCGGCGGCCGCCACGTGCCGAGCTTTGCCGCGGCCCGGCAGCCGGGATAGCGTTCGACCTGCAGCTGCGTAGTGCACAGCACGCTCTTCGACGTCGACCAGCCGAGCTCGCCGGCGCGGGCGTTCGCGGCGCCGACCTGCAGGCTCGTGCCGCCGACGGCCGTCGCGTACGGGCTCGACGGCGGGTAGTCGGCGACGTTCATGCCGAGGTTCGCGAACTGGTCGCCTTCGTCGCCGGAGGAGAACTGCACGCCGATGCCCGTGCCGGCGGCCATCAGCAGGACGTTGTCGAACGAGCGCCGCGTGCCGGTCGAGTCGAGCAGGTCGCCGCCGCTGTCGCCCCACGAGTCGGTGACGACGTCGGCGAGGTGTTCGTCGACGACCTGTCGCACCGCCTTGAACAGCGCGTTCTCGCAGTTCTTGGCGCCGACGTAGAGGATCTTCGCGCCGGGCGCCGTCGCGTGGACCGCCTCGACGTCGAGCGTCTGCTCGCCGAACCATTCGCTGGCTTCGCAGAGTTCGACGTCGTTGAACCTGCTGCTGAGCAGCTGCCCGTACTGCCCGCTTTCGAGCGGCTGCGCCGGCTGGTTGCGCAGCGTGTATTCGCGAGCGTCGCCGAACAGCGTCGGCGAGGCGTACGCGTCGACGACCGCGACGGTCACGCCCCTGCCGTCGATCCCGGCGGCGATCGGCGCGGTCAGCCCGTACGCGCCCTGCAGCTGCGCCGGCACGTAACCGCACGACGCGTACGGCAGCGGGCTCGGGTAGCCGCCGCCATACGGCGGATCGGTCGTGTCGCTCTTTTCGCCGTAGGAGCTCGAGCACGGCGGCGCGTTGCGAAAGCCCGGCGGTTGAGGGATTTCCTTGGTCGCCGGGGTCTTCGCCGCCGGACGGTTCTCGAGGCCGGCGCGGGCGGCCGGCGTCGCGACCGTCTGATCGATGCCGCTGACGCCACTGATCAGCGGCGCGATCGTGCTCGGGACGTTCAGCGGGCCGGAGCTGAGTCGCACGACGCGGCCGAGCTGGCGGTACTGGCCGAGGCGCGTGCCGAAGGCGCGTTCGACCGTCGCCGCCGGGGCGCTCGCTTCGATCGTCATCCGGTCGGCGCCGACCGAGCCGACGGCGATGCCCTGCGACTGCAGCCAGGCGCTGACGGCCTTGACCGCGGCCGGCTTCGGCGAGAAGCGCCGCTCCCACTGAGCCGGCGTCAGGTAGCGCCGGTAGCTGGGACTCGTCGGGTCGGACACCGCCTGCTCAAGCGCTTCGGCGCCCGCCTGATCGCCGAGCTGCAGGCCGACTTCGAATTCGACCGGCGCGGTCGCCGGCGTCGCTGCGACGAGGTTCGACGGCGTCGCCGCGGGCGACGCGCCCTGCGGCAGCGCCTGCGTGGCCGCGCCGGCGGCGGCTGCCGATCCGGCGGGCAGCCCGAGCCCGAGGGCAAGCGACAGGAACGTGCCGAGTGCGAATCGATGGCTCATGGGACCTCCGTGTCGTCGCTTGCCGTTTGACCGACCCCCAGAGACTACCCCGCAGTCGCGCGCGGGAATCGGCGATCCGTTCCACCGCGGAGCGCCGCGCGCCAGCGCTGCATCAGCTCCCGAAGACGCCGGACCCCTCGACGGTCTCATCCTCGGCGCGGCCCTCGTCGATCAGCTGCACGTAGAACTCGGCGAAGCCCTCGCGCTCGTAGAAGCGCAGCGCGTCGCGATTGGCGTACGCGACCGACACGAGCACGCGCGTCGCGCCGGCTTCGTGCGCCGCGCGCCGCGCCGCCGCGACGAGCATGCCGCCGACGCCGCGGCCGCGCGCGTGGGGCGCGACCGAGAGGCTCTCGAGCTCGGCGACGCGCCCGCCGAAGTCCCACGTCGGCGGCGCGGACATGATCCGCACGACCGCGTAGCCGACCGGCCGCTCGCGGTCGAGCGCGATCAACAGCTGCGCGTCCTCGGTCTCGAGCCAGCGCTCGTACTGGGCGCTGCGCAGCAGCCACGAGTCGCGCACCGGTCGCGTCGGGTGCGCGTCGGGCAGCATCGTGTGATGCCCGTGCATCGACTCCCACAGGCCGCGGATCGCCGGGATGTCGTCCACCCCACCCCGCTTGATACGAAGACCCTCCATAGTTGGATTTTGTCAGGCCGCGCCTTCGCGTGGCGTCTGGCGAGCCAATTCGCGAGCTTCGAACGCTCGTGCCGGCGACGCACGGACGCCGAGCGAAGCGCGACGCTCAGCCGAGGTGCGCGCGCCACCGCCATGGCCTTACGACGTACGGCCTCCTGCTGCCAGCCTCCCTCGGCTGAGGCCGTGCAAGCTCAGTCCTCCTGCCCCAGCATCTCCCTGACGCGCTCCTCCAGCTGAGCCGTGACGGCCGGGTCCCTGAGCGTCGTCACGTCGCCGAGCGCGCGTCCCTCGGCGATGTCGCGCAAGAGGCGGCGCATGATCTTGCCCGAGCGCGTCTTTGGCAGCTCCTCGGCCCAGATGATCCGCTTCGGGCGGGCGAACTTGCCGATCCGCATCGCGACCGTCTCGCGGATGCCCTCGATCGTCAGCTCGTCGCCTGAGAGCTCGCCCTGCAGCGTGACGAACGCGACGATCGCCTGGCCGGTGTCCTCGTCGTGCTGGCCGATCACGGCGGCCTCGGCGACGTCTGAGTGCGCGACGATCGAGGACTCGAGCTCGGCTGTGGAGAGCCGGTGCCCGGAGACGTTGACGACGTCGTCGATCCGCCCGATCACCCAGATGTAGCCGTCGGCGTCGATCCGCGCGGCGTCGCCGACGAGGTAGGTCTCCTTGCCAAAGCGCTTGAAGTAGGTCTCGAGGAAGCGCTCGGGCTCCTTGTAGAGGGTGCGCAGCATCGACGGCCACGGACGGGTCAGCACGAGCAGCCCCTGGCCTTCCTCGATCGGCTCGCCGGTGGACTCGTCGCGGACCTCGGCGAACACGCCGGGGAAGGGGAAGCACGCCGAACCGGGCTTCGTCTTGGTGATGGCGGGCAGCGGGGAGATCATGATCGCGCCGGTCTCGGTCTGCCACCACGTGTCGAGGATCGGGCAGCGCTCGCCGCCGATCACCTTGTGGTACCAGAGCCACGCCTTCGGGTTGATCGGCTCGCCGACCGAGCCGAGCAGGCGCAGGCTCTGAAGGTCGTGTTTGCCCGGCCACTGTGCGCCCCACTTGATCGCAGCGCGGATCGCCGTCGGCGCGCAGTAGAGGATCGTGACGCCGTAGCGCTCGACGATCTCCCACCAGATGTCCTTGGCGGGGTAGTCGGGCGCGCCCTCCCACATGACCGACGTCGCGCCGTTGCAGAGCGGGCCGTAGACGATGTAGGAGTGCCCGGTGATCCAGCCGACGTCGGCGGCGCACCAGTAGACGTCTGACTGCGGCTTGCAGTCGAACACGTAGCGGTGCGTCGCGGCGACGCCCGTCAGGTAGCCGCCGCTGGTGTGCAGGATGCCCTTCGGCTTGGCGGTCGAGCCCGAGGTGTAGAGGATGAACAGCGGGTGCTCTGCGTCAAGCGGCTCGGGCGGGCAGGCGGGGTCGGCGGCGGCGCAGATCTCCTCGTAGAAGACGTCGCGGCCCTCCTGCATCTGACACGGCGTGCCGGAGCTACGGACGACGACGATCTTCTTGAGCGTCTGCAGGTCGCCCATCACCTCATCGACGCGGTCCTTGACCGGCGCCGTCTTGCCCCTGCGCTGAGCGCCGTCGACGGTGATCAGGAGCTTGGCCTCAGAAAACTCCATCCGCTCGCGCACGGCCTCGGCGGAGAAGCCGCCGAAGACGACGTTGTGCGGCGCGCCGATCCGCGCGCAGGCGAGCATCGCGACGAGCACCTCGGGGATCATCGGCAGGTAGATGCCGACGACGTCGCCCTTGCCCACGCCCTGGTCCTTCAAGGCGCTTGCGAAGCGCTGGACCTCGGCGAGCAGCTCTGCGTAGGTGATCTCGCGCTCAGAGCCGTCCTCGCCGCGCCAGTGAAAGGCGATGCGATCGCCGTGCCCGGCGATCACGTGGCGGTCCAGGCAGTTATAGGAGACGTTCAGCGAGCCGCCGGTGAACCACTCATAGAACGGGGGGTTCTCGTCGTCGAGCACGCGCGTCCACTTCTGAAACCAGTCGAGCTGCTCGGCCTGTGCGGCCCACCAGGCGAGCGGGTCCGCGGCGGCCTCTTCGTAGATCGCCGGGTCGCTGAGCAGCGCGTGCTCTGAGAACTCGGCGGGCGGGTCGAAGGTCTTGATCTCGAGGAGGGCGGCGAGCTCGTCGTCGAGGGGGTCGTCGAGCTGGCTAGGGTCGCTGGGCACCGGTTACGTTCAGGTAGGTGGCGTACAGAGAGGTGGTGGCCGTGATGTAGAGCCTGTTTCGCTTCGGTCCGCCGAACGTCACGTTCGCCGTCGCCTCGGGTACGAGGATCTTCCCGATCAGCTCGCCCTCGGCGGTGACGCACTGCACCCCGTCGCCGGCGCCGATCCACAGCCGCCCGTCGGTGTCGACGCGGAATCCATCCGGTATCCCGGGTTCGATCTCGATCAGCGTCTCGCCTCCGTGCAGGCCGCCGGCGTCGTCCACGTCGAACGCGCGGATGTGACGCGGCGCCGTCTCGTCGGTGAGGTAGCCCGAGTCGGCGATGTAGAGCCGCTTCTCGTCGGGCGAGAAGGCGAGGCCGTTGGGCATCGAGAAGTCGCTCGCCACGACCTCGAGCCGACCGTCGGCGGGATCGAGGCGATAGACGTTGCAGTCCTCGAGCTCCTGCTCGCCCTTGTTGCCGACGTACAGCGACATCGTCCCGTAGCTCGGATCGGTGAACCAGATCGAATCGTCCGACTTGACGACGATGTCGTTCGGCGAGTTCAGGCGCCGGCCTTCGTAGCTGTCGGCCAAGACCGTGAGGCTTCCGTCGTGCTCGTGGCGCACGACGCGGCGCGCCCCCTGCTCGCAGGTGAGCAGTCGCCCCTGCCGATCGCGGGTGTTGCCGTTGGCGTGGCCCGTGACCGTGCGGAAGATCCCGACCTGACCCGACTCTTCATCCAGCCGCAGCATCCGCTGGTTCGGCAGATCGCTCCACAGCAGGCAGCGCAGGTCGGCGAAGTAGACGGGCCCCTCGGCCCAGCGGCAGCCCGTGTACAGGCGCTCCAGCCAGGAGATCGGGTCGATGCAGTCCTTGAACTCGGGGGCGAGCACCTCGTAGACGGGTTCGGGCACGCGCTCGCCCGCCGACGGTTGAGCGCCGGCGACGTTGATCGCGTGACCCCCCTGGCTGTTGACTGGCTCCATCCGTTCAGAGCCCGATGCAGACCGATTTGGTGTGCAGATAGGAGCCCAGACCCTCCTCGCCGAGCTCCCGTCCCCAGCCCGATTCCTTGAAGCCGCCGAACGGCAGCGCCGCGGCGTTCAGCGAGTAGGTGTTGACCCACACCGTGCCCGCCTCCAGCCGACGGGCGAGCTCATGCGCGCGTGAGAGGTCGCGGGTCCAGATGCCGGACGCGAGGCCGTAGCAGCTGTCGTTGGCGCGCTGCACGAGATCGTCGATGTCGCTGAACGCCGTGACCGCGACGACCGGGCCGAAGATCTCCTCCCGCATCACCCTCATCTGCGGCGAGACGTCGGTCAGCACGGTCGGCTCGACGAAATAGCCGCGCTCCCCGTGGCGAGCGCCGCCGATGGCGAAGCTGGCACCCTCCTCGCGCGCCGAGTCGAGGTAGCCCGTGACGCGGGCCAGCTGCTCCTCGGAGACGAGCGGCCCGAGCTCGGAGGAGGCGTCGAGCCCCGGGCCTATCTTCAGCCTGGAGGCGCGCTCGGCGACGCCTTCGACGACGGCGTCGTAGACCGCGTCCTGCACGAACAGACGCGCGCCGGCGGCGCAGTTCTGCCCGGCGTTGAAGAACACCGCCTGCGCGGCCCCGGCGATCGCCTGCTCGAGGTCGGCGTCGTCGAAGACGATGTTCGGCGACTTGCCGCCGAGCTCGAGCGTCACCCGCTTGAGGTTGCCGGCGCTCGCCTTGACGATCAGCTTGCCGACCTCGGTCGAGCCGGTGAACGCGATCTTGTCGACGTCCGGATGATCGGCGAGCGCCGCGCCCGCGGTCTCGCCGTATCCCGGCACGATGTTGACGACGCCGTCGGGAAAGCCCGCCTCGCAGATCAGCTCGCCGAGCAGCAGCGCGGTCAATGGTGTCTGCTCGGCCGGCTTGAGCACCATCGTGCAACCGGCCGCGAGCGCCGGCGCGAGCTTCCACATGGCCATGAACAGGGGGAAGTTCCACGGCACGATCTGACCGACGACGCCGACCGGCTGGCGCAGCGTGTAGGCGAAGAAGCGCCCGTCCGGCGCAGTCGGCACGTCGAGCGGGATCGTCCTGCCCTCGAGCTTGCTCGCCCAGCCCGCCATATAGCGCAGCACGTCGGCGCTCAGCGGGACGACGGCGTCGCGCGCGACGCCGATCGGCATCCCGTTGTCGAGCGTCTCGAGCTCGCCGAAGTCATCCGCCCGCTGCTCGAGCAGATCGGCAAGGCGCCAGATCAAGCGGCTGCGCTCCGCGCCGCCGGTCCGCGACCAGGGCCCGGAGGAGAAGGCTCGCCGTGCGGCTTTGACGGCGCGGTCGATGTCCTCGGCGTCCCCCTGCGCGACCTTCGCGATCACGTCGCCGCTGGCCGGGTCGTGCACGTCGAGCTCGGCGCCGGCTGCGGAGCCCACCCAGCTGCCGTCGATCAGCATCGGCCGCGAGCGTCCGATGAACTCGCGCGTCCACGCGGACGTCGCAGGGGGTGAGATCGCCTCAGTGTCCATCATGTCCTCCTCGAGAACGTTGACTTCGTGCGCCGCACGGCTCATGTCCATGAGCGGCGCTCCTGCCAGATGTGGTCGGCGGCGCGCAGCGCGAGCGCCTGCACGGTGTTGGTCGGGTTGACCGCGCCGCCCGTCGCGAAGCTCGAGGCGTCGACGACGTAGAGGTTGGGCACGTCGTGAGCGCGATTGTAGGCGTCGAGCACCGAGCTGGCCGGGTCCGAGCCCATCCGCGCCGTGCCCAGCAGATGCCATCCGAGCAGCGTCTGAAAGCCGAGATCCCTGACCGAGACCGCGCCCGCCGCCATGCACAGCTCGGTGGCTCGCCGCACCATGTTCACCGACATCGCCTCGCTGTTGGCCGAGAGCGTGTAGTGAGTCTTCACGCCCGGCAGCCCCTCGGCGTCGGTCGACTCCCAATCGAGCTCGACGAAGTTGCTCAGCTCCGGCTCGTCGTCGCCGCAGACCCAGATCACGCCCTCGTGGTTGAGGTGGCGCTCCAGCTCGGCGTGATGCCCCGGTCCCCACGGCGCGACGCCGAGCGCCGTCGTCAGCGGCGGGTAGCCGCGCATCGCCGCCATCATGAAGCCGCGCTTGAAGTCGCCCTCGGGGTCGCCGTCGTAGAAGTGCCGGGAGGCGACCGCTCCGCCCCAGGCGCCCTGATGGGCGTCGATCCGCTCCTCGAAGCGACCGATCACCATCGTCTGCACGTGCGTCATGAAGTTCCTGCCGACCATCCCGCTGCTGTTGGCCAGCCCGTCGGGGAAGCGCGCCGAGGTCGACATCAGCAGCAGGCGAGGCGAGCCGAGGCCGTTCGCGCAGAGCACGACGACCTTCGCGCGCGCCTCGCGCAGCTCGCCCTCGGCGTCGTAGTAGAGCGCGCCGGTCGCGCGACCGTCTGGACCGACGGTGATCTCACGCACCCGCGCGTGCGTGCGCAGCTCGGCGCCATTGGCGATCGCGGGCGTGAGGTAGACCTCCTCGGCGTACGCAAGCGCGCCGTGCGGGCAGCCAGCCGTGCAGAACCCCCGGTTGGTGCACGCCTCACGGCCGCGATAGTCCTCGCTGATGATCGACAGCTCCTGCGGCCACCAGTACCAGCCGAGACGCTCCAGGCCCGAGACCCATTTCTCGCCGAGTCGGCCGATCGGGATCGGGTGCGTCGGCGACTCGCTCGCGCGGGGCGGTCCGGTCGGGTCGCCCCGCAGACCGGCCGTGCCCATTTCGGTCTCGTTGAGGTCGTAGTAGGGCTCGAGCTCCTCGTAGGAGATCGGCCAGTCCACGCCGAAGTCGTCGAGCGTCTTGGCGCGGAAGTCGCTGGGCTCGAATCGCCAGAAATGACCGCCGTAGCCGACCGCGCTGCCGCCGACCGCCGAGTACATCAGCGCGTCGACGGGGTTGCCACCCAGGTTCGTCACCGGGTAGTCCCCGTCCCACATCCGCCGGCTCGGGCTCGGGTTGAACTGATGGCGAACGCGCGCCTCCCAGTCCATGTGCGACTTCGGTCGCATGTCCGGCGTCACCCAGTCGCCCTGCTCCAGGCACAGCACCCCGACGCCTCGCTCGGCGAGGCGCTTTGCGACCGCCGAGCCTGCGCAGCCGGCGCCGATGATCAGGACGTCGTGGTCGCTGCGGACCTCGGCTTCAGCGGAAGACCGCGCGCTCATGCGGCGACCTCGCGGAAGTGGGCCGGAAGCGTCTTGACGCGATCGAGCGACGCCTCGTCGAACGGATCCATCGAAGAGCCCAGGTGCGGCAGGCGCGAGTCGAAGCCGGTGCGCTCGCGCATCACCTCGCAGACGAGCGGGTGGCGGTAGTAGGCCTCATAGGTCAACTCGAGCACGAGCGTGAAAGCGGTCTGATGAGCGCCGCGCGAGAGCTCGCCCAGCAACGCGTCCTTCTGCTCATCCGAGCAGGCGCCGAACGCACAGCCGTGCCGCTCCCAGGCGCCGCTCTCCAGCGCCGCCAGCGCCCGGAGCGCGAGCGGGCGACATTCGGGCGTACCGGAGACGACGGCGTCCACGTAGCTCGACGCGTCGAGCTCGCCCGCGCTCGGCCAATGCTCGTCGCCGGGGATCAGGCGACCGATCCATGCTTGCAGTGTCTCGCGCCTCGCCGTGTCGAACACCGATCGTGAGATCGGCTCGCCCTGCTCGACGTAGCCGCGGCTCAGCGCGGCCGACAGGCGCGCCGGCAGCACGCCGACGCCCACCCGGGCATTTCCCTCAGTTCCCATGGATCGCTCCCCTCGCTCGTCTACGGTCCAATCCGCTCATCGCGCGGCCGCCTCGTAGTCCTCGTCGGAGACCGGCTCGAGCCACTCGTGCCCGCCGATCGAGATCGCCACGTGCAGCAGGTAGGAGCCGGGCGCGGCGCCGTGCCAGTGCTCCTCGCCGCCGGCGAAGTGCACGACGTCGCCCGGGGTCATCCGCTGGACCTCGCCGGCGCGGTTGCCGATCAGCCCTTCGCCGTGGGTGACGTAGAGAACCTGGCCGTCGTCGTGGGAGTGCCAGTGCGTGCGCGCTCCGGGCTCGAAGAAGACCGAGTTGACGACGACCCCGTCTTCGGCGGCGAGCACCGGGTCCGCCCAGACGACCCCCGTGAAGGTCGCCGTGCGCTGTTCCGAGTCGGCGCCTGCGGCGCGTCCCCTGGCGATTCTCATGGCTGCTCCTTTGGCTCGAACTCGACGTTTGCGTCCTGCAGGCGAACGCCGCCGGCGAGGTCGCCGAGCGCATCGACCACGCGGTTGCTGATCGCATCTCCGTACCCGAGCGCGGCCGCCAGGTTGAAGGCGCCGAGCGAGGGTGGCCCCGCGAGGCTCGTCACCTCCAGCTCGCGCGCCATGTCCAGATAGAGCATCAGGTCCTTCGCCATCAGGTTGACCGTCAGGCCGCCCTCGAGGTAGTCGCCTTCGACGATTCGCGGGAAGCGATTCAGGCTGGCGAAGTTGACGCCGCTGGAGTGGTTGATCACATCGAGCACCTGCTGCAGGTCGAGTCCGCTCCTGCGCGCCGCGACCATCGCCTCGGCCGTCGCCGCCAGGCTGACGCCGTTGAGAAAGTTGTTCAGCAGCTTCGTCGTGTGCCCTGAGCCGGCGCCGCCCATGTAGTAGGTGTGCTCGCCGATCACCTCGAGCAGCTCGGAGACGCGCTCGAGCGCCTCGGCGGAGCCGCCGACCATGATCGACAGCGCTCCCCGCTCGGCGGCGGCCGCCCCGCCCGAGACGCCGGCGTCGAGGAAGTCGACGCCGGCGTCGAGGAAGTCGCCGTGAATGCGAACGCTCGACGCTGGGGCGGCCGTGCTCAGGTCGATCACGACCTGACCCTCGCGAGAGTGCTCGAGCAGGCCCTCCTCGCCGTAGACGACAGCCTCGACGACCTTGCTGTCCGGCAGCGAGAGCAGGACCACGTCGGCCGCGGCCGACGCCGCCGCGACGGATCCCGCGAGCTCGACGCCGGCCCGGCCGGCCTGCTCGCTGCTCGCGTCGAAGCCGACGACCGGCAGGCCCGAGGCGCGGATGTGCCGGGCGATGCGCCCGCCCATGTTGCCGAGGCCGATCACGGCGCTCCTGAGCGATCCGCCGTCCATCGCTCAGTCTCCGAACCAGTCCGGGGCGTCCTCTTGCAGGTCGACCCAGACGGACTTCGTCTGCGTGTAGTGGTCCATCACCTCGATGCCGTTCTCGCGCCCGTAGCCCGATTGCTTGTAGCCGCCGAACGGCACCAGCCAGTTCCAGATCCGGTAGTTGTTGATCCAGACCGTGCCGGCGCGAAGCCGATGGGCGACACGGTGAGCGCGCTTGACGTCGCGCGTCCACACGGCGCTCGCCAGCCCGAACACCGTGTCGTTGGCCAGGCGCAGCGCCTCCTCCTCGTCGTCGAAGCCGATGATCGTCGTCACCGGCCCGAAGATCTCCTCGCGGGCGACGCGCATGGTGTTCTCGACGTCGTCGAGAATCGTCGGCCTGAAGAAGTAGCCGTCGGGGTTCTGCGGAAGCGCCGGCGGCGCGCCGCCGGCCGCGACGCGGGCGCCCTCCTCGACGCCGATGCCGACGTATTCGGCGACCTTGTCGAGCTGGCGGCGTGAGGTCGTGGCGCCGATCTGCGTGGTCGGGTCGAGCGGGTCGCCGACTCTGATCGAGTCGGCCTTGGCGGCGAAGCGCTCGACGAACTCGTCGTGGATCGAGCGCTGCACGAGCGTGCGCGAAGCGGCCATGCACGACTGTCCGGAGGCCGAGAAGATCCCGTACGCCGAGCGGCGCACCGCCTGCTCGAGGTCGGCGTCGGCGAAGACGATGTTCGGCGACTTGCCGCCGAGCTCGAACGTCACCAGCTTCAGCGTCCTCGCGGCGGCCGCGGCGATCCCCTTGCCCGTCTCGGTCGAGCCGGTGAAGGCGATCTTGTCGACGTCGTAGTGCTCCACGAGCGCGCGACCCGTGCGCGCGCCGAAGCCCGGCAGGACGTTCAGGACCCCCGGCGGCAGCTCGAGCGCCTCCAGCAGAGCGACCAGCGCAAGCGCCGACACCGGCGTGTCCTCGGCCGGCTTCAAGACGATCGTGTTGCCGCCGGCGAGCGCCGGCGCGACCTTCCACGAGAGCATCACCAGCGGCGAGTTCCACGGCACGATCGCGCCGACGACGCCGACGGGCTCGCGGCGCGTATAGGCGAAGTGCGCGCCGGTCTCGGGCATCGTGTGGCCGCGCACGTTCTGGCACACGCCCGCGAAGTACTCGAAGTAGCGAACGATCATCTCGAGCTCGGCGCGCGTCTCGCGCATCGCCTTGCCGTTGTCACGCGTCTCGACCTGCGCGAGCAGGTCGCGGTTGGAATCGACGGTCTCCGCGATCCGCCAGAGCACGCGCGCGCGGTCGGAGCCGTGCATCCGGCCCCACGGTCCCTCGAACGCGCGCCGCGCCGAGGCGACCGCGCGGTTGACCTCCTGCGGACCGGCCTCGGCGACGCGCGCCCAGACGGCGCCGCTGGCGGGTTCGTGGGACTCGAAGGTCGCACCATCGTGCGCATAGGACCATCGACCGTCGAGGTACATCGGCACGTCGAGCACCGCTCCGGTCCCGATCGCCGCCAGGAACGAGGAGTCGGCGGGGCGCTCGGCGAGCGCCTGATCCACGCCGAAGCTCATCGCCCGGCCTGCACGCGGACGGCGACGCCGCCGGACTCGGCAAGTGCGGGGAACCGCGACTGCACGAGCGGATCGTGGCCGGGGACGACGACCGCGCCGGGTGCGCTGCCGAGTTCGCGCAGCAGGTCGTAGGCCGCGTACATCTCCTCCAGCGAGCAGACGACGCCGAACGGACGATCGAGCTCGAGCTCCTCGTAGAAGTGCACGGCGTCGGATGCGAGCACGACATCGCCGTCGTCGCGTTCGACCACGAGGACCGTCTGCCCCGGCGAGTGACCGCCGACGACGATCGCGCTGACACCCGGCAGGACCTGCTCGCGCCCGTCGATCAGCCGCACGCGCCCCTGCTCGGCCGCGACGCGGATGCGCTCGATCTCGGAGCGCTCGACGTGCGCGGCGAACTGCGAGCGGCTCGCCATCGGCCCGGTCCAGAAGTCCAGCTCGGCCCTTGGCGCGACGAGCTGCGCGTGGGGGAACGCGTCGAGGTTGCCGATGTGGTCGTAGTGAAAATGGGTGATCAGGACCGTCGAGATCGACTCGGGCGCGACGCCGATCGCGCTCAGCGCGTGCAGCGGCGGAGACAGACAGCTGCGCCCGCGTGCGACGCCGACGGCGGGCGCGAAGCCGGTGTCGACGAGCACGGTCTCCGACGCGTTGCGCAGCAGCCAGAAGTAGTAGGCCATCTCGACGACCGCGTCCGGCTCGCCATATGACTCGTAGCGGTGGTAGAGCTCGCGCTTGTCGGCGCGAAGCGTGCCGTAGCGCAACGCGAGCACCTCATAGTCATCCACCCGGCGGCCGCCAGACCGTTGGTCGTCCGTTCCCGCGGCCTGCTGCCGCGGCAGTTCAGCGAGCGTCATGCACGCCTCCGGCGATCGTGACTCCGGCGATCCGCTCGAACAGGTGCGCGATCTCGGTGTGGTCGGCGTCCTCGTCGCTCTGCGCGTCGGCGAGAATCCACAGCTGCTCGACCAGCCCGCCGAGGAGCATCGGCACCTGGTTGCGCCGCGCTTCGCTGAGGCACAGTTCGACGTCCTTGCGCATCAGGCTCAACCGGAAGCCCGCGGCGAAGCGTCCCGTCATCACCTGGTTGGGGAACTTGTCAGCGGTCGCCGTGTTGCGACCGCTGCCCGCGTTGAAGCCCTCGAGCAGGACCGCCGGATCCAGCCCGGCGCGCACGCCCACGGCGAGCGCCTCGGAGGTGATCGCCATCGCGGTGGCGGAGAGCAGGTTGTTCAGCACCTTCGCCACCTGACCCTGTCCAGGGACCGTCCCGACGTGCAGGACGCGGCTGGTGAACGTCTCCAGCAGCGGGCGTACGCGCTCGAAGCGTCTGCTCGTCGCCGGCGACCATCGCCGTCAGCCTGCGCTGCTCGGCTCCGGCCACGCCTCCGCTCACCGGCGAGTCCAGGCACACGATGTCAGCCGCCGCGAGCGCCAGGCTGATCTCCTCGGCGACGTGCTGTCCGGTCGTCGAGAGATCGACGAACACCTCGATGCCGCTGCCGCCGGCAAGGCCGTCCTCGCCGCACGCGACCGCGCGCACCGCCTGTGGCGTCGGCAGGCTCGTGAAGACGATCGAGGCGGCGTCGGCCACCTGCGCGGGCGAAGCGCACGCGACGGCGCCGCGCGCGACGAGCTCCGCCGTCGCCTCGGCGCGGCGATCGAGCACGACGAGCTCGTTGCCCGCCTCGAGCAGAGCCGTGGCGATCGGGGCTCCGATCGCCCCGAGCCCGACAAAGCCGACCGGCTCGCTCATGCCGGCTCGCTCGACGCGCCGTCGCTCGACGCCACCGCGCTCTCTGCGGCACGCTCGGCGGCGACTTCGGCGAGCGTCGTCTCGGCGACGCGAAAAGCCTCCATCCCGGCGGGCACGCCGCAGTAGATCGTCGCCTGCAGCAGCGCCTCCTGAATCTCAGAAGGGGTGCAGCCGTTGCGCACGGCGCCCCGCACATGCACCGCGAGCTCGTGCGAGCGGTTCAGCGCGGCGAGCATCGCCAAGTTGATCAGGCTCCTTTCGCGCCGCTCGAGCCCCGGACGCGACCAGACCGCTCCCCAGCAGAATTCGGTCACGAGCTCCTGGATCGGGCGACTGAAGTCGGTGACCCGCTGCAGCGAACGCTGCACGTGCTCCGCCCCAAGCACCTCGGTACGCACGCGGAGGCCCTCCGCATAGGTGTCCTGCTCAGCCATCGTTTCCTCCCTGCGTTGGACTCGCCAGTGTCGCCGCCGCCTGGGTCACGTGAAAGCGCGCGGCCGCCGCGGCCGCCTCCGGGTCACGTCGCTCGATCGCCTCGACGATTGCTCTGATCTCTTCGACTGACTGCAGGGGCCGGCCGGGCACCGCCATCGTCGTCGCCCGCAGCAGCGCGATCCGCGCCTGCAGGCCCTCCAGGATCGCTTGGATCGTCGCGTTGTCGGCGCCCGCGAACAGGGCCTCGTACAGTCGCGTCTTCGCGCGCAGCATTGCGCGCGGGACGTCGTCCGCTCGTTGACTCGCCTCGATTTCATCGAAGGCCGAACGGATCTTCGCGAGATCCTCGTCGCTCGCGCGCATCGCGCACTCCTTCGCGGCGGCCCCCTCGAGCAGCGCTCGCACGCCATAGACCTCGGCGGCTTCCTTGGGCGAGGGAGAGGCGACGATCGCTCCCTTCTGGGGAATCGTCGTGATCAGACCCTCGACCGAGAGCTGGCGCAGCACTTCGCGAATCGTCGTGCGCGACACGCCCGTTCGCTCGATCAGCTCGCGCTCGACGATTCGCTGTCCCGGCGCCAAGCGCAGCTCGACGATCTCCTTGCGCAGCAGATCGACGACCTGCTCGCGCAGTGGCGCGGCGATCCGCTCGACCTCCAACGAGAGGTTGGCGCCGGCGCCATCGTTCACCTCATGATCGGCTGTCACGTACGTCTCCTTGAAAGCTCGGTTGTCGCATGCGTTCGCCAAGCATCATTCAGGAAGTCCAGCGTTCTCATGAACCCACCCGCACTTTGCGCGTCTCGGCCCGCGCGGCGAGCACGGCCACGATCAGCACGCCGCCGTTGAAGACCGGCTGCACCCAGAACGGAACGCCCAAGAGGCTCAGGCCGTTGAAGCCGATCGCCAGGAGCAGGATTCCGACGACCGAGCCGACGACGTTGTAGTAGCCGCCGCGATAGGTCGTGACACCGAGGAACGCGCCCGCGTAGGCGGGCAGCAGCAGTTCCGGCCCGAACTCCGGACTGGCGCTGCCGTTCTGGCCGAGCGCGAAGATCGCGCCGACTCCGACGAGCAGTCCGCTCAGCGCGAACGCCAGCGCCTTCAGGCGTTTCGTGCGCAGTCCGGCGAGGAAGGCGACGCGTTCGGAGCCGCCGACGGCGTAGAGCGAGCGGCCGAACGGCGTGTGCTCGAGCACATAGAAGAGAATCGCGGCGAGACCGAGCGCGATCCACACCGAGATCGCCAGCGGCCCGGCGTAGTTGCGCCCGAGCTGGGTCACGAACGGCGGGATGTTCGACGTCAGCACCGATCCGCCGCTGAGACCCTGGGTGAGGCCCTGCAGGATGATGCCGACACCCAGCGTCGCGATGAACGAGCTGATGTGAGCGCGGACGATGAAGATCGAGTTCACCAGCCCGAGCAAGATCCCGCCGGCCAGCATCACGAGGATGATCAGCCCGACATTCCATCCGTGTCCGGCCAGATACGCGCCGACCATGCAGATGAAGCCGATCATGTACCCGACCGAGAGGTCGAACTCGCCCACGATCAGCGGGAACATCACGCCGAAGGTCATGCAGGCGATCACCGTCTGCACGATCAGGACGCTCTGCAAGTTGGAGAGCGTCGCGAAGTTTTCGGCGGTCAGCGAGAAGATCAAGATCAGAGCGCCGAGCAACACGAACGTGGCGTACTGACGGCCCGCCCTGATCGTCGCGCGCACGGAGCGCTCGCGGGGTGGCTCGTTCTCCTGGCGCATCGGCTCGAGCGCCGTCGGTGGGATGGTTGCCGGCTGAGTGCTCATCGGTAGTTCCACTCCGTCAACGTTTGCAGTGTCAGCTCAGCTCCGCTGAGCTCTCTCTCTATGACGCCTTCGCCGATCACCAGCACCCGCGTGCAGACCCGCACCAGCTGCTCGGGCTCGGTCGAGAAGAACAGGACGCAAACGCCCAGCGCCGCGGCGTCGAGGATCGCGTCGAAGATCGTCTCCCTGGCGCCCGGGTCGACCCCGTAGGTCGGATCGTCCAGGCACAGGACAGCCGGCCGCAGCGCAAGCCACTTGCCGATCAGGACCTTCTGCTGATTTCCGCCCGACAGAGCGCCGAGCGCGGCCTTCCCGTTGCGCGGGCGCACGTCGAAGGCGTCGATTACCCCCTCGACGACGGAGCGACGACGGGCGCGTTTGTGCCAGTACTGCTTGAGCGCCGGCAGGACGACGTTCTCATCTACCGACAAACTCGCAACGCCGCCGGCACGCAGTCGGTCGGATGGCACGACCGCGAGCCCTGCCTCGATCATGTCCACGGGCGTCGCGGCGCGGGCGATCTCGCGATCCCCGACGCGCAGCGAGCCACCGGTGCGCTGCACCGCTCCGGCGAGCACGAGCGGCAGCTCGGTGATGCCGGCGTGGGGCAGCCCGGCGAAGCCGACCACTTCCCCGGGCCGGGCCTCGAACGAGACGCCGCGCAGCTCATCGCCGGTGACGTTCTGGAGCGACAGCACTGGCTCCGCGCCCGTTCGCGACGCGCTGTGTTCCAGCGACCTCGCCGGTGGCGCGACCGACCACAGCTTTTGCACCGGCGTGCTCCGGGCGGGCTGACCGCCGTGGCCGACGAGCTCGGCGCTCGTTGCGCCCGAAGCCATCTCCTCGACAAGCTCGGCGACGGGCCTTCTGACGCTTGAGCCCTGGCGATAGACGACCGAGCCCGCCCGCAGGATCGTCGTGTCGTCGGCGATCTCGAGCTCGGCGAGACGGTGCGTGACCATCACGACCGCGACTCCGCGTTCGGCGACCAGGCGGAGCCTCTCGAGGTGGCGCGCGGTATCGCGATCGGGGATCGCGGCCGTGACCTCGTCCACGATCAGGAGGCGGACGGGCTCGGCCGCCTCGGCCTCGTCACCGAGCGCGATCGCCAGCGCGAGCCCCGCCCGATCGGCGGGACTGACCTGGGCGCAAAGCTGGTTGAGCGCCACCGGCACGTCCATCTGCTCCAGCAGGCGGCCGATCTCGCGGCGCAGGGCGCGCCAGTCGATCTGTCCCCAGCGCCTGCGCTCGTAGCCTCGGAAGATCGCGACCGACTCGAGCACCGTCATCGTGTCGATCAGCGGCGCCTCCTGATGGATCACGCGGACGCCCAGGCGTGCGGCCTCGGCGGGAGAGCCGAGCCCCGCGCGGGATTCACCGTCGACGCCGATCGAGCCCGACGTCGGGTTCAGCACGCCGCTGATGATCTTCACGAGCGTCGACTTGCCGCTCCCGTTGGCGCCGATCAGGCCGTGCACCTGCCCCGCGATCAGATCGAGTGAAACGTCACTCACGGCGAGCACATCGCCGAAGCGCATGCTGACCGATTCGATCGACAGGGCAGGCTGCCCGGGCTGAGCGCCGGCGCCCCGGCCAGGGCCCGGGGACTCCGAGCTCTGGCCGGGGCCGACGATGCTCGTCACGGCCATCTTCGATCAGCCGGCCTTCCAGAGGGCCGTGTACTTCGACACGTAGTCGAACGGCGCCTGCCAGCTTTCGAGGCTCGCGGGCAGGTTTTCCTTCGTCAGCAGCTGATAGGGCACGTTCTCGCCCAGCGGCTGGAACATCGGCTTGTGATCGAGGATGCGAATCGTCTGATCGACGACCGCGTATCCCATGTACTGCTGATCGTTGGCCCCGTCGGCTGCTTGAACCTGACCTTCCTTGATGAACTTTAGGTTCTGTTCGTCTCCGAGCAGGCTGACGATCTTCACTTTCGAGGCGAGCCCCGCGCTTTGAATCGCGGTGACCATCGCCGGCGCCGCCGGGTCGTAGGGGCAGAATATGTAGTTGACGTCCGGATGCGTACGCAGGTAACTGACGACCTCCGGGCCCAACGATGTGGCGATCTGATTGGCTGTGAAGTAGATCACCGGCGCCGTCGTGCAGCCCGAGCACGACTTCAGCGTGTCGATCACGCCGGGCTGCTGGGCCACCACCGACAGGTACTCCTTGTCGCCGTAGACGACGGTGTTCGCCTTGCCGCCCGAATCGGCGATGATCCAGTTGGCCTCGTATTCGCCTGCCTGCTTGTAATCGGGCGATACGTCGAATGCCGGCCAGATGTCACCGGATGGTGGGTTGACGGTCGGGTTGGGACTGCTGAGCCCATTGGAGGCCGCGGAGATCACGACTCCCGCTTTCTTCGCCGCGCTCAGGCCCGTCTGCACAGTGCTCGGGTCGATTGCGAGCAGAACGATGACCTTCGCTCCCCAGCTGATCGCATTGAGGATCTGCGCGTTCTGCGTCGTGGCTTCGGCCTTCCCGTCGAAGGTGCGCGGCGTCCAGCCGATTTCACTCGCGGCCTTGGTTATGCCCTTCGCTATCAGCACACAACCCTCGAGGCTCTGAGAGCAGCTGATCACCCCGATCTTCACGCCGGGCGGCGCCGGAGCGGGCTGCGTCGGGCCGGCGTACTGGCTCGGCGTCAGCGCTGTCGAGGACTTCAGCAGCGCGGCGTATTTTGCACTTTCCGCGCTGGAGCCCGACGCGCCGGAGCTCGTGCTGCTGCTACTGCTGCTGCTGCTGCTGCTCGAGCCGCACGCCGCCAATGCGACGACTACGACGACGCCCAGCGCACATGCCGCCAGACGCTTGATGGTAGATGCTTTTATCACTGCGCTCTCTCCCCTGTCTGTTTCTGTGAGTAACGATGGAGCAGATACGTCTATGCGCGCGAGGCGCCCGCCACCTCTTTGCTTCTGGTGAAAACGAAGCCTTCGTAGCCTTTGGCGGCGATCTCGCTGCAATGCGCCCGGTACTCCCCAACGCCACCGATGTAAGGCAGGAACAGCCGTGGCTTCCCCGGGGTATTGGCCCCCATGTACCAAGAGTTGGCGCGCGGCAGCAGGGTCGTCTGCGCGAGCTCGTCGACCAGCGCGGTCCATTTCTCCTCAGCGTCCACGTCGGCTTCGATGCGCTCGATGCCGTTCTCGCTCGCGTGCTCGAGCAGATCCCCGATCCACTCGATGTGCTGCTCGATCGAGACCGGCATGTTGCTGAGCACGGAGGGGCTTCCCGGTCCCGTGACGATGAACAGGTTGGGGTAGCCGGAGCTTGCGACGCCCAGGTACGTGCGTGGCCCCTCGGCCCACTTCAGCGCGAGCGACGTGCCCACGCTGGTGCGGATGTCGATCCGCGAGAGCGCGCCCGTCATCGCGTCGAAGCCGGTCGCGAAGACGATCGCGTCGAGCTCGTGCTCGCGCTCGCTCGTGCGAATGCCATGAGCCGTGATCTCCTCGATCGGCGACTCGTGCAGGTCGACGAGGCTGACGTTGGGACGGTTGAACGTCTCGTAGTAGCTGCTGTCCAACGGTGGGCGCTTCGTGCCGATCGGATGGTCGGTGGGCACGAGCTTCTCGGCCGTGGCCGGGTCCTTCACGACCTCGCGGATCTTCTGCCGCACGAACTCCGCAGCCGTCTCGTTGGCCTGGAGGTCGGTCGTCAGGTCGTTGTAGCCGCCGAACAGAAGTTTGAAGCCGCCCTCCTGCCAGTCGGACTCGTACCGCGCCTGACGCTCCTCGGGACTCACCTCCAGCGCGGAGCGCTCATCCTGGTAGAAGAGGTTGCCGGTGACCGTGTGCTTGGTCTCCTCGCGCAGCGTCGGGTAGTTGGCCTTGAACTCCTGCTGGAGCTCGTCGGCCAGTGGGCCGTTGCGCGCCGGAACGCTGTAGTTGGGAGTCCGCTGGAAGACGGTCAGGTGCTCGGCTTCCTCTGCGATCAGCGGGATCACCTGGATGCCGCTCGAGCCGGTGCCGATGACGCCGACTCGCTTCCCGCTGAAGTCGACCGGCTCGTGCGGCCACTGACCGGTGTGGAAGGTCTCTCCCTCGAACAGGCTGACGCCCTTGAAGTCAGGGACCTGCGCAGTCGACAGGCAGCCGACGGCGGTGATCAGGAAGCGCGCCGTCACGCGGTCGCCGTGCTCGGTGCGCACCTCCCAGAGGTTGCTGCGCTCGTCGAACACGGCGGCGCTGACGCGCGTGTCGAAGTGAATGTCACGGCGCAGGTCGAACTTGTCGGCGACGTGATTCAGGTACGCGAGGACTTCCGGCTGCGTCGGATAGCGTCGATGCCAGACCCATTCCTCGAGCAGCTCATCCGAGAACGAGTAGGAGTAGACGTGACTCATCGAGTCACAGCAGGCTCCCGGGTAGCGATTCCAGTACCAGGTCCCGCCGACGTCGCCGCCGGCCTCGTAGACGCGTGCCGACATCCCGTCTTCGCGCAAACGCTGCAGCATGCCGAGGCCGGCGAAGCCGGCGCCGATCACGACCACGTCGAAGTCGGGCGTCGAGCTGGACTCGGCGTCGGTTGACCGCTCTAGCTGCTCAGACATGGAAATCCCTCCGCGTGAAATCGAATAGGTCAAGGCCCGCCGCGTGGACGCGGCGGCGAGGTGTCGCCGGCTTCATGCGCTCTCCGCAACCTGCGAGTGCAGCTCGGCTCTGACGAACTCGCCCAGCTCGGCGGTCAGCTGCTGACCGTGCTCGAGCACGCCGCTCATCCAGAAGAAGCCGTGAATCGCGCCGTCGTAGGTGATCGTCCTGACCGGCACGCCCGCTTCGATCAGCTGCTGCGCATAGGCGATCCCCTCGTCGCGCAGCGGGTCGAACTCGGCCGTCAGGACGAACGCCGGAGGCAGACCGCTGTGGTCCTCGGCGAGCAGCGGCGAGGCGTACGGGTTCTCGCCGTCCTCCGGCGCGGCGAGATAGTGGTCCCAGAACCATTCCATCCCACCTTTGGTGAGCATGTAGCCCTCGCCGTTGTCCGTGTAGGAGGCGAACGTGCTGCCCCGCGCGGGAGCGGTGACCGGGTAGATCAGAAGCTGATAGGCGATCTCCGGTCCGTTGCGATCGCGGGCCATCAGCGCGACGGCGGCGGCGAGGTTCGCGCCGGAGCTGTCGCCGGAGACGATCAAACGCTTCCCGTCCGCGCCCAGCTCGGTTGCGTGGGCGGCGAGCCACGTGGTCGCGGCGTAGCAGTCCTCGAGGCCGCCGGGGAACTTGGTCTCCGGGGCAAGCCTGTAGCCAACCGACGCGACGACGCAGTTGGCCGCAGCCGCCAGCGACCGACACGGCTTGTCGACCACGTCGATGCTGCCCATCAGCCAGCCGCCGCCGTGGAAGTAGATGATCAGCGGCAGCGGCACGCCCGGCTCGGGGTCGTAGATCCGAACCGGCACCTCGCCTTCGCCGCCGGGCGCGAGAACGTCGCGGACCTCGGCGATCTCGACCGGCTCGCCCTGCAGCTCGTCGAACGTCGCGTCCGCCGCGCGCGCTTCGAGCACGCTCATTTCGTCGAATGCCGGCAGGTTTTCGGCAGCGAGCTGCGCGAGAAACGCCTCCGCTTGGGGGTGGAGTGGCATGACTGTTCCCTTCCCTCACTTGCCGGCAGAGCCCGTGGCCCGTACAGCAAGATTTATCGATCGTATGATTGCATGACAATCATTCCAACGGACGATAACCTAATCGCCAACGAACGTCTTGTCAACCCCAAATGTCAAGCCGCGCATCGGGCAGGCTCCGCGAGCCGACGCGGCGAGTCGCTGAGCGAGACACCCGTCGAGCCGCTCGCCGCCGTTCAGCGCCGCTCGGCGCGCGACTGCCTACACTCGGGCGATGGCGATCGACACGCCGGTTCGCGCGCTATCGGACGGCGCCGAGATCCCGGTGCTCGGACTCGGCGTCTGGCAGGTGCCGGACGGCCCGGAGTGCGAGAGCGCCGTGCGCTGGGCGCTCAAGCTCGGCTACCGCCACATCGACACGGCGCAGGCGTACGGGAACGAGGCCAGCGTCGGCCGGGCGCTGCGCGACAGCGGCGTGCCGCGCGAGCAGGTGTTCATCACGACGAAGTTCTTCCCGCGCGGCGGCGATCCGGCGGCGGCCGCCGAGGAGAGCCTGCGGCGGCTGGGCGTCGACTACGTCGACCTGTACGTCATCCACTGGCCGCAGGGCGGTCCGACGTGGGCGTGGCCGGGGATGGAGCAGGCGCACGAGCGCGGTCATGCGCGTTCGATCGGCGTGTCGAACTTCAGCGCCGGCGAGCTCGACGAGCTGGCCGCCGTCGCACAGCTCGCGCCGGTCGTCGACCAGGTGCAGTTCAGCCCGTTCGAGTACCGCCGCGCGCTGCTCGAGCGCTGCAAGCGAGACGGCATCGCGCTCGAGGCGTACAGCCCGCTCGGCACCGGCCGCCACCTCGACGCGCCGGCCGTCGCCGAGATCGCCGAGCGGAGCGGCCGCACGCCGGCGCAGGTGCTGATCCGCTGGTGCGTGCAGCGCGAGGCGATCGTGATCCCGAAGTCGACGCATCGCGAGCGGATCGAGCAGAACGCGCAGGTGTTCGACTTCCAGCTCGACGACGAGCAGATGGCGGCGCTCGACGCGCTCGACACGACCGGCGGAACGGACGCGGCGCGCGAGCAGAAGTGGTGGTAGCGGCGGCGACCGGCGCCGGGCGGCGACTCCCGCCCGGCGGCCTCGGTCGGATGCTACTTCGCGCCGTTTGACTTGCGCACGGACTTGGCGGCGCTGTCGACGACCTTGCGCAGGAACTCGGCCTGCGTGTGAACCAGCTTCTGCGCCATCTCCAGGGCGGAGTCCGTGACCTCCTCCCTCCTGGACGGGCCGTCATCGCCGCCGCGCGCCGGCAGCGAGCGGTCGACGGTCTCGACGAACTTGCGCACCGAATCGATCGCGGCGCGCGCTCCCTCGTCGAGCGACTTGATCACGTCGTCGGACAGCTCCTGCGTCCGCTTGACGGCGGCCGCGCCGTCGCGCTTGCCGCTGGCTGCTTGAGGTTTGCGGGCAGCGGTTGCTTTTTTCGCCGGCGGACGGCGTTTGGTCTTCGTCTGGGGCATCGTCTCCACCACTTTCAGATCTAGTGTCGTTTGCTCTGCGCCGGTCGGTCTTCCGAACGTTTCGCGCTGCCGGCTCGACGCAACAGCCTCAATTGACGGCGATCGTAAGCGAGGGCGATCCGCGCGCCATCCGGGCAAACTCCCACCCGCTCGCGGGAGACTACGATCACGCTCTGGATCGGGTCTGCGCCAGCGGTCGCCAGCTCGCGCCTACCTCAAGTCGGATCGATCGCCACGGGAACCCCGGGGCCGATCCGTATGGCCAGCCAGCTGATGCTCGCGGTCGACAGCCGGATGCAGCCGTGCGATGCGGCCGTACCCAACGTCCCGCCGAGGTTGTCGCGGCCGTGAATCGCGATCTGGCCCGGGCCACCGTCGAATTCCTGCAGGACGTCCGAGCGGGCGCTGAGCGCCAGCGCGAACGGCGCGCCTGGTTCGGCGACTCGCATCCGCAACGACTCCTCGACGAAGAACGAGCCCGTCGGCGTCGGCGTCGCGGGCGCGCCGACGACGGCGGCGAAGCTCTTGACGCGTCGCCCGTCGCGGTAGACGAGCACGCGACGCGCGCCCAGGTGCACCGCCAGGCGCCAGCCCGTCGCGATCTTGCGCGTGCCCTGCTGGGCGATCCAGCCGCTCGACCCGTTCGGTCGCCCGGGCAGCATCACGCGCAGCCACCGCGCTCCGCTGGGACTCTGCGCGCTCGCAAGCACCGGCAGCGTCGTGCGCTCACCGGTGATCGGCCTGCGCGGCGCGAGGACCGCGACCCGCCGAGATCCGCCGCTCGGGCGGGCGTGGACGGCGTGTCCCGCGAGCAGGATCGCCAGCCGTTGGGTCGCCGGCACGCGCACCGAAGCCGAGGCTGCGCCGGACATGAGACCGAGCGCAGATGCGACGATCGATCCCGCGATCGCTGCCCGCGCGCGTCGGTGCGTTCTCGACAGGCGGAGCGAGCGGCGCGGTTCGGAGGCGCTTCGCGAAGGGTTCATCGTCGTGAGCGCTCGGCGATCCAGGCGCCCGGCTGGGGCCGCCTGGATCTGCCGGACGGCTCTCTCAGCCGGTGAACCCGCTCGGGTGATGCGGGAGCGCCGGACGAGCCGGTGCGCGTCTGAGCGCTTCCCTGTGACGACGGCGACGGGCGGCCGCGCGTTTTTCGGCCGTGCGTTTGGCCGCTGCGCGTTTTTCGGCAGCGCGTTTGGCCGCCGCCGAGGGTGCGACGGCAGGGGGCGTTGCGGGTGCGCTCGCAGCGGTCCGTTCGGCGAGTGCCGCCCCTTCGGCGAGAGCGGACGTTTCGGCCGGCGTCGTGGTTTCGCCGCCGCCTGTCGCGCACGTCGAGGTCGTGATCGTGTTCGTGTCCAGGTTCACGGCGCCCGTCTGCGCGAGGAGCCTGCCGTGGATCGTCGCCGCCGTGTTGGCGGTGATCGTCGCCGACGCCATCACTGTGCCGACGAAGCGGGTCCCCGTGCCGAGCGTCGCGGAGGAGCCGACCTGCCAGAAGACGTTGCACGCCTGCGCTCCGTTGACCAGGCTGACGCTCGTGTTCGAGCCGGTGATCAGCGTCGTGCCGATCTGGAAGATGAACACGGCGTTCGGGTCGCCCTGCGCGTCGAGCGTCACGCTGCCGGAAGACAGCAGCAGCGAGCTGCTCGCGGTGCGTACCCCCGGCGTGAACGTCTGCCCGGCGAGGTCCGTTCCGGCCGATCCGTTCGTCGGGCGCGACGCGGCTTCGTTGTAGGCGGTCGTCAGCGAGTTCTTCGCCGCGATCGCCACGGCGTCGTCGACGTGCGTGGCTCCGAGGACGTGTGGAGCGCCCGTCACCGAAGAGCCGGGACTGAGTCCGAGGTCGCCGAACATCGTCGTCGGCCCGGTGTTCGTGACCGTCGAGCCGGCCAGCACCGAGAAGCTCTGGGCGGTCCCCAGGCCGACGGTGGCCGGAGCCGCCGATGCCGAAGCCGAGAAGAGCATCGCGGAGAGCAGTCCAAGCGCGAACAGACCGGTGCGAAGCTTTCGGACGCCGACGCGCCGCCGTGGGCGCTGGCTTGCTGCGAGAGCGCCGCCCGTGAGGGGCGGGTGCTTCAAACGGACGCTGTGCATGAGCGTCTCCTCACTGCGGCATTCGAGAACCGCGATAGATGGGGGTGTACCCCCCTGGCCCACTGGGCCTAATTGGTGTTTCGACGGTTTGGCGCTCGAACTTGAGTCGGTGCGCGGGATCGACCGTCGCTCGATGCTACGTCCGCGGCCGTCGCAAGCGGGTGCGGGGCGCTTGACAATGGGGTGGACGGGACGCTTTGAGCTCAAGCGGCCCTCCGCGCAACGTCGCGCAGGACGAGCCGGATCCGCTCGGGCGCATGCGACACCTCCGTTTACGTGAGGGAGAATCCCTTCGTCATGTCGGGTACGATCGCTTCGCAAGGGCACCGCGAGCGGATCGTCGAGTGGCTCGCTACGTGGCCGCCGAAGCGCGACGACATGCGGGTCCGATAGACCTGTCGCATGCCCGACGCGATCGCCGAACTGCTTGTAACCGAGGTTGCGATCGACAAGCTTGGCGCCCGCGGCATCACAACCCACGACGCACGCCAGATCCCTCGCAACGCTCACGTCGTCGTGCGCAACCCGCACAAGACATCTCCCGGCAAACGCCGACTGCTCATCGGCCGCACCGACGGCGATCGAGCCCTGACGCTAGTTGTCGAACAGACCATCGACCCGACAACGTGGCTGATCGTCACGGGCTGGGATTCCTCGCCGCGCGAGCGTAGACTGCTTAGGAGATGACCATGGCGCACGACCCTTGGACAGATCCCGATCCCCAGCCCGGTGATTTCGATGCCGACCTGGCAGCCGTCGATCCGCGCTACGTCGAGGCCCATGTCGGCAATCCCGACGCCAAACTGACAATCGTGGTCGGCGTCGAGGATGAGGACGCCGAGCGGCTGCAGCAGCTCGCCACGCGGCGTCATCAGCGGCCTGCCGAGGTAGTCGCAGACCTGCTTCGCAGTGCCTGATCAACGACTACAAAGTTCGGACTCGATTCCTGTCTTTGTCCCGGCCCAAGTGATGGCGAGACCCGGATTCGAACCGGGGACACCACGATTTTCAGTCGTGTGCTCTACCAACTGAGCTATCTCGCCGCTGGCCGATCGGTGCACGGCAGGGTGGCCGGCCGATCGCGCGAAGCATCGATCCTACCGGCTCGCAGGCCCTGTCTGGCCAGCGCCGGGGCCGGTGCCGCGCGGCCGAGAGCGTGCGCCGCGCATGGCATCCACTACGCGCCGTGTTCCCAAGCTTCGAGGTACGGCAGCGGATCGATCGAGTGCCCGCCGGCAGCCTGCCAGCCGCCGACCCACATCTCGAAGTGCAGGTGCGGCGCCGTCGCGTCGCCGGTCTGCCCGGCGAGGCAGATCTGCGCGCCGGCGGCGACGGCCTGTTCGGCTTTGACGGCGAGCGAGCCGGCCTCGCAGTGCGCGAACATGAAGTCGAGGCCGATCGCAGTGTGCTCGACGGCGTAGTAGCCGGCGCCCGACGCCTGGTAGCTGGTCCAGCTGATCGTGCCGGCGAGCGGCGCGACGATCGGTGTGCCTTCGGCCGTGAGCACGTCCTGACCTTCGTGGATGTGACCGCTGCGCGGCGCGCCGTAGCGGTTTTCGGCGTTGCCGAAGCTGTGCGCGCCGGCGACGGGGAAGACGGCGCCGTCGGCGAGCGTCTGCGCGGGCGTCGGCACGCCCGGCTCGGGGCCGGGCGCGGCCGGGGCGACGGGAGCGGGCGCCGCGGGTGCGGGCGCCGGCGCGGCGACGGTCAGCGTCGCGACGCCGGAGCTGTGCGCGGTGCGCGTGAGGCTGTTAGCGTGGTGGTCGTGCGCGCTGACGCTGACGTGGTAGGCGCCGGCGCCGAGCGTCGCGCCGTGCGGCCAGACGACGGCGATCGTGCGGCCGGTGTGGATCCAGCCCATGCGCGCGACGAGCGCGGCTTTGCGCGTGCTCAGGTCGTGCACGGCGACGGTCACGTCGACGGTCGCGACGTGCGGCTCGTCGATCCGCATCATCACACGCGGAGGGCGTCCGGGGACGGCCGTGCTCGGCGCGGCGAAGCTCGTGACGACGGGGTGCACGACGGCGCTCGCGCGCGAGACGCCGTACTCGCTGCCGCCCGACTGCGCGTCCGACGGCGACTGCACGCCGCCGTTCGAGTTCGTCGCGTGCGCCGACGGCACGAGCGAGAGCGCGCCCGCAAGCGCGATCGGCGCCGCGGCCGCGAGCAGCGCGGCCACGCGCCTCGCGCGGGCGGTCGCCGTCGTGGCGGAGATCGCTTCCATGTACTTAACCTCGACCGGCACGTGCCAGCCGAAACACATGCGCCGGGAATTGCATGCGGCGTGCTGGACACGTGATCGATCGCGACGCTGTGCGCACGTCGGCAGCGTCCGGCCTGGCCGCACGCGCCCCCCGCCGCGCGCGGCGCGCGGCGCGCGGCGCTACTCGGCTTCGAAGCTCGCGACGAGCGCGTCGTAGGTGCGACGCAGCCCCGCGTCGATCGGCACCTGCGGCGCCCAGCCGAGCTCGCGCTGCGCGCGCGAGATGTCGAGGCGGCTGTGCTGCAGCTCGCCGGGGCGCAGGTCGGCGAGCTCTGGCTCGAGCGAGCCGGGATCGCCGGAGGCGCCCGGCGCGCTCGACGACTCGGCGGCGGCCTGCAGCTCTTTCCAGACGGTCGCGACGTCGGTCTCGACGCCCGTGGCGACGTTGTACGTGCCGGACTTGCCCGACGCCGCGAGCAGCGCGCTGACGACGTCGCCGACGTAGACGTAGTCGCGCGTCGGCTTGCCGTGGCCGTAGAGCTTCGGCGCTTTGCCCGTGTACAGGTGGTGCGAGAAGATCGCGACGACGCCGGCCTCGCCGTGCGGGCTCTGGCGCGGCCCGTAGACGTTGCCGAGCCGGCAGATCGCGTGCGGCACGCCGGAGGACAGCGACCACGTGTTGACGTACGCCTCGGCCGCCCACTTCGAGGCGCCGTAGGGCGACAGCGGCGCCGGGATCCGGTCCTCGGCCGTTGGCATCGGCGCGTCGTCGCCGTACAGCGCGCCGCCGGTCGACGTGAACACGACCGGTGCGCCGATGCGGCCGGCGGTCTCGACGACGTTGAGCGTGCCCTGCACGTTGACCTCGCAGTCGCGGTTCGGGTTCTCGACCGACGCGACGACGCTCGCCTGCGCGGCGAGGTGGAAGATCGCGCTCGGCTGGACGCGCTCGACGAGCGCCGAGAGCCCGGCGAGGTCGACGATGTCGAGCACCTCGAGGGTGGCCTCCGGCGCGACGCGGCGACGGTCGCCGGCGGACAGGTCGTCGACGACCGTGACCTCGTAGCCGTCGCTCAGCAGCGCGTCGACGAGGTTCGAGCCGATGAAGCCGGCTCCGCCGGTGACGATCGCGCGCTTGCTCACGGCCGGGAATCTACAGCGAGGTGGCGCGGGGTCGCGCGGCGAGCTGCTCCTCGACGGCTTCGACGGCCTCGTCGATCCGCTCGAGCGTCCGCATGCGCCCGCGTGAGCTCGGGCGCGAGCCGCCGACGGCGGCGCCGGCGAGCACGATCGGGATCTCGGGGTGCTCGGCGTGGATCGTCTCGACCGCGCGCTCGAGCGCCTGCGCGCTCTCGCCGTCGGTCGCGCCGAGGACGATCGCCTCGGGTGGATCGGCGTCGACGCTCGCACGCAGCCCGTCGGGCGAGAGCTCGGTGTCGAAGGCGGTCTGGAAGCCGGCGGCGGCGATCTGGTCGTGGATCATCTGCAGCTCGAGCGCGTGCTCGTCGTCCTCGACGCCGGCGAGCAGCACGCGCCCGCGCGTCGGCTCGGCGTTGCCGACCATGTAGCGGTAGAGCGTCGCGAGCACACGGCGCGTGATCCCCTTCGCGAGCTTCTCGCGATCGGCGTCGATCTCGCCGGCGGCGCGCAGCTCGCGGATCCGCGCGAGCGCCGGCGCGATCACCTCGCCGTGCAGAGTCGTCGCCGGGATGCCGTGCTCGATCGCGGTCGCGATCGAGCCCTCGGCCATCTCGGCGTCACCGCGCTCGAGCGCGGTGCCGTAGGTCTCGAGCGTGCTCTCGGCGAGCTCGCTCGGATCGACGCGCGAGCTGACGCGCGCGTCGTGGCCGGAGCTTCGAGCACTTCCATGAACGCGTCGAGCAGGACGGGGTCGAAGTGGTGGCCGCGCTGTTCGCGCATCATCTGGATCGCCTCTTCGACGGAGAACGCTTTGCGGTAGACGCGGTCGCTGGTCAGCGCGTCGAACACGTCGGCGATCGCGACGATCCGGCCCTCGATCGGGATCGCCTCGCCGCTGAGCCCGCGCGGGTAGCCGGTGCCGTCCCACTTCTCCTGGTGGCTGAGGGCGATCGTCGTCGCCATCTCGAGGATCGACGAGGACGAGCCGCGCAGCAGCCTGTGCCCCTCCTCGGCGTGCGTCTCGATGATCGCGCGCTCCTCGGCCGTCAGCGGGCCGGGCTTCAGCAGGATCGCATCCGGGATCGCGACCTTGCCGACGTCGTGCAGCGGCGCCGCGTGGCTCATCCGCTCGCAGAAGCCGGGCTCCATGCCGATCTGCTCGGCGAGCAGCGTCGAGAGCCGCCCGATGCGCTCGATGTGAGCGCCGGTGTCCTCGTCGCGGAACTCGACGGCCATCGACAGGCGACGCACGGTCTCGGTCTGCGCGACCTCGAGCTCGGACAGCGCGCGGCGCAGCTCGTTCGAGCGCCCGTGGATCTCGTGCTCGAGCGCGCTGCGCCTGCTCTCGCCGAAGCCGCGGCCGAGCAGGATCGCGGCGACCGCGAGCACGGCGACGCAGACGATCTCGATCGCCGTGCTCGCCTCGACGATCGCGACGGCGGCGGCGATCAGCGCGAGCGCCGCCCACGGCGCCCACAGCAGCGCACGGCGCGAGCCGTGCCCGTGATCGCCGGGCGTGCGTCCGGCGCCCGGGCCCGTCGCAGACTGCCGCTCCACGCCTGCGACGTTACCCTGCGGCGTCGTCGCGAGCCCATCGCCGCGGTCGGCCTGCCGCCTGCGCTGCGGCCGGTTGCCGGCGCCGTCGTCGAGGCGGGTCTGTGACGCCCCGCGCTGGGCGGGTCGTCGGAAGCTGGCTTGGATGACTCCGCTCACACTCGCGATAACGGCAATGGGGAACAGTCGCGTGATCCCTGCAACGCAGCGGTCGGCGGCGGCGTCACGGCGCTTGAGGGGCCCCGAACGGGGTGGACGAATGGTCGAGCGCTATTTCGCGCCGGCTGCGAGCTGCGCGATGTCGATCGCGTTGGCCGGCGCCGCGAGCGCGACGGCCTCGTTCCAGCGACCGAACGTGATGCTGCCCGAGCCCGAGCCGCTCTTGCTGATCTCGACCGGATAGGGCTTGCCGGTCGTCGCGACGTACAGCGTTCCGCCTTTGCTCTTGTCGGTCACGGCGATGACCTTCTGACCGCCGACCGTCGTCGTCGCGCCCTTCGTCAGCGCGCCGTGTTCGGCGAGCGTCTGGTCGACGAGCTGACGCAGGCTGGTCAGCTGTCCGATCGAGGCGAAGTCGCCGCTGGTCGACGTGGCCTTCAGCCACTTGCCTTCGAGCAGCTGCGCCGCGGCCTTGCCGCCGATGTGTTTGTAGAAGGCGGAGCTGCCTTTGATGTAGACGGTGTTGCCGATCGCGACGAGCTCGAACGCGAGGCCGTTCTCGGAGAGTTTGCCGCGCCCGCCTTTGCCGGCGATCAGGTCGATGTCGAGCGTGATCGGCGTTCCGCCGCTGACGAGCGAGCCCGACACGTGCACGGACCTGGCCGTGTCGGCCGCGGCTTTCGCGGCGGCGACGATTTCGGTCGGGGACTTGTCGGCGACGCCGTTGCCCGACGAGGACGAGCCGCCGCAGCCGGCGAGCAGCGCGAGGACGCCGAGCAGCGCGAACAGGGGCGCGAGTGCCTTCGGGCGGAGAGCGATCATGTAGCGGACTGTATACGGACCCTCGGATCTTCAGGCGAGCGACATGCCGGGCTCGACGTCGACCTGCACGAGGCGCGGCCCGTCCTGGGCGAGGGCGTCGGCGAGCGCGGCGCGCAGCTGCTCGCGCTCGTCGACGGTGCACGACGGAACGCCGTAGCTCGCGGCGGTCGCGGCGACGTCGAGCGCGGGCAGGTCGAGCGCGGGCGCGTCGCTGACGCTCTCGAGCGAGGCGAACCACTTGAGGATCGAGTACTCGCGGTTGCGCAGCACGAGGAACTTGACGGGGACGCCGTATGCGGCGGCGGTCCAGAACGCGGTGATCGCGTACTGCGCGGAGCCCTCGCCGAGCACGCAGACGACCTGGCGCTCGGGCTGGGCGAGCTGGACGCCGAGCGACGCGGCGAGGCCGAACCCGAGCCCGCCGCCGGCGCTGAAGTAGTAGGAGCCGGGGCGCGAGAGCCGCAGGTTGTTGCGCAGCGCGGCGGTGCTGGACGGCGACTCGAGCACGACGATGCCGTCGGCCGGGAACAGCTCGGCGAGCGTCGCGTGCACCTGTCCGCCGGTGAGCAGCTCGCCGCCGGGCGGCGGCTCGAGCTCGACGCGGGCGGGCGGCGGCTCGCGCTCGGCGGCGGCGTCGGGCAGCGCGTGCAGGAGCGCGTCGAGCGCGAGCGCGACGTCGGCGACGATCGCATCGCCGACCGGCGCGCGCGCCGCCTCGTCGGGGTCGCAGGTGATCGCGACGAGCTCGGTCCCGTCGGCGAGGAAGTCGCCGGGGATGTTCGGGTAGTAGGGGAAGACGGAGGAGCCGGCGACGAGCACGAGGTCGTGACCGGCGAGCGTCTCGCCGAGCGGTCCGACGGCCGGGGGCAGCATGCCCTGGAAGGCCGGGTGGTCCTCGGGGAAGCCGATCCGGCTGCCGGCGGTCGGCGGCGAGGCCCAGACGGGCAGGCGCTGGCGCTCGACGAGCGCGACGGCGGCGTCCCACGCGCCGGAGGCGTCGATGTCGGGGCCGGCGACGAACACGGGCCGCCGCGCCGTGCGCAGCCGCTCGGCGAGCGCGGCGATCCGCGCGGGGTCGGGCTGTGCGCGCCCGTCGACGTCGCGCGCGATCTGCGTGGCGTAGTCGAGCGGCGCCGCCTCGACGGCCCAGTCGTCCATCGGGATCGAGACGAACGCCGGGCCGGCCGGCGGCAGCGTCGCGTGGTGGATCGCCTGCGCGAGCGCGAACGGGACGTCGACGGCGCGCGGCGGCTCGAAGCTGTACTTGACGTAGGGCTTCGGCACGTCGACGGCGTCGCGGTTGGTCAGGAGCGCCTGCATCGTGATCAGCGATCGCGCCTGCTGGCCGGCGGTGACGAGCAGCGGGGCGCGGTTCGCGCGCGCGCCGAAGATCGCGCCGACGCCGTTGCCGAGCCCCGGCGCGGTGTGCAGGTTGACGTGCGCGACGCGGCCGCTGGCCTGCGCGAAGCCGTCGGCCATGCCGACGGCGACGGCCTCCTGCAGGCCGAGCACGTAGCGGAAGTCCTCAGGCAGCGGGCCGAGCATCGGCAGCTCGGTCGAGCCGGGATTGCCGAAGATCGTCGTCATCCCGTGACGGCGAAACAGCTCGAACGCGGCGTCGCGGACGCTCGTCATCGACAGTCCCCGCCGGCGCTCATCGCGCAGAGGCTACCCCGGCGGGGCGCCCCGGCGCGACTGGAGCTTCGTCGTGCCGGCGACGGTGTTGGGCGAGTCGATCACGGCGCCGCTGTTTCCGGTCACGATCAGGTTGCGGGCGATCGTGTTTCCGGTGACCGTCGCGCCGCCGGCGTTGCCGGCGACCTTGACCGTGCCCTTGAACGTGTCGCCGACGACGGTGACGCCGTCGGCGTTGCCCTGCAGCACGGCGCCCGCGGTGTAGCTGCTGTGCGAGCAGCCTTCGGAGTCGCCGAGCACGACCGGACCGCTGCTGGACGTGATGTGGACGGCGCCGACCTTCGCGCCGCAGATCCGGATCACGCCGGCCGTGCTCGCCTTGACGCCGCCGGTCGTGGCGCCCTCGATGTCGAGCGAGCCGCCGTGCTGCACTTCGATCGCGTGCGTCACGGCGGTCGCAGTCAGCTGCACGGCTTCGCCTTCTTTGACGATCAGCTTGTGCTTGACCCTGCCGCTGATCACGTTCGTCTCGACGACCTGCGTCGTGCACGAGCCGCTCGTCGCGTGCCCGACGTTGTCGATCGCCGTGCGTTCGATCGTCTGCGGACCGGCTTTGGTCGTGCTGATCGCGACGGTGCCGCTCGGGTCGCTCGCGAGGCCCGACTGGCCGTCGGCGGCCGAGACGCTCGCGCTCGCGCTCGAGCCGACCGGCGCGGTCGCGGGACAGCTGACTTCGACGATCGGCGCCGAGGCGTCGACCTGGACGGTCAGCGTGCCGGGCGCCGAGACGTTGCCGACGTTGTCGGCGACGGTGCCGCTCGCGGTGTGCGAGCCGTCGCCGTTGAACGTCTGCGGCGCCGACAGCGTCGCGAGATCGACGCCCGATCCGGCCGTTCCGTCGGCCAGCGTCGGGTCGCCGTTGTCGCTGAACGAGACGGTGACCGAGTCCTTGAACCAGCCGCCGCCGCCGGCGTAGTCGGGCGCGCGGTCGGCGCTCGCCGTCGGGGCGTTCGGGCCCGTCCGGTCGACGTCGATCGCTTCCGATTCGCCGGAGGCTGCGCTCGGCGAGCCTTCGTTGCTCTCGCTAACGCGGTAGCTCCACGTGCCCTCGCTCTCGGGATTGCCCGAGCCGAAGCTGTATTCGGTTCCGGCGATGCCGCTCGCGACGACGCTCCAGCCGCCGAGCGCGTTCTCGTGTTCGAGCGTGTACGTCGGGCTCGCGGCGGGCTGCGAGGAGGCCGTCCACGCCAGCGTGAACTGCCCGGCGTTCGGGTTGCCGCCGCTGGCGAGGTGCGGCGCACCGGGCGCCGACGGGGTCACGTTCAGCGCGAGCGTGTATCCGCTCGGCAGGTACTTCGTGAGCGGCGCCTGCACCATCCCTTCGGCGCTGCCCGGCGCGTCGGCCGTCGGCACGCGCAGTTCGAGGTTCTTCACCTGCACGGCGTGCGGCGAGGACGAAGTCCGTGCGTAGGTCGAGTCGGCGGTCAGCAGTTCGAGCTTCAGCACGTGACCGGATGCGACGTTCCAGTCCTGCGGGTGCAGCTGGAAGATCTGCTTGGTGAAGCCGCCGCCCGGGCTCAGCGGACGGTAGATCGCGCGGCCGATCAACTGCTGCGCGCCGCCGCCGGGGACGTTGACGTCGTACAGCCTCGCGATCACCTGGTCGTTGGCGCCGGGCGTCGAGAGTTCGGCGACGACGGTCGAGGAGCCGAGCACGGTGAAGCCGCTCGCGGGGGCCGCGGGCAGCTTGTACGTGGCGGCCGTCGCGTTGTCGCCGGCGGCCTGCGTCGTGCAGACGGTGCCGGAGGTGAACGCGCTGGCCGGCGCCGTGCCGGGCGAGGAGATCGTCTGTTCTTCGGCGCTGCTCAGGCGGACTTCGCCCTTGGCGAGGCTCGCCCAGTTGGGCGCGGTGTATTCGGTGCCCGAGCCGCCGGCGGTCTGCGGGCAGAAGCTCGCGATCGCGGTGACGCCGCCGTGCGCTTCGGACGGTTCGGTGCCTTCGCCTTTGACGAAGTACTTGAACCATTTGTTCTGCGCGTTCTGGAACTTCGCGATGTCGCCGGTCGAGACGGTCGTCGCCGAGCGCGGGTTGTGCCCGAGATCGAGGTCGAAGATCTTGATCGCCTGGTTCGGGTAGACGGAGCGGACCTTGTTGTAGTAGCGGACCGTTTCGTCGGCCGGGAAGAGGTCGTCGTTCCAGCCGTTCTCCATGATCGACGGGGCCGGAGCCTCGTTCAGCGGCGTGTAGTACGGGCTGTGGAACGGCAGGTTTTCTTCCTGCTGGATCGACAGCGGCTGGCCGTCGTAGGGGCCGCCGGTGATGTTGAAGTTGTGCCAGTTCTGGATGTTCGCTTCGGGGTCTTCGGCGCTCGTCGGCGCGTAGTAGCCGAGGATCGCGCCGGCGCCGTACAGCGAGTTGTTCCAGTTGTTCTTTTCGATGCCGTAGCGGAATTCGTGGTTGATGCCGTTGTACGGGTCGTCGGCGACGTAGTCGAGGCTCGAGCCGTTCGGCTGCAGCGCCGTGGCGATGTCGGTCCACGGGAATTCAGGCGCGGTGGCGGCGATCTTCATCGGTTTGCCGCCGGGGCTTTCCCACGGGACGAGTTCGCCGTTCTGCAGTTCGACGCGGTCCTTCAGCGAGCCGAGCTGCAGCGACATGCCGCCGCCGTAGCTGCCGCCGGTGGCGCCGATCTGCTGCGGGTTGATGACGCCTTCGTCGGCGAGCTTGCCGAGCAGCGTCTGGACGTCGCGGACTTCGTACTTGCGGCTCATCAGGTGGATGTAGCCGCGTTCGCACGGCGGCGCCTTCAAGGTGTTGGCGGGTTTCGAGGGCGAGCCGCACGAGGCGCCCCAGCCGCGGTCGGTGATGCTGAATACGGCGTAGCCCTGTGTCAGCCAGCGCTGCGCGGTCGAGCTCGACGGCGTGATCTTCGAGCCGCCCCAGCCGTGGTAGATGCCGACGACGGGATAGTTGTTGTCCGGGCCGCTTTCGGCCGGGAACGCGACCGACACGTCGATCGGCGTGCCGTCGAAGCTCGCGACGGTCGCTCCGGCCGAGTTGCCGCACCAGCGCTGGCCGGCGGTCGCGCCGGCGCCTTGCGTCGTGCACGTGACGGTCCCGAAGACCGAGCCGATCGTCGCGTCGGCGGCCGCCGGCGCGAGCAGTGCGGCGGCGAGCACGGCCGCCAGCGCGAGAGTCCTCCACAACCTAGACATCGATGTCCCTCCCCCTAAACCTCTCCGTATTTTTCGGACGGCTGTGAGAACTCGTCCGTACCTCTCCGAGTACGAGAGCGTACCCTATACTCAACCCATGGACTCCGTCAAGATCAACGACGACCTGCTGATCCCGCCGGGGCGCCACACGCTGCTGCCGGACGAGGTCAGGGCGCGCCAGCGCGAGCGCCTACTGCGCGCGATGGGCCAGTGCGTCAGCGAGCGCGGCTACGCCGAGACGACGATCGCCGACGTCGTCCGCGTCGCACGCACGTCGCGGACCGCCTTCTACAAGCACTTCGCCGACAAGGAGGAGTGTTTTTTGGAGACTTACGACCAGATGACGGCTGTTCGCATCGCGGCATCGCTCGATGCGGCGGCGAAGGTCGATGCCTGGGACGCGAAGCTCGACGAGGGCATCGCGGCGTACTTCCGCTGGATGGCCGAGCACCCGGAGGTCGCGATCACGACGGTCGTCGAGGTGCACTGCGCGGGGCGCCGCGCGCTCGAGGCGCGCGCTCGCGCGCTGCACGGCTGGATGAAGACGATTGCCGGGGTTGCGAGGCTTGCGCGGCAGGGGGGCGTTGACGTCGAGATTGACGAGGCGGCTTGCTTCGCGATCATCCTCACGGCCGAGGCGTACGTGCACGACTACGCGCGGCGCGGGGAGCTGGAGCGGGTCGTCGAGCGGACCGAGGCCGTGCAGGCGCTCGCGCGCAAGCTGTTCGCGCGCGAGGACACGGCGGACGCGACGCCGGCCTAGCGATCGGCGCGCCTACACCGCGAGCGCCACGTACTTCGTCTCGAGGTACTCCCCGATCCCCTCGAACCCCCCCTCGCGCCCGAACCCCGACTGCTTGACCCCCCCAAACGGCGCCGCCGGATTCGACACGACCCCCTGGTTCAGCCCGACCATCCCGGTCTCGATGCCCTCGCAGACGCGGAACGCGCGGTCGAGGTCGCGCGTGTAGACGTACGCGACGAGACCGTACTCGGTGCGGTTGGCGGCGTCGATCGCCTGCTCGTCGGTCGTGAACGTGGCGATCGGCGCGACCGGTCCGAAGATCTCCTCTGACAGCAGCCGCGCGTCGTCGGGCACCCCCGCGAGCACGGTCGGCGCGTAGAAGTAGCCGCGCTCGCCGACGCGCTCGCCGCCGAGCAGCACGCGCGCGCCGCGCTCGGCGGCGTCTGAGACGAGCTCGGCGACCTTCGTGCGCTGGTCTTCGTCGATCAGCGGCCCGACGTCGGTGTCGGGGTCGGTGCCGCGCCCGACCTTCAGCGCGCGCATGCGCTCGGCGAGCCGCTCGGCGAACTCGTCGGCGATCGACTCGTGCACGTGGAAACGGTTGGCCGCCGTGCACGCCTCGCCGACGTTGCGCATCTTCGCGAGCATCGCGCCGTCGACGGCGGCGTCGAGGTCGGCGTCGTCGAAGACGAGGAACGGCGCGTTGCCGCCGAGCTCCATCGACACGCGCAGGATCTGCTCGGCCGACTGTTCGATCAGCCTGCGCCCGACCTCGGTCGAGCCGGTGAACGACAGCTTGCGCGTGCGCGGATCCTTCAGCAGCGGTTCGATCACCGCGCCCGACTTCGACGCGGTGATCACGTTGAGCACGCCGCCGGGCAGCCCGGCCTGCTCGAGGATCTGCGCAAGCGCGAGCATCGACAGCGGCGTCTGCTGGGCGGGCTTGACGACCATCGTGCAGCCGGCGGCGATCGCCGGCGCGATCTTGCGCGTGCCCATCGCCGTCGGGAAGTTCCACGGCGTGACGAACACGCACGGGCCGACCGGCTGGCGCATCGTCAGGATCCGTCCCTTGCCGGTCGTGTTGACCATGTAGCGGCCGTGTATGCGGACGGCCTCCTCGGAGAACCAGCGGAAGAACTCGGCCGCGTAGGAGATCTCCGCGCGAGACTCGGCCACCGACTTGCCCATCTCGAGCGTCATCAGCAGCGCGAGCTCGTCGGTGCGCTCGACGATCTGCTCGAACGCGCGGCGCAGGATCTCGCCGCGCTCGCGCGGCGCGTGCGCGGCCCACTCGGCCTGCTTCTCGGCCGCCGCGGCGAGCGCCGCGAGCGCGTCGTCGGGCTGCGCGTCGGCGACGTCGACGAGCGGCTCGCCCGTCGACGGGTCCTCGACCGTCAGCGTGCCGGCGCCGGACGCGTCGCGCCAACTGCCGCCGACATAGAGTTGCTTCGGCACGTCGGCGAGCACGCCGGCCTGTTCAGGCATTGGTCGCTCTCGTGCAGGTTCGCTCAGGTTTCGTCGTCCTTGCGCCGATCCCGGAGGTGCACGCTGAGGCACGAATGCTCGACATCGGCTCAACCTACCACCGGATCGCGCGCGTCCTGACCCGCGCTCTCGTCGTACTCGCGACGGCGCTGGCCTGCGTCGTCGCGGCGCCAGCGGGCGCGGACGCGGCGACCGATCTCGTGATCTCGGGCGGCGGCTACGGGCACGGCATCGGCATGAGCCAGGAGGGCGCGCTCGGGTACGCCGAACACGGCTTCTCCTACCAGCAGATCCTCGCGCACTACTACAGCGGCACGTCGATCGGCACGGCGCCGGCGAACGCGAAGGTGCGCGTGCTGATCGGCTCGAAGGTGCACAAGATCGCGCTCGAGACCTACGTTCGCGGCGTCGTCTCGGCGGAGGTCTCCGCCAGCTGGCCGCTCGCGGCGCTCGAGGCGCAGGCGGTCGCCAGCCGCACCTACGCCCTGACGTCGCACGCCGGCGGCGCGAAGTTCGACGTCTACGCCGACACGCGCTCGCAGGTCTACCGCGGCGTCGCGGCGCAGACGCCGCAGACCGACGCCGCTGTCGCGGCGACGGCGGGCCAGGTCGTCACGTACGCGGGCAAGCCGGCGATCACGTACTTCTTCGCGAGCTCCGGCGGGCGCACCGAGAACATCGAGAACTCGTTCATCGGCGCGGAACCCGAGCCGTGGCTGCGCGGCGTCGTCGACCAGTACGAGCCGCACGCCGATCACCACACGTGGAAGCTGACGCTCAGCTTCGCGGCGGCGGCGGCGAAGCTCCGCGGCCTCGTGCGCGGCAGCTTCGAGGGCATCGAAGTGGTCAAGCGCGGCTTCTCGCCGCGGATCGTCTCGGCGTACGTGCTCGGCTCCGGCGGGCGCACCGCCGTCAGCGGCCCGACGCTCGCCGAACGCCTCGGCCTGTACAGCGCGTGGGCGTACTTCAGCACGGCCGAAGGGCCGACGATCAAGCCCGAGCCCGACCGCAGCGGCGGCTCGCCGCTGACGAGCCCGGCGCCCGGCGCCGCACCGGCGCCGGCGCCGGCGGCCGAAGAAGGCGGCGGCGTCGCGGCCGGCGGAGCGCCCGGGGCGAGCGCCGCGTCGGCGTCGTCGAGCGCCGGCGGCGCGATCGCCCCCGGCTGAGTCGCCGACGCACAGGCGTACGACATGCGTCCGGCGCGAGCCGAACGCGGGTTACGCGCCTGCCCGAGCGGCATACTTCGCGCATGCGTCTGCGCCGGGGGATCGGGCTGCTTGCATGCGCTGCCGCGCTCGTCCAGTGCGCGAGCGCGTCGGCGGCGTACTCGGTCGGCAGCCGCCAGCAGGTCGAATGGGTGCGCCGGGCGGCGGCGAACTTCGTCGACGCCGAGCTGGCCGGCAACGGCGCCGGCGCCTGCGCGATCCTCAACGCGCCGTTGCGCGCGACGCGGCGCCACCGCACGTGCGCGCAGCGGTGGAACGTCAGCCTCGCGAAGCTCCTCGGCGAGCCGGGTGCCAAGGCGCGACTGCACGAACAGCGGCGGGCGATCGCGTCGGCCGCCGTCGTCGTGCACGGCAACCTCGCGACGATCGACCTCTCGAGCCAGTTGATCGGCCCCGCGAACCGCTTCGTGTGGACCGAAAACTGCTGGATGCTCGACGGCTGAGCGCCCGAACGCGCGCGGCGCCGCGCGCACGACGATCTCATTCACTTGTCCTCTCCACTGCTACTCGCCGACGTTCCGTGGCTGCTCTACCGGTCGTACTTCGCGCTGCCGAAATCGATCTCCGACGCGGACGGCCACCCGGTCAATGCGCTGCTCGGCACGGTCAACGCGCTGCTCGGCGTGATCGACTCGCGACCGGACGACGCTTGCGTGCGCGCGGTCGTCGCGTGCATGGGCGCCGAGCAGGCCGAGTACCGCGTCGCGCTGTACCCGCCGTACCACGCGCATCGCGACGCGATGCCGACCGAGCTCGCGTGGCAGTGGGGGCGCGCGAGCGGCCTGCTCGATGCGCTCGGCTGGCTCGTCGCCGACAGCGACACGCTCGAGGCCGACGACGTGATGTTCTCGTTCGCGCAGGTCGAGCAGGAGCGCGGCGGCCGGGCGCTGCTCGTGACCGGCGATCGCGACCTGTACGGAGCCGTCGGCGAGCGCGTCGCGGTGCTCGAGCTCGGCAGGGGCGGCAGCACGTCCGAGCTCGGACCCGCGCAGGTGCGCGAGCGCTACGGCGTCGAGCCGCGGCTCGTGCCCGACCTGATCGCGCTGCGCGGCGACCCGTCCGACGGGCTGCCCGGCGCGCCCGGCGTCGGCGCGAAGACGGCGGCCGAGCTGCTGCGCCGCTACGGCTCGCTCGAGGACGTGCTCGACGCGGCGCACGCGCTCGCGACGAAGGTCCGCCGCGACGCCGGCGAGATGCGCCCGCGCACGGCCGCGACGCTGCGCGAGCACGACGCGCAGCTGCGCGACTTCAAGCGGATCGCGACGCTGCAGATGATCGACGTGCAGCCGCCGCCCGACGCTCCGACCGACTACGCGAGGGGCGCCGCCGCCGCGCGCGAGCTCGGCATGCGCCGCCTCGCCGAGCGCCTGGAGAAGCTCGCTACGGCGTGAACTTGACGCTGATCACGTCGCCGTCGGCCATCACGTAGTCGCGCCCCTCCAGCCGCAGCGTGCCGCGATCGCGCGCGCCGGCGTAGCCGCCCGCGTCGACGAGCTCGCGCCAGCCGATCACTTCGGCGCGGACGAAGCCCTTCTGGATGTCGGAGTGGATCTGGCCGGCGGCGTGCCACGCGGTCAGCCCCTCGCGCAGGTGCCACGACTGCGCCGGCTTGGCCTCGCCGGCGGTGAAGAACGCGATCAGCCGCAGCAGCGCGAACGCCTCGTGCACGACGCGCTGAAGGCCCGACTCGCTGACGCCGAGCTCCTCGCGCATCGCCGCCGCGTCCTCGTCGTCGAGCTCGGCCAGCTCGGACTCGATCCGCGAGGAGACCGCGACCGCGCGCGCGCCCTGCGCCTCGGCGTGCGCGGCGATCTCCGCCGGCACCTCGTCCGAGCCCTCGTCGACGTTGGCGACGAACAGGACCGGCTTGGCCGTCAGCGCGCCGAGCTCGCGCGCGGCGTTCGGCGCCTCCTCCGGCACGGGCACGCCGCGCGCCGGCCGCCCGGCCTGCAGCTCGCCGATCACGTCGCGCAGCCAGGCCTCCTCGGCGATGGCGGCGCGGTCGCCGCCGCGCGCCTGGCGCGTGATCCGCTCGAGGCGCCGCTCGGCCGTCTCGAGGTCGGCGAGCACGAGCTCGGTCTCGATCGTCTCGATGTCGCGAGCGGGTCGACGCGCCCCTCGGGATGCACGACGCTCTCGTCGGCGTGCGCGCGCACGACGTGCAGGATCGCGTCGGTCTCGCGGATGTTCGCGAGGAAGCGGTTGCCGAGGCCCTCGCCCTCGTGCGCGCCGGCGACGAGCCCGGCGATGTCGTGGAAGTCGATCGTGTCGTGGACGAGCTCCGACGCGCCGCACCGTCTCGGCGACCGCTCGAGGCGCGGGTCGCGACGGGGACGACGGCGACGTTCGGCTCGATCGTCGTGAACGGGTAGTTCGCGGCCTCGGCGCCGGCGCGCGTGAGCGCGTTGAAGAGCGAGGACTTGCCGGCGTTCGGCATGCCGACGATGCCGATCTTCATGCTCATCGGCCGCCTCGCGACGGTCCTCGCCGACGACGCCGTGCCGAGCGCCGCGCCGGCCGAGCACGTCGGACGGGTAGTGGACGCCGAGGTACAGCCGCGAGCACGACAGGCCGGCGGCGAGCGCGTACAGCGGCGCGGCGGGCAGGCCGAGGCGCGAGTACGCGAGCGCGCCGGCGAACGACGTCGACGCGTGCGCGCTCGGGAAGCTCAGCCGCGTCGGCGTGCGCGTCAGCGGCGGCAGGCCGGCCAGCTGCGGCCGCGAGCGGCGCACGAGCAGCTTGAGCGCCGTGTTGACGCACGTAGGCGCCGGCGACCGCGCCGGTCGCCGCGCGCCCAGCGCGCCGCGGCGCGGCGCGGTCGAGCGACGCCCGGCGGCGCCGAGCGCGAGCCACGGCGCCGCCGTGCTCGCCGAGGCGCGAGAAGCGCGCGACCGCGCGCTCGCGCGCCGGCGTGTGCCCGCGCGTGCGCGCGAGGCGCAGGACGCCGCGATCGAGCGACATGGCGGCCTGCGCGGCGGCGCGGTCTACAGCGCCGAAGCCGACGCGCTGGTCGTCGCTCTCGGCGCGCACGTAGACGACCTGCGCGAGGTCGAGCCGCACGGGCCCGTCCTCGCTGTCGAGCTCGTGCCAGCCGCCGTCGCCGAGCGCCTCGTGCAGCGCCTTGAGCTGCTCGTCGGTCGACGCGCAGCGCGAGCACCTGGCCGCCCTGGAAGCCGATGCTGATGCTGCTGCTTGCCAGGCGCCATCAGTGCGCTCCTCACTGGCGGCCGGCTGCGACGATCTCGGTGAGCACGCCGCCGGTCGCGCGCGGATGCAGGAAGGCGACGCGCGAGCCGCGGATGCCGATGCGCGGCTGCTCGTCGATCAGCGCAGGCCGGCGCGCTTGCAGCGCGGCGAGCGTGCGTCGATGTCGGCGACCTGGTAGGCGACGTGGTGCAGGCCGGGGCCGTGCTTCGCGAGGAACCTGCCGACCGGCGTGTCGGGGCCGAGCGGCGCGAGCAGCTCGACGTGGTTCTCGCCGACGTCGAGCAGCACCGCCTCGACGCCCTGCTCGCTCGACGACCTCGCGGTGCACGACCGGCATGCCGAAGCGCATCGCGGTAGAGCTCGAGCGCCGGCTCGAGCTCCTCGACGGCGACGCCGATGTGGTCGATTCGCTGGAACACGCCGCCGGAGTCTATGCGTCGGCGCGGCGCCGCGTTCGGGGCGCCGGGCAGCGGTACTCGGCGCGGGCCCGGCGACGCTCGACCGGCGCTCGCGGCGGCGACGACGCGCAGGCCGACGCCGGGCGTGCGCTCCATGCGCGGCACGCCGGCCATGATCCGCTCGATCGCGTCGCGCTCGAGCACCTCGCGCTCGAGCAGCTCGGCGGCGAGCGCGTCGAGCTGCGCGCGGTGCGCGACGATCAGCCGCTGCGCGGCGCGGCGCGCTTCCTCGATCAGCTCCTGGCGCTCCTCGTCGCGGATGCGCAGCGTCGTCTCCGACAGCTGCACGTCGCCGTCGGGCGAGCGCCCGACGCCGGCGTTGCCCATCGCGTAGTCGTGGACCATCGCGTGCGCGATCTCGGCGACGCGCTTGAGGTCGTCGGAGGCGCCGGTCGTGATCGCGCCGAACACGACCTGCTCGGCGACGCGCCCGCCGAGCAGCACGGTCATGTAGTCGATCAGCTCCTCGCGCGTCTTCAGGTAGCGATCCTCGGCGGGCAGGTTCAGCGTGTAGCCGAGCGCGCTGCCCGCGCGGGACGATCGAGATGCGGTGGACGCGGTCGACCGACGGCAGCAGCTCGCCGCACAGCGCGTGCCCGGCCTCGTGGAAGGCGACGACGTGCTTCTCGTGCTCGTTCAGCACGCGGCGCGACTGCACGCCGGCGATCACGCGCTCGAGCGCGGCGTCGAAGTCGGCCGGCGCGATCTTCTGCGCCTTGCGCCGCGTCGCGAAGATCGCCGCCTCGTTGCAGATGTTCGCGAGGTCGGCGCCGGTCAGGCCGCTCGTCTGCTGCGCGACGAGGCCGAGGTCGACGTCGTGCAGCGGCTTGTCGCGCGTGTGCACCTCGAGCACGCCTTCGCGTCCGCGGACGTCCGGCGGCGCGACGAACACCTGGCGGTCGAAGCGACCCGGGCGCAGCAGCGCGGGGTCGAGCTTCTCGAGCAGGTTCGACGCGGCGATCACGACGACGCGCCCGCTGCGCGGCGAAGCCGTCCATCTCGACGAGCAGCTGGTTGAGCGTCTGGTCCTTCTCGCCGGAGATGTCCATGCCGCGGCGCCCGCCGACGGCGTCGAGCTCGTCGATGAAGATGATCGCCGGCTCGTGCTTGCGCGCGATCGCGAACAGGCGGCGGATCCGCGCGGCGCCGAGGCCGGCGAACATCTCGACGAACGACGCCGCCGACTGCGCGAAGAAGCTGCGCGCCCGACTCGTGCGCGACGGCCTTCGCGAGCAGCGTCTTGCCGGTGCCGGGCGGGCCGTGCAGGAGGACGCCCTTCGGCACCTGCGCGCCGAGCTTCTGGAACGGCTTCGGATCGCGCAGGAACTCGACGAGCTCCTGCAGCTCGGCCTTCGCCTCGTCGACGCCGGCGATGTCGGCGAACGAGACCGACTGCTCGGAGGCGGGCTTGATCTGCTGCGGCTTGACCCGCGGCATCACCTTCAGCGTGCGCCACATCAGGAAGATCAGCGCGAGGAAGAACAGGATCATGACGACGGGCGACCAGTTGTAGGCGGCCGTCTGGATTTCCTGCACGAACGACGTGCCCGAGCCCGACGCGCCAGGCGCGGGCGCGGCCTGCACGCTCGCGATCGGCACGAGCGCGTGCGGGCTGTGCGCGTACTGCACGAGCGCGTCCGCCAGGCGCGCTCGCGGCGCCTCGAGCACGCCGCGTACCGCGGCTTCAACCCCTGTACTGGCGTGCTGTAGCGCGTCTACCGTCCCTGGCATCGGTCAAGTATTGCTAATCGGACGTGCGATTGCGAGGGATGTCTGGGCAGAAACCACGGAGAAATCCCTGCACATTCGCGACGAAGCGTGCGCAAAGCTGTGCATAGGTGTCAAGCCCGCGTCAGCCGAGCGTGCGCGTCGCGAGATCGGTGAAGAAGTCGCTCGCGAAGGCGAGGTCGCCGACGTCGATCCGCTCGTCGGCGGAGTGCACGAGCGGCGCCGTCTGCAGCAGCGACTGATGGCGCTGGGGGAAGAAGCCGTAGGCGACGCACTCGGGGAACGCCGCGCGGAAGTGACGCGAGTCGGTGAAGCCCGGAAGGATCACCGGCACGACCTCGGCGCCGGGGTCGCGCTCGGCGATCCACCGCGCGATCGCGTCCATCAGCGGCGTGCGCATCGGCGAGCGGTTGCCGACGACGCGCTCGGTGAAGTCGATCCGGAACCCGTCGTCGCCGAGCACTTCGGCGATCCCGCGACGGACCTCATCCTCGCCGAGCCCGGGCGGCACGCGACAGTCGACTTTCAGCTCGGCGCGGCTCGGGATCACGTTGATCTTCTCCGACGCCGAGATCCGCGTCGGCGTGAACGTGACGCCGAACATCGGCTCGAACATCGTCGCGAGCATCTCCTCGTGCGCGCGCATCCGCGCGATCGAGGAGCCGACGTCGTCGGGGTCCTCGCCGATGCCCTGGAGCATCGCGCGCGGCTCGTCGGTCAGCTCGTAGCTCGGCTGGCGCGCGGCGAGGCGATCGAGCACGGGCGCCATCTTCAGCAGCGCGTTCTCGCCCATCCCGGGCATCGACGCGTGCCCGGCGACGCCGTCGGTCGAGACGGTGAAGCGGAAGACGCCCTTCTCGGCGCAGCAGACGCCGTAGTAGCGCTTGCCGGCGTATTCGAAGAACGCGCCGGCGCCCTCGTTGACGAGCAGGTCGCAGCGCACCTTGTCCGGATGCTGCTTGGTGATCCATTCGGCGCCGAGCGCGCCGCCGGTCTCCTCGTCGACGACGGCCGCGATCAGCAGCTCGCCCCGCGCCGGGCGCCAGCCCGAGCGGGCGAGCGACGCGGCGGCGCCGATCTCGGCGGCGACCTGCGACTTCATGTCGAGCGCGCCGCGGCCCCACATGAAGCCGTCGGCGACCTCGCCCGACCACGGGTCGTGCGTCCACTCGCTCGCGTTGGCGAGCACCGTGTCGACGTGCCCGAGGTAGCAGAGCGTCGGCCCGCCGTGCGCCGGCTCGTCGGCGGGCGGTCCGGCGGCGGGGCGCAATCGCGCGATCAGGTTCGGCCGGCCGGGCTCGGCGCCGAGCAGCTCGCAGTGGAAGCCGGCGCGCTCGAGATGGTCGGCGAGGTACTCCTGCGCGGCGCGCTCGTTCCCCGGCGGGTTGACGGTGTCGAAGCGGATCAGCGTCCGCAGCAGCTCCTCGGTCTCGGCCGCCGCCGTGCGCTCGCTCATCGCGCAGATCGTACGCCGATCGCGGCGACCTCCTCGCGGCTCAGCGGGAAGTGGCAGGCGGCTTCGGTGCCGCTGCCCTTGTCCTGCAGCGGCGGGTCGTCGATCGAGCAGCGCTCCTGTGCCTTCGGGCAGCGCGTGTGGAAGCGGCACGCGCTCGGCGGGTTCGCCGGGCTCGGCACGTCGCCGCTGAGCAGCGCGTGCTCGTCTCTGCGCAGCTCCGGGTCGGGCACCGGCACGGCCGACAGCAGCGCCCCTGTGTACGGGTGGCGCGGGAAGTCGTACAGCGCGTCGCTCGGCCCGATCTCGACGATCCGCCCGAGGTACATCACCGCGACGCGATCGCACATGTGACGCACGACCGACAGGTCGTGCGCGATGAAGATCAGCGTCAGGCCGAGCGCGCGCTGCATCTCCAGCAGCAGGTTCAGCACCTGCGCCTGGATCGAGACGTCGAGCGCCGAGACCGGCTCGTCGGCGATCAGCAGCTTCGGTTTGAGCGCGAGCGCGCGCGCGACGCCGATCCGCTGGCGCTGCCCGCCGGAGAACTCGTGCGGGTAGCGGTTGTAGTGCTCGGGATTCAAGCCGACCGTCTCCATCAGCTCCTGCACGGCGCGCTTGCGCTCGTGCTTGCCCTCGACGAGCTTGTGGATCACGAACGGCTCGCCGATCGTCGCGCCGACCGTTTTGCGCGGGTTCAGCGACGAGTACGGGTCCTGGAAGATCATCTGCACGTCGCGCCGCAGCGCCTTCAGGCGCGCTCCCCTCAGACGCGTGATGTCCTCGCCGTCGAAGCGGATCTCGCCGCTGCTCGCGTCGAGCAGGCGCATGATCAGCCGCGCGGTCGTGCTCTTGCCGCAGCCGGTCTCGCCGACGATCCCGAGCGTCTCGCCGCGGCGCACGTCGAGGTCGACGCCGTCGACCGCCTGCACGGCGCCGATCTTGCGCTGGAAGATGACGCCGCGCGTGATCGGGAAGTGCTTGACGAGACCGCGCACCTGCACGAGCGGCTCGCCGGCGCCGCTCGCCGGCGCGGCGACGGCATCGCTCTGCGGGAAGGCCTCGCCGGCGCTCACAGGCCGACCTCGGGCATGTCGCCGACCGTCTCGGTCGCGCTCGCGAGCGCTTCCTGCGGGGCCGGCAGGCCGACGATCGCGCGCGCCTGCTCGGGCGTCCGCCCGGCGCTCAGCTCGGCCCACAGCCGCCGGCGCACGCTCGACTCGAGCAGGCAGGCGACGTGGTGCGTCGGCGCGTCGGGGATCGGCTGGAGCTCGGGATCGAGCCGCGCGTGGTCGGGCTGCGAGTAGGGGCAGCGCGGGTGGAAGTGACAGCCCGGCGGCCGGTTGATCAGGCTCGGCGGCGAGCCGGGGATCGGCACGAGCTGCTCCTTGCGCGTGCCGCGCAGCGACGGGATCGATTTGAGCAGGCCCCACGTGTAGGGATGCTCGGGGCCGGCGAACAGCAGCTTGGCCGAGGCCGTCTCGACGATCCGCCCGGCGTACATGACGGCGATGTCGTCGGCCATCTCGGCGACGACGCCGAGGTCGTGCGTGATGATCACGATCGCCATCCCGAGCTCGCGCTGCAGGCGCTCGAGTAGCGCGAGGATCTGCGCCTGCACGGTCACGTCGAGCGCGGTCGTCGGCTCGTCGGCGATCAGCAGCTTCGGCTCGTTGGCGAGCGCCATCGCGATCATCGCGCGCTGGCGCATGCCGCCGGAGAATTCGTGCGGGTAGTCGTCGACGCGGCGCGCCGGGTCGGGGATGCCGACGAGCCCGAGCAGCTCGATCGCGCGCTCGCGCGCCTGCGCCTTGGAGACGTCCTGGTGCACGCGCACGGCCTCGATCAGCTGCGCGCCGACCTTGAAGAACGGGTGCAGCGAGGACAGCGGGTCCTGGAAGATCATCGCGATGTCGTTGCCGCGGACGGCACGCAACTCATCCTCGGACAGGCGCACGAGGTCTCTGCCGTCGAACAGGATCCGCCCGGAGACGCGCGCGCCGTGCGTGCGCGTCAGACCGAGCGTCGTCAGCGAGGAGACGGTCTTGCCCGAGCCCGACTCGCCGACGATCCCGAGTGTGCGTCCGGCGCCGACCTCGTAGCTGACGCCGTCGACCGCGTGCACGACGCCGTCTTCGGTCGGGAACTCGACCCGCAGGTCTTCGACACGCAGCAGCGGGCCCACCTTCGATGACGACGCGTCCGTCGGCGCGCTCACGAGTACCTCACCCGCGGATCGAGATATGCGTAGACGATGTCGACGACGATGTTCGCGACGATCACGAACATCGACGCGAACAGCACGGTGCCCTGCACGATCGGGAAGTCCGAGCGCAGCAGCGCCTCGTAGTTCAGGCGGCCGATCCCGGGGATGTCGAAGACCGTTTCGACGAGCACCGAGCTGCCGAGCAGCACGGCGATGTCGACGCCGAGCACGGTGACGATCGGGTTGATCGCCGCGCGCAGCCCGTGGCGCAGGACGACACTTCGCTCGGACAGGCCCTTGGCGCGGGCCGTGCGGATGTAGTCCTCGCCCATCGTCTCGATCAGGCTGCCGCGGAGCAAGCGCGCGTAGATCGCGGCGGTGCCGGCGGCGACGACGAGCCACGGCATGATCAGCGAGGTGAACCATTTCGCCGGTTCGGCGGTCAGCCCGATGTAGCTGCCGGCGCCCGGGAAGACGTGCACTTTGCCGATGTCCGAGGCGAAGAAGAACAGCGCGAGCAGGCCGAGCCAGAATTCGGGCGCGGAGACGAGCACGAGCGCGGTGCCCATGCTCGCGCGGTCGAGCTTCGAGCCGGCGCGACGGGCCGAGACGATCCCGACCGCGAGCCCCGCGAACAGCCAGATCACGGCGCCGCCGAGCACGAGCGAGATCGTCGCCGGCAGACGGTCGAAGATCAGTTCCTTGACGGGCGCGTTCGAGTAGTAGCTGTAGCCGAGGTCGAAGTGCAGGAAGATGCCCTTCAGGTAGATCCAGAACTGCGCGGGCAGCGATTTGTCCAGTCCGAAGTTGTGGCGGATCTCGGCGATGATCTTCGGGCTCTGCAGCCGCCCGGCCATCAGCTTCGCGGGGTCGGCCGTGGGCAGGATGCGGAACAGCACGAACAGCAGCGCGAGGACGAGGATCAGCAGCAGGACGCCCCACAGCAGCCTGCGGATGATGTAGCGGGTCATCGTCTGGTACGGGCAGTTGCGCCGAAGGGGGCAAGCGCGCTGCTTGCCCCCTTCGACAGTCGGACCGTCATCACTTCAGCGAGGTGAACGAGTAGTCCCAGGTGCCCGAGTTCCAGTACTGGTTGACGCCTTCGACGTTCTTGGACTCGATGTACGGTTCCTTCGCCCACTGGTAGGGGATCGCGACCGCTTCTTCGACGAGTTCGCGGTCGATCTTCGCCCACGCTTCGCCGCGCGCCTTGACGCCGACGACCTTCGACGCGGCTTCCATCGCGGCGTTGAGCTTCGGGTGGTTGACGAGGCCCCAGTTGGAGTTGGTGCCGTTCTTGACGATCAGGTTGCCGTTGAACGGAACGTCGAGCACCGCCTGCGGATCGCCGAAGTCGGCGATCCAGCCGACGTTCGGGCAGACGTCGATCTTTTCGGAGACGACGCCGCAGTACTTCGAGTACATCACGGTGTGCTCGACGAGGTTGAGCTTCGTTTTGAAGCCGAGCTTCTGCAGCGTGCTGTTGACGGCTTCGGCGACGTTGTTGGCGGGCGCCGAGGAGTCGCCGACGACCTGCAGCGTTTCGCCGCCGGTGTATTTGCCGCTCGGATAGCCGGCGAGCTTCATGTACTTTTCGGCGACCGCCATGTCGCCGGTCGGGTGTTCGTTGTAGTCGACCTTCGGGCCCGGGTAGCCGCCCGCTTCTTCGAAGCCGGCGATGCCGTTCCAGAGGAAGTGCGTCATCACGTCGGCGACGGTCTTGCCGCCGCGCAGCCGATCGAGCGCTTCGCGGTCGGTCGCCGCCCACAGCGCCTTGCGCAGGTTGACGTTCTTGAACGGCCCGTAGCTGTTGTTGATCGCGATGTAGCGGTCGCCGGCGCCGCCGCCGGCCGAGATCACGAGCTGGCTCGGGTGCTGCTGGACGGCGAGCTTGACGATCGGCGCGGAGGGCGCGTCGGACTGGACCATCGAGCTGCCTTCGAGCACCTGGCGTCCGATCACGTTCGTGTCGCCGCCGATCGCGATGTTGATCTGGTTCAGGTAGGCCGGGCGGTAGTCGGTGCTGGCGCTCCAGTTGGGGTTGCGCACGAGCGTCGCCGACTTGCCGGGCTGGTAGCCGATCCCCGTCACCTTGCCTTCGCTGTCGTTCTTCAGCATGTACGGGCCCGACGCGACCTGGTAGTTGGCGTATTCGCTCGGTTTCTTGGCGTCGAACTTGGCGGCGTATTCCTTCGGTACGGGAGCGCTCCACGGCAGCACCATCGAGGCGACGACGATCGGCGCTTCGGGCGCCGTCAGTTTGATCTGCAGCGTGTACTTGCCGGTCGCCTTGACGCCCGCGATCGGACCGCCGCTTGCGGTCTTCATGCCTTCGATCGAGCTGAGGTAGCCGAGGTAGTAGGGGTTGGCGACGTTCGGGTTGGCGATGCGTTCGAACGCGTACACGACGTCTGCCGCGGTCACTTCGCGGTTGACGGGCGGGCTGAAGTGAACGCCCTTGCGGATGTTGATCGTGATCAGCTTGTCGCCGTCGCCGAGCTGCGCCGGGCCTTCGGCCATGTCCGGCGTCGATTCGGAGAACGTGTTCGGCTTGTAGGAGTAGAGCGAGCGCTGCGTCGCATTCGTGATCTGGTAGTCGAGCTGGAAGTAGGCCTGCCCCGGATCGAGGTGTTCGAAGTCCTCGCTCTGGGCCTCGTTCAGGACCCCGCCGTGCTTGCCGCCGGTCAGAGACTCTGACTGGGGGTCTTTCACGCCCGCCGGCAGCGAGCTGCTGCCGGAGGTGGCGGTCGTCCCGTTGGAGCTGCTGCTCGACCCGCACGCGGCGAGCGCCACAGCCAGCACGCCCGCGATCACCACGAGCAGCATCGTTCTCAGCGATCTCATCGAGACGCCTCCTTTTGTTGTTGTGTGACAGTCCGGCTCACTGCGCTGTCCGTGGGTTGAGCGCGTCGCGCAATCCGTCGCCGAGCAGGTTGAAGGCGAGCACGGTCAAGAGCAGCGCCGCGCCCGGGAAGACCATGTACCACCACGCCGTGTTGAACGTGGGCGTCGCGGAGGCGATCATCTGCCCCCAGCTGGCGGTCGGCGGTCGCACGCCGACGCCGAGGAACGAGAGCGAGGCCTCGATCAGGATGTTCAGCGGGATCTGCAGCGTCGCGTAGACGATGATCGGCGCGACGAGGTTCGGCAGGATCTCGCGGAACATGATCCGCAGGTCCGACGCGCCCATCGCGCGCGCGGCGTCGACGAACTCGCGCTCGCGCAGCGACAGCACGAGCCCGCGGACGATCCGTGCGAAGTACGTCCAGGTGCCGAACGCGATCAGGAAGATGATCACGCCGACGCCCGGCTGGATCGCGCCGCCGAGGCAGCCGCGCACGGCGCAGGCGGCGCCGATCCCGAGGCCGAGCAGCAGCAGCGGGATCGACAGCGTGACGTCGATCAGCAGGCGCGAGATGACCGTGTCGAGCCAGCCGCGGTAGTAGCCGGCGAGCAGCCCGAGCGTGACGCCGACGACGGTCGCGATCGCGGTGCCGATCACGCCGATCTCGAGCGATACGCGCGTGCCGTAGATCACGCGCGAGGCGACGTCCTGGCCGAGCGGGTCGACGCCGAACGGATGCGCGCCGCTCGGTCCGAGCGGTTCGCCGAACGGCCCCGTCAGGCTCGGGTTCTGCGTGTACGGCCCGGGCAGTCCGAGCAGTTTGACGACGAGCGGAGCGAAGATCGCGACGAGGATCAGGAGGACGATGAACCCGCCCGACGCCTGCGCTACGCGGTCGCGGCGGAATCGCCGCCAGAACAGCTGCAGCGGCGAGCGGGCGGCGATCGCGTGGCCCGACTCGAGCAGGTCGATTCCGGCCTCGGCTCCGGAGAACAGCTCGGCGGCGCCTGCGCCCATGTCAGGTTGCTCCTCGCATCAAACGGCTCGCTTCCAGCTAAACATCGGATGTACAAGTTCGACACCCACGCCTGGCCAACCTGCCGGCGTAGGGGCATCCACACCTGTCCAACACCCCGGCGGCGCCGATGCCGACTTCCCATCTGCCCCGTTTATCGGGTTGTTATTCGGGGAGCGCGCGATACTGAGCGCCGATGGACGGTCACGACGAGCGCCTGTTCGACGATCCGGTCAACGACGATGGACGCCCGTTGGCCGTTCGGGTGCGCCCGCGGCGCCTGGAGCAGTTCGTCGGCCAGTCGCACCTGCTCGCCAAGGGGTCGGCGCTGCGCACGGCGATCGAGCAGGGCCGCCCGCACTCGATGATCCTCTACGGGCCGCCGGGATCGGGCAAGACGACGCTCGCGCGGATGGTCGCCGAGCGCTCGCGCGCGGCGTTCGAGGAGCTGAGCGCGGTGCAGGCGGGGCGCGCGGAGGTGCGCGCGGTGATCGAGCGCGCCGAGCACCGGCGCTCGCTCGGCGGCGGCGAGCAGACGGTGCTGTTCCTCGACGAGATCCACCGCTTCAACAAGGCGCAGCAGGACGCGCTGCTGCCAGCGGTCGAGGAAGGCGTGCTGACGCTGATCGGCGCGACGACGGAGAACCCGGCGTTCGAGGTCAACGGCGCGCTGCTCTCGCGCGTGCGCGTGTACGCGCTGCAGGCGCTGAGCGCCGACGACGTCGCGACCGTGCTGCGACGCGCGGTCGATCAGCGCGGCGAGGTCGAGGGCGGCGCGCCGGACGTCGACGAGGACGCGATCGAGTTCCTCGCGGCGCGCAGCGAAGGCGACGCGCGCACGGCGCTCAACGCGCTCGAGCTGGCGAGCGAGACGACGGCAGAGCTCGGCGAGCGCGTGACGCTCGCGCGCGTCGAGGACGCGCTGCAGCGGCGCGCGGTGCTGTACGACAAGGGCGGCGACCGCCACTACGACTACGCGTCGGCGTGGATCAAGGCGACGCGCGGCTCCGACCCCGACGCGTCGCTGTACTACCTGGCGGTGATGCTCGAGGGCGGCGAGGACCCGCGCTTCATCGTGCGGCGGATGGTGATCCTCGCGTCGGAGGACGTCGGCAACGCCGACCCGGCGGCGCTGTCGGTCGCGACGGCCGCGGCTGCCGCGGTCGAGCACGTCGGCCTGCCGGAGGCGACGTACGCGCTTGCGCAGGCCGCGATCTACCTGTCGCTCGCGCCGAAGTCGAACGCCGCCGGCAGGGCGCTCGGCTCTGCGCGCGCGCACGTGCGCGAGCACGGCGCGCAGACGCCGCCGTCGTGGCTTCGCTCGGGGCCGCGGCCGGGGATCGACAAGGCCGACTACGACAACCCGCACAACCATCCCGGCCACGTCGGCCCGCAGCGGCTGCTGCCGGAGGGCGTCGAGGGGGCGCGCTTCTACGCGCCGGACGAGGCCGAGGCGGAGCTCGCGGCGCGGCTGCGCGAGATCCGCCGCGCGCGCGGGCTCGATGAGCGGTGAGCGTCAGCCGTTCAGATAGCTGTAGTCCGAGATCCTGACCAGGCCGTCGTTCGGCCTCGCGGCGACCGACGGCCAGTGGGACGTGTAGTTGCCGGCGTACGTCTCGAAGTCTTTGGCGAGATCGTAGTCGCGGAGTTTGTCGTTGTCGTCGTAGCAGAGGATCGTGTCGCCGGCGGGAACGTTGAGCACGTTCAGCTGCCTGACGTAGCCGAGCGCCGATGCGCCGGTGCGCCCGCTCGCCTTGACGAACGCCGCGACGGCCGAGCACGTCGGAGTCGTGGAGCGTCCGGTGATGCGCCAGCCGTCGCGCTCGAGCTGCGTCATCAGGTTCTTGTTCGACCACGCGATCGTCGTGTAGCGCCACAGCCAGCCGTTCTTGACGTCGTAGGACATCGAGCTCGGGAACGCGGGCTTGATCCAGCTGCGCTCGGTCCGCCAGCGGGTGTCGACCTGCGCGGCGGCGTCCTGCGCCTCGGTCGCCGGGAAGTGCGCCGCGTGCAGCGCGATCATGTTCGCGCGCACGATCAGCAGCTCGGCCGCGGCGGTGCGGTAGACGGAGTAGAAGCTGTCGACGTCGCGCGCGAGCGCCGCGCTCAGGTACGGCTTCATGCCGGTCTCGATGTGTTTGGCGCAGGCGCGGATCAGGCCGTCAGGCCCGCTCAGCGCCCGGTGCAGGTGGTTCTGGTCGGCGACCATCGAGTCGTACTGCGAGTACAGGCGCTCGAAGACCGTGCCGCGTTCACTCGTGCCGGCGATGCGCGCCGCTCCGCGCAGCGCGCTGAACCACGCCTCCGTGCGGCTGAGCACGGGATCGAGCGCGACACGCTGCGCGACGCAGTTCAGGTGCTGCTCGGCCGCCTGCTGCTGGTCGAGCAGTTCGGAGAGCTTGCGGTTGATCTCTTCGAGCTGCGCCTGGATCAGGGCGAGCGAGTGTCCCGTCGGATCGACGTACTTCGTCAGGTCGGGAGCCCATTGCGCCACCGCCGCCTTGATCCCCGCCTTGACGATTTCCGCCGCGATCGCCGTCACGACTCCTTCGCCCACGCCGGCCTCTTTCGCCATGGGAGCCGGCCGTGGGTCGGGCCGTGAGCTGGCGGCCGACGCGGAGGGGACGAGTACGACGATCGCGATCAGGGCGCAGCAGACGGCGCCGCGGATGCGACTGGCTTTGGGCGTGCGGATGGCTTTGGACATGCCAACGTAATCGGCATCTCCAAATCGGACTTGATGCCCGCAGGCGAGGGCCCGATCTCGGATCAGGTTGATCGTCGCCGCCGTCCGGCCGGCGATCGAGCCTTCATAATCGCCCGATGAGCGCGATCGCCGGCGAGAGGAGCAGCGGCGGCGAGACGCGCCTGCACGCGCGCGACCCGGCGACGGGCGCTTCGCTCGGCAGCGTCGCGGCGACGGCGCCGATCGAGATCCCGGCGCTGGTCGCCGACGTCGCGAAGGTGCAGCCGCTGTGGGCGCTGCTGCGCGTGCAGGACCGCGCGCGCTACATGCGGCGGATGGCGCAGGCGGTGATCGACGACTTCGACGAGCTGCTCGACGCGCTCGCGCGTGAGCAGGGGCGCCCGGCGGCGGAGATCGCGGCGCTCGAGCTGCTGCCGGCGATCGACGCGCTGATCTGGATCGCCGACGACGGCGCGAAGGTGCTCGGCGGGCGGCGCGTCGGCGTCAACCGCTCGCTGGCGATCGCCAAGCGCGCGCGCGTCGCGTACGAGCCGTACGGCGTCGTCGGCGTGATCGGCGCCGGCTCGGCGCCGTTCGCGCAGCCGCTCGGGCAGATCGCCGGCGCGCTCTTGGCCGGCAACGGCGTCGCGTTCAAGCCGGCCGCGCGCGCGGCGCTCGCCGGCGAGCGGATCGCGCGCGTGCTCGCGCGGGCGGGGCTGCCGGAGGGGCTCGTGCGGATCGCGCACGGCGGCGCCGACGTCGGCATCGCGCTGGCGAAATCGCCGGTCGACAAGATCCTGTTCACCGGCTCGCCGGCGGTCGGGCGCGTCGTCGCCGGCGAGGGCGTCTCGCGCGAGAAGGAGGTGACGGTCGAGCTCGGCGGCAAGGACGCGATGCTCGTGCTCGCCGACGCGCACCTGCCGCGGGCCGTCGCCGGCGCGCTGTGGGCCGGCTGCGCCGGCGCCGGGCAGGCGCGCGGCGCCATCGAGCGCATCTACGTCTCGCGGGAGATCCACGACAGCTTCGTCGACGGGCTCGTCGCGGGGGCGCGCGCGCTGCGCGTCGGCGACCCGTCGGACCCGCGCACCGACCTCGGGCCGCTCGCCTCGCCGCGGCGCGTCGCGCACGTGCGCCGACTGGTCGACGACGCGCTGGCGCACGGCGCGAGCCTACGCTGCGGCGGCCCGGTCAGCCCGGCGGGCTGCGACGCCGGCTCGTTCTACGCGCCGGCGGTGCTGACCGGCGTGACGCACGAGATGGCGCTGATGCGCGAGCCGCTGGAGGGGCCGGTGCTGGCGGTGATGGCCGTCGACTCGGTCGCGCAGGCGATCGCCGCTTCGAACGACAGCGACTACGCGCTCGGCGCGTCGGTGTGGACGGCTGACCGCTACCAGGCGCTGCGCATCGCGCGCGAGCTGCACGCGGGCATGGTGTGGATCAACGACCACCTGCCGTGCCCGACGGTCTCGCGCGGGCCGTGGGGCGCCGCGGCCGGCGGCGGTCTCGGGCGCACGCTCGGCCAGGCCGGGTTGCGCGCGTGCGCGCAGGAGAAGCTGATCACGTGGGACCCGTCGTCGCTGCGCGGGCTGTGGTGGGGGCCGTACGATGCGCGCACGACGCGCGCTGCGCGGGCGGTCGCGAAGATGCGCTCCGGCCGCGAGCGCGACCGCGAGCACGCGTGGCGCAACGGCGCGCTCGCGCTGACGCGGATCGGCGCGCGCGCGCTCGGCCGCGGACTGCCTCGTTAGGGGGCTACGCTTTACTCATGCCCGCCCAGGCCTATGCCGGTAAGGAGTGCGTCTGCCAGCTGCGCAAGGGGATCTGCGACCAGAGCTGCGTGCAGGGGATGCTCGACACGCCGTTCTACATCGCCTGCCTGAAGCTCAGCGGGCGGCGCTGCGTCGTCGTCGGCGGCGGTGAGATCGGCCTCGAGAAGGTCGAGGGGCTGCTGGCATGCGACGGCGATGTCACGCTGATCGCGCCCGAGGCCGAGCCGGCGCTGCAGGAGTACGCGCGCGAGGGCTCGATTCGCTGGGTGCAGCGCTCCTACGCGGGCGCGAGCGACCTCGACGGCGTGTTCATGGCGATCGCGGCGACGAACGACACCGACGTCAACATCGCCGTCTACGACGACGCCGAGCGCCGCGCGATGCTCGTCAACGTCGTCGACGTGCCGCCGCTGTGCAACTTCATCCTGCCGGCGATCGTGCGCACCGGACCGCTCGCGATCGCGATCTCGACGGCCGGCGCCTCGCCGGCGCTCGCGAAGCGGATCAAGCGCGAGATCGAAGGCCAGTTCGGCGAGCCGTACGCGCGCCTGGCGGTGCTGCTCAACGAGGTGCGCGGCTGGGCGAAGGGCACGCTGCCGACCTACCAGGACCGCAAGGAGTTCTTCGAGGGGATCGTGGGGGGCGACCCCGACCCGATCGCGCTGCTGCGCTCGGACGACGCGCCGGGCGGCCCGGGCGAGCGGGCCGTGCGCGAGCTGATCGCGCGGGCGCAGGCCGAGCGCGCGTCGCTGCTGTCGCGAGCCTGACCGATCAGGCGAGGGCGGCGTCGAGCGCGGGCGCGGGGCGGAGTCGATCGCTCGCCGATCGCTCGCCGAGCACGCGCAGGAACGCGTCGACGACGCCCGCGTCGAATTGGGTGCCGGAGTTGCGGCGCAGCTCTTCGATCGCGAACCGCTGTCCCGGCGCCTTGCGATAGGGACGGTCGGAGGTCATCGCCTCGAACGCGTCGGCGACCTGGATCACGCGCGACTCGAGCGGGATCTCACCGCCGGCGAGGCCGTCGGGATAGCCGCGACCGTCGATCCGCTCGTGGTGGTGGCGGATCCAACCGGCGCGCTCGGGCATCTCCGCCGCGATGACGATGTCCGCGCCGAGCGCGGCGTGCGTCTTCATCAGCTCGTACTCGGCCGGCGTGAGCTTGGCCGGCTTGCGCAGGATCGCGTCGGGGATGCCGATCTTGCCGACGTCGTGGAGCAGGCCGGCGAGTCGCAGGCGCCGCAGGCGCTCCGCCTCGAATCCGAGCTCGTTGCCGATCGAAGCGCATAGGTTCGCGACGGTCTGGCTGTGGCTCTCCGTGCAGGAGTCCTTCGCGTCGACGGCGAGCGCGAGCGAGTTGGCCAGCGTGCGGACGTACTTGCCGTCCTGCTCGGGCGTGTCCGGCGAGAGCCCCATGTCGGGCGTGTACACGGCGGCGGCCTGCCCGGAGCCCTTGGCGTTGACCAGCGCGAGGCCCGCGTCGCGGATCAGGTCGTCCCTTCCCCGCGCCGCGCGCGCCTGCGCGACTCCGGCGGTCGCGTGCACGTATGCGCCGACTCGCTCGAGCGCGACGCCGAGGCGCCGCGCGAACTGGAACCCGGCCCACTCGCCCGCGGACGGAAGCAGCACGGCGAACTCGTCGTCGCCGACCCGGTAGGCACGATCGTCGGCGCCCAGCGCCGACGTGAGCGCGTGCGCGAGCGCGCTCAACTGATCGTCGCCGGCCTGGTGACCGTAGGTGTTGTTGACCTTTCCCAGGCCGTCGACGTCCAGCAGCACGAGCGCCAGCGGCTCGCCGGTCCGCGAGACGCGCAGCAGGGCGTGCCCGAGATCCTCGTAGAAACCGCGGTGGTTGCGCAGCGAGGTGAGCGAATCGGTGACCGCCGTGAGCGACTTGCGCCGCACCTCCGCCGCGCGCATCGAGCTCCCGGCCCGGCCGAGGCGACGGACCATCACCCTCATCGCCGCCGCCAGGCAGACCGCGAGCACGATCGCGATCAGACCGGCGTCGAACGCCGAGGCCTCGTCACGGCGCAGCGCGGCGCTCTCGTTCAGCGCCTTGCGCGTTGCGAGCGTCGCCGCGTCGAACACGGCGGCCTGGATCGCGCCGAAGATCGGATCCGTGATCGTGCGGTCCAGGCGCATCGCCAGTCGCGTGTCGCCGGCCCGCGTCGCCGCGAACATCCTCTGCGTCGCAGCTTCGTATTCCCGATGGCGCACGAGCAGGCGCGCGACCCAGCTTCTCGCGGCGGCGGTGCCCTCGAGCGCCGCGACCCGACTGAGGTCGGCGGTCAGGTTGTCTCCTGACTGCTCGTGCAGCGCGAGCGTCTTGCGGCTGGGTTCGACGCGGTACTTGCGCTCGAGCGACTCGTCCTGGCCGACCCAGAAGCGGGCGTCCTGATAGACGGTCGCGAGGCGATTGGCCGCGTCGCTTCGCTTCGCCTCTTCGACGACCCGGTGCTGGGTCAGGAGCGCGAACGCCGCCAGTCCGACCAGCCCTGCGACGAGGCACGCCACGCCGGCGCGCATGATCCACCGTGTCCGCGGCGCCTGCGCTTCGAATGGGTCGATGGGATCCTTCCCTTACTGCATCGGCGCGCGGCCACGATCTGGGCCGATGGCGGCCTCACCGCGCGCGTGGCTCCCTATAAACGCGTCAAGGAGCAATCGTCACATGCTACCAGGTAGGCCTCCGTGCCTAGTGGCGTGCCCGCCCGGTCGGGTAATTCCAACATGCTGGATGATATCAGGACGGTCGCCTCCTGCCCGGCATTGGGATGCGTTGCGTGCCCCGGCGGTACCGTGACGACCATGCAAACCGAGCACGCGGCGATCGAGCTCGACGGCCTCGTTCGGCGCTACGGCGAACGCGAGGCGCTGAGCGACGTCTCGCTGTCGCTCGCGAGCGGTCGAACGCTCGTCGTGTTCGGCCCGAACGGCGCCGGCAAGACGACGCTGCTGCGCGTGCTCGCGACGCTGCTGCGCCCGCACGCCGGCGGCGTGCGCGTGCTCGGCGACGCGCTGCCGGACGACGCGTGGGCGGTGCGCGGGCGGATCGGCCTGCTCGGCCACGAGCCGCTGCTGTACCGCGAGCTGACGGCGCGCGAGAACCTGCGCTTCCACGCGCGCCTGCACGGCGTGCCCGAGGAGCGCGATCGAGGAGCTGCTCGCCGCCGTGAGGATGAGCGACCGCGCCGGACGAGCCGGTGCGCACGCTCTCGCGCGGGATGGTGCAGCGCGTCGCGGTCTGCGCGCGCGGTGCTGCACGACCCCGAGCTGCTGCTGCTCGACGAGCCGCGCTGCGAACCTCGACCCGGCGGCCGTCGAGCTCGTCGAGCCGCTGATCGGCGCGCGCGCTCGGGGCGCACGCGCGTGATCTGCAGCCACGACCCGGGCGGCGGCCTCGCCGAGGCCGACGTCGTGCTCGGGCTGCGCGCCGGGCGCGTCGCGCTCGCCGGCGACGCCGGCGCCGTCACGCACGAGCGATCGTCGAGCTGTACCGATGAGCGCCACGGTCCCCGACGCGCGACCGGCCGCGACGCAGGAGCGGACAGAGGCCGCGCAACGGCCGCGCAGCACGCCGACGCGCGCGGTCGTCGCCGCGCTGCTGCGCAAGGAGCTGCGCGTCGAGCTGCGCACGCTGGGAGTCGGTGCCGGGCATGTCGCTGTTCAGCGTGACGACGTTCGTGCGTGTTCCACTTCGCGCTGCAACCGCAACAGCGTCGACGGCGACCTCGCGGCGGGCGTCCTCTGGGTGACGCTGCTGTTCGCCGCGATCCTCGGCGTCAACCGGCTGTTCGTCGCCGACGCCGAGCAGGGCGGCTTCGACGCGTTCCTGCTCTCGCCCGTCGACCGCAGCGCGCTGCTGCTCGCGCAAGGCGCTCGACGCTGCTCGCCTACCTGGTCGTGTTCGAGATGTCGCCGTGCCGGCGTTCGGCGCTGCTGCTGCTGCGGCCCTCGCTCGGCCACGCGCTGCCCGGCCTGCTCGCGCGTGCTCGCGCTCGCCGACCTCGGCGTCGCCGCGATCGGCACGCTCGTCGCGCGCGCTCGCCGTGCGCACGCGCGCGCGCGACCTGCTCGGCCCGCTGCTGGCGCTGCCGCTGCTCGTGCCGGTCGTGATCGGCGCCGCGCGCGCGACGCTCGCCGCTGCTCGCGCTCGGCCGCGCCGCGGGGCCGCCGGCGCGCTGGCTGCTGACGCTCGGGCTCTATGATCTGGTGTTCGCGCTGATCGCCTACGCCCTGTTCGACTTCCTCCTAGAGGACTGATGGTGATTCTCACGCCGACGTCCGGTCGGCCTTTCCGGCACCAGTCCACCGCCTTCCGGGCGGTGCTCGTGCAACGTACGGCCAAGGTCTGCGCGCGCTGTGCATCTCCACGGTCGTCGTGATGCCGCTCGCGCTGGCGCTCGTCTTCTTCTGGGCGCCGCAACGAAGCCGAACAGGGCTTCCTGCAGAAGATCTTCTACGTCCACGTGCCGCTCGCGATCGTCTCGCTGTGCGGCTTCGTCGCCGGCGGCGTGATGGCGATCCAGCACCTGCGCACGCGCGAGGCGACGCTGGGACTTGCGCTCGTACGTCGCGATCCACATGAGCCTGGTGTTCGGCGTCGCGGCGCTGATCACCGGCTCGATCTGGGCGAAGGGCTCGTGGGGGCACTGGTGGGTGTGGGACGAGCCGACGCTCGTCTCGTTCCTGATCGTGTTCCTGCTGTACGCGACCTACCAGCCGCTGCGCTTCGCGATCGAGGACCCCGAGCGCCAGGCGCGCTACGCGTCGGTCTTCGCCGTCACCGCCGGCGCGTTCGTGCCGCTCAACTTCGTCGCCGTGCGCCTGTCGAGCCCGTTCCTGCACCCGCGCGTGCTCGGCGCGACGTCGAACCTGCCGTGGCAGATGCCGCTGACGTTCCTCGTCTCGCTGCTCGGCATCGCGCTGCTGTTCACGACGCTCTGCAAATACGAGCTGGCGGCCAAGCACACGCGCACGCAGCTGCGCGCGCTGCGCCGTCTCGCCGAGGGCCGCACGGGCACGACGGGCAGCCCGGCGCCGGCGCGCCGCGCGCGCAGCGCCGCGCCGAGCGTGCACGCGACGGCGATCAGCGCGACGGCGCCGGAGCGGCCGCGCTGATGGGCGCGGTGCTCGCCGAGCTGCCGGCGCTGCCGCTGCACACGGCCGGCAAGTACGTCGCCGGCGCGTACGTCGTGCTGCTCGCGCTCGTGCTCGTCTACGTCGCGATCATGGCCGTCCGCCAGAGCCGGATCGAGCGCGACCTCGCCGAGCTGCTCGAGCGCGAGCAGGCCGCCGCCGCGGCGGCGCGCGACTCCGAGCAGCGGGAGTCGAGCCTCGTATGAGCGAGCTGCTCGCGCTGGGGATCTCGCACAAGACGGCGCCGGTCGCGCTGCGCGAGCGCGTCGCGTTCACCGAGGTCGAGGGCGTCGAGTTCGCGCGCGAGGCGACCGCGACGCCCGAGGTGCGCGAGGCGGTCGTGATCTCGACGTGCAACCGCACCGAGGTGTACCTCGTCGTCGGCGACCCCGTGCGCGCCGAGTCCGACGTGCTCGGGCTGCTCGCGCGGCGCGCGTCGATCCGCCCGACCGAGCTCGCCGACGCGATCTACTCGCCGCGCAACTGCGACGCCGCGCGCCAGCTCTACCGCGTCACGGCCGGCCTCGACTCGATGATCGTCGGCGAGGCCGAGATCCAGGGGCAGGTCAAGCGCTCGTACGAGGCGGCGATGGCCGCCGGCTGCACCGGGCCGCTGTCGAACCGCCTGTTCGCCGCGGCGCTGACGACCGGCAAGCGCGTGCGCTCGGAGACCGAGATCGGCGCCAGCCGCGTCAGCATCCCGTCAGTCGCCGTCGACCTCGCGCTGAGCGTGCTCGGCGGGCTCGAGGACCGTCACGTGATCGTGCTCGGCGCCGGCGAGACGAGCGAGCTGACGGCGCGCGCGCTGTCCGAGCAGGGCGCCGGGACGTTCTTCGTCGCCAACCGCCACGCCGACCGTGCGCTGAGCCTCGCGCAGCGCTTCGGCGGCACGGTCGTCGGGCTCGACGGGCTGCCCGAGCAGCTGCTCGCGGCCGACATCGCGCTTTGCTCGACGTCCTCGCCGCACCCGATCGTCGGCCGCGACGAGCTCGAGATCGTGATGCAGGAGCGCGTTGGGCGCCCGCTTGTGCTGATCGACATCGCCGTGCCGCGCGACGTCGAGTCCGCGTGCGCCGAGCTCGACGGCGTCAGCCTGTACGACATCGACGACCTGCAGGAGATCGTCGCGCGAAACCTCTCGACCCGCGAGGGCGAGCTGCCGCGCGCCGAGGAGATCGTCGAGCAGGAGATCCACCGCTTCGCGCGCTGGCTCGGCCAGCTCGAGACGCTGCCGACCGTCAGCGCGCTGCGCGGTCGCGGCGACGAGATCGTCGAGCGCGTGCTCGCCGAGAACGCCGGCCGCTGGGAGTCGGCTTCGCCGCGCGATCTCGCGCGGATCGAGGCGGTCGCGCGGGCGGTGATGAGCCGGTTGCTGCACGAGCCGACGATCCGCCTGCGCAGCCTCTCCGAGGAGCGCGGCCACGCGAGCCTCGAGCTCGTGCGCGAGCTGTTCGGCCTGCGCGAGGACGAGCCCGGGCAGGAGCAGCCGGCGGACGAGCTGGCCGAGGTGCACGACCTGCGTGCGCCCTCGCGGGCGCGCCGCCGCCGCGAGGGCTGATGCGGCTCGGCACCCGTGCGAGCGCGCTCGCGCTGGCACAGGCCGAGCTCGTCGCGAAGCTGCTCGGCGGCGCCGAGCTCGTCCCGATCGTGACGCGCGGCGACCGCGGCGCCGACGGCGAAGACAAGTCGCGCTGGGTCGGCGAGCTCGAGGCGGCGCTCGCGCGCGGCGAGGTCGACGTCGCCGTTCACTCGGCCAAGGACGTCCCCGGCGAGCTCGCCGACGGGCTCGTGCTCGCCGGCGCGCCGGCGCGCGCCGGCGCCGAGGACGCGCTGTGCGGCGCCGACGGGCTCGACGCGCTGGCGCCCGGCGCGCGCGTCGGGACGAGCAGCATCCGCCGCGCCAGCGCAGCTGCGCGCCGCGCGCGCGGACCTCGAGATCGTCGCGATGCGCGGCAACGTCGACACGCGCCTGAGCAAGCTCGCGCGCGGCGAGTTCGACGCGATCGTGCTCGCGCGCGCCGGGCTGCAGCGGCTCGGCCGCGAGCGGGAGATCGGCGCCGTGCTCGACCCCGCCAGGTTCGTCCCCGCGCCGGGTCAGGGAACGCTTGCGCTCGAGGCGCGCGCCGACGACACGGCCGTCTGCGACGCGCTCGCCGCGATCGTCGACGACGACGCGTTCGCGTGCCTGCTCGCCGAGCGTGCGCTCGCGCGTACGCTCGACGCCGACTGCCACACGCCGCTCGGCGCGCACGCCGTCCCGTGGGAGGGACGGCTGCGCGTGCGCGCGTGGCTCGGGCTCGACGACGGGGAGAGCTGGGTCGCCGACGAGCTGCTCGGCGACGCCTCCGACCCGGCGGCGCTCGGGCGCGAGGTCGCCCGTCGCGTCGCGCTCGCGCGGGATGCCGCATCGCCACGATGAGCGGCCGCGTCTACCTCGTCGGCGCCGGCCCCGGCGACCCCGGGCTGCTGACCGCGCGCGCGCTCGAGCTGATCGCGAGCGCCGACGTGATCCTGTACGACCGCCTGATCCCGAGCTCGGCGCTCGACGGCGCGCGCGCCGACGCCGAGCTGCTGTTCGTCGGCAAGGAGGGCGGCGGCGCGTCGGTGCCGCAGGAGCGGACCGAGGCGCTGATGGTCGAGCGCGCGCGCGCTGGCGCGAGCGTCGTGCGCCTGAAGGGCGGCGACCCGTTCGTGTTCGGCCGCGGCGGCGAGGAGGCGCTGGCGCTGCGCGAGCACGGCGTCGAGTTCGAGGTCGTCTCCGGCGTGACGGCCGGCGTCGCGGCGCTCGCGTACGCCGGCATCCCGGTGACGCACCGCGGCCTGTCGACGGCCGTCGCGTTCGTCACGGGCCGCGACCGGCGACGAGAGCGAGCTCGACTGGCCGGCGCTCGCGGCGTTCCCCGGCACGCTCGTCTTCTACATGGGCGTCCAGCGGCTGCCGCGGATCGCCGCGGCGCTGATCGACGCCGGACGCGACGGCGCCGAGCCGGCGGCGGTCGTCGAGGCGGGGACGCTGCCGCGCCAGCGCACGGTGCTCGCGACGCTTCAGACGCTGCCCGAGCGCGTCGCCGAGGCCGACGTCGGCTCGCCGTCGATCACCGTCGTCGGCGCCGTCGCGGCGCTCGCCGAGCAGCTCGCGTGGCTGCCGTCGCGGCCGCTCGCCGGTCGCACCGTCGCGGTCACGCGCGCCCGCGCGCAGGCAAGCGGGCTCGCGCGCGCGCTGCGCGAGCTCGGCGCCGACGTCGTCCAGGCGCCGGCGATCCGGATCGAGCCGATCGCCGGGCCGGCGCTCGACCCGACGCCGTACGACCTGATCTGCCTGACGAGCCCGAACGCCGTCGAGCGCGCTGTTCGAGCGGCTCGGCGCGCGGCGGCCGCGACGCGCGCGCGCTCGCCGGAGCGCGCGTCGCGGCGATCGGAGCCGGCGACGACGCGCGCGCTCGCCACGCACGGGATCGCCGCCGACGTGACCGCCGAGCGCGTCGGTCGCCGAGGGGCTCGTCGAGGCGCTCGCCGACGTGCCGGTGCGCCGCGCGCTGGTCGCCCGTGCGCGCGAGGCGCGCGCGACGCTGCCCGACGCGCTGCGCGCGCGCGGCGCCGAGGTCGACGTGCTCGATCTGTACGAGACCGTCGTCGAGCCGCTCGCGCCGGCCGCGCTCGCGCAGGCGCGCGCGGCCGACTACGTCACGTTCACGTCGTCCTCGACCGTGCGCAACTTCCTCGCGGCGACCGGCGGCGACGGCCTGCCGCCCGGCACGCGCGTCGTCTCGATCGGGCCGGTCACGAGCGAGACGCTGCGCGAGCACGGCGTCGACGTCGCCGTCGAGGCGAGCGAGCACGACGTCGACGGCGTGATCGTCGCGCTGCTCGCCGACGCGCTCGCGCGCGAGCCGTGAGCGGCGCGGCGACGACGAGCGAGTCGCCGCGCGTCGCGCCGCTCGGCTTCCCGCGCGTGCACCTGCCGCGGACCGACTCGACGAACGACCGTGCGCGCGAGCTCGCGCTCGCCGGCGCGCCGCACGGGACGCTCGTGACCGCCGGCGAGCAGAGCGCCGGTCGCGGACGCCAGGGCCGGCGCTGGTCGGCGCCGCCCGGCAGCGCGCTGCTGATGTCGCTCGTCCTGCGCTCGCCGCCGGCGCTGCTGCCGCTGATCGCCGCGCTCGCCGTCTGCGACGTCGCCGGCCAGCGGGCGCTGATCAAGTGGCCGAACGACATCGTGCTCGCGCGCGACGACGATCTCGCGAAGCTCGCCGGGATCCTCGCCGAGGGACGCCCGCAGGAGGGCTGGGCGGTGCTCGGCATCGGCCTCAACGTCGCCGTGCGGATCGACGAGCTGCCGCGCGAGCTGCACGACACGGCGGCGACGCTCGGGCGCACGCCCGGACGAGATCGAGCCGCTCCTCGCGCTGCTGCTCGACGCGCTCGCGCGGCGCCTGCACGAGCCCGCCGAGACGACGCTCGCGGCATGGCGCGAACGCGACGCGCTGCGCGGGCGTCCCGTGCGCTGGAGCGCAGGCGCGGGCCGCGCCGTGGGAATCGACGGCGCCGGGCGGCTAGTCGTCGCGCTCGTCGGCGGCGGCCGCGCGACGATCGACGCCGGCGAGGTCCACCTGGAACGAGTCGGCTAGCTCGGCGGCCGACGTCTGGCGGTCGTCCGTGTCGTGCGCCGCTCCGTCGTGCGCCGCGCCGCCGTTGCTCGACGCGCCGTTCGTCGCCGTGCCCCTTGCCGCCGCGCTGTTCGCGCCGGCGCCGTTGCCCGCGCCGCCCTTGCGCCGGCGGCGCGAGTTGCGCGCGCGGCGCTTGGGGAAGTTGCGCAGCAGCTCGCGCGCGAGCGCCGGCGGCTTGCGCGCCATCCGCGTGCGTGCGCCGCGCAGCGCCTCCTCGGCCTCGGGCGTGTGCGCGAGCGCCGCCGCGAGCAGCGCGGCGGCGAGCCGGCGGTCCTGCTTGCGCGCGGCGTGGATCAGGCGGCGCGCGTTGCGCGCGTGCGCGCCGCCGGCCGAGTTGACGAGCAGGCCGAGCAGGCGCTTGGTCTCGGGCCAGCGCTGCACGGCGTACTCCTCGTGCACGTCGCGCGTGTACTCGGCCAGCCGCCAGATCCACGCGTTGGCCTGGTCGCGGCGGCCGATGCGCCGCTCGACGAGCGCGCGCAGCATGATCTTGCTCGCCTCGCGACGCTCGTCGCGCGGCCAGCCGCCGATGATGTCGATCGCCGTGTCGAACGCGTCGGGGTCGCGCAGCGCCGGCGATGTCGGCGAGCGCGCGCAGGCGCAGCTGCGCGTTCTTGTTGCGCTGCACGGCCGTGATCAGGAAGCGGCTCTTGAGCTCGCCGGTGCGGTCGAAGTGCAGCATCGCGCGCGCGCGGCGCCAGCCGTTCGGCGCGACGCGCGCGCCCGGCGAGCGCCGCCCAGACGTGCTGCTCGCCGTAGTCGAGGTGCTCGACGGCGATCCGCCACAGCTCGCGCTCGAACACGGCGAAGCGGCGCTCCTCCTCGGCGCAGACCGGCAGCACGCGGCGCTCGACGCGCATCCGCCGGCCGCGCCCGCGGCGCACCGGCCCGACGACGATCGCGCCGCCGCGGTAGACGTCGCGGTCGAGCAGCGAGTGCAGCGTGACGACGGGGTCGTCGTGCTTGGTCGCGGGGTGCACGAAGTCGACGACGAGCCCCGCCTCCTTGCCGGGGTGCCGGCGCGTGACGCGTCCGACGCGCTGCTGGTAGATGCGCTTGGAGGCGGTCGGCGCGAGGTGCACGCAGACGGTCGCGCGCGGGCTGTTCCAGCCCTCGGCGAGCAGCTGCGCGTTGATCAGCACGTCGATCTCGCCGCGCTCGTAGCGCGCGAGGATCTCGGCGAGCTCGCGCTTGGGCGTCTCGCCGGAGACGCCCTGCGCCTTGATCCCCTCGGCGCGGAACGCTTCGGCGAGGTTGTACGCGTGGCGCACGCCGGCCGCGTAGACGACGCCCGGGACGCCGTTGAAGCGCGTCTTGTAGAGGTTCGCGACGGCGAGGTTGAACGGCTGCTGGTCGAGCAGTTTGGCGAGCTCGTCCTGGTCGAACTCGGTGTCTACCTCGCCGCGGCGCAGCGGCACCTTGGCGATCGTGCGCACGCCGACGCCCGGCGAGATCCGCAGGCAGCGCAGCGGCGCGATCACACCGCGGCGCGCCGCCTGCGCGAGGTCGAAGCGCGAGGTCTGCGTCGGGAACAGATCGGTCACGTGGCGCGCGATCAGCGCGCCGGTCGCGGTCATGCCGATGAAGATCGGCCCCGTCCACTCGCGGATCGCCGCGCTCGTCTTCTCGCCGAGCGCCGTGTGCGCCTCGTCGCAGATCACGATCGTGTACGCGCTCGAGATCTTGCCGGCGTTGCGCACGAACCACTGGTAGGTCTCGACCGTGACCGGACCGCGCGACGGAGTCCTCGCCCTTCAAGAGCGGTTTGCAGATCCGCTTGGCGTAGCCGCGCTCGCGCAGCTCGCCGTTGAACTGGTCGACGAGGTTGCGCCGGTGCGTCAGGATCAGCACGCCGCCGGTCTGCGACGCCTCGACGAAGCCGAGCGCCGCGACCGTCTTGCCGGCGCCTGTCGCGTGCTCGAACCAGAAGCGCTTGGCCGCGTTCGGGTCCTCGGGCTGCTCGGCGATCGACTCGTCCTCGGCCTCGTCGGCCCAGTCGCGCGGCTCCTCGTCGCTCTCGGCCTCCGGCTCCGGCTCCTCATCGACGTCGTCGTCCTCGCCGGCGTCGAGCTCGTCCTCGTCGTCATCCTCCTCGTCGTCCTCGTCGGGCGCCGCGCGCTGGATCGGCCCGAGCTCGTCGTCGTCCTCGTCCTCGTCGTCGTCCTCGTCCTCGTCCTCCTCGGGCTCCTCCTCGTCCTCGTCCTCGTCGTTCTCGGCGTCCGGCCCGGGCTCGGCGGGCGCGTCGCCGGCGCGCGGCTGCTCGTCGTCGAGCCCGAAGATCTCGGCGGAGGCGAGCAGCTCGGGCGAGGCCGACGCGGCGGCGCGGCCGTTGCCGTTCGTCGCCTGCGCCGCCGCGAGCAGCGCGGCGAGCGTGCCCGACAGCGCGTCGACCTGGTGCGCGGAGAGGACCGTGCCGTCGGCGAGCTTCGGCTCGTCCTCGGACAGCAGCCGCTCGAGCCCGAGCAGCAGCGAGAATTCGCGGCGCCAGTGGGTCGACGGGTTCTTCGCCTTCGGGTCGGCCGCGAGCTCGGCGAGCGCCTCGTCGAGCGCCCGGCGTCGCGGCGTGCCGGACGCGAGCGCGACGGCGGCGTCCTCGCCGTCGTGCAGGAATCGCTCGCGCACGAGCTTCTCCGCGCGAGCGATTTCGGCGGAACCTGGAATGGGCGCGGCCGCGAGGGCCACTGAGGTGGACTCGGCCATTGAGAGGCTCTGGACTTCGAGACGGAGCCGGCGTAGAAAGTGGCTTCGACGCGGCTCGAAAAAGACTGGCGTCCGGATGACGCCGTTGCCGGTCGCTGACAGCTACCCGGCCTCTGCGTGCATCCAAGATATAGCACGTCGAGGCGCCCTCGCGTAGCCGTCGGGCGGGGCGCGATCTGCCACGCTTACGCGCGATGACGCCGAAGCGCATCTCGATCGCGGCGGGCGTGGTCGCGTTGCTGGCGCTGCTCGCCGTCGGCCTCGTCCAGCTCGCGGGCTCCTCGACGACGCCGACCGAACGCTCGCGGCTGACGCTCGCGCAGATGCAGGCGCGGCTCGCCGGATCGCCGGCGCCGCTGGCGGCGCTGCACGCGCAGGCGGGGCAGCTCCTGCCGGGCGGGCTGAGCGCGTTTCGCGGACGGCTCGCCGCGCTGCGCGGACGGCCGCTCGTGATCAACAAGTGGGCGTCGTGGTGCGTGCCGTGCCGCGCGGAGTTCGGCGCCTTCCAGTCGGCGTCGCTCGCGCTCGGACGGCGCGTCGCGTTCGTCGGGGTCGACTCGGGCGACAGCAGCCGCGCCGCGGCGCTTGGCTTCCTGCGCAGCTTTCCGGTGCCGTACCCGAGCTACTACGACCACAGCGGCGCGCTCGGCGCGGCGATCACCGACTCGTCGTTCACGCCCGTGACCGTCTTCTACGACGCCTCCGGCGCGCAGTACATCCGGCAGGGGCCGTACCCGAGCGCGGCCAGGCTCGAACAGGACGTCAGGCGCTACGCGCTCGACGAGAAGCCCGCCTAGGATGCGCGCGATCCGCATCGACCCGCCCCCGACGACCCGTGCCTGAGATCCGCGTCGACCCGCTCAGCGGGCACCGCACGATCGTCGCCGGCGAGCGCTCGCGCCGCCCCGGCGGCGCGCCGGGGCTGCCCGACAGCGTCCGCGACGCGCCGCCGATCGACCCCGCGAGCGACCCGTTCGCGGAGGGCAACGAGGACCGCACGCCGCCCGAGCTCTACGCCGTCAGACCGGGCGGCGGCGTTCCCGACTCGCCTGGCTGGACGGTCCGCGTCGTGCCGAACCTGTTCCCGGCGCTGACGCCCGACGGCGCCGCCGACTCCGCGCCCGCGAACGACGCCGGCGCGACGGCGCGCGAGCTCGAGCCGAACGCGCAGACGGCCGCCGGCGCGACGGCGCTGCGCGGCGACGCGCGCGGCGAGCTGTTCTCCTCGCTGCCGGCGCGCGGCGCGCACGAGGTGATCGTCAACGGCCCGCAGCCGGTGATGTCGCTGGCCGAGCTGCCGGTCGAGCAGGTCGCCGCGGCGCTCGAGGTGTGGCGCGAGCGGATGCGCTTCCACGAGCAGCGCTCCTACGTGCAGCTGATCGTCAACGAGCGGCGCGAGGCCGGCGCGTCGCTGCCGCACACGCACTCGCAGCTGTACGCGCTCGACTTCGTCCCGGCGGCCGTCGCGCGCGAGCGCGAGCGCGCCGGCGAGTACGCGTCGCGCAACGTCGGCCAGAGCCTGCTCGGCGATCTCGTCGCCGAGGAGGTGCGGCTGCGCGAGCGGATCGTCGCGATCGACGACGACGCGGTGCTGATCGCGCCGTACGCCTCGCGCCTGCCGTTTCAGCTGATGCTCGCGCCGCGGCGCCCGCGCCCGCGCTTCGAGCAGGACGGACCGACTGGCGCCGCGCTGCTGCACGACGGCCTGCGACGGCTCGCGCGCCACTTCGGCGCGAGCCCGCCGCTGAACATGTGGGTGCGCTCGGCGCCGCGCGGCGCCGAGCACTTCTGCTGGCGGATCGACGTCGTCCCGCGCCTGACGCACCTCGCCGGGCTCGAGCTGTCGACCGACGTCAACCTCAACATCGTCGCGCCGGAGCACGCCGCGGCGCTGCTGCGGGAAGCGTGAGCCGGCCGCGCCGCAGGCTAGGCTGCCGCAGCGATGCCGCCCGAGGAACGCTTCGTCCCACGCTTCGCCGCCGAGCCGCCGCAGGAGGATCTGCCGTACGGCCGCTGGGCGGAGCGTCTGAGCGACGAGTTCAAGGCGGCTGCGGCCCTGCTCGGCGTCGACGACGAGCAGCTCGGCGAAGCGAGCGAGATCCTCTGGTACCCGGATCGCACGTGGCACGGGCGGACGTACGTGCCCGGGACGTCGCTGACGGCCAACGGCTACGAACTGTTCGGCTACGTGCGGTTCGTGCCGGGCGCCGACGGCGGCGAGCCGAGCGACTTCGTCGCGAACGTCGACTTCACCGAGGAGACGGCCGCGCACAACCCCGACTGGAAGCTCGACCTGTGCGACGAGGTGATCGGCGCGTGGCGCGGGCACGGCGGCGCCGTCGCGTCGATGACGCTCGTCTGGGGGCACCCGCTCGTCTCGGGCGGGCGGATCGCGACGGCCGAGCTCGCCGAGCTCGCCGTCGACCAGTGCGAGCTCGTCAGCGAGCGCTTCACGCTGATCGCGCCCGACGACTACCGCCACGACCTGCTCGAGATCAAGCTGTTCGGCGCGGGCGGGCAGGAGCTCGCGCGCGAGTCGCTATACGCCGGCGACGATGACGACGCAGCCGACGACGACGCGACGGCCCAGTAGTCGCTATTTGCCGCCGGCGCCGTTCGTTTCGCCGGCGTGCCGGCAGGCGGCCAGCGAGCGTTCCTTCACCGCGCCGGCGGGCAGCGGCGAGGCGTTCACCAGTTCGCGACACGCTTCTTCGGCTGCTTTGCGCTTCGCGTTGACGTCGCCGCTGGCGGCCTTTTCGCAGATCGCTTCGAGGTGTTCCCTGGTGCTCGGCTTGAGCTGAGACAGCGCCTGGATTCCGCGCTTGCACGCGGCGACGGCGCTCGCCCCGGCGGACGTCGACGAGGAGCTCGTGCCGGTCGAGGAGCTCGTCGAACTCGACGCGGAGCTCGCGGTCGACGGCGTCGAACTCGACGCGGAGCTCGAGCTGGAGCCGCTCGAGCTGCCGCAGCCGGCGATCAGCGCCGCGGCGGCGAGCAGCGGCAGCAGCGAAATGCGGCGAGCCCGAACCGTTCTGCGGATTCCCATTACGCGGATCCTATTCGCTGGACCCGCGACTTGACGAGCCGGGCGCCCGAACGCGGCGTGACGGCCTATTTCCCCGCTTCGCTCTTTTCCTGCTGCTTGTAGCGCGCGGCTTCCTGCGCTTCTTCGGAGGCGAACTTTTCGCGCGCCGCCTTTTCGGCCGGCGTTTCGGTCGAGCTCTTGCTCTTGCTCTTCGAGTTGCCGTTGCCGTTCGTCGTCGTGCCCGACGAGCGTTTGCCGCCAGCGTGGCTCTTGGCTTTGTGCGCGTGCTTCTTCGGCGAGGAGCTCGACGCTTCGGCCTGCGCCTTGGCGATCGCCTGTTCGCGCAGCTTGCGCTTCGCCGCGAGTTCGACTTCTTCGGCGTGCACGGCGCGCGCTTCGGCCGCGCGCTGCTTCGCGCGTGCGGCTTCTTCGGCGGCTTCTTCGCTGCTGAGCGGGCTCGTTTCGTGCGTCGCGGCCGCCGCGGGTTCCTTGCCGCCTTCGCCGCCGCCGCAGCCGGCGACGAAGGCGGCGAGGGCGACCAGCATGAGGCCGAGCGCGAGCACGCGCAGCAGCCTCCCGGGCGCAACGGCCCGGTTTCGCACCGGCCGGCTCGGCGGCGGCGCGCTCACGGCCCCGACGGACTTGTCGTGGTCGTCGCCGTCGTCGGCGGCGTGGGCGTCGTCGTCTGCTGCGTCGTCGCCCGGCGTTCGGCTTCCTGCTTGTTCACTTCCGCTTCCCTCTTCTTCTCGGCTTCTCGCTGCTTCTTCGCTTCGGCCTTCAGTTCTTCTTCCTGCTTCTTCGCCTTCGCGCTCGCGGCCGCTTCGCGCTTCTTCGCTTCCTTGTTCGCCTTCTCTTCGCGCTTCTTTGCCTTCGCGGCAGCTTCCCGTTCGGTCGTCTTCGCCTTCGCTTCCGCCGCTTCTTCGCGCTTCCTCGCTTCGAGCAGCGACAGCTCTTCACGGTTCTTGCTGGCTTCGGCCGCTTCTTCCTGTCGTTCGGGCGCCGCCGCTTCGTTGGCTTCTTCTGATTGGCTGCTCGCTTCCGGCGCGGACTGTTTGCTCGACGCTTCGCCGCAGCCGGTCAGCGGCCCCGCGATGCCGACAGCGACGAGGAACGCAAGCGCCGAACGCACGGGCGCGCGACTCAGCGTCGACATTGACCTGAAGCTAGCAGTTGGTTTATCGCCGCTCAACCGGCGACAGCCGCACATCCGGCGCATCGCCGGACTCGAAGACCGTCTGCGGATCGACACGCGGATCGATCGCGCGCATCGGCGCGCGCGCCTTCAACAGCGTCTCCTGATACTCCTCCTCGGCGTCCGACTGCATCACGATCGCGCCGCCGACCCCCAGCGTCGCGCGGTCGCGCTCGACGACGATCGTCCGGATCACGATGTTCAGATCGCAGGCGCCGTTCAGTCCGAGATAGCCGATCGCGCCGGAGTAGACGCCGCGCGCCTCGCCCTCGAGCTGATCGATGATCTCCATCGTGCGCTTCTTCGGCGCGCCGGTCATCGAGCCGCCGGGAAAGCACGCGCGGATGCAGTCGGGCGGCTCGACGTCGTCGCGCAGGAGCCCGCGGACGGTCGACACGAGCTGATGCACGGTCTCGTAGGACTCGATGTGCATCAGGTCCGGCACGTGCACGGTGCCGACCTCGCAGACGATGCCGAGATCGTTGCGGAGCAGGTCGGCGATCATCAGGTTCTCGGCGCGGCTCTTCTCGTCGCTGCGCAGCTCCTCGGCCAGACGCACGTCCTCGGCCGGCGTACTGCCGCGCGGGCAGGTTCCCTTGATCGGCTTCGCCTCGACCCAGCGGTCGCGCCCGACGCTGAGAAAGCGCTCGGGCGAGGAGCTGAGGATCGCGTTCTCGCCGAAGCGCAGGTACGCCGAGAACGGCGCCGGGTTGACGCGACGCAGCGTCCGGTACAGCGCGAGCGGCTGCACCGTCACCTCGGCGGTGATCTTGTTCGTCAGGCAGATCTCATACGTCTCGCCTTCGACCAGCCGCCGCTTGCACGTGGCGATGTCCTCGAGGTACTGCGCGTGCGAGCGGCTCAGGTGAAACGAAACGGGCTCGTCGAGCTCGGCGCCGTCCCACTCGCTCGCGTCGATCGACGCGAGCGAGGCCAGCCGCAGGCTGGTCTCGCTGATCCAGCGATCCGCCTCCTCGGCGCTGCCGGGCTCGGCGACGCAGATCACGTACGTGCAGTGCTCTAAATGGTCGAACGCGATCAGCCGATCGGCGAACACGAACGCCGCGTCGGGCATCGTCGAGGCGTGCGCGTCATGGCCTTCGCAGTCGGCCTTCAGCTCGTAGCCGAAGTAGCCGACGAAGCCGCAGTTGAAGTCGAACGGAAGGTCGTGGGAGATGTAGCGAACGCGGCGCATCTCGCGGCTGAGATAGTCGAAGATCGACTCGCTCAGCAGCTCGATCTCCCCGCCGCCGCGCTCGACGCGCAACTCGCCACTGCCGACGTCGTAGTAGATCGCGGCCGACAGCGGGCCGCCGGTCGCGCCCATGAACGAGAACCGCGCGCGCTCGTCGACCTTGCTGCTGTCGAGCCAGAACGCCGTCTCGCTGCCGCCGTACAGGTTGACGAAGGCGCGTTCGGTGTCGTACAGCGTGTCCAGGCGCTTGACCTTCAGCACGAGCTTTGCGCGGCTGGCGGCCGACGACTGCTCCGGCTCGCGCGTCGCGCTCGGCGCGGAGCGGTGCGCTCCGTTCGACCCCGCGGACAGCGCGCGCGTGAGGTCGCGGAAGTTGGCCAGCAGCTTGCGCCCGTAGTCGGTGCAGATCGACTCGGGGTGAAACTGCACGCCCCACCGTGGCAACGTCCGGTGCGCCACCGCCATCAGCACGCCGTCGCTCGTCCAGGCGATCGGCTCGAGCTCGTCGGGCAGCGGCTGCTCGACGCACAGCGAGTGGTAGCGCACGGCCTGGAACTCGCGCGGGATGCCGGCGAACAGCGGCGAGTCCTCGTGCAGCACGGCGCTGATCCGGCCGTGCATCACCTCCGGCGCCGACACCACCCTGCCGCCGTGGATCCAGCTGAGGCCCTGATGGCCGAGGCACACCCCGAGCAGCGGCACCTGCGCCCGCCGGATCGCCTCGGCGCAGACGCCGAAGTCGCCGTCGTGGTCGGGACTGCCGGGGCCGGGCGAGATCACGATGTTGTCGAACTCCAGCCGCGCGAGCTCGTCCCAGCCGGCGCTGTCGTTGCGCACGACGATCGGCTCGTCCCCGTTGGCCTCCGCGAGCAGCTGGAAGAGGTTGTAGGTGAACGAGTCGTAGTTGTCGATCAGCAGCGTCTTCAAACGAGGTACTTCCTGAGGATCTTGCCGAGCGGACTCGTCGGGATCTCGTCACGGAATTCCACCGTGCGCGGCACCTTGTAGTTGGCGAGCCGCTCACGGCAGAAGGCGATCAGCTCGGCCTCCTCACAATCCTCCTTCGGGACGACGACCGCCTTGACCACTTCCTCGTCGGCGCTGTCGCCGCTCACGCCGACGACGATCGCCTCGGCGACGGACGGGTGCGCGACGATCACGTCCTGCACCTCGACCGGGTCGACCTTGTAACCGCCGATCTCGATCAGCAGCTTCTTGCGGCCCTCGAGGAACAGCTGACCGCGCTCGTCGAGACGTCCGAGATCGCCGGTGAAGTAACGACCGTCGCGAAACGCCTCCATGCTGGCCGCGTCGGCCTCGGCGTAGCCGCTGCTCGCCGCCGGGCTGGTGACCGTCACCTCGCCGATCTCGCCGTCGGGCAGCGCGACGCCGTCGTCGTCGACGATCTCGAGCTTCACGCCCTCGACGGCGGTGCCGACCGACTCGAACGTCGACACCGGGTCCTCGCTCATGTTGGCCGTGATCATCCCCGTCTCGGTGCTGCCGTAGAGCTGGCGCACGAGCACGCCGAAGCGCTCGCCGAAGGCCTCGAAGCCGGCCCGCGGCAGCGCCGTTCCGGCCGAGAAGCAGAGCCGCAGCGAGGAGAGGTCGGCGCCGGACGGCGCTTCGGCCATCAGACGGAAGTTGAATGGCACGCCGGGAAAGACGGTCGCGCGCTCGCGCTCCAGCAGCTCCAGCGCGCGGCGGCGACGCAGCAGGAAGGGGTGCGGGTCCTCGAGGATCACGATCGTCGCCCCCGAGGCGGCCGAGCCGAACAGGCCGGCGCCCATGCCCCACGTGTGGAACAGCGGCACGGCGCTGAAGATCCGGTCCTCGTGGGTGATGCCGAGCGACCTGTACATGCCGGCCTCCGCGGCGCACTGGCCGTGCGTGCGCGGGACGCGCTTCGGCCGGCCGGTCGAGCCGGAGGAGAACTGGTAGACGAACGTCTCCTCGGGCGCGCGCGGCGCGAGGCGCTCGGCGCTGCCTTCTTCGAGCAGCGCGTCGAGCGTGTCGGCCTGACCGTGCGCGCTGGACGTGCTGATCACGCTCACCTCGCCGTCCAGCCCCGCGGCGATTCGCTCGCACACGCCGGTCGCGCGCTCGTCGCTGATCACGGCCGCCACGCCGGCGCCGCGGAAGTTGAACTCGAGCTCGGCCTGCTTGAACGCGGGGTTGACCGGCACGACGATCGCACCGAGCGCCGTGATCGCGTGGAAGCTCGTGACGAACCACGGATCGTCGCGCAGCACGAGCCCGACGGCGTCGCCGGGACCGATGCCGCGCTGGGTCAGGCCGCTCGCGAGGCGCTCGATCCGCTCGACCAGATCGGCGAACGCGATGCGCTCGTCGCCGTACACGAGCGCCTCGTGGTCGGGCCGCTCGTCAGCCTGCGCGTAGAGGAGCTGCATCAACATGGCCGCTCACGCCCGCTTGCGCTCGACGAACGCCACGATGCTGTCGATCGAGCGGAAGTTCTCTGCATCGATGTCGTCGTCGTCGACCTTGATGCCGTACTCGCGCTCGAGGAAGACGATCAGCTCGGTGATCCCAAGCGAGTCGATCACGCCGCCGGCGAGCATGTCGCTGTCGTGGGCGATCGAGTCGATCCCGCGACCAGCCGCGATCTCGTTGACGATGAACTGCTCGACGTCTACTGCGATGCTCACTGCGTCACCTCCGTCTTCACAGCGACTCGCGCGTCGAGCGCCGGAAGAACATGATCCGCCTTAGCCTCACCACCCACATCGGCTTGTATCCCCGCGTACTGTAGAGCCATCGCGCGGGACGATTGTTGCTCGTGACGAAACCCCACAGGCGGGTGAAGCCGCGATCGCGCAGCGAGCTCTCGACGGCGAACAGGAAATCGGCCGCCAAGCCGCCGCCCCGGTGCTCCTCGAGCATGAAGAAGTGCGACCCGTAGGCGTCGCCTTCGCCCAGCTCGACGCCGAGATCGAGGCGACCGGGGTCGGTGTACCGGGCGGGCACGTCGCGATCGACCCACCAGTAGTAACCGACCATCTCCTGGCCCAGGTGGGCGACGTAGCCGTGGAAGCCCTGCTTGAAGTAGCGCTCGAACAACCGTTGCACATCGGGTCGGCCGCGCGTTTGGTTCAGCTTCGCAAGCTCCGGCATGTTCCGCTCCGCGAGATCTTCGACGCGCAGCTCGCCTCTGCTCCACGGCTCGACGATCGAGTCGAGCTCCTTGACGATCACGATCAGGCGGTCGTCGGCGTAGATGAGGCCGCGCAAGCCACGCCCGACCGCCGCCGCAGTTTGTCGCGCGCCGTTTGTCTCCTTGTAACGGCGGAGACGACGAACTGTCGATAGCACCGCCGGGAGGATGCCACAATGAAACCGTGGCTGACCTGCTCTGGCCGGATCGCGCGATCGGGGTCTTCGAGACGCTTCTGATCCTCGACGGGACGCCGATCGAGCTCGAGGGACGCCTCGAGCGTTTGGGTTGGAGCGTGCACGAGCTGTTCGGCGCCGAGCTCCCGGCCGGTGTGCGCGAGCTCGTGCAGGAGCGATCGGAGCCGCTCTCGGTCGGGCGGCTGCGCCTGACCGTCGCGCCCCGCGGCAACGGCTCGCTCGACGCGAGCGCGGTGACGGCGGTCGTCGACCCGGACGACCTCTTCCCCTCGTGGGAGCGTGCGATCGCGCTGCGTCCGTTCGTGATCCCCGGCGGCCTCGGCGCGCACAAGTGGGCGGACCGCGCGGGCCTGGCGTGGACCGAAGCCGGCGAAGCGGACGGTTGGCTTCCGGTCGTCCTCGACGCCGGCAACGAGGTGCTCGAGGCCTCGCGCGCGAACGTGTTCGCCGTCGAGGACGGCGAGCTCGTCACGCCCGCCGCGGATGGGAGGATCCTGCCCGGCGTCTCTCGCGCGCGCGCGATCGAGACGGCCCGCGCGTTAGGGATCGGCGTCCGTGAGGAGCCGCTCGGCGTCGATCGGCTGATCGCGGCCGGCGAGGCGTTCCTGACCGGCTCGGTGCGAGGCATCGAGCCGGTTCGCTCGCTCGGCGACGCCGAGCTCGGACCGCCGAGCGCGGCGGTCGCCGAGCTCGCCTCCGAGCTCAAACGGGACTGGATGGAGCTGGCCGGAGCTCGATCGGCGCGCTCATGAGGCTCCTGCTGTTCGTCAACCCGACGATGGCGAACAGCATGGGCCTGCTGGCAAGCTGCCTGCGGCTGGGCGCCACACGTCGCGACGTCGAGCCCGTCGCCGTCGTCGACACCGCGTCCGCGCCGCTGCCGCTGGCGCGCATGCGCGCGGCGTGGGCGCTTCGCCGGTTGTGCAACCTGAACACGGCCGCCGTGCCCGAGGACGCGCCGCCGCGCGCCTCGGTCGGCTCGCTCGCGCGCCGGCACGGGATCCCGGTGCTGACGCCGCGCGCCGGCGAGGTCAACGACCCGGGCTTCGTCGAGAGCGTGCGCGAGCTCGAACCGGATGTCGCGATCTCGCTGATGGTCGACCAGATCTTCCGCGGCCCGCTGCTCGCCGCCTGCGGCACGCCGGTCAACTACCACCCCGGGCTGCTGCCGCACTACCGGGGAATCGGCGCCACCGAGTGGAGCATCTACAGAGGCGAGAGGAGCTCGGGCTTCAGCTTCCACCTGATGAGCGAGCAGATCGATCGCGGACCGGCTCTGCTGCAAGGTTCGGTCGCGCTCGGGCCGACCAGCGCCGCCGCGCCGGTCGAGCGCGCGAAGACGCGGCTGGCGCACGCGCGGCTGGGCGAGCTGTTCGACCAGCTCGTCGCTCGCGGCGATCACGGCGGCGTCGACGAGGGTCCGGGCTCGAGCTTCAGCCGTGCCGACCTGCGCGCGATCCGCACCGTCGAGCAGCCGCACGAGCTGAGCCTGGCCGAGCTCGAGCTGAGGCTGCGCGCGTTCGAGATCCTCGACCTGACGCTCGACGGGCGGCGCTGGCGCACGACCGCGCTGCGCCGTGTCGGCCGGCGCCCGCGCAACCCGGCGCTCGCGTTCACGACCGCCGACGGCGTCGCCGTCGAGCCGAGCCGCATGCTGCACCTGCCGCCGCTCGCCTATCGGACGCTCGGCGGGGCGATCAGATCCGCGCACGAGCCGATGCCCCCGCCAGGAGTCGAACCTGGATCTACCGCTTAGGAGGCGGTCGTCTTATCCATTGGACTACGAGGGCGTGCGCGGCGCGAGACGTTCCGTGAAGGCTACCCGCGCGGTACGCCCCGAGCCCGCAGACGAACCGCCGGCGCAGTGCTCAGGCGCCGACGAGCTCGCCCTCGTGCCGCTGCGCAACCTCGCCCTCGCCGAGCTCATCGGCGACCGCGCGGGCGCTCGCATTCGCCCGCGCGCCGGTGCTCGCGAAGCCGAGTACGAGCACGGCGACGCCGCACGCCGAGACGATCCACCAGCCGGCGTGGCTGGCCTGCACGAAGGCGGGACCGACCGCCGCCAGACCGCCTGCGGCGACGGCGCCGACGACGGCGACGCCGAGCGTCTGCCCGAGTACGCGCGAGGTCGAGGCGACGGCGGCGGCGACGCCCGCCTGCGCGGCCGGCATCCCGACGACGGCGGTGTTCGTGATCGGCGGATTGACCATCCCGAAGCCGATCCCGAACACGAGGTAGGCGGGCACGAGCGAAGGGATCGACGTGTGCGCGCCGATACCCGTGAGCAGCCCCGCGCCGAGCGCGATCCCGGCGCCGCCCACGAGCAGCCCGATGCGCGGGCCGCGGTGGCCGACGATCCGCCCCGACAGCGGCGCGAACACGATCGTCATCGCCGCGAGCGGCAGCGTGCACAGGCCGGCCTGCAGCGCCGAGAGCCCTCGTACCTCCTGCAGATAGAGCGTGTTCAGGAACAGGAAGCCGCCGAGCGCCGCGAACGCGCACACCGCGATCGCGCTCGCGCTCGAAGAACGGCACGCTGCGGAAGAAGCGCAGTTCGATCAGCGGCTCGCGGCGGCGGCGCTCGTACGGCAACAGCGTCGCGAGCGCGACCGCGGCGACGAGGTAGAGCACGATGCTCTGCGTCGAGACCCAGCCCGCCTTCGGGCCCTCGATGATCGCGTACGTGAGCGCACCGAACAGCGCGATCACGAGCGCCTGCCCGACCGGATCCAGGCGCCGCGCGTGCGGAGCGCGCGACTCGGGCACGAAGCGCAGCGTCAGCGCGAGCGCCGCGAGCCCGACGGGCACGTTCACCCAGAAGATCGAGCGCCAGCCGACCGACTCGACCAGCGCACCGCCGAGCACGGGCCCGAGCGCCATGCTGAGGCCGACGGTCGCGCCCCACACACCGATCGCGTGCGCGCGCTCGCGCGGGTCGGTGAACACGTTGCGGATGATCGACATCGCGACCGGGTTGAGCATCGAGCCGCCGACGGCCTGCATCATCCGGAAGGCGACGAGCGCGCCGAGCGACGATGCGACGCTGCACAGCAGCGAGCCGAGCGTGAACAGCACCAGCCCGAGCGAGAAGACCCGCCGCCTGCCGAGCCGGTCGGCCGTCGAGCCCGACAGCATCAGCAGGCTCGCGAGCACGAGCGTGTACGCGTCGACCGTCCACTGCAGGCCCGACACCGACGTGTGCAGGTCGTGCCCGATCGACGGCAGCGCGACGTTCACGATCGTGACGTCGAGCCCGACGATCAGCAGGCTCATGCAGCAGATCGCGAGGATCAGCCGCCGGCGCGAGCGCGAGCCGATCGGGCTATCGGCGATCGCCGGACTCCGCCGCGAGTCGGGCGAGGGCGTCGCCGTCGAGGCGGAGTGACGTCCATTCGTCCATGAGTCGCGCACCGATCCCACGGTAGAAGGAGAGCGCGAGCTCGTTCCAGTCGAGCGCCGCCCACTCCAGGCGACCGTCCTGCCCCGGAACGCGCGCCGCGACCGCCGCGAGCAGCGCGCGGCCGACGCCCGCCTTGCGATGCGCCGGCAGCACGAACAGGTCCTCGAGCCAGATCCCGCGGCTCACGCGAAAGCTCGAGAACGTCGGGAAGAACAGCGCGTAGCCGGCCGCCTCGCCGCCGCGCTCGGCCAGCAGCGCCTGCGCCGCCGGGCGCTCGCCGAACAGCGCCTCGCGCAGGCTCGGCTCGTCCGCGCGCAGCTCGTCGGTCAGCTGCTCGTACTCGGCCAGCGCGGCGAACAGCTCGAGCAGGCGCGGCACGTCCTCGGCGCCCGCCGCGCGGACGACCGTCCCGGTCTCGGTCGTCGACACGCTCAGCCGCCCGCGCGGTCGGGGCGCTCGGGGTAGACGTCGTCGATCGTGCTCAGCGCGACGTACGGCGCGCCCGCGGCGCGCTCGATCGCCGCGCCGCCGCCCGCGAGCCGATCGAGCACGCTGACGACGCCGCAGATCCGCCGCCCGGCGTCCTGCAGAGCGTCGATCGCCGCAAGCGTCGAGCCGCCCGTCGTGACGACGTCCTCGACGACCACGCAGCGGTCCTCCGGCTCGAGCGGCGGCCCCTCGATCCGGCGCTGGAGCCCATGCGCCTTCGCCTCCTTGCGGATGAAGAACGCCTTCGCCCGCGCGCCGCCCGCCAGCGCCGCGCACGCGACCGGGTCGGCGCCCATCGTCAGCCCGCCGACCGCCGTGCCCTCCCACTCGGCGACGTACGAAGCGACGAGCGACGAGAGCGCGGCGAAACCGGCCGGGCGCAGGATCGCGCGCTTGGCGTCGACGTAGTACTGCGCGCGCGCCCCGCTCGTCAACGTCACCTCGCCGATCACGAGCGCGTGCTCGCGCAGCTCCGCGATCAGCCGCTCGCGCGCCTGCGCGCGAGCGCTGGAACATTCGGCCAGGGCGTCCATCTGCGGATCTAATCTAGCGAGGTGATGTCTTCGCTGGCGAGCCTCATGAAGCTTGCCTCGCTCGCGCTCTGCCTGCTCGTGACCGCGTCGTTCGTGCTGTTCGCCGTCAATCGCACGAGCAGCGCCTCCCAGCACCAGCAGCAGCAGCTCGCCGGCGAACCGGTCCAGCCGAGCGGCCGGGCGCAGAGCGGCGTCGCCGGCGAATCGCGCGCCGGCGAGAGCTCGCTGCGACGGACGATCGACGATCTCTCCGAAGCGGTCACCTCGCCGTTCGCCGGGCTGACCGACGGCTCTGGCAGCCAGTGGCTGATCCGCGGCGTCGACCTGCTGCTCGCGCTGCTCGTCTACGGCCTCGGGCTCGGCTTCGTCGCGCGTTCGATCCGCGTCAACCTGTGAGCGCGTGCGGACCCGTCGGTCGTGCTACGGGCCGGCGTGGCTCGAGACGTTGTGGCTGCCGCCGCCGCTCTCGTTGTAGACGTCGACCGGCATGCCTTCGTGAACCCACGCGTAGATCGACGCCGCGTTCGGGATCGGCACGCGCAGGCAGCCGTGGCTCGCCGCGTACGTCGGCACTTCGGCATACCCGTGGATCGCGTAGCCGCGGATGAAGTAGTTCGAGTCGATCATCCCCTCCGAGTTCGCGCCAGGCGTCTTCATGTACACGCGGAAGCGCCCGATCACCGTCGGCGTCGACGGCTTGCCCGAGCTCATCGTGTACAGCGCGTGCACGCGCCCGCCCGGTTCGATCTCGGCGAGCACCTGGCGCGTCAGGTCGCCCTCGACGTGCCGGCCGTCGCCCGGGTAGCGGACGTGGAAGACGCCGCCGCCCTCCTGCATCCGGCGGAACACGTCGGCGTTCGTGTACGGCACGCGCGCGAGCCCCGTCATCTTGCGAAACGCGATCACCGCCCGTCCGGTCGCTTCGTCGAAGGAGCCGTTCAGCGGCACGACGTAGTGCAGCGCGTTCAGCTCCGACTGCAAGAGCCGCACCGACGGGCCGCTCGCGCCCGGATAGAGGTCAGGCGAGGCGAAGTGGACCTGTTCGGTGGCGCCCGTGAACTGCGCCTGCTCGGGCGTCGCGTAGTGCACCGCGCGCGCCTGCACGACAGCGGCGCTCGCGCTCGTGTAGCCGAGGTGGAACTGGCCCGCGCCGTTGCCGATCGCAAGCACGCTGACCGTCTTCACTTCGACCTTGCGACCGTCGCGGTAGATGCTGACCTTCACCTTCTGCCCGCCGACGTACGGCACGACGATCCCGCGGATCACCATCCGCGAGCCGGCGATCACGAACGGCGGCTTGCCGAACGCGCGCTGGACGACGAGCTGGATCCGCCCGGGCGCGGCCGACGTCGGCGCCGGTTCGGCCGGCGGCGGTGCCGGCGCCGGCGTACTCGTTGTCGGGGCGCTCGTCGTAGGCGGCGCCGCGACGGCGGCTGCGCCCGCCGGCGCGCCCAGCGCGACGCACGCGCAGAGAGCCAACGGAGCGATGCGACGCGTTCTCATCGGCCGCGATCCTATCTTCCGCGCGCGACGATCACGACGCGAGCGCGCGTTCGCTCGAGGTGACGCCGAGCCGCGTCAGCACGAGCGCGAGCAGCGTCAGCGCGGCGAGCGCCGAGGCCATCAACGCGAGCGCCTGCGAGACACCCCATTCCTCGAGGCTCGCAAACGCGATCGAGTTGTTGACGCAGTGCGCCGCGATGCACGGGTACAGCGACCCGGTCGCGCGGTACAGCAGGCACAGCGCGAACCCGAGCACGGCGAGCGGCACGAGATCGATCGCCGGCGCCGAGCCGACGTGCACGGCGCCGAACAGCAGTCCCGTGATCAGCGCCGCCGGCCACAGCCCGCGCCAGTTGCGCAGCGCCGTGAAGATGAAGCCGCGGAACAGGAACTCCTCGGCGATCGGAGCGATGACGCACGTCAGCCCGGCGCTCAGCACGAGCAGGGCGGTCGTTTCGTTCGCGCCGAGCTTTTCCAGCAGCTTCTCCTTGCTGACGTGGAACACCGCGCCCCAGATCAGGCTGAACAGCAGGAAGCCGACGAGCGTGACGAGCACGAGCCACACGGCCCGCCAGAAGCGCGTCGGGCGCAATCCGAACATCCCGGCGTCGACCGCGCGACCGCCGAGCTGCGCGAAGAACACCGCGACGACGACGAAGCCGGCGTCCTGCACCGCCGTGTCGGCGATCGTCAGTCCCGGCGGCACGTGCTTGGCGCTGATGTTGACGCCGAGCGCGAGCGCGGGGATGTCGACGAGCAGCGAGCCGAGCGTCGCCAGCACGAGACCGCCGAGCAGCGCGACCGGCGCCATCCACGGTGGCCACGGAGGCAGCGCGGACGCACGCTCCGGACCGCCGGCCGTGCCGCCCGAGCCGGTCGGCGGCCCCGTCACCTCGCGCGACCACGCCGGCGGCGACGGCTGCGGTGTCGCGGGCTCGCGCACGCTCACGCGACCCAGTGCCACGTCGCGAACTGCGCCGTGAAGAACGCGAGCAGCAGCGCCGAGCAGGCGAGCACCGGCACGCGCGCGCGCGGGTGCGCCGACAGCCACGCCGCGAACCAGATTGTCAGCGGGAACAGGACGACGAGGAACCGCGGCAGCGACATCAGCGGCTGCGTGCGCACCGGGTATGACAGCGGCAGCGCGAGCGCCGCGATCACGTACGCGCCGTACGCGAACGGCAGCGTGCGCAGGACGCCGACGGTCGCGACGATCGCGGCAAGCAGGAACGCCGCGAGCAGCAGGTTGTGCTCGGACGCGACGAACGCGCTTTCGCCGCCGACCGCGAAGTACGCGTGGCTCTGCTGCATCGAGATCAGCTGGCGCGCTCCCTCGAACGCCGCGCGCAGCCCGTCCCAGACGGCGACATACGGTCCGGCGAACTGCCGCCCCCAGACGTCCTGCGCGTGGAACGGCGCGAGCGCGTCGCCGCCGGCGAGCGCGAGGTACAGCATGTACAGGCCGAGCCCGGCCGGCGCGAGCGCGAGCCACAGCGCGTCGCGGCGCGGGCGGTAGCGGACGGCGAGCGCGCGAGCGCGCGCGAAGTCCGGCGGGCGGTCGGCGCGCGGGCCGTGGAAGTACAGGATCAGCGCCGGCACGATCAGCACGATCCCGGCGCTGCGCGTCGCGCCGGCGAGCGCCGCGAGCACGCCGACGAGCGCGAAGCGCCCGCGCCTGGCCGCGTAGAACAGCCCGACCGACAGCGCCAGGTACAGCGACTCGGAGTAGACGGCCGACAGGAAGAACGCCATCGGCGCGAACGCCGTCACGAGCACCGCCAGGCGCGCGACCTCGCGCGGCGAGGCGCCGCCTGCGCGCGACGCCAGCCGCGGCCACGCCGGCGCACCGGACGCGCCGAGCTCGAGCGTCGTCAGCCGGTGGATGCCGTACAGGGACGCCGCCAGCGCGGCCGTCGAGAGCAGCACGCCGCCGAGCACGAGCGGCAGCCCGATCGTCGCGAGCGCACGCAGCCCGAGCGGGTACAGCGGAAAGAAAGCGTCGCGCGAGGCCGTGAACGCACCGAGGTCGGGACGGTAGCCGTAGTGCGCGATCACGAGGTACCACGCCGCATCCCAGCGCGCCGCGGGCGCCGCGAGCGCGTCGCCGAGCCAGCCGAACCCGCGCGTCAGGCCACGCGGGTTGAACGCGTGGCGCATCGGTCCGAACCCGTACGTCGCGAGCGTCACCGCCGCCGCCGCCCACACGAGCAGCCGCGAGCTCCACAGCGCCTGCCAGCTGTCGCGTACGGCGATCGCGCGCGCGGTGTCGGCGCGCATGGTCGCCAGCAGCCGGCGCACGCGAAGCGCGCGGGTCGAGCGCGCGGGAGCGAGCGCGTCGTCGGTCGCGAGCGCGAGCGAAGCGGGCGGCTCGACGGTCGCGAGCTCGGCTGTGTCCGGGGTCATGGTCGAGGCACGAGGCTTTCGGAGGCGTCGCGACGCAATAACGGCGTACCGGCAGGAAATCACAATCCGGCAGGTAATCTCGAAGGTCCAGGGATGTCTCGACAGGCTCGACAGCGCCGGCGCAGGCACACTCGCGCCGGCCCGACGCGGTTCCTGCTCGTCGGCGGCGGTGTGCTCGCCGCCGCGCTGGTCGTCGGCGCGATCGCCGCCGTCGGATACGTGCTCAACGTCGCGCAGTCCGCGCCGGCGATCGACTCGCTGCGTCCGATCATCGGCGGCGGCTCCTCGCAGGTGTTCGCCGCCGACGGCGCGCGGCTCGGCTTCATCCAGTCCGACGAGCTGCGCACGCCGGTCTCGTGGAGCCAGATCCCGACGAGCCTGAAGAACGCGACCGTCGCGATCGAGGACCAGCGCTTCTACAAGAACAACGGCGTCGACCTGACCGGGATCTTCCGCTCGGCGATCAAGGACATCACGCACGGACAGGCGCTGCAGGGCGGCTCGACGATCACGATGCAGCTCGTGCGCAACCTCTACCTCGGCGGCGACCAGCACACGCTGAAGCAGAAGATCATCGAGGCGAAGCTCGCGATCGAGTACAACAAGCGCCACTCCAAGCGCGAAATCCTGACGAGCTATCTCAACAGCGTCCCCTACGGGACGCTCGGCGGGCAGACCGCGCTCGGGCGTGCAGGCGGCCTCGCGCGAGTTCTTCGACAAGCCCGCCTCGCAGCTGAACCTGCAGCAGTCGGCGCTGCTCGCCGGCCTGCCGCAGGCGCCGTCGCAGTACAACCCGTTCGGCGAGCCCAGGGAAGCCAAGCGCAGGCGCAACGAGGTGCTCGCGAAGATGGCCGAACTGCACTACATCGGCGCGGGCGAAGCGCACGCGGCCGAGGCGGCGCCGCTGGAAGTCAAGCGCGGCTACTTCTACTCCCAGCGCAAAGAGGACTTCTTCTTCGAATACGTCCACGAGCAGCTCGTCAAACGCTACGGCGCCCAGACCGTCGCGCAGGGCGGGCTGAAGGTCTACACGACGATCGACCTGCACATGCAGGCGCTCGCGCGCAAAGCGATCGCCGAAGTGCTCAACGAGCCCGAAGATCCTGCGTCGGCGATCGTCACGATCAACCCCGCCAACGGCGACATCGAGGCGATGGCCGAGTCGCAGTCATACGAGGAATCGCAGTACAACCTCGCCTCGCAGGGGCATCGCCAGCCCGGCTCGACGTTCAAGGCGATCGTGCTCGCCGACGCGCTCTCGCGCGGCGTCGACCCCAACTCGACGTACTACCTCTCGCACACGCTCTCGCCCGGCTGGCTGCCCGGCTATCCGACCTACGAAGTGAAGACGTTCGAGGGGACGTCGCTGAACAAGTCGATCAACCTCGTCAGCGCGACGCTCGCCTCCGACAACACCGTCTACGCACAGCTCGCCGCCGACCTCGGCGAGGCGACCGTCACCGAAGATGGCGTACAAGATGGGCGTCGTCGAGCCCGCTGCGCAGCTACGCCGCCGAGGCGCTCGGCGGGCTGACGCTCGGCGTCACGCCGCTCGAGATGGCCGACGTCTACGCGACGCTCGCCGACGGCGGCTACCGCAACACGCCGATCGCGATCACCAAGGTCGTCTTCCCCGACGGGCACGTCGACGACAACTGGGGCAAGCCGCACCGCGTCAGGGTGCTCAGCGAAGCCGTCGCCGCCGAGGAGACCGAGCATCCTCCAACAGAACGTCGAAGCCGGTACCGCCGGGCGCTCGGCGATCGGCTGCCCGACCGCCGCGAAGACCGGCACGACGAGCGAACTCGTCGACGCGTGGCTCGACGGGTACACGCCGAACTACTCGACCGTCGTCTGGATGGGCTACCCGAACAAGCGCGTCTCGATGACCGACGTCCACGGCGAGCCGCAGCAGGGCGGCTACCTGCCCGCCGAAATCTGGCATGCGTACATGGCGGCCGTCGACGGAAGGCAAGACGTGCGTTCCCTTCCAGCCCGTCCAACGAAGCGATCTCCTACTCGCCCTTCTACGGCAAGTACGCGACGACCGGGCAGTCGAGCTCGTCGTTCGAAGAAGAAGGCAAGGAAAGCCCCGAACACCCGAAGCGGCCGCAGGGGCAGGAACACGGCAAAGGGGGCGTCGGCGCCCCGACGCCGGCCGAACCGAAGCAGGAAGCGCCGGCGGCGCCGGGCGCGGGCAACGGCGGCGGCAACGGCGGCGGCGGCAACGGCGGCGGCGTGACCGGCGGCGCCGCTCCGGGCTAGCCGGCGACCCTTCGAAACGGTGACTGCCGAGCGCGTCCCGTTGGCAGCGCCCCGATGTGACGTGCGTCGCCGATGACCGCCTTCAAAGTCAGACATTGGTAGCTTGAGCACGGCGAGTCGAAGCTGACGACGGGCGCTGCTCGAACGAGCGGCGCCCAGATAGGGGTCATCCGGCAGTGGCGAAGGAGGACAAGGTCGAATTCGAGGGCGAGGTCATCGAGGCCCTGCCCAACGCGATGTTCCGCGTCAAGCTCGACAACGACCACGTCGTGCTCGGACACGTCGCCGGGAAGATGCGCCGCTTCCGCATCCGCATCCTGCCGGGCGATCGCGTGCGCTGCGAGCTCTCCCCGTACGACCTCGACCGCGCACGGATCGTCTACCGCCACCGCTGAGCGCCCCATCGCCGAGCGCTCCCTGATCGATTCGATCGAAGCCGAGCTGGCGAGCGCGGCGAGCGCGTCCGGCACAGGCGCTCAAGCGGGAGAAGCCGCCGGGCGCTCGCGCCTCGTCCGCGGCCCCGGCGACGACGCCGCCGTCGTGCGCGCGCGAGCGCTGTGCGTCGTCTCGGTCGACACCGTCGTCGACGGCGTCCACTTCCGGCTCGGCGACGGGCTGATGACGCCCGCCGACGTCGGCGCGCGCGCGCTCGCGAGCGCGCTGTCGGACCTCGCCGCGATGGGCGCCGCGCCCGGCGAGGCGTACCTTGCGCTCGGCGTCTCGCCCGAGCTCGACGAGCGGCAGGCGCTCGAGCTCGTGCGTGGAGCGCATGCGCTCGCGCGCACATGCGCCACGACGATCGCCGGCGGCGACGTCGTGCGCTCTCCCGTCCTGTTCGTCTCGGCGACCGTCGTCGGCTGGGCCGACGACGAGCGTGAGCTCGTCGCGCGCGGCGGCGCGCTTCCCGGCGACCTCGTCGGCGTGACCGGCGCGCTCGGCGGCGCCGGCGCCGCGCTGGCTGTGCGCGAAGGACAGCTCGAGCGCACGCCCGAGCGCGAGCGGCTGCTCGAGCGCGAGCGCGTGCCAGCTCCGCGGCTCGCCGCCGGCCGGGCGCTCGCCGCGGCCGGCGTCCACGCGATGATCGACCTGTCCGACGGGCTCGCCGCCGACGCCGCTCACGTCGGGCGCGCGAGCGGCGCGCGACTGCGAATCGCCCTCGAGCGGCTGCCGCTCGCCGACGGCGTGCTCGACGTCTGCGCCGCGCTCGGCAGCAACCCGCACGAGCTCGCCGCGAGTGCCGGCGAAGACTACGAGCTGTGCCTCTGCGCCCCGCCCGAGCGGCGCGCCGACGTCGAGTCGGCGCTCGCCGGCCTCGGCGACGGCGACACGCGCGTCACGTGGATCGGCGAGGTGCACGCCGGCGCGCCCGGTGTGCAGCTAGTCGCCGGGGATGGACGCGAGGTGCGGCTGCACGGGTTCGAGCACGCCTGGCAGTGACGGGCGCGGGCGCGCCGGAGCGCCCGCGCGTGCCGCGGCCGGCTGTTCGAGCTGATCGCCCGTCAGCGTTTCGACGGCGCCCGGCGGGCGTCGCGAGAGCGGCACGCGCGCCGCGCCGACCGGCGTCGCGCGCGTCAGGCGCGCGTACACGAGCAGGCGTTTGGCGGCGCTGAACAGCGGCGTGCACGCCGACAGCACGAGACGCGAGTAGCCGACGTTGGTGACCGCCGCCGCGACGTCGCTCGGCGCGACGACGCGCTTGCCGAGCACCGTGTACGTGAAGTGCGCGTACGGCATTTCGAGCTCGATCGAGCTGCCCGCGCGCAGCGCGTCGATCTGGCGGAACGGGGCGAGGTACGTCGTCCGGTGTCCGGCGATCGCCGTCGTGCCGGCCATCCCCGGGAAGACCGTTTCCGGGTAGACCCCCGGCCCGCTCTCCAGATCGGACGTGTTCGTTCCCTTGACGACGACGAAGTCGGCGCCGATCCGCGGGATCCGGATCCGCCCGACCGGACTGCCGTCCTTCGCGCGACGCTCGAGGCCGCCGGCAAGGAACGCGATCCGCCGGCGCACGTCGGCGACGTCGACCAGCACACGCCGTTCGCTCGCCGTCGGCGGAGCACGATCGACCTTCGCCAGCGCGCCGCTCAGGTGGTCCTGGCGCAGTTTCGCGTACAGCGCCGAGAACGGCTCCTGCCAGACGAGCGTGACGCCCGCGTCGATCAGCGCGATCGCGCCCGCCGCGATCAACAGCACGGCCAGCGCGCGCAGCGCCTTGCGCGACCCCGGCGGACGGCGCCGTGAGGAGAAGCTGGGCCCGCGCCCAGACGCCCGGCTCAGCTCGATCTCAGCCATCGCGATCCATGCACTTTCTGCGGCTCATCGTCGCAGAGCCGACCGCGTGCCACCGAGCGAGCCCGGTCCGGCGTATGAGAGCGGCCCGCGAATCGTGATCTCCTGGACATCGTCGTCGTCGCCGGCGAGCGGTGACGCTCCAGCGCTCAACGCAAGCATGATCGTCGCCGCGGCGCACCCGAGCGCGAGGCTCCACAGCAGCACCCCCGGCGCGCCGACGTGCCCGCCGACGAGCAGCAGCAGCGCCATCCACGCGGCCTGCCCGACGCCGAGGCCGAGCGCCTCGGCGTAGAACGCCGCGATCAGCAACAGCGGCGCGAGGCCGAGCGCGACGAGGCCGAGCGCCGCCGCGGGACGCGGCCGCAGCTCGGGCGAGACGATCAGCAGCCACACGTGCAGCGCCGGCAGAAGCAGCAGCGCGGCGAGCGGGTTGACGATCCACACGACGACCGCGACCGGCAGCAGCACGAGCAGCATCGCGACGCCGGCGCCGTCCGAGCTCGGGCGCACGGACAGGCCGACGCGGCGCATCAGCATCGGCCACAAGAGCCACGCCAGCGCGAACACGAGCAGCGTCGCGAGCAGCGTCGCCGCGGCCGACGCGCCGAACGAGAGCCCCGCCGGCGGCACCGGCGCGCCCGGCGCGGCGCCGACGATGCCGATCGCTCCGAGCACCGCGACGAACGCCGCGCTCAGCAGGAACGGAACGGCGCACATCAACGTCCACAGCGACCAGCGCGCGACCGGCCGGCGCCGGCGCCGTGCGCGTGCGAGGCCGTCGGCGGCGGCGACCAGCGGCGGCAGGAGCAGCGCGCCGAGCAGCAGCCGCAGCGCCCACGACGGCAGCGTCTTGCGCTGGACCTGCAGGCCGGTCTGCATCGCCGGCGCCAGTTCCGGCCCCGTGTCGAGCGCGTCGATCGCGCTCAGCACCGACCGGCCGAGACCTTCGAGGCGCGCCTCGCCGACCGGCGTGCGCGCGCTCGGCCCCGGTTCGCCCGACGCCTGCACGAGCACCGCCGGGATCCCGGCGGCGTCGAGCGGACCCTGTTCGCCGACCGTCAGCGGCAGCGCCAGATGCGCGAGCTGACCGAACCCGCTCGGCGAGCCGGGGTCGGCGCCGGTCTCCTGCGTGATCGCGCTCTCGACCGTGCGCTGCAGCTGCGCCGGCGCCGAGCCGAGCGCGTCCGAGAACGGCACGACGAACGGCTTGCGCGAGCGCGTGCCGGCGAGGTCGCCGAGCACGATCGCCGCGTCGTACGGCCCCGGGTCGTGCGACGCGAAGTACGCCGCGCCCGCGTCGCCGCCGCTGCCGCCGCTCGTCGAGACGAGCACGATCGTGCGCTGCGTCTCGCGCGAGGCGAACACGCGCGCGAGCTCGAGCAGCGCCGCCGTGCCCGACAGCTCCGCACGCGCGCCCGTCCCAGCCGCGTCGCGGTGCGCAACGATCACGATCGGCGCCGCGCCCGTCGACCCCGGCCGCTGCGCGATCACGTCGGTCAGCGTGCGCTCGCCGTCGATCGTCTGCGCTTCGAATTCGCGCGTGCGCACCTGGAAGCCGCCGCCGGGCGTGCCGCCAAGGCCGCGCAGCACCGTCGCGACGCGCTCGGCGAGCGCCTGATCGCCGCGGCTGCCCGGCCGCCGGTCGGGGAATTCGCGCGCGAGCGAGTCCAGTTCCGAGAACGCCGTTTCGCCGGCGAACGCATCGGGCGCGAGCGTCGAGCGCAGCGGCGCCGTGCGCCCCGTCAGCGAGAACGCGGCGACCGCCAGGGCGAGGAAGAACGGCGCGAAGGCAGCGCGATACAGGCGCGCGTTGAGCATCTCTAGACGATAGTTCGGCGCGCGGTCCGCCGCGCACGGCCGCACACGCACGTTGCGACGTCAGCGCGACCCTCGCGCGAGCGCAAGCGCCCGGCGCGATGTTGGGTATCGTGCGGCCGCGTGCTGCAGCCAGTCGCCGTTGGCCACAAGACGCTCGCCGATTACACGCACATCTGCGGCCGCGAGCTGATCGCCGAGATCCGCGAGCTCGCCGAGCCGTTGCAGGGCGATCGCATCGTGCACGTCTCGGCGACCGCGTTCGGCGGCGGCGTCTCGGAGATCCTCTACACACTCGTCCCGCTGATGCGCGACGTCGGCCTCGACTGCGAGTGGCAGGTGATCTACGGGCGCGAGGAGTTCTTCAACGCGACGAAGCTGATGCACAACGCGCTGCAGGGCGCGCCGCAGGACCTCGACGAGGAGCAGTGGTCGACGTGGCGGCAGTACAACGAGATGAACGCCCGCGAGCTGTCCGGCGGCTGGGACGTGTGCCTCGTGCACGACCCGCAGCCGGCGGCGCTGTTCGGCCTCGTGCCGGAGAAGGCCAAGGGCTGGGTGTGGCGCTGCCACATCGATCTGTCGACGCCGAACCCCGACACGATCGGCCAGCTGCTGCCCTACATCAGCGACTATCCGGAGACGCTGTTTCACATGCGCGAGTACGTGCCGCCGGGAATGAGCGGGCACGTCAACGTCGTGCCACCGGCGATCGACCCGCTGACGCCGAAGAACATGGCGCTCTCGCCCGAGGACGGCGCGTTCGTCTGCGGCCAGTTCGGGATCGACGTCGACCGCCCGCTGATGTGCCAGGTCTCGCGCTTCGACCCGTGGAAGGACCCGCTCGGCGTGATCGACGCCTACCGGATCGTCAAGGAGACGATGCCCAACGTGCAGCTCGCGCTCGTCGGCTCGATGGCCAGCGACGACCCGGAGGGATGGGACTTCTTCAACGCGACGATCGCCCACGCCGACGGCGACCCGGACATCCACATCCTTAACAACTTCAACAACGTCGGCGCGATCGAGGTCAACGCGTTCCAGTCGCACGCCGACGTGCTGATCCAGAAGTCCACGCGCGAGGGCTTCGGTCTGACCGTCTCCGAGGCGATCTGGAAGGCGCGACCGTTCATCGGCGGCAACGTCGGCGGCATCCCGCTGCAGATCGAGGACGGCGTCACCGGCTTTCTCGTCGGCACCGTCGAGGAGTGCGCGGCGCGCTCGATCGAGGTGCTGAACGACCCCGCGCTCGGCAAGTTCCTCGGGCGGCGCGGCAAGGAGCACGTCCGCACGCACTTCCTCACGCCGCGCTACCTGCGCGACTACCTGCGGATCTTCAACGAGCTGAAGTCGGCCTAATCGCGAGCACGGATGTCGAGCGTTGCCATCAAAGCGCCGACTGGATGGAGGCGCGAGCTTGAGCGGCGAAGCCGCGGTCACGCGAGCACGGATGTCGAGCGTTGCCATCAAAGCGCCGACTGGATGGAGGCGCGAGCTTGAATTCCAAGGTCCCGCTGGTGCTCGTGAGCAACCGCGGACCGGTCACGTTCGGTCCCGACGGCGAGATCCAGCGCGGCTCCGGCGGGCTCGTCACCGCGCTGACCGGCCTCGCCTCGCACCGCGACGCGATCTGGATCGCCTCGGCGATGAACGAGCACGACGCCGAGGTCTCACGCGAGCGCGGCGGCGCCTTCCCGGTGCGCTCGCCCGACGGCGGCGAGTACCAGGTGCGGCTCGTCGTCTCCGAGCCGCAGGCCTACGACCGCTTCTACAACGTCTTCGCCAACCCGATGCTGTGGTTCATCCAGCACTACCTGTGGGACCTCTCGAACGCGCCGGACATCCGTCGCGAGGAGATCGAAGCGTTCGAGTTCGGCTACAACGTCGTCAACGAAGACCTCGCGCGCGCCGTCGTCGAGCAGCTCGAGGGCAGCGACGAGCCGGTCGTGATGGTCCACGACTACCACCTCTACACGCTGCCCGACCTCGTGCGCCGCGCGCGCCCCGACGTCTTCCTGCACCACTTCATCCACATCCCGTGGACGCAGCCCGACGCGTGGCGCGTGCTGCCGACGCGGATCCGCGAGGAGATCTTCGCCGGGCTGCTCGCCAACGACATCATCGGCTTCCACACACGCTCCTACCGGCACAACTTCCTGCAGTGCTGCCGCGACCTGATGAACCTCGACGTCGACTTCGACGGCGGCGTCGTGCGCTTCGGCGAGCGCGAGGTGTGGGTACGCGCCTACCCGCTGCCGATCGACCACCGCGCGACGCGCCAGATCGCCCAGCGCGAGCGCGTCGGCGCCTTCGAGCAGGAGCTCCTGCGCCGCCGGCGCGACTTCCTGATCCTTCGCGTCGACCGCGCCGACCTCTCGAAGAACGTGCTGCGCGGGTTCTCCGCGTTCGACCTGTTCCTCGAACAGAACCCGGAGTTCTCCGAGCGCGTGACGTTCCTCGCGCAGATGATGCCCTCGCGAACCGACGTGCCGCAGTACGCCGAGTACCTCGAGGCGATCGAGGCGATCGTCGCCGTCGTCAACCACCGGCACGGCACGCCCGACTGGATGCCGATCCAGCTCAAGCTGCGCGACGACCTGGAGGAGGCGATGGCCGCGTACAAGCACTACGACGTGCTGCTCGTCAACGCGATGTTCGACGGCATGAACCTCGTCGCCAAGGAGGGCCCGATCATCAACGAGCGCGACGGCGTCTCGATCCTCTCCGAGAACACCGGCGCGCACGAGGAGCTCGGCGAGTACGCGCTGTCGGTCAACCCGTTCGACATCCAGGAGCTCGCCGACTCGATCCACGCCGCGTTGACGATGGCGCCGCCGGAGAAGCGCCGCCGGGCCGAGGGGCTCGCGCAGATCGTCACCTCGCGCGACCCCGGCGACTGGATCGACGAGCAGCTCGCCGACATCCGCGCGAAGGGCCGAACCCGCTAACCTTGCTCGTCGCGGCGCCCCGTGTGTGCCGTCGTTCTCGCATGACCTTGCCCGCACCGACATACGACCTCGTTCTGCTGCTCGACCCGCAGGCCGACGACGCGACGCGCGCCAAGCTCGTCGCCGACTCCCGCGCGGCGATCGAGGCTCAGGGCGAGCTCCTGCGTCACGACACGTGGGGCGAGCGCGCGCTGTCCTACCCGATCGAGCGCAAGACGAGCGCCGAGTACCACCTGCTGCAGTTCCACATCGGCACGACCGAGCTGCTCAACGGCCTCGACCGCACGCTGCGCCTCGCCGACGAGGTGCTGCGCTTCCGCATCATCAAGCTCGCGCCCGGCGTCGCGGCGCCGCCCGACATGGCGGCGAGCGCCGGCGCGCGGCGCGGCGAGGCGGAGTCCGCGTCGAGCGGCTCGCGTCCCGCGGCTCCAGCCGAGGCGCCCGAGGCGGCGGAGACGGCCGCACCCGCCGAGGCGCAGGCGCCCGCACCCGCGGACGCGCCGGCGACCGAGTCCGCGCCCGAGGGCGGCGCGGACGCCGAGGTCGCGGTCGCCGAGTCCTCCTGACGCGCGGCGGTCGCCCCGCGGGGCGCCGCGACCGTCACACGACGCGTACTAAGATCGCAGCGTGAGCTGGGCGGAAGACATGGACGACGGAAACATCAACCGCACCGACGTCCTGCGCGCTTCGCCGCCGATGTTCGAGTCGCGCGTGCTCGACGCGCTCTCGCGCGTGCATCCGATCGTGCCGGTGCTGATCTTCGTGCCCGGGATCGTCGCGCTCGGCGCCTGGGGCCTGTCGAAGACGAGCGTCCCGCTCGCCGTCGGCCTGCTCGCCGGCGGCTATGCGCTGTGGACGCTGTTCGAGTACTGGCTGCACCGGATCGTGTTCCACTTCGAGCCGGACGACGGCTTCGGTGCGCGCCTGCACTGGATCATCCACGGCGTCCACCACGACCATCCGAACGACCCGATGCGCCTGGTGATGCCTCCGGCCGTCAGCGTCCCACTCGCCGCCGCCGTCTTCGGCCTGCTCTACGTGATCTTCGGCGAGCACTACGCGCCGGGGCTCGGCGCCGGGTTCTTCCTCGGCTACCTCGTCTACGACATGATGCACTACTACCTGCACCACTTCCGCCCGCACGGCCGGCTCGGGCGGATGCTGCGCGAGCGCCACATGCGCCACCACTTCCAGGACGACACGCGCGGGTTCGGAATCAGCGCGCCGTACTGGGACGAGGTCTTCGGGACGTCGACGCGCGTTCGCTCGAAGGGCCCGCGCGCCGCCTCCGGCGACCGCAATTAGCGGCTTACGAGGCCGCCGACGCCGATTCGCGCCCGCAGCCCGGTCTAGACTCGAAGCACAGAGCTTCAGGAAATGAGATGGGCCCCGACAGCGGGGCCCGCAAAGGATCCGAAAGGAAGAGGAGCCGTGGCCGCCACCAACATCAACAGGGTCGTGATGACCGGGAACCTGACCGCCGACCCCGAGCTGCGCTCGCTGCCGAGCGGCACGTCGGTCTGCAAGCTGCGGATCGCGTGCAACACGCGCCGCAAGGACGGCGCGAGCGGCGAATGGGTCGACAAGCCGAACTACTTCGACGTGACCGTGTGGGGCGCGCAGGGCGAGAACGCGGCGCGCTACCTATCCAAGGGCCGGCCCGTCGCGATCGACGGGCGCCTGGAGTGGCGCGAGTGGGAAGCGCAGGACGGCACAAAGCGCCAGGCAACCGATATCATTGCCGATTCGGTGCAGTTCCTGGGCTCGCGCGAAGACCCCTCCGGCGGAGGCGGACCGATCGCAGCCCGTCAGAGCGGCGGCGCTTCCAACGGAGGCGGCGTGCCGATCGACGAAGGGGACTTCCAGTCAGCACCGGTCGCCGCCGGCGACGACGACATCCCATTCTGAGTTTCAGCCAGCAACAGCGAGGTCTTCGTGCATTCATCCGTATCCACGCCTGACAACCGCGGTCACGACCGCGGAGCGCGCTGATGGCCAAGGCACGCGGCCGCGGCAAGCCGGTGCGCCGGCGCGACAAGAAGGGCGGCATCGGCTCGGGGCGCCGCAAGTCCTGCCAGTACTGCCGCGACAAGGTCGAGCAGGTCGACTACAAGGACGTCGCCTCGCTGCGCAAGTTCATCTCCGAGAAGGGCAAGATCCGCTCGCGCCGGATCACCGGCTCGTGCCGGCGCCACCAGGTGCAGATCGCGCGCGCCGTCAAGCGCGCACGTGAGCTCGCGCTGCTGCCATACGTCAACGAGGGCGGTCGCGAGGACAGCCCCGGCGGGCGTCGCGATCGCGGCGACCGCGACCGGGACCGCTAGCCCGATGCCCGACGCGATCCTCCTCCAGGATGTCGACACGCTCGGCGAGCAGGGCTCGGTCGTCGACGTCTCGAAGGGCTACCTGCGCAACTACCTGATGCCGCGCCGGCTCGCGCAGCCGGCCACGCGCGGCGCCGTCGAGGCGATCCGCCAGCGTCAGGAGGCCGCCGAGCGCGCCGAGCGCAACGCGATCGAGAAGGCCGAGGAGAACGTCAACCTGCTCAACCGCACGGTGCTGACGATCCCCCAGCAGGCCGGCGCCGACGGTCGCCTGTTCGGCTCGGTCACCGCGCAGGACATCGCCAACGCGATCAAGGAAGCGCGCGGCCTGAAGATCGACAAACGTAACGTGCACCTGCCCGAGCCGATCAAGAACGTCGGCACGTACATGGTCGTCGTCGAGGTCGTCGAGAACGTCCCCGCGACGATCAAGACGATGGTGGTCGCCAAGAAATAGCGGTCGTGCGGTCCGCTCGGCCTGCGAACATCTGTTCGTGCAGGCGACCGCAAGAGATTTTCCTCTGAATTGCGGGAACGGCCCCCGGATGGGAGCCGGCCCGACCCTAGACTCGCCCGACCGATGAGCGCTGTCTCGACAGTCAACGGCGGCTCGGCGAACGGTTCCGGCTCGCTCGCGCCGCCGCACAACCTCGAGGCCGAGCAGTCGGTGCTCGGCGCGATCCTGCTGTCGGACCGCTCGCTGTACGCGCTCGTGATCGAAGAGGGGCTGCGCGCGGAGGACTTCTACCGCGAGCGCCACGGCGCGATCTACGAGGCGATGCTCGCGCTGTACAACGAGAGCGAGCCGGTCGACACGCTGACGGTGATCGACCGCCTGCGCCAGTCGGGCAAGCTCGAGCAGATCGGCGGCCCGGCGGCGGTCGACGAGCTGACCGGCGTCGTCCCGGCGGCCGGCCACGCACGCCGCTACGCGCAGATCGTCCGCGAGAACGCGCTGCTGCGCCGACTGCTGCGCGCGTCGTACGAGATCCAGGAGAGCGTGCTCGGCCATCAGGCGGCGCCGCGCGAGCTCGTCGAGCAGGCCGAGAAGGCGATGCTCGAGGTCGCGCGCGACGACCGCCAGCAGGACTTCCGCGCGATCGAGGACGTCCTGCACGAGGAGCTCGACAAGCTGCACCGGCTGTCGCTCGAAGGCACGTCGCTGACCGGCACGCCGTCGGGCTTCAAGGATCTCGACGAGATCACCGGCGGCTTCCAGCCGGGCAACCTGATCATCATCGCCGCGCGCCCGGCGATGGGCAAGAGCGCGCTCGTCTGCAACATCGCCGAGAACGCGGCCGTCACGCACAACAAGCCCGTCGCGCTGTTCTAGCTGGAGATGGCCGAGGCGGAGCTCGCCCAGCGGTTCGTCGCCTCGCAGGCGCGGATCAAGGGCGAGGAGCTGCGCAAGGGGCGCGTCGCCGAGCAGCGCTGGCCGAAGATCCTGAAGGCCTCGCAGGTGCTCGCCGCGGCGCCGCTGTGGGTCGACGACTCCAGCGACGTCGGGATGCTCGAGATCCGCGCGAAGGCGCGCCGCCTGCACAGCCAGTGCGAGGACGGCCTCGGGCTGATCATCATCGACTACCTGCAGCTGATGCGCACCGACAGCCGCTACGACAGCCGCGTGACGGCCGTCGGCGAGCTGAGCCGCGGCCTGAAGATCCTCGCGCGCGAGCTCGGCGTGCCGGTGATCGCGCTCTCGCAGCTGAGCCGCGCGGTCGAGACGCGCAGCCGGACAAGAACCCGCAGCTGTCGGACCTGCGCGAGGCGGCAACCTCGAGCAGGACTCCGACCTCGTGATGTTCATCTACCGCGACGAGTACTACGACGAGGAGTCCGAACGTCCGCGGCGAGGCCGACCTGATCATCGCCAAGCATCGCAACGGCGCCGTCGGCAAAGTCACGCTGACCTTCCAGAAGGAGTATCCCGAAGTTCATGAACTACGCCGGCGAGCGCTACACGCCGTGAGCGTCGAGCGGCGCGCGGCGGCGATCGAGCCAGTGGACACGGCAGCGTTCGGCGGCGAAGCGTGCCCGCTCGGCCTCTGCGACGGCAGCGGCTTCATCGTCGACGAGGAGACGAACACGGCGAGCGACTGCGCTGCCGTCGCGGCGGATCGCCGCGGGCGCGGCGGCCGGCTGGAGGGGCGCCTGCCCAAGCGCTACCGCGGCGTCTCGTTCGAGCGCCCGCCGGTGCTCGAAATCGCGCGCGTCGCGCCGGAGGTCGTGCAGGCGGTGCGGCGCTACGTCGGCGACATCGACGCACAGCCTCGACGCCGGGCAGGGCCTGTGGCTGATGGGCGACGTCGGCACGGGCAAGACAACGCTCGCGATGATCGTCTCGAAGGCGGCGCTCGACGCCGGCCGCATCGGTCGCGATCTACTCGTTGCCGCGGCTGCTCAGCCTGATCCGCGCGGCGATCGAGACCGAGGACGGCATGGTCGGCTTCCTCGAGCGTCTCGCGGCCGTCGATCTGCTGCACATCGACGACCTCGGCGCCGAGAACACGACCGAGTGGGTGCTCGAGCAGCTGTACTCGATCGTCAACACGCGCTACGAGGACGAGCGCGCGATGATCGTCACGACGAACCTGATGTACGAGGATCTGATCGAGCAGCTCGGCGAGCGCACCGTCTCGCGCTTGGTCGCGATCTGCGGCAACCGCTGCCGCTGTTCGGCGAGGACGACCGGCGCTCGCTGAGAGACGTGCGCTCGCTGCCGCGCGAGGCGCCCGGAGTCTGACGCCCGGCGCCGCGGGGGACCGGCGCGGGCGTCCGTAGACTGCACCTGGACATGCCGGGAATCGTGATCGTCGGCGCCCAGTGGGGCGACGAGGGAAAGGGCAAGATCACCGACCTGCTCGCCGAGCAGGTCGACGCGGTCGTGCGCTTCCAGGGCGGCAACAACGCCGGCCACACGATCGTGCGCGACGGCGAGGAGTGGAAGCTCCACCTGATCCCGTCGGGGATCCTCTACCCGGGCAAGCGCTGCGTGATCGGCAACGGCGTCGTGATCGACCCGAAGGTGCTGATCGGCGAGCTCGACGCGCTGCGCGCGCGGCGCGTCGACGTCAGCGGGTCTGAGGATCTCGGCGAACGCGCACCTGATCATGCCCTACCACCTGCTGCTCGACTCGGCCGGCGAGGCGAAGCTCGGGAGCCTGCAGATCGGCACGACGCGGCGCGGTATCGGCCCGTGCTACGCGGACAAGGCGGCGCGGCTGGGGATCCGCGTGCAGGATCTGCTCGACGAGAAGATCCTGAAGAAGAAGATCGTCGCGGCGATGGAGCCCAAGCGCCTGTCGCTGCGACCGTTCGAGAAGGACCCGTCGCTCGACCTGCACACGATGACCGAGGAGTACCTGACGTACGGTCACCGTCTCGAGCAGCACATCGCCGACACGTCGAAGCTGATGTGGGACCTGCTCGACGACGGCAAGAAGGTGATCTTCGAGGGCGCGCAGGGCGCGATGCTCGACATCGACCACGGCACGTATCCGTTCGTCACCTCCTCGAACCCGCTGTCGGGCGCGGCGTGCGTCGGCACGGGCGTCGGGCCGAAGAGCATCGACGAGATCTGGGGCGATCTCGAAGGCGTACACGACGCGCGTCGGCGCCGGCCCGTTCCCGAGCGAGCTGCACGACGAGATGGGCGAGCGGATCAGGGAGCGCGGCGGCGAGTTCGGCACGACGACCGGCCGCCCGCGGCGCACCGGCTGGCTCGACCTCGTCGCGCTGCGCTACGCGGCCCGGCTGAACACGCTGACGGCGCTCGTCGTCACCAAGCTCGACGTCCTCTCCGGGCTCGACCGCATCCAGGTGTGCACGAGCTACCGCGGCGCCGAAGACGCGGTGTTCGACGACTTCCCGTACCACCAGACGGTGCTGCACCACACGCACGCCGAGCTGACCGAGCTGCGCGGCTGGAGCGAGGACCTCGGCGAGTGCCGCACGCTCTCGGACCTGCCCGACGGCGCGCGCGAGTACCTGCAGTTCATCGCCGAGCACGTCGGCGCGCCGGTCACGCTCGTCGGCGTCGGGCCCGGCCGCGAGCAGGTGCTCTGGACCGACGCCGCCGCACCGACGCTGCTCGGGCGCAACGGCCACGGACCGGACCCCGAGCAGGCTTAGCCGCCGCTCTCGCCGGCGCCGGCGCCGGCGCGCTAGCCCGTGCGGGCTAGCCTGGGGGAGTCCGATGAGCTCGACCCAGGATCAGACTCCGTATCTCGACGCGCTGCGCGAGTACGCCGAGCGCGAGCCGGCGCGGTTGCACGTGCCCGGGCACAAGGGCGGCCCCGGCGCCGACCCGGAGCTGCTCGAAGCGATCGGCGAGCGCGCGCTGAGCCTCGACATCCCGGCGCTGACGCACGGGATCGACGTCGGCCCGGAGCCGACGCCGTTCGAACGCGCGCAGCAGCTCGCCGGCGAAGCGTGGGGCGCGCGGCGCGCGTGGTTCCTCGTCAACGGCGCGTCGCAGGGCAACCTGTCGGCCGGGCTCGCGCTCGCGCACAACGGCACGGAGGTCGTCGTCCAGCGCAACGCGCATTCGAGCGCGATCGACGCGCTCGTCCTGTCGGGGATGCGCCCGACGTTCGCCGCGCCGGAGGTCGACGCGGAGCTCGGCATCGCACACGGCCTCGCGCCGGAGACGCTCGACCGCGCGCTTGAGCAGACGCCCGACGCGATCGGCGCGTGGATCGTCTCGCCGACGTACTTCGGCGCGGTCGCCGACGTCGGAGCGCTCGCCGACGTCGCGCACGCGCACGGCGTGCCGCTCGTCGTCGACGAGGCGTGGGGCGCGCACATGGCCTTCCACGAGCAGCTGCCGGCGCACGCGCTGTCGCTCGGCGCCGATCTGGTGATCTCGAGCACGCACAAGATCGTCGGCAGCCTGACGCAGTCGGCGATGCTCCATCTCGGCGATCGCGGCGGCGAGCTGATCGGCGAGGACGCCGTCGATCGCGCCGTCACGCTGACCGAATCGACCAGCCCGAGCTCGCTGCTGACGGCGTCGCTCGACGCCGCGCGCCGCCAGGCGGCGGTCCACGGCCGCGAGCTGCTCGGGCACACGATGGACGTGCTCGCCGACGCGCGCCGGCAGATCCGCGCGATCGACGGCCTCGACGTGCTCGACGAGCGCCTCGTCGGGCGCGCCGGCGTGTTCGCGTACGACCCGCTGCGCGTCGCCGTCGACGTGCGCGGCATCGCCGCAAGCGGCTACGAGCTGGCGCCGCTGCTGCGCGAGCTCGGCGACATCAACCTCGAGCTGTACGGCGAGAACGTGATCGTCGCCGTGTTCGGGATGGGCGAGCGGATGATCCCCGAGGCGGCGCGGTTCGTGCACGCGCTGCAGGCGGCCGTCGAGCGCGTCGGGCTCGACCCGGCCGGCGCCGGCGCGAGCTTCGCCGCGCCGCCGCCGTGGGGCGAGCTGGCGATGACGCCGCGCGAGGCGTTCCTCGGCGCGCAGGAGGCCGTGCCGGCAGCCGACGCCGCCGGACGGATCGCGGCCGAGTCGCTCGCGACGTACCCGCCCGGGATCCCCAACGTGCTGCCCGGCGAGCGGCTCACCGCCGAGACGCTCGCCTACATCCAGGACACGCTCGAGCAGGGCGGCAGCGTGCGCGGCGCGAGCGATCGGCTTCTGCGGACGGTGCGCGTCGTGGTCGAGCGCCGATAGACGGGAGCGCCGCGCATCGGCATCCGCCGAGTTGCGCGACAGGGTTCATTCACCCGCGCGAGACTGCTTACCGGGCGGCGGGGCGAGCAGTCCGACCAGCGCACCTCCGGCGGCCCCCGCGACGCTCTCCAGTTCCGCCGAGCCGTGCGCGATCGCGAACGCCGCGGATACGCCGAAGACCGCCATGAGGATGAAGACAGCGCGGTTTTTCGAGAATTCGTCGAAGGCCTTGCCGAGCCAGCTCCAAAGCGAGCTCAGTGTTTGCCTGAGGGAACCGGCAGCTGGCGCGGCCGCTTGCGGTTTGGACGACCTTTGCGGTGTCGGCGCAAGTATGCCCAGGAGCGCGCCGGCGATCGCGCTGCCGGCCGTCCAGTACTGCGTCGGCACCGGCTTGCCGCCCGCGGCGATCACGGCAGCACCGATCAGGAACGCGACGAGCGCGGCTCCGACCATTCCGACCGCGATCCGGTAAGCGATCGGATCCTCGGTTGAAGGGACCGCCGCGGACTGAGTTGACGGCTTTGGAGTCCTATCGCTCACATCTGGCGAATCGCCCATGGAATTACCTCGTTTCTGTCAACCGGATGTCGGAGGGCACACGTTCTTGTTCTCTGCTTGACGCAACGGCGACGGCGGCCCGGCGACGAGGATCTGCCCCGTGGGGTCGTCTGCATTGCTGCTGGCAGAGGTTCCTTTCGTCGTCCCGAAATGCCCGGGCCAGCAGCTCCAGCTCACCCGCGCCAGGTCGACCAGGCGCGTATTGGCCGCGCTGAGGGTGTAGAGGCCGGGATCGCAGACGACGTAGTCGAATACGGACGCCGCAAGCAGGGCGCGTGCGTGGGCGCCGCAACTGGGGTAGCTCGGATGGCCGCCGAAGGCCGGGTACACGACCGGGTGGCCCTCCGCGTCGTGCTGGACCTTGGACCACGGCACGAGCCGCCCCTCGACCGCGTGGCGGGCCATCCAGAGGTATCGAGGCACGAAGGTATTGCCCTGCGGTTCGAGCAGGACCGTGACGTGCTCCCAGTCGCCCTCGTGGAAGTCGATGTCCGCCGTGTCTGCCGCGAGCGGGTCGGTGAGCATCGTCTGCGTGTCGACGGTCATCGGGTAGTAATTGAGGGGGTAGAAGAACCAGTACTGCAGCGCTCGATATGCGCGCGTGCTGCTTCGGCCTGCATACGTGCATCCCGCGCCGGCATCGTAGAAGTAGATCTGCGCAGTTCGTTCCGCGACGGCGGAGAGGCCGTGCGGCCACGCGTCGATCGTCGACTCGGACACGCCTAGACCGCGCAGGAACACGCGCATTTGCCCGACCTTGTCGGCCAGGCGCGCCGGGTATTCCAGGTAGTCCGTCGTCTTGCCCGACGGCGTCAGGTTCGCGAGCGTCACCGGGTCGGCGACGACCTGGTCGCCGGAGAACAGGCGCACGCCGCGACCCGACTCGTCGACGGCGCGAAGCGAGGTGCCAACGGATACCGGCCAGAAGCGGTCGTAGATCGACATCTCGACCGTCGGCTCGTAGCGCTCCGCCAGCGCGGCTATCTGCGGCGAGGATTGCGCAATGGGCAGCTCGTCCGGCGACGGGACAGATGGCGAGATCTTCGCTGTACCGCTGCATTTCGGGCTCGCGATCGCGCACCCCGAGAGGGCGACCACGATCGACGCCAGCGCAACGGGCACGCACGCGAGCCACAGCCACGCGCCAGCGACCGGCTTCCGTCTCACTCGACCCCGCAACCCCTGCCCACGCTCTCCGTTGAATGCACGCAAGCAGATCCAGTTAGAGCCTGATCCGAAGTGCTGTGTCCAGGGTCCGATCATGCATTAGTTCCATTAATTGGGATCGTACCGGGCCGTATTGCGGAGGGATGTGAAGACCATGTAACGCCCTCGCCGACATCAGCGCGATCGGGCGAGTGCACTTGCCATCTGCCCACGAAGAAGAAGCGGTGCGACTACTGACGACGGCCGGTTTCAGCCTGTCCACCCAAACGTGGCAAGCCTGGCTCAAGGATTCGGCGGCGGCGGCGGCGCCGGCTTAGCTCCGCGCGGCGCCGGCGAAAGCCCGTGATCTCCGTGTACTTCGGCGGCGCCTAGGGCTGACGGCGGCCAGCACGCTGGCAACTGAGGAGTTCGACTATGGGCCGTGCAGGAATCGAACCTGCAACCTTGGGCTTAAGAGGCCCCTGCTCTGCCGGTTGAGCTAACGGCCCGTGAGGGCGCCGGCGATGAGTCGGCCGGCTCGGAACGAGATTCTAGCCGAGGCCTATTTTTTCGTCTTCGACGTCTTCGCCGGCTGCGGCGTCGTCTTGACGGCCGTGCCGACGAAGCCGCCTTCGCCGTTGGCTTTGCCGGTGTAGGTCGTGCCGTTGGTCGTCGTCGTCAGCGTTTCGCCTTCGGGGCTCTTCTTGATCGCTTCGAGTTCGGTCTTGACGCGCGTGCGCTGCGTGGAGGGGGCGAGGCTGACGGCCTTCGCCATCGCGAGGTCGCCGACGCGGACGTTCTTCGCTTTGTACGCGTTCGCGGCGAGCTGGGCGTACCACGAGGCGCTGTTCGGTTCGGCGCCGACGACGATCTGCAGCGCCTGGACGGCCGAGGACGGCTGGTTCAGCCCTTCGGCGCTGTAGACGCGCTGGGCCATCAGCTTCGCGAGTTCGACGCTCGGCTTCGGCGGGTTCAGCGCGATGTAGCGTTCCCAGGCGCTGGCGGCCTTGGAATACAGTTCGTGGCCCTTCGACGTCAGCGCGCCGGTGCTCGTCGTATACGCTTCGCCGCCCGATTCGTGCAGCACGGCGAGCGTCAGTTTTTCCCACGCGGCGACGTTGGTCGGCTGCTTCTGCGTCGTCTTTTCGTATTTCTTGATCTGGCTGGAGAAGCTCGCGCTGCCGGAACCGCCGTTTTCGGTCGCGGCGTTGAGCAGCCCGCCGCCGCCGCCGCCGGCGCCGACGCCGAACAGGATCAGCCCGCCGCCGATCAGCAGCGCGAGGCCGACGTAGATGAACTTGACCGCGCGGCGGCGGTGGCGCCCTCTGAGGTCGAACAGCATCAGCTGGTGTGATCGGGGTCGACGTGGTCGATGATCTGCTGCACTGTTGGCTCCGCTGAGTCGTTCGGTGGCGGCGCCGAGCCTCCCTGAGAATCCCCGGCGCCCCGAGCTTCCGCCGCCGCTGTCCTGCGGCCGGCGATCGCGGCCACCAGGATACTCGCCTCGTAGAGCACGTACAGCGGTACCGTCTCGAGCACGAGCGTGATCGCGTCGCCGGGCAGGAACGCGGCGACGGCGGCGCACGCGACGATCGCGTAGCGCCGGCTCCTGCGCAGCTGCTTGACCGTCACGAGGCCGACGCGCGTCGCGCCGAGGATCACGACCGGCACCTGGAAGACGAGGCCCATCGCCAGCAGCACGGTGGCGGCGAATTTGTAGAACTGGCTCGCCTGCACGAGCACGTTGAACTCGCCGGCGTTGAAGTTGACGAAGAAGCGCACGGCCGCGGGGAGGACGACGAAGTACCCGAACGCGACGCCTGCGGCAAACAGGAACGGCACGGCCGTCAGCAACGGCCTCGCGGCGCGTTTCTCATCGGGGCTGAGCGCCGGCAGGATGAAGCCGTAGAGCTCGTACAGGATCAGCGGCAGCGAGATGACGAGCGCGAACAGCAGCGAGACGGTGATCGTCGTCGTGAACGGCTCGCCGACGCCGAGCGTGACCGGGTTGTCGCCGACCGGGTGGCGCGGGATCTTCGCGACGTCGGCCTTCATCGCGGCGATCAGCGCCGGCAGCTGCGCGCGCGACTGCGCCGAGAGCCCGCTGCCGGGGCGCTCGAGCGCTTCGAGCGCCGCGCGCGTGTCGCCCGACAGCTTCAGCACGCCCTGCTGCGCGAGCACGGCCTGCCCGACCGTGCCCTGGCCCTTGGCGACCTGCTTGCGCGTCTGCGTCTGCAGCGGTTTGTTGAGGATGTGCAGCAGTTCGTGGTTCTGCCACAGGCAGAAGCCGAACACGACCGCGAGCACGCAGCCGCTGATGATCAGGCGCGTGCGCAGCTCGTCCAGGTGCTCGACGAGACTCAGACGATCTTCGTGGCCGATCGGGCGGATCGCGGTCGCCATGGGCAACTTGAACCTACCATCGCGCCGATCGCGGCCGGCCACGCACGAGCGCCCGCCGCCGCTCGCCCGGCGAACCCGCACCGGCGATCCGTAGAGCCCCTCCGCGAATGTGCGAGCGTCACGCTAAAGCCGGCGCGAGGTCGCGTCGATGACTCGCGTGAAGAGACGATGATGCCCAACGAGAGCCCAGACATCCACCCCCGCGCACCGAAGCCGCCCGAGACAGGCGCGACATCCTCGACCGGCGCCCCGCGCCGAGGCTCGGGCGGTGCGCACACGCCCGAGGAGCTGCACGTCTGCTTCAACTGCGGCGGCGAGCTCGTCTACCCGCTCGACTGGTGCGAGGAAGGGCTGCGCCACTGGCGCATCGTCCTGCGCTGCCCCGACTGCGAGTCGCGCCGCGAGGGCGTCTTCGAGCAGGGCGTCGTCGAACAGCTCGACGACGAGCTCGACCGTGCCGCGGGCGCGCTGCTCGGCGACCTGCGCCGGATGACGCACGCGAACATGTCCGAGGAAGTCGAGTTCTTCTGCAAGGCGCTCGACGCGGACCTGATCACGCCGGCTGATTTCTAGCCCAAGCGCTGTGGCGTGCCACGACGGCATCTTGCGTCGGTGGCCGATCGTAGCTGGCCTCCAGCCTCCTGGCGATCTCCTCGGATGTCAGGGGCTCACCGGCTTCGACAAGGATGCCCAACACCGCCGCCTCAAACGGCGTCATCTCCAAACCCTCTTCGTGTGCCTTGAGCGCCTTCTGCACCGCCTCGCCGTCCGGCGGCCAGGCGGGCTGCCGTCCCGGCGGAGCGTCTTCGTCGGCCATCTGGGAAGAATAGCGCCGCGGCATCTTACGGAACAGTTCGCAGAATCAGCGTCCGCGAGGTAAGCGCGCTGGGGTTCAGCGGTAGCGCTCGACCACCGAGTCGGCCACCAGCTCGAGTAGCGCCGCGCGCCCGTTCGGCAGGATCGAAGGCAGCTCGCCCTTCGCTTCGGCGACGACGGCGAGCGCGCGCTCGCGGCGCCTCGTGCAGGGCGCCGGTCGCGGCGATCCGCTCGCACAGCGCTCGGCTGTCGGGGCCGTCGAGCGTCGCGCAGGTCGAGCTCGCGCAGCTCGGCGTCGCGCTCGCGCGCGAGGATCAGCGGCAGCGTGACGGTGCCGTCGAGCAGGTCGGTGCCGCGCGCTTGCCGGTGCGCTCGCTCGGGCCGGAGACGTCGAGCACGTCGTCGAGCAGCTGGAAGGCGAGGCCGATGCGGCGCGCGAACGCGCCGAGCGCGTCGGCGAGCGCGTCGGATCCGCCGACGCGGTCAGCGCGCCGAGCCGGCACGCGGCCTCGAACAGGCGCGGCGGTCTTCAGCTCGCAGCGGCGCAGGTAGCGCTCGAGCGGCGACGTCGGCGCGCTACGCGTCGTCGCGCTGCATCAGCTCGCCGCTCGGCGAGCGCCGAGCTCGCGCTCCGAGAGCGCGCGCAGCTGCGTCGCGCTCGCCGTTGCGCGCGAGCTCGGCGAAGGCGCGCGAGAACAGCAGGTCGCCGGTCGCGGTCGGCGACGTCGCGCCCGGCGGCGGCGACGACGGTGGGGCGCCCGCGGCGCAGCGGCGCGTCGTCGAGCACGTCGTCGTGCACGAGCGTCGCCGAGTGGACGAGCTCGACGGCGACGGCGGCGCGCAGCAGGCGCTCGCTCGCCGGCCGGCCCGTCGGGCGGACCGCCGGCAGGCCGGCGACGAGACGACGAGCAGCGGCCGCAGGCGCTTGCCGCCGCCGCCGATCGACGCGTGCGCGTACGCCGACAGCGGCTCGCCGCGCCGGCCGTGACTCGCGCAGGCGCGGCTCGACGTCCCGACCATCGCGCTCGCGCAGGGCGCGCCGCCGCGCCGCATGATCGCGTCGAGCCCGTCGACGTCTCGACCGGCGCGCCGTCGCGCGCGCTGCCGACGGCGCTCAACGGCGCTCCCGCTCCGGGACACGGTCGCCGACGTGGATCGCGATGATCCCGCCGGCGAGCAGCACGTAGCGGATCTCGCTGCAGGCCCGCGGGCTCCATCACCGCGGCGAGCCCGCGCGGCGCCGGGAAGCGCTTGACCGAGCTCGGCAGGTAGGTAGCTGTAGGCGTCGGCGCCGTCGCCGGCGAGCACGCGCCCGAGCCCGGCCGGCACGAGCCGGTCGAACCACAGCTCGGTAGAAGCTCGACAGCGGCGGCTCGCGCGCGGCGTGCGTGATCTCGAGCACGACGACGCGCCCGCCGGGACGCACGACGCGCGCCATCTCGGCGAGGCCGCGCTCGAGGTCGGCGAAGTTGCGCGCGCCGAAGCCGACCGTCGCGGCGTCGAAGCGGTCGTCGGCGTACGGCAGCGCGAGCGCGTCGGCCCACTCGAAGCGCGGGCGCAGCTGCCGGCGCCTTGCGGGGCCTCGCGCGCGCGGTCGAGCATCGCCTCGGAGAAGTCGCTGCCGATCACCTCGCCGCCCGGGCGCGACGCGCGCGCGCGAGCTCGATCGCGAGGTCGCCGGTGCCGGTCGCGACGTCGAGCACGCGGCGCCCGGGCCGCACGCGCGGCGAGGTCGGCGGCGCGCGCGCGCCAGCGGTGGTGCAGGCCGGCCGTCATCGCCGTGTTCATCACGTCGTAGACGCCGGCGATGCGGTCGAACATCGCGCGCACCTGCGCCGCCTCCAGGCGCCGGACTCCGAGCCGGCCAGCGGCGGTGCCGGGCCCGATCCGTTGCGCCGCCCGGTCCGTGTCAGCCGGCGCCTGCGAGCGGCATAGAAGCGCTACTTCAGCTGGGACAGGAACGCGACGGCCGCGTTGAACTTCTTCGGCGGGAGGTTCGCGAACGACGGCATCGGCGCGGTCGGGTTGACGAGCGTGCGCGCGATCCCCTGGCGCGGCAGGCGCGAGCCGATGTGCGTCAGCTCGCGGCCCCGGGCCGTCGTTGCCGTTGTCGCCGATCTTGTGGCACGCCTCGCAGCCCGACTGCGCGACGACCGAGCTGCCGGCGTCGTACTCGGCGAGCGATCTTGCCGCCCGGCGATGCACCGCCGCCGGCGTCTTGATGTCGATCTCCGTCGGCGGCCCGGCGTTCGCGCCCTGGTAGGTCAGGAAGCGCCATCGCGCCGATCACGAAGATGCCGGTGAGCGTCGCGATCGGGCGGCGCTCGGGACGGCGCTCGGGCCCGCGGTCGTAGAACGGCAGCAGGAACAGCAGGATCATGCCGATCGTCGGCACGCCGATCGTCGCGAGCGGCGACGAGGCTCGGCGGCTTGATCACGCGCAGCAGCTCGAAGAGGAAGAAGAAGTACCACTCCGGGCGCGGCGCGTAGGTCGTCGTCGTCGGGTTCGCCTTCGGCCCGAGCTCGGCGCCGAGCACGAGCGACATCGTGATGATCACGGCCATCACGACGCACGCCATCAGCGCCGTCCTTGGCGACGGCGTACGGGAAGAACGGCTTGCCCTTCGCCTTCAGGATCGCGTACTCGCGGAGGTACTCCTCCTTCTCGCGCTGGTTCACAGCGGCTTGACCTCCGCCTCGCGCAGCTCGGGCGTCGTCCTCGGCCTTCGAGCCACGGCGGCGCGGTCGTGCCGAGCTTCGCGACGAGGTACAGGTGCGCGCCGATCAGCGCGGCGATCGCCCCGGGGACGAGCAGCATGTGGATCGCGTAGAAGCGCGACAGCGTCGTCGCGCCGAACTCGCGGCCCGGCGCGCAGGAAGTCGCTCAGGTACGGGCCGATCAGCGGGCCCGGTGCCGTTGATGTTGACGCCGACGATCGTCGCCCAGTAGGCGCGCTGGTCGAACGGCAGCAGGTAGCCGGTGAACGACATCAGTCATCGTCAGGATCAGCAGCACGACGCCGATCACCCAGTTGAGCTCGCGCGGGTACTTGTAGGCGCCGAAGAAGAACGTGCGCCCCATGTGCAGGAAGACGAGGATCACCATCACGGTCGAGCCCCACTTGTGCATCCCGCGCACGAACTGGCCGAGGAACACGTCGTTGGTGACGTAGCGGATCGACTCGTACGCGCCGCCGGCGGCGTCGGGGCGGTAGTACATCGCGAGGAACACGCCGGTGACGGCCTGCGAGAGGAACGCGAACATCGTCGCCGAGCCGAGCGTGTAGAACCAGTTGGTGCCCTTCGGGACCTTGCGGAACAGCAGCCAGCGCACGCCGCCGCGACAGCGACGTGCGCTCGTCGACCCAGTCGACGACCGTGATGCCGGCCTCCTTGGCCTTCTCGAGCGGCGTCGCGGCCTTGCCGCTCTGCGTGCCCGGGCGCGGCGGCGGCGCCTGCAGCGCCGGCGGCAGCGGCGGAGCGGGGAGCTTTGGCAGCTTCGGCACGGATCCTCGGCCTACAGTTGCGCACGGTCGGACGCGACGGGTAGAGGTACTGGCCGATGCCGTCGAGCGGCTCGCCCGGGTCGCGCGGGGAGAAGATTCGCAGCTCGCTGTTGACGCTGTAGCGCGGGCCGACCTGCACGTAGGTCGCCCGTCGACGCGCGTGTAGAAGCGGTCGAGCGGGCGCACCGGCGGGCCGCCGACGCGGCACGCCGAGCAGGTCGTAGACGCCGCCGTGGCACGGGCAGATGAAGCGCTCCGCCGCGTCGACCCAGCGCACCGGGCAGCCGAGGTGCGCGCAGCGCTGGAGATCGCGACGCAGCGCGTTGTCCTTGTCGTGCGGGTCGGTGTCGATCGTCGGGTTGCGCTTGCGCATGTAGACCGTCGTCTTGCCGGCCTCGCCGATGCCGGGGGCGAGCGTGATCACGGCCGGCACGTAGTTGTCGTCGGTGAAGTCGCCGGGCGTGCCGACCGACTGCCAGCGGCGCGTCGTTTCCTTGAAGATCGGCCCGATCGCGAAGCCGAGCGCGGGCAGCGCGAACGCGCCGTCGCCGTGATCGCGCCGGCGCCGTGCGCCGTGCCGGTCATGAAGCGCCGGCGCGTGACCGTCTCGCCCTCGAAGGCGCCCGGGATCCGGCGGTCGAGCGGTGTACTTGGACTTGTGCTTGGCGTGCTTGTCGGGCCACGGAGCTCCTGAGACGGTATCGGGACGCGATTCAGGGCGTGCGCGCAAGCGGCCGCGGCGCTCGTGCGCATCGCGCTCGAACGCCTCGCGGGCGCGCGTCCGCGCGCACGAGCGCCTTGGCGCGCGCGGTAGCTGCTCGCTCGACGCCCCAGCCGACCGCGCGCGCGCCGGCGCGCCCAGACCGCGTCGGCCAGCTCGCCGCTCGCCGCGCGCCCTGCGCAGCGCGCAGAGCGTGATCACGTCGGCCAGCTCGCGCACCGCCGGCGAGGTCGCCGAGCGCGACCAGCCGCGCGAGCCCGATCGCGTAGAGCCGGTCGCCGGCGAGCAGCGCGCAGGTCGGCGTCGCGCCGCGCGCACGACGCGCGGCGTCGCCGTAGTGCAGCAGGTAGCCCTCGTAGATCGCCTCGACGAGCAGCTCGTACTCGCCGGCGCGCGCGCGCGCGCGCGGGCCCGCTCGGCGGCGATCGCGCGCCGGGCGTCGCCGTCCATGCGCGCCGGCGCATCGGCGCCGGGGCGTCGAGCAGCGCGCCGATCAGCGGCCGCCCTCCGCCGCGCAGCAGCGCGCGCAGGCGCTCGAGCGTGGCGGCGCTCATCGCCGCGCCCCGGCGCCGGCCTCGCGCAGCGCGACGAACGCCGCCGCGGCCGCTTCGACCGTGCGCTCGATCTGCTCGGGCGCGTGCGCGAGCGACGGGAACCACGCCTCGAACTGCGACGGCGGCGGGTAGACGCCGCGCGCGAGCAGCTCGCGGCACCAGCGCGCCGTAGGCGTCGAGATCGCAGCGCCTGCGCGTCGGCGAGGTCGCGCGACCGGCCGCTCGCAGAAGAACACCGTCAGCAGGCCCGGCGCGCAGACGACCTGACCGGGCGCTCGGCGCCGGCCGCCGCCTCGCGCAGGCCGTCGGCGAGGCGCTCGGTGCGTCGCCGCCAGCCGCGCGTAGGCGGCTTCGTCGAGCAGCTGCGAGCGTCGCCAGGCCGGCGGCGACGGCGAGCGGGTTGCCCGACAGCGTGCCGGCCTGGTAGACGTCGCCGGCCGGCGCGAGCATCTCGCATCAGCTCGCGCGCGGCCCGCCGACCGCGGCGGCGGGCAGGCCGCCGCCGATGATCTTGCCGATGATCGTCAGGTCGGCGCCGCACGCCGGTCAGCTCCTGCGCGCCGCCGCGCGCGACGCGGAAGCCGCGAGATCACCTCGTCGAGGACGAGCAGCGCGCCGGTCGCGTCGGCCTGCTCGCGCAGCAGCTCGAGGAAGCCCGTCGCGCGGCGGCACGAGCCCCATGTTCGCCGGCAGCGGCTCGGCGATGATCGCCGCCAGCTCGTAGCGCTCGCGTCGCCGCGACGCAGCGCGTCGGGGTCGTTCCACGGCACGACGCACCGTCGCCGCGGCGGCGCTCGCCGGCACGCCCGGGCTCGCCGGGATCGCCTGCGTCGCCAGGCCCGAGCCGGCCTGCTGCGAGCAGGCCGTCGACGTGCCCGTGGTAGGCGCCGGCGAACTTCAGCACGCGCTCGCGCCCGGTCGCGGCGCGCGCGAGGCGGAGCGCCGTCATCGCCGCCTCGGTGCCCGAGGAGGTCATCCGCAGCATCTCGACGCCGGCATCCGCCGCGCGACCTCGCACGGCGAGCTCCGACCTCGCCGGGCGTCGGCGCGCCGAAGCTCGTGCCCGCTCGCGGCCGCGTCGGCGATCGCCGCGAGCACGCGCCGGGTGGGCGTGGCCGAGGATCAGCGGCCCCCACGAGCAGACGTAGTCGACGTAGCGGTTGCCGTCGACGTCGATCAGCTCGGCGCCCTCGCCGCGCGCGATGAACAGCGGGTCGCGGCCGATCGCGCGCATCGCGCGCACCGGCGAGTTGACGCCGCCCGGCAGCACGCTCGAGCGCGCGCGCGATAGCAGCTCCGCCGAGCGCGTGTCGGTCAGCGACGCCGTCGACTACGAACGCATCCGCAGAGCGCCCGGCAGGGCGCTCCTATGCGTGCTCGCTCTCCCAGCTCCTTGAACTCGTCGGTGAAGTAGAGCAGGCGGATCTTCTTGAACTCGGTCGAGGAGTAGAGCGTCGCGCGCTCGGTGATGCCGGTCTGCTCGGCGATCGCGTCGAGCACCGCGTCGCACTCCTCCTTCGAGCGGCCGTGCGCCATCGTGAAGACCGAGTACGGCCAGTCCTCGTAGGTCGGGCGCTGGTAGCAGTGCGAGATCCCGCGGAAGGACGCCATCCGCGGCCGACCTCGACGATCTGCTCGTCGGGCACCTTCCACACGCCCATGCCGTTCGCCGAGAAGCCGGCGCGGCGGTGGTAGAGGATCGCGGCGACGCGGCGCAGGAGGCCGCGCTCCTGCATCGCCGCGAGGTGCTCGAGCAGCGCGTCCTGCGTCATCCCGAGCGGCCTGCGCCGCCGGCGCGTACGGCTCGGGCACGACCGGCATGTCGCCCTGCAGTCGCGCGGATCACGGCGATGTCGCGCTCGTCGTAGGGCTGCGGCGTCGAGCTCGACCGGCTCCTTCGCCTCGCCGGCGCTCGCGAGCGCGTCGGTGTCGCCCTCCATCTCGAGGTCCATGCGGATCTTGAACAGCTTCAGCGTCGGCAGCTGGCGGACCGACTCGGCGCCCGCGCTCGCGCGCGAGCACGCTCGAGCGTGCCGTCGAGGCCGAGCGGCGAGTCGCGGCTCGACGCGATCGTGAACCACAGGTTGAACTCGTGGTTGCGCAGGTAGTTGTGCGACACGCCCGGGTGCGCGTTGATGACCTTCGCCGCGCGGTGCGGGTTCTCGGGGTCGACCTTCGCCGCGACGAGCATCGAGCTGTAGCCGAGCGCGCGCGTGTCGAAGATCGGCGTGACCTGGCGGATGATCCGCTCGTCGAGCAGCCGCTGCACGCGGCTCATCACCTCGTCCTCGTCGACGCCGGCGAGCGACGCGACGTGCTGCGTACGGGCGCGGCGCGATCGGGAACTGCCCTGCATCAGGTTCAGCAGCCTGCGGTCGAGCGTCGTCGAGCGGGATCGCCGCGCCGTCCTTGCGGCTGCGGAGCTTCGGCGTCGCGCGTCATGCGTCCTCCGCGAGCCAGCGCGCGGCGTCCTTGGCGTGGTAGGTGACGATCGATGTCGGCGCCCGCGCGGCGGATCGACGTGAGCATCTCGAGCACGGTCTGCGCGCTCGTCGAGGTGGCCGGCGGCCGCGGCGGCCTTGACCATCGCGTACTCGCCGCTGACGTTGTACGCGGCGACCGGCAGGCGCGTCGCGCGCTTGACCGCGCGCGATCACGTCGAGGTAGGCGAGCGCCGGCTTGACCATCACCATGTCGGCGCCCTCCTGCGACGTCGAGCAGCGCCTCGCGCACGCCTCGCGCGCCGTTGGCCGGGTCCATCTGGTAGGCGCGGCGGTCGCCGAACGCCGGCGTCGAGCCGGCGGCGTCGCGGAACGGGCCGTAGAAGGCCGACGCGAACTTCGCCGAGTACGCGAGGATCGGCGTGTCGGCGAAGCCCTCGCCGTCGAGCTCCGCGCGGATCGCGCGCGACGCGCCCGTCCATCATGTCGCTCGGCGCGACGATGTCGGCGCCGGCGCGCGCCTGGCTGACGGCCGTGCGCGCGAGCAGCTCGACGCGACGCGTCGTTGTCGACCGCGCCGTCGTCGCGCACGACGCCGCAGTGGCCGTGGTCGGTGTACTCGCACAGGCACACGTCGGTGATCACGAGCAGCTCCGGGATGCGCGCGCTTGATCGCGCGCGGTCGCGAGCTGCACGACGCCCTCGTCGTCCCACGCGCCCGAGCCCTCCTCGTCCTTCTCGGTCGGGCACGCCGAACAGCATCACCGCCGGCGACGCCGAGCGCGGCGAGCCTCGCGCGCCTCCTGCGACGGCGGCGGCGATCGGCAGCCGCTCGACGCCCGGCATCGCCGCGATCGGCTGGCGCTCGCGCGCGGTCCGGCGACGAACAGCGGCAGCGACGAAGCGCGCGGGCGACAGCTCGGTCTCGCGCACGAGGTCGCGCAGCGAGGCGGTCGCGCGCAGCCGGCGCATGCGCGTCTGGGGGAAGGACATCGTCGTCTCAGGTTAGAGCGTTCGCGCCGTCCGGCGTCGCCGGAGCGCCGGTCCGGGCGCGTCAGTCCAGGCGCCGCAGGCCGACGCGCGCGAGCGCGCCGAACACGACGCCGAGCACGGCGAGGTGCGCGAGCGATCCGCCGAGCGACGGCGAGGCGCCGTTGACGGCCGCGTCGAGCGCCTGCAGCGCGGCCTTGAACGGGAACACGAACGAGATCGCGGCGATCACGTCGTACAGCCCGTGGCCGACGGCGCCGCTCGGGACGAGCGCGAGGAACGCGAGCGGCAGCGACAGCAGGAACGCGAGCAGCGACGCGGCGCGGACCTCGCGCGCGAGCACGCCGATCGCGACGCCGAGCGCGGCGAAGGCGAGCGCGCCGAGCGCCAGCGCCGCGAGCCACAGCCCGACGCGGCTCCAGTCGAGCGCGACGAACGCGCCGATCCCGGCGAGCATCGCGAGCGCCAGCGCGAACGAGCAGGCGGCGGCGAGCAGCGCCTTCTCGGCGAGCAGCCCGCCGCGCGTCGTCAGACCGCGCACGAGCCGCGACAGCGTGTGCTCCTCGCGCTCGAGCGCGAGGCCGCCGGAGGCGAGCAGCACGCAGACGAACATCAGCGACACGGCGACCGCGACGACGACGGCGAACGTGTTCAGCGGCGTGCGCCGGCCGGCGATCAGCGTCGTCTTGACGTGGATCGGCTGTCCGATCGTCGCCAGCACGTTGCGCGCGAGACCGAGATTCTGCGAGGCGAAGCTCGCGAACGCGGCGATCTGCTCGAGCGTCGCGCGATCGGCGCCCGGCGGCAGGTGCTTGGCGATCGCGTGCAGCTTCGGCGGGATCTGGCCGAGGCCGATCAATTCGGGCGAACCGAGCACGCCGAGGTTGCGGCCGCTGAGCAGCGCGCCGATCGCCTGCGACGCCGCGCGCTGGATCTGTTCGGAGAAGCCGATGTTGGCCTGCGCGAGCGCCGCTTCGATCTGCGCGTGCACGAGCGACTGCTCGAGCGCGTTGCCGTTGTACAGCACTTCGAGCTGCGCCTGTTTGAGCCCCGAGCCGACCCGCACGGCGATGTTCGGCGGGATCACGACCGCCGCCAGCACTTCGCCCGATTCGATCTTCTGCACGGCCTGCGCGCGCGAGTCGGCGCGCACCGGCTGCACCTGCGAGAAGATCTGTTCGGCGTACGTGTCGACCGGCACGCGCTCGCTGCCGACCTGCACCGTCTGCCCCGGCGGCGTCTCGTTGACGATCGCCACCTTCGGCTTGCCCGGCGAGCGCGAGATCGCCAGCCCGATCAGCAGCGCGATCGCGATCGGGTACACGACGAGCACGCCGACGAGCAGCCGCGAGCGGCGCAGGATCAGCAGGTCCTTGGCCAACAGGGCTCTCATGCGTGCCCCCGCTCGTGCATGAACGCGAGGAACGCCCCCTCGAGGTCGTCGTCATGCACCCCGCCCCCGCGCGCGACGAGCTCGGCCGGCGTCCCGTCGAACAGCACCTCGCCGTCGGCGAGCACGATCGCACGGCTCGCATAGCGCCTGACCTCGCCGAGATGGTGCGTCGAGAACAGCACGCTCGTGCCGCGCGCGGCGAGCACGCCGACGAACTGCCACAGCCGCGCGCGCTGCCCGGGGTCGAGCGCCGAGGACGGCTCGTCGAGCGCGAGCACGCGCGGTTCGGAGAGCAGCCCGAGCGCGACGTTGACGCGCTGGCGGTTGCCGCCGGAGAGGCTTTCGACGCGGTCGTCGGCGCGCTCGGCAAGGCCGGTCTGCTCGAGCATCCGCGCGACGGTCGCGTCGGCGTCGGCGACACGCTCCAGGCGCGCGAACAGCCGCAGGTTCTCGCGCACGGTCAGCTTCGTGTAGACGGCCGCCTGCTGCGGCGCCCAGCCGATCGCGCGCCCGTCGACGCCGTCGCCCGCACCCGCTCCGAGGTGGTACTCGACGCTGCCGCCGCTCGCGCGCTGCACGCCGGCGAGGATCGAGAGCAGCGTCGTCTTGCCGGCGCCGTTGGGGCCGACGACGGCGACGAGCTCGCCGGCGCGCAGGTCGAAGCTGACGTCGCGCAGCGCGACGCGCTCGCCGAAGCGCTTGCCGAGCGCGCGCACGCGCAAGACGCTGTCGGCCGGGCGCTCTGCGTCGTCGCGCTCCACGCGCGTCCTACAGCAGGCTCTCGCGCGAGCGGTCCCAGGATTCGAGCGCGAGGTGCCGCCTGAGGTAGAGGACGGTCTCGCGCAGCACCGAGAGGATCGGCAGCGCGACGAGCGCGCCGACGATGCCGTCGACGTGCAGCCCGAGCAGCAGCGCGAAGATCACGAGGATCGGGTTGATGCGCAGCGTGTGGCCGAAGACCTGCGGCGCGACGATGTGGCCCTCGAACTGCTGCAGGGCGATGAACAGCGCGACGAGCCAGACGGCGGCGATCGGCTTCGTGAACAGCGCGACGGCGGTCGGCGGCGCGGCGCCGAGGATCGGGCCGATGTACGGGACGAGCTCCATCACGCCGTAGAAGACGCCGAACGCGATCGCGTACCTGCCGCCGTCGGGGAAGATGCCGACGACGCCGAACAGCCACAGCGCGACGCCGGTCGACGTGCCCATGATGATGCTGAACAGCAGCTGGCCGCCGACGTAGCGCGAGACGGCGCGCTGCACGAGGTGCGGGAAGTCGTCGGCGCCGGTGCCGTCGCCGGTCGGCATCACGGCGCGCACGAGCTTGCCGATGTGCTCGCCGTACAGCAGCATGTACACGGACAGCACGAAGATCAGCACGAGGTCGAAGATCACGCCGGCCGCTTCCGTCAGGATGCCGGCGCCCGAGGACGCCAGTTTGCTCGCGCTCTTGGCGACTTTGTCCTGGATCGTCTGCAGCGCCGTTTTGCCCTGTTTGACGAGTTCGATGTGGATCCCGTTTTCCTTCAGTTCTTCCTGCAGCGAGGCGAGGTTCGCGTTCGCTTCGTTGACCAGGTGCGGCAGGTTGTTGGCGAACCTCTGCACCTGATGGGAGATAGGGTTGGCGACGAGGAAGCCGAGCCCGCCGACGGCGAGGAAGAATCCGAGGAAGACCGCGAGCACCGCAAGCCCGCGGGGGAAGCGGCGGCGTTGCAGGAAGGCGACCGCAGGGTTGAGGATCAGCGCGATGAGCCCCGCCACGATGAACAGCATCAACACCGAGCCAGCGACTTTCGCGAGCGCCCACAGCGCCAGCAGCGCGAGCGGCAGGACGACGAGCTGGACCCACCGCGGAACGACCGAGCGCGGCGGCTCGTCGTGCGCGGAGCGCGGCCGCTCCTCGTCTACGAGCTCCTGCTCTTCGGGCGTCGGGGGCGTCGCTTCGGGATCGTGCTCGGCGCCGTCTGTCACCTGCCTCCCACCATCGCCGGAGTATGGCTGAGCCCCAGGCGGCAGCCGCGCGGATCCTGTTCGTCGGCGACGTCGTCGGCGGGCTCGGGCGCAGGACGCTGCTCGACTGCCTGGCGCCGCTGCGCGAGCGCTACGCGCCGACGTTCGTCGTCGTCAACGCCGAGAACATCGCCGGCGGGCTCGGCATCACGCCGAAGATCGCCGACGAGCTGCTGAACAACGGCGTCGACGTGATCACGCTCGGCAACCACACGTACCATCGGCGCGAGATCTACCCGTATCTCGACTCGCAGGCGCGGATCCTGCGCCCGGCGAACTTCCTGCGCGGGCAGCCCGGGCACGGGACGTGCGTCGTCGAGCGCGACGGCGTGCGCCTCGGCGTCGTCAACCTCAGCGGCAACCTGTACGTGCGCGCGGGCCGCTCGGCGTTCACCGAGATCGAGCCGGCGCTGGCCGAGCTCGGCGCCGTCGATCACGCGCTCGTCGACATGCACGCCGAGGCGACGTCGGAGAAGGTCGCGATGGGCTGGCACCTCGACGGGCGCGTGACGGCCGTCGTCGGCACGCACACGCACGTGCCGACGGCCGACGCGCGCGTGCTGCCGGGCGGCACCGCCTACATCACCGACGTCGGCATGACCGGCCCGCGCGGCGGCGTGATCGGCGTCAAGCGCGAGCAGGCGATCGAGTCGCTGCTGACGCAGATGCCGGTCCGCTTCGAGACGTCAGAGGAGGACCCGTGGCTGATGGGCGCGCTCGTCAGCTGCTCACGGCGAATGCGGGCGGACTCGATCGAGCAGGTGCTGATGGCGAGGCCGAGTCCGACCCCTTAAAGCCGGCCAGGATGGCCGGATGCCGGCCTCATCGGCTTGCGGCGAGTTGCTGCCGAGACGCAACGGTGCGACCGGCGAGACTGGCAGGCTGGCGCCGTGGACGAGAGTCAAGTCATCGCGAGCGCCGTCTCGCCGCAGGGCCGCAGTGTCGAGCTGACGGAGCAGCGCTGGCGCTACGTCCAGCGCCACGTCGAGATGCGCGACCAGCGGGACATGCTGCTCGAGACGATCCGCCAGCCCGACTTTCAGGAGCCCGACCCGCACCCGGGGCGCGAACGCTACTGGCTGCGCTCTCGTGCGCCCTTTCCGTTCCGGTGGATCCGGGTGGTTGTAGAGTTTGCAGGAGACGCCGACCGCTTTGTCACCGCCTTTGGGCAGGACAACGACCCGGAAGGCCTGCCGCGATGACGATCACTATCGGAACCCTGTCGTTCGACGACGTCGAGTACGACGCAGACGCGGACGTGCTCTACCTGAGCGTCGGCGAGCCCAGGATGCCAGCCGAGTCGTTCGGCACACCGGAGGGCCACAACGTCCGCTACGACGAGACGGGCGCGGTCATCGGCATCACGATCGTAAATGCCAAGTGGCTGCTCGACCGTGACGGTGAGATCAGGCTGACGATCCCGAGTCGTGTGCCGGCAGCCGACCTAGCGCCCGCACTCGCTGGCTGACTCGCATTAGGCCGGCGTGGTGAGGGGCGAAGCGCTCTGCTGCGGCTGCCGAGCGGAGCCCGACAGGGCCAGAAGGCCGGACGCCGGTCTCAGCGGACTCCCGTACCGCCCCAGCAGCGCGATCATGATCAGCGGGAAGAACCAAGGTATGTACAGGTAGAACCAGTGTTCGATGCCGAGCTGCAGCGCGATCAGGACGACGGCGCAGGCGGCGACGAGCCCGACGACGTCGGGACGCCGCGGCAGCACGGCTAGCGCGACGGCGAGCGCGACGGCGAGGATCTGGACGGCGGCCTGCAGCCCGCCGAGCCCGCCGTACAGACCGTAGAGGGAGAACGGCGACTGCCGGTCGGCCTGGTAGGCGAAGGTGCGCTCGTAGATCGTGTGCAGCGAGTCGTGGCTGAGCGCGGGAACGCTGACGAGCGCGCCGACGGCGACGAACGCGAGCGCGAACGTCGCGAGGTCGCGCACGCGCGTGCGCCAGCGCGGCTCCTGCCAGAGCCCGTGCGTGGCGAAGAGCGGCGCGAGTGCGAGCGGCGCGAACTTGGTCAGCCCGGCGAGCACGGCGAACGCGCCGCGCAGCGGCGGCGCAAGGCGCGAGCGATACGTCGCGGCGAGGATCGCGGCGAGCACGAAGACGGCGACGAGCGTGTCGTTGGAGTTGCTCTCGAGCGCGTAGATCGTGAACGGGAACGCGGACCACGCGTAGGCGAGCGCGACGCCGAGGCTCGGCCCGCGCACGCGGCGGCCGATCAGGAAGATCAGCGCGAGCGCGAGCAGGTCGAAGACGATCGCGGCGGCGTGCGCGGCGGGCAGGTCGTCCCACTTGCCGCTCCAGCCCAAGATCTGCACGAACGGCACGTACGCCTCGTAGTCGACCGGGCCGTACGTGTCGCCGTGTTCGTTGTCGGCCGGCCAGTGCCCGTACAGCCGCTCGCCGTGCACGACCTTGTGCGCGCCGATGACGCCGGCGTAGCCGACGTCGATCACGTTCGAGTCGGTCACGTTCAGGGCGATGCGAAAGCCGACGAGGAAGACGACGCCGAGCGCGAGCCACGGCACGGGGACGAGCAGGCGCAGCGGGCCGGGATCGCGCGCACGGCGGCGGCGCAGCGCGATCGCGAGCATGCGCGCGAGCAGGTACACGAGCGGCGGATAGGCGAGCGGGACCGACTGGTAGATCTCGCCGTGGTTGAAGAACGCGAGCGAGACGGAGAAGAACAGCAGCATCAGCAGGTCGAGGTGCAGCAGCTTCAGCGGCTTGCGCCAGTCGAAGAACGGGGCGAAGAACAGGACGCACAGCGGCAGCCAGATGTAGAGCGCGTTGACGTGCCGGCCGAACGCGCCGTTGTAGCCGCGCGCCATCGACCACGCGACCTGGAAGCCGGTCCACTGTTCGAGCACGCGGCCGGACAGGTCGTCGACGATCACCTGCCCGATCTCCTTCTTGCCGTTCTTCGAGAAGAAGCTGACCTGCCAGTGCAGCGCCCCCTTCAGGTACGCGCCGCCGTACGAGCCCCGGTATTCGCGCCTGACCGACTTCATCTTCGGCAGGCGTTCGGCGATCGCGAGCACCTGGTCGGCCGACAACCTGCGCCCGGCCGGCGGCACGGTCGACGCCGGCACGGGGATCGGAGCGTTGGGATCCGTCGAGGACGTCGATTTCGATGAGGAAGATGACGGGACGCTTGGCGCGCTCGTCGCGGTGCTCACCGACGCGGCGCCCTGCGCGGGCTGGGGAGCGCTTCTGAGCGAGCCCGGCGCCGCCTGCGCGGCGCTGGGGAGCGCGCAGGTCAGCGCGCATGCGATCAGTGCGGGCAGGCGTCGCACCACGCGAGCGTAACGGTCGCGCTCGCCACGTTGAGCCACCGCTCGGCCGGCCCCCGTCCGGGTGAGGTTGACCGAACGAGGCGCGGCCGACTAGGTTGCAGCACACAGTGGCCGTTCTCGCCCGAGCCGCAGTTCCGTGGCGCACGCTGACGGCGGCGGCGCTCGCGTCGGTGCTGCTCGGCGCGGCGTTCGATCTCCTGCTGTCCGGCGCTCGACCGGGACAGCCGCACGCATCGCAGGTGACAGCGCCCGAGGCCCGCTCGTTGTCGAGTCTCCCACTCGCGGCGCAGGGGCCGGTGTCGGCGACGTTGGGCGCTGGCCGGGCCGCGTACCGCGTCGCCGGCGTGGCGGGTGACCTGCGGCTTTCGAACCCGGCACAGCGACTCGACGCGCGCTTTCGCAGCTCGGGCGTCGCGATCAGCGACGGCGTGTTGCACGTCTCGCTGCGCCTGCGCGCCGTCGGCTATGGCGCGGCGCTGCACGGCGTCCGAGGCGCCACGCCGCGCGGCGTACACAACCGCGTGAGCTACGCGCACGACGGGATCGCGGAGTGGTACGCCAACGGCCCGCTCGGGCTCGAGCAGGGATTCACGATCGGCCATGCGCCGGCCGCGAACGCGCACGGCTGGCTGACGCTCGCGATGACACTCGGCGGCAACGGCGTCGCGGCGCTGGCAGACGGCGGGCGCAGCGTCGTCGTCCGCCGTGGCGCGAGCTCGCTTCGCTACACGGGGCTGATCGCCACGGACGCGACCGGCCGCCGCCTGCCGAGCCGGCTCGCGCTGCGCGGCGGCGAGTTGTTGATCGGCGTGTCGGCGCACGACGCGCGCTATCCGCTGCGGGTCGACCCGCTCGTGCAGCAGGCGCGGCTGACGGGCAAAGAACAAGCCGGCGGCAGCAATCTCGGCCAGAGCGTCGCGATCTCGGCCGACGGGAACACCGCGCTGGTCGGCGGCCCGAGCGACGAAGCGCCGGGAGAAATGCTCGTCGGGTCGGCATGGGTGTTCACGCGCTCAGGCGGCACGTGGACGCAGCAGGGTCCGAAGCTCAGGGGCGGCGGGCGAGTCGGCGAAGGCCAGTTCGGCATCAGCGTCGCGTTGTCGGCCGACGGGAACACGGCGCTGATCGGCGGGATCAACGACGCGAACGTCGGCGCTGCGTGGGTGTTCACGCGCTCAGGCGACACGTGGACGCAGCAGGGTCCGAAGCTCACCGGCGGCGGCGAAGAGACGGGCAGCGGGCGCTTCGGCAAGAGCGTCGCGTTGTCGGCCGACGGCAACACGGCGCTGATCGGCGGCTACTTCGACGCCGGCGACGTCGGCGCTGCGTGGGTGTTCAGGCGTTCCGGCGCGGCCTGGGCACAGGAAGGCAAAAAGCTGACGGGCTTCGGCGAGAGCAGCCTCGCCCAGTTCGGCCTCAGCGTCGCGTTGTCGGCCGACGGCAAGACGGCGCTGATCGGCGGGCCGTCGGACGAAGGCACGACGGGCGAACCGATGGCCGGAGCTGCATGGGTGTTCACGAACGGAGGGTCCGGCTGGACGCAGCAGGGGCCGAAGCTGACCTCAGGGGGCGCGAAAGGCGCGGGCGAACTCGGGTCCGGCGTCGCGCTTTCCGCCGACGGCAGCACGGCGCTCGTCGGCGCGCCCGCCGACGGCGTCGCGGGCGGCGTTCGGGCGTACGTGCGCTCGGGCTCGACGTGGGCACAGCAGGGCGCTGAGCTGAAGCCAAGCGACGCCACCGGCGGAGCTGGCTTCGGCGCGGCGGTCAGCGTGTCGGCCGACGGCAACACGGCGCTCGTCGGCGGTCCGGTCGACGCCGACGGGCCTGTCGGAGGCTCGGGCCCGACGCCGTCCGGCGCGATCTGGGAATTCGCGCGCTCCGGCTCGACGTGGGCGCAGCAGGGCTCGAAGCTCGTCGGGACGACGAGCGAAAGCGAATTCGGCGCGGCGGTCGCGTTCTCGCAAGACGCCCGCACGGCGCTGATTGGCGGACCGATCGACAGCACCGGCGGCGTCACGGACGCGGGGGCGCTCTGGGTCTACGTCAATCCGGCCCCGGCGCCGGTGAGCCCGCCGGCCACGACGACGACCGCGACGACGCCGAGCTCGAAGCGTCGTGCCGCCGCCCGCGCCGCGACCGGTCCTCTCTGGTCTTTCGCAGTCGCACACACGCTGGCGAACCGGCAACGCCAAGCGCACGACGCGCAAGCCGCCACTCGGGACGACGTTCTCGTTCACGCTCAACGTCGCCGCGAGCGTCAAGCTCACATTCACTCAGCAGGTCAGCGGACGCAAGGTGAACGGCAGGTGCGTCGCGCAGAGCGCGAAGAACCGGCACAAGCCGCCGTGCAAGCGCACGGTCATGTCGGCGGCGTTGTCGGTGAACGCCCACGCGGGTACGAACAAGCTCTCCTTCCGGGGCACAGCCGGGCGCACGAAGCTCAAGCCCGGCAGCTTCACGGTCACGCTCGTCGCGACGAGCAACGGCCTCAGCTCGCTGCCGAAGTCGCTGTCGTTCGCGATCGTCAGATAGCGCCGGGCGACGGATCGCCTTCGGGCGCGAGCCCGAAGTGGCCGAGCACGATCGGCGCGATGTCGCGGATCGCCCACTGCGCGGGCTCGGGGTCGGGCAGCTCGACGCCGTAGGTGACGAGCGCGCCGAGCGAGTCGGAGGCGTGCAGCGAGCCGTGGCTGCCGCCGCCGACGTGCGCCTGGCGGCCCCAGTCGAGGAACTCGTAGCCGGGCGCGGCCGACAGCAGCACGTCGCCGGAGCTCGGGCACGTCAGCGCGGCCCACGAGCGCGCGAGCACGTCGGGATAGGACGGGGTCAGCAGCACGCCATCCTGCACGCGCCCGTCGACGACGGCGAGCGAGCCTTCGACGCTCCAGCGCTCGCCGCGCGGGTCCGACAGCTCGCCGCCGGGGCGGAAGCGCAGCTCGCCGTGCGCGGCGCCCGCGACGATGCCCTCGCTCGGTCGCTCGTGCGCGTCGCGCGCGAGCCAGAGGACGTGCTCGACGCCGTCGATCGCGAGCGCCAGCGCGACGACGGACGCGCGCATCGCGTCGCGCTCGGCGTCGTGCAGCGCGTAGACCATCGCGGCGCGCTGGGACGGGCAGACGGCGATCCGCGCGTCGGCCGCGGCGCCGGCGCGCGGCGGCCCGAGCACGTCGAGCTCGGCGAGCTCGTCCTGCAGCGCGATCGTCGCCGTGACGGGCGCCTGCGAGTGGTCGGCCATCGCGATGACGGCGTGCTCGGCGAGGAACTCGTCGACGCCGCCGGCGGCCTCGCAGACGCGCGCGAGCTGCAGGTCGGCCTGCGCGATCGACTGCAGCTGGGCCTCGGGCCCGCGCTTGTGCGACTGCCAGTCGTTGTCGGGCAGCGACAGCAACAGGAAGTCGAACAGGTCGTGCTCGACGAGGTAGCTGGAGACGCAGCCGGAGTGGCGGTCGCGCACGCCGGGCATCCCCAGGCCCGAGCGGCATCCGGTCTTGCGCGAGGCGAAGATGTCGGCGTAGAACAGCTCGCGCGGGCCCATCACCGGGTGACGCACGAGCGCCGAGGCGACGCGCGTCAGCGCGGTGTCGCGCTGCGGCTCGTGCCGGTGGCGCCCACGGTACATCAGATACGTCGTGCCGGCCGTGCGCACGTCTGCGTCGTCGAGCGACTCGAACACGGTCGGCGTCGCGGCCGAGAGATGCGCGCGGTTCATGTTGTAGACCGTGTCGGTCAGCTGGCGCGCGATCCCGAAGCGCTGCGCCGAGCGGAAGCTCGAGCCGTATTCGACGTAGCGATGCTCGTCGCGGTCGAACCAGTTCATGCCGGGGATTCGATGCGCGTCCTGCGCGACGCCGGTGACGATCGACGCGGCGCAGACGGGCGTGACGGAGGGAAACGCGGCGACGCAGTCGGGCACGTAGCGGCCGCGCTCGATCAGCGTCTGCAGGACCGGCGCGGCGCCGGCGGCGACCGTGCGCTCGAGCATCTCCGGCGCCATCGCGTCGATCACGCAGAGGACGAGCTTCGGGGGCTTCGAGCCGGCCGCCGGCGCCATCAGCGGCGCAGGATGCGCAGTCCGGCGTACTTTTCCTCGCCGCGCGAGCGTCCGCGCAGCGCGAACCACACGAGCAGCGCGAGCAGGACGTAGCCGAGCGGGTGCAGCAGCGCGACGAGCGCGGCGAGCACGAGCGAGGCGGCGTCGAGGTAGACGCTGAGCGCCTGTCGCGCGGCGCCGTCGACGAGTCGCGCGCGGGCACGCGCGAACACCGGCAGCACGGCGCGCTGGGCGAGCGCGACGGCGGCGAGTCCGCCGAGCAGCCCCGGCCACCACGCGTCGTCGTGGGCGGCGAGCGTCCCGGCGAACAGCAGCGCGCCGGCGCCGTAGGCGAGACCGGCGATCGCCGCGGCGAGCGGCTGCGGTCGCGAGCGCTCGGCGTCGGGATCGGGCAGCGCGGAGCTTCCCAACAGCAGCTGCACCACGTAGGCGACGATCAGCGCGACGACGACGACGAGCAGCCACCAACCGGCGCGCATGAAGCGAAACGGGTCGTGCGCGAAGCTCACGCCGAGCGCCGGCGCGCTCGCGAGCGCGCCGGCGAGCAGCACGGGCAGGAACGGCCGCAGCCCGCACGCGGCCGCGAGTCCGGCGCCGAGCCCTATGTAGAAGAAGAGACCGTTCATGCGATTGCAGCCGCGGGGGTGCGCTACCGTGCTGATCTGGCCGGTGGCGCGGTCGGCAGGACGATAGACGACGGGTGCGGCGGGCATGCGCGCAAGAGCCAGGTCCGACGGGCACGACGGCGAATAGGACGACAGGCACATGGACCGACCGATCGGCGGAGCTTCAGGCGGGCGCAGGGCACGGCCGACCGCGCACGAGCTGGCGCGCTACGAGGCGCTGTTCGCGACGCGCACGCGCGGGATGAAAAGCTCGGCGATGCGCGAGATGATGGCGCTGACCGAGCGCCCCGACGTGATCTCGCTCGCCGGCGGCCTGCCCGACACGAGCACGTTCGAGCCCGAGCTGTACGCGAAGCTGATGTCGCGCGTGGCCGCGTCGTCGACGGCGCGCGCGCTGCAGTACGGACCGACCGAAGGGATGGCGGCGACGGTCGAGTGCATCCTCGAGGTGATGGCGGCCGAGGGCACGGCGGTCGACGCGGACGAGGTGATCGTCACGACCGGCGGCCAGCAGGTGATCGACCTCGTCTGCAAGACGCTGATCGACCCCGGCGACGTGATCGTCGCCGAGGCGCCGACGTACCCGGGCGCGGTGCCGACGTTCAGCGCGTACGAGGCGCACGTCGAGCAGATCGAGATCGACTCCGACGGGATGCCGATCGACGAGCTCGAGGCGACGCTCGATCGCCTGCAGTCCGAAGGCCGCCGGCCGAAGTTCATCTACACGATCCCGAACTTCCAGAACCCGGGTGGCGTGACGATGTCGCTCGCGCGGCGGCGGCGGCTGGTCGAGGTCGCGCACGAGCGCGAGCTGTTGATCCTCGAGGACAACCCGTACGGCCTGCTGCGCTACGAGGGCGAGCCGCTGCCGACGCTGTACTCGCTCGACGCCGAAGTCGCGGGCGCCGGCGGCGCGGCCGACCTCGTGATCTACCTCGGGACGTTCTCGAAGATCCTCTCGCCGGGCGTGCGCATCGGCTGGGCAGTCGCGCCGCGCCCGGTGCTCGAGAAGCTGAACCTCGGCAAGCAGGGCGCCGACCTGTGCTCGTCGCCGGTCACGCAGCTGTTCATCGCCGAGTACTTCGAGGAGTCCACGCGCGAGGGCGAGCCGCGCTGGCTCGCGTACGTCGAGCAGCTGCGCGACCTGTACAGGCGCCGGCGCGACGTGATGCTCGAAGCGCTGACCGAGCACTTCGGCGAGAGCGCGCGCTGGACGCGGCCGCAGGGTGGGCTGTTCGTATGGGCGACGCTCGACGGGCGGATCGACACGACCGACCTGCTCGTGCAGGCGCGCGACAGCGAGGGCGTGGCGTTCGTGCCGGGCCGCGCGGCGTACGTCGACGGGAGCAGTGGCGCCAGCTCGATGCGCTTGAACTTCGCGGGTGTGCAGGAGGCCGACATCCGCGAGGGGATCGCGCGGATCGCGCGGACGCTCGAGCCCGACGCCGGCCTGCTCGGGACGCTGATGGGGGTCTCCGCCGGCGCCGAGGCGAGCGAGGAGCCCGACGCGGCCGCCGAGGACGCGCAGCACGCGAACCTCGCCGACGTCGTCGAGCTGCCGCGTCGCGAGCGAGGTGTGCAGCGCCGCAGCCAGGACCGATGACCGCGGCGAAACGGGTCGCGGTGCTGAAGGGCGGCAGCTCGCTCGAGCGCGCCGTGTCGCTGCGCTCGGGCGCGCGCGCCGAGGGCGCGCTGCGCCGGCTCGGCCACGACGTCGTCGCGATCGACGCCGGGCCGGACATGCTCGAAGCGCTGCTGCAGGCCAAGCCCGACGTCGCGTTCGTCGCGCTGCACGGCCGCGTCGGCGAGGACGGAACGGTGCAGGGGCTGCTGGAGGCGATCGACCTGCCGTACACGGGCTCCGACCCCGGCGCGTGCATGCGCTGCACCGACAAGGCGCTCGCGAAGTACCTGATGCGGGAGGCCGGGATCCCGACGCCCGCGTGGAGCACGTTCAAGGAGAGCGCCGTCAAAGAGCTCGGCGTCGCCGCGGCGTTGCCGGTGATCGGGCGCGAGCTCGGCTTCCCGATGGTCGTCAAGCCGGCGACCGGCGGCTCGGCGCTCGGCGTGAAGTTCGCGCGCGAGAGCGACGAGCTGCCGGGGGCGATCGTCGGCGCGCTGTCCTACGACCGCAAGGTCGTGCTCGAGCGCTACGTGCCCGGGCGCGACCTGGCGGTGTCGGTGCTCGACGCCGATGCGCCCGGCGGCGAGCCGGTGACGCTGCCGGTGATCGAGGCGATCCCACGCGACGAGGAGTTCTACAACTACGAGGCGCGCTACGAGATCGGGATGACGACTTTCGTGTGTCCAGCCGAGCTGCCTGCGGGCGTGACCGAGCGCGCGCAGGAGCTCGCGTTGCGCGTGTACTCGCTGCTGGGCTGCCACGGCGTCGCGCGCGTCGACCTGCTGCTCGACGAGCACGCCGACGAGCTGACGGTGCTCGAGACGAACGTCGTGCCGGGACTCACCGAAACGAGCCTGCTGCCGATGGCGGCGGATGCGGGCGGCGTGTTCTTCGACGAGCTGATCGCGCGGATGCTGGAGAGCGCGTTTACGCGGCGGGTGCACACCAACTGACCGCGCAGACGGCCAGTCCCCTTGACCGCGCATCCAGCCGACCCCCTTTGACCGGCATCCAGCCTTCTGGCCGAGCCGGCCTCCGCTTCTCGTTTCAATTTGTGACCGCTCCGGCCGCCACGGCAGTTACCTTGGCCGGCCGTCCGGGCCGGCTTGACTGCTCTTGCGCTCGCTAGGCGCAGCTCCCCGCGGGGGGCAACTGCTCAGGAATCGCCCGCCGCGAAGTCCTCGGGGCTGACCTCGTCGAGGAACTCCTTGAACTTCTCGACGACGTCCTCCGACTCCTCGACGTCGTGCTCGAACTCGATCGCCGACTCGGCGATCACCTCCTCGGCGGCGTAGATCGGCGCGCCGCAGCGCACGGCGAGGGCGATCGCGTCGCTCGGGCGCGAGTCGATCTCGAGCTCGCGGTCGCCGACGCTCAGCGTGATCGAAGCGAAGAACGTGTTCTCGCGCAGCTCGGTGACGGCGACCTGCGTGCACTTGACCTCAAGCTCGCCGAGGATGTCGCACAGCAGGTCGTGCGTCATCGGCCGCGGCGTGCCGGCGCCCTGCAGCTTCATCAGGATCGACGCCGCCTCGGGATGGCCGATCCAGATCGGCAGGAACTTGTTCCCCTCGACGGTCTTCAGGAGCACGATCGGCTGCTTGCCAACCATGTCGAAGCTGACGCCGTAGATCACCATTTCCTGCACGCAAGTCCTCCGGAACGGGGAAAGGCCAGAGTATAGGTGCCTAAAGGGGGCCGCCAGCGGGCGTCGCGGGCGCTTCAGCGCGGCGCGTCGGCGCTCGCGCCGGCCTCCGAGCGAAACGTCCAGAGCTTGTTGCCGAGGAAGTTGAACGGCATCGACGCACCGACCGCGAGCGCCTGAGCGGGGACCTTCGCCAGGTGCGCGGCTTCGACGAACAGCGTCAGCAGCAGCAGGCTGACGACCTCGGCGACGAGGCTGACGAACAGGAAGCGTGCGGCCTGGTGATGGGCGCGTCCCTCGCCGGCGTCGAACGTCCAATGACGATTCAGAACGAAGTTGTTGCACACCGCGACGAGCCACGCGGCGACCGACGCGATGCGGTACTCGACGCCGACCCCATGGACGAACAGCGCGTAGACGGCGACGTTGACGACGAAGCCGACGCCGCCGACGAGCCCGAAGCGCACGAGCTGGAGCCAGTTGGCCTGCCGGCGCAGCCCGTGCACGACGCGCACATGCGGTCGATCGCGGACGGTTCGCTCGAGCTCGCGGGCAGGGACGTCGATGGCGGTGGCCTCGTTGGGCATCTGTGGAGGGTAGCCGCGCACCCGCGAGCGTCGGTCGCAGGTGACGGGCGCGCACGAGGCCCGCGGTGACAGGCCGGGCTTGCAGGTTACCGGTCGCGCGGCGCGGAAGCGGGCGCTAGCCTTGCAACGGTGACGCAGCCGAGCCAGGCAACCGCGCCCGCTTCGCTCGCGGGCAAGCTCTCGCGCACGTCGCTGATCGCGGGTGTCCTCGCGGCGGCGCTGATCGCCGCCGCGGTCGTGATCGTCGTGACCGGCGGCTCGCACGAACGCGGTCCGCGCCTGGCGAAGGCGGCGGCCACGCTGCCGGCGCACGGCGGCGCGGGCGCGCCGGGCTCGCAGGCCTCGACGCACACGCCGACGCTGGCGGCGCCTGCCGGTGCGCCGGGCGCAAGCACGAGTGCTGCCAGCGCCAGGCGCGTGAACGTCGCCGAGACGGCCGACCCCGAAGAAGCGAAGAGCTTCCCGGCGCCCGCGTCGGTTCACCACAAGGCGGCCGCGACGCCGGCGCGGGCCAGCGAACAGATCGTCGCGGCCGGAGCGCCGTCGGACGCCGAAGTCAAGCAGGAGCTCGCGCAGATGCAGGCCGTCGAACGCAGCGCGCAGCGCCAGCAGCAGCAGCGCCTGACGCCCGTGCCCGGCGGCGAGTCGGTCGGCGGCAACGGCACGATCCCGATCCCGGCGAACGTGCCCGAAGTGATCCAGCGGGTGATCGCCGGCGCGAACGCGATCGCCGACTTCCCGTACGTGTTCGGCGGCGGTCACGCGTCGTTCGTCGACAACGCGTACGACTGCTCGGGCTCGGTCAGCTACGCGCTCGCGGCCGGCGGCCTGCTGAGCGCGCCCGAGACGTCGGGCGAACTCGAGAGCTGGGGCGCGCCCGGACCGGGTCGCTACATCACCGTCTACGCGAACGCCGGGCACACGTACATGTACGTCGACGGCGTCCTGTTCGACACGGCCGGACGCAGCGGCGTGTACGCGTCGCGCTGGCAAGTCGCGCCGACGAACAACTCCGGCTACGTCGTACGCCACCCGCCGGGGCTGTGATGCGCGACCCGTCGAGCGGCGGCCGATCGTCCCGCGGGCACGGCGCGCGATGATCGCGGCCGTCGGCGCATCGCTGGCGAGCCTCGTGCCGCTCGCGCTCGACGGCGAAGCGGCGGTCGAATCGGGGAGCAACGGCACGGCGATCGCGGTCGTCTCGGTCGTCTCGATCGCCGCCGGCTACGTGCTGCTGTTCCTGCTGTGGCGCTACGTGTTCAGCGCGAAGGCGAAAGCCAAGCGCGGCGAACCGCCCGAACACTGACGCCTGCTCAGCGCAGGTTGACGGTGTCGAGCACCGTCGTGACGGTTGGGCTCTTCGCGTTGTGCACGGTCATGCGGATCATCAGCGTCACCCTGTGCAGTCTGCGGAGCTTCGCCGCCGTCGCCCTGCTGAACCTGATCTTGTAGGTGCTGCGCCCGCCTTTGGTCGTGACGAGGATCGCTTTCGCGATGACCGTCTGCGCCGGCGTGCCCTTCGCAAGTCCGGTGGCACTTGCGCCGTGCAACCCGACCCGCCGCGCGAGCGAGCTCGCGAGCAGCACCTCGAAGCGACCGGCGACCTGTTCGCTGACCGAGTAGTGGATCACGAGCCCTTCGCGCAGCGCCGAGTTGAGGCTGCGGGAGGCGACGGACTGGGTCGCGACCACGGGCGCCGCGCTCTTCCCCGTCGGGGTGGCGGCGCCGACCGACCCGCCGCCGGCCGTCGTCGTCTGAGACGTGCCCGGCGTCGAAGAGCCGCCTCCGCCTCCGCCCCCTTCGCCGGGACGCCCGGCGCCGGCGATCGTGACCGTGTTCGTCACGCTGGAAACGGCGCCGCCGGCGTCCTGGATCGTCAGCGTCACGTTGTACGTGCCGCCGTACTGGTAGCTGTGGTAGACGCTCGCGTACAGCGGCGCGCTCGGGTTTTCGGCCGTGTAGCCCGGGCCCGAGACGCTCGTCCCGTCGCCGAAGCTCCAGGTGAACGTCGCCCGGTACAGCGGGTTTTCCGAGGCGCTGGCGACGGCCGACTGGCTGAGCGTCACGTCTGACTCGCCGCCGTCGAAGCCGACGATTTCGCCGGCGTTGGCTCGCCTCGGCGCGCTGAACTCGGGAACCAGGTTGTTGTGCAGCACGCACCTGAGCCCGGGGAATTCACTGAACGCAGCCGCTTGGTTGTAGACGGTGTTCAGGTAATACCCGTGGCCGTCTATCGTCTGGTTGAAGAACGTCCCGGCTTTGCTGCCGCCCTGCGGGGTGCTGCTACCGCCGACGACGGGCGGTTCCTCGAACCAGTTGCGGCACTGGTCGGGCGCCTCGTTGCCGGTTGCCGATTCGAACCAGCCGTTGAACTGCGGATCGGTGATCGTCGCGATCTGCTGCTGGGAGATCTGGTTGACGAGAACGTCGGGCAGGCCGTGATCGTTGTAGCCGTCTGGACCGGCGCCTTCGAGCAGCTGGTTGGGCTCCTCGAGGTTGACCGTGCCGTCCTGGCAGTCGGCGCCGTTTTTGTTCAGCGGGACGAGCCCTCCGGCTCCTGTGCCGAACGTGCCGGCGACCCACGGGATGACCACGTACAGCAGCGGTTCGCCACCGGCCGTCGTGGTCGCCGAGTGATAGCTGCAGAAGCTGTCTTCGTAGCTTTCCTTTTCTTCTTTTTCTTTCGTCGTGGGTGAGCCCGAGAACGCCGTCCACGGGTCCGACCGGGCGCTGTCCGAACAGTGTCCTTTGACCGTTCCACCGTCGGTGCACACGGTCAGGTTCGGCGGTGTCAGCAGGTAGAAGATCGTGCCCGGTCCCGCCGGAAGCCTGTTTTCGGCGATGAAGCTCCTCAGCTCGGCGCGAAGCTGGGTGTCGGTCAGGCACGCGAAGTCTTTGTTGAGTTCGGGTTCCGGGTCGGTGCAGCCGTTGCTCGGATAGGTGGTCGTGTCGATCTTCGAGCCGCGGAAGATCGTGCTGTAGGCCGCGCGCGCGCCGCCGGTTTCCGTGTACTGGGGAGTCAACGCCAGCACGCTCGAGAGCGAGCCGCTTTCCTGCGCGATCCCTTCGAAGAACTGATCGATCAGTTCGATCCAGTCGCCGTGGTACTTGTGCACCCTGCCTTCTTCGCCGGCGCGGAGTTTCGAGGGGTCCCAGTAGATCGCGTAGATCGCGTTCGCGTGGACCACCGGCCCGCCGCCGTACTGGAGCGTCGTCGCCGGCAGCGCGCTGAAGCGTTCGACCTTCGTCGCGTGCGGCTGCACCCCGTACTTCTGGCCGTTGACGGTGACGATCAGCGCCGACGCGGACGTCGCGCCGAGCAGCGCGCCGAGCAGCGCGAGCGCCGCCGTCGCGCACAGCGCACGGACTCGCGACCGACGCCGCGCCGAGGGAGGGTGAGTGAGGCCCACGGCTGCATCATCGGCACGCCCGCTCGGGAGCCTTAGCCCCGATCGGCGCGTGACGCAGACGTCACGGGCGTGCGCCTCCTCGCTCGCCCGCCGACAACGTCGGGCGAGCGCGAGCTAGGGTCCATCTCGAATTGCGCTTCGAAATCTCCCAGCACTTCCTCGACGACCGCGGGCAGCGCTCGGGCTTCGTCCTGCTCGGCGCGTTCCTGCTCGCGTTCCTGTTCATCCGCACGAGCGCGCGGATGATCCGCAGCCCCAAATTCCAGTGGTGGCCGGGCAGCGTCGAGACGAAGGGCGGCGTGCACCTGCACCACCTCGTGTGGGGCATCTGCCTGATGATGAGCAGCGGCTTCCTCAACTTCGCGCTGGCGCCGGAAACGCCGTGGTCGGAGGTGCTCGCCGCGCTGTTCGGGATCGGCGCGGGTTTGACGCTCGACGAGTTCGCGCTGTGGATCCACCTCGAAGACGTCTACTGGTCGCAGGAGGGACGCAGCTCGCTCGACGCCGTCGTCGTCGCGACGCTGCTCGGCGGCATGGTCGTGCTCGGCCTCGCGCCGTTCGACCTCTCAAACCAGGAAGGCTCGATCAGCTCGCTCGTGATCGCCGTCCTGATCGACATCTCGCTGTCGGCGCTCGCGATCTTCAAGGGCAAGCCGCTGCTCGGGCTTCTCGGCGTCTTCCTGCCGTTCTTCTCGCTCGCCGGCGCGGTGCGCCTGGCCTCGCCGACGTCGCCGTGGGCGCGGCGCCGCTACCACCCGGACAGCTCGAAGCTCGAGCGCTCGAAGGAGCGCTTCGCGCGGATCCGCAAGCGCCGCACGTGGCTCAGCGACGCGATCGCCGGGACTCCCTCCTCGCAGTAGATTGCGCTGCATGGAGCGGACCGCCGCGCTCGATCTGACGCTGCTGCCCGGAGCCCGCACGCTGCTTCGCGCGCACGCGCGCGAGCTGCCGCAGCGCGACGACCAGTGCGGCGCGTTCTGCGGCGCGCTCGCGCTCGCGGCCGCAGGCGTCGCGGACGGGGCGGAGCTCGATCAGGACGCCGTCGCGCAAGCCGCCGGCACGGTCGTCTCGCGCGTGCCCGACCTCGCGACGCTGCCGAGCGGCGAACGCAGCCGGCGCGACTACCGGATCGCGCCGGTCCTGATCGACGACGCCTCGGCGTCGGGCACCAACTGCGTCGGCGTCGTGCGCGCGCTCGAGCAGCTCTCGGACGGGCGCGTCGCGGCGATCCCGCTGCAGGGCCCGTGGTCGGTCGCGGCGCTCGACGGCCTGTTCGAGCTCGTCGCCGCGCGCGAGCGTCCGGTCACGCTGATCGCGAACGTCGCGACGCGCGAGCTGTGGGGCGCCGGCGCGCGGATCGACCAGCTGCTCGACTACCTGCTCGACGGCGCGCTCGACGGGCCCGCGCCGGACTGGGACGTCGGGCACTTCGTCTGCGTCGCCGGACGAACGAGCGGACCGGGCGGCGCCCTGTACACGGTGCTCGACACGTACCCGTCGCTCGGGCGCCGCGGCGTGCACATGCAGCCGCGCGAGCGGCTCGCGCCGGCGCTCGCGCGGCGCGGGATGGCGCCGGGCGGGATGATCGTCGCCGTCGCCGCCGAGGACGCCGGGGCGGTGCGGGCGGGCGCCGCCGAGCTCGGCCTCGTCGAGGGCGTCTGGGACAACGGCACGCCCGTCCGCGAGCCGTCGCGATGAGCGCCGGCGAGCTCGCGGCGCTCGTCTGCTGCGACCTCGGCGCGATCGTCCGCGGCCGCTCACTCCCGCGCGAGCAGCTCGCGGCGCACGCCGGCGACGGCGTCGGCTGGGTGCCGGCGAACCACGCTCTGACGCCGCTCGGCGGGCTCGCCGAACCGAACCCGTTCGGCTCGACCGGCGACCTGCGCCTGCTGCCGGACCTCGACACGCACGTGCGCGTCGACGCCGACGGCGAGCACGTCGCGCTCGAGCTCGTCCTGTGCGGCATCGCCGAGACCGACGGGCGCGCGTGGGAGTGCTGCCCGCGCGAGTTCCTGCGCCGCGCGCTCGACGAGCTAGACGCCGAGCTCGGCCTGCGCGTCCGCGCGAGCTTCGAGCACGAGTTCCAGCTGCTGCTCGACGCGCCGGCGGCGCTCCCGTTCTCGCTCGAGGCGCAGCGGCGCGCCGAGCCGTTCCCGACGCGCGCCGTCGCCGCGCTCGAGCAGGCCGGCGTCGAGCCGGAGCGGTTCATGGCCGAGTTCGCCTCGCATCAGTTCGAGATCCCCGTCGCGCCGGCCGACGGGCTCGCCGGCGCCGACCGCGCCGTCGTCCTGCGCGAGGTCGTGCGCGAGGTCGCGCGGCGCACGGGCACGCGCGCGAGCTTCGCGCCGCTGCTCGATCCGGCCGAGGCCGGCAACGGCGTGCACATCCACCTGAGCCTGCTCGACGCGAGCGGGCATCCGGTCCTCTACGACGCCGGGCGTCCCGGCGCGCTCAGCGAGCTCGGCGCTAGCTTCGCCGCCGGGATCCTCGCGCACGCCGGCGCGCTCAGCGCACTGTCCGCCGCGAGCCCGCTGTCAGCCGCGCGCCTGGTGCCGCATCGCTGGAGCGCCGGCGCGGTGTGCCTCGCGCAGCAGAACCGCGAAGCGCTGCTGCGCCTGCCGCCGCTCGTCGGCGTCGCCGGCGAGCCGGCCGCGCAGGCGCGCCTGGAGTACCGCGGCGCCGACGCGACCGCCAACCCGTACCTCGCGCTCGGCGCGCTCGTGCGCGCGGGACTCGACGGTGTCCGCCGCGCGCTGCCCGCGCCGCCGATCCTCGATCGCGATCCGGCCTTGCTCGATTCCGGCGAGGCCGAGCGCTACGGCGTCGGCGCCCTGCCGAGCTCGCTCGCCGACGCGCTCGCCGCGCTCGCCGGCGACGACGTCGCCAGGGCGTGGCTGGGACCGCTGATGTACGACGCCTACGTCGCCGTCAAGCGCGCCGAGGTCGACGCGGCCGTCGACCTCGACCTGGCCGAGCTGTGCAGGCGCTATGCCGCGATCTACTGACCCGCTGCTGCGCGAGCTGCTCGCGCGGATCGACGCCGAGCTGCCGGGCGCGATCGAGCTGCGCCGGCGCCTGCACTCGGAGCCCGAGCTCGCGCACGCCGAGCACCGGACGTCGGCGCTCATCGCCGGCGCGCTACCGGTGCCAAGTGAGCAGGCGGCCGGGACCGGGCGGCTCGCGCGGATCGGGTCGGCCGCCGGCGCGCCGATCGCCGTGCGCGCCGAGCTCGACGGGCTGCCCGTGCACGAGCGCACCGGCGCGCCGTTCAGCGCCCGCGGCGAGGCGATGCACGCGTGCGGTCACGACGTCCACATGGCTGCGCTCGTCGCCCTCGCCCGCGCCGCGCACGCGCTCGGCGACGGGCTGCCGGTCGCGCTGCTCGCCGTCTTCCAGCCCAGCGAGGAGGCCTACCCGTCCGGAGCCGAGCTGCTCGCGCGCGGCGAGCTTGCGCGCGCCGCGCCGGCGGCGGTGCTCGGCGCCCACGTGCACCCGGAGCTGCCGTGGCGATCGGTCGCGCTCGACGCCGGTGCCGTCAACGCGTCGAGCGACTCCGTCGAGATCGCGATCGACGGCGAGCCCTCGCACGCCGCGTATCCCCATCGCGGACGCGATCCGATCGTCGCGATCGCGCAGGTCGTGCTCGCGCTGCACGCGCGCGCGGGCCGCGCCGTCGACCCGCTCGCGCCGGCGACGCTCAACGTCGGGATCGTCGAGGCCGGCGCGATCGAGAACGTGATCCCGGCGCGCGCGCGGGCGCGCGTCTCGCTGCGCGCCTACCGCCCAGGCGATCGCGAGGCGCTGCGAGCGCTCGTCGTCGAGGTCGTCGACGGCATCGCCGCCGCGCACGGCTGCCGCGGCAGCGCCGAGCTGATCGCCGGCGAGCCGGCGCTCGAGAACGATCCGGCGATCGTCGCCGCCGCACGCGAGCTGCTGAGCGACGGCGGGCTCGACGCGGCGCGCGAGTGGCGCTCGGTCGGCTCCGACGACTTCGCGTTCTTCGGCGAGCTCGCGCCGATCGCGATGGCGTTCGTCGGCCTCGACGGCGCGCCCGGCTTCAGCGAGCGCCCGCTGCACCACCCCGAGCTGCTGCCGCCGGACGAGGCGGTCGCGGCCGTCGCGCGCACGCAGGCGATCCTGTTCGCCGCGGCGGCGCGCGTCCTCGCCTCGGACCACTAGACAGCGGGCACGCGGGCTCTGGACCGCGCGGTGCGCGCCATGTAGCATCGCCCGCTGAGACGACCCGGGCCATGGGCGCCGAGCGCCGAGCGATCGGAGAGCGCCCCAGGGAGGGAGGGACGGTGGACCGAAGTCGAGCCGCTCGATCGCGCCGCCCGCGCCCGCGCCGCCGGCGCGCGCCGCACACGCTGGCCGCCGCGACGGCGCTGCTCACGCTCGTGCTCGCGCCGGCAGCCGGCGCATCGGGCCCGTCGTCGGGCGCCGCCGCGTGGGGCTACAACGCCTCGGGCCAGCTCGGCGACGGCACGACGACGATCAGGCGCGTCCCGGTGCCGGTCGCGAACCTGACCGGCGTGACGGCGGTCGCGGCCGGCAACGAACACAGCCTCGCGCTGCTGTCGAACGGCACGGTGATGGCGTGGGGCGCGAATCGCGAAGGGCAGCTCGGCGTCGGCACGACGACGGGCAGCCGCACGCCCGAGGCGATCTCCGGCCTGAGCGGCGTCGTCGCGGTCGCGGCCGGCAACGAACACAGCCTCGTGCTGCTGTCGAACGGCACGGTGATGGCGTGGGGAAGCAACGAAGAAGGTCAGCTCGGCGTCGGCACGAGCAAAACGACGAAGAGCACGACGCCGGTCGCCGTCAAAGGCCTGAGCGGCGTCGTCGCGATCTCGGCCGGCGACGATTTCAGCCTCGCGCTGCTGTCGAACGGGACGGTGATGGCGTGGGGCGCCGGCGACGAAGGACAGCTCGGCAACGGCAAACGCGCCAAGAGCCTCGCGCCGGTGGCCGTGCGCGGGCTCACCGGCGTGACGGCGATCTCCGCCGGCGGCGAGCACGCGCTCGCGCGCCTCGGCAACGGGACGGCGATGTCGTGGGGGAGCAACGTCGAGCGTCAGCTCGGGATGGCGACGAAAACGAAGGTCGTCAAAGAAGAAGGAGAAGAATTCGTCGAAACCGAAGAAGAACCGGAAAACAGCGACTTGCCTGTCGCGGTTCAGGCGCTGACGAACGTCACCGCGGTGGCCGCCGGCGGCGCACACAGCCTCGCGCTGCTCGGTGACGGCGAAGTGATGGCGTGGGGCGGCGACGAAGACGGTCAGCTCGGCAACGGCGCGGAGGGCGCCGCGAGCAACGTGCCGAGCGCCGTCGCCGGGCTCGGCGGCGCCACCGCGATCTCGGCCGGCGCGCACCACAGCCTCGCGCTGCTGAGCGGCGGCACGGTCCTCGCCTGGGGCTACGACCCCGACGGCCAGCTCGGCAACGACTCGAACCTGAACAGCGCGACGCCCGTCGCCGTGCAGGGACTCGGCGGCGTCGCCGGCGTCGACGCCGGCGCCTCGGACAGCCTCTCGTTCGGCGCGCCGACCCCGAGCGTCGCCGCGATCAGCCCCGGCTCCGGACCGGCCGCGGGCGGCACGAGCGTGACGATCACCGGCGCGAACCTCGGCGAAGCGAGCGCCGTGCGCTTCGGCGCCGTGGCGGCGAGCGGCTTCACGGTCCAGTCGGCCGGCTCGATCACGGCGATCGCGCCGCCGGGCAGCGGCGTCGTCGACGTGACGGTGACGACGCCGGTCGCGACGAGCGCGGTCGCGCCGGCCGACCGCTTCGCCTACCTGCCCGCGCCGTCGGTCACGCGGACGAAGCCGAACAAGGGTCCGGCCGGCGGCGGCACGAGCGTGACGATCACCGGCGCGAACCTCGGCGAAGCGAGCGCCGTGCGCTTCGGCGCCGTGGCGGCGAGCGGCTTCACGGTCCAGTCGGCCGGCTCGATCACGGCGATCGCGCCGCCGGGCGTGGCCGGACCGGTCGGGGTCTCGGTGACGACGCCGAGCGGCACGAGCGAAGCGAGCTCGCACGCGCAGTTCAAGTACGAAGGGCCGACCGTCGCCGCGCTGAACCCGGCCGCCGGGCCGGCGGCGGGAGGGACGACGGTGACCGTCGCCGGCAGCGGCTTCGCGCCCGGCTCGGGACAGACGGCGTTCGAGCTCGGCAAGACGCCCGCGACCAGCGTCGAATGCGCGACGACGACGAGCTGCACGTTCGTGACCCCGCCGGCGAAGGCCGGCGTGAGCGACGCGGTCGCGTCGGTCGGCGCTACGAGGGGCAAGAAGAGCCCGCCGGGCGACCGGTTCACCTACGAATAGGCCGCGCCGCCGGCGCGCGGGGCGAAGTCGGCTCCCGCGAACATCGACATCACCGGTCCGCTCAAAGGACTAAAGGTCAAGCCCCCCGGCGGAGCTGCCGAGCGGAGGCAGATGGTCCCGATCGAAGGCGACGGCCACGTCCGCCGGGCGCGACGGACTGCGGCGCTGGCGCGCGCCGCGATCGGCGCGAGCGGGATCGCGCTGGTCGTGGCCAAACCCGCGCTGCTCCCGCACGAGTCGCTCGGCCTGGCCGGATTCGCGTTGATCATCGCGACGGCGGGTGTGCACCTGTTCGCGCGGCGCATCTCGGCGCTGCAGGTCGAGGAGTCGCTCGCCGCCGGCGCAGCGGTGCTGATCGTCGGGCTCGGCTACCAGGGGATCAACGTGCTCAGCGTGCTCTGGCTCGCGGCCGTCGCCAGCGGCGTGATGGCGCGCGGCGGTCGCGTCCACTGGGTCGGGCGCACGGTCGTGCTCGCGGCGCTGGCGCTGCCGGTGATCCGCGAAGGGCGCCTGACCGCCGAACACGCGGGTCTGATCGTCGCGACGATCGGCCTGCTGCTGACGGTCGGGCGGCTGACGGTCGAGCTCAACAACCTGCTGCTGCGCGCGCGCTGGGACGCCGATCACGACGGGCTCACCGGCCTGCTGTCGCGGGGCGCCTTTCGCCGTGCGCTCGAGCGCACGGGCCGGCGGGCGACCGAGCGCGCGCCGCTGTCGCTGCTGCTGCTCGACCTCGACGGCTTCGGCACGGTCAACAAGACCGCCGGACACGCGGCGGGCGATGCGGTGCTCGCGGCGGTCGGCGAGCTGCTGCGGACGCACACCGGCGATCGCGGCTTCGCCGGCCGTCTCGGCGGCGACGAGTTCGCGATCGCCGTGCCCGGCGCGGGCGCCAGGGCGCTGGCCGAGCAGCTGCTCGCCGAGCTGCCGCTCAGCGGCGACGGGGCGCGGCGGCTGTCGGCGGCTGTCGGCATCGCACAGGCGCCGCAGAACGGCGGCGACGCCGAGGCGCTGCTGCGCGCCGGCGACATCGCCCTGCGCGTCGCCCAGCGCGCGCACGGCGACGGGCGGATCTCGGCCTACGCGGGCGGCTCGCTGAGCGCCGCCGGGCGCGACAGCGCACGCGGCGCGCTGCGACGGGCGATCGACGGCGACGGCCTCTCGATCGTCGTGCAGCCGATCTTCGACCTGCGCAGCCGCGCGATCCACGCGTACGAGGCGCTCGCGCGGTTCGGCGAGGACGGCGGGGGCAGTCCGTTGCAGTGGTTCTCGCTCGCCGACGAGCTCGACGAGCGCGAGGCGCTCGAACGCGCGTGCCTGCGCGAGGCGCTCGAGCTGTTCTGCCGCCGCCCGGCGAACACGTCGCTGTCGGTCAACCTCTCGGCGCCGGCGCTGCTCGACGAGCGCACGCGTCGCATGCTCGACCGCCTGCCCGATCTCGACGGGCTGATCATCGAGGTCACCGAGGAGGCGCTCGTGCGCAACGACGACCTGCTCGAGGCGGCGCTCGGACCGCTGCGCGCGCGCGGCGTGCAGATCGCCGTCGACGACATGGGCGCCGGCTACTCGGGGCTCGCGCAGATCCTCGCGATCCATCCGCGCTACCTGAAGCTCGATCGCTCGCTCGTCAAAGGGATCGACGGCGACCGCGAGCGCGCGGCGATGGTCAGCGCGCTCGTCGGCTACGCCGAGAGCGTCGGCAGCCTGCTCGTCGCCGAGGGGATGGAGACCGCGTCCGAGCTGCGGACGCTCGTCGGGCTCGGCGTACCGCTCGCGCAGGGCTTCTACCTCGGTCGCCCGGCGCGGCCGTGGCCCGGCAGGCCGCCTGGCGCGAGCTCGCAGCGCGCCGCCGGCACAGCGCCACGCGCCGGCGCGTCGACGCTGCAGCGCGTCTGAGCGATCAGCCGCCGAGCGGCGAGGGCGGGATCCGCGGTTCGCCGTGGACCTCGGGGATCCGCATCATCAGCTCGTCGAGGAAGCACCACGACCAGTCTTCGTATGGCTCGATCGAGCGGATGATCGGATGGCCGCTGGCGGCGTTGTGGGCGCTGGCGTGACGGTTGGGCGAGTCGTCGCAGCAGCCGACGTGGCCGCACTCCAGGCAGATCCGCAGGTGCAGCCACTGCCCGCCGATGCGCAGGCAGTCCTCGCAGCCGTCGACCGAGTCGGGCAGCTCCGTGACGTGGACGTGGTCGAGATGCGTGCACTGGGGCATGTCTTCGTCCTCTCGTTCAATTCTGCGAAAAGGGAAGCCGCACGCGGAAGGTCGTGCGACCGGGATGCGAGTCGAGGCTCAGCGAGCCGTCGTGGCGATCGACGACGATCCGCCGCGCCGTGGCGAGGCCGAGCCCGGTGCCGTAGCCGACGTCCTTCGACGTGAAGAACGGGTCGAAGATCCGCGGCGCGACGTCGGCGGGGACGCCGGGCCCGTCGTCGGAGATCTCGACGAGCGCGCATTCGCCGTCAGCGCGCGTGGCGATCGTGATCGTGCCGCGCTCGCCGAGCGCGTCGATCGCGTTGTCGAGCAGGTTCGTCCACACCTGGTTGAGCTCCGAGCCGCGCACCGTCAGCTTCGGCAGCGAGCGGTCGTACTCGCGCACCAGCTCGATCTCGGTGTGCTTGAGCTTGTAGCCGAGCACCTTCAGCGTCGTCTCCAGGCCCTCGTGCAGGTCGACCTCGACGAGCTCACCGCGATCCATGTACGCGTAGGACTTGACCGCGCCGACGAGGCTCGACATCCGCTCGGTCGACTCTTCGAGCTCGGCCGCGAGGCGGCCGGCGGCGAGCGTCGCCGCGACCCAGCGCAGCGCAGCGCCGGTCGCCTCGCCGGCGAGCTCGGCGACGCGATCGAGCCACGCCTGGTCGACGCCGCCGACCGCGAGCGGCTCGGCCAGCCGCCACGGCTCGGCGACGTCGAGCGCCTCCAGGCGCACGAGCACGTCCTCCTCGGCGTCGGCGGCGTCGAGCGCGTCGAGCGCCGTGCTCGACGCCGCGTGCGCGACGGCCTGCTGCTGCAGCGCGACGAGCTCGCCGGCCTGCTCGCGCTCGATCCCGGCCTCGACGAAGCGCGCGAGCGACGAGGAGATCACCTCGAGCGCGTCGGTCATCTGCTGCGCCGCCCGGCGCGCCGCCGCGGCCGGGTTGTTGAGCTCGTGCGCGAGCCCGGCCGCCATCGTGCCGAGCGAGGTCAGCCGCTCGCGGCTCTGCTCCTGGCTCGTCAGACGGCTCATCACCGGCGCGACCTGCTGCATCACGCGGCGGTGGATCGCCGGCTGCTCGAACGCCAGGCGGCGGAACTCGTCGGCTTCGATCAGCGCCAGGCGGCAGTCGGTCTCGGCGCGCATGCGCACGCCGAGCGAGCCGCCGGTGAGCGTCGCGATCGCGCCCATCCACGTCGGCGCCTTGTGCTTGCCGACCGGCTCGCTGCTGCCGCCGTCGACGATCGACGCCTGCGCGTCGCCGCGCAGCAGCAGCTGCATGCCGCGGTTCTCGGCGCCCTGCTCGGCGATGATCTCGCCGGCGCCGACGCGGTACGTGCGCGCGAGCGGCACCCAAACGGCGAGCTGCGCGTCGTCGAGTTCTTCGAACAGGTCGACCGTGCGCAACTCGGCGATGCTCGCCGGCGGCTCGTCGGCCTCGCCCGGCAGCTCGAGCGCCGCCCCCGCGTCGCTCATGCCTCGACGAGGTACTCGTGGATCAGCGAGACGGCCATCGAGCCCTCGCCGACGGCGGACGCGACGCGCTTGATCGAGCGCGCGCGCACGTCGCCGGCGACGAACACGCCGGGGACGGTGCTCTCGAGCACGTAAGGGTCGCGCTCGAGCGGCCAGCCGGACGCCTGCGCGTCGCGCCCGGCGAGGATGAAGCCGCGCTCGTCGCGTGCGAGCACGCCCTCGAGCCAGTCGGTCCGCGGCGAGGCGCCGATGAACACGAAGCACGCGTCGGCGTCGAGCGTCTGCTCGCCGTCGGGCCCGTCGATCCGCACGTGCGTCAGGCGGCCGTCGTGCGACTCGGCGGCCGTCGCGGTCGTGCGCGTGCGGACGTGGACGTTCTCGAGCGCGGCGATCTGCTCGATCAGGTAGTGCGACATCGACGCCTCCAGCGACGGCCCGCGCACGAGCATCGTCACCGACGCGGCGTAGCCGCTGAAGTACACCGCCGCCTGCCCGGCCGAGTTGGCGCCGCCGATCACGACGATGTGCTGGTCGGCGCACGCGCGCGCCTCGGTCATCGCCGCGCCGTAGTACACGCCGGCGCCGGTCAGCTCGGGGAAGCCGGGCGTCGCGAGCTGCCGGTAGGAGACGCCCGAGGCGACGAGCACGCAGCTCGCGCTGAGCGTCTCGCCGCCGCTCAGCTCGACCAGCCGCGCGGCGCCCTCGACGCGCAGGCCGACCGCCTCGTGCACGGTCAGCAGCTCGGCGCCGAGCCGGCGTGCCTGGTCGGTCGCGCGCCGCGCGAGGTCCGACCCGGACAGGCCGGCCGGGAAGCCGAGGTAGTTCTCGATCCGGCTCGACTGCCCGGCCTGGCCGCCGGGCGCCTCGCGCTCGACCATGATCGTCCTGAGCCCCTCCGACGCGCCGTACACGGCCGCCGCGAGACCCGCCGGGCCACCGCCGACGACGACGAGGTCGTAGTGGTCCTGCGCCGGCGCGCCGGCGACGCCGAGGCGCTCTGCCAGCTCGAGCACGCTCGGGCGCTCGAGCACGGCGCCGTCCTCGAGCAGGACGACGGGCAGGCGCTCGGGATCGACGCCGGCGACCTGCAGGAGCTCGCGCGCCTCGCCGTCGCGCTCGACGTCGAGCCAGCGCGCGGGAACGCGGTTGCGCACGAGGAAGTCGCGCAGGTCGTGCGACTCCTTCGAGAAGCGATGGCCGATCACGCGCACGCCGCCGGCCGCGAGCGCGGCGCCCGACTCCCACGTCGTCAGCAGGTCCTCGACGACCGGGAACAGCTGCTCCTCGGGCGGGTCCCACGGCTTCAGCAGGTAGTAGTCGAGCGCGACCTCGTTGATCGCGGCGATCGCCGCCTCGGTGTCTGCGTACGCGGTCAGCAGGACGCGCTTGGCGTCGGGCACGAGCTTGCGCGCCTCGAGCAGGTACTGCGTGCCGGGCATCGCCGGCATCCGCTGGTCGGCGATCAGCATCGCGACCTGATCGCCGCGCGAGCGCAGCTCGCGCAGCATCTCCAGGGCCTGCGCGCCCGAGCTGGCGCGCAGGATGCGAAAGCGCTCACCGAAGCCGCGGCGCAGGTCGCGCGCGACGGCCGCGAGCACCGGCGGCTCGTCGTCGACGGCGACGATCGCGGGGCGGCGCGCGGGCGGTGTCTGCGGCGGCTCGTGCTCGACCGTCCGGCGCTCGGCGGTCTCGTCGACTGCGGGCTCGGCGGACGCTGACATCGAGCCAATGACAGTAGTCGCTTCGCGCGAGCGTCGGCGGACGGGCGCGCCGCCCCGCGGCCTCAGCGGAGCGGCGCGCCCGATCGCGCCGGAGGGCCGGCGGTCAGCCGGCTGGGCTCAGCCTTCTTCGTGACTCGTGAATTCGATCACCTGCTGGAAGGTCGAGCGGTTGGTCCACTGCATCGAGTAGCCGAGGAAGCCCGGCGGGAACGTGATCCGCACGTTCGCCGCGCGCCACGCCGAGGGTGTGCCGCCCTGCGTCGTTTCGAGCTGTTCGGCGGCCGTCTGGATCGCCGTCCACAGCGACGTGCGGCACGCTTCGAGGCTGCCACCGCCGCAGTACTGGCGGCTGAACGCACCCTGCTCGGGTTCGCCGAGCTCGGCGCGCAGGTCCTTGTAGACGTAGCCGTACCAGCCGTTGTCGAACGACGAGCCGCCCGAGCTCGGCGCGTCGTCGATCCCGTCGATCGACTGGAACTCGGGCATCAGTTCGCCGAGCACCGGGCCGAGGACGGATTCGGCGATCGGCGCCCAGACGGCGTCCATCACCGCCGCGCCTGGATCCTTCGGCCCGTTCTTGCCGATCCGGTGGGCGCCCTTTTCGACCCATTTCGAGATCAGCCCGGCGGCCTGTTCGGCGAGTTTGCTCGGCGCCGGACCGCCGTCGAGCACTTTTTCGATCACCGGCCAGACCTTGATCGCACGCAGGTCCTGCGTCGCGGCGTTGTTCATCACGCTCGCGTCCTTCGCCTCGGTCATCTTCGCTTTGAAGCCGGTGAACAGCTGCACGCGGTGGACCGGGCCGAACGAGAACGTGTCCGACGCGGCGCCCCATTCGGGAGCCGGCTTGTTGTTCCAGCTGAGGAACTGCTGGTTGGCGGGAGCGACCTCGTGCGGGTGCTGCGCGAGCGTGAGGAAGCCTTTCCAGTCGTACTGTCCGGTGCCGTACGTCGGCAGGCTCGCGTCGGTCCCTTCGGCGAGCACCGGCAGGCGCCCGGTCGAGAAGTACGCGATGTTGTTGCTGTCGAGGTAGGCGACGTTGAACGTCGTGCCGAGTTCGTTCGCCGCTTCGAAAAACTGTTCGGGCGAGTGCACGAAGTTCGAGTCGAGCTCGGAGAACGCGACCTCGCCTTCGGGCTCGTGCCCGCGCGTCGAGCGGTCCTTGGCGATCGCGTACGGCTGGCCGCCGACAGTGACGGTGCCGGTCACCGGGCCGTGCACGGTTTCGTTGAAGACGACCTCGTGCGCCGGTTCGGGGCCGCTCGCGCCGAGCAGACCGGCGTCGAACGATTTCATCGCGATGCATTCGCCGTTGTATTCGTAGTGGTCCGATTCGCGCGTCGGCGGCGAGTGGTCGGGGTTGCACAGCTTCTCGAGGAACTGCTGTGTGTTCTCGCTGTCGGCGCTCGTCAGGCTCCAGGCGAAGTCGCGTCCGCGGCCGATGAACACGTACGGCGAGATCGGCGCGACGATTCCCTCGGCGTCGATGCCGCCGCCGTGCAGGTCGGCCTGCATGACGATCTCCGGGTAGAAGTAGCCGAGCTGTGGGCCCATGACCGCGAGCGGGTGCCCGCTTTTCGTGGCGCCCGGGCCGATCACGAGGAAGTTCGACGCGTCGCGGTGAGCGGCGCTCGCCTGCGCCTGCGCGTTGAGCGCGGCGGCGTTCGAGGAGCCGTGGTCGACGAGCGCCGCTCCGGGCGCAGGCCCGGTCGGCACGGTGTCGTACGGGAACGGTTTGCTCGTCGTCGTCGGCGCTTCCGGATCGTTGACCTCGCGCAGGTCGCGGAAGATCTTCAGCCCTTCGGTCGCGCCGTATTTGCTCTCGAGACCGGCGAGCAGTTCGGAGTTGGCGACTTCGCCGCCGCCGCCGTTGCCGAAGATCGAGCCGATGAACGCGAAGCCGGCGATCGCGTCGTTGACGGTCACGGTCGGCAGTCGCTGGCCGGCCGGCAGCGTCTGCTCGTAGGCGTTGACGCCTTCAACCCAGCTTTCGAGGTCGTGCAGGACCTGTTCGCCCTTGGCGCCCTTGGCGGTCAGCGTCGAGATCTGGGAGGCGACGAATTCCTGGGACTGTTTGCTCGGCGTGAACGAGCGGCCGGTGAGCAGCAGGCCGAACGGGTTGACGCCGGGGATGTCATCGGCGGCGGCGTACGCCGGCCCGAGGCCGAGCTTCAAGAGCAGCCCGCGGTCCTCGGCGGCAATCCAGCCGGAGCCGAACATCACGTCGGCGCGCGTCGCGCCGTAGACGTGCGGGATGTCGTGGCCGTCGCGGACGATTTCGAGCCCGGGACGGCCGGTTTCCTCGGTGCGCAGCACCGGACCGGTGACGCCGAACTTCTCCGAGAGGAAGTCTTTTTCGAGCAGTTTTTCGCTGACGCTGCCCTTGCGCGTGGTGAGCTTGTCGTACAGTTCGCCCTGGTCGGTCGCGAACGGACCGGCCGGGAGGCTGCCTTCGGCGCCGGGCGCGAGGATCTGGAAGGCCGGGCCGGAGAGGTCGACGAGCGGCCCCGAGACGGGCGCCGCCGCCGGCTTCGCGGCACGCACCTTCGCGGCGCCGGCGGGCGTGGCGCCCGCCCACGCCGACACGCTCGCGACGAGCGCGCCGAGTACGACTGCAAGCATCCTGCGCATGCGGCGCGCACGCGCACCGCTGGTCCCCAACGCCGCTGCACCGAGCATCTCTGCCTCCTCGAAGATGAGCAGTCGGTCCGTCCACCGCACAGCTCTGTTTCCATTCGGCGCAGGCCGCCTTCGCAGTCCGTGCGGGCCCCCTACGGCGGTCCCCCACGCCGTCCCTCGCGATCGATCGTACTACCGGCGGGCGCTCGGTGTCGAGAACTGGAAACGCGGCGTGTCGCTGTCGTCAGAAGGCTCGTGTGTCGCGAGGCCGTATGGTTTCGCCGGTGCCGGTGAACCGCGCGGCGATCAACGGGATCGAGCTGAGCTTCGTCGAGGAGGGCGCGGGCCCGCTCGTCGTGCTCTGCCACGGCTTCCCCGAGCTGGCGTACTCGTGGCGCCACCAGATCCCGGCGCTGACGGCCGCCGGCTATCGCGTGCTCGCGCCAGACATGCGCGGGTTCGGCGAGAGCTCGGCGCCAGATGAGATCGAGGCGTACGACGTCGAGGCGCTGTGCGGCGACATGACCGGGCTGCTCGACGCGGTCGGCGAGCGCGACGCGGTGTTCGTCGGCCACGACTGGGGCGCGAACGTCGTCTGGCAGCTCGCCGTGCGCGAGCCCGAGCGCGTGCGCGCGGTCGCCGGCCTCAGCGTTCCGTTCGTCCCGCGCGCGCCGGCCGCGCCGATCCCGATCATGCGCCGCCACCTCGGCGAGGACTTCTACATCGTCTGGTTCCAGCAGCCGGGCGTCGCCGACGAGGCGCTCGCGCGCGACGTGCGCCGCACGCTGACGACGAAACGCGTGTGGACGGCCGACTGGGCCGAGGAGGACGGCGCTCAGCCGCGGCCGCCCGACTGGATGAGCGAGGACGAACTGCAGGTGTACGTCGACGCGTTCGAGCGCACCGGCTTCACCGGCGGCTTGAACTGGTACCGCAACATCGACCGCAACTGGGAGCTCGGCGAGCCGTTCGCCGAGCGGCGGATCGAGCAGCCGGCGATGTTCCTGACCGGCGAGCTCGATCCTGTGCGCAAGTTCATGCCGGTCGAGGCGATGCACGGGTGGGTGACGGACTTGCGGGCGGAGGTCGTCATCGACGGGGCTGGGCACTGGGTGCAGCAGGAACGCCCGGCGGAGGTCAACGACGCGCTGCTCGAGTTCCTCGGCGCCGTGTAGCGCCACTGCGCGCGAGCGTCGTTGCGAGCGCAACGACCTTTGCCAGTGCCCCGGGCCTTCGGTACGCTCGATCGAGATCGCTTCGGTCGCTGGACGAAAGCCGCTAGGGAAAGCCGCTAGGGGGACTGAGAGATGAAACGCATCGCGTTCGCCGCACTCTGGCTCGTGGCGCTCGCCGCAATCGGCGCGGTGAGCGCGTCGTCGGCGTTCGCGTCGGAAATCAAATTCGTCGGCAAATCGGCGACGACGTACGCGGTGCGTGAACACAACTGCAAAGTGCCCAAGCCGGCGAGCGTCGCCAAAGGCGAGCAGATGCTGATGATGGTCTACGCCGAGGATCCGGAAGGGACCGGCGCGTTCACGCTGTCGAGCAGCGGGTGGACGCTCGTCGAAAAGAAGGAAAACAAAAGCTCGGGCATCTGGTTCCAGATCGACGTGTTCACGAAGACCTACGAAGAAGGCGACCCCTCCGAATACACGGTCAGCTGGACGGGCACGAACAAACGTGGCTGCGGCGCGCTGGCGGCCGCATGGTCGGGCGTGAGCACGAGCGAACCGATCAACGCACACCTCGGCGCGGCGTCCGAAGGCGCGACGACGACGGTGCGCGGACCGAGCATCACGACGACGAAGGCCAACTCGATGGTCGTGATGCTCGGCGACTACAACGCCGCCGACACGCGCACGGCGCCGAGCGGCATGGAAGACGTCGCCGGGCCCGAAGGCGTGATCGCACAGGTGCTCCAGCCGGAAGCGAAAGCGACGGGCAACAAGGACGCGAAAACGGGGCACTCGGACGCGAACGTCGGGTTCCTCGTGGGGTTGACGCCGGAAAGCGGCGAACCGCCGCCGGCGCCGACGGTGACGAAAGTGAGCCCTTCGACCGGCTTCACGGGCGGAGGCACGTCGGTGACGGTCACGGGGACGAACCTCAGCGGCGCGAGCGCCGTCAAGTTCGGCAGCACCAACGCGACGAGCTACACGGTCAACTCGAGCACGTCGATCACGGCGACGTCGCCGTCCGGCAGCGGCACGGTCGACGTAACGGTGACGACCGGCAGCGGCACGAGCTCGACGTCGAGCGCCGACCACTTCACCTACGTCGAAGAACAGGAAATCAAATTCGTCGGCAAATCGGCGACGACGTACGCGGTGCGTGAACACAACTGCAAAGTGCCCAAGCCGGCGAGCGTCGCCAAAGGCGAGCAGATGCTGATGATGGTCTACGCCGAGGATCCGGAAGGGACCGGCGCGTTCACGCTGTCGAGCAGCGGGTGGACGCTCGTCGAAAAGAAGGAAAACAAAAGCTCGGGCATCTGGTTCCAGATCGACGTGTTCACGAAGACCTACGAAGAAGGCGACCCCTCCGAATACACGGTCAGCTGGACGGGCACGAACAAACGTGGCTGCGGCGCGCTGGCGGCCGCATGGTCGGGCGTGAGCACGAGCGAACCGATCAACGCACACCTCGGCGCGGCGTCCGAAGGCGCGACGACGACGGTGCGCGGACCGAGCATCACGACGACGAAGGCCAACTCGATGGTCGTGATGCTCGGCGACTACAACGCCGCCGACACGCGCACGGCGCCGAGCGGCATGGAAGACGTCGCCGGGCCCGAAGGCGTGATCGCACAGGTGCTCCAGCCGGAAGCGAAAGCGACGGGCAACAAGGACGCGAAAACGGGGCACTCGGACGCGAACGTCGGGTTCCTCGTGGGGTTGACGCCCGGGCCGTAGGCCGGTCGATGGGCGATCCTGGATTCGAACCAGGGACCTCTTCCTTATCAGAGAAGCGCTCTAACCGACTGAGCTAATCGCCCGGCGCGCCGGCGAGCGGGTCGCGCGGCGGAACCGTCCATGTTATCGCTGGGACGCACGCCTAGACGTTCGGCGAAGCTCCGAGATCGGGTCAGGCCGCGGCGGCGGCGGCGCTCCGCGCGAACGCCGCGGGAGCGCGCTCGACCATCTGTCTAGCGCCTGTCGCCGCCTGTTGACTCCGCGCGCGCATCGTGGCTAGATTCGCGCTCAGGGGCTCGACGTTCCACGACCACTGGAGGCCGTGATGCACGTGCACAGAGCGGACGGGCTTCGCGGTTCGAGCGGCGGCGGCGGGCGGCTGATCGGATCGTTGGTCGTCGCGCTCGCGATCTGGCTGGCGGCGAGCGCGGTCGCGGCGAGCCCGCAGGCGCTGGCGACCGGCTATCAGGCAGTCGCCTGGGGCGAAAACCTCAAAGGAGAGCTCGGCGCGTTCTGGCGCAGCGACGCCGAGATGCGGCCGATCGCCGTGGAAGGGCTCAGCAACGTCGAATCGGTCGCGACGGGCATCAGCCTCGACCTGATGCTGCTGAGCGACGGAACCGTTCGCGCGTCGGGCGCCGACGCGAAGGGCCAACTCGGGGACGGCGGCTGGGCGAACACGTGGGAACGCGGCCTCGACCACGTCACGGTCGCCGAACCGTCGGGCACGCTCGAACACGTCACGCAGGTCGCTGCCGGCGGCGAGCACGCGGTGGCGCTGCTGGCAGACGGGACCGTCAAGACGTGGGGCACCGACGAAGACGGCAACCTGGGCAACGGACATTCGGGGTTCGAAATCGTCGGCGGAGAAGAAATGCGGCGGCCGAAAACCGTCGAGACGTTGCAGGAAGAACCGGTCTCGGTCACCGAGATCGCCGCCGGCTGGGGCGATGACTTCGCGCTGATGAGCGACGGCACACTGCGCGGCTGGGGTGACGACCAGTCCGGCGAGCTCGGGATCGATCTCGGCAAGTGCGAAAGAACCTCGGAAGCGAGTTGCATCGAAAGCGGCTTTGTCTGCCACGGCGAAGTGACCGAACTGTGCAGCACCGTGCCGCGGCCGGTCGTCGACTCCAAAGGTGAGGAGATCGAAGGCGTGGTCGAAGTCGCCACCGGCGGCGACGCGTCCTACGCTCGCTTGGAGAACGAGAAAATCCTGTCGTGGGGCAGCAACTTGCACGGACAGCTCGGTACCGGCGGCGCGACACACAACAGCAGGCTCTCACCGCCCACCTACGTGAAGATGGGCGGTTCGGAACTGACCGGCGTCAAGCAGATCTCCGCCGGCTTCCAGCACGCGCTTGCGATCCGCGAAAACGGTGAAGGTCACCGCGAAGTCGTGGGCTGGGGCAGCAACGAAAAGGGCCAGCTCGGCGTATGGCCCGAAGGCGGCGAAGAATGCGCTCACAACCCGTGTTACCTGACCGCCGTCAAACTCCCTGGACTGCCCGGCGGAGAACCTGAAGCGGTCGCCGCCGGCAACGGCTTCAGTCTGGTGCTGATCAACCACGAAGTGTGGGCGGTCGGCGACAACAAGAGCGCCGAGCTCGGCAACGGCGAAGAAACGGGCCCCGAAGACTGCCGGACGGCGGAAGAAGTGACGAAAGGCGAGCCGCGCAAACCATGCGATCGAACGCCGGTCGCGATCCCGATGCCGGGCGACGTGCGCGCGATCTACGCGGGCGGCACACACGCCGTGGCACTCCTCGCAAGCGGCGTCGAAGCACCTGCGCCAGGACTCACCGTCACGCCCAGAAGAGGCGCGCTGAAGTACACGTGGACGGCACCCGCGCCGAATGGAGCGAAGCTCGAGGCGAGGCCGTGGGAACGCCCAGAATTCGAAAGCGAACTGTCGGGGCTCGGTGAGCCGATGGGCGCCGAAGCGTTCAACACGGTGCGACCGAACATCTCTCCCGCGACGCCGCCATACGTCGGCAGCGTCCTGAGAACGAGCACCGGCGTCTGGGTCGGAACTCCAGCTCCGACGCTGTCGATCCAATGGCAGCGTTGCAAGAAAATCACGGAAGCCGTGGCAGTGATCTGCAACCCCATCGAAGGTGTGAGCGGGAGCGAATACACGGTCTCCGAAGGAGACCTCGGCGGAACCGTGCGCATCGCCGTCACCGCTGACAACGGAGGCGCCGACGTGACCGTTCACTCTCCTCCGACCGCGATGGTCGCCGCCACTTCCAGATCGAAGAAGGCGCCCGTCGAAGCGATCTCGCTCGGGGGCAGAACGAGCGTCACCGTCAACAAATACGGAGGCCTCGGGTTGAAGCCCGAAGTTCCCTACGAAGTGACGTTGGTGATCGACGGCAATCCGAAGGTGACCGTCGGCACGCCGCTGCGGTGAATCGAGGGCCTCACACCATCGTGCCCGCGCGACGCTGTGAGGCTCATCAGCCGGATGAACTCTCACCCCGGGAGTTCCGACTACTGAAATTGTCCAGCGTGACCGCTAAGCCACCGCACGAGGACGCAGCCGACGCGCGAGCTCGACCGCTTCGGCCGGCGTCTCGAACGCGAGTTCGGCGCGGTAGCCGCCGCCGGGCACCGGGTGTACGGCGACCTCCGCGCCGAGCGCGCCTTCGAGCGCGTCGGCGATCTCGCGCGTCGCCGCGAGCTGGTCGGGGTGCGGCTCGCGCGTCAGCCGGCGGCGGCGTGCGGTCGGCGTCGGGCGCTCGCCGGCGCTCGCGTTCTCCTCACGTGCCTTCGCTTCGACCGTTCGCACCGACCACCCCTCGCGCGTCGCCTCGCGCGCCAGGCGCGTGCGCGCGGCGTGGTCCTCGGCGAGCAGCAGCGCGCGGCCGTGGCCCTCGCTCAGCGACTCCTGCTCGAGCAGCTCGATCACCTCGTCGGGCAGGTCGAGCAGGCGCAGCAGGTTGCTGACCGCTACGCGGCTCCGCCCGACGCGCCGGCCGACGTCCTCGCGCGTGATCCCGAGCTCCTCGACGAGCGCCGCGCACGCGCGCGCCTCCTCGATCGGGTTGAGGTCCTCGCGCGCCATGTTCTCGATCAGCGCCAGCTCGATCGCCTCGGCGTCGTCGTGCGTGCGCACGAGCGCCGGCACGAGCTCGATCCCGGCGAGCTGCGCCGCCCGCCAGCGTCGCTCGCCGGCGACGAGCTCGTACGTGCCGCCCGGCTTCGGTCGCACGAGCACCGGCTGTAGCACGCCGCGCTCGCCGAGCGAGTCGGCGAGCGCCTGCAGCGCCTCCTCGTCGAAGCGCCTGCGCGGCTGCTTCGGGTTCGCCGAGATCAGCTCGACCGGCAGCTCGCGCAGCTCCTGCGTCTTCTCGCGCTCGCTCTCGCGCGAGACCGACAGGATCGCCTCGAGCCCCCTGCCGATTCCCGGCTTCGGTTTCTTAGCCACGTGCGGCAACCTCCTTCGCCAGCTCGAAATATGCCTCCGCGCCCGCGCTGTGCGGGTCGTGGTGCGTCACCGGAAGCCCATAGCTCGGCGCCTCTCCGACGCGCACGTTGCGCGGGATCACCGTCGAGAACACCAAATCGGGGAAGTGCTCGCGCACCTCACGCTCGACGTCGCGTCCAAGCCGCGTGCGGTTGTCGTGCATCGTCAGCAGCATCCCCGCGACCGTCAGCCGCGGGTTCAGCTCGCGCTGGACCAGCGCCAGCGTGTCGAGCAGCCCCGCGAGCCCCTCGAGCGCGAAGTACTCCGTCTGCACCGGCACGATCACGCGGTCCGCCGCGACCAGCGCGCTGACCGTCAGCGGCCCGAGCGACGGCGGGCAGTCGAGCAGGATGTAGCGAAACCGCTCGCGCATCGGCTCCAACCGCTCACGCAGCGTCTGCTCGAAGCCTTCGATCCGCGGCAGCTCGACGTTCGCTCCGGCCAGTCCCGCTCCCGCCGGGATCACCTTCAGGCCCTCGACGCTCGAATCCGTAAGCGCCTCCTCGGCGCTGGCCTCGCCCGTCAGCACCTCGTACAGCCCCGGCGACTGCGTCCGCGCGATCCCCAGGCCGACCGTCGCGTTCGCCTGCGGGTCGACGTCGACCAGCAGCGTGCTGTATCCCGCCTCGGCGATGCACGCCGCGACGTTCAGCGCCGTCGTCGTCTTGCCGACGCCGCCCTTCTGGTTGGCGATCGCGTAGATCGTTGACATCGGCTGCAAGCTAGCGACGATCGCGGTCAGAGGCGGCGGCTTTCGCCGCACACTCGACGCGATTTCCTCGCAAGCAGCGCTTGCGCGGCGGCGAGCCGAAGCGCATCACCCGGCCAGCGGGCGCTTGCGCGCGATCCCCGCACGGCGTGGAAAGCGCGCCGGCGTCTCGCGCTCCTTGACGAACACGTGCAGATGGCGATCGGTCGCGCCCGCGAACGGCTGCACCCGGCGAACCTCGACCAGGCGCATCCCGACGATCGCCGCCGCCTCGCTCGCCGCTCGCTCCTCGGCCTCGTCGCGGCGCCCGCGCCAGTCGACCAGCGCGCCGCCGAGCGCGAGCAGCGGCGCCGCGTACTCGAGCACGACCGGCTGCGGCGCCAGCGCCCGCGCGACGACCGCGTCGTGCGCGCCGATTCCCTCGCTCCACTCCTCCGCGCGCATGCACACGACCGTCGTGTTCGCGATCCCCGCCGCCGCCGCGAGCGAGCGCAGGAACTCGCACTTGCGCCGCTGGCTCTCGACGAGCCGCACCTGCGCGCTCTCGATGCCAACGGCAAGCGCGAGCCCCGGAAATCCCGCACCGGCGCCCAGATCGGCGATCACCCGACCATCGCGAAGCAAATCGACATCCAACCCCACGAGCGAATCCGCGACATGGACCCTCGCCGCCTCGCCCTCCTCGCGCACCGCCGTCGGCGCGTGCTCGTCGCCCGCGATCGCATCGAGCACGATCCCCAGCCGCGCCAACTGGTCCTCGCTCAGCTCGAACGCCGCCAGCTCCGCCCGCCATGCGGGCGCGTCGCCGCCGTCCGCAGCGCGTGCTCGCCCGCCCGACATGTTTCCCGTGAAACGCTCCGCCGGCTCAGTCGTCGGCCGGCGAGACGACGAGATAGCGATCCGGTTCCTCGCCCTCGCTGTGCGTCTCGACGCCGCCGCGTTCGCGCAGGTGCTCGTGCACGATCCGCCGCTCCGACGCCGGCATCGGGTCGAGCTCGACCGCCTGCCCCTCGCGGATCGCCTCCTCGGCGGCGTCGTCGGCGTCGGCCCTGAGGACCTCGGCGCGGCGCTCGCGGTAGCCGTCGGCGTCGATTTCGATGCGCGTCGACGACGGGCCCTCGGGGAACACGATCCGTTGCGCGAGGTGCTGCACCGCGTCGATCGTCTGTCCGCGCCGCCCGATGAACAGGCCGACGTCGTCGCCGACGATACGCCCGCTCAGAACCCCCGGGCGCTCGTCGACCTCGACCTCGACGTCGAGCCCGAGCCCGGCGGTCACTTCCTCGAGCAGCTCGACGAGCAGCTCCGCCGGCTCGAGCTCCTCGTCATCGAGCTCGCGCGCGTCCACGTCCTCGTCGGCGGCGCTCATCGTCGCCTGCCCGACCGTTTCTTCTTCTTGCGCGGCGGACGCGGCGGCGGCGCCGACGGTTTGGGCTCGGGCGGCGCGGCCGGCTCGCTGCGGCCGAGCGCCCGGCCGAGCAGGCCAGAGCCTCCACCACCACCACCGGAGCCGCCTCCACCGCCGCTGCCCGAGCCCGCTCCGGCGCCCGCGAGCGCCGGTTTCAACGATCGCGTCGTCTTCCCGTTGGTCGAGGCCGTCGCCTCCTCTTTCGCCGGCGGCGGTCCCATGTGTCGTTTGATCAGGTACTGCTGGCCGATCGTCCACAGGTTCGTCGTGATCCAGTACACGAGCAGGCCGGCCGGGTAGCGGTAGAGGATCACGACGAACACGACCGGCAGCAGCAGCATCAGCCGCCGCTGGTTCGGGTCGGCCGACGCCGTCGCGACGAGCGTCGAAGCGACCTGCGAGCCGACGTACAGCAGGATCAGCACGATCAGCGCGACGCCAGTCGCCTTTTCGGTGATGTCGGGCAGGAACAGGAATTTCGCCGAGTGCGGGTCGACCGACTGGCAGTTCGTCTTTTCGATGTATTTCGCCGGCAGGTGCCCGACGTTCGCGATCAGCTGCGAGCTGCCGCCGAACGTCGTTTTCGCGTGCAGGCTGAGCGCGTTGTAGTGCGAGACCAGCTGCGTGCCGCAGATGTGCTTCTTCAGGTCGGTCCGCAGCATGTAGAACAGCGAGATGAACACCGGCAGCTGCAGCAGCAGCGGCAGGCACGACGCCAGCGGGTTGATTTTGTTCTCCCGGTAGAACGCCATGATCTCCTGCTGCTGGCGCTGTTTGTCCTCCTTGTACTTCTCTTTCAGCGCCGCGATCTGCGGCGAGAGCCGCTGCATCTCCTGCATGCCCTTCAGCTGCCTGTACGTCAGCGGCACGAGCACGGCGCGGATCAGCACCGTCAGCCCGACGATCGCAAGGCCCCAGCTCCCACCCACGAGATGCGCGTGGATGAACACCATGATCGCCTCGAACACGCTGATCAGCGGCGAGAACGCGTCCTGGATTACGTTGGCGAGGATTGGCATGCGCTCTCTAGTTCTCTCTGCGATCGTGCTCGGTTGCCGTCGGCCTGCGCGCCCGCGCGATTGCGATCCGCCCCGCGCGGCCCCCGACCGCTCGGCCGCTCACGCGCCGTCGTGGTCGGCCGTGTGGAACACCCGCTGGGCGTGCACCGGATCGTATCCGCCGTAGCTCCACGGGTTGCACCTCAGCAGGCGCCATACCGCCAGCACCGCGCCACGCAGTATGCCGAACTCGCGAATCGCGTCGACCGCATACCGCGAGCACGTCGGCTCGTACTTGCAGCGGCGCGGGATCGCCGGCGAGATCAGCCGCTGGTACACCGTGACCGGAGCGATCGCCACGGCGCGCGCGGCGCGGACGACGCCGCTCGGGCGTGGCGCCTCTGCGGGCGCCTCTGCGTCAAGCGCCGCCGAAGCGTCAGACACCGTCGCCTCGCTCATCGCTCGCCCGCCGGCGCCGTACGGTCAGCCTCCGCCTGAGGCTCAGATCCGGCGGCGGCCGCGCCGCTTTTCGCGATCAGCTCGGCAAGCGCAGCTTCGACACCCTGCAGTCCCTCGCGCTCGACCAGCTCGGCGGCCGACGGGCGGGCCACGACGACGACGTCCTGTCCCTCGCGCAGCGTCGGCTCGACGCCGGCGAACGCCTCGCGCAGCATCCGCTTGACGCGGTTGCGCTCGACCGCGCCTCCCACCTTGCGCGACACCGACAGGCCGAGGCGCGGGCGCTGCGACGTCGCGTTCGGAAACGCGTACAGCACGAGGTGACGGTTCGCCGTCGACCGGCCTTGGCGGTACACCCGCTCGAACTCAGCGCTTCGCGACAGGCGGCCGCGGTCTGACGAGCGCTGTTTGGCGGACGCCAACCCTCACCCTCAGGCTGAGAGTCGCTTGCGGCCCTTGTCGCGCCGGCGCTTGAGCGTCAGCCTGCCCGCGCGCGACTGCATGCGCGCGCGGAACCCGTGTGCTCGGGCTCGCTTGCGCTTCTTCGGCTGATACGTGCGCTTCATCTCTGTTCGACGTTCTCCGTCTGAATCCTTCTCGGCGCGAGCGATTTCTCCACGCCGAGACCTCGTGTGCGCGGGGTGCGCAGGCGACGAAGTATAGGGGCGCTGGGCGGCTTGCGGAAATTTCCCGGCAGTTGCGGCGAGCGCCGGCGGCCCTCCGGAGGCGTTCGTTATAGTCGCCACCGCCGGGGCGCCCTCCGCCCCCCAACGAATAGTCGTCCTCGTTATCTTCGGGAGAGAAGCGGATCCACGCTGCAGTGAGCGCCGAGCTCGAGCACATATGGTCACGCGTGCAGCGCGAGCTCGCACTCTCCGTCGATGAGCTCACGTACCGCATCTGGCTCGCGCCGCTGCGCCCGCACGAGCTCGACGGCTCGCGCCTGCTGCTCGCCGGTCCGCCGCAGGCGCACGGCTGGCTGCGCGACCGCTTCGGACGGCTGCTCGACGCCTGCGCCGCCAACGTCCTCGGCCCCGGCGCGACCGTCGAGCTCGTCGATCTCGAGCACCGCGGCGGCGACGACGAACGCGCTCCCCACGACTCCCACGCCACGCGATCCCGCAAGCGACCGGCGCGGCTCGACGCCCCCGCAGCCCCCGCAGCTCGACACGGCGCCGCAGTCACCGCGGCGCCGGTCGCCGTTCGCGAGCCGCTCGGCAACCCCAAGCTCACGTTCGATCAGTTCGTCATCGGCGACTGCAACCGCCTCGCGCACGCCGCCTCGCTGACCGTCGCCGAGCTGCCCGCGCACGCCTACAACCCGCTGTTCATCTGCGGCCCGCCCGGCGTCGGCAAGACACACCTGCTCAGCTCGATCGCCACGCTGCTGCAGGAGCACAACCCCGGCCTGACAGTGCGCTGCACGACCGGCGAGTCGTTCACGAACGCGTTCCTCGAATCGCTCGCCGGCGGACGCACCGAGACCTTCAAGGCCCGCTTTCGCGACGTCGACGTGCTGCTGCTCGACGACGTGCAGTTCCTCGAGCGCAAGACGAAGACCGAGGAGGAGTTCTTCCACACGTTCAACGCCCTGTACGACGGCGGCCGCCAGATCGTGCTCACCTCCGACCGCCCGCCACGCGACCTGCAGGCGCTCGAGGATCGTCTGCGCGAGCGCTTCTCGGCCGGCCTCGTCGCCGACATCAAGCCGCCCGGCCTCGCCACCCGACTCGCGATCCTGCACAAGCGCGCTCATCACGACGGCATCCACATCGGCGACGACGCGATCGACGCGATCGCCAAGCGCATCGATGACAACGTCCGCGAGCTCGAGGGTGCGCTGATCCGCGTCGTCGCGTACAGCTCCCTGACCGCGCGCTCGCTCGACGCCGACCTCGCACACGAGGTCCTCGACACGCTCTACCCCAGGCGAGCCGCGACTCGGCGCGGAGCATGCTCGGCCGCCGAGATCCAGACCGCCGTCTCCGAGCACTTCGATCTCTCGCGCGAGGACCTACTCTCGAGCGCTCGTGTCGCCCGCATCGCATGGCCGCGGCAGCTCGCGATGTACCTCGCACGTGAGCTCACCGGCCAGTCGCTGCCCGCGATCGGCAGGGACTTCGGCGGGCGCGATCACACGACCGTCCTGCATGCCTGCCGGCGCACCGCCGCGCGGCTGCAAGACGACGCCGCGGCACGTGAGGCTGTGGAGAAGCTGTGTCGAGTCCTCGGCGTCGAGCTTCCATGAGCGCCTCGACGCCGCGCGCGACCGGCTCGCCTGAGAGACTGCTCAGCGCCGTCCACAGCCACCACCACAGCCCCAAGCCCTGCGATCTCAGCGGTTCTCGCCAGTCCTCCACAATCCCACAAGCACTACTGACTACTCCACTCACCCCGTCACATTCATGAAGCTCTCCCTCTCGACATCGGAGCTGATGGCTCAGCTGCAGACCGTTACGCGCGTCGCCTCGACGCGCAGCGCCGTTCCGGCGCTCTCAGGCGTCCTGATCGCCGCCGACGAGGGCGCCACCCCCGAGCTCCGCGCCACCGACACCGAGATCGGCCTGCGCGTTCCTCTGCAAGCGCAGATGACGCGCTCCGGCAGCGCAGTGCTGCCGGCCCGACTGCTGCTCGACGTCGCTCGCTCGCTTCCGGCCGATGACGTCTCACTCGAGCTGCGCAGCGCCGAGCAGGACGTCGAGCTGATCTCCGGCCCCGCGACATTCCACCTGCGCACGCTCCGCGCCGAGGACTTCCCGACGTTGCCCGAGCCCTCGCCCGAGACGCGCATCGAGCTGCCGGTCGGCGCGTTCGTCGAGACCGTCTCGCGCGTCGCCCGCTCGGCCTCGCGCGACGAGACGCGCCCGGTCCTCACCGGCATCCTGATGTCCGCCTCCGGCCAGGAGCTGAGGATGGTCGCGACCGACTCCTACCGGCTGAGCGTGAAGGAGACCGCGCTCGAGACGCCGCTCGTCGGCAGCCTCGAGGCGAACGTGCCGGCGCGCGCGCTGCAGGAGCTCGCGCGCATCGCCCAGCAGTCCCCCGACGACACGCTCGCCGTCAGCGTCGGGCAGAACCAGGTCGTCTTCGAGCTCGGCCAGACGGTCCTCTCCTCGCGTCTGATCGACGGTCAGTTCCCAAATTACCGCCAGCTGCTGCCCGAGTCCGTCGAGCACGAGCTGCGCCTCGCGAGCACCGAGCTGACCGACGTCGTGCGGCGCATCAGCCTGCTCGCGCAGAAGAACGCGCCGCTGCGCCTCAGCTTTAGCGAGGGCACGCTGACCGTCTCGGCGCAGACGCCCGACGTCGGCGAGGCGAGCGAGGCGATCCCCGTGCCGTTCGCAGGCGAGCCGTTCGAGATCGGCTTCAACCCGGAGTTCCTGCGCGACGGCCTTGAGAGCATCGAGTCCGATGAGCTCGTGCTGAAGCTGATCAGCCCGCTGCGCCCCGGCCTGATCGAATCGCCCGACACCGGCGACTTCGTGTACCTGATCATGCCGATCAGGTTGAACGTCTGAGGTGCTGCGATGGCCTGCGCATCCGACGTGCGCGTGCTCGGCGTCCAGCTGCGCGACTTCCGCACGTACGCGCGCGCCGAAGCCGCGCTCGGACCCGGCCTGACGGTCGTCCACGGACCGAACGGCGCCGGCAAGTCGAACCTGCTCGAGGCGCTCTACTTCGGCTGCACCGGACGCTCGCCGCGCACGCGCAACGAGCGCGAGCTGATCCGCTTCGACGCCGACGTCGCCCGCGTCGTCGTGCGCTGCGCCGACGGCCCACACGAGCACGAGCTGAGCGTCGCCTACGGCGCGGGCCCGGCCGGAGAGCGTGGCGTCAAGCGGCTGACCGTCGACGGCGCCGCGGTCGAGCGGCTGCTCGACGTCGACTTCCGCCCGCTGCTCAGCTTCTTCGAGCCCGACCGGCTCGAGCTGTTGAAGGGCGCGCCGAGCGTCCGCCGAGCGCACCTCGACCAGGTCGTCGCCGCGATCTGGCCGCTGCGCGTCAGCGAGCGGCGCGAGTACTCGCGCGTGCTCGCACAGCGCAACGCGCTGCTCGCGAGGATCCGCTCGGGCCGCGCCTCGGAAGCGACGCTCGGCGCGTGGGATCGCGAGCTCGCGATCCACGCGCTCGCCGTGCGCGACCACCGCGCCGCCGCAGTCGCCCTGCTCGCCGACCCGTTTCGCGAGCGCGCCGCGCAGCTCGGCCTCGCCGGCCTCGCCGAGCTCGTCTATCGCCCGCGCACGCGCGCCGTCGACGTCGACGAGCTCGTCGCCGAGCTGAACGCGCGCCTGCACAGCGACCTCGAGCGCGGCTTCTCCGGCCACGGACCGCATCGCGACGAGCTCGCGCTGCTGCGCGACGGACGCGAGCTGCGCCTGTACGGCTCGCAGGGCGAGCAGCGCCTGGCCCTGCTCGCCCTGCTGCTCGCCGAGCGCGACGTGCTCGCGCGCGAGCGCCGGCGGATGCCCCTGATGCTGCTCGACGACGTCATGAGCGAGCTCGACGTCGAGCGCCGCGAGCTGCTCGCCGGCGAGCTCGCCTCCGCCGGGCAGAGCGTGATCGCGACGACCGACCTCGCGCACGTTCCCGGCGCCTCCGACGCGCGCGTCGCGCGCCTGCGCATCTCGCCCGGCGCGATCCTGCAGGAGGCGATCGCCGCGTGAGACGCTCCGCGCCGAGGCCGCTCGCGCCGGCGCTCGATCGGCTCGTCGGCACGCTCGCCCCGGCAAGCACGCTCGCGCGCGTGCAGGAGGCATGGGAGCGCGCCGCCGGCAGCGCGGTCGCCGCCGCCGCGCGTCCCGTCGCCGAGCGCGAAGGCGTCCTCACAGTCCTCTGCGAGGCGTCCGTCTGGGCGCAGGAGCTCGAGCTGATGGCCGGCGAGATCGTGCCGCGCCTGAACGCCGAGATCGGCGCCGAGACGATCCGCGAGCTGCGCTGCCGAACCGGCTGAGCGCGACGGCCGAGCGACCTGCGGGCCGCCGCCGCGCGCCGGGCGAGCGCCGGGCGGGGAAATCGGCGTTTTCCCTGCATTTTGCAGGGCTTTATAGGTTTCCGGCAGACCGGAGCGCCGCCGCTGCGTGCTATTCTTATGTACACACGAACCCCGCCCCGGTCCGCACGTCTGAGCACCGCGGAATCCGGGGCGTTCTGACGTAATCGGAGGGCGATTGGCAACCAGCTCGACAAACGGCGACAGTCCCGAGAAGGGCACCAGCAAAGGTGTCGAGAAGGGCGGCAGGAACGACCCGTCGATGACCGGCGGCTCGGCCAGCTACGACGCTCAGGACATCACCGTCCTCGAAGGCCTCGAGGCCGTGCGCAAGCGGCCCGGCATGTACATCGGATCGACCGGCGCGATGGGCCTGCACCATCTCGTCTACGAGCTCGTCGACAACTCCGTCGACGAGGCGCTGGCGGGGTACTGCACGAAGGTCTCCGTGACGGTGCACCCGGACAACTCGGTCACGGAGTCCGACAACGGCCGCGGGATCCCCGTCGCGATCATGGAGAAAGAGGGCCTGCCGGCCGTCCAGGTCGTGCTGACCGTGCTGCACTCCGGCGGCAAGTTCGGCGATGGCGGCGGCTACAAGGTCTCCGGCGGGCTGCACGGCGTCGGCGTGTCGGTCGTCAACGCGCTCTCCGAGCGGCTGCACGTCGAGATCCGCCGCGACGGCCACGTCTACTCGCAGGACTACACGCGCGGCGCGCCGCTCGGCGAGCTCGCCGAGGGCGAGGCGCTGCCCGCCGACGCGCCGACCGGCACGACGGTCACGTTCCTGCCCGACGCCGACATCTTCGAGACGCTCGACTTCGACTTCCTCACGCTCGAAGAGCGCCTGCGCGAGACGGCCTTCCTGACGCGCGGCCTGGAGATCTCGATCGTCGACGAGCGCGCCGAGGGACACTCGGCGACGTTCCGCTACGAGGGCGGGATCGAGGACTTCGTCTCCTATCTGAACGAGAACAAGGAGACCGTCCACCGCAAGGTGATCTTCTTCTCCGGCGAGTCTGACGAGGGCGCGGCCGAGGTCGCGATGCAGTGGAACTCCTCCTACCAGGAGTCGATCCACTCGTTCGCCAACAACATCAACACGCGCGAGGGCGGCTCGCACATGTCGGGCTTCCGCTCGGCGCTGACGCGCACGCTCAACAAGTACGCACGCGATCACGGTCTGCTGAAGGAGAAAGAGGGCAACCTCTCGGGCGAGGACGTGCGCGAGGGGCTGACGGCGGTCATCTCGGTCAAGCTGCGCGACCCGCAGTTCGAGGGGCAGACGAAGACCAAGCTCGGCAACCCCGGCATGGCGGGCTTCGTCGAGTCGATCGTCAACGCCGGTCTCAGCGAGTTCCTCGAGGAGAACCCGAGCGAGGCGAAAGCCGTGATCATGAAGTCCGTCCAGGCTCAACGCGCCCGCGAGGCCGCGCGCAAGGCGCGCGATCTGACGCGGCGCAAGTCGGCCCTGGAGAACTCGACGCTGCCGGGCAAGCTCGCCGACTGCTCGGTCAAGGACCCGTCGCTCGCCGAGCTGTTCGTCGTCGAGGGCGACTCCGCCGGCGGCTCGGCCAAGCAGGGGCGCGACCGCAACACGCAGGCGGTCCTGCCGCTGCGCGGCAAGATCCTCAACGTCGAGAAGTCGCGGATCGACAAGGTGCTGCAGAACACCGAGATCCAGGCGCTGATCACCGCGATCGGCACCGGCGTGCGCGACGAGTTCAACATCGAGAACGCCCGCTATCACAAGGTCGTGTTGATGACCGACGCCGACGTCGACGGCGCGCACATCCGCACGCTCGTCCTGACGCTGCTGTTCCGCGAGATGAAAGAGCTGATCGAAGAGGGCTACGTCTACATCGCCAAGCCGCCGCTGTACAAGATCAAGCAGGGCTCGCGCGAGCGCTACATCGAGAAGGACTCCGAGCTCGAGGAGATCCTGCTCGCCGACAAGTGGGAGAAGATCGACGTCTTCGACCGGCACGGCAGCCAGTTCAAGCTGACCGAGGCGCGCTGGCAGCGCTTCTCGCGGCTGCTCAAGCAGTACGAAGGCTGGGCGCTCGCGCTGCGCGGCCGCTACGGCCACGGCGTCGTCCAGTTCCTCGAAGAGTCCTCGCTGCTTGGCGAAGGCGTGACGACCGCCGAGGGCGCCGTCGAGCTGCTCGGCCGCATCGGGCTCGACGGCGAGACGCACGCGACAGAGCTGCTCGGCGACGAGGAGGGCGTGATCCGCGTCAAGGCGGTCGAGGCGAAGACCGGCTTCGCGCTGACGCACCGGATCAAGCACTCGCTGTTCGAGTCCCAGGAGTACCGCCAGCTCGCGCGCGTACACGCGCAGCTGATCGAGCTCGCCGGGACGCCCGCGTTCGAGGTGCGCCTCGGCGACGCCAGCGATACGGCGCCGACGTTCGAGGCGCTGCGGGCGGCCGTCATGACCGTCGCGCAGAAGGGCGTCAAACTCCAGCGCTTCAAGGGCCTCGGCGAGATGAACGCCGAACAGCTCGGCGAAACGACGATGGCGCCGGCGACGCGCACGCTGGCGCAGGTCACGCTCGAGGACGCGTTCGCCGCCGACCGGATCTTCTCGATGCTGATGGGCGACCAGGTCGAGCCGAGAAGGGCATTCATCGAGGACAACGCACGCGCCGTCGCGAACCTGGACGTCTAGGAGGAGGTGAGCGATGGCCAGCACTGATGTGATCGGCGGAGGCAACGTCGAACCGCGCGCGCTCGAGGAGGAGATGCGCACGGCGTATCTCGACTACGCGATGTCGGTGATCGTCGGCCGCGCGCTGCCGGACGTGCGCGACGGACTGAAGCCGGTGCACCGCCGCGTGCTCTACGCGATGAACGAGCTCGGGCTCGGCCCGACCCGCTCGTACGCCAAGTGCGCGAAGATCGTCGGCGAGGTGATGGGCAACTATCACCCGCACGGCGACTCGGCGATCTACGACGCGCTCGTGCGCATGGCGCAGGACTTCTCGATGCGCAACGAACTGGTCGACGGCCAGGGCAACTTCGGCTCGGTCGACGACGACCCGGCCGCCGCGATGCGCTACACCGAGGCGCGCCTCGCGCGGATCGCGACCGAGATGCTGCGCGACCTCGACATGGACACGGTCGACTTCGCGCCGAACTACGACGGCTCCCGGCGCGAACCGCTGGTGCTGCCGGCGCGCTTCCCGAACCTGCTCGTCAACGGCTCCTCGGGCATCGCCGTCGGCATGGCGACGAACATCCCGCCGCACAATCTGCGCGAGGTGATCGGCGCGACGATCGCCTACATCGACGACCCGGAGATCGACACCGCCGGGCTGATGCGCTACGTCAAAGGCCCGGACTTCCCGACCGGCGGGATCATCCTCGGCCACGGCGGCATCAAAGACGCCTACGAGACCGGTCGCGGCCGCGTGCGCATCCAGGCGCGCGCGCACGTCGAGCCGCTGAAGCAGGGCAAGGAGGCGATCGTCGTCACCGAGCTGCCGTTCATGGTCAAGAAGGGCGGTGACGGCGGGCTGATCTCGAAGATCGCCGACCTCGTACACGACAAACGGATCGCCGAGATCTCAGACCTGCGCGACGAGTCCGACAAGCGGGGGATGCGCCTCGTGATCGAGCTCAAGCGCGACGCGATCCCGAAGGTCGTGCTGAACAAGCTCTACAAGCACACGCCGATGCAGAGCACGTTCGGCGTCAACATGGTCGCGCTCGTCGACAACGTGCCGCGCACGCTGAACCTGCGCGCCGTGATCCACAACTACGTCGCGCACCAGCGCGAGGTGATCGTCCGGCGGACCAAGCACGAGCTCTCCGAAAAGGAGGCGCGCGCGCACATCCTCGAGGGCCTCCTGATCGCGCTCGAGAACCTCGACGCGATCATCGACCTGATCCGCGCCTCGCGCGACCGCGAGGCCGCGCGCGAGCAGCTCGTCGAGCGCTTCGAGCTGAGCCACATCCAGGCGAGCGCGATCCTCGACCTGCGCCTCTCGCAGCTGACGGCGCTCGAGGCCGACGCGATCAAACAGGAGCACGCCGACGTGACCGAGCGGATCGCCGAGCTGCGCGCGATCCTCGGCGACGAGACGCGCGTGCTCGCGGTGATCAAGGAGGAGCTGAGCGAGATCGCCGAGCGCTTCGGCGACGAGCGCCGCACCGAGATCAGCCACTCAGAGGACGAGATCGACATCGAGGACCTGATCGCCGACCAGCAGATGGTGATCACGATCACGCAGACCGGCTACATCAAGTCGCTGCCGCTCGCCACCTACCGCCAGCAGCAGCGTGGCGGGCGCGGCGTGACGGGAATGGACATGAAGGACGGCGACTTCATCGAGCACCTGTTCGTCTGCTCCTCGCACGACTATCTGCTGTTCTTCTCCAACCGAGGCAAGGTCTACCGCTCGAAGGTGTACGAGCTGCCCGAGGCGTCGCGCACGGCGAAGGGCCGGGCGCTCGTCAACATCCTGCCGCTGCGCGAAGGCGAGCGGATCCAGGCGGTCGTCTCCACGCGCGACTTCACCGAGACGAAGTACCTCGTGTTCGCGACGAAGTCGGGCACGGTCAAGAAGACCGAGTTCCTCTCCTACAACACGCCGATCAAAGCCGACGGGATCATCGCGATCAACATCCGCGACGACGACGAGCTGCTCGCCGTGCGCGCGGTCGACCCGAACGACGAGATCATCATGGTCTCCAAGGCCGGGCTGACGGTGCGCTTCGCCGAGTCCGACGCCCGCTCGATGGGCCGCGATACGACCGGCGTGCGTGGGATGGACGTCGGCAAGGACGGCGAGGTGATCGCGATGGACGTCGCGCGCGACGACATGGACCTGCTCGTCGTGACCGAGAACGGCTACGGCAAGCGCACGCAGATCGCCCAGTACCGCAAGACCAACCGCGGCGCCAAAGGCGTCAAGACGATCGGTCTGACCGAGCGCAAGGGCGGCCTCGCCGGCGCGCTCGTCGTACGCGAGCACCAGGAGCTCGTGTTCATCAGCGTCGGCGGGATGGTCCAGCGAACGTCCGCCGGCGGGATCTCCCAGCAGGGCCGCTCGGCGACCGGCGTGCGCGTGATGAACCTGAAGGACGAGGATCTCGTCAGCGCGGTCGCGCTCGTCGTCGACGCCGGCGAGGACGAAGGGCCGTCAGCCGAGTCTCCGCCAGCCGTCGACTCCGGCGAGAACGGCGCGGGCCCCGCCGACGAATCCTGAAGGGGCCCGGCTTAAACCCGTCCAGATTCGCCGCCGAAGCCTCACATGAAGCCGCGGGTGGGTCGACAGCCACTATGTGGCCCGTCTCAGAATCCCACTGCTTCTCGCGATGTCGATCCTCGCGTGCGCGGCGATCTACGTGCCCGCCGACGCGCCCGCGGCGAGCGTCGGTCCCGCTCGGCCGCCCGCCTCGATCCTCGCCGTGGCGCGCGCCGCGAGCACCGCCGGCACGCGCGTAAACGCGGGTCGGGCGCACACGCACGGGAACGCGTCCGGCTGCCGCCGCGGCGCCTCCCGCCGCCGCGTGCACGGCTCTTCGAAGTCGAGTTGCCCCAGCACGACCCGTCACGCGACCAAGAAGCCGAAGAAACCGCGCGTCGAACGCTCGAGCGCTCGCGAACGCGCGCAGCAGAGCGTCGCCGCCGAAGCGGCCGCCAGCCAGGCGGTGACGATCGCGAAGGTGCTCGCGACGCCGTGCCAGAACACCGACCTGACGCCCGAACCGGCGAATCTCCCACAGGTCCGCGCAGCCGTCCTGTGCCTCGTCAACACCGAGCGCGCCCAGAACGGCCGTCAGCCGCTGCAGTCGAACGCGGCGCTCGAAGCCGCCGCCGAAAGCCACGGCAGGGAAATGATCGCCGACAACTACTTCGACCACATCTCGCCGTCCGGCATCACGCCCGTCGACCGCGTGCGTCAGACCGGCTACATCCCGAACTCCGAAGTCGGCTACGTCGTCGGCGAGAACCTCGCGTGGGGAACGCTGTCGCTGTCGACGCCGGCGTCGATCGTCGCCGCGTGGATCGCCTCGCCCGAGCACCTCGCGAACATCCTCGAAACGAAGTACGTCGAAACGGGAATCGACGTCGAGCCGCAGGTTCCGCAGTCGCTCGCCGAAGGCGTTCAGGGCGCCCTGTACACGCAGGAGTTCGGCGTCATCGTCCATTAGCGCCGCGACGAGCGGCGCGCTACGGCGTCGTCGGTCGCTCGCGCCAAGAGCCTCCTCCCGCGTCACGTCCGTTCGCTACTCTGAGCGGACCAGAGAAAGGAGGTGGTCCGTACGTTGTCAGACAGTTCTTGCGGGACCCTGGAGGTGACCGGCCGCTAGGTCGGAAAGGCTGGTCCGCTTAGCGGAATCCAACCCGGGACACCCCGAGACGGCTGCCGGTCCTGGTCCCTCCGGCTGACGCACCGTTCGTCTCGGTTTCCAGTCAGAGCCGTAACACGAGGGGCGCCTTGTCGAGGGCGCCCCTCGTGTGTCTCAGGCGGCCTGCGGCAGGTACTGGAGCCACGCCGCCGGGATCGTCGGGCTGGCGACGTGGATGAAGATCTCGGCGCGCGGCGTGCGCGGCGCGCGGCGCGGGTGCATGTTCGCCTGGCGCGGCAGGCGGTCGCCCTTGCGGCGGTTGCAGGGAGCGCACGAGGCGACGATGTTCTCCCAGTTGGAGCCGCCGCCCTTCGAGCGCGGGATCACGTGGTCGACGGTCAGGTTCGAGCGCGAGCCGCAGTACTGGCACGTCCAGCTGTCGCGCGCGAAGACGGCGCGGCGCGTGATCTTGCGCCGGTGCGCGTCGCGCGGGACGTTGACGTAGGTGACGAGCCTGATCACGACGGGGCGCGCGAGCGTCGAGCTCTCGGAGTGCAGCTCCCACTGCCCGCGCTCGACGAGCTCGGCCTTCTCCTTCAGCAGCAGCACGACGGCGCGGCGCACCGTGCAGACGTTGATCGGCTCGTACGTCGCGTTGAGAACAAGCACCCGACCGCCCATCGCCGTAGTCGGCGATGTCGCAGGTCCGCGCCGCTGGTGCTCGATTGGCGACACGGACCCCACCGGCTCTGGTGGGACGCTGCTCTCCATGATCAAGCCGGGAGTCTAGCGGGGCGCCGACCGGCTGTGGCCGCGAATCGGCTCCACGAGCGCGATCACCCCTGAGACGACGGCTCGGCAGGACGCGCGGCGGCCGGGTAGGAGCCGAGCACGCGCACCTCTTCGCACATCTCCTCGAGCGACTCGATCGCCTGCGCGAGGCGCGGTTCGGAGAGGCGGCCGTCGACGTCGACGAAGAACATGTATTCGCCGAGCTGCTCGCGGCGCGGGCGCGACTCGATCTTCGTCAGGTTGATGTCGCGCCGCGCGAACGTCGCCAGGCAGCGCAGCAGCCAGCCGGGACGTCTCGCGCCGAGGCCCCAGAACACGAGCGACGTCTTCCACTTCGCGCCGGCGACCTCGCTCGCGCGAAGCGGTGGCAGCGCCGCCTCGTGCTCGCCGCCGCGCGCAAGCCAGGCGAAGCGCGTTTCGTTGTCGCCGCGATCCTCGATCCCCTCGCGGACGACCACGCCGCCGTAGATCTCCGCCGCGAGCGGCGTGCCGATCGCGGCCTGACCGGGGCGCTTCTCGGCGACGACCGTGCGCACGGCCTCGGCGGTCGAGCTCGCCGGCACGATCCGCGCGCTCGCGAGCTCCTCGCGCAGGAACGTCGTGCACTGGCCGGGCACCTGCGGGTGCGTCAGCACCGTGTCGATCTCCGCCGGCGTGCCCGGCGCGGCCGCGATCAGCGCGTGGCGCACGCGCAGCAGCACCTCGCCGACGATCCTGACGTCGCTCGCCTCGCCGGCCAGCAGGTCGAGCGTGACGTTGATCGAACCCTCGAGCGAGTTCTCGATCGGCACGAGCGCCCAGTCGACGTCGCGACGGCGCAGCGCGCTGACCGTGTCGTAGATCGTCGCCAGGCCGACCGGCTCGATCATGTCGGGCGCGGCGCTGGCCAGGAGCGCCTCCTCGCTGAAGGTCCCCTCCGGCCCTAGGAAGCCGACGCGCGCCCGCGCTCCCGCCGGCATCTCACGCGGAGCGTTCGGCGTGTTCGGCCACGGGCGCAGCCGCCGGACTCGGACTCGACAGCGCGACTCGCACCGCCTCGGCCTCCTCGGGCGAGAGCTCGAGCTCGCCGTGGCCGCCGATCACCTGCTTGGCGTAGACGCGCGCCTGGTCGCGGTGGTGGATGCACGAGAGGACGATCCCCGAGCGCTCGTCGTCGAGCAGCGCAATCGACACCGACTGCTGGCCGGACAGCTCGTTGTACGCGTCGTAGCGCACGAGCGCACGGTGGGCGAACGTCCCGCGCAGCGTCGCCTCGACGCCGGACAGGCGGCCGTCCAGGCGCAGCGCCACGTCCTCGACGTAGATCTGGAGCGCTTCGAAGGAGTCCTGCAGCCGCGCCGCGTGGGCGACGACGTCCTGCTGGCCCTGCTCGCCGAGCACGAGCTGCTGGGCGCGCCGCATGCGCCGCATGCTCACGGCCAGCGCGGCGCAGCAGATCAGCGCGAGCACCGCGATCGCCGCCGCCGCGATCGCGACGATGCCCTGGGTGGTGGTTAGCGAGCTCGCGAGCATCGGCACAACTTAGCTGTTGGCCATGCCCTTGTGACCGGCATCCCGCCTTCTTGCCGAGCCGGCCTCCGCTTCTCGATACATGAGACCGCTCCGGCCGCCACGGCCGTCACCTTTGCCGGCCATCCGGGCCGGCTCTTGCCCGGCCCGGTCTATTTGCCGAAGATCGCGAGGAACGTGCCCTTGTTGTTTTCGAGGTCGTTCTCGCCCGGCACGCCGGCGATGCTCACCTGGATCTTCGCGGCCGAGCCGAGCGGCACGCCCGTGACGGGGATGTCGACGCTGACGGTCTTGCCCGGTTCGGTCTTTTCGATTGCGTGCGACGCCTTGAACTGCTTGCCGCCTGCCGTGACCGCGACTTCGACCTTGACGTTCGTCTCGTTGGCTTCGCCCGAGTTTTCGACCTGCACCGTAAACGTCGGGCTGCCGCCGCCGCTGACGTGGTTCAGCGTCGGTTCCGGTTCGAGCGTGGACGCGCCGACGCTGACGCCCTTCAGCGCGCTGCCGTGGTTGCCCGTGACCGTCTGGCTCTGTTCGGTGCCGCTCCCTTTGCCGGTGATCCGCCCTTCGGCGGTCGTCGGTTCGAGCCAGCCGATGTTCGGCAGCGAGCGCGACGGCGCCGTCGTCAGGCCGTGGATCCCGTTGTCGTCGAGCGCCTGCTGGATCAGCGGGACGGTGCGCTGCGAGTAGATCACGTCGGAGGCGAGGAAGATCTCCAGGGCCCCGGAGATCTGCGAGATCGCCTGCTTGCCCTGGCCGCCGAGCGCCGTCGGCACGAGCCCGGCGATCTTCGCGACGGCTTCCGAGCGCAGGTTGAACGCGAGCAGCAGGTCGTGCCCCGCGCCGGACATCTCCCCCGGCGTGCTCAGCCCCTTGACGCGCGTCGCGAGCTGCTGCGCCTGCACGCGGAGCTGGCCGACCTGGACCTCGACGTTCAACGCCGACTTGCTCGACGCGTCCGTCAGCGCTTCGAACAGCGGTCGCGAGACGTGTTCGTCGAATTCCTGCGCGATCGTCGAGACTTCGTGGTTGTAGTCCTTCAGCGCCTGGGTTTTCTGGCCGTTCAGGCAGCCGTTGATCAGCAGCGCGATCAGGATCAGCAACACGATCGCGCCGCCGAAGACGATCCGCCGACGGACCATCAGCGTGTGCTGATCGACCGGCAGCGATCCGCTCGGGCGCTGGGGCCGGCGCGGGCTCGGGCGCTGGGGAGCCCGCGGCGCGCGGCTCGCCGGGCGCTGGACCGTCTCCTCCTCGCCGTCGTCGAAGAACGACAAAAGCTGCTCCTTGCAGGGATTACGAAACGGCCAGTATGACCGCCGGCCGCCGATCCGGCCATCCTGCAACTTCTCCCCCAACGTACCTTCTCCTGCGGTCGCGAGCAGGGAGCGGGGCGCCAGGCGGCGAACGCGGGATCCGGTGGAGTCGCAGACCCTCGAGCAACACGGCCCCGACCGACCCCGGCGCCCGCGCGCCCGCGCCAAGTGGGTGGACGGGCCGAGCGCCGACGCGCTCGTGCTCGGACGCTACCGGCTGCGCGAGCGTCTCGGCGCCGGCGGCTTCGGCGTCGTGTGGAGCGCGCGCGACGAGCTGCTGCACCGCGACGTCGCCGTCAAGCGAATCGCGCTCGCGCCTGAGGAGGACGGCGAGCGCGCGAGCCGCGAGGCGCTCGCGAGCGCGCGCCTGGCGCATCCGGCGATCGTCGCGCTGTACGAGGCGTGTCCGGCCGACGACGCGTTCTACCTGATCTCCGAGCTCGTCGACGGTGCGACGCTGGCGCAGCTGATCGCCGACGACGAGCTCGACGACGAGGAGATCCTGCAGACCGGCGTCGCGCTGTGCAGCGCGCTCGAGCACGCGCATGCGCGTGGGGTCATCCACCGCGACGTCAAGCCGCAGAACGTCCTCGTCCCGCACCGCGACCAGGCGCCGGCGGCGCTGTCGGAAGCGTTCGGCGGCGTCGCCAAGCTGACCGACTTCGGCGGCGCGCGGCTCAGCGGGCAGGAAGGGCTCACGCGCACGGGCGACGTGCTCGGCACGCTCGCGTACATGGCGCCCGAGCAGAGCGAAGGGCGCGGCGCGGGAGAGCCCGCAGACCTGTACTCGCTGGCGCTCGTGCTCTACGAGGCGCTGAGCGGCGTCAACCCGGTGCGCGGCGCGACGCCCGCCGACACCGTCAGGCGAATCGGCCGGCCGCTGCCGTCGCTCGCCCGCGCCCGCCGCGACCTGCCGCGCGAGCTCGTGCGGGCGATCGACCGGGCGCTCGTGCGCCCGCCGGCGGCGCGCGGGACGATCGGCGAGCTGCGTGCGGCGCTCGAGCGCGAGCTCGACGATCTGCCGACGCGCGCCGAGCCCGAGCTCCCGCGCGGCCGCTTCCTGCGCCCGCCGCCGCGCCACGACTCGCCGCGCGAGCCCGCCGCCGCGCCGCGCGATGCGATCGACCGGCCGCCGGCGTGGAAGGAGCCGGGCGCGCGCACGCCGCCGGCGTCGCTCGTCGGGTCGCTCGCGCCGACCCGCGAGGCGCAGCGGGAGCGGCTCGACTCGATCGCCGAGCGCGAGGCGGCGCTTGCGCCGGCGCACGTGTCCGACGGCGCCCGGCGCCCGGCGCGCCGCGGGATGCCGCGCCTGCTGTGGCTGGCGGTCGCGCTGGCGGCGAGCGTCTGGCAGACGGCGTCCGGGCGTCCCGGCGTCGCGCTGCTGCTGCTGTGCGCGCTGCTGCCGATCGTCGCGCTGCCGATCGGGCGGCGCGATCGCGCCGGCACGGGAGGGTGGCTCGCGTGCGCGCTCGCGCCGGCGCTCGGCTTCGTCGGCCTCGCCGCGGCGTTCCCGGCGATCGCCGGGCAGGCGGCGCGCTGGCGGATGCGCGCGGCGCTGGGCGCGCTCGGATACTGGTGGCTGACGCTCGCCGGGCCGCTGACCGAACGTCATCTGTGGCTTGGGCCCGTCGCCGGCACGCCGTCTCGCGCGACGTGGGAGGGCTCGCTGAACCCGGCGCTGCACGCGATCGGCCCGCTGTTCAGCGTCGCGACGCTGCTCGGCGCGGCCCTGTGGGCGCTCGGCGCGGCGCTCTTGCCGCTGCTCGTGCGCGGACGTGGCGCGGCGCTCGACGTCGTCGCGGCGGCGCTCTGGTCGGGCGCGATCGCGACGGTCGCGCCGATCCTCGACGGCGGCCTCGCGAGCGGCGCGGCGCTCGCCGCTCCGCGCGGGTTGATCCTCGGCGCGGTGCTCGGCGGCGCGCTCGCCGTCGGGGCCCGCGCTCTGCGGGGTCCGGTCTGACGTAGCATGGCCTGACGGCTCGCCCGGGCCCTCCGCGCTTCGCGCTGCCAAGCGCAGAATGTCGGGGCCGGCCGGAACGGCGCGGCCCGCCCCCCAATGAACGTGCTGAAAAGCGTCGAGACAACGATCGCCAACCTCGTCGAGGGCACCTTCGGGCGTCTGTTCCGCTCGGAGGTGCGCCCGATGGAACTCGCGCGCAAGCTCGCACGGGAGATGGACGAGCACCGCACGACGTCGGTCTCGCGCACGTACGCGCCGAACGAGTACGCCGTATGGCTCTCGCCCGAGGACCGCGCGCGCTATGAGGGCGTCGAGCACGAGGTGATCGACGAGCTGTGCGCGTACCTGCTCGAGCACGCACGCCGCGAGGAGCTGATCCTGCCGTCGAGCCCGAGCGTCACGTTCCACACCGACGACGCGCTCGCGCTCGGCGAATTCGGGATCCAGGCGCGCCTGGTCCGTCCGGACGGGCACGACGAGGAAGGCGAGCGCCGGCCGTCGCCGCGGGCCGAGCCGCCGGCGCAGGAACGGCACGGCGAGACGATGATCTACAGCAGCTCGGCGCGCGTGCGCGGCGAGGTCGAGGAGGCGCAGGGGCAGCGCCGCTCGCGAGCGCTCGTGACGGTCGCCGGCCGGCGGCTGCCGGTCCCGCCGCGCGGCGCGACGATCGGGCGCAGCCGAGATTGCGACATCGTGCTCGACGACTCGAGCATCTCGCGCCAGCACGCCGAGATCAGGCCGTCGCGGGACGGCTGGACGGTCGCCGACCTGGGCTCGACCAACGGCGTGCGGCTGAACGGACGCACGGTCTCGAGCGCGCATGCGCTGCAGGCGGGCGACCGCATCGAGCTCGGCTCGACGGAGATCCTGTTCGAGCTTGGATGACGACGCTCGCTCCGGTATCGGTCGCCTTGAAGTTCGGCTTCCTCGCCGTGCTGTACCTGTTCGTGCTGTGGGTCGCGCGCAGCGCCAAACGCGACCTGCGAGGAGGCGACGCGACGCTGATCGCCGACCCCGGCGGCCCGTCGTCGCCGCCGATCGCCGGCGACGCGACCGGCATGTACTCGGCGAGCTCGCCCGGCGCGGACGTCGCCCATCGCTCCCCGCAGCTCGTCGTCGAGCGCGCACCCGGCCATGAGCCGAGGATGATCTACGACATCGACGGAGACCTCGTGCTCGGGCGCGGCGAGCGGGCGGAGATCCGCCTCGAGGACCCGTTCGCGTCCTCGCGGCACGCGCGCATCTTCGAGCAGGGCGCCGCCGTCGTGATCGAAGATCTCGGCTCGACGAACGGCACGTACCTCAACGAGGAGGTGCTGCAGGGCCCGCGCCCGCTGCACCCCGGCGATCGCGTGCGGATCGGCGACAGCGAATTCACGTTCGAGGTCGAGTGACGTGCTGCGCGTAGCGGAGCAGTACGCCGGTAGCGACACGGGTCGCCAGCGGCGAGCGAACGAGGACTCGCTGCTGGCGCGCGCGCCGCTGTACGTCGTCGCCGACGGGATGGGCGGCGCGCAGGCGGGCGAGGTCGCCTCACGGATCGCGGTCGAGACGTTCGAGGCGGGCGTCGGCGACCCGTCGCAGGCGGAGACGTCGCTCGCCGCGCTCGCGCAGCAGGCCAACGCGCGGATCTACGAGCTCTCGCACAGCCACGCCGAGCAGGCCGGGATGGGGACGACGCTGACGGCGGTGTACGCCGGCGAGCACGAGATCTCGATCGCGCACGTCGGCGACAGCAGGGCGTATCGCCTGCGCGACGGCGCGTTGGAGCGGCTGACCGACGACCACTCGCTCGTCGACGAGCTGATCCGTCAGGGGCGGCTGACGCCGGAGGAAGCGGTCGAGCACCCGCAGCGCTCGGTGATCACGCGCGCGCTTGGTCCCGAGGGGGTCGTCGAGGTCGACACGCGCTCCTACGCGGCGCGCGACGGCGACGTGTACCTGCTGTGCAGCGACGGGCTGACGACGATGCTCTCCGACGAGCAGGTCGCCGCGGTGCTGCGCGCTCACGAGCCGCTGCGCGAGGCGGGCGAGGCGCTGATCGCGACGGCGAACGAGGCCGGCGGCCGCGACAACATCACGGTCGTGCTGCTGCGCGTCGAGGAGCTCGACACGAGCGCGGCGCCGCTGACCGAGGAGGCGCCGGTCGTGCAGGCGCCGGCGAGCTCGGCGTCGGCGTCAGGCGATGGAGCGTCCGCCGCGACGCAGACGGGGACCGGAACCGCGACCGCGATCGCGCCTGACGCCGCGGCGCCTGAGCGCGAGGCCGACGCGGGCGCACGAGGTGTCGTCAGGCGCCGCCCACGTCGCCCGGCGTCGGCACGACAGCGCCCGCGCCGACGGATTCGCCTGCGACGTGCGGGCGTCCTGTTCGTCGTGCTGGCGGTGCTCGGCCTGCTCGCCGCCGCCGGTTACGTGGCGCTGCAGGAGGTCTACTTCATCGGCACGAACGACCGCGGCCTGGTGACGATGTACCGCGGCCTGCCGTACACGCTGCCGGGCGGGATCTCGCTGTACACGAGCGACTACGTCTCCGGCGTCGGGGCGTCGACGCTGACGGCCGGCCAGCGCCATCGCGTGCTCGACCACACGTGGCGCTCGGAAAGCAGCGCCGGCTCGCTGATGCACAGCCTCGAACTCGGCCAGCTCGAATGAACCGCCCGATCGTGCGCCTGTTCGGGCTGGTGATCGTGATGTTCGCCCTGCTGCTGGCGTTCACCTCGCGCTGGACGATCTTCGAAGCGTCGTCGCTGCGCGACAACCCGCTGAACGCCCGCTCGCTGCTCGAGCAGCAGCGGATCGATCGCGGGCGGATCCTCGCGGCGAACGGCTCGGTGCTCGCCCGCAGCGTCCGCTCGGCCGAATCGCACGGCTCGGAAGCGATCTACGAACGCCGCTACCCGACCGGCGAAGAGTTCGCGCACGCGATCGGCTATTACTACATCGATCTCGGCCGGACGGGGCTCGAGCGTTTCCGCAACTCGACGCTGAACGGTCAAACGGGCACCAACCTGCAGACGATCCTCGACCAGCTCCAGGGCAAGAAACGCCAGGGCAATGACGTCTACACGACGCTCGACCCCGGCGCCCAGCAGGTCGCGAAATCGGCCCTCGCGGGCCACGAAGGGGCGGTCGTCGCACTCGAACCGCGCACCGGCGCGGTCGAGGTGATGGCGTCCTCGCCCGGATACGACCCGAACGCGCTCAGCTCGACGCGCAGCTACGAACGGCTGGCGAAGGACGCGTCGGGCAAGCCGCTGGTCAATCGCGCGACGCAGTTCGGCTACGCGCCGGGCTCGACGTTCAAGGTAGTGACGGCGACCGCGGCGATCGACACCGGCGCCTACACGACGAGCTCGACGGTCGACGGTCGCAACCGCGTGCCGATCTCGGGCGTTCCGCTGCAGAACGACGAAAACGAGAGCTTCGGGCCGCTGACGCTGACACAGGCGCTCGCGAAATCGGTCAACACCGTCTGGGCGCAGGTGGCCGAGCGGCTCGGCAAGCGGACGATGGCCCGCTACATGCGCCGCTTCGGCTTCGATCGCAAGCCGCAGCTCGACTACCCGGCCGAACAGATGTCCTCGAGCGGCGAGTACTCGGGGGCGCGCCTGATCGCGCCGACGAGTCCGCAGGTCGACGTCGGGCGGATGGGGATCGGACAGGACAAACTCGAGGTCACGGCGCTGCAGATGGCGGAGGTAGCGGCGGCGGTGGCCAACGGCGGCCGGCTGATGGTCCCGCACATGACCTCGCGGATCGTCGACCCCGACGGGCGCACGATCGAACGGATCACGCCGCACGTGCAGTCGGCCGTGATGAAGCCTTCGACGGCAGCCGCCGTGCGGACGATGATGGAAGCCGTGGTCAACGAAGGCACCGGCGTCTCGGCGCAGATCGCGGGCGTGCAGGTGGCCGGCAAGACGGGCACGGCCGAGACGCAGATCGGGACTGCGATCAACAACGTGTGGTTCATCGCGTTCGCGCCGGCCTCGGCGCCGAAGGTCGCGATCGCGGTGACGCTGAAGGGCGTGCCCGGACAGGGCGCGGCGTTCGCGGCACCGGTCGCGCGAGCCGTGATCGAAAGGATCCTGCATGCGTGAGCACCCGGCGATCGTGGGGGGAGGGGACGGCGATGGTTGAGCCGGACACGGTGATCGACGGCCGCTACAAGGTGATCTCGCGCGTCGGCTCGGGCGGGATGGCCGACGTGTACCTGGCCGAGGACCAGCTGCTCGGACGGCAGGTCGCGGTCAAGCTGCTGCACCACCACTTCGCCGAGGACCAGGAGTTCGTCGAGCGCTTCAAGCGCGAGGCGTCGAGCGCCGCCGGGCTCTCGCACCAGAACATCGTCGGGATCTTCGACCGCGGCGAGTGGGAGGGCACGTACTACATCGCGATGGAGTACGTCGCCGGGCGCTCGCTGAAGACGGTCGTGCGCGAGCAGGGACCGCTCGAGCCGGCGCAGGCGATCGACATCGTCATCCAGATCCTGCGCGCGGCGCGCTTCGCGCACCGGCGCGGCGTGATCCACCGCGACCTGAAGCCGCACAACGTGATCATCGACGAAGAGGGCCGCGCGCGGGTGACCGACTTCGGCATCGCGCGCGCGGGAGCGTCTGACATGACGCTGACGGGTTCGATCATGGGCACGGCGCAGTACCTCTCGCCGGAGCAGGCGCAGGGCCACGTCGTCAGCGGCTCCTCGGACCTGTACTCGATCGGCGTGATCCTGTACGAGCTGTTGACGGGCGTCGTTCCGTTCGACGGCGAGACGGCGGTGGCGATCGCGTTCAAGCAGGTCTCGGCGCAGGCGCGACCGCCGAGCGAGGTCAACCCGTCGGTGCCGCCCGGACTCGACGCCGTCGTGCTGCGCGCGCTGGCGAAGGATCCGGCGCAGCGGTATGCCGACGCGGACGAGTTCATCGCGGCGCTGCAGCGCGAGCGCGAGACGCTGCCGGCCTCGGCGGCGACGGCCGGAACGGCGGTGCTCAGCGCGGGCGCGCTCGGCGCGGGATGGGCCGGCGCGGGCGCTGCGCGGCGGCCCGACGGTCCGCCGACCGGCGCGCTGCTGCTGCCGGCCGCCGAGCTCTACGACGAGCAGCGCGAGGAGCCCAACGAGGGACCGGGCGTCCAGCGCGTGATCCTCTGGGGTCTGCTCGCGGCGCTCGTCGTCGGAGCGATCGTCGCGGCGGTGCTGCTGCTGAGCTCCTCGGCGGCGAAAGTGGCGGTGCCGCGGGTGACCGGCGAAACCGAACAGGCGGCGGCGGCGAAGTTGCGGGCGGCTGGCCTGGAACCGGTGCCGACGTCGACCTCCAGCGCGAGCGTCGCGACCGGTCACGTCGTCGACCAGTCGCCGTCGGCCGGCGCCCGCGTCGCGAAGGGGACGAGCGTCGACATCGCCGTCTCCAGCGGACCGGGGAGCGCGGCGCTCGGGAGCTACGAAGGGCTGACGGCGGCGCAGGCGATCAACCGGCTGCGCGCCGCCGGCTTCAAGCCGTCGCGCGAGGACCAGCCGAGCGCGAAGATCGCGCAGGGCAAGGTGATCGGCACTCAACCGCCGGCCGGCACCGAGCTGCAGGTCGGCAGCCCCGTCGTCGTGCTCGTCTCGAGCGGTCCGGCGCAGGTGCGCGTGCCGGACGTCTCGGGCGACTCGCAGAGCGGCGCGGAAGCGGCGCTCACTGCGGTCGGGCTCGCGGTCGGGTCGGTCACGCAGCAGGAATCGTCGACGGCGAGCGCCGGCAGCGTGCTCTCGCAGTCGCCGTCGGCGGGGTCGTCGGTCCGCACGGGGACGCAGGTGAACCTGACGGTCGCGAAGGCGTCGAACGAAGTGGTCGTGCCGAGGGTCGTCGGCCAGAGCGAGACGCAGGCGGCCGCAGCGCTTGGCGGCGCCGGCTTCCAGCCGGTCGTCGTGACGACCCCGACGAGCGAAGAAGGCAAGGTTGGCGTCGTGCTCAAACAGAGCCCGACCGCCGGCCAGAAGGCGCGCAAGGGCTCGACGGTGACGCTGACGGTCGGCGCCAAGAGCACGGAAACGACCAGCACGCCGACGACCAGCACGCCGACGACGACCACGACGACGACCCCGACGACGCCGGCGCCGGGCGCGCCGACGGGTTGATGGCGTCCGCGCGGACGGCGTCCGACGCCGCGCACGCGAGCGGCGCCGAGCGGCTGACGGTCGCGCTGCTGGCCGGCGGCCGCTCCTCCGAGCACGACGTGTCGTTGAGCTCGGGCGGGGCCGTGCGCGACGGGCTGCTCGCCGCGGGCCACGACGTCGTGTGGGTGCAGATCGAACGCGACGGCGCGTGGCGGCGCGACGGCGCGGGCGAGCCGCTCGCGCTGATCCCCGGCCGTGGCCTGCTCGGCGCCGACGTCGCGTTCCCGGTGCTGCACGGGCGCTTCGGCGAGGACGGGACCATACAGGGGCTCTTGGAGATGCTCGACGTCGCGTACGTCGGCGCGGGCGTCGCGGCGTCGGCGCTGTGCATGGACAAGGTGCTGTTCAAGGAGCTGATGAGGGCCGGCGGTGGCGTGCCACAGGTCGACTACGTCGACGTGCGCCAGGAGCGCTTCGCGTCCGACACCGGCGGCGTGCTCGCGCACGTCGCCGCGCTGGGGTTGCCGGTGTTCGTCAAGCCGGCGCACATGGGCTCGTCGGTTGGGATCGCGAAGGTGGAGGACGCGGGCGCGATGCGCACGGCGATCGAAGGCGCGTTCGCGCACGACGCGCGTGTCATCGTCGAGGCGGCGGCGGGTGGGATCGAGGTCGAGTGCGGCGTGCTCGGGAACGCCGACGCGATCGCGTCGGAGCCGGGCGAGATCCTGCTCGCGGGCGGCGAGGCCGGCTGGTACGACTTCGAGGCGAAGTACGCGCCGGGCGGGATGGAGCTGCTCGTGCCCGCGCGGATCTCCGAGCGCGCGGCGACGCGCGTACGCGAGCTCGCGCTCGAGGCGTTCGCGCGCAGCGGCTGCGAAGGGCTCGCGCGCGTCGATTTCTTCGTCGACGGTGAGAGCGTGCTGCTGAACGAGCTGAACACGATGCCGGGGTTCACGCCGACGAGCGTCTACGCGAAGTTGATGGATGCTTCGGGGGTCACGTACCCCGAGCTCGTCGACCGGCTGTGCCGGCTGGGGATCGAGCGGCACGCGGCCGTGGCCGCACACACGTTCTGAGCACGACAGGCCCGGCCGAACGGGCGCTTGAGCTTATGTCGTGCTAACTGGGCATATTTCGTGCTAATACATAGCTCAATTAGCACTATTTTGGCCTAGATAGCACAATGAAGAGCCTTATCGATCCAAGCAGGACGTTCAGCGGTCAGCCGGCCGGTCTCGGCGTCGTGCTGGCACGGATCGACACAGGCAGGGGCCAGCAGCGGATGTTCGAGGACCAGATGCCGGAGCTGCTCAGGCAGCTATCCGAGCATGCCCGGATAGCCTCGATCACGGCATCGAATGCGATCGAGGGTGTGATCGTCGACAGCCGTCGCGCCGAGCAGATCGCCGAGGGATCGCCCCGCTTCCGTAACCGCAATGAAAAGGAGTTCGCCGGCTATCGGGACGCGATCGATTACCTGATGCGCTTGGACGCGTACGAGCCGTCGAGTGTTCCGTTCGTCCTTCATCTTCACCGGCTGCTGTTCCACCATGCTGGCGGCCGCGGCGGGTATCTGAAGACGGACGACAACCTCATCGTCTCCTACGAGACCGGCCGTCGCCATATCGTGTTCGAGCCGCCGCCTTGGCGGCAGGCCGAATTCGTTCTCACGGAGCTGTCAGAGCGCTACAACGCCGCTAGGCGGGACCAGCTTGCGCATCCGCTGATCCTCGTTGCCGCCTTCATCCTCGACTTCCTTGCGATCCATCCGTTCGCGGACGGCAACGGTCGCGTCGGCCGTCTGCTGACGACGCATGAGCTGCTTGCGTCTCGCTATGACGTCGCGCGCTACGTGAGCATCGAGCAGCGCGTCTACGAGTCGAAGAACAGCTACTACGCAAGCCTGTACGACTCTCAGCGAGATTGGCACGAGGGAAAGCACACGATCTGGCCGTGGGTCAGCTACCTCGCGCAGGTCGTCGCAGACGCGTATGACGACTTCGAGGAGCGAGTTGCGGCGGCGGGTCCAAGCGTCGGAAGCAAGCAGGATCGAGTTCGCGAGCACATACTGCGCCGTTCGCCCGCCAGCTTTCGCAAACGCGACGTGGAACGGGCGTTGCCGGGCATCAGCCCTGCGACGATCCGTCTTGTGATCAACGAGCTCCGTGATCGAGGACAGATCCTGCTCGAGGGATCAGGGCCCGGAGCGCGGTGGCGCCGCCCCCCTACTTGAACAGCGTCAGTTCCGAGATCGACGCCGACTGCTGCCCCGGCGGCAGCGTGGTGAGCCAGATCAGGTAGTAGCGGTAGCGCGTGCCGCCGGGGATCGCGATGCGCTGGTGGTTGCGGACGGAGCTGGCGGCGGCGAGCGGGCCGTGCCAGCCGCGTTCGGTCAGCGGCGTCGTGTTGCCGTAGGGGTAGGAGAGGTTGATCTTGTCGGCGGCGTAGACCTGGACGTCGAAGCCGGGCGTCGGCGTCTGGACCTCGACCGCGCGCGCGGCGACGCCCGGCGAGGCGTCGAGGTAGACGCCGACGCCGACGCCGCCCGGCTTCTTCAGCGTGCCTTCGTAGTAGTGCGCCGTGCTCCACGTCGTGTTCGGGTCGCTGTCGAGCACGTTCTGGACGCGGTCGTGGTTTTCGGGTTCGGTCCCGAACGGGTTGTAGTCGTGCGCGGCGGTCTGTCCGAGCGGCACGGCCTGAAGACCGGGGCTCGAACGCACGTCCGGCGGGACGCCGGTGCCTTTGTGCGCCTGCTGCGCGGCGAGCACGATCGCGATCGCCACGATCGCGGCGACCAGCGCGAGCGAGGCCGCCCAGCGCGCTGGGTGGCGCATCCGCCACGGCAGGCGCCGTCGGGTCTTGCCGGGGAGCGTGCGCAGCACGCTGGTCGCCTCGCCGGTCGCCTGTCCGGCGCGAGCGGCCTCGATCGCGAGCACCTCCTCGAGATCGGCGACCATCGCCTCGGCGTTGGCGTAGCGCCAGTCGAGGTCCTTGGCGGTGGCGCGGTCGACGACGGACGCGGTGGCCGCGGAGACGTCGGGCCGCAGGCGCTGGACGTCGGGCACCTGCTCGCGCACGTGGCGCATCGCGACGGCGACGGGCGTCTCGCCGGTGAACGGCACTTCGCCGGTGAGCATCTCGTAGAGGACGATGCCGAGCGAGTAGAGGTCGGACTGACCGGTGACGGGCTGTCCGAGCGCCTGCTCGGGCGAGACGTAGTCGGTCGTGCCGAGCACGCGCCCGGCGATCGTCAGACCCTCCTCGGTGAGCGTGCGCGCGATCCCGAAGTCGGTGATCTTCGCGCCGCCCTCGTCGCCGATCAGGACGTTCTGCGGCTTGACGTCGCGGTGGACGATCAGCTGTTCGTGCGCGGCGCCGAGCGCGCGCACGATCTCGATCGCGTAGGCGATCGCCTGTGAGACGTCGAGCGGGCCGTCACGCCGGATCAGCGACTTCAGCGTCTCGCCCTCGACGTACTCGAGCACGATGTACGGCGTCCCGCCGCCGTCCTCGGCCGGCTCCTCGCCGGCGTCGATCACGGTGACGATGTGCGGGTGGTTGAGTCGCGCGACCGAGCGCGCCTCGCGGCGGAAGCGCTCGAGCTGGTCGGAGTCGGATGCGATCTCGCGGTGCATCAGCTTGATCGCGACGGGCCGCTCGAGCACGGTGTCGAACGCGCGGTAGACGGTCGACATGCCGCCGCGCCCGATCTGCGCATCGAGCCGGTAACGGCCGCCGAGCAGTGTCCCGAGGACGGTCATCGGCCTTATTGTGCGCGCATCGCCCGCCGTGACCGCAACAGCAGCAGCGCGGCGACCAGCACGCGATAGAGCGCGAACGGGAGCAGCGAGCCCAGCGAGCGAGCCGGCCGGCGCAGCAGCCGGGCGCTGATCGACGTCGAGACGAACGCGCCCGCGGCGCCGACCGTGAGCGGTGCGACGGCGCCGTCGGGGGCGCCGTGCCGGGCCAGCCGCACGGCCTCGAGCGCGCTGGCGCCGAGCATCACGGGCAGCGCCGCGTGCCACGAGAGCTCCTGCGCGTCGGCGCGCGCGAAGCCGCGCGCACGCGCGGCGGTCAGCGTCGCGCCGTAGCGCGAGACGCCGGGAGCGAGCGCGATCGCCTGGGCGACGCCGAGCGCGAGGCCGTCGGCGCCGTGTGCGTCGTCCTGCCGTCGCGTGGCGCTGGCGGCGCGCGCGTCGGCGAGGCCCATCGCGGCGGCGCCGGCAACGAGCCCGGCCGCGATCGAGCGCGCTCCGCCGAGGTGGCGTTCGATCGGCCGTCGCAGCGCCAGCCCGGCGAGCGCTGCCGGCGCGAGCGAGAGCGCGATCACGCCGACGCGCCGCCGGTCGAGCGTTCGCGCCGCGTCGAGCAGCTCGCCGCGCATGTCGAGCGCGAGCGCGGCGCCGGCGCCGGCGTGCAGCGCGAGCTCGAACGACTTGCGCTGTGCCGCGTCGAGCTCGGCGTAGCGCCAGTCGAGCAGCAGCGGGATCAGCGTCGTGTGCGCCGAGGAGGAGACCGGCAGCAGCTCGGTCGGACCCTGCGCGAGACCGAGCGCGAGCGCTTCGCTGAGCCGCAGCCTGGCGGGCGCGGGGGCGGCCACGATGCGCGCGTCAGCTGGCGTCGGAGGCTGCGCCGATTTCGGCGGAGCCCTCAGCCTGGTCGACCGGCGGCTCGCCGCCGCGCCGCCGGCGCACGAGCAGGTAGACGACGCCGACGACGATCAGCGCGACGAGCGCGTAGTCGACGTACTCGAAGCCCTTGCGCACGCTCTTCCAATCGCCGCCGAGCGCGTGTCCGGCGACGGCGAGTCCGACGACCCACGGGATCGAGCCGATCAGGGTCAGGACGGTGAAGCGCACGATCGGCATCCGCGCGACGCCGGCCGGCAGTGAGACGAACGCGCGGATCAGCGGGATGACGCGCCCGAACAGCACGATCTGCTCGCCGTAGCGCCGAAACCAGCGGTCGGCACGTTCGATCTGCGCCGGTCCCATGTGGACCTTGTCGCCGTGGCGTTCGAACAGCTCTAGGCGCCCGCCGCGGCCGACGGCGTACGCGACCCACGAGCCGACGATCGTCCCGAGCAGCCCGGCGAGCACGACGCCGATCATCGTCAGGTGGTGATGCGCGCCGCTGCCGGTCTTGTCGGCGACGACGAAGCCGGCGAACAGCATCACGACCTCCGACGGGATCGGGATGCACGCCGAGCCGAGCGCCATCAGCAGGAAGACGCCGGGCAGCCCGGCCGTGCTGACGAAGTGCGACGTTTCGTTGACGATCGATTCGGAGATCGAGGCGAGCAGCATCGTCTGGGCGCAGACCATCGCTCGGGCACGATACCGGGGGCCCGGGTTGCGACGCCCCGGGTGTGAGCCTTCTCATGCGCGGGCCAATACCGTTGGCCGCGCAATGCGCGTCTGGATCGACCTGACGAACAGCCCGCACGTGCTGGTGATGCGGCCGGTGATCGAGCTGCTGCGCGCGGACGGGCACGATGTGCGCGTGACGGCGCGCGACTTCGCGCAGACGCTCGCGCTGTGCGAGCGGCTCGGGATCGAGCACGAGGCGATCGGCCGTCACCGCGGCGAGCGGCTCGGCGCGAAGGCGGTCGGGCTCGCGTCGCGCTCGGCGGCGCTCGTGCGCTGGGCGCGCGCCGATGCGCGCGCCGCCGGTGGGCGCCGCTTCGACATCGCGCTCGGGCACGGCTCGAACGACGTGTCGGTCGCGGCGGCGCTGCTGCGGATCCCGAGCTCGACGATGTTCGACTACGAGTGGGCGACGGTCCAGCACAACGTCAACTGCCGGCTCGCGCGGGCGGTCGTCGTGCCCGACGCGATCCCGCCCGAGCGCCTGTACCGCTACGGCGCGAAGGGCAAGATCCGCGCGTACGCCGGCCTCAAGGAGGAGTATTACCTGGCGGACTTCGAGCCCGACGACGCCGTGCTCGGCGAGCTCACGCTCGATCGCGAGCGGCCGATCGTCGTCGTTCGCACGCCGCCCGAGGTGTCGCTGTACCACCGCTTCGAGAACGATCTGTTCGCACGCGTGCTCGACGTCCTGCGTGCGGCCGCCGCCGAGCGCGGCGTGCAGCCGGTCGTGCTCCCGCGCGTCGCCTCGCAGCGCGCCGAGCTCGCCGGCGTGCCGGAGTTCGTCGTGCCCGAGCGCGCGATCGACGCGCAGTCGCTGATCGCGCTGTCCGATCTCGTGATCTCGGCCGGCGGGACGATGAACCGCGAGGCGGTCGCGCTCGGGGTGCCCGTCTACACGACGTTCGAGGGTCGTCCGGGCGCCGTCGACGAGCGCCTGATCGCCGAAGGACGGATGCGCCGGCTCGACGATCCCGAGCGCCTGGAGCTCGGCAGGCGGACCGCCGCGAACGGCGCCGAGCGCGTCCGCCGCGATCCGCGCGAGCTCGTGCGACTGCTGCTCTCGCCCGTGGGCGCCTGACTGCAGCGCGCCGGACGGCCCAAGCGCCGCTTACAATTCCGTCAATGCGCCGACGGATCCGCTCGGCGGCCGTTCCCCTGCACCGTCACTCGCTGCCCCAACTCGCGGTGGATGGGGCACTGGTCGCGCTCGCGTACTACCTCGCCTTTCAGCTGCGCTTCGAGCACGGGCCGACGGGCTACTACTCGATCCTGCGCGAACGCACGATCTGGTGGGTGGCGGGGGGGAGCCTGCTCGTGCTCGTGCTCGCGCGCGTCTACCAGCGACGCTGGCGCTACTCGGGCCAGCGCGACTACGAGGCCGTCGCGCGCGCGGTGCTGGCGATCGTCCTGCTGACGGTCGTCGGCGTCGAGGTGCTCCGCCCGGTGCACCACTACCGCAGCACGGCGGCGGTCGCGCTGCCGAACGGCGTCATCATCCTCTTCGCGCTGCTCGCGCTCGTCTTCCTCGTCGGCGTGCGCGCGCTTGCGCGGATGGCCTACGAGCGCCGGCCGCTGGCAGCGTTCCGCGGCGGCGGCAAGGGACAGCGCAGCGTGCTGATCGCCGGCGCCGGCGACGGCGGCAGGCTCGTGCTGCGCGAGATCGTGCGCAACCGCGGACTCGGCCTGACGCCGGTCGGGTTCGTCGACGACGACCCGGGCAAGCGGCGGCTGCGGATCGACGGCGTGCGCGTGCGCGGCAACACCGAAGGCGACCTGCCGCGGATCCTCGACGACGCCGAGCCCGACGAAGTGATCATCGCGATTCCGTCCGCGCCCGGCTCGACGCGCGCGCGGATCGTGCGCGAGTGTCGCGAGCGCGGGATTCCGGTGCGGACGCTGCCGACCGTGTTCGAGCTGTTGCAGACGCGCGGCGCGCTCGCGCGCCAGATGCGCGAGGTGCGCGTCGAGGACGTGCTCGGGCGCGAGCCGGTGCAGATGGAGCTCGAGCGCGTCGGCGCCTACCTCGCCGGCGAGACCGTGCTCGTGACGGGCGCCGGCGGTTCGATCGGCTCCGAGCTGTGCCGCCAGATCGCGCGCGTCGAGCCGCACCGGATCGTGCTGCTCGATCACGCCGAGGACAACCTGTTCGCGATCGAGCGCGAGCTGCGCGACGAGCGCCACGTCTCCTCATCGATGCTCTCGGCGGTGCTCGCCGACTGCAAGGAGGAGGAGCGGATGCGCGAAATCTTCAGCGAGCATCGCCCGACGGTCGTGTTCCACGCGGCCGCGTACAAGCACGTCGGCCTGATGGAGGCGAACCCGATCGAGGCCGTGCGCAACAACGCGATCGCGACACGCGTCGTCGCGCACGTCGCCGGCGAGCTCGGCGCCGAGCGCTTCGTGCTCGTGTCGACCGACAAGGCGGTCGCGCCGGCGACGGTGATGGGCGCGTCGAAGGCGCTCGCCGAGTTCGCGCTCGAGGCGGCGACGGCGCGCTTCCCGGACACGTGCTACGCGGCGGTGCGCTTCGGCAACGTGCTCGGCTCCTCGGGCAGCGTCGTGCCGATCTTCCGCCGCCAGATCGAGCGCGGCGGGCCGGTGACGGTGACCGACGAGCGGATGACGCGCTACTTCATGACGATCCCCGAGGCTGTCCAGCTGATCATCCGCAGCGGCGCGCTCGCGTGCGAACGGCGCGAGCAGCCGTCGTCGAACGGCGCGGCGCCGCGCGCCGGCATCGCTCGCGCCGCGCCTCCGGCCGGGACGGGCGCCGAGGTGTTCGTGCTCGACATGGGCGAGCCCGTCAGGATCCTCGATCTCGCGCGCGCGATGATCGAGCTGTCGGGCCTGGACCCGGAGCGCGACATCGAGATCGAGGTCGTCGGCAGCCGGCCGGGCGAGAAGCTGCACGAGGAGCTGTTCAACAGCTACGAGCGCGCGCGGTCGACGAGCGCCGAGAAGATCCTGCTCGCCGAGCGCGAGCCGCTCGGCGCCGCGGCGGTCGAGTCGATGTTCGCCGAGATCGGCCTGCTCGTGCTCGAGGGCGACGCGGCCGGCCTGGCCGCGAAGGTGTCGGAGCTCTCGGCGCTGCACGTCGAGGCCAGCGCGAGCGCGTCGCGCGCGCACGCTGCGGTCGCCGACGAGCCTCGTGAGGACCTGCACGATGCGCCTGCGGCCCTCATACACTCTCGGGATTCATGACCTCGACGCCGCTCGCGCTCTCGCTCTCGAGCTCGCTCACCCAGGTCGGCGCGATCGCCGCTTTCGCTGCGCTGCTCGGGATCGCGATCCTCTCGCTGCTCGTGTTCTCGCAGGCGCGCGAGCTGCGCAGGCTGCGCGAGTGGGCCGGCCGCGCGCCCGAGCGCGCGGCTGAGACCGAGCAGCGCGTGAGCGCCGCGGCCGCGGCGCGCGTGCAGCAGCCGACCGCCGCCGCGCAGACGGTGCGGCCGGTCCCGCGCGCCGTGCCGATCAACGCACGCCCGGTCATGCCCGGCGCGCCGGCAGGCGCCGCAGGAGCCCCGGGCGCGGCGGCGCCCGGCACGGCCGCTACCGCGCTCGCAACGCCTGCCGCGCCCGGCGCCGCGCCGGCGTCTCCCGCCGGGGCGCTCGCCGCGACCGGCACGGCAGCGAGCGCAGCGGCGCGGCCGGCGACGGGTTCGCCGGCGGCGCCGGCGGGTGCGCCCGCGTCGCAGCCGGCTCCGGGCACGACGCCGGCGACAGCCGCGGCAAGCGCGGCCGCGTCGGCGACGCCAAGCACCGCGGACGCAAACGCCGTGACTCCCGCAAAAACGGCGACTCCCGGCGCGCCGGCCGCGCCAGGCGGAGCGCCGGCAACCTCCGACGCTCCGACGCCCGACGCAGCGCCGGGTGAGCCGGACAAAGCTTCGGCCGCGACTCCGTCGCCGATGACGTCAACGCCGCCGGCCGACGCGCCCGGGCCGGCGTCGTCGACGCCACCCGGTTCGCCCGGTCCTCAGTCGCCCGAGCCGCCGACTGCCGGCGAGACGCGCACGCCGGCGCCGGCGACGGTCGCCGCCGCGAGCTCGGCTGCGAGGACGGCGCCGCGCGCGCCGAGTCCGCCAGGACGCCCGCCGGCGCCCGCTGCACCAGCTTCGCCGGCGAGCGCGCCGGTCAGCGCTCCACGCGCTGCGCAGGCGGCGGCCGCGGGCGCCGTCGCGAGCAGGGCGGTCGCCGATCCGCCGGTTGCGAGCGCGCAGGCGGTGCGCAGCGCACCGGCGATCGCGGCCGGCCAGCGCCAAGCAGCCGGCCAGCGCCAAGCCGGACGCGACACACCGCCGCCGGCGCGTCGCGGCGGCGAGGAGCCGCCGGTCCGCCGCTACCGCGCGGAGCGGCGGTCGCCGGCGCGCGCGACGCTGCTGATCGTCGGCGGGCTGATCGTCGGCGTCGCGGTGATCGTCGCGATCGTCGTGTCGCTCGGCGGCGGCTCGAAGGGAAGCGGGACGACGGCGACGAACGCGAGCGGGGCGGAATCGCAGGAAGCGGCGAGCAAGACGACGACGCAGAAGGCGAGCAGCTCGACCGGCAAATCGTCGTTGAGCTCGGCGGCCGCTGCGAACGCGGCGGCGACGAACGTCGTCGTGCTGAACGGCACGGGCACGACGGGGCTCGCGCACCGGGTGTCGAGCGAACTGCGCCAGCAGGGCTACGCGAAAGCGACGCCGCTCGGCGGCACGCCGCCGGGCGCGAACCAGGCGACGGTCGTCGAGTACGCGAGCGGGCACGAAGCGCAAGCGCAGAGCGTCGCGCGCTCGCTCGGCGTGTCGCAGGCGCAGCCGATCGAAGGCACGGTCGCGTCGATGGCCGGATCGGCGACGGTCGTCGTGATCGTCGGGCTCGACAAGGCCTCGCCGTCGCCATAGGAGCGTTCCTCGACATCCCCGAGCGCTCGGCCAAGCCGCGCGAGCGGGGGCTGACGCACGTGATCGACCGCGGCCTGTCGATCGCGGAGGTCGACGGACTGCTCGAGGTGGCGGGCGCGAGCGTCGACATCGTCAAGCTCGGCTGGGGGACGGCGCTCGTCAGCGCGAACCTCGAGGCGAAGCTCGCGCGCTACGCCGAGCGCGGGATCCCGGTCGTGCTCGGCGGGACGCTGACGGAGCTCGCGATCAGGCAGAACCGCGTCGACGGGCTCGTGGAGTGGCTGCGCGAGCTCGGCCTGCGCCACGTCGAGATCTCCGACGGCACGATCCCGCTCGAGCCCGAGCGCAAGCGCGCGCTGATCGAAAAGCTGTCGGGCGAGTTCGTCGTGCTCGCGGAGGTCGGCAACAAGGACGCCGACTTCATCATGGCGCCGTACGTGTGGGTCGAGCAGATCGAACGTGACCTCGACGCGGGCGCGTGGAAGGTGATCACGGAGGCGCGCGAGTCGGGCAACGCGGGCATCTACCGCGCCGACGGCGAGCCGCGGACGGGGCTGATCGACGAGATCGCGCACGCGATCGACGTCGACCGGCTGGTGTTCGAGGCGCCGCTGCGCCCGCAGCAAGTGTGGCTGCTGACGCGCTTCGGCACGGAGTGCAACCTCGGCAACATCGCGCCCGACGACGTGCTGTCGCTCGAGACGCTGCGCCTCGGCCTGCGCTCGGACACGGTCGAGCGCTTCGCGCTCGGCGACGTCGGAACGGCCGGGAGCGATTGACCAGCGCGGCCGGCGTCGCCGACCGGAGGTCGGCCGGGGGTGACGCGTCCGAGCGGCTTGCGCGCACGATCTTCGCGCTGCTTGTGCTCGCGTGCTTCGTGGCGTTCTTCCTGACGCAGCACCTCAAGCACACGCCGACGGTCGTGCAGTCGTTCAAGCTGACGACGAGCTTCTCGCCGACGCCGGCGGGGCACGTCAAGGAAGAGAAGATCTCGTTCAAGCTCGCGCGCGCCGACGCGGTGACGGTGACGATCGTCGACTCGTCGGGCGCGACGGTCGCGACGTTGCTGAGCGACTACCCGATGAAGCGCTACAAAGCGCTGTCGCTGCGCTGGAACGGACGCCGCGGGACGGCGCGCTCGTACAGGCTCGTGCCGGGCCCGAACGGCAAACAGGCGCTCTCGGCGCGCCTCCACGGACCGAAGGCGCCGGTCGGCGAATACCGCGTGCGCGTGAGCCTGCGCGCACAGCACCGCACGGTGTTCTCGCCGCGCGGCTTCAAGCTGGTGCGCAATTGACCGCGCCGCTCGTGGCGACGTCGGTCAGCGCCGGAGCCGCCGTCGGCGCGGCGCTGGGCGCAGCCGTCGTGATCGCGGGCCTCGTCGTCGTCATGCGCCGGTACGCCGAAGCGTTCCCGCTGCTGGCGATCCTCGCGCTGCCGTTTCGCCTGCCGATCTCGGCCGACGGACGGACGGTGAACCTGCTGATCCCGCTGTACGTGGTCGTCGCGGCGGGCGCGATCGCGCACCTGCTGCCGCGGCTGCTCGCGCGCGAGGAGCGCGGCCTCGGGACGATCGAGTGGCTGCTGCTCGCGTCGATCGGTCTGTACGCGCTGCAGGCGCTGTACTCGAGCGACAAGGCGAAGGCGGCCGAGAACGTGGCGTTCTTCTACGTGCCGTTCGCGCTGCTGTTCGTGCTGCTGCGCGACGTGCGCTGGACGCGCGAGCTGCTGGTGCGCTGCCTGGCGATCGCCGTCGCGCTGGCGGTCGTGTTCGCGGGGATCGGGTTCGTCGAGTACGCGCGCAAGGAACTGTTCCTCAACCCGAAGGTCGTCGCGGCGAACCAGTACGACAACTACTTCCGCGTCAACTCGCTGTTCTTCGACCCGAACATCTACGGGCGGTTCCTCGCGCTCGTGATGATCGCGCTGACGGCCGTCGTGCTGTGGCGGCGTCGCGAGCGCGACGTGCTGCTCGCCGGCGGCGTGCTGCTGTGGCTGCTCGCCGGCCTCGTGACGAGCTTCTCGCAGTCGAGCATCGCGGCGCTGCTGCTCGGGCTCGCGGTGCTCGCGGCGTACCGCTGGGACGCGCTCGTGACGGCGTACGTGTCGGTGTCGCTGGTCGTGCTGGCGCTGCTCGTCGTGCTGCTCGCGCCGTCGAGCCTGCACTTCGGGTTGAAGGGCAGCGGCGGGTCGACGCAGAACGCGACGAACGGGCGCACGAAGCTGATCGAAGGCGGACTCGAACTGTTCGCGAAACGTCCGCTTGAGGGATATGGCTCGGGGTCGTTCCAGAAGGAGTACGAACGCAACAGCAGGACGACCGCGCAGAACGCGACGTCGGCGTCGCACACGATCCCGATCACGGTCGCGGCCGAGCAGGGGATCGTCGGGCTGGCGCTGTACGTCGCGCTGCTCGTCGTCGCGTTCCTGACGCTGTTCAGGGGCGCCGGACGCTCGCCGCCGCGCATCGCGATCGCGGCGGCGTTCGCGGCGCTCGTGCTGCACACGCTGACGTACGCCGACTTCCTCGAGGACCCGATGACGTGGACGCTGCTCGGCATCGGCGTCGCGCTCGTGCGCGCCGGCGAGGCGGGCGCGCGCCGCGAGCGGACCGATGCCGCGCCGGACGGCGCCGTCGCGGCGCTCGCGCCGGAGTAGGCGCGGGGCGCGAGTAGGTTCTCAGCCGTGCGCGGCTATCTGAAGCGCCTCGTCACGACGGGCGCGGCGTACCAGTTCGGCGACATCGTCGCGAAGGGCATCGCGCTCGTCACGATCCCGCTATACACGCGACACGTTTCGCCGGCCGGCTACGGCGCGGCGAACTCGCTGCTGACGGCCGTGATCCTCGCGAGCATCTTCCTGCGCGTCGGCGTCGGCGAGGCGTTCATTCGTTTTTACTTCGATGACGATGATGTCGGACGGCGCGAGCGGATCGCGCGCACGGCCACGGCGACGGTCGCCTGGACGACGAGCGTCGCGTCGCTGCTCGCCGTCGCGTTCGCCGGTTCGCTCTCGCGGCTGATACTCGGCTTCGACGACCCGCTGCTGATCGACTGCGCGGTGCTCGGGCTGTGGGCGTTCACGAACCTCGAGATGGCGTACGCGCAGCTGCGCGTCGACGAACGCGCGCGGGCGTACGTGTTCGCGTCGGGCGCGAACGTCGGGTTGACGGTGCTGTTCACGGTCCTGCTCGTCGTCGTCGCCGGCCAGGGCGCGCGCGGCCTGCTGCTCGGCAACTTCGGCGCGTCGGCGCTCGTCGTGCTCGGCCTGTGGTGGGTGCTGCGGCGCCGCTTCAGCCTGCGCGTCAGGCTCGACGACCTGCGCGCGATGCTGCGCTTCGGGCTGCCGACGGTGCCGGCCGACGCGAGCGTGTACGCGCTGCAGGTCGCCGATCGGTTCTACCTCTATCGCGGCTACTCGCACACGGCGGCCGGCAACTACTCGGTCGCGCTGCAGTTCGCGACGGTCGTGTTCGTGATCGTGCGCGGCTTCCAGTACGCGTGGCCGCCGCTGGCGTACTCGATCGCGAGCGACGCCGACGCGGCGCGGCTGTACTCGCTGGTGACGACGTACTTCGTGCTCGCGACGGGCATCGTCGTCGCCGGCGTCGCGCTGCTCGGGCGCTGGATCGTGCGCCTGCTGGCGGCGCCGCAGTACTTCGGCGCGCACGCGGCGCTGCCGTGGCTGGCGCTCGCGTGGACGCTGTACGGCCTCTACCAGGTGATGATCGTGATCACCGGCCGCGCGCGCGCGACGACGCGCAACCTGCCGGCGGCCGGCGCCGGGCTGCTCGTCAACGTCGCGCTGCTGCTCGCGCTCGTGCCGCGCGCCGGGGCCGGCCTCGGGATCGCCGGCGCGGGAATCGCGCTGTGCGGCTCGTACGTCGCGATGCTGCTCGTCATGCACGTGCTGACGCGCCGCCTGTTCGCCGTCGCCTTCCAGTGGCGGCGCCTCGCGCAGGTGACGGCGATCCTCACGGGCGTCGCCGTGTCGGGCGAGCTGCTGCTGCCGAGCAGCGGCTTCGCCGGGATCGCGCTGCGCGCGCTGTGGCTGTGCATCGCGCCGGCGCTGCTGCTTCTCACGCGCTTCTTCGACGCCGACGAGCGCGCGCAGGCGCGCGCGCTGATCGCCGACGGCCGTCGCCGCGTAGTCGCGTTTCGCGCCGGGCACGGCGACGTCGAGGCATATGCGGAGGACCCACTGCGCGACATCTGACGGCCGCGCTGCGCCGAACGGAAGCGTCCAGCAGGTGTCAAGTGTCTGGCGCGAGCGGCCGATTATCGGGTCAACATGCCGGAGCTGGCCGTCACGCAGCGCAGATCTACGTCGACGAAGCGCGGCGCGAGCGCGCGTGCCGTCGAGGAGGCGCCGCCCGCGCAGCGCGGGACGGCCGGCGCGCGCGAGCGCCAGCGGCGCGCCGAGGCGCTGCGCGACCACCGCGCCGACGAGCGTGCGCGGCGGATGGCGGCGGCCGGCGAGGTCGCGTACCTGCGCGCGCAGCTGCAGCTCGCCGCGCGCCTCTCGGCGCGGCTGGCGGCGACGAACGAGATCGAGCAGATCGTGCGGCACGTCGTCGAGGAGCTGCACGAGACGTTCGCGTTCTACCTCGTCGCGATCCAGCGGCTCGACGGCGACGAGACGCTGCGGCTCGTCGCCGGCGCCGGCGCGCTCGTCGAGGTGATGACCGAGTTCCTGCTCGTTGAGCAGTCGCTGCACGAGGGCGTCAACGGGCGCGTCGCGCGCTCGGGCCGCAGCGAGCTGATCGACGACACGCGCGCGGACGGCGACTACATGCAGCGCGACCCGCACACCGACCCGCGCGCCGAGCTGAGCGTGCCGATCTTCGTCGACGGCGCCGTCTGGGGCGTGCTCAACATCGAGGCGCCCGAGCCGGGCGCGCTGGGCCAGGCCGACGCGCTGCTCGTCGAGGCCGTCGCCGCGAGCCTCGGCTCGTCGATCCACCGCGCGATGCTCGTCGCCGACCTCGAGCAGACGTTCACGACGACGCTGACCGCGCTGATGAGCACGGTCGAGGCGAAGGACGACTACACGGCGTCGCACGAGGAGCAGGTCGGCGAGCTCGCGCAGCGCGTCGCCATGCGTCTCGGCGTCGAGCAGTCGCGCGCCGTCGACGTGCGCCACGCGGCGCTGCTGCACGACGTCGGCAAGGTCGCGATCCCGAGCGAGATCCTGCTGAAGCCGGCGCCGCTGACCGACGAGGAGTGGGTGACGATGCGCAGCCACGCCGAGATCGGCGGCGCGCTCGTCGCGCGGATTCCCGCGTTCGCGCACCTCGCCGAGGCCGTGCGCGCGAGCCACGAGCGCTGGGACGGCGGCGGCTACCCCGACGGCCTCGCCGGCGAGCGGATCCCGCTCGCGGCGCGGATCATCGCCGCGTGCGACACGTACGAGGCGATCGTCACCGACCGGCCGTACCGCGCCGCGAGCCCGCCCGAGGACGCCGCGCGCGAGCTGCTGCGCGTCGCCGGCGGCCAGCTCGACCCGAGCGTCGTCGACGCGCTGCTCGACGAGCTCGAGCTCCGGCCTTCGACGTAGCGCGCCGCCCGGACGTCAGCGTTCGCGGTTGTAGCGCTCGGCCGCCTCGCGCAGCCCTTCGCCGCGCTGCGGTCGCAGCGTCGCCGTCACGTGGCGCGCGTAGCGCCGCGCCGAGTGGCCCGGCAGGAGCGTCGCGGCGAGCGCGCGCAGCGCGTACGCCGACGCCGTCAGCCAGCGCACCGCGAGCGCGGCAGTCGCCGAGTGGTGCTTGCGCATGTACAGGTCGCGGTTGCGCGCCATTTCGACGATCCGCCGGTCGCCGGCGGCGTCGGTCGCGAGCTGCTCGTGATGGACGGCGATGGCGTCCGGCACGTACACGCACAGCCAGCCGGCGTCGCGCAGCCGTCGGGCGAAGTCGACCTCGTCGGAGTAGACGAAGAACGCCGGGTCGAGGTAGTCGACGTCGGCCGCCGCGACGCGTCGCACGAGCAGCGCCGCCGACTGGCACCAGTCGACGACGCGCGTGCGCGAGCCGCCGCTCTGCACCGTGAATACGCGATGCAGCATCAGCGCGCCGGCGAGCGCCGTCAGCGGCGTCGGAAAGCGCCACGCCGACGGCTGCTCGCGCCCGTCCGGCCGCAGCAGCCGCGCGCCGGCGAGCGCCGCGTCGGGGCGCTCCTGCAGCGCGCGCCACAGCGCGAGCGTCGCGCCCGGGCGCAGCTCGGAGTCCTCGTTCAGCAGCAGCGCGTAGCGCCCGCGCGCCTCGCGCAGCAGCTGCGAGTCGTTCAGTCCCTTGCCGCGGCGTTCCGGCAGCGCGATCACGCGATCGACCGCCGGGTGCGATTCCGCCGCGTCCGCCGAGCCGTCGCGCGAGCCGTTGTCGAGCACGAGCGTCTCGCTCGCAAACGGCAGCGCCGCACGCTCGTGTGCGATCGCGTCGAGCCCGCGCAGCAACAGCTCGCGCTGCGACGTGTTGACGACGCAGTAGCTGACCTCGACGTCCGGCACCCGCCGGACCCTACCCTGCGCCGGCTAAGCGGCCTCGTCGTATCTGACGTAGACCCCTGGCCCGGAAGGCTCCGGGATCTCTTCGCCGTCTTCGAGCATGCTCTCGAGGTGGAAGGCCAGTGCCGAGCGCATTTCGTCGATGCACTCCTCGATCGTGTCGCCCACCGCTACGCAACCGAGCACGTCCGGCGAGTAAGCGCCGTAGTTGGTCGGCGGACCGCCTTCGACGTGAATCCGGTATCTGTCGATCTCGATCATCGCTTCAGCCTATTGTCTGCCACGATGCGCGTCCACATCGTCGACCCGTCGGCGTACACGCCGCCGTACGACCATGCGCTGTGCGCGGCGTTCGGCGCGGCCGGCGCCGACGTCGAGCTCGTCACGTCCCGCTTCGCCTACGGTGCCGTGCCGCCGGCGCGCGGATACAGGCGCGTCGAGTCGTTCTACCGCGCCGCCGCGCGCGTGCGCGGCGAAGGCGCAGCCGCACAGCGCGTCCGCCGCGCGCTCAAGCTCGCCGAGCACGTGCCCGACATGCTGCGCTACCGCCGCGCCGCGCAGCGCGCCGACGTCGTGCACTTCCAGTGGCTTGCAGTGCAGCAACTCGACGGGCCGCTGCTGCCGCGCGGGCGGCCGCTCGTGCTGACCGCGCACGACGTCCTGCCGCGCGAGGGCAGCGCACGCCGGCGCGACGCGCAGCGCGCGCTGTACGAGCGCTTCGACGCGATCGTCGCGCACACCGAGCACGGCGCCGCGCGGCTGACCGACGAGCTCGGTGTCGAGCCCGAGCGCGTGCACGTGATCCCGCACGGCGCCTTCGCGCACCTCGCCGAGCAGCCGGTCGGCCCGCCTCCGTTTCAGACCGACAAGCGCGTCGTGCTGTTCTTCGGCCTGCTGCGCCCGTACAAGGGGCTCGACGTGCTGCTCGACGCCTGGCGCTCCGTCGACGACGCCGAGCTGTGGATCGTCGGCATGCCGCGCATGGACGTCTCCGCACTCGAAGAGGACGCGCCCGCGAGCGTCCGCTTCGTTACGCGCTTCGTCGCCGACGCCGAGCTGCCCGCCTACTTCCGGCGCGCCGATCTCGTCGTGCTGCCGTACCGCGAGATCGAGCAGTCCGGCGTGCTGTTCACCGCGCTCGCCTTCGGAAAGCCGCTGCTCGTCTCCGACGTCGGCGGCTTCGCCGAGATCGCCGCCGCCGGCGCAGCACGCTCCGTGCCGCCCGGCGACTCGGCCGCGCTTGCCCGCGCACTCACGGAGCTGCTCGGCGATCCCGCGAAGCTCGACGCGCTCGCCGCGCGCTCGCGCGCGCTCGCCGCCGGCGACTACGGCTGGGACGCGATCGCGCGGCGCACGCTCGCGCTCTACGAGCGGCTCAGCTGAGCAGACGCGAGCTGCGCGATCGAGCCGACGATCGCCGTCCGTGCGACCGCCGGCTCCGTGCCGGCGCGCTCAGTCGGTCCAGAACTCCCTGTCCAGCTCGCCGTCTTTCTCGACGTGCGGGCCGAACGCCACCCACGCCATGCCGTCCGCGCCCGCCTCGAACGCGCGCGTCACGCCCGGCTCGACGCGGATCGCGTCGAGCGCCTTGATCTCGACGATCTCGTCGTCGAGCCGCACGCGCCCGTCGCCCGACAGCACGACGTAGACCTCCTCCGCCTTGTCGTGGCGGTGGCCGAACGCCTGGCGCTTGCCCGGCTTCAGCACCTGGTAGGCGAGGCCGACCGTCTGCGCGCCGAGCTCCTCGCGCGGGAAGTGCGCCTCGCCGAGCTCGCCCAACCCGAACTTCGGCGCGCTGTCGGCCGTCTCCGTGAGGTTCTTGATCGTGTAGCTCATGCACCCGAGCGTACTCCGCCGCGCGCGTCCGCGAGAATCCGACGCGTGCTCGTCCTCCACGTGCTCTTCTGGCTGTGCGCCGCGCTGATCGTCTGGACCCAGCTCGGCTACGCGCTGGCGCTCGCAGCGCTCGCGCGCCTGCGCGGCAGCGCGCCTGCCGGGCAGGCGTCGGTCGATCTTCGATCTTCGAAAAATGACGCACCCGACCTGCCCGTCACGCTGATCGTCGCCGCTCACGACGAGCAGCAGGTGATCGCCGCGAAGGTCGCCGACGCGCTCGCGCTCGACTATCCGCGCGAGCTGTTGCAGCTGATCGTCGCCTGCGACGGCTGCACCGACGCGACCGCCGCGCGCGCGCGCGACGCCGGCGCCGATCTCGTGCTCGAGCTTCCGCGCGCCGGCAAGATCCGCGCGCAGGACGTCGCCGTCGAGCACGCCAGCGGCGCGATCGTCGCCTTCTCCGACGCCAACTCGCACTGGGAGCCCGACGCGCTGCGCGAGCTGATCGCCGCGTTCGCCGATCCGCGCGTCGGCTACGCCTGCGGCCAGGTCCGCTTCGTGCAGGGCGCCGCCGGCGCCGACGCCTCCAACCAGGAGGGCGTCTACTGGCGCTACGAGCTCGCCGTCCGCGCGCTCGAGTCGCGACTGTCCTCGATCACCGCCGGCAACGGCGCGATCTACGCCACCCGCCGCGACTCCTACATCGTCGTCGACCCGATCATGGGCCACGACCTGTCGCTGCCGTTCAACATGGTCAAGCGCGGCCTGCGCGCCGTCTACGTCCCGACCGCACGCGCGAGCGAGAAGATGGTCCCCTCGCTGCTCGGCGAGTTCCAGCGCAAGCGGCGGATGATGAGCCACACCTGGCCGATCGTCCTGCGCGGCGGCATGCTCTCGCCGCGCGGCTACCCGCCGCTGTACGCGCTGATGATCCTCTCCCACCGCCTGCTCCGCTACGCCACGCCCGCGCTGCACACGCTCGCGCTCGCCGCCAACGTCGCGCTCGTCGCCGCCGGCGCGAGCGTCCTCTACACCGTCACGCTCGCCTTGCAGCTCGCGCTGCTGCTCGCCGCGCTGCTCGCCGGCGCCCTGCGCGCGCGCCCGCTGCAGATCGCGCGCTACTACGTCCTCACGACCGCCTCGCCCGCCGCCGGCCTGTACGACTGGCTGCGCCACGGCACGACCGCCTGGTGGGACGCCGCCGAGGGCACGCGATGATCCGACGGCTGATCGACATCGTCGTCTCCGCGATCGCGCTGCTGCTCAGCGCGCCCGTGCTGCTCGTCGCCGCCGTCGCCGTCAAGCTCGACTCACGCGGGCCCGCGTTCTATCGCCAGCGTCGCTCCGGCCTGCACGGCGTGCAGTTCGACATGCTCAAGCTGCGCACGATGGTCGACGGCGCCGAGCACGTCGGCGCCGGACTCGCCGTCGACGCCGGCGACGCGCGCATCACCCGCGTCGGCGCCCTCCTGCGGCGCACCTCGCTCGACGAGCTGCCGAACCTGCTCAACGTCCTGCGCGGCGACATGTCGCTGATCGGCCCGCGCCCGACGCTGCCCGCGCAGGTCGCGCAGTACACCGCGCGCCAGCACGGCCGCCTGTCGGTCAAGCCCGGCATCACCGGCTGGGCGCAGGTCAACGGCCGCGCCGCGCTGCCCTGGTCGGAGCGGATCGAGCTCGACCTCTACTACGTCGAACACCGCTCGCTGCTGCTCGACCTGCGCATCCTCGCGCGCACGCCGCCGCTCGTGCTCGGCGGCGGCGGCCTCTACAAGGGCGGCGTCGGCGGCTGGGAGGGCGAGCTGTGAGCCCGCCCGCCGTGCTGCTCACCGGCGTCGGCAAGCGCTACGACATCGTCTCCTGCTTCGCGCGGCTGACGCGCACCGTCGCCGCCGACCCCTCGCCGCTCGCGCCCGCGCAGTACGCCGCGCACGTCCGCACGCCGGTCCCGCTCGTCGACGACCCGCACTACGTGCAGGCGCTGCGCGAGCTCTGCGAACAGCACAACGTCGGCGCCGTCCTGCCGCTGACCGACCTCGACATCGAGCTGCTCGCGCGCGCCCGCGAGGAGCACCGCCTGCCCGCGTTCGTTCCCTCCTCCGACGTCGCCCGCCGGACCTACGACAAGTACGACGCGCACCTGCTGCTGCAGAGCCTCGCGCTGCCCTCGCCGCCGACCGTCCTGCCCGGCGACGCCGACCTCGACGCGCTCGACTACCCCGTCGTCGTCAAGCCGCGCCGCGGCTCCGGCGCGCGCTCGATCCACCTCGCGCGCGACGCCGCGCACGCGCGCTTCTTCGTCGACTACGTCGAGCGCCCGCCCGCCGTCGAGCGCCCCGACGGCGCGCCCGCTCCCGAGCCCGTCATGGTCCAGCGCGCGATGGGCGGCCCCGAGCTGTCGATCGACTGCCTCGGCGACCTCGACGGGCGCTGCCTCAACGCGATCCCGCGCACGATGCTCGAGTCGCGCGGCGGCGAGTCGATCAAGGGCGCCGCGATCCACGACGACGAGCTGATCGAGCTCGGCGCGCGCGTCATGAACGCGCTGCGCGTCACCGGCCCCGCGACGATTCAGGTGTTCCGCGACCCCGATGTTGGGCTCGGTATTACAGATGTAAACACACGCTTCGGCGGCGCCTTCCCCGCGCCGGCCTATGCGGCCCTGCCAGGCCGCACCTACCCCGAGCTGATCGTCGCGATGGCCGACGGCGCGCACGTCGAGCCGCACGTCGGCGACTTCCGCGACGGCGCCACGTTCACGCGCTACTACTGGCAGCTCGAGCTCGACGAGCACATGTGCCCGACCGGCCGCGAGATCGTCCCCGGCGGACCACCTTCGCCCGGCGCCGACACCGGCCACTAGAATCACTCGCAGTGTCCACGGCGCTCGCAGACCCGCCAGCCGCGCCCGTCGAGCAGCAGCCGCACGCCGGCTCGAACGGGGGCGCGCCCGCGCCCGGCGGATCGCCGGCAGTCGCGCGCGCGTGCTCGAACTGCGGCGCCGCGCTCGCCGACGGGCAGGACTGGTGCCTGAACTGCGGCGCCGGCGCGCCCGACAGCCTCGGCTCGCGCACGCCCACGTGGCGCTCGGCCGCCGTCATCCTGACGACGCTCGCCGTGCTCGTGCTCGGCGCCGCCGGCGCCGCGTACGCCGCGCTCAGCAAAGGAAACGGCAAGCCGAAGGGGACCGGCACGACCGTCGCCCAGGCCGTCGTCCCGCCGGCCACCGCCACGACGCCCGCCACGCCGCCGCCCGCCGTCGCGACGACGCCGACGATCGGCATACCGACGACGATCAAACCGGCCGTGCCGCTGCCGAAAGCCGCGAAAATCCCGATCACGCCGACCGTCACGCCGACGCCGAAAACGACCGTCCCGACGACTCCGTCAGGCTCCGAATCCGGCGGCGCGACGACGCCGAGCACGACCACGCCGAAAAGCTCGACCGAAGGCTCGCCCGTCGCCGGCGAAGCGCACCCCGAAGCGCTGATGCTCGACACCAACGCCGCTCAGACCTACAACCCCTACAACTACGCCGCCAGCAACTTCGGCGACCCGAGCCTCGCGATCGACGGCGACACGACGACCGGCTGGACCGCGCTCGTCGAACCGACCGTCGCGCCGAAGATGGCCGAGGGCCTCGTGATCGACCTCAACACGCCGCGCAAGCTCTCCGCCGTCGCGCTGAGCACCAGCACGCCCGGCATGACCGTGCAGGTCTACGGCTCGAGCGCCGCCACGCTGCCCACCTCGATCACCGACCCCGCCTGGTCGGCGCTGACGCCGTCGTTCGTCGAGCACAAGCGCCACGTGCGGATCAAGCTCGGCGCCGGCGGAGCCGCCGCCGCCGCGAAGAAGCCCTATCGCTTCGTCACGCTCTGGATCAGCCAGGCGCCCGCCGCCTCCGTCGGCACGCCGCAGGCTCCCGGGCACGTCAGCGTCGACGAGCTCGAACTCTTTCCGTTGAAAAAATAGCCGCCGCGGGCGGCGTCAGCCTGAGCGCGCGCGTTTGGCCGGCGCTTTCGCCGCTTTCGTCGGACGCCGTTTCGTCGCGCGACGCGGCGGCGCCCACACCTCGTCGAGGAACTCCGCGATCTCGTTCGTCAGCCGCTCCGGGTGCAGGCGCAGCTCGACGATCGAGTCCGCCTCGACGAGCCGGCCGTTCGGCAGCTCTTCGACGAGCATCCCCGCGTCGGAGAACGGGTGCACCGGGTCGCGCCGGTGCCCGAGCACGAGCGCCGGCGTCTCGAACTTGCGCCGCTCGGTGCGATGCGGCGCGATCCGCCCGAAGAACAGGCCCTGCAGGACCGCCGCGCTCGGGCCCGGTTCCTGGCGGACGAGGTCGAGCAGCACGTTGCCGTAGTGCGGCAGCAGTCGCCGCGGCACGGCGCGCGCTCCGCGCGCGAGCAGCTTCATCCCTGCCTCGCCGAACGTCAGCGCCGCGAGCAGCGGCGTGAACGCGAGCGCGCTCCACAGCAGCGCGTTGTCGAGCACCGGCATCTCGATCACCATCCCGCGCAGGCGCTCCGGCCTGGTCATCGCGATCTCGAGCGCCGTGTTCGCGCCGAGCGACGTGCCCATCACGACCGCCTGCTCGATCCCCAGCTGGTCCATCAGCGCGACGACCTGTTCGCCGAAGAAGTGCATCGAGTAGCGCCACATGTCGCGCGGGCGCTCCGACGCGCCGTGTCCCAGCAGGTCGACCGTGATCACGCGGTTGCCGCGCGCCGCGAGCGCTTCCGCCAGCGGCCGGTGCATATCCTGCGACAGCAGCAGGCCGTGGACGAGGATCAGCGGCCGGTCGCCCGCCCGCGCGCTGCGCGCCGTGCGCCCGCGCGTGCCCTTCTCCGTCACCGCCGCCGGACCGCCGCCGTATTCGGTGTACGCGATCCGTTGACCCTCGAACTCGAACGTGGCCATGCTTGCACCCTACTAGCCCGCCAGCGCCCTGACCACTATTCTGGCTGGGCAGCCAGTACGTCAGTCACGATCAGGAGGAGAACCATGGCCAAGCAGCCGCGCATCCTCGCCGGAGAGACCGTCGCGATCACCGGCGCCGCCCGCGGGATCGGCCGCGCCACGGCCAAGGCGCTGCTCGCGCAGGGCATGCGCGTCGCGATCGGAGACGTCGACGCCGACGCCGCCGTCGCGACCGCGTCCGAGCTCGGCCCGAGCGCCGTCGGCCTGCCGCTCGACGTCACCGACCGCGATTCGTTCGCCGCCTTCCTCGACGAGTCCGAGCGCCAGCTCGGCCCGCTCGACGTGCTGATCAACAACGCCGGCATCATGCAGATCGGCCGCTTCATCGACGAGGACGACCTGACCGCGCAGCGGATGATCGACATCAACCTGCACGGCGTCATCATCGGCATGAAGCTCGCGCTCGCACGGATGATCCCGCGCGACCGCGGGCACATCGTCAACATCTCCTCGCAGGCCGGCAAGTTCGGCGCGCCCGGCGGCGCGACCTACTCGGCGACCAAGCACGCCGTCGTCGGCCTGACCGAGGCCGTCCGCGGCGAGCTGCGCCTGATGGGCGCGCACATCGACCTAAGCTACGTGATGCCGTTCGTCGTCAACACCGAGCTCGGCTCCGGTCTCGGCCAGGCGCGCGGCATGAGCAACCTCGAGCCCGCCGAAGTCGCCGACGCGATCGTCGAGGCGCTCCAGCTCGGCATCGTCGACGTCTGGGTGCCGAAGTCGGCCAAGCGCACGAACGCGCTCGGCGCCGTCCTCCCGCGCCGGCTCTCCGAGGGCATGGCGCGCGCGATGAAGGCCGACCGCGTGCTCGCCGACGCCGACACGATCACGCGCCGCGGCTACGAGCTGCGCGCCGCGCGCTCGGAGCCCGGCCTCGAGGGCGCGCCCGACACGCCGCAGATCCCGAGCTCAGCCGGCGAGTAGCTCAGCCGGCCAGCAGCCATTCGGCGATCAACGCGCCGATCAAAGGGCCCTGGTCCTCCTGCAGGAAGTGGCTCGCGTTCTCGATCGGCCGCGGCGGCGGCTGGTCGATCGCCTGCGCGAAGCGCTCGCCGACGCTCGGCGGCAGGATCGGGTCGGAGTCGGCCCACAGGATCAGCGTCGGGCGGCGGTCCTCGCGCATCGCGTCCTGCACGCGCTGGCCGGCCGCTGCGCCCGGCTCCTCGGGCGAGCGCGGGATCATCAGCGGGAACGCGCGCGCGCCGGCCTTCGACTCGGGGCTCGGGTACGGCGCGTCGTACGCCGCGATCACCTCCTCGCCCGGATCGTTCTTGCACGCGCCGCGCACGAGGAAGCCGACCGGCAGGTCCTCGGTGCGCTCGACGAAGTCGCGGAACGCCGTCCATGCGTCGGTCATCCGCTGGTGGCCCGTGAACAGGCCCGTGTCGAGGATCACGATGCGGTCGATCCGCTCGGCGTGCTCGACCGCCAAACGCAGCCCGATCGGGCCGCCCCAGTCGTGCACGACGATCGTCGCGCCGCGCACGTCGAGCTCCTGCAGCAGCGTCGCCGTCATCTCCGTGTGGCGGTCGTAGCTGTACCAGCCGATGTCAGTCGGCTTGTCCGAGCGACCGAAGCCGGCGAGGTCCGGCGCGATGCAACGGTAGCCCGCGTCGAGCACCGGCGGCATTACCTTGCGCCACAGGAACGACCACGTCGGCTCGCCGTGCACGAAGATCACCGGCGCGCCCGAGCCCTCGTCGACGTGCGCGAGCCTGATCCCGTCGACCTCGCGATAGCGCGCCTCGAACGGGAAGTCGGGCAGTCCTTCGAGCGCCTCCTGCGGCGTGCGCACCGTCTCGGTCATCCCGCGAGCCAGCATATCCGGCGGCGCATCGGCTAGGCTCGCGCCCGTGCACACGCTCGCCGTCCAGTTCGCGCCGGTGCTCGCCGCCGAGAAGAGCAAAACGCCGTTCTACATCGCCGGCGGCCTGCTCGTGCTGTGGGCGCTGACCGTCTCGCTCGGTCTCGGCCTGCGCAAACCCGATTTCCCCGGCAGCCTCCGCGGGCAGCGCATCGTCGGCGCGATCAGCGCCGTGCTCGTGCTCGGCGCCGTCTCGACCGCCGTGATCACCTCCGGCGGCGCGAAGAGCGCATCGGCCGCGACCCCGACGACGCAGACGACCAGCTCGACGCCGGCGCCCGAAGCGAGCACGAGCGAAACAACCGCGAGCGCCACGACGACCGCGACGCCGACGTCGTCCACAACGTCGCCGAAGGCGACGACCGGCACGCCGGCGCCGCCCTCCTCGCCGGCCGCAAGCGCGAGCAGCGAACTGAAGCTCGCCGCCAACCCCGCCGGCCAGCTCGCGTTCGACACCAAGCAGCTCAGCGCGAAGGCCGGCACGGTCACGATCGTCATGAGCAACTCCTCGCCGATCGAACACGACGTCGCCGTCGCCGAAGGCAGCAAGATCCTCGGTCAGACCCCCGTCTTCACCGGCGGCTCGAAGAAGCTGACGCTGAAACTGAAGCCGGGCACGTACACGTTCTTCTGCACCGTTCCTGGCCACCGCCAGGCCGGCATGGAAGGCACGCTGACCGTCTCGTGAGGCTGTACGTCTGCTGGGGGACGTTTCCGACGCCGCGGCCTGGTGGGCATCCTTGCGCGAACGCGTACCACGCGTTGAAGGATGCTGGGCACGATCCTGAGGTGGTCAAGTCGTATGGGTTTGCGCCGTTGCCGGCGATCTTCAATGACACGGCGGGGCGCAAACGCGCGCAGGAGCTGACCGGGAAACGGTGGGTGCCGGTGCTCGAGCTGGATGACGGGAGCGCGGTGTTCGACTCGCGCGAGATCGTCAAGTGGGCTGCGGCTAACCCGGCGTAGGCTGGTCCGCATCGGCACGCAGGAGGGCGTCCTTGCCCAGTCGTAATCTGGCTTGCATGGCCTACAGCGCAATCGGAAAGAAGCCGGACGAGATCCTCAAGGACTTTGAGAACCATCTCTTGGATGCCGGCTACGGAGGCAGCACAACTGACTACATGCAAGCTGCAGTCGCAATGGCGGCAGCAAGGGCCCAGGAACGCTGGGCGAAGATCGCAGCTTTCGCCGCGTGGGTAAGCACGGGAGTGGCTATAGCTGCGGTGGTCGTTGCGGCGCTGCGTTGAGGGGCTTGTCTCAAAGCCTACGTCCAGCCGCCGCATCGGGCGCGTCGCACAAGCGGCATTGTGCGCTACCGTCGCCCACAATTACAATTGGCCCGGTGCGCGGTCACCGCCTGTTTTGGGTCAGCGTCGTAGCTAGCGTGCTCGGAGCCGCCATCTGGGCCGGCATCGAACACTCCCCGGCACTCTTTAGCGGCCAGGACGGCTCTGCCGTCGGGAAGGGGGCGCCGACGACGAGCACGAGCGCTGACATACCTCACCAGAGCAGCCCAAACACGCAGTCGCATCGCAGCGCATCGTCCGGCGACGCTTCACGGGCCAATTCGTTCTCAGCCTTGAAGGACCTGCGCTACCCGGACTCCGTGAACATCGCGGTGCTGAGCGGCCGGCAAGTATTCCCTCAATGCCACTTTGATCCGGCGGAACACTTCACAAATGAGGATCGTGTCATCTTGCGATGCTCGGACCTCGGGAAAAACTCGTCCGGCTTTATTTCGGACGACACCGAAGGACTGACTCCGCTCCCCCTCGATTGCGGTAGCGAGGAAGGGGGCAACCTCCCTGGAGTGCTTTGGCACTGTACAACAGTCCAGGCGTCCGTCTACATAGAGGCCTACGCTCTGTCAAAACAGGACGTTATCCGTCGCTACACAGCGCTTGTAAAGCTCGCCGCTGCGAACCCATAGCGTTGAGGCTTACCCGACTCGGTCGCACAATCGGCGATGCGCGACGGAGGGACGGGTCAAATGGCGATGGCGAGCAGAGCACCTACGCCAGCCACGATCGCCAGTAGGGCGATCATGCAGCCGCTACCGGCCATCGCCTGTGGAACGGTCACCTTCGACATGTCTACGGAGGTACTGTCGTCGCCAAAGGCCTCGTGAAGTTTTTGAGCGAAATCTTCGCTTCGCAGTTCGAAATAGCCTTGAAGGATCTCGTTCGCCGCATTGAGAGAGCGATTGTAGGCGGCGTTCGCCAACACACCGGTCTCGCCGGCGGCTTCGACGCTGGCTGTTAGATCGACGAAGCGCTGGAAGATTTCGTCAAACGCTTCGAGCCTGCCCTCCTCGTCCTCCGGCACCGATCGTTTCAGGTACGCGATGAACCCTGGCACGGGTGTTCCTCCGGCGACTTTTTTCTGGGCCACCGAATTACCTTCCGCGAACCCCGCAAACCCTTCTTCAATAATTTCATTTGCAGCAGTGGCTGCGTATGTGCGAACACGCTCCTCGCTAGGTTCTAGGCCCGCCGCAGCAAAGCATTGCCTAGTCCAAGCAATGAGCAGAGCTTTCTTCTCATGCGCTGCCGCCTCCATCCGATCCCCTTTCGCTGCTCGATTCCTGTAATCGGGACTATACTGGCAGGGGCGATTAGCCTGCTCCTAGGCTGACATCGCCCAGCGGTTCCAGGCGGCGCTCGCTTCACCGAAGAGTCGACGCATCCGTGGGGCATACTCGTCGGTTTCGAGGGGTCCGGGGTTTTACAGTTGCGCCCGCCGAAGTAGCTCACTGAGCTTCATATCCAGGCCGCAAGCGATGCGGTCGATCATGGCCATTGACGCTTTGTGCTCGCCACGCTCGATCGCGCCGTAATAGCTCCCGTCGAGGCCCACGCGTGCGGCGAGCTTTTCCTGGCTATCGCCCTGCTCCAGTCGCACCGCGCGCATCGCATCACCGAGCGCTACATGGACGGCCGACTTCAGACCTCTTGTTTGTTGCGGCTTCGTCTCAGACACTGGCCTCACCGATCAGCTCCCGATAGCGGATCGCTTGACTGGTAGCGAACACAAACCCGTCGCTATCGCGGCGGTCGTGGACGAGCAGCGCGCGACACTGGTCAAGCTGGCATTCTCGCTTTAGGCGACCGGCCAGTAGACGCTCCACAAGCTGGCGGCACACCTGGAGCAGGAGGGTCTGCGCAGCCGCGGCACCCGCCGCCTCCCCGAGCGGCCACTATCGACAGCCGCATCCACGCGATGTCGATCAGGACACCTTCGACCGCGTGCAGCTCTTGCTCGCCGGAGCGCAAGCGAGGGATCATCCGAGCGGATAGCCACTCAACGCGTCGCGGTCCTTGAGTGCAATGGTTGCCACGACCGTATCGTCGTAATCGAGGATGAATACGTCGGTGGCGTTCGCGGCGGGAGATCCCCGAACGTAACCTGGCAAGGCAGTTATTGGTGGCCGGCGCCCGGGTCTGCTTCATTCGGCGCCGAGGTTCCGTCTTCTGTGGCCGAGGCGGAGTCGCCTCCCTCTCGTCCGAGGCGGTTGGCTGGCCGCTGAGAGAGGAGTTGCGCGTCGGCTATCGAAGCCTTGAACGACAGGCGTAATATAGGCTGTGACGAGTCCGTCACAGATGGTATGATGGATCCATCACTATCAAGGTGATACTTCCATCACACTACTATGCGAACTCAAGATGTAATCCGGATCGCCCGCGATCGGGCGGGCCTTACCCAGCAGCAGCTTGCCGAACGCAGCGGACGGCCCCGCGAGACGATCGTCCGCTGGGAGTCAGGGAGCCAGCTTCCTTCGCTCGACGCCGTCTCCGCTCTGGTTGATCGCTGTGAGCTCGATCTGGTTCTCAGGCTCGCCAAGCGCGACTCCACCCTCAACGATCGCGTCAGCGAGCAGCTTTCGTTATCGCCGGCGACACGACTAAAGCGACTGCTGTCAGCAAGGGAAGCGGGCGACGCAAAGCGCGCGCTGCGCTGGCTCGCGAACACCCGCACTCCAGCAGTCATCATCGGCCAGTTGGGGGCGGCTCTCCTCGGAGCGCCGCAGCGCCCAGAGGGCCCGCAGGTCGAGTTCGTCGCCGCGGATACGGTGGCAATGGATCATGCACTCAAAGCCGACCACCTCGTTCCGATCGACATCGAGGACCGCTGGCGAGAGTCAGACGCCCGCGAGCCTTGGACACTGCCGGGCGGAGGCATGCTGGTGATGGCACGAAATCTTCCTGGCACCAACGATTACCGCGACCTCCGTCGAAGCGCCTCTCCGACAGACGTGAACGCGAAAATCGGAGTGCTGGTTGCCCACCCTAGGGACTTGCTGCGGATCGCCGACGCGTCTCCCCGCGAATCGGAACGCGCACGCGTTCCTGGGTTGCAGGCGCTGCTCGAAGCCACGTACTCGTGACACTCGCCAGCGATCAAGCGCACCTGCTCCGGGCACTCGTCAGAAACGGTGTCGAGTTCGTAATCGTCGGAGGCGTCGCGGCGCAGTTCCGCGGCTGGGTAGGCACAACCGCGGACTTGGACATCGCCGTTGCCGGCGACGTCGACAACGCGACGCGCCTCAGCCGTGCGCTCTCGGAGGTCGGCTTGATGAAAACCGACTACGGCGGGCTAGGCACGAGCTTCGAAACGCGATATGGACGGCTAGAGATCGTGCGACGTGCCGACGGTGTAGGCCTATATGACGATTGGCTAAGCAAGGCAAGCGACGTGGAGTTTGAGCACCTCACGATCTCCGTCGCGGCTGCAGAGGACATCGTGAGGTCAAAGGAGGCTTCCGGGCGCGAGAAGGACCGCGCAGCTCTGCCGTCCATGCGCCGGGACCTCGGACTTGACGACTGAGGCTCAGATGCAGACGCTGACGCCCGTCGAGACGACGATCGCTGGCCCAGCCTAGTCTGCCGCCATCGCTGCTGGACCCTGCCGGTCCATGCGACGCAGGTCCTTGCCGGCGCTTGGTGCGAACTCGACCCGCCAGTGCGGATCGCTCACGCCAGGTCAAGCTCGCGCTTGACCTGCTCGAGCGGAATCGCCGGCACGCCGGCAGCAAGCTCACGCTTGGCCTCCGCGACCGCGCTGCGCTCCTCCTCGGTCTCGGGCTCATCGTCGAGGGGCGCGTGCGCGAGCATCCACGCGACCGGGTCACCAGAGGCGTCCGCGAGAGCGCGCAGCGCTGCGCTCGCCTCCTCGTCGGTCATCGCCTCGACCGCCTGATGCAACTGCTCCTTGACCATCACTATCTTAAGCGTAGCGCCAGCCACTGAGGCCACCAATAGGAATGACGCCGGCGCGCACGACAGACGCTACGCGCCGTTCAGCCGCCAAGCGAACAGCACAACCGCAACCGAAGTAGCCAGATTGAGGCTAGACACCCCCGCGCGCATCGGGATGCTGACGCGCGCGTCAGCACGCTCCAGCAGCTCCCCGCTCAGCCCATGACGCTCGGTCCCAAACGCCAGCACCGCCCGCGCCGGCAGCTCGCCCGGCACGAGCCGCTCCCCATCGGGATCGAGCGCAAGCAACGGCCGCGCAGCCACGCCGCCCCGGCCGCCGTCACCCAGCGCGCCAAACCCCTCCAACCGCGCAACCGGCAACGCGAAGTGCAACCCCGCCGCCCCACGCAGCGCATCCGGCGCCCAAGGATCGTGACTCCCCGTACTCAGCACCCCGCCCGCGTCAGCCGCCGCCGCAACCCGCACGCAAGCCCCCATGTTCCCCAGATCGCGCGGATCCTCCAGCAGCACGATCGGCGCCGCCCGCGCGTCGGCGAGCATCGCCGCCGGCTCGCCCGCCCGCCGCTCGGCAAGCGCGATCACGCCCGTTTTCGGCGCCAGCGGCGCAAGCTGCGCGAACACCTCCGGCGCAACCGCCCGCGCCAGCTCCCCCATCCGCGCCGCCTGATCGGGCGCAAGCCGAGCAGCCAGCCCGTCGAGGTCGGCGTCCTCGCTGCGCACCACCTCGAGCACGCTCGCGTCGAAGCGCAGCGCGTGCTTCAGCGGGTGGAACCCTTCGAGCACGGCGAGCGTCGGATCGCGCCGGGCGCGGGCGAAGCGCGCGATCAGCGGGCCTTCTTGCACGCGGCGATAATGTCATCAATCGGATGAAGCTCGAGGGCATCCACCACATCACCGCGATCACCGGCGACGCCGTCGGCAACGTCGACTTCTACGCCGGGCTGCTCGGCCTGCGGATGGTCAAGCGCACCGTCAACCAGGACGACCCGACCGTCTACCACCTGTTCTACGGCGACGACGACGGCTCGCCGGGGATGGACCTGACGTTCTTCGAGTACCCCGGCGCCGCGCGCGGGCACGCCGGCGCGGGGATGGTCCACCGGATCGTCTGGCGCGTCGGCTCGGCCGCGTCGCTCGAGTTCTGGGCCGGCCGGCTCGAAGGCCACGACGTCGCGATCGAGCGCGCCGAGGACGGCGGCCTGCGCTTCGACGATCCCGAGGGCCTCACGCACGAGCTGATCGTCGCGAGCGCCGCCGACGCGCCGCTGAGCGCGACCGCGCCGGGAATTCCCGCCGAGCACGCGCTGCAGGGCTTCGACGGCGTGCGCGCATACGCCGCCGACCCGGCGCGCAGCGCCGGGCTGCTGCTCGACGGGCTCGGCTTCGCGACCGGCGACGGGATGCACTGGGAGGTGCGCGGCGAGCAGCGCGGCAGCTTCTACGCGTATGACCCGGCGCCGCCCGAGGCGCTCGCCAGCCAGGGCGCCGGCACCGTCCACCACGTCGCGTTCGCCTGCCAGCCCGAGGACCAGGAGGAGTGGCGCGCGCGCGCGGCCGACGCCGACGCGCACCCGACGCAGGTGATCGACCGCTTCTACTTCCGCTCGGTCTACTTCCGCGAGCCGAGCGGCGTGCTGTTCGAGATCGCGACGATCGGCCCGGGCTTCGCCGTCGACGAGGACGCCGCGCACCTCGGCGAGCGCCTCTCGCTGCCGCCGCGCTTCGAGCCGCTGCGCGAGCGCCTGGAGCAGACGCTCACGCCGCTGCCCTATCCACGCGCCGGATCGTCCTAGTCCGGGCGCCTTGGACGCCTGGCCATAGCCAAACCGTCCAGCGCGCGTACGCCGAATTGTCCAACGGCGCAGTTGCGCCGCCGCGCGGGCGGCGAATACACTCGCAACGGATGGTGACCGGTTCGGGCACGACGATCGATGTGCCGAGCCCGGGTCCGACGCCGCCCGGGCAGCCGTCGAGCGCGCCCGCCGTCCGCCTCGTCGGCGTGCGCAAGGCGTTCGGCGACGTCGTCGCCGTCGAGAACCTGACGCTCGACGTGCGCGGCGGCGAGTTCTTCACGATGCTCGGCCCGTCCGGCTCGGGCAAGACGACGACGCTGCGCGTGATCGCCGGCTTCGAGCTCGCCGACGCCGGCACCGTCGAGCTGCACGGCGTCGACGTCACGCGCAGCCCGCCGTACCAGCGCCCGCTCAACACCGTCTTCCAGGACTACGCGCTGTTCCCGCACATGAGCGTGCTCGACAACGTCGCCTACGGGCTGCGCGTGAAGGGCGTCGGCAAGCGCGAGCGCCGCGAGCGCGCCGGCGAGGCGCTCGCGATGGTGCGCCTGCCCGACGTCGGCGAGCGCCGCCCGATCCAGCTCTCCGGCGGCCAGCGCCAGCGCGTCGCGCTCGCCCGCGCGCTCGTCAACCGGCCGCGCGTGCTGCTGCTCGACGAGCCGCTCGGCGCGCTCGACCTGAAGCTGCGCCAGCAGATGCAGATCGAGCTGAAGTCGATCCAGCGCGAGCTCTCAGAGCGGATCACGTTCGTCTACGTCACGCACGACCAGGACGAGGCGCTGACGATGAGCGACCGGATCGCCGTGTTCAGCGACGGGCGCGTCGAGCAGGTCGGCACGCCGGGCGAGATCTACGAGCGCCCGGCGAACGAGTTCGTCGCGACGTTCGTCGGCACCTCGAACCTGGTCCGCCGCGACGGGCGCCTCTACACGATCCGCCCCGAGAAGGTGCGGATCGTCGGCGAGCACGAGCAGGACCCCGCGGCGCTCGCCGGCGTCGTGCGCGAGGTCGCCTACCTCGGCTCGGCGACGCGCTACGACGTCGAGCTCGAGGACGGCACGACGATCGTCGTCGTCAGGCAGAACTTGGACACGTCGGCGGCCGATGCGCTTGCGCAGCGGGGGCGGCGCGTGAAGGTCGCGTGGCGTTCAGAGGACGCGGCGGCGCTGCAGACAACACAAGAGGAGGCAGAGAGCAGATGAAACTGGCAAAGATCGACTGGGCGCTGGGGGCGGTCCTGACGGCGATGGTCCTCGCGGTCAGCGCCTGCGGGAGCTCGTCCAGCAGCAGCTCGTCCAGCGCGAAGCTGCCGACGAGCATCGGCAACGGCGAGGGGCAGCTGAACCTCGTCGCGTGGGAAGGCTACGCGCAGCCGGAGTGGGTCAAGCCCTACGAAGCGCAGACCGGCTGCAAGGTGCACGCCAAGTACGCCGGCTCCTCCGACGAAATGGTGACGCTGATGCGCCAGGGCGGCCAGTACGACATGGTCTCGGCCTCCGGCGACGCCAGCCTGCGCCTGATCCGCGGCGGCGAGGTCGCCGAGATGAACGTCGCGCTCGTGCCCGAATGGAAGAACTTCATCCCGCAGCTGCAGTCGCCGTCGCACAACACCGTCGACGGCAAGCACTACGGAATCTCGCTGCAGTGGGGCCCGAACACACTGCTGTACAACACGAAGTCGGTCACGCCGGCGCCGACGAGCTGGTCGGCGATCTACAGCGGCAAGTACAAGGGCGAGGTGACCGTCCCGGCGAACCCGATCCAGATCGCCGACGCGGCGCTGTACCTGTCGAAGACGAAGCCGAGCCTCGGCATCACCGACCCGTACGAGCTGACCGAAGCGCAGCTCAACGCCGCCGGCGAACTGCTCAAGGAACAGAAGCCGCTGATCAAGAAGTACTGGGCGCTCGCGTCGGACGAGATCGAACTGTTCAAGAACGGCGACGCCGTGATCGGCGCGGCGTGGCCCTACCAGTACTCGACGCTGATCGCCGACCACGCACCGGTGCAGCAGATCATCCCGAGCGAGGGCGCGACGGGGTGGGCGGACACGTGGATGCTCGCCTCGCAGGCGAAAGACCCGAACTGCGCCTACAAATGGGTCAACTGGGTGTCGAGCCCGAAAGTGCAGGCCGAGCAGGCGATCTCCTACGGCGAGACGCCCGTCAACACGAAGGCGTGCCCGTACATGGAAAAGATCCAGAAGGGCTCGTGCTCGCTGTACCACGCCAACGCGCCGGCGGCGTACTTCGACAGCATCAAGTTCTGGAAGACGCCGGTCGCCGAATGCGGCAACGGCCAGAGCGACTGCATGGACTACAGCAAGTGGCAGCAGAAGTGGACAGAAGTAACCGGGTAGCGCCCGGGCGCGGCCGGTGAGCGCCGCCGGCCACGCCGACAGCAGCTCGGCCCGCACCCGCGTGTCGGCGGCGTTGTTCCGCCGGCCGTGGCTGCGGGGCGGGCTGCTGCTGTCCGCGCCGCTGGCGTGGTTCGTGCTGATCTACCTCGCGGCGCTCGTCGTCCTGTTCGTCTCCTCGCTGTGGAGCGTCGACTCGTTCACCGGCAACCTCGTCCACAGCTGGTCCTTCGGCAACTTCGAAACGCTCGTCAAAGTCGGCACGTACCGCACGATCGCGCTGCGCACGATCGGGATCGCCGCGGCCGTCACCGTGACCGACGCGATCCTCGCGCTGCCGTTCGCGTTCTACGCCGTGCGCCTGGCGCCGCGGCGCCTGCAGGGCGCGCTGTTCGTCGCCGTGCTGATCCCGCTGTGGTCGAGCTACCTCGTGCGCGTCTACGTCTGGCGGCTGATCCTCGCCAAGGACGGCGTGCTGAACTGGGCGATCGGCCAGCTCGGGCTCGGCTCGCTGAACATCGGCTACTCCAACTGGGCGATCTGGATCGTGTTCAGCTACATCTGGCTGCCGTTCATGGTGCTGCCGATCTGGTCGGCGATCGAACGCGTGCCCGACTCGATGATCGAGGCCTCGGCCGACCTCGGCGCGCGCGGCTGGCGCACGTTCCGCTCGGTCCTGTTCCCGCTGATCCTCCCCGGCATCGCGGCAGGCTCGATCTTCACCTTCTCGCTGACGCTCGGCGACTACATCACGCCGACGCTCGTCGGCGGCGCCGGCTCTGACTTCATCGGCAACGTCGTCTACGAGAACGTCGGCGTCGCCTCGAACGTGCCGTTCGCCGCCGCGTTCGCGACGGTGCCGTTGATCGTGATGGGCATCTACCTGCTGATCGCCCGCCGGCTCGGAGCGTTCGAGGCGCTGTGATCGGCGCGGGCAGAGCCGGCCGCATCGCGTTCGCCGTCTGGACGGCGCTGATCCTGCTGTTCCTGTTCGTGCCGATCGCGCTGATCGTCGTCTACGCGTTCAACCCGTCGAACGTGCAGAGCTGGCCGCTGCACGGGCTCTCGACGAAGTGGTTCTCCTCGACGTGGAACAACGCCGAAATGCGCCACGCCTTCTGGCTGTCGATCCGCGCCGGGCTGATCGCGACGGCGATCGCGATCGTGCTCGGCTCGATGGCCGCGTTCGCCGTCCACCGCCACCGCTTCTTCGGGCGCGAAGCGATCTCGTTCCTGCTCGTGCTGCCGATCGCGCTGCCAGGGATCATCACCGGGATGGCGCTGAACTCGTTCATCAGCTTCAGCGGCGTCGGCTTCGGGCTGACGACGATCATCGTCGGGCACGCGACGTTCTGCATCGTCACCGTCTACAACAACGTGCTCGCGCGCCTGCGCCGCACGCAGTCCTCGCTCGTCGAGGCCTCGATGGACCTCGGCGCCGACGGCTGGCAGACGTTCCGCTACGTCACGCTGCCGATGATCGCCGGCGCGCTCGTCGCCGGCGGCCTGCTCGCGTTCGCGCTGTCGTTCGACGAGATCGTCGTGACGACGTTCACCGCCGGCGCGCAGAGCACGCTGCCGATCTGGATCTTCGGCAACATCCGCCTCGGCCAGCAGCTGCCGCAGGTCAACGTCGTCGTGTTCTTCGTGATCGTGATCAGCCTGATCCCGGTCGCGCTCGCGCGGCGGCTGACGCGCGACACCGGCGTGCTGCGCCCGACCGCCGTCGCCGCGGCGACCGAGGGCGTCTCGGCGTGAGCGGCCGGGCGCGCGCTAGCGACGCTCGTGCGGCGCGACGCTCGGCCCGGTGATCAGCCGCGCGCCGCGGCCGTGCGTGAGGAAGCTGAACGCCCAGCGCGTGAACACGAGCAGGCGGTTCTGGAAGCCGATCAGGTACCACAGGTGCACGGCGAGCCACGTGACCCACGCGACGCCGCCGCTGAGGCGCACGCCTTTAAGGTCGGCGACGGCCTTGGCGCGGCCGATCGTCGCGAGGTTGCCCTTGTCCTTGTAGCGAAACGGCCGCGCCGGCCTGCCGGAGAGGCCGTCGAGGATCGTGCGCGCGGCGTGGCGTCCCTGCTGCATCGCGACCGGCGCGAGACCCGGCAGCGTCTGGATCGTCTCGCCGCGGCGGATCGCGACCATGTCGCCGAGCGCGAACACCTGCGGATGCCCGCGAACGGTGAGGTCTTCCTCGACGATGATGCGCCCGGCGCGGTCCGTCTCGACGCCGGCCGCACCGGCCAGCGACTGCGCCAGCGCGGACGACGTGACGCCGGCCGCCCATACGACGGTGCGCGCGGGGTGGCGCACGGTCTCGCCGGCGGGGCTCGTCGTCGTCACGGCGTCGCCGTCGACGCCGGTCACGGTGTGCTCGAGCAGCGGCGTCACGCCGAGCCGCTCGAGCGCGCGCGCGGCGCTCGCCGACAGCGACGGCGGGAAGCCGGTCAGCACGCGCCCGGCCGCCTCGACGAGCAGCACCCGCGCGGCGCGCGTCTGCGCCGAGCGGAAGTCGTGGCCGCTGTCGTGCGCGATCTCGGCGATCTGCCCGGCCATCTCGACGCCGGTCGGCCCGGCGCCGACGACGACGAACGTCAGCCACGCGCGACGGCGCTCCGGATCGGGCTCCCACTCGGCCGCCTCGAGCGCGCTGAGGATCCGGCTGCGGATGTCGAGCGCGCCCTCGAGCGACTTCAGCTCGGGCGCGTACGCGCGCCACTCGTCGTGGCCGAAGTACGAGTAGCGCGAGCCGCCGGCGACGAGCAGGCTGTCGTACTGCAGCGACGCCGGCGCCGGGATCTCGCCGACCGGCGCGAGCTCGACGCGCCGGCGCTCGAGGTCGAAGCCGCGCGCCTCGGCGAGCAGCACGTCGACGTTCTCGCGCCCGCGGAAGATCGTCCGCAGCGGGTAGCAGATCTCGCTCGGCGACAGCGCGCCCGTCGCGACCTGGTAGGCGAGCGGCTGGAACAGGTGGAAGTTGCGCCGGTCGACGAGCGTCACGTCGATCCCGCGCCGCGCCTTCGCCAGCTTCAGCGCGGCCTGCAGCCCGGCGAAGCCGCCGCCGACGACGACCACGCGATGGCGCGATGACGCGGACATTGATTGCAGGCTACGACGCCGCGCCGTCCTCGCGACGGCCGCTCTGACGCAGGCGTCGTTCAGGTTCCTTTCAGATTCAAGCGCGACGATCCGGCGATGCGCCTGCTGGTCGTCGACGACGACCCCTCGGTCCGCGAAGCGCTGGCACTCGTGCTGGACCTCAACGGCTTCGAGGTGACGACGGCGTCCGACGGACGCCAGGCGATCCGCACGCTCGCGACCGACGCGCCCGACGCGGTCGTGCTCGACGTGCTGATGCCCGGCCTCGACGGCCTCGAGGTCTGCCGGCGGATCCGCGCGACCGGCGACCGCACGCCGGTGCTCTTGCTGACCGCGCGCGCCGAGGTCTCCGAGCGCGTCGCCGGACTGGAGGCCGGCGCCGACGACTACCTGGCGAAGCCGTTCGCGCACGAGGAGCTCGTCGCGCGGCTGCGCGCGCTGCTGCGCCGCACCGGCTGGCAGGGCGACGACGGCGTGCTGCGCTTCGAGGACCTCGAGCTCGACCCGGTCGCGCACGAGGCGCGTCGCGGCCGCCGCCTGCTCGAGCTGACGCGCACCGAGTTCCTGCTGCTCGAGCTGCTGATGGCGCACCCGCGCCAGGTGCTCGCGCGCGGCACGATCTTCGACCGCGTGTGGGGCTATGACTTCGGCCCGTCGTCGAACTCGCTCGAGGTCTACGTCGGCTACCTGCGGCGCAAGACCGAGGCCGACGGCGAGCCGCGCCTCGTGCACACCGTGCGCGGCGTCGGCTACGTGCTGAGGACGCCGCGATGACGTTCCCGCGGCGGATGGTCCTGCTCGCCGCCGGCGCCGTCGCGGCCGCGGTCGTGATCGCGTCGGTCGTCGTCTACGTCGTCACGCGCGGCGAGCTGATCGGGCAGATCGACGTCAGCCTGCGCCAGAAGCCGCAGACCGTCCAGTTCCAGAGCCTGCTGACGACGCCGGCGCTGATGAAGCTCAAGCGCGAAGGCAGGCTGCCGCCGGGCCCCGCGCCGCAGGGCGGCTTCGCGGTCGGGATGGCGAGCGCCGCGCGGATCCCGCCGGGCAAGCGCCGAGAAGTCGAACGGATCCTGACGACGAGGACCAAGCTCGTCCTGCCGAGGCAGAAGCTCGGCGGCGCGACCGGCTACGTCCAGCTCTACCAGTCCGACGGGCGCGTGATCCGCACCGAAGATCACGGCTCGCTGCTGCCGGTGAGCGCCGCGACGCGCGACGTCGCGGCCGGCCGGCGACCGGCGTTCTTCGCCGACGCGGTCGTCGCGGGCACGCCGGTGCGGATGTTCACCGAGCGCGCCGCGCCGGGCGGCGTGTGGCAGGTCGCGCTGCCGCTGACCGATCTGAACAGCACGCTGTCGCACCTGCGCCTCGTGCTCGCGCTCGTCTGCCTCGGCGGCATCGCGCTCGCGGCGGCGCTCGGCCTGCTCGTCTCGCGCGCGGCGCTCGTGCCGGTGCGCAAGCTGACGGGCGCCGCCGAACGCGTGACGCGCACGCAGGACCTCGCGCACCGGATCGACGGGGCCGGCGACGACGACCTCGGGCGCCTCGCGGGGAGCTTCAACACGATGCTCGCCGCGCTCGAGCGCTCGCGCCTGGCGCAGCGCCAGCTCGTCTCCGACGCCTCGCACGAGCTGCGCACGCCGCTGACGAGCGTGCGCGCGAACCTCGACGCGCTCGCGCTCGGCGAGCAGCTGCCGCCGCACGAACGCGCGCGGATCGTCGCCGCCGTGCAGGCGCAGCTGCGCGAGCTGACGGTGCTCGTCGGCGATCTCGTCGACCTCTCGAAGACCGACGTCGAGGAGCTCGAGATCGAGGACGTCCGCCTCGACCTCGCCGCCGCCGCTGCCGTCGAGCGCGCGCGCCTGCACGCGCCGCGCTGCCGCTTCGCGCTCGACGTCGAGCCGTGTCTCGTGCGCGCCGCGCCGGGCCGCCTCGACCGCGCGATCGCGAACCTGCTCGACAACGCCTGCCAGTGGAACCCGGCGACGGACGGCGCCGAGCCGATCGACGTGCGCGTGCGCGACGGCAGGCTCGACGTGCGCGATCACGGGCCGGGCATCGCCGAGAGCGACCTCCCGCGCGTGTTCGACCGCTTCTACCGCGCGCCGGCGGCGCGCGCGCGTCCCGGCTCCGGCCTCGGCCTGGCGATCGTCCGGCAGTTCGCCGAGTCGCACGGCGGCGCCGTGCACGCCGCGAACGCGCCCGACGGCGGCGCCTGCCTGACGCTCGAGCTGCGCGCGCTCGACATGACCGAGGCGGAGCTGCGCGGAGCGGACGCGGTCGACGCGCCGGCGCCGGGCGACGCCGCCGTTCAGCAAGCTCCTCGATAGCTCTAAGGCGATTCTCAGGCGCCGCGTGCTTGATGTCGGCATGCCCCGCCGACCGCTCAGCAAAGGAGCGCGCATGTCTCAGTCAAGCCGGACCCGCCTGCTCGCGATCGCGGCGGTCGCCGTCGCCGCTTGCGCGCTCGCCGCGTGCGGCGGCAAGTCGCCGTCGAACCCGGCCGCCGCGGAACAGTCCAGGGAACGGGGCGCCGAAGTGAAGCTCGCGCGCTTCGCCAAGTGCCTGCGCGAACACGGGCTCGAAACGAAGACGTCCTCGGGCCCGGGCCACCAGGGCTTCGGCATCGGGCTGAAGGGCAGCGGAGGGCAGGCGAAGATGGAAGCCGCGCAGCGGGCCTGCGCGCGCTACCGCCCGGAAGCCGAGAAGGTGAAGCTCTCGCCGCAGGAAAAGGTCGCGCGCGAAGAAGCGGTCCTGAAGTTCGCCAAGTGCATGCGCGAACACGGCGTCGACGTGCACGCGTCGACGGCCGACGGCGGCGTGCAGATCCGGATCGGCGGCCCCGGCCAGGGCGCGCGCGGCCCGAACCCCGAAAGCCCGGCGTTCCAGGCCGCGCAGAAGGCGTGCCAGGGCCTGCTCCCGCTGTTCAAGCACGGTCCGCCCGGTGCGCCGGGCGCCGGCGTGAGCAAGAGCCCCGGGCCGGGCGCCGCCGCCGTCGGCATCGGAGGTTGAGCGAGTGCGCGTCCGCCTGCCGCGGCGCCGCTGGCTGGCGGCGCTCGCGCTCGCGATCGGTGCGCTCGCGGTCCTCGCCGTCGTGCTCGTCGACTCCGGCGCGCCGCGCCGCGCGAGCGCCGAAACCGGCGTGCCGGCGGGCGACACGACGGCGAGCGTGACGCGCCGCACGCTGACCGAAGGCGCGACGGTCGACGGCACGCTCGGCTACGGCAGCAAGCTCGAACTGTACGACCGGCTCGGCGGGACGTTCACGTGGCTGCCGGCCGTCGGCGCGACGATCGGCCGTGGCGGCACGCTGTTCCGCGTGAACGAGCAGCCGATCGTGCTGATGTACGGATCGGTGCCGGCCTACCGGGCGCTGAAGCAGGGCGTCGGCGACGGGCCCGACGTGCGCGAGCTCAACGAGAACCTGATCGACCTCGGCTTCGACCCGTACGGCGCGATCGTCGACGACGAATCGTTCGGCGCGGCGACGGCGGCCGCCGTGCGGCGCTGGCAGAAGGCCGAGGGGCTCGCCGAAAGCGGTGAGGTCGAGCTCGGCAGGATCGTGTTCGCGCCGAGCGCGCGGCGCGTGACCGAAGTGCACGTGAGCCTCGGGCAGGACCCGCCTGGCGAAGAACCGGCCGCGACAGCCCCGACTTCGACGACACCGACTTCGACCACTCCGGCGTCGACGACTCCGCCCGCAACGACGCCTGCGCCGACGACGCCGGCCGCGAAAACGCCGGCGCCGTCCAAATCGCCGCCGCCGTCCAAATCGCCGGCGCGCAAACCAGGCAAACCGGCGCCGAAACCGACCCCACAGGCCGACGAATCGAAAAAGCCGTCGGGCGCCGAAACGCCCGCGAAAGAAGCCGCCGAAAAACCGGGCGGTGGGCAGGGCGCGGGCGCCGGCGAGGCGGTGCTCGCGACGACGTCGACGCAGCAGCTCGTGCAGCTGACGGTCAAGGCCGAACAGCAGCAGCTCGCGCGCGTCGGCGAGCGAGTGCCGGTATCGCTGCCCGGAGGCGACGTCGTGCACGGGCGCATCACGGCGGTCGGCACGGTCGCGAGCGAACCGAAATCGGGCGCGGGCGGCGAAAAAGGGGGTCAGGGTCAGGGCGGCGGCGAAAGCGAATCGGCGACGATCTCGGTGACGGTCGCGCTCGACCATCCGGTCGCGCACCTCGACCAGGCGCCGGTCAGCGTCGAACTCGTCAAGAGCATCCGCCACGGCGTGCTGACGGTCCCGGCGACGGCGCTGATCGCGACCGCCGCCGGCGGCTACGCTGTCGAAGCGCTCGAGGGCGCGCGACGCGTCGTGCTCGCGGTGACGCCGGGGATGTTCGCCGGCGGCTATGTGCAGGTCGAAGGCGCGGGAGTGCACGAGGGCGTCAGCGTGGTCGAGTCGCAGTGAGCGCGCGGCGATGAGCGCCGTGCTCGAGCTCGCCGGCGTCGTCAAGCGCTACGCCGGCGGCGTCGATGCGCTGCGCGGCGTCGACCTGAGGATCGACGAGGGCGAGCTGTGCGGGATCGTCGGGCCGTCGGGCTCGGGCAAGTCGACGCTGCTGCACATCATGGGCACGCTCGAACGCGCGAGCGGCGGGCTCGTGCGGATCGCCGGCGCCGACGTCGCGCGCGCGTCTGACGGCGAGCTCGCGGCGCTGCGCGCGCGGCGGATCGGCTTCGTCTTCCAGCAGTTCCACCTGATCGAGGCCGACAGCGCGCTCGAGAACGTCGCGACCGGCCTGCTGTACACGGGCACGCCGGCGCGCGAGCGCCGCCGCGCCGCGGCCGAGGCGCTCGCGAGGGTCGGGCTCGAACATCGCGTGCGGCAGACCTCTGCGCTGCTGTCCGGCGGCGAGCGCCAGCGCGTCGCGATCGCGCGCGCGCTGATCAGCGCGCCGGCGATCGTGCTCGCCGACGAGCCGACGGGCAACCTCGACACGCGCACCGGCGGGGAGATCCTCGAGCTGCTGCGCGCGCTGAACGAGCAGGGGACGACGGTGCTCGTGATCACGCACGATCGCGAGATCGCGGCGACGCTGCCGCGCCGCGTCGAGCTGCGCGACGGCCGTCTGGTCCACGACGAGGCGGCGGGCGTGTCGGGATGAAGCGCGAGCTCGCGCCGAGCGGCGCTCGCGCGGCGATGACGGGCGAGCTCGCGCCGAGCCGGCTGCTGGCGGCCGACGTGCTGCGCGTCGCGAGCGTCGGCCTGCGCACGCGCCGCCTGCGCGCGGCGCTGTCGGCGCTCGGCGTCGCGATTGGCATCGCGGCGATGGTCGCGGTGCTCGGGATCTCCGAATCGAGCAAGGCGGGGCTCGTCGCCGAGCTGAACGAACTGGGGACGAACCTGCTGACGGTCACGCCCGGCCAGACGTTCCTCGGCGCGTCGGCCGAGCTGCCCGAAGCGGCCGGCCCGGCGGTGAGGCATCTCGCGAGCGTGCGCTCGGCGGCCGCCGTGACGAGCGTCGCGAACGCGACGGTCCGGCGCAGCCCGTTCATCGAAGCGGCCGAAACGAGCGGTCTGACGGTCGACGCCGCCGACCCGCAGCTGCTGTCGACGCTCGGCGGGCGGATCGTGCGCGGGCGCTTCCTCGACGCCGCGAACGAGCGCTACCCGCTGGCCGTGCTCGGCGCCGTCGCCGCGCAGCGCCTCGGCGTGCAGCGCCTGTCGGCCGGCGGGCGCCCGCTGCAGGTGTACGTCGACGGCACGTGGTTCACGGTCGCCGGCGTGATCGGCCCGCTGCCGCTCGCGCCGGAGATCGAACGCGCGGTGCTGATCGGCTATCCGATCGCGCAGCGCCTGTTCGGGACGACGCGCCACGCGAGCACGCTGTACGTGCGCGCCGACCCCGAGCGCGTGCGCGAAGCCGACGCGCTGCTCGGCGCGACGGCCGACCCGCAGAACCCAGAACAGACGCAGGTCAGCCGGCCGTCGGACGCGCTGCAGGCGCGCGCCGACGCGCAGAGCACGCTGACCGCCGTGTTCCTCGGCCTCGGCGCCGTCGCGCTGCTCGTCGGCGGCGTCGGGATCGCGAACGTGATGGTCATCTCGGTGCTCGAGCGACGCCCGGAGATCGGCCTGCGGCGCGCGCTCGGCGCGCGCGCGGTGCACATCGGCGTGCAGTTCCTCGGCGAGTCGGTGCTGCTGTCGGCGCTCGGCGGCGCCGCCGGGGTCGCGCTCGGCGCGGCGGCGACTGCCGGATACGCCTCGACGCAGGGCTGGATCGTCGTCGTGCCGGTGCTCGCCGTCGCCGGCGCGATCGCGATCGCGCTGCTGCTCGGCGCGCTCGCCGGCCTCTACCCGGCCGTGCGCGCCGCGCGGCTCGCGCCGGCCGCGGCGCTGCGCAGCGTGTAGGCGCGTCGGATCTCCATGCGAGGATCCACGCGTCGACAGTCGGCGAGAGGATTGCGAATGTCCGGTGGACAGGCGCGCGATTCGACTCCGGGGGATCGCGACAAATCGAAGACGCTCGAAGCGGCCTATCAAGCGCTTTGCGGCGAGCGCGACCGGCTCCGCGAAGCGCGCGCCGGATTTGCGCGCCAGCTCGGCCCTCTGCCTGTCGCCGCGGGCATCTCAACCGGGACGATCGCGGTGTTCGCGCGCCACGTGCACCACCAGTGGCTGCTGTGGGGAGCGTTCGGCCTATTCGGCGCGATCGTGATCGTCGGCTTCCTCTACAGCTCGGTGCCCGCGTATCGTCAGATTCGCGTCGCGAAGGAAGAAGAGCTCCGCCGCGACCCTCCGACCGACTGGAAGATCCGACCCGCCGCTGACGGCGAGGCGCGTCCGCCGGTCGTCGGCGAGGATCTCGCGCTGGACGAGTGGCATCGGCGGATGCTGAGGCTCGAGCGCGCGATCTACGGCGAGGGGAGCACGAAGAACCGCTTCGGCTGGCCGTCGTGGTCGCCGCAGGACCTCCAGCGGTCGCTCGACCGGGAGCGCACGGGCGCGATCGTCGTCCAAGTCCTGTTCGTCGTGATGATCGCCGCGCTGGTCGCGGCGCAGATTAGCTGAACGTCGAAGCCGGCAGGACCTCGTTGCAAATAGCGCGGGAGCAGCGATTTCAAGTAGCGGCTACGCAAACTTGGCGCCTTTTGAGCGTCGTGCCACGTCGCATTCAAGGTGATTGGGGGCTTCGAAACGCCATGAAAGATCCCGCTAAGTTCGCGGGCGTCGAGCAGCGCGCAGAAGCTTTCGCCGGGCTCTACCCGGAGATGTCTTGCGCGAGACCCTTGCGCGAGCCGTCGAGTACTACGGCCATCGGGAGCCGAGTAGACATCATCGAGCAGCTACACGAGATGCGCAGTTGATGACCCCAGTGCTGAGAAACAGGCCGTCATTGAGAACTTCGCAGCGAAGAGGTAGCGATAACAGCTCCGGTAGTTCTGCTGGAACGTCTAAAGAAACCGCATCCAGAATCGCTATCGCTAAAGCACGCCGAGAAGAACAACGATAACTAAAACGAAAAGAACATAGAAAGAAGCGAGGAAACAACGGTGGTAAGAACTAATAAAAGAACCGCCGAAATAAGGAAGAACAGGAATCAAGTATTCGTTCTGCAAAAAGAGTACATCTGTAGTGCATTCTGTACCGGAACGCGATAAGCTACGTACCAGAAGCACTTAGAAGTACCTCGGCCCAGTACGACTAGCTCCAATACAAAAGGAGGGTCGTACTGGGCCGGGCGGCCTTCCCCTCGCGACGCGCCGGAGAGGTGCTTCACACCTTACCTCATTCGAGTGTCACTTTCACTCGACGGTGGGCATCGGTCGCTATTTGCACCTTTGAAGCGGAGCCCGGCAGGCGGGGCGCCTACGGCGCGAGCCGCTCGATCGCCCACGCGCCGTCCTCGCCGCGGCGGTAGCGCAGGCGGTCGTGCAGGCGGTCGGCGCGCTGCTGCCAGAACTCGAACGTCTCCGGCGCGAGACGGAAGCCGCCCCAGTTGGGCGACACCGGCAGCTGCTTGTCGCCGACGTCGTGGAGCTCGGCCTCGACCTCGGCGACGCGGCGCTCGAGCGCCGCGCGGTTCTCGACGACACTGCTCTGCGGCGAGGCGATCGCGCTCAGCTGGCTGCGCCGCGCGCGGCTGTGCGCATAGCGGGCGGTCTGCTCGGCGTCGGTGCGCCGCGCCGAGCCGACGATCCGCACCTGGCGCCCGAGCGGATCCCAGTGGAACAGCAGCGCCGCGCGCGGGTTGGCGGCGAGCTCGCGGCCCTTCTGGCTGTCGTAGTTGGTGAAGAACACGAACCCGCGCTCGTCGAAGCTCTTGACGAGCAGCATCCGAGCGGACGGCGTGCCGTCGGTGGACGCCGTCGCGAGCGCCGCCGCCTCCGGTTCGCGCACGCCGGCCGCGGCGGCCTGCTCCGACCAGTCGGCGAACTGGCGCAGCGGGTCGGCATCGAGGTCCTGCTCGCGCAGGGGCGCGTTGCGGTCGACGTCGGCCATCGTCACATTGTGCTCACTCGCGCTCGCCGAGCAGCTGCTCGAGCGTGCGCCCGCTGAGCACGGAGGCGGGCTGTCCGGCGACGACGTCGGAGCCGGGGCGCGCGTCGTCGTCGCGGCGCTTGAGCAGCAGCCACTGCGGCTTTGAGCCGGGCCGCGTGCGCTGCAGCGCGAAGCCGCCGCGCAGCTTGCGGCCGTGCAGCACGAACACGGCGTGCCCGCGGTCGAGCGCCTCGGGCCACGGCACGCGCCCGCCCTGCTCGTAGGAGCCGCGGTCCCAGACGATCACGCCGCCGTTGTCCGTCTTCCCCTCGAACTCGTTGTGGGCGAGGTCGTGGTCCTCGACCTGCACGGCGAGGCGCTTCGCCGAGGGGTCGAGCGAGGGCCCCTTCGGCACGGCCCACGAGCGCATCGCGCCGTCGACCTCGAGCCGCACGTCGAAGTGGCGCGCGGTCGCGGCGTGCTGCTGCACGACGAACACGCCGGCGCTGACGCCGCGGATCGCGAACTGCTCGTGTCCCTCGACGCGCACGTCCTCGACGGCGACGCCGGCGACGTTCGCGCCGCGCGGGCCGTCGGCGAGGAACTCGAGCAGCCGCTCGACGGCGTCGCTCGCTCCCTCGGCGTGCACGAGGACGGCGCAGTCGTCGCCGTTGCGCACCCAGCCGAGCACGCCGAGCTCGCTCGCCAGGCGACGGGTCGCGTCGCGGAAGCCGACGCCCTGCACGGCGCCGGTGACGGTCGCGCGGATCGCCCGACGGTCGGCGGCGGCGGGAGCCATCTCGTGGCTGGGCTACCGTCCCGCCGCGCGCCGGTAGCGCGAGACGGCGAGCGGCGCGAACGCGGCGACGATCACGATCGACCAGACGACCGCGCCCCACACATAGTTGTGCGCGGGCGCGCCCAGCCACAGGCTGCGGATCGCGTCGACGATCACCGTGAAGGGGTTGTATTCGGCGAACTGGCGCAGCCCGTCGGGCATCGAGGCGACGGGCACGAACGCCGAGGAGATGAACGTCAGCGGGAAGACCGAGATGAAGCCGACGGAGTTGACCGATTCGGGCGACTTGACGAGCAGGCCGATGAACGCGAGGAACCAGGAGAAGGCGTAGCCGAACAGCAGCAGCAGCCCGATGCCGGCGGCCGCGTGCAGGAAGCTCGTCTGGAAGCTGAAGCCGATGATCACGCCGGTGATCAGCAGGATCGTGATCGACAGCGTGTTCGTCGCGACGTCGGAGAGCGTGCGACCGGCGAGCACGGCGGCGCGCGACATCGGCAGCGAGCGGAAGCGGTCGATCAGCCCCTTGCTGACGTCCTCGTTGAGGCCGAGCGCCGTCGCGAAGCCGCCGAAGGCGGTGTTCTGCACGATGATCCCCGGGATCAGGTAGTCGACGTAGCTGTAGCCCGGCGTCCTGATCGCGCCGCCGAACACGTAGCGGAACAGCAGCACGAACATGATCGGCTGGATCGTGAAGCCGATCAGCAGTTCGGGCGCGCGCGGCAGCCGCACGAGGTTGCGCTCGGCGATGATCAGCGTGTCGCTGACGAGCCGCCTCATGCGACCGCCTCCCGCTCCTGCTCGGCCGGCTCTTCGGCGGCGTGGCCGGTGAGCGAGAGGAACACGTCGTCGAGCGTCGGGCGGCGCAGCGCGAGGTCGTCGACGCCGATCCCGGCGTCGCTCAGCCGCCGGACGGCCTCGACGATCGCGCCGCTGCGCTCGCGCACGCCGACCGTGACGACGCGCCCCTCGACGCTCGGCGGCTCGTCGGACATCGCCGCGAGCGCCTGGGCCGCGCGCTCCGGGGCGGCGCCGTCGTCGAGCCGCACCTCCAGGCGCTCGCCGCCGAGGCGGTCCTTGAGCTGATCGGAGGTGCCCTCGGCGATCAGGCGGCCGTGGTCGATCACGGCGATCGTGTCGGCCAGCCGGTCGGCCTCGTCGAGGTACTGCGTCGTCAGCAGCACGGTCGTGCCTTCGGCGACGAGCCCTTCGATCACGGCCCACAGGCTCAGGCGGCTGCGGGGATCGAGACCGGTCGTCGGCTCGTCGAGGAACAGCACCGGCGGTTTGGCGACGAGCGCCGCGGCGAGGTCGAGGCGGCGGCGCATGCCGCCGGAGTAGGTCTTCGTCGGGCGCCCGGCCGCCTCGACGAGATCGAAGCGCTCGAGCAGCTCGCGCCCGCGAGCCTTCGCGGCGCCGCGGCGCGCGCCGTACAGCCGGCCGACCATCGTCAGGTTCTCGAGGCCGGTGAGGTTTTCGTCGACCGCCGCGTACTGGCCGGCGAGCCCGATCCGCTCGCGCAGCGCGGCGGCGTCGTGCTCCACGTCGAGCCCGAGCACGCGCGCCTCGCCCGCGTCGGCCTTCAGCAGCGTCGCGAGCACGCGCACGAGCGTCGTCTTGCCGGCGCCGTTCGGCCCGAGCAGGCCGACGACCTGTCCGCGCCGGGCGGTCAGGTCGACGCCGTCGAGCGCATGCACCTCGCCGAAGCGCTTGACCAGGCCGTGCACCTCTATCGCCGTCGATGCGTGCACGCCCCCACACTCGCACAAGCGCGGTCGTGTCCGCGACCCGCTCGTGACGCGCGCGGGCGAGGGCGCCGAAGCCCCCGCCCGCGCGCTACGGCTATTCCGCCGCGATGCCTTCGAGATACGGAACGAGGTGCGTGTAGAACGCGTTGTCCGCCGGCGTCGCTCCCGCCGGGTCGTTGTGCGCGTAGCTTTCGCCCTCGTCGATCAGCGTCAGGTTCGAGCGCGGGATACCCGACTGCTCGGCGAGCGTTTCGGCGTCGGACAGCGAGCTGAGGGCGACCTGTTTGTCGAGTTCGGAGTTGATCGCAAGGATCTTCAGCGAGCTCGGCAGTTCGTGGCCCTTGGTCGCGTGCAGCCCGAGCACTTCCTGCGCTTCGTTGGCGTTGCCCTCGGCGACGGCGCCCGTGTCGAGCGTCAGACGCGCCGGGAAGTACCACTCGCTGCCGCTCTGCTTGCGGAGCCCCGCGCCGGCCAGCATTTCGGCGTAACGGCGCAGCGGCGTGAGCGCGCCACTGCCGTTCCATCCGTGCAGCCCGTCTTCTTTGGCGGCTTCTTCGACGCCGGCGCCGGCGTGGACCTGCGCCGCGACGAGGTTCGGCGGCGAGCTGCCGACGTTCACGCTGTAGCCGAAGCCGGCTTCGTTCGTCGGCGGCTGCTCGCTTGCGGGTGGCTTCAGGTTCGACGGCAGGAACAGGAACTTCGCGAGCTGCGACGGTCCTTCGCCGTCGATCAGCGAAAGCGTCGAGCCGAGGTCCGAGAACAGCCCGAGGTCGGGCGCGGGAATCCCGCCGAACGCGAGCCACGGCGTCGTTTCGGGTTTTTGCAGCTTCGTCAGTTCTTCTTCGGCCTTCGAGCGCGTGATCGGCGTCGGCGAGCTGCCGCCGTCGTCATAGACGAGGCCGGAGAGCCCGTCGGCGCCGGCTTTGCCGCCGAAGTCCCACGTCGCGTATGCAGTGACGACGCTCCCGCCGAGCGAGTGGCCGCCGAGGACGACCTTGCCGCCGAGCGCCTTCGCCTGTTCGATCACGACGTTCAGATCTTCGACCGCGACGTTCATCCCCCACTGCTTGGCGAACTGCACGTTGCCGTCGGCGATCGGCGCGTAGTGCTTGGCGATGCTCGGGTGCCCGATGTAGCCGAGGTAGTAGTTGTACAGCTGTTCGGACGGGCTTTCGATTTCGTGCGTGCTCGGGTTTTCGCTCGGCACGAACTTCCCGAGCTTGTACTTCGTGAACTCGCCTTCGGCCTGCAGGAAGCTCTGGCGACGCTCGACGGCCCACACCTGCCAACCGCGCGTGCCTTCGACCAGCGACTTCGCAAGCGGCACGAAGTAGGCGCCCGCGGCCGACGTGCCCGGCTCGAGGACGAGCACGTTCTTGGCTGCTTCGTGCTTGGCCGAGACCTCGAGGATCCCGACTTTGTTGAGATCGACCGTGCCGATCCCGGTCGCCTTGAACGCTTCCGGCGTGCCCGGCGCGGCCGGCGCCGGCAGCGTGGTCGCCTTCACCTGGACCACGCGCGGGCGTTCTTTCATCGCGTTCGCCGACGGTGCGATCAGCGCGAGCGCCATCGCGAGTGTCGCCGCCGTGCCGGCGACGGTGGTTGCTCTCCTGCCCATCCCTCCCCCTTTTGGTCGCTTACTGCCCCTCACCTGCCGCCGTCCATGACGAACGGGAAAGACGGCTTACCGTAAAGTTATACCGCCGTTGAACCAACTGTCAAGCCCCGATCGCGACGCCGCTGCGCCAGGAGCCGGCGGCGCTTAGACTCGCGGCGATGGAAGATGCGCCGCACGAGCCCGCGCCGGCGCGGCGCCGGGCGTACCGCGGTCAGTCTCCGAGCGCGCGCCTAGCCGACCGGCGACGACGGCTGCTCGACGCCGGGCTCGACTCGTTCGGGACGGTCGGCTACTTCGGCGCTTCGATCGAGGCGCTGTGCGCGGCCGCGCAGGTCTCCAACCGGAGCTTCTACGAGCACTTCGACTCCAAGGAAGAGCTGCTGCTCGCCGTCTACGACGAGCTGCTCGAGGACCTCCGCGCACGCGTCCTGACCGCGCTCGGACGCCGGCAGACGGAGTTCGCGACGGGCGCGCGCGACGGTCTGCACGCGTTCGTCGACGCGCTCATCGAGGACGACCGCAAGGCGCATGTCGTGATCGTCGGTCTGATCGGCGTCAGCGAGCGCTGCGAGCGGCGACGGCGTGAGGCGCTGCGCACGTTCGCCGACGTGATCGCCGACGGCATCCGCACGTTCGATCCCGGGATCGCGGCGGCGCGCAACCTGCCGGTCCTGGCAATGGCGCTCGTCGGCGCGACGATCGAGGTCCTGATCGACTGGCTGAGCGCGCGGGAGATCCCAATCGAGCAGGTACTAGACGAGCTCGTGCACCTGTTCGAGTCCGCGATCACCCGCTGACCGGCCACACCGCCGCCGAGCCGACCTCCCGCGATCGGCTCGGCGGCTACGAAGCGAGCCGCGCGCTTGTCAGGCGGCTACGTCCCGATTTCGACGGCCGACGTCACGAACGCGCCGCTCTTGACCGGCTTCGCCTTGCCTTTCGCCGGCGCCACGCCGCACGTCGGCCCGCCGGTGAAGCTCTCCGACAGCGAGGACGCGAACACGTTCTGCGGCGTCGCGAACGGGCCGCCTTCGAGCGTGCCTTGCAGGCTCGAGCCGAGTTCGGTCAGCGGCAGCACGAGCGAGCCGTGCGAGTTGCCCGACCCCTTCGGCAGCCACTTGACGGCGAGCGAGACCGGCGTCGTCGTCGGTTCGGCCGAGATGCTCTGGAGCGTCGAGCACGTCACTTCTTCGGTCGTCGTCAGGTGCGCGACGTACGTCGCTTCTTCGCCCGGCGCCGAGGCGCCGTCGCAGGCCTTGAGCGCGCCTTTGACCGTGATTTCCTGGACGTGCGGCGTTTCGCTGAGGCCCGGCGAGAGCTTGATCGTGCCGCTGTTCTGTTCGCACGTCACGCCGGTGGCGCCGCCTCCACCACCTCCGCCTCCGCCGCCGTCTCCGTTCGGGCTCGTCACTTCGAATGGCGCGCTCGCTTCGCTCGTCCCTTCGGCGTCGGTGTTCGTGACCGTCACGAGGTACGTCGTGTTCGGCGCCACCGGGCTCAGGTCGGCGCCCGCCGCGCCGCCGGAGACCGTCGTGCTCAGCACCGGCGGTCCCGCTTTGACGGGCGTCGCCGTGACCGTCGAGGAGGTGATCAGGCCGGCCGTTTCGGGCGCCGGCGTCCAGCCGACCTGCATCCGCAGGTATTCGGTTTCGCCGGCTTCGAAGATCGAGACGCCCGCGCTCACGCCGGTCGGCGGCGCCGGCGGCTGCAGCGGCGGTTCGCCGGTTTCGAGGTACGCGACCGTGCCGACGTTGTAGATCCGGTCGCCGTGCGCGTCGACGGCCGAGAAGCTCGTGTTTTCTTCGGCGGCGCCTTCGAGCTTCGCGAACGCGCGCGTCTCGCCGAACCAGTCCCACGTCACGGTCGCCCAGGCCGAGTACGTCGTCGTTTTGTAGCCGCCGCCGCGCCCGCTGCCGCCGCAGCGCGTCTGCATGTAGACGTCGCCGGTCGGGTAGCCGCCGGCGCCGAAGCCCGTCGCGTAGACCTTCTCCTGGATCCCGCCGCAGGAGTGTCCGAGGATCGAGAACGCGGCCCCCTGGTCGAGCACGAGCTGCGTCGTGGTGGCGGCGCTCGCCGCGGAGGCCAGACCCATGCAGATCAGCCCCGCTGCGATCGCGCCCAACGAGATACGTCGAGTCATCTTCCCGGCCCCCTTTTTGCTGGCGTCAACGCTCTGCGCATGGACAAAGTACCAAGCGCATGTCTACGTGAGACAACCGGCGGCCGAAAAGATCACGCGGCTGAGAGCAATCTCATCGCCGGCGGCCGGACGCTCAGGTCGCGAAGCTCGCGATCGCGCGCTCGAGCAGCGGACCCTGCGAGGTCCAGTCGCGCGGCTGCGCCGCGCCGACGACGACCGTGCTCGTGTGCTCGCCGGACACGAGGCACGCGATCTCGCGGTAGCTCGCGACCGACGTCGAGTAGTCGTCGATCACGCACGAGCCGCGTCCGGAGGCGAAGCGCAGGCCGCCTGCGGCGGCGAGCAGGCGCACGTCGTGCGCTCCCTCCTCGGCGACGTGGTGCGGGCGAAAGCGCGACCAGTTCGCGAGCGTCTCCGCTCCGTCGCGAGGGGTCGCGTTCAGATAGGAGACGATCCTCCCGCCGGTCCCGCCGAGCGCCGCCGAGAAGGTCCCGGCGTCGCTCGCGATCGCGTGCCAGCCGGCCGGGTATGCGAGCGCCGCGCCCGAGCGCAGGCGCCCGATGCGCCAGCCCCGCGGCGGCGGGCCGGGGCGAAGCCATGAGAACGCGGACGGGGCGCCGCGCGCCGCCGCCCCTCCACCCGCGCTGCGTACGCCGGTCGCGCGGCCGCCGGCGAGGGCGAGCACGGCGACGATCGCCGCCGCGACGGGCACGAGCAGCGCGGCGAGCAACGGCCGCGCTCGCGGGCGCGGCCGTCGCTCAGAGGTTGCCGTCGCCATCGCTCGGGCCGCCGTTGTTGTCGGAGTCTTCGTCGCCGCCGTTGCCCTGCGGGATTCCGGAGCTCGCGCTTTCGCCGCCCGACGACTGCTTCGGAGCGGAGGAGCCGGTGGTCGCCGGCGACGAGCCGGCCGCCTGCGACGAGGTCGTCTTCGTGCTCGACCCTCCGCACCCGGCGGCGACGAGCACGAGCCCGATCGCGGCGATCGCGAGCGAGGCGGCCCAGCCGCGTCTGGTGGTCTTCGTGGTCCTGTTGATCGACATGAGCTTCCTCTCGTTGAGAAATTCGCTTTCAGGAGGAGAGACGCGCGGGGCCGGAGATACTTCCTCGATCGGGCTTGATTTCTGCGCGCTCGCTCACGCGGTCGCTGGTCGGGCCGGTTGCGGTGAACTACGCTGTCGGCACGATGGCCGTCAAGCGCCCGCCGGGGTTCCGGGGCCGTGACAGAGAGCGCGAAGCGCTGGGCCGGCTGCTAGGGAGCGTGCGCCGCGGCCGCAGCGAGGTGCTCGTCGTCCGCGGCGAGGCGGGAGTGGGGAAGAGCGCGCTGCTGCGCTGGGTCGCGGACGAGGCCGCGGGCTTCCGGATCGAGCGGATCGCCGGCGTCGAGTCGGAGATGGAGCTGCCGTTCGCCGGGCTGCACCAGCTGTGCGCGCCGATGCTCGACCACGTCGATGCTCTGCCGGAGCCTCAGCGGGGCGCGTTGCGCGTCGCGTTCGGCGTCGCCTCCGGCGAGGCTCCCGAGCGCTTCCTCGTCGGCCTGGCCGCGCTGAGCCTGTTGGCGGAGGTCGCCGAGGAGCGGCCGCTGCTGTGCCTCGTCGACGACGCGCAGTGGCTCGACGGAGCGTCGCGTCAGGTCCTCGGGTTCGTCGCGCGGCGGCTGTTGGCGGAGCACGTCGCGGTCGTGTTCGCCGTCCGCCGGCGGAGCGCCGCGAGCGAGCTGGTCGGCCTGCCCGAGATGTCGCTCAAGGGGCTGGCCGACGGAGATGCGCGCGCCCTGCTGGAGGCGGTCGTCCCGGGCAGGCTCGACGAGCCGGTGCGCAACCGGATCGTGGCGGAGACGCGCGGCAACCCGCTGGCGCTGCTGGAACTGCCGCGGAGCATGAGCGCGGGGGAGCTCGCCGGCGGCTTCGCGACGCCGGACGTCGGCGGCGTCGTCGAGCAGCTCGAGGACCACTACCGGCAGCGGATCGTCGCGCTGCCGGAGGCGACGCGGCGGCTGATGCTGCTGGCGGCAGCCGACTCGCTCGGCGACGCCACGCTTCTGTGGCGCGCGGTGCAGGCGCTCGGGATCGAGCGCGCGGCGGCCGAGCCGGCGTCGATCGAGGGTCTGCTCGAAATAGGCGCGCGTGTGCGCTTTCGACATCCGCTCGTCCGCTCGGCGGCCTACCGGTCGGCGCCCGCGTCCGAGCGTCGCACGGCGCACGGCGCGCTCGCGTCCGCGACCGACCCGCGGACCGACCCGGATCGTCGAGCGTGGCATCGAGCGCACTCGGCGCTCGCGCCCGACGAGCAGGTCGCCGGCGAGCTGATCGAATCGGCCGGGCGCGCCGAGCGGCGCGGGGGAATCGCCGCCGCCGCCGCGTTCCTCGAGCGCGCCGTCACGTTCACGCCGGACCCCGGCGAGCGGGCGACGCGCGCGCTCGACGCGGCGCGGGCGAAGTTCGAGGCCGCGGACTTCCCGGCCGCTCAATCGCTGCTCGCGACCGCCGACGCGGGACCGCTCGACGAGCTGGGTCGCGCGAGGGTCCAGCGCCTGCGCGCGCAGATCGCGTTCGACCTGCGACGCGGCAGCGACGCTCCGCGACTGCTGCTGAGCGCGGCGCGACGGCTCGAACCGCTCGACGCCGAGCTGGCGCGGGAGACGTACCTGGAGGCCCTGGTCGCGGCGATCTACGCGGCGCGGTTGGCGAACGGCGCCGACGTCGCCGACGTCGCGACGGCCGCCGCCGCGGCGCCGGTCGACGGCGAGCCGCTGCCTTCGCGCCAGTTGCTGCTGCTGGGCCTCGCGACTCGCCTGACCGACGGACTCGTCGCCGCAGCGCCGACGTTGTCCTCGGCGCTGCGCGCATACCTCGCCGAGGAGCGGCGGCTCGACTGGCTGTGCGTCGCGTACAACCTCGCCGCGATGGACCTGTGGGATGACGAGGCTTGGCTCGAGCTCGCCTCCAGTCAGGTCGAGCTCGCGCGCGCGACGGGCACGCTGATCCTGCTTCCGTACGCGCTCGACTACCTCGCGGGGTTCCACGTCCAGGCAGGAGATCTGGCCCTCGCGTCGCGACTGCTCGCGGACGCCGAGGGGATCGAGCTGGGGCATCGAGCCGAGACGCTTCCCTACATCCCGCTGCGGCTCGCGGCCTGGCGCGGTCAGGCCGGCGTCGCGTCGGAGCTCGCCGAGGCGATGGTGCGCGGCGCCCACGCCCGCGGCGAGGGCTGCGCGATCACCGCCGCGCACTACTCGATCGCGATCCTCCACAACGGGCTCGGCCAGTACGAGGACGCGCTCGACGCGGCCCAGAGGGCGGCCGCGTGCGACGACGTCGGGACGTCTTCGTGGGCGCTGTACGAGCTGGTCGAGGCCGCCTCCCGCTGCGGCAGGCCCGAGCTCGCGCGCGACGCCGCCGATCGCCTGGCCTGTCGCACGCGCGCGAGCGGCACCGCGTGGGCGCGCGGAACGCAGGCGCGCTCGCGCGCGCTGGTCGAGGACGGCGATGCGGCGGAGGAGCTTCACCGCGAGGCGCTCGACCAGCTGGGTCGGTGTCGGATGCGCGCGCACCGGGCGCGCGCGCAACTCACCTACGGCGAGTGGCTGCGTCGCCGAGGCCGGCGCGTCGACGCGCGCGAGCAGTTGCGCGACGCGCACGAGGCGTTCGCGTCGATCGGCGCCGACGGATTCGCCGACCGGGCGCGACGGGAGCTGCTGGCGACGGGCGAGCGCGTGCGCAGGCGCCGCGACGACGCGCGCGAGCAGCTGACGCCGCAGGAGCAGCGGATCGCGACGCTCGCCCGCGACGGTCGCACGAATCCGGAGATCGGCGCCGAGCTGTACCTCAGCCCGCGCACCGTCGAATGGCACCTGCGCAAGGTCTACTCGAAGCTCGGAATCGCCTCGCGCAAGGGACTGCTCGACGCGCTGGCCGAGCGCGACGGCTAACGAGCGGCGGCGATCTCGCGCCGCAGCACCTTCAGCGCCTCGCCGTAGATCCCCGAGAAGCTCGGGAACGGCTGGATCGTGTCGCGGAGGACGTCGAGCGGCACGCGCGCCCGGATCGCGAGCGTCGCCTGCTGCAGCCACTCGCCGGCCTCGGGGCCGAGCGCGTAGGCGCCGGTCAGCCGCTCGCCGTCGCTGAGCAGCGAGAGGAAGCCGCTGGAGTCGGCGTAGGCGCGCGTGTAGGTCTCCGTCTTCGGAATCCCGGAGAGCGGCGCGGTACCGGTGAACGCGGCCTCGCCCGCGCCGACGGCCGCCGCCTGCGGATCGGTGTAGGTGACGCGCGGGACGGCGTCGTAGTTCGCCTCGCGCGGCTCGCCGAGGATGTTCGACGCGACGACCTCGCCCTGGTACTCGCCGACGTGGGTCAGCGGCAGGATGCCGGTGACGTCGCCGATCGCCCACACGCGCTCGGCGACGCGCAGGCGCGCGTCGACCGGAACGCCGCGAGGGTTGGCCTCGACGCCGACGGTCTCCAGGCCGATCCCGTCGATGCGCGGGCTGCGACCGGTCGCAACGAGCAGCCGCTCGCCGCGCAGCTCGCGACCGTCGTCGAGCACGAGCACGTAGTCCTCGCCGTCGCGCCGCGCGGCGGTCGCCTTCGCGCCGAGCGCGAGCTCGATCCCGTCGCGGCGCAGGGCGTCGCCGAGCGCATCGCCGAGCGGCGCCGCCTCGCGCGCGAGCACGCGCTCGGCCGCCTCGACGATCGCGACCTCGCCGCCGAACCGGTTGACGACCTGGGCGAGCTCGACGCCGGCCGGCCCGCCGCCGAGCACGATCAGCCGCCGCGGCACGGCCTTCATGCTGGTCGCCTCGCGCGTGCCCCACACTCCGTCGAGCTCGCGCAGGCCGGGGATCGGCGGCACGATCGGATCGGCGCCGGTCGCGAGGACGACGTGCTCGGCGGTGTGGGCCACGCCGTCGACCTCGACGACGCCCGTTCCGGCCAGGCGGCCGGCGCCGCGCAGCAGCGCGATGTCGTTGCCGGCGAGCCATTCCTCCTGGCCGGCGTCGGAGTAGTCGGAGACCATGAAGTCGCGCCAGGCGAGCGCCGCCTCGACGTCGACGTCCGCGCTCGCAGCGGCCTCGCGCGCGCCGTGCACGGCCTCGCCGGGGCGCAGCAGCGTCTTCGACGGGATGCACGCGTAGTAGGAGCACTCGCCGCCGACGAGCGCGCGCTCGACGAGCGCGACGCGCAGGCCGCCTTCGGCGATCGCCGCGGCGCAGTGCTCGCCGGGGGCGCCGCCGCCGAGGACGATCGCGTCGTAGTCGTTGCTCTCGGCGCCTGCGCTCATCGCGTGCTCCGGTTCGGTCGCCGGCTACGCGGCCCTGAGGCCCGGATCGGGGTCCTCGTACGGGTAGAAGCGCGAGCGGTCGCCGGCCTCCCACGCCGCGCGCAGGCCCGACGCGGCCAGGTCCCAGTCGGGCCGGATCTCGCGCGTCGCCTCGCGAAGGTCGCGCCAGAGCTCGCCGATCGACGGTCTGCCCCAGAACCAGTACCCGTTGTAGACGCTGTGGATCACGAGGCCCGGCTTCAGCACGAGCGTGTGCGGGATCATCGGGTCGTGCTCGGGGTCGGTGTACTCCTGGATCTCGAGGTCCTTCTGGATCTTGCGGCCGGCGTCGGAGAGGAACGTCCACTCGGCGCCGACCGATGCGCGGAACTCGCGCGTCTCGACGATGCTGTCGGTCGAGATCGTGACGATCTGGGTGTACGCGACGGCGATCTTCGAGTAGGCGGCCGCGAGCTCGAGGTGCTGCTGGTTGTCCTTGGGGCAGTAGTGGCCGCGGGCGAGCAGCAGGATCATCGGGTCGTTGCCCTGCAGCTCGCTCAGCCGCCGGCGGGCCTTCGTGTGGTCGGTCAGCTCGTAGTCGGGGAAGGTCCCGCCGTGGGCGATGTCGGCGCGCAACGGTCGCTCCTGTTCGCTCGTAGATTTCACGCGTGCTTCTGCCGCGAGACGACGAGCGTCGCGTGCCGGCCGGTGGGTCGCGCCCGTGCGAGGCACTGGTCGATGCCCTAGGGTGATCGGGCTCTCGCGCGAGGGCGCTACCGGCGCGGGCAGGGAACGCGGATCACGTTGGTGACCGTTTTGGCCGGGATCCCGAATTCGCGTTCTCCTCCGAACGTCCCGCCGAACGTCACTTCGATCTTGCCGAAGAAGCCCCCCTTCGGGCATTCGCCCTTCTTCGGCACGGTGCCGTAGGGGATCACCTTCCCGTGCGACCTGTACGCGGCGCCGGCCTTGATGTGGATCCTGCTGACCGACGCCAGGGGCGCTCCCGGCACGGTGGCGACTGTCGGGACGAGCGTCTCGAGCTCCCAGGAGTATTTGCCGGAGCTCCGCACGTACCTGCCTCTCGAGATGACTTCGAGGCTGACGGGAGTCGAGCCTTGCGTGTAGAACAGCAGGCTGCCGCCGGGAGCGAAGAACGCTTGAAGCGTGGCGCTCTCGGGCACGCGTTCGCTGCCGAAGGTGACTTCGCCGAGCACGCTCCCGATCGGGCTTGCGACCGAGCTCTTGGGGCAGCCGCTGGGGCCGATGTTCTGAAGCGTGGTTTCGGCGCAGGAGCCGAAGCCCGACGGATGGAGCTTGACGCCCTTCGGCAGGTAGACGTTGACCGCCGATATCGGCGGCACGCTCCCTTTCGGGTTCTGGGCGGTGACGCCATATCCCGATCCGGCGATTTCGAGGGTCGCTTCGACGTCGGCGCCCTTGCCGTAGAAGTTGCCGGTGCCCGGGAACCCGGGAATCGGGACGGCCGCCGCTTTGACGGTGAGCGTCGGCGCAGGGATTTCTTCGGCCGACGCCTGCACGGGCGCCACGAGGAAGACGGGGCCGAGCAGAGCTACGCAGATGGCACGCGCGAGTCGCATGGCGATATCGCGATTAAACACCTGCGCGGCACTGAAGTACAGCGGCGTACCGCATCGCCGTCAACGGCGAGAGAGCGACCCCGCCCACCGCTCAAGCTCCTTCGTATTCGTCGTGGCGGCGCCACCACATGCCGGTCTCGTTGCGCCCGAACGGGGCGCGGTCGAGCCACGAGTACATGCCCCAGAGGCCGTCGACGCCTCGTCCGTAAGCGGAGTACGTGTGGTGCACGACGCCGTCGTCGAGGACGAATGCGCTCATGCCCGGCCCCTCTTTCCTGAATGTGATCGGATCGACGCCTGCGCCCGACGCGATCTCGATCAGTCCGGGGCTCTCCTCGGAGGGTCGGAAGTCGGAGGTGCGAAAGTTGTAGTCGACGGCGCCCGACTGCCATTCGTGCTCGGTGTGCGTCACGTGGAAGTCGTGGTTGAAGTCGCTGTCGAACGAGGACGCCCACGGAAAGCTCCAGCCCATCCGCCGCTTGTAGTCCTGCAGCTTTGCGAGCGGCGCGCGCGAGACCGCGGTGAACGCGACGTCGTGATTGAGCAGGTGCGCGACCGAGCCGGAGAAGCCGTCGGCGATCGCCGAGCAGGACGGACAACCGGCGGTGAAGTCGGGGCCGAACATGAAGTGGTAGACGAGCAGCTGCGAGCGCCCTCCGAAGAGATCGGCGAGCGACGCGGTTCCGTCGTCCGTCTCGAACAGGTACTCCTTGTCGACCGGAACCCACGGCAGCTCCCGTCGCATCCGAGCCAGCTCATCGCCGCGGCGCGTGTGCTCCTTCTCGGCGTCGAGCAGCTCGAGCCGCGCCGAGAGCCACTCCTCCTGAGTCCCGGTCCTGTGATCGGTCATCGCATCCTCCTTGTCGGTGTCAGAGATCGATTCCGGCTTGCGCCTGCACGGACTCGGCGAGCCGCTTGATCCGTGCCAGGCGCCTGTCCCACTGTGCGGCGACGCGAGCCATCGCCTCGGCGGCGTCATCGAGGCGCTCGGGCCGGACCGCGTAGCGCACCTCCCGGCCTTGCCGCCGGCCCGCGACGAGGCCGACGCGGTCCAGCACGGCGAGGTGCTTGGCGACGGCCTGCCGAGTGACGGGCAGCCCGCCGGCGAGCGTCGTCGTGGTCGCCTCGCCGCGCTCGAGCAGCGCGTCGAGCACGCGCCGGCGCGTCGGGTCGGCGACCGCCGCCCACAGGGCGTCGTCCTCGGCGAGCGCTGTGCCCGTCAACGCGTCGCCCCGCGTGGCTTCGCGGCCACGTGATCGAGCAGTTCTCCGAGATGCTTCCCCCAGCCGTGTTCGTGCTCTTCGAGATACCGGGCCTTGCCCTGCTCGTCATGCGTCACGGCGTCGATGCCGCTCTCGAGGACCGTCAGCCGTGTCCCGCCGGACTCCTCGATCAGGGTGAACACGACCAGCGCCGAGTTGCTCTCGTCCGGCTCCGCGCCGTGCGGATGGTTCCAGCGAAAGGAGAAGCGGCGGAACGGCTCGGCCTCGACGATCCGAATCGGCACGATCGTGTCGATCTCTTTGTCCCCGCCGCGACCGCCGGGTCTCCACGTGAGCGTGCCGTCGACGCCGGCGCGCGCGTCGACGTCCGCGTCATCGCTGAACCAGCGTGTGATCTGCTCGGGCTCGGTGATCACGCCCCAGACGACCTCTGGGCTCGCCTCGATCAGGATCTCTCGTCCGACGCTGTCAGCGGCCACGCCGGGCTCCTTTCGTGGATATGCAACCGATGGTTGCAAAACGTGCGCGTCAGAATAGCAACCAGCGGTTGCGAGTCCCGAGCGCGCGATGCACGGCGTCGTCACGGCGCGTATGGTCGCCGTCATGGGCAACGTCAACGTGGAGGCGTCGTCGGGGCCGGACCCCGGTCTGTGGGGCCGGGCGTTCGCAGGCGTGTACGACCCGTTCCTGTGGATCGGAGAGCGGCTGGGAATGCGCGCGCACCGCGAGGAGCTGCTGCGACACGCCCGCGGGCGGACGGTCGAGCTAGGCAGCGGCACCGGGCTGAACCTGGAGCACTTCCCCGACGACCTCGACGAGCTGATCCTCACCGAGCCCGAGGCGGCGATGCGCACTCGCCTGGCGCGGAAGCTTGGTCGCAGCGGACGGTCGGCTCGGGTGCTCGGCGCGCCCGCGGAACGGCTGCCGCTCGACGACGGCTCGGTCGACACCGTCGTCTCGACGCTGGTTCTGTGCACCGTCGACGCGCCCGATCTCGCGTTGCGGGAGATCGTCCGGGTGCTTCGCCCCGACGGTCAGCTGCTGTTCGTCGAGCACGTCCGTGCCGAGTCGCCGAGGCTCGCGTCCTGGCAGGACCGCCTCGCCGGGCCGTGGCAGCGATTCGCCGAGGGATGCCGCTGCAACCGCGCGACGGTCGAGCTGATGCAGGCCTGTGATCTCGAGGTCGAGCAACTCCGCCAGGCGTCATGGCGCGGAATGCCAGCAATCGTCAGACCGCTCGTCGCGGGCCGAGCACACCCGAAGTCCTGACGCTCGCGCTCAGCGGCCGTCGCGGAGCCGGGCTCGCGCGCGCAACGCAGATGTGACGTGAGGCCCGGACAAGCGGGGCCGACCCTTGGCGGGCAACCAATGGCTGACGAGCGCCTAAGGCACGACGCGGCAAGAAGTAGACTCGCGATCGATGTCGGAGGTCTCGCCAGCGATGTACAGAGCGGGAGTCGGTGAGCCGGTGGTGCTGCTGCACGGCTTCACCGCGGCGTGGGGGATCTGGCATCCGGTCCTGGCGAATCTGGTCGCCCGCTACGAGGTGATCGCACCGACGCTGCCTGGCCATCGGGGCGGTCCCGGCTACCCCGACGATCGGCCGATCACCTTCGAGTATTCGACTGACGCGGTGGAAGGACTCCTTGACGAGCTGGGCGTCGGCACGGCGCACTTCGTCGGCAACTCGATGGGCGGCGGCATCGCGCTCGAGCTGGCCAAGCGCGGCCGAGCGCGGTCGGTCGTCGCGCTGGCGCCCGCCGGCGGCTGGAGTCGCGGCGATGGCGAGGGGCCGCGCATCGGGAGATTCTTCGCCAGGCAGATCCGCATGCTCGAGCGAACGCACGCGTGGAGTGAGCGGATCATGCGCCGCCCCGGAACTCGCCGTTTGGCGTTCAGGGAAATCATGCGACACGGGGAGCTCGTGTCGCCGGCGGACGCGGCGGAGATATCGCAGGCGGCGCTGCACTGCTCGATCAGCCAACGAGCGATCCGAACGCTGTTCGCCGATGAGGTTGGGCTAACGATCAACGACCTCGATCGGATCGCCTGTCCGGTGCTGTTGGCCACCCCACAGTTCGATCGCGTACTGCCGGGTACCCGCCACGCCCCCCGCTACCGGCGCGAGATACCGGGCGTCGAAGCGATCACGCTCCCTGGCTGTGGACACGTACCGGTGTGGGACGACACCAAGCTCGTGACGAGAGTGATCGTCGAGCACGTCGACCGCAATCTCGAGCACGGCCCCGGAGCCCATGCAGGGGCACCGGGGCGGTCGCGAGCGGTAAGCGCCTGAGCTCCGAGCGCGCGGCGGCCGCTACCGGTCAGGGCGCTGGGACGCTCGCGCCGGCTCGGCAGCCGACCCTGGGACCTGAGCGATCCGTTGCAGCCGTCGGTCGACGCCTGGCCAGCGGTCATGTTGGAGGCGAAGCGGCCGATATCGCGGCTACAGGGATCAAGGCGGCGGTGGCGCAATGGGCTCCCGACCTGACGAAGTACGTCGATCCGACGGGGCATGTGCTCGCCCAGATCCAGGCGCAGCTCGAAGAGATCAACCGCAAGCTCTCCGAACTGCTCGACCAGCAGCAGGCGGCCGAGCAGCACCTGAACTGCGTCGCGCAGCGCGTTGCGCTCGACCCCGTGCTCAGCCGCACGGAGACGTGGTTCAGCGCTCAGCGTGGAGCCGCGCGCATCGAAAAGCTGAGCGACCGCGGCACGGTCTTCGAGCGCCTGTACTCGCGGTACGACTCGATGGTCGCCGACCAGAACCACCTGTACCGGGCGCTGACCGGATCGGACGGGCTGATCCGCGCCTGCGCGAAACACATCGAGACGGGCATGAAGCCGGCTGACGGCGGCGGCGAACGCGGATCACGACCGATCCCCTGCCGCGAGAACCCCGCACGTGCAGGGACCTTTAGGAATGGACGGGGCCGGAGGACAGTTGAACCACAAGGTTCCTGGTTCGACCTTCGGGCGAAACATGGACGCTAGCGGGCCAAGACGAAACCGTCGAGCCCGGGTCGAGGCTTTGCGCCAGGCGCTCGTGGGCCAAATCGTCCGAGAGTAGCTACGTCGAGAGATCGCTGGTGAGCAAATCAGCAACGTCTCGCCATGCCACTTTTTTGCAGTCTTGGCGCCCCAGTGGACACGCCAGCGAGAAAGCCAATGGCCTCGCCCGTATATTGAGAGTGAAGCAACTGGAGTATCACAGCCAATAAGCCTACTAGCGCCAGCGCCCCTAGTTGGGCGCGGCTATCAAACTTATGTCGCTCAAGATCCGTCTTCGCCATAGATAACCTTCATCGCTGCTTTCACGACCGCCTTATCATCACCTTCAAGCATTGGCATAAGAATTACGCCTTTGCCATTGGTTAGCGGAAGCTCTAAACGATATAGCGCGGTGCCGGCCGACTTGTTGCCTAAATCGCTTCCGCCTATATCGGGATTCGTCGCCGGCTTGTCAAACGTCGCTTCACCACATAGCACCTTAAAGGTTCGCACCGCTCGACTTACACCGTCTTGATCAAGCGCGCTATTGGCTCGCACCCAATTCGCGACAGTTTCATCATCCTTAAGGTAAGCGTCTGGGTAAAGGCCGAAAAGTCCACTGTAAGCTGATTTTATCGCTTCGCCGAGAACTGACTTCGCCGTAGCGGAGTCACCACGGTAGCTACGCCACCGCTCGGTAGGCACACCAGTCTGATCCAAAAAGCCAAGAGCCTTAAAGATCCCAATAAGGGCTGAGTCGTTGCTCGACTTCAAAGCCAACTGATTTTAGATATACGTTAGTTACTTTTGCTGGGACGTTCGCGGTCTTGATGTGATTCAAGAATCGAGGGATCGCGGCGTGGGAGTAGGTAACGAGGATATTCATTTGATTGCTCCATTATTCTCGTCTAATTCTCGCATTATACCAATAAACTTGTCAAGACTGAAATGATGATTCCATCCTTTACAGATCAAATGTAACAAAATAGCTGTATGTATTTGAGAATAATGTAAGTGTTCGGGCTTAGTTCTTTGGCTGCTCCTTGATTCTCCGCTCTGCCCGCATCCAATAAACCTTGGCAAGTTTTTTATGGTCGATCTCTTCACGGCGGATGCCGGTTACCGATAAGTCCTTGACTCGATTATCCACCGCGTAGGCGTGGTGGCTAGTTATGTTGCCGTACTTGGCAGCCGTGGTGTAGCTCTTGGCGGCTTTGGAAATGTGGCGAGCACCGTAGCGTGTGAGCTTGCCCTGGCGGTTGTCTTCAATAAGGGCCTGGGCGATTTGTTTGCCTTTGTGTTCCAGCTCCTGCTCTTTGCGGTTGAGAGCGTCGGCTGTTAGGGCGCCGGCCGCTTGCACCTCACCAAAGACGGTCCAATGGCGGCGCCACTCCAGCATGCGACGGGTGGTTGCGGGATTGTTGCTAAAAGCTGTTTTCTTGCGACCCATTGTTACTCCGGTTCAAGTGCAAGTCTAAACCGAACATTAAGCGAACTCAAGCACAAGCAGAGATGGTTAAGCCGGTTCAAACCGCCTCATACCTGAGCCGTTTCGACAAAGACCCGTGATTTTCTCTTGTAGTAATAATTGCTGCGGTCGTTTACAGGTACGACCGTGTACACAAAGACCAAATGGTGGACGCTAGCGGGCCAAGACGAAACCGTCGAGCCCGGGTCGAGGCTTTGCGCCAGGCGCTCGCCGCCCAGTCGAGGCAGAAGTCGGATTCGAGTCCCGCTTAGCGTAGACCGGGGCCAATCCCCCGGCACGGTCACGAGCGCGATTCGTCGCGCTCCGTGGCCGGCGCCATCGTTACGGCCATGCCGCTGTGGTAGGCGTAATCGAGCGCAACATAGAGCACTTCGGGCTCTCCGGCGAAGCCCTTGACGGTCATGATGACTGTATCGAGCGAATCGCGGCGAGCGTCATCGACGGCCTTGACGAACTCGCCGGCGCGGTGATCGCGCAGATAGACCTCGCGATCCTCTTGGTTGTTGGGTAGTCGATCTGTGGTCATGCCCCCACTATCTGCTGTGATCGCGTGTGCTGTCAAGGTGTGCGACCGCGGAGCTATGTGGGGCCGGAGTGTGTCGAACAAGCGGCAGTGCGGCGACCGGCCTATGGTCTGGTACGGAGCGTCAGCAGGAGCGCATTGCAGACTGCGGTCACATACGCCGATGCCACGAGCTCGCGAGTCCAACGCACTGATGTGTGCATGATGGAGTCGTCATCGACCGGGACGATTGTGTCGCCTGACGGTTTGCTCGAGCGGAGTTCCATCGCTACGAGTACGGGAAGCTTTCCGTCGAGCTTTGACGGGTACCAAGTGGCTGTGGCGGCATAGAGCGTGCCAGAACTGTCGAGGTACGCGTGTTGCGAACTTGACTCGAGCTTGCCTGCCTGCCAGATTGGGCCGATTTGCTCCGGTGGCTGAGACTCAGACCGCAAGAACCGGACGACGCTAGCTCTCGGACGGGCAAGAACCCAATTCGATTCTGGCAAGCCGTCACTGGCTGCAAGGCGGACCCAGGCACGTCGCAGGACGTCTCCCGCGAAGAAGCGAGCTCGACCTCCGGTCCAGACGGTATCGAGAAGCTCTGATGCACTCGCCTCGGAGGCAATCCACGTGCTCTGATCGCCGACTCTCGCTGCCTCGGCTGCGGCTGAGCGATAGCCGGCTTCCCGTTCAGCCGACGTCTGATAGTGGACGTCCTCCCAATATCCATTGCCAGCTGTAGGGTGCCAGGGAGGGGCGCCCGGCTTTGGCCCTGGAATCCATACCCTGCGTGTCGGCACAGTCCAACTCTACTAGCTGTCGAGACGACAGAGTCAGCGGAAATCACCGCTCTTCCGGCATCTTACTCTGACGGGGCTGTCGCACAAGCGGCATGGGGTGACCGCCTTGAGCCCAAGCGTCGCACTCAGCGCAGGGGCGCGACACGAGGCTCGGCTGGGGATAACATTCCCCCGGTGCTAGCTCGCCTCTGGATATTCCTCGGAGGGCTCTCGGTAACCACGATCATTCTGGTGTTGTTTGCCTGGGCTGATCGCCCGCGTCCGTGACGACTAAAGGTGCTTTCTATTCGGAGGCTTCATGCGGTCCGAAGCCCCCGGCGATAAAATAGACGATGGTGCCGATGACTACAAAAACAATGAACAACACGAAACAAAGGGCAAAGAAACCTCCCTGGTTTTCATCGGGCGATGGTTGACCCTCACTGGCCCACGCTGAAGGAATCGCTACCACAACCGCCGCTATGCCAGCAATCGTCACTACTGTGCCGTACTTGATCAGTCCCATGACTGCCGTTGTCAACGGGATCAACCGCAAGCTCAACATTAAGATTCCCTGATCCTGACTCGAAGAAGTTAGGCAGACTACGCAGCTTTTACTCTAGTTCCATCCGAAGATAGCCAAAACCTTCGGCTGGCGGATCGGGGTTCGTCGGTATACGCCAGCGCGTTGGCTCAGCGCCAGCTACAACACACCCTCGAGCGGTTAGATGCACACCGTCCACGCCGCTGTAGGCAAGGCCAAGGTGCTCCAACCGTCTATAAGCGGCACGCGCCTTATCGTCCATGACGAGATCGAACAGTCGGTCATCCTCCGTTTTATCAACGAGTCGCCAAAGTAGGTGACGGTCATCTTCACATGGGACGTAAATGCGATAGGTGCGTCCTCTGCGAAATGCTTGTCGCGGCCGTGCTGAAGTGTCGCGGGCGACGACGTCAACTACCGCTTGCGTCCTCGCAATAGCGTCAAGGAGTTCTCGATACCGCTCCATCATGTCTTTCTCGCGCACCTCCGGAGGGGTCGTGAACTGCTCCAAAAGATCGCGGCGTGACAGATACTGCATCCGTTCAGTATCTAGCAAGTTCAGAAAGCTAACGGTTGTGACCACTGCGGCGAGGAAGCGTCTTACTTGACTGTTCTTTAGGAGTAGGTCGGCTCCGTCGAGTCGCATCAAGCTATCGAGCCTCGCGGGAAGTGGATAAAGCGGATAGTCGAGGTCGGATGAGGCATTCCGCCGCTGCGGGCCGAACTTCTCAGGTTCCCGCAACGCTTTGAAGTTAAGTTCGGCGACTTTTCGCACGTCCCAAAGTTCCTGCCGGATTGCGCGCGCGATGGCGTCGTCGCGTTCCTGTAGCTGACGCCTGGCTTTGCGAGCATCGGCCGCTTCCCTCACTATCAGGGCAGCGATGGCTCCCGTCACCACGTCCAGGAGGTTGGGCGGCATTTTCGTGATGTTCGCGCAGTATTGTCCGACTAGCTCGCAGCATGCCCTAGGGCTAGGCTGCCGCTCCAAACTGTTGGCGTACGTCTTCTACCCATGTCGGACGAAGTGAGCGCAGCGCACCGTCAATGAGCAGCTCCGCAGTTGTTCCATCTGTGACGATCGCTCGGTTATCAGACGGGCCTTCTGCGATGATTTCATCGACAGCTTCGTGTAGCTCGGTCTTGGCCTCGCCGGTATTGGGAAATGGTTCCACGATGCTCTCAAAGTGAGTAACGACTTCATCGTAGGCATCGAGGAAGGTGTTCATGTCGGGTGGGTCCCATCCGGGCACGGTGGCTAGCGCTTCGATGAAGCGCTTAAGCAGCTCGATTCCCCCGTTCTTTTCGGCGTAGGGATAGAACATCGTCTGGAGGACCGTCCGACCGGCTACATACGCCATCTCGCGCGCCTGTTCGTCGATCGGTGCGACGCCAGCCTCGCCCCATACCGACTCCGTCCAGGCGATGAGTTTGTCGGGGAAGTGACGGTCAGACATGGGAGCGATCTCCTTTAGGTAATGCTATGCAAGCGGGCTTTGCGTAGCTTGCCGTAACAGGGGTCGGAATGTGACTCTCGTCCGCCGAGGACCCTTAGGGCTATACGCAGTAGGCCATTGGCCCTCGCGGCTCGACTTTGGAGCCGGTGGTCGAGGTCCCATGCGTGGTAGGCGGCGTTTGTACCGGATGGCGGGGCGGAGTATCCGGGTGGAAATAGTCGATCGAGCTCGGCGCTCGCTTCCTCGACAGCCGCAAGCTGCTTAGCGGTCATAGTTGCGCTCAGCAGCTTGAGGTCTTGAAAGCTCACTCGCGTACCGGGGCCCGTAGCGTACGGCATCAGCTTCTCGTGGCACGCGAGCATGTCCTCGACGCCGCGCCCGATCACCGCGAAGGTGATGGCGTATGCCTTGCGTACCGACTGGCTCGTAGCAACCGGCGGCGTTGATGTGGACGATGTCGGAGTGGGCGTAATAGCTCCGTGACCAGTTGCTGTGGCTGCATGCCCAAGGGCTACCGAAGTCCCGGCGGCTGCCCGACGGTCTGGGCACCACACTCAAACCTGCCTACGAGCCAATCCTGCTCGCCCGCAAACCGATCAGCGGCACGGTGGCCGACAACCTCGCCTCCTTCGGCGTCGGCGCGCTGAACGTCGAGGCCGCTCGCCTCGGCGAGGTCGGGTACTGGCCCGCTCACGCGACGCTGTCCCACCACGCGGCGTGTCGCACCGATGCCTGCGCCAAGGATTGCCCGGCTGGCCTGATCGACGCAACACGTCCCGACCTGCGCCCGAGCCGTCTGTTCTTCTGCGCCAAAGCCACGCGGGCCGAGCGCGAGGAAGGCTGCGAGCAGCTACCCGTGCGGACGGTCCCGCTCTACACCGGAAAGCGACACTCGCCGCGGCTGGTGCGTAACCCACATCCGACCGTCAAGCCGGTCGAGTTGATGCGCTGGCTGATCAGGCTGGTCGTGCCCGAGGGCGGCGTCGTGCTCGATCCGTTCGCCGGTAGCGGCACCACCGGCATCGCGGCGATGCTTGAGGGCAGACGGTTCGTCGGCGTCGAGCGCGAAGGCGAGTACGTCGACGTCGCCTGCGCCCGGCTCACTCATTGGGCGAAGAAGGAATCGTCGTGAGTGCTGGACGGCCCCACGGTGGGCGGAAGGGCTGCGGTCTTTCTGCTCGCCGACATGGCCATCCAACGACAAGGAGGAACCTCATGGCCACAAAGGCCGAGCAGGTCTACGACGAAGTTCAGGAGCTGGTCACCTCGGGCACGGCGCGCGCCGAGGCATTCAAGCAGCTCGCCGAGCAGTACGGGCGGCCGGTCGACTCGATCCGCGGCAGCTACTACTCGCACAAGAAAAAGCTCGAGGGCGGCGAGAGCAAACCGCGTACCCGCCGCCGCGAGACGACGCCGGAGGACGCGCTGGCTGACGCCCGTGCGTCTCTGGAGCGCTCGATAGCGGCGATCGACCGAGAGGTCGAAGCGGCCGAGGAGCGCGCCGCGGAGAGTGCCGCCGAGGCCAAGGCGCTCAAAGACAGCGCCGCCGAGCGAAAGCAGGCCATCACGGAGCGCTTGGAGGCGCTGAAGTGAGGCAACGTGGGTCGATCTGGGCTACCGCCCGGATCGGCTCACACCTACCAATTAACACATTGCCATATCAGCGACTTAACGGGAAAATCGTTAAGCCCGTCGCTGGCACGGAAGGGGGTGTGGATTTGCCAGCAATGCCGGTGAGATAAGAATATCAAGTAATAGTGAAAGGAGGAACATATGTCACACAACCAAGTAACAGCACAGCAAACGAGTGCGGACACGGAGTTCCAGGAGGTCGCTGCGGTCTATGCGCGCGTCTCAAGCACCGGCCAGCTTGGCCGCGGCGACGATGAAAGTGGCGATGGCTACTCGATTCCGGCGCAGGTCAAAGCCTGTGAGCGTGAGGCAGAGACGCGCGGCGCGCGGGTTACCCGGGTCTACATCGAGCGGGCTGAGTCGGCCCGTAGCGATGACCGGCCGGTGTTGCAGAAAATGCTCAAAGAGCTAGCGACCCTCGGAGTGCGCTACCTCATCGTGCACAAGGTTGACCGCCTGGCGCGCAACCGACTCGATGACGCCCAACTGTATGAGCGGCTGGTCGGTATGCAGATCACGTTGGTGTCGGCGAGTGAGAACATCGACGAGACCCCGGCCGGACGGCTGATGCACGGGATGCTCGCCACCTTCGCCGAGTACTACTCGAACAACCTGGCGAGCGAGATCAAGAAGGGACTACGCCAGAAGCACGAGAACGGCGGGACACCGTTCAAGCCTCCGGTCGGCTACAAGTCCAAGCGCACCCTCATCGGCAACCAAGACATTCGCACTGTGGTCGTAGATCGGGAGCGAGCGAAGTTCGTACAAGAAGCCTTCGATCTGTACGCCACCGGCGACTGGACGACCCGCAGGCTGGCCGAGCACTTGGAGCAGCAAGGCTTGCGTAGCCGTGAGACTCCCAAGATCGCCTCTCGACCCCTGCGGCTGACAGCGATACAGGAAATGCTGCGAAATCCGTACTACACCGGGATCGTCGTGTATCGCGGCAAGCGCGTTGCGGGTCGCCACACGCCGCTCATTGACCGCGACACCTTCGACCGAGTACAGGCGCTGCTTTCGGCCCGCTCCGTAGCCGGAGATCGCCCGCACCGGCATCAGCATTACCTGCGCGGCACGCTCTACTGCGCGATCTGCGGCGGACGGCTGCTCTACAGCAAGCATCGTGGCAACGGCGGGGTCTATGAGTACTTCTGCTGCATCGGACGCAGCACTCGCCGGCAAGGCGGGTCCTGTCCGAGCCGGCACTACTCGGCGCAGGAGATCGAGGAGGCGGTCGCCAACCACTACCGCAGCGTTCGCGTGCCCAAGCCAGTACGCGAAGGGATCTGGGCCGACGTGCAGCGTGACGCCGATGAGCGCACCGCCGTTGTCGCCAAGGACATCGAACGCCACCAGCGCAAGATCAAGACACTCGAGGATAACCAGGCCCGGCTCGTGCAGCTCTCCTATCAGGGGCTCGTCTCTGACGAGGTGCTCGCCACCGAGCAGAAACGGCTGGAAGCCGAGAAGCAGCAGGCCAAGCGGCTGCTCGAAACGGCCGAACTGCATGCCCGCGACATCGAGAGCGCCCTCGACGGAGCGCTCGCCAAGACCAAGACACCACACGACACCTACCTGGCCAGCACGCCTCTTGAGCGACGCCTGCTCAACCAGACCTTCTTCACGCGCATCCTCGTCGGCGAAGAGGGCCGAATCGACAGCGCCGAGCTCACGCCGGTCTACAGTGCCCTAGCAGCCTGGGAGCCCAGCCTGGGCAGGCCACGGCACCTGCGGGCCGTCCCGTCGCCCGCCAAGGGGGCCAAAAGCGCGAACCCCAGCCCCACTTCTCGGGGCCAGGGTTCACACAACGACGAAATGGTGGAGCCAACCGGGATCGAACCGGTGACCTCCTGCTTGCAAAGCAGGCGCTCTCCCAGCTGAGCTATGGCCCCAGGGGCTCCAATATAGGCGCTGCTAGGCGGGATTTCGCGGCATCGCCGCTTGCCTTCGGGATGGCTCGAAGCGAGTCAAGTGGCCGCTGCTGCCCATTGCTGTCCATTCGCGCCCCTCGACGAGCGCCCTCAAGCGCTCCGGCTCGCCATCCCGCCGGTCCATCTGCCGCGCGTAGATCGCAAGCGTGAGGTTCGCCGTCGTGTGCCCCATCTGCGCCATCACATACGGCGGCGTCTCGCCGAGCGCGAACAGCAAAGTGACTCGCACGAGCAGCGAAATGTCGAGCCGTTGATTCGCGCTGGCGTGTCTGCGGCCGTAGGCGTCGAGCTGACGCCGCGATCGTTGCGCCTTGATGGTGGAGCGCGCGTCGATGTCGATGGCGTTGCGCCAGACGAGTCAGTTCTCGTGGAGATTTTCGCTCACCAAGGGCGACTGAAAGGGGGCACAGTTCCACAAGGTCGCCCGAGACGCGCTCAAGCTCATAACGCTGCGGCTTCGGCGTCGGCAAACGCGATCGCGCGAACGCTGCGACGCGTTCGCGGCGAGCCCGCCGGTCTTGTCCCCGTCGTCGTCACGCGAGCCTCAGCATTCGCGAGCCACGATCAGCTTGACCCGGTTTGCTGTCGCTCCTGATGACGGCTCCTGTTTGCAGACTGTCCAGTGCGACGGGACCACGACGCCAAACGTGCCGCCGCCAAGGACCTTCACGTTGATCCCCGCTTCTTCTGCGTCGCTTTCTGCGACATCAAGACGCTGACCGACGTAGTTACCGACGTGCTTACTCGTTTTGGACGCGGCCGTCGTAGCTTGTCCGCCCTCTGATTCGCCGGCTTCCGCCGATTCGCTCGCGGTTGTCGAACCGGTCGTGCTCGGTGGCGTCGCGACCCGTTCGACAATGGTCTTGACGGTCGTTGTCGCCGTGCCCGACGAACCGCAGCCGGCAAGCAACATGCCAGCCAAGGTCACAGCGGCGAATGCAGCGAACGTATCGCGATTAAGCCCCATGCCCAGCCTCCTCCTGGTTGTCCGATCTGCGCGGGCCGTGGAGTCTTTCACGATTCCGAAGATGGGAACTGGATGAGTCTCACGGACTGTCAATAGCGAACCCGGGAAGGGGCCTGCGCGATCATCCCCGAGATGTTCGTGCCGCGGAGCTATCGGCGAAAGCAACGCCAGCAGACCTGAAAGCGGGTGCCCAACTGCGGGGGCGGTCTTGTCGTGAGCCCCAAGGGGTCCGTAGCGTCGAGAAGAATCCGAGCGATGGAGCTGGCGACAGACCCACTCGGACGCCCTGCCCGGCTGACCGAGGAGCGCTGGAGCCACATCATCGACGGGCACCCGTACATGGCGCCGTTTCGCGCCGACGTGATGCGGGCGATCGAGACGCCCACCCACCGAATCGAGCAGGCTCGCGCTGGCCAGGACTGGTTCTACCTAGCGAACGCGGGACCCAGCCGGTGGCTCAAGGTGGTAGTAGCCTTTGACGAACACTCGATTGGGAGCGTCCGCACGGCGTTCCCGAGGAGAAGCAAGCCATGACCGTACATATCGGCCCCTACATCTTCGATCGCGTTCGTTACGACCACGACGCCGACGTGCTCTACCTCTCGCAGGGCGATCCTGCGCGCGCGGTCGATTTCGACGAGACGCCCGGAGGGCACGCTGTCAGCTTCGACGAGAACGGCGATCTGGTCGGCCTCACGGTGATCGACGTAGGCAAGCTTCTCGACGAAGCGGATGGCGAGCTTCTGCTGGAGCTGCCAGCAAAGGCAAGGCCAGCAGACCTGAAGCTCGCGCTCGCGTAGTCATCGTCGTTCTTCGTTTGGGCAGCAGCCCCATTCCGCTGCCCAAACCCGGCGGATCGTGCCCGATCCAGCCTGCCCGCGCTGTGGCGTTGGATGGCTAATCGCCGGTAAACACGGGCGAATACGGTCCTGCGGCGCCGCCGGCAACCCGTTTGCAAAGCAGGCGCTCTCCCCAGCTGAGCTACCGGCATGAAAATGCGTCTGGGTGGCCGTCCGGGCCCGGTCGTACCTTTGGCCGATCGGGACGGGGGCTTCCTGAGCAGACGTGAGGGCAGGCCGCTTTGGGTCGTGGGCTGCGAGCCCGTGGAGCTATGTGGCCGCCCCTGCGACTTGCCCGGTTGCGCTGCGAGCGCGAATCCGTAGTTGTCGTTTGCCCTGGGTCTGCTCTGTTGTCGTGTCGTTTAGAGAATGGAGTTCAGATGCGCCAGGTAGCGCTTGATGTTCATCAGGGCTTCTGCGAGGTGGCGATTCGCGAGGAGGGCAAGACGCGGTCGGCCGGCCGCGTGGCGACCGATCGCGAGGCGCTCGGGCTGTTCGCGGCGAGCCTTGACCCGAGCGATGAGGTCGTGATGGAGGCCACAGGGCCGGCGATGGAGGTTGCTCGGATCATCGCACCGCACGTCGCTCGGGTCGTGGTCGCAAACGCTCAGGACGTGCGGGCGATCTCTCACGCGAGGGTGAAGTCCGACCGGTTTGACGCGCGCACGCTCGCGGACCTGCTCGCGGCGGGGATGCTCGAGTCCGTCTGGGTTCCCGACCCGCAGACGCAGAGCTTGCGTCGCAGGGTCGCGCGGCGAGCGGCGCTCGTGCGCCAGCGCACCCGCGCGAAGAACGAGGTTCATGCGACGCTCGCGCGGTGTCTTCTGGGCCGCTCGCCGGTGAGCGACCTGTTCGGCAAGGACGGACGCGCGTGGCTGGCACAGCAGCAGCTCGGCGAGGAGGAGGCCGAGACCGTCGCGGGCTGCTTGCGCCAGATCGACTTCCTGGATGAGGAGGTCGCTCAGATCGACCGCAAACTCGCGGCGTGGGCGGTCTCTTCAGAAGACGCCAAGCGGCTGATGAGCATCCCGGGTGTCGGGGTGGGCGTTGCCGTCACGCTGATCGCGGCGATCGGCGACGTATCGCGGTTTGCCTCCTCGCGCCAGCTCGTCGCCTATCTCGGCCTCGATTCCAAGGTTCGCCAGTCAGGCGATCAGCCCCCACGCCACGGCCGGATCTCAAAGCGCGGCAACGCCCAGGCCCGCTCGGCGCTGGTCGAGGCAGCGTGGGTCGCGATCCGCCAGCCGGGCCCGCTGCGCGCGTTCGGCGAGCGCGTCCGTGAGCGCAGGGGCGCACAGATCGCGGCTGTTGCCGTCGCGCGCAAGCTCGCGTGCCTTGCCTGGCAGCTGCTGAGCAAGCAGGAGCAGTACGCATTCGCCGCGCCGTCCAAGGTGCGCGGCAAAATACGCCGCGCTGAACGCGACGCCGGCGCGCCGGCGCTGCCGACGCGTCACAGCGGACAGCGGGTCTCGGCAAACGCCGCAGAAAAGCAGGCCGAGCGAGAACTCGTCGAGCGCGCCGAGCTCGCATACCGACGGCTGATCGCCGACTGGAAGGCAACCGGGCCCGCGAAGGAAAGGGGCGCCGGTGCGACACACGGGCGCGCGTCGAAACCGTCAAGACGGCAAGCAGCGCGGCAGACCACAGCCCAAGAGCCTGCGCTTTAGCTCGTCGTCACCGACGCCCATCACGAACTCTTGCACGATCCCATGCAACGCGCTCCGTGATTTGACATTCATCCGTATGGCCCCAGGGCTTCCAATATAGGCCCAGGGCGCCGCGGCGTAGCTCGACGGCTCCTACTTGTCGAAGTCGAAGTCGCGCGGCGGGCGCTGCTCGAACCACAGCCGGTCCTGCTCGGGCGTGTCGCGCAGGAAGTCCGGCGTCTCCTCGAGCACGTCCTCGTCCTGCTCCGCCTCAGCCTCCGCCTCGTCGCTGGGCATCTCCCATTCGAGCGAGTCCTCGGTCGCGGCGGGCACGTCGTCCCGCAGCGGCGCTCCGGCGACTGGCGCGGGCCGCACGCCGCCCGCGACACCGGGCGTCGGATCGCCGCCGAGCACGGTGCGCATGTCGAGCTCGGCCGTCTCGCCCGGCGTTGCGCCGCTTGCGTCGTGCGCCTGCGGCGCGTGCGCCTGCTCATCGGCCATGTCCTCGGGTGCGCCCGCAGCGATGGCGCCCGCGTCGGGCACGTCGTAGGCCTGCCCGGCGTCCGGCTCTGGGGCGTGGCCGACCACGACGTCGTCCTCGACTGTCGCGATCGGGTCGCGCGGCTCACGTTCGACAGGGTCGAGCGCCTCGTGCTGCTCGCGCGCGACCTCTCCGGGATCGGCGCCGCGGCGGCGCTTCAGTTCGAGGTGTTCGCGGATGGCGTCGTCCAGCAATCCCATGCGCCTCCCAACCATACCTAGACCGCTTGCGGCGCATCACGGCGCAGGCTGACGGCTACACTTGCCTGACCTCGCGCCCTGCCGGCGCGCACGGGGCTATAGCTCAGTTGGGAGAGCGCCTGGATCGCACCCAGGAGGTCGCCGGTTCGAGCCCGGCTAGCTCCACCATAAGAAGCAAGGTCGAACCGGCCCAGTCCCCCAGGGGGCTGGGCCTTCGGCGTTCCCTGGCCGAGACGGTCGTGTCCGCCAGCTAATCGAAGCGCTGTTGTTCGACCGCAGTTAGCTGGGTTTAAGCCTCGTGCGTCTCCGCGTTGCCCGCATCCGGTTGGGCGAAACGTCTATGAAGCTCGCCGATCCTCGTGCGGCAGGGCAGGCCGCAGATTCGGCCTTGGTTCAGCGCGGCCTGCCATCTTGGCATAGGGCTATAGGGCGGTAGGATTTCAGATCAATGGGTCAAAGGTCAAAGGAGTCTAGGTATGGCACGGCGAGTGCAGCGTTTCGAGAAAGACGTGATCGAGTCCCCACGCCGCTATCCGTGGGAGCAGTGGTGCGACGGGTCGATTTGGGAGATTCGCCAAGGCGAGGATTACGACGTACCAACCGAGAACATGAGGGTCAACCTGCACGACCGCGCCAAACAGCATGTGATGAAGGTCAGGACGGAGAAGTTTCGGGATGAGAACGGTGAGGGGCTACGGTTCTGCTTCACGGCGCCAGAGCTCATCTCACACACGCGGCGTATGCTCAAGCCCGTCGGACATGGCAATCTAACGAAGCGCCGGCTGTGACCGACATGGATGGACTGCGTGTAGCTGAGCCGATCTCTCGTCACGATTGGGAGCAACGGGAGGTCTACGCCAAGTTTGGGCTCGCGGTCTACTTCTGCCAGTGTCTTGAGTCTCAGGTCGTCAACTATGTGATCGCGCTGCGAGGCGCTGCGGGTAGCGTCACGACCCGCCAGGAAGTTGACGCGCTCTTTGGCGAGTTGTTTGAAAATACGCTCGGTCGGAACCTACGGCACGCTGTCCGCATACTTGGTGATGACGGGACTCTGTTCGATGAGTTGGAGTCGGTGCTTCAGCTGCGCAACGAACTCGTGCATCACTGGATGCGCGAGCGAGCTCTGGATCAGGGGACGAGCAAGAAGCGTCGAGCAATGGTAGAGAAGAGTTTGATGCGGCTATCGCGCAGTTGCAAGCGGCTGATGCGAAGCTCGTAGAGAGGACGCAACGCATTCTCGAGCAGATAGGCGTACCTCGGGCGGCTATCCAGAAAGAGTACGAGCGGCTGTCGAGGATTGCAGGCAGCGACGAGGCTGAAAACCTCATGGAGGACTTTGAAGTTGTAACTAAGGCACGCCGGAAATGAAATGGGATATAGGGTCGCACAAGCGGCATTGTCGACCGCGACCCGAAGCGCCATCAAGACAGACGACCCGACGAATAGGCAGCCCCGCTACGTGCTAATGGGAGCGGACAATCGAGCCGATAAGGCAGTTATGACTACCTCGATGGAGTCGCTCTCCAACCGACGTTCTTCTGCTGCATCGCTTCTCGCGCGCGGCAATCCTCCTATACGCGGCCGTGATTATGACGGTGCGCTGGCTCAAGCGGGGGAGAGCCTCCGCAATCGCGCTCGCCTCTTTCATCTCCTTGGGATGGTCGTCAGGACCATCCCAATAGAAGTCCTGCCATTGTCCCTCGTCTCTATGCAGGGGGTGACCAGGAGGAAAGCCGCTTGTATTGATCCATTTCCGTTCCCAAGGCACGCGGTAAGCGTATCCGCCGCGCCGCCGGGATAGAAGGACATCTTAAGCAATACGAACGTCGGGACTAGACACGCGCAGCTGGCGCGTCGCACAACCGGTAGTGAGCGACAGGGGGCGGCCTACTCGCGCACTTCGTGAGGAAGTGGCGTTTTGAGTCTGGCTAGCCAAACCTTCCCACGGGCAATCGACCGTGGATCGCGGGCTCGGCCCGACATCAAGCGCGTGGGAGGTCTACGAGATGCGGGAGCAACGTGAAACAAAGTAGTTGGGGATGCGTCGGACTTGGGGTCGACGACCTCTACCGTGACGGACAATTTGAGGAGGCCGTTGAGACTCCCCGCCAAGTAGCCCGCAAACCACCAGTTTAGTGGAAAGCATGCCTGCGACCTTGAGAGAAAGCTATTTGCAAGAACTATAAGGCCCTCGCCCGTATCCGGATTGACCGCGATCGTTAGTCTTCCCATACCAGCCGTCGCGTCATACTCGCTCCACTTCAACAGTTGGCGCAGGATATCGTGACCGGCGATTTCAAGCTTTGGCAGTTCACTCTGAAAGTCCGATACCCAGCTCCTGCCAACCTCACAGCCGCACTTGTAGAGCGCGTCCTGTCTCGCCGTGGGCGGGATTGCGCGAGTCAGGGTGTCTACGATGCGATGCATGGTGGTCACACGCAATGCGACATCCTGGATCTCGCCCTTGAGGAGAATGCCGGTCTCGCAATCGTCCGTGTAGGCGACCACCTCTGTATCGACCGCTTGTCCGACGAGGAGCCTTCGTGCACTCCGCACGATCTGCACGCCGACGACAACTACTACGACACTCAGCACAGCAATCCCAATGGCCGTCTGCCAGGCCCCTTGAAGCTGAGGTATGACGCTGATCCCCGACGCGACAAGAAGAGGCACTGCGGTCACTGCGGCAGCGAGGATGCCCGTCTCCCGCCTGTTGGCCGCAGAGTCTCCCGAAAGGTGGGCGGCCCTCATGCCAGTGGCTGCTCTTGCGGCGTCAGAGCGGTCGCTAGCCCCCTGCGTGTCGGTGCTGTCGTCAGCCATATCGAGAAGGTGGTCCCCGCGGCCACCTAACCGCAGCGCACCGTGGAGCATATGGGATAGCGCGATCAAGCGGACTTCGGCGCACGGGAGGATGAGTTCGGGTGGGCTCGCGCGGTGGGGTCAGACGCTCCCGGCGCTTAGGTCGCTCGACTGGTGCGACCGCAGCTAGAGACATCCGCAGCTACACTATGGCGAACACTTGTTCGATCAAGGGATTCCGCCCGCCGGGTGGAATAGGTTCCGCGACATCGGGTAGACCAACCAACTAGACTCCTCGCGCTACGGAGGCCGGATCCGTATTAGGCGCAGTTGCGGGCTCTGCCCAGCCAGGCGTATGCTGGGATCAGAGCGTCGCAACCGCTCCCTTCCAGAACTCATGCCCACCATACCCCGCACAAATCCGACCGAAGTTGTGCGTATTCCTCGGAGGGGTCTTGGTGGCTGGATGAAACGTCCAGGCTGGAGGAGCTTCTTGCTCAAGCTCCGGCACCGACCTGGCGATGAGATCGTAATGGCGTCGGCGCCGGCCACTGAGAGGCCGCGAGGCGCGAAGGACAGCCCTATGGCCCACGTACTGCAACGAGAACAAGGAACGAACGCGAGATCGCCCGATCACAACTGCTCTATTGGCTTGGTGCTGACGGGCGGGACGATCGGTGCCCAGGAGGACAACCTTGTTCTCTCGGTAGGCGACGACCCGACAAGGGCTGAGACGGAATTGCTTGAGCGCATGTGGCCCGGCCCCAGCACGCTATCGATCACCGTCGAGACGCCCCTTCGGAAGCTATCCGAGAACCTTCAACCGCGCGACTGGCTGAAGATTGCCGCGTCGGCACGGAAGCTGATCGAGGAGACGGATGTAGCTGGCGTGGTGATCCTTCATGGCACTGACACGATGGCGTACACCGCCGCAGCGCTCAGCTACTTGCTGTCCGACCTAGACCGCCCCATCGTCTTGACTGGCTCAAACTTGCCATCTGGCGAAGAGGGTTCGGATGCTGAACATAACGTGCATACGGCACTTCTCGCGCTCCAAAAGCTGGGTGCTGGCGTTTATGTCGCATTCGCCGGCGAGCGAGACTTGCCAGGACAGGTCTTCCTCGGGACGAGACTTCGCAAGCTGAAGGCTTCAGGGATGGCATTCAAGTCCGTCAATCGTGAAGTCGTCGGTGTCGTTAAGGACGGCATTTTTGACTTTGAAGCGCCATACCAGGCCGAACCGCACGAGAGATTCGAGCCGGAACTTGATGAGCATGTACTAGCTCTGCGGCTGTATCCAGGGCTAGACCTTGAACTCGCTCTCGACGCCGTCGTACATTGCCACATTCGTGGTGTGGTGATCGAGCTATACGCCTCTGCGACCGGCCCGGATACTGACGACCGCTTCTCCTTGCCTCGGTTCATTAGAGGCTGTGCGGAGCACAACATAGTTGTGGCGACTGCGGTATCTGAAGCCCCCGCAGTAAAGAGTAAGATGTACGAGACCACCCTTGCTATCAACGAGGCGGGTGGTGTCTTCCTGGGTGACATGACGCCAGAGGCAGCGACTGTGAAGCTTATGTGGGCTCTTGGGCAGTCCTCAGACGTCGGCCTCGTGCAACGCTTGCTGCTACGGCCAATCGCTGGCGAGCTTGAGTCATAGCCAGGCCACCGACCTGCCCCTAGTCTTGAGCTCCCCGATGCTGCAGGCCGCGCTCGCCTCAGTAGCTCGCTGAAGCTTCAGATCCAGACCGTCGGCTATCTTTTCCGCCCCGCTGACCGACACCCTGTATTCGCCGCGCTCGATCACGCCCTCCAGCGCCGCCTCCGGTGCCCGCTCTCACCACTCCCGGTTGTGCCGATCGGATGGGGCCTCGCCCACAGCTTTGGTCAGCCACTGCCGCAGATGTCCGAGGAGACGCGCGCAATGCTGCGCGAGGACTTCCCGACGATGTCCGAGCGGGAGCTCACCGCACTGATCGAGATGGTGCTCCTAGCGGGGCCACCGGAGGATCTGCCGGTCGAAGGCATCGCACCGCCACCGTTGCAGTTCGCCGAGGCATTCGCCGCCGACGAGAATGCGCAGGCTGAGCTGTTCGCCCATCACGGCGCCGACAAGGATCTTCGACGCCGAGCCGTTTCCGCCCGCCACATGATCGACATCAAGGACGAGCTGAGCGCAGCGCAGGTGCGAGCGAACGTGACCAATGACGAAATCATGGCGCTCGGGGTTGATGGCGTGACCGACCTGATGCTCGACCTGTCGTCGCGCGCAGCCGGCCACCGGATGATGTGGTGGCAGCACGACAGCCCGCAGACCGAGTGGAAGCCGAACGACCTCAACGACATCGCCTACCTGTCAGTCGCGGTCGGATATTGCGACGTGGTCGTCACTGAGCGGAAGTGGACCCACATCCTAAAAGCAAGCGGCGCGGCCGAGCACGCCGGGACGATCGTCACGAGCAAGCTCGACGACCTCACCGAATTGTTGGTCAGCGTAAGCCTCGCCGCATAGCAGCCGCACGTCGCCCTAGCTTGGGCAGCGTGTCCAGTAACGAAGCAGCCATTGTCGCCGGCGTCAGCGCGACCGGTGGCCCGATCGTTGCGATGACCGCTGCTGGCGTCCCGATGCGCACCCTGCAGGAGTGGACGGGCGCCGCGACATTGAGACGATGCAGCGGTATGCGGACTACGCGCCGCGGGCGAGGACGCCGAGCTGGTGGCGACCGCGTTCAGTCGTCCTGCGGCTGAGGTGGCTGAGGCGCCCGACATGCCATCAGGAACTCGAATCCAAACGCACTGAGCACGACTTCGCTCGTCTTTGCCTCCGGATCGTGTTTGCCGTTAGCAGGCGTCGGTGTATCGTCACCTGAGTAGCGGACAAGCTCCGACCGTGCCAGGTTGTCAAGTGCGGCACGCTCGCTGATCGATGGCTGTAGGACCACCCGAACGGATGGGTCCGTCGGATTGAGGTGCCCAAAGAGGCTGTCCAAGAGCGCGGCGTCTGCCCGGCTCCAACTCGCGCAGGATGCGCGGGAATGCGCGGCGCACCGGCGTGGGGCTCTCAGTCAGTGCGTGTACGAGCAGGTTTTCCCACGCCTCTTGGAGGGCGCGGAACAGGCCGCCCTCGGAGGAGGCCTGGCATGCATCGCGGCGAGCGCCGATCCGCTCGGAGCGCGCATCGAGCTCGAGCTCGTGTGGGATCGGGAGCCACCGCCGGCGCGCGCCGCGGCGGCCGCCGCCGGATTCGCGATCACACCCGAGGTGCTCGAGGTGCGCGATCGCGCGCCGCGAAGGCGCCGCGTGTAGGTTGCGCGCATGGGTGGGGATACACCGGTGCTGCGCGTGCCGGAGGAGCTGACGCGTGAGTGGCTCGCCGAGGCGCTCGGCAGCGACCCGGTCGAGCGCTTCGAGGTCGAGAGGATCGGCACCGGCCAGATGAGCGAGACCCGACGCGTGCGCGTCGGGTACGCGTCCGGGGCCGACGCCGGCCCCTCCTCCGTGGTGCTGAAGACGGCCTCGGCCGACGCCGGCAGCCGCTCGACCGGGGTCGGGCTCGGCGTCTACGAGCGCGAGGTCCGGTTCTATCGCGAGCTGGCGCCGCGGGTCGGCGGCCCGCTCGCCGAATGCCACCTCGCCGCGATCGACCCTGCCGAGGGCTGGTTCACGCTCGTGCTCAAGGATGTCGCGCCGGCGACGCAGGGAGACCAGATCGCCGGCTGCGGCCTGGAGGACGCCCGGCTTGCGATGCACGAGCTGGCGCGGCTGCACGCGCCGCTGTTCGCCGACCCGCAGCTCGGCGCGACGCCGTGGCTCGACCAGCCGGAGGTGCTCACGCAGGGCCTGATGGCGCAGCTGCTACCGGCTTTCCTCGAGCGCCACGGCGAGCGCGTGACGCCCGCCCACCGCGAGGTCTGCGAGCGCCTGGTGGCCAGCCTGGACGCGTGGGCGGCGGACCGGCGGCCGCCGCTTGGCCTCGTGCACGGGGACTATCGGCTGGACAACATGCTGTTCGGCGCCGAGCGCGCGCCCAGGCGGTTCGTCGTCGTCGACTGGCAGACCGTCGGCTGGGGGCCCGTGATGACCGACGCCGCGTACTTCCTCGGCGGCTCGCTCACGCTCGCCGACCGGCGCGAGCACGAGCAGACGCTGCTGCGTGAGTACTTCGACGCTCTCCACGCACACGGCGTCCGCGGCTTCGACTGGGAGCAATGCTGGACTGGCTACCGACGCCAGTGCTTCCTCGGGATCCTGATGACCGTGGGCCCGGCGATGCTGGTGGAGCGGACCGAGCGCGGCGACGAGATGTTCCTGACGACGCTCGCACGCTACGCCCAGCAGGTGCTCGACGTCGACGCCGAGGAGCTGCTCCCCGAGCGCGGCTCGCGACGGGCCCCCGCGCTGCGGCCGCAGCCGCACGAGGAGGGACGCCACGCACCGGGGCCCGAGCAGCTGTGGAACGAGAGCTGGTACTTCGACGTCGTCGCAGACGACGAGCAGCTCGGCGTATACACGCGCATCGGCCTGTACCCGAACCTGGGCGTGTGCTGGTTGACCGCGTACGTGTGCGGGCCGGGGCGCCCGGCGGTGGCGGTGGTCGACTACGCGGCGCCTCTGCCAGCGGAGGGAGGGCTGTGCGTGGAGCACGAGCGCCTCCGCGTCGAGCACGTCTGCGTGGAGGCGCTCAAGCGCTTCCGCGTCCGCCTCGACGCGATCGGCGAAGCTTTCGCGGACGCGGCGGCGCCACTGCGCGGGGAGGCCGGTGCGCCGATCGCCGTCGCGTTCGAGCTGGAGTGGGAGACCGCGGGCGCCGCCTATGCGTACCGCATGGCGACGCGCTACGAGATTCCCTGCCGCGTGAGCGGCACGGTGCGCGTAGGCGAGGAGACGTTCGCCCTGCGCGGGCGCGGACAGCGCGATCACTCCTGGGGGCCGCGCGACTGGTGGTCGGCGGAGTGGATGTGGTGCGCCGGCCATCTCGACGACGGCACCAGCTTTCACGGCGTCGAGTTCCGCCTGCCCGGAGCGCCGCCGCTCGGTGTCGGCTATCTGCAGCCGCCGGGCGAGGAGGTCGTGGAGCTCGACGGCGTCGGCGCCGGCGAGGACGTCGGTGCCGAGGGCCTGATCACCTCGGCGCGCATACGTCTCGGCGAGCTCGCGGTGGCGGTCGAGCCGATCGCCTTCGGACCGCTGCTGCTGCGGGCGCCCGACGGACGCATCTCCCAGTTCCCCAGGGCGATGTGCCGGGTCCACAGCGACGACGGTCGCACGGGAGTGGCCTGGGTCGAGTGGAACCGCAACGTCTCGTTGGGATGAGCCGAGCGGGGCGCCGCCGCTCGCCACGGCTGCTTGACCGGCGCAGCCGTGCGAACGCTCGACGGCCTGCTCGAGGCGATCGGCGCCGGGCTTGCCATCGCGTTCACGCTCGCGATGTCTTCAGGAGCCGTCGTTCGCGAACGCCCGATAGGAGCGGCAGGGCTCGTTGCGCAGGCTCGGGCACGCCGGCAGCCCTGCCGGCACGGTGACGCCGGGCACGATCGGCAGCGTCAGGCTCGACGGCATGCTCGGCGAGAACGCGATCGACTCGCTTGCGGTGCCGCCTTCCGGCTGCGTGTGCGCGAACGACCACACCGGTTGCGCTCCGTTGGGCGCCGAGATCGTCACCCTGATGCGCGAGCCCTTGCGGTACGCGTGTCCCTCGAAGTACAGCGGGATCGTGACCGGGACGTACCGATCGGCGGGCATCGGTTCGACGTCCGAGGCGAGGAACGTCGGGATCGGCTGCAGCTGAGTGGGCATCTGGTCGAACATGTTGTTCGCCGTCGTGGCGAGCTTGCGCTCGCTCGCTCGCAGCCAGCCGTTCTGGACGAACGTCTCGTTGCCGTCCGGGCGAACTTCGCTGACCGTCGCCTGGAAGTCGACGTCGGGCGCCGAGGACTTGACCCAGAGCTGCACGGCTCCGCCGCCGACCGCGGTCGTGTCGCTTGCGAGCGGCGCCGACACGTAGGACACGGCCGAGCCAGCCGGAGGCTGCGCCCAGTTCCATTCCCACTGCGACGCGTTGCCCCACAGACCGCCGCCGCCGGTGTTGCTCGAGTAGTTCGTCAGCGGCGTCGCGCTCGCGTCCGAGGCGTAGGAGTCGGCGCCTTCGGACGTCGGCGGCTGTTCGCTCAGCTCGCCTTCCGGCGCGAGGTACCACGTGCGCGCGTTCGTGCCGGGGATCGGGAACTTCGAGAAGGACCGTTCGAAGCTCGGGTACGGATCGCCGGCCGTCGTCGTTCCCAGCGGCGACCTGCCGGCGCCGCTGTCGAACAGCACGCGGATCTGCGGCAGCGCTTCGTACGCCGCCAGCGCCGATTGATAGGTCGGCTGTTCCTGGATCGGATCGGGCGGAAGCGTCGCCAGGTCGGTCTTGGGCAGCCCCATCGCTTCCTGGTAGATGATCGGCGCCGCCGCGTGCACGACCACGGAGTTGACGAGTGGCGCCTGGTGCGCGACGTACAGCTCGAGGAAGTCGTACAGCCGGTCATACGTATACGGATCGAGCGAGTCGATGTGCGCGCCGTTCGTGAACGTGAACCACTTGCGGCTCGTTCCGCTGAAGTGCTGAGCGAGGTCGGCGCAGTGCCCGCCGGTCTGCTCGTCCTCCCACTGGCAGGCCATGAACGTCGGCACGCCGATCTTGTGCACGAACGTGACCGGGTCGAGTTCGTCGGCTACGGACGGGTTGTACGTCGAGTTCGCTTGGATCTTCTCCATCAGGTTGCTCGCCTCGCCGTGGAGGTCCTGATTGGCGGCGCACGTCTGGTCGCCTTCTTCGATCCGCGTGCTCGCCCATGCCTGCCCATGGCCGGGACTGGCCGGTTCGGCGTTCTGCTGGCGCTGCTCGGCCCACGCGACGGCGAAGCCGGTGTTGAGGATGCCGCCGGGGTAGAGCGTCGACGCCGTCGCGTCGATCGTCGACAGCGGCGCGATCGCCTCGAGGTCGGGCGGCTGCTCCTGCGCCGTGAACAGCTGGCTGATCCCGCCGTAGGAGATGCCGAGCATGCCCACCTTGTGACCCAGCACCCACGGCTGGTGGGCGATCGTCTCGATCACGTCGTAGCCGTCGAGGTTCTGCATCTTCTCGAAGAAGTCGTAGGCGCCGCCCGAGCAGCCGGTCCCTCGCATGTTCACGTCGACCACGGCGAAGCCCATCAGGTTCGCGAGCACGGCGATCCCGTTTTCCGGGCCGGCCGGGTTCGCATACCCGTAGCCCGAGTACTCGACGATCGTCGGATACGGAGGGATGTAGCTCGGCGTCGGCACACCCGGCAGGGGGAAGCTCGGAAGGTGAATGCTCGACGGCACGCCTGGCTCGCCCGCCGGGCTGGTCGGCGGGTGGACGTCGATCGACAGCTGCGTGCCGTCACGCGTCGTCAGGTACGTGTATCCGTTGTCGGGGATCGACTGTTCGTAGATGCTGGGATCCCACGGCCCCGCCGCGTCCGAGTGGACGGTGATCGGGTCCGACGTTTCGTTCGTGGACGTCAGCCTGACCCGGTAGTTCCTCCCCGGCGTCACGTTGCGGAACAGCACGCCACCGAGCGAGTCGGCGTTCTGTGTGTACACGGTCGCGCCGTTCGAGCTCAGCAGCGACGCCTCAGCGTTCGGCGCCACTCCGGTGACGTACACCTGTTCCGCGCTCCCCCGTGCGGTGAAGGCCGACGCGCTCGCGTCGGTCACCAGCGCTGCGGCGAGCACCCCGACCGTCGCGGCGACGCCGATCCACGCACGACGGCTAGGCGCAGACCTCGCCGGCAAACGCCGCTCCTCTCCCGCACGGCTCAAACCCCGACGAATCGCCATTCGCTCGATTCCCACGCAGCATCTCTCCCCATCCCCGCGCACGTGCGCAGAAGCTCGGTCCTCGCTTCGTCCGGTCCCGTGGGCCGGCACGAGCTCGATTGCGCGGATATCTACCCACGTACGCACGCTCCAAAACCGCAACATCTCCGGGCCTGTGGCACAGATTGCGGCTGCAGCCCGCCGCGCGTTGCTCAAGCGCAGCCGACACGCTTCCGAAGCATGAGCACGATGTGGCTTCGACGACGCTCTTCCGACGTCCGAGCGCACGCCCGCCAGGCGTCGCCGGCCGAGGACTCGCCGGCGCGCTCCGGCGTCACGGGTGCGAGCGCACGCCGCACGCTCGAGCGGCTCGTCACGGCCGAGCGTCCTCCGGTCGTGTGGTCGTTGTGCCTTCTGTTTGCCTTCAAATGCCTCGTCGCGTTCGCGGTCGTCGAGTTTCCGCTCAGCCCGCAGGCGCCGACCAGCTTCCTCGCGACAGGCGGGGTGATCGCGCTCGCCGCGGCCTGCGGGATCTGGCTGCTCGGGTCGCGGATCTCGATGATCGGCTTCGAGCTGCTCGCTGCGGTGGGCGTGCTGACGGCGAGCGGCCTCGTCGCGAACGCGCACACGAGCGGCGGCATGATGGTCGCCGCGCTCGGCTATCTGTGGATCGCGATCTACGGCGCACATTTCTTCCCGCGTCGGGTCGTGAACGCGCTCGGACTGTTCGTCTCGGTCGCGTTCGCCGGCGGCCTTGCGCTCGACGGCCTGCCGCACGCCGGGATCTACTGGTTCGTCGTCACGGCGACGGTCTGGTCGATCTGCATCGTGCTCGGAGGACTCAGCGAGGACCTGCGTCACCAGGTCGGCACCGATCAGCTGACCGGCGCGCTCAACAGGACCGGCTTCGCGAAGGCCGCTCTGCGCGAGCGCGCGATCGCCGATCGCACCGGCGCGCCGCTCGCCGTCGCGGCGATCGACCTCGACGACTTCAAGCAGATCAACGACTCAGCCGGCCATGCCGCCGGCGACCGCCTGCTCGCGACGCTCGTCAGCGAATGGCGCACGCGTATCCGCCCCGGCGACATCCTCGCGCGCCACGGCGGCGACGAGTTCGTGCTGCTGCTGCCGGCGACGTCCGAGCTGGAGGCCGAGGCCGCGCTCGCGCGGCTGCGCGGCGAGCAGGAGCTGGTCGGCTGGTCGGTCGGCATCAGCGAGTGGCTGCGCGGCGAGGAGCTGAGCGCGGTGCTGGCGCGCGCCGACACGCGCCTCTACGAGGCGAAGCTCGCCAGGCCGCGCCAGACGCTCGATCGCGCCGCCCGTTCGTTTGGCCGGTTCGCCGCCGTCCGCGCGATCAACAGCTGATCGAACACCGCAAGCGCGTGACACGCCGCCCGCGGCCGTGTACCGTTCGACGGCGCGCTCGGGCGCGCGGAGCGCTCAACGGGGGATCGCTTGCACAAGGGGGAGGACGACGGAATGTCTGTACGACGCACGCTGCCGCTGCTCGTGTGCGCGGTCGCGCTGTTCGCCGCGCCGTTCGCCGCGCGCGCCGCGGCCGAAACGACGAAAGCGCCGAGGGTCACCAAACAGCCGGCGAGCTTGACGGTCGAAGAAGGGCAGAGCGCGACGTTCAGCTCGTCGGCGTCGGGCACGCCGGCGCCGACGGTGCAGTGGGAAGCGTCGACGAACGCGGGCGCGACGTGGAGCCCGATCGAAGGCGCGAGCGCGGGCATGCTGACGATCGCGAGCGCGAAGCTGTCGGAAAGCGGCGAGCAGTTCCGCGCCGTGTACCGCAACGTGGCAGGGCAGGCGACGAGCAAGGCGGCGACGTTGACGGTCCAGAAGGCGCCGGCGATCGTCCAGCAGCCGGTCAGCTTGACGGTCGAAGAAGGGCAGAGCGCGACGTTCGAAGCATCGGCGTCGGGCTCGCCGGCGCCGACGGTCAAGTGGGAAAGCTCGTCCAACGGCGGCAAAACGTGGTCGGCGGTCGCCGGCGGCACGTCGAGCGCGTTGACGATCGCGACGACGACGTCGGCGCTCAGCGGACACGAATACCGGGCGGCGTTCAAGAACGTGCTCGGCGAAGCGGTCAGCGCGGCGGCGACGCTGACCGTGCAGAAGGCCCCGGCCGTCACGCACCAGCCGTCGAGCGTCGTCGTCGACGAAGGCCAGAGCGCCGTGCTCGAAGCGACGGCGTCCGGCTTCCCGGCGCCGAGCGTGCAGTGGGAAGTCTCGACCGACGCCGGCGTCAGCTGGAGCGCGGTCGAAGGAGCGGTCTCGCCGCAGCTGACGATCTCGAGCCCGACGATCGCCGAAGACGGCCACCAGTTCCGCGCGACGTTCACCAATCCGGCCGGCAGCGTGACGAGCGCTGCGGCGACGTTGACCGTGCATGCGGTCCCGCTCGTGACGCTGCAGCCGTCGAGCTCGACGATCGAGCTCGGCGAAAGCACGTTCTTCGAAGCGGCGGCGTCCGGCTTTCCGGCGCCGACGATCCAGTGGGAAAGCTCGTCCAACGGCGGCGTCACGTGGAGCCCGATCGCCGGCGCGGGGGCCGAGCGCGTGAACGTCGAAAGCCCGACGGCGGCCGAAAGCGGGCGCGAGTACCGGGCGGTGTTCACGAGCTCGGCCGGCAGGGCGACGAGCCGCGTCGCGACGCTGACGGTCGCGACCAGCCGCTTCGGCGCCGTCGCGTGGGGCGACAACACATACCGGCAGCTCGGCGACGGCTTCGCGGAGCTGTACTCGCCGCTGCCGGTCCCGGTCAGCGGCCTGCAGTTCGTCACGGCGGTCGCGGCGGGCGGGCGCCACAGCCTGGCGCTGCTCGCCGACGGCACCGTCGTCGCGTGGGGTGCGGGCGGCGTCGGCCAGCTCGGCGACGGGGGCACGAGCGAAAGCGCCGTGCCGGTCGCCGTCCAGGGGCTGTCCGGCGTCCGCGCGATCTCGGCCGGCGCGCGCCACAGCCTCGCGCTGCTCGCGAACGGAACGGTGATGGCGTGGGGCGACAACGAATCCGGCGAGCTCGGCGTCGGCGGCGCGATCGAATACTCGCCGGTGCCGGTCGCGGTCAAAGGGCTGACGAACGTCAGGGCGGTGTCGGCCGGCGCCGACTACAGCCTCGCGCTGCTCGCGAACGGAACGGTGATGGCGTGGGGCGACAACGAATCCGGCGAGCTCGGCACGGGCAGCGCCGGCTCGAGCGCCGTGCCGGTGCCGGTCAAACGACTGACCGGTGTCAGCGCGGTGGCGGCCGGCGGGGAATTCGGCCTCGCGCTGCTCGCGAACGGGACGGTGATGGCGTGGGGCGATGACGAACAGGGGCAGCTCGGCAACGTGACGGTCGAAGAACCGATCAGCAGGACGCCGGTCGCGGTCGAAGCGCTGTCGGGCGTCACGGCGATCGCCGCAGGCGCCGAGCACGCGCTGGCGCTGCATGGCGACGGCACCGTCTTCGAGCTGGGGCGCCGACACGCTCGGCGAGCTCGGCGGCGGTGTCGTCGAGGCGAGCCAGCCGACGCCTGCCGCCGTGCCGGGGCTGACCGGCGTGACGGCGATCTCGGCGGGGACCGACGACAGCGCGGCGCTGCTCGACGCCGGCTCGGTGATGACGTGGGGGACGAACGCGTCGGGCGTGCTCGGCGCCGGATCGCCGCTCGGCCTCAGCGACGTCCCTGTGCCGGTGCTCGGCCTCAGCAAGGTCGCGAGCGTCTCGGCCGGGCGCTCGCAGATGCTCGCGTTCGGCGAACCGATACCGACGGTCGCGGGCGTCAGCCCGCGTTACGGGTCGAGCGCGGGCGGCACGAGCGTGACGATCACCGGCACGGCGCTCGCCGGCGCGAGCGGCGTGCGGTTCGGCTCGACTCCGGCGGCCAGCTTCACGGTGAGCTCGCCAAGCTCGATCACGGCGGTCGCGCCCGCCGGCGGCGGCACGGTCGACGTCACGGTGACGACGCCGTCGGGCACGAGCCCGCCCAGCGCGTCGGACCGCTTCACGTTCCAGCACGAGCCGACCGTGACGAAGCTGTCGCTGAAATCCGGCTCGGTCGCGGGCGGCTCGCAGGTGACGATCACCGGCACGGAATTCTCGGCGGCGAGCGCCGTGTCGTTCGGCGGCGCGAGCGCGCCGCAGTTCACGGTGCTCTCGCCGACGTCGATCAGCGCCGTCGCGCCGGCCGGCGCGGCCGGCAAGGCCGACGTCACCGTCACGAACACGGCGGGCACGGGCGCGGCGTCGAGCAGGGACAGATTTACGTACCTGCCGGTGGTCGAAGGGGTGACGCCCGCCTCGGGGCCGCCTGCGGGCGGCACGACCGTGACGGTGACCGGACGCGGGTTCGCGGCCGGCGCCACGGCGTTCAAGTTCGGCGCGGTCAAGGCGAAGATCGTCAACTGCGCGAGCGGCACGTCGTGCGAAGTGACGGCGCCGGCGCAGGCGGCGGGGACGGTCGACGTGACGGCGACGGTGAACAAGGCGACGAGCGCGATCGCCGCGCCCGCCGATCGCTTCACCTACGGCTGAGGCTTCACTCATGGCCGGGGGCTTCGCCCGCACAGGGCGAGCGAAGCCCCCAGGCGGTCAGTGCGTGTAGAAGTCGACGCCGACGACTCCGGCCATCACGCCGTAGCCGAGGTTCGTCGGGTGGATGTCGGCGTTCGGGCTCGTCGGGTTGAACGTGCCGCCGGGGCACATCGCCGTGAACGAGCAGATCGTCGGCAGGTCGATCGTTTCAGGGCCGCCGGTGAGGATCGACGGGTTGAACGGTGGCTCGGGGTTGGCGAAGCTCGCGCTGGGAATGGCCGCGGCGACGCCCGCGAGCGCGGCGTTGAGCGCGGCTGTCGTTTTGTCGCCGCCCGGCGCAGGCAGGACGGTCGGGTAGGGGTTGTACAGGCCGATCAGCACGAGCTGCGCTTTCGGCGCGGCGGCGTGCAGCTGGGAGAGGATCGAGAAGACGTTGCCGGCGATGTGGCCGAACTCGGCTTCGACTTCGGCGGGGGTGCAGGTGAACGTGCTCGGGAAGCCGCACCGGCTGCCGAGGAACTGGAGCACGTCGTTGGCGCCGATGTCGAGCGTGATCGGGCTGACGTTCGGGTTTTCTTTGAGGATCGCGAGCGCGTCGGCGAGCTGCGAGGTGTGCGCGCCGTAGGAGTGGTGCAGGAACGCGTACGGGAACGGCGTCCCGGTCGGCCCGCCGGCGCAGAACCCGGCGACGCCGGAGCCGCTGATGAGCGTTTCGGTCGTCTCACCCGGGCAGCCGTCGTTGACGATCTGCAGTTTCGGGTTGACGAGCTTCAGCGTCGCGCCGAAGTCGTCGACGTAGCCGTGGTCGAACGTTTCGGGTTCGACGAAGCCTTTGCTTTCGAGCTCGCTCTTGAACTGGGCCGCGTGGTAGCCGTAGGCGAGCGAGTCGCCGAGCGCGAGATACGTGCCGCCGACCTGCGCGGCGCCGGCGGTCGGAGCGAACGCGAGCGCTCCGAGCGCGGCGACGGCGGCGGCGCAGCACGCGAGCAGACGCGCGTTGGCTCGATGCAGAACAGACATGGCACCCTCCTCAGGGTCGATCGGCCGTACCCGGGGCGGGGCGGTTCCCACCGGCCTCAGCCCTGGCTGAACCGCCAGCGTAGTTACGCATATGAGTTCCGGCAAACCGATGGGTTCCGAATACCCGGCCTCGCTCGAGGTCGGTGCAGCCGCACGGACTCGGCAAACCGCAGCAAACCCGGGAAAAGCCGCAATCGACGGGAGCCGCCTGCGGACGTCGCGCCCGGCGGGCGCTCACGTCTCTCATTCAACGGCGTTGCGCGGGAGCCGTGACGCTCGGCTCGGCGCAGTACGCTTCGCGACGCGCGCCATCGGCACGAAACCGATTTCCGGAACCGGAGGAGGACAGTGATGCTCAAGCGCTACGCCGCGACGTGGCTTCTGCTCGGATCGATCGCGGCGATCTCGATCGCCGCCAGCAGCCCGGCGTCTGCCTACCTGTACAAGAAGCCGACGGGCCACGACTGCGGCAAGGCGACGATCGTCGGCGGCTTCGGCGGCCCGCCTCCGTCGAACGTGTCGGCCAACGCGGTCCCTCAGATCGACACGTTCATCGATCGCGGCACGATCTCGTGCGCGACCGCCAGGCAGGTGATGGCGCGATTCGAAAAAAGCTTCTTCGAACCGGGCGGCGCCGGCAAGGGGATCTCGCCGGCCGGTTGGAGATGCGGCTTCGACTCGAGCCTGAAGAGCCAGGCGTGCACGAACAAGCGGCACGTCGTGATCAGCAACGGGATCGTGTACGTGACGCCGAAGAAGAAGTAACGCGAGGGCCCGTCGCCGCGCGGCTCGACGCGGCGGCGTCGATCGCCGGGACGCGCCGGGCGGGCCGCCGTTAGCGTACGTCGCGTGCGCGTCGCGACGTGGAACGTGAACTCGGCGAAGCAGCGACTGCCGCGCCTGCTGCCGTGGCTCGACGAGCGCCGGCCGGACGTCGTGTGCCTGCAGGAGACGAAGCTCGCCGACGGCGCGTTCGCCGAGCTGCTCGGCGAGGAGCTCGACGCGCGCGGCTACGCGGTGGCGGCGCACGGCGAGGTGCAGTGGAACGGCGTCGCGATCCTGTCGCGCGTCGGACTGGAGGAGGTCGTCCGCGGCGTCGCCGGCGCTCCGGGCTTCCCCCACCAGGAGGCGCGCGCGGTGGCGGCGACGTGCGGCGGCGTGCGGATCCAGTGCGTGTACGTGCCGAACGGGCGCGAGCCGGACTCCGAGCACTACCGCTACAAGCTCGACTGGCTGGCGGCGCTGCGCGAGACGATCGCGAACGGTCCCGAGCAGGCGATCGTGTGCGGCGACATGAACATCGCGCCGGCCGACGTCGACGTGTTCGACCCGGCGGCGTACGTCGGGCACACGCACGTGACGGCGCCCGAGCGCGCGGCGCTGGCCGAGCTGGAGGCGCTCGGACTGCACGACGTCGTGCGCGAGCGCTGGCCGAGCGAGCGCGTGTTCACGTACTGGGACTACCGCGCCGGCATGTTCCACCAGGATCTCGGCATGCGCATCGACCTCGTGCTCGCGAGCGCACCGGTCGCCGAGCGCGTACGCGCCGCGTGGGTCGATCGTCAGGCGCGCAAGGGCAAGGGTCCGAGCGACCACGCGCCGGTGATCGTCGACCTCGACGAGGCGCCGGACGGCGACATCGGCCCGGTCGTGCCGCCCCCGTCGGCGCCTGCCGCGAAGCGAGCATCGGTGAAGCTGCCGCAGTCGCGATGATTTTCGACTCCGACCGACGACCGCCCTCCCTGGCGCGGTCGCCGGTCGTGTTCGATACGGAACGTTCGGGTCGTCCGGTGGTTCGAGCGGCGCGCGAGGCGCGATCGAGGGGTCCGCGACGGAGTTCCTCGCAGCCGCCCGGCTCAGCGCATCCGCGGATCGACGTAGACGTCATCGATCGCCCAGGCGCCGCCGTACTGTTCGGGCTTGAACACGAGCCTGACGCTGAGCGTTTCGCCGACCTGCGTCAGCGGCAGCGTGGTCGCGAGCTGCAGTGCGCTGCTCGGCTTCCACGCGGTCCCGCTCTGCAGCGAGCCGACGACCGTTTCGTGGCTGTGGCCGTAGTTGTCGCTCCAGCGCAGCGCGACGTTCAGCACCGCCCAGCTGCCGCTCGTCTGCCGCGCGAAGAAGCGCAGCGACGGGTTCGCGGTCGTCACGCAGAACGCCGGTGAGACGGCGACGCCGTTCGGCTGGATCGCGAGTGCGTGCGCGCCGCCGCCGGCGACCGCGTAGCTCTCGTTGCCGGTCGTGACCGCCGAGCCCGAGAGCGACCAGCCGGACCCGCCGTTCTCGAACGAGCCTTCCGGCGCGAGGCCGTAGGAGGCGGTGTCGCCGAACCGTTCGAATGGCTTTGACTGCGCCGCCGTTTCGCACGCGCTGGCGGCCGCCGGGACGGCGCCGACGAGCAGCCCGACGCCGAGCAGCGCGGGCAGGAGAGCCCTGGCCCGCGTGGAGAGAGACTTGGTGAACATTTGTGACCCCTTGCTGTCTGCCGCGAATCGTTCGCGGTGGATGACATGGAGGTCGGCAGCTGGGCGATCTCGGGGAGACCCCTGGCTTTGCGTCCCCGCCTCGCGACGGGTTTGCCTTTTTCGCCTTTCCTTGGCTTGCACCACGGATTGTCGGTACGACACGGGCTGCCCTTAAGGGACGACGGACATATGTATGAACGCGGGGACGCTGGCGCTGTGAATCGTCGATTCGCGCCGTTGAACGTCAGGGGTGCTCGCGCGGTGCGCGATGCACGGCCCAGGTGCGCACATGTCCACTCACGTGATCAGCGAGGTCGAGCGCACGCGTGCGGCGTTCGAGCGTCCGCACCGCGCGATCGGCGGCGTCGAGCTCCGCGCGGAGGCGCTCGTCGGCGGCGGCTTCGCGCTCGCCGCGCTCGCGCTCGCGCTGCTCGGCCACCCGGCGCGCGGCTTCTCGTGGCCGGTGGCCGCGCTGTACGTGGTCGCGCTCGCCGCCGCCGGCCACGTGCGGCTCGACATCGGGGCGAGCTTCACCGTGCCGACGCAGGTGGTGTTCGTGCCGATGCTGTTCGCGCTCCCGGTGTCGCTCGTACCGCTGCTCGTCGCGCTCGCGCTCGCGCTCGGGATGGTGCCGCGAGTGCTGCGACGCGAGGTCTCGCCGGGGAGGATCCTGACGGCGCCGGGCAACAGCTGGTTCTCGTTCGGACCGTCGCTCGTGCTGCTGCTCGCCGGCGAGCAGACGCTCGACGGCCGTTGGGGCGTCCTCGCGCTCGCGCTCGCCGCGCAGCTCGCGTGCGACCTGGCGGCGAGCTCTGTCCGCGAGGGACTGTTCCAGGACATCACCGCGGCCGAGCTGTTCGAGGAGTCCCGGCAGATCTACGCGATCGACCTCGCGCTTGCGCCGATCGGCCTGCTCGTCGCATACACCGCCGCCTCGCTCCACAACCAGCTCGCGGTCCTGCTCGTCGCGCCGCTGTTCGTCCTGATGCGGCTGTTCGCGCGCGAGCGGCGCACGCGCCTGGAGCAGCTGCTCGAGCTGAACGACGCGTATCAGGGGACGGCGCTGCTGCTCGGCGACGTGGTCGAGGCCGACGACGAGTACACCGGAGAGCACTGCAAGAGCGTCGTCGCGCTGGCCGTCGACGTCGCGCGCGAGCTCGGCCTGAGCCGCGACGCGCGGCGCAACGTCGAGTTCGCGGCGCTGCTGCACGACGTCGGCAAGATCGCGGTGCCGAACGAGATCATCAACAAGCCGGGCCCGCTCGACGAGGACGAGTGGAAGGTGATCAAGATGCACACCGTCGAGGGCGAGCGGATGCTCGTCAAGATCGGCGGTCTGATGCGCGAGATCGGCCGCATCGTGCGAGCGTCGCACGAGTCGTGGGACGGAAGCGGCTACCCGGACGGGCTCAGCGGCGAGGCGATCCCGATCGAGGCGCGCATCGTCGCGGCGTGCGACGCGTTCAACGCGATGACGACGACGCGCTCCTACCGCGTCGCGATGCCGCGGGCGGCGGCGATCGGCGAGCTCGAGCGCAACGCCGGCAGCCAGTTCGACCCCGCGGTGGTCCGCGCGCTGGTGGCCGTCGCCGATTCCGATCGCGACCGACGACCCGCCGTCCCTGGCGCGGCCGCCGGTCGCTGATCGTTACTTGGCGATCTTGATGATCCGCTCCATCCCGAGCAGCGTGTGGTCGCGGCCGTCCTGCGTCTGCATGAAGCAGACCTCGACGTAGACGCCCGGCTTGGCGGTGATCGTCTCCTGCTGGAAGGCGCCGTGCGAGACGGGGCCCTGGAAGGCGACCGGCGGACCGACGATCAGCTTTTCGAGCGCCTTTTCCCGGCCTTCGCGCAGGAGCTCGAGCGCCTTGCGCGCGGCCTTGACGTTCTTGACGGGCGCGGCGAAGTCCATGTGCACGAGGAAGCCTTCGTCTTCGAAGCGCACGAGCTCGCCGTCGTGCAGCACCGACGGTCCGCGGAAGTTGAACTCGATCGAGCGGATCGTCGCCTGCGGCGCCGGCAGCGCGACGGGCGCCTTCGCGGCGGTCACGGTGAAGTGAGCCTTGATCGTCGCTTCACCTTGCCCGGCGCCGGTCAGCAGCAGGTACAGGCCCGGCTTCAGTTCGGTCTGGGCTTCGCTCGGCGCATTCGGATTGACTTCGTCGTCGAACACGATCGAGCCGACTTCGCCGACGTTGTTCGGGTCCTTCGGCCTCGACGATTTCGCGAACGCTTCCGCTTCGGCGAGCGTCACACCGGGCTTCAGCGCGACGATGATCACGTTGCCTTCCTTCACGCCGGTGTCGGTCGTCACGACGTTCACGCCACCCGATTCGAGCGCCCCGCCGACGGTCGCCGACGTCGGCGTCACGGCGATCGAGACGGTCGGCAGCGTGGCGGCGCCGGCCGTCGAGGCGAACGCGAGCGCAGCCGTCGCGACGGCGACTGCGGCGAGCGTTCCTCGCAGCGAGACGCGAGCAAATGAGACGGTCATACATCCCCCTTTTCGAGGTGCGAGAGTGTCGATCGACCCATACGGCGCGCCCCGTCGTCGGACGTCTCACCCGTGTTCGTCGATCGAGAGGCCGGCAGCGTACGGCAAATTGGAATTTGCCGCAATGAGTACGGAAACGTATGCGAAGCCGCGCTCGGGCGGTTGCCCGGGAGTGCGTCATCCTTGGGGCCTTGGAGGCGATGCACACACGCGAGATCCGCTCGTGGCTGATGGACATGGACGGTGTGCTCGTCCGCGAGGACCAGGCGATCCCCGGCGCCGAGCGCTTCCTCGCGCGCCTGCGTGAGCGCGGCGCGCCGTTCCTCGTCCTCACGAACAACTCGATCTACACGCCGCGGGACCTCGCCGCGCGGCTCGCCGCGAGCGGCCTCGAGGTGCCCGAGGAGGCGATCTGGACCTCGGCGCTGGCGACGGCGCGCTTGCTCGAGGACCAGCGCCCGGGCGGCTCGGCGTTCGTGATCGGCGAGTCGGGCCTGACGACGGCGCTGCACGGCGCCGGCTACACGCTGACCGACCGTGAGCCCGCCTACGTCGTGCTCGGCGAGACGCGCACGTACTCGTTCGAGCGGATCACGCGCGCGATCAGGCTGATCGACGGCGGTGCGAGGTTCATCGCGACGAACCCCGACCCGACCGGTCCGAGCGCCGCCGGGCTGGTGCCGGCGACGGGCTCGGTCGCGGCGCTGATCAGCCGCGCGACCGGCGTCGATCCGTACTTTGTCGGCAAGCCCAACCCGCTGATGATGCGCTCGGCGCTGAACCGGATCGACGCGCACTCCGAGACGGCGGCGATGATCGGCGACCGGATGGACACCGACATCGTCTCGGGACTGGAGGCCGGCATGGAGACGATCCTCGTGCTGACCGGCGTGACGACGCGCGAGGCGGCCGGCCGCTTCCCGTATCGCGCGTCGCGGATCGTCGAGTCGGTCGCCGACCTCGTCGACGAGCTCTCCTAGACGCGAACGCGAGGGCCCTCGCGGGCGGACCGGCGGCCGCGCTCGTCGCGCCGCGCCGTCTCCGTAGTTGCCCGACGGCGATTGCGGCGAGGCACCGATGCTCGCGGCCGCCGCACGCGGCAGTTTGCGGGCATGACCTTCATCTGGTTCGTCATCTGGCTGATCGCCAACGAGATCGGCGGCCACGAGCCGCTGCTGCTGAACCCGGTCAACGGGTGGACGGCGACGCTGATCCTCGCCGTCGCACTCGACCTCGGTCGCAGCGGCGTCGTGCCCGGCAGGCGCGGGCGCTGAGCGGATGCGCCGCTGGACGCGCGTCGTCGTCGCGCACCGGCGCGCGGTGATCGCGACGTGGATCGTGCTGCTGGCGCTCGGCGGCTGGGCGACGACCGACCTCGGCAACCTGCTGACGAACCGCTTCAGCGTGCCCGGCTCGGACGCCGAAGCCGGCTTGAACGTGCTGCGCACGCACTTCCACGAACGCAGCGACGGCGCGTTCACGCTCGTCGCGCGCGCGAGCGACGCGGCGAGCGCGGCGCGCGTCGCCGAGCAGGCGGCGCAGCGGGCCGCCGCGCGGGTGCCGGGCGGTCGCGCGCTGGCGGCCCGGCCGGCGTCCGCGACCGTCGCGTACGCGCAGATCACGACGCCGCTGCAGGCGGCCGACGCGAAAAACTACACCGACGCGATGCGGCGCGCGATCGGCGCGACGCCCGGCGCGCGGACCTACCTGACCGGCTTCCCGGCGCTCGGCCACGACCTTCAGCCGGTCTACAGCCACGATCTCTCGCGCGGCGAGGCGATCGCGATCCCGATCGCGATCGTCGTGCTGCTGTTCATGTTCGGGACGGTCGGCGCCGTCGTCGTGCCGTTCATCTTCGCGCTGGCGACGCTGCCGACGACGCTCGGCCTCGTCTGGCTCGTGGCGCATCTCGGGAACATGGCCGAATACGTCACGAACATCGTCACGTTGATCGGCCTGGCGATCGCGATCGACTACTCGATGCTCGTCGTGTTCCGCTTCCGCGAGCAGCTCGCGGAGGGCGACGATCCGCGCGCGGCGCTCGAGACGACGATGGCGACGGCCGGCCGCGCGACGCTGTTCTCCGGCCTGACGGTCGCGATCGGGCTTGCGCTGCTGCTGCTGATGCCGCTGCCGTTCATGCGCTCGATGGGCGCCGGCGCGGTGCTGATCCCGCTCGTCTCGATCGCCGCTTCGGCGACGTTCCTGCCGGCGCTGCTGTCTGCGCTGGGCCCGCGCGTCAACCGCCTGCGGATCGTCCCGCGCGGCGTGCTCGAGCGGCGCGTCAGCGGCGCGTCGGGAATGTGGTCGCGCCTGGCGCGCTCGATCATGCGCCACCCGGTCGCCTACCTGCTGGGCGCCGGCGCGCTGATGCTCGCGCTGGCGGCGCCGGCGCTGCAACTGCACGTGACGGGCGGCGACAACCGCAGCACGCCGCACGGCACGCAGGCGAGCGAAGGGCTGTACCTGCTCGAGGCGAGCATCGGCCCGGGGCCGCTGGCGCCGCATCAGATCGTGATCGACACCGGCCGTCCGGGCGCGGCGCGCTCGCCGGCGACGGTCGCCGCCGAGCTGCGCCTCGTCGCCGAGCTGCGCGCCGACCGGCGGATCGAGGCGGCGACGATCCAGGCGCCGGCGCTCGCCGGCGGCGGCGCGCGCACGCTGATCGATGCGACCGGACAGGCGTTGCAGGTGCGCGCCGCGGGGCGCACCGATGCGGGGACGTTCACGGCGAAAGCGATCGTTCGCTCGATCCGCGACGTGTACGTCCCGCGCGCCGGCTTCCCGCGCTCGGATCGCGTGCTCGTGACCGGCTCGCCGGCGTTCGGCGTCGACTTCGTCGCCAGCGCCTACGGCGCGTTCCCGTGGCTGATCCTCGCGGTCCTGCTCGTCACGTACTTCGTCCTGCTGCGCGCGTTCCGCTCGATCTTCCTGCCGCTGAAGGCGGTGCTGCTGAACCTGCTGTCGGTCAGCGCGTCCTACGGCGTGCTCGTGCTCGTCTTCCAGCACGGCGTCGGCAGGGCGCTCGGGTTCGACAGCTCGCCGCAGATCGAAGCGTGGATCCCGATCTTCCTGTTCGCGACGATCTTCGGCATCTCGATGGACTACGAGGTGTTCCTGCTCTCGCGCACGCGCGAGGAGTGGGACCGCCACCACGACAACGAGCGCGCCGTCGCGTTCGGCCTCGAACGCACCGGGCGGATCATCACGGCTGCCGCCGTGATCATGATCGCGGCGTTCTCGGGCTTCATGACGGGCAGCTTCGTCGGCCTGCAGGAGTTCGGGCTCGGGCTCGCGGCCGCGATCTTCCTCGACGCGACGATCGTCCGGGCGCTGCTCGTCCCGGCGGCGATGAAGCTGCTCGGCAGCTGGAACTGGTACCTGCCCGACTCGCTGCGCCGCGCGATGCGGCTCAGGCGCCGTCCGCCGCACGCGCATCCGGCGCGCCCGTGAGCGTCTGCTCGATTCCCCAGACGACGACGCCGAGCAGCGCGAGCGCGCCGCCGAGCGTCGCGACGGCGCTCCATCCGCCGGAGTCGTAGATCGCCGAGGCGATCGCCGAGGACGCGGCGGCGGAGGCGAACACGGTCGTCATGTACGCCGTCGTCAGGCGACTGCGCGCGTCGGGCGCGAGCGCGTAGATCACGCTCTGGTTGGTGATCTGCGCGCCCTGGATGCCGAGGTCGAGCACGGCGATGCCGGCGATCAGCGCGCCGAGCGACGATTTGCCGGCGGCGATCGCGGCCCACGAGAGCGTCATCAGCCCGAAGCAGACGCCGGTCGAGAGGTGATGGTGGCCGCGGTCGGCGAACCTGCCGGCCGCCTGCGCCGCCAGCGCGCCGCCGAGCCCGACGAGCCCGAACAGCCCGATCGTCGCGTCGCCGTAGTGGTAGGGCTTGCCGGCGAGCAGGAACGCGATCGTCGTCCACAGGACGCTGAACTGCCCCATGCCGAGCGCGCCGTAGATCATCCGCACGCGCAGCGTCGGCTGCTGGGCGACGAGCCGGCCGACGGAGCGAAGCAGCGCCGGGTAGGAGAGGTCGGTGCTCGGGCGCACGCGCGGCAGGCTGCGGTGCAGGACCGCGCTCAGCACGAGCATCAGCCCTGCCGAGAGGCCGAACACGAGCCGCCAGCCGCCGAGCTCGGAGAGCAGGCCGCTCGCCGTGCGCGCGACGAGGATGCCGACGAGCAGGCCGCTCATCACCTTGCCGACGACGCGCCCGCGTTCGTTCTCGCCGGCGAGCGTGCTCGCCAGCGGGACGAGGATCTGCGCGACGACGGACGTCACGCCGACGATCAGCAGCGCCGCCGCCAGCAGGCCGAAGCTCGGCGCGGCGGCCGTCGCGACGAGCGCGAGCGCCGTGATCACGAGCGTGCCGGTGATCAGCCGCCGCCGCTCGAGCAGGTCGCCGAGCGGCACGAGCAGCATGAGCCCCGCGGCGTAGCCGACCTGCGAGGCGGTCACGAGCAGCCCGGCGGTGCCGTCGGAGGTTGAGAAGTCGTGCGCGATCGTGCTGAGCAGCGGCTGCGCGTAGTAGAGGTTCGCGACGGCGGCGCCGCAGGCGACGGCCATCAGCAGCACGAGCCGCGGCGACAGGCGCTGCTCGGCGGGGAGAACGTTGCTCACACAACCATCGTAGAACGCGGGTTCGGCGGGTCGATCCGCGTGAGCGGGACGATCGGGCACGGCGGCGCGTCGGTGCTCGCGTCGAACTCGCCGAGCGCATCGGCGCCGATCGCCGCGAAGCCGCCGCGCACGGCGTCGAGGTAGGTCCGGTCGACGACCGCGGCGCCGGCGCGCATGCCGCCGTCGAAGCGGGCGCGCGCGAGCTCGCCGCCGAAGTACGCCCACGCGGCGCCGTCGATGGGCACGTCGAGTCGCTCGCCGACGTCGATCCGCTCGTAGTTGCGCTCGCGACGGTCGAGCTCGAGCAGCTCGGCGGGCGCGACCGCGAACAGCACGCCGTTGACGGCGAAGCCCGGCGCGGGCACGAGGTTGAGGAACGTCACGAACAGCGCCGCGCGCACGCCGTCGGCGTCGAGGTAGTGCTTGTAGTCGGGCAGCTCGACGCTGTTGTCCATCGCGACGTTCCACGTGCGGCGGTGATCGCGCAGGCGGCAGACGCGCGGCGGCAGCCCGTCGCCGTCGGCCGCGAGGCCGAGCAGCGAGCCGTAGCCGAAGACGTACTCCAGGGCAGCTCCCATCGACGGGCAGAGTAGAGCGCGCCGGCTTGGACGCACGCCAGGCGCGGTCGAGCGCGGCGAGCGCGGGCTACGGTCGGCGAACGGTCAGCGTCGCGGCCGGCTCGGCCTCGGGGTCCGCCGGCGCGTTCGGCGGCCGCGTGAACGACGACGGACGCCACCTCTCCGGCGGCTCTCGCGCGCCGTGGGCGGCGCGTGCCGGGCTGCGGCGCAGCACGAGCACGACCAGACATGCGTTCGCCACGAGGATGCCGGTGACGACGGCGACGATGACGCCGGCGAGCAGCAGCGCAAGCACGGTGAGCCCGACTAGCGCGAGCGCCAGGAGCAGTGCCAGCATCGTCCGAAGTTCCACGTGGTGGTCGAGTTCCCTCCGGTCACTCCAGGTAGACACGCCAGACGACGCGATCTCACGGTGGCGGCCGAGCCCGGCGGCGAGCCGGTGCGCGACGCTCGGGGGTTCGCGCGCGCGAGCGAGCACAATGGGTCGATGCACGGCGCGACGCACGACCCGCCGCGGGTCGCCCGCCACGATCTCGACGTCCCCGAGCAGCTCGACCGCCGCCACGTGCGCTCGCGCGTCGTGTTCGCGCTGGCGCTCGTCGTCGCGGTCGTGCTCGCGGTCGTGCTGCTCCCCGGGCTCGGCGAGCTGCGCCAGCGCCTGTCGCACGCGAGCCCTGGCTGGCTCGTGTTCGGCGTCGTGTTGAAGCTGCTGTCGGGGCTCGGCTACGTCGCCGTCTTCCGGATGATCTTCTGCCGGCGGATGTCGTGGCGCGTGAGCCTGCAGATCGGCATGTCCGAGCTCGGCGCGAACGCGCTGATCCCGACCGGCGGCGCCGGCGGGCTCGCGCTCGGCGCGTGGGCGCTCAAACGCGGCGGCATGCAGGGCGAGGAGATCGCGCGGCGGACGGTCGCGTTCTTCCTGCTGACGAGCCTGCCGAACGTGCTCGGCGTGATCGTGCTCGGGTTCGGCCTCGCGGTCGGCGTGTTCGGCGGCGAGGGCAACCTGCTGCTGAGCGCGTTGCCGGCGGCGATCGCGGCGGGCGCGATCGCGCTGACGCTGCTCGCCGGGCGGATCGCGACGAGCTGGAGCGCGCGCCTGGACCGCTCGGGCGCCGGCCGGACCTCGCGCCGGCGGCTCGTCGCGATCAAGTCGCTCAGCGCGATCGGCGAGGGCGTGAAGGAGGCGCTCGTGTTGCTGCGCGAGGGCAACGTGCTGCTGATCCTCGGCTTGATCGCGTACCTCGCGTTCGACGTGATGATCGTGTGGGCGACGTTCCGCGCGCTCGGCCCGGCGCCGCCGCTGGCGATCCTCTGGATCGCGTACCTGATCGGCGAGCTCGGCGGTCTGATCCCCGTTCCGGGCGGGATCGGCGGCGTCGACGCGGGACTCGTCGGGACGCTCGCGCTGTACAACGTGTCGCTCGCGTCGGCGGCCGGCGCGGTGCTCGCGTATCGCGCGATCGCGCTGTGGGTGCCGGCGCTCGTCGGCGGCGTCGCGTTCCTCGCGCTGCGGCGGACGTTGCGCGACGAGGCCGAGCGGATCGCCGTGTGCGCGCCGCAGAGCGAGATCGAGGTGATCGGGCTCGGACGCGTCGTGATCGGCGGGCACGCCGAGTCCGGGAGCGCCGCCTCCGGCTAGCAGCCTAGCCGCGCGCTGCCTGCGGCCGCGCGTCCGCCCGTCGGTTGCTCAGTCGCCGGCCGGCGGGCGCTCGCCGTCCCAGTAGTCGACGGCGTCGGCGCGGCGGAACAGCTCGCGCAGGCCGCCGCCGCCCGGCGGGCGCTCGGCGGCGCTGATCTTGCCCGAGTCCGGATAGAGGACGACGTCGGGATCGCCGTTCGTGCTCAGCGCGAGGAAGCGGACGGTCTGCTGCGTGCGGTTGACGAGCTGGTGAGCGCCGCCGGCGCCGCGGCGGAACGCGACGACCTCGCCGGCGGGCAGCTCGCGCCAGCCGTCGGGCGTGCGCAGCTCGGGGGTGCCGTCGAGCACGACGAGCAGCTCCTCCTCGCCGAGGTGGTAGTGGTAGGGGTACGCCGCTTCGCCGGGCGGCAGCTCCCACAGGCTGAGGCCGAGACGCTCGCTGCCCGCCTGGTTCCCCAGGCGGGCGCGCAGCGCGCGAAAGCCGTCGTGCTCGCGCGGTTCGTCGAAGTCGGGCTCGTGGATGTTCGCCATCGCGCCGCCGCGCCCGCCGCGGTGTCAGCCCTTCAGCTTGATCGCCTTGCCGTGCGAGGAGAACTTCAACGTCAGCGTCGCGCCCTTGCCGATCGAGCCGACGGCGTTGAGCGTGACCGTGAACACGGAGCCGCCGAGCGAGTACCTGCCGCCGGTCAGCGAGTACGCGCCGCGGACTTCGGCCGGCTTGGCGACGATGCCGACGAGCTTGAAGTTCGTGTCGGTCAGCGCGATCCGCAGCTTCTTGTTGCTCGCGCCGCCGGTCACGCTGACGACGGCGTTGCACGAGCTGCTGCCGCCGCGGCACTTGACGTTGACCGTCTTGCCGGCCGCGAGCGCGCCCGGCGAGACCGCGAGCGCGGCGGTCGCGGCGAGCGACGCGACGATGCCCGCGCGGCGACGGATTGCTGAGGCTTGCAGGAACATCCGAACCCCCTGTTTCGATGAGAGATGGCCGCTTGCGCGGCGAGGACGGGCACGATATAGACAGGGTCGAACGGCTCCGCGCGCGCGTGGCGCGTACTCTGGACGGCGTGAGCGCCGGCGCGAACGACAAGCCCGACATCGCGCTCGTGCTCGCCGACGTCGACGGCACGCTGGTCACGCCCGAGAAGGAGCTGACCGAGCGCGCGATCGCGGCCGTGCGCCGGCTCGGTGACGCGGGGATCGAGTTCGCCGTGACGAGCGGGCGGCCGCCACGCGGGATGGCGATGCTCGTCGAGCCATTGGAGCTCGAGCTGCCGATCGCCGCGTTCAACGGCGGCCTGTACGCGCAGCCGGACATGTCGGTGATCGAGGAACGCTCGATCGACGGCGAGCTCGTCGCGCCGGCGATCGCGCTGCTCGGCGAGCACGGCCTCGACGTCTGGCTGTACAAGGGCGCCGAGTGGCTCGTGCGCGACGCCGGCGCGCCGCACATCCGCAAAGAGGCGGACACGGTGCGCTTCGAGCCGACGGTGCTCGAGAGCTTCGACAGCGTCACCGACGGCGTCGCGAAGATCGTCGGCGTCGGCGACGATCACGCGCGGGTGCAGCAGGCCGAGGCCGACGCGCGCTCGCGCTTCGGCGATCGCGTCTCGGCGGCGCGCTCGCAGCCGTACTACCTCGACGTGACGCACCCCGACGCGAACAAGGGCGCCGTCGCGCGCTGGCTCTCGCGCAGGTACGAGATCCCGTCGAGCCGCATCGCGACGCTCGGCGACATGCCGAACGACGTGCTGATGTTCGCGCACTCGGGGCTCAGCATCGCGATGGGCAACGCCGACCGCGAGGTCCAGCGCGCGGCGCGCCGCGTGACGGCGTCGAACGCCGAAGAGGGCTTCGCGCTCGCGATCGAGCGCTTCGTGCTCGGCGAGCGCTGAGCCGCCACGCGCCGGCGCGCTTACATGACCTCGATCGTCTCGTACACGTCGACGCTGCCGCCGCCGCTGAGCACGGGGCAGCCCTTGGCCAGCGCCGCGGCGGCGTCGAGGCTGTCGGACTTGATCACCGAGTAGCCGGTCAGCGCCGCGCCGTCGGCGCCGCCCGAGCCGACCGACGTCGACGGTCCGAACGGGTTGCCGGGGTCGACGATCGCCTCGCCGAGCTCGCCGAACCACGCGCCCCACGCCGCCATCACCGCTTGACGCGCCTCGTCGGTGTCGGCCATGCCGCCGCCGCGGTACGCGAACAGGTAGTTGCCCATCGTCATCAACCTCCGTTGTCGTGTGTCGTGATCACGCGGCGGCCGGACGGCCGCCGTCGTCGCTCTCGTGGAAGACGCTGCGCGCCAGGTTCTCGAGCGTCGCGCGCCAGCCCTCGCCGTGGCGCCGGCGCGAGCCCTCGTCGGGCAGGCCCGAGTGCTCGAGCACCACCGTCGTGCGTTCGCCGTCGCCGTGGAAGTCGACCGTCACGACGCTGACGTGGCCGGGGTTCGGCCCGCCGTCGCCCTGCCAGGCCCACGTGTAGACGAGGCGGCGCGGACGCTCGACCTCGCGGTACTCGCCGCCGACGACGTGCAGTTCGCCGGTCTCCTCGTCGCGCATGCGCAGCACGTAGCTGCCGCCGACGCGCAGGTCGACGTCGCAGCCGGGCGACGTCATGTTCGGTCGCGCGGCCCACCAGCGGCGCAGCACCTCCGGGTTCGTCCACGCGTCGAACACATCCTCGGGTGGCGCGCCGAACGTCCGCTCGAGGCGGAAGACGTCGGTCTCGCTCGCGTTCGCGGGCTCGCTCACAACGCGCCCTCTCCGCCCTTTCGCCGCCGGGAGCCGCCCGCTTCGGCGTCGGCGCCCCGCTCGGCGAGGAACCGCTCGACGACGTCGAACTTGCGCTCCCACATCGCGCGCAGCTCATCGAGCCAGTCGCCGGCCTCCTCGAACGGCTGCCCGGCGAGGCGCAGGCGGTGCGTGCGGCCGTCGACGACGCGCGCGATCGCGCCGGCCTCTTCGAGCACGCGCAGGTGGCGGCTGATCGCCGGCTTCGACACGTCGAAGTCGCGCGTCGCCTCGCCGACGGTCAGCTCGCCGTCGACGAGCCGTTCGACGATGCCGCGGCGGATCGGGTGCGAGCACGCGGCGAACGAACGGTCCAGCAGTGCTTGGTTAGCCATCTCGTTAACTATAACCGAGCTGCAGTGCGAGCAGCGTCGCGATCGACCCGAAGCAGAGGACGTGCTCGCGCAGGATCGAGCGCGCGAGCGCGCTCTGGCCCTCGATCGGGTCACGCCGCGCGCCGAGCCGCACGGCGTTCGGCACGGTGCGCACGGCGACGAGCGCGACCGGCGCGAGCGCAAGCCCCAGCGACGCCCACGCGACGGAGCGTGGAACACCGTGTTCGACGATCTCGACGACGACGGCCGCGATCGTCGCGAGCATGACCGTCGCGATCAGCCGGTTCATCGGGCGCGCGGCGGTCGTCACGCGCGCGTAGTAGGCGGCGATCGACGACAGCTCCCGCTCGGGCAGCTCGCGCCCGCGGTGGCCGCGCGCCTGCACGTCGAACATCAGGTCGAACCACAGGACCGCGAGCAGGAAGCCGGCGCCCGCGGTCACGAACGCGCTCACGCGATCGCTGCGCGCACGCGCTCGCCCTTCGGGTCGAACAGCGGCTCGCGCGCGACCTCGCCGGCGATCCACTCGCCGAAGATGTCGATCTCGACGGCGTCGCCGATCGCGACGTCGGCCGGCACGTACGCGTAGGCGATCGAGCGCTCGACCGAGTAGCCGTAGCCGCCGCTCGTCACGCGCCCGACGATCGCCTCGCCGATCCGCACCGGCTCGTTGCCGAGCGCGACCGAGCGCGGGTCCTCGAGCACGATGCAGCGCAGCCGCCGCTCGGGCGGATCGCCGGTGCGCGCGCCGTCGGGCGCGACGCCGAGCGCGAGCGCGCCGTTGAACTCGCCGCTCGTGCGCCTGACGCAGAAGCCGAGCCCGGCCTCGAACGGCGTCTCGTCGGCGGTGATGTCGGCAGCCCCACACGCGGTAGCCCTTCTCCAGGCGCAGCGAGTCGATCGCGCGGTAGCCGCCGGCGACGAGCCCGTGCTCGCGCCCGGCGTCCCACAGCGCGCGCCACAGCCCGGCGCCGTACTCGGTCGGGCAGTACAGCTCCCAGCCGAGCTCGCCGACGAACGTCACGCGCAGCGCGCGCACCGGCACGTCGCCGACCGTCATCTCGCGCATGCGCATGTACGGGAAGTCGAGGGCGTCGGCGACGAGCGGCGCGAGGATCTGCGCCGCGCGCGGGCCCCACAGCGCGAAGCACGCCCAGCGCGCGGTCACGTCGGCGCAGCGCACGCTGCCGTCGCCGGGCGCGTGCCGGCGGATCCAGCTGAGGTCGTGGTTGCCGAACGCCGTGCCGGTGACGATCGAGAACAGCTCCTCCTCGACGCGCGTGACCGTGAAGTCGCACTCGATCCCGCCGCGCGCGTTGAGCATCTGCGTGTACGTGATCGCGCCGACGCTCGCGCGCGACCTCGGTTGTCGCACAGCCGTTCGAGGAACGTCGCCGCGCCCGGACCGGCGATCTCGAGCTTCGCGAACGACGACTCGTCGAACAGACCCGCGCGCTCGCGCGTCGCGCGGTGCTCGGCGCCGATCGCCGGCGACCAGTGCATCCCGGCCCAGCCGCGCGGGCGCAGCGACTCGTCGCCGTCGGCCGCGTTGGACTCGTACCAGTTGACGCGCTCCCAGCCCGACTTCTCGCCGAACGCCGCGCCGTGCGCGGCGTGCCATGGGTAGGCGCTCGACGTGCGCAGCGGCCGCCCCGCCTGCGCGCTCGTGTCCGGGGTAGCGGATGTCGTAGTAGGTCTCGTAGACCTCCCGCGTGCGCTTCAGCGTGTAGCTCGGCGAGCGGTAGTGCGGGCCGAAGCGGCGGATGTCCATCTCCCAGACGTCGAGCGACGGCTCGCCGTCGAGGATCCACTCGGCGATCACCCGCCCGATACCGCCGGCGCCGGCGAGCCCGTGCGCGCAGAAGCCGGCCGCGACGAAGAAGCCCGCGACCTCGCTCTCGCCGAGGCAGAACTCGTTGTCGGGCGTGAACGCCTCGGGTCCGTTGATCAGCCTCGTCACCGTGATCTCGTCCATCGCCGGCACGCGCCTGGGCGAGTTCTTCGCGATCTCCTCGAAGCGCGGCCAGTCCTCCTCGAGCAGGCGGCCGTTGAAGTCCTGCGGGATCGCGTCGCGCAGGTGCTCGTCGAGCGCCCACGGCGCCGAGCGGCGCTCGTAGCCGCCCATCACCAGGCCGGCGCCCTCCTCGCGGAAGTAGATCAAGCAGGTCGGGGTCGCGCAGCGTCGGCAGGTGCTCGCCGGGCGTGCGCTCGCGAAACGGCTGCGTCACGAGGTACTCGTGCGCGAACGGCACGATCGGCACGCGCACGCCGGCCATCCGCCCGATCTCGGCGGCGAACATGCCGCCGGCGTCGACGACGACCTCGGCCTCGATCGGCCCCCACTCGGTCTGCACGCCGCGCACCCGCCGCGCGCCGCCGCCGCCCTGCTCGACGTCGATCGCGGTCACGCGCGTGTGCGTGAACACGCGGCAGCCGCCCTCGCGCGCGCCGTCGGCGAGCGCCGTCGTCAGCTGCGAGGGGTCGAGGTAGCCGTCGGTCGCCAGGTAGGAGCCGCAGCGGACGCCGTCGGTGCTCATCAGCGGGAACAGCTCCTGGGCCTCCTGCGGCGAGACGAGCTCCAGCGGCAGGCCGAACGTCTTCGCCCACGCGACCTGGCGCAGCACCTCCTCTTCGCGCTCCGGCGTGCACGCCAGCCGGACGCCGCCGCACTCGACCCAGCCGCAGTCGAGCGTGCGGTACAGCTCGACCGAGTCGACCATCATCCGCGTCAGCGAGACGCTCGAGCGCAGCTGCCCGACGAGGCCGGCCGAGTGGAACGTCGAGCCGCTCGTCAGCTCGTTGCGGTCGAGCAGCACGACGTCGCGCTCGCCGAGCTTCGCGAGGTGGTGCGCGATCGCCGCGCCGCCGACGCCGCCGCCGACGATCACGACGCGCGCGCGCGGCGGCAGCTCGCGCGGCCTGACCATCAGCGCGCCACCGCCGCGAGCCACTCGTCGAACTCGCGCCGCGCGACCGTCTCGCGCAGGCGCGCGAAATGCTCGCGCGCGTAGCCGGGGAAGTCGAACGCGAGCTCGGAGACGGCCGCCTGAACGACGCCCCACGCGGCCTCGCGCGCGTCGGACATCACGCGCATCAGCGCCAGCGACGCGCGCCGCGCGTCGGTCGGCGGCGCGCCGTCGTACGCGCGCAGCAGGCGCTCGTCGGCCGCCTCGTCGAAGCCGTTGTTGACCGACAGGTTGCCGAGGTCGAAGCGCGCGTCGCCCATTGCCGCGTACTCCCAGTCGACGAGCATCAGGCGCCCGTCGGCGCTCGCGCTGATCACGTTGCCTGGCAGCAGGTCGTTGTGGCACGGGCGCGGCTCGCGCAGGGGAAGCGCCGCCGCGATCCGCGCCGCCGCGCTGCGCGCCGACTCGTACTCGCGAGGCAGCTCGCCGCCGCGCGCGGCGGCGATCGCCGCGTACTCGTCGAGCAGGTCCGGCACCCAGAAGCGCGCCGGCAGTCGCACGCCGGAGTCGTGGAACGCGCGCAGCGCGCTCGCGATCTCCTCGACGCGGCCGGCGAGCTCGCCCTCGGCGAGCGCCCGGCAGGCGACGAAGCGCGTGACGAGGCAGTCGTCGAGCACGGCCGCGACGGCCGGCGCGATCCCGAGCCCGGCGGCCGTCTCGTTCGCGGCGCGCTCGGCCGCGCGGTCGATCCCGAGCAGATCCGTGTCCTTGCCCGGGCGGCGCACGACGTAGTCCTGCTCGCCGAGCCGCACGCGGAAGTTGCGATTCGTGATGCCGCCGTCGAGCTCGCGCGGCTCGCCGGTCAGCGGCCCGATCGAGCGCTCGAGGCGCTCGACGATGTGCGTTAAGCTCGCCGACCATCCCCGCGGTAGCCTCTGGAAGCCATAAGGCACACAACCTATACCTTCAATGCCATGTCTCGTGAGGAGCCCGTGATGACGCCCGCCGACTCGCCGCAGCAGTCGATCCGATGACCCTCGAGGAGCTCCGCGCCGAGGTCGACGCCGGCGCGGTCGACACCGTGCTGCTGGCGATGACCGACATGCAGGGCCGGCTGCAGGGCAAGCGGCTGACCGCGCGCCACTTCCTCGACGAGGTCGCCGAGCACGGCGCCGAGGGCTGCAACTACCTGCTCGCGCGTCGACGTCGACATGGCGACCGTCGCGGGCTTCGCGATGGCCTCGTGGGAGCGCGGCTACGGCGACTTCGTGCTGCGGCCCGACCTGGAGACGCTGCGCCGCGTGCCGTGGCACGCGGGGACCGCGATGTGCCTCGCCGACGTCGTCTGGGACGACGGCTCGGACGTCGTCGCGCTCGCCGCGCCAGATCCTGCGCCGCCAGCTCGCGCGGCTGGCCGAGCGCGGCTGGAGCGCGAACGCCGGCACCGAGCTCGAGTTCATCGTCTTTCGCGACACGCTACGAGCAGGCGTGGGAGAAGGGCTACCGCGAGCTCGAGCCCGCGAACCTCTACAACGTCGACTACTCGCTGCTCGGCACCGCGCGCGTCGAGCCGCTGATGCGCCGGATCCGCAACAGCATGGAGGGCGCCGGGATGCGCGGTCGAGGACTCCAAGGGGGAGTGCAACTTCGGCCAGCACGAGATCAACTTCCGCTACGCCGACGCGCTGCGGACCGCCGACGAGCACGCGATCTACAAGAACGGCGCCAAGGAGATCGCCGCGCTCGAGGGGCATGGCGATCACGTTCATGGCGAAGTACGACGAGCGCGAGGGCAACTCGTGCCACATCCACTTCTCGCTCGCCGACGAGGACGGTCCGCTGTTCGCGCGCGAGCCGGCGCCTGTTCGAGTCGTTCCTCGCCGGCCAGCTCGCCGCGCTGCGCGAGCTGACGCTGCTGCTCGCGCCGAACGTCAACTCCTACAAGCGCTACGCCGCCGGCGACGTTCGCGCCGACCGCGGTCGCCTGGGGCCGCGACAACCGCACGTGCGCGCTGCGCGTCGTCGGCCACGGGCCGTCGCTGCGCTTCGAGAACCGCGTCGGCGGCGCCGACCTGAACCCCTACCTGGCGCTCAGCGCGATGATCGCCGCCGGCCTGCACGGCGTCGAGCACGGGCTGGAGCTCGAGCCGGTGTTCGAGGGCAACGCCTACGACGCGCCGGACAAGCCGCGCCTGCCGGCGACGCTGCGCGACGCGCGCGAGGACTGTTCGCAGCAGAGCGCGATCGCGCGCGCGGCGTTCGGCGACGAGGTCGTCGAGCACTACGTCAACGCCGCCGACGTCGAGCTCGCGGCGTTCGGAACGGCGCGTCACCGACTGGGAGCGGTATCCGGGGCTTCGAGCGCCTGTGACCGCGGCGGTCCCGTCCGCGAGGACGCGTCTTCGCCCCGGTGCGCTCGCAGACCGCCTTCGAGGAGACGGTCGAGCGCCTCGGCACGGCGATCAAGCTCGGGCTGCTGGCGCCGGGCACGCGCCTGCCGGCCGAGCGCGAGCTGTGCCGCAAGCTGGGGATCGCGCGCTCGACGCTGCGCCAGGCGCTGACCGCGCTCGGCCAGAGCGGGCACCTCTAGGCGACGCGCGGGCGCGGCGGCGGCACGTTCGTCGCCGATCCGCAGCCGCCGGCCGAGCCGCCCTCGCACGAGGTGCTCGCGCGCTGGCGCGAGGTCGTGCGACAAACGCCTCGCCGCTCGAGGTCGGCGTCGCCGTGCTCGCCGCCGAGCGCGCCGACGCGGCCGCGCTGCAGCGGCTCGACGGGCTCGTCGCGACGCTGGAGGACGCAGCTCGAGGACTTCCCCGCCTACCGCCAGACCGACATGCGCTTCCACGTCGGGCTCGCCGAGGCCACCGGCTCGGCGGCGCTCGTGCGCGCGATGACCGGCGTGCAGGGCGAGATGACCGACCTGATCCCTATGATCTCGCACCCGCCCGAGGTGCTCGCGCTCCTCCAACGAGCAGCACCGCCGGCTCGCTCGGCGCCGTGCGCGAGCGCGACGTCCCGCGCGCGCTGCGGATGATGAGCGAGCACGTCGAGGGCACCGAGCACATCCTCGCCGGGCTGCTGCCGGGAGGCTGACCGGCGGCGCCTCGAGGGCGGCCGCCGGCCGACGGACCAGCGCCCGGCGGCGTCGTGAGAGGGCGTCGTTGGCCAGCTGTCCACCGGCGTCCTCGCAATTTGGTGAGTTGCCCTTGACTTCGATCCGCGATCGCGCCTATCGTCACGAACTAAGGGCGGACCAGCACACCTTTACCCTGAGGGGGCCAGGCGAATGGGTACACCCGGGACATTGAGCGCCGACGAGCAACGACTCGCGGAGCTCGGCTACAAGCAGGAGCTGCACCGCGGCTGGAGCGGCTTCTCCAACTTCGCGATCTCGTTCTCGATCATCTCGGTGCTCGCCGGGTGCTTCACGACGTACGGGCAGGCGCTGGAACGAGCGGCGGTCCGATCGCGATCTCGATCGCGCTGGCCGCTGATCAGCCTGCTGATCCTGTGCGTCGCCTTCTCGATGTCCGAGCTCGCCTCGGCGATGCCGACGGCCGGCGGCATCTACTACTGGGCCTCGAAGCTCGGCGGCGCCGGCTGGGGCTGGTTCACGGGCTGGTTCAACCTGATCGGGCTCGTCGCCGTCGTCGCGTCGGTCGACTACGTCTGCGCGCAGTTCCTGATGAACCTGCTCGGGCTCTACAACGTCAACTTCATCTTCAACTTCTCCAAGGCGGCCGCGTTCAGCGACGTGCATTACAGCGCGCACATCGTACTTCGCGCTGTTCGCCGTGATCCTGATCATCCATGGGCTGATCAACGTCTTCTCGAGCCACCTCGTGTCGCTGTTCAACGACATCTCGGTCTGGTGGCACGTGATCGGCGTCGCCGTGATCGTCGTGCTGCTGATCGCCGTGCCGAGCCACCACCGAGCCTCTCCTTCGTGTTCGGCCACGCGCGCAACAACATCCGGCTTCGGCAGCGGGCATGTACTGGTTCTACGTGCTGCCGCTCGGCTTCCTGCTGACGATGTACACGATCACCGGCTACGACGCCTCTGCGCACGTCTCCGAGGAGACCCACGGCGCCGGCGATGCCGCGCCGAAGGGCGTCTGGCGCTCGGTCTTCTACTCGGCCGTGATCGGCTGGATCGTGCTGCTCGCGATCACCTTCGCGATCCAGAAGAGCCACTCCTCGGAAGTCTACACAAGCCGGCTACCCGTCGCTGGCGATCATCACGACCGCGCTCAGCTCTGCGGCCGCCAAGGCCGTGATCCTGATCTCGACCGTCGGGCAGCTGTTCTGCGGCATGGCCTGCGTCACGAGCGCCTCGCGGATGACGTTCGCGTTCTCGCGCGACGGCGCGGTGCCGGGGCACAACCTGTGGCGGCGACTGGGCACGAACCGCACGCCGACCTGGGCGGTGCTCTTCGTCGTCGTGTTCGCGCTGATCGTCACCATCCCGGCCTACTTCCCGAACTCACTCGGCACGCCCGTGGCGTTCCTCGCGGTCACGTCGGTCTCGGTGATCGGCCTGTACATCGCCTACACGATCCCCGTGTTCCTGCGCTGGCGGATGGGCGACAAGTTCGAGCCGGGCCCGTGGACGCTCGGCGAGAAGTACAAGTGGGTGAACCTGATCGCCATCGTCTGGGTCGCGATCTGCGTCGTGATCTTCTGCCTGCCGTTCGTCCCCGAAGGCGTCTTCGTCGAACACGGGTTCAACTGGTCGGCGGTCAACTACGCGCCGCTCGTCGATGATCGGCGTGATGCTCGCGGTGACGATCTGGTACATGGTGTCCGCGCGCAAGACGTTCAAGGGTCCGATCCGCACGATCGACGAGCTCAACGCGGCGGAGGCCCTGCCCGACATCGCCCGAGCACCGTAGCTGAGCGACCGCCTGACAGTCATCGAGCCCGCCACCGAGGCGGTGCTCGCCGAGGTCGCGCGCGCCCGACCGGAGGACGTCGACGCCGCCGTCGCCGCCGCGAAGGCGGCGCTGCCGGCATGGCGCGCGCTCGACCCGGCGCGCGCGCGCGGCGAAGCTGCGCGACGCTCGCCGACGCGCTCGCGCAGCGCCACGAGGAGCTCGCGATGCTCGAGGCGCGCAACGCCGGCAAGCCGATCGGCGACGCGCGCGGCGAGATCGCGATGGCGATCGACACGTTCCGCTACTACGCCGGCGCGCCCGAGCGGCTGCTCGGCGACACGATCCCCGTCGCCGGCGGCCAGGCGTTCACGGTGCGCGAGCCGCTCGGCGTCGTCGGCCTGATCACGCCGTGGAACTTCCCGCTCGCGATCGCCTCTTGGAAGCTCGCGCCGGCGCTCGCGGCCGGCAACACGGTCGTGCTGAAGCCCGCCGAGCTGACGCCGCTGACGGCGCTGCGCTTCGCCGAGATCGCGCTCGAGGCGGGGATCGCGCCGGGCGTCGTCAACGTCGTCGTCGGGCCCGGCAGCACGTGCGGCGCGCGCCTGGTCGAGCACCCCGACGTCGCGAAGATCGCGTTCACCGGCTCGACCGAGGTCGGCCGCTCGATCGCCGCGAGCGCCGCGCAGACGATCAAGCGCGTGACGCTCGAGCTCGGCGGCAAGTCGGCCAACGTGATCTTCGCCGACGCCGATCTCGAGGCGGCCGCCGCCGCGGCGCCGATGGCCGTGTTCGGCAACGCCGGCCAGGACTGCTGCGCGCGCTCGCGGATCCTCGTCCAGGAGGGCGCCGTCGAGCGCTTCATGGAGCTGCTCGCCGAGTCCGTGCGGAGCGATCGGCGTCGGCGACCCGCTGTCGGAGCGGACGCAGATGGGCCCGCTGATCTCCGCCGGGCAGCGCGCGAGCGTCGCGTCGTTCCTCGACGGCGGCGAGCCCGTCGCGATCGACGGCAGCGCGCCCGACGGTCCCGGTTTCTGGTTCGCGCCGACTGTGCTCGCGCCGGTCGCGCCCTCCTCGCGCGTCGCGCGCGAGGAGATCTTCGGGCCGATCGCCGCCGTGATTCCGTTCGCCGACGAGGCCGACGCCGTGCGCCTCGCGAACGACACGATCTACGGCCTGTCGGGCTCGATCTGGACGCGCGACGGCCAGCGCGCGCTGCGGATGGCGCGCGCGATCGAGACCGGCGTGATCTCGGTCAACTCGAACACGTCGGTGCGCGTGACCACGCCGTTCGGCGGCTTCAAGCAGTCCGGCTACGGCCGCGAGCTCGGGCCGCACGCGCTCGACGCGTACACCGAGGTGAAGGCGATCTACTACGCGACCGGATGACGGGCGCAACGGCACGAGCGGAGGGATGACGATGAGGCTCCAAGACAAGGTCTGTGTCGTGACGGGCGCCTCCGGCGGAATCGGCGCCGCGACCGTCGCGCTGTTCGCACGCGAGGGCGCGCGCGTCGTCGGCGTCGACCTCGCCGAGGGCGCCCCCGGCGAGCTCTCGCTGCAGGTCGACGTGACCGACGAGCAGCAGGTTCGCGAGATGTACGCGACGGTCGCCGCCGAGCTCGGGCGGATCGACGTGCTGTTCAACAACGCCGGCATCTCGCCGCCCGACGACGCGTCGGTGCTCGACACCGAGCTCGACGCGTGGGAGCGCGTGCAGCAGGCGAACCTGCGCAGCGTGTTCCTCTGCTGCAAGCACGGTATCCCTCACCTGCTCGGCGGCCGGCGGCGGCTCGGTCATCAACACGGCGTCGTTCGTCGCCGTGATGGGCGCCGCGACCTCGCAGATCTCCTACACCGCGTCGAAGGGCGGCGTGCTCGCGCTCTCACGCGAGCTCGGCGTCGAGTTCGCGCGGCGCGGCGTGCGCGTCAACGCGCTGTGCCCCGGACCGGTCGACACGCCGCTGCTGCGCGAGCTGTACGCCGACGACCCGAAGCAGGCCGCGCGCCGGCTCGTGCACGTCCCGATGGGGCGCTTCGCGCGCGCCGAGGAGATCGCGAGCGCCGCGCTGTTCCTCGCCTCCGACGAGTCGAGCTACGTGACCGCCTCGACGTTCCTCGTCGACGGCGGCCTCAGCGGCGCGTACACGACGCCGCTGTAGCGTAGGAGCGCATGAGCGCGGCCGACCGCAGCGAGGACTCGGCGGCGGGCGGCGCCGGCGCGGCGACGTTCGCTGAGCTGAGCGCCGGCGTCGACCTCGACGCCGCGCGCGCCGCGATCGCGCGCGGCGCCGTGCGCACGCCGACGATCGCGAGCGCCGATCTGAGCGAGCTCGCCGGCGGTCCCGTCGTGCTGAAGGCCGAGTCGCTGCAGGTCTCCGGCTCGTTCAAGCTGCGCGGCGCGCTGAGCAAGCTCGCGGCGCTCGGCGCGCGCGCCGGCGACGGCCTGATCGCCGCGAGCGCCGGCAACCACGCGCGCGCCGTCGCGCAGGCCGCGCGGATCGCCGGCGTCGGCTGCGAGGTGTTCATGCCGCGCGACGCGCCCGTCTCGAAGGTCGCCGCCGTCGAACGGCTCGGCGCGCGCGTGCACCTCGGCGGCGGCTCGGTCGAGGCGGCGCTCGAGCTCGCGCGGGCGCGCGCGCACGAGAGCGGCGCGGCGCTGATCCATCCGTTCGACGACCTCGACGTGATCGCCGGGCAGGGCACGCTCGGCCTGGAGCTGCTCGAGGAAGTGCCCGACCTCGCGCGCGTCGTCGTGCCGGTCGGCGGCGGCGGCCTGGCGAGCGGTATCGGCATCGCGCTGCGCCGCGCGCGTCCCGACGTCGAGCTCGTCGGCGTGCAGGCGAGCGCGTGCGCGACGCTGCTCGGCGCGCTCGCGGGCGACGACAGCGTCGTGCCTGAGTTCCCGGCGGCCGCGACGATCGCCGACGGGATCGCGCTGAAGCGCCCCGGCGAGCGGACGCTGCCGGTGCTGCGCGAGCTGCTGCACTCGGTGCAGACGGTCAGCGAGGAGGAGATCGCCGGCGCGATCGTGTTCCTCGCCGAACGCGCCAAGCTCGTCGCCGAGGGAGCCGGAGCCGTCGCGGCCGCAGTCCTGATGGACGGTCGTCTCGCGCCGGTCGACGGCACGACCGTCGCGATCGTCTCCGGTGGCAACGTCGACAACGGGCTGCTCGCCTCGCTGCTGCGCCGCCACGAAACGGTCGCCGGCCGGCGCGTGCGGATCTTCACGCGCGTGCCCGACCGTCCCGGCGGCCTCGCCGACCTGCTGAAGCTCGTCGCCGACGCGCGCGCCAACCTGCTGACGCTCGAGCACGTGCGCGAGGCCGTCTCGCTGAACGTGCGCGAGACCGGCGTCGAGCTGACGCTCGAGACGCGCGGGCCCGAGCACACCGAGCAGCTGCGCGAAGCGCTCGCGCGCGGCGGCTACGACGCCACGTTCGAGTAGCCGACGACGGCAGCAGCGCGCGTCGGGCTCCGGCCGCCCGCCTACAGCTCGCCGGCGCGCTGCACGAACTCGCGCCAGCGCTCGCGACGGCACTCACGCTCGGCGTCGCTCGTGCGCGGCTCGACGACGCGCAGCGGCGGCGGCAGCCGCTCGGCGGCGTCCTGCACGCTCGCGAACGCGCCGGCGCCGACGCCCGCGAGCAGCGCCGCGCCGAGCACCGTCGTGTCGGGCGGGCCGACGCGCAGCGGCACGCCGGCGGCGTCGGCCTGCAGCGCCAGCAGCGTCGCGTCGTTCGTCAGGCCGCCGTCGACGCGCAGCTCGCGCACCGGCCCGACGCGCGCGAACTCCTCGACGATGTCGGCGACGCGCCACGCGATCGCCTCGAGCGCCGCCCGCGCGACGTGCGGCGCGCCCGCGCCCGCGTGCAGGCCGGCGATCACGCCGTGCGCGCCGGCGCGCCACCACGGCGCGCCGAGCCCCGACAGCGCCGGCAGCACGCGCACGCCGGCGCTGTCCGGCACGTCGCCCGCCGACGCCGCCAGGCGCGCCGCGTCGGGCGCGAGGCCGAGCCCCTGCGCGAGCCAGTCGAGCAGCGCGCCAGCGGCGAACACGCCGCCGTCGAGCGCGTGCGCGACCTCGCCGATCGCACCGCCGGCGGCCGGCGCCGCCCACGCGACCGTCGGCAGCAGCCGTGCGCCGTCGATCGGCCGCTCGCTGCGCCCGAGCACGAACACGCCCGTGCCGTAGCTCGCCTTCAGCTCGCCCGGCGCGACCGCGCCCGAGCCGGCGAGCGCCGCCTGCTGGTCGACGAGCGCCGCCGCGAGCGGCAGCGCGACGGGCCAGCGCCGATCGCGCAGCTCGCCGAGCGCGCCGTACGTCGGCCCGAGCGCCGGCAGCCACTCGCGGCGCACGCCGAACGTCGTGAGCAGCGACTCGTCCCAGTCGCGCCCGCCGGCCGCGAGCAGCTGCGTGCGCGACGCCGTCGACAGGTCGGTCGCAAAGCCGCCGCCGAGGCGCTCGCGCAGGTACGCGTCGACCGTGCCGAGCCGCAGCGTGCCGTCGTCTCGCGCGCGCCCGACGCGCTCGTCGTGCTCGAGCAGCCACGCGAGCTTGCCCGCCGAGAAGTACGGGTCCAGCGGCAATCCCGAGCGCGCGACCGCGTCGGCGCCGATCCCTTCGAGCAGCTCCTCCTGGCGCTTGTCCTGCCACACGATCACCGGCGTCAGCGCGCCGCCGCCGGCCTCCCACGCGAGCACCGACTCGCCCTGGTGGTCGAGCCCCGCGGCGAGCACCTCGCGACCGTCGTCGTGCTCGAGCAGCTCGGCGACCGCGTCGAGCACCGCGTCGAGGATCAGCTCCGGGTCCTGCTCGACCCAGCCCGGGCGCGGGTGCGCGAGCGCCACCGGCCGGCGCGTCGCGGCGACGCAGCGCAGGTCGAGGTCGAACAGCGCCGCCTTGACGGCCGTCGTGCCCTCGTCGATCCCGAGCAGCAGCGGCGAGCTCATCGCGCCGCGGCGTGGTGGCGCGCCGCGCGCCGCCACCACGGCCCGTCGCTCGCGACGCCGTCGGCGAAGCCGCCCGCCGGCGCCGGCAGCGCGCGCTCGGCGCCGAGCTCGATGCCCGCGTGCTCGGCGAGCATCCCCGCGACGTGCTCGCCGATCGCAAGCGACGCCGACAGCCCCGTCGAGCGGATCGCCGCGACGTGGATCAGCCCCGGCAGCGCGCGCGAGCGCTCGATCACGTAGTTGCAGTCGCGGCCGGCCGGGCGCAGGCCGGCGTAGGAGCCGAGCAGCTCGGCGTCGGCCAGCGGCGGGTACATCCGCGCCGCGCGCTCGCCGATCAGCGCCTCCGCGTCGGGCTCGACCGACCAGTCCTGCTTGTCCTCGCGCTCACGCGCCGTCGGCCCGGCGATCGCGACGCCGTCGATCGTCGGGAACACGAGCACGCCCTTGCCGAGCGCGCTCGGCACCGGCAGCAGGATCCGGCGCAGCGGCTGCCGCGGCGCGAACACGACGAACTCGCCCTTGCGCGGGTATACGCTGAACGGCGCCTCGCCCGCGAGCGCCGCGACCTCGTCGGCGTACAGCCCCGCGCAGTTGACCGCCGCGCGCGCCTCGATCCGCTCGCCGCCGGCCAGCGTGATGACGGTGTGTTCATCATCAGCCGCCAGACCGACGACGCGTGCGTTCAGGCGCACGCGCGCGCCGCCCGCCTGCGCCGCGGCGGCGAGCGCGTGCACGTAGGCGACCGGGTCGGTCACCGACTCGCCCGGCACGAGCAGCGCGCCGTCGACCAGCAGCGTCGCCTCGACGCCGTTGCCGGCCGCATTCGCCGCCAGGCCCGCAACCGCGTCGCGCTCGTCGGCGTCGCGCGGGGTCAGCAGCGCGCCGCAGCGCAGCACCGGCACGTCGAGCTCATCGAGCAGCGTCTCGCGCAGCTCGGCCGCGCGCAGGATCAGCCGCGTCTCCAGCTCGCCCGGCTTCGAGTCGAAGCCGGTGTGCAGGATCCCCGAGTTCGTCCCGCTCGCGCCGAGCGCGAGGCCCGGCTCGGCCTCGAGCACCGTCGAGGACACGCCGCGCCGCGCGAGCGCGTGCGCGACCGCGCAGCCGACGACGCCGCCGCCGATCACGGCGACGTCGGCGCGCATCGAGCTCAACTCTCCTCGACCGTCGCCGTCGGGTTCAGCGCCCACGCCAGCGCGTAGTCGGCGACCTCCTCCCACCCCTCCTGCCCGACCGTGAAGTGCGAGCGCGCCGGGAACTCCTTGAACGCCGTGATCGCCTTCGACTTCTCCTGCAGCTTCGCGTTCGCGCGCGTCACCGACGCCGGCGCGACGTGGTCCTTGCCGCCGGCGATCAGCAGCAGCGGCGCGCGCGCGTCGTTGTGGAAGTCGACCTTCGTCGCCGCGTGCGGGTTGAAATTCGCCAGCGCCGCCTGGAACAGCAGCTTGCCCGGCCCCGGAACCGCGTAGCGCTCGTACACCTCGAGCGACTCCTCGTCGCTCAGCGTGTTCGTGAACGCGTAGTGGAACTGCTCGGCCGAGAGCTGCACCGCGCGGTGGTAGTTCGCCGGGTTCTTCAGCGCGACGTTGCCGACGCGCAGTGACGACAGCGGCAGCGTCAGGACCCCGCGCACCGGCGCCGGGTCGATCGCGACGCCGGCCGCGCCGAGCTCGCGGTCGAGCAGCAGCTGCGTGATCGCGCCGCCAAACGAGTGGCCGATGACGATCGGCGGCACAGGCAGCGCACGGATGATCTCGTCGTAGTGGTCGACCACCTCGGTCAGGCCGAGGTCGTCGAACTTCGACGTGTCGCCGCGCAGCGACTCGACGTCGCCCTCCAACCCCGGCCACGCCGGTGCGAGCACCTCGTGACCCTCGCCCTCGTAGCGCGCGATCCAGTGCTCCCAGCTGAGCGGCGTCATCCACAGGCCGTGGATCAGCACGATCGTCGGTGCGTCTGCGTTCGTGGACATGCTGCGTTCCCCCGTTCTCGTCGATGGCTCTCGCGACGCCGGGCCGGTCGCCGCGCTGCTGCTAACCGTCCGCCGCCGTCGCCTCCTCGCTCAGCTCGCCGAGCAGGCCGGTCATCTGCTCGAGGACCGGCTCGTTCCCGGCGACCTCGTAGCGGCCGGCGAGCTCGCGCGGGTCCTCATAGCCGACGTGCGTCCGCTCGTCCTCGCTCCACACGAGCACGCGCAGCGGCAGCTCGACGCCGATCCGCGGGTCGCTCTGCATCAACGGCGTGCCCGCGCGCGGGTTGCCGAACATCACGACCTCCTCGTCGGCGAGCTCGAGCCCGACTAGGCGCGCGCCCGCCGCGTGGTCGACCCGCGCGAACACCGTCAGACCGCGTCGCTCGATCGCGTCGATCAGCGCCGTGACCGTCTGCGCATATCCGGCTGTGCTGTGCTTGACGATCACCGCTCGTAGTTTGCCGCAGTCGGCGCTGCGGCGACGCGCCGCCGCGACCGCGCCGGCGGCCGTCGGGCGAGAGCGCGGCGCGTCGCTAGAGCGATCGATCTAGTATTTTCAGAGCAAGACCGACGAAAGGAGCGCGCCGTGACCCGACGCAAGCGTGACGACGGTTCGACTCGACTGGCGACGCTCGCCGCCGGCGCGCTCGGCGCGATCGCCGCGCGCCGGCTGTTCGCGGCGGCGCTGCTGGCGAAGCTGCGCCGCGACGTGCGCGCGCTCAACGCCGGCGACTACCGGCCGCTGCTCGCCGGCTACGCCGACGACGCTGTGCTCGTGTTCAACGACGGCACGCATCGCTGGGCCGGCGAGCACCGCGGCAAGCCCGCGATCGAGCGCTTCTTCCGCGACTTCGTCGCCGCCGGCATCACCGGCGAGATCGTCGAGCTGTTCGTCTCCGGCCCGCCGTGGCGGATGACGCTGCTCGTGCGCTTCGACGACGAAGCGCACGGCCCCGACGGCGAGGAGCTGTACCGCAACCGCACGCTGCTGATCGCGCGCGCCCGCTGGGCAAAGATCGTCTGGCAGCAGGACTTCTACGAGGACACCGAGCGGATCGGCGCGCTCGACGCGCGCCTGACCGAGCTCGGCGTCGAGCCCGCGCGCGTCGAGCACGGCGCGCCCGCGTGAGCGAGCCCCGGCTCACCGCCGGGCGGGTAGGCTGTCGCCCGTGAGCGCCGCGAAGGTCCACCACCTCGGCTGCGGCACGATGTGCCCGCACGGGCGCAAGCTGATCAACGGCGAAGGCGGCCTGTTCGAGAAGGCGCGCCTGATCTGCCACTGCCTGCTCGTCGAGGGCGCCGACGGGCTCGTCCTGATCGACACCGGCTTCGGTCTCGACGACATGCGCAACACGCGCCAGCTCGGGCTGATCTTCGACACGCTGTTCGACCCGCAGGCGCGCGAGTCCGAGACGGCGATCGAACAGGTCCGCGCGCTCGGCTTCGAGCCGAGCGACGTGCGCCACATCGTCGTCACGCACCTCGACGTCGACCACGCCGGCGGCCTGCCCGACTTCCCCGACGCCGACGTCCACGTGCTCGGCCGCGAGCTCGACGCCGCGCTGCACCCGAGCCTGCGCGAGCGCGAGCGCTACGTCCAGGCGCACTGGGCGCACGGGCCGAAGTGGGTGCGCCACGAGCCCGAAGGCGAGCAGTGGCTCGGCTTCGAGAGCGTTCGCGTCGTGCCCGGCGCCGACGACGAGCTGCTGCTCGTGCCGCTGTACGGGCACACGCGCGGGCACTGCGGCGTCGCCGTCAAGCGCGCCGACGGCCGCTGGCTCTTGCACTGCGGCGACGCGTTCTTCAATCGCGGCGAGGTCGAGACCCCCGCGAGCTGCCCGCCGGCGCTGCGCGCCTACGCGAACATCGGCTCCGTCGAGAACGCCGTGCGCAAGCAGAACACCGAGCGGCTGCGCGAGCTCGCCGCGCGCAGCGGCGAGCAGGTCGAGCTGCTCTGCGCGCACGACCCGGTCACGCTCGATCGAATGCAGGCCGCGAGCTAGCGCGACGCCGTCGCCGCGTGCGGCCGGCGTCGAGGCGGCGCGGGCAGTCCGCCGTCCCGATCTCTACGAGTACATCGCCGCGACCGGCTCGGCGTACTTCTCGGCGATCGGCTTGCGCTTCAGCTTCATCGTCGGCGTCAGCTCGTCGCCCGCCGGCAACCAGTCGCCCTCGACGATCGTGAACTTCTTGATCTGTTCGACGCGCGCGAGCTTCGCGTTCGCCCGATCGACGCCCTCCTGCACCGCCGCGCGCACGCGCTCGTCGTGCGCGAGCTGCTCGAGCGTCTTGCCCTCGATCCCCTGCGAGCTCGCCCACATCGGCGCGAAGTCCGGGTCGAGCACGACCAGCGCCGTGTTGTACGGGCGCATGTCGCCGATGCAGCACGCCTGGCCGATCAGCGGCGAGGAGCTCTTCAGCGTCGCCTCGATGTTCGCCGGCGACATGTTCTTGCCGGCCGCGTTGATGATCAGCTCCTTCTTGCGGTCGACGATCTTCAGGTACCCGTCCTCGTCGAACTCGCCGATGTCGCCCGTCCGCAGCCACCCGTCCTCGGTGAACGTCTCGGCCGTCTTCTCCGGCAGGTTGCGATAGCCCGGCATCACGACCTCCGACTTGATCAGCACCTCGCCGTCGGAGTCGAGCTTCAGCTGCACGCCCGGCGCCGCCGGGCCGACCGTCCCGAGCTTGATCCTGCCGCGCGGGTTCACCGACCCCGCGCCGCACGTCTCGCTCATCCCCCACAGCTCCGCCAGCGGCAGCCCGATCGCGTGGAAGAACTCGAGCACCTCGACAGGCGTCGGCGCCGCGCCGACGTTGATCGCCTCGACCTGGTCGAGTCCGAGCATCGACCGCAGGCCCGCGAAGATCTCCTCGTCCGCGCGCGCGACCTCCGCCGCGAGCTCCGCCGGCACCTCCGCGCCTTCCTGCTCCAACCGCACCTTGCGCAGCGCCGCCGCGAGCGCCGCCTGCATCCGCTGCTGCTGCTCGTCGGGCTGCGCCGCAATCATCGTCTCCAGCCCCGCCTTCAGCTTCTCCCAGATCCGCGGCACCGCGAAGAACCAGCTCGGGCGCACTTCCGGCAGGTACGACAGCACCTGGCGCGGGTCGTCGCAGCACGTCACCTGCAGCCCGAACACCATCGGCAGGTAGTGGTGCGCGTTGCGCTCGGCCACGTGCGCCGCCGGCAGCCACGAGATCACGCGCCCGTCCTCCGGGAACTCGATCAGCTCGTCGAGGCCCTCGACCGCCGCCAGCAGGTTGCGGTGGACCAGCTGCACGCCCTTCGGCGGTCCCGTCGTGCCCGACGTGTAGATCAGCGTCAGCACGTCCGACCCCTGCAGCTGCGCGACCGACGCCTCGACGTCGAACTCCGGGTTCGTGCCCTCGACGTCGGCCAGCGCCAGCGTGCCCGCCGGCGCCTCGCCGTCGATCACGATCACGTGCTCGAGCGCCGGCGCCGACGCCTTCGCCTCGAGCATCTGCGGCAGGTACTGCTGCTCGCAGATCGCCACCTTCGCCTCCGCGTCGCACAGCAGGTAGGAGATCTGCTCGGGCGAGTACGTGTTGTAGATCGAGAACGGCGTCGCCCCGAGCATCATCGCCGCGAGGTCGCACAGGTGGAACTCCGGGCGGTTGCTCAGCATCAGCGCGACCGTCTCGCCGCGCTTCACGCCGAGCTTCGCCAGGCCGCCCGCGAGCGCATCGACGCGCTCGAGCAATTCGCCCCACGTGATCGTGAACGCGTCTTCCTTCGTGCGGATCGCGACCTGCTCGGCGCGCTCACGCGCCGTCGTCCGGAACGCCTCCGCGACCGTCTGCGCCTCGATCGACGCCGCCCGGCCCGGCGCCTTCGACGGCGCCTTCAGCTCACTCACACCGCTCTCCATCGCTGCGCCCCTCCCGTTCGTACGCTCCCCGACTGCACCTCGAACTTCAGCATACGCCGCGCCTGGCTGCGCGGCCAGTCTCGTAGTCGCGCGCCGACAGCCGGTACAGGACGTGCCGGCGCAGCTCGCTGCCCGGCTCGATCTGGGGGTGCTCGAAGTCCTCGTCGCTCGCGTGCGACATCCCGAGCCGCTCCATCACCGCGCGCGAGCGGTCGTTCGCCGGGACCGTCAGCGCGACGATCTCTCGCAGCCCGTGCTGCTCGAAGCCGCATCGCAGCGACGCGCGCGCCGCCTCCGTCGCGTAGCCGTGCCCCCACGCCGAGCGGCGCAGGCGCCAGCCGACCTCGACCGCCGGCGTGAAGTGCGCCGCGAACGGGATCACGTTGAGGCCGACGAACCCGAGCAGCTCCTCCGCGCGGCCCTCGGCGACCGGCGCGATCGCCCACAGGCCGAACCCGTGGCGCTCGAAGTGCGACTCGATCCCGGCGATCAGCTTGTCCGTCTCCGTCCGGTCGGGCCTGCGCACGAAGTACCGCGCGACCTCCGCGTCGGCGTTGATCGCCGCGAGCTGCGCGCGGTCGCCCTCGCGCCAGCGGCGCAGCAGCAGGCGCTCGGTGCACAGCTCCGGGCCGGCGCTCACTCGGCGATCCGCGCGACGCCGTTGACGTCCTCGCCGGCGACGAGCAGGAACTCGTTGCGCGACCCCGCGAGCCGGCTTTCGCGGTGCGGCCGGTACTCCTCGCTCTCGTAGAACTCCTCCGCCGCCTGCTTCGACGGCCACTCGATCAGCAGCGCGACCTGCGGCGCCTCGCGCTCGCCCTCGACCCGCTCGACCTGCGCCGTGCGCGCCAGGTAGCGCCCGCCGCGGCGTTCGACCATCGGCGTCACCTCGCGGACGTAGTCGCGCACCCACCCCGGGTCCTCGACGTCGATCCGCGCGATCGCGTAGTAGCGCACCGTCGACCTCCTCGTGTTTGCTCGGCCGTCGGGCGAATACTAGGCTCGGTCGAATGGTCCTGCGCGAGCTGCGCGACGGAGACGAGTCGGAGCTGCTGCGAATCCGCCGCACGCCCGAGGTCGCGCGCTGGTGGGGCGAGCCCGACGACGGCTTTCCCTGGAGCGACGATCCCGACTGCGAGCGCCTTGCGATCGTCGTCGACGGACGCCTCGCCGGGCTGATCCAGTTCGACGAGGAGCCGACGCCGCGCTACCGCCACGCGAGCATCGACCTGTTCCTCGATCCGGCGCTGCACGGGCGCGGGCTCGGGACCGAAGCCGTCGGACTGCTCGCGCGGCGCCTGATCGACGAGCGCGGGCACCACCGCATCACGATCGACCCGGCGACGGGCAACGCCGCCGCGATCCGCGCCTACGAGAAGGTCGGCTTCAAGGCGGTCGGCGTGATGCGCCGCTACGAGCGCGACGCCGACGGCCCGGACTGGCACGACGCGCTCTTGATGGAGCTGCTCGCGGACGACTTCTCCCCGGACTCGTCAGCTCGCGCGAAGCATGCTTAGATTACGCATCCAGACGATCATCGAACGTCTGCACATACCCAGCGCGCGCCCGTAGCTCAGTGGTCAACGGTTCTCTTCGGGGAGCCAAAGAGCAGCGGTCTTTCAAGCCGCAGGCCGCGGGTTCGATTCCCGCCGGGCGCACTCTCCTCCACCTCCCGGACGCGGAACGTGTTGCCAGTTGACATTCCGCGTAAAAGATGATTTATATGTCGCAGCGGGAGCTTCTCCCGCCCACTCGGAGACAAGCAGTCGAGTGGTGTGAGGGTCACAGGACAAGGGGCCTCGAGCATGGGTCTTGTTTCACGCACGACGAGCCGGAGAGGGGGAAGCCGGCGATGAGGCTGATCGGTTGCCAGGAGCAGCGCATGCTTCGCGCGCTGCACGGCCGCTGGCCGTACCGTCGCTCGCACTGCCGGCACGATCTCCACTGGCTGGTGCGGATCCGCTCGCAGACGAGCGAATGCTCGACGGGTCGCGCACATTCGATGGCGGGATTGCCGGCGAACCGCCGGCGGCCGCACGGCGATTGAGGGACGCCGTGGGGCGCCTACCCGGATAGCCCGGGGAGGGGCGATCGGGAGGCAAGGAGGGGCGGGTGGCGGTCCGGGGGGCCACCCGCCCTTGCCGTGTTCGCGACGATCGCGTCGACGAGCTCCGGCCATGCCGCGCGGGGCAGGTCGTGGCCCATCCCCTCGACCTTCAGCAGCTTCGCGCCCTTGATCGCCCGCGCCGTCGCGCGCCCGCCCGACGGGTGGACGAGCGGGTCGGCGCTGCCGTGGATCACGAGCGTCGGAGCCGTGATCTTGCGCAGCTCGCGCGTGCGGTCGCCGGAGGCGATGATCGCCGCGAGCTGGCGTCCGGGGCCGGCGATGTCGTGGTCGCGTTCGTAGCTGATCCCCGCGAGCGCGCGGATCTCCTCGGGGTCGCGCGGCAGGCCGGTCGAGCCGATCGCGGCGAACAGGCGCGCGAAGTGCGCGACGTACTCGTCGAGGCCGACCGGCCGGCGGCGCAGGAAGAACGGATACAGCCGCAGCGCCGGCTGCCCGTTCGTCAGCGCTCCCGTGTTCGACATGATCGACGTCAGCGAGCGGGCGCTCTGCGGATGGCGCGCGGCGAGCGTCTGCGCGATCATCCCGCCCATCGACGCGCCGATCACGTGCGCCGGCGCCAGTCCCAGCTCGCGCAGCAGCCCGGCGGCGTCCTCGGCCATGTCCGCCAGCGTGTAGCGCGCCGCGCGCTTGGAGCGCAGCAGCAGCTGCCCGATCGTCGGCGGCGGGCCGCCGACGTGCGTCGAGCGGCCGATGTCGCGGTTGTCGAAGCGCACGACGTACAGGCCGCGCGCGGCGAGCTCGCGGCAGAACTCCTCGTGCCACGCGACCATCTGCGTGCCGAGGCCCATGATCAGCAACGCCGCCGGGTTCGACCGCTCGCCGAAGGTCTCGTAGCAGAGCGTGATCCCCCTGCCGACGTCGCAGAACCGCTCTTCCATGATCGACGGACTCTAGCGAGCGAACGTCGCTAGGATCGAGGCAATGGAAGAGCGCGAGATCCGCCGGCTCTCGATCGACACGATCCGCGGCCTGGCGATGGACTCCGTGCAGAAGGCCAACGCCGGCCATCCGGGCACCGCGATGGCGCTCGCGCCGCTCGCGTACACGCTGTTCACGCGCTTTTTGAACGTCAACCCGCAGGACCCCGACTGGCCCGACCGCGACCGCTTCGTGCTCAGCGCGGGCCACGCGTGCGTGCTGCAGTACTCGCTGCTGCACCTGTGCGGCTTCGACCTGCGCCTGGACGAGCTCGAACAGTTCAGGCAGTGGGGCTCGCGCACGCCCGGCCACCCCGAGCGCGGGCACACGCCGGGCGTCGAGGTGACGACCGGGCCGCTCGGGCAGGGGATCGGCAACGCCGTCGGCATGGCGCTCGCCGAGCGCTTCCTCGCCGAGCGCTTCAACCGCCCCGGGCGCGAGCTCGTCGACCACCACACCTACGCGATCTGCTCCGACGGCGACCTGATGGAGGGCGTCAGCCAGGAGGTCGCCTCGATCGCCGGCCACTTCGGGCTCGGCAAGCTGATCGTCTGCTACGACGACAACCACATCACGATCGACGGAACGACCGCGCTGTCGTTCGACTCCGAGAGCCACATCACGCGCTTCGCCGCCGAGGGCTGGCACGTGCAGCGCGTCGAGGACTCCGAGGATCTCGACGCGCTCGAGCGCGCGATCGAGTGCGCGCGCGAACGCGACGACAAGCCCTCGTTCATCCAGATCCGCTCGCACATCGCCTATCCGGCGCCGCACGCCGTCGACACCGCCAAGTCGCACGGCGCGCCGCTCGGCGAAGACGAGGTGCGCGCGACGAAGGAGGCGATGGGCTTCGACCCCGACAGGACGTTCTGGGTCGACGAGCGCGTCTACGAGCACATGTCGCTGCGCGAGCGCGGCACGACTGCGCAGCGCGAATGGCAAGTCGGTCGCATGGACCCGTGGCGCGAGCGCTTCCCCGAGATGGCCGACGACTGGGACAAAGCATGGCGCGGCGAGCTGCGCGAGGGCTGGCGCGAGGCGCTGCCGAGCTTCGCCGCCGGCGAGCAGATCGCGACGCGCTCGGCCGGGCAGAAGACGATGGCCGCGTTCGCCGAGTACGGGCCGACGATGATCGGCGGCGCCGCCGATCTCGTCGAGTCGACGAAGACCGTGTTCGACGGCGGCGGCGAGTTCTCGCGCGTGCACGCCGGGCGCAACGTCCCGTTCGGCATCCGCGAGCACGGCATGGGCGCGATCGTCAACGGCGCGTGCGCGCACGGCGGCATCGTCAAGCCGTACGGCTCGACGTTCCTGATGTTCTCCGACTACATGCGCGGCAGCGTGCGGCTCTCGGCGCTGATGGGCCTGCCGGTCGTCTGGGTCTGGACGCACGACTCGGTCGCGCTCGGCGAGGACGGGCCGACGCACCAGCCGGTCGAGCACTTCGCCTCGCTGCGCGCGATCCCGCAGCTGTGGGTGATCCGCCCGGCCGACGCGAACGAGACGGCCGTCGCCTGGAAGGTCGCGCTCGAGCGTGCCGACGGCCCCGTCGCGCTGCTGCTCTCGCGTCAGAACATCCCCGTGCTCGACCGCGACGAGGTCGCCGCGGCCGACGGCCTGGAGCGCGGCGGCTACGTGCTGTGGGACTCCGGCGCCGACGCCACGCCCGAGCTGATCCTGATCTCGACCGGCGCCGAGGTGCCGACGACGCTGCACGCGGCGCAGACGCTCGCCGGCGACGGCGACGGCGACGGCGTCAGCGTCCGCGTCGTCTCGATGCCGTGCTTCGAGCTGTTCGAAGCGCAGTCGCAGGAGTACCGCGACGAGGTGCTGCCGCCGGCCTGCACCGCGCGGCTCGCAGTAGAGCCCGGCGCGACGATCAGCTGGTGGAAGTGGGTCGGCCTCGACGGCGACGTGCTCGGCCTCGACCGCTTCGGCGCCTCGGCGCCCGGCACGACCGTGCTCGAGCACCTCGGCTTCACCGACGCGAACATCGTCGTCCGGGCGCGCGCGCTGCTCGACCGGGCGGCGGCCACTACGAGCTGACAAGGAGACCGCTGATGTCCTCCGAGAACCTCACCCCGATGCGTCTGCTCTCGGCGCTCGGGCAGAGCCCGTGGATCGACAACCTCTCGCGTGAGAGCAATCGCGACGGCGGCCTGCAGCGGCTGATCGACGACGACTCGGTCGTCGGCGCGACGTCGAACCCGACGATCTTCCAGAAGGCGATGGCCGGCGGCGAGGCCTACGAGGAGCAGCTGCGCGAGCTCGACCCGCAGCTGCCGATCAAGGACGTCTACTGGACGCTCGCCGAGCAGGACATCCGCGAGGCGTGCGACCTGTTCCGACCGGTCTTCGACGGCGGCGGCGGGCGCGACGGCTACGTCTCGCTCGAGGTCGATCCCGGCCTCGCCTACGACACGCTCGCGACGTTCCGCGAAGCGATCCGCATCCACGAGTCGGTCGACCGGCCGAACCTGCTCGTCAAGATCCCGGCGACGAAGCCCGGCCTCGCGGCGATCGAGGACGTCATCTCCAAGGGCCGCTCGATCAACGTCACGCTGATCTTCTCGCTGCGCCGCTACGAAGAGGTCGCCGAGTCCTACGTCCGCGGCCTCGAGCGGCTCGTCGCCGAGGGCGGCGACCCGACGAAGGTCGCCTCCGTCGCGAGCTTCTTCGTCTCGCGGATCGACACCGAGACCGACAAACGGCTCGATCAGATCGGCGGCCACGACGAGCTCAGGGGCAAGCTCGCGATCGCCAACGCGCGCCTGGCCTACCAGGGCTACAAGCAGACCTTCTCGGGGCCGCGCTGGGAGTACCTCGCCGGCAAGGGCGCGACGCCGCAGCGCGTGCTGTGGGCCTCGACGTCGGTCAAGAACCCCGCCTACCGCGACACGATGTACGTCGAGGAGCTGATCGGCGCCGACACCGTCGACACGATGCCCGAGCAGACGATCCGCGACTTCCAGGACCACGGCGTCGCGCGGGCGCGGCTCGAGGCCGAGCTCGACGAGGCGCGCAGCCTGTTCGACGAGCTCGCCGCCGCCGGCGTCGACTACGAAGACGTCACCGACACGCTCGAGCGCGAGGGCGTCGAGAAATTCGCCGACTCCTTCGACGAGCTGCTCGGCGCGCTTGAGCAGAAGCGCTCGGCGCTCGCGCCCGCCTGACGCCTGCGGCCGCGCCTGCGGCTCAGGAGTACGGGATCGGGATCAGCACCGTGATTCGCAGCGGGCCGGACGGGAACGCCCGCCCGTCGAACGTGTACGCGCGGTAGTCCTTGCCGCGGTAGCTGAACCGGCCGCTCTTCGGGACCGGCCCCGGCGAGAAGCCGATCGTGCTCTTGACGAGCTTCGGGCCCATGTACATCACCACGTCGAGCCCCGCGAGCCGCGCGGCCAGTCGCTTGTAGCCCTCGTCGTCCTGGATCGACAGCGTCGCGCTGCCGATCGTCCGCCCGCCGAGGCGCAGCGGCGCGCTGACCGGTGCGAGCACGTACGGGCCGCCGACGTCCGACAGCAGCCGTCCGCCGGCGTCGACGCGGATTCGCACGATGTGCTGGTTCAGCAGCGCGACGATCGCCTGTCGCGCCGCCTGCGGTTCGCGGCGCGCGACCGCCTGCAGCAGCGCCTGGCTGCTCTGCACGCGGCGCAGCTGCCGCAGCGTGCGCCCGCCCGCCTCGCCTTCGTAGATCAGCCGCGCGATGCGGCTGATCGTGTTGACCGTCGTCTCTTCGGCGCTCGCGCCGCACAGCGGCGTGACCGAGGAGATCGGGCGCAGCACGTACTCGCGCAGCGGTCTGCCGTCCGGGTAGGCGCTGACCGGGTTCGACGTGAACTGGTACGTCGTGCCACCGTGCGTCAGCGTGCCCTGCGTCGCGAGTGCGCCAGACGGGAGGTCGAACGCGCCGGCGATCGTGCGCCCGCCGCCGGCGTCCTGCGTGCGCAGGATCGTCGTGCCCTCGGCGACGCCGCTCGTCTCGGCGACCAGGCCGGCGTCCGACCAGACGCTCGTCGTGAAGCTCGCGATCCGCTTGCCGCCCGCGCCCGTCAGCGTCCCGTTCAGCGGTGTGACGGCCGCGCCGCCGAGGTCGACCAGCGTCTTGCCGGCGCTGACGACGCGCAGGTTCGTCAGGTGGCCGGTCGCCAGCAGCGCGCTCGCGGCAGCGCGCGCCGCGCTCGCGTCGCCGGCTTCGACCGCCCTTCGCAGCGGCGCCGAGCTTTCGACGATCCGCAGCGCGCTGGCCGTCCGTTCGCTTGCGACGCCCTCGTGGTAGACCCGTGCGGCGACATGTCCGAGCGCTTCGAGCACGGTCGCCGGGCACGACGCGGGCGTCGCGCCTTCGTCGGCGCTCGCGTTCGCGTCGGGCTTCAGCGTCGTGCCGCACCCGAGCAGCGCCGCCGTGGCGAGCAGCGTCGCGAGCGCGCTCGACGCGGCGATCGCGCGCGCGAGCGCCGGTCCTCGACGGGCGATTCGGTTGCGCACGCGCGGAACCATCGTCAACGATCCTAAGCCGTCGCTAACGTCGCGGTGAGATAGCTTTCACTTCAGTGTCGACCGCCCTGATAACCGGCGCCTCGACGGGCATCGGGCAGGCGACCGCGCTGCGGCTCGCCCGCGCCGGCTGGACCGTGCTCGCCGGCGTGCGCTCGAACGAGGACGGCGAGCGTCTCGCCGGCGAAGCGCCCGCCGGGCGGATCGAGCCGCTGACGCTCGACGTGACCGACCTCGAGCAGATCCGCCTGGCCGCCGCGCGCGTCAGCGAGCTGGGCGGCGGCGGCGAGACCTCGCCAGGCCGGCTCGACGCGCTCGTCAACAACGCCGGCATCGGCATCGGCGGTCCGCTCGAGCTGATCCACCCCGACGACCTGCGCAAGCAGTTCGACGTCAACGTGCTCGGACAGGTCGCCGTCACGCAGGCGCTGCTGCCGGCGCTGCGCGCCGCGCGCGGACGGATCGTCTTCATCTCCTCCGTCGGCGGTCGCGTCGCGATGGCCTTCACCGCGCCGTACGCCGCGTCCAAGCACGCGATCGAGGCGATCGGCGACGCGCTGCGCGTCGAGCTGCGCACCTCGCACGTGCAGGTCGCGCTCGTCGAGCCCGGCTCCGTCGCGACGCCGATCTGGGACAAGAGCCGCGCCGAAGCCGAGCGCGTGCGGATCCCCGACGAGCTGAGCGCCGAGTACGGGCACGTGATCGACGCGATGGACAACACGCTGCGCAGCACCGCCGAGCGCGGCGTGCCAGCCGAGCAGGTCGCCGCGACGATCGAGCGCGCGCTGACGGCGCGGCGGATGAAGTCGCGCTACGTCGTCGGGCGCGACGCGCGGGCGATGATCGCCGTGCGGCGGGTGCTGCCCGACCACGTCTTCGATCGTTTGGCGCGGCAGGTGTTGGGCGTCTAGCGCGCGCGGTTGATGCGGGGGCTCAGGCGGCGGCGAGAGCGGCTGCGAGATCGTCGCGGTCCGTCTCGATCAGGCTGGGGACGGTGATCGTGAGCTTGCCGTCGTGTTCCAGCAACCACTTGGCGTTGACGATCGTGATGCCGATGATCTCGCCGTGTTCGTCGCGGCGCACGGCGTGGCCCTCAGGCGTTCCGAAGGTGTCCGCCGCTTCCTGTTGCTCGCCACGGCGCAGATAGAGGACATCGCCGTCACGGTCATAGGAGACGTGATCGAACTCGTACGGTCCGACGTGCACGATCATCTTTACCAGCCTACCCCGGCGGCTGCGCGACAGCCAACCAAGCAAGAACGCTCGTCGACGCCGCGTGCGTCTGCAGCATCCCCGGCTGCGCGTCCTGCGGCGGGAGCGGTTCGCCGTTCCACGACAGCAGGTAGAGCCCTTCGCCGTTGTGTGCGCGCGTCTCGATGTTGCGTGCGTTGTCGGCGGCGAGCGCGTACAGCGTGCGGTCGCCGTCGAGCGCGTACAGGGCGAGCATCCACTGCAGGTAGATCGCGTCGTACTGCGGCGAGAAGTCGAGCAGGTAGCCGAAGCGGCGCAGCGAGTTGGTCTTCTGTTCGCCGGCGCGAGCGCACGCTTGCGCTTCGCCGGTCAGCCGGCAGAGGACGGCCTGCGCGTAGATCAGCGGCGCCTCGACGTAGTCGACGGGCGTCGCGTTTACGTTGCTGTCGGCGTACAGGCCGTTCGGTGAGCTGAAGCCCGACGTGTTGGCCCATGCGAGGAACTTGCGCGCCTGCGCGAGGTCGAAGCTCGACTTGGTCTGCTGGTAGAGCAGGACCGCGAGCAGCGTGTCGGACGCAAGCGCCGGGCCCGACTTGTACGGGTGCGTCGTGTTCCACCAGATCCCGCCGCTGCCGCTCGCATCCCAGCCGGCGGCGGCGATGTAGCTGAGCGCGCGCTGCGCGTCGGCGAGCCAGCGCCTGGAGCCGGTCGCGCGGTAGGCGTTGACGAACGCGAGCCCCCACCAGCCGTTGTCGTCGAACCACGTCTCCGTGCTCGCCGTGCGATCGCCCGGATAGGGCGAGTAGCCGGACACCGGGCGCAGGCCGCGGTTCAGGTAGCGCTCGGCGCCGCGCGCGAAGCTCGCGACGGCGGCCCGGTTGGCCGGCGTCGGCTGCGCGATCGCGATCGCGTCGAGCGACTCGAACAGCGGCACGCTGTCCCAGATCGTCGCCAGCGGATAGCGCGCGCGGTCGTGCAGCAGCTCGTCGTACCAGCCGAGGCGGTGGTCGCGCCAATGCGATTTGGCGCTCGCGACGCCCGCCTCCGCGAGCGCGAGGTAGTGCTGCTGGGTGCCTGTCAGCGAGGCCGCGGTTGCGGATGCCGGGGCGCAGGCAAGCGCCAACGCGCTGACGAGCGCGAGGGCCGAGAGGGTGGTTGCGGCGAGCCTTCGCATACGTGGTGCAAACACCGGCGTTAGGGCGAAGGTCGCGGGGCGACCGCGAGCTACGACGGATGTCCGCCGTCGGGAATCGGGACGGCTACGACATCGAGTCCGGCGATCCCCCGGAAATCAGCCGGGTTGCATGTGTAGACGGGCAGCCGGTGGGCGATGGCGATGGCGGCGATCATCGCGTCGTATCCACGCGCGGTCGTCTTGCGCCCAGCACGCCGCAGCGAGGCGGCGACGCCGCCAAATGCACGTGCGGCGGCGGAGTCAAAGGGAAGCGGCTCGAAATCGGCCTCGGTTTGTTGAAGCTGCGCTTGGCGAGCCGCTCGCTCCGTCTCGTCGCCGGCAATCAGCGGCCCGACGGACAGCTCGGCGAGCGTGACGGCTGTGATCAGCGGTTCCTCCGGCAGTGCCGAGGAGTCTTCGAGCCGCTTCAGGAGGATGACGGTCGACGTATCGAGAACGCCGCGTGGCGCACGCTCTGCGACGCCGCTCACAGCCGACTGTCGATGATCTCGTCGATCTCCGAGCGCAACTTCGCGGCGTCCACGTCGGGCAGTTTGCGCCAGTGCTCCAGCAGCACGTCAGCCGACAACGCGGGCTTGGCCACGGCTCGCAGCTCGGCGACGACCCTACCTGCGCGGGTTACCGTGATCGTCTCTCCTCGCGCTGCTCGGTCCACCACCTCACCGCCATGGTTGCGTAGGTCTCGAATGCTCACGCTGGCCATCGTGTCAGTGTATCACCCGTGATACATGTTGATCAGAAATGTCCGCGGTCTCGTGCGGGCTGATCCAACCGAGACCGCTCGCGGCTACCGTTCAATGTCGATGCCGACGGAACAGTCGACAACTGGACAGATCGACGCGAATGTCCCGTCCCCGCCGTCCGAGCGAGGCGTGTGGCTGCTCGCGCTCGCTATCGGCCTAGTCGGCGTTGCGGTGCTCGTCGCGACGCTGCTCGCCGGCCCGTCGTCGAGTCCGGCGTCATCGCCGCCGAAGGTGCTCACGGTCGCGAGCACGCCGGCGCCGAGCGCGGCGTCGTCGGCGAGCGTGCTGGCGGGCGCATCCGGAGTCACGAGCGACGCGACCGCCACGGGCGCACGCCCCGGGACCCGCCGCACGGCGATCGTCGCGGCGCCGACGCGCGAACAGCAGCAGCTTGACGCGGCGCGGTTCGTCGACGCGACGCAGACGCACATCGCGAAACGGTGGATGGAAGGCTTCTATCCGATCTACGAAACGGCGCAGCGGACGTTCGGCGTCAACTGGCTGCTGCTCGCGTCGATCCACCGGCAGGAGTCGGCGTTCTCGACTGCGCGGGGCACCTACGTTGGGCTGAACTTCGCGCATTGCTGCGGCGGGCCGATGCAGTTCAACGTGACGAACGGCCCGGTCACGACGTGGGCGCTCGTCAGCGACTCATATCGCTACGGCCGTCGCCCGGCGCCGTACGACCACGCGACGGCGAGGCACCCGTCGATCTACGACGACTTCGACGCGATCATGGGTGCCGCGCACCTGCTGTCGGCCGACGGCGCGACATACGCGCTCGACGGCTCGGCGTGGTCGGCGGCGTACGACTACTACGGGCACGACGCGACCGGCGTGACGTACGCCGACCAGGTGCTGGCGCGCGCGATCGGCTGGTCGCAGCACGGGTTCTGCATCAACTGCGGCGTCAGCGTGGCGCTCGTCGAAGCGGTGCACGCGGCGTACGGGGCGCCGGTGCTGGCGGCGCTGACGCAGGCCAGCGCCGCCTCGGTGAAGCCGTCCGCGAAGCCGCGCCGCTAGCCGGCGTCAGCCTGCGCGATCAGCTCGCCCGCAACCCGATCGGTCGCGCGCCCGGTCCCGCCGAGCAGCCGCCGTGAGAGCTGTGCGCGCCGGAAGTACAGCGGCGCGTCGTGCTCCCACGTCGCGCCGATGCCGCCGTGCACGGAGATGTTGGCGCGCGCGGCGAAGTCGAGCGCGCGGCCGGCGACCGAGCGGGCGGCGCTGGCGGCGAGCGGGAACTCGTCGGGCGCGCCGCGGCGCGCCCAGCCGGCGTAGTAGAGCAGCGAGCGGCCGTTGTCGAGCTGGCGCAGGACCTCGGTGAGCGAGTGCTTGACGGCCTGGTAGGAGCCGATCGCGCGGCCGAACGTGTGGCGCTCCTTGGCGTAGTCGACGGCGGTGTCGAGCGCCGTTTCGACGCTGCCGAGCGACTCGGCGGCGACGAGCGCCTGCGCGAGGTGCCAGGCGGAGGCGAGCGAGTCGTCGGGCGCGTCGAGCAGCGTCGCGGGCGCGCCGGAGAGCGAGACGTGCCCGAGCGAGCGCGTCGCGTCGTAGCGCGTCGTCGCCTCGATCGTGACACCGCTGGCGCTGCTCTCGATCGCGACGCCGACGGGCTTGCCGTCGAGCAGCGCGACGCCGACGAGCAGATCGGCGCCGGGCGCGTCGGGGACGAACGCGAGCTCGCCGCTGACCTTCGCGCCGTCGCCGTCGGCGACGGCCGTCGGGGCGGCGGCGCGCTGCAGGCCGCTGCGCGGGTCGGCGCTCCAGACGCCGGTGAGGTCGTCGGGCGGGCTGACGGGCAGGTAGGCGGCGCGGCGCTCGCCGGTCGCGAGCGCGTCGAGCAGCGGGGCGCCGGCGGGCGCGTCGTTGAGGATCGCGGTCGCCGGCAGGTGGCCGAGCAGCGCGGTCGGAGCGAGCACGCGGCCGCACTCGCCGAGCACGAGCATCGCGTCGAACGCGTCGAGCCCGGCGCCGCCGTGCTGCTCGTCGATCAACAGGCCCGGCCAGCCGGCCTCCTTCGAGGTCGGCCACAGGTCGGGCAGCGCGCCCGAGTTGCCGTCGAGCGCCTCGCGCGCGGCCTCGAACGTCTTGAAGCGCGAGAGCGCTCCGCGCGCGGCCTCGCGCAGGAATTCCTGCTCGTCTGAGAGGGACAGGTTCACGTGGGGTCTCCTTGGTTCTCGAAGTTCGTCGTCGGGCGAGGGGCTAGGCGGCGGCCGTTTCCTTGGAGCGCAGCTCCGAGAACGGGATGCCCTTGTCGAGGCGCGGCGCGGGCGGCAGCCCGAGCACACGCTCGCCGATCGTGTTGCGCAGGATCTCTTCGGTGCCGCCGGCGGACTTCAGGCCGGGGAGGAACGAGATCATGTAGGCCCACTGGTCGTCGGTCGCGAGCGCGTCGGGGCCGAGCACGTCGGCGATCAGCTCGCCGGCCTTGATCGCGCCGTTGACGATCGTGATCTTGGCGAGGCCGGACTCGGGGCCCGGAACCTGCCCTTTCTGCAGCGCCGAGAGGGTGCGGTAGCCGGTGAAGCGCACGGCGAGCAGCTCGCTTGCGATCTCGCCGAGCTGGTGGCGCACCTCGGAGTCGCGGCGCGCCTCGGGGTCGCTCGCGATCGCCTCGGCGAAGCGGTTGGAGTTGTAGCCCATGCCCTCGCTGCCGAGGCCGATCGTGACGCGCTCGAACATCAGCGTCGTCAGCGCGGTGCCCCAGCCGTTGCCGACGCCGCCGACGACGGCGTCGGCGTCGACGGCGAGGTCGTCGAAGAAGACCTCGTTGAACTCGGCCTCGCCGGAGATCTGGCGCAGCCCGCGGACGGTCACGCCGGGCGCGTCGATCGGGACGATGAACATCGTCAGGCCCTTGTGCTTGGGCACGTCGGCGTCGGTGCGCGCGAGCAGCAGGCCGTAGGAGGCGAACTGGGCGTTCGTCGTCCAGACCTTCTGGCCGCTGATCCGCCAGCTGCCGTCGTCCTGCTGACGCGCGCGCGTCTGCACCGCGGCCAGATCGGAGCCGGCGGCTGGCTCGGAGAACAGCTGGCACCAGACCTCGTCGCCGTGCAGCATCGCGCCGAGGTAGCGGGTCTTCTGCTCGTCGGTGCCGTGGGCGATGATCGTCGGGCCGAGCATGCCGACGCCGATCGCGTCGAGGATACCGGGGACTTTCGCCTTGGCGATCTCCTGGTTGCAGATGACCTGCTCGATCGGGCCGAGGCCCTGGCCGCCGAAGTCCTTCGGCCAGGTGACGCCGGCGAGGCCGCCCTCGGCGAGCTTGCCCTGCCAGGCGCGCCGTGCGGCGATCACCTCGTCCTCGTCCTTGATCGCGTCCGGACCGTCGAGGACCGGAGCCTCGGACTTGTGCTCGTCGAGCCAGCTACGCACCTGCGCGCGGTGGGCGGCCTGCTCCTGTGTGTCGTCGAGATCCACGGTCTTCTCCTTTGGCTGACTGACCAGTCAATCTATCGCGCCCAAAGGTACTCCTCCGGGGCGGCGATGTGTTGCGCGGCTGGGAAGGCGGCTCAGGCGCTCGGCGGCATCGGCTGTTCTCTGACGGGCGCCTGGTGGTAGACGCCCTCGAAGCCGCGGTTGAGCAGCTGGCGCGCCTGGACGCCGGGCGCCGGCGAGTGCAGCAGGATGACGCCGAGCTGGACGCCGTCGCGCTCGGCGGTTGCGACGAGGCAGCGGCCGGCGGCGTCGGTGAAGCCGGTCTTCAGCCCGGTCGCGCCGGGGTAGTGGTAGACGAGCAGCGGGTTGTTGTTGTACAGCCAGAGCTTGCCGCCCTTGATCGGCAGTGGCAGCTCGGCGCTGTAGGTGTGGACGACGCGCGCGATGCGCGGCTGGAGCAGGTCGACGTGGGCGAGCTCGGCGAGGTCGGCGGCGCAGGAGAAGTTGTCGGCGTCGAGGTAGCCGGAGGGGGAGGAGTAGCGCGTGCAGCCCATGCCGAGCTTCGCCGCTTCGGCGTTCATGCGGTCGACGAAGGAGTGGATGCTGCCGTCGTCGTGCTGGGCGAGCGCGATCGCGGCGTCGTTGCCGGACGGCAGCAGCAGGCCGTAGAGCATCGTCTCCAGCCGGACGTGCTTGTGCAGCGGCAGCACGCCGACCTTCGAGCCGGCGGCCTGGACGGCGGCCTTCGTGACGAGCACGCGCGCGTCGGGCGGCTGGCTGTGGACGGTCAAGAGCGCGGTCATCATCTTCGTGATGCTGGCGATGCGCAGCCGCGTGTGGGGGTTTCGCTGCCACAGGACCTGGCCGGTGGCGAGGTTGAACAGCAGGCCGGCGCGCGGCGGGTGGTGGAAGGCGATGTGGACGGCGTCGCGTTCGGGCTGGCCGAGGCCGGCGAGCGTCAGCGGCGGCTTGCCGAGCGTCAGGCCGGTCGGCGACAGCGCCGGCCTGGCGACGGCTTTGGCGGTCGATACGCGCGCGTGTCGCGTGGAGGCGTTCGCGGTGGCGTGGCCGCCGGTTCGCGACAGCGCGAAGACGACGGCGCCGGCGGCGAGCAGCGCGAGCGCGAACGCGGCCGTGCCGAGCAGCTGCCTGCGCCGCCGGCGCCGTCGCGCCAGCTGCCGCCGCCGGCGGCTCTCGTCGAAGGTCATGAACGAGCTCACGTGTCAGCGCGGAGGATTGCGCAGCGCGCCGACGATTCCAACCGAGAGCAGGATCAGGATCAGGATCGAGAGCAGCGCGGCGAGGCTGAGGCCGTATTCGACGATCGAGGCGAACGTGAGGAATGCAAAGCCGGCGATGAAGACGAGCGCGGCGGCGAGCACGAGGTTGCGCCTCATGCGCTCGCGCCTGGCACGGGCGCGCGCAGCGCGCCGACGAACGGCCGGATCGCGACGGCGCCGAGCAGGAAGGCGCCGGCGTTGGCGGCGAAGGCGATCGCCCAGCCGGCGTGCTCGGGGTTGGCGAGCGCGGCGAGTCCGAACCACAGCTGCAGCGGGAACCACAATGCGATCAGCAGCAGCGCGGGAACGTCGACGATCGTCGCGAAGAAGGGGATCAGCGCGAGCGAGATGACACGCGCTCGAGGGTGCAGCCGCAGGTAGGCGCCGAGCGCGACGGCGACGGCGCCGCTCGAGCCGAGCAGCGGCACGGTCGCGTTGGGCGCGAACAGCACGGCGAGCGCGAGCGCGGCGAGCGCGCCGAGCAGGTAGAGGGCGAGGAAGCGCAGATGGCCGGTCGCGTCCTCGATGCTCGGCGCGAAGATGACGAGGAAGTAGCAGTCGCAGAGCAGGTGCGGGAAGCTGCCGTGCAGGAAGATCGACTCGAAGATCGTCTGGGCGTGACGGCCGCCGCCGGTCAGCTCGAACGGGACGAGGCCGTGGCGCAGTGCGACGTCGCGCGAGGGTCCGCCGAAGAAGCTGCCGCCGTGGACGACGGAGAGCAGGTAGACGACGACGTCGGCGAGCACGAGCGCGATCGTGACGAGCGGCGGACGCGCGCGCGGGACGTTGTCCTTGACGGGGAAGATCGCGCGAGCCTATCCGCGCGCGGGCGGGACGGTGGAGCTACGCGCGCGCGGCGAGCGGCCCGACGCCGTCGCGCGTCTGCGGGACGTGCTGGTCGGCGTGGTAGGAGGAGCGCACGAGCGGGCCGGCGGCGACGTGGTCGAAGCCGAGCTCGTAGGCGGCCGCCTCGAGCGCGGCGAACTCGTCGGGATGCCAGTAGCGCACGACCGGCAGGTGGCGCTCGGACGGGCGCAGGTACTGGCCGACGGTGAGCACCTGCACGCCGTGCTCGCGCAGCGCGCCGAACGTCTCGACGAGCTCGTCGTGCGTCTCGCCGAGCCCGACCATCAGGCCGGACTTCGTCACGACCTCGCCTTCGCCCATCTCGCCGGCGATGCGCAGCACGCGGCAGGAGCGCAGGAATTCGGAGCCGCGGCGCGCGATCGGGTATAGGCGCGGGACGACCTCGACGTTGTGGTTGAAGACGTCGGGGCGCTCGGCGATGACCTTGGCGAGCGGCATCTCGTGCCCCTGGAAGTCGGGCGTGAGCACCTCGATCTGGCAGTCGGGCGCCTGGCGGCGGACCTGGCGGATGACGCCGACGAAGGCGGAGGCGCCCTTGTCGGGCAGGTCGTCGCGGTCGACGGAGGTGATGACGGCGTGGCGCAGTCCCATGCGCGCGATCGAGCGCGCGACGCGGGCGGGCTCGAGCGGGTCGTTCCAGGTCGGCTTGCCGGTCTTGACGTTGCAGAAGCCGCAGCGGCGCGTGCAGGTGTCGCCGAGGATCATGAACGTGGCGGTGCCGCGCTCCCAGCACTCGCCGACGTTGGGGCAGGCGGCCTCCTGGCAGACGGTGTGCAGGTTCTCGTCGCGAATCAGCTCGGTCAGCTCGCGGTAGCGCTGGCCGCCGGGCGCGGGGACCTTGAACCACGGCGGCTTGCGCTCGCGCAGCGGGCGGACGTTCTCGCCGAGCACCTTCAGCACGTCGGCGCCGCCGGGGTTGGCGCGCGATCGCGTGGCGCTCACGCGGGCACCGCCTCGACGAGCGTCGATTTCGATGGCTCCGCCCCTGCCGGGGCTCCGCTGACGGAGTTCGTCGCGGCGATGCCGAGGCGCGCCGGCGAGACGAGCCGCTGGCGGCGGCCGTGGGCGAGGCAGAAGCGGTAGGCGATCTCCTTGCGAAAGCACGCGAGCCCGGGCGCTTGCTCGGCGCCGAGCTCGACGGCGAGCGAGGTCATGCGCACGTCGGGCAGCCCGCAGGCGACGACGTAGGAGAACGGGTCGAGGTCGTTGTCGACGTTGACGGCGAAGCCGTGCGTGGCGACGCCGCGCGAGACGTGCACGCCGATCGAGGCGATCTTGCGGTCTTGCACCCAGACGCCGGTGTAGTCGATGCCCTCGGCCGCGCGCGAGCGCGCGGCGACGCCGAACTGGGCGAGCGCGTCGACGATCGCGGCTTCCATCGAGCGCAGGTAGCGACCGATGTCGTCGAGCGCCATGATCGGATAGCCGACGAGCTGGCCGGGCCCGTGGTAGGTGAGCTTGCCGCCGCGGTCGGTGCTCGCGACGTCGATCCCTTTTGCGCGGTAGAAGTCCTCGGGAAACGGCAGGTCCTCGGCGCCGGCGCGCCGCCCGCGCGTGTAGATGGGCGGGTGCACGAGCAGCAGCAGCGTGTCGGGCAGCTCGCCGGCGATCCGTCGCTCGCGCAGTGTCTCCTGGATGGCTGTTCCGTCGGAGTAGGGAACGTGGCCCAGGTGACAGACCCAGAGCTCGTCGGCAGGGACGTCGGTGCGGTGCATCGCTGCGCTCAGCCTAGCGCTGGCGCGACGGCGCCACGCAAGGCGCTACAATATGGCGCTATGGCAGGCGACACAGCGACGATCCGCGTAGCGCGTCAGACGCGCGACCTGCTCGCCGAGCAGGCACGCGCGGAAGGGGTGTCGCTCTCGTCGCTGCTGGCGCGTTTGGCGCGAGAGCGGCAGAACGCGGCGATCTGGCGGTCGGAGAGAGCGGCCAGCCGCGCGGACGCAGCGAACCCGGCGGTGCGCGCAGACGAAGCGGATTGGGACACGGCGCTGCACGATGGCGTCGACTGAGCCGCGTCGCGGCGAGGTCTGGCTCGTTTCGCTCGGTGCCGCGAGGACTGGCGAGGCCGGCAAGAACCGGCCGGCGATCGTCGTATCGGTCGACGAGTTGAGCTCCGGCGAGGAGCCCGACGAGTCGATCGTCGTCGTCCCGCTGTCGAGCTCACGCGCCGCGTCTGCGTTGCGACCTGAGGTGATCGATGTCGAAGGAGTCGATCGCCCGAGCCGAGCGATCTGCCGTGGGGTGCGAGCCGTGTCGCGTGCTCGGCTGATGCGGCCGCTCGGAGCCGTCTCGCAGGGCACGCTTGCCGAGGTCGAACGGTCGCTCGCGTTGATCCTCGGTCTGCCGGCGCCCGATCCGCCGGCTCGGCAGGCAGAGCGCTGACGCTGACGGAGAGTGCCCGGCTCGGACCGAAGCACCAGGCATCATGATGGCAAACTAGTTGATGATATGATGCACTCATGCGGACCACCGTCACACTCGACCCCGACGTCGAGGCGAAGTTGAAGGCGACGATGCGCGAGCGCGGCGTGTCGTTCAAGCTGGCACTCAACGACGCTGTGCGCGCCGGCCTCAACGGCCCGGCCCCGGCGGCGCGACGCTTCCGCATGACGACGGCGCCGCTCGGTGCGCGCTTCAACATCGACAAGGCGTTGACGATCGCCGGCGAAATGGAGGACGAAGAGATCCTGCGCAAGCGCGAACTCGGCAAGTGAAGCTGCCCGATATCAACCTGCTCGTATATGCAGCAGACGAGACGGCGGCTTTTCACGAGTCGGCTCGCGAGTGGGTCGAGACGACGCTCTCCGGCACCGAGACGGTCGCGTTCGCTTGGGTGGCGCTGATTGGCTTCGTTCGGATCACGACCAATCCGAGGAGCATGGCGCGTCCGTGGAACGCGGCGCAGGCGCTTGATCTGGTCGACCGCTGGCTCGCCCAACCGGCCGTCACGGTTGTCCATCCGACGGACCGCCATTCGGCAGTGCTGCGCGACCTGCTGCTACCGCTCGGGACGGCAGGCAACCTCACCAGCGACGCTCACCTCGCGGCGCTGGCGATCGAGCACGGCGCGACGCTGTGCTCGTCCGACAACGACTTCTCGCGCTTCGCCGGCCTGCGTTGGGTCGACCCGCTGCGCGACTGACGCCCGCGCGAGCGCGTTACAGCGTCAGCGACGCCGGCGACTGCAGGAGCTCGCGGATTCGCGCGAGGAACTGCGCGGCGTCGGCGCCGTAGAGGATGCGGTGGTCGCAGACGAGCGTGAGCGTCATCGTCTGGCGCGGGACGACGGCGTCGTCGCGCACGACGGCGCGCCGCTCGACGGCGCCGACGGAGAGGATCGCGGCCTGCGGCGGGTTGATGATCGCGGCGAAGCTCGTGACGCCGAACATGCCGAGGTTCGAGACGGTGAACGTGCCGCCGCCCAGCTCGGGCGGCGTGATCGTCGCGTCGCGCACGCGCGCGGCGAGCGCGCGCGCCTCGCGTGCGATCTCGCCGAGCGCCTTGGAGTCGGCGTCGAACACGGTCGGCACGACGAGCGCGTCGTTGGCGGCGACGGCGACGCCGACGTTGACGCGCGAGTGCAGTTGCAGCGCGCCGTCGCGATAGCTGCCGTTCGCGCGCGGCTGCTCGCGCAGCGCGAGCGCCGATGCCTTGACGACCATGTCGTTGTACGTCGGCGCGTCGGCGCTCGAGATCCGCTTGAGCTCGGCGCGCAGGCGTACGCACTCCTCCATGTCGACGTCGGTCGAGATCGAGAAGTCGGGGATCGTCGCCTTCGACTCGGCCATTCGCCGCGCGATCGTCTGCTGCATCCGCGTCAGCTGCTGCGTCGTCGTCTGGCCCTTCGCCGTCGTCACGTCCTCGCTCGCGCGGGCCGGCGCCGCGGTGCGCCCCGTCGCGCTCGCGGCCTCGACGTCGGCCTTGACGATCCGCCCGCCCGGGCCGCTGCCGCTCAGCGCGTGCAGGTCGACGCCGCGGTCGTGCGCGATGCGACGGGCGAGCGGAGACGCCTTGACGCGCTCGGGCGCGGCCGGCGCCGGCTCGGGCGTCGTCGCGCCGCCGCCGGCGGTCTCGACGATGCTCTCGACGGCCGCCTCGACCTCGCGCGAGCCAGACGCGCCGTCACCGTCGCCGTCGCCGCCGCCGTTCGCGCTCGCGGACTCCGCGACGGCCGGCGCGGCGGCGCCCGCGGCCGTCTCCGCACCGGTGCCAGCGGCCGTCCCACCGCCGTCGCCGACGCGCGCGATGACCTCGCCGACGGGCAGCGTGTCGCCCTCGGCGGCGAGCGTCCGCAGGATTCCGTCCTGGTCTGACTCGTACGTCATCGCGGCCTTGTCGGTCTCGATCTCGACGAGCTCCTCGCCGCGGGCGACCTGATCGCCGTCGGCCTTCAGCCAGCGCAGGATCGTGCCCTCCTCCATCGTGTCGGACAGGCGCGGCATGACGATGTCTGCCATCAGCGGCCTCCTCGCTCGACGGCGGCGGCCTCGGCGCCCGGAGCGGCGCCGGGCGCGGCGAGCCCGAGCGTGTCGAGCACGGCGGCGACGATCTGCGGCTCGTGCGGGTAGGCGATGTCCTCGAGCGGCTTGGAGTACGGCATCGGCACGTCGGCGCCGGACACGCGGTGGACGGGCGCGTCGAGGTCGTCGAACGCCTGCTCGGAGATCAGCGCGGCGAGGTTCGCGCCGACGCCGCCGTGCGGCCAGCCCTCCTCGACGATCACGCAGCGGTTGGTCTTCGCGACGGACGCGAGGATCGTGTCGAGGTCGAGCGGGCGCAGCGTGCGCGGGTCGATCACCTCGGCGCTGACGCCGTGCTGCTCGGCGAGCGTCTGCGCGGCGCGCTCGGCGGTCAGCGCCATCCGCGAGACGCCGACGATCGTCACGTCGGCGCCCTCGCGCGCGACGCGCGCGCGGCCGAAGTCGACGAGCACGTCCTCGCCGTCGGGCACGTCGCCGCGCACGCCGTACAGCGACTCGTGCTCGATGAAGATGACCGGGTTCTCGTCGCGGATCGCGCTCTTCAACAGGCCCTTCGCGTCGGCGGCGGTCGCCGGCGTCGCGACGAGCAGGCCGGGCACGTGCAGGAACAGCGCCTCGAAGCAGTGCGAGTGCGTCGGGCCGAGCTGGTGGCCGGCGCCCTGGGGCATGCGTACGACGAGCGGCACAGTCGCCTGGCCGGCGAACATGTAGTGGATGTGCGCGGCGTGGTTGACGATCTGGTCGAATGCGAGCAGCGCGAAGTTGATCGTCATCAGCTCGACGACCGGGCGCAGGCCGGCCATCGCGGCGCCGACGCCGACGCCGACGATCGTGTTCTCGGAGATCGGCGTGTCGCGCACGCGCTTCTCGCCGAACTCGTCGAGCAGGCCGTCGGTGACCTTGAAGGCGCCGCCGAACACGCCGATGTCCTCGCCCATCAACAAGACGCGCTCGTCGCGTCGCAGCTCCTCGCGCAGCGCCGCGCCCAGCGCCTCGCGGTAGCGCATCGAGGTCGTCGGGCGGGCGTCGTCGCGCGTGGCCATCAGGCGGCGTCCTCGCCGTGCGCCAGCGCGTCGGACATCTGCTGGGGGATCTCGTCGCCGTCGGCCGTCGAGAACTCGCGCGACTGCTCGCCCCCGTCGGACGGGTCGGTCGTGCGCACCGAGTACCAGCCGCTCGAGGACTCCTCGAGCACGTAGACGTCGTCGTACAGCGACTCGGGCGCCGGGAACGGCGAGGCCTCGGCGAACTCGACGGCGGCGTCGACGCGCGCGATCGCGTCGGCGTCGATCCGCTCGCGCTCGGCCTCGTCGATCACGCCGTCGGCGATCAGCCGCCCGGCGAACGCGGGGATCGGGTCGCGCTCGCGCCAGTGCGCGACCTCCTCCTTGCTGCGGTACTGCTCGGGGTCGGCCATCGAGTGCCCGCGGAAGCGGTACGTGACGGCCTCGACGAGCAGCGGCCGGCGCTCCTCGCGCACGCGCGCGACGGCCTCGCAGATGACCGAGTACGTGTCGAGCACGTCCATCCCGTCGCAGCGCATGCCCGGCACGCCGAGGCTCTCGCCCTTGCGCTGCAGGTCGGTGACGGCCGAGTGGCGCTGCAATGAGGTGCCCATGCCGAACTGGTTGTTGGTGACGATGAAGACGACCGGCAGCTTCCACAGCGCGGCGAGGTTGAGCGTCTCGCCGAACGTGCCCTGGTTGGACGCGCCGTCGCCGAACGTGCACAGCGTGACGTCCTCCGAGCCTTCGTAGTCGGACGCGAGCGCGAGGCCGGCGGCGATCGGCAGGTTGCCGCCGACGATGCCGTAGCCGCCCATGAAGCGGCGCGCGGCGTCGAACATGTGCATCGAGCCGCCGCGCCCGCCCGAGCAGCCGTCGACGCGCCCGAACAGCTCGGCCATGACGTTCTCCGGCGGCGTGCCGCGCACGAGCGCGTGGCCGTGCGAGCGGTATGTCGAGATCAGGTAGTCGCGCTCGCGCAGCGCGCGCGCGCTGCCGACGATCGCCGCCTCCTCGCCGATCGACAGGTGCAGGAAGCCGCCGACTTTCGCGCGCGCGTACATCTCGCCGGCGCGCTCCTCGAAGCGGCGGATCAGCGTCATCGTCGCGAGCCACTCGCGCGCGACGTCGGGCTCGGGCAGCGCTGCCATCAACCCACGGTAGCCATCAATCGACGCTGCTCCAGCGCGCGATGAACTCCTCGGCGTCGAGCTGCGCGAGCTCCTCGCGCAGCCGGCGCGCGATCCGCGACGCGTCGTGCGGCGGCAGGTCCCAGAACAGCACGACTTCGCCGTCGTCGATGTCGACGAGCTCGACGTGGTCGACGCGCTCGGCGTCGGCGAGCAGCGCCGGCGCGCGCCCGCCGCGCGTCACGATCAGCCGGTACGCGGCCTTCGCCCTCATCGTGCTGCGCCGATCCCGAGCTCGAGCATCTGCGCGGCGGCTTCGTCGATCGCGCGCTCGCCTTCGTAGACGGCGCCGTCGACGACGATCGCCGGAGCCGTCGCGATCGACTTCCGGATCGCGTCGTTCGTGGCGTCGGCGAGCTGCGCCCGCACCGAGCGCAGCTCGGCTCCGCGCAGGACGGCCGACGGGTGCATCTCGCACGCGGCGGCCGCGATCAGCACGTTGTCGGGCTGCTCGAGGTCGCGCCCGCCGGCGTACGCCTGGCGGAAGACGGCCTGCGCGAACGGCACGACGCGGCCGATCGACTTCGCGTACGTCGCCGCGCGCATCGCGAAGCCGCTGTCGAACGGGAACGGGTCGGGCCGGCGCAGCGGCTGCAGTCCGAGCTCGGCGGCGCGTCGCGCGACGCCGTCGAGCAGCGCGTCGCGCTCGGCCTCGCAGCGGAACGCCGAGAGCTCGTCGGCGCCGGGCAGCTCGCGCGCGAGCACCGGGATCCACTCGGCCGGTCCGGGCAGCGCGTGCAGCACGCGCTCGGCGGCGAGGTAGGCGAGCGGGCTTGCGAGGTCGAAGTAGAAGGAGCTGGCCGGCGCGTCCACGGTCAACCGTGGATCAACCAGCCGTCGGCCGCGCGAGCAGCCTCCATCACGGCCTCCGACAGCGTCGGGTGGCCGTGGACGATGCGACCGACCTCGGCGTAGCCGCCCTCGAGCGCGCGCACGTTGACGAGCTCCTGGATCAGCTCGGTCGCGCGCGTGCCGACGATGTGCCCGCCGAGCAGCTCGCCGTACTTCGACTCGCCGACGAGCTTGACCATGCCGCTGCGGTCGCCGTAGACGATGCCGCCGCCGACGGCGCCGTACGGGACCTTGCCGACGACGACGTCGTAGCCCGCGTCGCGCGCCTGCTGCTCGGTCAGCCCGAACGAGCCGACGTTCGGCGTGCAGAACGTCGCGCGCGGGATGTCGACGTGCGCGAGCGGGTGCGTCTGCATGCCGGCCGCGTCCTCGGCGGCGATGATCCCCTCGTCCGACGCCTTGTGCGCGAGCGCCGGACCGGCGACGAGGTCGCCGATCGCGTAGATCCCGGGCCGGCTCGTGCGCAGCGCGCCGTCGACCTCGACGAGGCCGCGCTCGTCGAGGTCGACGCCGGCCGCGTCGAGTCCGAGCCCGACGACGTCGGCGCCGCGGCCGGCCGCGATCACCATGTAGTCGACCTCGAGGCCGGCATTCCCGCCGTGCGTGAACGTGACGCTCGACTCGCCGCTCTGCACGTCGGCGATCGGGTCGCCCGTGTGGACGCTGACGCCCTGGCGCTTGAAGCCGCGCTCGACCAGCCGCGAGACGTCGGCGTCCTCGCTCGGCAGGATCCGGTCCATCATCTCCATCAGGCGCACCTCCGAGCCGAGTCGCGCGTAGCCGGAGGCGATCTCCGAGCCCGACGCGCCGGCGCCGACGACGGCCAGGCGCGCGGGCAGCTCGGACAGCGCCCACGCCTCCTCGGTGCCGATGATCCGCCCGCCGTACTCGACGCCGGGGATCGAGCGCGGGACCGAGCCGGTCGCGAGGATCACCGTCGCTGCGGCGTACGTCTCCTCGCCGACGACGACGTGTCCGTCGCCGTTCAGCGCGCCGTCGCCCTCGATCACGTCGATGCCGTTTTTCTTGAACAGCATCCCGACGCCGGACGTCAGCGTCGTGACGACCTTCTCGCGGCGCGCCATCACGCCGGCGAAGTCGACCTCGACGCCGGCGACCTTCAGCCCGTACTCGTCGGCCTCGCGAATCTCGCTCAGCAGGTCGGCCGAGCGCAGCACCGCCTTGGCGGGGATGCACGCGTAGTTCAGGCAGCGCCCGCCGAGCTTGTCGCGCTCGACGACGGCCGTCTTCTTGCCGAGTTGCGCGGCGCGGATCGCGGCCACGTATCCGCCCGGCCCGGAGCCGATCACGATGCAGTCGTAAGCCTCGTTGGCCATCGCGCGCTGAGCCTATCGAAGCCGCACGGCCGAGCCGGCGTCGTTCGATTGATCGATCGAAACTCGATCTCAGTTGGTCGAATCGGACCTTCGCTGCGCCTGCTCGCCGGCCTGGATCCGGCCCATCACGCGCACGAGCTTCCAGAACAGCCAGCCGCCGAGGCCGATGCTGACGACGCAGACCGCCGCCGCCGCGAGCGTCGACGCGACGACGAGCGCGAGCGACGTGACGATGATCTGGAACGCGAGCAGCGCCTCGAACGACAGCACCGCCCAGTAGCGGCGCCGGTACATGCCCTGCGCGAGCAGCGCCAGCACGACCGCCAGCAGCGCCGCGCCCGGCAGCGAGCCGCCGTGGCGGCTGAGGTCGTGGATGCTCGCCGCGCCCGCGAGCACGGCGATCGCGAGCACGACGCACACGACGATCGCGATCCGCAGCGTCGTCGGGCGCTCGCCGGGGACGAGCGGCGCGAGCGCCGCTCGTGCGACCTCGTCGCGCTGCGCGCTAGGTACGCGCCGGCCCGGCGCGTCGTCGCGGGCGGGAGATGTGCGTGTCACGTATGAGGAGTCTAGTCCCGGCGCGAAGCCGCTTCTCGCTGCATGTCGCAGCGCTCGCAGGCGGCGAACAGCACACGCGGAGCGCGAGGCCGAGGCGGCTTCGCGCTCCGCGCGACGAACTGCCGGCTACGCTGCCAGTTCGATCATCTTCGAGAAGCTGAGTGTGTCGGTTTTCAGCTCGCCGGCTGCTTCAAATTTTTCCGCTATTTTGGCTTCTAACGGTTCTTTTGCCAGGATTTCGCATGTAGCTTTGGGTTCCAGGCATTCGCCCGCTTCCGGTTTGCCTTCTTTCTGTTTCGCTTCACGTTTCGCCGTTTCAGTCGTCAGGACCTCTTTGTTGATGGGGGTGAATAACCCAACGCTGCTACCACGGATTTCTGCTTTGACGGCCCCGCACAGCATTTTCACGGCTTCAGGCAGTGACGCGGTGACGCCGCCCTCTAATTCTTTTTTGCTGTTCAAGATGCTTACGACTCCGAGCTTCACGCCCGTCTCTAAGATCGTTTCGACGGCGTCTTTTTCGCCTTTCGGGTTTTCGCTCCGGCAGCCGACTTCACCTGATCTGCAGCCTTTCAGGTTGATCGAGGCGGTGCCGGCGCCTCCGCTGGTGAATTCGCCTGTGCTGGTGCCTTCTTTGCACAGTATCGATCGTTTGCCGACGGTTTCGACCTTGGCTTCGACGTTGGTCGATTTGAACGTGATCGGGAACGTTTCTCCCGGTAACGCTTTGATCGCCGGCGCCAGCGCTTCGTTGGCAGTCGTCAGCAGTTCCAGTTTGAGCTTGTCGAGTGCACCTTCCGGCAGTTCGGGTTCCGGTTTCCTCAGTGGCTGGAAGAGCAGCCGTAAGCGGCGTTCGAATTCGCCTTTATTACCTTCTTTTTCTTTGAACATTTTGGTGTTTTCGCATTCAGCTTTGGTGCCGAAGAACTGACGACCTTCTAATTTTTCGACTTTCGGGCATTCCGGCACTAACCTGCCCTCGTAGATGCCTTCCATGAGAACTTCGTTGTTCGCTTCGACGAACATCCACGGGCCGCCGCTGTCGCCAGGTTCGCCGATCAGCCGTTCCGGCGCTTTTTCCGGTTCGATGACTTCGACGAGCCCTTCAGCCGTCGGTTCTCCCACTTCCGGGTTTTTCTTGTTGAAGCCGCTAATTAAGCCGCACGATTCGCCGGAGGTCGTACCCGCGTGGCAGCTCGTGTTGTTCACGACGGCCAATCGTTCTCCTTTGACGGCGTAACGCGTTTCGGTCGCTTTTCTCCACTCGGCAGTGACAGCGAGCACGGGGTTGTTCGCGTTGCCCGTTTGCCAACCGCCGGCTGCTTCGATCTTGACGTCGCCGTAGTCGCCGATTTTCGCGCCGATTTTGCCGCCATCGAAGAATTCGACCGCTTTGCCGATCAGCGGTTCAGCGAGGGCGCGGGTAGACGCGAACCATTCGATCCCGGCCCCGACGCCTGGTTCGATTTCAAGGCAGTGGCCGGCGGTCAGAAGGACTCGTTCTTTGTTGTTGGCCGTTGGGATAGCCGCCGGCCCCGCTGTGCATTCGACGGGGTTTTCGCCGGCGTTTTTCAGCCGTTCCCATTTGCCTCCGGGACCTTTTTCGACTTTCTTTTCTTCACATTCTTTCGCTGTTTTGTAGAACCGCGCGCCGGCCTGTTCTTTTTCTCGTTCTGTGCATTTGATCTTGCTCCAGATTTCGACGCCGGCCGTAATCGAGGCGTTGCAGTTCGCCGGCGGGAAGTTGTTGCACTCTTTGGCGTCCTTGATCAACCCGAGGTGCGCGCTCGCGGCGGTTGTCACGATCACGTTCACGTCGGCGGTGGCGGCCTCATGCTCGAGCGCAGCGCGCAGTGCGCTGGGAACCGATGAGCTGAGCGTCACCGACACTGCGTTGTGCTGCGGCTCGAGTCCCGTTTCGGCTTCGCCCGGTGCGAGCGCTCCTGCCAGTTTGCCGCTCCAGCGCTCCTGCGCGGCGAGCAGCTGCGCGGAGGTCGAGCGTACGCGTGCGTAGCGCACGCGAGCCGCGAGCCGCGCGCCGTTCACTACGCGTTCGGCGGTTCTCTGCGCCGCCCGCGAGGTCACGCCGACGTGCAGGCGCGCCGTTCGCGGTTCGGCCCAGACTCCCGCATAGCCGTGTCCCATGGCGGCCTGCAGCTTTCCGACGAGATCGGCCCGCGCGATCTCGCCTTGCACATTGATCGCCCGGAGCGCGCGTGCTGGAGATATGCTCTGGGCGGTCAGCACCGCGGCCTCCTTGGCGAGCAGCGAGCTCTCCCGGGATGGCGCCGGCTTCTGCGCGCCGGCACTCGCCGCCAGCGCGAGACCGATGATCGCGCAAGCGACCGCGACGCACGTCGCTGGCGCGCGTGCGGCGGCGCGATCGGGGCTCGGTAACGGAACGGCCTTCGTAGGTTCTCGCCGGTCCGCGGCGAGCGGTTTGTCGGTCATCGTCGATCGTCTCCCGAGTAGTGGTTGCGATGGCCTCGAGGCACTCGTGTCCGAGAGAAAGCCCGGTAGGCGATGTTCACCGTGCCCTCACCGCTCTCGACGGAACCCCCGGAAAGGAGACGGCTGGAATGGCTTAGCAACCCGGTCGCAGCGCGGCAACTTGGCAACTGACGACGGCGACGAACCCGGTCTCCACCGCGCATGGACGCGAGAGGAACGCCCTGTCGGACGCACGGCGAGCGATCGCCGCCGGCCCCGCTCCTGTCTCCTACTGGGTAAGCCGTCTTCGCAAGGTGCGCGCGGCGAGCTCGGGGTCCGCGGCGTCGGCGATCGCGCGCAGCACGACGACGCGCCGCGCGCCCGCGTCGAGCACGTCGTCGACGTTCGCCTCGTTCAGGCCGCCGATCGCGAAGAACGGGACGCTCGCGTGCGTCGCCGCGTAGCGGACGAGCTCGACGCCGACGGCGGGGCGTCCGGCCTTCGTCGGCGTCTCGTGCACCGGGCCGACGCCGATGTAGTCGACCAGCGGCGCGCCGTCCTCGTCGCGAGCGCGCGCCGCGTCGATCTCGGCCTCGGCGTGCGTCGAGCACCCGATCAGCATGTTCTCGCCGAGCAGCGCGCGCGCCTCGGCGACCGGCATGTCGTCCTGGCCGACGTGCGCGCCGTCGGCGCCGACCTCGCGCGCGACGAGCGGGCGGTCGTTGACGATCAGCAGCGCGCCGATCCGCTCGCACAGCGCGCGCGCCGCGTTGGCGACCGCCGCGAGCTCGTCGTCGCCGAGCTGCTTGTCGCGCAGCTGCACGACGTCGACGCCGCCGGCGACGGCCGCGCGGATCACGTCCGCCAGCTCGCGCCCGCCCGGTTTCGCGTCGCACACGAGGTACAGCCGCGCCGCGTCCAAACGCGCGCGGCGCTCGTCGCCGAGGCTCGCCGTACTCATCGGCTCAGTCTCGCACGGCGCGCCTCGCGTGCGTTGATCGTGCGGGCGCCGGCGGGCTAGCATCAAGTGATGTCCCACTCGCACGGCTCGGCTGAGGTGCTCGTGATCGGCGGCGGCGTGATCGGACTGTCGATCGCGTGGCGCGCGCGCGAGCGCGGGATGCGCGTGACGGTGCTCGAGCGCGACACGCTCGGCTGCGGCGCCTCGCGCGTCGCCGCCGGCATGCTCGCGCCGGTCGCCGAGGTCGAGTTCGGCGCCGCCGGCCGCCGCCAGCTCGAGCTCGGGCTGCGCTCGCTCGCGCTGTGGCCGGCGTTCGCCGAGCAGCTGCGCGCGGCGAGCGGCGTCGACGTCGGCCTGCTGCGCACCGGCACGCTGCTGCTCGCGCGCGACGACGACGAGGCGCGCGAGCTCGAGCGCCAGATCGCCTTCCGCGACTCGCTCGGCCTCGCGACCGAGCGGCTGCGCCCGAGCCAGGCGCGCGAGCGCGAGCCGGCGCTCGCGCCGGCGCTGCGGCTTGCGCTCGAAGCGCCCGACGACCACTCGGTCGACCCGCGGCTCGTGCTCGACGCGCTGCGCGGCGCGTGCGCCGGCGCCGGCGTGCGGCTGCGCGAGCACGCGCCGGTCGCGCGGGTCGCGACCGACGACGCCGGGCGCGTGCTCGGCGCGACGCTCGCGCACGGCGACGGCGACGGCGAGCTCGTGCGCGCCGAGCGCGTCGTGCTCGCATGTGGCCCGTGGAGCGCGCAGCTCGACGGCGCCGGCGAGCCCGTTCCGGTGCGCCCCGTCCGCGGCCAGCTGCTGCGCCTGCGCGACCCGCGCGGGCCCGGCCTGCTGCGTCGCGTCGTGCGCTACGACGGCGGCTACCTCGTGCCGCGCGCCGACGGCGCGTACGTGCTCGGCGCGACCGTCGAGGAGCGCGGCTTCGACGTGCAGCCCGACGCCGGCGGCGTGTACGAGCTGCTGCGCGACGCGCACGAGCTCGTGCCCGACGTCGCCGAGCTGAAGATCGAGGAGCTGTGCGTCGGCCTGCGCCCGGGCACGCCCGACAACGCGCCGGCGATCGGCTTCGGCGAGCGCGACGGCCTCGTGTGGGCGACCGGCCACTACCGCAACGGCATCCTGCTCGCGCCGCTGACCGCGCAGCTCGCCGTCGGCCTGCTCGCCGGCGACGACGTCGACGGCGAGCTGCTCGACGCGTGCGCGCCCGGGCGCTTCGCGGCGGTGGCGTCGTGATCGTGCTGAACGGAGCGGAGTCCGACGTGCGCGCCGGCGAGACCGTCGCCGCGGCGCTCGCGCGGTTCGATCTGTCGACGGACGCGCGCGGCGTCGCCGTCGCCGTCGACGGCGAGGTCGTGCCGCGCGCCCAGTGGGACTCGTTCGCGCTCGCCGACGACGCGCGCGTCGAGGTGCTGACGGCGATGCAGGGCGGATGACCGACGACTCGCTGACGATCGCCGGCCGCACGCTGCGCTCGCGGTTGCTGCTCGGCACCGGCGGCTTCCCGTCGCTGGCGATCCTCGCCGAGGCGATCGCCGCGAGCGGGAGCGAGCTCGTGACGGTCGCGCTGCGCCGCGTCGACCCGTCCGCGCGCGGCTCGCTGGTCGACGTCCTGTCGGAGGCCGGCGTCGAGCTGCTGCCGAACACCGCCGGCTGCTACACGGCGCGCGACGCCGTGCTGACCGCGAAGCTCGCGCGCGAGGCGTTTGCGACCGACTGGGTCAAGCTCGAGGTGATCGGCGACGAGGACACGCTGATGCCCGACGCGCCGGAGCTGCTCCGCGCCGCCGAGGAGCTCGTCGACGACGGCTTCGTCGTGCTGCCGTACACGACCGACGATCCCGTGCTCGCGCGGCGCCTGGCCGACGTCGGCTGTGCCGCCGTGATGCCGCTCGGCGCGCCGATCGGCAGCGGCATGGGGATCCGCAACCCGTACAACATCGCGCTGATCCGCGACGCCGTCGACGTGCCGGTCGTGCTCGACGCCGGCATCGGCACCGCCTCCGACGCGGCGCTCGCGATGGAGCTCGGCTGCGACGCGGTGATGGCCGCGTCGGCCGTCGCGCGCGCGCAGGACCCCGTGCGGATGGCGCGCGCGATGCGCGCCGCCGTGCATGCCGGACGCCTGGCGAGCGGCGCCGGGCGGATCCCGCGCCGCCGCTACGCGACCGCCTCGACGCCCGACGAGGGCATCGCCGAGTTCGGCTGAGCTACTGGACCACTTCCAGGGTGCCGTTCATCGAGGCAGGGTGGTTTGTGCACTCGTAGTGGATCACGCCCGGCTTCAGCAGCTTGACGTGGAACGTCCCGCGTTCGCCGAAGTTCTTCGACGCGAATGGCTGGGGCCCGCCCTCGCTCGTGACGTTGTGTTCGACGTTGTCGTAGTTCGTCCACACGATCGTGCTGCCGACCTTCGCGCGGACCGTGTCGGGCGCGATCGCGATGTTGCGGTAGGCGATCGGAACGGTCCCGCTGCGGACCGGCCCGCTCGCGGTCGCGAACTTAGGCTTGACCGTTACTTTGACGCTGGCGGCCGGCGTCGAGGACGTCTTCGCGGCGCCCGCGGCCGTCGAAGCTGACGACGACGAGGAGGACGTGCCGCTCGACGAGCCGCAGCCGGCGAGCGCGAGCAGCGCGGCGCAGGCGGTCAGCGCTGAGATGCGGCCGGTCATCCGAGGGCCGACCCTAGCCTAGACTGGCTCGTTCATGCCTCGGTCATTCCTCACCGGCGCGGAGCTGTCGGCCGACGAGCTCGACACGCTGCTCGCGCGCGCGCTCGAGCTGAAGGCGGCGCCGCTGTCCTCGCGCGCGCTGGAGGGGCGCAGCGTCGCGCTGATCTTCGAGAAGCCGTCGACGCGCACGCGGCTGTCGTTCGACGTCGGCGTGCACGAGCTCGGCGGGCACCCGGTCGTGCTGCGCAGCGACGAGCTGCAGATCTCGCGCGGCGAGGCGCTGCGCGACACGGCGCTCGTGCTCTCGCGCCACGTCGCGATCGTCGGCGTGCGCACCGGGCCGCACCGGACGCTCGAGGAGCTCGCCGAGCACAGCTCGATCCCGGTGATCAACATGCTGACCGCCGATCATCACCCGTGCCAGGCGCTCGCCGACCTCTTGACACTGCGCGAGGCGTTCGGCTCGCTGCGCGGGCTGCGCGTCGCGTATGTCGGCGACGGCAACAACGTCGCGCGCTCGCTCGCGATCCTCGGCACGCTCGCCGGCGTCGACGTCACGATCGCCTCGCCGCCGGGCTACGAGCTCGAAGGCGACCTCGCGCCGCCGGCCGGCGCGGACGGCACGCTCAGCTTCTACACCGACCCGCGCGAGGCCGTCGCCGGCGCGAGCGCCGTGTACACCGACGTGTGGGTCAGCATGGGCGACGAGCAGACGGCCGATCAGCGCCGCGCCGCGCTCGCCGACTACCGCGTCGACGACGCGCTGCTCGACGCCGCCGAGCCGGGCGCGTTCGCGCTGCACGACCTGCCGGCGCATCCGGGCGAGGAGATCACCGCGGAGGTGCTGTACGGCGAGCGCCAGCGGATCTGGGACCAGGCCGAGAACCGCCGCCACGCGCAGAAGGCGCTGCTCGAGCTGCTCGCCGCCGAGTCGCCGTGAGCGCGCCGGTATCCGAGGAGTTCAAGCGCCCGCAGAAGGGCGACGAGCTGGAGCTGACGATCGACTCGCTCGCGTTCGGCGGCGAGGGCGTAGCGCGCCTCGGTGATGGCGGCTACGTCGTGTTCGTCGCCGGCGCGATCCCCGGCGATCGCGTGCGCGCGCTCGTGCACAAGCGCAAGCGCAGCTATGCGCATGCGCGCACGCTCGAGGTGCTCGAGCCGAGCCCCGAGCGGATCGAGCCGCGCGCCGATCATCCGGGCGTTCCGTGGCAGGTGCTGCCGTACGAGCGTCAGCTGCAGATCAAGCAGCAGCAGGTCGACGAGGCGCTGCGGCGGATCGGGCACCTCGACGGCTTTGAGCTGCGCGAGATCGTGCCGGCGGTCGAACAGTGGCGCTACCGCAACAAGCTCGAGTACTCGTTCGGCGAGGCCGTCGGCGACGGTGACGGCGAGCCCGGCCAGCTCGTCTGCGGCTTCCACGCGCCGGCCGGCGGCAACCGCGTGACGCCGATCGACGACTGCCTGCTCGCGTCCGAGCGCGGCAACCGCGCGCGCGAGCTGGCGCTGCAGTGGTGCCGCGCCGAGGGCCTCGCCGCGTGGGACCGCGGCCGCGCGTCGGGCGACGGGCCGGCAGGTCACGCCGCGCGCTCGCGCGGGCGCCGCGGCGGCGAGCGCGACCATCGGATCGCGCCATCGCCGGACGGCCGCGCGCGGCTGCGCAACCTCGTCGTGCGCGAAGGCCGCCGCACCGGCAAGCTGCAGGTGCGCATCGTCAGCACCGACGGCGAGCTCGACGCCGGCGGGCTCGCGCAGGCGCTCGCCGCCGGCCTCGGCGACGAGCTGTCCGGCGTGCTGTGGACGCGCTCGGCGAGCCTCGCCGAGACGACGGCCGGCGGCGACACCGAGCTCGTCTGGGGCGATGAGCAGCTGCCCGAGCGGCTCGGCGAGCTCGACCTGCTGATCTCGCCGGAAGCGTTCTTCCAGACGAACACCGAGATGGCCGAGGTGCTGTACGGGCACGTCGTCGAGCTCGCCGCGCTCGAGGGCTGGGAGCGCGTGTACGACCTGTACTGCGGCATCGGCACGATCGCGCTGACGCTCGCGCCGCGCGCCGGCGAGCTGTGGGGGATCGAGCTGATCGAGCAGGCCGTCGCCGACGCGATCGCCGGCGCGCGCCGCAACGAGGTGACGAAGGCGAGGTTCTTCGCCGGCGACGCGCGCCTCGCGCTGCCCGAGCTGCTGGAGCGCGCCGGCCGGCCCGACGTCATCGTCGTCGACCCGCCGCGCGCCGGCCTCTCGAAGAAGGTCGTCCACCGGATCGTCGACGCCGCGCCGAAGCGGATCGTCTATGTCTCGTGCAACCCGACGACGCTGGCGCCGAACGCCGCCGAACTGGTCGAGTCGGGCTATGCGCTGCGCGAGGTGCGTCCGGTCGACATGTTCCCGCAGACGCACCACATCGAGTGCGTGGCCTTGCTGGAGCGAAGCTAGCGAGCATCGCGATGCGCGCCACCGTGACTCGCCAGCCGAGGACGCGCGGAATGGTCGAGGCGCGCCGGGAGCTCGCGCTGCACGGCGAGTCCGAGCGCACCGGCGTGCCGGTGCAGGAGCTGCGCGGACGTCGCGACGAGGCGCTTGCGAGCGCCGGCGAGCGGCTGCGGACGCGACGCGAGGCGATCGCCGCCGGCGCGTCGCTCGCGGCCGGCGCGATCCTCGCGGGCAGTCCCGCGGCGAGCCTCGCCCGGGCGTTCGCGCGCCGCCCGCCGGCGCGGATCGCGATCGTCGGCGCCGGCCTCGCCGGGCTGCGCTGCGCGCACATGCTGTGGACGGCGAACCCGCACGCGCCGCTTCGCTCGACGGTGTACGAGGCGAACGCCGAACGCGCCGGCGGACGCTGCTGGACGCTGCGCGGGTTCTTCGACGGCGGCCTCGAAAGCGAGCACGGCGGCGCCTTCCTGAACTCGAACCAGACCGCCGTGCGCGGCCTCGCGGCGCTGCTCGGCTTGCACGAAGAGGTCGTCGACGGCGGCGATCTGCCGCAGGGCGAGGAGGTCTTCTTCATCGACGGCGCCATCTACACGCTGGCCGAGGCGAGCGCCGACTGGCAGAGCGTCGGCTACGCGACGTTCAAGGCGGCCGCCCGCGAACAGCGCACCGCGGCCGGCGAAGCGCGGCTCGACGCGATGTCGGTGCCGCAGTGGCTCGACAGCACCGAGATCGGCGCGAACAGCCGCTTCGGCAAGCTGATGCAGGCCAACGCGGTGACCGAGAACGGCGGCGACCCCGGCGATCTGTCGGCGCTCGACCTGATCGAACTGCTCAGCGGCAACCCGCGCTCCTCGCTGCTGCCGCTGCCCGGCGACGACGAGCGCTTCCACATCGTCGGCGGCAACGACCAGCTCGTCTCGCGGATGATCGAGCAGCTGCCCGCCGGCACGGTCCAGCATGGCCAGGCGCTCGTCGCGGTGCGCGCGAACGCCGATCGCAGCACGACGCTCAGCTTCGAAGCGTCGGGCGTGCTCAGCGACGTGACGGCCGACTTCGTCGTCTTCGCGCTGCCGTTCAGCACGCTGCGCGAAGTCGACCTGTCGAAGTCCGGCCTGTCGAGCGCCAAGCGCCAGGTGATCCGCAGGATGGGCATGGGCTCGAACGCGAAGGTCCACGTCGAGCTGACGCACAAGACCTGGCCGGCGCTCGGCTGCAGCGGCGCGACGTACGGCGAATGGCATCGCCTCGCGTGCGCCTGGGACGACTGCGTCGCGCTCGGCCCGAACGCCAGCCCGGCGCTGCTGCTCGCGTTCCCCGGCGGACGCGTCGGTGCGACTGGTCTCGCCGGTCAGGCGCACGGCCCGGCGCCGAGCGCCGACACCGGCTTCGTGCTGAACGAGATCGAGCACGTCTTCCCGGGCACGTCGGCCGCGTACACCGGCCGCGCGTACGAGGACCACTGGGCGCTCGACCCGTGGGTCAAGGGCGCCTACTCCTACTACCGCGTCGGGCAGGCGTCGAGCTACGGACGGTTGGCGGCGGCCGCCGAGGGCCGCCTCCTGTTCGCGGGCGAGCACACGTCGATCGCCAACATCGGCTTCCTCGACGGAGCCGTCGAAACCGGCGAGCGCGCCGCGCGTCGTCTGCTGCGGCGGCTCGGCTGAGCGGTAGTCTGCCGCCGATGCGCGCCGCGACGATCCGCGAGCAGGAGATCGTGATCGAGGAGCATCCCGATCCCGAACCCGGCAAGGACGAGGTGCTCGTGCGCGTACGCGCCGCCGGGCTGAACGGGGCCGACATGATGCAGCGCCGCGGCCTGTACCCGGCGCCGCCGGACTCGCCGCAGGACATCCCCGGGATGGAGCTCGCCGGCGAGGTCGCCGCGCTCGGGCCGGGCTGCGAACGCTTCGAGCTCGGCGCGCGCGTGATGGCGATCGTCGGCGGCGGCGCGCAGGCGGAGCTGTGCGTCGTGCGCGAGCGCGAGCTGATGCCCGTGCCCGACGAGCTCGACTGGGTCGCCGCCGGCGGCCTGCCCGAGGTCTTCGCGACCGCGCACGACGCCGTCTTCGCACAGGGCGAGCTGCGCAGCGGCGAGCGCCTGCTCGTGCACGGCGGCGCCGGCGGCGTCGGCACCGCCGCGATCCAGCTCGCGCGAGCGGCCGGCGCGCGCGTGACCGCGACCGTGCGCAACGAGGCGCTGCGCACGCAGGTCGCCGAGCTCGGAGCTGAGGCGATCGCGCCCGACGGCTTCGCCGAGCGCGGCCCGTTCGACGTGATCCTCGAGCTGGTCGGCGCGCCGAACATGCCCGAGAACCTCAGCGCGCTGGCAACCGGCGGGCGCATCACCGTGATCGGCGTGAGCGCAGGCGCCAGGAGCGAGGTCAACCTGCTCGCGCTGATGGGCAAGCGCGCGCGGATCCACGGCTCGACGCTGCGCGCGCGCCCGCCCGAGCAGAAAGCGCTCGTCGCGCGCTCGCTCGAGCACGAGGTGCTGCCGCTGTTCGAGTCCGGCGCGCTGCGCGTGCCGATCGCCGACACGTTTCCGCTGGAGGACGCCGCCGCGGCGTACGAGCGCTTCGCCGCCGGCGGCAAGCTCGGCAAGGTCGTGATCGTCGTCTGAGCCGACCGGCGGCCGGGGTAGTCTCGCCGCCGTGAGCGCCCGGATCTCCCGTCGTTCGCTGCTCGGTCGTGCGGGTGCGGCCGCCGGCGGCACGTTGCTCGGCGCCGGCGTGCTCGGCGACACGCTCTCCGACGTCGCCGACGCGCGCAGCTCGTACGCGCGACCGTCGACGCCGGATGCCGCGCTGAAGGCGCTGATCGAAGGCAATCGCCGTTACCGCGCCGGGCGCTGGCAGCGGCGCGACTACTCGCCCGTCGGCGAACGGCGCGCCTCCGCGCAGAAGCCGTTCGCCGCGATCCTCGCGTGCGCCGACTCGCGCGTCTCGCCGCCGCTCGTGTTCGACGTCGAACGCGGCAACCTGTTCGCCGCGCACGTCGCCGGCAACAGCGCCGACGTCGGCTCGACCGGCAGCCTCGAGTACGCCGTCGCCGTGCTCGGCGTGCACGTGATCATGGTGCTCGGCCACTCCGACTGCGGCGCCGTCAAGGCCGCGATCGAAGTCGCCGCCGCCAAGAAGACGTATCCCGAATCGAAATACGGCTCGATCGGCGCCGTCGTCGACGCGATCGTGCCCGCCGTCGCCGGCCTCGACACGAGCGTCCGCACGCTCGAGGCGTCGATCGTCGCCAACGCGCGCCGCCAGGCGAAGCTGCTCGAAGCGACCGGTCCGATCATCCCCGCCGCGATCGCCGCCGGCACGCTGCGCGTCGTCGCCGGCGTCTACGACATCGCGACCGGCATCGTCAAGGTCGTCTGAGGCGCCGCCCGCGGTGCGCACGCGTCGCGCGCCCGGCCGTTGGGGCGCTACGCTCGTTAGCGCGATGCAGGCCGAGCCTCCCGAGCCCCGACCGAAGACGAACGTCCGGCGCGCTCGGCGTCTCGTCCTCGCTCTCGCTCTCGCGGTCGACGTGCTCGGCACGATCGTCGCCCGCCGCCGCGGCTACAAGCTTGGCCCGAACACGCTCGTGCGCTGCCGTCGCGGGCACGTGTTCTCGACGATCTGGATCCCCGGCGCGTCGGTCAAGTCGCTGCGCCTTGGCTGGTACCGAGTGCAGCGCTGTCCCGTCGGCCGGCATTGGACGATCGTCCACCCCGTGCGCGAGGGCGACCTCGGTGTCGTCCAGCGGCGCCGTGCGCTGGCGCGCCGCGACGTGCGCGTCCCCTGAGCAACGCTTTACTCGAGCAGCAGGTTGTACCTACCTAGCGGTACTTTCCCGTACCGCCGCCGCGGTACATGTGACGCGTCCGGGATCTCCATGTCGATCGCGCGTGGTGGTCGGCGGCACGCTGCATGCGATCGTCGGCGGCCTCTACGACATCCCCACCGGGCATCGTCAAGGCCGTTAGTTCGGGTGCACACTCTGATCTTGTTGCCTATCCGAAGATCTGTCGCAACCCGGCGACGAAAAGCCAGACATCACTACCTACATACTTTCGGAGTCTCGCCTCTGAGGCGGCCGTATTTTTGTGATGCGCCACCAGTATCCGGTTGGGGTTTATTTTGGTCAATATAGTCGCAAGCGCCATGTCGGCATGGTTAGGTGTTTCGATATTGCTAAATGCTACGGCCAGCATCCCGAGTGACATTTTCTCGATCGTCCCATCTGACAAGTTACGGGGCCTCCCGCTGTCACTCAGAACCCTGACGCGCCCGCTCGCGATGGCCGTTCTGAGGTACTTGCGACACTCAGTTTCAAATGCCTGGCAGCCGCTCTCGAAAGCCTCCCGCCAGTGCGAGTGTTCGTACTGCTCGTACATCGGTCCAAGTATCTTCCTGACTTTTGGCGGGAGCTGCGCTAGCTCTGGGAGGGTCATATTGAGCGAAAGGTCATGCGGCATCGCGATCTCGGTGACGTCCGTTCCCGCCAAATAGATTCCGGCCTTTGCCTTACGCAGCTCTTCCTCAACGTCTAGGTCGCGCGTCACATGCGCGGGTACTACGACGGCAACCCGAAAGTCCGAGTTCAGTGAGCATCCGTAGCGAACCCACTCGAGCATTCGCTCTAGACGGATCGAGTCATCGAGCTCCACGATGATCGTCGTTCGGTCGCGCTTGCAACGCAATGTAGGCGTATACGGAAATGCCAGAACATCCGGCTCGCGGGAGATTTTGTAGCCTTTTTCTTCGAAGTAAGTCTCGACTCGCTCTGCAGCGCCCACCAAGTCCTTGGCCAGAGTGACAAAGTCGGGCTTACTCACACTAACCCTTTAGGGTCTGCCGGATCACCTTCGCCAAGTCGGCAAGAGCGTCTGCAAGCCCAGGACCGACGCTGTAGTCTCGATCGACGTGTTCTCGTAGCCTGTCGGCGAGTCGCGTTGCGAGCTGCTCAACCGAGTGCTCAAAGTCGACCTGCTCGATCGATGCTTTGAACGCGTCATCAATCGAGTATTTCGGGGTATCGATCAGTTTCATCGTAACCCGACGAGCGACGGCTACCCTGAGCTCACCACGTTCGACCGCACGTCCAATACGTGCAAGTTGACGAGGTGCTACCGTATTCTTAATTATCCGAGAACGATACTTCTCGATGATCGCCCGTCGGAGGAGCTCTTCCTCGCTCTCGTCGATGATTTCACGTTTACCTAGGGCCGCAGCTCCGCGCGTAGCCTCCAACACGTGATCGACAGTAATCACTTGCTCGCTACGTGGCTTCTGTAGCTCTGCCATGAGCTCGTCGCGATACTCCTCCGGGAGGCTGAGCAGATTCTTCAGGCGTCGTACTTCACCGCGACTGATCGACGCCAGCTCAGCAAGCTGTGTCTCGGTGGGCAGACGCCCCTGACGCTTGGTAAACTCTTCTTCAAGCTGTTTAAGCTTGTACGCGCTAGGAAGCGGATCCCAATCGCGACGCTGATTGTGGATCGCAAACATCATCATGATGTTTTCCAGCCGTGTGGGTTTGGGCTGTATATTTACGGGAATGCGCTTGAGGCCGAGCTTGACCGAGCACCGCCATCTGCGCTCACCATCAAGTATGTAAAGCTTGGCCCCGTCTTCGTACGCTGTCAGTGGGACAAGAATTCCCTGAAGCTTGATGCTCTCCTCAAGCTGATAGAGCTCGTCGGCATGGAAAATCAGACGCGGATTGTCCGGGTTGGGCGAGAGCCGCCGGGGCTCCACGAGGCGAATGGCATCAGCCATGTCGGCGATTCTAGTAGGCAGAACGGACGCGTGCTATGACGCGGTCCGCCATAGGAGCGCCTCAGTAACTTCACCCCGTCGCGACGCGGCGGAGGCTATCGTCGATGGGCGGTTAAGAGGTATCACGTTGAAATCCTCGTATAGATCAAGGACCTCGCGATGGAATGCATTAGTTACCAGTACGTGAACGCCGTCACTCGCCAGGCGGTTAGCCGTACGAGCCACTCGTTCTTGGTCGTGCCACGAGAAGATCAGCTCGTTATAGTCAACGAAGCCGTTGTTGTTGTGACGTGTTACGTACGGCGGATCCAAGAAAACCAGGTCGCCTGGCGCGGCATCCAGCAGCGCGTCTTCGAAATCGTGTGATGAGAGCGCAACGCCGGGCCGAGAAAGTGCCGTGGCGCAAGAGTGCAGATTGAGTGGATCGATTACGGTATTTGTACGAGGTGCACCGTACGGGACGTTGAATTCTCCCTGGGCATTTACGCGATACAGCCCATTCCAACACGTCTTATTGAGGTAAATAAACTCGGCAGCGCGCTTGAACGGTGCTGATGAACGGTTGCTGCGGATGTGATAGAACAACTCACGGTCGGGCTGAAGACGAGTGAGATAGCGCAGGACGGCTGATGGATTCTCTCGGATCGCCTCGTAAGTAGCGACGAGATCCTCGCATGAATCGCTGAGAACGGCGGCATGTGGCTCAAGCAGGAAAAAAAGTGAACCGCCGCCAAGGAATGGCTCACGATAAGTGCCGTATCGTGTGGGAAGGGCGGCGACGAGCTGGGCGAGGAGCATGCGCTTTGAGCCGGCCCATCGCAAGAAGGGTCGAGGCGAAGCCGAGAGCGGACGTGCCGCGCGATCTTCCAGTGCCTGATGGGAAATTGATGTTAGAGCGGGCATTGGTTTGTGGAGAGACGGCGCATGCCGAGAGACAAGTATCTAGTCAATCTACGTGGAGCTTCGGCCGGAACGTTCTGTCGACGGTCAATCGAGTTTGTCATTGCGGTCTCCGCGTCGCGCTGTCCGGACGATCGCTCGAGCATCAGTACGGCGGCAGCGCGTCGTACCACTCGCCGAGCGCGCGGAACGCCTCCCAGAAGGCGCGCTTGGAGTCCTGCTCGTCGAGCGAGTCGTCGATGTTTGGCACGTACAGCGCGTCGATCGTCGGCGTCAGCTGCTGGACCTCGCCGAGGCGCGGCGAGATCGCGTGCGCGAGCGGGATCTCCATGTCGTTGAGCGTCGCGAGCGCCTCGGCGCCCATCACGACGACGATCTTCGGCTGGACGATCGCGAGCTCGGCGACGACGCGCGCGATGCACTCGGGGTCGGCCAGCGACGCGTCGCTCAGCGGGCACTTGACGCAGAGCGTCCCGTAGACCGCGAGCGGGTCGATCTGCAGGCGCTTGAGCGACTTCATCAGCGCGCCGCCGGCGCGTCCGTAGAAGGCGACGCCCTCCTCGATCTCCGACGGCAGCGCGGCGTACTTGAGCAGCATGATGTCCGCCTGCGGGTGCCCCGAGCCGAGCACCGGCATCAGGTTGCCGCGCGGGCAGTGCGGGCAGGACTGCAGCTCGCGCGTGAGCGTGTTCAGCTCACGGATCGCGCGCTCGAGGTACTTCTCGCGGATCTCGTCATCGGTCACCGGCATCGACTCCGAGGGATTTGACGACGCCGGAGGTTGTCCTTGGCCGTGCACCAGTCCTTGCGCGCGTTCGCGTCTCGCTCGCTCTCCGGCCACGCCGCTCGCCCGCCTCGCCCGTGCCCCTAGCCCTGCCCGCGGCCTCCCGCCGAGCGCCGCACGCGCTTGACCCGGCGCGCCCGGCTCGCGCGCTGCGCCGCCGCCGGCGTCGCGCGCGTCTGCAGGAACTTCAGCGCCTGCACGTACAGCAGCGACGAGCGCCCCATGACGATCTCGGCGTCGCGCAGCGACTGGACGAACTCGGCCGGCCCGTCGAAGTCGCGCATCCGCAGCCGCGCCGAGCCGAGTCCCTGCGCGACGTGCGAGTCCGAGCCGGCGCCCGCCGGGATCCGGTACTTCGCGGCGAAGCGCGCCGCCTCGTCGTTGAACGACGCGATCGCCACGCGCGGGTTGAACACCTCGATCGCGTCGACGTCGTCGATGATCTTCAGCAGGTTCTCGTAGTCCGGCACCGAGTGCATCCGGTCGAACGGATGCGGCACGTAGACGACGCCGCCCTGGCGCTTGATCTCGGCGACCGTCTGCTCGAGCGTCAGCCCGCGCGGGATCTTGCGCTCGATGAACAGCCCGATCACCTCGCCCTGATCGGCCGTCTTGACCTCCTCGCCGACGATCACCTTGAGCGGCGGGTGGGAGTCTGAGCCGAGGGCCTGCGAGCGCGCCTCGAGCGCGCCCGAGATCTCGTTGTGGTCGGTCACCGCGATCGCGCCGAGCCCCTGCGCGCGCGCCGTCGCGAGCAGCACCTCGACCGGCGTCGCGCAGTCGTGCGAGTGGTCGGTGTGCATGTGCAGGTCGACGTCGGTCAGCGGCCGCTGCGCCAGTCGCGCCGCGAGCTGCGGATCGCCCTCGCGCGAGTGACGGCGCGCCGCGAGCGTCGTGTAGATCCGCTCGAACCGATCGGCCGCGTCGCCGTCGTCGCCGACGAGCTCGTACTCGCCGGGGAAGTGGCGCGCCATCAGCGCCGCCGTCTCGGGCAGCCGCACGGTGCGCGCGTCGAGTCGCCCGAAGAAGCTCTCGACGAAGCGGCGCGCGACGAGCGTCGACAGCAGGCGCTCGCTGGAGGAGTGGAACGAGCCGACGTTCAGCGCGCGCGAGTGGCGCAGCGCCGCGCTCGACGTGCTCGGCGCGAACGGCTCGTGCACGTGCACGACGTCGAGCTCGACCGTCCCGAGCAGTTCCTCGATCGTGCGCGCGACGTCGATCGGCAGCGCCGGGCCGCGCCGGCGCGCGGACGCCGGCACGTCGAGCACCTCGCCGACCGCGACGACGCGCGGCGCGCCGGCGTCGGTCCCCTCGAGCAGCGCCTGCCCGCGCCCGCGCGCGGCGCGCAGCTCGCGCCGCGAGTCGCGCACGCGCTCGGTCGAGTGCGACGGCGCGATCACGAGCACGCGGTGGCCGCGCCGCGACAGCTCGGCGCTGACGCGCGCGACGTGCGCGTTGATCTCGTTCTCGTGCGCCTCCCACGCGTAGGGCGTGACGTGCGCGATCGAGAACCGCTCGCTCATCGAGTTCCCGCTCGCGCCCGCCGCGTCCCGCGCGCTACCTGCTCGCCGTGGCGCGCGCCGCTTTCGCTTTCGCCTTGGCTTTCGGGGCCGCTTTCGCGGAGCCCCGTGCTGGCCGCTTTCCGGGCGCTCCCGGACGGCCGGCGTACTTCGCGATGAACTTCTCCGTGTCCGCGCGCGCCTGGTCGTCCGGGCGCTGGTTGTGCGGCGACTTCATCAGGTACGAAGACGGGCCGTCGAGCTGGCCGCCGACGCCGTGGTTGAGCGCGAGCTTGCAGCAGCGCACGGCGTCGATCACGATGCCCGCCGAGTTCGGCGAGTCCCACACCTCGAGCTTCAGCTCGACGTTCAGCGGCACGTCGCCGAACGCCTGGCCCTCGACGCGGATGTGCGCCCACTTGCGGTCGGTCAGCCACGGCACGTAGTCCGACGGGCCGACGTGGATGTCCTTCGCCGGCAGCTGGTGGTCCATGATCGACGTGACCGCGTTCGTCTTCGAGATCTTCTTCGACTCCAGGCGCTCGCGCTCGAGCATGTTGTAGAAGTCCATGTTGCCGCCGACGTTCAGCTGCGACGTGCGCTCGATCTCGACGCCGCGATCGGCGAACAGGCGGGCGAGCGTGCGGTGCACGATCGTCGCGCCGACCTGCGACTTGATGTCGTCGCCGACGATCGGCAGGCCGGCCTCCTTGAAGCGCCGGTCCCAGTAGTTCTCGCGCGCGATGAACACCGGGATGCAGTTGACGAAGCCGCAGCCGGCCTCGAGCACCTGCTCGACGTACCACTTCGTCGCCTGCTCGGAGCCGACCGGCAGGTAGGAGACGACGACGTCCGTGTGCGTGTCCTTGAGGATCTGCACGATGTCGGCCGTCTCGCCCGGCGCCTTCGTGATCTTCTCTTTGAGGTATTTGCCGAGGCCGTCGTGTGTCATCCCGCGGTACACCGGCACGCCGAGCTTCTTCGGCACCTTCGCGAACTTGATTGTGTTGTTCTGGCCGGCCCAGATCGCCTGCCCGAGGTCCTTGCCGACCTTCGTCGAGTCGATGTCGAACGCCGCCGTGAACTCGATGTCGTCGACGTGGTAGCCGCCGAGGTCGACGTGCATCAGGCCGGGCACGCGCTTCGTCGGGTCGGCGTCCCTGTAGTAGTGGACGCCCTGCACGAACGCCGACGCGCAGTTGCCGACGCCGACGATCGCGACGCGAACCTTGTCGGACTGGTAGCGCGCGGCGCCGTTCTTGGATGCCGCGCCGTTGGTGGACGCGCGGCCGTTCGATTGCTGCTTGATCACGAGAGGGATTCCTTTGCTGAGGGCTCGGCGCTCGGGGCCGAGGCGCGGTCGTGGAAGCTTTCGGCTTTGCTTCAGACTACTCCGGCGGCCGAGTTAGGTCACACGGACGAGCTCGCGGCGCACGTGCCAGATCCGCTGCCCGACCGTGATCAAGCTGAGCCCGGCGAGCACGTACACCGCCGGCTGCAACAGCTCGAAGCTCCCCAGCGACGCGCCGCGCGCGAAGACGAGGCCGATCGCGAGGATCACGACGCGCACCGGCCGCGTCGCGATGCCGACCTTGCACTCGACGCCGAGCGCCTCCGCACGCGCTCGCGTGTAGCTGACCATCAGCGACGCGAGCACCGCGACGACGACCGCCGCCGCCGCGATCCGCTGGCCGTGCTGCGCGAAGTCGCCGGCGACCGCCGTCAGCACGATCCCCTCCTCGACGCGGTCGAGCGTCGAGTCCAGGAACGCGCCGAACGGCGTCCCCTTGCCCGACATCCGCGAGTAGCGCCCGTCGAGCGTGTCCATCACCGAGCCGACGATGAACGCGATGCCGCCGAGGAAGAACAGCTTCTCCCAGACGAGCGCCGCCGCGACGACGTTCAGCACGAGCCCCGTCAGCGAGATCGCGTTCGGCGTCAGGCGCGACTCGATCAGCGCGTCGCGCATCAGCGCGCGGCGCTCGCCCGAGCCGATCGGCGCGCGCACGCGCCGCGCGCCGGCGCGGCGACCCGCGCGAGCGCCGCCGCGACGCGGCCGTCGCGGCGAGGCGTGTTGCCTCGGGGCCATCCGTGCGCCCGCTACCCGCTCGCCCCGACGTGCGGCGAGGGCAGCGTCGAGAAGCGCCACGCCTGCGGTCGCGCCCGTGCGAGCCAGCGCGCGCCGTACGCCGACGCGCCGGCCGTCAGCGCGCCGAGCAGCGCGTCGGCGATGAAGTGGTTCGCCGTCACGACGATCACGAACGCCATCAGGAACGGGTACAGCAGCCACAGCACGCGCACGACGCCGTGCCGCGACAGTTTCGCCAGCGGCCAGCCGATCATCAGCGCGAACGCGACGTGCATCGACGGCACCGCCGCGTACGGGTTGAACAGCGCCGTCATCGCGCCGCTCGCATGCGAGACGTGCACGCCGGTGTCGACCGACACGCTGTCGACGAAGCCCCACTCGGGCATGAACCGTGGCGGCGCCGTCGGGAAGACGACGTAGCCGACGAGCGCGATCGCCATCGCGATCACGAACATGTTGCGCACGAAGTAGAACGAGTTGTTGTGGCGCAGGTACAGGTACAGCAGCGCGATCAGCGTGATCGACGTCTGCGCGTTGACGTACAGCCAGCTCGCGCACACCATCACCACGTGGCTGCCCGACGCCCATGTCTGGATCGACGGCTCGACGAACAGGTGCAGCTTGCTCTCGATCGCGATCAGGTCGCGCGCGTGCGCGAACGCCGCGTTCGCGTCGCCCTCGACCAGCCCTCGCACGAGCCGGTACGCAAAGTACAGACCGGCAAACAGCGAGACCTGCCGGAGCGCGTCGACCCAGCCGTGCGGTAGGACGCGCGCCTGCAGAAGACGAACGCGGGCGAGCATCGACGTGAAAGCCTACCGCTCAGCGACAGCGCGGGCCGTCGGCGAACACGCGCGAGAGCGAGAAGTCGATCACGACGCGCACGCTGCCGGGTTCGCGCGTCTGCACCGTCGTCCACTCGCCCGGCGCGCGGTGCACGCAGCCGTGACCGCTCGCGAGCGCCCAGTACGAGGTGAAGTGCACGCGCACGACGTAGCTGCCGGCGCGCGGCGCGCTGAGCGTGAACGAGTCGTCGTCGAGCCGCGTCAGCACGCTCGGCGGCTGCGCCAGCGGCGACGGCGAGGCGACCGCGAACAGGCGCCAGTGGCGCGAGCGCCAGACTTCGCGCAGGTACGGCTGGCCGGCGCGCACGAGCCGGCCCTCGACTTCGGCCGAGTAGTCGAGCGGCGCGTCCGGCAGCGCGACGTAGGAGACCGCGTTGGCGTGCAGCCACCGTTCGTAGCGGGTCGCGCTCGGCTCTTCCGAGCCGGCGTAGAACAGCCTGTTGCGCAGCGTGTCGAGCTGGCGCTCCCAGCCGCGCACGAGCGACACCTGCGGCGCGACCCAGCGCGCCTCGGCGTGGTCGCGCGAGGGCACGACCTCGATCCGCTCCGGGCGCTCGCCGTAGCCGACTTCCAGGCGCTCGAGCTCGGCCAGCAGCGGCGTGAAGTACGAGCGCTGCGACGCCGGGTCGCCGAGCGCCGAGAAGAAGTCGCCGACCGGCGCCTTCAGCTGCCAGTACAGGAGCGCCGGCGCGAGCAGCAGCAGCGCCAGCGTGCGCCGGCTGCCCGCGCGCGACGGCCGCGTCGCCGGATGACGGCCGACGAGCGCGCACGCGAGCAGCGGCCCGGCGAACAGCGACCCGAGCCGATCGGCGTTGCCGCCGACCGCCGTCGGGATCGCGTAAGCGGCGATCAGCGTCAACGAATACAGCACCGCGCCCGTGCGCATGACGTGCTCGCGCGGCGGCAGGATCACGGCGAGCGCGACGACGGCGGCGAGCGTCGGGTAGAACGCCGATGCTTCGAACGGCTGCGTGCCGCCTTCGGGGAACGCCAGCTCGAGCGCCAGGACCGGCGCGATCGCGGCGACGACGAGCGCCGGCGGCAGCGCGCGCGCCATCCCGCGCGGCGCCGCGCGCTGGTCGAGCGAGTGGCTGCCGAACGTCCCCTGGCTCTGCGGCGAGCCGTTCGCGATCGCCCACGCCGCCGCCGCTAGCGCGAGGAACGCCGCCGCGACCGGGCTCGCGAGGCCGCACAGCACCGCCAGCACGAGCGCCAGCGCGACGAGCGATCGCCGGCGGCGAACCTCCTCGCGCGCCGCCGCCTGCGCGGCCGCCAGCGTCGCCAGGCCGACGCAGACGCCGAGGTCGAACGCGATCCGGTTGGCGAGCAGGATCGCCGCCGCGCCGAACGCGAACCACCACTTCGCGATCGTCGCCGCGCGCGACGCGCGCGGCGCGTAGCGACCGTCGACGAGCACGCCGAACAGCGCCGCTGCGAGCGTCATCGAGACCGCGGCGAGCAGCTGCGTGCCGATCAGCGCGCCGAGCCCCGGCGCGAGCACCGAGTACGCGAGCAGGTGGTGGCCCGCGTACCAGCCCGTGTCCCACAGCGTGAAGCCGGCGCGCGAGAACAGTTCGCTGCGATAGCCCGCCGCCGCCAGGTCGGTGCTGACCGGCGCGAACGCGACGTACACGGCGCCGAGCGCCGCCGTCAGCGTCCACGCCGGCGGCAGATTGTCGAGCGGTCGCCGCGGCAGCGCCCGGCGCGCGATCGGCAGGCGGCGGACGATCCGCCCTCGCTGTGCCCCCGGCGGCGGGGCCGCGCGTCGCTCGTCCGAGCTTCGCGCGGGCGCGCTCACGGAGCGTCGGGCCCGACGAACTCGACGACGCGGTCGATCGCGTCCGGGCGGTCGAACCACGGCCAGTGGCCGGCGTCCTCGAGCGCGACGAGCTCCGCGCCGAGCGCGTCGGCGTACTCCCGGCCGAAGCGGGCCGGGATGTACGGGTCGCGCTGTCCCCACACGACGAGCGCCGGGCCGCGCAGCTCGCCAAGGCGCGCGCCGGCCGCTGCGAGCACGTCCGGCGGCGAGCTGCGGTACAGGCGCAGGATCGCCCGCTGCGTGCCCTGATCGAAGTGCGACAGCACGCTGTCGATCCACTCCTCGGGCATCGGCCCCGGCGTCGCGTTCGCCTCGCGCGAGAGCAGTCGCAGCACGCGCCGGCTCGTCGAACCCATCGAGAGCTCGCCGAGCAGCGGCGTGCGCCAGATCCGCGCCGTGCGGTGCCAGCGGTAGCCCGGCAGGAGCGGCACCGCGTTGATCACGACGAGCCGCTCGACGCGCTCGGGGTGGCGCTGCGCGAACGCGAGGCCGACCGCGCCCCAGTCGTGCACGACTAGCCGCACGCGCTCGACGCCGACCAGCGCGAGGAACGTCTCGAGGAAGTCCGCATACTCGTCGATCGTGTACCGCAGCGAGCCGGGCTTGCCCGAGCGGCCGAATCCCGGCAGGTCCGGCGCGAGCCCGCCGCTGCGCGCCAGGAACCGGACCCACTCGTCCGAGCTCTCCGGCACGCCGTGGACGTACAGCGGCACCGCTGCGCCGGCGTCGGCGCCCGGCTCGGCGCCCGCCACCGGTGCGCTGCGCCAGAAGATCGGCAGGTCCGCCTGGAGCGCGGTGTCGATCGTTCCCTCGTGGTCGCGCACGTCGGGCACCGCGCGAGAATACCCGCGCGTCCCGCCGCCGGCGACGGTCGCCGGGTACGGTGGCGGCGATGACCCCGCAAGCTGCGAGACCTTCGCGCGCTCGCGCGCGCGCGAACGACTGGAAGCCGCCGACCCGCGCCCGCGTGCTGCGCGTCCGCGACCGCCTGCGCGACGTCTACGGCATCCCGCTGATGCGCCCGCACGGCCACCCGATCGCCGAGCTCGTGCTGACCGTGCTGTCGCAGTCGACCAACGACCGCAACCGCGACGTCGCGTTCCTGCGCCTGCGCACACGCTTCCCCGCGTGGGAGGCCGTCCGCGACGCGCCCGTCGCCGAGATCGAGGAGGCGATCCGTCCCGGCGGCATCTCGAAGGTCAAGTCCGTTCGGATCCAGGCGATCCTCCGCGCGATCTCCGACGACCCCAGGGATCCGCCGCACGAGCTCTCGCTCGACTGGTTGCCGCGCGCGCCGCTGCACGACGCGCGCGACTACCTCGTCGCGCTGCCCGGCGTCGGACGCAAGACGGCCGCGTGCGTGCTGCTGTTCGCCTACGGTTTGCGCGACGTGCCCGTCGACACGCACGTCTCGCGCGTCGGCGCGCGCCTGCGCCTGCTCGAGCCGGGCGCGCCGTTCGAGCGCATGCACGACCAGATGCTCGCGCTGACGCCGCCCGGCCAGGAGCTCGAGCTGCACGTCAACCTGCTGCGCCACGGCCGGCGCACGTGCCACGCGCGCTCGCCCGCCTGCGCGCGCTGCGCGCTCGCCCGGATGTGCCCGAGCCGCGACCTCTTCAGGTAGCTCGCTACCCGCCCGAGATGAAGCCGTCGATCGCGGACGCCAGCTCCAGCGGCTGGTCCTCCGTGATCAGCGTGTAGCAGTCGCCGAGCTCGATGAGGCGCGCATCGGGGAACGCCGCCGCCAGCCGCCGACCCTCCTCGTTCGGCATCATCCGCCCCTCCTCGTCCCACACGACGAGCACCGGGCGCTCGAAGGCCGCGAGCTTCGGTGTCGCCGCGCGCATCGTGCGCTTGCCGCGCATCGCATCGCCCGCGTACTTGCGCAGGTCGCGGCGGATCTCCGCGCGCTTCAGCGGCTCGAGCCATTCGCGCATCAGCTCGTCCGGGACGCCGCGCTTGGCCATCTGGCCGTACGTGAACGGAAGCGAGCGCAGTCGCGGCCGCGAGAGCACCCAACGCAGCAGCGACAGACCGCCCGGCAGCTTCGCCGACAGCCAGACCGCATGCCCGCCGAGGCCCGGAGGGTAGTTGCCGTCCGTCTCGCACGAGACGAACACCAGGCGTGCGACACGATCCATCAGCCCGTCCGCGATCATCGTCTGCCCCGCGCTCCAGTCGCTGAAGCAGAGCGTCACATCCCTCAGATCCGCCTCCGCGAGGAACTCCGCGAGGATCCTGCCCATCCCACGCAGCGAGAGATCCGCGTCGGCGTTCATCGGCCGCCTGTGCGCGCCGAGCGGCAGCGTCGGCAGCACGCAGCGGTAGCGGCCGCGCAGCTCCGGCACGACCTTGCGCCAGTGCCGCGAGTCCGACAGGCCGTGGACCATCACGATCGTCGGTCCGTTCCCGCCCGTGTCCTCGTAGTCGATCGCGCCCGCCGAGAGCGTCGCCGTCGGCATGTCGTTTCAAGCTCCCTAGATAGATCGCTCTAGTCGCCGAAAGCTATCACGCAGGTCAGCTCAACAGCCGCTGCCGGTTCGCCCGACGGCCGTCCGCTCTCGTTCGGGTGTATGTACGTTTGCGACCTACTGGTTCTGCGCCCAGACGGTCCCCCACGCCGAGCACAGCAGCTCGGACAGCAACTGATCGCGGTCCTCTTCGCTGCTGACGTCGACGTCGTCGATCACGCGCACGACGAGTGCTGCGGTTGCCGCCCGGTCGAGCGGCCAGATGTCGGGATCCATCGAAAACCCCTTCTTCTCTACTTAGCCAATTCGGCAGATCGATAGTTCGCTGTCGCAATGGGCGTTCTTGCCCGCGGGGACCCTCGCGAGGCTCGCGAAGCGCCCCGTTCCTAGGCAGTACAACCATCTCCCGCAGTCCTAGTTGCGAAAGTTGCTTGGGCTGGTCCGTCCAAGCCTGCGATCGCCGCTTGGACGTTTCGGCGCAGGCGCTTGCTCGGCTCAGCCGTGCGGGAGCACGGCGAACGCGATCACCGCGTAGTGCAGCCCCGCCGCGGCGAGCACGAGCGTGTGGAAGACCTCGTGGTAGCCGAACACCTTCGGCCATGGGTTCGGCTTGCCGCTCGCGTAGATGACCGCGCCGATCAGGTACAGCAGGCCGCCGGTCGCCAGTCCGGCCACGCCGAGCCAGCCGATCGTCGCCGGCAGCTCGCCGAAGACCGTCGCCGTGACGAGCCCGAGCGCGACGTACACGAGCGCGAACAGCCACTTCGGCGCGTCGATCCACACGAGCTTGAAGATCACGCCGCCGAGCGCGCCGGCCCACATCACGATCAGGATCGTGCTCGCGAGCGCGCCCCTCAGCGCGAGCAGCGCGACCGGCGTGTACGTGCCGGCGATCAGCACGAAGATCATCGAGTGGTCGAGGCGCCGCATCCAGCGCCGCGCGGTCGGCCGCCACGTGACGCGGTGGTACAGCGCGCTCGTGCCCAACAGCGCCGACACGGCGAACGCGTAGATGCCGGCCGCCAGGCGCGCCTTGCCGTCTGACGCCGCCAGGATCAGCCCGACGCCGAGCACCAGCGAGACGAAGAACGCGTACTGGTGGAAGACACCGCGCAGGCGCGGCTTGACCGGCATAGCCTCACCGATCGCCGTAGTCACCGCCTGCATACACCGACGGTACCGCGTCGGCGGCCCGCTGTCACGTCGTCCGCCGCCCGCAACTCCCGCATCTGCGGGCTTTCACGCTCCGCGGCATCGACGTCCCAGCCGTCCACCGCGCGTCCGCGCCGGCGTCGATCGATCTTGATTCCTCTGAGAAAATCTGTCACAATGCCACTCAGATTTCATCCGCTTACCCAAGGAGCAGTCCAACATGGCCAAGACCATAGGCATCGACCTCGGCACGACGAACTCGTGCATGGCCGTGCTCGAGGGCGGCGAGCCAACCGTGATCGAGAACGCCGAGGGCGGTCGCACGACTCCCTCGGTCGTCGCGTTCGCGGCCTCCGGCGAGCGCCTCGTCGGCACGGTCGCAAAGCGTCAGGCAGTGACCAACCCGCAGAACACGATCTTCTCGATCAAGCGCTTCATGGGCCGCAAGGAGGCCGAAGTCAAGGAGGAGGAGTCGATCGTCCCGTACAAGGTCGTCTCCGGCCCCAACGGCGACGCGCGCGTCGAAGCCGACGGCGAGCAGTACTCGCCGCCGGAGATCTCGGCGATGATCCTGCAGAAGCTGAAGACCGACGCCGAAGCGTATCTGGGCGAGGCCGTCGACTCGGCCGTCATCACCGTTCCCGCGTACTTCAACGACGACCAGCGCCAGGCGACGAAGGACGCCGGCAAGATCGCCGGCCTCGACGTCAAGCGCATCATCAACGAGCCGACCGCCGCGTCGCTCGCGTACGGCCTCGACAAGGAGTCAGACCAGACGATCCTCGTGTTCGACCTCGGCGGCGGCACGTTCGACGTGTCCGTCCTGGAGATCGGCGACGGCGTGTTCGAGGTCAAGTCGACCGCCGGCGACAACCACCTCGGCGGCGACAACTTCGACAAGGCGATCGTCGACTGGCTCGTGGCGGAGTTCAAGAGGTCCCAGGGCATCGACCTGAGCGCCGACCCGATGGCGCTGCAGCGCCTGTACGAGGCCTCCGAGAAGGCCAAGATCGAGCTCTCGACGACGCAGGAGACGCAGATCAACCTGCCGTTCATCACCGCCGACGCCTCCGGGCCGAAGCACCTCGACACGCGCCTGACGCGCGCGAAGATGGCCGAGCTCACCTCCGACCTGCTCGACCGCGTCGTCGCCCCCGTCAGGCAGGCGATCGACGACGCCAAAGACAAGGGCGTCAAGGAAATCGAGCACGTCGTGCTCGTCGGCGGCATGACGCGCATGCCGGCCGTCCAGGAGAAGGTCAAGGAGCTGACCAAGAAGGAGCCGCACCGCGGCGTCAACCCCGACGAGGTCGTCGCCGTCGGCGCGGCGATCCAGGCCGGCGTGCTCGCCGGCGACGTCAAGGACGTGCTGCTGCTCGACGTCACCCCGCTGACGCTCGGCATCGAGACGAAGGGCGGCGTGATGACGAAGCTGATCGAGCGCAACACGACGATCCCGACGCGCAAGGGCGAGGTCTTCTCGACCGCCGAGGACAACCAGCCGTCGGTCGAGATCCACGTGCTGCAGGGCGAGCGCGAGATGGCGCAGTACAACAAGTCGCTCGGCAAGTTCCAGCTGACCGGCATCCCGCCGGCGCCGCGCGGCATCCCGCAGATCGAGGTCGCGTTCGACATCGACGCCAACGGCATCCTCAACGTGTCGGCGAAGGACCTCGGCACCGGCAAGGAGCAGAAGATCGAGATCAAGGCCGGCTCCGGGCTCTCCGAGGACGAGATCAAGAACATGGTCTCCGACGCCGAGTCCCACGCCGAGGAGGACCGTCGCGCGCGCGAGCTCGCAGAGGCGCGCAACAACGGCGAGAACGCCGCCTACCAGGCCGAGAAACAGCTCGGCGAGCTGGGCGACCAGGTCGACGCCGACTCCAAGCAGCGGATCGACGACGCCGTCAAGGAGCTCCGCGAGTCGCTCGAGGCCGAGGACCCGGCCGCGATCAACGCCAAGACCGAGGCGCTGCAGACGGCGTTCCACGCGATCTCCGAGGCGATGTACCAGCGCGCGCAGGAGGCCTCCGCCGCGGCCGGCGGCAACGGCTCGGCGCCCTCGGGCGACGGCGCGTCCTCCGACGAGGAGGACGTCGTCGACGCCGAGGTCGTCGACGAGCCGAAGGCGTAGCGCGCGATGTCAGAGTCAAAGCAGACGATCGACGGCGAGCTCGACGAGCAGGCGCAGTCCCCCGGCGATGAGCCGGGGGACGCGGCCGCCGTTGACGCAGCGCCCGTGAGCGACGCCGGCGAGGCCGCCGCCGAGCTGCAGGTCGAGGTCGACCTCGACGAGCTCGGCGCGCTCGCCGCCAAGCGCGACGAGTACCTCGCGCTCGCGCAGCGCACGCAGGCCGACTTCGAGAACTACCGCAAGCGCGTCGCGCGCGAGGCGGCGCAGGCGCAGGAGCGCGGCGTCGCCAAGCTCGCGAAGGAGCTGCTGCCGGCGATCGACAACCTCGACCGCGCCCTCGAAGCCGCCGCCACCGACGACCCGCTGCTCGAGGGCGTGCGCCTCGTGCGCACCGAGCTCAAGGCCGCGCTCGCGCGCTGCGGCGTCGAGTCGTTCTCGCCCGGCGGCCAGCCGTTCGACCCGTCGCTGCACGAGGCGATGGCGAGCGTGCCGCAGCCGGAGAACGGCCCGGCGAGCGGCACCGTCGTCGAGGTCTACCAACCCGGCTACCGGCTCGGCGAGACGATCATCCGTCCCGCGCGCGTCGTCGTCGCGGCGTAGCGCTCACGGACATCCCGATGGCAACGCGCCCCGACTACTACAAGACGCTCGGCGTCGACAAGAAGGCGACGCCCGAGGAGATCAAGAAGGCGTATCGCAAGCTCGCGCGCAAGTACCACCCCGACCGCAACCCCGACGACAAGGACGCCGAGGCGAAGTTCAAGGAGATCTCCCAAGCGCACGACGTGCTCGGCGACCCCGAGAAGCGCAAGCAGTACGACTCCGGCTCGGGCCCGTTCGCGACCGGCGCCGGCCCCGGCGGCGGCTTCGGCGGCTTCGGCAACTTCGACTTCGACGCCTCGTCGATGGGCGACATCCTCTCGAACCTGTTCGGCGGCGCCGGGCAGGCCGGCGCCGGGCGCGCCGGGCGCGGCGCACGTCAGCGCCCGCGACCCGAACGCGGCTCGGATCTGGAGGCGCAGGTCTCGATCTCCTTCGACCAGGCCGTCGCCGGCGCGCAGGTCCCGCTGCAGGTGCCGATGCAGGCGAGCTGCGACACCTGCCACGGCACCGGCGCGAAGCCCGGCACGACGCCGACCGTCTGCCCGCGCTGCGAAGGCCGCGGCGTCGAAACGCAGGGCCAGGGCGCGTTCTCGATCTCGACGCCGTGCTCGCGCTGCGGCGGCTCCGGCACGATCATCGAGGACCCGTGCCCGACCTGCCACGGCTCGGGCGCCGTGCGCACCGTCAAGCGCCTGCGCGTCAACATCCCCGCCGGCGTGCGCGACGGCAGCCGCATCCGCCTCGCCGGCAAGGGCGAGCCCGGCCGCCGCGGCGGCCCGCCCGGCGACCTCTACCTGATCACGCACGTCGCGCCGTCGCCCGTGTTCAAGCGCAAGGGCGAGAACTTCGAGGTCGAGGTCCCGCTGACGATCCCCGAGGCGCTGCGCGGCGCCGAGGTGCAGGTGCCGACGCTGACCGGTGTGAAGACGCTGCGCGTCGCGCCCGGGACCGCGCACGGCGCCGTCCAGCGCCTGCGCGGCGAGGGCCCGCCGAAGCTGAACAGCGGCTCGCCGCCGGCCAAGGGCGACCTGCACTACCGCTTCGTGATCGACGTGCCGAAGGAGCTGAGCTCCGAGCAGCAGAGCGCCGTCGAGGCGATGTCGAAGGTCTTCAACGGCAACCCGCGCGCGAAGCTGTTCGCCGGCGCCGGGCGAGAGGAGGCCGGCGATGGCGCGGCGTAGCGTCACGCGCGTGGCCGTCGAGCGCGGCCGCGGCGTGTTCATGATCTCGGTCGCCGCCGAGCTCGCGCAGATGCACCCGCAGACGCTGCGCGTGTACGAGGCGCGCGGCCTGATCGAGCCCCAGCGCTCGCCGAAGGGCACGCGCCTGTACTCGCAGGACGACGTCGACAAGCTGCGCCGCATCCAGGAGATGACGAGCGAGCTCGGGCTGAACCTCGCCGGCGTCGAGCGCGTGCTCGAGCTCGAGGCCCAGCTCGACGAGCTCGGCGCGCGGATCGACGAGCTCGAGGTCCAGGCGCTGCACACGCAGGTCGCGCTAGCCGAGGAGATCGAGCGCGTGCGCCGCTCGTTCCGCGCCGAGCTCGCCGTGCCCTACCGCGGCGGCGAGCTCGTGCGCGCCGCCGACGCGCGCTCGCCGTTCCCGCGCTCCGACACACGCCCGGCCGAGAGGAGACCCGATGGCAGCGAATCCAGCTAACCCGGCGCAGGCGCCCGAGGAGGAGCAGAGCCCGCTCGAGCGCTTCGGGCGGGACCTGACCGAGATCGCAGAGCAGGGCAAGCTCGATCCGGTGATCGGCCGCGACGAGGAGATCCGCCGCGTGATCCAGGTGCTCTCGCGCCGCACGAAGAACAACCCCGTGCTGATCGGCGAGCCCGGCGTCGGCAAGACCGCGATCGTCGAGGGCCTCGCCCAGCGGATCGTCTCCAAGGACGTCCCCGAGTCGCTGCGCGACCGGCGCGTGATCGCGCTCGACATGGGCGCGCTGATCGCCGGCGCCGCCTACCGCGGCGAGTTCGAGGAACGCCTGAAGGGCGTGCTGAAGGAGGTCTCCGACGCCCAGGGCACGATCATCCTGTTCCTCGACGAGCTGCACACGATCGTCGGCGCCGGCGCGGCGCAGGGCTCGGTCGACGCGTCGAACCTGCTCAAGCCGATGCTCGCGCGCGGCGAACTGCGCGCCGTCGGCGCGACGACGCTCGACGAGTACACCAAGTACATCGAGAAGGACGCGGCGCTGGAGCGCCGCTTCCAGCCGGTCACCGTCGGCGAGCCGACCGTCGAGGACACGATCGCGATCCTGCGCGGGCTGAAGGAGCGCTACGAGCTGCACCACCACGTGACGATCCAGGACTCGGCGCTGATCGCCGCCGCGACGCTCTCCAATCGCTACATCGCCGACCGCTTCCTGCCCGACAAGGCGATCGACCTCGTCGACGAGGCCGCGTCGAAGATCCGCATCGAGATCGACTCGCTGCCGACCGAGATCGACGAGGTCGACCGGCGCGTGATGCAGCTGAAGATCGAGCTCGAGTCGCTGCGCAAGGAGAAGGACGAGTCCGCCAAGCAGCGCCGCGAGGCGATCGAGTCCGAGCTGGCCGAGCTGCAAGCGCGCTCGGCCGAGATGAAGCGCCAGTGGGAAGCCGAGAAGCAGGCGATCGCCGGCATCAACGAGACCAGGGAACGCCTCGAGCAGGCGCGCATCGAGATGGAGCGCGCCGAACGCGAGGCCGACCTGCAGCGCGCCGCCGAGCTGCGCTACGGCGAGATCCCCGAGCTCGAGCGCGCGGTCGCCGAGTACGAATCGCAGGAGCGCGAGCGCGAGCGCGGCGACGGCGAGGCGCCGGTCTTCCTCAAAGAGGAGGTCGAGGCCGACGACATCGCCGAGGTCGTCGCCCGCTGGACCGGCATCCCCGTCAGCCGCCTGCTCGAGGGCGAAAGCGAGAAGCTCGTGCACATGGACGCGCGCCTGCACGAGCGCGTCGTCGGCCAGGACGCCGCGATCGACGCCGTCGCCTCGGCGCTGCGCCGCTCGCGCGCCGGGCTGCAGGACCCCGATCGCCCGATCGGCTCGTTCCTGTTCCTCGGCCCGACCGGCGTCGGCAAGACCGAGCTCGCGCGCGCGCTCGCCGAGTTCATGTTCGACTCGCAGGACGCGATGATCCGCATCGACATGTCCGAGTACATGGAGAAACACTCCGTCTCGCGGCTCGTCGGCGCGCCGCCCGGCTACGTCGGCTACGAAGAGGGCGGCCAGCTGACCGAGGCCGTGCGCCGGCGCCCGTACTCGGTCGTCCTGCTCGACGAGATCGAGAAGGCGCACGCCGACGTCTTCAACACGCTGCTGCAGGTGATGGACGACGGCCGCCTGACCGACGGCCAGGGCCGCACGGTCGACTTCAAGAACACCGTCCTGATCATGACGTCGAACATCCCCGTCGCCGCCGAAGTCCCCGAGGGCGCCGACGCGCACGCCGCGGCCAGCGCCGACGCGCAGCTGCGCACCGAACTGCTCGACTTCTTCAAGCCCGAGTTCATCAACCGCCTCGACGACATCGTCCGCTTCAGGGCGCTCACGCGCGAGCAGATCTCCGAGATCGTCGAGCTGCAGGTGCAGCGCGTGATCGCGCGCGTCGCCGAGCGCGGCGTGGCCCTGACGCTGACCGACGCCGCCAAGCAGCTGCTCGGCGACATGGGCTACGACCCGACGTACGGCGCGCGACCGCTGCGCCGCGTGATCCAGAAGCAGCTGACCGACCGGCTCGCGCTTGCGCTGCTCGAAGGCAAGCTGCGCGAAGGCGACGACGTCGAGATCGACGCGCGCGACGGCGAGCTGACGCTCGAGACTTCGAGCGCCGACGCGCCGGCCGCGGCCTGACCTTTTTCAGCCGAACACCGAGGGGGAGCGATGCACAGCAGGATCAGCCGACCCAACACGATCGCGCTCGCCGCGATCGTCGCGCTTTCGACGGCCGCGCTCGGCGCGCTGCTCGCCGCAGCGCCGCAGGCCGGCGCGGCGACGCTGTACGCGTGCGTCAAGAAGAGCGGCAGCGCGCGCTTCGTCGGCGCGCGGACGAAGTGCAGGAAGGGCGAGAAGCGGCTGTCGTGGAACACGAGCGGCGCCTCCGGCGCGAACGGCGCCAACGGCGCCAATGGTGCGAACGGCAAGGACGGCGCTGCCGGCAGGGAAGGCGCTGCCGGCAAGGACGGCGCGAGCGCCGGCTTCGTCGCGTTCGACGACCATCCCTCCGAACTGTCCTCGGCGAGCGGCAGGCATCCGGTCGCGACGCTCACCAACGTGCCCGCCGGCAGCTACCTCGTGTTCGCCAAGACGCAGCTCGAAAACACGAACGCGACCGAAGCGGTGACCGTTCACTGCTATCTCGCCGGCGATGAATCGACCGCGTCGCTCGACATCGTCTCCGGCGCGGTCACCAACGCGACGATTCCGCTCGAGTCGATCGTCGGCGGGCCGTTCCCGTTCTCGCTCTCGCTCGAATGCAACGACTTCGGGACCAAAGGCGTGCAGGTCGCCTACGCGCGGGTCGTCGCGATCCAGGTGCAGACGCTGGGCGGCACGACCGAATAGCGGGAGTCGCTTCGCGCGTACGTCCGTTGCGCGCCGGTGCCCCGATCGAGTAGAACCAGCGGACGGCGCGAGCGCGCACCAGCCTGCAACCGCGGAGGAGACCACATGCCGACATACATCATGCTCTCGACCCTGACCCCCGAGGGCGTCCAGACGGTCAAGAACAACCCCGAGCGGATCCGCGAGGTCAACAACGAGGTCGAGCAGCTCGGCGCGAAGGTCACCGCGCAGTGGGCGACGCTCGGCCACGTCGACTTCATCTCGGTCGTCGAGGCGCCCGACGAGACGACGATGGCGCGCGTCTCGCTCGAGCTCGGCTCGCGCGGCACCGGCCGCTACGAGACGCTCGCGGCGATCGGCATCGAGGAGTTCATCGCGTCGCTGTAGCTCGCCGTGATCGTGCGTATGCTGCGGGCATGAGCGACGGCGAGCTCCCCGATCCGATCGCGCGCGAGGGGCGCGAGGCGTCGGGCATCTCGCTCGTGCCCCAGCCGATGGAGGAGGCCGAAGTGCAGGCCCAGCTCGACGACATCGACGTCGACGCGCCGCGCGTCGGGATCGTGATGGGCTCGAAGAGCGACATGGAGGCGATGGAGAAGGCCGCCAAGGAGCTCGAAGAGCGCGGCATCCTGCACGAGGTTCGCGTGATGTCGGCGCACCGCGAACCGGACGCCGTCGCCGACTACGCGAAGAACGCGCACATGCGCGGCCTGCGCGTGATCATCGCCGGCGCCGGCATCTCGGCGGCGCTGCCCGGCGCCGTCGCCGCGCACACCGACCTGCCGGTGATCGGCGTGCCGCTGTCGGGGCGGCTGACCGCCGCCGGCGGGCTCGACGCGATCCTCTCGATCGTGCAGATGCCGCCGGGCGTGCCGGTCGCGTGCGTCGGCCTCGACAACGCGCGCAACGCGGCGGTCCTCGCCGCGCAGATCCTCGGGGCATGACGCGGGGCGAAGGACCCGCTCGGTGATTCCCCGCTACACGCGCCCCGAGCTCGGGCGCGCTGTGGACCGACGAGGCGCGGATGGAGAGCTGGCGCCGCGTCGAGGTCGCCGCCTGCGAGGAGCTGCCGGCGCTGCTCGGCGACGGCGACGGCCCGACGGACGCCGAGCTCGACGCGATCCGCGCGGCGACGTTCACGGTGGAGGAGGTGAACGAGCGCGAGCGCGTGACCGACCACGACGTCGCCGCGTTCGTCGACGTGCTCGGCTCCTGCGCCGGCGACGCCGGGCGCTGGATCCACTACGGCCTGACCTCCTCCGACGTGCTCGACACGGCGCTCGCGCTGCAGCTCGAGGCGGTCGGCGCGCTCGTCGTCCCCGGCGCGTACGCGCTCGTCGCGGCGCTTCACGCACGCGCGCGCGAGCACGTCGACACGCTGTGCGTCGGGCGCACGCACGGCGTCCACGCCGAGCCGACGACGTTCGGCGTCAAGCTCGCCGGCTTCGCGTTCGAGGCGCTGCGCAACGCGCGCCGCCTGGAGCGCGCGTTCGCACAGGTCGCCGTCGGCGCGATCTCCGGCGCCGTCGGCACGTACGCGGCGACGAGCCCCGAGTTCGAGACCCGCGTGCTCGCGCGCCTCGGGCTCGCGCGCGAGGACGTCTCGACGCAGGTCGTCGCGCGCGACCGCCACGCCGAGCTGCTCGGCGCGATCGCGCTCGCCGGCGCCGGCATCGAGCGTTTCGCGACCGAGGTCCGCCACCTGCAGCGCACCGAGGTCAGGGAGGTGCAGGAGCCGTTCCGCGCCGGCCAGAAGGGCTCCTCGGCGATGCCGCACAAGCGCAACCCGATCAAGGCCGAGCAGATCTCCGGCCTCGCGCGCGTGCTGCGCGGCAACGCGCAGGCGGCGCTCGAGGACGTCGCGCTGTGGCACGAGCGCGACATCAGCCACTCCTCGGTCGAGCGCGTGATCCTCGCCCGACTCGACGATCCTGCTCGACTACATGCAGGCGCGCACGACGGCGCTCGTCGACGGGATGACCGTCGACGCCGGGCGGATGCGCGAGAACCTCGAGCTGACGCACGGCGCGCTGTTCAGCCAGCGCGTGCTGCTCGCCCTCGTCGGCGCCGGCTCCTCGCGCGACGACGCCTACCGCCTCACGCAGGAGCTCGCGCAGCGCGCGTGGGACGAGGGCACGCCGCTGCGCGGCCTCCTCGCTGCCGACGAGCGCGTAGCGTCGCTCGGTCTCGACCTCGGCGCGATCTTCGACTACGCGCACTACGTGCGCTACGCCGAGCAGATCGTCGGACGCCTCGACGCGGCGCTCGCGCCGGCCGCAGAGCTCGCCTGACGCGTTGGTAGCATCGCCGGAAGTGACGACGCTCGCCGACCTGCCCCTCCTCGCCAGCGGGAAGGTCCGCGAGATGTACGACCTGAACGGGCGCTCCGAGCTCGAGCCGGCGCCGCTGCTGATGGTCGCAAGCGATCGGATCTCGACGTACGACGCCGTTCATCCGACGCCGATCCCCGACAAGGGCAAGGTGCTGACGGGCCTGTCGGTCTTCTGGTTCGGCCTGACCGGCGGGATCGTCGCCAACCACCTGATCTCGGCGACCGACGGCGTGCCCGATGAGGCGCGCGGGCGGGCGCTCGTCGTGCGGCGGTTGGAGATGCTGCCGGTCGAGTGCGTCGTGCGCGGCTACATCACCGGCTCGGGCTGGAAGGACTACCAGGCGACCGGCTCGGTCTCGGGGATCGCGCTGCCCGCCGGCCTGCGCGAGTCCGAGCAGCTGCCCGAGCCGATCTTCACGCCGAGCACGAAGGCCGACGTCGGCCACGACGAGGCGATCGACTTCGACCGCGCGGCCGAGCTCGTCGGCGATCGCGCGCTGATGGAGCGCGTGCGCGACGTCTCGGTCGAGCTGTACTCGTTCGCCGCCGAGCACGCGCGCTCGCGCGGCGTGATCCTCGCCGACACGAAGTTCGAGCTCGGGCTCGACGAGCACGGCGAGCTGGTGCTCGGCGACGAGGTGCTGACGCCCGACTCCTCCCGCTACTGGCCGGCCGACGGCTTCGAGGTCGGCCACGGCCAGCCGAGCTTCGACAAGCAGTACGTGCGCGACTGGGCCGCCGGCAGCGGCTGGGACAAGAAGCCGCCGGCGCCGGCGATCCCCGACGACGTCGTCGCCGGCACACGCGCGCGCTACGTCGAAGCGTATGAGCTGATCGCCGGCGAGCCGTTCGCCGCGTGGCTTGCGCGCACGGGCGCCGACGCCGACGGCGCGCCACGGGACGGCGCGTGAGGGCGCGCGTGCTGATCCGCCCGAAGCAGGGCATCCTCGACCCGCAGGGCGTGGCGGTCGAGCGTGCGCTGCCGGCGCTCGGCTTCGCGGGCGTCGCCAACGTCCACGTCGGGCGCCTGGTCGAGCTCGACGTGGAGGACGCGGCGCAGCTGCAGCCGATGTGCGAGAAGCTGCTCGCGAACCCGCTGGTCGAGGACTACGAGGTGCGAGCTGCTCGACGGCGGCGCGCTGACGCACTGTGAAGTTCGGCGTCCTGCAATTCCCGGGAAGCTGCGACGAGGTCGACGCGCTCGAAGCGGCCGCGGCGCGTCGGCGACGCCGAGCTGATCTGGCACGGCGAGCGCGACCTGAACGGCGCCGACGCGATCGTCGTGCCCGGCGGCTTCTCCTACGGCGACTACCTGCGCGCCGGCGCGATCGCGCGCTTCGCGCCGGCGATGGAGTCGGTGATCGAGTTCGCGCGCGAAGGCGGCCCGGTGCTCGGCATCTGCAACGGCTTCCAGGTGCTGTGCGAGGCGCACCTGCTGCCGGGAGCGCTGCTGCCGAACAAGGACCTGCGCTTCACGTTCAGGCAGGTCGAGCTCGAGGTGCTGAGCAGCGGCGGCACGTTCACGCGCGCATGCGCGTTGGGCGAGCTGCTGAGCATCCCGGCGAAGCACTCGTGGGGGCGCTACTACGCCGACGAGCGGACGCTCGCGGCGATGGACGACTCGGGCCAGATCGTCCTGCGCTACGCGCCGGGCGAGAACTTCAACGGCTCGCTGCACGACATCGCCGGCGTCTGCAACGAGGCCGGCAACGTGTTCGGCATGATGCCGCACCCCGAGCACGCCGTCGACGAGCTGACCGGCGGCTCGGCCGACGGCCTGAAGATCTTCGAGTCGATCCGCGCTCGCCGTCGAGGGCGTCCGTGCCTGACTCGGCGACGCTGCCCGAGCGTCGAGGACGCGCTCGCGCTCGGGCTGACCGCGGCCGAGTACGAGCTCGTCTGCGAGAAGCAGGGCGGCCCGCCCAACCAGGTCGAGCTGGCGATGTACTCGCTGCTGTGGAGCGAGCACTGCGCGTACAAGCACTCGAAGAAGCTGCTGCGCACGCTGCCGACCGAGGGGCGCCACGTCGTCATGGGACCGGGCGAGAACGCCGGCGCCGTCGACGTCGGCAACGGGCTCGCGTGCGCGTTCAAGGTCGAGTCGCACAACCACCCGAGCGCGGTCGAGCCGTTCCAGGGCGCCGCGACCGGCGTCGGCGGGATCCTGCGCGACATCTTCGCGATCGGCGCGCGGCCGATCGCCGTGCTCGACTCGCTGCGCTTCGGCGAGCCGAGCGGCGAGTCGGCGACGCGCACGCGCTACCTGCTCGACGGCGCCGTCTCGGGGATCGGCCACTACGGCAACTCGATCGGCGTGCCGACGGTCGGCGGCGAGGTCTACTTCGAGGGCCCGTACGAGCACAACTGCCTCGTCAACGCGATGGCGCTCGGGCTCGCCGAGCGCGAGCGGCTCGTGCGCAGCGCCGCCGCCGGCGAGGGCAACCTGCTCGTGCTGTTCGGCGCCGCGACCGGTCGCGACGGGATCGGCGGCGCCTCGGTGCTCGCGTCGGCCGAGCTCGGCGCCGGCGACGCCGACGCCGACAAGCGCCCGACCGTCCAGGTCGGCGACCCGTTCGAGGAGAAGAAGCTGCTCGAGTGCTCGCTCGAGCTGCTGGCGCGCGACCTGCTCGTCTCGCTGCAGGACCTCGGCGCGGCAGGGCTGACGTCGTCGGCCGCCGAGATGGCGTCGAAGGGCGAGGTCGGGATCGAGATCGACGTCGCGCGCGTGCCGCTGCGCGAGGGCGACATGGAGCCGTTCGAGGTGATGGTCTCCGAGTCCCAGGAGCGGATGCTGTGCGTCGTCGAGCCGGACGACGTCGAGCAGGTGCTCGCGCTGTGCGAGAAGTGGGAGGTCGGCGGCGCCGTGATCGGCACGGTCACCTCGAGCGGGCGCGTGCGCGTGCGCGCCGGCTCCGAGCTCGTCGGCGACATGCCGGTGCGCGCGCTCGTCGACGACTGCCCGCTGTACGACCTGCAGCCGCGTAAGCCCGAGCAGCCGGCCTATCCACCGCCGCGCGCGTCGGCGGCGCTGAGCGCCGGCGCGAGCGCCGGCGAGACGCTGCTGGCGCTGCTCTCCTGCCCGAACATCGCCTCGCGCCGCCCGCTGTTCGAGCAGTACGACGCGATCGTCCAGTCGCGCACGGTGCGCCGCCCCGAGCAGGCGGACGCCGCCGTGCTCGCGCTCGCCGACGGCAGCGCGCTGGCCGTCAGCATCGACTGCAACGGGCGCCGCGTCGCCGCCGACCCGTACACGGGCACCGTCGCGACCGTGCTCGAGTGCGCGTCGAACCTCGCGTGCGCCGGCGCCGAGCCGCTCGGCACGACGAACAACCTCAACTTCGGCAACCCCGAGAAGCCGCACATCGCGTGGCAGCTGACCGAGGCCGTGCGCGGCCTCGGCGACGCGTGCCGGGCGCTCGACGCGCCGATCGTCGGCGGCAACGTCTCGCTCTACAACGAGGGCGCGACCGGCCCGATCTACCCGACGCCGGTGATCGGCATGGTCGGCCGCCTGCCCGACGCGCGCCGCGCCGGGCGGCTCGGCTTCGCGCGCGCCGGCGAGCAGATCGCGCTCGTCGGGCCGTTCGCGCCGGCGCTCGCGGCGAGCGAGCTCGCGAAGCTGCGCGGGCAGGCGCTGCCCGACGGCCTGCCGGCGATCGACGTCGCGGCGGTCGCCGCCGCGCAGGCGGCCGTCCGCGACGCGGTCCGCGCCGGCGCGCTGTCGAGCGCGCACGACGTCGCCGAGGGCGGCGTCGCGGCCGCGCTCGCCGAGTGCTGCCTCGCCGGCGGCCTCGGCGCCGAGGTCGAGCTCGACGGCGACGAACGCGAGCTGTTCGGCGAGGGATCGGGCGGCTTCCTCGTCAGCGGGCCGCCGGCGGCGATCGACGAGCTGGCGTCGAGCGGCGTCCGCGTCAGCCGTCTCGGCACGGTCGGCGGCGTCTCGCTGGGCGTTGCGGGCGTGCTGAGCGTCACGCTCGACCAGCTCGCGCACGCGCACGCATCGCTGGCGGAGCTGTTCGGATGAGCCGCCGGGCGGCTGCTAGCGTCTCGGTAATGCGTGAGGGACCGCGCGATGAGTGCGGAGTCTTTGGCTTGTACGCGCCCGGGCACGAGGTCTCGCGGCTGTCGTACTTCGCGCTGTACGCGCTGCAGCACCGCGGCCAGGAGTCGGCCGGGATCGCGGCGGCCGACCGCAACGGGCACATCATCACGCGCCGCGAGCTCGGCCTCGTCAACCAGGTGTTCACCGAGAACGACCTGCGCACGCTCGCCGGCGAGCTCGCGATCGGGCACGTGCGCTACTCGACGACCGGCTCGAACGCGTGGGAGAACTCGCAGCCGGTGCAGCGCTCGGAGGGCACGAACGGCTCGCGCCGCGAGCTCGCGCTGGCGCACAACGGCAACCTGATCAACGCCGTCGAGCTGCACAACGCGAGCTGCTCGAGGACGGCGTCTCGTTCAGCTCGACGTCGGACTCGGAGATCATCGCCGCGCTGATCGCGACGCACCCGGCCGAGTCGGTCGAGGACGCGATCGCGGCGATCATGCCGCGCCTGCAGGGCGCGTTCTCGACGGTCGTGATGACGAAGGACCGCGTCGTCGCGTTCCGCGACCCGCACGGCCTGCGCCCGCTGTCGATCGGCACGCTCCCCGATGACGGGACGGCCGAGTCCGACGGTGACCGAAGCCGGGCGACACGCGCCTCCGGCGCGAATCCCCGTTTCGACCAGCGCTACTGCGTGGCGAGCGAGTCGTGCGCGTTCGACATCATCGGCGCGAAGCTGCTGCGCGACGTCGAGCCGGGCGAGATGGTCACGCTCGGCGAGGACGGCCTGCAGAGCCGGATGATCGCGCCAGGCGGCCGGCGCGCGTTCTGCGTGTTCGAGTACATCTACTTCGCGCGCCCGGACTCGCGCATGAGCGGCCAGGCGCTGCAGGTCGCGCGCGGGCGGATGGGCGAGATCCTCTGGCGCGAGGCGCCGGTCGACGCCGACGTCGTGATCGCCGTGCCCGACTCGGGCAACCCCGCGGCGCGCGGCCTCGCGCGCGCGGCCGGGCTGCCGCAGGACGATGGCTTCGTCAAGAACCGCTACGTCGCGCGCACGTTCATCCAGCCGGGGCAGGAGCTGCGCAAGCACGGCCTGCGGCTGAAGTTCAACCCGCTGCCGGAGGTGATCGCCGACAAGCGGCTGATCGTCGTCGACGATTCGATCGTACGCGGCAACACGACGCGCCAGATCGTGCAGATGCTGAAGGACGCAGGCGCGGCGGAGGTGCACATGCGGATCTCGGCGCCGCCGATCAAGCACCCGTGCCACTACGGCATCGACATGTCCACGCGCGAGGAGATGATCGCGCACGAGCGCACGACCGAGGAGGTCGCCGCCGAGCTCGGCTGCGACTCGCTGCACTACCTCTCGCTCGCAGGCGTCTACGAGGCGGTCGGAGGCGAGCGCGCCGGCCACTGCGACGCGTGCTTCAGCGGCGACTACCCGCTCGCCGGCAGCGACGGCGCGGCCGGCAAGTACTCGCTGGAGGACGACCAGATCCTCCCGCTCGTCAAGGCCTGAGCGCGCGGGCGCCGAATCGGGCGCGCCGCCGGCCGCCGCGCGTTGCGGCCGGCGGCTGTGCCCGAGGTCTATCCGACGTAGTCGTCGCGCGCGCCGGCGGCGGCGTCGTAGCGGTTGTTGTACGGCCGGCGCAGGATCGCGCCGCCGTCCTTGCCGGCGCGCAGCGCGTAGCCGAGCGCGGCGATGATCAGCAGGCTGACGATGGTGGCTGTGAGCATGGGAGCGTCCTTTGGTTGCGGCCCGGCACCGCTCTCCAGCCCCGTCACTGATTCAACGCTGCGCCACGCCGACCCTCTGTGAGTTAGGTCACAGTGTTCGGCTCCTCGGAATCGCCGTCCGCGCATGACGAGCTCGCGACGCCCCGCGCAGCTATCGTCCGGCGCGTGTCAGAGCCGCTGCCGATCGCCGTGCTCGTGTCGGGCGCCGGCACGAACCTGCAGGCGCTGCTCGACACGGTGCACGGGCGCGAGGCGCGGATCGTCGCCGTCGCGTCGAACGTCGCCGACGCGCCGGCGCTCGCGCGCGCGGCCGCGCGTGAGGTGCCGACGGCGGTGTTCGCACGCGGCGACTACGCCGACCGGGCGGCGCGCGACGCGGCGCTCGGCGACTGGCTGGAGCAGCGCGGCGCGCGCCTGGTCGTGCTCGCCGGCTACATGGAGCTGCTCGGCGCGGCGTTCGTCGAGCGCTTCGCCGGCGCGCTGATCAACGTGCACCCGTCGCTGCTGCCGGCGTTCCCCGGGATCGGCGCGGTCGCGCAGGCGCTGCAGTACGGCGTGCAGGTGTTCGGCGTGACCGTGCACTTCGTCGACGACGGCGTCGACACGGGCCCGGTGATCGCGCAGCGGGCCGTCGAGCTGCCCGGCGCGCGACACGAGCAGGACGTGCTCGCGGCGCTGCACGCGCTCGAGCACGAGCTGCTGCCCGAGGCCGTCAGGATGTTCGCGCGCGGCGAGCTGTCGATCGACGCGTCCGACCCGCGTCACCCGCGTGTGCGGGATAGGCTCTGAGGGTGGCATCCGCGCGCGAGTCGATCACGTCCCGAGGGACCGGTGTCGAGCGCGCGGCGCCGGGCGAGGTGCGCGTGCGCCGGGCGCTGCTCTCGGTGTCCGACAAGCGCGGGATCGTCGACTTCGCGCGCGGCCTGCACGAGCTCGACGTCGAGCTCGTGTCGACCGGCGGCACCGCGCGCGAGCTGTCGGGCGCCGGGCTTGCGCCGCGCGAGATCGAGGACTTCACGGGCTTTCCGGAGATGATGGACGGGCGCGTGAAGACGCTGCACCCGCGCCTGTACGCGGGGCTGCTGGCCAAGCGCGACAACGACGAGCACCTCGACGCGGCGCGCGAGCGGCGGATCGAGCAGGTCGACCTCGTGTGCGTCAACCTGTACCCGTTCGAGCAGACCGTCGCGCGCGGCGACGCGAGCGAGCAGGAGATCGTCGAGAACATCGACATCGGCGGGCCGACGATGATTCGCGCGGCGGCGAAGAACAGCGCGTTCGCGGCGGTGCTCGTCGACCCCGACGACTACGAGCCGGTGCTCGCCGAGTTGCGCGAGGCCGGCGGGCGGCTGTCGCTCGACACGCGCACGCGCCTGGCGGCGAAGGCGTTCGCGTGCACGGCGCGCTACGACGCGGCGATCGCGACGTGGTTCGCGGCGCGCTCCTACGACGGCTTCCCGCCGACGTGGAACGAGTCGTTCGTCAAGGTCATGGACCTGCGCTACGGCGAGAACCCGCACCAGGCGGCCGCGTTCTACGCGCGCACCGGCGCGCCGACGCACCTGCTCGACGGCGTGCGCCAGCTGCACGGCAAGGAGCTGTCGTTCAACAACCTGCTCGACCTCAGCTCGGCGCGCGAGCTCGTCGAGGACTTCGAGCAGCCGGCGTGCGCGATCCTCAAGCACAACAACCCGTGCGGCTGCGCCGTCGCGCCGAGCGCGCGCGAGGCCTACGAACGCGCTTTCGCGTGCGATCCGCAGAGCGCGTACGGCGGCGTCATCGCCGTCAACCGCCGGGTCGACGCGCCGTTCGCGCGCGAGCTGAGCAAGCAGTTCATCGAGGTCCTGCTCGCGCCGGGCTTCGACGACGACGCGCTGGCGGTGCTGAGCGAGAAGAAGAACGTGCGGCTGCTCGAGCTCGCGAACTGGCCGGCGCCGTCGCACGAGGTCGAAGGCAAGCCGGTGATCGGCGGCCAGCTCGTGCAGACGCGCGACGTCGTCTCCGAGACGCGCGAGCAGATCAGCGTGATGACGAGCGCCGAGCCGAGCGAGCGGCAGTGGGAGGACCTGCTGTTCGCGTGGAAGGTCTGCCGCCACGTGCGCTCGAACGCGATCGTGATCGCCGGCGGCGGCGCGACGATCGGGATCGGCGCCGGGCAGATGAGCCGCGTCGACGCCGTGCGGATCGCCGTCGAGAAGGCGCGCGAGTTCCAACCCGAGTCGCTCGCCGGCTCGGCGCTCGCGTCCGACGCGTTCTTCCCGTTCGCCGACGGGCCGCAGCTCGCGATCGACGCCGGCGTCACGGCGATCGTCCAGCCGGGCGGCTCGGTGCGCGACGAGGACGTCGTCGCGGCGGCCGATCGAGCCGGCATCGCGATGGTCGCGACCGGCGTCCGCCACTTCCGTCACTAGACCGCCGACGCGGCGGTCTCGCCGAACGCGGACGCACCGCACTTGCAGCGCGCGTCGTGACGTCCGCCGTCAGCAGGCGGACGTCGTGGCGATCCCTCGTGACGCCGCCGTCGATGGGGGGTCTTGAATATTTATAGATAACGATATATCGTGAGCGTACTTTGATATCTCACGATAGGGAGCACACAATGCATTCTGCACATTCATCGGAAGGACGCTGCGGCGGGCACGGCCCGGGGCACCGTCACCATCGACACCGCGGCTTCGGCGGACCCGAGGGCTTCGGCCTCGGCGGGCTCGGCTTCGGCCCCGGCGGCCCGCGCGGTCGCGGTCGCGGCCGCAAGGCGCGCCGCGGCGACATCCGCACGGCGGCGCTGCTGCTGCTCGCCGAGGAGCCGCGCAACGGCTACCAGATCATGCAGGAGGTCGAGGAGCGCTCGGACGGCGTCTGGCGCCCGAGCCCCGGCTCGGTCTACCCGGCGCTGCAGCAGCTCGAGGACGAGGGGCTGATCCGCTCGACCGAGAGCGACGGGCGCAAGCTGTTCGAGATCACCGACGACGGCCGCGCGCACGTCGAGCAGCGTCCCGACGACGCGACCGCGCCGTGGGCGCAGATGAGCGGCGACATCAGCGACGACGCGCACGAGCTCGCCGGCCTGATGCGCCAGCTCGCGAGCGCCTTCGTGCAGGTCATGCGCACGGGCAGCCCCGCGCAGATGGCCAAGGCGCGCGACGTGCTCAACACCGCGCGGCGCGACCTCTACCGGATCCTCGCCGACGGCGACGACGGCTGAGCCGGCTTCATCCAGTCAAACGCTGCTGTACGAACGACTACGCGGCCAGCTCGGTGCTTCTCAATGCGGCTGTGCGCGGCTCCCTGGCCGGAAACCCATGGGAGCCGCGCCGCAGCGGAACTGAGTACGCGCCCAAGATCAAGATAGGAGCGATGACCCAGCGAGGGCGAATGACTGCTGCCCTTAGGTGTCCAAGCTAGCTCGCTCAAGCTACTGACGTCAAGGCTCGGCAACATATCGGTAATCGCACAAGCTTACCGACAGGTTCTGTGTCTAACAGTCGGTAACTGTTAGGGCATGATAGACTCAGCTCATGTCTGAGCCGCGCGGGCTACGCGCATGAGCGATTCCACGCAGCCGTCCGAGCCGTATTCCGGCCCGGACTTCGATGCGCTGCGCAAAAGCCTCTCCGAGCTCGTAACTGGCGGCGTTGTGCCTTACAACGTCGCGGAAAACGGGGGCGCGCTGCTCAATCTCGACATCGTCAGCAGCCGCATCAAGGTGGGCCCCGAGACCGATGAGGAGGAGCAGGAGCGTGCGCAGGCTCAAGCGCTGCTCGCCGTCCTTACCTCTGCCGTCGACAAGAAGCAACTCATGCAGCGTAAGCACAGACGGCTTTTGAAATATGTGTTGCCGCTCAAGGACGAGTACGCCGGCAAGACGATCGAGGAACGTCGCAGAGCAGCGGGCGAAAACCTCACGGACGGCAAACGTGTCGTGAAGTCTGGGACGATCAGGACCTACTACGAGCCTCGCGCACTGGACCAGCTTGCAATCACGCTCGTACGTATGGAGGCCGAGCATCGCGGGCAGGCGTTCCCCGCTGCCCTGGCCGATACTCGTTAGCCGACGGACAACCGGGCGGCAAGATACGCTGCAGGCCAGCGGGGAACTGGGCCTCGCACCGAATCTGCGCACATGGCGAGCAACAACAGCTACATCGACGGCGCTCATCTCGTCGGCTTTGCTTTGGCGGTACGCGAGCAGTTTCTGGCACGCCCGCCCTGGGAGACGGGCCGACCAAATTCGTTGCGGCTCATCGCGATAGATCTCTTTGAAGAGCGGTCCGTCACTGAGCGCCTGGCCGTGATTGGCGATCTGCTGGAGCGAAATCCGCGCCTGGTCCTTCACCGCGAGGAACGGGAGATCTTCGAGCACTCGGACACGCCGGCGGCGTATCTCACGGATCTCGTCTGTGAGGCGGTCGCGCAGATCTTGGAGCGCGAGCAGAGGATCTGCGCTGAGGATCGTCGACGCCTCGCGTTCGAGGTCGAGTCGGAGCTCGCTGACTAGCTCTCCCGGCCAGCCTTCGCGAGGTTCAGCCAGCCGAGGACTCTGGGAGATCGCTCAACCGGCGCGGCGGCCTGCAGCGCCGCGCGTGTACCGCGCTTGTCAGCACGGGACGCCCGTCACCGAATCGTCACGACCGTGGCGATGTGTTGTCGTAGATTCCAGCTGATGCAATTTCGCGAGTCTCGGCGGCCCGGAAGAAGCGTCTATCCGCCGACGCGAACCGAAGTCCCAAGGTCAAGATAGGAGGACTAGAGCTCCCCGCCCCGCCAACCCAGTTGCTAGACGGCGAACGGACTGTCTCCGGACCGGCAAGTGCCGGCAAGTGGGAATAGCGGCGCCGTACGGCGTGGCTGAGCGCAGATCCAGACGAACACCGGTTGAGCATCCCGGGATCAAGGATGAGAAGCAGGCTGGAAGCCGATTCGGCAGCGTGGCGGCGGAATGTCGGCGAAACATGACCCGCCTCCGCAGGTCACGATGAGAAACAAGCGATAGTGGACGACGCCTTCTTCATTCGCGTCGCGTGCTACCGAGCTCCAGGAGGGAGCAAAGAATGTTTGTGCTTGTATGCATCAAGAAGCGGCTCGAAGTGCTCGTAGTACACCCAGTCGACAACTCCCGCGAGGAGCGGTTGCCGGGGCCGGAACAGCAGCCCGGCGGCGATCACATGCAGGAGCTCCGCAAGGATCTCCCTGTGACGGCGCCCGAGCGTCCGCAGCTTCGGTTGCGGGCATTGCAGGACGTACCGTGCCCTCACGGCTTTACCAGGTCGACCTGCCCTGATTGCGTGGACTGGACCGAGCGACGGACTGGTCGCCCGCCGTACGACGTGAAAGCAAGAACGCGCTAAGAGGGGCTAGTTCCCGAAGGGGCGCCGGAACGCGCGATCCACGTCATTCGCGCGCCGGTGCTCTTTCGGCCTGTCGTACGTTCGTCGCGTTGGCGGTTCGCGCCACGGCACGCTCTTGGCGGGACGGCCAGTGTCCGCAATCTTGACTCGACGACTACCCGATCAGTGGTCGAGCGCTTTCGCCGCGACGCCGAGCAGCGGGTCCTGGCTGCGCGCCTCCTGCGAGCCCGCAGCCAGGTGCATCGCGTCGGCCAGGCGCGCCGGTTCCTTCAGCGTGCGCCGTTCGGTCAGCGGCTGCAGCACGCCGCGCACGTACAGCATCGGGCCGACCCAGCGCGGCGCCCACACGCGCGCCGAGCGCCGTTCGACGCCGCGCTCGATCGCGTCGATCGCCTTCGACAGCGGCGCCGGCTTGCGGATGAAGTCCGGCATCTCGCCGGTCATCGCTTCGGCCGACGGTTCGGCGAACGCCGCGCGCACGAGATCGGTGTCGAGGAAGCCGAAGTACGCGCAGCCGACCGCCGCGCCCGACGGCGCACTCTCCTGGCGAAGCGCGTCTGACAGCGCCTCGACGCCCGACTTCGCCGTCGTGTACGCGCCCATCATCGGCCCGTGCATGATCGCGCTGAGCGACGCGATGTTCAGCAGGTAGCCGCGCTGCTGGCGGATCTGCTCGATCACCGCGCGATCGGTCCGCCACACGCCGAGCAGGTTGACCGCGAGCGTGCGCTCGATCTGCTCGACCGGCGAGTCCGCGAGCGAGCCGGTGTACGAGATGCCGGCGTTCGCGATCGCCACGTCGATCGCGCCGAAGCGCGACACCGTCTCCTTGACCGCCCGTTCGAGCGCCGCCAGGTCAGTCACGTCGACCTCGATCGCGATCGCGCGCTCGCCGAGCTTCGCCGCGTTCTGCTCCAGGCGCTCGGGCTCGAGGCCGACGAGCGCGACGTTCGCGCCCTTCGCGTACAGGCGCTCGGCGACGGCCTTGCCGATGCCGCGGGCCGCGCCGGTGATGAAGACCGTGCGGCCGTTGACGTCGTACGGCGGGGTGGATGGGCGGGGCATGAGCGGGACCCTACCTCACGGCTGTCGTCTCACGGCTGTGCCGCGATCGGCAGAAGCTCGCGCGCGGGAGCATCGGCTGGGACTTACGTGTAGTTCAGGGCTTCGGCCACGCACCCGGCTCTGCGCCGAGATGCTCGCGCTCGCGTCTAACCTCGCGGGCGAAGCGGGCGTCGACCGGCGGGATGCTGTCGATCAGTTCTCTGAGCTCGGCACCGGAAACACCCTTCGGGCGCACTGGATGATCGGGTCGCTCGAAATCATGCTCGGTGCGCGCCGAGAACGGCTCCTTCGCGGTCACGGAACCACGGTAGCGGCATTGACGAGGAGCGAGCCTGTGACTGTGCGGATCGCCCGATAGAGCCGGGACCAAGTGACGCCGCTCAGCCGAGCGGCTGCAACCGCGTCCGCTCGACCTCGGCGAGCTTGCGCCGCAGGCGCTTGTACTGGCGCTCGTGCTCGGGCGTGCGCTTGTGGCGCTTGTACGTCAGGTTGACGCGCTCGAGCGGGTCGGTCTTCAGGTCGTACATCTCCCACTGGTCGGGCGCGTTGCCTTCGACGTCGTAGTAGCGCGCGAGCTTGTAGCGGCGCTCGCGGATGCTGACGATGTGGTTCGGCGGCTGCGGGTACGGCCCGCGCGCCTGTCCCGACTGGAAGTCGTCGTACGTGAAGACGGTGTAGTCCTGCGACGGCTTCGGCGAGCGGCTGAGGATCTGGTCGGCGTAGTCGACGCCCTGCCACGACGCGCGCGCGCTCGCCGGCGCGCCGATCAGGCTCGCGAGCGTCGGCAGGAAGTCGACGTGCGAGACGAGCGCTTCGTTGCGCTCCGGCCGTTTGAACAGGCGCGGGTTGGAGTAGACGAGCGGGACGCGCGTCGACTCCTCGTAGAAATTGAAGTTCTTCTGGCGCAGGCCGCCGTGCGCGGTGCCCATCTCGCCGTGGTCGGCCGTCGCGATGACGAGCGTGTTCTCGAGCAGCCCCGTCGCTTCGAGCGTGTCGAGGATCTTCACCAGGTACGCGTCCGACGCCTTCATCAGGTTGCCGTAGAAGTTCAGGTAGTTGCGCTTCATCTTCGGCGTCGGGATCGGCCCCGACGCGTTGAACAGGCGCAGGAACTGCTCCTGCACGGTCGGCTTGGTTCGCAGGTTCTCGTTCGCCGTAGCCGGTGGCTCGATCTCGCCTTCAAGCCACGCTTCGTCATAGCCGCCGCTGACGTAGGTCTTCGGGTAGAACAGCACGTCGTGCGGGTTGACCAGCGAGACGACCATGAAGAACGGCTGGCTCTGCGCGGCCGTCGAACCCAGGTACTGCACGGCGCCCTCGGTGCCCGCTTCGGGCGTCCCTTGCGAGTTCATGAAGCGGCCGTCGTTGTCGTATTCGCCGCCGCCCTCCTCGGGGATGCTCTGGTTCGCGCCCGCGTCAGGCGGGTCCCAGCGCGTGAAGCCGTACTGGTTGACGTCGGACGGGACCCACGTCGAGCCGTTCGCCGGCTTCGTGCAGTGGAACTTCCCCTTGTAGACCGGCGTGTAGCCGGCGGCGAGTGCGATCGTCGCCGGGTTCTTGAAGCTCGTCGCGAGCTCGACCTGCGGATATTCCGGTGAGGGCATGTCCGTCTCCAGCGTGTACTTCACGCCGTGCTGCGCCGGGAAGTAGCCCGACATCAGCGTCGAGCGCGCCGGCGAGCACATGCACGCGTTCGTGAACGCGTTGTCGAACGCCATGCCGTGCTTCTGCAAGCGCGTCAGGCCGGGCATGTTGCGGTCGGTCCAGCCGCGCGGGAAGTGCTGCACGGCGCGCTGCTGGTCGGTCAGGAAGACGAGCACGTTCATGCCCGCGACCCCGCCGGACGCGGAAGGCGGAGGCGCTTTCGAGTGTGCCCGCGCCGCGGCTCCGGCGGCCGCCGCCTGCCCGCCGAGCAGCAGCCCCGGCGTCGCGACCGCCGCCGCCTTCAGCAGCTCGCCGCGTGTGATCCCGTCGTTAGCGTCGTTCTCGTCCCGCGTCTGGTCGTGACCGTCGGATCTGTCCATTGCGATTCCTTTCGTTCATCGCCGCCGATCTGGCTGCGGCGTCGTGACAGGCTCGAAGGCGGCGACGGCGCTTCGCGCGAGCGCGGTCGCATGGACGTGAGCGCCGCGTGGGGCGGGCGCGACACGACCGAGGGCTGAAAGGGGGAGGAGCCCATTGACCGGAGTCGGCCCACGGGCGGCAAGGATGCTCGCAGGTCTCCTGGCGGCGAGCATAGCCCAATTCTCGCGCAAATACGAGCAATCGGAATAATCGCCCTCGATTGGAGCGCCGATGAGCTAGTCGGTGGCGCTTCTCCCTGGGATCTGCCGGATGCGGGGCCGGGGACAGCGTCGGAACCCCGACCTGTTTCTGGAGGATCTCTTGGAGCCGATAGGAAGGCGTGCCCGGCGGCGGGCTCTAACGGCGATCTTTGCTCAAGCCCGATCGAAAGCCTGAGTATCAACGCCTAATGTGGAGGCTGCCCACGCTAAGCGGCGATCGGCCGGCTAAGCGGCCGGCTTGAGTGCGTGTTCGAGGTCGTCAGGGCTGGCGTGGCCGGTCGGCAGCGTGATGGTCAGCTGTCCGTCACGATCCAGCAGCCAGCGAACGTTGGTGAGGGTCATGCCAACGATGCGCCCACTCGCGTCGTATTCGACGTTGTGACCCTCCGGCGTGGATAGGGCACGCGCAGGCTGCTCCTCGTGTTGCGCCACGCTGAGATACAGGACGTCGCCACGCTCGTCGTAGTGGTGATGCTCAAAGGTGGTGCCAGCGATCGTGACGCTCATTCGGTGTCTTAGCGGGGATCGTCGTCCTGGATGAGCACCGTCACAACCCACCCAGGCTCATCGTTGAAGTCTACGACAACCCTCAGCCAGCGTCCGGGATTGAGCGCGTTCTGGCGGTAGAAGCGCTCTCGGCCCGGTCGTGGATCGTCTTCGTGGTGGTCGGGTCGTTCGATTGTCGCGAGGATCGCGTGTATGTGGTCGAGCAGCCATCCTCGCCGGCCACTGGCGAGGTGCAGGTGCGAGCCGGCATCGAATACGACCTCTCGACCATGAGGGTCTACGGCTCGTTGCTCGTGGCTCTGCATGGCCGCCACGATACGGACCGCTGTAGACAAGGCAGCTCAAAACCACCTCTGAGATGGGGACATGCGAAGGCTGGGCTACAACCGTTCGGAGCGCCGTCGCCCTGGTTCCAACGACGACCAAACGGTCCCTCGAAATGCAAGAGACGGGACGCGTAGGAAACCCTGCCGCAGCCCTGGAGGCTCTGGTTGAGGCGCTGCTCGACCCTGTCTCGCGCCGAGCACGGCAGCAGGCGTTGGAAGCGTCCACCGACTAAGCACGATGCGTTGACGCCATGCCCCTTATTCAGCGACCAAGTACGAGCATCTGACGTTGCACTCCGCGTGGCAGTCGACGCATCTGCCCGGTACTAGTCATTAGCTGTCGAAAGTTCTGCCACACCTGTCGGCGTACCTCCCAGGAGTTTAGCTCCCATGATTTCTCAAGTGCACGCTCGATGGTCTCCGTCTTCCCAGGTAGATCAGCGGCACGATCGGAGCGCCGAGTATGAGGATAGTCGGTCTCCGTAAGCACGCGGTCTCGCGGAAGCCAATCGATCACCTTGGGCTTGCGTGCCTCTGCTCCGTTGAGAGAGAACCAGCAACCGAGATCCAGCGCTCGAGCAGTCTCGGCTTCGGTCCCGCGCCACCAATGCAAGATAATCCCCGGCTGCGGGTGACGCTCAACAAGGTCGAGGACCCGAGTGCTCGCCCCAACGCTATGCAACGTGATCGGCCTCGGCTCGGCGGCGACGGCCTCAAGGATGGCGTCAAGAACGGTAGTTTGCTTCTCAAGAGAGGTCTTTGCGCGACCGTCGAGTCCTGCCTCGCCAACAAACGCCACCTGCGCCAAGCACTCGACGAATCGCGTGACCGAAAAGTCATCGAGTGCTTGCGGGACAGCCGGATGGCAGCCAAGACCCCAAATGGTTGTCGCGTCTCGCCGCGTAATGATGCTGTCCCACTCACGTGGCTCCTGTGTAACGGCGAGAATGACCGCATCAAGATCGGTGAGGTCACGTGGGTCGATGTCAGCAACGATATGTGCGTGGGCATCGAGCGGAGGGAGAGGGCTCACCGTCACGTGATATCCAAATCAAGCAGTCCCAACTCATTTTGGCCGCGCTGAGCGAGCTGCAATGCGGCGCGCTTGTCGCCCCGCCTTGGTAGACCGAGCGATAGAACATCAGCGAGCGTCAGCTCGTGTCCGATAAACGACTGCACGGCGAGGTAATGGCTGCGCATCTCATCGGTGAGCCAGCCCGCACGTCGCGGATCGCCGACAAGTCGGTCGAGCACATAGGGCGTCCGATCTTCAAGCCCGGCAGCGAGGAACGCCGCCCGCCGAACCAAGCAGCCATAACAGAGCCCGCACTGATCTGCGGGCGAAAAGCCAGAACCAAGATACTGGGCGGTCGGCTTGGCGCACGAATGTGACTTGGAAAGAAGCGCAGTAGCCGTCTGTGCTCCGAGAATATCCCGTACACGACCGAATAGCTCTCCCTTTGTAAGGTCCTCATAGGGTGTTTGCAGCTGGACATCCAGGCCAACGGCACTAAGCACCTCGGTGAGACCGTCAAGGAAGGATGGATGAGTCGTGCGCGTCGACAAGACACCGCGGCGATCACCACTGAGTGGAATGTTGAGCGACGTAAATCCGTTCTCAGCAATCGTCAGCTGAGAGTTGCGAACGGCCGCAGCCGCCAAGCCCAATGCCATGAAAAGCATTGCACGCGACCGACTCGAATCCTCCGATCGGAACTTTAGCCCCGAGCCTATCTGATAAGTGCGTCGCCCAATGTGCACCTGCTCATGTATCACATCAGGGTTGCTCCATAGTTGCCGCATCTCCGATACGAGCTGGTTCTGAACGCCAGCGGCTACCGACCAACTCCAGTGCGATACGAGGACCGGCGCCCTGCCCAGCGCATCGTGCAGCAGCAGGGCACCGGCCAGAGAGTCGGCGCCACCACTGAACAGCACTACTGGGCCTCCTTCGACCGGCCGCTCGCTCCGTCGTCGCCGAGGCAGACGGCGCCGCTCAAAGACGAGGCGCCACTCGTCGCCGGTAAGAAATCCAAATAGGGCGGCCAGCGACTCCTCGTGCATGGACCACACAGCTGGATCGGACACCGGAACAGTCAGGGTGAAGTCACGAGCCAGCCAGAGGCCCTTACGAATTCCGAGTCCTCGCGGCACAGTACGATCTACGAGATAGACGAGCGTCGCTAGGCGCAGCAAGTCAGCGTTTAGCTCGGGCACTGGGCCAAGCTCCTCTGCGCGCGGACCAAGCGATACGTGCATCGACGAGAGCGCCGGCGGCACCCGCCAAAGGAAGTCGTCCCTCGTCAAGTTGTTTAGTACGTGCTCACTCGCGGTGAGGAGCATCCGATGAGCCGTCATTACGAAAGATCCTCGACGGCTCCGTAGACTTGGTCGATTGCCGCTTCAAAGTCCGCAACGGTCAGCATTGTCTGCGGCAGCGCGACCGCATCGGCGTACGCCCGGATGACCTCGTGTAGCATGTCCTCGTTGGATTTATCGCCATGCTGAAGTTTCGCTGCTGCCTCCGTCATAAGTGCGCTGAACACATATTCAGTCACCAGGAGCCTCACGACGTCAGCCACGTCAGCAGTGCCGGCATCTGCCAAGCTGAGCAATGCTTCTGCTCCTGCGTAACGGAGCTCAGCATCCTCGAGCGCACCAGCATCGGGGATCAGAGTGTCGAGGATTTCCTGTACTTGCTCAAGAGGGTCCAGTCGCTGCAAATCAGTGAGCGAAAGTCCCAGCATTCTGAGAGTTGCGGCGTCGCCTGTTCGCAGAGCCGATCCGGCGGCCAGGGCCGCTCCTCCGGCTGATACGAGTCGCGCTCGTCCTCCACGACGACTGCTGCCGCCAGATCTGCTGCTGCTGCTTCCTCCTCCACCGCCGGAGCCGCCACCGCCACTGGTGCCGCCGCCGACGCGTCCTATGCCACCCGGCAGTCGCACTTGCGGACGAGCAGGGGCCGGCGCCTGGGGAGGGCCGTCTTGCTGCGGTATGTCGCCTTCGTCGGTGCGGCCCGGGGCGCTGTCCGCATCAGACTTGATAGCTTCCAAAAGATCATGGACAAGCTCGCGTGCGCGATCGGGGCTTGGCTCTAGAACCAGGACATCAGCATCTTCTCTCACCTGCCGCCAGCCTTTGCCTCGGCTGCCGCTATAGCCGAGCTGAGTGCCCATTAGTTGGCCTCCTTGGGCTTGAGCCACTTGTCGGCGATGGTCTGTGCCGATTTTTCCAACCGGCCGGAAGACGCCCATAGCTGGATGGTGTCCCGCATTACTGCTGATTTTGTGGAAGTCGTCATGCGGACAACTAGTGGAGCCCGTACCTCAGAGGCATCAAACTCGCGTAGCCGAGTCGCGACGTCCTCAGCAATCGTGTCGTTCTCGACCAGCTTGGCGAGCGATTCTGCAATATGGTCTTGTCGATCGGGAGTGGAGCGAGCGACGGCGAGGAGTTCACGCACAATGGCAAGCTGGTCACCGACCTGTAGCGCAGTCGCGTCGGCGACGGCGGAGCGTCTGGTAGCTGTGCTCTGATCTAGCAGGCCCTCGATAATCGCCTGGAGATCGGACCGAAGCGCCGTGCCAGCTACGGGTTTGCTGGATAGCGATGCAGCAAGGTTAAGATACGGCTCGATCTGAAGGCCGTGCAGCTGTGGACCTTGACGTGCCCACGCCCTCAGTGCAGCTTGAGAATCGGGAGCCTCAACCGGCGTGTCACGATCCTCCAGTTCGGTTAGGCGGCTCTTAAGCGTCGCCACTGTTGAGCCATTCGATCAGCGTGGCGAATTGTTGAGGCTCGTGCTCCTCAAGAACGAGCAGCTTTGCGAGGACGCCGGCTTCGAGTCTTACACCGCGACGACTCGCAATGTCCGAGCGCAGCCAAAATGCGTTGAGAAATCGCTTGAGCTTCCTTGGGTTGCCCTGTGTGCGCTCATAAAGCACGGGGCTCAGCTGTGCCGCGAGACCCATATCCTCCTTTGCTCCCGTCGGGACGTCGTCCTCCTTGAGATCATCCAGAATACGCGGGACTGACTGACGTCGTTGGCTGTCGCAATGAGCAATAACGGCAGCAAGCTTCTCTGCGGCGTCGGGTAGGTGCCGCTGAAGTAGCAAGAGGACCAGATACGCCTCGGTGTCCCCACGACTGAGCGCTGGAACTGAGAGTGGAATCTGGACGATCTTCTCCAGATATTGGAGCGCCATCGCCTCGGCCTGTGCTGCGGGACGGTAGCGCTCGGCGATTGAGAGTGCGACTAGCCGTCTGTCTGCCGCAATCACAAAGCCCATCTTCTGTACCGAAAGGAAAAGCTTGATCGCCTCCAACGTCGCCACTACCGTGGGGGGCAGACAGCGGTCAAGATCGTCAACTAGGACCACCACGCGGCGGACCTGCGTAAGTTCACCCATGAGCGCGTCAAAGTCGTCGCGGAACCCTTGAAGTGTTGGCTCAGCGGGCGGGACGTCATCACGCTTTCCATCGTCGAAAATGTCCACCAGATCCTGAAAACTGGGCAGCGAAAGACCGATTGCGGTCTTACCGGCGAGCGTAATGGCCTTCGACCACTGAATACGTTTGGCGAGGCGCTTGAAGCGCTCGACGACAGCCTTATCTAGCTTGTCAAGATCGCTCTGCTCGGCCGCAACAGCATCGTGAACTGATTGAAGCACCTCGGCGATCAGGGTTGCCTTCGGGTCAGTCGCCGGATCGTACTCCCAAGGGCATGTATAGACTACGACGACATCGCCTGACTTTGACAGTCTGTCTTGGATCAGCTTGAGGACGGTGGTCTTACCTGACCCCCAGTCGCCAAAGACACCGATAGCGACTGGGTCCAGATGATCGCGACCCAGTGCATCAACGATCGGTTCGGCGATGTCGCCGAACCCGAGAAGATCGTCGGCTGTCGGGTTATCCGACCAGAGAGGCGTATCTTGAGGTGTTGTCACGGGGTCGACCGATCGTCGCGTGGGTAGTCGCCCTTGAGGGCGGCGAAGAGGCGTTCGAGCCATTCCTCTGGACCGATCTCGTCGATGAGGCGGGCGTTGGCGGTGACCCACTGGGCCTCAGACACAATAGGGGCGTGTTCGGTCGCGAAATCGGGATCGAAGTTGATCGTGTAGTAGGGGTTGATGAGTTGCTGCTTGAACTGGTCCTCGTCCATGTGGCCTCGCGACAATATGCTGGAATTATACAGGAGGGGGCGATCCAGGCGCTAGTGCGACCGCCTGACCTAATGGCATCACCTGCGTCGCACAAGCGGCAATGTGTAACGCATGACAGTCCGGTGAGAAGGTTCTAGACGGCTAGAAAGCGCAAGCAGAGCGACGCTCGCCGTCCGAGCACCGGCTCGCACCCAATCTCTGTGCTGCATGACCTCTAGCCTGCTGCGACGGCTACCGACGCGAACATCAGCATGCGCGAACTGTGCGACACTACGCGTCATGGAGGCCAGCCGAGACACGGCGGCGGAGTTCCACCACAGCTCTGACACGGCAGGGGATGCCTTTGCGAGCCATACAGCTGAGGCGAATCAAGATGCCGTGCGTGGCACACGCGTTAAGTGGTTGATTTTCGGCGTCTTGATCCCGCTGCTCCCAGTTGGCGCCCGACTAGCAGCTGCTTGGCTTGACGGAGGCGGCACCTTCGGTTTCACGGGCTTGTTCGGCGATGGCGAGCTCCTTGTGCTTGCCACAGTGGTTGCGGCAGCGAGTATCGGCGAGGTTCTATTCAGTTTCCGCCGAGGCCATTGGGGTTCAAGCCGCCTTCGTACAGCAGTCATCACTGCCGCCGCGCTCGTGGTAGTGGTTATGGCTGTGCTGTTTTTCGGTCTCGTGACATACGCAAATCAGATTCAAGCCGACGCGCAAGCTACGGCGCAACTGCGGCGAAGCAATCAGCAGGAAGAAGAGACACGCCTTCTCTCGGAAGCTTCCAGCAAGAGTGCGGAAGCTCGAACGGAAGCATCACGTCGCAGGAAGCTTGAAGAGATGTTGACAGCAGAGATAACGGGCGCCCCGGCGCCCGGTTCGTCCGGCGTTCCCGGTGTAGGACTGCTCGCGTCGCGTTTGAAAGCCGAGATTGATGCGAGCCAGCAGCAGCGCGTTCGCCTAGAACGCGAAGCGTCACAACTGACGCAGCAAGCTCAGCGTGAACGAGAGATCGCCGAACATGAACTCCTAGCGTCGACCACTGAATTGCATAGTGGGCGACAGCAAGCGGCAGAGATATCTGTCGTAATGTTCATCGCATCACTACTTGTAGCCTATCCGGCAGTCGGTCTTGCCGCTCGTGAGCAGCACGCTTGAGACGCATTCTGACCGGAACCGACGCATAGGAGTCGTGGCGTTCGTTCTTCCGGCCTAAGCACCCTATTGGCGTCGCACAATCGGCGATACGCGACCAGTCCACATGTTCCAGCCCGAGCCTGCTGGTGCTGTAATCTCCATCGGTGACTATGACTGACCGATTTGACGACCTCGTCAGGACGAAGCAAGCCGATCAGGCAACCTGCGATGCGATCCTGGCTCGCGAAGCGTCAAGCCAGGCCGAAGAGCTCAGTCGGTTGGTCGAGAATGCAATTGAGCGTGCCACGTCTCACCTGCCCACGGCCTTGCAGGCAACGGAGAGACTGCAATCCGAGGGCCGTAGGGCGATTAGGAAAGTCTACTTCTATGACCTACAGCCTGGCTACGAACGCCGACCAGACACGCCGCCATTTCCTTCCGGTATGGAGTTCTCCCGGGAAGCGCTGGGAAGAGGCCGGCTGTGGATTTTCCGTCCTGGATGGCGTGTCGGTCTTGTCTGTGTTCCCCTGCGACGTCAAGGATCGCCGATGATCGCGGGTCCGCAAGGTCTTATTACTCTCACGGAGTTCGCTGGCATCGGGTGTCACCGACCGGCACCGGGGATCGATATCGACGCAGCCGAGGTGCTTACCAATTTCACCGATACCGTAGCCGAGTATCTGGCTCGCCTGCGTCTGTCGCACAACCGGTATTAGGCGACCCGTCGATCGGAGTCCGGTCTCACGACTAGCTCGCCCCAAAAAGCTTGGAGCGTGTCTCGCATGATCGGATAGTCGTCTGCGCTGGGCGTTCTTTTCAACATGAACCTTGCGCGAGAGTAACGGCCCACGCCGACCATGCCTCCTCGTCGGACCTCCAAGTCGCGCTCACGCGACGCCGGCTTTATGCCAAGCTCAGAAGCGAATTGCCGAAGAAGCTTGCCGTTCGTGACGGCGATGACGTGAGGTTGTTTGCCCTCCAGCGCCAAGATGTCGCACAAGCGACGAAAAGAGGAGTAGCTGCGCTGCTTCCCATCGCGTCCGAGAAGGCTCGGAAGCATTTTGACCGGCACGTGCGATAGATAGCCGATGCGACGTGCGGTCACGGTAGCGATGGGACCAGGCGCATGTAGCAAGGCTACCTGCTCTCGCGGCGCGGTTTCGCGAATTGCACTCGCGATAAGTTCGACGTCGCGCCATCCCAGTACGTCGAGTGATCGGTATCCATCGCGAAAAGAACCGTGACGAATGGCCAGCAATGTACGGATCTTGGGATGCATGCTCTTATATTACGTCCGGGTGCTCGGTGTGGCCAGCATCATTTGGTCGGGAACTCCGGCAATTCGCTGGGTCGTCTCGGGGCAGTGACAATCGTATTTGGCTCGGCCTTCATCGGGATCTCTGCGGTGATGCGCGTCTTTGGCGGCAAATCGCCGCTGAGCCGAACGTACGAGCCCACAAAACATTCCCGCCCGATTGAGGTGCCGCGCGGTATCGTCACATGAGGTGCGATCGTGGTCAGTGCTCCAACTATGCTTCCGCGCTTTTCCACCCCCTCGCCTTTGCCAACGCTCAACGAACGGTAGTCCGACCTTGTCGTCGCCGTCATAACAAAGGCCGAGAAGTATGCGCCCGAATACATGACGCTCCGAGAAACGCCACAGAAGTGCCCGAGACGACTCGCCGCCGCCATCAGCGCCGCATTTGCGTAACACGAGTTGCCGAGCATCGCATCATCTCCCATTACGGTGCCTGGACGAACCATCGCACCCTGGCCAAGGACGGTGCCACGCCCCAGAACGGCTGGACCCCGAATGCAGGCGTTGGGCATTATCGTTGCTTCCGCGCCTATTATCACCGGTCCCACAATCTCAGCTAGGCGCGAGATTCGCGCGGAGGGGTCGATGAGACGTCCGACATCCATGAGCTCGTCCTGGACGTGCTGATAGAAGTTCCAGGTCTCATCCGCAGTCGCAGCTTCCCATTGGCTTTGCATAAACCGCAGGAGCTGCGGCGATAGCGATGTAGAGTCAGTCAAACTATGCCTCCATCAACCAATGCGCCAGTTTCAGCCCACGCGCTGCTCCTCGATCGCTCTGTCGGCGATGTTCTACTACAACGGCGCGATCCGCATCCGTGGGTGGGCCAAGGCGGTCTACTTGGTTTGTTTGGCGGGCGTGCCGAGCGCGATGAGACCGCTCTCGCCTGTGTCTTCCGAGAGCTGCGTGAGGAGCTGGAGCTTCGAGAGCCGGATTTGGAGGTAGATAGCGAGCGGCGCTCTCGGGCAGGGCACCGGGCGATTCTACTTATCAGCGTTAGCACGAGGCGTGTGCTCACTGCCTCCGAGGGACGGCTGGAGCGGTACTCGTATAGCGCGGCTGCTGGACGAGGTGATCTGACACCGTTGGCTGCTGAAGCGCTTAACGAGTTCGGGTCAGCGATAGCCAAAGTCCTTGAGCTGTAGCCTAATCGCATTGAGAAGTTCTTGTTCTGGCTCGACAAGCTTTGTCAGCCGTTCGAGGCTTGCTCGGGAGGGCGTAAGCGAGAGGACGGACGGACGGTCGTGTCGTGCCGCTAGTGGCAGCCTCAGCCGGGATCGCAGTATTTCGACTCCTTCCTCAAGGCGCTCCAATACGAAAACGTGGTCGAGACTGCGAACCGTCTGCATCGCTGCTGCTACGTCAAAGTCCCGGGTCAGCATCCATAGCTGGTTCAAGAGCCGCTCGCGTGGTAGACGCTCGAGAAAGTCATCAAACGAGTCGCCCAGCCAGTCTTTCTCTAGGGCCATGAACGGCTTTTTCACATCGTTAGCGACATAGCTGACGAGCATCCTGTAGTGCGAGACGACCCGGTCCACCGGGTCTCGGAATGTGGCGAAGACGAAGGTGTCGGGCGGGAGCGAAAGTTCATGGAGGGGCTGGTGGGATGAGCCATAGAAATAGTTGCCCTGGCTCAGCCGCTCCGGATTCCCCGCTACGTAGGTGCGTCCATTAATACTCAGGCTTCGAGTGGGTGCGTCACGGATCGCTTGGTGAAGCCATGCTGGATCGTGCCCAGATAGCGCGTAGAAGGCAAAATTGAGAGAGGTCCCGCCCGTCTTGCGCGGGTGCAGGAAGTAGATAGGCGCCATCGGAGGGCGGTGCCAAATAGTCTGACAGTCTCATGTACGGGAATGACGGGACCGACGAGACTATACGGCCCGGCGGCCCGTCGCTGCTGGCAGCCCAGAGTCAGGGCGTGCCGCACAAGTGCCATTCCGCGGTGCGACAACCCTCGGGCGGCTCAGCGATGGGCCGGTGGCGTCGGCAAGCCCGATGCCGCCGGACTTCATGTATCGTTTCGCCGAATCAATGGGACTGTTCAGCAAACGGCCACCGACGTTCAGTGGCGCAGCATCAAAGAGCCGCTTTGTCGAAGAGTGGATCGCAGGCGTCCTCGAAGAGGCCGGATGCCGAGCCGATCACCCTGGGGCCTCGCAGCTGGCTGACATGGCCGCCGACGGGATCGTCCGCTCGTCTCTTCGGTCGGTTGCAGAAGCGTATGGCGATAGTCAGGTCGTGGCGTACTTGGAGGGTCTGGACGCCACGCGCCTGTCGAGATTCGTGGACGATATGTACACGACTACGATCGAGATGGCCACCGCCGGTCGGCCGGGGCCTGTACTGCGTGAGCGGATCGGCGCGTTCGACAAGAAGGTCAACGAAGTCTTCGAGGAAATCCGGCCTAACTACGTGTCCTACGCTCGCACGAACTATAGATAGCGCGGCGATTTGCTCTCCGTAACGTGCGGCACCGGCCGGTGCAGGGGCGATTCCAACCATACGTGCCCGTCCTACCGTTCCGCGCCCCACGCGGGAGAGGAACGGGCAGGCAGGCTCCCACTCACGCCTGCCTGCCCTCCCCCGTAGGGTCTGTGCTCTCACAGCCCCTGCCACGCGTCCTCGTCTCAGGCACAGACGTCCGCGATCAGCTCCGCCGATTCTTCTACGGCCCGTGCTGCCTCGACCTGATCCACCAGCTGATCGGTCCGCAGACCGAGCACTCGGGCGATAGCCCGCAGCGTCGCCCAGCGAGGCGAGCCGTGCCCCAACTCGATACGAGCCAGCGCGCCGGTCGTTATGCCGGCCTCGAGCGCGACGGCTTCGCGGCTAATGCCCCGGTCTTCTCGAAGTCCGCGCACGGTGCCTGCGAGAGCGTGGTCTGGCGTCGTGGACGGCATCAGACGTCGGCTCCGGTGATCTCCCGAAAGCGGATCGCCGCCCGCGTCGCGAACACGAAGTCATCGCTGTCGCGATGCACGAGCCCGGCGCGCGCAAGCGCCCGCAGCGCATCGGCCGCACCACCTCGGTCTTCCATCTCATCGCCGACCTCCGCCACCGACCAGTGCCGCTGTCCCTCCGGGTCGGTCAGCATGTAGATGACGTTGCGCTCCAGCCGGTCGCTCGCAAGGGCCAGCTCGCTCAAGCTAGTCTCGTTCTCGGGCATCGGGAGTCATCTCTCCTTGTGTCCGGGCCTCGGCGCGGGCCACAATCCCGTGCCGGGGCCGCTTTTTCAGTTATCCGCTCACCGTAGGTACGAGCCTCGTGATCGGTCAATCTGTGGACGCGCATCGCCGGCGTGCGCCATGAGCGGGGTTCTCACACCTTGCCGACTCGCCCCGAACGCTGGTTTCGTCATGGGCTATTTGCCCGTAGGCGACGAAGGGAGGTTCGGCAATGGAGACGGTGGACATGCTGGAGGCGATCTTGGGCGTGCGCGCCTGGCAGGTCCGCAGCGATGGGCGACTGTGCTCGATCTACTGGCCCGCGAAATGGGAGCCGGGCATCAACCACGCTCGCTGCCTGCCCGAAGCCTCGTTGCGCACCGACGATCACGAGGCGCCGCAAGCCAGCTGCACCTGCGGCATCTACGCGCACACGGATATGAACGAGCGCGAGCTGGCGTTCCTCGACCGCCCGGACGTTGTCTTGGGCACGATCGCAGCCTGGGGCCGGATCGAGTACGAGGCGTGCGGCTTTCGAGCGCAGTCAGCGCGGCTGTTGGCACTCGGGAGCTCGCGCCGGCGTGAGGCAAGTGAGCGCCGGGCGGCGATCCGCTACGGCGTGCCGCTTCTGCCGATGAGCGAGCTGGCCAGCTATAGCCGCGCACGAACCTGGCCGCTGCGCGCCGAGCGCCAATCCCTCGGGGCACTCATCCTGGTGGTGGACTGCGGCGAGGGCGCGTGCCGAGCGATCAATGAAGTCCGCGCTGGTCTGCACCGCTTCATCGACGCCCTGACCGATTGGCGCATCGACATGGTCGTCTGCGGCGAGGGGGCCTCGGTGCTGCCGCTCGACGGCGAGAACAGAGACCGCCGCCGCCAACTGCACGCGGCGATCCAGATGATGGTGCCCGACACCGGCGCTCCAGCGCTGGCCCGTGGCCTTGAGCGAGCCCGCGGACGGGTGCTGTGGGCGCACCGCCGCTGGAGCGTCGACGTCGTGATGCTCAGCCCGAGCGCCCCAAGCCGCTCAACCCGTGACCAGCTGCAGCGAGCTCGCCGCGACGGGGTCCGGGTCGTGAGCCTCTGCCCCACGCCCGATGCAGGCTGGGACCGCCGCCACGGCGAGCACATCCCGGTCGAGCCGGGCACGGCAGCCGGATTCACTGAGGCGCTGCGCGCGCTTGCAGGCAAGCTCGAGGTTCGCCCGGACCAGTGGCCCGCCAACTGGACGCGCCGCCAGGTTGCCTATCCCGGCTCGCCCGGCTTGCGCTCGGTCCAGAGCGCCGGTTAGCGCCTACGTGAGGCGAGCGCCTTGCGGTTTGCCTTCGCACCCTCGCGCTCGATGTCCTCGGCGCGGGCGATCAGCTCGGAGGCTGAGAGGTCGAGCCCGGCAGCCAAACGCCGCAGGCTCCCATAGCTCGGGTTGCGCTTGCCGGTCTCGACGTTTGAGATCCAGCGCTGATGCAGGTCGGTGTCGTTGGCGAGCTGCTCCTGGGTCAGGCCGAGATCCCCGCGACGAGCCTTGACGGCCAGGCCGAGTGCGGCTTGGAAAGCGGGCATCCGGCCAGCCTTGTGCGGCTACCCGCACTACGCAATGACATCGGGGTAGACACGCCCGCAGACGATCCGCTACGGTTCGCGCCCATGACATCGCAGTAGAGCCCGGCTCGGGCAGAAAGGGGCGCGGTTCATGACGGCGAGCAGGATCAGTGCGGGGCGGGCGGTGCTGGCGCTCGCCGGCGCCGTGGCGCTGGTGGCGGTCCTCACCGTGACGGCTGCAGGGCGAGCTGCGACGGCCAGTGCGGCCAAGGGGTCGAGCTGTGCCCACCCATACGAAGTGCATCTCGGCGAACAGAAGGGGCTGTACGTAGCCCCGCTGGTCGGCGACACCTACTACGTCACCAGGTCGAAGCGAGTTCTCAACGAAGCCGAAGCCTTCAGGCGGCACACCAGACTGCGGGTGTCATACACCTGGCACGCGTTGCAGGGTGCCCACATGTGCGAGTACCGCATTGCCGACATCCGAGGCAGCCACTTCCGCGAACTCGTCTTCGACTCCCACGATCCGCACGGCGGCACCAACGTCGTCGTCTCGGAGCGCCTCCACTGCGGCGTGCTTTGCGGCGAAACCCAAGCCGAGTCGGAAGAAGAACCGGCCGAAACACGGGAAGTGCTGACGGCCGCGAGAGGCGCTCCTGCATCTTCCGCAGGAGCCGCCAATGTCCATCCGCGGACGAATCACGCAACGGCTCGCCGGAGCGGAGCGGCAGGCTCGCACGGTGCGAGCTGCGCCCACCCCTACGAAGTGCACGTGGGAGAACAGAAGGGCTTGTATCCCGCTCCGCTCGTGGGCGACACCACCTACATCACCCGAACCTTCCGCGCCATACGCAACCCGCATCCGGTGTTCAACCATCGCGGTGTCTTTCATCTCTCCTACACCTGGCACGCACGCAACGGAGCCAAGATGTGCGAGTTTCACGTCTGGGAAATGGTGCGCTACGAAGCCAGTCCGGGGCATATGGGGGGATGGGAGCTGCGCCAGAACATCCTCGACTCCCGCAATCCGCGCGGAGGGACTAACGTCGTCGTGCCGGTGCTCGAAACCACCAATGCCGAAGCGCTCAAGATCGGCGAACAGGAGCGCTACGAAGTGCTGACGGCGGCGAGGTAACACAAGCGCCGGCTGCCAGACGCAACACAGCCCCACCCTGGGTAGGGTGGGGCTGTCTGGTAAGCGGATCGACGGGCTACTGTGTGACGAGGCTTCGCGGCTGAACGCGGTAGCGCAACTCGCGATACCACCGTGGGATCGACAGCGCAAAGGCGAACTGTCTCCAGTACAGAAGTCGGTCCACGAGCCGTAGGTTCCAACGAGCGCCACGGCGGGCAAGCCATTCCTCCTCCGTCTCGATCCCTTCTGAGCTGGTCAACTCAGCGGTCGCGCGGGCCTGCACGAGCTGATCGTGCTCACTCCATCCTCGCCCGAACACGTACCTGGGATGGGGGGCAGATGCGTCGTAGTCGCTCAGGACGACCTCGACCGTCGCCATCTCCAACGGTGTGAGGCGACGGCGCAAGAAGCGCGTCGCCATGTCGCGAGTCGCCCCGAGTCGGCTTTCGGCGCTGCTCAGCTCGCCTGCAGCTGCGAGCGCAATGGCCGCCGTCGAAGCTTCAAGCGTCGGACAGGGCTCCCGCCACGTCGGTGAACGGAGGATCGCGTCTTCAAGCTGGCGACGCGTCTGTTTGCATGTCGGCTCCGACAGGCCGTACTTGGCCGTAAACTGCTCGTGCGTCTGCGGCGTCTCGCTCGTGGATAGGAGCACGCCACGCCACTGGCGGGCTGTGAGCAGTGAGTGACGGAGCAGGAAGAATCCAACCGTCCGCTTCAGACCCCTGTAGTGCCAAGGATGCTTCATATCGACCAGCTCCTTCCGGGTTCTCACCTGCGGCTCAGGAAATTGAGCAGCATGTTGGAACCCGGAAAGGAGCCCGCATGGTCAATACGCTGGTCCCAGCCTACTACGATTGGTCATACGTTCACAAGCACAAGAGTAATTAGCGTGAACCTGGCAGCACGTTGCGCGTGCGCGAAGAGCGCTCATGGATGGTCGGCGCTCCGACGGTGGATCGCTCTGAGTAGTGGATCAGACGGTACAGCTCCTTCGCCGTGTGGCGAATCAGAGGACGCATGTACGTCTGGCGCCAGTGCCTCTCGCTTGATGGACTTGTGAGTCCTCGGGCTCTGGCTGCGAGTCTCGATCGTCGCTCGAGATTCCGGTGTTGGGTTTCTGGATGCTCACCGATGGCCTTTAGGCCCTCCTCGTTCTCCGGGGAGACGGTATCTGCGGCGGCACCGAGGACTTCGGCGGCCGAGAGATCGTTCTCTACCCAGCTAGTCGTTGACATATCGCCGGCAGTAACGCGCGAGCGGGTGCGCTGCTGGACGATGTTGGCATTCACCAACCAAGGCGCCTCGGAAGAGAACTCGTACTTCCGGGTGCCGACCTTCATGACATCCTCCACGAGTTTGTGGATTGTGTCGAATGAAGGCTCAGGGGCGTTGTTAGCCACTTCTCCTCAGTCGCGTAACGAATGACATTGGCATGCGTCCTCCTTGGAGTTGGATCGCTGTTCTGTGCCTGCCGGACTTCTGTCGGATCTCTGTCGGCACACCGCCCGCTCAGTGACCGGGATGCTGCGAGAAATCTGTCTCCAGTCCTGCGGCAATGGCACGTAGCGTGGACTCGCAAGCGAGAGATGGACCACGGACTGCCGAGGTTCGTTTTGTCGGCGGTCTGCATGTGGATCGTGATCAGGTCTGCGGTGTCCACGCTCGTGATTTTACCCACGCGAACTCGACCGACCAGGAACCGACGAGGCTCAATGCGAACAAATCATCCCATCGAGCGCCCATCGAGCGGCCTGCCGGCCCGCCTCGACCGGCGCGAGCGCCATCAGCTTCAGAAGATGGAGACCACAGCGGCCCTCGCGCATCACGAGATCTGGCTGCGCCAGCAGCTCACCCAGACCGAGATGGTCTCCGACACAGCGGTCGCCGGGACCGCGATGGCCTGCGTCGTAGGCACGGCCGGTGTTGCGGCTGCGTTGCGTGACGCCGCCCCCGAGATGGCCGATGCGCTGGCCCTCTTGCAAGCCAAGCATCTGGCCAACCTCGCGCAGAAGATGGACGACCACTCGTGGGGGCGGAAGTGATCCTGCGCGAGCAGCGCCTCACAGACCAACGCGAAGAAGTTCTTCGACTCGCCGAACGCCAGCAGGCCCACATCGCCGGGCTCACCAGCACGATCCGCAGACTTGCCGGGCGATACCGGCGACTGAAGGCGCTCGTCGAGGAGGAGCGCCGGAGCCGCGCCGTCGAAGCCCGCGCCGCAGACGTCCTGCTGGGAGCGGCCCTGGACATCCTCGCCGACCGAACAGAGAGGACGTAGCCACATGCACGGACCACCACGCACCCATCGCGAACTGGCGGCGACGGTCGATCACGCCGTCAGACAGCTCACCGCCCGCGGGCTGAAGCTCGACCCGGCGGTTCGCGTAGTCGCTCATCACTACGGAATCGAGCCCTTCCGCGTCGTCTCACTCGTCAACGCGGCACGCAGGCAGCAACGCAGATGCTCGAGCGGCTCGTCATCTACCTAATCGCCGTCGTTGTCTTGGCGGGTGTTCTGGCTGCCGACCTGCCGAGCATCACCCCGTCGCTTGTCGCCCTCGGCGTGCTCGTGCTCCTGGGGCGCCTGGTGTGGTGGTACACGCGCTGATACCACGCCCGCGGCTGGCACTTCGACGTGCAAAGTGCCAATTGAGGCCATGATAACCCATCGCAATAACTGTCATCCCGAACAAAGACCGAACATGCTCAATTAAGTAAAACTTGAGGAGTAGTCAACCAAAGGAGGACGCGACATGTAGCAATTAACGAGAGAAGGAGGTGCAATTATTATGACCAAGAGAATTGTTGTAAAGGGAGTTCGCAAGCGCGAGATATCGACTGATGATCTGGCGTACGCGTACTACCTGATGGGCAAGCAGCTCGTCAGGGAGAAAAGAGAGAAAGAGGCTGCCGAAAAGGCCAAGCGTGAGCAGGCTCGCAGGAAGGGCAAACGATGAACGGCGCGGTCATCCCCGCCCTTGTGGCTGCCGGTGGCGGCACCGCGATGATGGCTGGCGTTCACCTGCACGAGCGTCGTCGTGACGAGGCGATGCGTGCCAGCCGCGAGCGCCTGTCGGTACGCTTCCCGACCGGCCTTGAGCCGCTGCGTGCCTACGCGGCGCTCGACGCCTTTGCCGGCCTGCCGCTCGGCACCGAGCTGATTGTCGAGATCGTTGCCCGCGAGGGCAGCATCGGCTACGGGCTGTGGGTTCCCGCCGATGCGCGCTCGTCGGTAGAAGCCTCCCTTCGCGGCCTGATCTCGAGCATCCGTCTTACCGAGGAGCCGCCGCCTGCAAGCGGGCGTGTGACGCTCGCGTTGCGTCTCTTCATTCCCAGCCCGGCGTTGTTGCAGGCCGAGGGCGCGGAGGCGGCCTCGCGTGCCCTGCTCTCTGGCTTGTCGGTGCTGGGGGATTCCGAGCAGGTGATCGTGCGGTGGGCGCTGCGGGCCGGCGGTCCGCGACGGCGCCCACAGCGTGAGCCGCAGACGCCAACCGAGAAGGAGGTCGCTCGGGCGTGGCAGCGCAAGACGGCCCTTCCGGGGATGCGCAGTTCGGGCCTCGTGCTCGTAGCTGCCCCTTCAATCGCACGAGCGCGCGTGTTGGCGAGCCACATCGAGAACGTCCTGCGAGCCCGTCGCGGCTTGACCGGGATGATCCGGGTCACCCGCGAGCGGGGCAGTCGCAGCGTGGCCTCGCTGCCGCGTACGACCGGCACAAGCGGCTGGCTGTCGACGCCCGAGTTGTTGGGGGTCGTCGGCTGGCCGCTCGGTGCCGATCTTCCAGCGGGCGTCGATGCCGGCAGGCGGGAGCTTCCCGCGCCGCGCCATCTTCCCCGCGAGGGGCGGCGGCTTCTGATCGCCCGCGACGCGGCCACCGGCTCCGAGCGCCCGGTCGCCTTGAGCGTGACCTCGGCCTCCCGGCATCTGGCGCTGCTCGGCAGCACCGGCGCCGGGAAGAGTTCGGTGCTCGGCCGAGTTGTGCTCGACGCGCTCGCGGCCGGCGCCGGCGGCGTCGTCGTTGATCCGAAGGACCTGATCGCAGACCTCATCGAGCGGGTTCCGCCAGAGCACGCCGATCGGGTCGTCGTGCTCGATCCCGCTGCACCCGGCCCCGCCGTCGGCCTCGACCTGTTCGGCTCGGGCGACCCCTACCTCAGAAGCGACGTCGTCCTCTCGACGCTGCGCTCGATCTCGGAGTCTTGGGGTCCGAGGATCGAGGAGCGCCTGCGCCTGGGCCTGATGACCGTGGCAGCGCTGCCGCAGCCGCGCCTCTCCGACTGGCTCGGCCTCTACCGCGATCCTGAGCTTCGTCGCCGAGCGATCGCCCGACTGGACGACCCGTTCCTGGTCGCCGAGTGGCGCGCCTTCGAGGGACTGAGCGCGGCCGAGCAGTTCCAGCACACCGCGCCGGCGATCTCGCGCATCAACAACCTGCTCTCGCGCCCGGCCTTGCGCCGGACCCTGAGCCAGCGCGCGCCCAAGCTCAACATCGCGCGAGCGCTCGAAGAAGGCCGCTGGGTGCTGGTGGCGCTCAACCCCGGCGCGATCGGGGAGCCTGCCGCCCGACTGCTCGGAGCGGTCGTCGTCTACCTGGCGTGGAGCGCGATCGAGGCGCGGGTGGCGCTACCTGCACACCTGCGCCGCCCTGCCGTGCTGGCGCTGGATGAGCTACAGAGCCTTGCCAGCCTGCCGGTCAGCCTGGAGGCGTTCTTCGAGCGTGCCCGCAGCATGAACTGCTCAGTGGTGGCCGCTACCCAAACCATCGGCCGACTACCCGAGTCTCTCAGAGGCGCGTTGCTTGGCAACGTCGGCTCGCTGCTGACGTACAGGGCGGGCTACGAGGAAGCGGCGCGACTGGCTCGTGAGCTTCCCGGTCTGAGCGCCGAGGACGTGATGGCGCTCGGTCGCTTCGAGGTCGCGGCCCGCATCGCAACAACCGGCGCGGGATCGGCCAGCGCGGTCATCACCGGGCGCACCGAGCCGCTGCCGCCGATCACCGGCCAGGCCCGCCTTATCCGCGAGCACACCGCTCGCGACTACGGACTGGAGCCCCAGGCCGAGCCGGAGAGCGTACGTCCGACCGATGCGCCGCTCGATGGTCAGATCGGGTCTACGCGGAGGGTCTCGTGAGCGGTCCCGTCGCTGGTCCCATCGCGTCGAGCGCTGCGCGCCGGAATCCCTGCCCAGCGGCCACATCTGCTTCGACAAGCGCGACGAAAGACTCTGCTCCCGCTCGTCCCCTTCGTGTCAGCGCCACCCGTCTCGAGGAGATCGAGCGCAGGCTCAGCGAGCAGGACTGGGCCGTGCTGAACTTCCTCAGCACCAGCCGCCTGGCGACCGGCAAGCAGCTCGTCGCAGGGCTGTACCTGGCCGACCGTGACAGCGCGCCGGGGCGTGCCCGCGTCGCCCGCCGGCACCTCAAGCGCCTTGCCGACCAGCGCCTCATCGACGCGCTGCCGGGCCGCGCCGTCGGCGGACTGCACGGCGGTTCGGACACGCTCGTCTACGGTGTCGGGTCCACCGGTGCCCGTCTGCTCGCTCGCCGCGGCCTGCGCCAGAAGCGGCTCGGCACGCCCGGCAGCCGCTACGTGGCCCACACGCTCGCCTGCACGCAGATCGCGGTCGAGCTCCGGCTGGCCGACGCCCGAGGCGAGCTCGAGCTGATCGAGGTCCAGCAGGAGCCGCAGTGCTGGCGCAGCTTCCTGGGCGGACTCGGTGCGCTGGTGACGCTCAAGCCCGACCTGTATGTGCGCGTGGCCTTGCCCGCCAGTGCCCACGAGTACCGCGCGATGGTCGAGGTCGACCGAGCTACCGAGGCAGCCACCACGATCCGCGCCAAGGCCGAGCGCTACCTCTCTCACTACCGCTCCGGCGCAGAAATCCGCGAGCACGGCGTCCATCCGCGCATCGTCTGGACCGTCCCGGATCGTCGCCGAGCCGAGCAGCTCACCAACACGTTCGAACGGCTCCCTACCGAAGCCCACAAGCTGTTTGCCGTATGCGAGCCGCCGGAGTTCATCTCCTTGCTCGTCCGCGAGGCCCGATCATGAGCACGGTCACGCTCTACGACGACGCCAGCGAGCGCTGGCGGCTCATTGAGGGGGAGGCGCTCTCGGTGCTCGCCAAGCTGCCCGAGCAGAGCATCGACGCCATCGTGACCGACCCGCCTTACGCCATCGCGCTCGGCGGAGCGGCGTGGGATCGGTTCGGCGACGACTCGGCGTCGGAATCCTTCGAGCGCTGGACGGCCAGGTGGGCGAGCGGGTGCTGCCGCGTGCTCAAGCCGGGCGGACACCTGCTGGCCTTCGGTGCGCCCCGCACCTTCCACCGGCTGGTCGCAGGTATCGAGGACGCCGGGCTGGAGGTGCGGGATCAGTTGTTGTGGCTGCACGCCCAGGGACTACCGAAGTCCCGGCGGCTGCCCGGCGGGCTCGGCACCACCCTCAAACCGGCATACGAGCCAATCCTGCTCGCCCGCAAACCGATCAACGGCAAGGTAACGGACAATCTCGCCTCCTTCGGCGTCGGCGCGCTGAACGTCGAGGCCGGTCGCGTCGGTGAGGCCGGTTACTGGCCCGCCCATGTGACGCTGTCCCACCACGCGACGTGTCGCACCGATGCCTGCGCCAAGGACTGCCCGGCTGGCCTGATCGACGCAGCACGTCCCGACCTGCGCCCGAGCCGTCTGTTCTTCTGCGCCAAAGCCACGCGGGCCGAGCGCGAGGAAGGCTGCGAGCAGCTACCCGTGCGGACGGTCCCGCTCTACACCGGCAAGCGACACTCGCCGCGACTCGTGCGAAACCCGCACCCGACCGTCAAGCCGGTCGAGTTGATGCGCTGGTTGATCAGGCTGGTCGTGCCCGAGGGCGGCGTCGTGCTCGACCCGTTCGCCGGCAGCGCCAGCACCGGCATCGCCGCGATGCTGGAGGGCAGGAAGTTCGTTGGCATCGAGCGCGAGGGCGAGTACGTCGACGTCGCCTGCGCGCGGCTTACCCACTGGGCCACAAAGGACTCGTCATGAGCGCTGGATGGCGCTCCCGGTGGGCGGAAGGACTGCGGTCTTTCTGCTCGCCGACATGGCCATCCAACGACAAGGAGGAACCTGTGGCTACCAAGGCCGAGCAGGTCTACGACGAAGTTCAGGAGCTGGTCACCTCGGGCACGGCGCGCGCCGATGCGTTCAAGCAGCTCGCCGAGCAGTACGGGCGCCCGGTCGACTCGATCCGCGGCAGCTTCTACTCACACAAGAAAAAGCTCGAGGGCGGCGAGAGCAAACCGCGTACCCGCCGTCGCGAGACGACTCCGGAGGACGCGCTGGCTGACGCCCGTGCGTCTCTGGAGCGCTCGATAGCGGCAATCGACAAGGAGGTCGAAGCGGCCGAGGAGCGCGCCGCGGAGAGTGCCGCCGAGGCCGAGGCGCTCAAAGACAGCGCCGCCGAGCGAAAGCAGGCCATCACCGAGCGCTTGGAGGCGCTGAAGTGAGACTACGTGGGTCGATCTGGGCAAACGCCCGGATCGGCTCACACCTACCAATTAACACATTGCTCTATCGCCGACTTAACGGGAAAATCGTTAAGCCAACGGAATTAACCAGAAAGGAGGGATATATGCCACCTACTTCACAAAATGGTGCGGTGACCGAGTCTCACGCGACGGCGGTCATCTACCTGCGGGTATCCAGCACCGGCCAGCTCACTGGCCACAGCGCTGAGGGCTACTCGATCGAGGGGCAGCGCGAGGCGTGCGAACGCCACGCGGCGCGACTCGGCGCCGAGGTAATCGCCGAGTTCGTGGAGCTTGGGCGCACCGGCACCAATCTGCGTCGGCCAGCGCTCCAGAACATGCTGGCCGAGCTACCCAAGCTGAAACCAACTTACGTGGTCTTCTACGACCTCTCGCGGGTCGCCCGCGAGGAGCAGGACGCGTTCTGGCTGCTCGGCGAGATCAAGCGCCACGGCGCCAAGCTGGAGTCCACGCTTGAGCGCATCGACGACAGTCCGCAGGGGCTGTTGCTGTACGCGATCATGGCCGGGGTCAACGCCTTCCGCTCTCGCGGCGACGCCGAGAAGGTCAAGATGGGCCTGCATCGCAAGTTCACCGAAGGCGGCTCGATCGGCAAAGCCCCGATCGGCTACATCAACGCGCGCGAGCGCATTGAGGGACGCGAGATCCGCACGGTAGCCGTCGACAAGGACCGCGCACCGCTCGTCCAGATGGCCTTCGAGGCGTACGCGAGTGGCACATACTCGCTGACCGAGTTGACCGCGCTGCTGGAGGATGCCGGACTGCGCACCCGTCAAACCGCCAAGTGCGCGCCCGCCCCGCTCTCACGCACCCAGATCCATCGAATGCTCCGCGACGAGTTCTACGTCGGCGTGGTCACCTGGGACAGCATGAAGACCAAGGGCCGCCACGCGCCCATCATCGATCGTGAGACGTTCGAGAAGGTCGAGCAGGTCCTGAAATCGGCCATGCTCAGCGGCAACCGCACGCGCAAGCACAAGCACTACCTGCGGGGGTCGATCTACTGCGGCTACTGCGGGCGCCGGATGGTCTTCCACCGCATACGCGGCAAAGGCGGCGTCTACGACTACCTCGGCTGCCTCAGCCATCAGGGACGCCGAAAGCACGCCTGCGACGGGGGCTATGTCCAGACCATCAAGGTCGAGCGTGCCATTGAGGACTACTACGCCGGTGTCCGCTTGACCGGTCGTGAGCAGGAGACGGTTCGCCAGGCTGTCCGGGAATACGCCGAGGGCCACATGCACACGGCCCAACGTGAGTCCGACCGCCACGCCCGACGACTTCAGGAACTACACCGCGAGCAGCAGAAGCTCCTGCACCTTTTCTATAAGGGCAGCATCGCCGAGGAGGTCTTGGAGGCCGAGCAGGCCCGCATCGAAACCGAGCGCGGCAAGGCGCAGCACTGGGCGAAGGTGGCTACACATGACGCTGGCGAGATCATGCACGCGCTGGAGGAGGCGCTCGCCCTGCTCGACAATCCCAACTTGCGCTACGAGCCGTCGCCACCCGACGTCCGCCGCATCATTAATCAAGCGCTATTCGAGGCGCTTTACATCCGCGATGGAAGCGTCATCGAGGCCAAACCGACACCCTGGGTCCGCGAGATCCACGCCATCGCCCGCACATCTGTCGACTGCGTGTCGAGCGGCAAGCCAACCTGCCGGGAGGGCCGCCAACACAGCCACGACCCGCTTTCGCGGGCCGTGGGTTTCCATAAGGACGAAATGGTGCCCCGTGCGGGACTCGAACCCGCCCCACCGGATTAAAAGTCCGGCGCTCTACCAGATGAGCTAACGGGGCTCGCGCCGAGCAGTCTGCCATATCCCGCGCCAACGTCGGCGCGGCGCCGGCCTTGCGAACCGGCCCGGCGGCTACGGATGTTCGGCGGCGGCGACGCGCAGCATCTCGTCGATCCGCGTCAGCTTGACGCGCGGGCGCCCGCCGGGCTCGCCGAGCGCGCGCTCGTGGCGGTCGATTGCCTCCCAGCCGGAGTACGTGACGAGCTCGGGCTGGCGTCCGTGCAGCAGCGCATCGACGGCCGCCGCGTCGGGTTCGCTCGGCGTGTGCCGGGCGCCGGCGGTCGCGGAGGCGCCGTTGTCGCTCGGGCGATCGCCGTTCGCGCTCAACCGCAGGTCGGCGAGCATCGCGTCGACGGTCTCCTGCGCGTCCTTCTTGTTCGTGCCGATCACGCCCGACGGGCCGCGCTTGATCCAGCCGACGACGTACTCACCGGGCAGCGGCTCGCCGCTGTCGGGGTCGAGCACGCGCCCGCCGGCGTTGAGGATCGTCGCGCGATGCTCGTCGAACGAGACGTCGGGCAGCGGCACGCCGCGGTAGCCGATCGCACGGAACACGAGGCCCGCGGCGATCGTCTCCGACTCGTCGGTGCCGCGCGCCTTCAGCGTCCCGCCGTCGCCGGGCACGAGCTCGTTGCGCACGAACTCGACGGCCGCGAGCGCGCCGTCGTCGCCGGCGAGCAGCTCGGTCGGCGAGAGCAGGAAGCGCAGGACGATCCGCTTGCGCCCGGGTGTCGGCTCGTGCTCGGCGTAGCGGCGCAGGATCTCGACGTTGCGCCGCGCCGTCGTGTCCTCCTCGGCGGCCTTGTCGTGCACGGCCAGCGCGCGCTCGAGCTCGTCGGAGTCGACGAGCACGTCGGCGTCGGTCAGCTCGTCGAGCTCGAGCAGCTCGGGGTTCGTGAACGCCGCCTGCGCCGGGCCGCGGCGCCCGACGACGACGACCTCTCGCACGCGGCTGCGCGCGAGCACGTCGAGCGCGTGGTCGGCGGTGTCGGTCGGCGCGAGCTCCTCGGCGCTCAGCATCAGCATCCGCGCGACGTCGACGGCGACGTTGCCGTTGCCGATCACGACGGCGCGCTCGGCCGAGACGAGGTCGACCTCTAGGCCCGAGTGGTCGGGGTGGCCGTTGTACCAGCCGACGAACTCGGTCGCGGCATGCGAGCCGGGCAGCTCTTCGCCGGGGATCCCGAGCGGGCGGTCGAGCGGCGAGCCGGTCGCGTAGACGATCGCGTGGTAGCGCGCGAGCAGCTCCTCGCGCGAGACGTGCTCGCCGAAGCAGACGTTGCCGAAGTAGCGAAAGCGCGGGTGCGCCGCCGTCTTCTCGTACACGCGCGTGACCGACTTGATCTTCGGGTGGTCGGGCGCGACGCCCGAGCGCACGAGACCCCACGGCGTCGGTAGGCGCTCGATCATGTCGACCTCGATCCGCTCGCTGGCGTCCTTCAGGAGGTGGCCGGCGGCGTAGAAGCCGGCCGGGCCGGAGCCGATCACGGCGATGCGGATTGGTGAGCTGTCGTCTGTCATGCGAGTGGTGCGAGTGTCCGTCTGAAGCGATGGGCGCGGCCCGACTCGAACGGGCGACCCCCTCGGTGTAAACGAGGTGCTCTAGCCAACTGAGCTACGCGCCCCGGACCTGCTCGGGGTCTTCAAGGCTAGCGAGCGCCACGTTAACGCCTGGCAAAGCTCGGCAACGAGTTGGTTAGGAAGCGGCGCGCCCCTTTCGACGAGCAGTCGGCGAGCAGCGTCGCCGCACAGTTTCGCGGGCGAGCGGGTTCGCGTAGGCGCTTGCCGCCGCCCGCCGCGCCTCCTGGCAAGCTGTCGGGCGATGCGGCGCGGCGACGGTGGCTGTTAGCGGATGCGGTGGGCGCGGCGCGGCGGCGCCGGCACGGTGACGCGCGTCGCCCTGTCGCTGTTCGGCGTGCTCGTCGTGCTGCTCGTGCTCGCGCAGGTGATCCTGCCGCGGATCGCCGCGAGCCGGATCTCGTCGCGCATCGGTCGCTACGGCCACGTCACGAGCGTGCACGTCAGCGCGTGGCCGGCCGTCAAGCTGCTGTGGAAAGACGCCGATCGGGTGACCGTGCGCGCGAGCAGCATCGCCGTCGATCCGGCGCGGACCGACGAGCTGCTGTCCGAAGCGCGCGGCACGAGCCGGCTCGATTTGCGCGCGACGAGCGCGCGCGAGGGCCCGCTCGTCGTCAGCGACGTGCACGTGACCAAGCGCGGCAGCAAGTTGCACGCGAGCGCGTTCGCGAGCGCCGCCGACGTGCGCGCGGCGCTGCCGCCCGGCTTCGACGTGCGGCTCGTCTCGAGCTCCGGCGGCAAGGTGCAGCTGCGCGCGAGCGGCGGCCTGTTCGGCGTCGGCGCGTCGGTCGACGCCGTCGCCGAAGCGCGCGAAGGCAAGCTCGTCGTGCACCCGCGCGGGCCGCTGATCGAAGCGCTCAAGCTGACGCTGTTCGACGAGCCCGACGTCCGCCTGACGGGCCTCGCCGCGCACGAAGCGACCGGCGCCGGCGGCGAGGCCGGCTACGAGCTGGAAGCGAGCGCGACGCTGCGCTGAGCCCTCAGGCGGCGGTCGGCGCCGCGGCGCGCGCGGGCGGGGCCGACGCGCGTGCGTCGACGCGCATCGGCAGCCCGTCTTTCGGGCTGATCGTCGGCATCTGGCGGATCGTCAGCTCGAAGTCGTCGGGCAGCGAGAGGCTGAAGCGCGACAGCAGCATCGTCGCGATCGTGCGCACCTCGAGCTGGCCGAAGCGCATGCCGATGCACGTACGCGAGCCGCCGCCGAACGGCACGTACGCGCCCTTCGGCAGCGCCGCCTTCGCGTCGGGCGTGAAGCGCGACGGGCGGAACTCGTCGGGCTCGTCGTACACGTCGGGCAGGTGATGGCTGGCCCACGAGCTGTAGTTGACGAACGCGCGCGCCGGCACGGTGTGGCCGGCGAACTCGAACGACTCGATCGCGCGGCGCGGCCCGACCCACGCGGGCGGGTACTTGCGTAGCGTCTCGTCGAGGACCATCTCGAGCTCGGTCAGCTCACCGGACGTCAGCTGCGCGGCGGTCGGTCGCGCGCCAGCGAGCTTCGCGTCCTGCTCGGCGATGAGCGCGTCCGCGAGGTGCGGTGCGCGCGCGAGCTCGTAGAACATGAACGAGACGGTCGACGTCGTCGTGTCGTGCCCGGCGAACAGCAGCGTCATCACCTCGTCGCGGATCTGCAGCTCGGTGAGCGTGTTGCCTTCGTCGTCGCTCGCGTCGAGCAGCAGGCTGAGGATGTCGCCGCCGCGCCGCCCCGTCGCGCGTCGCTCGGCGATCTCATCGTAGATCAGCTCGTCGAGCTCGCGCGCGGCGCGCTGCATCCGCGCCCACGGGCTGTTGCGCGTGCGCAGCACGCGCAGGAAGTAGTCGGACGCGTAGAACGCGAGCGCCTCCTCGAACAGCCCGGCCGCGTCGATCGCGCGGGGGCGCTCGCCGTCGGGGTCGACGCCGAACAGCGCGCGCATCGCGACGCGCATCGCCAGGCGGCGCGTCCACGCGTACAGGTCGATCTCGGCGCCGACGTACAGCTCGTCGATCGCGCGCTCGGTCTCACTCGCGATCGCGTCGAGCGACGCGGCGACGTGGTCGCGGTGGAACACCGGCAGCATGATCCGCCGCGACTGGCGGTGGAAGTCGCCGTCGATCGTCAGCAGGCCGTCGCCCATCAGCCCGATCAGGTCGCGGAAGTGCCCTTCACGCCAGCGGAAGTTGCTCGCGTGCGAGACGAGGATGTGGTGGTTCGCCTCCGGCCCGAGCATCCAGACGACGTTCGAGTGGAAGATGCGCGTCGTGAAGATCGGCCCGTAGCGCTCGTACCCTTCGAGCAGGATCTCAAGCGGCTCGTTCGCGAAGCGCCGCGTGCGCGTCAGCGAGAAGCGCGTCTCGCCCGGCGGGAACGGCCCCAGCCGCTCGCTGCGCAGGTCTTCGAGCATGACCGCCAGCGGGTTGCTGTCGAGCAGTGGAGGCGGGCCGACGAGCGCCATGGCGCAAAGCGTAGAGCACGGCCTGGCTGGGTGGCCAGTTTCGTATCTGACTGGCGGAGTGGCGCTCCGCGGGCGGCCGCGAGGCGTCCGGCAGGGAGCCCCGAGGACATGGCCGGCGGCGCCGAGTCCCCGGCGGCGGCCGAGCCTTGGCATACTGGAGGAGTGCGCGGCGTCGATGGCGTCGTGGCCCCATCGCGGGGGCGTAGCTCAGTTGGTTAGAGCGCTGCCCTGTCACGGCAGAGGTCGCGGGTTCGAGTCCCGTCGCTCCCGCCATTTGCATTATGTACGAACCCCGGCCCCGAATTTCGGGGTCGTGGTCGTCCTGGGGGCGCCCCGTCATATGTTGAGGCGTCCGGGGCCGTTTCTGGCCGGCTTGGGGTCGTTCCTTGGTCTCGCGCAGCTCTTGGGTAAGACAGGCGATGGTCGCAAATAGCGGCGTGCGCTCTGCCTGGATGTTGTCGGGATCTATGACCACAAGCGCGAGGAACAGCGCTTGGTTGACGAGCCGGCGGGTGCTCGTCGGAAGCGCCTCGTAGATGACATGCTCGTCCAGGATCGTGAGCGCGTCATCGAGCGCCGCCATCACGTCCTCGACCTCTGCGGTGGCGGCATCGGCCCATTGCTGTGCCTTGGTGCGTTCGGACTCGATGCGCTCCTGCTCAGCTTTCATGACCTCCTCGGATACGCCGCTTTTGTAGTAGAGCTGCACGAGCTTCTGTTGCTCTGCGGTCAGGTCGTGGAGGCGGCGGTTGTGTCGGGCGGACTCGCGCCGGGCGACCTCGGTCTTCGACTCCACATAGGTGCGCAGCGCCTCCCGGATTTCGTTCTGCTCGTCGTCTTTGTAGGTCTCGCGCGCATAACGGCGCACGACCGCGCGTTCGGTGCGCTCCACCGGGAAGTAGGGCGCTTGACACCGTTCGTCACGTTGTACTCGGCTGAGGCAGGAAAAGTATTCATACTGTCCGCCGCATTTGCCTCGGTGGCGTCCATACCCGAGGCGCTTGCCACAGATACAGAAGATGCTGCCCTTGAGGTAGTGGTGGTGTTTGTAGGAGCGGTCGCCACTGATGCGGTGGCTGTCGAGCACCTTCTGCACCTGATCGAAGGTCGCCCGGTCGATCAGGGCGTCGTGGCGTCCCTTGCCCTTGACGCCGTTGTGGGTGACGATCCCTGTGTAGTAGTCGTCGCGGAGCATGCGGTGGACCATGCTGCGGGTCATTGGTTTGCGTGGCCGCTTGTAGCTGCCGCGGGTACGCAATCCGGCGCTCTCAAGGACATTAGTGATGGTTGTGATGGTGTGGTCGCCGGTGGCTGCCAGATCGAAGGCGAGTTGGACATGTGAGGCGCGGTCATCGTCAACGGCGATGGCTGCGATCTCGCGCCCGTTCACTCGCTCGCGGACGTTGAGGTAGCCGATGCGGGCTATGCCGACGGTGCCGCCATCGAGGAACTTGCGTTCGAGGCCGACCTTGACCTTTTGGCCATCGTCGCGCGAGCGGAAGGCGTTGACACCGGCCATAATCGCGAACAACAGGAGCCCCTGCGGGCTATCGTCGACCGGCTCGCGGGTGGAGGTCAGCTTGGCACCGTGGCTCTTGACTTGAGCCAGCAGCCAGAAGGCGTCTGACTCCTCGCGGGCGACCCTTGAGAGGTCGTAGAAAACCACGTAGGTGGGAGCCACCTCGCCAAGCTCGGCGAGCATCTGTTGAAGCGCTTGGCGGCGGGTGTTGGTGCCGGTCCTTCCGGGCTCGACGTACTCGCGCACGATCCGGGCACCCAATGACGCGGCGTAACGTTCACAGGCTTGGCGCTGCGCCTCGATGGAGTATCCCTCTGGATTATGCCCGGTGAGCTGTCCGGCGCTGGACACCCGCAGGTAGATCACCGCTGTCGCTCCCGTCTCCGTGGTAAGCGTATTAGTTGGTTTTTCTGTGGTAGGTAGTGTCACTAGATTACCTCCTTTCGGTTAATATGGCTTAACGATTTTCCCGTTAAGTCGCTGATATGGCAAGGTGTTAAATGGTTGATGCGGGCCGATCCGAACCTCTGTCCAGATCGGCCCGCGTTGACTCAGTTCAGCGCCTCCAGGCGCTTGGTGATGGCCTGCTTGCGCTCGGTTGCACTCTCCTTGAGGGCCTGGGCCTCAGTAACGGCCTCGGCCGCCCTGAACTCGGCCACCTCGACCTCACGGTCGATGGCAGCGATCGAACGTTCGAGGGAGGCGCGGGCGTCGGCCAGCGCATCCTCCGGCGTCGTCTCGCGCCGCCGGGTCCGCGGTTTGCTCTCGCCGCCCTCGAGCTTTTTCTTGTGCGAGTAGTAGCTACCGCGGATCGAGTCCACCGGCCGCCCGTACTGCTCGGCAAGTTGCTTGAACGCCTCTGCTCGCTGCACGCCTGAGGCGATCAGCTCCTGGACTTCGTCGTAGACCTGCTCGGCCTTGGTGGCCATGAGGTTCCTCCTTGTCGTTGGATGGCCATGTCGGCAGGCAGAAAGACCGCAGTCCTTCCGCCCACCGAAGCGCCATCCAGCCCTCACGCCGACTCCTTGACGGACTTGTGCGCCCAATGGGTAAGACGAGCACAGGCGATGTCGATGTACTTCGGCTCCCGTTCGATGCCGAGGAACCGCCGCTGCTCGACGACAGCGGCGATCCCGGTGCTGGCACTACCGGCGAAGGGGTCGAGCACCACCCCATCCGGTGGTGTGACCAGGGCCACCAGCCAGCGCATCAACGCGATCGGTTTGACGGTCGGGTGGATGTTGCGCCGAATGCGCACAGCGGGACGGCTGTATAGCCGGTCGGATTGCAGCGGCAGCGCCTCGCAGCCGGCTTCGCGTTCGCGCTTGGATGCCTTGGCGGAGTGGAACAGACGGCTGGGGCGAAGATCGGGACGCATCGCATCGATTAGCCCTGCCGGGCACTCAGCTGTGCAGCGAGTCGCGGTACAGCCGCGAGTATGGGAGAGCGCGAGGTTCGCCGGCCAGCAGCCGCTGACGCGGGACGCCTCAGTGTTCAGTGCTCCCGTGCCCCATGTCTCGATATTGCGCGGCGTGGTGCCGTCGAGGGGTTTGCGGGCGAGCAGGATCGGCTCGTAGGCCGGTTTGAGCATCGCGGCCCGCCCGCCAGGGAGTTTGCGGGCCTTCGGTGTGCTCTGGGCGTAGAGCCACAGCAGCGTGTCCCGGATCTCCAGGCCCGCGTCCTCGACACCAGCCGTGAGCCGGTGGAAGGTGCGCGGGGAACCGAAAGCGAGCAGGTGGCCGCCGGGTTTGAGCACCCGCCGGCACTCGACCGCCCAGGTTCTCGTCCAGCGAGCGAAGGCTTCGCCGTCGCTGAGCAGCTCGGCGTTCCCGCGGGCGGCGTCATAGATGCCGGCTCCGTCCCATGCTTCGCCGTGGAAGCCGATCCCGTACGGCGGGTCGGTCACGATCGCATCGATGGAGTTCTCCGGCAGCCTCGCCAGCAGCCTGAGCGAGTCTGCCTCGATCAGCCCCCAGGTGCGGCTCGCATCTTCGTAGAGGGGGAGCTTGGCGGCGATGCTCACGAGCGGGCCTCTGAGATCACGTGCGGGATGACCTGGTCCTGGGTGCAAACGCTGAACAACCGCCGGGCGTCGGTGGGAAGCGTGCCGAGCGTCGTCGTGATCTGCTCGGCGCGGCGCTGATCGGGGACCGCCCACAGCACGCGCGGCTTGACGCTCTCGCTGGCGGACCGGAAGTAGGCGAGATGCCGGCGGGCTTTGGAGCGGATAGTCCCGCTGGCCTCGGTCGCCATGTCTACCTCGATCATCCAGTGGCTTTCATAGGCGCTGCCGGGAGCGGCAACCCGCAGGAACAGGTCCGGCTTACAGGTGAGCCGGGCACCCAGCCCAGCTAGAAATGTCCGCCAGCATCGCGGCTCCTGTTGGACCTCAATTGCGTCGAGTTCGCCGCGGGCGGCGGCGGTGCGCAGATCGACCACCACTTGCGTCGCGGCGAGCGTATGGGCGACGTATCTCGCGCCGGGAGTGCCGAGGCGGGATTGCTGCTGCCCGCGCATGGCCAGCAGCCGGATACCGGCCGCCCCGACGCCATAGACGATCGTCTCGGAACCTCCGTGCACGCCCCCGACGCTCCGGCCGGAGAGCGGGTCGAGGACCCGCCAGTCGCTGAGCCGCTTGAGCGCGCGTCTGGCGATCCGCGCCTGGCTGGGCTCGGTGTCCCGGTCGGCCATCCACACGCCACGGACGAGCTGCTTGCCGCTCGCAAGACGGCTCGCAGCGACGAAGTTGAGCGCCTGGAGGTCCTGGTTGCTGAGGTGACTAGCGATCTGTTGGAGCTGATCGGCGGTGATACGGGAAGGACGAGCGGGAGCGCAGTCTTTCGCCGCGCTTAGCGGCGCGGAAGTGGCCGCTGTGCGGGACAGGTCGCGCGCACGACTCGATGCGGCGGGACGGGCGGTGGGACCGCTCATATGGCCCTCCTGGTCTCACCGAGCTGGGCCTCATCGGCCGCTGGCTCCTCCATCCGGCGCGCCAGCTCAGACTCGATCACCTGCGGGTCGCGGCCGTAGCGCTCAGCCGTCAGCGCTCGGATGGCCCCGGCCTGCCCGGTCACCGGTGGCGGCCCCTCAGTGCGTCCGGTGACGACGACCGAACCGCTGCCGAGGCTGCCGGTGTTGATCCGGGCGGCGCACTCGAAGCGGCCGAGGCCCATCAGGTCACTCGCCTGGAGGCCGGGCAGCTCCCGCGCCAGCCGGGTCGCCTCATCGGCACCGGTGGCCTTGAGTGCGACCAAGCTGCCGACGTTCCCGAGGAGCGAGTTGCGGACGCTTTCGCTGAGTCGGCCGAGACCTTGGGTGGCGGCAACGACGCCACAGCCGAGCCCGCGGCTGCGCTCGAGGAAGACCTCTAGGCCCACCGGGAGCTTGAGCGATTGCAGCTCGTCGCAGTAGAAGAAGATCGGGTGGCGGCGATGCTCGGGCAAGGCGACCCGTTGCTCGACGGCCGTCCACACGAGATAACCGACGATCGCTGCGAGCAGGTCGTTGGCGCTCTCTCCCAGGGCACTCGGGCTGAGCGCGACCACCAGCCACTTGCGTTCGGCCAGCAACTGAGGGATCGACAGCTTCGGCTCGGGTTGGTTGATGATGTTGCGCAGCGCCGGGCGCGCCAACAAGCTGGTGACCCTGGAGAGGGCTGGGGCGATGTGCTGAAACTGCTCGGCGTCGCTCAGCGAATCCTCGTAGACACGCCATTGGGCTCTGAGGATCGGATCGCGCAGTCGTCCGACCGCGGCGCGGCGCAGGTCTCGGTCGGTGTAGAGCCGCAGCCAGTCGGAGAGCACTGGGTTCGGCAGCTCCGCGAGCGTCCGCAGCCCCAGCCGCAGGTAGCTGTCGATCCGTACTCCCCAGGCGTCTTTGTAGATACCTCTGAGCGCTGAGAGCACGACCTCCGTTCGCGTGTCGGGGTCACCGCTGCCGAGTAGGTCCAAGCCGAGAACCGGGCCGGCAGCCGAGGGGTCCAGGACGACCACGCGATCGGCGTGCTCGGGCGGGATGCGGTCAAGCAGATCGCTGACGAGATCGTTCTTAGGGTCGAGCAGAATCCCGCCGTAGCCGCTAGCCAGATCATCCAAGAGGCACCGCAGCAGCAGCGTCGACTTGCCGCCGCCCGTGGGGGAGATGACTGCGAGGTGGAGGCGTGCTGCCTCAGCCGACAGGAAGACCGGCCGCGCACCGTCTGCGTCCCGGCCGGTCAAGAGAAGACGCCCGCCGCTCCGGGGTACGTGGCGGGGTACCAGCAACTCTCGGGATACGCCGACCTCCACTCCAGGAACGGCCTCGCCGAGCGGCAGACCGAGCAGGGGCACCAGCTCGGCTACGGATAGCCAACCAGACGAACGTCGGACCTTCGGTATCGAGGCCAGCGTCCGGCTGCCGCGCTCTGAGGTGACACGGATGCCGCCAGCCAGACCTCGCCGGCTACGCAGCAGGTTCTCGACGAGCGCCCCGAGCTCCCGCGCCCGGCCTAGCGTTGCCGCCCGAATAAGGACGAGTCCACTGACACTGAAGCCAGGAGTTGCCGTCTTGGCCTGCCAGGCGCGCGCGATCTCACGCTGCCGGGGAGTCGGATCGGTCGGCTCCGGCCGAGGCCGCGCACTCCCCGGCGACAGCGCCCAGCGGATAACGACCTGCTCGCTTGCTCGCAAGACGGAAAGGCCGGTCAGTAGCGACCGCGACGCGGACGCCACGTCGTTGGTCGACAGAGCGCTCGGCGTCGAGACGAACAGCCGCAAGCTAAGCGTGGTCGCTTCGCTCAGTGAGGCCGGTGCCGTGATGATGCGCAGGGCGGGGATGACGCCGACCAGCGCCGCGTGCACCGAGTCATGCGCCGCCGCCGGCACCCACAGGCTGTGCGTGATCGACCCCTCCGTTGCCGTCACCTCCGCGACGAGCTCGGTCGTGTAGGGCAGGCCGGCCAAGCCGTTCCACGCCGCCGCAGCCTGCGCCGGTTCCAGGCCAACGGGGAACCGGGTCAACAGCCGAACCCGGCTCGCCCTCATCCGCTCGGCCTGGGCGTGTTCGCGAGCGGCAATCGCGGCCAGCATGGTTGAGCCGCTCCCAGCGGCGACCAGAGCTAGAAGATCAGCGTTCACGCTCGGCCTCCCGAACGCTCGCCCTTGTGTGCTTCGTGCGCCCGGCGTTTGGCGCTGGCCTCGGCTTCGCGCTCGCGGCGCTGCTGTACCAACCGCTTCCCTTGCAAAAAATAGACGTAGGCAAGGAGATCGGTGTCGATCTCCGTGCGCCTAATGCCCTTGATATGAATTCTTGGTGCCATAGTGAATGCACCTCCTTTCTGTGAGTTGGTATTACATTTGTCACCTCCTTTGTTCGGTTTATGTTCGGTATTGAACCTCCTGAGTATTGATCGGCAAAATGCTTGCTGTCAAGAACTTTCTCACCACAACGGGAGTCAATCCGGCTGTGGTTACAGACCCCACCTAGCGGGTGTAGAACCACACGCACTTGAGCAGCGCCACGACCACGCCCACGACCAGCACAAGCGGCACGAGTGCGGAGATCAGGCGAGCCAGAACGGGACCGGCGCCGGCGAGTGCCGCCAGCCCCACGATCACGAGCAAGAGGGCTTGGATCGGCTTGTTCATGCCCGTCCACCGCCTACGACGGCGTCCATCGCTTCTCCGAGCAATACGTCGGCGGCGTCTCGCTCGACCCGGAGGTTGGCGTTGGCGTCACGCAAGCGCTCGATCTCACGGCACGCCGCGCGGAGCGCCGCCCGCAGCCGAGCGTTGTGGGCGAGGACGCTCTGGCGCTCTGGCTCGGTCATCGCTCGACCTCGATAGCGGTGCCCTCGATGACCTCGCTGCGGTGGGCGGCGGCCTGGTACATGGCCAGTTCGGTCGCGGCCGCGATGTGGTCGATGTCCCGACGAGCCCGTTCGTGGCGCAGACGGTCGCGGGCTTCTGCGGCGCTGGCGCGCCAGTGGTAAGCGGCAAGGCGGGCCACGACGTAGAGGGCCGCGGCCACGATCACGAGCGGCCAGAGTTCAGCCAGCAGATGCCACAGCTCGACGGCCAGGCCGATGATGAGCAAGACGAGGATGACCATCACAGGCCCCGCGAGGCGTCGTAGACCACGCTGGCGATGCCGATGGCACCGGCGACGGCCGAGGCATGGACGTAGGCGGCAGCCTGGGGATTGACCTGGCCGAGACTGGCCTCGAGCGCGCCGATCTCGGCGGCGCGGACCATGCCGCGCCGGGCAGTGGTCGCCACCCGCTCCAGCCGCGCCTCGTCACGACGTAGCGCCACCAGCTGGGCGGCGTCGATTTGCTCCAAGGCGCGGGTGAGTTGACGACTGGTTCTGGTGGGCAGGAAGCTGCCCGGACTAACAAGAGAGCTGCTCATAGATCCTCCGTTGGGTCGCGTGGACGTGCTCACACGCCGAGGATCGAGCCGGTGTGCTTTCTTGACTGCTTGTCATATGCCGAAGCCGCGCCGAGCCGGATGGGACCAGCCCGTCGGAGACCGACCCGACCAGCACGTCGGAGCGATACTGCACGGCCTGCGCGAGCAGGCCGGCGCCACGCAGACCGAGGTCGCGACCGACCTCGAAATTGATCAGAGCTATGTCTCGCGGGTTGAGCGTGGCGAGCGTCCGGCCTCAGACCGGATCATTCGCTACTACAGCGAGCGCTTTGGCGCAGCCGACCTACTGGCGAGTCTCGTCGACATCGCCCGCGAGTCGACGCGCCAACGCCGGCGCTTGCGCAACCCGCTACTGATCGCGCGCCAGGCCCGCTACCCGCTCGAGGGAGACGCGGCCACGTTCGTCTCCGAGGAACCGCCGGACGGCTCGACAGTTCCCTGCGGCACACGCTTCATCAAGCGGTGGACTATCCGCAACAGCGGCAGCGTCTCGTGGCAGGGGCGCCGACTGCGGCGCATCGGACCGACGACGGGTCCCTGGACGCTAACGTCGGCTCGCTTCACCTCGATCTCGGACACCGAGCCGGGGGAGGAGGTCACGATCTCTGTGGAGGTAGGAGCGCCGCACATGGAGACCGCCGCGGTAGCGCAGTGGAAGATGGTTGATGAGGACGACCTGCTCTATTTCCCGTCGACCTACTCGGTCGGGCTGGCACTGTACGTATTGGTTGGACACGACACGCGCGCGACCGGCTCCGCGCCCGGCGATTCGGTTGGCTGATCGTGCTCGGCGTCGCAAGAGCGGCGTTCGGCCGCTGACCGTCGCACGGCAGGAAAGCCATGTGCTGAAGCTAGTGATGCGTCGAACGTCGCCAGCGCTGGGCGCCTGCATTTCTACGTAGCTTCTCCACAGCAACGCCAAGTTACTAGCCGGTCCGGCTTGCCTAGAGGAATCGCACTTGCCCTATCGAGAAGAGCCACACAGCGACCAACACACCTAGTATGACCGTGCCTCGTGCCACACTGACAGCAGTGCTCGGAACCCTGCGGGGCGAAGCGTTCTTCTGCTCGGGCTCCTTCCAGTCAGGCGCGGTGCGCGAATACAGGCCGACCCACGCTAGAGCCAAACCGATACAGAGAATAAAAAAGCCGCCCAGCGGGTAGACAGATATCGAGGCGGCTAGCTCAAGGCCCCTATGGCCGCCGCCATTGGCATAGTAGACGTTTTCCCGAATGGATTCCTCGTATCCGTTGTGGACATTTGCCGCCCACTGGTTGCTGACGAAGCTCACTATGGCGTAGAAGGAGACGCCCGCCGGAATACTTGAGGCCCATGCAACTATACGAGGCGGGCCGCCTTCGGCCGGACGGGCCCACATCATGCGGCGTCTCAGAAACGGCACATCGCCGAGACGCTGCAAGAGTGCCGTAACGATCGCGATCGCAATAGCTACCTCACTTGCGTGCACACCATTTAGGGTCAAAGCATCGTGCACGACAACGGCATTGTGTTCAAGCTTCGGCCCGTTGACGAGTTCACTGTGTTCTCCATGCGCAACGGGATAGAACAAGATATACCACGGGAAGAAGATGCCAGCTATGCCGATTAGGCCGCCAAAGATCATGAGCCGGACTCGCGTCATATGACGCAGTTTGATGACTCGCAAATGCAGCCGCGGGTCATGGTGGGACATGAGGTACTTGACGACACGTGTCCAAGCACTCGCGGTTTCGTGCCCGGTCTCGGGTAGGTGGTGGCTCATCCTGTTGCTATTGATAATGTTTTATGGGCGTTGCAGATGCGCCACGCCCAGGCGAGTCAACGTACTACTGATGGAAACCCGCGCCATTCGCGGAAGCATTGATACTCGTCGAGCTTCAGCCATACATACCATTCTGGAGCTAGATGGCGCTTTTGTCCTCCGCACCACACCGCTTGCAGTACCTGTAGTGGCCGACTCTCCCCTCCACCTTGACGAGGTCACCCCAGTCGTGTTCGATGAATGTCTTGCCGTTCGTATAGCCGCAAAAATGGCAAACATATCGTTGGCGACATGAGCGTGAGCGGATGTACTCCCCGGCCATTTCGTGCCGGTTCTCGCGCTCGGCCATGCCGCACCTGTCGCACCGTCGTTCTGCAAGGCAACCGTTCGTACCCCGATCACCCACAAAGTGCCATTCCCCCAAGTGGTGTTGAGTACGGGCTGAAACATTGCCACAGAGCGTACAAATACGTTGTTCGTCGCATGAATCTGTGGCAAGCGTCTGCCACTGACCTGTGTGAAAGCCGGTGGCGCACTTCGCTTGAAGTAGACGATCCTTAAGACCCATGTAGCGTTACCTTTCGCGATTGCGGCATAGCCAGTCTCTCGCGACTCTTGCCGTGAATCGCGGGGTGATGTGATCGAGGGAATCTACTCGCGACGATAAACCGAGAACCGTCCGACGAGAAGGACACCGTGGTCTAGAATTGGACGGAGTTGGATCTCACGCCGTCCATTTCGAGGTAGGAGACGTACGGCGCGGAGTCGTAGCAAAAGACGCCTGGCCAAGTGCTCTGGTTTGGGTTGGTTACTTCTACGGCGTGCGAGAAGTAGACGATCTCGCTTCCACCAGGACCGCTGTTGTCGTGGCAGGAGTAGATGAAGGTTCCGAGGGGGAAGTTGTGGACCTGGGCGTCAAGTGCAAAGCCTCCGCTGAATGGACCTCCCTTCTCTGCGGTGATCGACGGCGGCGGCGGAGCGATGTACGTAAACTGGTCGCCGGCATTCGTCGTGCTCGTCCCGTAGGGGTTGGTCACGGTCACCTGCACGGTGCCGGACCCGTTCGGCGAAACTGCTTCGATCGAGGTCGGAGAGTTGACTTTGAAGCTCTCGGCGTTGCCTCCGCCGAACTTGACGGCTGTCGCGCCGGAGAGCCCGGCACCGGAGATCGTGACCGACGTGCCGCCGGCTTCCGGCCCGCTGTTCGGGCCGACGCTCGTAACGGCCGGTGGTGGCACGTAGCTGAAATCGTCGGCCGTCGTGGCCGTGCTGGTACCGCGTTCGGTCATGACGCTTACTTCGACGGTGCCGCTGCCACTTGGCGCGACGGCTTCGATCGAGGTCGGCGAGTTGATTTTGAAGCTCTCAGCGCCGGTGGTCCCGAACTTGACCGCGGTGGCTCCGTCGAGGTTCGTGCCGGTGATCGTCACGGGTGTCCCACCCGCTTCCGGACCCGTGCTCGGGCTGACGCTCGTGATCCCCGGGGCGGGTGCTGGCGCTAGGACGTAGACGACCACGCCAAGGCTCGTGCCCGAGTTCGGCACATAGGTCGTCGAGCGCAACTTGATCTTGTGCTTACCAGTCGGCAGCTGCGCCGTGTAGGCGGCTACCGAGGCGATCACTGCCGAGTTCGGCGCAGCATAAGTCGCGTTTTGCAGCGTCGTGGCTTCGATCCCGCTCAGGTTAAGGGTGCCGGTGTCCTGGCCACCGGCCAGGATCACCACCAGCTCGTTAGCGGCGGTCGTGCTAAACGGCAGGGTCAGGCTCGCGCCCGCGACCGGCCGTTCTGGGTGACGGTTGGCCTTGTGGCCTGCCTTGCTTTTCCCGATCGAGAAGGACTGAACGACCGAGTAGCCGTCGAGGCCCACGGCCGCGATGGCCTGCCTGACCGCCGTCGAACTGTAGGAGCCGCTGTCGGAGGTCGTGTGGCCGATGGATATGGCCTGGTTGCTCGAGCCAGCGGCGTCGACGGCAAGGTCCTGGCCTTCGAGCCAGCTGATCGACGTCATCGGCGTTTCGCCGGAACTGCTGCCGACGAAGAAGTAGCCTCCGTGCCCAGGCGTCAACGCGATCGAACCGGACGGGGCGATCGCGGATTCGATGGCGGCGTAGGCCGCGCTTGCGCCAGTGGCTCCAATCAGTGCCGCGAGCACGATAGTCAAGCCCAATTGCGCCAGTACGCGGCGTGGCTTAACGCGCTGGAGGCTCTGCTTCGACGACTGCTGGATCGACGACTGCGGGACAGCGTGTGCCGACATTCAATGGCCTCCGAAGGCTTAGGGAGCAGGTAATACGACAGAGGACGGCGACACTAGCGATCCATAGAACGGTCGTGTGATGACCCTGTGAACGAGTCGGCTTATCTGACTCACATGGTGAATACGGCTGTTCGGAATTGGTATGCTCGGCCCGATGAGCGCGGAAGCGGCTCCCGATGTCCAGTTCGTGCGCTACGCCTTCCGTCTGGGCTGGGGCATTGCTGAGCTGCGAGGCCGGTTTCGCCCGGACCGCTTCGGGGATCGCGAGCCCGGAACGCCCGTCTTCAAAAAGGAGGTGTACGAGCTTCCTCTGGCAAACGAGCGCAGCCCGACGGAGATCCGCCGAGAGCTGATCGACACTGTCGAAGACCTGGGCAAAGCCCTGGGCCTGCACGAACAGCCCGATCTTCACACGCGTTGGACCGAACTCAAAACCCTGTTGAAAGGCATGGAAGAACGCGGTGCTGACCACCAGGCGCTTTGGAACGGAGTGGCGCACAAGTTCTACGATTGGGACGCATGCGCGCAGGACACCCTTGTTCTTGAAGCGACCCACGCGGCCGCGTACCAGCTAGGACGAGGCTTGGCCGAAACCTACTGGGCGCTCGAATCCGACCGAGCCGAACACGAGATGGGCTCGTGGGCCTTCCTACTCGGACCACACCGCTGCGACACCATGCGTCGCCTCGCGAGCCGGCTCTCACTGGAAGCGCCCATCATCGCGGCGATCGAGGGTCCACTCGAAAGCTGGTCGAAGCTCGCGGCCGACGCGACCAGCCGCGCCGAACCCAATGTTGATACCGAGCTTTACAAGCAAGGGCTACTCTGGCGTGACCTTATTCGCGGCGAACGGCAGCCCCGAGACCTTCAGGCCACCAGCGATCTAAAAACTCCCGCAAGCGCTGAGGTCTGGAAAGACCTCAAGCTGTACCGAGTGGCGCTTGAGAACCTCAAGATGCCACTCGCCGGTGGGATCATCAGTATCGCGGCGCTCGTGGCTGGGGCAACCCTGCTCGCCAGCGGATCGGGACACACTGGCCGCACCAGCGCGATCAGCATCCTCGGCGCCCTGGGTCTCACCAGCGCTGGGCTCTACGCACGTGCGAAGGCGAGCGCCACCTCGCTTTTGGCCAACCTCAGGCAGCGGGTCCAGGTTGCGCGCGTACGTCAGGCCGCGAACCTCTGCCCAGGATCGAAAGACACGCATCATCGACGGCGACTGACGCTCGGCGCAACAGCTAAGCGCTAACGCCCGGAGCACCAACGCGGGCACCCACAGGAGCAAGATCATGGGCGAGATGATCAAGTGCCTGCGCGGTCAGATTGTTGAGCGCGAACGCGCGCAGCAGCAGATCGCGATCCTTTCTGGCGGTACGATTGCGGCGGCGGCCTCCGTCCTGGTCCGGACGCATGTCTCAGTCTGGATCATTTTGGCACTTAGCATCCTCCTCATCGGGTTCGCGTTTGCGATGCTCCATAACGACGACCGCATCATCACGTTGGCTTCGTTCATCGTCAAGCAAGACGGAGAAGATGCGGAGTCACAGCGAGCCTGGGAGCGGCACCTGCTAGAGCATGGCCGACATGCTCACGGTATGAAACACGTAATACTCATGCTCCGTGCTGTGGCGGCCTACGCCGTGCCGATGTTGGGATCACTTGGCGTCCTCGTCGTCTTCTTTGTCAAGGCGGGTGGCTATCAACTCACAGCGGCATCTGTGCCACTCGTTTTGTACGGACTCTTCGTCCGGGGCGCCCTCGATGTCGGAAAAGGCTTCCGCGGCATCGCTGAGGGCGGCACGAACTAGCCGACCATCGCCGAGTCGCACAAGCGGCATTCCGCGTCGCTACAACTTGGTTTCCGACTGCCGGTAGTTTCAGTATGGCATTTAGGGAGCTTCTTTGGTCGTAATCCTGTGTTGCGCTGGCACCCTAACAGCAATCACGCGAGTACCCTTTTCGAGAAGCCACGAGCCTTCGGGTGGCCGAAAGCTATTGCATTCTAGTGTCACCGATCCAGTGGACGTGAATGTATGCGTAAGCAACGGGCTTAGCGATACTCCTCCCGCCGGTTCGCCACTTATCGCTCGGGCGAATTCGCTGTCTGCGTGCAACACACATTCGTCCCTCTGTCCAGTCGAGGAATCCACAACGAGAGCCGAGGCACTAATCAAGTACGCAGCTGGAGGTAGATTCGGGAGCGTAAGCGTACGCGAGACGTTCGTACCGGTCGCGGGCGTCGCTTCGGTGAGTTCGACTTCGTAGGCACCGTTCTTGCTGACGGCGGCGGCTGCTGCTGGCCCTCGAAGGGCCCGCAACACACTCGGCTTGATCTGCGATGTGCTCGTGATTATGTAGCGACTCGCCGCGATTCCCGTGCCGGCCATCGCGAAAACCAGTGCCACGGCTGCAACTGCCAGCGCCAGTGACGGCTTCCGCGAGTGTTCATTCGTCATAACCGCCTCCTTCGGATGGATACCGCTGTCAGTGCGTCTCGTCGCCTCCGCCTCTCAGCGCCAGCAAAGAAACCGAACTGTTCTACGTCACGACTCATCGGTTGTTACCCCGTCGTGAACCTGGCTGCCGCCCAGTTCGCACAATCGGCGATGCGGGACGGTGTATCTCAGCGTGTCGTGTTACGGCGCCTAGCTATTTGCCGACTCGTCTAGCAGTCGTTTCTGTCTCTCAATTGCCGCGACGACCCATTCGGAAAGCACTCGATGATACGATAGCCCGATGCCGAGACGGTGGAGGACAGCGAGAAGCGTAAGTGTGCACAGCGTGCTATCTCGCCTTCTAAGCGCCGTCCTCGTAACGCTCGTCGCCGGACTTACTATTGCAGCTTCCGTGACTGCCGCGCCTAGCTCGGAGCTTTATAGGAAGCCTGATAGGTCGATCAGGATTGATCAAGGTGCCTCGCCCACGAAGGAAGATCTGCAGTATGCGGGTGGGCCAGTGATGCCATCGGTGACTACCTACACGATCTACTGGGAGCCTGGTTCGCAGGTTACGACTGCTCAGTACAAGGATTTGATCGACGGCTTTCTGTCAAATACCGCTGCCGACAGCGGCGCCTCCAACAATATTTTTGCGGTAACGCCTCAGTACGAGGACAACGAAGGCGACCCGGCTAGCTACCTCGAGCGCTTTGGCAAACGACTCCTGGACGCAGGCAACTATCCGGCGAGCGTCTGCAAAGCACCAAAACACCAACTCTGCCTCAACGACTCCGAGATCGAAGCCGAGCTTGACCGGGTGACTTCGGGGTTGCCAACCGGGCTTAGGACGCTATTCATTCTCCTGCTGCCGTCAGGAGTGCAGTTCTGCAGCAGCCACTCGGGGTGCTCGTTTGGGTCGCACGGCAGTACCTGCGCCTATCACTGGGCGGACGAAGCCCGACGTCAGCCGCTGGTGTATGCAGTCGTTCCGTTTCAGACCGGTAAATGCTTGACGAAAGAGTACCCCAACGAAAAGCAGGCCGATGCTGCCATCGATCAAATCGCCCACGAGAGTATCGAGGCTATCACCGACCCCATCGTCGGGACCGCTTGGGCGAACGGGAACGTCGAGATTGCGGACGAGTGTAAAGAAGAATTCGGCGCTGTCTCCGGCAAGAAAGGCAAAGAGTATAACCAGGTCATCAACGGCGCCCACTACTACGTCCAAGAGATGTGGAGCAATCGCCAGGATGCGTGCGTCCAGCGCCCGCCCGCCGGCGGTGTCGCGCCGCCATCGGCCCAGTTCAGCGTCACGCCGACACATCCAGCACTGGGAGAAACCGCGGCCTTCGATGCCAGTGCAACATCTGACCCAGGAGCTACGATCAACGTCTACGGATGGGTCTTTGGCGACGGCGCGAACGCTGTCACCTTGTCACCCACCACCGAACACGCCTACTTAAGCTCCGGGTACTTCACGGCGAAGCTGAGCGTCACAGACAGCGATAGCCTTATTGGTGTCGCCTCAAAAGTTATTGCAGCCGGGTCGGGTGCCACCAATATCAGTGCGCTGGGCGCTGGCACCTTCCATACCTGCGCAGTCCTCGTTGGCGGCGACGTCGGTTGCTGGGGGCGCGACGACTTCGGTCAACTCGGAAACGGGGAAACCACCTGCTCAAGCTGCTCTAACCCGCAACCGATCGCCGTTGTCGATCTCGGCGGACCCGCCAAGGCGATATACGGTGGCGTCGATCATACCTGCGCTCAGCTGGACAGCGGGGAAGTTGAATGCTGGGGAGGGGGGCAATATGGCCAACTAGGAGTGTTTACCGCAGAAGGTGAGTCGACCATCCCCGTCTCGACCGGAGTCACTGCAAGCGCGTTGGCGACTGGCGCATTTCATACCTGCGCCATACCAGAAGGCACAGGGAGTGTGAAGTGCTGGGGCGAAAACCAGTTCGGCCAACTTGGAGACGGCACCACCACGAATGCGTCGCATCCAGTCTTGGTCCAGAACATTGCCGGTGCCGGTGCCATCGCTGCCGGCTCGGGGTCGTATAGCACCTGCGCTCTCCTCCCAGAAGGAGCCGTCGACTGCTGGGGCGAAAATAAATACGGACAACTTGGGAACGGGACAACGACTAACAGCACAAAACCTGTTCGGGTCGGTGAAGTGACGGGAGCAGTCAAGATCGCCGTTGGCGCACAGCACGCGTGCGCACTACTCACCACGGGCGAGATCGTATGCTGGGGTCAAAATCAGAGCGGACAGCTTGGGAACGGGACGACGATCAACAGCTCTTTGCCAGTGGCGGTCGAAGGGATAGCCAGCGCAATCGACATCTCCGCGGGCTACAAGTCCGCCTGTGCACTCCTCGTCGATGACACCGTCAGATGCTGGGGCAGCGACGAATATGGGCAACTCGGGAACGGAGAAGCGGGCGCTGGCGCCCAGTCGGACGTGCCTGTCAAGGTCGTGGGACTACCAAGCGCAACTTCGATAGTCAGTGGTGGCTACCACACCTGTGCCGTGCTCGAAGACCACCAGGGCGCTTGCTGGGGACGTGGCGGACTCGGGCAGCTTGGTGACGGCTCACCAACGATCGCCGAACAGCCGATACCTATCTCGCCCATACCGTAAATCGCCTACGCGGCGAGCCGGTCGTCAGGCTCGCGCCCCTCGTATGGCTCAAAGTCGTGGCTCCCGTAGAAACGGAGATCTTCCAGATGGAGCCACTCGTCCCCGAGCGGCACCGCTTGGGCGCCGTCTAGCACAGATGTATTACGCGTCAGCCACGCCTCAATACTTTCTTGAGAGATCGCTGCCGCCGATCGTCGCTGCGGTATCAACACGCTACGAAACAACGCAACGCCGACGGAATATTGGGGGGAACTTCCATCGGCATCGACAACACGCCCGTGCTGAACCGGCAGCAAGGGATGGGTCGGCGCAATCGGGAGCTCCGTAGTCGCTATCAGCGAACGGCGCGAATCGAGTGCGCCGACCGCCGTTCGCAGCTGATCTACGCTGCTAGGCAAGAGCCGAATATCGCCGTGGGCATAGACAAAAGTACTCACTTGAAGCTCCCGCATCGCGAGCAAGACGGCTCCGGCGGTGCCTTGCGCTTCGGACTCCCTGATGAAGACGAGCTCGACGTTCTTCACATACTCGGGAAGCACAGCTTCGACTTGCCATCCGAGATGACCCGTCACACACGCAACTCGGGTGCAACCAAACGCTGCCGAAAGATCAGCGATCAGTCCCGCTGCAATTGGCACACCGCCTGCAGGAAAGAGACACTTACTCATCAGAGCTCCTACTGGTCCCATCCTTGAGCCGGCGCCCCCGCACACAACCACGGCGTCAAGGTGGTCCCCTCCGTTAAGCTCATAAGTGCTCATCGCTTCCTCTCCGTGCGCTTGGTAAAGCGCCATAGTCCAACTCTTATCTCGCCCGTCTTATCGAACCCAAGCCATCGACCCACCATGTTAGACCGGTCGTGGACCTTGAGTTGAAAGGTGCCATGCAGCGGCGCCTCCTCAGACGAGTCGTTCCATTGGCCGGAGAAGTATCCGCCATGCAGCCGTCCGTTCAACATGAAGTCACCACGCTCGGTCTTGAATCCACTTCTTCCAACCGAGCTCAGCTTGAGGTTGCGGTGTTTCTTGCGGCCGGCTGGCTGGTGCTCCGTCCAGAAGACCGACTTCCACTCACCAGCTAGATCCGTGACGTCAGCATCCGGCTTACACTCACGCGTAGTGTGAAACAAGGGATAGGTGCCAGCCGCGTGTATCCGCTCCTCCCACATGGCTACACGTGGATCGTACTCGTAGCCTGCGCGCGTGACAGAGCGATCTGCAAAATCTACCTGAAGAAGTGAAAAATTATTTCGGAAATAGTAGCCACTGCCGTATGTCGCTCCTCCAGTGAATGCCTGAGCAGAGTTATGAGCAGATGTCGGCGGCTCAAGGGCCCCGTGTACGTGGCCGCTGAGCAGGACATTGCACGCTTCTGCTAGGTAACGAAACGTGTTAGGCCGATTGGAGTAACTGTCGTGCTCTTCCTGATGCAGCCACTCGCGAGGATGGTGGCAGATGCCGACGACCAGCCGATTGTCCTGATCTCCTCCCGATAGCGGCGGGAGCAGACGCCCTTTTGTCCGGGGGGCACAGAGTGCGTGTAGTAGAGGGAGCCCGAGCCACATGTTCTGCATGTCGCTCGCGGCGTGATGGGCGAACCAAGCCGAGTTGACGACGAGGAAGTCGATCGTGTACTCATCCATCGGGACGCTCCTAACGCCTGTGAGGTACTCGAGACCCGCTATCCCGTCCGGACGGACGTATTTCGCTTTACGACAGAACTCCACAAAATTGAGAAACGGCACAACTAGTGCTGCTAGATGTCCTCCATCACTCGGGGCGAGTGCTGCAGGGCTAAGCCATTCATCGCACTGCGTCGCATCTTTTGGGTAACCAATGCCATGTGCGTTGGCAGTGTGCCGATCATGGTTGCCAGGCGCTGCCACGACCCGACTTGGAGGAAGATCTACCACTCGCAATAGGGCGTCCATGAATGTACGAGCTTGTTTATAGTCCTCCTTCGAGCCACGAAACGCAATGTCGCCCGATAGGACGACGTAGTCGAGCGAGAGGGGCTGACCATAGTCACCGAATGAACTTGGCACCTGCTCACCATCTACGATCAGGCGAAGCGTCTTCAAGAGCGCATCGTAGGCGATCGCGCGCTGGTCCTGACCGACGTCAGGTGCGAGCGCATCAAAATGGAGGTCTGTCAGGTGGAGGATAGTTACAATTGGCCCTGGAGAGGCCGCCCGAGCAGCGCGACCCGGTCGCGACTTTCTCGTAGTCGGTGACATTCAGGCCTCCCCGGCGCGTCCAGTGACAATCGATGTCGCTATCCGGAATACGTAACTATCGCGGCTGCGGCGTTTGGCGAGTTCCTGTTCAATCGCAAGGACCGCAGAACGGCGAGGCTTCGGTGATGCTGGGATATGCCCAACGAAACGGATGAACTCGGTCGCATCTGTCGTCGGTGCGTTCGAATAGAGATCACCATGCCTTACGTCTTCCACCGGGACCTCGAAGGTGGTTAGAATCTCGTCGGTGCTTTGGCGTAGCCCGGCGCCTTGGAGCATTGTCTCTACATCGTTCACGTGAAGGCGAGGTCGCCCTGGTTCGGGAGGGACGACGCCCGGCGCTTGACGCACTGCGGAGCGGATTATGTACGTATCACACGCGTCTGATCTCAAGATGACGACCAGCTGGCCTCCCGGTCTCAGTCTCCGTGCCAGGCCTTTGATAGCCGTGAGACGATCCGGCACGTAGTAGAGAACGTGCGACGCCAGGATCAGGTCGTAGCGTTGCTCCCGTTCCTCGAATGCATGTGGCGTGAGCTTGTGCGGATGAAACCCACAGGCTTGCAGGGCAGTACCCGCGTAAGCAAGCAGTGAGAGGTCCGAGTCGACGACATCGATTTGAAAGTTGACGGGCTTGTCGAAGTGGTTGTCCAACGCCTGCAATGTCGCAACGCACAGGTCACCGAACCCGGTTCCGTAGTCACATAGGTCAAAGTCAGGGCGCTGTTTCTCATCAAGCGGCCACAATTGCGTCAGAGCGTCCGCAATTGCCACGTGCTCACGACTTCGGCGCCGCAGATAGTCCAATCCGCGCGTGTAGGCGTATTGACTTCTGGTTCGCGCCTCGTCAAAAACGGCATCGGAGTGAGGCGAACGGGTCATGCGAGTGCTCTCTCGCGTGATTGCGTAGCCGCGAGAGCTAGAGGTCCGGCAGTGAAGCGAATAGATGAACTGGCTCGTCTCATGCAACTAGCATGAACGGACTGCTCTTGCGGGTCAAGTTCTGCATGCCATCGCTCGCATACGAGCGATACGTTCGCACAAGTGCCATTGCGCGAGCCGGCGGTCGGACGGATCGCTAACCAGCGATCAAGTGCAGTTGTTCCCGCGCAGCCGATAGATCCGCAGTTCCGGTCCCGGCAGCCGGTAGTCGAGCGGGTAGTAGTCGAAGCTCCAATCGAAGCTCAGACGCCCCGGCACTCGCCCGTGCGCGAGCGGCGTCACCCGATAGACCAGCCGAGCGGCGCGTTCGAGCGCCCGGTAGTAGCGGATCGCTTCTGGTGCCGCCGTCGGATCGGCGTAGACGCGGCCGGACTGCGTCGAGCCGGTGACGATCCAGCACGCGCCCCTGCGCTCGTACCACCGGATCAAAGCCGGCGCCAGCGTCAGCTCGTAGTCTTCGACGAAGTTGGCGGCCGTGATCGCCGGAGTATGGACGGCGTTTCTTCTCGCCGCGAGTGGCGGTCGGTATCGTCGCCAGAGTGGGTGTGGTGGTCCCTCTGAGACCGCTGGCAACGCCTGCATCCAGCTCCCGGGCACGACCGGCTCGATCACGACGCGGGCGCCGGCCGGAATGTGCGCCAGCATCCACGCGCGGGCGAGCGCCGCCGTGTACGGCCGCGAGAGGACGAGGTCGGAGTGCAGGCTGTAGACGAGTCCCTGGCCGCAGAGCGCGACCGCAACGCCGAGAGCCGCCCCGAGCTCCCACCGTCGACTGCGGCGCCGGCCGAAGCGGACGAGCTCGTGGCCGCCGGCAGCCGCCAGCAGGCAGATCATCGGGAAGACCGGCAAGAGCCAGCGCCCGAAATGCCGAGCGTAGATGTCCATGAAGGCGAGGAAGACGAGCACCGGCGGCACCAGCAGCCACCACGCCCGCCGGTTGCGGAACCAGACGCTCACCGCCCCGCCCGGCGCCGCAAGCGACGGCGCCCACCCGAGTCCCCAGGAGAGGCTCCACAGGTAGTAGATGAAGCCGCTGCCGCCAGGCGCTCCCAGCTTCGGCACCGACGACGCCGACGCCTGATGCGTGATCCCGTAGCGCAGTTCCGAGGACGCGAGTAGGGCGTAAGGGTCGGCGATCAGGAAGGACCCGACCGCGCAGACGCCAGCGACGGCCGCGCCGGCGAGCACTGAATGATCTCCCCGCCCTCGTGAGCTGACGATCGCCACGGCGAGCGGCAGCGCCACGATCCCGCAGGTGTACTTGGTGGCACAGCCGAGGCCGAGCCCAATCCCTGCCAGCACGTAGTCGGACCACCGCCCCCGCCGCATGATCCCGGCCGAGCCGAGCAGCGACAGCGTCACCGGCACCAGTAGCGGCGCGTCGTTCAAGGCGAAGTGCGCGTAGAAGACCGGCAGGAACGCGACCGCCTCGAGCGCAGCCGCCAGCAGTCCGACACCACGCCCGAACAGCCGGCGCCCGGTGAGGTAGAGCAGCCAGATCGCGAGCGTCCCGAGCACGGCCACCGAGACGCGCGCGACGATCACGACGTCGGTCGGGTCGCGGGCATAAGCGTGCGGCGTGCCGCTGCCGAACCAAATCGCAAAGACGGTGTGCAGCCAGTAGGTGAAGGCCGGCGGGTTGGTGAAGTAGTGGGGATTGAGGCTGCCACCGAACATGTGCACCGCCCGCGGCAGGAAATCCGCTCCCTCGTCGTTGTTGTAGAGGTAGGGCAAGCCCTGGGCCACGCCCCACAACCGCAGCCCGAGGCCGCCGACGAGCACGCCGAGCAGCAGTCCTGTCGACGCTCGCCGCCGCCCGCGATCCCCGGCGAGCACGGACGGTGCAGGGGAAGGCGAATCCGATGGAGTCGCTACCTCTACTGCAATGTCATGTGGCTGGGCCTGTAGCGGCGCCTCGCCCGGAGGTTCCAACTCGAACAGCGCGTTAGAGCCGGACGAGCTGGTAGATGCGAGCCGCACCCGTGGGCGTCGTCGCGGCAAACGAGCTCACGCCGTAGGTGACGCCGCCGAAGCGCAGCTCTCCCGATGTCGGTATCGACGTTGGCCCCGGCTGGGCGCTCCCGGCGATTTCGCTCGCGCCGGCCCGCACATAGGTCAGCGCTCCGGTGATGCGCTGCGCATAGCCGACGAAGCCGCCGACGGGAGCCTTGTCCTGGGTGAAGCGGTACCAGATCGTTCTCCCGATGCGGCCGATCTCGGCGATCCTGACCGCGCCACAGGTCAGCGTCGACGGCGGCACCAGCGGATGCAGCAGCGAGATCCGCAGAGTGCCCGCGGGGTAGGCGTTCGCGTTGAACGAGTACGCCTGAAAGGGGCGGCCGCCGAGCGTGACCAGGCCTTCATCGGGCAGCGGGACTGAGCCGGTGTGGAGCGTGTACCCGAGCGGGATGCGCGAGCTTCCAACGTGCAGGACGAGCGGCACGGCCTCAAGGCGCTGCTCCAGGCCGACGAACCCCCGGTCGTCCTGGACCGAGAGCAGGTAGGTGCCAACGAGCCGCCCGTGGTAGTAGAGCTTGCCGCCGGTCGGGGCGATGATATAAGGACCGCCGACGTCGGCGAGCAGCGTCCCGTCTTGACTGACACGCAGACGCACGATGTGGGTGTGCGAGTAAACGAGGGCGACGACGGCTTCGTGGATCGCCGAGCGATTGCCTTCGGCCAGCGCCTCAAGCAGCGGCGCATAGCTTTCGACCTGCTCGCGATCGTGGATCGCCCCCGGGCCTTCGAGCTCGTCGCGGTAGATGCGTTCGGCCACCTTCCCGTCGGTGGCGGCGAGCGTCTGACTGGTCGACCCCGCGCAGGCGGGTCCCGCGGCCGGGGCGTGCGCCGCTCCCGCAGCCGCCGAGCCGCAGCCAGCGGACAGGAGCGTGGCGATCGCCGCCCCGAGTGCTCCGAGCGCCCAGCGTCGCTGGCGTCGGCACAGCCGCCATACCGGGGCGTTTTGCCCCGCACGTCCGCCCCAACATCGTCTCAACCGCACGCCCCCTTTGCTGGGCCGCGAGGGGCCGATGCAGGCACGGCAACGCGTGGGGGCGCCGCCATGCCTGCATCGTTCCCTCTACCGGAATGTCATGGCGCGGGACGGTAGCGGAGCCTCTACCCGGATGTCATTGCGCGTCTCTGACCTCCCCGGAAGGCTGGGCGAATGTCCGCCTCGCCCGCCTTCCAGGCTGCCCTCGGTATGGCCGTCAAAACCCGCCGCCAGGAGCTCGATCTGACCCAGGAGCAGCTCGCCAACGAGACCGATCTGCACCAGCGCTGGATCTCCAACGTCGAGACCGGCAAGCGCAATCCGAGCTACGGGAGCCTGCGGCGGCTCGCGGCCGGACTGGAGCTATCTGCCGCGCAGCTGATCGCCCGGGCGGAAGAGTTCGAGGGCGACGTGCGCTCGGCCAACAAGCCCGCGGCCGCCTCGTCGCGTCGCTCGTAGCGCTCGGTGCGACGCCAGCGCACAGCTTGACCGATCAGAGCGAGCAGCCCTACGGTGAGCGGCACTTGAGACAAAGCGGCCCCGGCACGGGTGATGGCCCGCGCCGAGGCCCTGGACACGAGAGGTGGTTCTCCCATGCCCGATGAAGAGCGTACCTGCGACGACCGGATGCGAAGCGTCGAACGCGAGATTCTCTACCTACTGACAGACCCCGAGGACAACCAGCCGCTGTGGACGCTCGAGGACCTGGCGCGCGAGCTGGAAGTACGCGACATCAGCGCCTACACACGCCCCCTGCAACGGGCGGGCCTGCTTCACCGCACCTCAGACGGCCACGTGTTCGCGTCGCGGGCGGCCGTTCGACAGACGCAGCTCGTCGGCCACGGCGTGAGCTAGGGAGGCATGATGCGCTATCCCAAGCCCGACCCCGTGCTTGCCGCCACCGTTCGCGGACTCCGTGAGGACAGAGGCATTACCCGCGAAGCCCTCGCGTGCGAGGCCGGGATCACGACCGGCGCACTGGCCCGAATCGAGTCGGGTCATGTGTCGCCTCGCTGGACGACCTTGCGGGCCGTCGCGCGCGCGCTCTATCTGCGAGCCGATCAACTGGTAGATCAGGTTGAGGCAGCACGGGCCGAAGAAGAATCGGCGGGGCTGATTGGTGATGTCTGTGTCTGAGGCGAGGCCACACCGAAGCAAGCGCCAGAAGTCGGCTGTCCTCGTAGCCCTCGGCGAAGCTATGCGTTCGGTGCGACGGGAGCAGGGCTATAGCCAGGAGAGGCTTGCCGCACGGGTCGGACTTGACCGGAGCTACTACGGCGCGATCGAGCGTGGCGAGTACAAGGTGTCGGTCAGCGTGGCAGAAAAGATCGCCGGCGGCCTCAATATGAAGCTCAGTGAGCTACTCAGGCGAGCGCGGCTGTAGTACCGGGAGCTCGAGATGCCATTGCGTCCACATGGCGCGCAATGACACTTTTGCGACATGCACCGACGCTTTTGCGCCTGCTACTCGGGTCCAAAGTGCTCTAGCCAGATTCCGGCAATCTCCTGGCGCCGCGCCCTACCGAGTTCGACAAGGCCAGACCCATTATCGCCCTCCGCGACCGCATGAACGCACGCCAGCTTCTCGCCCTCGATGAGGTGTATTGCGGGCCCCAGAATCGCTCCGTGCAGAAAATTAATCGCATTCCCCTCATTAACCAAGTAGAACCGCCGATCGTGACGCTTGTATAGCGTCAGGTGCTCGGCGCTGGATGTCGCGACGTAGCCGCGGGGAAGGGACCCCAATCCGAGCTCGTCATCTGCCGATGTCACAGTCGCGACGATCGCGTCCTGCATCAGTGCGGCAAAGTCGGGTCCGCTGAGAGCGCGGTTCCCGGTTGCGCAGACCACGATTCGGGCCGACGCCAGCGCTTGCTCCAATGTCCGTGCGATCTGAAACCCTTGGGCCGCGGCCTCCGCTAACGCCACTGGGTCGGTGTCTCGGATCGTAACATCGACAAATCTGCCGCGTAGAGCTTGCGCCACACCTCGCCCTATTCGCCCGTACCCGATGACCGTGGCTCGAAGACCCTGGAGTATCGTGTCCTGTGCGCGCATCAACGTTTCAAGTGAGAAGACGATGCCGGAGCCGACGAGGTGATTCTCAGGGTACTTGAGTGGACTCCGCGCAACGGAGTAGACAGTCACAGGGAGGCGCCCGGCACGCTCGTATCTGAGGTGACCATTCTCCGTGCCCTCAACGACTCCAACCAGGCGCGGAAATGCAGCGCTCAGCACCCCAAGCTGCGCGGCAAAGTAGCCGCCCACATCGACAAGGCACAGTGGTGAGCGCGTGTCGATGGCGGGGGAGATCGCCTCGACGAGAGCATTTCCATCCTCTTCAAGCTCCCGGGAGAGCGGGGCTATGGCGAAGCGTGTGGATAGCTCCTTCGCAACCGAACCGCTTATCGACTTGGGCTTAGGTAGCACCAACACAACGTCGCCGAGTCTCGTCAGTGCCGGTAGGAAATGCCGCGCCGACGGAACGAAGTGTGTGATACACACGATCTGGAGGTCCGTCTTAGGGAAGAGGCTCGTGATGTGGGCGAAGTACGCGTACGCCGCCGACCCGTCCGGTCTGTCGTACTCGTGATCGGCTCCCGACTGCTCCACAATACTGTAAAGATCGCCTCCGCGTCGACCCTATACCTTGTTAGTCCTCAAAGTCCACGCTAGTGCCTCCGCTAAATACTGCTACGTCTAGTGTAAGGCCGGATGAAGATCAAGTCCAGTGCAGCGCGAATCGACAACCCACTTTGGGATCGTCAAGCGCGACTCTGAATAGGTTCGGATCCGACTCACAAGGTGTCACCTCGCGACTCGGCTCCGCCGGTTCGTCGGTTACCAGATCGGTGACGAGCCAACGAACATTTGATTGCAACTCGGCTGGCAATACGACCTCCATCACAAGCCGATCCAAGGGATGCCGAACTGCCATGCGATGGAAAGGCTGACAAGTACCGTGACGATCGATTAGCGCCTGGCCATATTTGACGGTAGCCTCCTCGCCACGCGCGATGTCGCGTCCAAGGTCTACTAGGAAGATGCGATCCTCGCCACTACGCACGATGGGGCCGTGGACCCGATGAAGGTCGGTAGTAGGGTCGTCTTCGTCCACGATCACTTCCGGGGCTCGTTCCACTCCGGAGCCGGTCCACCGGTATCGCACTTCATGGAACCGCAGTCGTGCCCGTGCTCTGAACGCCCTCGTACAAATTAGGTGAAATGACGTTGAGGCAGGGTCGAGCACCGTGTATCGGTTGTGAAAAAGGAGAAAGTCGACTGACTGATCGGCCGGGTCGGAGTCCGGGCCACGTTCTGCTATGGCGCTTCTCATTTCGGGCCAGCCTACCACGCGGGCACAGGCTCCGAAACGCGACCATGAGACGGTGCCAACCGCGGCACGATTACGGAACGTCCGTGGTCGGGACGGAGGGGCGATCATCCCGTGCTAGTGGATCTACCGCATGCGGACGTACGCCTCGAGCTCCGCCAGTCCTGTCAGGGATGCGCGCGACAGCGTCGAGCACGGGAAGCGATCCTCGTCTTGTCGTACTGGCTGATGCGTCACTCAATACCGGATGTGCGACCCGGCTATTGTGTTCGCCGCTCACGCGTGTGCAGCTGTGCCTCAAGCTGCGTGATGCTTCCTCCGGGTGTCGCCTGGAGACCTCCAACCAAGCTACTAATGAGATCAAACGAGCCGAATCGGCGCTCGATCTCGTCTGCTGTAGGTGCATGGATAGGGGTCTTACGTCGCCACTCTTCGTAACTGGCTCGGCTGACGGCACCGCGAGATGCGGTCGCGTCCCACAGCGCCTCCGCGACAGATGCGATGTTCGCTCCAGTGTCGTTACGGTCAGCGATCGCGGTGGCGGCATCGCGAGCATCCCCCGATCCTTGGCCGCCGGCCGCCTCAAAGTCGTACCAGGCCTCATCCGTCCTTGGTGAGCGCCGCCGCTGAGCTCCGCCTGGGCTGCTCGTGTCTTGGCCTGGTGGCGATGAGCCGTCCGCTGTTATCCGCGTTGTCGGATCTGCACGGCGAAATCGCTCTCCAAGTCGGGCATCTTGTTCTTTCAGTCGTTCACCAGACGCTTTGCGGAGATCCTGGTTGCGTTTGTCGACCCGCTCAACCCATGCCCGGAGGGGCGTGCGAACATTATCGACGTACGCCTTACTTGCGTACGCAAGGAACGCTCTAACACGCGCCGCCAACTCAGTGGCCAAATAAGCGACCTGCCTTCCTAGGCGGACGAATCCGGTCCACACCGTCTTGGCGAGTGCCCTTAGAAGCACTCCGAGATCCTCGGCGATTAGCTTTAGGCTTACGACGATCGCAGCCGTCGCTAGCAATGATAGGGGCACCAGGACCCAAGGATTTACGCCGGCGATGACGATCAGGAAGGCAATGACCATCACATACGTGGTGATGTGGCTCCAGTACACGGCGCCGGTAAGCGCAGCATCTTCATTGCCCTTCTTGGTGTGCGAGCGGTAGATCAGGAACCGAATGCCGTAGCCGACGATCAGAAGTGCTGCCGGCCAGGCCGGGGGATACGCTCGATATCCGACATCAGCTACGCCGAGAATGCCGTTGATGAAGTTCGCAGCGTGCGTACACCCGACATCGAAACTATGTAGCACCGACGACGTGGTTTCGTAGAAGCCTCCGTCAATCCCAAGCGCTGTCAGGGCCGCCAGTATCTGCCGGTCGATTTCACTCGAGTAGATTATGAGCGTGACGGCCAGCGTTAGCAGCGTGCCTGCTGCAGCCAGACGGCGCTGTGCTGGGGCCTTGCGTCGACTGTCCAACCAGAAGCGCAAGGTGGACACGGCAAGCGCGACCACGATCACGATCGCGACGACGCTATAGATCACTGCCCCCATGAGCGCTCCTTCAGCTATTACGGACACACGCGATGGCGTCCATGACGCGGAATCGTCCGACTATATATACTTACGGTCCGTCCTGCGGTGTCCGGTCCCATGTGTTTCGGGGGCCAATATCGGCGGCCGCCAACGCCGATTGTGCGACAATATCGGCATGATCGCCAACAGTGCTGGTGGGGCTAGGTGTGGACGAGGCTGATCGCATCGCCCGAGAACGCCTGCGCGCACAGCAGGAGGAGGCGCGCGCCGAGGAGGTCAGGCGGGCTTCAAACGCAGCTATGCACGCGCGACGCCAGCTTGACGCCATTCGAGCTCTTAGTCGCGAAGTCTTGGCCATGCTTGAGGCATGCCATTACAGTGATCCTGAGCCAGACGCGCTATCGCTCTCCGTCTTCCGATTTCCGCCGCTAGGAGAACTCTTTGGTTACCGAAGGATCGTCAAGGGTGGCTGGAAGATCGCTGAGTGGAAGTACGATCGCGAGAAGCCGGGGCATATTGTTTGGCTCCTCGCGGACGGGCGCTACTGCTGGAATAACCAAATTGTGACCTTGTCAAAGTTCGCTGACTGGCACCGGAGCCCACACGTTAGTAAGGGGCCGCCGTTGATGGAGAGAGGCTTGAGCGACCTAAAGAAACAGGTCGAAACGGCGCTACGCGAAACAAGAGTCTGCTAGGGAGTCCACGTGGTGGCCCACTGCCGCTTTTGTGCGACACCGACGATATGGTTGCGTCCCAACTGGGGCGCCTCGCGGGAGTTGCCAATCGCCAGTCGATATGTCACGCTAGTGGCAGTATGAAAAGTGACGTTGAACGTAAGACCGCGCGGGCTCTCGACTTACTATCCCCGACTCAGATCGCGGCGTGGTGTGCAGGGTCACTTCGTATGGGTGATCGGATTCGCAGCCACCCGAACCCCATCAAGACCAACGCCAAAGGGCGGGCCAACACCGCTGACACCTACGAGATGGTGCTCCACCACGAACTGTTCTATGGGCTGACCGAGCGCGACCCCGAGAAGGCGCGGCTGGTCGTCCAGGAAATGCGCTGGTCACAGAACCCCGAACTTGTAACATTGTCGCACGGATTAGAGGAGCGGCTAGAAGCGAGCGCCTGACGCAGCGGCGACACGCTTACGCAACAGTCCGACGTCAGGATAGTCACTGTGATTTCTTCTTCCGCGGCTTTCGTGCCTTCGGCGCTGCGTCCTTACTCTCTCGCGGTGGTATGAGGATGTGGAGATCGTGGTGGAGTATTCCCCGCACCCGTATGGCCCGTTCTTTCCCTCGCCTCGTGCGTTTCGGAGTTGGACCAGGCTCCGGCTGTGCGGGTGGCTCGGGTATCGGTGCCACCGTCGGCTGGGCAGCCGGCGTCGTACGCCTCCCGCCCTTGAGTTGCTTCTCGGCAAGCGTCCGGACTTCGTCGTCGCTCTCGTAGCCGCGTAGTCGGCCACTGAGGTAGCCGAGGCGGTGGTGTATGCCCTCGCTCATCAGTCGCCAGTTGGTGTCGGCAAGCGCCGTCGTGATGAGCTTCTTGAGCTTTGTGCGGCTATCGTAGGCACCACGCTCTGGCTGGTTGTCGAGGCAGCTGAACGGGATCGCCAGCTCAGGCCCGACCTGGAGCTCGCCGAGCTTGAACTCGGTGTAGCCGGCTGTCGCGGCGGCTCCCGCGAGCAGGTCGGCCACCTGGGCGACCTTCAACTTCGTGATGGCCGCCGCCGCATCGGCGACCGGGTCGGCCGGTTGTTTGCTGCCAGCACCGCCGCCGCTGGCCTTCTCCAGAGTGTCTCGAATGTGCTCGATGTGCGCCTTACGCGCGAGGAACTTCCGGCCGGTCTCTGCGTCGAAGCAGAAACGCCGCCGGTCGAGCTTAAAGCCCGGATCGGGCTCCGGCTTGGTCGCGACGCTGGAACCGAGCCGCATCGTGCTCTTGTGATTGTGGCCGCAGCCGCCGCAGGTGTAGGTGGTCGTGATGGTGTTTCCGCGGCGCTTGTCGGTCTCATCGACCGGTGCACCGCATTGCTCGCAGCGCGCCTGGGGCGGTTTCCACTCGGTGCCGTCCTGCCACGTCGCCATGCGCTTATTGCAGGAGTTACAGTCGAACATGAACAGGATGTCCTCTTCCCCGACTTTCGTCCCGCCGCGCTCGCGGTGCAGGTAGCTCATGTGGGTGATCTGCATGTCTTCACCACAGGAGCGGCAGTACGGGATGGCCGCAGGCGTAGCGTCGGCAAAGCGTAGATCCTTGGCCTCGTCGGCGGCCATCCATTTGTTGATCGTGTCCTCCCGCTCCTGCCAGCGTTCACCGGCCACTTCCTCCACCAGGTGAAAATACATACTACTCCGGCCTAGTAAATAGCCGTCATGCTGCCTTGGCGTAGCTGACCTGTCTCTCCTCGAAGTAGCGTGCGACGATCCGGGGAGTTCGCTGACGGGAGCGCAGGTAGCTGCGGCTCTCGCCGATCAGCTCCTCCTGTGTGCTCGGCCGGCGCCGCCCGAGGGCGTTGCTCTTGACGTCCTGGTTGAGCAGCTCGGTCGGGTTCAGCTCCGGGGCGTAGCCAGGCAGGAACTGCAGCTCGATCTCATCAGCGTGCGCCGCCACCCAGAGCTTCACCTTCTTCGAGCGGTGCACCGGGTGCCCATCGAGGATCAGGATGATCTTCTGCCCTTTGCTCTGGCGGATCAGACGATGGAGGAAGTCGATGAACACGTCGGCCACGAATTTCTCCTTGAAGACCCGGAAGGACAGGTGCCCCTTGTTGGAGATCGCAGAGATCACGTTCGCGCCGAAGCGCTGGCCGGTGCCCTCGATCACCGGGGTCTGCCCGACCGGCGACCACGATCTGCCGGCGGTGTGATCGGAGCGCAAACCCATCTCATCCGCCCACAAGATCAGGGACTTTTCGCGGTGGGCGCGCTCTTTGATCGCGGGGTAGCGCTCATCCAGCCAGCGGGTGACCATCTCGGGGTTCTGCTCGAAGGCGCGCCTGGCGGGCTTCTGCGGGCTGAACCCCCACGAGCGCAGATACCGCCCCGCGGTCTTCTCCGCGACGCGGATACCGAAGCGCCGGTCGATCAGCTCGCACACCAGCGCCCGCGTCCACAGGAACCCCGGCAGCTTCAGCTGGTCGGGGTTCTTCTCTGCAATCGCCTTGGCGATCTTCGCCTGCTGGGAGGGCGTAAGCGCCGTCTTCTCCCCAGGCCGCCGGCCCCGCTTGCCCGCCGCAAGCGCTCCGTCCCCGCCCAGGCGCTGAGCGCGGACCCACTCGCTGACCGACTGGCGCGAGACATCGAGCAGCCCCGCGACCTCGGTCTGGGAGCGACCCTCCGCGACCAGCGCCACGGCACGCCGGCGGAGCTCCTCCTGCGCTGACTGTCCCAGGCGCCGTGCATCCCGAGTCTTCACACACCAGAACCTACCAGCCCCGTCGGACGTTTACTGGGCCGGAGTAGTAAGGCTGTACTGGTAGTAGCCGTTAGCCGATTCAGCCTCACCGCGGGAGTTCAGTGGCGGACGCTCCCCCAGGAACTTGTGCACCATCTCCTCACGGTCGCAGCAGATCGCGACCGTCGTCTTGTCGTAGCGCTCCTCGTATGCCGACCGATCGTCGAGGTAAGTAAAGCTCATGTCACTAGTGAGTTACCCATAGTCTTGCTATACCACCACATTGGAAATACGGAATGATTTGGCGGGTCAGGTGGCGCCCGCGCGCAGCGTAAGCTATTCGGTGCGGCAGACAGTTGTACCACCCGGCCGGCTCCAGTATAATGTCAGCTATGGCAAACACTCAGGATCTTCCCGCTAGGGATCACCAACACGAGTACGACGTAATCCTGACCCCCGCACCCGAGGGGGGTTACGTGGTGTCGGTGCCCGAGCTGCCCGACGTCCACACCGAAGGCGAGAGCCGCGAGGAAGCCCTGGAGATGGCCAAAGACGCCATCGAAGGCTACCTGGAGGCCATGCGCGAGCGTGGCTGGTCGCCGCAGCCGGCTGAGCACGAGCGGGTCGTCGTCGCTACGCCGTGAGCGACAAGCTCCCGGCGATCAGACCAAAGCAGCTCATCCGCGCCCTCGAACGCGCCGGCTGGCAAGTCGACCGGGTCCGGGGTAGCCACTACATCATGGCGCACCCCGACAGGGACCAGATGGTTCCCGTCCCGTACCACAACCGTGACATCAAGGCCGGCACCCTCTCCGGCATTCTCAGCAGCACCGGCATCAGCCGCGACGAACTGCGGAAGCTGCTGTAGGCCAACCAGGCCCGAAGAAGGCTTTAAGGCGCTTCCTCGGGCCTTCTTCGTCTCAGCCGCGCCGAATCGCCTCTGCCGCCCGTCGCCGGGCTTTGCGGCCGATCGGCTCCAATAGCTCCAAGACCAGCTGCTTCAGCAGATCGAGGTTCGCTCTTTGTTCGGGTGCTCCCGTCTACATCGATTTTCGGTCAGTCTTGGCTCTGTGAAGCCAAGACTGGGCGACCGACGGGACAAGGTTGTTCGGCTCTCGTACGAACCCTCGGGACCAAAACCCGGCAGAGCGTTATGCCTGCCCCTCGTCCCATTGCCACGAGCAGATCACCGTGCAAAGCGCCTCGTAGCCCTCCTGGAACCTCTCGGGCGGAGCAACGAGCAGGAGCCTGAGGATGCCGTCGGTGAGGGGGAACCACAGTTCGCATGAGCGTATATCGACGGCTGCACGGTCGGGAAAGCCGAGCGTGGCTCCCGCCATCGTGCCACCGAGATGCCACAGGTAGGCGATATCGCCGGCGAAGCGAACCCTGGTGACGCGTCCCAACGCGCGAAGGCCGTGCTGCCGCTCGGCCCTCAGCAGCCACAGCTCTGGATCGGGCCGCCGCTGCCATAGCTGAGCCTTGCCGCGCATGCTCAGCAGCTGAATCGAGCCGAGATACTGAGGCCGAGCGTCCTGAGGGTAGAGGGCCGCGCATACGGTCGTGCCAGGCAGATGGTCGGGCCCCGGAATCCTGGTCAGTTCGCCAGCGTCGCACGCCCTCCAGCCAGGCGATATTCCGAACCGGGCAGCGCGCCCTTTGACCGTCACGGATAGGTGGCTCTCCACCCGCCCGCCGGGCAGCTCGTAAACCTGCTTATCGCCTTCAACGCGGTCGAGGTCCCGGTAGTTGATCCCTTCGAGTTTGCGTTCTCCTACCTGAGCGATCTCGTCAAGAAGTCCCAAGATCATCCTCTCATGCCAGCTAGCGTGCGGAATCGTACCATCAGAATCGGGGCTTCCGTAGGCTTGCTCGAACTGTGAAGCGTCCGGTCAGCCGGGGACGTCTACGGCGATGTTCGTGCGGCGGGTTAGCCCGACGAGCAGGTTGATGTCGTCTGGATCGCCAGTGATGATGGTCACAGCGCACGTGCGGCTGCGTTCCTCGGCCATCGCTACGATCTGCGCATCGGTCGTCGAGATGTCATGGCGCGATAGCTGTAGAGCCTCGGTCCGCAGCACGCCGGCGCGCGTGGCAGCCTCGACAGTCAGCGGCGCGTAGATGGCGTCCTCGGTGCCGATGACTTTGATCAGGCGGTCGACAAGCGTGTCGGGGCCCCTATGGCCGGAGCGAACCTCGGTTAGCACTGGAACGGGTATCAGAAGCGCCCCGTCGAATCGCTGTTCAAGCAGCTCAAGGTACGCAACGAGCAGATCTCGGCTGACGGCCAGCGCGCTGACCCCGCCGCTGTCAAGCAGGAAGTCGCGGCGGTGGCGTCGGGTCACTCAGGCCAGGTGTCCGCGCGGGACTGAAGCTGGGGAAGGTGCTTTGAGCCGTCAGCACCCTCAGCGACGAGTTCCTCACGAAGCTGCCGGAGACGGGCACGCTGGGCGTCACGAAGCTTGGCATCATCTGCCGGCTGCTGCTTGGCTTGCGTTGCGATGGCGGCCTCCATGGCGTCCATTCTACCCCTGTTCTCGGCAGTTGGACGTCGGTCCTTGACCGCCTGCAGGAGCTATACAGACGGCTGCCTACCGACCGCCATCGCTGCCCGCCGCCGCGCCTTTCGTCCAGCAGGCTCCATCAGCGCCTCCAGTACCTGGTCCAGGGTCGCCTCCGGGTTCGCAGGTCGTCCCGAACTCCCCGCTTTTGGCACCCCGCCCGTTTCCGCGCCCAGTGCGGCAGCGGCTGGCGGCTTGGAAGTACGGCCCCCGGAGTGACCGCGACCTATTGTCTGAGCGACGCCGACGAGCGATGTGCGCTACTTCGACGGCGTCAGTGCCAAGGCGCGCCGCACGCCAGCGTCGACCTGAGCCATGAGCCAATCGGGCAGCGTGGTGACACGCTCCTCGAGCGCCTCTCGGTCGATCGTCGCAATCTGGGTCACGTTCACGACTGAGTCAGCGTCAATTTCAGCGAACTCGGTCGAGATCGCGACGTTCCCGGGCAGTGCCGCGAGTCTCGCGTTGCTGGTAAGCACAGCAACGGTGACGGTCCTCAAGTCCGAGCGGTTATATGGATCTCCGCTGATGATGAGCACCGGCCGGCGAAGAGCAGGAGCCGACCCGCGTGGAAGCCCGAGGTCGGCCCACCAAACCTCGCCGCGGTGCATCAGTCGCGATTGTCGGAGGCAAGGGCGGCAGCGGCAGCATCGGCGAATGCGTTCTCTGCCGGAAGCCCGGCGATCGCGTTATTGATCGCGTCGGTGGTGTCCTCGTCCTCAAGGGCATCGAGCCAGCTCTGCGCAGCTCGCGCATAGAACTCGCTCCGCGATACGCCGAGACGTTTCGCGGCCTGCTCTACGCGCTCGAACGTGTCATCGGGTACTGAGATAGCTGTCTTCACGGGGCTAGTATAACAGAGTTATACCTGGCCAGTTGCGCACTCTTGGGTGCTGCTGAGTTCCGCGTCTGGGCCTGATCTCAACAGGGTGCCAGAGGCCGTCTCGACCGCGAGAATGACCGCGACCTATTGTCTGAGGGAAAACGGGAGGGTCGCCTCCTTGCCGAGTCCGACGGACCCTACGAGGGTGTCCGGATCGTCGTGGAACTTGGCAGCGATCCTCACGAGTTGACGTTCACACGGTAACCGGCTCGGCGACCTTGACGCGTTCGGGGTTCGGTTGGGCAGCGAGGGTGCTGTGACGCTCGATCGCGATCACAAGCTTGGCAAGGTCGCGGTAGCCGATGATCCGCCGGAACTGCTGCTCGGCGACGAGCATCCCGGCGGCGGTCCAACGCCTGCGCATGTCACCCTCGCGCCAGCGCTTGACGTTGCGCTGGGTGTAGCGCACGATCTCGATCATCGACTCGCACGGGTTCGTCGAGGTAAGCGTTTTCGCGAGTTGGCCGGTGATCTTCAGGCGCATCAACGTAAGCGTCTCGGCCATTCCCTCCTGCAAGGACGCCGCGGCGTCCGGCCAGCTGCGATCGAGCTCTGAGGCGAGCAGCTGCAGGCGCTGCTCGGCCAGGTCGGCATCGCTCAGCGCCCACGCCGCGCGCATTCGAGCGCGCACCGTCTCGCGGTCGCGTTCTGCGAGCAGGTCGCACACGTTGCGCTCCTTGTGGCGCTGGCAGCGCTGCACGAGCGCGTGCTCGCCGAAGACGTCCTTGATCGCGCGCCGCAGCGCCTTTGAGCCGTCGATCACGAACAGGATCGCCTGCTCGGGGTCAAGGCCGCGGTCGACCAGATCGGCCAGCAGCGTCCTGGCGAGCGTGGCGTTCTCGGTCGAGCCCTCCCACAGCCCGAGCGGGATCTTCACGCCCTCGGTTGAGATCCCGAGCGCGACCACATGGGTGCGCTCGGCGATCTCCATCCCATCGAGCATCATCACCGCCAGGCGCACATCCTCCAACCGCCGGCCCATCAGCTGCGCGAGTGCGGTCCGGGTGCGCTCGATGAAGATCTCCGAGACCGAGCTCTTGCAGGTCGCCCTCGAGGATTGCTCGACCTCCTCCCCGACGGGCTCGCCGGCCCCAGCGAACTTGCGCGTCGAGACGCCGGCGAGCATCCGGTCCATCACCGCCCGCGTGAGTGGGTCGCGATCGGCGAAGTACTCGTAGGTGCAGACCGGCAGCTCGCGCTCGTCATCGGCGCTGCGCATCCGCGGCCGGCTGACCTGCACGCGTCGGCCGCCGAGGGTCATCGAGCCGTCCTCGTGGCCGTGGCGCTTGGCCGTCCGGTCGGCGTCGTGCTTTCCCTTCGGCCCCACGACCTCGGTGACCTCTGCCTCCATCAGCTCGTGCACGACCCCGAGGCCGATACCGACGCTGAGCGCGAGCAGTCCCTCTCTCGCCGCCCCGACGAGCTCGCCGAGCGCCTCCTGGATCTGCGGTGGGAGCGGGTTCTCGATCGCCTCCGGCGTCGTGACGACCTTCGGCGCGGATACCTTCTTCATGGCGGTTCCTCCTGTCCTCGCGGACTTGGTTGGCGCCTGTCACGCTCGCAACGCGAGCGGACGAGGCGGGAGGACCGCCGCTTGAAGTTCTACGGGGACTCGGGCAACCTCGACCCTACGCTCAGCACCGCCAATGTCTAGACTCAGGGCATGTGGGTCGGCATCACGATCGGTGCTGTGGTCGGCATCGGGCAGCTCATCTATTCGTACTCCAAACGGCATGAGTCCGAGCCGCCGAACAATGCACTTAAGCTGCCTTTCGCCATCATTTCGACAGTAGCCTGCGTCGGCCTGGCAGTCGCTGGCGTCTGGCCTATCCTCTTCGCGCTGCTCGCGGTCGTAGCCGGGGTGCCGATCCCGTTCATCCTTCGCAAACGTAATCCGTGGTGGGTGCAGGCGGCTATTGATCGACAGAAGCAGCCTCGACAGCGGTCGTTCTCGCCGTAACCGCTCGAGGATTCGCTCCGCTGCGTACCGCCATTGGATGTGCCGGGCAATTAGAACGACGGCGAGGCCTCAACGAATAGCGCGGACCGCATGCTCTGCGAAAACGCAACCGAGGACGAACTCGTGGCATTTCTCGGCGACGCCGGACGCAGCATGGGTCTTGAGCCCATGGCGGAGCGCAACAAGCTGGTGACTGCAAAGCTCGTCGAGTGGTACGGCGCGGCGACGCGCGCCTGATGAGGCTTCTTGCCGCCGATCAGAGTCGTCAGCTCACCGACGTCACGCCCTGATCTCAACGGGATGCCAAACAAGGCCTCGACCCCCCGAGAGACCGCGACCAATAGCGACGGGCGATTTCGGCGGGGACAGTTGAATCCGCGACCTCACGCGAGGGGTCAGTGGCACTCAGAAACGCATATACCAATCGCCTCAACTGGAGCGAACAATCTAGGGCTGCTCGTTCGGTGCAGCCAAGGCATTGACGATGACGGGCGGGTTGGAAGGATGCTGAGCCGCAATGGAGACGATCGACTTTGTTCCCCTCGTCAAGGCCTACCCGGCGCTCAGCACGAAATACGGCGAGGTGTCATGTGTGGCCGGAGTTGAGATCACTCCTGACGGCCCTCGGTGGATCCGGCTATACCCGGTTCCGTTTCGCTCGCTCGATGACGATCAGCAGTTCCGTAAGTACCAGCGCGTGCGTCTGAGTGTCGAGGCGCATCGAGGCGATCTACGTCCCGAGACCCGCCGGCCCAACCGGGACTCGATCGAGCTACACGGCGCGCCGATCTCAACTAAGAACGCCTGGGAGCCCCGCCGCCGCTTTGTCGAGCCGTTGATGGCTACCTCGATGTGCGAGATTGCTCGCTGTCAGCGACAGGACGGTACGTCGCTGGGTGTGTTTCGACCCAATCGAGTGATCGACTTCAGGATCGAAGCCACAAGCATCGACGAGGCGAAACGTCAGATAGCGCGCGCATGGTCGGCGCAGACGAGCCTGCTGGATGGCTTGGGTTCGGAGGAGCGGACGAGCCAGCTTCGTGAGCTTGAGCAGATTCCGTGGACGTTCAGATATCGCTATGAGTGCACGGATCCCGGCTGCAAAGGTCACAGCCAATCGATCATCGACTGGGAGATCGCGCAGTTCTATCGGCGTGTACAGCGCTACAGCGACTGGCGCGACCGCATGAGGAAGCGCTGGCTCGACGAAGTCTGTGGCGCAGATCGTGACACGGCGTTCTTCGTGGGCAACATGCACCAGCACCCAGGGTCGTTTCTGATCCTCGGTGTCTGGTGGCCTCCTCGGCGACCCGAGCAGCTTGCGCTAGCTGATCTCGGCAACGTCTAGCTCGACGCCAAACTCGCTGCGCAGAGCGTCGAGAATCACCGTACGGTGGCACGTCGCGGGGTTGTGCTCTACGCACATAAGTGCGCAGCGCTTCTCTCGGAGTAGCGGAACAAGCCCCTCTAGCGCCCCCCGTTGCTCTCCGAGTAGGTGCGCTTCATAGCGGCGTTGGCCCTCTTCGACCCTTCCAGCCTTGTATAGGTCGCGAAAGGGCTTCGGGTTTCCGAGCGCCTTGATGTGCATGTACTCGACGCCCGCGTCGTCCATCGCCTGCCCGAGCGCAGTCTTTGCATAGCCGCGCCGGCGCGAGATGGGCAGCTCGCGAACGTCGATCAGTCGCTCAACGCCTGCTGCTCGGACGTGGCGTGCGAACGCGATGTGGTCCTTGTGGAGCTCATATCCGACGGAGCCGAGCCACAAGCCCGTCGTAGCCTTGGCGCTCACGAGAGTCGAAATATCGGCTAGCTCGAGTCGCGCCAAGACTTGGTCGATGCTTAGCGCCTCGCCGAATAGCACCGTCGTCAATTGCGCGACGGTACGTGTGTCCGTCGTTGATGTCGCTGTTGCCATTCGCAGATCGTTCCAGATCTTGCGGGCGGCTTCCACCGAACGGCGCTTATACGACAAGAGGCAATGTTCGATGCATGCTTCGTGTCCGGATCTCAACGGGGTGCCAAACGCGGCCTCGACCCCTGGATAGATCGCGACCTATTGTCTGTAGGACAGTTCGCTTCCCCAGGAGGCGCACCTCTTGCTGGGATGGTCCGGGTCGGGGCCCGGCGTCGGTGCCTGATCTACAGTAAGTCAGCCGTCCCGCTCGACTAGTCGCACCCGATCGGGTGCGATCGGCTCGTGCCAGCAGATGAAGCCGTGGATCCGCATATAGGGCGCATCCGCCGCGGGCTCCTCGCAGTCCAAGTCGACGTCGCTGTCGAGGCGAACCTCCCAGACGTCCAAAGCCTCGTGTAGCCGATCGCCGAGCTGCACGAACCAGTCCGCCTCTGCGAGATCGCGTGCGAGAAAAACGCCATCCTCCTCGCGCGCTTGGCTACCGGCGATCCCACGCTCCTCCCCCATGCGTCGCGAGTCGAGGCCGTGTTCGGCGATCGAGCCTCTGTTCCGGCGCGAACTGACGTGGTAGAGGAGCATTCTTCACCGCTGAAGCCTGGGGATTGGAGTTCAGACGATGTCAGAGAAGCGCCGCTGGCGCCTCGAAACTGCTCCTGACCTGATCGGGTGCCAAACGAGGCCTCGACCCCCTGGCAGAGCGCGACCTATTGTCTAAGCAGCGCTCTGACAGGCACGTCCAGATGGTCCGATCGCCATCCGGCAGGTGCGAGACCGCTGCGGCACGGAGTCTCAATGCGAAGATCGTGTTTCATCGTGCTCCAACCGCCTTCCATGGGCCTCCTTGAAGCTCAGCCGTGACGAGGCGCAGACCGATGTCGAGTGTGGCCTGTGCTCGTAGGTGTCCGTAGCAGTCGTCCCATTTGCCGCTGTCGAGGTCCTGGCGGAGCCGGTTCAAGCCGTCGGCAACGATCGAAGGTGCCAGCACGTGCCAGATCGATGAGGCACGGCGAACGTGCGGATCAAGGTAAGCCTCGGGTCGGCTCCAGAGGGCGACGCAGAACCCGTCCCTGCAGTCGGCGGGCGCAGCGATCAGCTCCACCTGAAGGTCGGGCAGGAAGGCTTGAAGCTGTGCGACCGTAGGGAAGGCATTGCGGTCGTGCTCGATAATCTCCGGCAGGTAGTCGCTACACAGCCACATCCGCGCAGTCACGTCAAGGTCGAGCGTGAGGAAGACAATCCGCCTGCGAGTAACTCGGAGCACCTCCGTGAGACCGCGGTCGAGGTCGTCCCAGTGCTGCATCGTGAACACGCCCATCGTCGCGTCCACGCTCTTGTCATCAAGCGGGATGGACTCGGCGACCCCCTGGATCGCCGGAGCGGAGCCCACGGGACGCTGAGCGATCATCACCGGGGAAGGCTCGACCGCGATGACCTCGCGATCCCTTGGCTCGTATGAGCCGGCGCCCGCGCCGATGTTGAGGACGGTCCCTGCGTCCCCCAGCGCGTTCCATATCGCGGTCTCCAAACGCGGGTCGGCGCACCGCGTTGCGCTGTAGCTGAGGCCGATGCGGTCGTAGGCGGGAGTGCTCACCGCTTGGCTCCCGTGCTGTTACGTGATTGCTTGGCTTGGCCACGTTCTCGCAGCAGAGAGACGAGCAGTTCGACGAAGTCGCCATAGAGGTTGTGGCGCACCGCCTCGGGGCTGACGAGCGATTCGATCGCCAGGCCGATGCCCAGCGCGCGCAGGATGAGCGCGAGATCATCCGCGGGCATCGCGGACTCCAGGCCGGCCTCTTGCTGGTAGAGGCTGATGTAGCGTGCAACGGCCTCACGCATCGCCGAAGAGCGTGCGCCGAAGCGCCGGGCGAGCTGGGGGTCTCGGCCAGCGTGAGCGAGAAACTCCATGTGTAGCGCGAAGGACTCACGGTCTCGAGCGAGCCTGTCCATCCATTGGTCGGCTAGCGCACGGGCACGGACCTCCAGGGAAGCATCGTCGGCGAGCGCGGCCTGTGTTTCGGCAAGCTCGCGGACTCGCTCTGCCATGTAGTACTCAAAGACCGCCAGGAACAGGTCGGCCTTTCCCTCGAAGTTGGAGTACACGGCACCGTGTGAATAGCCCGCCTCCTCGGCGATCTCCTCGACGCTCGCAGCCTGAAAGCCACGCTGTGCGAACACCTGTGCCGCGGCTTCGATCAGTTGAGAGCGGGTCTGGGCCTGCCTCTCGGCGCGTGTCGGTCGCGATGGCTTGGCGCGAGGCCTGTCGTTGGATTGGATAGGTGCCATAGCAACGGATGATGACTTCAACTCAGATTGTAGCTATCATCTGGAAGCCATGTCTCCCCAGCGATCATCCAGGCGCCTCCGAACACCGCTCGCAGGGCGCTTTGTGGGCGAGCGTCAGCAGAGTCGCGTCGTGTCCTCTCAATCTTCTTCGGCTGCAAGCGTCGAGCGCCGCCCGCAACGCGTCACGTTGAGCGAGCCGGCGCTGCGCGTCTGCCGTGCGCTGCTGGCGTTGACGGTGCTCACGGCGATCGGCTACGACGTGGCGGCGGGACCGGGCGTCAGCGACGGCGACTACTTCAGCTATTTCACCGTCCTGAGCAACCTCTTCGCGGCGTCGATGCTCCTGCACGGAGCGCTCCGCCCGGCACGTACGCGCTCTCGCACAGTCGAGTTGCTCAGAGGCGCCGCGGTCGTCTACATACTGACGACAGGGATCGTCTACCTGCTGCTGCTCTCCGGGCGTACTCCGTCGTACCCGTGGGTGAACGCGATCCTTCACTACCTGATGCCTGTGGCAGTGACACTCGACTGGCTGGCCGACTCGCCTGGTGTGCGCCTCGACCCCATGCGCACGCTCGTAGCGTGGATGGCCTTCCCGCTGCTGTACGTGCCCTATACGCTGGTGCGCGGGGCGATCGTGGACTGGTACCCGTACCTCTTCGTGAACCCACACCGCAGCGGTGGCTACCTGCTCGTCGCGGGAGACTGCCTAGCGGTCGGGATCGGCATCGCAGCCCTCATCGCCACGACAACTTGGGTGAGCAACCGTCGCCGCGACACGTATTGCCAGCGGGTTCTGAGCCCTGGCGCGTAGCCACAGCGCGCGTTTGTGGAAGCGATAAGCGGCTCTTGATCTCACACCCATGCGGTCTTCAGGACCAACCGGCGTTGCGCGCTGTCTTCTGCCACGGAGAACGCCAGCATGATCTTGAGTTCGCCTCGGCCCTGAGCTGGAGTCGCTCGAGCCCTGATCTCAACGGGATGTCAAAGGGCCCTACTCCCAGAGAGACTGCGACCTATTGTCTGCGTAGCCCGCCTCCGATCTTCCACAAGAGCCCGAAAATAGGCCGTATCACTCTGCTACACTACGTATCAGTCGTCTACCAAGGAGTTTTCATGGCTGCCGCTGCCGACAGGCCAACGCGAGTTCCATCCGACCTGTACGACAGCGCAGTCGTCGAGGGCGCCAAAGAGAACCGATCGGCTAAGCAGCAGCTCGAGCATTGGGCGCGAGTCGGGATGTCGGTTTGCGCGCGCCAGACAGCTTCCAGGCATCGGGTAGAGGCCGCCTTGGGAGGGGCTCTCCCGGTCGAGTATCTCTCCGATGATGAGGGAATCGTGTTCGACTCTGAGGTGCAGTCCCGGCTAGAGGCGCGTCTGCGAACGACCAACCTCGGCACGGTCCTTGCCGCACGCGGGGTCGCGACCGTGGCGCTGAACGAGCAAGGCGAATTGACGGAGTATCGGCCTGACGGAACGAGCGCGTCCGTTTGAAGCAACTGCATTTGGTCATTGGACCGAATGGCTCGGGCAAGACCACGTTCGTCAAAGAGTTTCTCGCGCTGGAGCTGCCGGCATATATGTATGTCAACGCGGACGAAATCGCCAAGGCCAGATGGCCCGTCGACTCCGATGCGCACGCTTACGAGGCCGCTCAAGTAGCGGCCGAGACTCGCGCATATCTCATTGCCGGCGGCCGGTCTTTTATTGCCGAGACCGTCTTCTCCCATCGGTCGAAGCTCGACCTGATGCGTTCTGCGCAAGAGGCGGGCTATCAGGTTGTGCTCCATGTGATGCTCGTGCCAGAGGAACTGGCGGTCAGGCGCGTCGCGTATCGGGTGCAGGCGGGGGGGCACGACGTACCGGAGCGCAAGATTCGCGAGCGCTACCACCGATTGTGGCCACTCGTTGCGCAAGCTATCTCGCTAGCGGACAGGGCGGTCTTGTATGACAACTCGCGGCACGCTGGGCCAGTCAAGATCGCGGATTTCTTCGCGGGAGTGCCGATCGGGGCTGCCACCTGGCCGGAGTGGGCACCGGAGCCAGTGATCTCCCGCTGGGGCGAATAGCAACGCACGCACGAAAGAATTTCTCGGCCCGGCAAAGCGCCAGCCCGTTAGCGCCGTAATTCGCCGTCGTTAGCATCGCCTCCTGATCTCAATCGGGTGCCAAACGAGTCCCCGACTCCCGGAGAGACCGCGACCTTTTGTCCGCAGACACTCCAGGCGCCAACCGTGCGAGCGGGTCTCCCGCCGCTGTCTTACTCCGTCCCGGAGCCACACGCCTCCCGTGATCAGGTAGAACTCCGGAAAGCGTCCGGCAGGCCCCCCGACCTCCCGCCCGCGCCAACCGGAGCAGGAGGAGGATCGAGATGCGCAGACGCCTTACCTACGCCAACGTCGCGGCCACCCTGGCGCTCGTGTTCGCGATGAGCGGCGGCGCCGTCGCGGCGAGCCACTACCTGATCAACTCGACCAAGCAGATCAATCCGAAGGTCCTCAGGACGCTCAGGGGAGCACGCGGGGCGACGGGTGCGACCGGATCGAGCGGCGCGACTGGCGCTGGCGGGCCCGCCGGCAAGGAAGGGACGCCGGGCAAAGAAGGGACGCCCGGCAAAGACGGGACGGCCGGCAAAGAAGGGCCACCGGGCGCGTCCGCCAGCGCGAGCATTGCGACGTCGTTCGTGCAGGCGACGCTCGGGGGCGGGATCTTTCTGGAAGAAGCGGACACCCTGGTTCTCCGCACGAAGACGAGCGGGAAAAACCTCTCCCTGCTGGGCGCTGGTGCCCATGTTCTTGCGCAGGCGAGTATCCAGGTGGAAAACACGAACACGTCAAAGGTGGAACTCACCTGTCGCTTCGCCTGGGAAGGACTTGCGGGCGGTGGACCGCATCCGTTCGGAGAATCCTCGACGGTGGATCTCGAGGGCAGCCTCGTGATCCATGCAGAGGTTCCGCTCACGGCAAATGTCTCGCTCGTTGGCGGGGAAACATATGACCTACAGGTCTACTGCCACTCCGGCTTCGCCCAGGCCAACCACGCCAAGGTTCTCGGCGGAGCGATAAATGCTCTTGCTCCCGAGTAGCGCCCGACCCCCGTCGCTCCCGTAGAGGTCCCCGCCGAGCGATCTCCCGAGGTTCGGGGGCTTAGCGACTGACGATCGTGAAGCTCAGCGTGCTGCTCGGCGAGGCGCCAGCGCCGTCGGCGGCGGTGAACGTGGCCTGATAGCGACCGGGCGTGAGCGCCTTGCCGCGAATGCGACCACTGAATGGCACCTTGTTGAGCCCCGCGTGCGCCGAGCGGACCAGCGTTGCGACCGTGATGATCCGGGTGCAGCGGGGCTTGTGACGCAGCCTTCCGCTGTTGGCGCGGCAGCTGCGACCGACGCGGCGACCGGGCGTCTTTGCCTGTATCGCGATCTTCACCGTTGCCACCTGATCGAGACGGAACGCAAAGGTGGTTCCCCGCTTGTGGCGCTTCGCCGAGGCTTGGCCGGTCAACGACGTCGAGGAATCGCCAACCCTGAACGTCGAGTTGCTCTCGCTCAGCGCCGAAATCGTCGGCTTCGTCGCCGCCGCCGCGGGCGGCGGCGGGGTCGACGGGAGAGCACTGAAGGTCGCGGTTACGGTCTGGTCGGCGCTCATCGTGAGCGCGCATGCGCCCTCCCCGCTGCATCCAGCACCCGACCAGCCGGCGAACGCGGACCCGGCTGCAGCCGTGGCGGTCAGCGTGACCCCAGAGCCGTCGTCGAACGGTCCCGTGCACGACGCCCCGCAGTCGATGCCGTGCGGCGATGACTGTACGGAACCCGCCCCCGTGCCGGCCTTCGTGACGTTCACGGCGAACGGATCGCCGAGCGCGCGGAACACGAGCAGGCTCCCGTTGAAGACGTTGAAGTTCGGTCCCGCCGCGACGATCCGGCGGTCGGGCAGCAGCGCAAGCCCGCCAGCTCCGGCGCTGGACCCGGTGTTGACCGCAGTCGCGCCGCCGGTGCCGAACGTCGGATCGAGCGCACCGTTGACGGCGCCCGTGCCCCCGTCTGCAAGCACGCGCCACAGCATCGCGGTGCTCGGGCTGGCGCCGACCTGCGCGCTCCCCGCAAGGAGGATCTTGCCGTCAGGCTGCAGCGCCATGGCACTCCCGAAGGCGGAGCCGCCGCCGTCGATCAGGGCGACGCCGTCGGTGTCGAACGTCGGGTCGAGCGCGCCGTTTGTGACGCCCGAGCCGCCGTTGGGCTTCACCCGCCACACCGTCGCCTTCGATTTGCCTGCCGTGGGTTCGGAGACGCCGGCAAGGAGGATCTTGCCGTCAGGCTGCAGCGCGACATCTTCGGCTTGATCGTTGCCGTCGCTGTTGAAATCGGCCTGGCCGTCGGTGTCGAACGTCGGGTCGAGCGCTTCGTTGAGTCCCCCGGCTCCGCCGTTGGCCTTCAGCCGCCAGACGACGGCGTCACGTGGAGCCGGCGACAGTTCGGTCGTTCCGGCGATCAGGATCTTGCCGTCAGGCGCCAGCGCGATTGCGTTCACGGAGTCTTCGCTGGTGTCGCTTATCCCGGCGACACCGTCGGTGTCGAACGTCGGGTCGAGCGAGCCGCTTTCGGTCAGCCGCCACACGGCGATCACATTCGGACCGGTGGTGTTGAACCCTCGCCCCGCGGCGACGATCTTCCCGTCCGGCTGGACCGCCACGGCGAGGCCGACCGTGTGGGTGAACGTGGCGAGCTGGACTATGCCGCCACTGCCGAACGTGGGGTCGAGCGCGCCGTTGGCGGCACCCGAGCCGCCGTCGGCCTTCAGCCGCCAGACCGTCGCGTCCTCCGAGCTGGCGCCGATGTTCGTGAAGCCGATCAGGAGGATCTTGCCGTCCGGCTGGATGGCAAGGGCGTGCGCGCTGGGAAAGCCCGCCGATTCGATCGTAGCCCGACCATCGCCGTCGAACGTCGGGTCGGGCGCCCCGTCGGCCAGGAGCCTCGACACTGTGATGACGCCTTCCGAGGTGGTGACCACGACGATCTTTCCGCCGGCCGCCAGCCTCGTCGGAGTGGGGTACGTCGACACCTGGCGTTCGAGCACCGTCGTCCCGCCGGTTCCAAATGAGGGATCAAGCCCGCCGGAGCCGGCAAGCGCGACGCCGACGCTCACCCCTGCCGCGAGGGCGCACGCGGCCGCCGCGCCTCGCACCACCCAGCGGCGACTGATCATCGGCGCTTATCCCCCCGTTCCCCAAGCGAGCACTGGGCCATTATCCCTCACTGGCGAGCGACTGTACTCGCGCGCACCCATCTTCCGATCCGATTGGTCCCGAGGAGACGGTGGAGATTCTGTCCGACTCCGAGACTCTCGCCGCGATGAAGCCGTCCTCTTGCTGTTGGATCCCGCCAGGTTATGAATCATCCCGGGCCTGAGGCCGAGGAGTAGCATGATTGCGGCGAACGGTCGGGCTCGGCGTTACGTCAAGAGCGAAGTACCGGGCGAACCGCTAACCAAGTAGGGGGTGTTCCCGTGGCCGGACTCCACATCTGCCAGGTAGCGCTACGCGGCATCGATGACCGAGGTGAGTACGTCGAGGTCGCAAACGACGGGAGCGGGCCGGTCGTACTCACCGGGTTGGAGCTGACCGACTACACAAGCACCCAGCAGCGTCCTCATGTTTACCGCTTTCCGGCGCTCGACGATGGCTCGCCCATCAGCTTGGCGCCTCGGCAAAGCGCATACGTCTACACCGGGCCCGGCAAGAACGAGCTAAGCGCTGAGGGCGACTGGCTTCTATTCGCTGGACGTAACGCAATGGTCTGGAACAACCCCGGCGATGTCGCGTACCTGCGGCGGCCAGACGGTGAGCTGATCGACTCCAGAACAGTCGGCCACCCCAAGCGCCATCCCAACGGCCATTAGCCGCGGCATAGTCGGCCGGGAGACCCGACGAGACCGGGAGCTCCGGCTGCGGAGACGTGAGGCAGCGCGCCGGCAGGCATCCTCCGTCGCCCAAGAACCGTGCGGTACCGTTGCCCGACGATGTCCGGGCTCAGCACAATTCCGGCCGAAGGTGCGACGGATGGCGGATCTGGATCGGGCGCGGCCGGGCGGGTGGCGGTCGTTTTCGAGCGCAGCGATGCAGGCACCGCAGCTCTGCGGGAGGCCGCCGAACTGGCCAGCGCCGGACGTGAGCTGTCGGTCGTGACGCTGGCGCCGCAGGCACGGCCGGCGAGATGGGGTCGGGCCGGTGGCGAGGGTCCGTACAACGTCGCCGTCAGGCAGGAAGCGCAACTGGAACTGCGGGAAGCCCGCGACATCCTCGGCTCCGTTGCCAGCCGGGCGACGTTCGACGTGCTCGCCGGATGTCCTCAGCCGCCGCTCGCGTCGTGGGTCGTCCGGCATGGGTTTGGACTCATCCTGCTCCCACACCAGCGATTCACCCTGGGCGGCAACCCGCTCGCGCGGAGACTGAGGAAGGAAACCTCGGCCGAAGTGCGGCTCGTCCGCTGACCGAGTCGCGGCGCGCGGCGCTCCGCAGCGCCCGGCCGAGCTCGCCGCTATCTGCGGAGCCGCACGACCTCTTCGCCGACCAAGATGCTCAGGTCCGTGTTGCCGGCGAGCAGTTCGAGCGCCTGCTGTTCAACGCCTGCGCGTAGACGCGGCGGCGTGACCGCCAAGCGCTTGCCGCCGCGGCCGCCCAGCGTCGCGTCCGGCGCGCCGTTCGCCAGCGTCCCGCCGACGGTCAATCGGGCGCCAACCTGCAGCGCGAACGTCTCGCCGTCGGGCGCGACCGCGAGCGCCGAGACGGCGGAACCGCCGGGCGTGCGGCCCGACGCGCCGAACGTCAGATCGATCGCGCCGCTCGACGTGAAGCGGACCAGTTCGCCCGCGCCGCCGAAGCTCGCCTCGACACCGCCGCCGGGCAGCGCGAACAGCCCGCCGAAGATGCTCGAGCTCTCGCCGTGCAGCTGTGGTTGGCCGGGGAGGAAGCTAACCCCACCGGTGCCGAACGCGGCGCTCGCGCCCGTCGGAGCGAGCTCCTGGACGGCCGGCAGCTGCGCGAGGTTGCCCGGCGCGAGCGCCTGTTCGTAGGCGATCAGCACCGACCCGTCCGGTGCGAGCGTCACGCCGGCAGCCGGCGCTTCCCCGGCTGCCGGCGGCGGGCCGCTTGTCTTCAGAAAGCCGCCGCGACCGAACGACGGGTCGAGCGCGCCCGAAGGCAGCAGGCGAACGAGCTCCGCCGGACCCTGTCCGAGCCCCGGCGCGACGCGCGGTTCGTTGACCGGCTGGCGCATTTCACTCGCGTAGTACGCGACGAGGATGTCGCCGCTCGGCTCGACCTCCGCGGCCGCCACGATCGCATGGCCGTCGGCGTCCGGCAACTCGTACTGGGCGACGCCGCCGTGCGCGAACGCGCCGTCGGCGCGGCCGCCGGCCGTCATCCGCACGACGACCAGCCGGTTGGCTCGATTCAAGCCGACGACCAGCGGCTTGCCGCCCGACGACGTGAGTATCCGCGCAGGCGTCTGCGGGGTCGAGTAGATCCCCGGCACGACGCTCACACCGCCGTGACCGAAGTCCTTGACGAGGGTTCCGCGAGCGGACAGTCGCGCGAGCAGGAACGCTCCCTTCTTGCGATCCGCATAGCCACCGACGTACAGCGACCCCTGCGGGCCGCGCACGAGCAGCGCCCCCTTCGCACCCGGGCCGGGCGGGTACGGCGAGTCGATGCCTTCCTCCCGGACCGGCAATCCCGCGACGCCGCCCCTGCCGAACGACGAGTCCGGGCGCCAGGTGGCCGCATGCGCGCTCGCCGCCCCCGCGCTCGCCGCCATCAGGCCGACGCCCGCGGCGATCATCAGCCCTCGGCGCACCCCGTTCATGCCTCTGAAGGTACCTCGAAAAGCCGAGCGCTACTACAGCGGCGCCGGGCCATCGCCGGCATCCTACGAGCGATCGCTCGCCCGGCGATCGACCCGCGCTGCTTGCGCGCCGGCGAGGCGCCCACTATCGTCGGCGGCCGAGGGAACGCCGCCGGCAAGAGCCCGGCACGGACAGCTGGAGGGAGAGGATGAGGGTAGATGCGCATGACAGCGCCGCCGGCGACGGGCGGCTGACTCGACGCACGCTGCTGCAACGCGCCGCCGGACTAGGCCTCGCCGCCTCAACGCTCGGCGCGCTCGACCTGCTCGCGCTGACGCCCGCACGCGAGGCGATCGCCGCGAAGTCTCCGCTGCCCGAAATCCAGTTCCAGATTGAACGCTTCGGCCCGCGGCCGATCCGCGTCGAAGGCGTCAAGGCGCGCATGCCGCCCGTCTACACCGCGTTCGCGACGTTCACGCTGACGCGGACGCCGACCGCCGCCGACCAGGCGACGCTCGCAGCCGCGCTCGCGAAGGTCGAGTCGAGCTACCCGTTCAGCCCGAGCGGCGTCTTCACGACGGTCGCCTACGGCATCCCCTACTTCGAACGCCTCCCCGGCGGGATGACCGGGACGCTCGTCGCCGCCAACATGCCCCGCCTGCTCGCCGAACAACAGCGCTACGCGCTTGAGGAGGCCGTCCCCGGCCCGACCGACGTCTCCCCGCTGAACCCCGGCGTCAGCAAGCTTCGCTTCCAGGTGCCTGTCGAGATCGAGGCCAACGACGTGCTCGTGACCGTCCGCAGCGACTCGAGCGCGAACATCGACGACGTCCTCGCCTGGCTCTCCGGATCGAGCATGACGCTCGCCGGCGCCACCGTCGGGCCCTCGGGCCTCGAAGGACTGCTCAAGGCCACCTCCCGGCGGCTCTCGTTCACCCAGGTCGGGCTGCCGCGCAAGGTCGCCGAAGAAGCGAGCCTCGGCTACGCGCAGTTGATCAACCCGGCCTCGCCGATGTGGATGGGCTTCGTCTCCCAGCAGGTCGGCAGCAGCGGGCCGGCGCCAATCACGACCTTTGCCGGCAACGCCTCGGCCAAGCTCACGACGGCGCGCGGCCACGACTACTTCAACCACGGCTCGATCGTCCACCTCTCGCACGCGATCATCGACCTCGAGCAGTTCTACGCCCGCCCGTCGGAAACCTACGTGCGGCGCGAGGCGGCGATGTTCAGCGCCGACCCCCTTCCCCGCCAGGGGAACGCCGACCCGTTCACCGACGGCGGCGGGCCGGCGTTCGTCCCGAACGTCTTCAACGGGCCGCAGCAGGCCGAACGCGAAGCCGAAGGCGCGACGACGTTCGACGGGCAGCCGCACATCGCCCACACGACGGCCCTGCAGCGCTCGAGCAGGGCGCCCGACCGCACGCCGATGCACATCCGCGCCGACGGACCCGGGTTCGACTCGCTCGACGTCCCCGACGGCTCCCAGCAGCCCAAGCTCCACTTCGCGATCTACGTGCCGACCGCCGACTTCTTCGCCACGATGCGCCGCAACCAGGCGTCCCCCGACCTCGCGCAGCGCGACGCGGTACCCGAGCAGAACCAGGGCATCGAGCGCTTTCTCACGGCCACCCGTCGTCAGAACTTCCTCGTGCCGCCGAGGCGCAACCGGGCGTTCCCGCTCGTCGAGCTCGCCTGAGCGACGTCGGGCCGTCGAGCTCGGACTTGACCCTTGGCGATTGTCCGTGTACTTTGGCGTCATCCCGGACACGAGGCCGGGATGTCGGTAGGCGCAGCGCACTGGAGAGAGGGAGGGACCCGGCAGGGACGCGGGTCGGCACGGAGGCACGCCGATGCGCCCACTCATCTCGCCACGGTCGCCCCGCCGGCGACACCAGGGGTGAACCAAGGGAGGGAACAGCAACATGCAGATCATGGGGAATGCCGCAAGGCGCGTCGCCCGGCTGTCGCGGGTCGTTCTCGCGGCCACGTTGGCGGCGGCCTGCTTCGGCGCGCTCGCGAGCGCGGCCGGCGCGGCCGAAGTCGAGATCGTCACCCAGGGCGAAATACCGGCGACGGCGCCCAAGCACGTCCACTACTTCAGCACGATCCAGGCGGCCGTCAACGCGACGAAACCCGGTGCCTGGGTGCTGATCGAGCCGGGCGTCTACGCCGAAGAAGTCAAGGTCACGAAGCCGCACAGCAACATCTTCATCCGCGGCATGGACCGCAACGGGGTGATCGTCGACGGCCAGAACAAAATCGTCGCCGGCGGGCGCAACGGGATCGAAGTCTTCAAGGCCAACAAGGTCTGGATCGAAAACCTGACGGTGCGCAACTTCGAACGCGAAAACACCGAGGGCGAGGGCGGGAACGAGATCTGGTGGAACGGCGGCGCGGGCAGCGAAAAAAACGGCGCGCACGGCTGGTGGGGGCGCTACCTGACCGCGTATGACACCGGTCTCAACGGCGGCTACGGGATCTTCACGAACAACGAGACCGAAGGCGAATGGGAAAACATCTACGCCTCCGGCTTCAACGACTCCGGGATCTACCTCGGCGCCTGCCCAGAATGCAAGGCGCGCATCAACAAAGCGACGATGGAATACAACGCGCTCGGCTACTCCGGCTCGAACTCCGGCGGGAATCTGATCATCGAAAACTCGATCTTCCGCCACAACACGACCGGCATCGCGCCGAACTCGGAAAACCCGGGCGACGGCCCGCCGCCGCAGAACGGCGCCTGCGAACACTCCAAGCCGCTGCACAAGCACAAAGGCAAGCTGCCCGAATTCACCTCGACCGAATTCGCGCACTGCACGATCATCCGCGACAACCTGATCACCGAAAACAACGACCTCTCGGCGCCGGCCAACCACTCGTCGGCAGCCGCACCGTGGGGCGCCGGAGTAGAGCTTCCGGGTGACTACGGCGATCTGATCGAACACAACGAAATCACCAACAACCCGAGCGACGGCGTGCTCGCGTTCGAGTACCCGAACCCGTACCCGCCGACGAGCGAAACGATCTACTTCCAGAACGCCGGGAACAAGGTCGCCAACAACACGTTCTCCGGCAACGGCTACCGCGGCGGCGCCTACGCCGGCGATGTCGCCTTCCAGGGCGGCGACTTCGGCAGCATGAAGTCCACCAACAACTGCCTCACGGGCAACACCTTCGCCGACGCCACGTACCCGGCGGAAATCGAAGGGACGTGGGGCTGCCAGAACAAAACGACGCCGAACCCGGTCAGCGAATTCTCGTTCCTCGAATACCTGATCGAACTGCAGACGGAATCCGAAAACCGGCCGACGATCGAAGCGGTCGGGCCACCGCCGGCTCAGCCGACGATGCCCAACCCGTGCGAAAACGTGCCGGCCAACCCGCTCTGCCCCTAGGCGCTTAGCGGACTGACACGTCTCGACCGGAGCGCCGGCCTCTCGCGGGGCCGGCGCTCCGCAGTCGCTGCATCGGCGGCGACACGATCGAGGCGCTCAGCCGGCGAGCTCGGCGAGCAGCAGACGGCGCCCGGCGATCCACGCGATCGCGGCATGCGCTCCGACACCGGCGAGCGCCGCGTTACGGAGTACCCCCGTGCCGAGCGTGCGCGGCGCGGTGAACGACGAGCCGGCCGGCCGCACCGAGTAGACGAGCCGCTCGCGATCGAACGGGCCCTCGCCCCACGCGACGATCGCGCTGTCGGTCGTCGCCGCTGCGACCGGGTACTGGGAGACCGTCCTCGGCGGACTCAACTGCCGAGCTGTCGAGAGCGAGCCGCCGGCCAGCTCGCCGGCAACCTCGAGCGAGCCGCTCGCGGGTGAGCTCGACCGCCCCGCCGCTTCTCGCCCGACCGTCCACGCGGCAACGGGACCGCCTTCGGCCGGCAACGCGACCACGGGTCCGCTGTACGTCGTTTCGTACGGCGGCGGGTTGGGTACTTCCCCCGCTGTCTGCGCCGTCGCAAACGTCAGCGTCGGTTCGAGCGTCGAGACCCGCAGCAGCCAGGGCAGAGCGCCCTGAACGCCGTAGCCCACGGCGACGCCACCCGGCCCCGCGAACACCGTGTCGCCGCCGGCTTCCGACGAGGGGATCGACTGCTCGGTGTCCGACGAAAGCACGTTCGGCGGATCGAATTCCTGGGCTCCCGCCGGCAAGACCGTGGCGGCGACCTGAGCGTTCACGGCTCGCGGTCCGAGCGCCGGCGGTGTCTGATAGCTGACGACCGCGTCACCCGCGGCGTCCGCAACCACGCCACCCAGGCTTGCGTCGTCGGCGAGCGCGAGCGTCCGCGCCGGGCCGAACCGAGCCGAGCCTGCGGCGACCGCATAGCTGATCTGCGATCCGCGCGCGTGTCCCCCGCCCGCGACGTCCTGGCTCCAGACCGCGACGATGCGGCTGTTCGTCGCGACGATCGACCAATCGGCGACGTTCGCGTTCACGCTCAGCAGCTGCTGTGGCGGGCCGAACGTCCCGCCCGGCGGTGCGACGGCGGCAAGCAGGAGCCGGCGTCCGTGTCCGCCACGCGGCATCGCCTGCCACACGACGGCGGCCTCGCCGTCGGGAGCGATCGAGACATCCGGCGCGAAGCCGGAGCCGACGCGCTGTGTCGGTCCCATGCCTCCAGATGCATTGACGGTGCGGACGAGGATGCCCGTGCGCACGTCCCACGCAACCACCGCGCTCCCGGCGGCATCGACGGCCACCGACGGCGCCGCGCTCAGGTTGGGCACGCCCGCAGAGGCGAGCGTGATCGCGCGGCCGAAGCCCGGCGGACCGGTGACGGTGACCGCCTCGGCGCACGACGCCAGGACCGTCAGCGCCAGCGTGAGCGTGCCGCCGACCGCGAATATGCGCCTCGGAGGCATCGAGCCCGACTCTATTGCCTACCGCGCCAGAAGAGCGCCAACCCGCGACTGCCGGCCGGCCGGATCCGGACAACCGTCGGAGCCTGTCCGAATCGGTCCGCCCCGGAGCTCGTCGCCGGTCCATCATTGACGGCGTGAGCGCGTTCTCCGCAGTCGTCACGACAGGGATCTACTGCCGCCCCGGGTGCTCCGCCCGGCCGCACGAACGCAACGTCAGGACGTTCGCGAGCGCCGCCGCGGCCGAGAGCGCCGGGTATCGCGCCTGCCTGCGCTGTCGCCCGTACCGCAGCGAATCGCCGCTGATCTGCTCAGGCCCCGAGCTCGTCTGCCGCGCCGTGCAGCTCGTGCTCGACGGCGGCTTGGACGACGGCGCCACCGAGCACGACCTCGCCGCGAGGCTCGGCGTCTCCGCCCGTCACCTGCGGCGCCTGTTCGCCGCGCACGTCGGCGCGACCCCCGATCAGCTTGCGCGCAGCCGCCGTGCTCACTTCGCGCGGCGGCTGCTCGACGACACCGACCTGACGATCGCGCAGATCGCCCTCGCCTCCGGCTTTGGCAGCGCTCGCCAGCTCAACAGGGTCGCGCACGACGTGTTCCACGCATCGCCGCGCGAGCTCCGCGCCCGCCGGCGCGCGGCCGATCGGCTCGCGGCCGACGGCGGGCTGACGCTGCGCCTTCCCCATCGGCCACCGCTCGATTGGGAGCTGATGCTCGGCTATCTCGACGCCCGCGCGATCGCAGGCGTCGAGTACGTATCCGAGAACATCTACCGGCGGACCGTGACGATCGACGGTGACCCCGGCGTGATCGAGGTGAGCCGCGGCTCCGACGACCACGTGCTGCTGCGCGTGCATCTGCCCCATTGGGAGGGCCTGATTCACCACGTGCGGCGCGCACGGCGCATCTTCAACCTCGACGCCGATCCAGACGCCGTCGCCGACCGGCTCGGCGGCGACGCGCTGCTCGGCCCGCTGCTTCGTGCGCGCCCCGGACTGCGGCCGGCCGGCACGTGGGATCCGTTCGAGCTCGGCGTCCGCGCCATCGTCGGCCAGCAGGTGAGCGTGACCGCCGCCAACCGGATCATCGCTCGGCTCGTCGCTCGGATCGGGACGCCCGTCCCCGGACTCGGCCAGCTCGGCCTGACGCATCTGTTCCCCGCTCCGGCCGAGCTCGCGCGCGCCGACCTCGATGGGCTCGGGCTGATGCCCGCGCGTGCGCGCGCCGTGCGCGCATTCGCCCAGGCGGTGCTCGACCGGCGCGTCGATCTCGACCGCAGCACGCCGCTCGACGAGCTCGCCGCGGCGATCGTCGCCACGCCCGGGCTCGGCCCCTGGACGGCGCACTACATCGCGCTGCGCCTCGGCGAGCCCGACGCCTTCCCGGCCGCCGACCTCGGGCTCCAGCGCGCGCTCGCGAAGCTGATCGGTCACAGCGTCACGACCCGCGAGCTCGAGGCGATCGCCGAGCGCTGGCGGCCTCACCGCGCACACGCCGCAGCGCAGCTGTGGCTTGCCGACATCTAGCCCCCTCGACACCGCTGTCGCCCGACACGACGCGCGCGATACTTGCGCTCCAGTGCTGCGCCTCGTCACGATCCCGATCAGCCACTACTGCGAGAAGGCGCGCTGGAGCCTCGAGCGCGCCGGCGTCGACTACCGCGAGGAGCGTCACGTGCAGGGCATCCACCGGATCGCCGCGAGGAGGGCCGGCGGTGGCGCGACCGTGCCCGTGCTCGTCACGCCCGACGGGCCGATCGGCGAGTCCCGGCAGATCCTCGAATGGGTCGACGAGCGCACGCCCGACGAGCGCCGTCTGTTCCCGCGAGACGAGCGTCTGCGCGACGACGTCGATCGGCTCTGCAGGCGCTTCGACGCGGTTCTGGGGCCGCACGCCAGGCGGCTGATGTACGTGCACATGCTGCGCGATCGCCCGCTCGCGATGAGCTTCAACAACGACGGCGTGCCCGCGTGGGAGGAGCGCGTGATCCGCCACGGCCTGCCGGCGATCGAGTTCGTCATCAGGCGTGCGCTCGACATCACGCCCGGCGTCGAGCGGGAGGACGAGGTCGTCGTCTGGCGCGAGCTCGACTTCGTCGCCGACAGCCTCGCCGACGGCCGCCCGCACCTCTGTGGCGAGCGATTCACCGCCGCCGACCTGACGTTCGCCGCCCTCGCGGCCGCCGTCATCGTGCCGCCGGTCTACGGCGTGCCGCTGCCGCAGCCGGCGCAGATGCGCCCCGAGACCGCCGGCATGGTCGAGCGCGCCCGCGCGCATCCCGCCGGCGCCTACGCGCTGTCGCTGTTCGCAAGACGCATCGAGCCCGCAAACGCCGTCTGAGCGGGCGCGGGCCGCCGGGGGCTGCTACCACTGATCCCATGACCGAACTGATCGAAGCCGTCGGCGGCGTCGCCATCTACGCCGTCCTGTTCGGCCTGCTGCTGTGGGCGCTGCGCTTCGCCTTCGGTCCTCAGGCGCTCGGCCTGCCCGTGATCGTCGGCGTGCTCGTGATCGCCGCCGGCGTGCGCGTCTTCTCGAACGCCGGCATCTCCGGCTTCGTGTTCGTCGTCCTCGGGCTGCTCGTGCTCGCGCTCGTCATCGGCATGGCGATGCGGCTCGGCGCCGACGTCCGCGGTCCGCGCGAGCCCAGGCCTCCGACGAGCTGACGAGCCGGAGGCTCAGGCGCCGAACCAGCGCGCGCGACGGCTCGAGCCGAAGCGCTCCTTCTCGGCGACGCGCTCGGCCGACGGCGGGTTGAACGTCCCGATCCGCTCCGGTCCCGACAGGAAGTCGATGTCGACGCTGCCGACGCGTCCGTGCCCGAACTCGATGTAGCAAGTGCCCTGCCCGAGGTAGCGCCCCGGCGGCTCGCCGCCGCGCAGCCTCGAGATCAGCGTCCGCGCGACGATGCGCGCCGCGCCCTCGGCGAACACGCCGGCCTTCGGCACGCCGGCCGTCGCGACGTCGCCGACCGCGTACACGCCAGGGTAGCGCGTCTCAAGCGTCGCCGAGTCGACCGGCACGTAGCCGTCCTCGGTCATGCCGCTGGCGATCACCACGTCGGGCGCGCGGTGCTTGGGCACGCCGAGGAACAGGTCGAACTCGAGCTCCGCGCCGTCGTCGAGGATCGCGACGCCGCGCCCGGGATCGATCGCGCCGACGCGACGGCCGGCGATCAGCGCGATGTCGCGCTCGGCGAACTCCCTTTCGAGCGCCGCCGAGGTCTCGGGCGACGGCGGCACCGGCGTCGGCAGCGGGATCACGAACGAGATCCGGCACGCCGCGCGCACGCCGCGCGCGACGAGCTCGTCGTGCAGCAGCAGCGCGCACTCGCTCGGCGCCGGCGGGCACTTGAACGGCGCGCCGCACACGCCGATCACCGCGTGACCCGCAGAGAACGACGGAATGACCCCGGCCAGCCGCTCGGCGCCGGCGACCGAGTAGAACTCGTTGCCGCCCTCGGCGAGCCCCGGCGTCGCGTCCATGTCGTAGTCGGCGCCGAGCGCGATCACGAGCACGTCGGCCTCGTGCACGCCGGCGTCGGTCGTCACGCGCCGCGCCTCCGGGTCGATCGCCGTGATCGTCTCGCGCACGACGCGAACGCCGGGCTTCGCGATCGCGCTGTACGGCAGCCGCACCGCCTCGGCCGTCGTGCGACCGAACATCACGTCGAGCTTGGAGAAGCCGAACACGAACGCGTCGCTCTTGTCGATCAGCGTCACCTCGACGGCGTCGCCGAGCTCCTCCGAGAGCATCGTGCTGAGCTCCAGCCCGCCGAATCCCGCTCCAAGCACGACCACGCGCTCGCTCATCGATCAACCACCCCCTTGTTGCGTCGGCCCTCGCGCCCGATCCCCGGGCGCGCGTTCGTGAGCCTACCCGCTGCCCGGCGCGGTGAACACGTCGGCGCCGAACGTGCCCGGCACGCGCGCCGCGTCGGCCAGCTTCGAGAGCCCGAACAGCGTCTCCCAGCTCGCCAGCGACGAGTAGTGGTTGTAGTCGGTCGCGCTCACCGTGCCCGGTGCGATGAACGGCGAGAGCAGCACCGCGCCGACCCTGCCGCCGCCGAGCCCGACGATCCCCGGCAGCGGCGAACCGGGGCCCGGCGTCTCTTCGCAGCACGATTCGGCTTCGGTCGTGCCGGCCTCGTCGAACACGATCTCGAGCAGCCCGTCGCGCCGGTAGGCGGGTGAGCTCGTGATCTTCGGCACCCACGTTTCGAGGAACGCGTCGACGTCGGCGAGCGCCGAGGCGCCGCTCGGCTGGTTCGTGCACGGGTAGTCGTGCCCGTCGTTGCACAGGTTCGGCGTGATCAGCGAGAAGTTCGGCGTCCTGCCGACCGTCGCCAGGTCCGTCGCGAGGCCGTGCTCGCCGCGCAGTGACGCCGCCGGCATCTCGCCGCTCGGCGTGCCGAGCGCGACGACGTGCTTGTCGCAGTAGGCCGGTTCGTCGATCACCGAGTGGAAGTAGACGAACGGGTCGTGCCGCGCCGCGTAGCCGTCGCCCGCCTCGGCTTTCTGCGTTTCGTCGCTGCTTTCGAGCGCCGGGCGCCCGCACGCCGCCGTCTCGCGGTTCGGGTCGTTGCCCATGTCCTGCATGTACGCCTTCCACGTCCGTTTCGCCGCCGACAGCTGCGTGCCGACGTTCGCCACTTCGGACGGGTAGACGCAGCCCGTGCCGGCCTCGACGCCGTCTTCGAGCATCAGCGCGCCGACGAACTCGTCGAAGCGCGGGCAGTCGGCCTGGTTCTGCACGTTCGGCGGCTGGCCGGAGACGAGCGAGATGTAGTTGTCGTTGCTCTCGTGGCCGGTCGCGAAGTAGTTCTCGAGCAGCGCGCCCTCGGCCGGCAGCGTCTGCGCGAGATACGGATCGGCCGACGGGCTGCCGAACGTCGCCGCGTATCCCTCGTTCTCGAGCACGATCACGAACACGTGGCGCACGTGCGGCAGCTTGAACGGCTTCGTGCGCGCACCGCTCGCGTGAGCGACCGGCGCGCCGCCTACGCCGATCAGCGCGCAGGCGAGCACGGCCGCGGCGACGAGCGCTCGCCGCGGGATGCCCCGGACGCCGCTCATCCGAGCAGGACCCCGGTCGGCGCCGGCGGCTTTGCGATCGTCGGCGGTTCCATGAACGCCGCGTTCTGCGGGTCGAGGAAGTCCATGACCGTCTTCGCGTTCGCGTCGCGATAGGTCAGCCGCGGCAGGTTCCACTTCGCCTCGACCGTTGCCAGGAACGACGTGTGGTCGTGCACGACGTTCGTCACCGCGTTCGGCTTCGAGTACGGCGAGGCGACGATCCCGGGCACGCGCGGGCCGTAGATGTCGTAGGAGCCCGGCACGTCTTCCGGGCCGAGCTTCGGCCGGATCGAGTCCGGTTCGATCGCCGACGGAACGCGCACGTGGTCGTAGTAGCCGCCGTGCTCGTCGTAGGTGTACAGCAGCAGCGTGCGCGGCCACGCCGGCGAGTCGAGGATCGCCTGGACGGTCTGGTAGGCCCAGTGCTCGCCGTAGGCCATGTCCTGCGGACCCTCCTCGTCGCCGCCCGTGTCTTCGAGCTTTTCCGCGAGAGGGCCGAGCAGCGGCAGCTTCGACAGCGCCGAGCCGACTTCGCTGAGGACGCCGAACTCGGGGTCGACGAGGCTGACCGACGGCAGCGTCCCGGCGGCGCAGTCGGCGTAGAACTTCGCGATCGGCGCGATGTTCGTCGGGTACTTCTCGATCGTCGACGGGATGATCGCCGTCGACGGCAGGTCGGTGAAGTAGTTGGTCCAGCTGATCCCGTACGCGTGCAGGCGATCCCAGATCGTGCCGTTCGGCGGCGGCGGATCGTTCAGGCTTTCGCTGTCGGTCGAGATGTTCCCGTACGCCGTGCCGGCCATCAGGAAGCGCCGGTTCGGGTAGGTCTGGCACGGAGCCGAGCAGAACCAGCGGTTGTTGACGCAGAACGTGCTCGCCATCGAGTGGATGAACGGCAGCACCCCCGGCGTCCAGTAGCCCATCGGCGCGTCGTTTTCGACCGAGCGCACGAACCCGTCCATCCTGCCGCCGTCGATCTGCGCGTGCGTCGCGTTCCAGCTCTGCGAGCAGCCCGGCGGCTGCGCCGTGCTCGGCAGCGCGAACGAGCGCACCTTGCCGTTCGGCCCGGGGTTGCTGTTCATCGCCACGCCCGCCGGCGACAGGCGCAGACCGTGCGCCTGCGGTTGACCGGCGATCGCGAGCGTGCCGAGGACGTTGTCGAACGAGTGGTTCTCCATCATGATCACGACGATGTGATCGAACGGCATCGCCTCGTTGACCGTGCCCGCCGGCACGCGCGGGTCGGGCAGGCTGTCGGGCTGACGGATCGCGGCCGCCGCGGCGGCGGCCGCGCGCCACAGTCCGCCGCCGGACAGGCTCGCCGCGGCGAGCCCGAGCGAGCCGCCGTGGCGCAGGAAGTCGCGGCGCGTGTGCGGGCGCGCGTGCGCCGCGTCGAGCGGGTGGCGTCGGCTGCGGTCGGACACGAGATCTACTTGTGCCCGCAATCAACACTTCTACTCGTGAAGATCCTGTGAGCGGAGGCGCGCGGCGCGGGACGCCGCTCGCCGATCAGTAGTCGAGGCGCGCTGGCCTGCGGCTGCACGCGGATGCCTCGCCGCGCCCGGCGCGTCAGCGTTTGACGGGTAGATCACGCCCTCAGCCATCTCGAGAGAGGAAAGACCGATGACCGACGCGATCGTCGTGTACGAGTCCATGTACGGCAACTCCCACGCCGTCGCCGACGTGATCGCCGAGGGCCTCGGCGCCGCGACGGTGCTCCCGGTGCACGATGCGGTCGACCGCGTCGGCGATGCGCGCCTGCTGGTCGTCGGCGGTCCGACCCACATGCACGGCATGGCGACGACGCGAAGCCGTCAGATGGCGGCCGCGGCCGCCCAGGAGGACGGGGGCGAGAAGGTCGAGCCCGGCGCGACCGAGGGGCCGGGGCTGCGCGCGTGGCTGCGCGATCTCCCCGCGGGCGACGGCGTCCGCGCCGCCGCGTTCGACACGCGCCTGGACAGGTCGCGCTGGATGACCGGCGTGGCCGCGCGCGGCATCGCGCGTCGCCTGCGCTCGCGCGGCTACGAGCTGATCGGCACCGAGAGCTTCCTCGTCGAGGACGCCGAGGGGCCGCTCGCGGACGGCGAGCTCGACCGGGCGCGCGCGTGGGGTGCGCAGCTGGCCAAGTCGCTCCCCGTCGCGACGGCCTGAGCGGAGCACGCACATCGGCGGGTCCGACTCGCTGGGCCGAACGCGCGCTCGGTCTTGCTCGCGCGATAGAACAACGCAATCGCCGAGCGCGCCGACATCGATTTCACCTACTCGCTGACCGATCGCGTCTTCCGCCTCAGCATGGGCGAGCTCGCCGACTTCAGCGGCGCGAAGTACGACGGCGACTTCTCGATCGGCCTCGAGCAGGCGCAGCGGCGCAAGCACGAGTTCGTCGCCGAGCAGATCGGCATCGAGCCGGGTCGGCGCGTGCTCGACCTCGGCTGCGGCTGGGGCGCGCTGCTCGACTTCGTTCGCCGTCGGGGCGCGACCGGCGTCGGCGTGACGCTCTCCTCGGCCCAGCTCGCGGCCTGCCGCCGCCACGGCCTCGACGTGCACCTGGCCGACGCGCGGGAGCTGACGCGCGAGCGCTTCGGCGCGTTCGACGCCGTCGCGAGCCTCGGCGCGTTCGAGCACATCTGCTCGCCCGAGGACTTCTGCGCCGGACGCCAGGAGGCCGTCTACCGGGGCCTGTTCGAGCGGATCGCGAGCGTGCTGCCCCCCGGCGGCCGGCTCTACCTGCAGACGATGGTCTACGGGCGCAACATGATCGCGCCCGAGCAGGCGCTCGCGGCGATCGCCGCGCTGCCGCCGAAGGACACCGACGCGTGGTACCTCGCGCTGCTCGCGCGCCAGTTCCCCGGCTCGTGGCTGCCGTGGGGGCAGGAGCAGGTCGTCAGCTGCGCGGCCGGCGACTTCGACCTCTTCTCGAGCGAGAGCGGACGGCTCGACTACATCGAGACGATCGAGCAGTGGAACGCGCGGATCGGCCGGCGCAGCCTACGCAAGTCGCTGCTCGAGCTGCGACTCGTGCCGCGCTACCTGACGAGCAGCGACTTCCGGCTCGCGTTCGCATCGGGCGTCAGCGCCAACAAGATCTGCTTCGAACGCGAGCTGCTCGACCACTACCGGCTGGTCTTCGAGAGGCGAAGCCCAGCCGGAGCGCCCTGATCAGACGCGAGCGGACCGTGACCCGCGCGAGCCGCCCGAGCCGCGGCGGCGCGAGTTCCGACCGCCGCCGTTGCGCCGCGGACCGCCGCCGTTGCGCGAGCCGCCGCGATCGCCGCCGTCGCCGCGCGGCGCGCCGCCGCCAAGGCCGTGCGCGATCTTCAGCCGATCGGCGATCTGGCGCGCGTCGTTGCGGTCGCCCGCGCCGACGAGCGTGATGCCGACCCCGCGCCGCCCGGCGCGTCCGGTGCGCCCGACGCGATGGACGTAGACGTCGTGGTCGCCGGGCAGGTCGAAGTTGATCACGTGCGAGATGTCCTGCACGTCGATGCCGCGCGCCGCGACGTCGGTCGCGACGAGCGTGTCGACGCGTCCGGCGCGGAACTGCGAGAGCGCCTGCTCGCGCTGTTTCTGCGAGCGGTTGCCGTGGACGGCGGCCGCCTTCACGCCGCTGCCCGCGAGGCGCTTGACGAGGCGGTCGGCGCCGCGCTTGGTGCGAACGAAGACCAGCGCGAGGTCGCGCTCCTGCGAGAGCTCGCCGACGAGCGCCGCGACGCGGTCTTCGCTGTCGACGCGCACGAAGCGGTGCTCGACGTCGGCGGCCGCGTGATCTCCGGTCGGTCCGTGCTCATGCGCGATCGCGTCGTGCGTGTAGTGCTTGGCGATCTTGCCGACGGCGCCTTCGAGCGTCGCCGAGAAGAACAGCGTCTGGCGCTCGCGCGGGCAGGCCTCGACGATCCGGTCGACGGCCGGGCGAAAGCCCATGTCGAGCATCCGGTCGGCCTCGTCGAGCACGAGCATGCGCACGGCGCCGAGGTCGAATGCTTTGCGGTCGAGCAGGTCCTCGAGCCGGCCGGGCGTCGCGACGACGATGTGCGACTTCGCCGCCGACTGCGCCTGCTTGGTCAGGCCGACGCCGCCGTAGACGGCGGTCACGCGCAGCGCGCGCGCGTGGGCGATCTCGCGGATCTCCTCGACGATCTGGCTCGCGAGCTCACGCGTCGGCGCGAGCACGAGCGCGGCCGGACGCGGGCCGTCGGCGCGCAGCCGCTCGACGATCGGGATGCCGAACGCGAGCGTCTTGCCCGATCCGGTCGGCGACTTGACGAGCACGTCGCGGCCCTCGAGCACGTCGTTGACGACGAGGCTCTGAACCGGGAACGGCGCGGTGATGCCGCGCTGTGCGAGGACGTCGACGACAGGGCGCGAAACGCCGAGGTCGGCGAAAGACTTCATGGACAATGTGACTCCTTTGAGCGGCTCTCAGCGCCGCGTCGATTCGGGAGGCTGATGCTGACCCGAACCGCCGCTGGCGGTACTCAAGCGAGCTGCCTCGCGGCTGACAGTTGTCGACCGCTGTCAGCAACGTAGCAGAGCGAGTGCCTTGAACCGGTGTGTCGCGAGCCATCGTGCAGCGCCGGCAGAGCCGGTCGACCGCAGCGCCCGACCGACGTTCAGCCGGCGTGCGCCCTGCGCGCCTGCGTGAACGAGACGAGCCGTTTCTGCTCCTCGTCCCACAGCTTCAGGCGCACCGCGCGCAGGCCGTCCCACAGCGTCAGCGTCGGCACCGCCTGGAACATCGGGTTCTCCTCGTGCGCGCGCTGCAGGTTGTAGTTGGGGATCCGCGCGCTGAGGTGGTGCACGTGGTGGTAGCCGATGTTGCCGCTGCAGAACTGCAGCACCCTCGGGAGCTTCAGGAACGAGCTCCCACGCAGTGCCGCGTCCTCGTAGCACCAGTCCGATCCGCTCTCCCAGTAGGCGTCCTCGAATTGATGCTGGACGTAGAACAGCCAGATCCCGGCGGACCCCGCGAGCAGCGCGGGGACTCCGAAGACGAGCAGGTAGTCGCGCCAGCCGATCAGCCAGCAGAGCCCGCCGATCAGCGCGACGAGCGCCGCGTCGGTCGCGAGCACGCTGTTGCGCATGCGCGGGCGCGCGCCGCGCGCGACGATCCGCGGGCCGATCACCATCGCGACGATCGGGCCGAGTCCGAACATGACGAGCGGATTGCGCAGCATGCGATAGCCGAGGCGTCCGCGCCGCGACAGCGACCGGTATTCGGCGGTCGTCAGCGTACGGACGTCGCCGACGCCGCGACGCTCGAGGTCGCCGGAGGTGGCGTGATGCACCGCATGGTCGTGCTTCCAGCGCACGAACGGCACGAACAGGAACACGCCCGTGACCATTCCGAGCCACGCGTTGACGCGTTTGGACGTCGAGAACGAACCGTGCGAGCAGTCGTGGAAGACGATGAACGTGCGGACCAGGAACGCGGCCGTCGGCACGGCGAGGGCGAGCGTGAGCAGCACGGACACTTCGAGCGACAGGTACATGACGACCGACAGCGCGATGTAGGGCACCAGCGAGGTGGCGACACCGAGCGCCGCGCGGCCGTCGTGTGCTTTGGCGTAGCGCGCGAGGATCTCATGCGTGCTCGGACCGCCGGACGCATCTGTCGCGTCGGTCGCAAGCGCTTCCGCCATGTCGTTTGCGGCAAGCCCTGCGGCGGAGCGGCCTTGCGCAGCGGTGGGGATCATCGATCCACCTTTCCTGGAGGCACGAGCGGCCGGTCCGACCGACGCAACCCCATGAGGGTGGCGCCGAGCATACAGCGCGGGTCCGGCGCGATGCCGCAAGCTCGACGAGCGGCGTAGTCCGCCGCGCACGGGCTCGAGCGGGCGACCGGCGCTCGCGGCGCGCGGACTCGGGCGACGCGGTCGATCAGCCGATCGCGTACACGAGCGAGACCTGCGCGGTCAGCTTGCAGCTGCCGGCGACCGCGCGTTTGGCCTTCGGGCGCTTGTGCTTGCGCTTCGGCTTGGCTTTCGGCGTGGTCGTTCTCACGCCGGGTGCGCCGGCGGCCGGCGCCGAGGCCGCGACCGGCGCGGCCACGACCGGTCGCGGCGCCGAGCCGAAGTCCGGTTCTTCGCCTTCGTACTGGGCGTATCCTTCGCCCGGGGCGGTGCACTGGATGTAGCCGCCGTCTTCGACGACGCTCTGGATCTGCGTGATCGTCGCGCCGACCTTGCCCGCGAGGAAGCTCGCCTTGCCCTGTCCGTCGGTCACGGCGGCGGACATCGCTTCGCGGTAGACGCCCGTCGCCGTGGCGGCGTCGTCGGCCTGGCCGATCGGGACGCTCGCGACACCCTGCACGGAGATCGTCCGCGTCGGCGTCACGGTCGGCGCTTCGGCGACGGCGACGCCGAGCATGTTCGCGACGAACAGGCCGACCGCCACCGCCAACGTCGCTGCGAGCGCACCCTTCACACGATCAGGGTACCCCGGCAGCGGGGCGGCCATGCACAACCTTGCCGCGATTGGGTCGTTCATGGCCGGATGTCTCACCGCGCGCCCGCGCTCGATAGCCTTGGCCTACGCGCGCCGCTTGATCGAGTGGCCGCGCTCCTTGGGAGGGAGCAATGCCAACACCCACGTTGTTTCGCGATCGGCCGCGGCCGATCCAGGTCGTGCTCGGCGGCGCCGTGCCGCTCGCGTTCGGCGCCGTCGTTGGGATCGTGCTCGAGATCTCCGCGGGCGCGTACTGGGCGCTCGCGGCGCTCGCCGCGCTCGGCGCGGTGCTCGCCGGGCTCGAGCACCGCGACGGCTGGGGCGGCGCCGACCGCGGGCTCGTCGGCGGCGCGCTGTTCGGCCTCGGCGTGCTCGTCGCGCACGCGATCGCCGGCACGCACGCGAAGGTCTCGCTCGGCGGCTTCCCGCCGCTGCTGATCGTGATCGACGCGATCGCCGGGATGTTCCTCAGCGCGCTCGGCGGGCGCCTCGCGCGTGGACTGCGCGAGCGCGGAGCGGTCGACTACTCGGCGTAGAGCTCGTCGATCAGCTCTGCGTAGCGCTCGTTGACCACGTCGCGCTTGACCTTCAGCGTCGGCGTCAGCTCGCCGGCCTGCTGTGTCAGCGGACGGTCGAGGATCAGCAGCCGCTTGGCCTGCTCGACCGGCGCGTAGCCGGCGTTCGCGCGGTAGAGCTCGCCCTGCAGCAGCTCGCGCACCTGCGGGTGGCGCGCGAGCGAGCGCGTGTCGCCGGCCAGCCCCCGCTCGGTCGCCCAGCGCGCGACTTCCTCCTCGTCGAGCGTGACGATCATCACCGGGTACGGGCGCCGGTCGCCGTGCATGATCGCGTCGGCGATCCACGGGCTCTGCTTGAGGTCGTTCTCGAGGTTCGCCGGCGTCAGGTTCTTACCGCCGGCGGTGATGATGATGTCCTTCTTGCGCCCGGTGATCGACAGGTAGCCGTCGTCGTCGACCGCGCCGAGGTCGCCGGTGTGCAGCCAGCCGTCGGAGACCGCGCCGAACGAGGTGTCGGCGCCGTTGTGGTAGCCGTCGAACACGTTCTCGCCGCGGATCAGGATCTCGCCGTCGCCGGCGATCCTGACCTCGACGCTCGGCAACGGCCGCCCGACGGTGCCGAACGAGTGCGCGTCGAGCGTGCCGATCGAGATCGCGCTGGCCGTCTCGGTCATCCCGTAGCCCTCCATCACCGGGACGCCGCACGCCCAGAAGAAGCGCAGGATCTCCGGCGCGACCGGCGCGGCGCCCGTCAGCGCCATCCGCACGCGGCCTCCGAACGCCGCCCGCACGCGCGAGAAGATGCCTTCGTCGAAGCGCTCGTACGCCGCGAGCAGCGCCGGCGGGACGGGCTCGCCGGCGCGCCGCAGGCCCTCGACCTCGGCGCCGGTCTCGATCGCGTCGCGCAGCACCGACTGCTCGACGTCGCGCGTCACCGCCGTGTAGAGCTTCTCGAAGATGCGCGGCACCGACGGCACGAACGTCGGCGCGAGCTCCCGCAGGCCGGCCATGATCTGCTGCGAGTCGCCGCCGGCGTATGCGATCGTCGCGCCGGCCTGCAGGCTCGCGAGCTGCATCATCAGCGCGAACGCGTGCGCGAGCGGGAGGTACAGGTAGGTGACGTCGCCGGCGAGCGCCAGCAGCTCGTGCTCGCGCACGTCGTCGAGCACCGCGCGGAGGTTGCGATGCGTCAGCACGCAGCCCTTCGGCGGCCCGGTCGTGCCCGACGTGTAGATGAACGTGTACGCGTCGTCGTCCGTCCGCGCACCCGCGCGCCGCGCCAGCTCGGCCGGATCGACGGCGAGCCCGCGCTCGGCGAGCTGCGACAGCGCGATCGCGCCGGGCGCCGGCTCGATCGAGACGATCTCGCGCAGCGCGGGCAGGCTCGCGCGAGCGGCGTGCACCTTCGCGACCTGCTCCTCGTCCTCGCAGACGACGGCGACGGCGCCAGAGTCGTGCAGGACCCACTCGCACTCGGCGACCGAGTTCGTCGGATAGATCGGCACGACGACGCCGCCGGCGGCCGTGATCGCGAGGTCCGCGTACGTCCACTCCGCGCGCGTGCTCGCGAGGATCGCGACGCGCTCGCCGGGCTCGACGCCGAGGGCGACGAGGCCGAGCGCGAGCTCGCCGACGATCCGCTCGAGCTCGGCGTAGCTGACGTCGTGCCAGCCGTCGGCCTCGCGGCGGCGTACCGCCGGGCGCCCGGCGGTACGCTCGGCTGCGAGCGGCAGCAGCTCGGCGATCGTCTGGATCGTGCTGGTCGTCGGCATCGTGGTCTCCTTGGTCGGTGCGGCCTGATCGAACTGCCGTGAGGATCGCGTGCCGGGGCGTCCGCGCGCAACGGGGCAGCCACTGGATCGCGCCTCAGTGCTGGCACTGATGACCGCGCGATCGCTAGCTGCAACGCTTCGGCGAGATGAACGAGACTGTCGTGATCGTGGACGACAACCACGACTTCCGCTCCTTCGCGCGCGCGCTGCTCCACCGCGAGGGCTTCGACGTGATCGGCGAGGCCGCCGACGGCGCGAGCGGCGTCGGCGCCGTGCGACGCCTGCGGCCCGACGTCGTGCTGCTCGACGTGCAGCTGCCGGACGTCGACGGCTTCACGGTGGCGAGGAGCCTGCGCGAGGAGCGCGCGGGAGGCGCGGTGATCATCACCTCGACGCGCGACGGCGCCGACTACGGCGGCGCCGTCGCCGGCTGCGGTGCGGTCGGGTTCGTCGCGAAGTCCGAGATCTGCGGCGACGCGCTGCGCGAGCTGCTCGATGCCGCTCCCTGATCGTGGCGCAACGGGCTCCCCGCTCGCGCCCTCGGGCGAGGAGCCGGACTGGCGTGCGCTGGCCGAAGAGAGCCGTCGTCAGCTCGGCGAGGCGGAGGCGGTCGCGCGGATCGGGTCGTGGACGTGGGACAGCGACAGCGCGCGCGTCAACTTCTCCGACGAGCAGTACCGGCTCTACGGCCTCGAGCCGCAGTCGCGGGAAGTCGACCTGCGAACGTTCATCTCGCTGATCCACGCCGACGACCGCGAGCGCATGCGCGTCGCCGTCGCGCGCGCGTTCAAGCGCGGCGAGCCGTTCGTCGTCGAGCACCGTCTCGCCGACGAAAGCGCGGGGACGCGCTGGATCGAGGGCCGCTGCCAGGTCGTCAAGCGCGGCGAGGAGGTCGTGCGGATGGTCGGCACCTGTTACGACGTGACCGAGCGCAAGCGCTACGAGCAGTCGCTGCAGGACACGCTCGACGAGGTGCGCGCGTCGCGAATCCGGATCGTCGTGGCCGCCGACGACGAGCGCCGGCGCGTCGAGCGCGACCTGCACGACGGCGCCCAGCAGCGGCTCGTGACGCTGACGATGCGCGTGCGGCTCGCGCGCTCCGAGCTCGACGCGAGCGGCGACGCGCAGGCCGTCGCGACGCTCGACGAGATCGCCGGCGAGCTGCAGCTGGCGCTCTCGGAGCTGCGCGATCTCGCGCGCGGCATCCACCCGGCGATGCTCGTCGAGCAGGGCCTCGCCGTCGCGCTCGAATCGCTCGCGCTGCGCTCGCCCGTGCCGGCCGCCGTGCTCGCCTGCCCCGATCGGCGGCTGCCCGCGCCGATCGAGATCGGCGTCTACTACGTTGTCGCCGAGGCGCTGACGAACGCGATCAAGCACGCGCACGCGAGCAGGGTCGAGATCTCCGTGCGCGAGCGGCTCGGCGACGTGCTCGTCGAGGTTCGCGACGACGGCGCCGGCGGCGCGAGCATCGACGCCGGCAGCGGGCTGCGCGGCCTCGCCGACCGCGTCGCCGCGCTCGATGGCAGCCTCAGCGTCGCGAGCGAGCGCGGCGCCGGCACGACGCTGACCGCGGAGCTGCCGTGCGCGCGGTGATCGCCGACGACTCGCTGCTGTTCCGCGAAGGCGTCGCGCGGCTGCTCGAGGAGTCGGGAGTCGACGTCGTCGGGCAGGCGGGCGACGCCGACGAGCTGCTCGCGCTCGTCGCCGGCGCGCTCCCCGACCTCGCGATCGTCGACATCCGCATGCCGCCGGGACATCGCGACGAGGGACTCGTCGCCGCGCGCGAGATCAAGCGCACGCACCCGGACGTCGGCGTGCTGGTGCTCTCGCAGTACGTCGAGGTGCACTACGCCGTCGCGCTCGTCGAGGACCGTCCGCGCGGCGCCGGCTACCTGCTGAAGGACCGCGTCGAGAACCTCGAGGCGTTCGTCGACGGCGCACGCCGCGTCGCCGCCGGCGAGGTCGTCGTCGATCCCAGCGTCGTCGCGCTGCTCGTCAACCGCGCCCGCGAGCACGACCCGCTCGACGAGCTGACCGCGCGCGAGCGCGACGTGCTGGCGCTGATGGCCGAAGGGCGCTCGAACGGCGCGATCTCGAGCGACCTCTTCCTGACCGAGCGCACGGTCGAGTCGCACGTGCGCAACATCTTCATGAAGCTCGGGCTGCAGCCGGCGCCCGACGATCACCGTCGCGTGCTCGCCGTGCTCAGCTACCTGCGCGCCTGATACGCGCGCGGCCGTCGCGGCGACCGTCGCCGCCGATGTTCCGTGCTGGCACTGAGCCCAAGTTCAGCGCTCGCACCGTTGTGGCGGCACGCCCCTCCGGGCGATCCTGGCGAGGGCTGCAAAACGGCAGCCGCAACCGCCAACAACGGAGGTCATCTGAGATGGAATCCCGACTCTACTTGCGTGCGCTCCGCTTCTCGGCGGTCGCGGCAGCGATCGCCGTCGCGATCGCGCTCGCGCCCGGCCGTGCGTCGGCCGCGGGCGCCACGACGTACTTCGTGTCGCCGAGCGGATCGGACGGACCGTCGTGCGCTGCGAGCTCGTCGGCGAAGCCGCTCGCGACGATCCAGCGGGCGCTCGCGTGCACGGTCAGCGGCGACACGATCGAGCTCGCGCCGAGCGGCGCGACGCCGTACCGCGGCATCGGCGCCGTGTCCGACAGCGTCACGATCGAGGCCGGCGCCGGCGCCAGCGCGCGCAGCGTCGCGATCGACGCGGGCGCCGGCCCGCTGTCGGTCGCGCCGGGCGCCGAGGTCGCGGTCTCCGGCGTGACGCTCTCCTGCTTCGCCAACGACTGCTTCACGCCGTCGGTCACGAACGAAGGCTCGCTGACGCTGGCAGAGGACACGGTCAGCGACAACCAGAGCACTCACTCGGCGATCGTCAACACGACGCCGCCGAGCTCCGAAACGCCCGCGTCGCTGACCGTGCTCGCCTCGACGATCACCGGCAACATCGGCCAGTCCGGCGGCGGCATCCGCTCGATGCCGGGCGCGGGCGCCGTCGGCGCCCTGACGCTCAGCATCGTCGACTCGACGATCGCCGGCAACTCCGCCCAGATCGGCGGCGGCGGCGTGCTGGTCCTCAACACGACCTCCGGCTCGAGCGCGAGCATCCTCGACAGCACGATCACCGCGAACAGCGCGCCCACGGTCGGCAGCGGCCTGTACGCCGGCAGCCAGGTCACCCTGTCGAACACGATCCTCGCCGGCAACGTCTCGCGCAGGGGGACGCCTGTCGAATGCGTCACTGAGGGCGGACCGCAGGCGCAGGTGCTCGACGGTCCCGGCGGCCACAACGTGATCGGCGCCGGCGACGGCTGCGCGCAGCTGCGCGAGGGCGTCGACGGCGACCAGGTCGGGGTGCCCCGGCCGGGTCTGCTGGCGCTCGCGAACAACGGCGGACCGACCGACACGGTCGCGCTGCAGTCCGCCAGCCCGGCGATCGGCGCCGGCGATCTCGAAGCGTGCGCGGCGGCGCCGAACGGCGAAGTCGACCAGCGCGGCGACGCGCGCAACGGCGCGACGCGCGGCTGCGACGTCGGCGCGTTCGACACCGGCGGCGCCGGCGGCGCCGTCCACGCGCGCTACTACGTCGCGCCGACGGGCTCGGACGCGCTGGCCTGTGCGGAAAGCTCGCAGGCCAATCCGTTCGCGACGATCCAGAAGGCGCTCGGCTGCGCGGTCGACGGCGACGTCGTCGAACTCGCGCCGAGCGGCGCGACTCCGTACCCGGGAATCGGCGCGATCGCCGACAACGTGACGCTCCGCGCGCAGTCCGGGGCGAACGCGCGCAGCGTGAGCGTCGACGCCGGCAGAGAAGCGCTGTCGGTCTCGCCGGGAGCCGTTGCCGTCGTGTCGGGGATATTGATTGACTGTCCCGCGAACGACTGCGGCGCTCCGTCGGTGATCAACGAAGGCCGGCTCACGCTGGTGAACGACGCCGTGACCGGCAACGGCAGCTTGCGCTCGGCGATCGTCAGCACGACGCCGGCCGGCTCGACGACGTCGGCGTCGCTCGGCCTGATCGACTCGACCGTCAGTGGCAACGTCGGCCAGGTCGGCGGCGGCGTCTACTCGCACGTCGGCCTCGGCGCGTCGGGCGCGCTCGCCCTGAGCATCGTGAACAGCACGGTCGCCGACAACGTCGCGCTGGCCCAGGGCGGCGGCGTCGCGGTCGTCAACACGACGATCGGATCGAGCGCGACGATCGCCGACTCGACGATCACCGCCAACAGGGCGTCGAGCGCGGGCGGCGGCCTGTACGTCGGCAGCCCGGTGAACCTGTCGAACACGATTCTCGCCGGCAACACGCTGCGCGGCGGCAGCGCCCCCGACTGCTTCGAGCTGAGCGGCATGCTCGCCGCGGACGGGCCGGCGGGCCACAACGTGATCGGCGTCGGCAGCGGCTGCGCGCGGCTGCTCGACGGCGTCGACGGCGACCAGGTCGGCTCGAGCGCGGCGCCGCTCGACGCGCATCTGGCGCCGCTCGCGCTCAACGGCGGCGCGACCGAGACGGCGCTGCCGCTGGCTGGCAGCCCGGCGATCGCGCGTGGCAGCGTCGCCGCTTGCCAGGCGCCGCCGGCGCTTGGCCTCGACCAGCGCGGCAGCGCGCGCAACGCGCCGGCGCGCGGGGCGTGCGACGTCGGCGCCTACGACACCGGCGGTACGAGCGTGACGCCGCGCGCGCTCGCCGCCGCCGGCCGGAGCGTCTCGATCACGGTCACCGGCAGCGGCTTCGTCGCGGGAGCGACGACGTTGAGCTCGTCGAGTCCGGCGATCACGTTCAGCGCCGTCAAGGTCAAGAGCCCGACGACGCTGAGCGCGAAGGAGTCGGTCGCGGCGGCGGGCGTCGCGCCCGGCGCCTACGACCTCACCGTCGCCGAGCCGGGCGTCGCGAGCACGTGCGCGGGCTGTCTGATCGAGAGCGTCCCGACGATCGGCTCGATCTCGCCGGCGACGATCGCGCAGGGAGCTCGCAAGGTCGTGCTCGCCGTCGCCGGCGGTGGCTTCGCGAAGGGGATCGAGGTCAGCTTCAGCGGTCCGAGCGCCGGCGTCATCGGCACGGCGAAGCTGCTCGGGCCGACGTCGCTGAGCGTCCGCGCGACGGTCGCCGCGACGGCGGCGCCGGGCGCGTACACGCTGACGTTGACCAACCGCGACGGTGGCACGACGAGCTGCGAACGCTGCTTGACGGTGACGCCTCCAGGCGGGGTCTGAAGCGCCGCGCGAGCCGCCGAAGTGCATCGGCTTTACTTAGCGTTTAGGATCAGCCCCGATGCGGGCAAGCTCACGCCGAGGCTGGTCTCGGGTCGCGCTCTGCGCCGTCGCGCTCGGGTTGCTCGGGGCGGCGCCAGCCGACGCCGCCTTCGGCCCGGTCGACCCCGAGCAGCTCGCGAGCGCCTCGCGGATCGACGAGGCGCAGCCGTGGGTCTCGCCGCTCGGCGAACAGCTCGTCTTCTACCGGGAAATCGAACCGCAGCAGGTGCTGGGCCTGCGCGCCCGCCCGTCAGGAGGCGCCTTTGGCCCGAAGCAGTCGCTCACCGGCGAAAGCAACTTCGAAATGCCGCGCGACGTCTCGTTCGACTCGGCGGGTGAAGCCCTCGCGACGTGGGGGATCGCGACGCGGGGAGAGCATGGGCAGTTCGCACGCAGCGCTCCGGGCGCCCTGTTCGGGGCGACGAAGGAAAGTCCGTGCTACCGATTCACCGGCTCGGCCGTGGGGCCACACGACGAACTCGCGCTCGTTTGCGACGTCGAAGTAGCACCCGAAAAATACCGCCTGGAGTTCACCGAAGGCTCGTCGCTGAGCGCTTTCCCGGGGGCGCAGGCGCCGCTGGGGCCCTCGATCGAAAGCGAATTCCTCCAGCCCACGGTGCGCTACGGCGCCGACGGGACGCTCGCTGTCGCATGGACCTACGAAGCGGGCGGCAAACGCTTCGCCAAGGTCGCGTTCCGGCCGCCCGGTTCGAAAGCGCCGTTGACCGAACAGACGCTCGCCGAAGCGCCCACGCCCGGCTCAGGCGCCTTCGTCGAGGACGTCGCGGTCACCGCGGACGGGACGACGATCGTGCTCGTCGATGCCGCTGCCGAAGGCCTCGAGGCGTTCGTGCGGCCCAGCGGTGGCGCCTTCACCCCTGTGAAAGTCGCCCCGGCCGGGACCGAAGGCCAGCTCGGCGTCGACGCCGCCGGGAACGCGATCGTCGTGCTCGACCACTTCAGCGTCTCAGGGTCCACGATCCAGTACGCGGTCCGCCCACCCGGCGGAAGCTTCGGCGCGGCGCAGGACATCGCGCCGGTTGGCGCGTACCTGGGCGCCGCCCTCACGGTGGCCTCGGATGGGACCGCGTTCGCCGAGCTGTTCAAGTCCGCGAACGCGGGCGTAGACGTTGCGGTCCGCCCACCCGGTGGAAGCTTCGGCGTGCCGCTGCCCGTCGCGGGCGCGGGCACGCGGTCGGCCGGCTTCGCGGTCACGCCAGGAGACGACCTGCTCGCGTCCTGGACGGTCGACAGCGACAAAAACGGCGCCGGCGACGAGGTCTTCGCGGGCGGCCTCGACAGCGGCGCGCCGCCGGCGCTCTCGTCGGTCTCCGTGCCGAGCGCGGCGCTGCTCGGCGTCGCGAGCGCGTTCTCCGCGCATGCGACCGACACGATGGGGGTACGGGGCGTTCACTGGAGCTTCGGCGACGGCACCGCTGCGGACGGGGAGAGCGTGAGCCACGCCTACGTGAGCGCGGGCACTTTCACGGTCACCGCGACCGCGACGGACCGGGCGGGCAACACCACGTCCGCCGCGCGCTCGATCGTCGTGGTCGATACCAACGCGAAGCTAGTCGCGCCCGCGCCGGCAGCGACGGCCGCGACGGGCCCGACGATCACGCTGAAGCTGCCGCGCGACGTGCGCTTCAAGTCGCTGTTGAAGCACGGTGTCACGATCGAAGTGGCCACCAGCGAACCGGCGACAGTGCTGGGCAACCTGATGGGCCGCGCTCGCGGCGGGCACATCGCGAGTGTCGGCGACCTGGTGATCGCCAGCAAGACGCTGGAGAACGTCACGGCTCGCCGTAAGCTCGTGTTGAAGCCCACGGCCTTGCGAATCGGCAAGCGCCGCTCGCTGAGCTTGATCGTGCGGGTCGTGGCGACCGATGCGAAGGGCCTGCAGCGCACGAGCACGCGTAAGCTCAAGGTCAAACGCTAGTCGGCCGGGGGAGTCTCAGATGAATCGCACGTTCGTGGTCGGAGTGGGGATGACGAAGTTCGAGAAGCCGGGCACGAAGGCCGGCGACTACCCGGACTGGGCGAAGGAGTCGGGCGGCAAGGCGCTCGCCGACGCGGACCTGTCCTACGAGGACGTCGAGCAGGTCTTCGCCGCGTACTGCTACGGCGATTCGACCGCCGGTCAGCGCGCGGTCTACGGGCTCGGCCTGACGGGCGTGCCGGTGATCAACGTCAACAACAACTGCTCGACCGGCTCGAGCGCGCTGTTCCTCGCGCGCCAGGCGGTCAAGGGCGGCCTCGTCGACTGCGCGCTGGCGCTCGGCTTCGAGAAGATGGAGCTCGGCTCGCTCGGCGTCAAGTACACCGACCGCACGAACCCGATGGACCGGCACGTCGGCGCGCTGCTCGAGCTGCGCGAGTGGGAGGACGCGCCGCCGGCGCCGCAGATGTTCGGCGCCGCCGGGCGCGAGCACATGGAGCGCTACGGCTCGAAGCCCGAGCACTACGCGTGGATCGGCTGGAAGAACCACAAGCACTCGGTGAACAACCCGTATGCGCAGTTCCAGGACGAGTACACGCTCGAGGACATCGAAGGCGCGCGCGAGATCTACGCGCCGCTGACGAAGCTCCAGTGCTCGCCGACCTCCGACGGAAGCGCGGCGGCGATCGTCGCGTCCGAGCGCTTCGTCGAAGCGCACGACCTGTGGGATCGCGCCGTCGAGATCGTCGGCCAGTCGATGGTCACCGACCTGACGAGCACGTTCGAGGCGAGGTCGGCGATCGCGGTCGTCGGCGCCGAGATGAGCCGCACGGCCGCCGAGCGTGCGCTGGCCGAGGCGCAGACCGACGTCGGCGAGGTCGACGTGATCGAGCTGCACGACTGCTTCTCGGCCAACGAGCTGATCACCTACGAGGCGCTCGGGCTCGTCGGCGAGGGCGAGGGCCACGAGCTGGTGCAGGCGCAGGCGACGACGTTCGGCGGGACGGGGCCGGTCGTCAACCCGTCCGGCGGTCTGATCTCCAAGGGACACCCGCTCGGCGCGACGGGCCTCGCGCAGTGCAGCGAGCTGACGTGGCAGCTGCGCGGTCGGGCCGACGCGCGCCAGGTCGACGGCGCGAAGGTCGCGCTGCAGCACAACATCGGCCTCGGCGGCGCGGCCGTCGTGACCGTGTACAAGCAGGTCGGCTAGCGCCGAGCGCCGACCGGCGCCGCACCGTCGAGCGGATCAGCCGATCGTCGCGACGTCGATCACGAAGCGGTAGCGCACGTCGCTGCGCACGATGCGCTCGTACGCATCGTCGACGGCGCTCGCGTCGATCAGCTCGATCGCCGGCCTGACGCCGTGCTCGGCGCAGAAGTCGAGCATCTCCTGCGTCTCGCGCATGCCGCCGATCGACGATCCCGCGAGGCTGCGGCGACCGGCGATCAGCGAGAACGCGCTGTAGCGGTCGGGCGCGGCCGGCGCGCCGACGTTGACGAGCGCGCCGTCGACGCGCAGCAGCGCGAGGTAGGCGTCGACCGGGAGGTTCGCCGAGACCGTGTTGAGGATCAGGTCGAAGCGGCCGCGCAGCTGCTTGAACGTGGCTCGGTCGGACGTCGCGTGGTAATCCTTGGCGCCGAAGCGCAGCCCGTCCTCGCGCTTGCTCAGCGTCTGGCTCAGCACGGTCACCTCGGCGCCGAGCGCCGCGGCGATCTGCACGCCGACATGGCCGAGCCCGCCCATGCCGACGACGGCGACCTTGCTGCCCTCGCCGACGCCCCAGTGGCGCAGCGGCGAGTAGGTCGTGATCCCCGCGCACAGCAGCGGCGCGGCGTCGGCGAGCTCGATCGCGTCGGGAACCTTCACGACGAAGCGCTCGTCGACGACGACCTGGCGGCTGTAGCCGCCGAACGTCGGCTCGCCGTCGTAGTAGCGGCCGTTGTACGTGAAGACCGGGCCCTTCGTGCAGAACTGCTCCTCGCCGGCCTCGCAGTACTCGCACGTGCGGCACGAGTCGACCATGCAGCCGACGCCGACGCGATCGCCGGCCGCGAAGCGCTCGACGCCGTCGCCGACCGCGGTGACGATCCCGACGATCTCGTGCCCCGGCACCATCGGGAAGATCGAGCCGCCCCACTCGTCCCTGACCTGGTGGACGTCGCTGTGGCAGATGCCGCAGAACGCGATCTCGATCGATACGTCGCGCTCGCCGAGCGTGCGGCGCTCGATCGTCGTCTGCTCGAACGGCGCGCCGGCCGACGGCGTGCTCAGTGCTGGCGTGGCGGGCATGGGCTCTCCCTGGCGTCTTGCGGGTTGGCCGAGTGGCGGCGGGTATCGGGGCCAACCTAACAGTCAGACGACCGTTCGCCGGCGTTGCTAACTTCGCTTGATGAGCACGCCCGAGCGCGACGAGGCGGTGGCGTTCCGAGCGCTGAGCGACGCCGAGCTCGCGGAGATCGCCGAGTTCGGCGTCGAGCGCGAGACGTCGGCGGGCGAGTTCCTGTTCGCGGCCGGCGAGATGTCGCACGACCTGTTCGTCGTGCTCGACGGCGAGGTCGAAGTGCTGCGCCCGACCGCCGGCGAGCCGGTGACGATCGTCGCGTACGGACCCGGCGGCTACGCGGGCGAGCTGAACCTGCTGACCGGCCAGCGGCGCTCGCTGAGCTGCCGCGTGACGCGCGCGGGGCGCGTGCTCGTGATCTCCGAGGACGAGTTCAGGCGGCTGATGAGCGGGCGACCGGCGCTCGCCGAACCGATCTTCAACGCGCTGCTCGCGCGCCGCGAGATCCTCCGCGCCGGCGTCGGCGCGGATGCGATCAGGATCGTCGGCTCGCGCTACTCGCCGGCGGCGATGGCCCTGCGCTCGTTCGCCGAGCACTCGCACCTCGCGCACGCCTGGGTCGACCTCGACGAGAGCGACGACGCCGACGCGCTGCTCGCGAGCCTCGGCCTGGGCCGCGAGGACGTGCCGGCCGTGATCACCGCGACCGACACGCTGCGTCGCCCGACGCCGGGCGAGTTCGCGGCGCATCTCGGACTCACGTACGAACCGACGCCCGGCTACGTCTTCGACCTCGTCGTCGTCGGCAGCGGCCCGGCGGGGCTCTCGGCAGCCGTGTACGGCGCCTCGGAGGGCTTGCGCACGGTCTCGCTCGACGCGGTCACCGTCGGCGGACAGGCCGGGTCGAGCTCTCGGATCGAGAACTACGCGGGCTTTCCCAACGGCATCTCCGGCGAAGGGCTGACCGGGCGGACGGCCGTCCAGGCGATGCGCCTCGGCGCGCGGCTGAACGCGCCGTGCGAGGTCGTCGCCCTGCGCACGGGGTCGGGCTTCCACGCCGTCACGCTCGCCGACGGCAGCGAGATCCCGGCGCGCGCGGTGATCGTCGCGAGCGGCGCGCGCTACCGCCGCCTTCCCGTCGCCGAGCTCGATCGCTTCGAGGGCGCCGGCGTGTTCTACGCGGCGACCGACCTCGAGGCGCGCGTGTGCAGCGGCTCGCCGGTGCTCGTGATCGGCGGCGGCAACTCGGCCGGGCAGGCCGCGCTGTACCTGGCGCAGAGCGAGTGCGCGGTGACGATCGCGATCAGGCGCGAGGACCTGCGCGCGACGATGTCGCACTACCTGATCGAGCGCATCGAAATCGATCCGAAGATCACGCTGAAGACGGGCGTCGAAGTCGACGCGCTCGCCGGCGAGCAGCGGCTCGAACGCGTCACGCTCAAGGCCCTGACGGGTGGCGCGCGAGAGGACTTCAGGTGCGCCGGGCTGTTCTGCTTCATCGGCGCCGACCCGGCGACGGCGTGGCTCGGCGACGCAATCGCGCTCGACGAGCACGGCTTCGTGCTGACCGATCGCCAGCTGCCGGAGGGCGCCGGCGCCGGCGACTACGAGCCGCTGCCGTTCGAGACCTCCGTCCCCGGCGTGTTCGCCGCCGGCGACGTGCGCCACGGCTCGATGAAGCGCGTCGCGGCCGCGGTCGGCGAGGGCTCGAGCGCCGTGCGCTCGGTGCACGAGCGGCTCGCCGCGTCCACATGAGCTCCCGCCGCGAAGCCGACGCGATCGTCGTCGGCGCCGGCCTCGCCGGGCTAGTCGCGACCGCCGAGCTCGCCGACGCCGGCCGGCGCGTGATCGTGCTCGACCAGGAGCCCGAGGCGTCGCTCGGCGGCCAGGCGTTCTGGTCGCTCGGCGGCCTGTTCCTCGTCGACAGCCCCGAGCAGCGGCGGCTGGGGGTCCGCGACTCGCGCGAGCTCGCCTGGCAGGACTGGCTCGGGACGGCGGCGTTCGATCGACCCGAGGACGCCTGGCCGCGGCGCTGGGCCGAGGCTTACGTCGAGTTCGCCGCCGGCGAGAAGCGCGCGTGGCTGGCGGCGCAGGGCGTGCGCGTGATGCCGAACGTCGGCTGGGCCGAGCGCGGCGGCTACGGCGCGATCGGCCACGGCAACTCGGTGCCGCGCTTCCACGTCACGTGGGGAACCGGACCGGGCGTGCTCGAGCCGTTCGTGCGCCGCGTCCGCGCGGCGGTCGAGCGCGGGCTCGTCGAGCTGCGCTTCCGCCACCGCGTCGACGCGCTCGGCCTCGGCGCCGGCGCCGTCGACGGCGTCGCCGGACGCGTGCTCGCTCCCGACGCGTGCCGGCGCGGACAGGCGAGCAACCGCGAGGAGATCGGCGAGTTCGAGCTGCGCGCGCCGCTCGTGCTCGTCTCATCGGGCGGCATTGGCGGCAACCACGAGCTCGTGCGGCGCAACTGGCCGGCGCGGCTCGGCGCGCCGCCGCGGCAGATGGTCAGCGGCGTGCCGGCGCACGTCGATGGGCGGATGATCGAGATCGCGCAGGCCGGCGGCGCCGGCGTGATCAACCCCGATCGCATGTGGCACTACGTCGAGGGCATCCGCAACTGGGATCCGATCTGGCCGATGCACGGGATCAGGATCATCCCCGGACCGTCGTCGCTGTGGCTCGACGCGACCGGCAGGCGGCTGCCGGTGCCGCTGTTCCCCGGGTTCGACACGCTCGGCACGCTCGAGCACATCGTGCAGAGCGGCCACGAGCACACGTGGTTCGTGCTGACGCAGAAGATCATCGAGCGCGAGTTCGCGCTGTCGGGCTCCGAGCAGAACCCCGACATCACCGGCCGCGACGTGCGCGCGCTGCTGCGCGACCGGCTCGGCCGCGGCGCGCCGGCCCCGGTCGAGGCGTTCAAGCGCCACGGCGCCGACTTCGTCGTCGAGCGCGATCTGAGCACGCTCGTCGAGCGGATGAACGCGCTGACCGACGAGCCGCTGCTGTCGTTCGAGCAGGTCGAGGCTGAGGTGCTCGCGCGCGACCGCGAGCTGGACAACGCGTACAGCAAGGACATGCAGCTGACGGCGATCCGCGCCGCGCGCCGCTATCTCGCCGACCGCTTCACGCGCGTCGCCGCGCCGCACAAGCTGCTCGACGCCGGCGCCGGCCCGCTGATCGCCGTCAAGCTGCACATTCTCACGCGCAAGACGCTCGGCGGCCTGCACACCGACCTCGATGCGCGCGTGCTCGACGAGCGTGGCGAGCCGCTGCCCGGGCTGTACGCCGCCGGCGAGGCCGCCGGCTTCGGCGGCGGCGGGATGCACGGCTACCGCGCGCTCGAGGGGACGTTCCTCGGCGGCTGCCTGTTCTCCGGGCGCACGGCCGGGCGCGCGATGGCCGCCGCGCTCGGCTGACGGGCGCTCGCGCCGGCCGTGGCCTGCACCGGCGGTGCGCCTCGTGCTCAGTGCGGCTCGGCCGGCGGCTCGCTCGCGGACGTCTGATCGCCGAGCGCACGCTGCACCCACGCGACGTCGTGCCAGGCGCCGTGCTTGAAGCCGATCTTGCGGTACGTGCCGACCGGCTCGAAGCCCATCGCCCGGTGCAGGCCGACGCTCGCGTCGTTCGGCAGCGTCAGCCCGGCAACCGCCATGCGGTAGCCGCGCGTGGCGAGTCGCGCGAGCAGCGCCTCGTAGAGCATCCGCCCGGCGCCGGTGCGGCTGCGGGCGCGCTCGCAGTAGACGCTGACTTCGCACGACCAGCGATACGCCGCGCGCCGGTTGAACACGCTGCCGTAGGCGTAGCCGACGACGCGTCCGCCGTCCTCGAGCACGAGCCACGCGTGGCGCTCGGCGGCGGTCGCGATGCGCGCCGCCATCTGCTCCGCGCTCGGCGGGTCGGTCTCGAACGTGATCGCCGTCTCGAGCACGTACGGCTCGTAGATCGCCGCGCACGCGGCACCGTCGGCCGGCGTCGCGTCGCGCACGCGCCGGCTGTCCTGAGCGGGAGCTGCGGCCATCGCGCAATCCTCGCATCAGACGCCGATGCGGGCGGCCGTCCGCGCGAGCGCGCGCGGTACGAGCAGGGGTAAGCTCGCGCGATGACGCTGAAGCGCAACCGCTCGGTCCCTGATGCGACGGTCATCCCTGTCCTGACCTACCCCGACGTGCGCGAGGCCGTCGACTGGCTGCAGCGTGCGTTTGGCTTCGTCGAGCGCGTGCAGATCGGCGAGGGCCACCGCTCACAGCTTGCGTTCGGCGACGGCGCCGTGATCGTCGCCGACATGCATGGCGAGCGGCGCCCGCCGCGCGCGGGCGAGGTGACGCATTCGGTGCTCGTGCGCGTAGAGGACGCGCGCGAGCACTGCGAGCATGCGCGGGCGAACGGCGCGAAGATCTCGATGGAGCCGACCGACATGCCCTACGGCGAGCGCCAGTACAACGCCGAGGACCCGGCCGGCCACCGGTGGACGTTCTCGCAGACGCTCGCCGACGTCGTGCCCGAGCACTGGGGCGGGGTAGCCCTAGGAGTGCACCGCTAGTTGTCGTACTCGGAGAGCCGATCGGCGAGCGCTTCGATCTCGGCGATGCGAGCGCCTGTCGAAAGCTGGTCATCGGCGGCGTTGAGCCCAGCCCAGCCTCGCCTCTTCGAGTCGGGGTGCTCGAGCGCGGTTGGTGGTTAGGCTGACCTATGGCCCATGGGTGGAGCGACGACCTGCTGCTCGCGCAGATCGAGGTTGCCAGCGATAGCTTGAGCTCGTTCGATGAGTGACGACCCGTTCGAGCTCGCGCGCTTCCTCGGCGCGCAGGACGACGCAGGCACATACGAGCGCGCCGTCGCCGAGCTGCGCGCCGGGCGCAAGCGCAGCCACTGGATGTGGTTCGTGTTCCCGCAGCTCGCCGGGCTCGGCCAGAGCGCGATGTCTCGCCGCTACGCGATCTCGTCGATCGACGAGGCGCGCGCGTATGTCGAGCACGGCGTCCTCGGCGGGCGGCTGCTCGAGTGCGCGAGCATCGTCGCCGGTCTCGCCGACGCTAGCGCGCAGGACGTGTTCGGCGCGATCGACGCGGTCAAGCTGCGCTCGTCGATGACGCTGTTCGCCCGCGCGGCGCCCGACGCCGACGCGTTCGCGTTCGTCCTCACGCGCTACTTCGACGGCGCCGCCGATCCGCACACCGAGCGCCTGCTCGCGTCGTCCTGAGCGCGCGTCGCGGCCGGCCGCTACGCGTCGGCGCCGACCGTCTCGCCGGCGTCGGCGAGCGCGAAGCGCACGCCGGTCAGCTCCTCGGAGACGGCCCACAGGCGCCGTGCGACCTCGGGGTCGCGCGCGGCGCGCGTCGGCCGGACGAGCGTCGGCTCGCCGCGCATCTCGTGGAAGCCGTCGGGGCCGACGTAGGAGCCGCCGGGCACGTCGGCGGTCGCCGCGTACAGCGTCGGGCGCGCGCCGCGCACGGCGTCCATCGCGTAGACGCGGTTGAGCACGACCGAGCCGATCCGCTCGACGCGCGAGGGCGTCGCCGCGAACTGGAGGTTCGTCGCCGAGTAGCCGGGGTGCGCGGCGACGCTCAGCACGTCCGCGCCGGCCGCTTTCAGGCGCCGGTCGAGCTCGAGCGCGAACAGCAGGTTCGCGAGCTTGGACTGCCCGTACGCGCGCCAGCGGCTGTAGGAGCGCTCGCTCTGCAGGTCGTCGAAGTCGATCCGGCCGAACTTGTGCGCGTTGCTGCTGACGGTGACGACGCGCGCGCCGGGCGTCGCGAGCAGCCGGTCGAGCAGCAGCCCGGCGAGCGCGAAGTGGCCGAGGTGGTTGGTGCCGAGCTGCAGCTCGAAGCCGTCGGCGGTCCTGCCGTACGGCGCGGCCATCACGCCGGCGTTGTCGATCAGCAGATCGAGCCGCGCCGTCGCGAGGCGCTCGGCGAACGCGTGCACCGACGCGAGCGAGGCGAGGTCGAGCGCCTCGACGTCGACGCGTGCATCGGGTGCGTCCGCGCGGATCGACTCGGCGGCGGCGTCGCCCTTGGCGGTGTCGCGGCAGGCGAGCACGACGTGCGCGCCGGCCGCAGCGAGCACGCGCGCCGTCTCCAGGCCGAGGCCGCTGTTGGCGCCGGTGACGATCGCGACGCGGCCGTCCCCGTCGGGGATCGCGGAGGGGAGAGGAGCCATGCTGCGTCAAGTCTACGGGCGCTTCGTATCGTGAGTTGCGGGTGGGACCGCGACAAACGAAACCACTACGAAAGGCCTTACGAACATGCAGCAGCGCAAACTTGCAGACCTCGAAGTGTCGGCGCTCGGACTCGGATGCATGGGCATGTCGGCGTTCTACGGCTCGACCGACGAAGCCGAGGCGATCGCGACGATCCGGCGCGCGCTCGAGCTCGGCATCGACTTCATCGACACGGCGCAGCTGTACGGGCCGCTGACGAACGAGCAGCTCGTCGGACGCGCGATCGAGGGACGGCGCGAGGAGTACGTGATCGCGACGAAGTTCGCGCGGCGGATGGACGGCGCGACGCCGGGCGAGATGTCGAGCATCGGCCCGCTCGACGGCTCGGCCGAGCACGTGCGCACGTCGATCGACGGCTCGCTGCAGCGGCTCAAGACCGACTACGTCGACCTCTACTACCAGCACCGCGTCGACCCGAACGTCGCGATCGAGGAGACGGTCGGCGCGATGGCCGAGCTCGTGCGGCAGGGCAAGATCCGTCACATCGGCCTCTCCGAGGCGAGCGCCGAGACGATCCGCCGCGCACACGCCGTGCACCCGATCACGGCCGTGCAGACCGAGTACTCGCTGTGGACACGCGACCCCGAGGCCGAGATCCTGCCTACGTGTCGCGAGCTCGGCATCGGCTTCGTGCCGTACTCGCCGCTTGGCCGCGGCTTCCTGTCGGGTCGCTTCAGCAAGCCCGAGGACCTCGACGAGGGCGACTTCCGCCGCAGAGGACCGCGCTTCACCGGCGAGAACCTCGACGCGAACCTGAAGCTCGCGGCGAAGGTCAAGGAGATCGCCGCCGGCAAGGGCTGCACGCCGGCGCAGCTCGCGCTCGCGTGGGTGCTCGCGCAGGGCGAGGACCTCGTGCCGATTCCCGGCACGAAGCGGCGCTCCTACCTCGAGGAGAACGCGGCGGCCGTCGACGTCGAGCTGACCGCCGACGACCTCGCGCGGATCGACGCAGAGCTGCCGCCGGCCGCCGGCGAGCGCTACGACGAGGCGGGGATGGCGTCGGTCAACCTGTAGCGCTCGCGAGCATCCCGCCGATCATCCGCAGCATCGCCGCGACGACGACCGCGCGCGGGACGTCGGGGCGATCGAGCCGCCACAGCGCGAGGCCGGTCAGCGAGCTGCGGATGATCTCGCCGAGCGGCTCGAGCTGCTCCTCGGACAGCGGCGGGCCGAACTCCCGCATCAGCGCGACGTCGGCGGCGCGCTGACGGCCGCGCAGCTCCTGCTGGAGCATGCGCAGGTCCTCGTCGTCGGTGATGTCCTCGAACAGCAGTCGCGAGCTGTCGGGGTGCTGCTCGACGTGCTCGAACCACGTGTCGAGCATCGCCGTCAGGCGTGCTTGCAGCGAGCCGTCGGCCTGCAGCAGGCGCTCGATCGGCGCCGCCGCGAGCTCGTCGCGCCGGCGCTCGAGCAGCCGCCTGTACAGCTCGTGCTTGGACTCGAAATGGCGGTAGAGGATCGGCTTGCTGACGCCGGCCGCCGCGACGATCTGCTCGACGGTCGTCGCGGCGTAGCCGCGCTGCGCGAACAGTCGCGCAGCCGACTCTTCGATCAGCGCGCGCCGCTCGATCGCCGGCAGCCTGTGCGCCGCGCCACGCTCGGTCGTCGCCGCTCGTTCACTCGACCTCATCCGATCCCCTCCCGCAAAGTTACCATCTGGTATACTAGACAGTAACAAATCTTCCGGTCAAGCCTGGAGGCTCACATGATCTTGTCCGTGCACCTCGCCGACGTCGGCGTTCGCAACGCGCAGCGGCTGCAGCGCAAAGGGTTGCGGCGGCGCGAGACGCCAGGGCTGCGCCACGCCGAGCTGACGACGCTGGCGCCGCTCGGCGGCGGCTTCCTGCCGCGCCCGACGCCCGGGCGCGTCGGGCTGATCGGCGTGTGGGACGACGACGACGCGCTCGACGGGTTCCTCTCGGGACACGCGCTCGCGCGATCGCTCGCGCACGGCTGGCGCGTGCGCCTGCGACCGACGCACGTGTTCGGAGCCTGGGCGCCGCTGCCCGAGCCGCTCGGCGAAGAGCCGGACCTGCAGGCCGACGAGCCGGCGGCGGTGCTGACGATCGGACACCTGCGCCTGACGCAGGCGGTCCGCTTCCTGCGCGCGAGCGCGAAGGCCGAGGCGCAGGCGCTCGCCGACCCGGCGCTGCTCGCGTCGACCGGCCTCGCCCGCCTGCCGCGCCTCGTAGCGACGTTCTCGCTGTGGCGCAGCGCCGCGGCGATGCGCGCGTACGCGCGCGGTGACGGCGACACGCGCCACCGTGACGCGAGCCGCGAGCACGCTGCGCGTCCGTTCCACCACGACGCGGCCTTCATCCGCTTCCGGCCATACGCCGCCGAAGGGAGCTGGGACGGCGTCGAGCCGCTGGCGAGCGTGCGCGCGGCTACGCCCGCGCCGGCGTAAACGGCGCGCCGCCTGGCTACGGTCGGCGATCGTCCTTGCCGGGCGGCGGCGGCGTCGCGCTCGGCGCGGACGCGAAGCGCTCGGCGTATCGCTCGCGCCGCGCGCCGGTCGACGCGTGCGCGTCGGCCTCGCTGAGGTAGCCGCCGTCGAGGTGGGCGTCGAGCCGCGCGAGGTACGCCTCCCAGCCGGCGGCGTGCTGCGCGGCGAGCGAGCGGTCGGCGAACGTGTGGAGGAAGACGAGCGTGCAGCCGCCGTCGGTCGGGGTCAGCTCGAAGCGAAAGCGTTCGTCGCCGAACGTCCAGGCGAGCACGTGCGGCTCTCGCAGCTCGGTGATCTCGCCGGCGCGTCCGAGCGCCATCCACGTCTCGCCGAGCTCCGGTCGCCATCTCACCGGTGCGACGAACCAGCGCGCGAGCTCGACGGGCTCTGTGATCGCGCGCCAGACGCGTTCGATCGGGTGTCGGAGGTCGCGTTCGAAGCGCAGCGTGTGGTGCCCGTCGACCGTCTCGAGCGCTCCGTCGGTCACGGGTTCTCCTCCAGGTGTCGTTCGAGCTCGTCGAGGCGGCCGGACCAGTACGCGCGATAGGGCTCGAGCCACTCGTCGACCTCGGCGAGCGGCTGCGCGCGCAGGCCGTACCAGCGCTGCTTGCCCGCCGGCCGGACGGCGACGAGGCCGGCGTCGCGGAGCACCTTCAGATGCTTGGAGACGCCCGGCTGGCTCAGCCCGAGCCGGGCGACGAGGTCGCCGACGGAGCGCTCGCCGCCCCGCAGCAGGTCGAGGATCTGGCGGCGGTGCGGCTCGGCCACTGCGGCGTACGCGGTCACGGAAATCACATTACCAGAGAGTTATATGTCTAGGAAGAAGAGGACCGACGGACTGCCCGGCGCAAAGCGGGCGGCGACTCGATATCGAAGCCGCGTCGCGGTGCGGGCGGCGGCGTTAACCTGCTGCGATGAGCGCCGCGCCGCCGTCATCCGAGCACCCGCTGAGCGGCCGCTGCGCGTGCGGACAGGTGCGCTTCGCGGTCAGCGCGCCGCTCGAATCGGCGCGTTACTGCCATTGCCACAACTGCCAGCGACGCACGGGCACGGCGGCGTCGCCGAACGCGCGCGTGCGCGCCGACGCGTTCGCGATCGTGCAGGGCGAGGCGCTGCTGCGCTCGTGGCAGCCGCAGGGCGGGCAGGCGAAGTGGTACTGCGCCGACTGCGGCGGGCACCTGTTCAGCCGCCCCGACGGCGGCGAGCACGTGTACGTCCGGATGGGCGCGCTCGAAGCCGATCCGGGTATCCGCCCCGAATATCGCCAGTGGGTCAGCTCGGCGGCGCCGTGGGAGCCGATCCCCGACGACGGCCTGCCGCGCTACGACGGCGCGGCCCCCCAGTAGTGCGGTCGCAACTTCGCGAGCGCTCGCCGTCGCCGCGCGACGGCGAGCGCGTACGCTGCCGCGATGCGACCCACCGAGCAGCCGCTCGCCCCGTCGCTCGCTGAGATCGCGCGCGAGTGGGGGCGGATCGGCTGCGTCGGCTTCGGCGGGCCGCCGGCGCACATCGCGCTGCTGCGCGAGCTGTGCGTGCAGCGCAACGCGTGGCTCGACGAGGCGCAGTTCGAGCGGGCGATCGCGGCGACGAACCTGCTGCCGGGACCGTCGTCGACGCAGCTGGCGATCTACTGCGCGTGGCGGCTGCGCGGCGCGCGCGGCGCGCTCGTCGGCGGCCTCGGCTTCATCGTGCCCGGGCTCGTGCTCGTGCTCGCGCTGTCGGTGCCGTTCCTCGCGAGCGCGCCGCCGCAGTGGCTGCGCGGCGCGGGGATGGGCGCGGGCGCCGCCGTCGCCGCCGTCGCCGTCTCGGCGGGGCTGGCCGTCGCGCTGCCGATCTGGCGCCGCGCCGAGCCGGCGCGGCGCGTGCCGGTCGCTGCGTACGCGCTCGCCGGCGGCGTCGCGGCGGCGCTCGCGGGCCCGTGGCTCGTGCTCGTGCTGCTCGCGTGCGGCGCCGTCGAGCTGGCGCGGCGCGGGGGGCTCGCGCGCGACGTCGCCGGCGCGCATGCGTGGCCGCTGCTCGCGGCGCTCGCCGAGCCCGGCGGCGCCGGTGCGCTCGTCTGGACGGCGCTGAAGGTCGGCGCGCTCGCGTTCGGCGGCGGCTTCGTGATCATCCCGCTGATGCAGGCCGACGCGGTCCACGTCTACCACTGGATGACGCAGGGGCAGTTCCTCAACGCGGTCGCGCTCGGGCAGGTGACGCCGGGACCAGTCGTACATACGGTTGTGGTCGTCGGCTACGCGGAGGGCGGCGTCCCGGGTGGGCTGCTCGCGGCGCTCGTCGCGTTCGCGCCGTCGTTCTCGTTCATCCTGATCGGCGCCGCGCGGTTCGAGCGGCTGCTGTCGAACGAGGGCGTCGTCGCGTTCCTCGGCGGCGCGGCGCCGGCGGCGGCGGGCGCGATCATCGGCTCGGCCGTGCCGCTGGCGGGGGCGCTGAGCGAGACGTGGCAGCTCGCGCTGCTCGCCGTCGCGGCCGTCGCGCTGCTCGCGCTGCGCCGCGGCGTCGTCTCGACGCTGCTCGCCGCCGGCGCGATCGGCGCGGTCGCCGTGCTGCTCGGCGCGCCGTATCCGCACTGACCGCGGGCGCTGCCCGCGGGCGCGCCGCGTAAACGCGTGTTCACGAGCTGGACACGACTGGTTCACAGCACGGACACGAGATCGCGTGAGAGGGCTCTTAGGTTGCTGGCGCCGGCCCGCGCCCGCGGTCGGCGACCACATCTACGGAGGGACAACCCGTGTCGAGACCGCCTCTCGCGACGAGCCGACGCTCGCCGCTTCGCCTGCTCCTGCTCACGTTCACGCTGCTCGCGATCGCGCTCGTCGGCGCCGCGCAGGCGAGCGCCACGGCGCTGACGCCGGGCGACGTCGTCGTCTACCGCGTCGGCAGCGGCACGGGCGCGCTGTCGAGCGGCGCCTTCCCGGTGTTCCTCGACGAGTACGAACCGAGCGGGAAACTGGTCGAATCGGTCGCGCTGCCGACGGCTGTGAGCGGATCGAACAAGCCGCTGCTCGCGAGCGGCTCGGCCAGCTCCGAGGGCCTCCTGACGCTGTCGGCGAACGGCGAATACCTGATCGAGACCGGCTACGACACGACGCCGGGCGGCACGAAAGTCTCCGAAACCTCCGACACGAGCGTCCCGCGCACGCTCGGTCGCGTCAGCGCGAGCGGCGAAGTCAACACGAGCACCGCGCTGAGCGACGTCGGCAACGCGAATAACCCACGCGGCGCGACGAGCAACGACGGCAAAGAGTTCTGGTGGAGCGGCGCCGGCAAAAGCACGAGCGGCGGCGTGCACTACGCGACGCTCGGCGCCTCGACGTCGACGCTGATGAGCACGAGCGACACGAACGCGCGCGCGGTCGCGATCTTCGGCGGCCAGCTCTACACGTCGTCTGACCCGACGAAGGAAGGGATCAACATCGCGACCGTCGGCAGCGGCCTGCCGACGACGGGCGGCCAGAGCACGACGAACCTGCCGTTCACGACGGCGCCGACCGGGCCGTTCGCGTTCTCGTTCCTGACGCTCGGCCTCGGCTCGAGCGCCGACACGCTGTACGTCGCCGACAACGTAGCCGGCGTCGTCGCCAAGTACGGCCTGACCGGCGGCAAATGGGTCAAAGAGGGCTCGGTCTCGGTGACCGGCGTCGCCGGCCTGACGGCGAACGACGTCGGCGGCACAGTGACGATCTACGCGACGACCAGCGGCTCCTCGGGCGAAGGCGGCGTGCTCTACTCGATCACCGACAAAAGCGGCGTCGGCGGCACGCTGAGCGGATCGGCGACGCCGATCGCGACGGCGCCGGCGAACGAGGCGTTCCGCGGCGTCGCGTTCGCGCCGGGCACGACGATCGGCTCGGGCGGCCCGCCACCGCCGCCGGCTCCGGAAATCACGACGAGCGAACCGACGTTGCCGGCGGCGCTCGGCGACCCGACGAATCAGACGCTCGGCGTGAAGGTGTCCGACAGCTCGTTCGCGGCGAACGAACTGACGGTGACGGCGAGCTCGGGCAACACGACCGTCGCGCCGAGCGCCGAAGTATCCGGCTCCGGCGGTGAACGGACGCTGACGGTGACGCCCGGCGCGGTCGGGCACTCGACGATCACGCTGACCGTCGAAGCGCCCGACCACAGCAAAGCGACGACGACGGTCGACTACGCCGTCTCCGCCAACCAGGGCGACGCGAGCGACCGCTACTACGCGGGCGCCGGCAACGCGTCGAGCGCGATCGACGTCGGCGGGGGCTACATGGTGCTCGGCGACGACGAGAGCAACGTGCTGCGGCTGTACCACGAGCGCGTCTCGAGCGAGCCGGTCAAGACGTTCGACTTCACCAAAGTGCTGCCGGCCGGCGCGAGCGAAATCGACATCGAGTCCTCGGCGCGGTCGGGCGACACGCTGTACTGGATGGGCTCGCTGTCGAACAAGAAGAGCGGCAAACTCGACCACGAACGCGACATCGTCTTCGCGGCGACGATCACGGGATCGGGCGCGAGCACGCAGCTGACGTACCTCGGCAGCTACACGCACCTGCGCGAGGACCTGATCGCGTGGGACGAAGCGAACGGCAACCCGCTCGGCTTCAAGGCGTCGACCGAAGAAGGCGTGCCGTCGAACGTGACCGAAGGGTTCAACGTCGAGGGTCTCGAATTCGCGGCCGGCTCGTCGAGCGCCGCGTACATCGCGTTCCGCGCGCCGCTCGAGCCGACGAGCGGCCGCACGAAGGCGCTGCTCGTCCCGGTGACGAACTTCTCCTCGCTCGTCACCGACGGCAACCCGGGCTCGACGAAAGCGACGATCGGATCGGCGCTGCAGTGGAACCTCGGCGGCCGCGGCCTGCGCGAGCTGCGCCGCAACGCGGCCGGCGAATTCCTCGCGATCGCCGGCACACCCGACGACTCGAACTCGTCGTTCGGCCTGTACAAGTGGGACGGCAACCCGGCCGACGAACCGGTGCTGACGAGCACGCCGATCTCAGGCGTCGCCGAAGGCGCGTGGGAGAGCATCGTCTCGGTGCCGGAACCGCTCAGCAGCGGCACGACGATCGAACTGCTCGAGGACAACGGCGAAAGCGTCTGGTACGCCGACGGGCTGACGTCGAAGACGGGCATGCCGTCGGGCCTGCAGAAGGACATCGGGCGGACGTTCACGGTGACGCTGCCCGCGCCGGGCACGCCCGGCGCGCCGCAGCTGACGAGCGGCTCGACGCCGAACGGCAACGGCGTGTTCGCGCTCGCCTGGGAAGCGTCGCCGCCGCTCACAGGGCTGACGTACACCTTGCAGCACGAGAACGCCGCCGGCGGCTGGAGCACCGTCGCCAGTGGGCTGACGGCCGCCGAATTCGCGTTCACGGCCGGCGCGCCGGAGTCCGAAGGGACGTGGACGTACCGCGCGATCGCCGAAAGCGACGGCGTCGCGAGCGAACCGTCCGGCGAATCGGCGCCGGTCGAGGTCGACGAGACGCAGCCGTTCGCGCCGAGCGTGTCGGCCGACCGCAGCCCCGACTACGCGGGCGGCGGCGGCTGGTACAGGGACTCGGTGACGGTCTCGTTCGCGAGCGCCGGCGACCCGAGCCTCGCCGACGGCAGCCCCGGCAGCGGCGTCGACCCGGCGAGCGTGCCGAGCGCGGCGACGTTCGCGAGCGACGGCTCGCACACGGCGAGCGGCGCGGTCGCCGACTTCGCCGGCAACGTCTCGGCGACGGTGAGCCTGACGGTCCAGGTCGACGCGTCGGCGCCGACGCTCGAAGTCGCCTGCCCGGCGACGGCGCAGGTCGGCCAGTCGGGCGTCTTCGCGACGGTCAGCGCGTCCGACGGCCAGTCGGGCCTCGCGACCGACCCGAGCGGGACGGTCGCGATCGACACGTCGAAAGCCGGCCCGGTGACGGTCGAACGCTCGGCGAGCGACAACGTCGGTCACACGACGACGAGCTCGTGCACGACGGACGTCGTCGAGACGAAGGTGATCGGCGGCTCGCAGATCAAGAAGCTCGTCGTCAAGAGCGGCGAAGCGGTGCAGCTGACCGCGACGGCGAACGTCGGGGCGATCGAAGTCCAGGCCGGCGGCGCGCTCGACGTCGAGGGCGCGCACACGGGCCAGATCAAAGCGAGCGGCGCGAGCGTGATCCGCGTGTGCGGCGCTAGCGTAGCCGGCGCGAGCAAGATTGCCGGGACGACGGGGCCGGTCACGATCGGCGACGAAGCCGGCTGCGCGGGCTCGACGTTCGCCACGACGGTGAACGTCTCGGGCAACGCCGGCGACGTCAGCGTGATCGCCGACACGATCGACGGGAAGCTGACGGTCAGCTCGAACACGGGCGCGACGACGACGGTCGTGCACAACACGATCGCGAAGGCGCTGACGGTGACGGGCAACACGGGCACGGTGATCGACACGCCGAACACGGTCGGCGGCAAGTCGAAACTGCAGGCCCGCAAGCTCCAGGCACGCAAGCTGCGCTAACGGGGGGCAGGGCGCGCGGGCCGGCCGCCTGGCCCGCGCGCCCCTCTGTCTGTGCGAGCTCGCGCGAGGAGCGCCGGCGGCGGACCGGCCGCCGGTAGGTTGGCGTCGATGAACGGCGCACGCGCGAGATTCCGCTCCGAGCACCGCCGCGGGCAGGCGTACGCGCTCGGCGCCGCGCTCGCGTGGTCGACCGGCGGGATCCTCCAGCGCCAGGTCGCCGCCGGCGCGGCCGACCAGATCGTCGGTCGCGCGATCTTCGCGTTCGTCGCCGTGCTCGGCTTCGTCTGGCTCGGCGAAGGCGTCGGCCCGCGCGCTGCGTTCCGCTCGGTCGCGAACGTCGCCGGCCTGACGGTCGCCGCCGGGATCGCCGCGGCGTCGGCGACGTTCATCGTCGCGCTCAACCACACGAGCGTCGCGCACGTGCTCGTGATCCAGGCGATCACGCCGATCCTCGCCGGGCTGTTCGCGTTCTGGGCGCTGCGCGAGCCGCTGTCGGCGCGCACGTGGGCGGCGATGGCGCTGGCCGTCGTCGGGATCGCCGTGATGGTCGGCGTGCCGCGCGGCGGCAGCGCGCTCGGCGACTCGATGGCGCTGCTCTCGCCGCTGTCGTTCGCCGTCGTGATCGTCGTCGCGCGCCGCCATCGCGCGGTCTCGATGACGCCGGCGACGGCGCTCGCACAGCTGATGCTCGTGCTCGGCGGCCTGCCGTTCGTCCACGTCGGGCAGCTGCACGCCGGCGACGTCGGCTGGCTCGCGCTGCTCGGCCTCGGCCAGCAGGGCTTCGGGCTCGTCTTCTTCACGCTCGGCGCGCGCCTGATCCCGGCGGCCGCGATGGGGCTGATCCTGCTGCTCGAGTCGGTTCTCGGCGCCGTCTGGGGCTGGCTCGGCACGAGCGAACGCCCGAACGTCGCGACCGTGCTCGGCGGCGCGATCGTGCTGATCGCCGTCGCGATCAAGCTGCGCGAGGACGGCGCGCACGCCGAGCGCGAGCGCGCCGGCGTGGCTATCGTCCCGTGAGATGAGCGAGCTCGAGTTCCTCGGCGCGCTGCACGTCGAGTTGCTGCGCCGCTCCGAGCTGCACGCCGAGCGCGCCGAGCACGAGCTGTTCCAGACGTCGACCGTGCACGCGCTGCTCGGCGGCGCGTACGACGGCGACGTCACGCTCGCCGAGGTGCTCGAGCACGGCGATCTCGGCCTCGGCACGCTCGACGGGCTCGACGGCGAGCTGATCGTGCTCGACGGCGAGGCGTGGAAGGCCGAGCTCGACTGCACGCTGACGCGCCCGGCGAGCTCGACGCGGACGCCGTACGCGGTCGTCGTGCCGTTCGCGCCCGACGCGCCGATCGCGCTGGCCGGCCCGTTCGGCGAGGACGAGCTCGAAGCGCGGCTCGGCGAGCGCGTCAGCGGCGCGCGGCGGCCGACGGCCGTGCGGATCGACGGGCGCTTCGCCGAGGTGCACGTCCGCTCGGTGCCGCGCCAGACGCCGCCGTACGCGCCGCTCGCCGACGTGATCGGCCAGCAGCACGTCAGCGTGCTGCACGACGTCGCCGGCACGATGGTCGGCTTCTGCTTCCCCGACGCGCTCGACGGCATCGAGATGGTCGGCGCGCACCTGCACTTCCTCTCCGCGGACCGCGCGCGCGGCGGGCACGTGCTCAGCTTCACGCTGCTCGAGGCGACGGCGTGGCTCGACGGCGCGACCGGCCTGCACGTCGAGCTGCCGGGCGCCGTCGCGGCGCCGCGCCACGGGACGGCGCTCGACCAGGCGGCGCTGCAGCGGATCGAGAGCGATCGCTGAGTCGTCGCGCCGCCGCGCGCGGCGCTGCTAATACTGAGGTCGATGTCGTACAACGCCGAGCTCGGGCCGACGCGTTACCTCGCCGCCGACGATCGCTACGCGGCGATGCCGTACCGCCGCTGCGGGCGCAGCGGCCTGCAGCTGCCGGCGATCTCGCTCGGGCTGTGGCAGAACTTCGGCGACGACTTCCCGCTGCAGAACAGCCGCGCGATCCTGCGGCGCGCGTTCGACCTCGGGATCACGCACTTCGACCTGGCCAACAACTACGGCCCGCCGTACGGCAGCGCCGAGAAGAACTTCGGGCGGATCTTCGCCGAGGACCTCGCGCCGTACCGCGACGAGCTCGTGATCTCGACGAAGGCCGGCTGGGACATGTGGCCCGGCCCGTACGGCGAGTTCGGCTCGCGCAAGTACGTGCTCGCGAGCCTCGAGCAGAGCCTCGCGCGGATGGGCCTCGACCACGTCGACATCTTCTACTCGCACCGCTTCGACCCGCAGACGCCGATCGAAGAGACGATGGGCGCGCTCGATGCGGCCGTGCGCGCCGGCAAGGCGCGCTACGTCGGGATCTCCTCCTATGGCCCCGAGCGCACCGTCGAGGCGGCCGAGATCCTGCGCCGGCTCGGCACGCCGCTGTTGATCCACCAGCCTTCGTACTCGCTGCTGAACCGCTGGATCGAGCGCGAGCTGCTCGACGTACTCGAGCGCGAGGGCGTCGGCGCGATCGTCTTCTCGCCGCTCGCGCAGGGCCTCTTGACCGACCGCTACCTCGACGGCGTGCCCGAGGACTCGCGCGTGCGCCGTGGCAACTACTTCTCCGACGAGCTGTTGACCGACGAGAACATCGCGCGCGTGCGCGCGCTGAACGAGATCGCCGAGCGGCGCGGGCAGTCGCTCGCGCAGATGGCGATCGCGTGGGCGCTGCGCGACGAGCGCGTCAGCTCGGCGCTGCTCGGCGCGAGCAGCGTGCGCCAGCTCGAGCAGAACGTCGCCGCGCTGCAGAAGCTCGACTTCGACGACGCCGAGCTCGCCGAGATCGACCGCTACGCGCAGGAGGGCGGCATCGACCTGTGGGCGCAGTCGAGCCAGGCGTAGGCGCTACGCTGGCGCTCATGCGCCGAACGCCGACAGCCCCCGTCGCGGCTGCGTCGCTGATCGCCGGCTACGCCGTCGCCGCCGGCAGCGGCTCGCGCCCGCTCGGCGGCGCCGTGATGCTCGCCGGCGGCGCCTGGTGCGTGCGCGAGTGGGCGCGGCGCAACGACACGCGCACGGCCGTCGAGCTCGGGCTCACCGGGTTCGCCGCGTTCGTCGTCTCGCACGTGCTCGCGCGCGCGATCGGCGCGTGGCCGGCCGTGCTGACGGTCGCCGCCGTGACGGCGCTCGCCGCGTGGGTGCGCGCGGACGCGCGCACGTCGGCGCCGGCTCGCGCGTGACGCTCGCCGGCGCGTCGCGTTCTGCGACGCCGCGCGGCGCGCCCGAGCGCGCTCGGACATAATCCGCGCGGATGAGGGCGAGCGTATCGAGCGGGAGGGAGCGGCGATGAGGGCGATCCAGATCGTGGAGGAAACGGGACCGGACTCGGCGCTGCGGCTGGTCGAGATCGACGAGCCGCCGGCGGAGCACCCGCTGACGCCCGGCGCGGGCGTGCTCGTCGACGTGCACGCCGCCGGCGTCTCGTTCCCCGAGGTGCTGCAGACGCGCGGCATGTACCAGGTCAAACCGCCGCTGCCGTTCGTCCCCGGCAGCGAGGTCGCGGGGATCGTGCGCAGCGCGCCCGACGGAGCCGGCGTGAAGGCCGGCGACCGCGTCGCCGCGTTCTGCGCGCTCGGCGGCTTCGCCGAGGTCGCCGTCGCGCCGGAGTACCTCACGTTCGCGCTTGCAGACGCGCTCGACTTCGCGCAGGGCGCCGGGCTTATCCTCAACTACCACACGGCCTACTTCTGCCTCGTCACGCGCGGGCGCGTGAGCGCCGGCGAGACCGTGCTCGTGCACGGCGCCGCCGGCGGCGTCGGCACGGCCGTGCTGCAGGTCGCCAAGGCGCTCGGCGCGAGCACGATCGCGCTCGTCTCGACCGAGCAGAAGGGCGAAGTCGCGAAGGACGCCGGCGCCGACCACGTCGTGCTGCTGAGCGACGCGTGGAAGGACGAGGTCAAGGAGCTCTCCGGCGGCGGCGTCGAGCTGGTGATCGACCCGGTCGGCGGCGATCGCTTCACCGACAGCCTGCGCTCGCTGAAGCCGTTCGGCCGGCTCGTCGTCGTCGGCTTCACCGGCGGCTCGATCCCGGAGGTCAAAGTCAACCGGCTGCTGCTCGGCAACACCGAGGTGATCGGCGCTGGCTGGGGCGCGTACGTGCTGACGCGCCCCGCGATCAACCGCGAGATCGGCGCCGCGCTGGCGCGGATGATCGACGACGGCTTCGTCCGGCCGATCGTCGGCGAGCGCTTCACGCTCGAGCACGCCGCCGACGCGCTGCACGCGATCGACGAGCGCCGCGCGACCGGCAAGGTCGTGCTCGACGTGCGTCCGGGCTGAGTCGGTCTCGCCTGTTGCGGGCCGTCTAAGAGCAACGTAGGAACGACGCCTGCGTCCCGCGGCCGTGCGCGACAATCGGAGGATGAGGGTCCTCGTCGTCGATGACGATCGCGCCGTGCGCGACGCGCTGCGGCGCGTGCTCACGCTCGCGGGCTACGAAGTCCAGAGCGCCGAAGGCGGCGCCGAGGCGATCGAGCTCGTCGTGCAGTCGGTCCCCGACGCGGTCGTGCTCGACGTCGGCATGCCCGACGTCGACGGGCTCGAGGTCTGCCGCCGCCTGCGGCTGCTCGGCAATCGCGTCCCGATCCTGATGCTGACGGCTCGCGTCGAGATCGAAGACCGTGTCGCCGGGCTCGACGCCGGCGCCGACGACTACCTCGTCAAGCCGTTCGACAACGACGAGCTGAAGGCGCGGCTGCGCGCGCTGCTGCGGCGGACGCTGCCCGAGGGCGACCCCGACGAGCTGACGTTCGCCGAGCTGACGCTCGACCGCGCGCGTCACGGCGCGAGCGTCGACGGACATGTCGCCGAGCTGACGCGCACCGAGTACCAGCTGCTCGAGCTGTTCATGCGCAACCCGCGCACCGTGCTGACGCAGAGCGTCATCTACGACCGGGTCTGGGGCTACGACTTCGGCGCGGCGTCCAACGCGCTGCGCGTCTACGTCGGCTACCTGCGCCGCAAGCTCTCGCAGATCGGCGCGCGCGAGTTGATCCACACGGTGCGCGGCGTCGGCTACGTGATGCGCGAGCCGTGAGCCTGCGCACGCGGATCGCCGGCGTCGCCGGGCTGGCCGTCGCGCTCGCCGTGCTCGCCGCCGCGATCGGCCTGTACGTCGCCGTGCGCTCGGACCTGCGCGGGCAGGTCGACGAATCGCTCGAGCAGCGCGCGCGCGCGTTCGTCGCGCCGCCGGGCGATCGCGACCGCGCCGGCGCCGATCGCGCCGGCGCCGGCGGGCTGCCGGGCGCCGCGCCGCCGCCCGACGCCGGCGCCACGCAGCCCGGCGACGGCGCGCAGTCCGGCCGCGGCCCGCTGCCGCGCGACGTCCAGCCGGCGCGGTTCGGCGGCGCCAGCGGGTACGTCCAGTTCGTCTCGAACAGCGGCGCGATCGTCGTGCCGGGCGGTCAGGGCACGACGCCGCAGATCACGCCCGACGCGCGCGATCGCGCGATCGCCGCGCGCGGCAGCGGGCGCGCGTTGAGCGATCGCACCGTCAAAGGCACGCACCTGCGCGTGCTGACCGTCGGCACGCCGGCGACCGGCGGCGGCGTCGCCGGCGCGGTGATGATCGCAAGGCCGCTGAGCGAGGTCGACCACGAGCTCGGCAACATCCTCCTGATCCTCGCGATCGTCGGCGTCGGCGGCATCGCGCTCGCGGCGCTGCTCGGCGCGCTCGTCGCGCGCACCGCGCTCGCGCCGATCGTCCGCTTCACGCGTCGCACCGAGGCGCTCGCGGGCGAGACCGGCACGCCGCATCTGTCGGAGCGGCTCGACGTCGCCGGGCGCGACGAGCTGGCGCGGCTGGCGAGCAGCTTCAACACGACGCTCGACGCGCTCGAGGCGGCGCTCGTCGCCCAGCGCCAGCTGATCGCCGACGCGAGCCACGAGCTGCGCACGCCGATCGCGTCGCTGCGCGCGAACATCCAGGTGCTCGAGGACGCCGAGCGGCTGCCGACCGACGAGCAGCGGCGGCTGCGCGAGGACATCGTCTCCGAGCTCGACGAGCTGACGGCGCTCGTCGGCGACGTCGTCGAGCTCGCGCGCGGCGCGCGCGGCGAGGACGAGCGCTCCGACGTGCGCCTCGACAGCCTCGTCGCCGAGGTTCTCGCGACCGCGCGCCGGCGCGGCGGCGCGCGCTTCGACGCCGAGCTCGAGCCGACGATCGTGCGCGGCAGCGGCGAGCAGATCGCGCGCGCCGTGTCGAACCTGCTCGACAACGCGCGCAAGTGGAGCCCGCCCGACGGGCTCGTCGAGGTCTCGCTGCGCGACGGCGTCCTCAGCGTCCGCGACCACGGCCCAGGCTTCGCCGACGGCGAGTCCGAGCGCGTGTTCGAGCGCTTCTACCGCTCAGAGCAGGCGCGCAAGCTGCCCGGCTCGGGCCTCGGCCTCGCGATCGTGCGCCAGGCCGCCGACGTGCACGGCGGCTTCGCCCGCGCGAGCAACGCCGCCGGCGGCGGCGCGCGCCTGGAGGTCGGCTTCGGCCCGCACTCCGCGCCCGCGGACGCTCAGGCGGCGCCCGGGCTCGAGCGTGCGATCTCGGCAGCGCGCTCGGATCCGACGAACGGGTTCAGCGTCAGATAGACGAGCTGCGGCCCCGCGTCGTCCAGCTCCGACAGGCGCTGCTGCTCGATGTAGTGGTGCATGATCTGCCAGACGCCGCCGGCGACCGCCTCGGCGGCGACGTCCGGCACGTCGACGTCGAGCGTCGCCGCGTGGTCGAAGCCGGGGCGCAGGTACTCGGTGAACGACTCGAGCGCCGACTCGCGGATCTCGATCGCCTGCGGGCTTGCGCCGAACGTGTCGACGAGCGTCAGGTGCGCGTGCTCGGGCTCCGAGCAGACGAAGTCGAGCAGCGCGTGCATCCCCGACGCGACGCCGTCCGGCCACACGCCCGTGTGCTCGCCGAACGCGTCGACGGCGACGCGCAGCGCCTGGTGCAGACCGACCTTCTGCGCGCCGAGGAACGCGTCGTGCTTGGTCTCGTACATCTCGTAGAACGTCTCGTGCGAGACGTTCGCGCGCGACGCGATCTCCGGGATCGTCAGCCCCGGGAAGCCCTTCTCGGCGACGATTCCCGCCGTCGCGTCGACGATCCGTTCGCGCTGGCTGCGGATCACGTCCTCGCGCGAGAGGTCGTGGCGCCCGCTCGGCAGGCGCCCCTCCGTGCGCCGCGCGCGCACCGAGCGCCGCTCGCGCGGTCGCACGTGCAACGGGCTGTCGAGTCCAAGCGGCAGCTCGTCCGGGTACGACGCCACCCAGGCCGAGAGCTCGCCCGCGAGCTCGACGAGCTCCTCGGCGCGCCCCTGGCGCAGCCGCGCCGCCGAGACCTCGCGGATCCCGCCGATCAGGAACTTCGCCGTGAAGTCGCGCGGGCGCTCGCGCGAGGACTGCGCGCGCCCGGCTTCGACGATCCGCTCGAGCGCGTTCAGCGTGCTCGCGCGGCGCTCGAGCGCACGCGGACCGGCGCCGAACGTGCCGAGCAGCGCGAGCGTCATCGCCTCCGGCTCATCGGCCGCGTGCTCGGCGAACGCCTGCAGCGCGAGCTGCACGCTCTGCTCGGGCGAGTCGCCTCCGTCGTAGGCCTCGGCGATTCGCTGCGTCGTGCGCCCGGCGATATCCTCGTACGCGCTCAGCAGCAGCTCTTCCTTGTCGGCGAACAGGTTGTAGAACGTCGGGCGCGAGACGTGCGCGAGCTGCGTCAGGTCGAGGATCCGCACCGCCGGATAGCCGCGCGCCGCGATCAGCTCGATCATCGCCGAGCGCAGCCGTTCGCGCTGGTCGAGTTCGACCTCCTCGCGCGTCAACCCGTGCGCGCCGGTCGGCAGGCGCCGGTAGCGGGGAGCGTCGTCCGACGGCTTGGCCTCGTCCGCCTTGCGAGGTTTCGAGTTGGCCCTACGCGTCGTCATGTCGCCCAGCCATCCGTTGAAAACCTCCCGCTGACGCCAAACACGGCAAGCCTACCAAGCGCCTCATCCCAGTATCCGCGCAGCTTAGCGGGTGCTCATTCCAGATGTCAGAACTGGCCGCTCCTACGGTCAGATCGTCTCCATCTGCCCACCCGGCGCGCCTTTCGCGGCGCTTCTGTCAGCCGCGGATCGCGCCTGAGGCGCCGAGCACGGCGCCGCTCGGATCGAGCGCCTGCACGGCGACGTACGCCGCCGACGGCGTCGCGATCGCCGTCTCGAAGCCGCTGCGCGCGGCCGACGCGACCGGTGCGAGCGCCTTCGGCGAGCTACCGGCGAGCACGCGCCAGCTCGCCGTGCGCGTGTCGCCGTTCCAGCTCGCGTAGACCGTCACGTGCCCCGCCGTCGCCGGCGTCGTCGCCAGCGACGGCGCGCCGGCCGGCGCGCCCGTCCACGGGAAGCGGTAGCCGCGGTAGGACTCGTAGCTGCCGTGCCAGTGCGCGTCGAACAGCAGCTGGCCGCTCGCGCTGTATTCGGAGAAGTACGGCCGCGGCCCCCACCCGATGAACATGTTCTGGCTTTCGAGCTGCTGGATGTTCCCCTGGCTGTCGGAGGTCAGCGCCGGGCTGTGCTCGAACTGCGCGACGAGCGTCGCCGCGTCGGTCCGCGGGTCGATCGCGAGCACGAGCCCGCGCGACTGCGGGTGGACCTTCGGCACCGAGCCGTTGTCGAACACGCTGATCTCGCCGTTGGGCAGCGTCGTCGCGTCGTGCTGGTAGGCGGTCGCCGTCCCTTCGCCGAGCTTCACGCCCGAGTGGCGGCCGCCGATCGCGTTCTGCAGCTGGCCGGTCGTCGTGTTCAGCACGTACATCGCCCACGTGTTGCGCGCCGAGATCAGCGTCGTGCCGTTCGCGCTCTGGTCGATCGAGTTGACGTGGAAGTAGTCGAACGGCCATTCGCCGCTCGCGCCGGTCGCCGAGCTGTAGGAGTCGGCCATCGGCACGTGGTCGATGCTGTGCCACTCGCGCCGGACGAGGCCCGTGCGCATGTCGACTTCCTGGAAGGCGTTGTCCGTGACCGCGCCGCCGCTCGGCCCGCCGACGTTCGACAGGTCGCAGTCGATCGGGTTGAAGACCGTCAGCAGCGCCGTGTCGCGCGCGGTCAGGTGGAAGTCGTGCAGGTCCGCTTTGTAGCCGTTGCCCGCGTGCACGCGGCCGATCTGCCGGTAGGAGTTGTCGTCGATGATCTCTTCGCCCTCGCCGAAGCCCTGTCTCGGGATGTACCCCTGCCACCACGTCAGCACCGGACGGCCGTCGAGCTGCTGCACCTGCAGGTTCGTCGCCGCGACGCCGCCCGGCAGCGGCTTGAACCACACGAGGTTGCCCGCTTCGTCGAAGATCATCGGCCCGGCCGGCCCCGGGCCGGAGTACGGCGCCGCGAAGATGTCGCCCGGCGCGCTCGCCGCCGAGCGCGCCGTCACTTCGATCGACGGCGCTTCGAGCGTCGGCGCCGAGCGGAAGTGCATCTTCTCGTTGTAATCGAGCCCCGACGGCACGCCCGGCTTCGAGTACGGCAGCGCGTCCTGCGTCGCGACGACGAAGCTGTACGCGAACGAGCGCGTGCGCGCGCCGCTGCGCAGCTTGCCGTGGACGGTCACCGTCTCGCCGGCGACGAACGGGTCGGACGGGACGAAGCTCGCGCCGTCGCCCTGCGAGTACGCGCGCAGCCTGCCGCCGTGCGAGCCGCTCTCGGAGCCCTTCGCGCTGACGTCGGAGATCGCGCTCGCCGGCGCCCCCAGCATGCTGATCTGCGTGTGCGCCGACGCGGCGTACGAGCCCGGCAGCGGCGAGACGCTGAGCGTCGTGCCGGGCAGCGTCGCCGAGCGGTTCATCGTCGTCGGTTCGCAACGCCCGACGGCCGGCGCGCGGAACGCCGCCTGCTCGGCTTTGATCCGCTGCGAGGCGATCGCGAGCGTCGTCGCGCTGCCGAGCGCGACGAGCGCGCCGCCGGCGACGAGGCCGCGGCGCAGGCGGTGATGCGTGCGCCCGGCGCCTCCGGCGCGGCCACGCTCGGCGCGCGCATGCTGTCGCTCGGCGCGTGCTCGTTCGCGTTGTTCGCGCGCCCGCGCGCGCTCGGCTGGGCTCCTCATCCGGTCAGAAGACGGGCGTCTCTCGGTAGTCGCCGAACACCTGCTGCAGCGACTCGACGATCTCACCCTCGGACGCGTGTGCGCGGGCACACGCGAGCAGAGGGTCCATCAGGTTGCGCTCCGGGTGCGCGGCGTCCTCGCGCAGCGCCGCGAGCGTCGCCTCGACGGCGGCGCCGTCGCGCTTGGCGCGCGCGCCCTGCAGCCGGTCGAGCTGCTTGCGCTCGAGCGCCGGGTCGATCCGCAGCGTCGGAATCGGCTCCTCGTCGAGCGCCGCGTAGCGGTTGACGCCGACCACGATGCGATCGCCGGCGTCGATCTCTTGTTGCAAGACAAAAGCGGCATCGGCGATCTCGCGCTGCGGGTAGTTGCGCTTGACCGCCTCGACCATGCCGCCGAGCTCGTCGATCTTGGCGAAGTACTCGTAGCAGTGGCGCTCCATCTCGTCGGTCAGCGCCTCGACGAAGTAGCTGCCGCCGAGCGGGTCGACGGTGTTCGTCACGCCGGTCTCGTGCGCGATCATCTGCTGCGTGCGCAGCGCGATCGTCACGGCCTCCTCGGTCGGCAGCGCGAGCGCCTCGTCGTAGGAGTTCGTGTGCAGCGACTGCGTGCCGCCGAGCACGCCGGCGAGCGCCTCGACGGTCGTGCGGATGATGTTGTTGAGCGGCTGCTGCGCCGTCAGGCTGACGCCGGCGGTCTGCGTGTGGAAGCGCATCTGCCACGACTTCGGGTTGCGCGCGCCGAACGTCTGCTTCAGCTCGCGCGCCCAGATCCGCCGCGCGGCGCGGTACTTGGCGATCTCCTCGAAGAAGTCGATCTGCGCGTTGAAGAAGAACGAGAGGCGCGGCGCGAACTCGTCGACGTCGAGCCCGCGTTCGACGGCCTGCTCGACGTACGTCAGGCCGTCCTTGAGCGTGAACGCGAGCTCCTGCTGCGCAGTCGCTCCGGCCTCGCGGATGTGGTAGCCGGAGATCGAGATCGGGTGCCAGCGCGGCATCTGGCGCGTGCACCACTCGATCATGTCGCCGCACAGGCGCATCGCCGGGTCGATCGGGAAGCACCACTCCTTCTGCGCGATGTACTCCTTGAGGATGTCGGCCTGGATCGTGCCCGACAGGCGCTCGGGCGGGACGGACCCGGCGGCGCTCGTGCCGTCCTCGGCGGCGGCGACGTAGAACGCGAGCATGATCGCCGCCGGCGCGTTGATCGTCATCGACACGCTGACCTCGCCGAGGTCGATGCCGCCGAACAGCGTCTGCATGTCGTCGAGCGTGTCGACGGCGACGCCCTCGCGGCCGACCTCGCCGAGCGAGCGCGCGTGGTCGGAGTCGTGGCCCATCAGCGACGGCATGTCGAACGCCGTCGACAGACCCGTCTGGCCGTGGTCGAGCAGGTAGCGGAAGCGCTCGTTCGTCTCCTCGCTCGTGCCGAAGCCGGCGAACTGGCGCATCGTCCACAGCCGCCCGCGGTACATCGAGCTGTGGATGCCGCGCGTGAACGGGTACTCGCCTGGACTGCCGATCGGGTCGTCGGCCGAGCCGACGCCGGGCGGCAGGTCGGCGGGCGTGTACAGCTCTCGGACCGGCTCGCCCGACAGCGTGCGGAACTCGCGCTCGGCGGCGGCGGTGGCGTCGTCGGCGGACGGCTTGGCGGTGACGGCCATTGCCGGGTAGATGCTATCCGGCCGCGCTGGGCACGCGGTCGCTGTGGACAAGCTTGACCAACCTGGCCAAGCTGGCTATCGTCGGTGCATGTCGTCGATCTACACGATCGGAGAGGCCAAGACCCAGCTGTCGAAGCTTGTGCGCGAGGCGGAACAAGGCGAGGACGTCGTGCTGCGCCGCGGCAGTCGACCGGTCGCGCGCCTGGTCGCAGTCGACATCGGCGAGGATGCGGTCAAGCGGCGCCCGGGCAGGATGCGCGGACGTGTGAGCGTTCCGGCCGACTTCGACGAATGGCCCGAGGACGTGGCGCGGGAGCTGGGCATCTCGGCGTGACGCGTCTGCTCGTCGATGCGCACGCTCTGCTCTGGTGGCTCGGCGATGACGACGAGCTGTCACAGGGAGCGCGTCACGCGATCGAAGGCGCCGAGTCGCCGCTGGTCGGCGCCGGTACGGCGCTTGAGATCGCGGTCAAGCGCTCGCTCGGAAAGCTGCCGATCGACGCGGACTGGACTGAGCAGGTGCAGGCCGACGGCTTCGGACTGCTTGCGATCGGATGGCGGCACGTTGCGCAGCTCCAGGAGCTCCCGTACAAGAAGGTGGGCGGTCGCGTGCACCGTGACCCGTTCGATCGGCTACTTGCCGCGCAGGCGCTCAGCGAGCGCGTCGCGGTCGTGACGCGCGACCCGGCGCTCGCGGCGTATGGGGTTACGTCCGTGTGGTGAGCCTCGCGAGCGAGCTGAGCCGGCTGATCGGCGCCGAGCACGTACTGGCGCCACCGCCGGACTCGCCGTACAACGGCGACAGCTCGCGCCGCCGCGGGGTGGTCGGCCGCGCCGACGCGGTCGCGCTGCCGGGCACGGCGGCGGAGGTCGCTGAGGTCGTGCGCTGGTGCTACGCGCACGATGTGCCGATCGTGCCGCGCGGCGGCGGCACGGGGCTGGTCGGCGGGGCGGTGCCGAGCGAGGGAGGCGTGGTGCTGTCGCTCGAGCGGCTGCGGGCGGTGCGCGAACTCGAGCCGGGGCTGTGGCGGATGTACGTGGAGGCGGGCGTGCGGACGCGCGACGTGCAGCGATTGGCGCGCGAGAACGGGCTGCTGTTCGCGCCGGACCCGGGAGCGGCCGAGCAGTCGCAGATCGGCGGCAACGTGGCGACGAACGCGGGCGGACCGCACGCGCTGAAGTACGGCGTGACGGGCGCGTGGGTGACGGGGCTGGAGGCGGTGCTGGCGCCGGGCGAGCTCGTGCAGCTGGGCGGGTGGGCGCGCAAGGACGTGGCGGGATACGACGTGAAGAGCCTGCTGGTCGGCTCGGAGGGGACGCTCGGCGTGATCACGGCGGTGCGGCTGCGGCTGCTGCCGGCGCGCGAGGCGACGATCGCGCTGGTCGTGCTGCTGCGCGACGGCGCCGAGGGCTGCCAGGCGATGCTCGACGTGCTCGCGGCGGGCGTCGAGCCGGCTGCGCTCGAGTTCGTCGACGGCGCGACGCTGGCGCTCGTCGCCGGCGGCTACCCGGGCGAGCTGCCGGACGGCGCGGGGTTCGCGCTGCTCGTCGAGCTCGACGGCAGCGCGGCGGAGGCCGAGCGGGCGTGCGCGGCGGTCGTCGAGGTGCTCGGCGAGCGGGCGATCGCGATCGAGCGGCCGGCCGATGAGACGGCGCTGTGGCGCTGGCGCGACGGGTTCAACGGCGTCGTGACGGGCGCGCGCGGCGCGAAGGTCAGCGAGGACGTGTCGTTCCCGGTCGAGCGGTTGGCCGAGGGGCTGGAGCGGTTCGGCGCGATCGCGGCGCGGCACGGCCTGGCGTCGTGCGCGTGGGGGCACGGCGGCGACGGCAATGTGCACGCGACGGTGCTGGTCGATCCGGCGAGCGAGGCGGAGCTCGACGCGGCGGAGGCGGTCGAAGCGGAGCTGTTCGCGCTCGTCGGCGAGCTCGGCGGGTCGATCGCGGCCGAGCACGGAGTCGGCGTGCTCAAGCGCGGCCTGCTCGAGTCGCAGTGGGACCCCGCCGCAGTGCGCGTGCACGAGGAGATCAAGCGCGCGTTCGACCCGAAGGGCCTGTTCAATCCAGGCAAGAAGCTCGGTCGCCTGAGAGGATGATCGGACGATGACTGGTTTGAGTGATCTCGACCTGCCGGCGTTCGACCACACGGACACTGCCATGCGTGGCGAGCGCTTCCACGCGGCGATGGCCGACGTGCGCTCGCAGGGCTGGCTCGCGCAGACGCCGTACGGGTACATGACGCTCGACCGCGAGGCCGGCGAGTTCTTCCTGCGCACGCGCTCGGCGATCTTCCCGGGGATGAAGATCGCGGAGATCTTCGGAGTGACGGAGGGACCGCTGTACGAGCAGATGCGTCGCAACATCCTGCACGTCAACGGCGCCGACCACACGCGCCTGCGCAGCCTCGTGAACCCGGCGCTGTCGCCGCGCGCGGTCGAGCGCTACCGGCCGGTGATGCGCGAGTTCCTCGAGCGGCTGCTGGCCGAGGCGATCGTCGCGTCGCGCGCGGCGCACGGAGAGGAGACGGCGAACGTCGACGGCGCGGGCAAGCTCGTGCGCTGTGAGTTCGTCGAGGCGTTCGCGAAGCCGTATCCGTCGATGGCGATCGCGTACGTGATGGGCGCGCCGCTCGAGGACGCGCCGCGTCTGCACCACTGGTCGAACGTGATCCAGCGCCAGTTCGACGCGATCGCGATGTCGAGCGAAGTCGCGACGATCGAGCAGGCGGTCGAGGAGTTCTACGAGTACGCGCACGAGCTCGTGCGCGCGCGCCGCGACGACCCGCGCGACGATCTGATCTCGAAGCTGATCTCGGCCGAAGAGGAGGGCGAGCGGCTGAGCGACGTCGAGTGCGTCAACCTCGTGTTCAACGTGCTCGTCGGCGGCGTCGACACGAGCCAGAGCCAGCTCGCGCACGCGATCAGGCTGCTCGCCGAAAACCCGGACCAGTGGGAGCTGCTCGCGGCCGACCCGTCGCTCGCGGAGGCGGCCGTCGAGGAGGCGCTGCGGTACGAGCCGATCACGCCGTTCACGGCGCGCATCCTCGTCGAGGACGTCGAGTTCCGCGGCGTGACGTTCCCGGAGGGCACGATCGTGATGGTCTGCGCGTTCACGGCCAACCGCGACCTCGACGCCGCCGCGGCCGGTGCGCGCGGCGCCGACGCGTTCGACATCACGGCCGACCGCGGTCGCGCGCGACCGCTGACGTTCGGCGCCGGTGTGCACTACTGCCTCGGCGCGAACCTCGCGCGCGTCGAGCTGCAGGAGGGCGTCGCGTTCCTGTCCGAGCACATGCACGAGCTGCGCCTCGACGGCGAGCCGGTGTTCGAGGGCATCTCGGGCATCTACGGCCTCGCCGAGTTGCCGATCGCGTTCTCGATCTGACTGCTGGAGACACCGTTTGCCGCGCACGCCGCGGCCGTCCAAAATTCGCAGGGGGGCAAGAACGCCCTCACGGCGACATACGGATGGGATGGTCGTACGACGAAGATTCACAGCAGCGCTCGCGGCGAGCTTCGCACTCGCGCTCGCCGGCGCTGCGCATGCCGGCACGTACCACGTGTATTCGTGCCGGATGCCCGATGGCGAGGTGGCGCCGGTTGATGGGTGGAGCGGTGCGCATGCCGGCGTGTATACCTACGCCGAAGGCACATGTTCCGCTGGCGGTTTCCTCCTCGCGGCAATGGGTGATCAGGCGAATCGCGCTGCCAATACTGACTTTGCCACGTGGGATTTCGCGACGCTTCCGAACGAGTCGATCGCTGAAGCGAAGTTGTGGCGCGCGGGAGATGCAGACGGGGGCGGTGCCGCGAATGGGAGCTACCAGCTCTGGTTCTCGGGGCCAATCAACTCCAGTGCACCCGGAACCGCATTTGGCTGGTGCGTCAGCGGACTTGAATGTCCCTTCGGCGTCGGCGACGTTACTACACCACTTTCGCCGGCGAATCGGCTTGTCGTGCCGAACGCGAACCTTGGGCAACACATCTACATGAACGCGTCTTGTCTAGGTGAGCCGAGCTTTACATGTCCGGCTGGAAAGGGCGACGCTTTCGAATTTGCAGCGGCCGTTTATCTGTACGCCGCCGACCTCACCCTCGAACAACCCGAAGGCCCGCACGCAAGCAACGCCGGCGGCGAACTGACGAGCGCGCCGACCGTCAACGGACACAGCGACGTGACGTTCGACGCAACTGACCCGGGGTCCGGCGTGTACCAGGCACTGTTCACCGTCGACGGCCAGGTCGTTCAGCGCACGGTCGTCAACGACAACGGCGGCCGCTGTCGCGACGTCGGTCAGACGAGCGACAGCCGGCCGGCGTTCCTTTACCTGCAGCCGTGCCTCGGTTCGGTCAGCGCCGACGTGCCGTTCGACACGACGAAGGTCGGCAACGGAGCGCACCATCTCGTCGTCAGCGTGACCGACGCCGCCGGCAACTCGGCGCCGGTGCTCGATCGGACGTTGACGATCGACAACCCGCCGCCGCCCGGCGCGCCGGGGCCGCCGAACGGTGTCAACGCGACGACGCAGGCGGCGATGTCGGTGCGCTGGACCGACACGCGCAAGCCGCGCCTGCTGACCGGCTTCGGCCGCGCGCATTCGCTCACCGGCCGGCTGACCGCCCTCGGCGGCTCGCCGATCGCCGGCGCGGCGATCGAAGTCCGCGAGACGCCTTCGTACGACGGCGCGAGGTCGGCGGCGATCGGCGTCCCGCACACCGATGCGAGCGGGCGCTTCAGCCTGCGTGTGCCGGGGCGCGTTTCGTCGTGCACGCTGCACGTCGCTTATCGCGCGCACCTCGGCGACGCCGCGCCGACCGTCACGCGTACGCTGCGGCTGAGCGTGCACGCCGGCGTCGCGCTCACCGTCTCGCCGCACACGACGAGCGTCGGCCGGACGATCTACTTCCGCGGGCGCCTGCGCGGCGGTCCGGTCCCGCCGAGCGGCAAGCAGCTCGTGCTCGAGGCGCGTTCGCCCGGCAGCCCGTGGATCGAGTTCGACGTGATCCGCACTGACGCCCGCGGCCGCTACCACGCGTCGTATCGCTTTAAGTTCCCCGGGCCGGCCGACTACTCGTTCCGCGCGCTCTCCGAACCCGAGTCCGACTACCCGTTCGCCGCGGGCACGTCGAACGTCGTACACGTGCACGAGCGCTGAGGCGCGCATGATGCGTTGGCTGTGTGTCTGAGGGCGCCGCACTGTGCGTACACTCTTCGGATTCCGACGAAGAGGCACCGCTACACGATCACGAGTGACGAGAAGGTCGAGTTCGCGCTTAGGCCGGGGAGGCAGGCGGAAGAAGACTTTGAGCAGCACCGACGTGCGGCCGCCAAGCGCCTGGCCGACCGCTTCCGGCAGCCGGACGGCATCGACCATGCTGCGCTCCGCGAGGCCTCCGCGCAGTGGCAGCGCGGGTGAGTGCGGCGTTCAAAGACAGGAAGCTCGTCGTCGACAACTCCGCGTTTCAACGCGGCAGCAACGTCCTCGCATAGATGGGCGACGCTCGTCCATCTCTGAGACAGCCGCCGGTGATGGCGGTGCTCGATCGGATTCACACGGCGGCGGCGCGCGAGGATGAGGCTGCGAAGCATCGTGTGCGAGCACGCGAGGCGGAAGTGGGTCATCGGCTGTCGCAGGAGCAGCGATACGAGCTATACGGGCATGCGCCGCAGGCGATCACGCGGGAGGTCGGCTACCTCGCATACCTGCTCGCTCTCGGACGGGCCGGCCGGAGGGTGGTTGAGTTCGGCGCCTCGCACGGAGCCTCCACCATCTACCTTGCAGCAGCGCTCCGAGACTCCGGCGGAGGCGCCATCACCACGACGGAGCGACATCCCGGCAAGGCCGAGACGGCGAGCCGCAACCTCGAGGACGCGGGTCTCCGTGATCTTGTGGAGCTGCGAGTCGGGGACGCTCGGCAGACGCTCGCCGGTCTGACCGAGCCCGTTGATCTCTTGTTCCTCGACGGCAGCAACGACCTCTATCTTCGAGTGCTCGAGCTCGTGGAGCCCCGCTTGGGCGTCAACGCATTGGTCATCGCCGACCTGAGCGCGGACGACCCGGACCTGCTCCCCTACGTTCGTTACGTCCGGACTGCGAGCAACGGCTACGTCTCAATCGAGGTCCCTCTGGCATCGGGCGTCGAGGTATCGGCACGAACCGTCACCTCGGACGGTCCACCAGTGCGGCAATGACCGGCTCCCGGGCGGCCCGGATCGCAATGCCGCAGCGGCCATCCCATGCCCGGCCTGCGAACGTCGCGTCGATCTCCACGCGCACTCCGCCGAGCGTGATCGTCACGTATCGGTGGACGTCGACGAGCCCGTCGTCGGGAACGGTCGCGGCGACGACCGAGCCGAACAGCTCCCGTGCGCGAGTCCGGTTCAGCGTGTAGACGCGGTGAATGATGCGCGGCGCCGTTTCGGGAAAGCGCTCGGCGAGGACGCGGGCGAGGAATAGGTGCTTTGTGGAGCATGCGCCGCGCTGCTCGCGGAGCATCCCGTCGACCGTCCGGTTGCTCGGGCGCCCGTACGGGATCGCCCGGACGGCTTCAACCAGGTCGAGCAGCGAAGCGTCAGGAGCCACCACCGAATCGGTGACCACCTCCCCACCGTAGCCAACCGGCGAGGGGCGACTCTCAGTCCCGGCGTGCCGCGCCGATGCTCATTCGGGGGCTTCGACAGCCGCGAGTCGGGCGCGCACCCGGCTTGCATAGGGAGCGAGCGTAGGGTCGTGGACCTCATTGCGGTCGTGGTATGCGAAGTACCGCGGCGCAAGGCGCGAGCTGCCGTGTCGCGCTGTCTTCTGCTCGAACTCCTGCCGCGATCGGACGGCGTAGTGGTTGAGTCGCAAGCGGCCCACCGAGACTCGCTTGACCGAGGAGCGGCGCATCGCATACGGGTCCGTCTCGATCAGCGGTAGCCGTGCTAGGCCACGCCGCATCCGCCGCGCCCATGCGCGACGCTCGATCACGCGCACCGGCTCGTGGTCCTCGGTGACCGCGAGCGCTCCGTTGGCGTACGCGAAGAAGTGCGGTCCGATCGGTCGGACGGCGTGCTCCGGGTCCACGATGCTCTTGACGCGACGGTTGCGAACCCACTGTGTCTTCGCGCGCTTCACGAAGCTCTCGATCACCAGGCCATTCGGCCTGGTCGTGAGCCCCGAGGAGCCGTAGACCTGCCAGTTGACCACGACGCCAGGATGCCTCTCGAACTCCCTGAGTACGTCGGGCAGCGACGCCGGGCCTGGCGAGAAGAGGAACTCATCCAGGTCGATGAACGCAAGCCAGCGCGTGCGACCGCGGACGTGCCTCAGCGCGTCCGCGTAGGCCCAGCTCTGGCCGCCCTCGCCCAACGGGATCGAACAGTCTGCGACCGACACGACGCCCGCGCGAACCCATGGCTCGACGACCTCACGGCTGCCGTCGCTGCTGCCGTTGTCGTAAAGGAAGAACCGCTCGACGCCCACGAGCCGATGAAACTCGATCCACTCGGGCAGATACGGCGCCTCGTCCTTGAAGATCGCGCAGATCGAGAGGTAGGGCGGTCTCCCGACCATGATGTAACATTACATCACTATGCACCGTACCCAGGTCACGCTGACGGATTCTCAATATGCCCGGCTGAAGGACGAGTCCGCCAGGAGCGGTCGTTCGCTGGCCGAGCTCGTCCGTCGTGCGCTCGACGAGCGCTATGCCACGGCGCCAAACGCCGATCGAATGCGGTTGCTCGACAGCGCCTTCGGTGCGTGGGCGGATCACGCTGAGAGCGGCGCCGAGTTCGTCGAGAGGGTTCGCTCTGGCACGGCTCGCCGGCTGCGCTCGGCCGAGTGAGCCCGCTGGTTGATACGTCGGTGCTCGTCGACTACCTGCGAGGGGTCGGGCCGGCGCGCGAGCTCCTGCGATCGTCGCTCGAGCGCGAGGAGCTTCTAGCGGCGTCGACGCTCACCCGGATCGAGCTGTCGATCGGCATGCGCCCGGCAGAGCGACGTGCCACCGACGCCCTCGTGAGAGCGCTGCACTGGGTCGTCGTCGACAACGTCGTCACCGAGCAGGCCGATGCCCTCGCGCGGCGTTATGGCCGCAGCCATTCCGGGATCGACGCGGTCGACTACTGCGTGGCGGCCTCGGCGCTCGTGAACGGGTTGGAGCTGTGGACGCTCAACGTCCGCCACTTCCCGATGTTCGCGGGGCTCCGCCCGCCATGGTGAGGCGGCTGAGGGATCGCATCGACATCGTCCGTGCGTGTGCGGCCGCGATCGCCCTCGTCATCGCGCTCGTTGCGACGGCGACCTGCGCCGACGCGCTGACGATCTCGCCGCTCGACGGAACGCCCGACGCCTCCCCCGACACGCAGATCAGCTTCCTCGGCGCGCCCGCCGGCGAGATCGCAGGCGTAGCGGTCATCGGATCCAAAAGCGGAACCCACAGCGGTCGCCTGCGACCGTATGCGAGCGCGACCGGCGCGAGCTTCGTGCTCAAACGCGGCTTCGAGGAAGGCGAGCGCGTCACCGTCACCGCGCTCGTCGGTCGGCGCGGCCACGCGCGGCGCGTCGGCACGTCGTTCACGACCGCGCGCGGCGTCGACTATCCGCTGCCCGCCAACGCGGCGCCGCCGGCGGCGAAGCCCGGCGCCAACCAGAGCTTCGTCTCGGCGCCGACGCTGCACCCGCCGACCGTCTCGCTCGTCGCCTCCCCGGCCGCGGCCGCAGGCGGCGACATCTTCCTGACGACCGACTCCGGCTACGGTCAGGACGGCGCGATGATCGTCGACGGCGCTGGGCGCCTCGTCTGGTTCCAGCCGGCCGCGAGCGGCGACGAGGTCGACAACCTGCAGCCGCAGACGTATGGCGGGCAGCCGGTGCTGACGTACTGGCAGGGGCACGTCGATCTCGGCGTCGGCTTCGGCGCCGACACGATCCTCTCCTCGAACTACCGGCCGCTCGCGTCGGTGTCGGCCGGCAACGGCTACCAAGCCGACCTGCACGAGCTGCGGCTGATGCCCGACGGATCGGCCTATCTCACCGCCTACTCGCTCGTCCGCGCCGACCTTTCCTCGGTCGGCGGATCGCGCGACGGCGCGCTGCAGGACGCGATCGTGCAGGACGTCGACGTCAGGACCGGCCTCGTCATGTTCGAGTGGCACGCCGACGGGCACGTCGACGTCCGCGACTCCTACTCGGCGCCGCTGCACGGCGCCGACGTGCCGTGGGACTTCTTCCACGTCAACTCGATCTCGCCCGACCCGTCGGGCGACGGCGACCTGCTCGTCTCCTCGCGCAACACGTGGGCCGCGTACGAGATCGACCAGCACGACGGCTCGATCCTCTGGCGGCTGGGCGGCCGTCGGCCGAGCTTCCGGATGGGCGCCGGCACCGGCACGGCCTATCAGCACGACGTCGAGTGGCAGCCCGACCGCACGATCACGATCTTCGACAACGGCGCGACGCCGAAGGCGCACTCGCAGTCGCGCGCGATCCGCGTGCGGATCGACTGGAAGCACAGGACCGTCGACCTCGTCAACCGCTTCGTGCGCACGCCCGCGCTGCTGTCCGGCAGCCAGGGCAACTACCAGCTGCTCGCCGGCGGCGACGTCTTCGTCGGCTGGGGCGAAGCGCCGTTCTTCACCGAGTACGACGCCTCCGGCCAGTCGATCCTCGACGGGCACCTGCCGCCGCCGGCGCAGACCTATCGCGCCTACCGCTCGCCCTGGAGCGCCGTGCCGGCCGCGCCTCCGTCGATCGCGCTGCGCGCCGCCGGCGCCGCTACGACCGTCTACGCGAGCTGGAACGGCGCTACCGGCGTCAGCGCGTGGCGCGTGCTCGCCGGCCCGACGCCGGCGCAGCTCACGACCGTCGCGCAGGCGCCCGCGAGCGGATTCGAGACCGCGATCCCGACCGCGAGCGCCGGGCCGGTCTTCGCCGTGCAGGCGCTCGGCGCCGCCGGCGAAGCGCTCGGCGTCTCACACGCGGTCAACACCCTTCACTAACCTCCCCGCCGTGAAGGCCGTGATTCTCGCCGGCGGCGTCGGCTCGCGACTCAGCGAGGAGACCGCCGTGCGCCCGAAGCCGATGGTCGAGATCGGCGGCAAGCCGATGCTCTGGCACATCATGAAGATCTACTCCGCGCACGGCATCGACGACTTCGTGATCTGCCTCGGCTACAAGGGCTACCTGATCAAGGAGTACTTCGCCAACTACTCGCTGCACACGTGCGACGTCACGTTCGACCTCGGCAACGGAACGATGGAGGTGCACCGCTCCGAAACCGAGCCGTGGCGCGTCACGCTCGTCGACACCGGCGAGCAGACGATGACCGGCGGGCGCCTGAAGCGCGTCCTGCCGTACGTCGGCGACGAGGAGTTCTGCTTCACCTACGGCGACGGCGTCGCCGACATCGACATCACCGACCTGATCGAGTTCCACCGCGCGCAGGGCAGGGAGGCGACGGTCACCGCCGTGCAGCCGCCCGGGCGCTTCGGCGCGCTCGACGTCGACGGCGCGCGCGTGCGCGAGTTCGAGGAGAAGCCGCGCGGCGACGGCAACTGGACCAACGGCGGCTTCTTCGTGCTCTCGCCCGACGTCGGCCGCTACATCGACGGCCCCGACACGGTCTGGGAGCAGCGCCCGATGCGCTCGCTCGCGCGCGACGGGCAGCTCTCCTGCTACCGCCACGAAGGCTTCTGGCAGGCGATGGACACGCTGCGCGATCGCAACCAGCTCGACGAGCTGTGGAGCGCCGGCGCGCCGCCGTGGCGCACGTGGGAGCAGCCCGCCGGATGAACCTGCTCGCCGCTCGGCCGCACGCCGTCGACCCCGACTTCTGGCGCGACCGGCGCGTGCTCGTCACCGGCCACTCGGGCTTCAAGGGCGCCTGGCTGACGCTCTGGCTGCAGTCGCTCGGCGCGCACGTGACCGGCTTCTCCGCCGGCCTGCCGACCGACCCCTCGATGCACCAGCTCGCGCGCGTCGGCGACGGCATGGAGAGCATCGACGGCGACATCTGTGAGCCCGAGGCGATCGCGGCGGCCGTCGCCGCGAGCGAGCCCGACGTCGTCGTGCACATGGCCGCGCAGGCGCTCGTCCGACGTGCGTTCGACGCGCCGCGCGACACCTACGCCACGAACGTCATGGGCACCGTCAACGTGCTCGACGCCGTCCGGCGCCACCCCGGCGGCGTGCGCGCCGTCGTCGTCGTCACCACCGACAAGTGCTACGAGAACCGCGAGTGGGAGTGGGGCTATCGCGAGGACGAGCCGATGGGCGGTCACGACCCGTACGCGAGCTCGAAGGGCTGCGCCGAGCTCGTCACGAGCGCCTACCGCCGCTCGTACTTCTCCGAGCCCGGCGCGCCGCGCGTCGCCTCGGCGCGCGCCGGCAACGTGATCGGCGGCGGCGACTGGGGCGCCGACCGGCTGATGCCCGACATCATGCGCGCCGCGCTCGCCGGCGAGGCCGTGCGTGTGCGCAACCCCAACTCGATCCGCCCGTGGCAGCACGTGCTCAACCCGCTCAGCGGCTACCTCGTGCTCGCGCAGGCGCTCTGCGACTCGCCGGACTACGCGACCGGCTGGAACTTCGGACCGCCCGACGAGGATGCCCGCCCGGTCGGCTGGATCGTCCAGCGGATGGGCGAGCTGTGGCCCGAGGAGCTGCGCTCGACGCTCGACGACGGGCCACATCCGCACGAGGCGCGCTACCTCAAGCTCGACTCCTCGCGCGCCCGCGGCCGGCTTGGCTGGCGCCCTCCGGTCGCGCTCGACGAGGCGCTCCAGAGCATCGTCGACTGGTATCAGGCGCTGCGCGACGGCGCCGACATGCGCGCCGTCACGCTCGGCCAGATCGACGCGTTCTCGTACGCCGCCGGCTCGGCATGAGCGCGACGGCCTGTCGCTTCTGCGGCGCGCCGGTAAGCGACGTGTTCGCCGACCTCGGCATGTCGCCGCTGGCCAACGACTACCTGCCCGCCGATCGCGTCAACGCGATGGAGCCGTTCTACCCGCTGCGCGCGCTCGTCTGCGCGAACTGCTTCCTCGTCCAGCTCGAGGAGTTCCAGACGCCCGAGCGGATCTTCTCCGACTACGCCTACTTCTCCTCGTACTCCTCCAGCTGGCTCGAGCACAGCCGTCGCTACGCCGAGCAGATGATCGAGCGCCTCGGCCTCGACGCCGACAGCAAGGTCGTCGAGGTCGCCTCAAACGACGGCTACCTGCTGCAGTTCTTCCGCGAGCGCGAGATCTCCGTGCTCGGCGTCGAGCCGGCCGCGAACGTCGCCGAGGTCGCCGTCGAGAAGGGGATCCCGACCGTCGTCGAGTTCTTCGGCGAGGAGCTCGCACGCCGGCTCGCTCAGGAGTCCGCCGCCGACCTGCTGCTCGGCAACAACGTGCTCGCGCATGTCCCCGACCTCAACGACTTCGTCGCCGGCCTGAAGGCGCTGCTGAAGCCCGGCGGCGTGATCACGATGGAGTTCCCCCACCTGATGCGCCTGATCGAGGACAACCAGTGGGACACGATCTACCACGAGCACTTCTCCTACTTCTCGTTCCTCACCGTCAGCGCCGTCTTCGCCGCGCACGGGCTGCGGCTGTTCGACGTCGACGAGCTGCCGACGCACGGCGGCTCGCTGCGGATCTACGGCGCCCACGCCGACGATCCGGGCAAGCCCGAGAGCGACGCCGCGCGCGAGCTCGCCCGAGCGCGAGCGCGACGCCGGCTACGAGCGCCTCGACACGTACCTGGGCTACGGCCGCCGCGTCGAGCAGGACAAGCGCGCGATCCTGCGCTTCCTGATCGAGCTGAAGCAGCAGGGACTGCGGATCGCCGCCTACGGCGCGCCGGCGAAGGGCAACACGATGCTCAACTACTGCGGCGTGCGACGCGACTTCATCGACTACACCTGCGACCTGAACCCGCGCAAGCAGGGTCACTTCCTGCCGGGCAGCCACATCCCGATCCGCTCGCCCGATGAGCTGCGCGAGGACCGGCCCGACGTCGTGCTTATCCTGCCGTGGAACCTCAAGGACGAGATCGTGCAGCAGCTCGGCTTCGTCCGCGAGTGGGGCGGGCGCTTCGCCGCGCGCACGCCGGAGCTGACGCTGCTGCCCTGATGCCGCCGCCGCCCTGATGCGCTTCGAGGAGACGCCGCTGCCGGACGTCTGGCTGATCGAGCTCGAGCCGATCGTCGACGAGCGCGGCTGGTTCGCGCGGTCGTTCGACGCCGACGAGCTCCGCGCGCGCGGCATGAACCCCGACGTCGTCCAGTGCAACGTCTCGTTCAACGTCCGGCGCGGCACGCTGCGCGGCATGCACTTCCAGGCCGACCCGCACGGCGAGCCCAAGCTCGTGCGCTGCGTGCGCGGCGCGATCTTCGACGTCGCGCTCGACCTGCGCCCGGCGCAGCCGACCTACCGCCGCTGGCACGGCGTCGAGCTGAGCGCCGAGAACCGGCTCGCGCTCTACATTCCGCCGGGCATGGCGCACGGCTTCCAGACGCTGAGCGACGACTGCGAAGTGCTCTACCAGATGGGCCATCGATACGTGCCCGACGCAGTGCGCGGCGTGCGCTTCGACGATCCGGCGTTCGGCATCGAATGGCCCGCCGCGCCCGGCGGGCGAACGATCTCGCAGAAGGACCGCGAGTACCCGGACTTCGACCCTCGGCGCGCGTGAGTCGCGTGCTCGTCACCGGCGCCTCGGGCTTCCTCGGGCGCCCGCTGCTCGCACGGCTGCTCGCCGCCGGCGAGGAGGTCCACGCGGTCAGCTCGACCGCGCCGCCCGACGACCTCGACGACGCCGTGGGCGGCGTGCGCTGGCATCACGCCGACCTGCTCGACCCCGCCGCCGCCGCGCGCCTCGTCGAGCAGTCGCGCCCCGAGCGGCTCGTGCACCTCGCCTGGTACGTCGCGCACCGGAGCTTCTGGTCGGCGCCCGAGAACGTCGAGTGGGTCGAGGCGAGCCTGCGCCTGCTGCGCGCCTTCGCCGACGGCGGCGGACGCCGCGCCGTGCTCGTCGGATCCTGCGCCGAGTACGCCTGGGACGGCGACGACGATCTCGACGAGCGCCGCTCGCCGCTGCGCCCAGCGTCGCTCTACGGGACCTGCAAGGACGGCCTGCGGCGAGTCGCCGAAGCCTACGCGCAGCAGCGCGACGTCGAGCTCGCCTGGGGGCGGCTGTTCTTCCTCTACGGGCCGCGCGAGCAGCCCGAGCGTCTCGTGCCGGCCGTGATCGGAGCGCTGCTCGCCGGCGAGCGCGTCGCCACGACCGCCGGCACGCAGGTCCGCGACTTCATGCACGTCGACGACGCCGCCGCCGCGCTCGCCGCGCTCGCGCGGAGCGACGTCCGCGGACCGGTCAACATCGCCACCGGCGCCGGCCTGCCGCTCGCCGAGCTGCTCGAGCGGATCGGCGAGCTGACCGGCGCCGGCGAGCTGATCGACCGCGGCGCCCGTCCGACGCCGCCGGGAGAGCCGGCGCGGATCGTCGCGAGCGTCGAGCGGCTCGTCCGCGAGGTCGGGTTCCGCCCGCGGATCAGGCTCGAGCAGGGACTGGCGGGCACCGTCGACTGGTGGCGCGAGCGGCTCCTCACGTGAGCGACGGCCGCGCACTGCTCGACGAGGCGATCGCCGCCGAGGAGGCGCACGTCCTCGACAGCTCCGAGGCCGGCGCCGCCGCCGTTCGCGGCAGCGCGCTGCGCTCGGCCGGCTATGTCGCCGGCCTGGCGATGTCGCTCGTCTCCGCGCCGCTCCTGACGCGCCACCTCGGCGCCGTGCGCTTCGGCCAGTACGTCGCCGTGATCTCGCTCGTCACGATCGTCGCCGGCCTGACCGAGGGAGGCCTGAACTCGATCGCCCTGCGCGAATACGCCGCGCGCACCGGCGTCGAGCGCGCGAGCGTGATGCGCGACCTGATCGGGATCCGGCTCGCCCTGTCGCTCGCCGCCGCGCTCGTCGCCGTCGGCCTCGCGGCGGCGTTCGGCTACACCGCGACGCTCGTCCTCGGCACGGCAGTCGCCGTCGCCGGCCAGATGCTGCAGGTCTACCAGACGCTGCTCAGCTCGAGCCTGCAGGGCGAGCTGCGCTTCGGCTGGATCACCGTGCTCGAACTCGTCCGCCAGACGGTCAGCGTCGCGCTGATCGTCGCGCTCGTGCTCGCCGGCGTCGGCCTGCTGCCGTTCTTCGTGATTCCCGTCGCCGCCGGGCTGGCGACGCTGTCGCTGACGTTCCGCGTCGTGCGGACGTTGATCCCGCTGCGCCCGGCCTTCCATCCGGCGCGCTGGCTGCCGCTGCTGCGCGACACGCTGCCGTTCGCCGCGGCGATCGCCGTCAGCGTGCTCTACTTCCGCGTCGGCGTGATCGCGATGTCGCTGCTCGCGTCCGGCTCGCAGACGGGCTACTTCAGCGCCTCGTTCCGCGTGATCGAAGTCCTCGTCGGCGTCCCGTCGCTGATCGCCGGCGCCGCCTTCCCGATCCTCGCGCGGACCGCCGCGCAGGGCGACGACGAGCGCCTGCACTACGCCGCCGGGCGGCTCGTCGAGGGCACGCTCGTGCTCGGCACGTTCCTCTCGCTGATGCTCGTGCTCGCGGCCAAGCCCGTGATCGACGTCGTCGGCGGCTCGGCGTTCGGCCCGAGCGTCCCCGTCCTGCGGATCCAGGGCCTCGCGCTGATGGCCACCTGCGTCGCCGTCTCGGCCGGCTACGTCCTGCTCGCGATGCGCCGCCACCGCGCGATCCTGATCGCCAACGCCTCGGCGCTGCTCGTCAGCGTGATCGCCTCGGTCGCGCTGATCTCGGCGCTGAACGCGCAGGGCGGCGCGATCGCCGTCGTCCTCGCCGAGGTCGCGCTCGCCGCCACGCAGGTCACGATGCTCGTGCGCGTCCGCCCGCAGCTGCGGCACGCCTTCCTCTTGCGCCCGCTCGCGATCGTCTCCGTCGGCGCCGTCGCGAGCGCCGTCGCGCTGCTGCCCGTCCTGCCCGCGCTCGCCAAGACCGCGCTCGGCGCGCTCGCGTTCGTCCTGCTGCTGGCGCTGACCGGCGCCTTCCCGCCGGAGATCCGCGAGCTGCTGAGCAACTTCCGGCGCTCGCGCTCGGCGTAGCGGTGCGCACAGCCGCGCGCGAGGCCGCCGGCGGCGCGCGGGCTACAGCGGGTGGCGCGCGCGCCAGCGGTCGCGCAGCGGACCCGTCAGCCAGATCACGCGGCGGTGCAGCACGAGCGGCCCGACCGCGTCCCACAGCACGTCGAACTTGTGCCCCGAGACGATCGCCGCCGCCGCCGCGAGCCCCAGCGCGATGCGCCGCACGCGCCCCAGCGGCGCGTACGCCGGGCACGAGAAGGCGATGTCGCGGAACTGGTTGTAAGCGATCGCCAGATGCGGGTTGCGCGCCGCGCGCGCCGACAGCAGCGAGACCTCGGCGATCCGCTTGAAGTCCGCGCTCGTGCCGCCGCGGCGCCGGTTCAGGTGCGTCTTGGTGCTCGTCACGACGCGCCCGTTGAACGCGAGCGCCGAGACGAACAGCCAGTCGGCGCCCATCACGTTCGGGATCGGCAACGCGCTGCGCACGGCGCTCGTGCGCAGCAGCCCGTAGAACGCCGCGCTCGACCAGCTGTTGCGCAGGTAGCGCAGGACCCGCCGCGACGGCGACCGCGACGTCAGGTTCGTCTCGAGCACGAGATCCGGCGGCGCGTCGTCCTCGTGGTAGCGCGTCGCTCCGGTCACGATCGACAGCGTCGGGTCGGCCTCGATGATCGCCAGGCAGCGCTCGACGTAGTCGCCGTCGAGCCAGTCGTCGTCGGCGAGCATCAGCGAGAACTCGGTCCGCGGCTGCGCCAGCAGCCAGTTGAAGTTCTCGATCGGCCCGCGGTTGACCGGCTGGCGGTGGTAGCGAACGCGCTGATCGCGCGCGACGTACGCGGCGCAGACGCTCTCGGTGTCGTCCTCCGACGCGTTGTCGGAGATCAGCAGCGCGAGCTCGGCGTGTGTCTGCCCGAGCACCGACTCGATCGCGCGCGGCAGCAAGGAGGCGCGGTTGTACGTCGGCAGCAGGACCGTCAGGCGCGGCTGTGCGTCGCCCACGCTCAGCGCGGCTCGGCCTCGTCCTCGCGCCGGCGCAGGAAGCCGCTCTGGCAGTACGTCACCTCGAGCCGGTTGAACGCCGGATCGACCTCGAACTCGCCGTGCCCGTCGAGGAACTCGGCGACGGCGTCGAGCGGGTTGTCGACGTCCCAGTTATCGCCCGCGTTCGGCGCGTCGCTGACCATCGTCATCACGCCGTCGAACACGACGCAGTAGCTGCCGGGAGTGACCAGCGGCGCGTAGCGCGCGAGCTCGGCCGCGACGTGCTCGCGCGTGTGGTTGGAGTCCAGCGCGACGAGCACCTTCGCGCCGGGCGGGATCTCCGCGCGCACGCGCGCGAGCGTCTCCTCGGCGACCGAGTCGCCCTCGATCAGCGTGATCCGCCGGCTCATCGGATGCGCCTCGATCGCGAGGCGGTTGTACTTGCGGATTTCGACGTCGACGCCGACCACGCGTCCCTTGCCGATCGCGTCGAGCAGCGACGCGTAGAGGATCAGCGCGCCGCCGTGCGCGACGCCCGACTCGACGATCACGTCGGGGCGAACGCGCCAGATCAGCTCCTGCATCATCAGGATGTCCTCGGGCAGCTGGATGATCGGGATGCCCATCCAGACGAGCTCGTACGTCGCCTTGCGCTGCCACCCCGAGCGCGTGTACAGCTGCGAGAGCACGCTGTAGCCCTCGTCGCTGTAGATGTCGATCTCGCGTGCCCCGTCGGGCGTCTGGACGGTGACGGTGCGGCCGAAGTCGGCCGCAGCTGAGCGAGCGATCTCGGTCACGGACGTGGCATCATAGCCGCCGTGCCCGCGCCCTCGTGAAGCTCAAGGTCGGATTCAATCTCGCGTACCTCGTCGAGGACTCCGGCGGCTCGGGCACGTATGCGCGGCAGCTGCTTCCGCACCTGCTGATGGCCGAGCCCGAGCTCGAGCTGACCGCCTGGGTCGGGACGACCGCACCCGACTGGATCGCGCGGCAGGACTGGTCGAGCGAGGTCCGCTGGGTGCGCCTGCCGGTGCCCGGCATCGGGACCCCCTGGCACCTCTGGCACGAGCTCGCCGGAATCGGCCTCGACGCGAGCCGGCGGCGCCTGGACGTCGTCCACGGCCTCGCCAACCTGGCGCCGCTCGTGCACCCCGCCGTCGCCAGCGTCGCGACGATCCTCGACGTGATCTGGATCCATCACCCGGACGCGACCGGCCCGCGCTTCCGTGCGGTGATGGGCACGCTCGTCCCGCTCGTCGGGCGCGCCTCGACGCGCCTGATCGCGATCTCGCAGGCCGCGCGCGAGGACATCTCGCAGACGCTCGGCCTCGACTACGACAAGTTCGACGTCACGCCGCTCGGGATCACGCCGCGACCCCTCGCCACGCCGACGGGCGCCGAGCGCGAGGCGCTGCGTGCACGGCTCGGCCTCGACTCGAGGCCGCTCGTCCTCTGCGTCGCCGCCAAGCGCAGCCACAAGAACCTGCACGGGCTGATCCGCGCGCTGGCCGTGCTCGGCGAGCGCTCTCCGGGCGGCGCTCCCGTGCAGCTCGCGCTGCCGGGGTCCGCCAACGACTACGAGCGCGAGCTGCGCGCGCTCGCGCGCGAGCTGGCAGTCGAGGACGACGTTCGCTTCCCCGGCTGGGTCTCGGACGACGAGCTCGAGCTGCTCTACGCCGACGCGGCCTGCTTCGTGCTGCCGAGCTTTCACGAGGGCTTCGGCCTGCCGGTGCTCGAGGCGATGACACGCGAGGTGCCGGTCGCCTGCTCGGAGATCCCGGCCCTGACCGAGGTCGTCGGCGACGCCGCCGTTCTGTTCGACCCGCACGACCCGGCCTCGATCGCGAGCGCGATCGAGCGCGTCAGCGGCGACGCCGAGCTCGGTGCGGAGCTGATCCGTCGCGGGCGCGAGCGCTGCCGCATGTTCACGTGGGAGCGCACGGCGCAGGCGACGCTCGCGAGCTACCGGCGCGCGGTGGGCTGCTAACTCGGATATTTCGTGCTGCTAACTCGGAGATTCTTCTAGCGTGTCGTTGCGCGCGCGCCCGCACGTCGGCCTGAACCTGATCTTCCTCGTGCCGGGTGAGACCGGCGGGATGGAGGTCGCCGCGCGCGAGCTGATCCCAGCGCTCGTCGGCGAGGCGCCGGCCGGCATGCGCTTCACCGCGTTCGTCAACCGCGAGACGGCCGCCGACCGGGATGGCCCGTGGAACGAGCTGCTACCGGCCGTCACCGTGCCCGTCCGCGCGCGTGAGCGCGTGCAGTGGGTGCTCGGCGAGCAGCTGCTGTTGCCGCGGCTCGCCGCGCGCGCCGGCGTCGATCTCGTCCACAGCCTCGCGAGCACGGCGCCGCTGTGGGGTCCGTTTCGCCGCGTCGTCACGATCCACGACCTGATCTACGCGCGCTTTCCCGAGGCGCATTCGGGCCTGCGCGAGAAGGGGATGCGCGTGCTCGTGCCGGCCGCCGCGCGCCGCGCCGACCGCGTGATCGCCGACTCGCAGAGCACGCGCGGGGATCTGATCGAGCTGCTCGGGATCCCGAGCGAGCGGATCGACGTCGTCCCGCTCGGGCTCGGCGCCGTGCGCCGCGCCGAGCCGCTGTCCGAGCGCGACACGCGAGCCCGCTTCGAGCTCGGCGAGCGACGCGTCGTGCTCAGCCTGTCGGCCAAGCGCTCGCACAAGAACCTGCGTGCGCTGATCGACGCGCTCGCGCGGATACCGGCGGCCGAGCGGCCCGTCCTCGTCCTGCCCGGCTACCCGACGGCGCACGAGGCCGAGCTGCGCGCGCACGCGCACGCACTCGGCCTCGGCGGCGACGTGCGCCTGCTCGGGTGGCTGGCCGAGCCCGAGCTCGAGGGCCTGTGGGCGATCGCCGACGCGTTCCTCTTCCCGTCGCTGTACGAGGGCTTCGGCCTGCCCGTGCTCGAGGCGATGGCCCGCGGCGTCCCGGTCGCCTGCTCGGACGCGTCCTCACTGCCGGAGGTCGCCGGCGATGCGGCGCTGCTGTTCGACCCGCGCGATGACGCGCAGATCGCCGCCGCGGTGCAGCGGCTGCTGTGCGAGCCGGCGCTGGCCGAGGGCCTTCGCGCGCGCGGACGCACACGTGCGCGTGAGTTCACGTGGGAGCGCAGCGCGCGCGCGACGATCGACAGCTACCTCCGGGCGCTCGAGCATCAAAGAAACACCTGATCCGGTATACTGTGCCGGTGAGTCCTGGAAGCTTGATCCGGTCGGTTCGTCGCCATCATCGCCTCAGCCAGGCGCAACTCGCCGTGCGCGCCGGGACCTCGCAGAACGCCATCAGCCGGATCGAGCGCGACCAGCTCTCGCCGTCCGTCGACACATTGCGGCGGCTGCTTGCCGTCATGGGCGAGCAGCTCGAGCTGAGCGTGCGCCCGATGACCGGGGACTTCGACACCGATCACCTCGCTGACTCGCTCGTGCAGTCGATCGACGAACGGCTCGCGCGCTCGTTCGCCTGGAACCGCTTTGGCGAGCAGCTGACCGGCGTGGCGCTTGCGGGCGAGGAATGAGCTCTTCCGCCCGCCGTCAGGGGCCGGACGAGCGCGACGGAGCGCTTGCGGACGCGCCGACCGCCCCGCTCGAGATCTTCCGTGCGCTCAACGAGCATGGGGTGGAGTACATGGTCATCGGCGGTGTCGCCGTCCAGGCGTATGGACACGTGCGCACGACCCAGGACGTCGACATCCTCGTTGCGGCCGACGATCGTAACCTCGAGCGACTGGCCGAGGCGCTCAGACGACTGCGTGCGCGTCTGAAGGGCGTCGATGCGCACCTGCTCGACATCGACCCGACCGATCCCGCGCAGTTGCGCGAAGGCGCCAACTTCGGACTCGCGACGCGCGCCGGCGGCCTCGACGTGTGGACGGATGCGGCGGAGCTCAGGGGCGCGCGATCGTGGGAGGAGATGCGGAGTCGTGCCGTCAAGACGGAGGTTGCAGGCGAGGCGATCCGCTTCGTCCATCGCGACGATCTGATCCGGATGAAGTACGCCGCCGGGCGCGAGAAGGATCTCGAAGACATCGCGGCCTTGACCCGCTATGACGATCGCGAGCCGCGCGCGCCCGACGCGCCCGCGTAGCTGTCGAGCACGACTCCGAGCGAGTGCTCGAGCGACAGCGTCTCGGCGTTCTCGGCGAACCACCGCGCCGTGCTCTTCCGCATCGCCTCACCGGCGTCGCTGACGCGCACGATCGCCTCGGCGATCGCGTTGGCGTCGGCGCGCTCGGCGATCGTGCCGTTGACGCCCTCGACGATCAGCTCGGTCGCCGCGTTGTCCTCGCCGGCGACGACGACGCTGGGAGTGCCGCGAGCGCTCGCCTCGACGACGACCAGCCCGTAGCCCTCGCGCTGCGACGGCAGCAGCAGGCAGAGTGCGCGCCGCATCTCGGCGTCGAGCGTCTCGGCGTCGGCGAAGCCGGGCGCCGAGACGACCTCGCCCAGGCCGAGTCGCGCGATCGCCCGATCGAGCGCCGCGCGCTCGGGGCCGTCGCCGAAGAACTCGCCGCGCAGGCCGTCGATGCGCCGGCGCGCGAGCGCGACGGCGGCGACGCCGAGCGTGACCTGCTTCTCGGGGATCAGCCGACCGGCGAACACCACGAGCGGGTCGGCGCGGCGCGGCGCCGCCGGCTCGACGTGCTCGGCGTAGAGGCCGCGCAGCACGGTCGGCTCACCCCGCAGCCCCTCCTCGCGCAGGCGCGCGGCGTGGAGCTCGGAGAAGCAGAACGCACGCTGGGGCACGTGCGCGCAGGCCCGCTGCACGAGCGCGCCGATCCGACCGCCGATCCCGCCGAGGTAGTCGCGCCAGTAGGAGCGGCTCCACACCTCGAACCAGTCGACGACCAGCTCGAAGCCGGCGAGCGGTCGCATGAGCGCGGCGGCGAGCAGCGAGAAGTACGGGAACGAGGAGATGTGGACGACGTCGTAGCGGCGTCCGTGGCGCAGCAGGTGCGCGAGCACGCCGAGCCCGAATGCGAGCGGCGGCAGGATCCTCCGCCGCCCGCCCTCCGTGTACAGAGCCATCCGCGGGCCGACGACCCGTACGCGGACGCCCGCGCCGGCGTCGGGGTCGGTTCCTCGATCCCACTGGCGCAACGTCAGATACGTGACCTCGTGCCCGTCGGCCGCCAGTCGTCCAGCGAGGTTGCGATACCAGCGCTCGCCGCCTCCGACCGTGTACGGGAACAGGCAGTCGTAGACGACGCAGATCCGCATAGCGGTAGCATCATCCCGCGAATCCGCCCCTTTCCGCCCGCCCGGGCGTTATAACCGCCGGGCGCCCGACATCCGGGCGACCAGATGGCATCGAGCCGTCGCTCATGAGCACAGCCGTCCAGACAAAGCCCCCTGTTCGTGCGGACGCCGACGATCAGCCGACGCCGCTGGTCTCGGTCGTGATCCCCTGCCTGAACGAGGCCGAGAACATCGAGGAGTGCGTCACCGCGGCGCTCGACGCGCTGCGCGGGATGGGCGTGCTCGGCGAGGTCGTCGTCGCCGACAACGCCTCCGAGGACGACTCGGCGGCGCTCGCCGAGCGGGCCGGCGCGCGGGTGGTCGTCGAGCAGCGGCGCGGCTACGGCAGCGCTTACCTCGCGGGCTTCGCCGCCTCGCGCGGGCGCTACATCGTGATGGCGGACGCCGACCTGACGTACGACTTCAACGAGATCCCGCGCTTCGTCTCAGAGCTCGAGAACGGCGCCGAGATGGTGATCGGCGACCGCATGGACAACATCCACCCGGGCGCGATGCCGTGGCTGCACCGCTACGTCGGCAACCCGATCCTGACCGGCCTCTTGAACCTGTTCTTCCGCACCGGGATCAGCGACGCGCACTGCGGGATGCGCGCGCTGCGCCGCGACGTGCTGCCGCGCTTGGACCTGCGCACGACGGGCATGGAGTTCGCCTCGGAGATGGTCATCAGGGCCTCGAAGGAGAAGCTGCGGATCGCCGAGTTCCCGATCGAGTACCACCCGCGCGGCGGCGAGAGCAAGCTGTCGAGCTTCCGCGACGGCTGGCGCCACCTGCGCTTCCTGCTCGTGCACAGCCCCAATTACCTGTTCATCGTCCCGGGCGCCGTGCTCGCCGGGCTGGGCACGCTGATCATCATCGTCGTCGAGACCGGCGTCGCCCTGTTCGGCCGGGCGTGGGGCGTCCACGCGATCATCGGCGGCGCGCTGCTGATGATCGTCGGCACGCAGGTGCTCGCGCTCGGTCTCTGCGCGCACGCGTACGGCACGTACTTCATGGGCGAGCGCGACCCCTGGTTCGACCGCATGCGCGCGCGCTTCCGGCTCGAGCACGGGCTGCTGCTCGGCGGCGCGTTCACGCTCGCCGGGCTCGCGCTCGGCGCGGTGATCGTCGCGACGTGGATCGCGCACGGCTTCGGATCGCTCGCCGACGAACGCCTCGCGGTCGTCGCCGCATCGCTCGTCATCGTCGGAATCCAGATCTTCTTCTCCTCGTTCCTGCTGTCGATTCTCGGTCTGCGCCGGCGCTGAGCGTGGGCCCCCTCGGGCGGGTGCCTTCGGTCGTCTTCGCGGGCGACCGCCGCGTCTGGCGCGTGGCGGCGATCGTCGCGATCCCGCTGCTCGCGTTGACCGCGTTCTACTGCCTGCGCCCGCGCTTCTACTTCACCGGAACGGACAGCGTCGAGAACGCCGGCGCCGTCGTCGAAGCAGGGGCAGGCGCGCGGGTGTGCGTGCCCGCTCTGCACCTGCCGGCGGGAACGGCGATCGTGCGCCTGCAGGTCTTCTCGCCGTCGGCCCGGCGCCCGGCGCTGCATCTCGTGCTGCACAGCGCCGGGCGCACGATCTTCTTCGAGCCTGCCGCCGCTGCCTGTCCAGGCCGAGCGCGCGAGCAACGCCGACTTCCCGATCCCGCAGGCGCCCGCCGACCCGCCGTCGCGAGGCGCCTCGCTGTGCGTCAGGCCCGACGGCCTCGTCCACGTCGGCGGGACGCCTCTGGCCGCTCCCGGCGCCGTGCCGCCGAAGTTGAACGGCACGCCGGTCGCGGCGCGGATCGCCGTCTGGTACCTGCCGCGGCCGGGAAGGCGCAGCAGCTACGTGCAGCGCGCCGGGAGCATCTTCTCCCGCGCGGCGCTGTTCCGGCCGGGGCTCGTCGGCGCGTGGACGTACCCGCTGCTGCTGTTCGTCGTGCTCCCCGCGCTGGCGCTGCTCGCCCTGCGCTGCCTCGCGCTCGCCGTCGCCGGACGCGGGCGCAGGATCGCGCTGTGGCTGTTCGCGATCGCCGCGCTCAACGCGTGCTGCTGGGCGCTGATCACGCCGGTGTTCCAGGGCCCCGACGAGGTCGACCACTTCGCCTACACGCAGTCGCTCGTCGAACGCGGGCAGAAACCGAGCAGCGATCCTCAGTCGCCGCTCTCGCGGTGGTCGAGGTCTGAGAGCCTCGCGCTCGAAGGCGTCGACTTCCCGACCGACCACCAGGTCGGCGACACGCGTGCGCCCTGGCTGCCGGCGCAGTCGCGCCGCTACGAGGCGCGCCTGCAGCGCCTGCATCCGAGCGAGAGCGACGGCGGCGGCTACACGACCTCGGCCGAGCACGGGCCGGTCTACTACCTGGCGCTGGCTCCCGCGTACCTGGCGACGCGCGGCGGGTCGGTCTTCTCCCAGCTCACGTTGATGCGCCTCGCCTCGGCGCTGCTCGGGGCGCTCGTCGTGCTGTTCACGTTCCTGCTCGCGCGCGAGCTCGCGCCGCGCCGTCCGTGGCTGGCCGTGCTCGCGGCGCTGCTCGTCGCCTACGAGCCGATGTACGGGTTCATCTCGGGGATCGTCAACAACGACGTCGGCGTCAACGCGGCGGCCGCGGCGCTCGAGCTGCTGCTGATCCGCCTGCTGCGCCGCGGGATCACGGTGCCGTGGGGCGCGCTGACGGGAGCCGTGCTGCTGCTGCTGCCGAGCGTCAAGGGGACGGGGCTGTCGCTGTATCCGGTCGCCGCCGTCGTCTTCGCGATGGCGCTGTGGCGCCATCACCGCCGCGCGGACCTCTACGGCTGGCTCGCGCTCGCGCTCACCGCGGTGCTCGTCGCCGAGCTCGTCGCGCACGTGCTGGACCCCGCCTTCGCGCCCGCCGCCACCTCCGGCGGCGCGTCGGTTCCGTCGGCGATCGGCTCCAACGCGACCTCCGTCAGCGAAGCGCTGCACCACATCCCCGACTTCCTCTCCTACCTGTGGCAGGTGTTCCTGCCGCGGCTGGGGTTCATGACGCAGCACTTCAACAGCTCGTCATATCCGGGCTTCGTGATCTTCATCGAACGCGGCTGGGCGGCGTTCGGCTGGTACGACGTGTTCTTCCCCGCGTGGGTCTACACAGCGATCCTCGTCGTGAGCCTGCTCGCGCTCCTGCTCGCCCCGTGGGCGGCGCGCCGCGAGTGGAGCTGGCTCTCCCGCCACGCCCCGGAAGCGATCGCCGTCGCGCTGATGCCGGTGAGCGTGATCGTCGGCTTCGTCGCCGCCTACTACACGCCCGGGATCAGGCCCGCGATCGGCGAGTTCGGGCGCTACGCGTTCCCGGCGATCGGACCGATCGCGCTGCTCGTCGTCGGCGCGCTGCACGCGCTCGGCCGCCGCCGGATGCTGACCGTCGCCGTCGCGCTGCTGGTCGCGACGATCGCGCTCAGCTACGCCTCCCAGCTGCTGACGCTGACCTCCTTCTATGCGTGAGATGCGTGAGCCGAGCGATGCCTGACGTGAGCGTCGCGATCCCCGTGCGCGACGGCGGCGAGCTGTTCGCCGAGGTGCTGCGCGCGCTGTCGCGGCAGACGGTCGCGCACGAGCTCGTCGTCTGCGACTCGGGCTCGCGCGACGGCTCGGCGCGACTCGCCCGCGAGCACGGCGCGCGCGTGATCGAGATCGCGCCCGAGCGGTTCTCGCACGGCGACACGCGCAACCTGCTGATGCGCTCGACCGCCGGAGCCCACGTCGCGCTGCTGACACAGGACGCGACGCCCGCCGGCGAGCGCTGGTTGGAGCGGCTGCTCGAGGGCTTCGCGCTGGCGTCCGACGTCGCGCTCGTCTACGGACCGTACCGGCCGCGCCCGGACGCATCGCTCGCCGTTCGCGTCGAGCTCGAGGGCTGGTTCCACTCGCTCTCGCCCGACGGCACGCCGCGGGTCGAGCGCCTCGACGAGGGCGAGCGCGCCGCGCTGCCCGCAAGCGAGCTGATCGGCCGGCGCGGCTTCTTCACCGACGCCAACGCGTGCATCGCGCGCGCGGCATGGGAGCGGATACCGTTCCGCGACGTCCCGTACGCCGAGGACAGGGCGCTCGCACTCGACGTGCTGCGCGCGGGCTACGCCAAGGCGTTCGTGCCTCGAGCCGCCGTGATCCACTCGCACGCCTACACGACCTCGCAGCAGCTCCGTCGCAGCTTCGACGAGTGGCGCGGCCTGCGCGAGGTCTACGGCTGGCGCGAGCCCGCCGCGCCGGCCCACGTCCTGAGCCGGCTGCGCGGCTCCCTGGGACAGGCGCGCCGCGCGCTGGCCGACGAGGGCGAGGGCGTCTCGAACGCCGGCCGCCGGGTTGCGCTCGCGGGGCTCGCCGGCCGCCAGCTCGCGAGCGTCTGCGGCGCGCTGCTCGGCTCGCGCGCCGACCGGATCCCGCCGCCGCTGCGGCGACGTCTCTCGCTGGAGGGCCGCGCCGGCTTCGCACCGCTCGACGTCGCGGATGCGGGACCGGTACGCGGATGAGCGAGCACAGCCCGATCGAGGGTCGCCGCGAAGGACCGTTCTCGAACCTCAGGCGGCGGATCTACCTGACGTACACGCACTTCGGGCTGCGCACGCTCGCCTTTCGCCTGATCACGTTCCCGCTGCGCTTCACGCCGCTTCAGAGGCGCATGCGGCTGCGCACGCACGCGCGCGACCAGGAGGTGCGCCGTGCCAGGGGCTGGTACGCCGAGCACGGACGGCCGGTCGACATCGTGATCCCGAGCTACCGCGACGCCGAGCACGTGCGCGCGCTCGTGCGCAGCATCGGCAAGACGGTCGGCAGCGGCATGGCGCGCGTGATCGTCGCCGACGACTGCAGCGGGGCCGAGCACGTGCAGGCGCTGCGCGCGATCGACGGCATCGACGTGATCGTCGAGTCCGAGCGCAACAGCGGCTTTGCCGCGAACGCCAACCGCGGTGTGCGGGCGTGCGACCCGGCGCGCGACGTCGTCGTGCTGAACTCCGACGTCGAGGCGCTGCCGAGTTGGCTCGAGTGCCTGCAGTACGGCGCGTACGGCCACGAGGACGGCGCGGCGATCGTCGGCGGCCAGTTGCAGTACCCCGACGGGCGCATCCAGTTCGGCGGGACCGTGCGCAACCGCGACCAGCCGCAGTGGTTCGACCATCGCTACCGCTTCAAGCCAGCCGGCTGGGGGCCGGCCGACACGCCGAGCTTCGCGCTCGCGGTGACCGGCGCGTGCATGTACGTGCGACGCGAGGTGATCGAGCGGATCGGCGCGTTCGACGAGCGCTACGCGATGGCCTACGAGGACGTCGACTGGTGCCTGCGCGCGTGGCAGGCCGGCTTTCGCGTGCGCTACTTCCCGAGCGCGCAGCTCGTCCACCACGAGTCGCTCACGCGCGGGACCGACCTCGGCGAGCGCGAGCGCGAGTCCCAGGAGCTGTTCTGGGAGCGCTGGTCGGGCTTCTTCGACGCGCGCGGCGCCGAGGCCGACCGGCCGGCGACGGCGCCGCCGTCGGCGAGCACGCCGCTGCGGATCGTCTACGTGACCGAGGACACCGGCGTCGGCGGCGGCCACCGCGACATCTTCGAGCACCTCAACCGCCTGGCGGCACGCGGGCACGAGGTGTCGCTGTACACGCTCGGCGAGTCGCCCGAGTGGTTCCCGCTGCGCGTGCCGGTGCACAGCTTCGAGGACTACGACGCGCTCGGCGACGCGCTCGCGGAGCTCGATGCGATCAAGGTCGCGACGTGGTGGATGACCGCCGGCCCGGTCTGGCGCGCGAGCATCCCGCGCGGCCTGCCGGTCTACTTCGTGCAGGACATCGAGACGTCGTACTACCCCGATCACGAGCGCGCGCGCCACGCGGTGCTCGACTCCTACCGGCCCGAGTTCCGCTACATGACGATCTCCTCGTGGAACCGCGAGCGCCTGCGCGAGCTCGACCTCGACGCCGAGCTGATCCCGCCGGGGATCGACCTCGACACGTTTCGCCCGCGCCCGGACGTCGCCAGGCGAGAGGACATGGTGCTCGCGCTCGGTCGCACGAACCCGCTGAAGAACCTGCCGCTGACGCTCGCCGCGTGGCGCTCGCTGCGCGAGCCGCGCGCGGAGCTGTGCCTGTTCGGGATCGAGCCGGAGATCGTCGACGCACAGCTCGCGCGCGACGGCGCGCGCTATCTCGAGGCGCCGAGCGACGAGCAGGTCGGGGAGCTGTTCTCGCAGGCGACCGTGTTCGTGCAGACGTCGGTGCACGAGGGGTTCGCGCTGCCGCCGCTCGAGGCGATGGCGACGGGCGCGGCGGTCGTTTGCACCGACGCGCACGGCAATCGTGACTTCTGTGTCGACGGGGTCAACTGCTTGATGCCGGAGGCGACGACGGCTGCGGTCGGGGCGGCGCTGCGGCGGCTGCTCGACGATCCGGAGCTGCGCGCCGAGCTGGGACGGGCCGGAGTCGAGACGGCGCGGGAGTATGCGTGGGAGAAGCGGATCGACGCGCTCGAGCAGTTCTTCGAGCGAGTGGCCGCGTCGCGGCGGATGGCGGTCGCCGGGGAGCTGGCGCGGGTGGGGAGCGGCTAGAGATCCTCGGCGATGTGCGGGGCTGCTCGGTTGAACACCCAGAACCCGAGCGCGAAGATCGCGCAGACGAGCGCGATCGGCTCGAGCAGCGCCCACCAGCTTCCCATGATCTGGCCGGCGCTGAGCGTCGCATCGTTGATGATCGCGTGACGGAATTGCTGGAAGATCGTGACGAGCGGGTTGAGCGTATAGATGTGGTACAGGAAGCTGTGGTGCACGAGTTCGGTGCGCACAGCTTCCGCCGGCAGGATCACGGGCGCCGAATAGAAGAGGATCTGGCTCACTACTTCCCAGATCGGGGAGATGTCGCGGAAGCGAACGAACAAGGCCGAGAGCAGCATCGCGATCCCAGATGCGAGCAGCACCAGCATCGCGAGGATCAGCGGGAGCTCCAGCCAGCTGAGCATCGGGTGCACACCGGCGATCACAGCGAAGATCATCACGACGACGAGGTTCAAAGCCAGGTTGAAAGCGGCGAGCAGAATCATCGAAGCCGGAATCGCCAGTCGCGGAAACTGGATCTTGCGGACGAGGTTCTCGCGATCGACGACGCTGCGCACGGAGCCGCTGGTCGCTTCGGCGAAGAACGTGAACAGCACGATCGAACCGAGCAGCTGCGCCCCGTACACGTGTCCCGCCGCCCCTTTGGCGCGATCGACGTGGAATACCAAGACGAAGAACACGTAGAGGACGCCGAACAGCAGCAGTGGTCGTACGACCTGCCACAGGTAGCCGAGCACCGAACCGAAGAACTTCAGTTTGAATTCGCTTCGCGCGATGTTGTAGGCCAGGTGCCAGAAGCGCGACCAGCTCTCGTCGAGCGCGCGTGGCCCGCGGATCGGCTGGCCCCGTGGCTGTGTGAGGTCGGTGGCCTCGAGGCGAGGCTCGGCGGTGCCGATGCCGCTCATTTGGCGCCCCGCGCGGGCTGGACGTATTCCGGCGGAAGGACGCCCCAGCGGTCCACGGCGGTCTGCACGGGAATCTCGACCATGCCGCCGCTGGCGCTGAGGCCCGTGACGACGAACGACATCTCCCGGGTGAAGCGGTCGATCACGTCGAGCCCGTCGCCCCGATGCGTGATCGTCACGATCGGGTGGTAACGACCCGGCGCGAGCATGTTGTGCATCGAGAAGCTGAAGACGGCGAGCTCGCCCTCCTGAAAGCCGCCCGTCTGCTCGTGATCCTCGGTCGTCGTCGCGACGACGACAGGCTGGCGCTGCTCGTTCAGCAGGGTGATGCTCACGGCCGGGTCGAGCACGTGCTCGTTGAACCTCACCAGCACGTTCAGCGTGAGCGGTTCCGATTGTGGTGCGACCGTTCGGCGTTCGGCGCGGTCGTCGCCGATCCAGACCTCGCTGACGCGCGCGGCACCGTCGCCCATGCGCGGTGTGGCGACCTCGTAGTCGTCGTAGCCAACGTCGCGGCCGAACGCGAGCTCGAGGTAGCGGTCGGCGACCTCTGCGGGATCGCCGATGGTGATCATCTCCCCGCGCTCGAGCAGCATCGCGCGGTGGCAGAAACGTGTGACCGCCCCCATGTCATGGGTTACGAAGACGATCGTGCGGCCTTCGTCTCGCATCCTGATGAAGACGTCGAAGCACTTCTGCTGGAAGGCGGCGTCGCCGACCGCGAGCACCTCGTCGATCAGCAGGATCTCGGCGTCGACCTGGATCGCGACCGAGAAGGCCAGCCGCACGCTCATTCCGGACGAGTAGTTCTTCAGCTTGAGCTCCTGGAACTCCTCGAGTTCGGCGAACTCGATCACGCTCTCGTAGCGCGCTCGCGCCTCGCGCGGAGACAGTCCCAGCATGATCCCGTTGAGGGCGACGTTGTCGTAGGCGGCGAGGTCGGGGTTGAAGCCGACGCCGAGCTCGATGAACGTCGACATACGACCGTTGCGCCAGATCTGCCCCTCGTCGGTGCGGTAGATGCCGGCCAGGCACTTCAGCAGCGTGCTCTTGCCGCTGCCGTTGCGGCCGACGATCCCGAAGAACTCGCCCCGTGGGATCGAGAACGAGATGTCGTTGAGCGCCTGGAACTCTTCGTCGCGCGAGCGTCGGAACGGATGCAGCGCGCGCTCCTTCAGCGTATGGCTTCGCTCCTCGGGGATCTTGAACGTCTTGCTGATCCCTTGTACGGCGAGCGATGGCGCTTCGCCGCCGCTGACTGTGTTGGTGGAGGGCACGTGGAGCAGGGTATAGCCAGTGGATGATCCCGCCGGCCGGAGGGATCAGCTTGGCCGGCGTGCGAGGCGGCGGATCGGGCGCGAAAGAGCTCGCATCAGCACGAAAACACCAGACACGACCGCAAAGAGCGGCCGGCTCAGTGCAGGCCGCGCCGTGAGCGCCAGCAACGCCCGCTGCACACCCTCCGGCAGCGCCCCGTTCGGCCCGATCAGGCTCAGTCCGAAGCCGACCTCGGCGTTGAGCGCGTCGTACATGCCTTTCGCGTGTTCGCGCTCGCCGACGAGCCGCGCGACTTCCTCTTCGTGCTGCACGCTGAGCCGCGCTTCGCGCTTGACGAGGTCGCGGCTCAGCGTGGCCGAGTCGCGCACCGGCGCGAGCGCGGCCTCGCGGTAGATCGCGACCGTCGCCGCAGCGGCCGCGTCCCATGTGAACGTCCGCGCGCGCTCGGCCAGCGATCGCACGTGCCGCTCGCGCGCCGCCTCGTCGGTGAGCAGCTGGTGTGCCGCCGCTGCGCTCGCGGCCGGGTCCCATGGCACGATCGTCGCCGTGCCGCCCGGCGCGGCCTCGGCGAGCGATGCGTACGGCGCGAACAGGCACGGCACGCCGCCAAGCGCCGACTCGAACGGGACCAGCCCGAATCCCTCGTAGACGGACGGGTAGACGACGGCGCCGGCGCTGGCGAGCAGCCACGCCTTCTCCGGCTCGTCGACGGCGCCGAGCGAGATCACCGCGGCGTTCAGCTCGGGGTGCTCCTCCAGGTAGGCGCGCTCGAGCTCGACCGACGATCCCGGCGAGATGTGCGTGCCCGCCAGCACGAGAATCCCGCTCCAGCCGTGGCGCTCGCGCAGCGCGCGCAGCAGCCGCAGCGCGAAGACCCTGTTCTTGTGGCGGAAGTCGGTGCCGAGGCAGAGCAGGAAGCCGTCGGCGGCCGCCTCGCCGTCGAGCGCCGCCGGCCGGCGGCGCTCGCTCGGCGCGCGGTGGTCGAGACCGGGCGGCACGACCCTGATCCGCGAGTCCTCGACGAGCGCGTCGGCGATCAACTCGCCGCGCGTGTGCTCGGAGAAGACGACGACGCGCTCGGCCGCCGACAGCCCGTGGCGAGAGGCCGCGCGGTAGTCCTCCCACGTCGCGGCCTCGGCGAAGTAGCCGGGGTTGCGGTAGGCGATCAGGTCGAGCTGGCTGATCACGAAGCGCTCGCCGAGCGCGAGTGCGACGCCGATGTCGCTCGGCGAGAACGTCTGCTGCGGGCGGTGAAACACGGTGGTCCTCGGTGTGCTTGCGTCGAGCTGCTCCGCGGCGAGCAGCTCGGTCTCGGGCAACGCCGCAAGCAGTTCCCGCGTCTCGCGGTCGATCTTCTCGGCGCGCACGAGCAGGCGCAGCCGCAGCGCCTGGGTCCGAGCGAGCGCGAGGATCAGCTCGACGACGTGCACCTGCGTGCCGGTGATCGCGCCGTCGAGGGCGCGCGCGTCGAGCGTCACCGAGAGCCGCTCGGGCGGCGGGCTCGCGCTGCGCAGCGCATACCCGAGCACGCCCGAGTCCGCGAGCGGCGTCTGCTGCAGATATGGGTAGCGCTCGACTACCTGCGTGGGTGGCGCCTTGCCGCGCTCGGAAGTGACACGTGGGGCGAGCGGCTCGACGAGGACGTCGTCGGCCGCCACGTGCGTCATTCCCGACAGCACGCAGCGCTGCGCGAGGTCGAGCTCGATCGCGTCACACAGCTCGAGCCGCTCGTCGAGGCCCCCGACCAGCTCGAGCGCATCGCGGCGCACGTACGTGCACGGCCCGACGGCGCGGCTCAGGCGCGGACGAAGCCTCAGCGAGCGCCGCGCGAGCGCGTTCGCGAGCTCGTCGACGCCCTCTCCCGGTCGTGCGCCGCCGGACAGCGCCAACGACGTGCCGCCCGTCGAGAGCGCGCTTGCGCTCGCCGTGTTCGTGTCCTCGCGCGCGGCCGCGCCAAGGCGCTCGAGCCAGCCGCCGGGCACGAGGCAGGGCTCGCTGAGGATCGCCACGTCGGCCGGCGCGAGCCGCTCGATCGCCTCGTTGACCGCCGACGCCGACGCCGCGACGTGCTCGATCGGGACACCGGCCGGCGTGTGCGCGTCCAGCGAGTCCAGGCACGCGCGCAGGGCGGCATCATCCTCGCTCGCCGCGACCACGACGCCGACGCCGCGCGGATCGGCTGGGCGCGTCTTGGGCAGCTCGTTCATGCTCATCGGGGTCCGCCGGCGATCAGCCAGCCTAGAGCAGTCTCCCGGACCGCCGCGACGTTGGGAGATAATCGAGGGAGCGCCGATGACCGCCGACGATCAGATGACACGCTCACGCGAGCTCGCCCGCCGCGCGATGTGGCGGCTAGCGCCGGCGTACGCGCGCCGGCGCGCGCGCAAGGCGACGGCGGCCGCGACGCTGCAGCGTCTGCAAGACGACCTCGAGCATGTCGGCAAGCGTCACACCGAGCAGATCGAGCGGCTCGAGGATCTGACGCGTGAGCTCGTGCTGACGGTCGAGGTCCTGCGTCGGGAGATCGCCGAGCGGGCGCCTCGCGACGGAGCCTGATGCAGGTCTTCACGGTCGCGACGATGAGCAGCCTGCCGTGCGCGCGTGCGCTCGCGCGCTCGCTGCATCGGCACCAGCCGAGCTGGTCGCTCGACGTGATGCTGATCGGCCGCGAGGAGGTGATCGCGTCGACGGCGAACGCCGAGGACTCGTTGCGTGTCCGCTCGCTCTCGCGGGAGCTCGAGCTCGACGTCGAGACGCTCCTGGCGCGCCACGACGAGGACGACCTCGTCGTCCTGCTGCTGCCGCACGTGCTGCTGCGCCACGCCGAACGCACGTCTGCCCCGGCGCTGCACCTGCCGAGCGCCGCGTGGGCGCTCGCCGACCTGGGCCCGATCGAGTCGCTGCTGGCGAGCAGGAGCGTCGTGCTCGTGCCGCGCACGAGCGTCGACGTGCCCGACGACGGGCTCGAACCGTCGCTCGAGCAGCTCGAACGAGCGGGACGGATCGACGACGCCGTGATCGCGGTCGACGGCGGCCTGGAGTCGCGCGAGTTCCTCTCGTGGTGGGCGGCGCACGTCGAAGCGACGCTCGGCTCGCTCGACGCGCTGCGCGTCGGCGCTCGCCCGGAGGACCGCCCGTGGCTCGCGCGCTTCCTCGAGCTCGCGCCGGCGCGCTTCTCGACCGGCGTGCTCGACGACCCCGGCTGCAACCTGAGCCTGTGGAACCTCGACCGGCACACGCTCGCGGTCGACGGCGAGAGCGTCTCGGTCGACGGGCGCGGACCGCTGCGCTTCCTGAATCTGCCCGGCTTCGATCCCGACCGTCCGTACCGCCTCGCCGCAGGCGCCAGCCGCGCGCGCGTCAGCCGCTCGCCGGCGCTGCGCTCGCTCTGCGAACGCTACGCGCGCGATCTTCGCGACGCCGGCTGGCGCGACGCCGATCGCCGCCACGAGGTTGGTCGGCGCCTGCCCGGCGGGCTCGTCTACGACGACGCGCTCCGTGCGATCTACGGGCGTGCGCTTGCGCTCGGCGAGGGTGTCGAGGACCTGTTCGGCCAGGACGGCTCGAGCGCGTTCCTCGCATGGCTCGAAGGTCCGGCGCCGCGTGGCGCCGCGCTCGGGATCAACCGCTACGTCTTCTACCGCGTCTCGCGCGAGCGTCCGGACGTGCTGCGCGCCTATCCCGACCTCGACGGCGAGGACGGCCGCGGCTACGTCGACTGGTGCTGGGCGTTCGGCCGCGCGGAGCTCGGGATCCCCGATCGCTTCATGCCGCCGTGGCCCGGCGTCGGTTCCTCTCCACTGAGGGCGCCGATGTCCGTGCCCCAACCCAAAGCGCTCGCGCCGAAGCCGCCACCGCCCAAGGCGCCTTCGCCCGCGCGCGAGGACATCGCCAGTCGATCACCTGCCGACCTCGCGGACGCGACGCCGGACCGCCTCGCGGTGCGCCTGACCGGCTACCTCGGCCACACGCTCGGGCTCGGCGCGGCAGCGCGCGGGTACGTGGAGGCGCTCGGCGCCGCCGGCGTGCCGGTCAGCACGGTGACGGTGCCGCTGCACCATCTCGCGCTGCCGGTGGCGCTCGAGGATGCGTACGGACGTCACGGCTTCGAGGACCTCGTCCACGAGGGCGGCCACGGCTTCGAGATCGTCGCGGTCAACGCCGACGAGCTCCCGTCGTTCGTCGAGCGGCTCGGTGAGGACTACTTCGAGGGGCCGCGGATCGGGATCTGGGGCTGGGAGACGAACAGCATCCCGTCGCGCTGGCAGCGCGCGTTCGCGCTGGTGCAGGAGATCTGGGTGTACTCGCGCTTCATGGCCGAGAACATCGGCGCGGTCGCGCCGGTCCCGGTGCTCGCGCTGCCGCCGCCGGTCGAGCGCCCGGCCGAGCCGGCCGTGCCGCTGCGCCTGGGCGTACCCGACGGCTTCCTGTTCCTGTTCGCGTTCGACTACCTGAGCACGGTGCAGCGCAAGAACCCGGTCGGCCTCGTCGAGGCGTTCAAGCGCGCGTTCGAGCCGGGGGAGGGGCCGCGGCTGTTGATCAAGACGATCAACGCGCCGCTGCGCCCGCTGAGCGAGGAGGAGGTCCTGTGGGCCGCGGAAGGGCGCGAGGACATCCACGTGATCGACCGCTCGCTGACCGGCGCCGAGCTGAACGGGCTGATGGCGGCGTGCGACTGCTACGTCTCGCTGCACCGCGCCGAGGGCTTCGGGCTGACGCTCGCCGAGGCGATGGCGATCGGCAAGCCGGCGATCGCGACGCGCTACTCGGGCAACGTCGACTTCATGGACGACGAGAACAGCTTCCTCGTCGACTTCGCGATCGGGCGCGTCGGCCCCGAATGCGAGATCTACCCGCCCGAGGGAGAATGGGCCGAGCCGAGCGTCGAGCACGCCGCCGAGCTGATGCGCCGCGTCTACGAGGATCGCGAGGAGGCGGCGCGCCGCGGCGCGCGCGCCGCGCAGGACATCGAGCGCACGCTCTCGCGCGCGGCGACGGGCGCGGCGATGCGCGCGCGGCTGCAGGAGCTCGCGGCGAGCGCCAACGGGCGGCGCCCTCGGGCTATGCGGCCGGCAGCGCGTCCGGCGGCGCCGCGCCGGGCTTGAGCACCTCGAGCCACTCGTAGCCGACGGGCGCGGCGCAGATCTGGGCCATCCTGCTGGCGGGCGCGACGTAGACGCTGTTTTCGGTCGCGTGGACTTCGTTGAAGAAGACGGCGCCGAGCGTGCGTCCGGCCGTTTCGAATGGAGGGTCGCCGCTGCCCGGGTGCAGGCTGCCGCCGCCGCGTACGACGCGCAGCGTGTGCCGGCCGGCCGGCAGCGTCGCCGTGCTCAGCACCATGTACTGACCTGGGTAGCGCTCTTCGTAGCCGATCCGGGAAAGCCGTCGGCCGTCGAGGTAGAGCGTGAGCGGTCGCCCGATCGAACCCTGCAGGGAGACGGTGTAGCGGGCGGTGCGCGGCAGCGTCACCTGCATTTCGGCGGTGCCCGCGCCGCGCGCCTGGAGCGTGTTGGGCCCGAGCGCGTGCCAGTAGCTCGGGTGCACGCCGGTCGCCGGATTCGCGACGGCGGCGACCGACGTCTGCGCGTAGGCGAGTTGCCCTCCGGGGCCGGCCCGGCGTGCCTGCGCGACGAGCAGGCGGCAGAGCGCGGGCGTGCGCTCGTGCGGCAGGCTCGAGAGCGGGGCGTGGAACAGGACGTCGCTCGACGGCCGATCGCGGCGCCACACGTCGAAGTACCGCGTCCGTTCGATCAGGTCGTAGTTGGCCGGCGCGCGGCTGCCGACGGGGCTGCGCGGCTGGATGACCAGCGGGAAGCTCTGCAGGAAGGCGGGAACGAGCTGGTTCAGGTCCCAGCCGAAGCTCGTCGATGGATTGGCGACGCCCGGGCGAACCTGGAAGGCGAAGTTCGCCGGGTCGACCATCGTCGAGCCGCTCTCGCTGCGCAGGAACAGCTCGGCGTACTCGTCGAAGTTCGGGTCGAGCACGGGCCCCTGCTTGGCGTAGCGATGGCCGAGCGCCGCGAGGTCGTGATAGCGCGCGCCGGGCGCGAGCGTCGTGTCGTGGTAGATCAGGGCGTTGCCGTACAGCACGCCGCCGGCGACCGCCAGCGCCGCGAGCCAGCCGAGTCCGCTGATCGCGCGCCGGCGACTCGCCTGCAGCGTCGCGGCGCCGGCGAACGCGAGCAGCACGGCGAACGCCGCGGTGATCGTGAACGACTTGAACTGGATCCAAGCCGTGCTGTGTTCGATGAAGTAGTAGAGCGCGATCGGCGCCGTCGCGCCGACGATGACGATCGCCCAGCGCCGTCGCAGCAGCGCCGCGAGCGCGCCGAGCACGGCGAGCGCGATGACGATCACGTCGAACACGTGGCTCGGCGACGCGTTGACGAGCGGGAAGCGGTAGTCGCCGGTCAGCCAGACGCCTGCGCTCGCCCAGCGCGAGACCGGCGCGGTGAGGTTGCCGAGGCCGAGATCGACGACCCCGCCGACGGCGCTGCCGGCGACGTTCGCGAGTTTTCCGGCGGTGATCAGCCCGGGCAGCGTGATCACGATCGCGACGGCCGCGTACAGCGCCCACGACTCGAGCGCGTGACGGCGCCGTCCGCGGCGAATCAGCGACGCCGCGAACGCGCCGGCCAGCAGCACGCCGAGCCACGGGGCGATCCCGAGGCTGAAGGCGCCGAACGCCCCCGACGTGGCGACCGCGAGCGGGATCGCGCCGCGGCGCAGCCGCTCGCCCGGGAGGCCGTCGGCGAGCACCGCGACGAAGACCATCAGCAGCGCGGCGGTCGTCAGCTCCTTGATCCCCGCCTCGAGCGCGTAGCCGTAGAGGATGTTCGGCTGGATCGCGACGATCGCGCCGATGCACCGCATCAGGCCGTTGCGCGTGACCCTGCCGAGCAGCGAGAAGATCGAGATCGCGCCCATCGAGGCGGCGAACGCGAGGAACGACTGATACGCCCACGCGACGTTCGTGCCGGTCAGCTTCGCGATCGTCCCGAGCGTCGCCTGCGATCCGCCCGGGTAGCCGATGCCGAGCAGCTTGGCGACGACGATGTTGTACGAGGAGTCGCCGTTCGGCGCGGCCGAGCGGCCGGCGTCGGCGAGATGCTGCGCGAAGTCCATCTGGAAGGCGATGTCGACGATCCGCGTGTAGCCGGTCCAGCCGACGCTGCCCGTGAGGAAGATCGGACCGCCGACGGCGGCGAACGCGACGAGCGCGGCGAGCAGTGGCCAGGTCCACCGTGCGGGCGCCTCGCGCAGCCGCGGCCGCCAGTGCCTCGTCGCCGTGCGGAGCGCCAGGCCGGCGACGGCGAAGATCGCGACGATCGGGCCGCCGAGCGGCGCGAGCCAGCCGTAGGAGGTCGTGAACGAGCAGATCACGACGACCAGCGCGAAGCCGACGGGGAGGATCAGGAGCGTCGCCAGCTCGCCGCCCGAGAGGGCGCGCACGAGCAGGCCGCAGCCGAGGCTCGCGACCAGCAGCGCCAGTGGGAACAGCAGCCACGCGCTGAGGAAGGATCCGAACAAGCGCGCATCTATATCGACTCGGGCGGCCGAGCCGCGCCGTGCCGCCGGGCGCGCCCGCAACGCGCCGCCGGGGTAGCCGAGGCGAGTCGGCGGCGCTCGCCGGGCCGCGGGGAAGCCGTACCCTCGTGTGGATGTCCGCCGCAGCCGAGCTCGACAACGCCGAGAGCGAGCCCGTCTGGCAGGCGATCGTGCTCAGCTGGAACGGGCGCGAGGACACGATGTGCTGCCTGGAGTCGCTGACGCGCATCGAGCATCCGGGCCTGCGTGTGATCTGCGTCGACAACGGCTCCGGCGACGGCTCGCCCGAGGCCGTGCGCGAGCGCTTCCCGCAGGTCGAGCTGATCGAGGCCGGCGCGAACCTCGGCTACTCGGGCGGCAACAACCTCGGCATCCGGCGCGCGCTGGAGCAGGGCGCGAACTGGGTCGTGCTCGTCAACAACGACGCGACGGTCGCGCCGGACGTGATCGATGGCTTCGAGCGCGCCGCGCGCGAGCGCCCGCGCGCCGGCATCCTCGCGGGCAAGGTCTACTTCGCCGATCGCCCGGACACGATCTGGTTCGCCGGACAGCGCGTGCGCGAGCTGCTCGGCTACTCCGGGCGCCCGCGTGGCTACGGGCGCAGCGACGGCGCGCGCTATGAGCGCGTCGTCGCGACCGGCCGCGCCGTCGGCGCGCTGATGGCGATCTCGCGCGAGGCGATCGACGCCGTCGGGCTGCTCGACGAGACGCTGTTCGCGTATGTCGAGGACGTCGACTGGGCGCTGCGCGTACGCGACGCCGGCTTCGAGGTCGTGTTCGCGCCGGGCGCGCGAGCGTGGCACTGCGTCTCGGCGTCGACGGGCGGCGAGGCGGCGTCGACGCACACGCTCTACTACGGCGTGCGCAACACGGTCACGGTGTTGGAGCGCCGGCGCCCGCTCGGCATGCTCGGCACGGCGCTGCGTCGCGGCGCGATCGTCGCGTCGTTCGCCGCGCACGCGCTGACGCGCTCCGACCGCCGCGCTGCGCTCGACGCGGTCCGCTCGGGGTACGCCGACGCGCGCGCGGGACGGCTCGGGCTGCGTGCCGGCTAGCGCGCCCGGGCGCCGCGGGTCGCGCGCTGGGCTTGCGTCAGTGCCGGGCGCGGGCGGCGGGGCGAGCGCGCGCGAAGCATCGCGGCGACGATGCTGGCGAAGCCGAACGGAACGCCGGCGCCGGCGGCCGCGGCGGCGTAGGCGCCGGCCTCCCGCCAGCGGCGACTAGCCGCGCGACGGCGCGCCTGCCCGAGCAGGATCGCTGCGCTCATCGTGCGCGCGCGGCGCTGCAGCTCGGGGTAGCGCGCGGTGACGATCGCCATCGTCATCAGGCCCTCCTCGAGCGCGGCGCCCGACGCCTCGGCGCGCGTGGTGAAGTTGTCGGAATGGCGGCGGTAGCGGACGAGCACGTCGTCGAGCGCGACGCAGCGGCCGTGACGGAACACCTCGATGTCGAACAGCCAGTCGTTCGTGAACGTGAGCCGCTCGTCGAAGCCGCCAGGCGGGCATAGCGCCGAGCGGATCATCGTCGCCGAGGGGAGCATCTTGTAGGTCGGGTCGAACCACAGCTCGATGCCGCCGCTGCGCAGCGGTCGGCCGTTCGCGACCTGCGAGAAGCAGCCGATCACGCGGCCGTCCTCGGACTGGAACATCTCGGCGTCGTGCGCGCAGCCGGCGGCGTCGGGGTTGGCGTCGAGCGCCTGCACCTGGCGCGCGAGCTTGCCGGGCAGCATCACGTCGTCGCCGTCGAGCCAGGCGATCAGCTCGCCACGCCTGACTGCGAGCGCGCGGTTCAGCGCGAACGGCTTGCCCTGGTTGCGCTCGCCACGCAGCACACGCACGCGATCGGGGTCGCGTTCGGCGAACGCCCGCGCGAGCTGCGGCGTCGAGTCGGTCGAGCCGTCGTCGGTGATCAGCAGCTCGAAGTCGGCGAAGTCCTGCGTCAGCACGCTCTCGACGGCCTCGGCGAGGAACCGCTCCTCGTTGTAGGCGGCCATGATCACGCTGACGCGGGGGTGGCTGCGCATCGCGCAATCATGCCCGCAGCGGCGGTGGAGCGCCGGCGCGACGTGCGAGGACCGCGTCGGCCGGTGGGCGAGCGCCTAGTGTTCTGGCGATGGATTCGGCCGAAGCCGCGCTTGGCGCCCCGGGCTCCGTGTCGGCCTGTCTGGTCGTGCGCAACGAGGAGGCGGTGATCGAGCGCTGCCTGCAGAGCCTCGACGGCGTCGTCGACGAGACCGTGCTCGTGCACGACGGCGAGTGCGAGGACCGCACTCTGGAGATCGCCGAGCGCCACGGCTGCCGCATCTTCGTGCGCCCGCTGATCGGCCACGCCGAGGCGTCGACCGTATTCGCGTTCGAGCAGGCGCGCGGCGAGTGGATCCTCTCGCTCGACGCCGACGAGTTCCTCGGCGACGGGCTGGCGCGTGGGTTGCGCGAGCTCGTCGCCGACGACAGCGTGAACGGCTACGAGCTGCTGTGGCGGATGTGGGACGGCGAGCGCTACATCACCGAGCACGGCCCTTACAAGCTCGCGCTGTTCCGCCGCTCGCGCGTGCACCTGCTCGGCACGATCCACGGCGTCGAGGTCGTCGACCCGCCCGTGCGACGCGTCGAGTTGCAGCTCGAGCATCGGCCGCGCTACAACAACTTCGCGCCGCGCACCGTGCTGACGAAGTGGCGCCGTTGGGCGCGGATCAATGCCCGCGAGTTCGTCAGGCCGCTCGCCGAGGCGCCGCGGTTCAACTGGCGGGGGCCGAGCGAATGGCCGCCGCGCCGGCGCCTGCTCAACCGGCTTTCGCCGCTGCTGTTCGTGCCCTACGTGCCGGTCGTCCTGCTCGTCAACGTGTGGCGCGCTCGCGGCGTGTACGACCTGCGCGAGAACCTGCGGATGGCCTATTACCAAGGCCTCTACGCGGGGATGGTGCAGTTCTATGTGGCCAAATACACCTACTTCGGCACTGGCACCGATGCAGGCGCTGCGAGTGAGTCGCCACGGCCTGGCGTTACGACTCGATGAGTGGCGTGCGCGACTCATCGAGCGTTCAGCTGGCACGACATCATGAGCGGCCGTCTCGATATCGGTGCGACCATCTCTTGGCGCGAAGTAGTGGAATAGATAGGTACACGACGGAGGTGGGGATCGACGTTGCCGGGTAACCGGCAACACGTCTACTATCGCAATCAGTACTGCACGATTAGTGAATGGCTGATCGAGCGCGGCGAGCATCGACGTCATTGGCCGGGTCGTCAACGACTTTCTCTTGCATCTCAGCCGTTCGAGTGAGGACTGACGCAGGACGAGGTAGCACGGCGAGGTAGCAGGTAGCGACGTCTAACTCGGTGGTTGTGAAGAATGACTCAGCACTCAGGCGCATCGTGGGAACGGCTATTGTTCGCGGCTTGACGCAAGGAGCCGGAGATTTCCTGCCGACTACAGGCGGCCGAGCCGTTGTCGCGCGAGCGCTTCTCCGCTTGCCTGAGCCGATCCGTGAGGGCGTCTGGGGACTGTGGTGGGCCGCTGCCCGGCTACGGCGGCGCCGCTTGGAGGCCCGAGGTGATTACTCGCGGTCGAGCCCGGCGCTTGACGATATGGACGTTAAGCTCGCGAAGCATCTCGATCTGACGACGCCCGGATTCTTTGTTGAGGCAGGAGCAAACGACGGTTATCACCAGTCCAATACGTACAACCTCGAACGGGTGCGAGGGTGGCGGGGTGTCCTGATCGAGCCCGTGCCGTCGTTGTATCGAGCGGCCCGACGCGAGCGGCCGAAGGCGGTGCTCTTCAACTGCGCCTTGGTGTCGTCGGACCATGAAGGCAATTCGGTGCGACTCGTGTATGGCGGCATGATGACGACCGTGGCGGGTACCCGGGAATCGCTCACTGCCGACCGCGCTTGGGTACAGGCGGCTCACGCGGCTGTTCAGGAGAAACCGGAACACGAGTTCGAAGTACCGGCTCGTACGATCTCGTCGATCTTGGATGAGATCAATGCGCCTGAGATCGACCTCTTGTCACTCGACGTCGAGGGCTTCGAGGTACAGGCGCTTCGCGGTATCGACCTCGAGCGTCATGCGCCACGCTGGATTCTGGTAGAGATCCGCGAGGGTGGCACTCGCCGCGAGGATGTCGATGCGATCCTCGGCGAGGGTTACTCGTTTGTCGAACAACTGTCGGCGTTTGATGCCCTGTACCGACGTACGCCGGTGGCTCCGAGAGTCGATGAGACGGTGCATTCCTAGCAAGCTGCGTCACGGCTACGCCGAGGGACTTGGTCGTCCGCCGGCGCCGCTCGTCGCGAGTCTCGTGCCGAGCATCTGCCGGCGCGGCTCGGGATGAGCGACGCCGTCGGCGCGGCGCGCGCGGTCGCGATCGTGTCGGTCGGCGATCCGCGCTCGCCGGGCACCTGGTCGGGCGTCACGGCGGGTCTGTGCGACGGCATGCGCGAGCTTGGCGTCGAGGTCGCGCCGGTCGACCTGTCGCTGCCGCGGCGCCTCGAGCGGGCGCTGCTTGCGGCCGCCGCTGCGCCGACGCGCAACCGCTACGACGCCGAAGGCGCGGCGGTCGTCGACCGCGTGCGCAGCTGGCTCGCGCTACGCGCGCTGAGCGACACCGGCGCCGACGGCGTGATCCAGATCGGCACGACGTTCACGCTGCCGCCCGGCGCTCGCTTCGTCCCGCTCGAGGACATGACGCTGCGCCAGGCGGTCGCGGTGCACCCGGTCTTCAGCCGGATGAGCGCGCGCACGACGAGCGCGTGGGAGCGGCGCCGGGCGCGGATCTACGCTGACGCGCGCATGTGCGCGGCGGCGAGCCGCTGGACGGCCGATTCGCTGCGCGCCGACTACGGCGTGGAGGAGCGGCGGATCGCGGTCGTCGGCTTCGGCGCGAACCACCGGCCGAGCGCGGCGGAGCGCGACTGGAGCACGCCGCGCTTCCTGTTCGTCGGGATCGACTGGGAGCGCAAGGGCGGGCCGCTGCTGCTGCGCGCGTTCGCGCGGGTGCGCGAGGCGATCCCGGCGGCGACGCTCGACGTGATCGGCGGGCATCCGCCGCTGCGAGCGGACGGCGTGAGCTTCCACGGGGTGCTCTCGCAGGAGCGCGAGCGCGAGCGCGCGGTGGTGCTCGAGCTGTTCGCGCGCGCGACGTGCTTCGTGATGCCGTCGCTGGTCGAGCCGTTCGGGATCGCGTACGTCGAGGCTGCATCGTCGGGGATTCCGAGCATCGGCTCGAGCGTCGGCGGGCCGCCCGACGTGATCGGGACGGACGGCGGGACGGTCGTCGCGCCGGGCGACGAGGAGGCGCTCGTCGCGGCGATGCTGCGGCTGGCGGACCCCGGCACGGCGATGCGGATGGGCGCGGCGGCGCGGGCGCGGGCGGCGCTGTACACGTGGCCGCGCGTCGCCGAGCGGCTGCTGCGTGCGCTCGGGCTGGGCGCGCCCGACGGGCGCGCGCTCGCCGAGTTCCTCTGACGGTCGGCGGCGCTGCGTAACGTACGCCTGTTGATGGACTCGGGAACTGAGCTCGGGGGCTCGGCGCCGCCGCCGCCGCATACGGACGTGCTCGACCGCCCCGAGGCCGGCGCGAAGGTGATCCGCGGCGGCGCGATCAGGGCGGTGACGTATGCGGCGACGATCCTGCTGACGGCGGCGGCGGTCCCGTTGATGACCCGTCACCTCGGCGTCGCCGACTTCGGCCGCTTCGTGACGGCCTCGTCGGTCGTGATGATCGTCGCGGGCATCACCGAGTTCGGCCTCAGCGGGATCGGCACGCGCGAGTACGCGCTCGCGGCGCCGGCCGAGCGCCGCGCGCTGCTCGCCGATCTGCTCGGTCTGCGCACGGCGCTGACGCTGGCGGGATTGGCGGTGGCGGCGCTGCTGATGCTGCTCGGCGGCTACCCGCGCGTCGTCGTGCTGGGGATGCTCGTGTCGGGCTTCGGCCTGATGCTGCTGAACGCGCAGCAGACGTACTCGATCTCGCTGACGGCGCAGCTCGACTGGGGCGCGGCGTCGGTGTTCGAACTGATCAACGCGGTCGTCGTCGCCGCCGGCACGGCGCTGCTCGTGCTGATCGGGGCGACGCTGTTCCCGTTCTTCGTGGTCAGCGTGGCCTCGTCGGCGGCGGCGCTGCTCGCGTCGGCGATCTACCTGCGCGGGCGTGTCTCGCTGCTGCCGCTGTTCGACCTGCCGCGCTGGCGCGAGCTCGTGCGCGACACGCTGCCGTTCGCGGCGGCGGCGACCGTCGGGATCCTGTACCCGCGGATCGGCCTGATCCTCGTCTCGCTGATCTCGAGCGCCGCGCAGACCGGCTACTACTCGACGGCGTTCAAGATCGTCGAGGTGATCGGCGGCACGTCGGCCCTGATCGCGAGCTCGGCGTTCCCGCTGTTCGCGCGCGCCGGGCGCGACGACCACGAGCGCCTGCGCTACGCCGTGGGCAAGGTCGGCGACACGGCGCTGATCGCCGGCGGCTACGTGACGCTCAGCCTCGTCGTGGCGGCGCCGTTCGTCGTCGAAGTGATCGGCGGCAAGTCGTTCGGTCCGGCCGTGCCGGTCCTGCGCCTGCAGGCGATCGCGCTGCTCGGAGGGTTCCTCGCGGCGACGTGGAGCTACACGCTGCTGTCGCTGCGGATGCACGGCGCGCTGCTGCGCGTGACGCTCGCCGGGCTGGTCGCATCGATCGCGCTGTCGGCGGCGCTCGTCCCGTCGCTCGGCGCGAAGGGGGCGTCGATCGCCTCGGTCGTGTGCGAGTTCGTCGTGGCTGCGGGCTACCTGGTCGCCCTGGCGCGCCATCACGCGCGCCTGCGGCCCGGCTTCGAGCTGCTTCCGCGAGCCGTGCTCGCCGCCGGCGTCGGCGCGTGCGCGCTGCTGTTGCCGTGGCCGAACATCGCCCAGTGGGCGGTCGCGTCGGTCGCCTATCTGGGGCTGCTGCTGCTCCTGCGCGCGTTCCCCGCCGAGCTGCTGCACGTGCTGCCGCGGCGCGGACGCTGAGGGTCCGGACCTTGTCATCTAGTATCGGGCCGCGATGGCCCTGAACGCGCTACGCGCCGCCGCCGGCAGCCGCCTGCCCCTGTTCGGTCGCTGGCCGATCGCGGCGCGCCACGTCGAACCGTCGCTGATCGCCTCGCCCTCGGGCAAACCGTCGGAGCGGCTGCTCGAGACGGCGTTGCAGGCGGCCTCGGCGGCCAGGTCGGTCGACCTCGGCTGGCTGGCGGAGCGCGACCCGAGCGCGTTCGCGAACGTCTGGCCGGGGGAGCACTACAAGCTGCTCGCGGCGCTCGTCGCGCTGCTGCGCCCGGCGACGGTCGTCGAGATCGGCACCGCGACCGGCGCCTCGGCGCTGGCGATGAAGTCGGTGCTGGGCGAGGACGCGAAGCTCGTCACGTTCGACATCGTGCCGTGGCAGGCGGTCGAGAGCACCGTGCTCGAGAACGCCGACTTCGCGGACGGTCGCCTCGAGCAGCGCACCGACGACCTCTCGACGGAGGCGGGCTGGCGGGCGAACGCAGAGCTCTTGCGCGGCGCCGAGTTCATCTTCCTCGACGCGCTGCACGACGGGACGCAGGAGCGCAACTTCCTGCGCGGCTTCGAGGAGGTCGGGCTCGCCGCGGGCCCGATCCTGATGCTCGACGACATCCGTCTGTGGCGGATGCTGTCGTTCTGGCAGGACATCTCCCGCCCGAAGCTCGACCTCACGTCGTTCGGGCACTGGAGCGGGACGGGGCTCGTCGACTACGCCTGACTGAGCGCGTCGGTAGGGTTCCGCGCGTGCCGGCGCGCGCGTCCCGACATCCAGAACCAGTCGGTTGAGTACGGCGACGCTGACCCCGCCGCGCGGGGGCGCGGCGGGCGCGGCGAGCGACCCGAAGGCGCGCTGGCAGCTGCTGCTCGCGGTCTTCGCGATCGCCGTGCTGATGGCGCCGATGCTGTTCACGGACAGTACGTTCGGCGGCGACTGGCCGGGCCATCTGTGGCTCGTGCAGATGCAGGCGCGCAACATCGAATTCCTCGGTCACCCAAGCCTGTTCGTGCAGTCGACGCTCGGCGCGTTCGAGCCGTGGTTCGCGTTCTACGGCGGCACGCTGTACTCGCTGGTCGCGGGCGCGTCGGTCGCCTCGGGCGGCCACACGGTCGCGGCGTACATCGCGTCGTTCGCGCTCGCGATGGCGATGGCGTACGGAGGGTTCGTCTGGATCGCGCGCCAGGCCGGCGTGCGCGGTTGGGTGGCGCACGTCCCGGCGCTGGTCTTCCTCACCTCGGCGTACTACCTGTCGGACGTCTACGCCCGCGGCGCCTGGCCGGAGACGGTCGCTACCTCGTCGATGCCGCTGCTCGTCGCCGCGGGGCTCAGCCTGCTGCGCGACGATCGCTGGCGGGTCTGGCCGGTGCTCGCGTTCGTCGTCAGCGCGGTGATCTTCAGCGGCAGCCACAACCTGACGCTGCTGTACGGGACGATCTTCCTGGTCCTGCTGTGCGTGGCGCTCGGGGTCGCGTGCGGTCGCGCGGCGCTCCCACGGCGCGAGCGCGTGCTCGGAGTGGTCGGCCTCGGCGCGCTGGCGGTCGGCGTGAACCTCTGGTTCCTGCTGCCGGACGTCGCCTACCAGGGCCACACGACGATCAGCCACTCGTTCGTGGCGCCGCCGTCGATCAAGGGCGGGATGCCGCCGGGGCTCACGCTCGACCCGATCAGGCATTCGCGGTTGCCCGGCGACTTGTCGACGCTCGATCTGCAGATCCCGACGCTGGCGCTCGTGTGGGCGCTGGCGGCGCTCGCGCTGTGCTGGCGCGCGCTGGCGCCGGCTTCGCGCCGACTGGCGATCGCGCTGGCGCTCGCCGGGCTCGTCTTCTACGCGCCGATCCTCGTGCCGGGGCTGTGGCACGCAGTGCCGAAACTGTTCTGGGCGATCCAGTTCCCCTATCGCCTGCTGACGTATGTCGATTTCGCCGTCGTCGGGCTCGTGACGCTCGCGACGCTTGCGCTAGTCGGTAGGCGCGCCGCGACGGCTGGTGGCGCGCCTGCCGAGGCGGGGAGGGGTCGCACCGCGATTCGGGCGCTCGTCGCGGTGGGGGTCGTGTTCGCGCTCGTCGAGGTGGGCCAGGCGATTGGCCAGCAGTGGGCGACGCGTTCGAGCCTGCCGAGTCGGGCCGACGTCTTCCCGGGCGGCAGCAAGCTGCCGGGCTACTGGATCCGCTTCGCGACGTACCTCGAGTTCCAGGACGTGTCGCTGCCGGTCGTCAGCGCGTCGATTCCGGAACTGCCCGGGGTGACGGTCTACAACGGCCAGGGCGCGAATGTCGTCCCGGTGCCCGTGACCGAACAGCCGCGCAGCAGCTATGCGGTGACGCTGACGCCGCTGAGTGACGGAACGGTCGTCACCGACGTGATCGCCGGTCCGTACCTCGTCGCCGTGCACGGCGCGGAGTTCGTCGGCCGCACGCCGTACTCCGAGCTCGTGATGAGCATCAAGAAGAACCCGAACGGACCTACGCGGGTGACGTTCAGCACGGCGCGGACGTGGCCGATCGTGCTCGGGAAATGGGCGTCGGTCCTCTCGGTCCTCGCGATCGTGCTGCTGCTCGCGCTGTTCACGCTACGCGGCCTGCGGCGAGGAGCGCGCGGTGATAGCTCGCGAGCGTTCCCTCGGCGGCTGCGGTCCAGCTGAAGCCCGCGGCGCGAGCGCTGCCGGCGTCGGCCAGGCGCCCGGCCAGCTCACGGTCGGTGAGCAGCCGCGCGATGCTCGCGGCGATCTGTCGCGGCTGGCGCGGATCGAAGTAGAGCGCCGCAGGGCCGGCGACCTCGCGCAGCGCGGCGATGTCCGAGCAGGCGACGGGCAGCGATCGCGCCATCGCCTCGAGCACTGGCAGGCCGAAGCCCTCGTGCAGCGTCGGCAGCACGAGGCAGCGCGACGTCGCGTAGAGGGCGTCGAGGTCGTCGGTCGAGCAGGTTCCGAGCGTGCGCACGTCGCCGCCGAGCCCGGCGGCGTCCGCCCGCGCGCGCAGGCCGCCGTCGTCGGTGCCGTGTCCGGCGAAGACGAGCAGCGGCCGCTCGCCGGCGTCGATCAGGGCGAGCGCGTCGATCAGGGCCGTCAGGTTCTTGTGCGGCAGGTTCGTCGCGACGGCGAGCGCGAGCGGACGATCGCCGAGGGCCAGCCGCCCGCGAATCTCGGCCGTGCGCTCGCGCGCGCCCGAGTCCGCCGCGAAGCGCGGCGGGCGCACGCCGTTGGGCACGACGTCGATCCGCGCGCGATCGACGCCGAGCTCGCCGACGAGCTCGCCGGCGCCGGCGGCGGACACGGCGATGATCCGGTCGGCGCCGCGCGCGGCGAGCGAGACGAGCGCGCCGGTCAGCGCACGGACTGGCGGCGAGATGCGATCGGGCACGGCGCGGTACTGCAGGTCGTGGATCGTCACGACGCGGCGGAAGCGGCCCCACGGCGGCGCGAAGTTCGCCATCGAGTGCAGCAGCTGCACGCGCGCTCGTTGCGCGGCGAGCGAGACGAGCGCGAGCTCGCCGCCGGCCCACTGCGCACGGCTGCGCGCGGAGATCGGGACGACGACGGCGCGCACGTCGCCGGCGAGCTCGCGCGCGAGGCCGGGGCCGGCGTCGCGGTTGACGAACGCGACGAGCTCGAGCTCGGGCTCGCGCTCGAGCAGCGCCGGGACCAGTTCGCGCGCATAGCTCTCGCGCCCGCCGCTCTCGCCGGGCACGAGGTAGAGCAGGTCGAGCCCGACGCGCATCAGACGCTCGAGCAGGTAGAGGATGCGCCGGACGACGCGCCAGTAGGCGGCCTGAGCGGCGCCCAGCGGCGAGCCGGCGATCCCGCCGAGGTGGGGACTGTCGAGCGAGCTGGTCAGATGGGCGGCGAGCTCGGCGCCGCCGATGCGCCGCGTGCGCTGCACGCTGCGGCGGCGGGCGAGCGTGGCGGGGAGCGCCGCCAGCGCGGCGCGCTGGGCGCGCAGCTTGGGCCCGAGCCAGCCGTCGCGCGCGGCGATCGCGAGCAGTCCCGCCTCGGCCGCGAGCAGCGCCGGGAGCACGAGCGTAAGGAGTGCTCCGGGGTAGACGGAGAGCACCGTGCGCCAGCGGTTTCGCTCGAGCCAGAACCACTTCGCCTGGCCCTTGTCGAACTCGTAGCTGTGCAGCACGCGCGCCTGCGGCACGAGGCCGACGCGATGGCCGGCGAGCCACAGGCGCAGGCCGAGGTCGAGGTCCTCGCCGTACATGAAGTACTCGCGATCGAGGCCGTCGAGCGCGTTCCACGTGTCCCTGCGTACGACCATCGCCGCGCCGGAGGGGAACGCGATCTCGCGATCGTCGGCCGGCAGCTCGTCGGCCGGCTCGTCCGCAGTCGCCGGCCCAGCCGATGCCGAGGTAGTGGACGACGCCGCCGCTGGTGTTGATGCGCTCGTCGGGGAGCATCACGGCCGCCTGCCAGGCGGCCCAGAGCGGATGCGGTGGAGCTCGCCTCGCGAAGTCGCTGCAGGCAGCCCGGCTGCGGCTGTGAGTCGGGGTTGAGGAACAGCAGCAGCGGCGCGACGGTCGCGTCGGCGCCGGCGTGACAGCCGCCGGCGAAGCCGAGGTTGCCGCCGGTCTCGAGCACGCGTACGCGCTCGCCGAGCGTGCGCGCGAGCGCGGCGGTGCCGTCGGTCGAGGCGTTGTCGACGATCACGAGCTCGTCGGCGTCGCACAGCTGCGGCTCGAGCGCGGCGACGAGCGCGAGCAGGTGCTCGGTCGACTGGTGCGTGACCACGACGACCGCCAGGGCGTCGGCTCCGGCGCCGCTCAACGTCTAGCGGCCGCTCGAGAGCTGCTCGACGGCGATCGGCTCGGAGCGTTCGGACTCGGACTCGCCGTGCGAAGAGTGGGGCGAGGCCGCGCTCGGCGTATCGGGCGACTCGCCGGCGGCGTCCTTCTCGGCCTGCTCGATCCGCTGTTGCAGCAGGCCGAGTCGCTGTGCGAGGACCTTGTTCTGATCGGACAGTCGCGAGACCGCGAGCGAGAAGTGCAGCAGGATCATGGCGATCAGGCCGATCGCGACGACGAACAGCAGCGAGGGCGGATAGGAGATGCCGACGTCGCCGGCAAGCGAGGTGAGCAGCCCCTTCCACACGGCGAGCACGAACAACGTGATCGCAGCCAGCAGCCAGAGGATCGCGTAGCGCTCGGAGAGCCGCTTGCGCCGGACGAGCTCGAAGACGAGCACGAGCAGCCCGAGCGTGAGCGCAATCGCCAGTCCACGCTGAAGGGTGATGTGGATCACGTGGCTCGCTCCGCGAGCACGGCCGGCCGGTCGTTCGGCTCTGTCGTCGGGCGGCGGCGGAACAGGCCGACGAACACGGCGAGCAGGACCTTGACCATGTAGTAGACCGACTGAGTCGAGGAGATCGCCGAGACGCCGCTCGTCCGCGGGCGCATGACGACCGGGATCTCACAGCTGCGCAGCCGGTGAGCGTGCATCAGGAGGATCGCCTCGACCTCGGGATAGTCGTGCGGGTAGTCGCGTGCGAACAGCTCGATCCCGCGCCGGTTGGTCATGCGAAAGCCCGACGTCGGGTCGGTGACGCGCTGGCCGGTGATCCGCGAGACGACGGTCGAGAAGATGCGGATGCCGGCGCGCCGCGCGGCGGACGACTGAAAGCCGTCGCCGCTGGAGGAGAGGAAGCGCGACCCGGTGACCATGTTCAGGTCGGGGTCGTCCAGCAGTCGCGCGCGCAGGTCGGCGATGTGGTGCGGATCGTGCTGGCCGTCGCCGTCGACCTGCACGGCGATCTCGTAGCCGTGCTCGAGGGCGTAGATGTAGCCGCCCTGCATCGCGCCGCCGATGCCGAGGTTGAAGGGCATGCGCAGGACCGTTGCGCCGACGTGCGCGGCGCGCTCGGCGGTGGCGTCGGTCGAGCCGTCGTCGACGACGAGCACGTCGAAGTCGGGCGCGTGCTGGCGGATCGCGCTGACCGTGGGAGCGATCGAGTCGGCCTCGTTGAAGGCGGGAACGATGGCGAGATTGCGTCTCATGGAGGCTCGGCGTTGCGGTGAGCGGCAAAGCTGGCAACTCTTGAGTTGGCGCCGAGTTGCGCATCCTCACCGCGCTGACGCGCGTTAAGTCTAGGGACAGCGCCCGCGTGCAACCCGATCGCGGCGTCCGACGGGCGCTCGCAGCGGCTCGTATATCGTTGCCGGCCCAAGCGATGGACGCCAGGCGCTGGAGAGACGAGCAGAGAGTCCTGCGCGCGGCGGTCCACGAGCGGCGCCGGGGCGCGCGTGTCGCACCGCCCGCCGGTGGGTCGGACGCGCCGCTGGTGTCGGTGATCGTCGTGTGCTGGAACGCGGCGGACGTGCTCGGGCGCTGTCTCGACCACCTGTTCGCGCAGGACTACGCCAACCGCGAGATCGTCGTCGTCGACGACGGCTCCGACGACGACACTTTCGAGGCCGCCGAGCGCGCATCCGCGCGAGGGCCGCTCACGCTCGTGCGCTCCGACGGCAACCGCGGCTGCCCGGCGGCGCGCAACCTCGGCCTGCGCCACGCGGGCGGCGAGATCGTCGCGTTCGTCGACGCCGACGGGTTCGCCGACCGGCACTGGCTGACCGAGATCGTGACGGCGTTCGGCGAGGATCCGGCGATCGGCGGCGTCGCGTCGACGGTCTTCTACGACGACAACCCGATGGTCGTCAACGGCGCCGGCGGCACGGTCAACCGCCAGGGGTGGGCGGCGGATCTCGCGATGAACGAGTCGTACGAGGCCGCGAAGATCGCGACCGAGGCGCTCTACCCGATGGGCTGCGGCATGGCGATCCGGCGCGAGGCGCTCGAACGCGTCGGTCCGTTCGACGACCGCATGCTCAACTACTACGACGACGTCGACTACGGCACGCGGCTGTGGCGCGCCGGCTACCGGGTCGCGGTTGCCGCCGACGCGTGGGTCGACCATGCGGCGGCCGGAGGGGACTCGCCGCTGAAGCGCCTGCTGTGCGAGCGTCACCGCATGCGCGTCGCCCTGAAGCATTACTCGTCCGCCACTCTCGCGCGGTGGACCGCGTGGGAGCTGCGCGAGCTGCTGGCGGCGAACGGGCCGGTGCGCGCACAGAAGCTCAGGTCGATCGCATGGAACGTACGGCATGCGGCCAGCGCAGCGGCTGCCCGCTGGCGGCTGCGCGGAGCCGCACGCGTTCCGGATGTGCTGATCGCGCCGACCTGGGGAGACGGCTTCCCCGTCGGCTTGACGCCGCGCGCCCGGCCGCAGCCCGAGCGGGCTCGCGCCACCCTCGATCTCGGTGATCCCGAAGCGGCGGGACAGCTGCTGCACGGCTGGTTTCCGCCCGAACGCGTCGAGCGGCGTTCGTACCGCTGGGCCGCGACGCACGCCGCGGTGCTCGTCCACACCGAGCACCCGGTGCGACGGCTCCGCCTGGACTACGCGCACGTCCCCGTCGACATCGGCGGCGTTGACGTCCGGATCCGCCCGGTCGACGCCGCGAACGCGCTGGCCCCGGTCTGGGAGACGCGCTTGGCCTGGCAGTACATCGCCCGCTCCGTGGAGAACCATCCGCTGCGACTTGCGGCCGGCGACTACGAAGTCGTCTTCAGCGCGTCGCGCGGCTGGTCGGATCCTCCCGCGGAGACGCGTTCGCTGGCGCTTGCGCTCAGCGCTCTCGCGCTCGCCGAGTCGTTCGAGATCGCGCCCGGCGGACTCGAGATGGCCGACGACGAGGCGGAGGGCCAGCTCGTGCGCGGCTGGTACGAGGCCGAGGGCACTCCGGAGCGCGCTTATCGCTGGGCGACGGGCGAGGCGGGCGCGGTCGTGCGCGTCGCGGCGCCGGCGAGTACGGCGCGCCTGACCTATCGACTCCCGCCCGTCTCGATCGGCGCGCTCGTGATCGAGCTGACGCCACTGGAGTCCGCCGAGCGCGCCTTCGCGACGCAGTTGGCGTGGCGCGACGCGGAGTGGCACGAGGAGTCGTTCTCGGTCGAGCTGGCGCCGGGCGACTATCTCGTGTCGCTGCGAACCGAGCGAACCTGGTCGAACCGCGACGGCCGCGACCCGTCGCTCTGGGCGGAGAATCGATCGCTCGGCTTCGCCGTTTCGTCGTTCTCGTTCGCCCCGTCCCGCTAGCGTGCGCCGATGACGCTCACCGCGTGCTTCGTCGTCTCCAGCCGGCAGAACGTGTTCTTCACCGAGCTGCTCGAAGCGCTCGCGGAGGAGCTCGAGCGGGTGGGGGTGAGGATCGAGCGCGCGGCGGATCATTTTCCGGCGCCGCGCGAGGGGATGGCCTACGTTTGCGTCCCGCACGAGCTGCTGCCACGGCTGCTGCCGGAGGCCGATCCGACCGTGGAGCAGCTGCGACGGACCGTGATGATCTGCACCGAGCAGCCCGGGACGCACTGGTTCGAGGAAGCGGCGCAGGCCGCGGCGCGCGCGTCGTGCGCCCTCGACATCAACCGCCTGGGGGTCGATGCGCTGCGCCGGCACGGGCTCGACGCGCGGCTGCTGCAGCTCGGCTACACCCCGGGCTGGGACCGCTGGCGCTACGAGCGCGATTCGCCTCGAACGATCGACGTCACGCTGCTCGCGGGTGCGACGCCGCGGCGCCTGACGGCGGTCGCGCGCTGCGGGCGCCACCTCGCCGGGCGCCGAACCGAGTTGCATCTGCCCGAGCCGCTCGTCGCGCACGACGCGGGGTCCGAGCAGTTCATCGCAGGCGCGCGCAAGTGGGAGCTGCTGGCGCGCTCGAAGCTGCTGTTGAACGTCCACCGCGGTGAGCTCGGCTACTTCGAGTGGCAGCGTGCGGTCGAGGCGATCGTCAACGGGTGCGTGCTGCTGAGCGAGCGCTCGCTGGGCTTCGAGCCGCTCATCCCCGGCGAGCATTTCGTCAGCTGCTCGTTCGATTCGCTCGACGTTGGGCTCGAGGGTCTGCTGGACGACGACGATCGTCTGGCGCGGATTCGCACGTCTGCATACGAGCTGCTGCGCGAGCATCATCCGCTGTCGGACTCGATCGGAGTGCTCGCCGAGGCGATTGCGCAAGCTGCGCGACGGCCGCTGCTCTCGCGAGCGGGCGGGCTCGCCTCGGGTGCCGCCCGTCCGAAGCCGCCGCAGCTGCCGCCGCCGGCGTGGGAGCAGCTCGAGGCGCCCCGCGAGGGCTCACCCGAGGGCCGCGTTTCGCCGCCGCGCCGTCACTCGAGCACGGCGGCGCCGGGCGCCGACCGGTGCGCCGACGTCGAGCTCGGCGCGCGGGCCGAGCTTCGCGAGCGCTTCGGAACGCGCGGTCCCAACCCGCGAATCACGGCGCTGATCAGCGTCACCGCCGGCGACGCCGCTGCCGCGATCGAAGGGCTCGCGCTCAGCGAGTGCGAGCCGTTCGAGCTGGTGATCGTCGATCGAACGGGTGAACGAGCGGGCGGCGAGGCGCTGCGGCTCGCGCTCGCCGCGGCGCCGTGGCTTTCGGGTGAGCTGATCACGCTCTCGCCGGCTGTGCGCGAGGGACGTGCGCGCAACCTCGGCGTCGAGCTCGCGAGCGGCGAGCTGCTGCTGCTCCTCGATGCCCAGACCGCGCTCTATCGGCTCTCGCTGGCCCGACTGATCGACGCCCTCGAAGAGGCGCCCACAGCGGGATTCGCGTATGGGCTGGTTGAGGTGCACGGCTTCGAGTGCCCGGAGAGCCTGGTCAGCTATCTGGGCTGGGACCCGTACCGGCTCCGCTACGGTTCGTTCATCGAGGACCTCGCGCTCGTCCGCCGCGACGCGCTGCTCGACGCCGGCGGGTTTGCGACCGATCCGCCGCTGGAGGGGTGGGAGGACCTCGCGTTGTGGTGCGCGCTCGCCGATCGCGCGCAGTCCGGGGTGTGCGTGCCAGAGATCCTCGCGCGTCGACGCCGTGCACTGCTGCCGTCGGAATCGCCTGCGGATGGCGACCCGGCGACGGCCTGGGCGGTGCTGCGCGAGCGTTTCGCGTGCCTGTCGGCGCCGTTTGCGCGCTAGAGGCGGCGCTTCAACGCGCGCAGAGGCGCCGTGATCCGCCAGCTCAACGAGCTCTGCATCGCCCTGCTGACGCGCTCCGCCCGCTTGAGCCGGCTCGAAAGGAGGGCCGTCGTCTCGCCGCAGCCATTCACGACCGTTTCGAGGGCGGCCACGCGGGCGTCGGCGAGCGCGAGTTGCGCCTCGACGTCGAGCAGCGCGCGAGCGCTGCGGACACTCTCTGCCTTCGCAAGCGACACGTCGCGCCGAAGCCTCGAGGCTTCGCGCGCCAGCGCGTCCAGCTCACGATCGACTGCTTCGTCGCCGCCGGCCGGCTCCTGCGCGGCGCGCCCGGTCGAGTCCGCTGCCGAGGTTGCCATCACGATCGAAGTCTAGACCGGCGCCGCGTCACGATTCGCCGCCGATTGCCGCTGGAGGCGCTGCGATCGTGCCTGGCGGACCTCGCGCCGAGGCGAGCGAGGCCCGGCTCCTCGGCTGATCGAGCAGCTAGCATGCCCGGCGATGGCAGACGACCGTCCAGGGCGCGTGCTCCGTGTGCAATCCGTCCTCTACGGCCACCAGCTGAAGCAGCTCTGGCGCCTGCTGCGGGGTCTCGACGCGGCGGCGCGCGCGCTGCTCGAGAGCGGGCTTGCGGGACGGGTCGAGTGGGCGATGGGCGACAGCAGCCCGGGTCCGATCCTCGGCGAGCAGGACGTTCGCGCGATGAGCGACGCCACCTCCTCGCTCGGTCCGATCACGTATCAGTTCTTCGCCGAGAACCTGGGCTTCGAGCGGTGGCCAGAACCGCCTGGCGGACGGCCACCGTAGCGACATGCTGCTCGTCCTGAACCCCGATACCTACCCGGCGCCGAACGCGCTCGTCGAGCTCGTACGCGCGCTCGACGAGCCGCTGGTCGGCATCGTCGAGGCGCGCCAGATCCCGCTGGAGCATCCTCGCGAGTACGACGAGAAGACCGGCGAGACGAGCTGGGCGAGCGGCTTCTGCATGCTGCTCGATCGAGCGGTGTTCGATCAACTCGACGGGTTCGACTCTGCCGCGTTCCTGCTGCATTGCGACGATGTCGACCTGTCGTGGCGCGCCCGGCGGTCGGGGCACAAGGTTGTGACCGCGCCGCGCGCGGCCGTCTTCCACGACAAGCGCCCGAGCCACGGCGACGGCTGGCCGGCGCCGGAGTACGAGATCTACCACTCGGCGCTCGGGCGCCTGATGCTGGCGCGACGCTGGGATCGCGCCGACATCGTCGAGGAGACCGAACGCGCGATCGACGCCGGCGAGTCTGCGATCCAGCACGCCGCTCTCGCCGAGTTCCGCGCTCGCGTAGCCGGCGGCCGCGCCCCGCAGCCCGAACCTGATCCGATGAAGATCGCCCAGTTCGTCGATGGCGAGTATGCCGTACACCGCTTCTGATCAGGTCGCGGCGAGACCGCGTTACGACTTCACGTTCGCCTGGGACAGCGCGTACGGCCACGTCGTCGAGCTCGTGCGTCGCCTGGAGCTCGAGCCGGGGCTGATCATCGACCTCGGCTGCGGCGTCGGCTCGATCGCCGAGCCGCTCGCCGAGCTCGGCTACGAGTACGTCGGGGCCGACATCGACCGGGACGCGCTCGCCGAGCTCAACCGCCGCGGGCTCGACGCGCACTACCTCGATCTCAGCGAGCTCGACGCGCTGCCGGCGGCGATGCGCGAGTTGGCGGGCGAGCGGCGCGTGAGCGCCGTGCTGGTGCTCGACGTGATCGAGCACATGGCCGAGACGCACCCGTTCCTCGCCGCGCTTCGCCGTGGGCTCGATGGTCTCGACAAGCCGCATCTGCTGATCAGCGTGCCGAACGTGGCGCACGTCGACATCGCCGCGAAGCTCGCGTTCGGGCGCTGGGACTACACGCCGACGGGCCTCTTGGACTCGACTCATCTGCAACTGTTCACGGCCGCGCGCCTGAGGCGGGAGATGCGTGCCTGCGGGCTGACCGAGCTTGGCGCGCACGACTTCGCGCTGCGCAACAGCGATCAGCACTTCCCGCCAGAGCATCCCGCCGTGTCGTGGGCGTCGCCGATCGCGGGGGCGATCCGCATGTGGCGCGAAGCGGCCGACGCGCACGGGGACACGATTCAGTTCGTCCGCGCCTATCTGCCAAGCGGTCAGCCCGCCGTCGATGTCGAGCCGACTCGTCCCGAGTCGCAGGACACGGGGCCGCTCACGCTGACCGTCGTGATGCGCACGCAGGGGCGCCGCCCGACGCACCTGCGCGACGCGCTCACCTGTCTGGCGGCACAGACCGTCGATGACTTCGACGTCCTGTTGATGGTCCACTCGCCCAACCCTGAGGCGACCCTCCCGGCCGTGCAGGCGCTCGTGAGCGAGTTCGACCAGACGTTCGCCGGGCGGGTGGCGGTGGTCGCGGTCGGCGGCGGCGGACGGGCGCGGCCGTTGAATGCCGCGCTCGAGCGCCTCACGAGCGACTACGTCGCATTTCTCGACGACGACGACGTCGTGACGGCCGATTGGGTCGAGGCGTTCCTCGACGCGGCGGGCGACGGCGCGATCGTGCGGTCGGTCGCGGCGCTGCGCCATGTCTCGCCGTCGGACGAGTCGCACAGAGCCCCGTTCGTCGTCCAGTCGAGGCTGCAGTTTCGCTACGCGAAGAAGTTCGACACGATTCGCCACCTGTTCGAAAACGAAACGCCGATCTGCACGTTCGCGGTGCCGCGGTATCTGCTCGAGACGTTCGACCTGCGCTTCGACGAGCAACTCCCGATCCTCGAGGACTGGGACTTCCTGATGCGCTGCGTCGCGCTCGCGCCCGTACGTGACACAGAGAAGGTGACGAGCGTCTACCAGATGTGGCGAGCCGGCGAGTCCTCGGCGTCGCTGCACGAGGCCGAGGTTTGGCGGGGCGCGCAGCGCGTGCTGCAGGAGCGCAGGAACGCGCAGCCTGTCCTGCTACCGGCCGGCGCAACCGACCAGCTGGTGAAGATGTGCGAGCGCCTGATCGAGCTCGAGGCCAAGGACGTCGTTGTCTCGGAGCTCGCGGAGGAGATGCACATGCACGGGGCGGCGAGCAAGGAGCACGCCGAGGCGAGGGTGGCGCTCGAAGCCGAGGTCGCGCGGCTGCAGGGAGAGCTCGCGAGCGTCAGCCGCGCCTACACGGTCACCGTGCAATCGCGACGCTGGCGCGCGCTCGCCCCGCTCGCGCGCGTGGCGGCCGCGATGCGCGCCGAGCCTCGCCGGACGATCGCGCGTCTGCTGCGAGCCGGGCGAGGCGGGTGAGGGTGAGCGCGCCGCCGAGCCACCCGCTGCTGTTCCCGCTTGGGCACTTCTACTCGCCGGTCTACGACGTCGGGGAGCTCGCCGCGCATCGCGAGCGGCTCTGGCCGGGCACGCCGCGGGCGATGCTCGACATCGACTGGCGCGAGGAGGCGCAGCTGTACCTCTGCAACGGACTCTTCGCCGAGCGCGAGCCGCTGGCCCTGCGTGAGTCGCAGTCGGAGGATCCGAGCGAGTACTGGTCGGGAAACGATCAATACCCGCCCCTCGACGCGCTTGTCCTCGCGGCGATGCTGCGGCACCTGCGACCAGCTCGGATGATCGAGATCGGCTCGGGGTTCTCCTCGCTCGTGACGGCGCGCGTGAACCGCGAGGAGTTCGCCGGCTCGATGCGCTTCCTCTGCGTCGAGCCGTATCCGAGGGACTTCCTGCTGAAAGGCGTCGACGGCATCTCCGAGCTACGCAGCGAGCTGATCCAGGACGTGCCGCTCGAGCTGTTCGGCGAGCTCGGTTACAACGACGTGCTGTTCATCGACACCTCGCACACCGTCAAGACGGGTGGCGACGTCACGTGGATCTTCCACGAGATCGTGCCGCGACTGCGCGTCGGCGTCGTCGTCCACGTGCACGACGTGTTCCTTCCGGAGGAGTACCCCGAGTCGTGGGTGATGGAGGGCCGCGGGTGGAACGAGTCCTACCTCGTGCGCTCCTTTCTCAGCTACAACGCGAGCTTCGCGATCAACTGGGGTACGAGGTACATGGTGTTGAACCATCTCGACGCAGTCAGGCGCGTGTTTCGCCTCGGCGCCACGGACTCGCTGGCCGGCGCCTCGCTCTGGTTTCAGCGTGTCCGCTGAGCGCGGCGTCCTGCGAGCTCGTCGCGGCCGAGGCGGGCATTTCGGGCAGGAGCTCCGATGACGACGCGAGCGAGCGCCGCCGCCGAGTCGCCGCGGCGGCATCACTCCGGGCGCGCGACGTGGATCCGTGCGTGGGAGCGATGCCGCGTGCCGGCGCTCGTCTTGCTCGTGCTCGTCGGCTTCGTCTGTGTCGTGTTCTCGAAACAGCTGTTCGACCACTGGACGTTCCCGTGGGACTTCCTCGGCACGTACACGACGACACCGGCGTTCGTCGCCGCCACGATCGGGCGCGGCCATCCGCTGACGTGGTCGCCGTACGTCGCCAGCGGCTTCCCGGTCGACGTCGACGCGCAGTCCGGCTTCTACTTCCCTGGTTGGTGGGCGCTCGGAGCGCTCGGGGTCTCGGCGACGCTGCGCGTGCTGACGGCCGTCCAGGTGGCGCATTTGCTGTTCGCCGCGATCGGCGTGTACGCACTCGCGCGGGCGCGCCGCCTGGAGTGGATCTGGGCGTTGCTCGCGGCGATCGCGTACGTCTTCTTCGGAGGGTTCTACGGGCAGGCCGAGCACGCCGACATCGTTCGAGGATTCGCCTACCTGCCGTGGCTGCTTTGGGCGCTGACGCCGCCGGCGGATGAAGGACGCTGGACGCGCCTGGTCGCGGTTCCCGTGCTGGCCTGGCTGCTCTCCTCGGGCGCCTATCCGGGTGAGGTCGTCTCCTTCGGGTTGACCGGCGCCGTCTACCTGCTCGTCGCGATGCGCGGCCGCGGCGAGCTGTGGCGCCGCTACCGCGGTGCGCTGCTGCTGGTCGTCGTCGCGTCGGCGGCGACCTGTGCAGCGGTGCTGTTCCCGTACCTGCGCGCCGAACAAGCCGGGGAACTGCACCGGACGATCGAACCGACCGCGGCGCTCCGCGCCGAATGGTCGTTCAAGCCGCTCGACGTGCTCGGCCTGTACTTGAACAACTTCGCGTGGACGCTCGATGGCACCGTCACCTCGTGGGCGCTGGCGACCCCGATCCTGATCGGCCTGGCCTGTGCGCGCCTTTCGAGCATCCGCCGCCACGCGCCGCTCGTCGCGGCCGGCGTATTGGCGCTGCTGCTCGCGACGACGCCGAAGATCGGCTTCATCGGCCGTGCGATGGCGTCGATCAAACCGCTGTTCCCGAGTCGCTTCCCGGCCTCCGACTACAAGGCGATCGTCGCGATCGCGCTGATCATCGTGTCGATCGACGCCTGGCGCGGGCTCTCCGGCGCGCGACGGACGATCGTGCTGCGAGCGGCTGCGCTCGGTGTGCTGCTCGCGCTCGGCGTGATCCTCGCGCCGGACACGCACGCGATGCCGACGCGCGCGCTGTGGCTCGTGCTCGTGATGATCGCCGCGAGCGTCCTGCTCGCGGCGGTGCGCCCGCCCGCCCGCGTGCTCGTGCTGCTCCTCGTCGTCCTCGTCGCGATCGATGGCGCGCGTGAGATCAACGACTACCGCGCGCAGGGAACGGTCTCACCGTGGCAGGTCCCGCCGGCGGATCTCGCCTTCTACGTAAAGCGCGACGGCTTCGTGCGCGAGCTGCCCGAACACCTCGCCGCGGCGCCGGTGAGTCGGCCTGCCCGCGTCCCGCCGGCGCCGACGGCGGAACCGAACGCTTCGGGGTGGGTCGCCGACGCCTACCACGAGAGCGACTACGACCCGACGATCGAGCGTTCGCTGTGGCTCGCCGAGAACGAACCGGCGCTCGCGGCGAAGCTGCTACTGCCGTGGCAGGGGTACCTGTTCGCCTGCGAAGCGGTCGGCTGCGCGGGAGCCGTACACCTTCCCGCCCCGAAGACGTGGAAGCCCAGCGCTGCGGTGCGGACGCTGCGCTACGGCGACCAGAGCATCGTCTACTCGGTGAAGGTCGCCAGGCCGACGCTGATGGTCGAAAACGAGCTCTCGGTGAAGGGCTGGCACACGAACAGCAAGCACGTCAGCATCGTCGATGCGCACGTCCCGTTTCGCGCGTGGCGACTCGCGCCGGGCGAATATCGCTTCACCGCCTACTTCCAGGAACCGAGCCGCGGGCTGCAGGACGCGATCGCCGCGCTCGCCGCGCTCGCCTGGGTGGCGTGCGCGCTGGCGATCTTCCGAGGAGGCCTGCTGCGCCGTCGAGCGAGCCCGGCCAAGCCGTGATGCGACGACTCGCACGGGTGGCGCGAAGCCACGGGATCACCGGGCAGATCGTGCGCTACGGAACCGTCGCGGCGAGCGGATACGTGCTGGCGATCGTGTTCTACTCGCTCGAGATCGACATCGGAATCGCTCCGTACCTGGCGCTGGGCATCGCGTTCGTGTTGAACGGGCTCTACAACTTCGCGCTGATGCGTCGCTTCGTGTTCCCGCCCAGCGGACGCCGGATGCACGTCGACCTGTCGCGCTTCTCCGTTGTCGCCGCAGGGAGCTTCGTCGTCAACTACGCGAGCTTTGCCGTGTTGTACTCGGCGATCGGCATCGACGCTCGGAACTCGCAGCGGACCGCGATCCTGATCGCGGCGCCGGTGACGTTCCTCGCAAATCGCGTGTGGGGCTTTCGCGTCAGGAGCGAGCGCCGCAACGGTCACGACGCCGTCGAGCCGGCGGCCGCGGCCTCGGCCAAGAACACGTCGTACTCGCGAATGTAGTCCGCGGCGTCGTACTCGTGCGAGGCGAGCACGAGCAGCACCGACGTCGCGTCGTAGCGAAACTGACTCCCCCAGACGAGCGGAGGTATGTAGATGCCGAGCGTCGGATCGTCGAGCACGACCTCCGTGCGGTTCTCGCCGTCGTCGACGGCGACGGTCACCTCGCCGGCGACGCACACGAGGAACTGGTGGCAACGTCGATGCGCGTGTGCGCCTCGGACCTCGCGGCTGGGGACGTCGTAGACGAGGAACCAGCGCTTCGGCACGAACGGCACGTCCTCCGTCGGCGCTTCGCCCGCGGTCAGACGCCCGCGCAGATCCGAGTACTCGGCGAAGCGCTGCAGGTGGGCGTTGGCGACGGCGAGCATCGTGCGCCCGGGCACGCTTGTCGTGCGCGTCCGCTCGGGCGCGTCCGCTGAAGCCGTCTCGACATAGCCCTGGATGCGCGCGGGGTTGCCGACGACGATCGCGTATGGCGGCACCGAGCGGGTGACGACGGCGCCGGCGCCGACCATCGCACCGCGGCCGATCTCGACGCCGGGCAGGATCGTTGCGTTCGCTCCGATCGACGCGCCGGCGCGAACGAACGTCCGTGCGCTCTCGATCCAATGTCGGCTCCGCGGGAACGGGTCGTTCGTGAAGGTCGCGTTCGGGCCGATGAACGCGTCGTCCTCGATCATCACGCCGTTCCACAGCTGGACGCCGCACTTCACTGTGACGCGGTCGCCGACGACGACCTCGCCCTCGACGAAGACGCCATCGCAGATGTTGCAGTCCTTGCCGATCCGGGCTCCGGGCAGCACGTGTGCGAACGCCCAGACGCGGGTGCCGCTGCCGACGTGCTCGCTCTCGCACAGAGCGCGCTCGTGGACGAACGGGTCAGCCATCCTCGCCTTTCGGCAGCTCGACGACTTCGCGTACGATCGCGCCGGGTCGGCGCTTGATCGTTTCGTACGCGCGCCATACATACGAGCCGATGATCCCGAGACCGAGCGAGTTGAGGCTCAGGAAGAACACGAGCACGAGGATCGTTGTCGCGTAGCCGGGCACCGTGATGTCGCCAGTCGCTCGCGCAACCAGGACGACCGCGCCGATGATCACGCCGAGTGCGATCCCGACGAGCCCGACGATCCAAAGCAGGCGCACCGGCAGATCGGTGAACGCGAAGACGCTGTCGGACAGGTAGCGGAACTTGCGGCGCAGCGTCCAGCCGCTCTCGCCGGCGCGAGGCAGCCGATCGTAGGCGACCAGCTCGCGTCTGAAGCCGACCCAGAAGAGCTGTGCGACCAGCGAGGTGTGCACGTCCTCGAGCGAGCAGACCACGTCGCGAACCGCAGCCGTGCAGGCGAACACGTCGACGCCCTCGGGCGGCATCTCGCGCAGGACGAAACGGCGATAGAGCCGCCAGTAGAGTTTCGACGCCCCGTCGCCTCGATCGTCGCGACTCCTGCGCTCGCCCGCGACGACATCGACGCGTCCCGTCGCGAGGCGGGCGAGAAACTCGATCACGAGCTCGGGCGGCTCCTGCAGGTCGGCGGCCATCACGGCGACGTACCTGCCGCGGGCGAACCTCATGCCGGTTCGGATCGCCGAGAACGCGCCGAAGTTGCGCGAATGCTCGACGAGCTGAGCACGGGTTCCGCTCTGCACCAGCGCGCTCAGCAACAGCTCGCCGGAGTTGTCGGGGCTGCCGTCGATCACAAAGACCGTCTCGAGCTCGCCCTCGACGCGGGCCGCGATCTGCTCGACGGCGGCGACCAGCTCGGTGATCGAGCCGGCGTTGTTGTACACGGGCACGACGAGCGAGTTGACCGGGCTGCTCACCCGCACGCCTCCCGACAGGCTTCGATCACACGATCGACCTCGTCGTCGTGCAGATGCGGGTGGATCGGCAGCGAGAGCTCTCGCTCGGCGATCCTGCGAGCGACCGCCAGCGGGTCCAGCGACTCGCCGAGTCCTCGCGCTGCCGGCTGCTCGGGACAGAGACGCGGATAGTGGCGACCGACCGTGACGCCGGAGCGCGAGAGCGCCCCGGCCACCTCCGCGGCCGGGGAGTCGGTCGCTTCGACCGGGAACAGATGATGCGCCGAATCGCCGTCGGCCGGGAGGATCGGCCGCAGCGAGCTGTCGGCGAGCGCGTCGGTGTAGCGGCTCGCGATCTCGCTGCGACGCTGCAGCCAGCCGTCGAGGCGCGGGAGCATCGCCGAGCGCAGGATCGCTGCATGCAGCTCGTCGAGGCGGCTGTTGAGCCCGACTTCGACATGCTCGTACCGTGCCCGCTGCCCGTAGTCGCGGAGTCGGCGAGCGCGCTCTGCGATCGTCTCGTCGTCGGTCAGCAGTACGCCGCCGTCGCCCATCGCGCCGAGGTTCTTCGTTGGATAGAGGCTCGTCGCCGCGACTGCGCCGGCCGTGCCGGTCGGCGCGCCGGCGCGCCTGGCTCCGGCGGACTGCGCGCAGTCCTCGATCACAGCGACGCCGTACTCCTCGGCGAGCGCCCGTAGGCGAGCCGGATCGAGCGGGTGCCCGTACAGGTGTACCGGCACCACGGCGCGGATCGATGGGTCGGCCTCGAGCGAGCGCTCGAGCCGGTCGAGGTCGAGGCCGCCGGTCTCATCGACGTCGCACCAGACGGGCTGCGCCCCGGCGCGGAGAATCGCGAGCGTCGTCGCGAACGCGGTCAGCGGGGTCGTGATCACGCGCGCGCCGCTTGGCACGCCGGCGCTGCGCAGCGCGATCTCGAGCGCGTCGAGGCCGCTGGCGACGCCGACTGCATGGCGGACGCCCCACCAGCTTGCCAGCTCGAGCTCGAATCGCTCAACCTCTTCTCCCAGGATCAGCCAGCCGCTGTGTCCCACTCGATCGACTGCCTCGAGCGCGTCCTCCTTGATGTCCTCCCATTGACGCGCGAAGTCGTTGGCGCGAACTTCGACTGGGGAGCCGGCGACCACGGCCACAGCCTACAGACGGCGACTCAGTCCTAGGCGGGGCGACGCGTCGGCCGAAGCACGCTTCCAATCCGCTCAGATGCCGAACCGAAGGTGGCTGGACGCGTCGCTGGTCACCGCCAGCACGACCGCCGCGTAGGCGATGGCGCTCACACCAACGATCGCGACCGTGCGGTAGCGAGCGACGCCAGACGCGTCCTCGCGGATTGGGTTGGGCCAAGCGGGCAGCAGCAACAGGATGTAGCCGAGCAGGTAGAGCGGCAGCAGATAGCGAGTCTCGATCGCCGAAGGCACGGACGTGAGGCAGCAGAGCGCGAGCGCGGCCGGATATCGCCAGCGCGCCGTGGCCAGACGCCTGCGAGCCGAGGGCCACAGAAGGCGCAGCAGGGCGAGGAAGGTGATCAAGAAGCCGGCGCCGCGCAGCCATCGATGGGACCCGGTGTCGAGATGGGCGATGTAGGGCGTGTTGTAGCGCTGGTCGAGACCGTTGACCAGGTGGGACAGCGCAAGCCCACCTATCACGATCGGATGTGTGAAGAGCAGCTCTAGATACTGCCCGCCACCGCTCACTTCTTGTCGCGTCTGCTTTTGCAGGAGCGCTAGTCCCGCGTTGTCTCGGTACAGCATCTCCGGCTCATGACCGGTGCCGACGTATGTGTCGTACCGCTGCAGGAACATTCCTCTTGTGAGCTGCTGGCCTGTCAAGTGTTCCGGACCGCCGGGGACGAAGCTCCAACTGTGAAAGTGTCGGTGGGTAGCGAGCGACTGCGGGATCGATACGACTATAAGCCCCACCACGAACAGCGCTGCGCATGCTGAGCGTCGGCGAGCGGAGGTATGCGGCTTACCACGTTGCTCAAACCAAGCCCATGCGACCAAGACGACGAGAATCGGTGCGAGCGGAACGTACGATGGGCGAATGTCGATCGCTGCGCCGCAGGAGAGCCCGGCGACGAGCATCCACCCGGGCGCCTCCGGTCGAGCGACGCAGACGAGTGCCAACATCGTGAACGCCAGTGCAGGGAAATCGCTGAGAGGGAAATTCAGGAAGCCGGCCCAGAAGACGAGCAGCAGACTGACGAGCGCGAGGCGCCGCCAGACGCCCCAGCGCCAGCGTGGCCAGGCGACTTCGGCGAAGCGCGGAGCGAGCACTCCGGCGATCAGCGCAAATACGAGTGCGTTCGCCAGCTTGGCGGTGGAGGAGTAACTCCAGTTGAATGCGTCGGCGACTACACGCAGGACGTGGTAGATCAGGGGAAGCAGGTACCCACGCACCGGGCTTTCGAAGTTGAGCAGTGAAAAATGCCCGTGTGCAGTAAAGCTCTGGCCAAGTGCCCAGTAACTGCCCGAGTCGTAATAGAACGGCTCCGGACTCTGGAGGACTGCGACAACCAATGCACAGCCGAACGTCAGGCCGAAGCCGAGCGCTGCCGCGTGCCGTCGATTGAGCGGGCTCTGCGGGTAGCGTGCGCGCGCGTCCGAGGTGAACCGCTGCTTGTCAGCTGGCGTCGGCGCGGGTGTGCCATGGCGAGATAGCGGGCCTCTGAGCAGCACGGGCGGCAATGCTAGCCCGGATCATGCAGTAACCGGGTGAAGGAGCAGCCAAGTCCCGCGTTTGCCGGCTCGGCGGTGGCGATTGCGGCGTCGCGAGTGCGCGGCGGGACCTCGGCGGAGCTTCCGCGTAGCCGTGGACGCCGTTTGCGGACAGCCGTGATCGCGGTAGTGACCCGCGAGACGCTGATGGGTGGCGTCAGCTGCGTGCGAGCTCAGCCGACGGCGGCTGGCAGCGTTCTGAGCTTCTGAAACGCGGCGAGGAGCTCGGGCGCCCAGGGCCAGGTGTCTTGCAGATGCAGCTTGGCGCGGCGTCCGGAGAACGCCAGACGAGCAGCGACGTGCAGCAGCCGGTAGCGCAGGCGCTTGGGCTCGGCCTTGGCGAGCTCTCCCTCGAGCGCCAGCGCCTGGGTCCAGACGAGCAGGTCGTGGGCGAGCATGACGATCTGAAGCCAGACCTCGTTCAGGGCGAACTCTTTGAACGGGAACTTCGAGAGGCCGGTGTCCTTGTCGTCGCGGATGCGATCCTCGACGTGGGCGTGCTGGCGATGGCGGCACTCGAGCACGGCGATGTCCTCTCCGTCCTGGTCGGTGAGGATCGCCTGAAAGCGGTAGCCGTCCTGATCGGTGAAGGAGAGCTGCGCGCCCGGGTGCGGGCGCTCGCGGCGCACGATCAGCCTCGATCGCTCAGGCCAGGAGGACAGATCGACGCTCTCGGTGATCTCGGCGACCTGCCCGTTGGCGCGCGCCGAGCCGTCCTTCTCGAGCGCACAAACCCAAGCATCCTCGGGGACCTCGAGGATCGCTGAGCGAACCGGCTGGGTCAGCTCATAGCCGACCGAGAAGCGCATGCGCTGCTCGCGGCAGTAGTCGGTGAGGCCGTGCGTGGCGCCGGCGGAGTCCGCGCGCACGAGGATCTCGATGCCCTCGACGTGCTCGGGTGGGATCTGCGCAAGCGCCCGGTCGAGCACCGTCCCATGATCGGCGGCGGTGTTCGAGCCGGCGTTACCCGATCTGAGCAGCGCGCCCAGCGCCTCGCGGGTCTCATCCGCGTAGGCCAGGAGCGGATGAAACCCGTAGCCGCCCTTGTAGTTGCCGGCCGCCTTCTCCTTCTCGGAGTGCGCCGTGACGAGCGTCGCGTCGAGGTCGATCGTCAAGGACTGCGGCGCGCCATGCAGCTTCCAGAAGCGCTCCCGCGCGCGAGCGTGCGCCGAGCGCATCTCCTCGAGCGCTCCCGGCTCGCAGGCGATCCTCTCGATCACGCGGAACGCCGTTGAGTCAGACGCCACGACGCCGAACAGCGCCTCTTGCTCGCGCACGGCGCCGAGGTCGGACACGCACTCCCCGCCGTCGGCGAGCATCACCGCCAGGTCGCGGATCACCCGCCCCGGGTCATGGCCGCGGCGTCGGGCCTTCAGGCCGGCCAGCCGAAGCGATAGCGCCCCCGTCAAGCCAAGCTTCTCGGCCGCCGCCGCCAACAGCGCGCTGCCTGCGTGGGAGACCAGCCCCGCTCCGTCCGAGGTCACTTCTACGGTTACTGGGCGTCCGTCACGCATCACCTTCAAGGTGAACCTCCAAAGCTCGATCTTCGACCGTCAGCAAGCCGAAGAATCGCCGCTCAACCGGACGTTTCCGCGCCCCCGCTCGTCGGGGGCGCGGTGCTTATTGCATGCTCGGGGCTAGTCGGACCACGCCTGTCTCCGGGCACAGCTGGTTGCACGCGGAGCGGAACAGGCTCTGTCCCGGCCATGGCCCGCTTCCTCCGGTCGGTCGCGCGACAGCGGCTTGCCGCCCGCGATGCAGGCCGCGGTCGGCCGCGCATCACTGATCTGGCCTGCAACCATTCGGACACGGATGAATGTCAAATCACGGAGCGCGTTGCATGGGATCGTGCAAGAGTTCGTGATGGGCGTCGGTGACGACGAGCTAAAGCGCAGGCTCTTGGGCTGTGGTCTGCCGCGCTGCTTGCCGTCTTGACGGTTTCGACGCGCGCCCGTGTGTCGCACCGGCGCCCCTTTCCTTCGCGGGCCCGGTTGCCTTCCAGTCGGCGATCAGCCGTCGGTATGCGAGCTCGGCGCGCTCGACGAGTTCTCGCTCGGCCTGCTTTTCTGCGGCGTTTGCCGAGACCCGCTGTCCGCTGTGACGCGTCGGCAGCGCCGGCGCGCCGGCGTCGCGTTCAGCGCGGCGTATTTTGCCGCGCACCTTGGACGGCGCGGCGAATGCGTACTGCTCCTGCTTGCTCAGCAGCTGCCAGGCAAGGCACGCGAGCTTGCGCGCGACGGCAACAGCCGCGATCTGTGCGCCCCTGCGCTCACGGACGCGCTCGCCGAACGCGCGCAGCGGGCCCGGCTGGCGGATCGCGACCCACGCTGCCTCGACCAGCGCCGAGCGGGCCTGGGCGTTGCCGCGCTTTGAGATCCGGCCGTGGCGTGGGGGCTGATCGCCTGACTGGCGAACCTTGGAATCGAGGCCGAGATAGGCGACGAGCTGGCGCGAGGAGGCAAACCGCGATACGTCGCCGATCGCCGCGATCAGCGTGACGGCAACGCCCACCCCGACACCCGGGATGCTCATCAGCCGCTTGGCGTCTTCTGAAGAGACCGCCCACGCCGCGAGTTTGCGGTCGATCTGAGCGACCTCCTCATCCAGGAAGTCGATCTGGCGCAAGCAGCCCGCGACGGTCTCGGCCTCCTCCTCGCCGAGCTGCTGCTGTGCCAGCCACGCGCGTCCGTCCTTGCCGAACAGGTCGCTCACCGGCGAGCGGCCCAGAAGACACCGCGCGAGCGTCGCATGAACCTCGTTCTTCGCGCGGGTGCGCTGGCGCACGAGCGCCGCTCGCCGCGCGACCCTGCGACGCAAGCTCTGCGTCTGCGGGTCGGGAACCCAGACGGACTCGAGCATCCCCGCCGCGAGCAGGTCCGCGAGCGTGCGCGCGTCAAACCGGTCGGACTTCACCCTCGCGTGAGAGATCGCCCGCACGTCCTGAGCGTTTGCGACCACGACCCGAGCGACGTGCGGTGCGATGATCCGAGCAACCTCCATCGCCGGCCCTGTGGCCTCCATCACGACCTCATCGCTCGGGTCAAGGCTCGCCGCGAACAGCCCGAGCGCCTCGCGATCGGTCGCCACGCGGCCGGCCGACCGCGTCTTGCCCTCCTCGCGAATCGCCACCTCGCAGAAGCCCTGATGAACATCAAGCGCTACCTGGCGCATCTGAACTCCATTCTCTAAACGACACGACAACAGAGCAGACCCAGGGCAAACGACAACTACGGATTCGCGCTCGCAGCGCAACCGGGCAAGTCGCAGGGGCGGCCACATAGCTCCACGGGCTCGCAGCCCACGACCCAAAGCGGCCTGCCCTCACGTCTGCTCAGGAAGCCCCCGTCCCGATCGGCCAAAGGTACGACCGGGCCCGGACGGCCACCCAGACGCATTTTCATGCCGGTAGCTCCCTGGCAGCGTTGGGCCTGCGCCCGCTCCGGTATCGCGCAAGGCTGCCTCGATCGCGTCCAGGGTCGAGCTGTCGAGGGTGAGATTGGACGCATCCACCCAGCCATCAACCTGCTCGGCCGATCGGGCTCCGACGATCACGCCGCCTGTCCCCTTCCACGCCAATGTCCAAGCGATCGCCAGCTCGGTGAGCGAAACGCCGAGGGCGCACGCGATTGGATCGAGGAGCGCGACCAGGTCCAGGGTTCGTTGCAGCTGCGGCTGCTGGAACTTCGCACGTTGGCGGCGCCAGTCCGATTGCGGCAACGAGCGAACTCTTTGCATCGAGAAACGGCCTGAAAGAAGCCCAGACTCGAGTGGGCTGTATGCCAACGCGTGAACCCCGCGACTGGCCGCCCACGGCAACACTTTGGCAGCGCTCTCGCGGTTGAGCAGCGACAGCGGAATCTGAACGGCGTCTGGTGTGCTGTTGGCGGCGCACCTCTCCAAGAGAGGGAGATCGAAGTTGCTAACGCCGGCCCAACGAATCTTGCCCTCTGACCGGAGCGAGGCGAGAGTCTCCCACGCCTGTTCGACGAGACCGGGCTCGGCGACCGGCCAATGCAGCTGATAGAGGTCGATCCGTTCGACCCCCAGGCGCTGCATCGATGCATCGCACTCCCGGCGCAGAGATGAAGGGCTGAGGTCGCGGAACGTGGCGCCGTCGGAGGGATTGACCCGCACGCCGCCCTTCGTGAAGACCAGCGGACGCTCGGCGTCTGAGAGCTCGCGCAGCACCGTGCCGACGAGGCGCTCGGAATGCCCGTCGCCGTAGACGGCAGCCGTATCTATCCAGCCGATGCCGCGCTCGACCGCGCGCAGGATGGCGGCGCGCGAGTCGCGATCATGCTGGGCGCCCCAGCCCATGCGACCGAACGCCCATGCACCGAGACCGAGCCGGCCAAGCGTGCGCAGGGACCCTGGGGAGCGTGACGGGTCGTGACGCGGATTGTGTGCTTTTGCCGACATGGCACGCGGTATCTTGCCGAGGGTGGCAAGAGACATGAACGGCGCCGAGGTGGGCACACGATTGAGCGCCGTCGTCCCGTGTTACCGCGAGGGCGAGTCCGTCCCGGTCATGTACGAGCGCCTGAAGGCGGTCTTCGAGGAGCTCGGAGTCGATTGGGAGGTCATCTTCGTCGACTCGGGCAGCCCCGACGACACGCCGCGCGTGCTCGAAGGGCTCGCGGCACGCGACAGGCGCGTGACGGTCGTGCAGCACACCAGGATGTTCGGCTCGCAGAGCGCCTACTCGAGCGGCATGAGGCTCGCAACAGGCGACGCGGTCATCCTGCTCGACGGCGATCTGCAGGACCCGCCCGAGCTGATCCCGACGATGGTCGAGCGCTGGCGCGAAGGCTATGAGGTCGTCTACGGCGAGCGCGTCAAGCGCGAGGGTCCGGCGCTGATGAACGCGACGCGCAAGGCGTTCTACCGCGTCTTTCAGCGGCTGGCCTACGTGACGATGCCGATCGACGCGGGCGACTTCTCCCTGCTCGACCGGCGCGCGATCAACGCGATCAACGCGCTGCCCGAGACGCATCGCTTCGTGCGCGGGCTGCGCGCGTTCGTCGGCTACCGGCAGATCGGTGTGCCCTACGAGCGCCCCGAGCGGTTGTTCGGACGCTCTTCGAACAACTTCCTCGCGAACTTCGGGTGGGCGAGACGGGCGATAATCTCGTTCTCCTACGTGCCACTCGACCTGATCGGCTGGCTCGCTCTGTTCACGACCGCGGCCGCGCTGATCGCGGCGATCGTCGAGATCGTCCTGAAGATCGCCGATCCGAGCGCTGCCCCCAAGGGCTATGCGACTTTGATCGTCGTCGTGCTGTTCGTCGGCGGCGTCCAGCTGATCTGCTTCAGTGTGATCGGCTCTTACTTGGCGCACATGTACGAGGAGGTCAAGGCGCGCCCGCCGTACATCCTCGATCGCGTGCTCAACCCGCCTCGATCTCGTGGCGAGGAGACCTCGCAGGCACGCGAGCTGGAGGGCGCCGAGGTGCGCGTCGTGGCGCCCGAGCGCGAGCCGGCGGCTCTCTCGCACGACGCTCGATGAACGCTATCTCGAACGGTCTCCCTGCTAGGGTCCGGCGCATCTCAAGCAAAGCAAACGCCCTGCGTACGGAGCTCCGAGGATGAGCGCCGACAGCGATCGCGCGGCGGCTCTGCGTGAGCAGATCCTCGAGCTGGTCCGCGAGTACCACGACGCCGAGTTCGCCCAGAGCGAGTTCCGCCCCGGCGAGACGCAGATCCATTTCGCGGGCCGCGTGTTCGACGAGCACGAGCTCGTCAACCTGGTCGACGCGTCGCTCGACTTCTGGCTGACGACCGGTCGCTACGCGGAGGACTTCGAGCGGCGCTTCGCGAAGCTGTTCGGCCTGCGCCACGCGCTGCTCGTCAACTCCGGCTCGTCGGCGAACCTGGTCGCGCTCTCGTGCCTGACCTCACGCAAGCTCGGCGAAACGCCGGCTGCGGCCCGGCGACGAGGTGATCACGGTCGCCGTCGGGCTTCCCGACGACGGTCAACCCGATCGTCCAGAACGGGCTGGTGCCGGTGTTCGTCGACGTCGACATCCCGACCTACAACATCGACGTGGCGATGCTCGAGGACGCGCTGTCGGAGCGCACCCGGGCGATCATGGTCGCGCACACGCTCGGCAACCCGTTCGACCTCGACGCCGTCACGGCGTTCGCGCGCGAGCACGACCTGTGGCTGGTCGAGGACTGCTGCGACGCGCTCGGCTCGACCTATCGCGGGCAGAATGGTCGGCACGTTCGGCGACCTCGCCACGGTCAGCTTCTACCCGGCCCACCACATCACGATGGGCGAGGGCGGCTGCGTGCTGACGAACGAGCGGACGCCTGAAGGTGCTCGCCGAGTCGTTCCGCGACTGGGGCCGCGACTGCTGGTGCGCGCCCGGCAAGGAGAACACCTGCGGCAAGCGCTTCGACTGGCAGCTCGGCGAGCTGCCCTACGGCTACGACCACAAGTACATCTACTCGCACATCGGCTACAACCTGAAGGTGACCGACATGCAGGCGGCGGTCGGCGTGGCGCAGCTGGACAAGCTCGACTGCGTTCATCGGCCGCGCGCAAACGCAACTTCAAGCTGCTGTACGACGGCCTGGAGGATCTGCAGGAGCACCTGATCCTGCCCGAGGCGACCGCGCACAGCGACCCGAGCTGGTTCGGCTTTCCGCTGGCGGCTGCGCGAGGGCTCGCCGGTCTCGCGCGATCACATCCTCCGTTTCATGAACGACCGCAAGATCGCCACACGGCTGCTGTTCGGCGGCAACCTCCTGCGCCAGCCGGCCTATCTCGACGTGCCCCACCGCCGCGTAGGCGATCTCGCGCGCGCCGACTTCGTGATGAACCAGGTCTTCTGGGTGGGCGTCTATCCGGGCCTGACTGACGCGGCCGTGCAGTTCATGGTCGAGAGCTTCCACGACGCAATCGCGGCTGGAGAGGGATCGAACGGCCGCGCACGCGTCGTGCGCCGGTCCAGCCTGGCCTCGTCGCGCGCAAAGGAAACCGAGCAAGCCGCGAGCTGATGCAGGCGTCTGACTGGATCGCGCAGGCGCTGGTCGCGCAGGGTGTCGACACCGTGTACGAGGTCGTCGGCGGCATGATCGCGAACTTCATCGACGCGCTGCACCGCGACGGGCGCGTGCGGATCGTCTCCTGCCACCACGAGCAGGCGGCTGGCTTCAGCGCCGAGGCGCACGCGCGCATGACCGGCGTCCCCGGCGTCGCGATGGGCACCAGCGGTCCGGGTGCGATCAACCTGCTGACGGCGCTCGGCAGCTGCCACTTCGACTCGGTGCCGGCGGTCTTCATCACCGGGCAGGTGAATCGCTCCGAGCAGAAGGGCGAGCGTCCGATCCGCCAGCTCGGCTTCCAGGAGACCGACATCGCGGCGATGGCCGAGCCGATCGCGAAGGCCGCGTGGCGCGTTCGCACGGCCGAGCAGCTGCCAGAGCTGCTGCTCGCCGCCTTCCAGCTCGCGCGCGCCGGGCGCCCGGGACCGGTGCTGCTCGACATCCCAATGGACCTGCAGCGCGTCGAGATCAGCGCCGATACGACACCGCTACCCGCCGTCGCGGGGAGCGAGCGGCTCGATGAGCACTCGTTCGACGGTCTGCTCGACGATCTCGACGGTGCGGCCCGTCCGCTGATCCTCGCCGGCGGCGGCCTGCGTTCAGGCGGCTCCGTCGCCAGCTTCCGCGAGCTGGTCGACCAGCTGCAGGTTCCCGTTGTCAGCTCGCTGATGGGAGTCGATGCGCTGCCATTCGAGCACCCGCAGCACGTCGGCATGATCGGCACGTACGGCAACCGCTGGGCCAACATCGCGCTCTCGCAAGCCGATCTGCTGCTCGTGCTCGGCAGCCGCCTCGACATCCGCCAGACGGGGGCCGACACCGACAGCTTCGCGGCCGGCCGGCGGATCCACCACGTCGACTGCGACCCGGGAGAGCTCGACAACCGGGTTCGCGGCTGCCACACGACCGTCGCGCAGCTCGAGCCGTACATCGCCGCGCTCACCGAGGCGGCTGCGCTTCGCCCGACGCCGCGGCTCGAGTCGTGGCGCGGCGAGATCACGCAGCTGCGCGAGCGCTGGCCGGACACCGGCGAGCTGCCGGGCGTGCCAGGCATCAACCCGAACGACCTGATGCACCGCATTGCCCGCCGCTCCACGGTGGCCGCGGCCTACGTGACCGACGTCGGTCAGCACCAGATGTGGGCGGCGCAGTCACTCGAGCTGAGCGCCGATCAGCGCTTCCTGACGTCGGGCGGGATGGGTGCGATGGGCTCCGGCCTGCCGCTCGCCGTCGGCGCCTGCATCGCCGCCGGCAAGCCCATCGTGCTGATCGCCGGCGACGGCGGCTTCCAGCTGAATCTGCAGGAGCTGCAGACGGTCGCGCGCAACCACCTGCCGGTGAAGATCGTGATCCTCAACAACCGCTCGCATGGCATGGTTCGCCAGTTTCAGGAGTCCTACTTCGACGGCCGCTACCAATCCACGACATGGGGTTACTCGGCGCCGGACTTCGTCGCCGTCGCGGCTGCGTTCGGCATCGAGGCCGGCAGGGCCGATGGCGATGAGGATCTCGACGAGGCGATGAGCGAGCTGTGGCGCGATCCCGAAGCGCCGTACCTGCTCGAGGTGGCGATCGACACGTCCGCCAACGCGTACCCGAAGATCGCGTTCGGACATCCGATCAGCGAGATGGAGCCGTTCGTCGCGCCGAAGGCGATGGAGTCGACCTGAGCGCCATGCGCCGCGAGCAGCGTGAGGCAACGCCGCGAGCAAGCCGGTCGGCCGACGCGCTCTCCCACTACCTGCGCTCACCGCAGTCGGGGTTGACCGGCCAGCTCGTGCGCTTCGGCCTCACGGGCGGGCTCGTGACGCTCGTCTACCTGGCCGTGACTACGGCCCTCTCGCAGCTCGTCGGGCTCCCGTTCCAGGTTGCCTTGGCGATCGGCTTCGTCTCGGCGATCCTGCTGCACTTCACGCTGCAGCGGCTGTTCGTGTGGACGCACGAGGACGGCTTCGCGCTGCCGCTGCGCCACCAGGTAGGCCGCTACCTGCTGATGGCCGGCGCGCAGTACGGCGGCACGGCCGCGTCGACCGCGATCCTGCCGGGTGTCCTCGGCGTCGACACGGAGATCGTCTACCTGGCGACGATGGCGATCGCGACGACGAGCGGGTTCCTGGTGATGCGGTTCATCATCTTCCACGCCGAGCAGACCCGTGAGGCGTCGTCCGAGATGCTCGAGACGCCGGCGCTCTCCGGCGAGGACGCGAACGACCACCAGCACGACGCGCCCCTGCCCGCGTCGCAGTGACGGCGCCGCAGGCGCCCGCGGACGCTCGAAACGTGCGATGCGCACGGCCCCGGCAGTATTTGTCGCGGCTCGGCAGGCACTCATATGTCCGCCGATCCGCTTTTCCTGGCCTTCGAGCTCGGGCATGCCGATAGGAAAGTGATGCGATCAAACCTCCTCACCCCGAGTTCCCGCTTGGCCGCACTTGTGGTCGCCTTCACCCTCGTGAGCGCCGTCTGGCTTCTGATCCCCGCCGCCAGCGAGGCCAAGCTCATGCAGATCGGCAGCCCGCTCTCGGTCCCCGCCACGCTCAACACAGCCGAAAACCTCAGCTACCCCGGCGTCTACACGCAGGTCCCGCCGAGCCCGGAAGCGCCGAACGGCGTCTTCCACACGTTCCACTACGGCGCCGACACGGCGCTGTGGAACTTCTCGAACATGGGCGGCGAGGAGCGCGTGCCGGCGACCGGGCAGGCGACGAAGCTCGAAGTCGAGGGCTGCGCGCGGCGCGCGAGCAACGGTCCGCTGCCGCTGGCGACGATCCACTTCCAGGACCTGACGCCGCTGCCGGGCGGCGGCGCGAAGGTCAACATCACCTCGCAGGGCTTCGACCTGCCGGTGTGCGGCGAAAACGGCGCCGGCGCGTCGACGATCACGACATACCTGCCGGTCAACCTGTGCGTCAGCGCCGGCGACTTCGTCGGCCTCAACGACAGTGGCGGCTACGTCGAGAACGTCTACCGCAGCGGCGTCCCGTATCAGGTGCTCGGCTCGGTCACGGGCGCGACGACCGACTCGTTCATCAAGGACCAGGGCACCGGCAACAGTGCGAGCCTCTCGCCGTCGATCACTTCGGCGATGGACGGCTTCGCCGTCAACCGCAACCAGGAACTGATGATGCGCGTGACGCTCGGAACCGGCGCCGACGCGACGCACATCTGCCCGGGCGGCAAGCAGGGCCTGCCGCCGGCGCTCGCGCCGATCAGGGTCAGCCCGCAGACCGACGGCGTCAATTCGAGCCGGATCGTCGCCGTCGCGATGTTCTGCCGCGTGACCCCGTGCAAGGGCGTCGCGACGATCAGCGGCAGCGGCGGGCGCACATACGGTCGCAGCGGCTTCGTGCTGACGCCGAACAGGACGATCCACCTGCCGATCCGCATTCGTGCCGAGCTCGTCAGCCTGATCCGCCGCTACCACGGCGTGTCGGTGCTGCTGTCGGCGTCCGTCGGCGGCAAAACGGTCACGCAGAGGATCGGCATCAAGATCTTCTAGGTCCACTCGAAGCGAAGCAGCTCGCGTGGCGCAGGCTCGCATGCGACCGCCGCCGCGGCGCGCGGGCCGACGTCGAGCTCGGCGACCCAACAGCTCGCCTCGTCGTCGGGCAGCCCGCCGATGCCCGTGCCGCGGCGCTTGAGCTCGGCCTCGTACGTCGTCCACCATCTCAGGAACTCGCGCTCGCGCAGCGCTGGCTCGAGCTCGGCCAGGCGCGCGGCGCGTGTCGCGCCGAACGTACGGCGCGCGAGCGCCACGTGATCGGTTTCGCGTGCGCCGCCGCCCGCGCCCGGCGAACGCGCGAACTCGACGTCGATCCCGACCGAGCGCCCGCGCGCGAACGCGTACAGCGCGAGCTCTCCCGAGTGCGACAGGTTGAACGCGAGCTCCGCCTCGGCGGCTCCGCCGGGCGGTCCATCCGCGCTCTGACGATCCCCGATGTGCACGCTCGCCAGCGCCGGCTTGCCGTGCGTTCCGGTGCTGAGGACGATCGCGCGCGGATCGTCGCGCGAGTAGCGGCCGAGCAGCTCGCGCAAGACGCCGCGCGAGCGCATCCACAGCTCGCGCGGCCGCTCGCCGACGATCCGCGCCGCGCGCTCGCGCTCGTCGTCGCCGAGCGCCGACAGCGCGCGGTCGTCGACCGCCGTGAGGCGCACGCGCCAGACGTGCAGCGCCGCGTCGAGCGGCGGCGGCTCGAGCGGCCCCGGCTGCCACGGCCCGACCGGGTCGATCTCGTTCGGCGGCCCGTCAACGGAGCTTGCGCCCATCGTCGGCGAATATAGGCGAGGGCGGGTCGCCCCGGCCGGCGCGGGCGTGCGCGGAGCGCGGGCGCAAGCGCGGCGTGCGGAATGCGATCGCTAACCTGACCGGCCGTGCGCGCCCTCCCGACCCGCCTGGCCGGACTCGTCGCGATCGAGCCCTCCGTGCACGGCGACGAGCGCGGCTTCTTCTGCGAGACCTACCGCGGCGAGTGGTGCGCCGAGCTCGGCATCGACGAGCGCACGCGCTTCGTCCAGGACAATCAATCGCGCTCGGCGCGCGGCGTCCTGCGCGGGATGCACTTCCAGGTCGGCGACGGCGTCGCCAAGCTCGTGCGCTGCGGGCGCGGACGGATCCTCGACGTCGCCGTCGACCTGCGCCGCGGCTCGCCGACGTACGGCGACTGGGCGGGCGTCGAGCTCGACGACGAGAGCATGCGCGAGCTGTTCGTCCCCGTCGGCTTCGCGCACGGCTTCTGCGTGCTCAGCGACGTCGCCGACGTGATCTACAAGCAGACCGCCTACTACGACCCGTCGCTCGAGCGCGGCATCGCCTGGAATGACCCGGACGTCGCGATCGAGTGGCCGCTGCCGGCCGACGAGCTGATCGTCTCCGAGCGCGACGCCGCGGCTCCGCTGCTGCGCGAGCTGGCCGACGAGCTGCCGTTCGAGCTCGGTGCCTCGTCGTGAGTGGGCGTGCGGCTGCGAAGCTGAGCCGGCGGGCATGTCACGGCGACGAGCCGTGACCATCGGCTCGGATCAACCGATGCGCTGAAGTTGCGTGAGCGGTACGACGACGATGCGCTTGAGCAAGGGCTCCGAAGCCATGGTCGTGACCTCGACCATCGCCTTATCGCCATCGAGCAGCTCTACCACTCCACCTCGAGAGCCGGCGGGAGCCGTTTCGACATCGGCAGTCAGCTCGACGGTGTCGTACAAGGTGATCTCACGCGTGGCTGGCAAGACGCTCAACATGTTAGGGGGCTGGGAACGCCCTTACCAGGCGCGGCGCGTCCGTCGTATCGGCGTAATGCCAGGCCGACCGGACCATTGCAATCCGTCCGTTGATCGCCAGCACTGCGTTGACCTCGCAGGTCACGCCCAACGCAACCTTCCGAACCGATGAGACCGGTGCGTGCAGAACCGCATCGGCGAGAGCCTGCCAGACCTGCTCCGAGTCCGCAGGATGCACCCGGAAGACTCGCGCCCATTCCCGGCCGTGGCCGCGGTCGGCAAGAATCCAGTGGGACCACTTCTCGGTGGTCGCGTATGCATCGTCGGCGCGAGGAAGAGGCTGACCGACGGTCAGAACGGGCATGCCGCCAAGCGTATGTCGGCGGTGCGATGGCAGAGCGGTCCGCGGCCCGAGCCCGTCGTGTTGCCCACTCTCGACGCTACGCTCTTGCGCCTATGCGTATGCTTCCGGCTCACCAGACCGGGCTGAAGACGATCGTCCCACGGCATCGGGAACTCGGCGTCGCATGAGCACCCCTATTGTGGTTGCCGAGCGGATCCGGCGGGCATGCCCACGGCGATAGTCACAGGGTCGGGTGGCCTGATCGGCTCGGAGTCGGTCGCGCGCTTCGTCGAGCTCGGCTTCGACGTGATCGGGCTCGAGAACGACATGCGCGCGCGGCTGTTCGGCGCCGAGGCGTCGACTGCGCATGTGACCGCCTCGCTGCTCGAGCGCTACGCGGGGTCGTTTCGCTCGCTGGAGATCGACATCCGCGATCGCGACGCCGTCGAGCGGCTGTTCGCCGAGCATGCCGGGCGGATCGAGCTCGTCGTCCACACCGCGGCGCAGCCGTCGCACGACTGGGCCGCGTCGGACCCGCACGTCGACTTCGAGATCAACGCCGGCGGCACGCTCAACCTGCTCGAGGCCGCGCGCAAGCATGCCGACGGCGCGACGTTCGTGCACTGCTCGACGAACAAGGTCTACGGCGACACGCCGAACGCGCTGCCGCTGCGCGAGCTCGCGAGCCGGCTCGAGCTGCCTGAGGACCACGTCTACTTCGACGGCGTCGACACGTCGATGTCGATCGACCGCAGCACGCACTCGCTGTTCGGCGTCTCGAAGACCGCGGCCGACCTGCTCGTGCAGGAGTACGGCCGCTACTTCGAGATGCCGACCGTCTGCTTTCGCGGCGGCTGCCTGACCGGCCCGAACCACGCCGGCACGATGCTGCACGGGTTCCTCTCCTACCTGATGCGCGCGACCGTCACCGGCGAGCCGTACACGGTGTTCGGCTACGGCGGCAAGCAGGTGCGCGACAACATCCACTCGGCCGACCTCGTCGCGGCGTTCGAGCACTTCCACCGCGATGCGCGCACCGGCGGCGCCGTCTACAACATCGGCGGCGGGCGGCTGTGCAACTGCTCGATGCTCGAGGCGATCGAGCTCTGTCAGCGGATCGCCGGGCGCGAGCTCGACTGGACCCTCTCCGAGCAGCATCGCGTCGGCGACCACCGCTGGTGGATCAGCGACTTGCGCCCGTTCGCGAGCGACTTCCCCGGCTGGACGCTGACGCATGGGCTCGAGCAGATCCTCCGCGAAGTTCACGAGCAGAACGCCGAGCGCTGGCTCGCCGCCGGTTGAGCGCGGGCGCCGGTCCGTCGTGCGCGGCAGCCGGCCCGCGGCGGCGGCGAGCACGCGCCGGCAAGTTGGCAGACTTAGGCCGATGAAGCGTCGTCTCGAGGTCCTGCGCGAGCGCACCAACGGCTACACGGTCACACCGCGCCAGTACGCCTACACAGCGTACGTGGCGCTCGGTGCGCTGACGCTGATCGTGCTGAGCGGCGCCGCCGTGCGGCTGACCGGGTCCGGCCTCGGCTGCCCCGACTGGCCGCGCTGCTACGGCCACGCGTACCCGCCGCTGAACACGCACGCCGTGATCGAGTTCTCCAACCGCATGATCACCGTGCCGGTGTCGCTCGCCGCCGGCGCGGCGTGGCTGTTCGCGCTGCGCCGGCGCCCCTACCGGCGCGACCTGATGTGGCTCGGTGCGCTGCTGCCGCTCGGCGTCGTCGGGCAGGCCGTGCTCGGCGGCTTCACCGTTCGCGGCGCGCTCGACTACGGCTGGGTGATGGGCCACTTTGCGCTCTCGATGCTGATCCTCGTCGCCGCCGCCGTGCTCGCGTGGCGCGCCGGCGAACCGGCCGCGCTGCGCGAAACCGTGGCCGCCGAAGCGAAGGCGGCCGCGCCGCCGGCCGACCGCACGCTGATTCTCGCGATCAGGAGCCTTGTCGCGTGGGGCGCGCTGACGATCTTCGCCGGCACGGCCGCGACCGCAGCCGGCCCGCACGCGGGCGGCTCGCCGGGGCAGAGGATCAACCGGCTGAGCTTCGACGGTCGCGGGACGATGGACTTCGTGATCCACCGCCACGGCGAGATCGCGCTCGTGTTCGGCCTCGCGGCGGTGGCGATCTGGTGGATCGCGCGGCGCAGGCACGCCGGGCAGGTCGTTCAGCGCTCGCTGACGGTGCTGTGCGTCCTGCTCGCGCTGCAGGGCGCCGTCGGCCTCGACCAGTACAAGACGCATCTGCCGACGGAGCTCGTCTGGGTCCACGTCGCGCTCGCCTGCGGGGCCTGGCTGGCGGCGATCTGGGCGGCCTGCGCCGCCGGCAAGCTCGCGCCGCGGCGCGTCAGAACCGCCTCCGAGGCGCCCGCAAGCCCCCCGGCGCGGACCGTCCAGCCGGCCGAGTTCCCCGGAAATTAGGGCCTCCGAAGCGGCGATTCGCCCCGTTTACCCGCCTCGTCGTCCTCTCCAGCGGTTAGCCTGCTCCCAGTAACGACACCCTAGAAGGGAGTGGTATGACCAAGAACGAGCTGGCCGAGCAGGTCGCCAGTCGCAACGGACTGGCCGCCAGTCAGGCCCGACAGGTGGTGGAGACCGTCATCGACGTCGTCTCCGACGAGCTTGCCGCCGGGGGTGAGGTCGCGCTTGCCGGCTTCGGCAAGTTCAGCGTCAGCCACCGTGCTGCACGGCAAGGACGCAACCCGTCGACGGGCGAGACGATCAACATCGCCGCCAGCAAAGCGGCGAAGTTCTCGGCTGCGAGCGCGCTGAAGAAGCGCCTCAATCCCTGATCGTCCTTCGCGCGATCCCCAGAGGTCACCGGCCCGACCCGGACCGGCGACCTCTGGGCGCCGAGGATCGAGCCGGCGCTCAGCGAACTCTTCGCACGCGCTAATCGGGTGTTAAGGGCCGGCGAGGACGCTTCCAGGGCGACCTTCCCAGTCCCCCTCGAACCCCGGATGGTGTGGCATGAGACAGAGCAGCTGCAGGCGCCCGCGCGCGAGCACCGAGACGCGCTACGACTCGCTCCCGAGCTTCTACGCGGCCGATCGGCGGCGTGTGCGCTCGCGCGAGCGCGACGTCGGGCTGTGGTGGCGCGAGGACGTCGGCGGTCCGCTGCACCGCGCCGCGTGGGTCGCTGACACCGGAGAGCTGTACCTCGTCCGGCTCGGCCCCGTCGAGCAGGGTGGCGGCGAGGTCGAGCTGCTCGCGCGCGTCGGCGATCGCGATCGCCTCGAACGTGGCCTGCGCGGCTGGCGCGAGCGCTGCGGCGAGCGCCGCTCGCTCGCATGGCTGCGCGCCCGCGCGGCGCGCCTGGACGGCGCTCGCGGCGCCTCCGACGGCGAGCGGCCGGGCGCTCCTGTACGGCACGCCGGCACGCATCGCGGCGGCGCACGCGTCGGGTCCGGCGCCGGCGCGATGCTGGCCGCGATGAGCTCCGTCGCCTCCGAGCTCGCCTACAGGTCGAGGCCGAGGGCGCGCGCGACGTCGAGGTCGCCGAGGCTCTCGGCGAGCAGGCTCGCGCCCGGGATCTCGCTGCCGGCGAAGTAGGGCACGCCGATCACGAACATCCCCGCGGCCGCTGCCGCGGCGACGCCGATCGGCGAGTCCTCGAGCGCGACCGCCTCGTGCGGTGCGACCGACAGGCGCCGGCACGCCTCGATGTAGATGTCGGGCGCCGGCTTCGGCTGCTCGACGTCGGCCGCCGTGACGACCGTCGCGAACGGGCCGCCCGGCAGCAGCCCGGCGCCGGACAGCGTCCGCGCGACGAACTCGGGCTCTGAGTTCGACGCGACCGCGAGCGGCACGCCCGCGTCGGTCAGGCGCTCGATCAGCGCGAGCGCGCCTGGGCGCGCGGCGACGCCGTGCAGCGCCTCGTCCATCACCAGCTCGAGCAGCTCGTCCATCAGCGCCTCGCCCTCGCCCGGGCGCTCGAGCAGCGCTTCGAGCTTGACCGCCGCCATCGAGCGCGACGAGCCGATCAGCGTTCGCTTGTCCGCTTCGGTGAACTCGCGCTCGCGGCGCGCGAACAGCGTCCGCTCGGCGCGCGTCCACGCCTCCTCGGTGTCGAGCAGCAGGCCGTCGTTGTCGAACACCACCGCGCTCGGCTTCGCCATCGCGCGACATCTTTGCGGACATTTGTTCGAGTCGCGTGAGCTTCGCGCTTGCCGGGTGTCTCAGTGTCGTCCACCACCCACCGACCGGCAGCGTCCGGTCCAAGGAGGCTTCATTGATGAGACGGATGCTCTTGACAGCGATCGCAGTGGCCGCGCTTGCCGCGCCGAGCGCCGCGCTCGCGCACGGCAACCGGCATCACAGCCGCCACCACCGCGCGCACCACGCGCGCGTGCTGATGTTCCGCGCCAAGCGCGCAGCGACGCCGGCCACGCCCGCGACGCCTGCGACTCCCGCGACGCCAGCGACGCCGAGCGGCTCCGAAGAAACCGTCGGCACGGTCACGTCGTTCACGAACGAAACGCTGACGATCACGCTCAACGACGGCACGACCGTCAGCGGCAAGGTCACCGAACGGACCGAGATCGAGTGCGAAGCGCCGCCGGCGACGGCCAGCGCCGCCGACTTCAACCACGGAGACGGCCAGGGCCCCGAATCGGGCCACGAAGGCAGCTTCTCGCCCGGCGCCGAAGGCGAAGGCTCGCGCGAGGACTCCGGCGGCGACGGCGAAGGCTCGCACGAAGGCTTGAGCTGCCCCGGCCACAGCGGGGGCTCGGACGGCGAACCGTCGCACTGCACGACCGCCGCGCTGGTTCCCGGCGCGAAGGTCAAGGAGGCCGAGCTCGCGCTGACGGGCGCCGGTGCGGTCTGGGAGAAGGTCGAGCTGTAATCTCGAGAGCAGAGCGAAGCGAGCGAGGGCGGCCCGCGAGGGCCGCCCCGCTTGCATGTCAAGGGGGGTCGATCGTCCATTCGCGGACGATCGATCCGGACACCGGGTAAGGATCGGGACGCCCGGCAGCCGATAGGGAGGATGAGCACGAGCAGCAGATGAGCCCGAGATTCTCGATTCGCCTGTTGGCGACCCAGCCGGACGACCGCCTGATCGCGCTTGCGCGTGAGGGTCACGAGCGCGCGTTCGAGGCGCTCGTGCGGCGCTACCGGCGGGCGCTCGTGCGCTACTGCCAGAGCATGCGGCTGTCCGACGCGCGCGCCGAGGACGTCGTGCAGCAGGCGCTGATGAAGGCCTGGCTCGCGCTCGGCGCCGGCGCGGAGGTGCGCGAGCCGCGCGCCTGGCTGTATCGGATCGTCCACAACACCGCCGTCAACGCGATCCGCGCCGCGCGCGAGGTGCCGACCGAGCCGGCCGGCGTGCTGCGAGAGCGAGCCGCGATCGGCGAGTCCGAGCTCGAGCGCAAGCTCGACGTCCGGGATGCGCTCGGCCACGTCGCCGCGCTGCCGCAGATGCAGCGCGACGCGGTCCTGATGACGGCCGTCGACGGTCAGAGCCACGACGAGGTGGCGGTCGCGCTCGGCGTCTCGCAGGGCGCCGTTCGCGGGCTGCTCTACCGCGCTCGAACGACGCTGCGCGGCGCGACCGCCGCGCTGACGCCGACGCCGCTGCTCGAGTGGGCCGCGCGCGGCGCCGGCAGCGCCGCGCCGAGCGCCGAACGGATCGCCGAGCTGGCCGGAGGCGCCGGCGCCGCCGGCATCGCCGGCGTGCTCGTCAAGGGCGCCGCCGTCGCCGTCAGCGTCGGCGCGCTCGCGACTGGCGTCGTCGTCAAGCTTCATAACGTCAGCGGCGATCGCGCTCGCGTCCACGGCGGCACGACACGAACCGTCGCCGCCGGATCGGCGACGAGCGCCGCCGCGTCGATCGGCAGCACGGCGCCCAGCCGGGTCGCATCGGCGAGCGGCGCTCCGGCGCACGGGCCGAGCGCTGCGGAACGGAGCTCGCCACGCCGGCGCCGTCATTCGCGGAGGTTCGCGTCCGGTGGGTCGCCGCTCACAGGCGGGCGCCGACTGCTCGCCGACGCGCGCCCCGGCGCGCTCGCGCCGGTGCGCTCGGGTCCCAACTCGAGCTCCGACGGCGGCGCCTCACACGAAGGCAGGCGCGGCGCGGGCGAAGCGCGCGAACGGGACCGTTCCTCGGGCGACACGACCGAAGCGCCGGCGAGCTCAGGCTCGGAGGCATCGGGTCAGCCCTCGCACGGCGGCTCGGGTGACGAAACCGGCCAGCTCGGTGTCCCGACCCCCACGCAGCCCTCCGGCTCCGGCGAATCGGGCGCCGGTTCGACGGGCTCCGGCGGCGGCCAGGAACAGCCGCAGGGCAGCGCGACGAGATCCGACGACCCGCACAACGACGGCGAAGAACCCGCGCAGACCCAGACCACCGGCTCGGGCTCGGGCGAACACACCGGCGACTGACGGCGTCGCGCTCGCCGGCGACTCATCGCAGCAGACGCTCGAACAGCGCGAGGTAGCGCAGCAGGTGTTCGGGCCCGAGGTACTCCTCGCGCGCGCGCCGGTGCGCCTCGGCGCCGATCCGCGCGGCCTCCGCCGGATTGTCGAGCAGCCGCGCGACGGCGCGCGCGAACCCGTCGAGGTCGTGTGGGTCGGCGACGAGGATGCCGCTGACGCAGTCCTCGATCTGGTCGCGGATCCCGCCGACGCCGCTCGCGACGATCGGGCGTGACTTCCACATCGCCTCGGCGACCGTCAGCCCGAAGCCCTCGGCGATGCTCTTCTGGCAGACGATCGTCGCGTGGCGTTGGAGCGCGTTGACGATCAGCGCGTTCTCGTCGGGATCGTCCATCGGGATGCAGGCGAGATGCACGCGTGCGCGCGTGCGCGCGCCGAGCGCCTGCCACGTTCGCGTCACCTCGGCGAGCACTTCCGGCCCTTCCGGGTCGTCGGCGACGCCCGACGTCGCGGGGCCTGCGAGCACGAGGTGCGCGTCGGCGTCGGCGAGCGCGCGCGTCGCGAAGCCGTTGATCACGCCGAGCGGGTCCTTCAGGCGATCCCAGCGCGAGACCTGCACGACGCATGGCGTGTCGGCGGGCAGGCGCGACTCCTCGACCAACTCGACCGTACGCGAGATCTCGACGAGCGTGCCGTCCGCGCGCGCGAATGTCGGCGCGCGACCGGTCTTCGCGTCGATCAGTCCCGCCGCGGCGAGGATCGCGCGAACCGCGTCGTCCGCGAGCGGCTCGTTCTTGGTCGAGAACGCGTCGATCGACGGGTGGATGAACTCGAGCCGCTCGCGCTCGATGCCGCCCCACGCGTAGCTCGGCCGCGAGAAGATGCTGACGTCGGCGTCGCGCACGTACGCGAGCAGGAAGCGCCACGCCTCGAGCGCCGGCTCGCCCGGGCCGTCGTAGCCGATGTGCGAGCGCCACGCGATCCGCGCGCCGGTCGACCGCAGCAGCGGCACGAGGCCGGCCGTCTGCGGATCGTGCAGGATCACGAGGTCCTCAGGAGCGATCAGCTCGCGCAGCTCGCGCGCGCAGTCGCGCAGCGGCGTCTCGTACTGCTCGCGCTCGGCCTCGCCGAGCGGACCGCGATCGCCTGCGCTGCCGTGCAGGCGGTTGTGCAGGCGCTTCGTGATCTTGAAGAACGACGCGTCGCCCACGATCGTCATCCAGCGCGCGTCGACCTCCGCTCCACGCGCGTAACCGAGCAGCGAGCGGAGCATCTCGGCGACGCCGCCGCCGCGCGCCGTCGAGTTGACGTTCCACACGACGCGACCGGCGAGCACGCGACCGGCGCGCTCGACGCCGGACTCGACGTCGCTCCAGCGCTGCGCCGACAGCACGTCGCGGAAGCGTGCGAGCGGCAGCCGGTCGATCGGCACGCTCTGCACCGAGCCGCCCTTCTCGCGCGAACTGGTTTCCGGCGCCACTGGGCTCCTGTGCTCGGTCGGGTATCCGGCGTGCGGGCCGCACGCTAGCCCGCCGACCGACGGCGTGCAAGTCGGATCGGTCGCAGCCGTGTGGGCGCCGATGCGGGTTCTCACGGGTTCGACCGTCCGAAAAGCCCGGATGCGGGACGCGGCGCTCGCGACGTAGCGTGGAGTAATGAGAGAGGTAGGAGAAGAAGCGGCAGCCGGTGCGGTGGGTGACGGCGCCCACCCGCGGGGCCCGTTCGGCGACATCCTCTGCGGCGTCGACGGCTCGCCCGGCGGCTACGCGGCCGTCGCGCAGGCGGCGGCGCTCGCCGGTCCCGGCGCCCGCATCACGCTGCTCGCCGTCACCTCGTTCCGATCGGCCGGCGCCGGTCGTTCGCCAGAGCTGCAGCCGCTGCACGCCAAAGAGATCCTCGACGAGGCCGTGCGCATCGCCGACGACGCGCACGTCGCCACGACGATCGAGGTCGATCCGGCGGCGCCGCCCGCCGACGTCATCCTGCGGTGGGCCGCCGAGCGCGACCTGCTCGCGATGGGCGCGCCGACGACGCCGTGGCTCGGAGGGATCGTCGGAGGCGGCCCCGTCGCCGCCGCCGTCGGCGAGCTCGCCACGCCGCTGCTGATCGCCCGCGCGCACCCGACGCCAGAGCGTGCGCCGGGCCCGGTCCTCGTCGCGAGCGACGGTCTCGTCGGCTCAGACGGTCTCGTCGAGCTCGCCGGGCGCCTCGCCGACGTCCGCGGCTCCGACCTGCACCTCGTGCACGCCGCACAGCGCCGGCAGCATGCACACGAGCACCCGCGGATCGCACGCCAGCGCGAATCGCTCGGGCGCCTCACCTTCGCCGCCGGAGAGGCGAGGATCGAGTCGGGCGGTGCGCGCTCGCTGATCCTCGACGCCGCAAGCCGGCTCGACGCCTCGCTCGTCGTGATGGGCAGTCGCCGCCTGCACGGTCCGCGCACGATCGGCAGCGTCAGCCGCCACATCGCCCACCACGCCGCCTGCTCGGTCCTGCTCGTCCCGCCCGAGCGCCTTCAGGCCTGAGCGCCGGCGTCCGTGCCGGCGAAGCGGCTCAACCGCAACCGGTGTTCGCGCCGCAGCTGCTGCACGTGTAGCAAGACCCCGTCCGCTGCATCATTCCGCCGCACTGGCTGCACGCCGGGCCGAGGTCGAGGCCCTGCAGCCGCGCCGGGACGACCGGCGGCGTGTCGGTGAACGACGCCGCCGGCGCGCTCGCGCCGCCGTTGCCGGCCGACGCCTGAGGCGCGTCGTCGCCGGCCGCGCTCGGGCCCGCCGTGTCCGACGCCTGCACCGACTGCGCCGCGTTCTGCGCCGCCTGGCGCGCGCGAACCGCCGGCGTGAGGATGCCGAGCTCCTCCTGTGCGTCGGCGTCGAGGAAGCGCGACGCGAGCCAGCGCATGATGTAGTCCGGCATCGACTTCGCGAACGGGATCTCCGGGTTCTGCGTGATCCCCTCCGGCTCGAAGCGCATGTAGCTGAACTTCTGTACGAGCGTCTCGAGCGGCACGCCGTACTGCAGCGCGATCGAGATCGCGGTCGCGAACGAGTTCATCATCCCGCGCAGCGTCGAGCCCTCCTTGCCGATGTCGGTCAGGAAGATCTCGCCGACCGACCCGTCCTCGTACATGCCCGCCGTGATGTAGCCCTCGTGGCCGGCGATCGAGAACTTGTGCGTGATCGACTGGCGCTCGCGCGGCATCCGCTTGCGCTGCGGGCCGACGTCGGCGAGCGCCTTCGCGACCGCCTGCTCGACGATCTGATCGACGTCGACCGGCGTCTCGACGCCCTGCTGCGCGTCGGTGCGCAGCGCCTGCGCCGTCTTCGACCCGTCGCGGTAGATCGCGAGCGCCTTGACGCCGAGCCGCCATGCCTGCGTGTACGCGTCGGCGATGTCCTCGACCGTCGCCTCCTGCGGCAGGTTGACCGTCTTCGAGATCGCGCCCGAGATGAACGGCTGCACGGCGCCCATCATCTTGATGTGGCCCATGTGCGAGATCGCGCGCTCGCCGACGGCGACGTCGAACACCGGCAGGTGCTCGTCCGCCAGACCCGGAGCGCCGACGATCGTGCCGTGCTCGGCCAGGTGCGCCTCGATCTGCTCGATCTGCTGCTCGGAGTAGCCGAGCGTCTGCAGCGCCAGCGGCACCGTGCGGTTGACGATCGTCATCTGCCCGCCGCCGACGAGCTCCTTGAACTTGACCAGCGAGAAGTCGGGCTCGACGCCGGTCGTGTCGCAGTCCATCAGGAACGAGATCGTCCCGGTCGGCGCCAGCACCGTCGCCTGCGCGTTGCGGTAGCCGTGGCGCTCGCCGAGCTCGACCGCCTCCTCCCACGAGCGACGCGCCGCGACGAGCAGGTCCTCGTCGGCGCTGCCGTGCTCGGGGATCACGTATGACGCGTCGCGGTGCATCCGCATCACGTTGTTGTGCTCCTCGCGGTTCTCCGCGTAGCGCTCGTACGGGCCCATCGCCGCCGCGATCTCCGCCGAGCGGCGGTACGCGCGGCCGGTCATCAGCGCCGTGATCGCCGCCGCCGTCTCGCGCCCGGCGTCCGAGTCGTACGGCATCCCCTCGCTCATCAGGTACGCGCCGAGGTTCGCGTAGCCGAGGCCGAGCTGACGGAACGCGCGCGCGTTGACGCCGATCTCCTCGGTCGGGTAGCTCGACGGGCCGACGATGATCTCCTGCGCGAGCAGCATCACGTCGACGGCGTGCTCGAAGCCCTCGACGTCGAACGTGCCGTCGGCGCGGCGGAACTTCATCAGGTTGAGCGACGCCAGGTTGCACGCCGAGTCGTCGACGTGCATGTACTCGCTGCACGGGTTCGACGCGTTGATCCGGCCCGAGTTCGGGCTCGTGTGCCAGCGGTTGATCGTCGTGTCGTACTGCACGCCCGGGTCCGCGCAGCGGTAGGCGGCCTCGGCGATCTCGCGCATCAGCTCACGTGCGGAGACGGGCTCGCCGACCGGCTCGCCGGTCGAGCGGGCGATCAGGTTCCACTCGCGATCCTCCTCGACGGCCTGCATGAACTCGTCGGTCACGCGCACCGAGTTGTTCGCGTTCTGGTACTGGATCGAGAAGAAGCCGTCGCCGTCGATCGACATGTCGAAGCCGGCGTCGCGCAGGGCCGCGGCCTTGTCCTCCTCCTTGGCCTTGCACCAGATGAACTCGCGGATGTCGGGGTGGTCGACGTCGAGCACGACCATCTTCGCCGCGCGCCGAGTCTTGCCGCCGGACTTGATCGTGCCCGCCCACGAGTCGGCGCCGCGCATGAACGACACCGGCCCCGACGCCGTGCCGCCCTTCGCCAGCGGCTCCATCGAGCCGCGGATTTTCGACAGGTTGATCCCCGACCCCGAGCCGCCGCGGAAGATGTTCCCCTCCTTGGTGTTCCAGTCGAGGATCGACTCCATCGTGTCCTGCACCGAGAGGATGAAGCAGGCGCTGCACTGCGGGCGCTCCTCGAAGCCGACGTTGAACCACACCGGTGAGTTGAACGCGGCGATCTGGTGCAGCAGGATGTGCGTCAGCTCGTGCTCGAAGGACTCGGCGTCCTCGGGCGTCGCGAAGTAGCCGCCGTCGCTGCCCCAGCGCGCGATCGTGCCGGCGACGCGCGCGATCATCTGCTTGACCGAGTGCTCGCGCGCCGGGTTGCCGAGCTGTCCGCGGAAGTACTTCTGGCTGACGATGTTCGTCGCGTTCTGCGACCAGCTCTTCGGGAACTCGACGCCCTCCTGCTCGAACGCGACGCGGTCGCCGTGACCGATCCGCGCGTCGCGCAGCTCCCACTCGACGGCATCGAACGGATGCGTGCCCGGCGACGTGAAGAAACGCTTGATCGAAAGCGCGCTGCCGGTCGCGGCGGGGTCGGAGATCGTCGGGTGCGAAAGCGGGTTCATCGGCCTTCCTCCTCTGCTGCGCCGGCGTTGCGGGCGGCCATTCGAAGCTGTTGTCGGGGGTCAAGCATCGTGGCGCTCCGACCGGACGGAAAGACGGCTTCGAGAGAGGCTGGAATCACCCCTTATTTTACTACCCCGCAAAGGCCCGCAAGGAGCGGGATTCGGCGCTCGGATCAGCGCCCCAGCCGCGCCCAGTCGAGCAGTTCCGACCAAGTCGCCGACGCGCGGAAGCCCGCCTCGGCGAAGGAGTGGCGCAGCGTCACGAGCCAGTGCGGCTCGAACGCGCGGCTGCGCGCGAGCGCCCACGCGATGCAGCCGAGCACGAGCAGCGCCGCGAGCGCGACGATCGCGATCGCGGCGTTCGACAGTCGGCCGCCGGCCTTGCCGGCCTTCGCCTTGCTCGCCGCCGCCGGCGTGCTTGTCAGGGCGCTTGGCGTTGTCGCTGCGGGCGCCGTGGCGGTGGGCACGGTCGCGGCGGGCGGCGTCGTGGCCGTGCCGGACGGCGTGTACGTGGTCGTCGGCGTCGTCGCGCCGGCGCCCGGCGCACCCGCGCCGCCGGCGCTCGCGCCCGGCGATTTCGCGGCGCGTTTTTCGCGCAGCTCGCGCAGAGTTTCCGAGAGGCGCGTCGGGCGCGTCGTCGTCCCGGCGTGCGCGCCCGTCGTCGCGCCGGACGTGTGCGTGCCGGCGGGCACTTCGACGCTCGTGCGCAACCCGGGCAGGCGGACGGTCGAGGCGCCGGCGGCGCTCGCGCCGAGCGCGGCGGCGGCGAGCGCGGCGAGGGCGAGCGCGGCGAGCGCTCGTGTTCGACGGGCGCGGGTCACGGCGTTCATGCTAACCGCGCCGCGCGCGGCTCACGCAGCCTCGTCGAGCGCGGCGAGCGCGTCGGCGAGCACGCGCTCGGGCGGTTGCGAGGCGTCGAGCACGCGGATCCGCTGTGGCTCGCTCGCGGCGAGCTCGTCGTAGGCGGCGGCGATCACGTCGAAGAACGCCGCGTCCTCGCCCTCGAGCCGGTCGGGCGGCTCGCCGCGGCCGGCCTGGCGCGCGCGCCCGGCGGCCGGCGCGATTCGCAGCAGCAGCGTGCGATCTGGCTGCAGGCCGCCGGTCGCGAAGCGGTTGATCGCGCGCACGTGCTCGACGCCGAGCCCGCGCGCGGCGCCCTGATAGGCGAGCGAGGAGTCGACGTAGCGGTCGAGCAGCACGTCGGCGCCGCTGTCGAGCAGCGGCGCGATCCGCTGCTCGACGAGCTGTGCGCGCGCGGCGGCGTACAGCAGCGCCTCGGCGCGCGCGGAGACGCTCAGCGCCGGATCCTTGACGAGCGCGCGAATCCGCTCGGACACGTCGACGCCGCCGGGCTCGCGCAGCAGCTCGACCGGGCGCCCGCGCGCGGCGAGCGCGTCGCGCAGCGCGCCGGCGAGCGTCGACTTGCCGGCGCCGTCGAGCCCCTCGATCGTGATCAGCCTGCCGCGCGCCACGCGGCGGACCGTACCGGCTCGACGATCGCGGTCGCCTCTACGATGGTCGCCGTGGCGAGCACCGACGACGCGTTCGAGCTGCCGGGCATCGACGCGCACCCGCACGCGCGCGCGGTGCTCGCGCCGGCGCTGCGCGCCGGCGGCCGCGCGTCGCACGCGTACCTGTTCCACGGACCGCCGGGCACCGGCAAACGGAGCGTCGCGCGCGCGTTCGCGGCGGCGCTGCTCGCCCACGATGCGCACGACGCGGCTGAGCTGCTGAGCGTGCGCGAGCGGATCGCGCGCGGCTCGCACCCCGACATGACGTGGGTGACGCGCTCGGGCGCGGCCGAGATGCTCGTCGCGGACATCGAGGAGCCGGTCGTCGCGGCGGCGACGCGCACGCCGTTCGAGTCCGCGCGCCGGGTGTTCGTGATCGACGGCGTCGAGAAGATGAACGACCAGGCGGCCAACCGGCTGCTGAAGACGCTCGAGGAACCGCCGGACTTCGTCCACGTGCTGCTGCTGACCGATCGCCGCGAGGACGTGCTGGCGACGATCGTCTCGCGCTGCCAGCAGGTCCGCTTCGACCCACTCGCGGCCGAGCAGATCGCGGCGCGCCTGAGCGATGTCGAGCCCGAGCGCGCCCACGCGTGCGCGCGCCTGGCGCTTGGCGACGCGCGCCTGGCGGCTCAGCTCGCGGGCGAGGACGGCGTCGCGCTGCGCGCGAGCGCCGAGCGCTTCGCGCGGGCGACGCTCGCCGACGCCGTCGAGGAGCGTCCGTGGACGGCGCTGCTCGACGCGGCCAAGGCCGCTGGCGCGAGTGCCGGCGAGCGGTCGCAGGAGCAGCTGGCCGGCGAGCTCGAGCTGGCGCCGGCGAAGGAGCGCAAACGGCTCGAGCGCGAGGGGGTCGAGGCGCGCCGGCGGATCGAGCGCCGCGCGCGGACTGAGGCGCTCGACGTGTCGCTGCGGCTCGTCGAGCTGTGGCTGCGCGACGTGCTGTGCCTGTGCGAGGGCGCCGGCGAGCTGATCCACGCGGTCGACCGGCGCGCGCAGCTGCAGGAGGATGCGGCGGGGCGCGACGGCCAAGCGCTGCGCGTCGCGATCGAGCTCGTCGAGGACACGCGCCTGCGCCTCGCGCTGAACGTCTCCGAGGAGCTCGCGCTCGAAGCGCTCGCGTTCCGGCTCGCGGCGAAGCTCAGACGATAGGGCCGAGGTTCGGCTCGAGGCCGTACGTCTCGAACGCGAGGAACCGCGAGAACAGGCGGTTGTCGGGGCCGTGGTAGTCGGCCGAGCCGGTGCTGAGCAGGCCGAGCTCCTCGCAGCGCGCCGCGAGCAGCCGCGTCTGTCGCTCGTCGTGCGTGATGTAGAACGCCTCGACGCCGTCGATCCCGAGCGTGCGGAAGCGGTCGATGCTCGCGAGCACTTCGGCGTCGGCGTCGATGTCCCAGAACGGGTGCGCCCAGACGGCGACGCCGCCGGACTCGTGGATCGCGTCGATCGCCTCTGCGACGGTCGGCGTCTGGCGCAGGCGAAACGCCGGCTTGCCCTCGATCAGGTAGCCGCGGATCAGCGAGCCGATGTCGTCGATCTGCTCGTCGGCGAGCCGCTGCGCGTTGGCGGGCGCGCGCAGCACGGCGCCGGCCAGGTGCGGGCGCCCGATCGGCTTGCCTTCGGCGATCCGCTGCTCGATCTCGGCTTCGTCGAGCTCGAAGCCGACGTCGCGCAGCGCGTCGCGCATCCGCAGCGTGCGCTGCTCGCGATCGGCGAGGAACTCGGTCAGCCGCGTCGTCAGCTGCGCGCCGCGATAGTCGATCTCGTAGCCGAGGATGTGCAGTTCGCGCGTGACGTGATCGTTCGCGCCGGGCTCGCCAGCCCCGCCCGAGCCGTCGTCGACGGCCGAGATCTCGACGGCCGGCACGATCCGCACGCCGAGGCGCTCGCCGGCGTCGATCGCCTCGGCGACGCCGCCGATCGTGTCGTGATCGGACAGCGCCAGCAGCTCGACGCCGGCGTCGGCCGCGTTGGCGACGACTTGCGCCGGCGGCAGCGAGCCGTCGGAGGCGGTCGAGTGCGATTGCAGGTCGAAGCGGAGCGCCACGGCCGGCGCAGCGTATGCGATCGGCTCAGGGGCCGGCCGGGCGGTCTCTGATCGGCCGCCCGCGCGCGGCGCGCGGCCCGCGCCGTTTGACGAGCCGCTCCGACGGCGCGCGCGGCAGCTCGTCTTCGCTTGGGACCGCCAGCAGCCGTGCGACACGCCGTTCGACGCCGTCGCGCAGGCGGCGCACGGCGGCGTGATAGCGCCGCGCCTTCTCGCACAGCTCACGGTCGTCGGCGCCGAGCGCGTCGAGCTCGACGCGCGCGGAGTCGGTCTCACGGGCGCGGGAGCACGCCTCGATCCACAGCACCTCGAGGTACGCGAGCGCCGTCGCCAGCTGCTCCTCGGCGACCGTCTCGCGCTGCTCGATCTCGCGCAGGACGGGCGCCAGCTGATTGCTCAGCCAGCGCGACTCGGCGTGCGCGCGCAGCAGCAGGCAGACGTCGGCGACCGACGACCTGTCGGAATGTGGACGGCGATTGGGATCTGGGGGCATATCGGGGTTCTCGCGAGGACCGGACAGGCGTCTATCGTCGGCTCTGCTCTGGCTTTCGACGCACGTCCGGCGCTGCTTTAGGAGATGGTCTTGCGCTCCACGCTTTTTGCGATGAAATCGATCCGCTCAGGGTTGACCCGGGTTCGGCCGATGAGGTGGAAGGTGGAGAAACGGCAAGCGACGGGCACGGAGGTGGAGCGATGCACGTAGTCGGTGACGCGGCCAGCCGCACGGCGGGGCAGCACGCGCGCGCGGCCGTCCTGCGCCTGCGCCTGCGCACGCTCGTGACGCTCGGCGTGCTCGCCGTCGCGACGGCCGCGCTCGGGCGCGCGTTCGGCCTGCACGACGTGCGCTTCCTGATCTCCGAGATCGCGCTGCTCGCGTGCATGTTCGTCGTGTCGCGCTACGTGATGCCGCTCGTCGACCGGCGCGACCGCGGCGCCAGCGCCGAGGAGCACGTCGGCAGCCTGCTCGAAGCGCTGCCGGCCGAGGAATGGAACGTGATCCACGACGCGAGCCTCGGACACGGAAACATCGATCACATCCTGATCGGCCCGCCCGGCGTGTTCACGATCGAGACCAAGAGCCACCCCGGCCCGGTCCGCGTCGGGCGCGTGCACGGAGCGACGATCCGTCAGGCGCAGGCGCAGCGCGACGCGATCGAGCGAGCGACGGGCATGAGCGTCGAGCCGCTGCTCGTGTTCAGCCGCGCATGGGTCGACCGGCCGCTCGCGCGGCGCAAGGGCGTTCGGGTCGTGCCCGGGCGGATGCTCGTCCGCCATCTCTCGCGCAGCGCTCCGCGCCTGTCGCGCGAGGAGGTACGTGACGCGGGCGAGCGACTCGCCGAGGCGCTGCGCGATCACGCGCGCGTCGAACGCCTCACACGCGCGCACCGGCTGCGCGCGCGATAAACGCCCGTTCCGCGGCGAGCCGCGCCGCGCTAGCGTGTAGCGATGGCCACGGCCTCGCCGCCGGCGCAAGCCGAGACGACGCATGGCGCTCCGCGTCGCGCGCGGTCGCTGCCGCGCGGACCGCGCGCACATCCGCTCGCGCAGACGCTCGCGTGGGCGCTCGCGCCGACGTGGGTGATGGACCGCTGCGCGCGCACGATCGGCGAGTCGTTCACGCTGACGTTCTGGCCGAGCCGGATGAAGCTGGTCGTGCTCAGCGGGCCGGAGGCGGTCAAGACGGTGTTCACGGCGCCGGGCGACGTTGCGCCGTCGGCCGCCGGCAGCTCGCCGGTGCGGCCGGTGATGGGGCCGAGCTCGGTGCTGACGCTGATCGGTCCCGAGCACATGCGCCAGCGCAAGCTGCTGCTGCCGCCGTTCCACGGCGAGCGGATGCGCGAGTACGAGCAGACGATCGTCGAGGAGACGCGCGGCGACATCGCGACGTGGCCGCTGGGGCGGCCGATGCGCGTGCAGGAGCGCACGCGCGCGATCACGCTCGCGGTGATCCTGCGCGCGGTGTTCGGCGTCGAAGCCGAGCGCATGGAGCCGCTGCGCGAGGCGATCGGCGGGCTGATGACTCCGATGAACCCTCTACGCCTGCTTTCGATCGCGCTGCGCCGCCCGTCGATGGAGCGCCCGACCGGCGCGTTCGGCCGCGCGCTCGACCGGCTCGACGCGGCGATCTATGACGAGATCGCGCGACGCCGCGCGCAGGCGGACCTCAGCGAGCGCAGCGACATCCTGTCGCTGTTGATGCAGGCGCGCGACGACGACGGGCAGGCGATGCGCGACGACGAGCTGCGCGACGAGCTCGTGACGCTGCTGCTGGCGGGACACGAGACGACGGCGACGTCGGTCGCGTGGGCGGTCGAGCGGCTCGTGCGCCACCCGGAGAAGCTCGCGCGGTTGGTCGCCGAGATCGACGCCGGCGCGGACGCCGGCGATGCGTACATGACGGCGGTCGTCAACGAGACGCTGCGCGTGCGGCCGGTCGTGCCGATCGTCGCGCGGATGCTGACGCGCGATTTCGAGGTCGACGGCCACACGCTGCCGGCGGGCACGCGCGTGACGCCGTCGATCTACCTGACGAACCGCAACGCGCGCGTGTACGACGAGCCCGAGCGCTTCATGCCGGAGCGCTTCCTCGACGGCGCTCCGGACACGTTCGCTTGGATCCCGTTCGGCGGCGGCATCCGGCGCTGCATCGGCGCGTCGTTCGCGCAGCTGGAGATGAAGCTGATGCTGCGCACGATGCTGGGCGAGCTCGAGCCGAGCCTGCCCGGCTCCGGCGCCCGCGCCGCGCGCGACGAGCGCAACAGGCGGCGCGCGATCACGCTCGTGCCGTCGCGCGGCGCGCGCGTCGTCTGGCGCAGGCGCGCGTAGCGCGGGCAGTCGTCGCCGAAGCGCTGAGTACCGTCTAGAGAATGGACCACACGCCCGAGACGCTGCTCGCGCGCTTCGGCCTCGAGGCGTTCCGCCCGGGCCAGCGCGAGGCCGTGCAGGCGGCGCTCGACGGCCGCGACAGCCTCGTCGTGATGCCGACGGGCGGCGGCAAGTCGCTGTGCTATCAGCTGCCGGCGCTCGCCGAGGGCGGCCTCGTCGTCGTCGTCAGCCCGCTGATCGCGCTGATGTCCGACCAGCTGCGCCGCCTGCGCGAGGCGGGCGTCGAGGCGGCGATGCTCGCGTCGGGGATGGAGGACGGCCACAACGCGCAGGCGCTGCGCGAGATCGAAGCGGGCGAGTGCAAGCTCGTGCTGGCCGCGCCCGAGCGGTTCGCGTCGGGCGCGTTCCGCGCGGCGCTCGCGCGCGTCGAGGTCGCGCTGTTCGTCGTCGACGAGGCGCACTGCGTGGCGGAGTGGGGGCACGACTTCAGGCCGGACTACCTGCGCCTGCACGACGCGATCTCCTCGCTGCGGGCGCCCGGCGGCGGGCGCCCGGCGGTGATGGCGGCGACGGCGACGGCGACGCCGCGCGTCGCGCAGGAGATCGCCGCGCGGTTGGAGCTGCACGAGCCGGTGTCGATCCGCTCGGGCTTCGACCGTCCGAACCTGACGTTCGACGTCGTCAGCGTCGAGGGCAAGGGCGCGGTCGCTCGCAAGTGGGCGGCGCTGCTGCACGTGCTCGCAGACGCCGACGCGCGTCCGGCGATCGTCTACTGCGGCACGCGCAAGGACACGGATGCGGTCAGGGAGCGGCTCGTCGAGGAGGGCATGACGGCGGTCGCCTACCACGCCGGCATGAGCCCGGACGATCGGCGCGCGAGCCAGGACGCGTTCATGGACGGGCGCGCGGAGGTCGTCGTCGCGACGAACGCGTTCGGGATGGGCGTCGACAAGGCGGACGTGCGGACGGTCGCGCACTGGGCGCTGCCGACGAGCCTCGAGGCGTACTACCAGGAGGCCGGCCGCGGCGGGCGCGACGGGCGCCAGGCGCGCGCGCTGCTGCTCGGCGCGCGGATGGACCTCGGCCGGCTGATCCGCTTCATCAAGGAGCGCGAGACGAGCGTCGAGGACGTCAAGCGCTACGTCGCGCGCCTGCGCGCCGGCGGCGAGCGCACGGCCGACGGCGATGTGGTCGCGATCGTCGGCCACGGCGAGCTCGGCGAGCGCGACCGCGTGCTGCTGTCGATCGCCGAGCGCGCCGGCGCGGTCGAGCTCGAGCCGGCGGGCACGGAAGGTCTGCACGTGCTGCTGACGGGCCGCGGCAGCCCGCGCAAGGCGGCCGAGGCGATCCGCTCGGCGCGCAACCGCGGCTGGGACAGCTACCGCTCGATCGAGCGGTACATGACGGCCGGCGAGACGTGCCGCCGTCGCCAGCTGCTCGACCACTTCGGCGACGACGAGCCGGGCCGCCCGACGGGACGCTGCTGCGACGTGTGCGAGCCCGACGCGGCGCTCGAGCAGGCGTTGAGCGCGCCGGTCGCGACCGCGCGGCGCCGCGGCGGGCGCTCGTCGAGCGCCGGCGCCGCCGGCGCCGAGGCCGGGCCGCCGGTCGACGAGCGGAGCTTCGAGGCGCTGCGCGCGTGGCGCTACGAGCGGGCCGAGGGCAAGCCGGCGTACACGGTCGCGGCGAACGCGGTGCTCGAGGACGTGCTGCGCGCGATGCCGCGCAGCGTCGAGGCGCTGCTCGAGATCCGCGGGATCGGCCCGGCGTTCTGCGAGAAGCACGGCGAGTCGCTGCTGGCGCTGCTCGGCGAGCTCGACGGCGGCGACGGTGCCGGCGGCGAGCCCGCGGCGGCCGGCGCGCCGCTAGCATCTGGAGCCGCGCCGACGTAGCTCAGCTGGTAGAGCACTTCACTCGTAATGAAGGGGTCCGGGGTTCGAGTCCCCGCGTCGGCTTGGGGTCTCGGAAGGTCGTGCAGCATACCTTGCAGCACGAACATTCTTGCGTAACTATGCAAGGATGTAGTTCATGCAAGGAAGTAGCCCTTACGAGTACCCGGCGTTGGATGTCGGGTCCAGTAAGGCGGCCCTGCGCACGTCCGACGCCGTACTGGCACGTTTCAGCGTCTACCGAGTCGATGCCCTCGACACAGCCGCGGCGCAGCACGCGCTCGTAGATTTGCCCGCTGACGAAACGAGCCCGCCGCGCCTGGTCGTCTTCCGCACGGCCTCGCCGCAGGCCCGTCGCCTACTGCGCGAGCACGGCGTCTCCTACGCTGGCGACGACGGCGAGTGGTTCTTGCTCGCGCCGCCGGTGTATGTGGAGCGTTCCGCGCCAAGCCAAGCGATGACGATCGCTCCGTCGGCCACAGTCTCGCCATTCGCACTGCGAGCGAGCCGTATCCCGCGCTGGCTGCTGCTGCACCAGCACGACACCCCCGCTCTCGGGGCGCTGGCCAAGTCGCTGGAGTTGAGCGAGGCCACGGTCTCCAGGGTCTCGCGGTCGCTGGCCGAGGATGGGTTGGTCGAACTCGTGGGGGACGAGAGGGACACTCGCGTGCGTCGAGTTCGTGTACGGGACGCAGGTGGGTTGCTGGCGGCCATGGAGCGCGGCGCCGGCTCGAGACGTGTCGTTCGCCAGACCTGGGATCTCGGTGCGCTGGACGTCGAAGAGGCGCTCGATCTTTGGCGGACGGCAGCGCGCGAGCTTCCGTCTGCACCCTATGCAGCCAGCGGGGTTCTCGCTGCCGCAACGTACACGAGGGCGGTCGAACCGGCGACAATGCTCGTCTGGCTGCGCGCCGAGGATCTGCCTGCGTGGCGCGAGCGGCTGATGGCCGACCTATCTCGCTCGGCCCCCGGCACGGTGACTGTCCAGGTAACACCCGATCCGTTCGTGCTGACGCTGGCAGACGAACGCGACGGGATCAGGTTCGCCGACCCCGTGCAGATCTACATCGACTGCCGATTGGCGGGCGAGCGAGCGCTCGAGGCAGCCGAGGCCGTCAAGAGGACGATGGGCTGGTGAGAGTGCTGCGGCCCAACGACTTGATGCGCGAAGCGGCTGCTGTGCTCGAATCCGTGCGCGACAACGTGACTGTGATCGGCGCCGTCGCGGTGCAGGTGGCGCTCGACGGCACTGGCGTCTCTCTGATGCCGACGAGGGACGTGGATGCTGGCGTGGCGACAGCCGACGTGCCGCGCGTCGTCGACAGCCTGGAGGCCGCTGGACTGAAACGCAGCGATCTGCCTCACGAGCGGGGCTTCACCTGGGTGCGCGGCGAGCTGAAGATCCAGCTTCTCCGCCCGTTCGACCCGTTTCCGAAAGGTCCTGCGCGCAGTCTTCCCGTCAGCAACATCCTCCCCGAGCTGGTCCGCCACCGCGTCGCCGTCGCCTTTGAGGATGCAGCAGAGGCTTGCCGCTTCTGGGCGGCGAGCGCGGCGGCGCTGGTCGGGCTCAAGGAGGCTGCCTTCGGTCGCATCAGCCAGACAGGTGAGCCGGTGGACCGTGATTTCAGCGACGTCGCGTTGCTGCTCCAGCAGTGCCCCCACGAGATCGCGGCCGAGCTGCGGGACGCCTCACCGATGCGCGGGCGCGCGGTCCGAGCAGCCGAGCGCCTGATGGATCCGCGTGGCGCCGCCGCCGCGGGTCGGGAGCTTGTCCGCTCCGGGCAGTACGAGACCCAGCGCGCGGCGGAACTCGCGGTCAACCGCACGGCTCGCTTGTTCCTTGAGCGACTAGCGCGTTCTCTCGCAGAGCCATAGACAGCCGGTAGGGCACTTCACTCGTAATGAAGGGGTCCGGGGTTCGCGTCCCCGCGTCGGCTTGGCGCAATAAAGCCCTGCGCGATTGGAGTCGCGAGGATCGCCCGCCGATAGACAGGCGTGCAAACGGCGAAAGGGCGAAGAGCCGGTTCCTACGCGGAACAGCGCTACAAGCGATGATTGCGCAGCTGGCGCGCGACGATACGGTCGGTGATGCTGGCCGTGTTCGGGCCGTTCATCGTGGCGGGCGTCGTCGTCCTGATCTTCGAGGGACACGCCCTGTCCTGGGTCGCCGGCATGTTCTCTGGAGCGTTCGTGGGGGCATGGCTCGTATTGCGCGAATCGCCTCCGGCGTATGTCGAGAACTGGAACTTGGGCGCCGAAGGCGAGCGCAAGACCGAACGTGCGCTGGCCCCGCTGAAACGATGCGGTTGGCGGATCGTGCACGATGTCGACGCGCGGTTCGGGAACTACGACCACATCGCGGTGGGGCCTGCTGGCGTGTACCTGCTGGAGACGAAGAACCCGCAGGGCGTCGTCGAGCTTCGAGGAGGCGTGCCTCTACTGCGACGCCGGCACGATCCCGACGCCAAGTCTCGTCTCGAGGATGTCAGGCGGGGCGCATTGCGACGTGCGGCGTCGCTGAAGGAGGAGATCGAGCGGCGCAGCGGCCGGCGATCCTGGGTACAGGCGGTCGTTGTCTTTCTGGTCGCGGTTCCCGGTGAGGAGGTCGACGACGGCGTGTGCTTCTTCGTGCATGGCTCGCGTCTTCGTGCGTTCATGCGAGACCGGCCGGCCAAGTTGAGCGAGAACGAGGTCGCGCAACTCGCAGCCGCTGTCGGGCAGCTGGCGAGCAACTGATCCTCACGAGCGGGACGTCGTCCCGGAGCCTGAGGCCGTAGGTGTCCTCTTGGCAGCTAAGATGTCCACATGCGCGAGATCGGAGTCCGTGAGCTGAAGCAGTCGCTCAGCGAGACGCTGCGTGCAGTCGGGCGCGGTCAGCAGGTGCGCGTCACGCTGCGCGGCAAGCCGATCGCCGACATCGTTCCGGCGGCTTCGGCTGCGAGCGACGATCGAATCCGCGCCCTCGTGGCGGAAGGACGCGTGGCGGCGCCGTCGCGCGCTCGGCCGAGAAATGCGCCCCGTCTCGCGAAGGCGCGACGCAGCGCTTCGTCGCTGGTGCTCGCCGAGCGGGAAGCCGAGCGCTGAACCTCTACGTCGACGCGAGCGCGCTCGTCAAGCGCTACGTCGCCGAGCCGGGCAGCGACGTGCTGCGGTCCGCGATGGACGGCGCCGACGGCTGGTTCGTCTGTCGCGTCGGCTTCGTCGAGGTCGTTCGCGCCGTCTCGCTCGCGACCGGTCGATCGGCGGCGCGAGCGTTTCGCGGAGAGTGGCCGGCGTTCGGCGTGGTCGAGGTCGATGAGCGACTCGCCGAGCACGCGGCCGAGCTCGCGACGAAGCGCGAGCTGCACAGCCTCGACGCGCTCCACCTCGCGGCGGCGCTCGTGCTGCCGCGCAGCGACCTCGTCTTCGCAACATGGGACATGCGCCTGCACTCCGCGGCGCGCGAGGAAGGGTTCGCGCTGCTGCCGACGGAGTTCGAGTGACCGCCGGCCTAGAACGGAGGGTCCGGCAGTCCCTCCTCTATCGGGACCTCGAACGACGTGACGATCGCCCCGATCAGCCCGTAGAGCCCGCACAGCGCGACGAGCTCGACCGCGCCGGCCTCGCCGTGGGACGCCACGAGCCGAGCCTGCGCGGCGTCGGGGACGGCGTGCCCGTCGACGACCGCGTCGACCGCGTCGACGACGTCCGCATCGATGCCCGAAAGGCCTGCGTCCGGTGAGAGCAGGGCGTCCACGGTCGGCTGGTCGAGTCCGGCGAGGCGGGCGGGGCGCTGGTGGTGGGCCCACTCGTACCCGAGACGCCGGCGAGCGGCGAACCGCAGGATCGCGAGCTCTCTCACGCGCGCCGGAAGCACGCCGTGGAAGCGGAGCTGTTCGCCCAGCGCTCCGACCGCTCGCGCGACCCCCGGGTTGTTGAACATGCGCACGTACACCTCCGCGAGCGACGAGCGCCCGTCGGCGTCGGCGCGCGCGGCGGCCATTCGCTGCAGGGCGGCCCGGTCGTCGGCCGACAGCCGTGGCGTGGGGTCGGGCAGCGCGGCCATCACGGCCTCGCCCGCGTGTCACTCATGGTCTTCCCACGCTGCCTGCCGTTCCCGCCAGGGCGCGATCGGCGTCGGGTAGCTCTTGTCGATGCGCAGATCGAGCAGGTACGGGAGCTCGCTCTCGAGCGCGCGCGACACGGCGGCCCCGATCTCGAGTGGCTGCTCGACGATCTCGCCACGAGCGCCGATCGACCGGGCGAACGCGGCCCAGTCGATCCCCTCGATCTCCGTCAGGCGCTCGGGTCCGGGACCGAGCGCGTGTGCTCGATACCAGATGTTGCCGTAAGCCCGGTTGTTCATGACGGCGACGACGAGCGGCACGCGCTCGCGCACGGCGGTGTACAGCTCCATGCCGTGCATCAGCATGCAGCCGTCGCCGGTCGCCACCATCAGCGGCCGGTCGGGGCGAGCGAGCTTCGCGCCGATGCCGAGCGGAATCGCGCCGCCCATCGGCCCGAGGTTGGTCAGCGAGAAATGCGTGCCGGGGGCACGAACGGGCCAGTACTCGGCGAACCATGCCCGGTGCGCGCCGGAGTCGACGCAGAGCGCTCCGTCGTCGGGGAACGCGCCGCGCAGCTCCGAGACGACGCGTGCGGGATGCATCGGCACGGCGTCGCTGTGCGTGTCCGCCTCCTCGTAGACGCGCGAGCCGGCAGCCTTGACACGGGCGACGAACGCCTCACGCTCGCCACGGCCGGCGGCGAGGCGCTCGCCCTCGGCGCCGTCGAGCGTGACCAGGCGCTCGAGCACGGTAGCCGCGTCGCCGAGCAGCGGCACCTCGCTCGCCCACGTTCGCCCGATCAGCACCGGATCGGTCGCGACGTGCACGAGCGCCTTCGACGGGAGCATCGCCGGGTCCCACTGCATCGTGTCCCGCTGCGACAGCCCCGAGCCGATCACGACGAGCACCTCGACGGCGGGGTCCCTGATCGCGTCGATCGCCCAGCGCGACCCGCCGTATCCGAAGACGCCGAGCGCCAGCGGGTGGTCCTCGGGCACGAGCCCCTTGCCCGAGAGCGTCGTCGCGACCGGTATCGAGTAGCGCTCGGCGACCGCGAGGAGCGTCTCCGCGGCGTCGACGTGCAGCACGCCCGGACCGGCCAGCAGGACCACGTTGTGCGCGGGCTCGGGCCCGGCGAGCAGCGAGATGAGCGTTCGCAGGCCCGTCTCGTCTGCGAAGCGCGGGTGGGTGAGCGCGGGAGGCACGGCGTGCCACTCGTCCACGACCTGCGCCCTCTGGACGTCGACCGGGATCGACACGTGGACCGGCTCGCGACGCGCGAGCGCATGCGTCAGCAGGTGGCGCAGGTGGTGCGGGACGAGCGACGCAGAAGAGATCGACTCGGAGATCCCGGTGATCGGCTTGAGCACGTCGATGTCGTCGATCGCCGCGCCCGAGGCGTCCTGGAAGCCGCCCATGCCCTCCCACGAGCGCGGCACCTCGCCGCTGACCGCGAGCACCGGGCTGTGATCGGCCTTCGCCGCGGCGAGCGCCGTCGCCATGTTGAGCACGCCGGGACCGCCGATGCCGAAGCACGCGCCGAGACCGCCGGAGGCCCGCGCGTAGCCGTCGGCCATGTACGCCGCGCCGCCCTCAAATGCGGCGACGACGGTCCGCAGGCCCTCGGTCGCCGTCATCGGCTCCATGAAGGCGTCGTTCAGACCGCCGGGGTCCATGAACACGTGGTCCACGCCCTGCTCGCGTACGGCGGCCAGCACGTACTCGGCTACGTTCACGCGCCCCCGGCTGCTCTGACGATCGGTCCAGGACGCTCGAGCACCATGCGCGAGCGCACTGTACTAAGGACGGCGAAACTGGGCCAAAAGACGATCTCGGGCCGGTAGCAGGCCGCTGAAGGCGAAAAAGCGGCGGTAGCGTACGTACATGAGAAGATTCTTCTTTATAGACGCTTTATTGGCAATTTGGAACTCTTACGACGGCATTATCGCCTAAACTGTGCTCATGATGGCTGCTACGACGGGTTTTTCGATCGCCGACCAGGGCGAGGTCTTCTTCAGCTCGACCGCGACATCCCGTGCGGTGCGAGCGCTGCTACGCGAAGGTCGCATCCGCCAAATCGCCGGCCGGCTGTACACGAAGAACCTCGACGATCCGCTCGAGGAGGTGACGAGGCGCCGTGTCTGGGACATCGCGGCGGGTTTCTTCCCTGGAGCCGTGATCGTCGACAGAACCGCCTTCGAGCCGCGACCGGCGGGGCAGGAGGGCTCGATCTTCCTCTGCTCGGACACCAATCGCATCGCCAGGCTCCCGGGTCTCGTCCTGAACTGTCGCCGCGGCCCGGGGCCCGTCACGAAAGACACGCCGTTCATGGGCGAGGCGCTCCACATGAGCTCATGGCCGCGTCGATTCCTCGACAACGTGGCTCACTCCCGTGCGCGGTCTGGCGTGCGAAGAACCCTCAGTCGAGCCGAGCTCGAGATGCAACTCGAGCGCGTGCTGGCAAGCCGCGGCGAGGAGGAGCTCAACAGGCTGCGTGACGAGGCGACCGAGATCGCGCCTCTGATCGACCGCGAGCAGGAGGCGAAGACGCTCTCGACGTTGATCGGCGCGCTGCTCGGTTCGAGGGACGGTCCGTTGGCGAGCGGCATCGGCAGGGCGGTTCGCGCGGGCGAGAGCTGGGATGAGGATCGCCTCGCGCTGTTCGACGTGCTCTTCGCTGCGCTGCACGAATACGTCCCGGTGGACCGTGCGGTCTCGGACCGCATTCCCTTCGAGCTTCTCGTTCTACGAGGCCTACTTCTCCAATTTCATCGAGGGGACCGAGTTCACCGTCGAGGAGGCTCACGCGATCGTCTTCGAGGGCAGGATCCCGGCCGACCGCCCGAAGGACGCCCACGACATCCTCGGCACGTTCGACCTCGTCAGCGACCCGGCCCTACGCGGCCGGACGCCGACGGACGCCGATGCCCTGATCTCGCTGCTCAGCACGTTTCACGCGCGGATCATGGCTGGACGACCAGAGGAGCGGCCCGGTCAGTTCAAGACGAGGCGCAACCGTGCCGGCAACACGGAGTTCGTTGCCCCGAGTCGTGTCCGAGGGACGCTCAGGCGAGGCTACGAGCGCTACCGGGCTCTGCCGAGCGGCTTCCCTCGGGCGGCGTTCGCGATGTTCCTCGTCGCCGAGGTCCATCCGTTCGCCGACGGCAACGGCCGGGTTGCGAGGGCGCTGGCCAACGCAGAGCTGACCGCTGCGCGGCAGCAACGGCTGATCATTCCCATCGTCTTCCGCGACGACTATCTCCAGGCGCTTCGCGTGATGTCCCGCCTCGAGGTGCCAGCCCCCCTGATCAAGGTGCTCGCGCGCGCGCAGGAGTGGGCGGCGAGCGTCGACTGGACCTCCGCCGCCTCGGCCAACGCGGACCTCGAACGCACGCACGCGCTGCTCACACCGATGGAAGCCGAGGAACAAGGCGTCATCCTCCGCCCGACCACCGAGCTCACCGGCGCGAGCGGACCTACCGCGGCGTGAGCACGATCAACCCCCGCCGCACCCGCTGCGTCTTCCCTTTCGCCACACGCGAAGCGAACGTCACGCGCACCTTCGCGTGTCGGTGCGCGTGCAGGTAGCGCAGCGCCGGCTTCGACAGGTAGATCGTCAGGTCGCGCGGGCGGTCGGACGGCTGCACGTAGCTGCGCGAGCCGAGCGTCGACGGCGCGCCCTTGCCGCGCGCGCTCAGCGAAAGCGTCGCGACGCCGCGGCACGTTCGCCGGCCGCTCGCGCGGCAGCGCGCGTGCACGACGACGCCGTCGCCGACCAGGCGCACGGTGCTGCCGCGTCGCGGGTCGAGTGAGAGCAGACCGCCGCCTGGCGCTGTAGCCGCGGGCGAGAGCGCAACGGCGCTCGTCACGTCGTTGAAGATTTCCGAGCCGAACGTGCCGGCGAGCGGGTCGGCGGCGTTGCCGGTGTGCGGCAGGCCGAAGATGCTCTGCAGCGTGCGCAGCGTGCTGTACTGGTCGTACGGCGTCGTCGAGACGGTCCCGCCCTTGATGAACGGCGAGAGCAGCACCGCGCCGCTGTCGCCGCCGCCGGGCTGCCACGCGAACGCCTGGCCGGGGTGTTCGAACAGCAGCTTCAGCGCGGCGAAGATCGTTTCGTACGTGTCCGGGCCGCCGAGCAGCAGCCGGTTCGTGCCGGGCGTGATCTTGATCGATGCGACGCCCGGGATGCCGACTTCGCCGACGACGCCCGGTTCGCCGGTCGCGCCGGGCTCGTTCGGCTCGTTGCAGCACGCCCTGCTGTCGACGTACGGGCTGCTGCTGTAGAAGTTCGCCTCGTCCCAGACGATCGCGATCAGCCCGTTTTCCCTGTACGCCGGCGAAGCGGTGATCTTCGGGATCAGCATGTTGAGCCACGCGGAGGTCTGCGCGTCGCAGTACTCCGACGTCGGCTGCGCGCCGGGGCACACTTCGGCGCCTTCGAAGAACTTCGAGCTCGAGCGGTCGGCGTAGAAGTTCGGACAGAGGTCGTGGCCCTGGTCGCACAGGTTCGGGCCGATCCAGCTGAGGTTCGGCGTCGTCGCGACGCTCTGCAGGTCTTTGACGAGCGGTTCGAACGTGTTGCGGTTCAGCGGCACGTCGTCGGCTTCGCACGCAGCCGGTTCTTCGATCCAGTTGGAGAAGTACATGAACGGGTTGCCGCCCGTCTCGTAGCCCGCGTCGCCGCCCGCGTCGCCTTCGTCGTAGGAGCCGAGCGGCGGATGCTGGCAGGGCCGTTCCATGTCCTCCTGGTACGCCTTCACCGTCAGCGATGGCGTCGCCTGGCGCATCTGCGTGCCGACGTCGGGCACGCCCGACGGGTACACGCAGCCCTGCCCGACGGCGACGCCCGTTTCGGTCGTCCGCGTCTGCGCGAACGGCGTGTAGTACAGGCAATCGAGCAGCGTGCCCGTGCAGAACGTCACGCCGAGCTTCGGCAGTCCCGTCTTCGGGCACGCGCTCGAGTTGCCGAAGTAGCCGAAGCTCGGCGGCTGACCGCTGACGAGCGCCGTGTAGTTCGCGTTGCTCGGGTGCGCGATGCCGTAGTAGTCGTCCAGGCGCGCGCCGAGCGACGGCAGCGTCTTCGCGAGGTACGTCATCGATTCGGGCGAGCCCGCGCGCGGCTGGAATCCCTGCGCCGGCGGCCCGAAGTTCTCCGCCCAGCTGTGGTTCTCGAGCATGATCACCCACACGTGCCCGACCGGCGGCGCGCCGTTCGCCGGGCCGCTCAGCGGCGTCGAGCCGCCGGTCGCGACGGCCGGCGCGACCGCGATCGCGGCGGCGACGAGGACCGGCAGCGCGATCCGCGCGATCCGTGCGGCCGCCGCGATCGATGTGCTCATGCGCGGCAGGCTACTCGCGAGCGCCCGCGAATGGCGCCCGCGCGTCAGACGCCGGCCAGCGCCGCCGCTGCGAGCTCGAGCTGATCGTCGCCGTAGAACACGGCGTCGCCGATCCGCACCGACGGTACGCCGCGCACGCCGGCGCTCCACGCCGCGTCGGTCGCCTCGCGCAGCGCGTCCTTGACGGGCGCAGTCTCGATCGCCGCCAGCATCCGCTCGCCGTCGAGCCCGGCGGCGAGCGCGCACTCGCGCAGGACCGACACGTCGGCGATGTCTGCGCCGTCGACGAACTCGCGCTCGAACACGGCTCGCGCGAACGCGCCCGTCGCGCCCTGCCGCTTGGCCCACGTCGCGCAGCGCATCGCCTTCAACCCTTCGGCCGGCCACGCCGCGGGCCAGCGCACGGCCGGCAGGCCGTAGCGCGCGGCGCGCGCCTCGATCTCGGCGATCCGGCCGCCGCGCGCCGGCGTCTGCGACCACGAGCCGAAGCCGCGTGCGGCGAAGATCGCTCCGAGCAGCACCGGCTCGAGCTCGGGCTCGCATCCCAGCACCGACGGCGCGCGCGCGAGCGCGAGATGCGCGTATGGCGAGCCGAGGTCGAAGTACAGGATCGGGGTCACGTCGAGCATCGGAGCATCGGTCTTCAAAATGGCTCCACGAGCAACCCTATATGCGGGTCGCAGTAGCGTTCCGTCTCGAGCGTAACCACCGAAGGAGGTTGGAGAGGTGCGAAGCGGCGTTGCGAACACAGGTCGAGCCGGGCGACGTCGGGCGCGCGCCGGCGCGGCGCCGTCGCGGCTCGTCAGCTCGGGTCTCGTCGAGCTCGCCGCCGGCGCCTGCTCGGGGTGGGTCTACACGCTCGCACGCACCCAGCCCGAGCTCGCCGGCCGGCTCGGGATCAAGAGCGCCGCGCGCGTGCGCCAGTGGCATCTCGACCTGGCGATGCTCGGCACCGCGACGGTCGCGTGCGGCGTCGCGATCGACGACCCGCCGCGCCTCGCCGCGACCGCGCTCGGCGTCGGCGCCTGGACGAACGCGATGGCCTTCCTGCCGCTCGCCTTCAACCCCGAGCTCGACCAGCACCCGGCGTACCGCGCCGGCGCGCTCGCGTCGTTCGTCGCGACGACCGTCGGCTTCAGCGGAATCGCCTGCTCGGCGCTCGCGCGTCGTAGCCGCGACCGCCGCTGAGCGCGCGCTGCGGGCCGCGACAGCAGGGCCGGCGGGTGCCGTGCGGCCGATTGTTTCCAAATAGTTGACTTTCGTCCAGCTCCCGTTACGGTCGCCTCGATCGGGGAAGTCCGCACGTCGGGCAGGAGGGTTCTTCGACGCCCACGTTTCGTGACCGCAAGTCCAGCAACAGGAGGTGTCAAACCGTGATGTTCCGACGCGTCTCATCCCATCGACAGAAGCTCGGCCGCACGATCTCGTGCGCCGGCGCCGCGCTCGCGGCGATGCTCGTGCTGCTCGCGCTGCCGGCGCTCGCTCAGGCCGCGCCGTCGTATGTCGCGCTCGGCGACTCCTACGTGTCCGGCCCGCTGATCCTGCCGCCCGCGCCCGGCGCGCCGCTCGACTGCACGCAGTCGGCGCGCAACTACCCGCACCTGACCGCCGCCGCGCTCGGGCTCGCGCTGCACGACGTCAGCTGCGGCGGCGCCACGACGAGCAACTTCACGACCGCTCAGTACCCCGACCAGCCGCCGCAGTTCAACGCGCTCGGCTCCTCGACCGAAGTCGTCACCGTCGGGATCGGCGGCAACGACAACAACCTCTTCATCGGCACGCTCGCGACGTGCGGCGCCGAGGATCTGATCTTCCCGTTCGGCACGCCGTGCAAGGCGACGTACGGCAGCAAACTGGCCGAAGAGATCGCCGCCGACGGCCCCGTCGTCGGCGGCGCGCTGCACCAGGTCCACGTGCTCTCGCCGTCGGCCAAGGTGCTCGTCGTCGGCTACCTCGACATCCTGCCGCAGTCGGGCAACTGCTGGCCGACCGTGCCGCTGACGACCGGCGACACGGCGTACCTCAACGGCGTCGAGAAGGAACTCAACGCGATGCTCGCCAAAGAGGCCGCCGCGAACGGCGACGTCTACGTCGACACGTACACGCCGAGCATCGGCCACGACGCGTGCAAGTCGCTCGCCAACGGACGCTGGGTCGAACCGGTGCTGCCCGAATCCGACGCCTTCTCAGTGCACCCGAACGAACACGGGATGGAAGCCGACGCTGGCTTCCTCGAGACCGCGATGAAAGCCGACGGGATCTCCTGACCCCATCCGGCTCGGTGGGCCCGGCCGCGCGGTCGGGCCCACCGCTCTCGGGTCCGACGCGCGGCCGCTACGCGCTCGCGAGGCGCAGCGCCGTAGCGACCGCGTCCGCCGCGTCGCTCGCGCGGTGCATCAGCGGGTCCTGCTCGGCGATCGGCCACGTGCGCAGCCCGATCACGTGCTTGCCCGCGCGCAGCGCCAGCGCGATCTCGCTGAGCGTGCCGTAGCCGCCGCCGAGCGCGATCACGACGTCGCTCGCGCACACGACCAGCCAGTTGCGCGCCTCGCCGAGCCCCGTCGCCAGCGCGAGCGACAGCGATCGGTTCCCCTCCGTCCGCTCGCGGCCAGGCAGCAGCCCGACGCACTGTCCGCCGCGCTCGGCCGCGCCCTCGGCGACGGCCTCCATCACGCCGCCGAGCCCACCGCAGACAACGACAGCGCCGGCTGACGCGAGACCGGCGCCGACCGCGCGCGCGTCCTTCAGCAGCTCGGCGAGCTCTACCGCCTCAACGCTCGCGCCACCCGGACCGACGACCGCGACGTACGCCATCGCTCGACGCTATCCGCTATTCCGAGCAAGCGTCGATCACATAAGCATCACAAATACACTTGAAATTATGGAGATTGCTTCTAGCGTGGGCTCCCCCCGCAACTCGAAGCACGAAAGGAATCAACGGGCACGGCCACGGTCCGCACGGACACGACGGCAACGCCGCGCGCTCGCGCGGTCGCTCGCGCTAACGCCGCATCGTCACGGAGAGCGGCCCCGGGCGCACGTCGGCCCCGGGGCCGCTCCCGCTTTCTTGCGGCACGGTGGTCGCCGAGTCGGATCGATGCGCTTCGCTTCGCCGCGCGTCGGCGGTGCTGTAGCCTCCTTCGCCGCAGTCCGGGCGGCCGCGTCATCGAGGACGACTGGGGGTTGAGGATGGAGCGCAAGCAGCAACGCGATCGCCGTTCGAACCGCGCGCGGCGAGCCTCGAGCGTGCTCGCACTGACGATCTCGCTCTGCCTCGTATCGCCGCTCGCCATCGCGTCGGCCGGCGCCGCGCCGTCGATGCGCGCTCGGCTCGCGGCACACGCCGCGGCCGCTCGCTCCCGTCGTGCGGGCTCGCGGCACGTCTCGGGCGCAGAGCGCGTCCGGCTCGCGAACGCGCTCGGCGTCGGCCCCGGAGCCGCCGCGGCCGCCGGCTTGACGCCGCGACTGCTTGCGGGCGGCGCAACGATCGAAGGCACGGTCACGTCGGCGACGAGCAAAGCGCCGCTCGCCGAGGTCGAAGTGTGCGCGTACGAACGCGCACCGCCGGCCGAACCGGAAGAACTGCCGTTCTTCGAATGCGCGATCACCGGTCCGTCGGGCGACTACGCGATCGAAGTCCCACCCGGCGGGTACGGCGTCGAATTCTACGTCTCGCCTGAATCGGGCCTCAACTACCAGACGCAGTTCTACAAAGACAGGTCGCGGTACGCCGAAGCCGACCCGGTCGATCCCGGTATCGGGCTTCCGGCCACGGGGATCGACGCGGCGCTGCTGCCCGGCGGCGAGATCACCGGCAAGGTGACCTCGGCCGCAACGGGGGCGCCTGTTTCGAACGTCCTCGTCTGCGCGCTCGACGACGAAATCGAATCGGGCAACTGCGTGATCGACGAAGCGAGCGGCTCTTACGCGGTTCTGGGCCTCGGCACGGGCACTCGCTACGTCGTCGGCTTCTTCCCCTCGTCCCCCGAAGGCGAATTCACCTACGTGACGCAGTTCTACGACGGCAAGACACGCGAAGTCGAAGCCACCCCCGTGTCGGTCGAAGCAGGCGGACCTCCGCGCGAGAACGTCGACGCCGCGCTCCTCGAGAGCGTGCCGCTCGCACGTTCGCAGCCGTCGATCGCCGGCAGCGCCGTCGCCGGGCAGACGCTGACGCTCGCGCATGCGTCGTGGTCGAACCAGCCGACGAGCTTTCTCGACCACTGGCTTCGGTGCGCGACGAGCGAAAGCGCGATCTGCCTGGTCGTCGGGACCGGCGGGAGCTACGCGCTCCAGTCGAGCGACGTCGGCAGCGTGATCCGCGTGAAGGAGTGGGCGTTCGGCGCGGCCGGCGAGAGCGAACCGGTCGGATCCGCGCCGACCGCGATCGTCCAGGCGGAGCCGACCGCCGGCGCCACGCAGGCGCCGTCGGCGCCGGCGCCGACCGCGGCGCTCGGCAACCTCGCCTCGAAAAGCGTCGTCGCGAGCGTCGCGCAGCTGCGCTCGCTGCTCGATCGCCTGCTCGCGCCGAGCGGGCGCAACGCGAAGATCGGGCGGCTGCTCGAGCATCGCGGCTACACGGCCTCGTTCGACGCGCTCGGCGCCGGCAAGCTGACGATCTCCTGGTACGTCGTGCCGAAGGGCGCGCACCTCGCAGGCGCCAAGCCGGTGCTCGTCGCCTCCGGCAGCGTCACCACCTCGGCGGCCGGCCCGTCGCGCGTGACGATCCGGCTGAGCGCCGAGGGCCGCGGCCTGCTCGCGCACGCGCACCGCCTGCAGCTAACGGCGAAGGGATCGCTCGCGGCGAGCGGCCACGCCGCGCTCGACGCGACGCACCCCTTCACGCTCACTCGATAGGCGAGAGCGAGGCCGCCGCGCGGCGCGCCGCCGGAACTCGCCGGCGCGCCGCGGTCCGGCCGGGCCTCACTTACTGCATTTGGAGGAGCTCGAGAGGTTCACCGGCGCGCCCGTGTAGTAGACGAAGCTCGATCCGACCGTGAACTTGCCGCCGCTGCATTTGCCGGCGGTCACGAACGCGCTCTTGCCGCTGCCGAGCTTGTTCACGCTCAGTTCGAGCGCCGTGATCACGATCGTCAGCGGGCCTTCCTGCAGCAGCGGCACGGCGACCGTCACCTTGTTCGCGGCGACTTTCCCGTGCAGCACGAGCACCGACCCCGCCGCGGCCTTCGGCGTCAGCAGGAAGATCAGGTCGCTCTTGCTCGCGTAGGCGGTCGCGGTCTCCGGCAGCATCGGGAACACAGGTGCGCCGTTCGCTTCGGCGCTGCCGCTTCCGATCCGGCTCTTGGCCGGGCACGCCGCTCCCTTGGTGCCCTTGATTTCGAGTTCCGTCGCGGTGCACGGCTTGATCGCCTTGCTCTTGAAGTTGAACTTCGTCCCGACGGGGAACGTGATCGTCAGCGTCTTCAGCGCCTGCGGCTTACCGCCCGGTTCGCCCGGATCGCTCGACTTCAGCGCGGCCTTGAAGCCCGTCGAGGCGCCCGCCTTCGTCGCCGTCAGCGCGATTTTCGACGTCTGCGTGAACTGGCTGCTCGCCAGCGCCACTCCGGCCGTCACCAGCAGCACGGCGACGGCCGCGATCGGTCCTGCGGTACGCAACGTTCTCATCGGGATCTCCTCCTCTTAGTGAATGGGACGCGACCGGGGGTTGTGCCCCGTCCACGGGAACTGCGGAAAGCGTGGTTTGCGCTGCCGGCGCGGGGCCTCCGGCGTGCGGTCGGTGCCGGTCGCCGTCGGCCACCAGCTCCAGCGGCCGAGCACCTTGACGGCGGACGGCAGCAGCACCGGGCGCACGACGAACGCGTCGAGCGCGACGGCCACTGCCAGGCCGACGCCGAGCTCGCGCACGGTCAGCAGGTCGGTCGTCGCGAACGGGATCAGCGCGGCGAGCATCAGCACGCTCGAGCCCGTGCTCGCCGCCGCCGTCTTGCGCAGCGCGACGTCGAGCGACTCGTCGACCGTCCTGCCCGCGACGAGCTCCTCGCGCGTGCGCTGGAGCAGCAGCACGAGGTAGATCAGCGACACGCCGAAGACGATCGTGAAGATGCCGACGATCGACATCGGGTCGATGTACCCGGGGCCGCCGAGCGGCGGGTTCGAGCCACCGAACAGCAGGCTCATCGCGCCGAACGTCGCCGCGGCCGTCAGCAGGTTGAACGCGATCGCGACGATCGGCAGCACGACCGCGCGCAGCGCCAGGCCGAGGGCGGCCGCGACGGCGAGCGCGAGCGCCACGATCACCCACGGCAGCCGCGCGTTCGTCGCGCTCGTGAAGTCGGCCAGGTCGCCGGCCGGTCCGCCGACGGCGACGGCCAGGTGGTTGTGCACGGCGAAGCCGCTCGCGGTGCGCCGCAGCCGGTCGCCCAGCGCGGCCGTCTTCGCGTCGCTCGAGGAGTAGCGCGAGATGACCACGATCTGACCGGCGTCGCCGCCGCGCGCGACGTTGACCGTGAAGCCGGCCGCATTGCTCGCCGCCGGCTGCGCGCCGGCGACGGCCGCGAGCAGGAAGTAGCCCGAGTTGAACAGGCCCGGCGACTGTTCGTGCAGTTCTTCGAGTTGCTTCGGCGAGGGCAGCTGGCCGCTGAACTTCGCGACGCTCGCCTGCATCACGCCGAGGCCGTTGACGAGCTGGCCCGTCGGCGAGACGCCTCCCGCGAGGCCGCCTTCGAGCTGGCCGGCGCCGCTCGTCAGCTGCCCGAGCCCCGTCTCCAGTTCGCCGGCGCCGTCGCGCAGCTTGCTCAAGCCTCCCGTCAGCTGCCCGCCGCCGGAGGACAGCGTCGCGACTCCTCCGGCCAGCTGCGCGTTGCCGCGCTGCAGCTTCAGCAGTCCGGCCTCGAGCTGGCCCGCGCCCGTCTTCAGGCGACCGATCGCGCTCGCCAGGAACGCGCCCTGCGTGGCGACCGTCGACGCGATCGACGCCGCTTCCTTCGCCCCCGGCGCCGCGGCGCTCAGCGAGCCCGATACGCCGCCGACCGTTTCCCCGGCGTGGTCGAGCGCGGAGAGCGCTTCGGCGTAATGCGGGTCCTGCTTGCCCGTCGTCATCGCGCGCAGCGCCGCCTGCGCGGCGGCGAGGTCGCTCGACGCGCTCTGCGACTGGTTCGCGAGCGCCGCGACCTGATCGCTCGTGCTCGCCGACAGCGTCGACAGCTGCTTCATCGACGGCACGCTCGACGCGACCGGGACGTTGACCGAGCTGAGCCCGCTCGCGATGTCGACCGACCCGGCCAGCGCCTGGCTCGCCCCGCGCTTCAGCGCGTCGGCGCCCGCCAGCGCCTGCTGCAGGCCGCCGCTCAGCTTCGCCGAGCCCGACTGCGCGGCGGTCAATCCCGCGTGCAGCGCCGCCGAGCCGGCCTGCGCGGCGCTCGAGCCGCTGTGCAGCTGCCCCGCGCCGCTGCTCGCCGACTTCAGTCCACTCTGCAGTTCCTGCGCGCCGCGCCCGGCCAGCCCGAGGCCGTTGACGAGGCGGCCGAGATCGCGCTTTCCGCCCTTCAGCAGCTTGCTCGATTCGTCGAGCGACGTCGGCAGCTTGCCGAGCGCCTTCGTCTGGCTGCTCAGCGCGCCGGGGCCCGCGACCGACGCCACCGCCCGGTCGCGCGCGATCCGCGCCTGCAGCGCTTCCAGCTTCGCGAGCGTCGCGGCCGTCGTGATCGGCCCGTGCGGATCGACGACGATCATGTCGTACGGCGTCGGCCACCCCGGGCCCATCGTGCGAGCGACCGTTTCGAAGGACTGGCGCGCGCCGTTGCCCGGTGGCAGCTGGCTGACGTCGGGCGGCCCCGTCTGCAGCGAGAAGATCGGCACGGCCAGCGCGAGCAGCGCCACCGTCGCGAGCGCGCCGGCCAGCACCGCGCGCCTGCGCACCCAGGCGCCGGCGCCGACGAGGCGGTCCCAGTCGCGCTGCAGGCCGCGCGGCGCGAGCCAGCCGATCGCGATGCTGCGCCCGCACAGCACGAGCGCCGCCGGCATCACGACGACCGCCGCGCCGACCGCCAGCGTGGAGCACAGCAGCACGCCGATGCCGAGCGACGCGAGGACCTTCGTCGGCGCGATCGCCGTCGCGAGCAGCAGCGCGAGGATCAGGCCCGTGCCGGCGAACAGCACCGCGCGCCCGGTGCCGGCGACGGCCTCGCCGGCGAGGCGCGCGCTCGCCGCGGTCGAGTCCGCGCCCGCATCGCGCTCGGCCTGGTGGAAGCGGTCGAGGATCAGCAGCGCGTAGCCGACGCTCAGCGCGAGCCCCGTCATCGACGCCAGCGCGACCGCGATCGGGTCGATTTCGATCACGCGGCCGAGGATCGCCAGCAGGCCGAACGTCGACACGACGACGCCGGCGCCGGTCAGCGTGACGACGGCCGCCGCGAGCGGCGCGCGCAGGCCGACGAGCAGCAGCAGGAAGAGGATGCCCAGCGCGATCAGCTCCGAGCGGCGCGTGCTCGACAGCGCTTCGTCCTTCAGCGCCCGGTCGATCGACGGCTGGCCGGTGACGCTCGCGTGCACCGGGCGCGCGACGTCGCGCGCGACGAGCGCTTCGATCTGCGGCTGGTCGTGCTCGACGACGGTCTTTTCGGCGCGGTCGACCGACACGACGATCATCGCCGCGGTCGCGCTCGGACGCAGGCCCTGCGACGCGACGCCCGCGTCCCACGCGCTCAGTGCGCGCGTGTGCGGACGCTTGACGAGATCGCGTACGAGGCGCGGCCCCTGGCGGTCGAGCGCCGTCGACGGCCCGCGCAGCAGGATCGGCACGAGCTGCGTCGAGCCGAAGTGCGCGTTGGTCAGCGTCTGCGCGCGCGAGCTCTCCGTGCCGGGCACGACGACGATCGACGGCGACAGCGAGCGCGACACGCCGAAGCCGATCGCGCCGAGCACGATCGCCACGGCGATGCTCACGACGAGCGTCGTTCCGGGCTTGCGAATCGATACGGCAGCTAGACGCAACATGAAGGCGACCGTATGCGCGCGCGGCGCGCGGATCATCGGTGCTGACTGCTCGTGTCACTCCGTAGTTATCTGCTGCCCATCCGCCGCCCTCCGCGTCGGCGACAATGACGGCATGTCCGAACAGGAGATCCCGCTCGGCGTCGAGGACCGCGCGATCCTCGAGCTCGAGTGCCAGACGATCGCCGGGCACACGTGCAAGGTCGTACGGCTCTCGCCGGCAGCCACGCGGCGGCTGGACGTCGAGCGTCTGCGCGAGCGCGTCGCGCAGCGCATCGAGCTCGCGCCGGCGCTCGCGCGCAAGCTCGGCGGCACGGCGCGCCGACCGGCGTGGGTCACCGACCCGAGCTTCGACGTCGCCGAGCAGATCGTCGACGCGCCGGTCGAGGAGCCCGTCGATCACGCCGGCCTGCTCGCGCTCGTCGCCGAGTTGTTCGAGCAGCGCCTGGACCGCTCGCGGCCGCTGTGGCGGATCGACGTCGTCGCGCTCGCCGACGGCGGCAGCGCGCTGATCTGGCGGATCCACCACGCGCTCGCCGACGGCACCGCGTCGGTCCGTTACGCGCGCGCGCTGCTGTGGGACGAGAGCGCCGAGGCGGTGATGACGCCGGCGCAGGCGCACGCCGCGCACGCCGCCGACGAGGCGCGCCGGCGCGCGCACCTGGCCGGCTTCCTGCACCGCGAGTACGCCCGCGGCACGTGCCGCTCGCCGTTCGACGGCAACGTCGGCACGCGCCGCGAGGTCGCGTTCGCGGTCGCGCCGCTGCAGGCGCTGCACGAGGCCGCGCACAGGCTCGAAGGCGCGACGCTCAACGACGCCGTGCTGACGATCGTCGCCGGCGCGATCGGCCGCTGGCTGCGCCACCGCCACGGCGAGCTCGGGACGATCCGCGTGCAGGTGCCGGTCAGCCTCCACCACGAGGGCGACGACGCCGCCAACCACGACTCGTTCTTCTCGGTCGCGCTGCCGCTCAACGAGCCCGACCCGGTCGCGCGCCTGCGGCTGACCCACGCCGAGACGACCGAGCGCAAGCTCGACCACGACGCGCAGTACCGCGAGCACCTGCTGCACGAGCTCGCCGGCGTGCCGCCGCTCGAGCGCTTCGTCACGCGCCTGGAGCGCAGCCCGCGGCGCTTCGCGCTGAGCGTCTCCAACGTCCCCGGCCCGCGCGAGCCGGTCAGCGTGCTCGGCGCGCCCGTCGCGCACCTGCACTCGATCGCCGAGGTCGGCGAACGCCACGCCTTGCGCGCCTCGGCGACGTCGCTCGCCGGCCTGCTCTGCTTCGGGCTGTGCGCCGACCCGCAGCTCGTCGACGAGCTGGGAGTGATGGCCGAGGCGATCGAGGTCGAAGCGCAGGCGCTGCTCGACGCCGCCGGCGTCGTCGACGAGACGCACACGCGCTACGAGGCGAGCGACTCGGGCGCCGGGTCGGCCTAGGCCGCGCCCGTCGGGCCGCGCCGGTCGCTAGGCCGGGTTCGCGCCGGCCCAGGCGACGATCTGGCTCGCGCCCTGCACGGTCGAGCCGTCGTCGAGCACGAGCACGGGCACGTCCTCCTGGCCGGTCAGCTCGCGAATCTCCTCGCGCTTGCCGCGGCGGCTGAACGGCACGTTTTTGAAGCCGCCGACGACCTTCACCTCGTAGGCGTGCCCGGCTTCGTCGAGCGCCTTCGCGGCGACGCCGCACGGGTGCTTGATCAGCGGATAGTCGGCGCCGTGCGTGCGCGCGGGACACGTGTACAGCTGCATCGGCCGAGTGTACGCCGAGCGCTCCTTGAAAGCGCGCTTGCGCGTCTCCTCCGTCATGTACAACGTGCCGATGGAGGCTCGCATGCAGGGGAAAGCAGGCAAACTCGTACTCGCGGCGATGATCTTCTCCGTCGCGATGCTGTTCATCGATCAGACGATCGTCGCGCTCGCGATCCCGAACCTGCAGCACGACCTGCACCTCTCCTCGACGGGCTCGCAGTGGATCGTCAACGCGTACCTGCTCGCGCTCTCCGCGCTGTTCGCGCTCGGCGGCAAGATCGCCGACGTGTACGGCCCGCGACGCATGGTGATGATCGGAGTGATCGCGTTCGCGACGTTCTCGGCGCTGTGCGGCGCGACCCCGACGGGCTCGATCGCCGAGACGTGGATGATCGTCTTCCGCACGCTGCAGGGCGCCGCCGCCGCCGTCCTGTTCCCGGCCGCGCTGGCGATCGTCGTCGCCAGCTATCCCGTCGCCGAACGCGGCAAGATGCTCGCGATCTTCTTCTCGATCACCGGCGCGCTGACCGCCGTCGGGCCGATCGCCGGCGGCTACCTGACCGAATGGACGTGGCGCGCGATCTTCTGGGTCAACGTGCCCGTCGCGATCATCGCGATCGCGCTGACGCTGATCTCGAAACCGGCCGAGGAACGCAACCCGTCGCGAATCGACGTGCGCGGCGCGGTGCTCGTCTGCGCCGGCATGGGCCTGGCCGTGCTCGGCCTGCAGCAGGCGAGCGTGTGGGGCTGGGAAAGCGTCTCCACCTGGGCGTGCCTGGTCGCGGGCCTGCTGCTGCTCGGCGTGTTCGTGCGCTTCGAGCTCGCCTCGGACAAACCGCTCGTGCCGATGCACCTGTTCTCCGACCGCGCGTTCTTCGTCGACAACGTCGTGCTGTTCCTGCTGTCGATCTGCTTCGTGCCGCTGTTCTTCTTCGCGAGCCTCTATGCGCAGATCGCGCTCGGCGAAAGCGCCGGCGGCGCCGGGCTGTTCCTGCTCGTCTTCTTCGGCGGCTTCACGCTCGGCGCTCAGCGTGGCGGTCGCCTGCTCGACGCCCGCGGCGTTCGCCCGGCCGTCGTGCCGGGCTGCGCGATCGCGGCCGTCGGCTTCTACCTGTGGGGCTCGGAACTCGACAGCCTGTCGTTCGGCGAACAGTGGTACTACCTCGCGCTCGCCGGCGTCGGCGTCGGGCTCGTGCTCGGGCCGGTCAGCACCGACGCGCTGAACCGCGCCGCGCGCGCGACGTACGGCGCCGTCACGGGCCTGACGCAGACCGTGCGCAACTTCGGCGGCAGCCTCGGGCTCGCCGTGCTCGGCTCGCTGTTGATCACCGAAAACGTCTCGCGGATCGAGAAGACGCTCGGCAGGGTCGGCGTGCCGAAGGCGCGCGCCGACAGCGTCGCGCACGCGATCTCCGGCGCGGGCAGCGGCTCGAACGCCGGCTCCGCTCCGCGCGGGCAGGCCTCGCACGGGATCTCGCATCAGATCCAGCTCGACTTCGCGCACTCGACGCAGACCGTCGTCTACGGGATGGCCGCGGCGATGGCGCTCGCGTTCATCGTCGCGCTGCGCGCGATGCCGGGCGGGCGCGCCGAGGAACCGGTCGGCGAGGCTTCGCCCGACGCGGGCGCGGTCCCGCCGGCGCCGGCCGTACAGGCGCAGCCCGGCTAAGCCGCCTCGGCCTCGGGCTCGATCGCGTCGGCGACGGCCCGCGCGCGGGCCACGCCGGCCTGCGGGGCCCGGGCGGCGCTCGCGCGCCGTGGCACGAGCGCGCCCGCGAGCAGGCACACGAGCAGGAAGCCGGTCGCCATCGCGAACGTCTCGGTGAAGCCGGTGACGGTCGGCAGCCCATGCGCCGTGTGGCCGGCGATGAACGTCGCCGAGAGCTGGCCGCCGAGCGCGCCGCCGAGCGTGCGCATGACCGTGTTCATGCCGCTGGCGACGCCGGTCTGATGATTCGAGACGGCCTGGACGATCAGGTTGCCGAGCGCGGCGAACGCGAGGCCGATGCCGACGCCGAGCAGGCCGGCGGCGATCAGGAACTCGAGCGGATGCGCGTGATCGATCGCGAGCAGCGCGAACGACGCGGTCGTGAACGCGGTGCCCGCGAGCAGTGCCGCGCGCGAGCCGAAGCGCGCCGAGATCCGTCCGGCGTAGATCCCGAGGATCGTCATGCCGACGGTCGACGGCAGCAGGTACAGGCCGGAGACGACGACCGACGCGCCGAAGCCGAAGCCCGTGCTCTTCGGCAACTGCGCGAACTGCGGGAAGACGATGAACGACGCGTACATGCCGGCGCCGAGCAGGAACGCCGCGAGGTTCGTCGTCCAGACGCCGCGCAGCCGCATCATCGCCATGTCGATCAGCGGGTGCGAGCTGCGCGCCTCGACGGCGATCCACACGGCCGAGACGGCGAGGCCGGCGGCGATCAGCCCGAGCGTCTTCGTCGAGCCCCAGCCCCACGTCGTCGTCTCGGAGATCGCCAGCAGGACGGTCGAGATGCCGATCGTCATCAGCGCCGCCGCGAGCCAGTTGATCCGCCCGGGAACGCGCACCGGCGACTCGGGGATGAAGCGCCACGTCGCGATCGCGGCGATCGCGGTCGCGACGAGCGGGATCCAGAACAGCCAGTGGTAGTCGAGGTGCTCGACGATCACGCCCGACAGCACGATGCCGAAGCCGGCGCCGACGCCGAGGATCGCCGACAGCAGCCCGATCGAGCCGGCGACCTTCTCGCGCGGGAACTCGTCGCGCACGATGCCGAACGCGAGCGGGAAGATGCCGCCGCTCGCGCCCTGGATGAAGCGCGCGGCGATCATCACGCCGAGCGAGCTCGACACGGCGGCGAGCAGCGTGCCGGCGGCGAGGATCACGAGCGTGACCAGCAGCAGGCGCTCCTTGCCGTACATGTCGCCGAGCCGCCCAAGGATCGCCGTGCCGACCGACGCCGATAGCAGGTAGGCGGTCAGCAACCACGTGATCCCCGTCTCGCTCGTGTGCAGCGCGTGCTGGATCGTCGGCAGCGCCGGTACGACCGACGAGCTCAGCATCGCGTACGCGATGCCGCCGAGCGCGAGCACGGCGAGGATCAGCGTCGGGTGCGTGCGCTCGCTTTCGCCGTGCTCCATCGAGGTCGTCTACAGTAGCGGAATGAGCATTCCGCTACCGGTGGAGAGGACCGCCGCGAGGCCCCGCGACGCCGGCTGGTCGACGCTCGACGCCGCGCAGAAGCGCGCGCGGCTGCTGCGCGCGGCCGGCGAGGTGTTCGCGCGCGACGGCCTCGACGCGCCGATGCCGGCGATCGCGGCGGCAGCGGGCGCCGGCGTCGGCAGCGTCTACCGGCAGTTCCCGTCCAAGCGCGACCTGCTCGCGGCGCTCGTGATCGAGCGGCTGGAGGAGTCGCGCGCCGGCGCCGAGCAGGCGCTCGCGCGCGACGCCGGCGCGTGGGATGCGCTCGTCGCGCTGCTGTGGACGCTCGCCGAGCGCCAGGCGGCCGACGCGGTGATGGGCGAGGCGATGGCGATGGTGCTCGAGCACCCCGACGTGCAGGTTGCGTTCGAGCGCACGCTGATCGCGCTCGAAGCGCTGCTCGCGGCGGCGCGCGCCGAGGGGACGTTGCGCGCCGACGCGACGGCGCTCGACCTGCGGCTGCTGTTCGCCGCGACGCGCGCCGCCGGTCAGCTCGAGGCGGGCATGTGGCGGCGGATGCTCGAGCTCGGGATCGACGCGCTCGCGAGCGATGGCCTTGCCGGGCGGCGCGCCGAGCCGCCGGCCCCGCGCTGAGGCGTCGCCCCGCGCTGAGGCGTCGCCCCGCGCTGAGGCGCCGGCTCGACCGATCGTCGAGCGCCGCCCGGTGGCGCCCGGGCGATTGGGTATCTTCGCCCGTGTGCGGAGGAACGGACTTTGCCGGTGGGGCGCGGGCGCGCTCGGCGCGCTGGGCGCGATCGCCTTCGCGGCCGGCTGTGGCGGCGCCTCCGGCGGCGGCTCGGGCGGAACGTCGACGGCCGCCGACGCGTCGTATCTAGCCGCGGTGACGCGCGCCGCCGACGCGACCGATCGCGTGCCGGGCTACAAGGTGGCGCTGACGACGACCGTGACGGACGGCGGCGGCAAGACGGTGACCGTCGGAGGGACCGGCACGATCGACGCTCGCGGCTCCGAAGGGGCGATGACGATCGAAGTCGAAGGGCACAAGGTCTCCGAGCTGATCGCGAAGCCGTACGTGTACATCGAGGCGCCGAGCGGCGCGAACGCGAGCGTGACGCACGGCAAGCCGTGGGTGCGCGTCGACGTATCGACGTTCACCCAGTCCTACGAACAGGGGTCGCTCGGCGGCGGCGGGCAGGACCCGTCGCAGGTGCTCGGCTACCTGAGGTCGGCGGGCACGGTCACGCGCATCGGCAGCGAAGCCGTGCGCGGGGTCGCCTCGACCCACTACCACGCGGTCGTCGAGCTCGATCGCCTCGGGTCGGTCGGGCCGGTGGCCCAACGCCCGGCGGGGAAGCGCGCCGGCGAACTGGTCGAGCGCCTCACCGGCGCGAAGACGATGCCGATGGACGTGTGGGTCGGCTCGGACGGTCGCATCTCGCGCATCTCCTATGGATTCTCGCTGTGCACGCCCGAAGGGCGGCTGCACGAGTCGTTCAGCATGGATTTGTTCGGCTACGGCCGCCAGCCCGTCGTCTCGCCGCCGCCGGCCTCGCAGGTGACGGACATCGACGCTCGGCTCAAAGCCGAGTTCGCGAAGGCCCTCGCGCAATTGAGCTGCAAGTAGCCGCAGGCGCGCCGCCCGCCCTCAGGCGACGGCGAGCATGTGGTTCGAGCGCAGCAGCCCGTCGGGGTCCCAGCGCCGCTTGACCGTGGCGAGGCGCTCGCAGGTCTCGGGCGGCAGGATCGCGTCGACGTCGCACGGGCGGTCGGCGAAGTTGAGGTAGCCGCCGGAGGCGCTCCATGGCGCCATCGCGCCGTGCAGGCGGTCGAGGTCGGCGTTGATCGCCTCGCCGAGCTCGGGCGTCATCGGCACGCCGAGCGCGAACATGACGAAGCCGGCGTCTAGCTTCGAGAGGGCGCCGGCGCCGGGCTGCTCGCGACCGAGCGCGCCGCCGAGGTGGCGCAGCTCGGCGAGCAGCAGCGAGGAGCCGGCCTGCGGCCCGGCGGCGCCGGCGAACGCGTCGATCGCGTCGTCGGGCAGCTCGCGGATCGCGGCGTGGTGGCCGAGGCCGGGCACCGGGTGCTCGGGGTCCATGTGGATTTTCGAGAGGCCGGCGGCGGGGATCTGGGCGAACGTGTCGAGGATCGGCTCGCCGATCTCGCGCAGCGGCGCGACGATCCGCTCGCCGTCGGCCTGGGAGCCGATGCAGGCGGCGCCGATCGTCAGCAGCGGGCGGTCGCGCAGCGGCTCGGGCACGTCGGGCATCGGCGGCGGGCGCAGGAAGCGGACGATCGAGGTGACGTCGTCGGGCAGCGCGGCGGCCCAGTCGCGGTACGCGCGGATCGCGTCGACGCCGGCCTCGGCGGGCAGCACGAGCGTGCCGGCGTACAGCTCGGAGACGGGCAGCAGCGCGACTTCGATCGCGGTGACGACGGCGAACTCGCCGCCGCCGCCGCGCAGCGCCCAGAACAGGTCGGGCTCGTGCTCTGAGTCGACGCGCAGCTGCTGGCCGTCGGCGGTGACGAGCTCGATCGCGCGCACGCGGTTGCAGGCGAAGCCGTAGCGGCGCCCGAGCCAGCCGAGGCCGCCGCCGAGCGTGAAGCCGACGACGCCGACGTCGGGCGCCGAGCCGGGCAGCGAGCACAGGCCGGCGGACTGCGCGGCTTCGCCGAGCTCGAGCGCGAGCACGCCGGCCTGCAGGCGCGCGGTCTGCGCGCCGGCGTCGATCGCGACGCCGCGCATCCGCTCGGTCTTGATCAGGATCGTGTCGTCGTTCCAGTCGAGCGGGCCGGCGCCGTGGCCGGTGCCCTGGACGGTCACGCGCAGCCCGTTGCGCGCGGCGAAGCCGAGCGTGCGCGCGACGTCGTCGGCGCTCTCGACGAACGCGACGGCGCTCGGGCGCTGATCGGCGGCGACGTTCCACGCGATCCGCGCGGCGTCCCAGTCGCCGTCGTCGGGCGTCGCGACGCGACCGGACAGCGACAGCTCGGCGAAGTTGCCCATGCGCGGGACTCTACGTCAAAACGGCGCGTGGCTAACCTCGCCGGATGCGCACGGGCGAGCTCGGCTTCTGGTGGCGCTCGCTCGGCGGCCAGCCGCCGCCGCGCGAGCCGCTGCGCGGACCGGCGGAGGCCGACGTGGCGATCGTCGGCGCCGGCTACACGGGCCTGTGGACGGCGTACTACCTGAAGCGCGCGCGGCCGTCGCTGTCGATCGTCGTGCTCGAGGCCGAGCGCGCCGGCTACGGCGCGTCGGGGCGCAACGGCGGCTGGGTCACCGGCTTCTTCTCGGGCCCGGCCGGCGCGTATGAGCGCGGCGGCTCGCGCGCGGCGTACGCGGCGTTGCAGCGCGAGATGTTCGCGACGGTCGACGAGATCGCGGCGGTGCTCGCGCGCGAGCGGATCGACGCCGAGTTCGTCAAGTCGGGTCACGTCGAGGTCGCGCTCGACGCGGCGCAGGCGGCGCGCGTGCGCGAGCACGTGCGCGAGCTGCACGGTTACGGCTTCGGCGAGCAGGACGCGCGCGAGCTGAGCGGCGAGGAGCTCGGCGCGCGCGTGCGCGTGGAGGGCGCGCGGACGGCGACGTTCTCGCCGCACGTCGCGCGCGTGCACCCGGCGAAGCTGCTGCGCGGGCTGGCCGAGGCGGTCGAGCGCAGCGGCGTGACGATCCACGAGCGCACGCCGGTGCGCGAGCTGCGCCCGGGCGAGGCGCTGACCGACGCCGGCTCGGTGCGTGCGCGGTGGGTCGTGCGCGCGACGGAGGGCTACACGAGCTCGCTGCGCGGGCTGCGACGCGCGCTCGTGCCGATCAACAGCTCGATGATCGTGACGGCGCCGCTGCCAGCGAGCGCGTGGAGCGAGATCGGCTGGGAGGGGCGCGAGCTGCTGGGCGACGCGGCGCACGTGTTCTCGTACCTGCAGCGGACCGACGACGGGCGGATCGCGATCGGCGGGCGCGGCGTGCCGTACCGGTTCGGCTCGCGCACGGGCGGCGACGGGCGCATCGCGCAGGCGACGATCGAGGAACTGCGGACGAAGCTCGCGAGCATGTTCCCGGCGACCGCCGGGGCGTCGATCGACCACGCGTGGTCGGGCGTGCTCGGCGTCGCGCGCGACTGGTGCGTGACGGTCGACGCCGACCGGCGAACGGGGCTGGCGTGGGCGGGCGGGTACGTCGGCGAGGGCGTCGCCGCGTCGAACCTCGCCGCGCGCACGCTGCGCGACCTGCTGCTCGACGAGCGCAGCGCGCTGTGCGAGCTGCCGTGGGTCGGTCGCCGCCCGCGCCGCTGGGAGCCCGAGCCGCTGCGGTGGGCCGCGATCAGGTCGGTGTACGCGCTGTACCGCCGCGCTGATGAGATCGAGCGCCGCCGCGGGCGCGCGTCGCGCCTGGGCGGGCTGATCGACGCCGCGTCGGGGCGCCACTGAGGACGCGCGGCACGCATTCGCCTTCGTGGCGCCAGGTTTCGACCGTTATGAGGGCCGTCATCGCGCGCGGCGACGCGAGCGCTGAGTCGCCAACGTTCCGCGCACAGCACTCACGGCCGCGGCGCCGGCGACGTCGAGCGGCTCGGTGCTGCGCAACGCGCGGGCGAGCACGAACGCGCCCTCGAGCGAGGCGAGCATCGACAGCGCGAGCTCGCGCGCGCGCTTGCGCGCGATTCCGCATTCGGCGAGCCGGCGCGCGGCGCCGTCGATCCAGCTGTCGAACACGTCGGCGCAGGCCTGGCGCAGCGGCTCGCTCGTGCTCGAGACCTCGAGCGCGACGGTCGCGATCGGGCACGCGTCGGCGTAGTCGCTGTCGCGCAGCGTCTGCGCGGCGGCGGCGAAGAAGTCGCGCGTCGCCGCGACGGGGTCGCCGCCGGGCTGGAAGAACGCGTCGATCAGCTGTGCGTAGATCGCGCCCGACCAGCGGATCGTCTCCTCGCCGAGCTGCTCCTTGCCGCCGGGGAAGAAGTGGTAGAGCGACCCGAACGGCGCGCTCGCCTCGGCGACGATCTGCTTGACGCCGGTGCCGGCGAACCCCTGGCGCCGGAACAGCTCGGCGCTGTGCTCGACGATGCGCTCCCTCGTGGCGGCCGCCATGCGCGCATGATAGGCGCTGCACTAGAGCGATCTACCGAAAGCGAGCGCGGCGGTCCGCGTGGTCAGGACGGCGAGCGCGTGGGAGGATGAAGGGCATGCCGAGAGTGCTCGCCCGACTCGTGATCGCGTGGCTGTCCAACTGCGCCGCGCTGCTCGTCGCCGCGGCGGTGATCCCGGCGATCGGCTACGGCGGCGACGCCGGCACGCTGCTGCTCGCCGGGGCGATCCTCGGTCTCGTCAACTTCGCGGTCCGGCCGGCGATCATCCTGCTGACGCTCCCGGCGGTGATCCTCTCGCTCGGTTTGATGCTGCTCGTGATCAACGCGCTGATGCTGTGGCTGACGAGCAGGATCGTCACGGACTTCACGGTCGGCGGCTTCTGGTCGACGCTCGGCGGCGCGCTGATCGTGTGGATCGTCAACGCCGCGCTGAGGCGCGCGCAGCGCTCGACGCGGGCCGAGTCCGAGTACCGCTGGGAGCGATCGTAGGCCCGGCGTGTCGCTGCTGCTCGTCAAGCTGACGCTCGCGCCGGCGCTCGTCGTCGGCTCGTCGCTGGCCGGCCGTCGCTGGGGTCACGAGGTCTCGGGCCTGCTCGTCGCCCTGCCGCTCGTAGCGGGGCCGATCCTGCTGATCACCGACCTCGAGCACGGTGCGCACTTCGCCTCGCGCGCGGCCGCTGCGGCGCTGCTCGGGCTGGTCGCGCTGGCGTCGTTCGTCGTCGTCTTCGCGCATGTCTCCCGTCGCCGGCACTGGCCGTTCGCGGTCGCCGCGGGCTGGCTCGCGTTCCTCGCTGTCGCGCTCGGCTTCGCGACGATCGCGCCGCCGGCGGGCGCGGGCCTCGCGATCGCGCTGTGCGCGTACGCGATCGCGCCGCGGTTGATGCCGCCCGACCCGCACCTGGAGTCGACGTCGGATGCGGAGCTGCCGGTCTGGGACCTGCCGGCGCGCGCGCTCGCGACGGCGGTGCTCGTGCTCGGCCTGACCGGCGCGGCGGCGGGCCTCGGCCCGACGCTGACCGGCGTGCTGACGCCGTTTCCGGTCTCGAACACGGTGCTCGCGGCGTTCGTGCTCGTGCTCGAGGGTCCGGCGCACGCGAACGCGTTCCTGCGCGGCTTCCTGCGCGGCGCGTTCGGGTTCGTCGCGTTCTGCTTCCTGCTCGCCGTCCTGCTCGTCCCGCTGGGGGCGGCGGGCGCGTTCGCGCTGGCGCTGTGCGGCGCGCTCGCCGCGCAGCTCGTCGCGCGCCTGCACGGCGCAGCCGGGCGCTCGGCGCTCGTCGCGGCGCCGGCCGCTAGGGCTGAAGCCCGGCGGCGTCCATGATCCGACCCCACGTTTCGACGGCGTTCGCTTCGAACTGGATCACGTCTTCTTCGAGCGTCAGCGTGCGCTGCACGAGCCCGCGCTGGCCGCTCTGCAGCGATCGGGCGAGCCGCCGTGTCGGGAGCAGCCCGATTCCGACGTAGACGGCGTAGTAGGCCTTGTCGAACGGCAGCGTGCCGGGTGGCAGCGAGGCGTAGCCGGTCGCCTTCCAGGCGCGCAGTTCGGCGCAGAGGTCGGGCACGGGGATCCGCGACTGCGTCAGCAGTTCGCGCGCGTAGGCGTGGACTTCGCGCGTCAGCGCGGCGTCGCTCCAGCGCAGGCCGGAGACCGCTCGCGCGTAGGCGGCGATCGCGCCGGAGATCGGTTTCAGCGCGGAGAGGCGCATCGCGCCGACGAGCTCGAACGTGAGCTTTTCCGAGGCTTCGTTCTGCGGCGAGCCGGCGACGACGTTCGGGCATTCGCGGCGGACGCGCGCGAGCAGCGACTGCAGCGCGGCTTCGGCGGCGCCCTGCTTGGCATGGGCGTTCGCGACGAGCGCGTAGTTCGCGCGGACGTAGGCGGCCGTCGCGCCCGCGTCGCCGCCCGCGGCGAGCGCGGGCGAGCCCCCGAGCAGCAGCCCGATCGCGGTCAGCGGCAAGGCGAGCGCTCGTCGCATCGACGCGAGCCTACTCCTGCGGGCCGGGGAGCCCAGCAGGCAGGCGTTTTGAGGCAACTCTTACGTGGCCGTTGCGTGGATGTGCCACGCTGCCGGCCCCGACGCCCGCGCGTGCGAGCGGGCGGTCGCGGGATGTTTCCATCTGTCCATGCCTCGCAAGGTCCTCATCATCCTCGGGTTCGCCGCGCTCGTATGGGGAGTGCTCGCGCTCGCGCTCGACTCGCCCAGCCTGCGGCTGGGCTCGGGGTCGAGCGCGCGCAGGGTCGTCTCGCCGGCGTGCCTGCCGGCGACGCTCGAGCACGACGCGACGCTGCCGGGCACCGGCGTCGTCGGTCTCGCCGGCGCCGGAAACGGGCACGGCCAACGCCGCGACGCAGATCAGCTTCCTCGGCGCTCCGGCGGCGCAGATCCGCGCGATCTCGGTCGTCGGCGAGCGCAGCGGCGCGCACGCCGGTCGCGTGCGCGCCTACTCGCAGGGAGACGGCGCGAGCTTCGCGCCGTCGAAGCCGTTCCGGGCGGGCGAGCGCGTCGCCGTGCACGCCGTGGTCGGCGCCGGCGCCGGCAGGCCGGTGGCGTTCCAGTTCCGCGTCGACACGCCCGTACCCGACGGCGAACACGCCGACTTCCCCAACCCGCCGGCGGCGCCGGCCGACTACCAGAGCTTCTACACGCTGCCCGGCGTCGCAGGCGCCGGTGATGACCGTGACGACGCCCGACCGCGATCCCGGCGGCCGGCGACATCTTCACGACCAACGGGCCCGGGCCCGGGCCAGTACGGGCCGCTGATCTACACGCCGCAGGGCCGGCTCGTGTGGTTCGACGCGCTCGCCGGAGGGCGAAGCGGCCGAGGACCTGTCGAGCAGACCTACGAAGGGCGGCGCGACCTGACGTGGTGGCGGGGCAGCGTGCTCTCGCTCGGCTTCGGCCAGGGCGAAGACGTCGTGATGAACTCCCGCTACCGGACGGTCGCGAGGATCGCCGGCGGCAACGGCCTGCAGGCCGACCTGCACGACTTCCAGCTCGCGCCCGGCGACGTCGCCTACATCACGGCGTTCAACCCGATCCGCTGCGACCTGCAGCTCGGTCGAGCGGCATCGCGTCGGCGGCGCGATCGTCGACACGGCGATCCAGCAGATCGACATCAGGACGGGCCTCGTGCGCTGGGAATGGCACAGCCTCGACCACGTCGGCGCCGAAGAGTCCGAAGTCGAAGCGCCCGATGCGACCGACGCCGTGGGACTACTTCCACCTCAACTCGATCGATCCCGAGCCGGGCGGCGACATCCTGATCTCGGCGCGCAGCACGTGGGCCGGCTATCAGCTGCAGGCGCGGCAGCGGCAGGGTGCTGTGGCGCCTCGGCGGCAACCGCAGCTCGTTCGCGATGGGGCCGGGCACGAAGATGGCGTGGCAGCACGACGGGCGGATGCTGCCCGACGGCGAGCTGACGTTCTTCGACGACGGCTCGAACCCGCCGATCCACAGCCAGTCGCGCGCCGTGCGGATCGAGCTCGACCTCGACGCACACGTCGCGTGAGCCTCGCTCGCCAGCTACACGCACCGCGACCCGCCGCTGCTGGCGGCGAGCCAGGGCAACATGCAGACGCTGCCCGACGGCAACACGCTCGTCGGCTACGGCGGCGTGCCGGCGATCAGCGAGTACGCCGGCGACGGCTCGCTGCTGTTCGACGCGCACCAGCCGTACGACATGTCCTTCTACCGGGCGTTCCGCTTCCCGTGGAGCGCGCTGCCGGCGAGCCCGCCGGCGGTGCTCGCGAGCCTGAACAACACCGGCGAAGAGACGATCGTGCACGCGAGCTGGAACGGCGCCACCGGGGTTGCCTCGTGGCGCGTGCTCGCCGGCGAGCAAGCCGGCTCGCTGAGCGCGCAGGCGACGATCCCGGCGACCGGCTTCGAGAGCTCGACGACGCTGCCGCGGAAGCTACTCCTACGTCGCCGTGCAGGCGCTCGACGCCGCCGGCCGCGTGCTCGCGACGCTCGCGGACGTCGAAGGTGATCGGCTACTACGCCTCGCTGCCGGATTCGGGCAAGGCGGGATCGGGATGAGGGCGCCTCAGTAGGCGGGTTTCGACTGGTGCTTGTGCGTCGTCGTCGTGCTCGTCGGCGTCGTGCTCGTGGTCGTGCTCGTCGTCGTCGCCGTCGATGAGGAGGAGGAGCTGCTGCTGCCGCACGCGGCCAGCGCGAAGGCGCTCGCCAGGACGGCCACGAGCGTTAGCATGGCGGTCAGTGGCGTTCTTCTCATGGGCCGGGCTCCAATCGTCGCTCGCGGGCTCGGGACGGCCCACCCTACCAAGCGCCGGCAGTGTGAAACGCAGTCGGGCAGGCGCGCGTGAGCGTCGAGGCGGCGAACCCGCGGGCCCCGGCGGCGGTGCCCGCCGAGGAGCGGCGCGGCCAGCGGCCAGACGTGGCTGCTGGTCGTCTGCTGCGTGGCGCAGTTCATGGTCATCCTCGACCTGAGCATCGTCAACGTCGCGCTGCCGCACATCCAGTCGAGCCTCGGCTTCTCCTCGCCGCGAGCTGCAGTGGGTCGTCGACGCGTACGCGATCACGTTCGCCGGCTTCCTGATGCTCGGCGGCCGTGCGGCCGACCACTTCGGGCAGCGCCGCACGTTCGTCTTCGCGCTGCTCCTGTTCGGGCTGGCGTCGCTGGTCGGCGGCCTCGCGCCCGAACAGGCGGTGCTGATCGGCGCGCGCGCGCGCTGCAGGGCCTCGCCGGCGCGCTGATGGCGGCGTGCTCGCTGGCGATCATCACGGCGTCGTTCGCGCCCGGGCCGAAGCTGCACCGGGCGATCGGCACGTGGGCGGCGATGAACGGGCTCGGCGGCGTCGGCCGGCGTGCTGCTCGGAGGGATCATCACCGAAGTGCTCAGCTGGCGCTGGGTGCTGCTGATCAACCCGCCGATCGCGATCGCGGCGGCGCTCGTCGCGTACGCGGTCGTCAGCGAGCGCCGCCGCGCGCGCGGAGAAGAGCTTCGACCTCGCCGGCGCGCTGACGCTGACGATCGGCCAGATGGTGCTCGTGTTCGGCGTCGTCGAAGCCGGCCTGAAGGGGTGGGGCACGTTCGAGGCGCTCGGCCCGATCGTCGCTCGGCGTCGTGCTGCTCGGCGTGTTCGGCTGATCGAGACGCGGGTCGCGTCCGATCCGCTGATCCCGTTCAAGGAGCTGACGAAGCCGCTGCGTGACCGCCAACAACGTCGTGCTGCTGTTCAGCGCGGCGCTGTTCCCGATGTGGATCCTCAGCTCGCTCTACCTGCAGCAGGTGCTCGGGCTCTCGCCGCTGCACACGGGGCTGATCTTCCTGCCGATGACGCTCGATGATCATGCTCGTCGCCTCGCGCGCGGGCAAGCTCGTCGAGCCGGTTCGGCGTGCGCGCCGGTGCTCGGCAGCGGGCTGATCATGCTGACGGCCGGGATGCTGCTGCTCGCGCGGATCGGGTCGAGCGGCAGCGGGATCGTCTACATCATGATCCCCGGGCTGCTGACGGCGGCGGGGATCGCGATGTCGATCGTGCCCTCGACGATCGCCGCGACGCAGGGCGCGAAGGAGGGCCAGGCCGGCCTCGCGTCGGGCCTCGTCAACACCTCGCGACAGGTCGGCGGCGGCCTCGGCCTGGCGGTGCTGATCACGCTCGCGACGCAGCGCACGCAGCCACCTGATCGGCACGGGCGAGCAGGTCTCCGAAGCGCTCACGCACGGCTTCCGCCTCGGCCTTCTGATCGGCGCCGGGCTCGCCGGGGTCGCCGCGCTGATGACGTTCGTCGCCCTGCCGCAGACCGTCGCCGGCGCCGTCGCCGGTCGGTGCGGCTGGCTGGCGCTCGCGATCGGCGCCGTGCTGGCCGTGTTCGTCGGGCTGACGGTCGCGTTCGCCGGCTCGAACGGCGCCGCCGCTCGGCCGGTACACGCTGACCGACGCCTACAGCTACGTCGCGACGCCGTCGCTGCACCCGCCGAAGATCCGCCTGCTGAAGCGCGCGCCGGCGGCGAGCGCTCGCGCCGGGGTACATGCTTCGCGACGAACTTCTACAACCTCAACGAACCGCCGATCATCGGCCAGAGCGGGCCGCTGATCCTCGACCGCGAGCTGCAGCCGGTGTGGTTCCAGCCGGTGCGACGAAAAGCTCGTCGCGGCAAACCTCAGCCTGCAGCGCTTCGAAGGCAAGCCGGCGCTCGCGTGGTGGCAGGGCAAGGTCACGAACACCGGCGCGACCGAAAGCGGCGAATACGTCGTCGTCGACCAGCACTACCGCACGGTCGCGCGGCTCAAAGCGACGGGCGGCTGGGTGCTGACGCTGCACGAGATCGTGATCGACGGCGACAACGCGTGGGTCACGGCGAACAAGAACCTCCCGAGAGACCTGTCGAGCTACGGCGGCGCCTACAACGGCGCGCTGATCGACTCGGCGGTCCAGGAGTACGACCTGAAGACGGGCAGGCTGCTGCGCAACTGGGACGCGCTCGAGCACATCCCGCTCGGCGAGTCCGAAGCGTCGCTGCCGACGAACGGCTTCCCGTGGGACGCCTACCACGTCAACTCGATCGAGCTCGTCGGCGGCGGCAAGTTCCTCGTCTCGATGCGCAACACGTGGGCGGCGTACCTCGTCGACATCGCGAGCGGCAGGATCGAGTGGACGCTCGGCGGCAAACACTCGGACTTCAAGTTCGGTCCCGGCGCGGCGTTCGAGTGGCAGCACGACGTGAACATGCAGCCGGACGGGACGGTCACGGTGTTCGACGACCACTGCTGCCGGCAGACCGGCGGCGGCACGTCGGTCCACGCGACGGGGCCGTCGCGCGGGCTCGTGCTGACGCTCGAACGAACAGACGCGCACTGCGAGCCTGCGGGCGCAGTACGGAGCAGAAAGGGGACTTCGAGTCCGAATACATGGGCGACACGCAGCCGCTCGCGAACGGCGACGTGTTCGTCGGCTGGGGCTCGGAACCGTACTTCTCGGAGTTCGACTCCGTCGGGCAAGCTGCTGTTCGAAGGGGAACTGCCGGGCCCGGACCTGAGCTACCGCGCGACGGTCGAGCGATGGGTCGGCGAACCGCTGTCGCCGCCGGCCGGCGCCGCGCGCAGCGGTGACGGGCGCACGACCGTCTACGCGAGCTGGAACGGCGCGACGCAGCTGGCCTCCTGGCGGGTCCTCGCCGGACCCGACGCCGGCCACCTGACGGCCGTCGCGACGCGACGCCAAGTCGGGCTTCGAGACGGCGATCGCCGTGCCGGGGAGCCACCGGAGCTTCGAGCTGCAGGCGCTCGACGGCGGCGGGCGCGTGCTCGGGACGTCCTCGTCGTTCACGGCCCAGTAGGCGACCGGCTCGGACCGCCTACGCGCCGGATACGATCGCCGACCTGATGACCCGCGTCCTGTCAACGATCGGCGTAGCGCTCGCGGCGCTGCTCGGCGTCGCCGGGCTGAGCGCGTGCGGCGGCACGTCGCAGGCGACCTCGGCGACGCTCGACGCGTCGATCGCGCGCCCGGCCGCCGGCCCCGTCGCGATCTCGCCGCAGCCGGGGACGCCGGACGCCTCGCCGGCGACGCAGATCAGCTTCCTCGGCGGTCCCGGGACGCAGATCAGCGGCGTGCGCGTCGTCGGCTCGCACAGCGGCGCGCACAGCGGCGCCCTGCGCAGCTACTCGACCGGCACGGGCGCGAGCTTCCTGCCGAGCCGACCGTTCAGCCCCGGCGAGAAGGTGACGGTCAGCGCGCAGGCCGGCGGCGCCCCGGTCACGACGAGCTTCACGATCGCCCACCAGGCGGCGGTCAGCCAGAAGGAGTTCCCGATCAACGCGGGCGACCCGCGCGCGGTCCAGCGCTACAGCTCGGCGCCGACGCTGACGCCGTCGAGCGTGAAGATCACGACCGTCGCGAAGCCCGGCGCCGCGCCCGGCTACCTGTTCCTCGCGCCGTATCAGGGCGAGGGATCGCCCGGGCCGATGATCGCCGACCAGAAGGGCGACCTCGTCTGGTTCCAGCCGCTGCCGGCCGGCTACGAGGCGACGAACTTCCAGGTCCAGCAGTACCAGGGCAAGCCGGCGCTGACGTGGTGGCAGGGACGGATCATCCAGGTCGGCTTCGGCGAGGGCGAAGACGTGATCGCCGACAGCTCCTACCGCCGGATCGCGACGATCAGGGCCGGCAACGGCTACCGGGCCGACCTGCACTCGGTGAAGATCACGCCGCAAGGCACGGCGTGGATCGACGTGTTCGACCCGATCCAGATGAACCTGTCGAGCGTCCACGGGCCCGCCAACGGGATCCTGACGGACTCGGTCGTGCAGGAGATCGACATCAAGACGGGCCTCGTGATGTGGGAGTGGCACACGCTCGGTCACATCCCGCCGTCGGAATCGAACAACCCCGTCCCGAAGAGCTACCCGTGGGACTACGCGCACCTCAACTCGGCCGAACCGGGATCGTCGAACGACGTGCTGGTGTCGGTGCGCAACACGTGGACGCTGTACGACCTCGACGTCCGCAGCGGCGCGATCCTCTGGCGCCTGGGCGGGCGCCACGGGAGCTTCGCGCTCGGCGCCGGCACGCGCTTCTACTGGCAGCACGACGCCGAGTTCCAGCCCGGCGGGCTGATCTCGGTGTTCGACAACGGCTCGGACCCGCCGAAGGAGAAGCAGTCGCGCGGCCTGTTGCTGCGCCCCGACACGGCCAACCACACGGTCACGCTCGTCAAGCAGTTCACGAACCCGACGAAGACGCTGCTGGCCGAAAGCCAGGGCAACACGCTCAGCCTGCCCGGCGGCGACTGGCTGCTCGGGTACGGGCGGCTGCCGAACTTCACCGAGTTCGACTCCTCCGGCCACGTCCTGCTCGACGGGACGCTCGGCCGTGAAGTGCAGAACTTCAAGACGTTCCTCTCGCCGTGGGAAGGCCGCCCGACGACGCGGCCGTCGGTGCTGGCGCGCGCCGGCGGCGCCGGCGCGCTGAGCGTCGCGGTCAGCTGGAACGGGGCGACCGAGGTCGCCTCCTGGCGCGTGCTCGGCGGCGCGTCGACGAGCGCGCTGACGGCGGTCGCGACGGCGCCGAAGGCCGGCTTCCAGACGACGATCGCGGCGCCCACCGCCGGCCCGTACGTCGCCGTGCAGGCGCTCGACGCCGCCGGCAACGTGCTCGGGACCTCGCCGACGGTCAAGGGGTGAGCGCCGGCGCGAGGCGGCCGCCGCTCGCGCTCGCCGGCGCGACGCTGGCCCTGCTGCTCGCCGCTGCCGCCGCGCTCGTCGCGCCTCGCTCGAGTCGCGCCGACGTCGTCGCGCGGTCGAGCGGGTTCGTCGAACCGGGCGTGTCGCCGAGCTGCGCGCCGGCGCACCTGAACGTCTCGGCGTCGCTCGCCGGCAAGCGCGTGACGGTCTCGCCCGAGCCGCAATCGCGCGACGCGTCGGTCTCGACGCAGATCAGCATGCTCGGGGTCCCGGCGAGCGAGCTGTCGATCGTGTCCGTCAGCGGATCGCTCAGCGGTGCGCATCCGGGCCGGCTGATCGCCTACTCGCAGGGCGACGGCGCGAGCTTCGTGCCGTCGCGGCCGTTCGCGCAGGGCGAGCTCGTGCGCGTGCAGGCACAGCTGCGCGAAGGCGCGCAGACGACGCCGTTCGCGTGGAGCTTCACTGCGGCCGTGCAGGACCACGGCGGCGTCGCGCGGCGGCAGCCCGCGCCCGGCGCCGCAGCGCGCGTCCTACCAGCGCTTCCGCTCGCGGCCGGACCTGCAGCCGCCGACGGTCAGCGTCACGACGCGCTCGGGCTCGGCCTCGCCGGGCGACATCTTCCTCGCGCCGTACTCGGGCCCCGGGCAGTACGGGCCGATGATCCTCGACGAAAGCGGCGCGCTCGTCTACTTCAAGGCGCTGTCGCCGGCCGGCGCGCGGGCGGCGGACTTCCGCGTGCAGCAGTACGAAGGCAGGCCGGTGCTGACGTGGTGGCAGGACCCGGTCGTCTCGGGCGGCGTCAGCAAGTCGGGCGAGGTGATCGCCGACGGCTCCTATCGCCAGCTCGCGGTCGTGCGCGCCGGCAACGGCTACCAGCCCGACCTGCACGAATTCCGGATCACGCCGCAGGGCGTCGGCGTGATCACGGTGTTCGACGGCATCGACTGCGACCTGTCGGCCGTCGGCGGCGCGCGCGACGCGGCGATCGCCGACACGCTGCTGCAGGAGATCGACCTGAGGACGGGGCTCGTCCGCTACGAGTGGCACAGCCTCGACCACGTGCCGCTGAGCGACTCCTACGCGTCGGCGACCCACGCGAGCCGCACGACGCCGTACGACTTCTTCCACATCAACGCGATCGACTCCCAGCCCGACGGCGATCTGCTGATCGACGCGCGCAACACGTGGGCCGCGTACGACGTCGACCCGCGCACCGGGCAGGTGCGCTGGGAGCTCGGCGGCAGGCAGAGCAGCTTCGCGCTGGGCCCGGGCGCGACGCCGGCGTGGCAGCACGACGCGCGCGCGCAGGGCGACGGGACGATCACGCTGTTCGACAACGGCGCGACGCCGGCGGTGCACAGGCAGTCGCGCGCGATCGAGCTGCGCGTCGACCCGCTCGGCAGGACGGCGACGCTCGTGCGCGAACTGGTGCATCCGGGCAGGCCGCTGATCGCCGGCAGCCAGGGCAACGTGCAGGCGCTCTCCAGCGGCGCGTGGATGGTCGGCTGGGGCGAAGCTCCGTACTTCTCGGAATTCGCCGCGAACGGTCAGCTCGTGTTCGACGCGCACATGCCGGCGTCGTACGAGTCCTACCGCGCGTATCGCCTGCCGTGGAGCGCGCGCCCGTCAGAACCGCCGGCGCTCGCGGTGCAGCGCGCCTCCTCCGGCCACGGCGCGGTCGTCTACGCGAGCTGGAACGGCGCGACCGAAGTCGCATCGTGGCGCGTGCTCGCGGGCGCCAAGCCGGCGAGCCTCGCGCCGGTCGCGAGCGCGCCGCGCAGCGGCTTCGAGACGGCGATCGCCGTCGGCTCGCTGGCCGCCGGCGCCTACGTACAGGCGCAGGCGCTCGACGCGAGCGGCGCCGTCATCGGCGTCTCGCCCGCGCGGAGGGGTTGAGCGCGCGAAAGCGCGTTTCGCCGGGCGACTGCGCGCCCGGCAGCGCGCCGGCTTCTTCGAGGCCCTCGAAGTACTTTTCGGCGTGGCGTTCGCGCACGGTCGCGGCGCGGTTCGCCACGATCCGCGCGGTCGCGAAGTAGTCCTCGAAGCCGCGCGCCTTGGCGGCGCCGAGATGGGCCGGCAGTGGGCGGCGCAGCTCCTGCTCGATCGCGCGTTCGAGCCCGGTGGCAAGCGCCGGCTCGAGCTGGCTCTGCCCGGCGCCGTTGTGTAGCTCGAGCCGGCCGCTTTCGTCGCCGTAGTCGTACAGCTCGCGGTCCTGCCCGGCAGCGACGAGCCCGATGCCGTTCGGTTCCCAGTCCGAGTACGTCGCGTACTTCGCGTCGGGCGTGCGCATCGCGATCACGTGCCGCGGCGCGTCGGCCGCGTACGGCTCGAGCGCGAACTCGGTGACCGTCTCGTCGGTCGCGTGCAGCACGTAAGGCCGCCCCGGCGCGTTCGGGTCGGTCAGCATCGCGGCGAGGTCGGCGCGTTCGGCGAGGTGCTCGTAGCGCGCCTGTTCGCGCCACGCGTTTGAGCCGGTCGCGAGCGTCAGCAGCAGCGGCGCGACGTCGACACTCGAGGTCAGCTGCGTGCGGGTCGTGTCCGGCGCCTGCACGAGCTCGCCGCGGTTGTCCTTGACGATCAACGGCACGTGGATCGCCTCCTCGTAGGCGCCGGCGCCCTTGCCGCGCAGCCCGTGCGAGCCGCCGTACTCGCCGTGATCGGACGTGAACACGACGATCGTGTTGGCCGCCACGTCGGGGCGGCTCTGCAGCGCGTCGAGCACCTCGCCGACGTGTTCATCGACGCGGCGCTGGAGCTTGGCGTAGAGGTCGAGGAATTCCGACCAGCGCGAGAGCGTTTCGGGGCCTTCGAACGGGACTGGGCCGAACGACGCCGCCGCCGTGTCCTGCAGCGAGCGCTGCAAGCGCGGCTTGTTGCGTTCGATCAAGAGCTGCGGCGTCTCGAAGTTGCCGGGCAGCGACTGCACGACGTTGCGCGCGCTCGCCTCGGCCAGCACGCGGTCGCTCCAGCGGTACCACCAGGCGATGTCGTGCGGGTTGACGAACGACACGGTCGTGCACCACGGCTGCTCGCCCTGCTCGGAGCCGTACCACTCGGCGAACTGGCGCGCGATGTAGCCGTCGACGCGCCAGCCCTGGCCGGGGGCGCCGTCGGGCGAGGGGAACGTGCCGCCGGCGAAGCCGTAGCGCGCGAGCGCGCGCCTGCCGCGCGCCGGTCCCCAGTTGCCGTCGCGATGCGTGAGGTGCCACTTGCCGTACCAGCGCGTGCGGTAGCCGTGTTCGCGGAGCATCGTGCCCCACGTCGGAAAGCCGGGGTCGAGCGTGCTGCCGCCGGTGACCATGCAGCCGGTCTGGTGCGTGTAGAGGCCGGTCAGCATCGTCGCGCGCGCGGGCGTGCAGTCGTTCGACGCCGTGTAGTGGCCGGCGAAGGAGACGGCGCCTTCGCGCAGCCGCCTGATGTTCGGCGGCAGCCCGGTGCCGTCGGCCGTCGGCGAGAACCACGCCGGGTAGCGCAGCTGGTCGACGACGATCACGAGGATGTTCGGTTGCCTGGAGCGGACCGTCGGCGCCGGCGTCGGCGCGGGTGTCGGCGTCGGCGAGCCTTCGTCGAGCGTCGCGTCGGCGAGCCGCGCGATCCCAAGGCCGGCGGCGCTCAGCAGCCCGCCGGTGACGGCGCTCCGCTTGAGGAAGGTGCGCCGGTCGACTCTCTTATGCTGCTCGGGGTCGATGCTGTCCATGCGTACCGTGATCGTAGGGCTGGCGGCGGCGCTGGGGCTGTGCGCGACGGCGGTCGCGACCGCGTCGGCCCGGGCCCCGGCTGCGTGCCGCCGACATTGAACAGCTCGGCGATAAACGCCGGCTCAGTGACATTGTCGCCGCTGTCGGGCAGCCGCGACGCGACGCCGCGCACGCAGATCAGCTTCCTCGGCGCGCCCGCGAGCGCGATCTCGCACGTGAGCGTCGTCGGCTCGCGCAGCGGAGCGCACGCGGGGCGGCTGCTCGCGTACTCGCAGGGCGACGGCGCGAGCTTCGTGCCGGCGCAGCCGTTCGTCGAAGGCGAGCGCGTGCAGGTGCGCGCGCAGGTGCGAAGCGGCGGCGCTTCGAGCGCGGTCGCCGACGAATTCGTCGTCGCCGAGGCGGACGCGCTGACGCGCACGCCGGAGACGATCCACGCGGGCAGTGCGAGCGAAGCGCAGCGGTTTCGCTCGCGCCCCGATCTGAACCCGCCGGCCGTGACGGTGACGGCGAGCTCGCCGGCCGTCGCGCCGGGGTACGAGTTCGCCGCGCCGTACACGGGGCCCGGTCAGGCGGGCCCGATGATCCTCGACCAGGCTGGCGGCGTCGTCTGGTTCGAGCCGCTGCCGGTGGACACGTTCGCGACGAACTTCCGCGTGCAGGAATACCTCGGCAGGCCGGTGCTGACGTGGTGGCAGGGCGACATCTCGGTCCACGGCTTCGGCCTCGGCGAAGGGGTGATCGCGAACGAGGCCTACCAGCAGATCGCGCGCGTGCGCGCGGGCAACGGGCATCGAGGAGGACCTCCACGACCTGCAGCTGACGCCGCAGGGGACGGCGCTGATCACCGCGTACGAGCCGATCCGCTGCGACCTGTCGTCGGTCGGCGGCTCGCCGGACTCGGCGGTGACGGACGGCGTGATGCAGGAGGTCGACGTCAGGACGGGGCTCGTGATGTTCCAGTGGACGAGCCTCGACCACGTCGCGCTCGCCGAGTCCTACGCGAGCGCGCGCAACAGCTCGACGTCGTCGCCGTTCGACTTCTTCCACATCAACTCGATCAACGTCGACCCGGACGGGACGCTGCTCGTGTCGGCGAGGAACACGTGGACGATCTACGAGATCGACCCGCGCACCGGCGAGATCGACTGGCGGCTGGGCGGCAAGCGCAGCAGCTTCGCGATGGGCGCGGGCAGCACGACGGCGTGGCAGCACGACCCGCGCGTGCTGCCGGACGGCGCGATCAGCATCTTCGACAACGGCGCGTCGCCGGACGTGCACAGGCAGTCGCGCGGGATCGTCGTGACGCTGAACGCGCAGGCCGGGAGCGCGGCGCTCGACGAGCAGATCGTGCATCCGCCGCCGCTGCTCGCCGACAGCCAGGGCAACATGCAGGCGCTCGAAAACGGCGACTGGTTCGTCGGCTGGGGCCAGGACCCGGCGCTGTCTGAGTTCAGCGCGTCCGGAGCGCTGCTGTTCGACGCGCACTTCCCGGCGCACACGCAGTCCTACCGCGACTTCCGCTTCCCCTGGACGGGCACGCCGCACGAAGCGCCGGCGTTCGCGTTCGAACGCGCTGCCGGCGGCGCGGGCGTCGTGTACGCGAGCTGGAACGGCGCGACGCAGCTCGCCGGCTGGCGCGTGCTTGCGGGGGCGAGCGCGAGGGCGCTGCGCCCGGTCGCGCAGGCGCCGCGCGGCGGCTTCGAGACGGCGATCGCGCTACCCGCGGGCACGAGCGGCCGCTATCTCGCCGTGCAGGCGCTCGACGCCGCCGGGCAGGTGATCGGCACGGCGGTGACGGCGAAGGTCTGAGGGCGCCGCGAGCGATGCCCGGCGGCGAAGCGGTCAGCGTGCGTCCGTACGAGGCGACCGACGAGCAGCCCGTGCTCGACCTGCTGCAGGCCGCGTTCGGGCGCTGGCCCCGGCGGATCGAAGGCGTAGACGCCAGGTCGTTCTTCCGCTGGAAGCACACAGCGAGCCCGTTCGGACGCTCGACGCTCCTGATCGCCGAGCTCGACGATCGCCCGGCCGGCGTGCTCGCGTTGATGCCCTGGCGACTTCGCTTCGGCGCGCGCGTGCGCGAGACGATGCGCGGCGTCGACCTCGCCGTCGACCCGCGCGCGCAGCGGCGTGGCGTCTCGATGAAGCTGATCGCGGCGGCCGCCGAGCGCTACCCGCCGGAGATCGCCCTCGGCTGGAGCAATCCGAACCAGAACAGCCGCCCCGGCGTGCTCAAGTCGGGACGCAGACGCGTCGGTGGCCTGTCGCGCTACGTGGCGCCGGGCGCGACGGCGCGCGGAGTCCTCGAGCGCGCCGCCTTGCACGCCGGGCTCGCGACGGGGCACGATGCGGGCCTCGCGGGAGCGGATGCGGGCGCCGTGCTCGGCGACGACGCGCTGCTCTCGCGCGTGCTCGCGACGCCCGCCGGCGGCGGGAGCACGTCGATCGCGACCGCGCGCGATGCCGCCTTCCTGCGCTGGCGATACGGCGCGTTCGGGCTGTACCGCGCGCTCGTCGCCGAAGACCGGCGAGGACGAGCCGGGTTGGCGATCTTCCGCGCGGAGGCCCACAGGCGCTTCGCTGTGACGCAGATCTGCGAGCTGCTCGTCGAGCGCGACGACGCGCGCCTTGCGCGCCGGCTCGTGCGCGCGGTGCTGCGCGCGGCCTCAGCCGACTTCGCCGTCTGCGCGTTCCCGTCGCCGGGCGTGGCGGCGCTCTGCGGGTTCGTGCGGGCGCGCGGCACCGCGATGGTCGCCGCCAATCCACGCCACGGCGACCTCGAGCCCGATCCGACGCTGCCGAGGTCCTGGGCGTCGGTCGGCGACCTGGAGCTGATCTGACGCCGCGCGCGGATGACGCAGTGAGCGGAAGGGGGGGGATTCGAACCCCCGAGACGGGGTTCGCCCGCCTAACGGTTTTCAAGACCGCCGCATTCAACCGCTCTGCCACCCTTCCAGCGGCGCGACAGATGCTACGCGCTCGCCGGGTGCCGATCTCGACGCCGAGCCCGACGCTCGCTCGACGCCGTCGCGCAGCCTCTAAACTTCGCGGCTCCGGCTCGATCCGGGAGAGGTGGCCGAGAGGCTGAAGGCACTCGCCTGCTAAGCGAGTATGGGGGTCAAACTCCATCGCGGGTTCGAATCCCGCCCTCTCCGCCATTTGCATGTATTGCGAACCGCAGCCCCGAAAACCGGGGCTGCGATCGCGTTCGGGGCCGTCTCCTGGGCCTTGCGCCCGCTGGGCCATCCGGCGCGCCTGGGTGGCTTCCTCGGCCAGCTGGCGGGCCATTGGGATGAGCTCGGCGTAGAGCGGGCTCGGCTTGCCCTCGACCTCCGTGTCGGGATGGAAGATGATCAGCATCAGGTAGATCGCCAGGTTGGTCAGCCGCCGCTCCAACGGATCGGCCGTCAGGTAGGGGGCGGTCGGCAGGTCGATCAGGGCCAGTGCATCCTCGAGTGCTTGCTCAACGTCGGCAACCTGGCGCTGGGCGGTATCTGACCAACGCTCTGCCGCCGTGCGCTCCGCCTCGATGCGCTGCTGCTCGGCCTGCATGACCTCCTCGGAGACGCCGCCCCGGTAGTAGAGCTGGATCAGCTTCTGCTGCTGGCCGGTGAGTTCATGCACGCGCCGGGCGTGGCGCTCGGCCTCGCCGCGGGCGGCTTGGGTGCTCGCCTCGACGTGGGCGCGCAGCGCCTCGCGGATCGCTGCCTGCTCCTCGGAGGTGAGCAAGAGCGTCTTGTATTTGCGCTCGACCTCGCGCTCGATCCGGTGCAGCCGGAAGTAGGGGGCTTCGCAGCGGCCGGTCTTGGCGACCCGGCTGAGACAGGAGTAGTACTCGTAGAAGTCGCCGGAGCGGCTGCGGTGGCGTCCATAACCCAGGCGCTTGCCGCAGACCCCGCAGAACAGCGAGCGGGTGAGGTAGTGGGTGTGCTTGTGGGAGCGGTCGCCGGAGGCGCGGTGGGCATCGAGCACCCGCTGGACCTGATCGAAGGTCTCCCGGTCGATGATCGCCTCGTGGCGCCCCTCGCGCTTGACGCCTCCGCGCGTGACGATGCCGATGTAGTAGTCGTCGCGGAGCATCCGGTGGACCATGCTGCGCGAGAGCGGGCGGCTCGGGCGCTTCTGGTGCGAAGCGTCGAACGCGAGATCCTGTACCTACTGACGGACCCCCGAGGACAACCAGCCGCTGTGGACGCTCGAGGACCTGGCGCGCGAGGTGGAAGTGCGCGACATCAGCGCCTACACGCGCCCGATGCAAGCCTCCGGGCTGCTGCACCGCACATCAGACGGCCACGTCTTCGCGTCGCGGGCGGCCGTTCGTCAGATACAGCTCGTCGGCCACGGCGTGAGTTAGGGAGGCACGATGCTCTATCCCAAGCCTGACCCTGTGCTTGCCACCACCGTTCGCTGGCTCCGTGAGCAGCGGGGAGTCACGCGCGAAGCCTTGGCGGCGCGCGCCGGCATCACGACCGGCGCGTTGGCCCGAATCGAGTTGGAGCGTGCGTCGCCTCGCTGGACGACGCTGCGGATCGTCGCCCGTGCGCTCGATCTCCGAACCGATCAGCTGGTGGATCAGGTTGAGGCAGCACGGGCCGAAGAGGAATCGGCGGGGCTGATCAGTGATGCCGGTGTCTGAGACACGGCCACGTCGACCGCGACGCCCAAAGTCGGCCATCCGCGTAGCGCTTGGCGACGCAATGCGCTCGCTGCGGCTGGAGCAGGGCTACAGCCAGGAAGAGCTCGCTGCGCGGGCGGGCCTCGACCGAAGCCAGTACGGCGCGATTGAGCGCGGCGAGTTCAAGGCGTCGATGGGCATCATCTGGAGGATTGCCTCCGGCCTGGATGTGAAGCTCAGCGAGCTACTTGGACGGGCGCGGTTGTAGCGGGTGGGGATCTCGATATGCCATTGCGCGTCGAGCCGCTGCTGTTCGGCGCCGACTAGCCTAACACGCGCCGTGGCGCATCGTTCTAGGACCGCAGAATGCCGACGGGAGCGGCGCCCGCGAAGGACACGTCACCATGCCGCAACGCGTCGTCCGGCATCGGCAGCCCCCGCAAGGCAGTTGTATTCTCGGAGATGAACTCGAACAGCCGGGCGATCTGCCTGCGTCTGCCCCTCAACGTAAAAACCAGCTGATCGTTATCTGTCCGCGTGAGGACAAACTCGATGGCGGAAGGATTAAGGACGCCGCCCTTACGCAATTTGATATTTGCTATCCAGTCATATCTGATGTGGCCTACACCCGACGCACCGCCAGATATAATCGCACCTTCAGTGCGATTATATAGTTTATATAGCGCGCGGTGCTCGGTGGCGCTCACTCTTGCGTTGGTGCTCGTCCATATCACTTGATTAGGCCCGCTTGGGGGCACCCGAGAGACGCTCACATGTGACAGCTTGATCTCCGGGAGAATAGTGTGCTCGCCCGAGGCGAGCCGCCAATGGTTCCAATAATCGTCTCGCGTCCGGTCGAATGCCGGATAGAGCACGTCATCGGGAAGCTCTAGGCTATCACTGTCGCGAAGCAACAAGTAGTCCATGGTTTCACCAACTCCCGCTCGTTTGCGTATCCGGATCAGCGGTCTTTAGCGCAGTCACGAACTTGCGAATCTTCATATTCGCCTTAATCCCGAAAGACGCTATTGCGCGCCCGACTGACAGTTGTATGTCGCGATGGTCACCGCGATCCCAGGCGTACATGTGCACGGCCGACGCTGCGGCCTCTAGGTTGGTGCGGCCAAAGACCGCCATGACTGCGAACGCCGGGGGATCACTGACGGCTCCGTCAAATGCATCCTCTGGCGGTGGCATGAACTCTGTCCCTTGCCCCGTAATGTTCTCGCTGAACCAGGTTCCGCGCATCGACTTTTGAAAGATTCGGGCTGCATCTTCGAGCGACAACGCGGTCTGAATCTGTACAGGCTCGGCCATCTGTCCTCCAGCTAGGTTGTGATCTTGTACGCGCGACGGCGGACAGAATAACCGGTACGATTCAAGCTTGTCGATCCTAGATGCCTCAGTCTGTCGCGGGCGACGCGTGGACAGCGTCACTTGGGACGATCCAGATCTCAAGAGTTACGTCGTTGAACGCCGATTGTGCGACACCGTGGCCACGTTGACTGGGTGGACCGGTACGCGGCGGCGGCCGACCCGTAGTCAGCTGGCCATCGGGCGCGATAGCATGCTCCAGTGACCGAGTCAGGACAAAAGCGCGTCCGTTGGGGAGACGTACCTGGGTGGCTTCAAGTCCTCCTTGCCTTCGTCGCGTTGCTGGCCATTTTTGGTGTGTTCCACGTGGCGACCAGCTCGCCGGGCTCACCCAGGCCTCCATCGCCCTCGACGGGCCATAGGGGCTCCACGACAGCCGTCTATCTCAGCGACCTCCAGCCAACGGATGGCGACATCCCCACGAGAGGGGATCCCCAGATCGACAACCAGGACTTTCAACACAGCATCTTCTACGAAGGTGTTTCCAGCACCCAACAGTCGAACGCGTCCGCGTGCCAGGACGCGAACTTTGGCACCTGCCGGGCGACCGACTACAGCATCGCGTCTGGCGAATACCACCACTTCTCGGCCATGCTCGGCGTCGAAATCGAAGGTGGCTCGCATGTCGCCCAGTGGTCGTTGAGTATCGACGGCGTCGTCGTCAAGTCCAGCACGGTCACGGTGAACAACTCGCCTCAACAGATCACGGTCGCCATTTCCCCAGGCCACGATCTCGAGCTCCGGGTCAGCACGCCCGATTTGGCGGGCATCGCCTACCACGACGCCAGGATCGTCTGGGGCGACGCACAGCTCAGCTAACGCGCATCTAATCTGTGCGAGCTTCTTTTCTGCTTTGAGCCGCCGCTGGATCGTCGGGTCGCGTGGATCGCTCCGTGAGGGGCCGGGCTTAGGCAATACCGTCGAATAGCTCGTCAGGGGTGGTGTTGAGCCGGTGGACGACGGCGAGGATGAGTCAGAAGGAGGGTCGGGCTCGGCCCGTCTCGATGCGGGAGATGCAGGTGTCTACGCTCTCGACAATGGCGTCCATTGCCGCTTGTGGAAAGCGCCGGGATAAACCGGCATGGAGAAGCGAATGAAAGGTTCGTACATCGAAGATCTAGCGAATCACGGTGGCCCCGAGCCATGCGTTGGTGTCCCGCGAGGGCGCAGCGAAGCGTTGGCCAGGGGTGCACGCAGGCCGGGCTATTGAGCCTCGAAAGGCAAATGTTTGGGGTGCCGACGCGCTCACAAGCGACGGAAGGCAATACCGTTGGCGGCGTTCTCGCGAGCCCTCAGCGGACCCCGCGGGGTCGGAGAACCCGTGCATGCGTGCGATCTCTCCATGTTCGAGAACCGGGAGAGCCCATTTCTCACCCGTGGCCTCATCGATGATGCCCCGCCCTATATGGATCGCGGGGTGGCTCCTCGGCGGGCGGCGGGTCGTGCGGGGAAGGCCGAGGCCGTAATCCCGTGATGCACGAGCGTGGGCAGTCGGACGGTCCCGTAGTACCCGAGAAGCTGCCGAACAACGCCCAAGGCGGGGCGGCGGAGGCGGTGGAGGAAAGGGGACCGGCCAAGGAGAACGCGGACAGTCAAACACGCCCCGGACACAGTGCCGGGCAAGGCGTGTCAAGTGGGCTGGACCGCGTGCGCCAGGCAGCAAGGAAGGACAGGGACGCACGGTTCACCGCGCTGCTGCATCACGTTGATGTCGATCGCCTCAGGAAGGCCTATCGGGCGTTGAACCCGAAGGCCGCCACGGGGGTCGACGGCGTGACCTGGGAGGAGTACGGGCGGGAGCTGGAGGACAACCTTCAGGACCTGCACGCGCGCCTCCACAGGGGCGCATACCGGGCGAAGCCGTCTCGCAGGGTGCTCATACCGAAGGCCGACGGGCGCCAGCGTGCGCTCGGGGTCGCCGCGCTGGAGGACAAGATCCTCCAGCGGGCGCTGGTCGAGGTGCTGAACGCCGTCTACGAGTGCGACTTCCTCGGTTTCTCCTACGGGTTCCGGCCCGGACGCAGCCAGCATGATGCGCTGGACGCGCTCGCGGCCGGGATCACGCGCAGGAGGGTGAGCTGGGTGCTCGACGTGGACATCCGCGACTACTTCTCCAGCCTCGATCACTCATGGCTGGTGAAGTTCATCGAGCACCGGATCGCGGATGAACGGGTCCTTCGCCTGATCCAGAAATGGTTGAAGGCGGGGGTCATCGAGGACGGGGTCTGGTCGCAGACGCTTCAGGGTACGCCGCAAGGGGCTTCGGTTTCGACGCTCCTAGCGAACGTCTACCTGCACTACGTCTTCGACCTGTGGGCTCACCAGTACAGACGCCAGCGCGCGCACGGCGACGTGGTGATCGTGCGTTTCGCTGATGATCTCGTGGCGGGCTTCGAGCACCGGGATGACGCCGAGCGGTTCCTCGCTGATCTTCGCGACAGGATCGCGCAGTTCGGCCTGGAGCTGAACGCCGAGAAGACGCGGCTGATCGAGTTCGGGCGGTTCGCCGCTCGCGACCGGCAGGCGCGGGGTCTTGGCAAGCCTGAGACGTTCTCCTTCCTCGGCTTCACGCACATTTGCGCGAAGGCCAGGAAAACGGGGCGGTTCAAGCTGAAGCGCATCACCGACTCCAAGCGGGTGCGAGCCAAGCTGCGCGAGGTGAAGACCGAGCTCAGACGACGGCGGCATCTGCCCATCCCCGAGCAAGGCCGCTGGCTCGCCAGCGTCCTGCGTGGGCACTGCAACTACTACGCGGTGCCCGACAACAGCAAGGCGCTGAACGCCTTCCGCTACCAGATCACCAAGCACTGGCACAGGGCGCTTCGGCGTCGCAGCCAGCGCACAACGATGACCTGGGCACGGATGACGCGCCTTGTTGCCCGATGGCTACCGAAAATACGCATCGTGCACCCCTGGCCCACCGCTCGCTTCGACGCCAGAATCCAAGGCAAGAGCCCAGTGCGGTAGTCCCGCACGCTGGGATCTGCGCGGGGGGCCGCCGGCAACGGCGGTCCCTACCGCGACCGTTGGGTCCGACTTCTATGCGCTCGAAGATGGGGGTCGTCTGGCAGAGCCGTCGGGTGTGATGCTAGGTAGATGACGGCAGAACAGGCGCGGAAAGCTGCTGATGACCCGTTGGTGTTCTGAATGCTTGGATGTCTTCTGCTCGGACGAAGCCGGTATGGGCCGGTGAAGACTGCTGAACCCAAAGGAGAGGCCACCACTCATGACGGCTTCGGATCCTTCGGTCGTACCGGCTCCCAGCCCTTCGGAGGAGTATCGTCCGTGGGATCCTCGGGCGCCTTGGCACGGGCCGATCAAGGGACCTTATGACCCGCGTTTCGATCTTTCGCGGGTGCCGCCCGCCAAACGGGCTGAATGGACGGCGCATGACCTTGGCCCGAGGCGCTCGGTCGCGCTGGTCATGGCGGTTCATTTCCTCACGCTCGGGATCGCCACGACTCTGACGATGGCGCGAAGGTTTGCGAGCCTCCCGCCCGTTGAGCCAGGAGACTACGAGCGGAGGAAACTTGACATCGCGGTGAGCATGCTGGTCCCCTACATCAACATCGCGGACGGCGAATGGTGCTGGCTCCAGTACTTGATTCGACTTCGTTTCCAGTTCCGGCTGCGTGGCCTGGCAGCCCCACAGCTGAAGTTCGTGCGTGGCCCCACCAGACTGAATTTCGCATTCATCCTTTTCGCTGGCTGGCTCCTCTACGAGCTCTGGAGTTCGGGCTTGGTCGTTTTTCTCGGCGCACTCCTCGCGGCTCCGTATTTCATCTCGTGGTTTGGTCTTGGGCTACTCACACTCTGGGCTCAAATATGGATAAATGAGCTCATCGACGCAGACCGTAGGCTCGAACGGACTGAACCAGCGCCGGTTTACAACGCAAAGGCGGCTGACCACACGGGCTCCAAGCGACCCAAGGAGTGCTCACGTCACCATGCACCAACTCCTGAAACAGCGGGCTCCGCCGGCGGCTCGCATGCTCACACGATACCGGAGCAGTCGCAGTCGTCACCACCAGTGCAACTGCCGAAGTGGCGACGACTCCTTCTGAAGACCCTTGACGCATTGTACTTGTACCACATGCTGGATGGAGGCGAACGCCAGGACGAGCTCTCGAGGCGTGAATGGCTCTTGAAGCATGAGCCTGACAGTGCCGAACCCGAGGCGTGGCTGTTCCCCAGTCAGAAGCGCTTACGGCGCGAGGGGTGATCTGGTCGCCGCAGGGCTCGGATGAGCCGATCGACTTGCGTCCCACGCTCCGTCAACGCCGAAGCCGTGGCCTCCTCGTCGGAACCGGGCCGGTTCGACCTTCGTCTAGATCGCGGAGCCGGACGGAATCGAGCCGCAACTCGCTCAATGAGGGGAGCTTGACGGCGACCTCAAGACAGGCGCATGATCGAACAGTGTCTCATCAATAAACGCGCTCTACGGCTGATCTGTCCTGACGATCGCCTTCGCTACCTCCCGTCGTGCTCGCCGGCCCGTAGGCTCGATCAGAAACTGCACCAGAGCCTCAAGCTGGGCTTTTGCTTTGCAAACCGTCCCGACGTCCCCGTCAGTGCCCTGTTTGTGAACCGCGACCCCGAGAACGCAGGTCGCGGTTCGCTTGGTCGCCCTCATCGGCTCTTGCGCCCCAATCGGAAGCGAGCGAGACGGGCCCGGCATACACGGAAGTCTCCTTGCGCACCACTCCTCGCAAGCTCGTAACGGGCAAATAACGCGCTCGTTGCACCTATTAGGAGATACTGCCTGGCGGAACCGTGTAAGTTGCCGACATAAATCGCCATATGCGAAGAGGCCGACATTAGGAGGCGCACATGGGTTCGTGGTCGTGGAGAACTCGCCTGCTCGCTACGGGCAGGACCGCCGCGGTGCTGGGAATGATCGTCCTTGTCGGCTTGAACGCAGCCGCTAGCGCAAGCGCTCAAGCGCCCGGCGTCGCCCCCACCGAACCGACCCTCGAAGCCGAACCGAAGCCGTTGCGCGAACTGCCGGAACTGCGCAGCGAAGACTCGAATACCTACCTGCTCTCAAACGGCGCCCACGCGCTGAAGATCTACGACCATCCCGTCAACTTCCGCAGCGGCGACGGCGCCTGGCAGCCGATCGAAGATCAGCTCGTCCAGCAGGCCGACGGCAGCTGGAGCCCGCAAGCCTCGCCAACGCCGATCAGCCTCCCGGCCTCACTCGGCTCGGGGGCCGTGGCCGTCGGCTCCGGTAGTCGGGCGATCTCCTTCCAGCTCGAGGGCGCCGCTGAGGCCGAAGGCGCACCGGCCGGCGCACAGCACATCTACCGCGGGGCGCTCCCGGACACCAGCGTCACCTACACCGCAGCACCGCAAGCAGTCCGCGAGACGCTCACGCTCTCAAGCGCCGATGCACCCACCGTCTTTCGCTACCGGCTGAACCTCGCATCGGGCCTGCACGCCTCGCTTTCAGGCAACGGCTCGGTCCTGGTCGAGGACGCCCAGGGCGCGACCATCTACACGATCACGCCGCCGAGCGCGAGCGACGCCGATCCTGATCGCCCGTTCCCCTCACGCAGCGCCGTCCACTACGAGCTGAGCGAAGGCGGCAGCGTGCTCTCGCTCGTCCTCGACCGAAGCTGGCTGAACGACCCCAATCGTCTCTTCCCAGTGACGATTGACCCGGAAGTGTGGTTCTCGACCACCAAAGACTGCGCGATCATCAGCGCGGGCTTCGCCAACAACGACGAATGTGGCGCGCACCTCTACGTCGGCCCGGACAGCCCCAATCCCTCGGAAGGGATCGCTCGCTCGCTGCTCTACTTCGACACCTCCTCGGTGCCGAAGGGCTCGGCGATCGTGGCCTCCTACCTGCGCTTGCACCTCTCCTGGGACACGACGAGCGAACCGATCACTGTCGAGGCCCACGCGCTGACGCGCAGCTTCACCTCGGGCGTGACCTGGAACCGCTACGACGGCACCGGCTCATGGACGACCGGCGGCGGCGACTTCTCCAAATCGGTCGCGGGCGAACGGGTCGATAACCACGCCGAAGTCGGCGAAGACCTGCGCTTCGGCTTCACGCCGCAGGTCGAGCAGTGGGTGCGCGACTCCAGCTCCAACCACGGAGTCTTGCTCAAGGCCAAAGACGAGACCAAAGCGGGCTACGACGCCTTCGCTCAGTCGGGCAACGCAGGCTGGGAACCGGAACCGGGCCTTGAAGTGATCTACGAGCCACGCCTGGGCATCCCACCGATGGGCCAGGTCTACCAGCAGCCACTGGCCAACGGCGGGACGATGAGCGTGAACGTCGCCAACGGCAACCTCAACGTGCTCGACCCCGACGTCAACTACTCAAGCGAAGGCTACGACACCGAACTCGGACGCTCCTACAACAGCCTGGACGACCTCGTGGTCGGCGCCTCCTTTGGCGACTGGCGCCTGACCAAGGGCGATGACCCCAAGCTCTATCGCTACTCGTGGGACGGCACCAACACCTTCTACTCGCCCGATGGCGGCGACACGCGCTTTGACCGTGCCAAGTGGGCCGACGGGCACCCGGCAGCAGGAGACAAAGCCTTCACGGGCGAAGCGGGCTTCAACGAGGGCTTGGTCGAACACGAAGGCGGCACCCGCACGCTGTCCTTCCCCGACGGCTCGGAATGGAAGTTCAACGAAGGCGCCTGGGGTGAGGCCGCCGAAATCGTTGAACCGAACGGCGAAGGCAACACGCTCTCGCTGACCTACTCCGAAGGACGCCTGACCAAACTCAAAGACACCCACGAACACTCGATCACCCTCAGCCGCAACGGATCGCACGACGTCACCAAACTCGTCGGCAAACTCGGCGAAGAATGGAAATACGAATACTCAAGCGGGCGCCTGACCAAATACAACGCGCCGGGCGGAGTGGAAGTCAAATACGGCTACTACGAAACCAGCGGCCTGCTCAAGTACATCACCGACTCATCCGGCACCTGGGTCATCAGCTACGACGAACAGAACAGGGTGAGCTCGATCCGCAAGGTCCTCAACGGCTCGGTCGGTTCCGTCGGCAGCGAAGACGAAATCACGAGCTTCAGCTACGAAACCGAACAGACTACCGTCACGAACCCGCTCGGCGGAAAAAGCTATTACTACTACGACCAGTTCGGCAACGCGCTCGAGGAACCGGCGACCCAGGAAGCGGCGGCTGAATTCTATGCAGGCTATGCCGAAATCGAAACCGAAGCGGCACGCAAAGACGTCGACCTGCAAGACCACGCGGCGATTCTCGACTCGCAGCTCTCGCAGCAGCTCGGGTCCAACTACACCGGCGAGTGGTTCGATCCGAGCACCAAACTCATCAAGATCGGCCTGACCTCCGAAGGCTACGAACAGACCGTGGTGCAGGATCTCGATGCGCTCGGCCTGGCCGACAACGCGGAAATCGTCACCGAGTCAGCGTCGTGGGGCCAGCTCGTCGCGGCCGAGGAAGCCATGAGCGCATCGCTCGGCACGCTTGTAAGCGAAGGACTCGTCGTCCTGGGTATCGAACCCGCTCTCGACGCAGCGACGATCGAAAAGGCGAACTCGCTCACGGCACCGCAGACCAAAAAAGTCACCGAAGCTGTCGAAGCTGCGACTGTTCCGGTTCATGTGACGGAAGCTGCGACGCCCTCGGTGGCGGCCGCTGCGTCCGCGTGCGGCAGCGGTGTCTGCGACAAGCCTCTGCGAGGCGGCGTCGCGATCGAAGCCGAAGCGGAAAAAACGCTATGGAACTGCACGTCCGGCTTCGTCGCTCGCTCGATCTCGGACAACAAGCCGTATGTTCTGACAGCCGGCCACTGCATCAAAGATGCGGGCGTCGGTAACACATGGTGGTCTAAGATGCACGAACCGCTCACCAAACACAACATTGGGAAAGCACATTCGTACTTCTTTGGTTCCTCTCAGAGCGTGCCCGGTGGAACAAGTGAAAAAGGCGACGCCGGATTGGTCGCCATCGAATCGACCTCGTTCTGGGCCAACCCGCTCGAACCACTGGTGATCGTCTACGGCAGTGGTGAAGCAGGAACCACTCTCAACGAGCGCTACGGCATTATCGGCACGAAGTACAATCCGAAAGAATCGACACCCCGCCTGCAGTTCGTCGTGTGCAGCGGCGGGTGGGGAGCGAATCTCAATAACGAAGGGGCATATCGCCAAGAGGAGGCGTGCGGCATCACGCAGGGATTCGTATCGGAAGTACACTACAAAGGATCTGAAACGGTACATAATCTTGAGAAGGTGAACGTGTGCAACTCTCACGTGCACGAACTCGTCCTTGGTGCAGGCTCAAGCGGAAGTCCGGTGTACAAGAACCACTTCGCATACGGGGTCCACAGCGGCTACAAAGGCACATGCGTCTTTCTGTATGAGGGAATCAACACCGCGGAAAGCGTTCTTCATGTGCACATACTGAAGGAATAGGGATCGTTCGATGCGAACCCGTCTCGGTCGTTTCTCGCGTGCGCTTGCTTGCCTATGGCCTGGATTCCTCGCCGTCGGATGCGGAAGCAGCAGCGCGAGTTATCACGTGCAGCGTCCCGCTTACCCGATCTATGTGCATTGCGTCCTGCATTCTTCGCAGCGCTTCGATGCCCGCCATCTGCTCGGGCGTACGGTTCGTACCGCCGCCGTGGAGGCCCGGAGTCACAAATGTCGTTTCAGGGTGGTGGAAGAAAATGGGCGCATTCCGCCGATGACTGATGAGGGCGCCTCGGGCCGAATCAACGTAGCTACAGAAGCCGGCCACGTTGTCCGAATCAAGTTCATCGGCTAGCCACGTCGCGCGGCGTGGGTATCGGTGAGCACCGATTGTGCGACGTGATCGGCGGCCCAGCGCCGATGGACGAAGCGATGGCCTGGTAACTTGCGAGCGGTGCCAGCACCGCGCCGAAAGGTGACTGATACCGAGCGTGAGTTCTTGGATCGCTACTTGAGCGACGATCGCGTCGTTGGCGTGCGCTTCGGAGAGTCGACGGTTTCGGTTCAGGTCGTGCGCGACCGTGGCACGGTCGATCTCCCGGAGACGTTTGGCGGCAGGCCGGTGGTTGTGAGGGATTTCCCCGAAACGCCCGACCCGGCTGCTGGCAAGCCAGACCTAGCGAGCGATGGCTCCCCCGGCCCCCTCGCCGACCTCCTAAAGCGGTTCCCCGGTAGCTCGTAAGCGGGTCGCCTGGTACGGGCGCGCATAACTGGTGTGCCGGAGAGAGCGTCGCGCACTGCCCGCTTATACGACACGAGGACTATTTCGTACAGGCTTCACGTGGCGGCCATGCAATCCTACCACGGTAGGATTCGGTCCCAGGGACCTGACGTGCTCATGCCCGAGCGGTCCTCGGAACAGCCAGCGCTTCGCGGCGTCGCGGCTCTCTTGGCGCGGCCTCGGCGCCGAGCCGCCGCAGTATCTCAGTCGGAAACGTCGGCGCTCAAGCCAGAGCCGCGCAGCGGGGAGGCGCTAGCGCCTGTTTGCAGGGTTTTCGCTCAGTGCCGCACGTCGAAGATGTATCCACGGCTGGCGGTGGCGCAGTTCGACGTACCTTGCCACGAGTGCTATCTCTGGACCCGATCTGTGAGGAGGCGATCATATGAGCGCCCAACCCGAGCCCGCGGCGGACGAGCCGCTCACGCGTCGCCGCGCGCTCGTGGGGATCACGGCGGCCGCGACAGGTGCCCTGTTGGCCGACGCCGCGATCAACTCATCGCCGGCGCAAGCGGAAGGCGTGTCGAGCGTGAACGGCAAAACGGGCGCGGTAGTGCTCGGGGCAGCCGATGTCGAAGCGGCCCCGGCATCGGAGATCATGGAACTACCCGGCGAAAACACTGCGATCGGCGAAGGAGCGTTCGCGAGCTTCGTCGGCGAGAGCAAAGCCGAACACGAAAAACACCGAGGCAACACCGCCTATGGCTGGCATGCGCTGCATAGCCTCAGTGGTACCAGCCTGACGAGTACCGAAGACAACACGGCGATCGGCAGCCAGGCGCTCGCCTTCCTGACGACGGGTGGTGGCAACACCGCCGTGGGGGAGAACGCCGGGGTGAACATCACGACGGGTGAAGAAAACGTCGCGATCGGTTGCGAATGCCTGGCGTCTCAGCAGACGGCCACCGGGAACATCGCGATCGGGTTTCGGGCACTCAACCAGAACACAACCGGCTCCGGACTCGTGGCAATCGGCTACCGCGCGATGAACGAAAACAAAACCGGCATCGAAAGCACGGCCGTCGGCTGGGAGGCGCTCTACGAGAACATCGCGAGCCGCAACACGGCGGTTGGCTTTGAAGCGCTGCGCAACAACACGACCGGCGAAGAAGGCGTAGCGGTGGGTCGCGGCACGCTCACGCGCAACACGACCGGCGAAGGCAACGTCGCCTTGGGCGCGGTGTCGCTGACGAAGAACACGACGGGCAACTACAACACTGCTATTGGCCTGTTCGCTCTCGGCGAAAACGCGACGGGCCGCGAAAACACGGCGCTCGGGGTTGCTGCCGGGGGTGAATGCACCGGCAGCGGCAACGTCTTCATCGGTGCGACCGCAGGCTTCAAAGAGAAAGGCAGCAACAAGCTCTACATCGCCAACAGCGAAACGACCGAACCGCTGATCTACGGCATTTTCCCGAACGAAGAGATCGTCTTCAACGCCAGCAAAGTCGCGCTCTACAAAGGTGTAACGCCAGTGGCGCGGCACGCGACGATCACGGTGCCCGGGGAAACGATCGCCGCCAACACGAAAGCGATCAAAGAAATCATCGAAGCGATCAAAGCGATCGGGATCATCCTGTGAAGGTCCGCCTGCTGAAGGTCGTTGTTCAGCCCGTCTTCGTGCTCGACGACGGCGAGGAGCTGACCGAGGTGCAGCACCCGGCCACCGCCATCCCGGCTGCCGAATGGCCAACGTACAGCAGCGACCGCTTTCCTCGGGAGGTCGCGGAATGGCAGGAGAAGCTCGACACGGAAGATGGCGAGGCGACGGCGAGCGTTACGAGCCTGCGACCGCCGGAGCGGGCTCAGGCCGGCGGCCCGGGGGGCGGAAGGCCGTGCTGGTGATCGTCGAGACTCAGTCGCGATAGGCGCGCCCGCGCGGCAGCACTCGAGTAACGAGGACGACGCGCGTCTGCGGGTCGAGTAGAACGAGCGCTCGCCAGTCGCCGATCCGCAGCCTCCACTCCGGCGCGCCTGTGAGCTTGCGGAGCGCTCCAGGCCTCCGCGGGTCATCGGCGAACTCCCTCAACGCGCTCTCGACTCGTTTGCGGACGGGAGGATCGAGACGACGGAGATCGCGTGCGGCTGTGCGGGTGAGCTGAACGCGCCAGGCCGCGTCGCTCACCCGGATTCCCGCATCGCTTCGTCTAGCGACACCGTGCGACCGGCAGCTAGGTCGGCTCTGCCTTCCGCGGCCGCGGCCTCATCCTCCTCGGTCCACGGCTCATCGTCGGGGGGAGCGTCGCGGAAGGCCGCGATCACCGGGTCGGCGCGCAGGTCCAGTAGGCGCAGCGCCTCGCCGGCCTCCTCCTCGGACAAAGTCTCGATGCGCTCGCGCAGCTGCTCCTTCGCAGTCATCACGTCGAAACGGTAGCGCGGGCCGATCGGGTCGTCGACCCCAGGCTCGACTTCCTGCTCTCCTCGACGTGGAGTCGCAGCCCCTCCTCCGCGTTCCGGTTGCATCGTCAGGCTGTCGCCCTGAGCGGGAGGACCGCTCGACGGCGACCACGATGTCAGGGTCCAGGTTCGCCTTGGGGTTCGCACGTCGTCCCGGCCTCTCTGTCCTATCAGATGGGAACTGTGCGCCAGCCCAGGAGCGCGCGCTCCACGGGTCAGGTCGTCAGCCGTCGCTGGGCAGGATCGTGAAGGCTCCGCCTCGAAGCGGTGTGACGGCACGGAAATGCCGCTCGTCGAAGCTCACGATGCGATCGGTCCCGTAGCGGTCTGCGATCACGACCAGTGCGCAGTCGGCGAGCCCAAGCTCGAGATCCGCATAGCGCGCGTCGAGCTCCCCGATCGTGGCGTAGTCCTCACGCTCCAGACAGGCAACGGTGAATCGTCCAGCGGCGAGATCGGCGATGAAGTTTCGCCGTGGCCCACGTCCAATCCGCTGTCCGAGTAGGTAGTCCACCTCGGCGGTGACGGGCGCTGGAACGATCAGCGGTCCATCGACAGTCCGAAGCAGCTCGTCGATGCGAGCAAATTGCGGATCGTTGGCATCGCCAAACGCAACGAGGGCGGCGGCGTCGATGACGACCGTCACTCGCCGAAGCCCTCGAGCAGATCCTCCTCCGGCACGTCCGCGATTGACGAGCCGTCGCCATGTCCTGAGCCGGCCAATGCGAAGTTCCGGTTCTGGGATGGCTTGGGTTGATAGGTGGCGACGGCCTCGCGCAGTATCTCTGCCTGTGACCTGCCCTCCTCACGGGCGAGGCGGGCGAGGCGCCGGGCCTGATCCTCATCGAGATAGACGCTGGTCTTACGCATTTGCCGAAGTATAGGGCATTAGGTAGGGCATCTATTTCGGCCCACCCCAAAACGCCAACTTCATGGGTTGCAACGCGTCCCGAACTCTCCGTACAGTCTTGGAGGCCGCAGTGCCGTCGAGACGGGACGATCGGTGTCTCGTTTGGGCTGGCGGGCTCGGTAGTGTTCAGGTGCGATGTCTGAGCGGTCCAAGCAGCAATCGCGTGACCTGGAGGGGGAGCGCGTACGGCGGCTGCGGCTACGTGCGGATGGGCGGCGGCCAATGGCCGTGAACCTCAAGGAGACGATCACGCTTACGCGCAAGCTGCATGAGCTGCGCGACTCCGCGCGGCGCGCGCGTTGAGCTCTCCGTCATTCGACCAGCTTCTCGCCCGGCTCGTTCAGGCGGACGTTCGCTTCGTCGTCATTGGTGGCTTGGCGCTGGGATCGTGGGGCGTCGTGAGGGGAACGAAGGACTGCGACGTCGTGCCCGACCCGGCGCCGGAGAATCTCGAGGCCCTCTCTCACGTCGCGGTCGAGCTTGGTAATGACGTCCAGCTGGGAGAGTCGCTGCTCGGCTCCGAGCATTCGATCTCGGCTCTGTTGCGCAGCGGGGAGCGAGCGCTGATCGCTACACGGCTCGGAGATTTGGATGTGGTCCAAGGTCTCGACGGCGTCCTGCCCTACGCCGAGCTTCGCGCCGGCGCAATCGATGTCGAGATGGCCGGCGTCACGATCGCGATATGTGCGCTCGAGCACCTTCGCGCGATGAAGCGGGCCGCCGGACGTCCACGTGATCTCGTCGACCTGGACGACCTCGACGCCGCTCAGCCGGGCCAGGAGTAGCCGTGGGGCGTGGCGGCCCCAGCTGACGCGGTCTTCCGGCAACGACGTCCGAGGCCGGCGGCAGACTCGCGCACACTTGCCGGCCGACGACGCGAGACAGCACTCTGGCGGACCGCTCGGGCACGCCGGGGCGGTCCCTCCGGCCAGCGTCGGCGAGGGCGTCTCGATCCCCCGCGTCGGCGGCTCGCACCTGCGCGAGGCGCTGCGTCCGCGCGTGTCGATCTCGCCGGCGCCGGCGAGCGTCGCGGTCGACTGGGACGTGCCCGTCGTCGTGCGCGACGGCACGACGCTGCGCGCGAACGTGTTCCGCCCGCGCGGGGGCGGCCGTCATCCGGTCGTGCTGTGCGCACACCCGTACGGCAAGGACGCGCAGCTGCCGCACAAACGCCGGTCGGGTGGCTTCCGGGCGCCGCTCCAGTACCGGATCTTCCGCCAGCCGCAGGCGCCGGCGTTCTCGGCGCTGGCCTCGTGGGAGGCGCCCGACCCGGCGTTCTGGGTCGCGCACGGCTACGCCGTCGTCAACGCCGATCTGCGCGGCTTCGGCAAATCCGAGGGCGCCGGCCAGCCGCTGTCGATGCAAGAGGCCGAGGACTACTTCGATCTCGTCGAATGGGCCGGAGCGCAGCCTTGGTCGAGCGGGCGCGTCGGTCTCAACGGCGTCTCCTATCTCGCGATGGCGCAGTACGGCGTCGCCGCGCTCCGCCCCGAGCACCTCGCGGCGATCTGTCCGTGGGAGGGCGTCTCCGACATCTATCGCGACTTCGCCTGGCCGGGCGGCGTGCGCGAGGACGGCTTCATCCGCGTCTGGAGTCGCGGCCTGCGCACGGCCGGGCGTCCGGCGTTCGACTTCCGCTCCGAGCAGCTCGCGCGGCCGCTGCGCGAAGAGTGGTGGCGGGCGCACTCGCCCGAGCTCGAGCGGATCGACGTCCCGGCGCTGATCTGCGCGAGCTTCTCCGACCACGGCCTGCACTCGCGCGGGTCGTTCGAAGCGTGGCGGCGGATCGGCTCCGAGCAGCGCTTTCTCTACACGCATCGCGGCGGCAAGTGGAGCACCTACTACTCGCCCGACGCGCTCGCCGCGCAGCTGCGCTTCTTCGATCGGTTCGTCAAGGGCGACGACGCCGGCGCCGAAGCGGATCGCCCCGTGCGCCTGGCCGTGCACGACGTCCGCGAGGCGCCGATCGCGGTCACGCACGAGGACGCCTTCCCGCCGCCCGACGTGACCTGGACGGAGCTCCACCTCGGCGCCGACGGCTCGCTCTCGCCGGCGCCGGTCGCGACCGGCGGCGCGATCGCCTTCGACGTTCCGGCCGGCCGCGTCAGCTTCACCTGGACGGTCGATCGCGACGTGCAGCTCGTCGGCCCGGCCGCCGTCGCGTTCACGCTCGAGCTGCCCGACGGCGGCGACGTCGCGCTGTTCGCCGGGCTGCGCAAGCTGCGCGCCGGGCGTCACGTGACGTTCGAGGGCAGCTACGGCTTCGCCTACGACATGGTCGCCCGCGGCTGGCTGCGCGCGTCTCATCGCGAGCTCGACCAGGCGCTGTCCGAGCCGTGGTGGCCCGTGCACACGCACGCCGACTCGCGGCCGCTCGCGCCCGGCGAGGCCGTCGCGATGCAGATCGCGCTGCTTCCGTCCGCCACGCTGCTGCGAGCCGGCGATCGGCTGAGGCTCGACCTGCAGGGCCGCAGCTTCTTCCACAGCGACCCGCTGCGCGGCCAGCTTCCCGCCGCCTACCAGCCGAGCCCCGCCGCCCGCGTCGTCCTGCACACCGGCGCCGACGCCGGCGCGACGCTGCTCGTGCCGCTGCGCGACGCGTAGCGACACTTCATTCGCCTGTCCAAATCGCCGCTCCCCGCGCGTCGTATGGACGAACCCGCGTACCGTGCGGTGAAGAACGACCCAGGAGATCCGATGTCGAACTACATGCTGTTGCTCTACTCATCCGAGGCGAGCCCCGCCGAGCAGGCCGAGCGCAACGCCGAACTGCCGAAGTGGCTCGCGCTGACCGACGAGTGGCGCGAGGCGGGCTCGCTCGTCGCCAGCGGCCGCCTGCACCCGACCTCGACGGCGACGACCGTCCGCACGCGCGACGGCGAGGTCGAGCTGACCGACGGCCCGTTCGCCGTCACCAAGGAGATGCTCGGCGGCTACTTCGTCCTCGAGTGCGCCGACCTCGACGAGGCGCTGCGGCAGGCCGAGCGGATGCCGATCGCCCGCTGGGGCGCGGTCGAGGTGCGGCCGATCATGGACGACCCGGCCGAACCGATGGCTTCGCGCGACGGGGCGTCCACGGCGGCTGCGTGAGCGTAGGCGGCGGGCAGCGCTCGACTCGCGGAGACCCCGTCGCGGCCGCGGTCGCGACGGCCTTCCGCGACGAGCGCGCCGCCGTGCTCGCGACGCTGATCAGGCATGTCGGCGACTTCCAGCTGGCCGAGGACGCCGTCCAAGACGCGTTCGCTGCGGCGCTGCCCGCGTGGCGGCGCGACGGCGTCCCCGAGCGTCCCGGCGCGTGGATCACGGTCGCCGCGCGCCGGCGCGCGATCGACCGGCTGCGCCGCGAGAGCTCGGTCGCCGATCGAGCGGCGCGGTTGGCCGAGCTCGTGCGGCTCGACGCCCAGGCCGAACACGAGCCGGACATGAACGGCGACAGCGCGATCGCCGACGACCGCCTGCGGCTGATCTTCACCTGCTGCCATCCCGCGCTCGACCTCGCCGCGCGCGAGGCGCTGACGCTGCGCGCGCTCGGCGGTCTGAGCACGCGCGAGATCGCGCGCGCGTTCCTGACGAGCGAGCCGACGATGGGCAAGCGGATCGTGCGCGCCAAGCGCAAGATCGCCGACGCCGGCATTCCCTACCGCGTGCCCTCCGACGAGGAGCTGCCCGAGCGCCTGCGCGGCGTCCTGCGCGTCGTCTACCTGATCTTCAACGAGGGCTACGCCGCCGCCGAAGGCGAGCGGCTCGTGCGCGGCGAGCTGTGCGCCGAGGCGATCCGCCTCGGCCGGCTGCTGTGCGCGCTGATGCCCGACGAGGCCGAGGCGTGGGGACTGCTCGCGCTGATGCTGCTGCACGACGCGCGCCGCGACGCGCGCGTCGACGCCGCCGGCCGCTACGTCGCGCTCGACGCGCAGGACCGCACGCTGTGGGACCGCGAGCTGATCGCCGACGGCCTGCGCGCGCTCGAGCGCGCCGTGCGCCGTCGCACGCCCGGCCGCTACCAGCTGCAGGCCGCGATCACCGCGCTGCACGTCCAGGCGAGCGACGCCGACGCGACCGACTGGCCGCAGATCGCCGAGCTGTACGGCGCGCTCGCCGAGCTCGACCGCTCGCCCGTCGTCGAGCTCAACCGCGCCGCCGCCGTCGGCTTCGCGCACGGCGCCGACGCCGGCCTCGAGCTGCTCGCGCCGCTGCTCGACGATCCAAAGCTCGCGCGCTACCAGCCGCTGCACGCGACGCACGCCGAGCTGCTGCGTCGCGCCGGCGACGACGACGGCGCGGCGCGCGCGTTCGAGCGCGCGATCGAGCTCAGCGCGAACGCCGTCGAGCGCGCCGAGCTCGAACGCCGCCGTTCGGCGCTCGCCGGCGGTTGAGCTTTCGCGAGCCGGTACGCTTCGATCGTCATGCGTGCGACCGGGGAGGGGAGACGCGCACCGCGGCTCAGCTGTGCGGCAGCCGCCACGCTTGCGCTGCTCGCGATCCTCGCGCTCGCGCCCGCGAGCGCCGCCGCGGCGAAAACGCTCGGCGGCGCCCGCTACCGCGTCGATCGCGTCTGCCGCGCCGCGCGCCCCGGGCGCGCCGCGTGCGTCGCGATGAAGCTCGTGCCGGCGTCGCTGACTGGCGCCGAGCTGCGCGCCAGCGCGGTGCGCCAGGCCCGCGAAGCGGCCGGCGGCCGGCCGGCGGTCGGCGTCAAGAGCCCGTACGCCGGCTACCTGACGCCCGAACGCCTGCACGCCGCGTACGCGCTGCCCGACGCGACGTCCTCCTCGACGCTGCAGACCGTCGCCGTCGTCGACGCGTTCGACGACCCGACCGCCGAAGCCGACCTCGGCGTCTACGACAGCCAGTTCGGGCTCCCCGCGTGCACGAGCGCGAACGGATGCTTTCGCAAGGTCAACCAGGCCGGCAACGCGAGCCCGCTGCCGAAGAAGCAGGGCGAATGGGCCGGCGAGATCTCGATCGACGTGCAGATGGCGCACGCGATCTGCCCTGGCTGCCGGATCCTGCTCGTCGAGGCCAACACCGAAGAATTCGCCGATCTCGGCGCCGCCGTCAACGCCGCCGTCGCGCTCGGCGCGACCGAGGTCTCGAACTCCTACGCCGCCGTCGAGGAACACGCCGACACGAGCCTCGCGAGCTCGTTCTACGACCACCCCGGCGTGCTCGTCGCAGCCAGCTCGGGCGACTGCGGCTATCGCAACGAAGCCTGCGCCGGCGCCGCCAGGGGCGCGAACTTCCCCGCCGACTCGCCGCACGTGCTCGCCGTCGGCGGCACGTCGCTGACCGAAGCCGGCGGAGCATGGACGAGCACGACCTGGAGCGAAGGCGGCAGTGGCTGCAGCGAAGTGTTCGCCCCCGCCGCGTGGCAGGCGAGCCTTCCCGAATTCCCCGCGACAGCGTGCGGCGGCGGGCGCTCGATCGCCGACGTCGCCGCGATCGGCGACCCCGAAACGGGCGTCGACGTGTACGACTCGACGCCCGAGGGCAACGGCTTTCCCACCGGCTGGGGCGTCTGGGGCGGCACGTCGGTCTCCTCGCCGATCGTCGCCGCCGAGCTCGCCCTCGCCGGGGGCGCCGCCGGCGTGCAGTACCCCGCCGCGACGCTCTACGCCCACCTCGGCCAGAGCGGCGCGCTGTACGACATCACGAGCGGCGCCGACGGCAGCTGCGCGGGCGCGAGCTCGTGCAGCGCCGCCGCCGGCTACGACGGACCGACCGGCGTCGGCAGCCCGCTCGGGCTCGGCGCGTTCGCCGTGCCCGGCGCGCCCGTCGACCTCGCGCCGCCGACGATCTCCGGCTTCGCCGAAGTCGGCCAGACGCTGAACGCCGCCGCCGGCGAATGGAGCGGCTCGCCGACGAGCGCGGGCGAGCAGTGGGCGCGTTGCAACGCGAGCGGCGCCGGCTGCGCGCCGATCGCCGGCGCGACCGGCGCGAGCTACACGCTCGGCTCGGCCGACCTCGGCATGAGCATCCGCGTGCAGGAAACCGTCGCCAACGCGAGCGGCGCCGGCGCGCCGGCCGCCTCCGCGCCGACCGCCGCCGTCGCCTCGAACGTGCCCGCGATCGCCGGCTTCACTCCGGCGAGCGGGATCACCGGGAGCACGTTCGCGATCGAAGGCTCCGCGCTCGCCGGCGTCGACGAAGTCAAGCTCGGCAAGCTCGTCGCGAGCTTCACCGTCGTCTCGCCGACGCTGATCGAAGCCGTCGTCCCCAACGGCGCCAAGCCCGGCAAGGTCGCCGTCTCGGGGCCTGGCGGCGTCGCGATCACGAAGGCCAAGTTCACGCCGACGCTCGCCGTCACGTCGTTCGGCCCGAAGTCCGGCGCGCCCGGTCGGACCGTCGCCGTCAAGGGCGTCGGCTTCACGCCCTCGGCGAGCGTCGCGTTCGGCGGCGTGCCGGCGTCCGCCGTCGAATACGTGTCGGCGAAGAAGCTCGAGGCGACCGTTCCGCCCGGCGCGAGCACCGGCGCGGTCACCGTCACGAACACCGTCGCGCCCGCCGGCGCGGTCAGCAGCGCCGCCGCGTTCGTCGTTCCCTGATCCGGCGCGCCCGCGCGAGCGGCGTTCAGTGCCCGCCCGAGCCGCCGATCGTCACACCCGGCAGCGGGATGCTTGGAATCGTCACGCTCGGAACGGTGACGCTCGGCACCGTCACGCTCGGGACGGTCACGCTCGGGACCGTCACGCCCGGAGCCGAGACGGTCGGCGTCGTCACGCTGGGCGTCGTCAGCGACGGCGTCGACACGGACGGCGTCGAGATCGCCGGCGTGCTGACGGTCGGCGTCGAGACCGTCGGTGTGCTCACGGGCGGCGTCGTCACGCCCGGTGTCGTCACCGGCGGGATCGTCGGGCCGCCCGGCGAGCCCGCCCCCGGCTGCTGCGGCGCGCCCGGCGTCGACGAGGGGCCACCGCCGGCGGCTCCCGACGAGCCGGCCGTGCCCGTCTGCCCAGATGGCGAACCGGGGCCCTGTGTCGGCGAGGACGAGGCTCCCGATGTCGTCTGCAAGCTAGGCGTCCCGCCGCGGCCGTCGACCGGCCGCAGCGTACGCGGCGTCTGTCCGGGCGTCCCCGGCGAGGCCCCGCTGCCCGGCGTCTGTCCGCCCGCCGTCGTCGACGCTCCCGTCGCCGGCAGCGCGCCGAGCAGTGCCTGTGCCTGACCGCCTGCCGGGCTCGGCGCCTGCGAGGCGCGGAACAGCCCCGGCGAGAGCGCGAGCACGCCCGCGGCGCCGAGCGCTGGCGCGAGCGTGCCGAGCGAGCCCAGTCCGGCGCCGAGGTTCGACGTCGCCGTGCCGAGCGCCGCCGCGACGCGCTCGACCGCCGCGGCGCCGAGCGCCGTCCAGCCGACCGAGCGGCGCGCCGAGCAGCTCTGCGCGAACGCAGCCACCGCGCCGGCGTCGAGCTGCGCGCCGGCCTCGGCCGCGAGCACGTCGAGCGCCTGCTTCTGCGGGCGCGCCGGGCGATACGAGCGGTTGGACGCGATCGCGTCGAACGTGTCGGCGACCGCGATGATCCGTGCGCCGAGCGGGATCGCCGAGCCGGCGAGCCCGTCCGGATAGCCGCCGCCGTCGACGCGCTCGTGATGGTGGCGGACGATCGCCGCGACCTGCGGCCCGCAGACCGAGTTGGCCGTCCGCGCGCCGTCCTCGGCGTGCAGCCTGATCACCGCGAATTCGCCGTCCGTCAGCTGCTGCGGGTTGTTGAGGATCGCGCGCGGCGTGTACAGCTTGCCGATGTCGTGGATCTCCGCGGCCGTCCGGATCCGCGCGACTTCCTCCGGCGACAGTCCCATCGTCCGCGCGATCCGCACGGCGTGGCGCGCGACGCGGCGGCTGTGGCCATGGAGATACGCATCGCGCGATTCGATCAGCCGGCTCAGCGCGGCCAGGCGCGCGACGTCGACGCCCGGACCGGCCCGCCGGCCGGCGTCGAGCAGCTCGACCGCCCGCGCGATCCGGCGCTCGGTCCACCACCGCCGCGCCCATCCCCACAGCATCAGCTCGGAGAACACGATGTCGCGCGAGCGCCGCCGGCGCTTCCACAACGCCGCTCCGGCCGTCGCGAGCGCGAGCGAGCCGGCGACCGCGAGCGCCGCCGCGGCGATCGTCCTCAGCGCGCCGCCGCGCCCGACGATCGTCGCCGCGAGCAGCGCCGGCACGACCACGACCAGGCACGTCGCCGCGATCGCGATCGGCAGGTAACGCCACATCCTCGGCGCCGGCTCCGGCGCCGGCGGACGCTGCTCTACGCGCTCCGGCGGCGGCTCCGGGCGGGCGAGGCCCGCGGGGCCGGTTCCCGGCACGGTCGCCATGCCCGACAACGCTAAGGTCGGCCTGTTCGCGCGGGCCGGCGCTCGGACGCACGTACGACGCGGCCACGGCTGCCCGCGCCATCGCTCAGGCCGGCCTCCGTCGTGCTCCCGCCTCACTCCGCCGGCGCCTCCTCGGTCCCGACCGCGAAGACGATGTGCCGCCGTGCGACGGTCAGGTACGGGTGACGCTCGGCCGCGCCGCCGTCGTGCGGCGTGACGGTCACGTCGGTCAACGTCACGAAGTCGCGCTCGGACGCGTTCAGCACATCAGAGACCCTACTGCGATAGCCGTCGCGCGCAAGCGTGATCTCGCCCTCGATGCGATGGTGCTCGGTCTCGAGCCTGATTCGTTCCCGACGCTGGTCCATGCTCGCCATCTCAGCACCTATCGGCTGACGACGAACGTTCGATTAACGGTCGTGCGCCGCCCCGTCGGCCCCTCGGCGACGATCGTCACGCGCGCGGTCATCGCCCGGCGCCGTCCGAGCGCGCGCCGCAGCCGCGCGAGCGACCGCGGGCCGACGCGCAGCGACACGGCGCCGGCGCGCGCGCGCTGGAGCGGCCGCGCCGCGGCGACGAGCGCGACCGACCCGCTGCGCGCGCTCGGCGCGAGCGTCCCCGTCACGAGCACCCTGCATTCGCGCTGGCAGCCGACGCGCAGCGCCAGTGCGCGGCGCGCGAGGACGCCGCTCGAGTGGGAGACGCCGACGCTCACGACCGGCGCGACGTCGAGCGGCGGCGGCCACGCCGTCGGCGCCGCGCATCCCGTCGCGATCGGCTGCACCGGGTCGAAGCGCTCGACGCGGTTGTTGTTCGTGTCGGCCACGTACACGTCGCCGTTGCAGTCGATCGCGATCGCCGACGGCTGCGAGAAGTCGCCGAGGCCGGTACCGCGCAGGCCCCACTTCGCCACGTAGCGGCCGACCGGGTCGAACAGCTCGACGCGGTTGTCTTCGCCGTCGAGCGCGTACACGTCGCCCGCCCCGTCGACCGCGACGCCGGCCGGCGCGTGGAAGCGCCCGTCGCCGGCGCCGGACGAGCCCCACTCGCGCAGGACTTCGCCGGTCGGCGAGCGCTCGACGATGCGATCGTTGCCCTTGTCGGCGACGTACACGTCTTCGCCGAGCGCCGGCGTGCTGACGGCGACGCCCGAAGGATGGTCGAAGCCGCCCGCTTCGCCGCTCGCCGCTCCGTCGCCGCCGCCGGCGCCCCAGCGCGCCAGCAGCGAGCCGTCGGCGCCGTACACGAGCACGCGGTTGTGCCCCGCGTCGGCGACGTACGTCCGCTGCGAGATCGGCGCGACGGCGACATCGGCCACGCCGTGCAGCCCGGCGCCGCCGACGTCGCTCGGGCCGCCGACTTCCGACAGGAACGTACCGTCGCCCCACATGTGCGCGACGCGTTCGTCGCCTTCGTCGGCGACGTACACCGAGCCGTGCGGATCGACGCCGATCCCCGTCGGCTTCGCGAAGCCCGCGCGATAGCCGCCGGCGACCGTCCACTGGCCGGCGAACGCGTCGCTGCCCGGCGCGAACAGCTCGATGCGACTGCCGACCGTGTCCGACACGAGCAGCCCGCCGGCCGGGTCGCTCGCGAGCCCGCGCGGGCCCGTCATCAGTGCGCCGAGTCCCTTCGCCGAGGCGCCGATCGTTCGCAGGAAGCGCCCTTCGGGGTTGTAGACCTCGACGCGGTCGTTCGCCGTGTTCGCGACGTACGTGTCGCCCGCCGGGTCGCTCGCGAGCGCGCGCGGGAACGCGAGCTGCCCCGGTTTCGTGCCGTAGCCGCCCCACGCGCCGACGAAGCCGAGCGACGGGTTCAGCTTGACGACGCGGTGGCCGAGGTCGTCGGCGACGTACGCGTCGCCGGCCGCGTCGAGCGCGACGCCGTACGGAAACGCGAACTGGCCCGGTCCCGTCCCTTCCGATCCCGCTTCGGCCTGATACGCGCCCGACGGGTCGAATTTCTCGATCCGGTGGTTGTCGTCGTCGGCGACCAGCACCTCGGTCGCGCTCGCCGCGAGGCCGCGCGGGTAGCGGAACTGTCCCGGGCCGCTGCCCTTCGTGCCCCATTCCATCTGTTCCCCGCCTTCGAGGTTGAAGCGCTGGATGCGGTTGTTGCCCGAGTCCGCCACGTACACGTAGTCGCCGGCGACCGCGATCCCGCCGCCCGGCGGCTTCGTGTAGTCCTGCGAGGAGCCGAATTCGAACTCGCCCGGTTCCGAGCCCTTGTGTCCCCACTGCGTGACGAACGTTCCTTCGGCCGTGAACTTCTCGATCCGGTTGTGGCTCGAATCGACGACGTACACGTCGCCCGCCGCGTCCGTCGCCAGGCCGCCGATCGGACCGAACATCCCACGCCCGCCGCCGTAGGAGCCCCACTCGGTCTCGAACGTGCCGTCGGCCGAGAACTTCTGCACGACGTAGCTGAGCTGGTCGGCGACGTACACGTCGCCCTGCGTATCGAGCGCGACCGCCTCCGGGAAGCGCAGCACGCCCTCGGCGCGCTGGCCGATGATCTGCGCCGACGCGTACGGGCACGGCGCCGCGCCGACGCCCGCGCACGCCTCGGCGCCCGCGCGATCGGCGCGCGCCGCGACGAGGCCGCACGCGAGCGCGACGCATGCCGCGGACGCGAGCAGCCGCACTCTGAATCGGACGCCCGGACGCGTGCGGCTAGGGCTCATCGCCGCATCACAACACGCCCGGCCCCGCGATGTCGCGCTCCTGGCCGCACGTTCACGAGCCGTCGACAGCCGCAGCGGCCGAGACGGGAGAGCCGGAGAGCGCCGGCCGCCACCGGCCGGCGCGACGCTAGCCGCCGACGCGCTCGGTCGCGCGCGCCGCGAGCCCGGCCCGCGCGACCTGCGAGACGGCGACGCCCGACGCCTGCGCTGGGCGGTTGCGCTCGTCGCGCACGATGTACAGCGGCCGGTGCTTGACCTCGTCGTAGATCCGCCCGACGTACTCGCCGATCACGCCGAGCGCGATCAGCTGGATCCCGCCGAGCAGCAGGATCGCGATCGTGATCGCGCCGAACCCCGGCAGGTAGGAGTCGAACAGGCGCAGAATGATCACGACCGGGATCGCGACGAACGCGACGCCCGCCGAGAGGATCCCGACGTACGTCGCCAGCTGCAGCGGCAGATGCGAGAACGACGTGATCGCGTCGAGCGAGAAGCGCAGCATCTTGCGCAGCGTGTACTTCGTCTCGCCGGCCAGGCGCGCGTCGCGCTCGTAGGAGACCGCCGTCTGGTTGAAGCCGACCCACACCGTCATCCCGCGCAGGAAGCGCGAGCGCTCGGTCATCGCCAGCAGCGCGTCGAGCGCGCGGCGGTCGAGCAGGCGGAAGTCGCCCGAGTTCGGCTCGAGGTCGACCTGCGCGAGCTTGTCGAACAGCTTGTAGAACCACGACGCCGTCGCCAGCTTGAACGCCGTCTCGCCTTCGCGCTGCTTGCGCACGGCGTACACGACGTCCGCCCCCTGGCTCCACTGCGCGATCATGTCGCGGATCAGCTCCGGCGGGTCCTGCAGGTCGGCGTCGATCATCGCCACGACGTCGCCGACCGCGTGCTCGAGGCCGGCCGTCAGCGCCGCCTGGTGGCCGAAGTTCCGGGAAAGATGAATGACGCGTACTCGCTCGTCTCGCGCAGCGATCCGGTCGAGCAGCTCCGGCGTCGCGTCGGCCGAGCCGTCGTTGACGAGCACGAGCTCGAACTCGTAGTCGGCCGCCGCCGCGCACGCGCGCTTGACGAACTCCTCGACGAGCTCCTCCTCGTTGTAGACCGGCGCGACGATGCTGAGCAGTTTGGGTGTGCGAAGCGCTGTGTCTGGCATCTGCCGGCTGACCGAGGTCGGGACGAAAGGCTGTTCGATGCTGTCGATTCTCCGACGGCGCCCTAAGCCCTCGATGAATTTATCGTTCATCCTGTCTGGGAATGCCCTCCGACGGCCCCGCACGACAGAGGACGACTCCCAGGGTATCGGGCGCGGCGCGCCACCTGACCGCGCCCGTCGTCGTCCAGTTCGTCAAGTTCGGGATCGTCGGCGTCTCGAACACGGTGCTGTCGTTCGCGATCTACACGATCCTGCTGAAGGTCTTCGGCGTCTGGTACCTTGCCGCGTCGGCGATCGGCTTCGTCGTCGGCGCGACCAACGGCTTCCTGCTGAACCGCCGCTGGACGTTCGCCGGCCACGTCGGCGACTCGCTGACGCCCGTGCGCTGGGGCGTCGTGCAGGGCTGCGGCCTCGCGCTGAACGAGGGCCTGCTGTTCGTGTTCGTCGACAGCGCCCGCATCGAGAAGCTACTCAGCCAGGCGCTCGCGACGGCCGTCGTCACCGTCATCACGTTCCTCGTCAACCGCGCGTGGACCTTTCGCATGCACCACCCGCCGCTGGCCGCCGCCGACGGCGAGGGCTGATCGAGATCGGCCGCGTCACGGGCCGCCCGAACTCCGTCCGGCCCGAAGGGCCCATCAAGACGAGACTCCAGGATCGGCTCAGCGAAAGACCGCGAGCAGCGAGAGCCCTGCCGGGATCCGCCCGCCGCGGCCGATCAACCCCGCCTCGAGCGCGAGCGGGCGCTCGAGCAGCCAGTTCAGCGGCGCCGGCGGCACCCACAGATCGAGGCTCGACTCGGTCGTCTTGCGGCTGAAGCGGTCGAGCACGCGCAGCAGGATCGCCGCCGGCAAGAGCAGCGAGTTGAAGTACGTCGTGCGCGCCTGCCGCCAGCCGGCCTCCTCGGCGACGCGCTGCAGTGAGCGGCGCGTGTAGCGGCGGTGGTGATGGTTGACCTCGTCGTGCCCGCTCCACAGCCACTGGTACGCCGGCACCGTCACGAGCAGCGCGCCGCCCGGCTTGACGACGCGACGCAGCTCGCGCAGCGCCGCGAGGTCGTCCTCGAGGTGCTCGATCACGTCGAGCGACGCCGCCAGGTCGAACCTGTCCGCTTCGAACGGCATCTCGAGCACCGATCCCGCGATCACCTCGCCGGCTTCGCGTTCGCGCGCCAGGCAGACGCTCGTCTCCGACAGCTCGACGCCCGTGACCGTCCCGTGACGCGCGAGCTCGATCATGTTGCGCCCGCTGCCGCAGCCCGCGTCGAGGATCTCCGCGCGCGCCGGCAGGCGCAGGTCGCCGATCACCCGATCGAGCACTTTGCGCCGCCCGCGATACCACCAGTGCCGGTCCTCCGCCTGGTGCGTTTGCAGCTCGTAATCGCGATCCATCCGGCCTGCATCCTGTCCTAAAGAGCGGTTGGATGGAGGTCCAGCAGGACCTTGACAAAAATCTTGGCATGCCATAAAATATCTTCATGGCCACAAGGGAAGTGACGCGGTCGCCGGCCGTCGAGGACTACTGCAAGGCGATCTTCACGCTCGAATCGCGGACCGACGAACCCGTCGCGACGAACCCGCTCGCCGAGCGGCTCGGCCTCACGCCGGGCTCCGTGTCGGCGATGCTCAAGCGTCTCGGCGAGCTCGGGCTGACCGAGCACCTTCCCTACCGCGGCGTGCGTCTCACCGACGACGGGCGCAGGGTCGCGCTCGAGGTGATCCGCCACCATCGACTGCTCGAGCTGTTCCTCGCCGAGTCGCTGCAGATGCCGTGGGACCGCGTCCACGCCGAGGCCGAGGTGCTCGAGCACGTCATCTCCGAGGAGCTCGAGCAGCTGATCGCCGAGGCGCTCGGCCACCCGACGATCGATCCCCACGGCGACCCGATCCCGAGCGCCGAGCTCGAGCTGCACGAGCCCGAGACGCAGCCGCTCGAGCGCCTGCACGAGGGCGACGGCGGCCTGTTCGTGCGCGTCTCCGATGCCGACCCCGAGATGCTGCGCTACCTCTCCGAACGCGGCATCGCGCCGGGCGATCGACTGCTCGTGCGCGAGCGCCAGCCGTTCGGCGGCCCGCTGCTCGTCGCCTTCGGCGAGGGCGAAGCCGAGCGCGAGCACGCGATCGGCGGTCGCCTCGCCGGCGCGATGCGCGTGCAGCTCGACCGCGGTCGCCCGCGCCCGGAGGACGCCGCGTGACGCCCGTGCGGCCGGACCCGGCGCTCGAGGTTGCCGGCGTGAGCGGCGGCGTCGCGGCGGCGTCGCCCGGCGCGCTCCCCGTCGGGCTCGGCGCGAGCCACCTCGAACGGCTGCTCGCGCGGGGTCGCCTGCGCGCGACGCTCGCGATGCTCGGCCCCGCGTTCGTCGCCGCGATCGCCTACGTCGACCCCGGCAACTTCGCGACGAACATCTCCGGCGGCGCCAAGTTCGGCTACCTGCTGCTGTGGGTCGTGCTCGCCGCCAACCTGATGGCGATGCTGATCCAGTACCTCTCCGCGAAGGTCGGCATCGCGACCGACCGCACGTTTCCCGAGCTGTTCCGCGAGCACTATCCGCGGTCGGCGAGCACCGTCATGTGGCTGCAGGCCGAGATCATGGCGATGTCGACCGACGTCGCCGAGTTCGTCGGCGCCGCGCTCGGGCTGAACCTGCTGTTCGGCGTGCCGCTGCTGTGGGCCGGCGTGATCACCGGCTTCATCGCCTTCGGCATCCTCGAGCTGCAGACGCACGGCGTGCGCCGCTTCGAGCTCGCGATCACCGCGCTGCTCGGGATCATCTTCCTCGGCTTCCTCTACGAGACGCTGAAGATCGGCCCGTCCGTGCACGGCTCGCTGTCCGGCCTCGTGCCGCACCTCGGCGGCTCGGAGTCGCTGTACGTCGCCGTCGGCATCATCGGCGCGACCGTCATGCCGCACGCGATCTACCTGCACTCGGCGCTGACCAAGAACCGCGTGCCGATGCGCGACGGCGCCGAGCGCGCGCGCGTGCTGCGCTTCGAGCGCCTCGACATCGTCATCGCCCTCGCCTGCGCCGGCCTCGTCAACATGGCGATGCTCGCCGTCGCCGCGAAGCTGTTCCACTCGACCGGGCACACCGGCGTCGACTCGATCCAGGCCGCCTACCACGGCTTCGGCAACCAGGTCGGCGGCGTCGCCGCGCTCGCCTTCGCCGTCGCGCTGTTCGCCTCCGGCGCGTCCTCCTCGAGCGTCGGCACCTACGCCGGGCAGGTCGTCATGAGCGGCTTCATCCGCCTCAACATCTCCGTCCTCGCGCGCCGCGCCGTGACGATGGTTCCCGCGCTCGTCGTCCTCGCGATCGGCGTCAACCCGACCGACGCGCTCGTGCTCAGCCAGGTCGTGCTGTCGTTCGGCATCCCGCTCGCGCTGATCCCGCTCGTGATGCTGACGATGCGCCGCGACGTGATGGGCGTCCACGTCAACCGCCGGCTGACGACCGTCGCCGGCATCTCGCTCGCGGCGTTGATCACCGCGCTGAACGTCTTCCTGATCTACCAGCAGATCCTGTAGACCGCGACGCGCCAATGCGGCGCGTGAGCTCAGCGCGGTTCGCGGATCGCGTATTCGATCGCGCCGCCGGCGCCGCGCCACAGCGCCACCGCCCGATCGCTCGCCGGATCGACCGCGATCGTCGCTTCGCCGTTCGGCCCCGGCGGCGCGATCGTCTCGGGCTCGCCGAAGTACGTCTCGTCCGGGTGCCCGTCGCCGCCGCGCGCCGCCGCGAGCGACTGCAGCGCGACGCTCGGCCGGCCGTCGGCTCCGGGTTGCGGTTCGGTCCACAGCGCGAGCGCATCGCCGTGCGGTCCCGGTTGGAGGTCGCTCAGCAGCGCCTCGCCGCGCGGATCGCTGACCGTCCGCGCCGGGCCGATCCCGTTGAAGTCGATCGCCGCCGTACGCACGACCCAGTGGCCGTCCTGCGCGCCCGACCACGCGAGCATCACGCTCTCGGTGCTGAGCCGCACGAGCCGTGGCGAGGCGATCGGGTCGGGCAGTCCCGCCGGGTCGACGAAGCGCTCGAGCAGCCGCGGCCGGCCGAAGCGGACGTTCGCCCCCGACAGGTCCAGGTACACGCTCGTCGTGCCCGCGCGCTCGTCCGCCCACGCGACGATCCCGCGATTGTCGTCGCTCAGCAGCGACACGACGTGCGGCGCCAGGTCGACGTCCGCAAGTCGCTGCGTCGGCTCGCCGCGGCCCGACGCCGGCAGGTGACGCGCGTACAGCGAGCCCGCCTGACGCCACACGGCGAGCGCGTCTGTGCGGTAGTCGACGCTGACCGTCGGCGTCTGCACCGCGCCCGCCCGCGGCCCGATCACCCGCGGCGACGACAGCGCGTCGGCGAAGTAGCGCTCGACGTCGACCCGCACCCCGCCCGCGCCATGACCGGCGCCGCCCGTCGTCGTCGGCGACACGGCGGCCAGATCGCCGAGGTAGCCCGTCGCCAGCGTGCCGAGCGACGCCGTTCCGGCGATCGCGCCGAGCGGCGTGAACGGCCCGCTCGCGCCTCCCTGCACGAGCGCGCCGTCGGCGCGCGCCGGTGACGACGCCGAGCCGGCGATCGCGATCTGCCCGTTCGGCGCCGGCGCGATCGACAGCGGCCCGCGCAGCGCGAGCCTGCCGCCGGCTGGCGAGCGTGCGTAGAACGGTGCGGTCGGGTCGTCGCGCGCGTCGAGCCTCGACACGAGCGTGCCCGCGCCGCCGGCGCACGACGACGCCGCGCTCCACACGATCGCGCCGGCTCCGGTCGCGTGCGACGGGCTGTCGCGCGGGAACGCCGCGCGCGCCGGCCCGCTCGCGGGGCAGTCGCCGAGGCGCGCCGGCTGCGTCCATGTACCCGCCACGCTCGCGCTCGCCACGCTCGCGCTCGCCCGCTCCGCGCGTACCTCCGCGCCGCACCCGCCGATCCCTGCCGCGAGCGACGCGGCGGCGAGCAGCGGGACGGCGTCGCGTGCGCTCAGGAGCTCGACGGCGTCAGCGCGCCGCGCAGGAAGCCGATCGTACGCTCCCACGAGAGCTGCGCCGCCTCGGCGTCGTACGTCCCGAGACGGTCGATCTCGTTGAAGAACGCGTGCCCGTTGTCCTCGTAGTAGTGGAACGTCACCTCGACGCCGGCGTCGCGCATCTCGCGCTCGAGCGCCTTCGAGGACTCGAGCGGGATGAACGCGTCGTCCGTCCCGAAATGGCCGAGCACGGCGCCTTTGACCTTCGAGAAGTCGGGCTTGCCGTGCGGCATCACGTAGTAGTAGCTGACGGTCGCCGTGATCTTCGGGCACGTCGCCGACGCCCACACCGCCAGGCCGCCGCCGAGGCAGAAGCCGAGCGCGCCGACGGCGTCGCCGTCGACGCCCGGCTGCGCGACCAGGTAGTCGGCGGCGCCGCACATCTGCGGCTCGGCCTTCGCCATCGACAGCGCCATCAGTTTCTGTTCGGCCTCGCTCGGCTGCGTCGTCGTCTCGCCCTCGAACAGGTCCGGCGCGAGCGCGAAGAAGCCCTCCGCCGCGAGCCGGTCGCAGACCGAGCGGATGTGCTCTTCGACGCCCCACCACTCCTGCAGGACGATCACGCCCGGCCCGCGCTCGTCGGCGGGCGTCGCCAGATAGCCTTTCGTCGGGCCGGCGCTCGTGGGGAACTCGATCTCGGGCATGTCAGGCTCCTCGGACGTGGGGTTGGCGTCGGCGGCGGTTCCCGGCTCGGATGCCGCGCGGTAACCGCGAAATCCTCTCACGTCGACCCCGCCCGGGCGACGCCGCGAACCCGAGGGCGACGCCGCGACCCGCTACGCTTGTAACCATGATCACACAAGCGGAACGCGCCGCCGAGGCCCGTCGACAGAAGCTCGAGCAGATCGAGCGTCAGCTCAAAGACGGCTCGCTGACGATCCGCAAGCTGACCGCCGAGGAGCGCAAGCGGTTCCCGCCGCAGCCGTCCAAGGCGCCCGCCAAGGGCGCCCGGCGGTGACGAGCTTCTTCATCGCCGGCGCCGACTGCGACAGCGACGACGACGTCGAGGCGGCGTACCTCGACGTGCGCGCGCGCTCGCAGCTCGCGATCGGCTGTCCCGCCAAGCCGCGGCGGATCTTCAAGCTCGACTGCCGATTCGAGGGCAGCGACTGCGAGATCGAGGTCGGCCGGCCGCTCCCGCACGGCGACGATCTCGTCGCGGCGATCCTCGACCACGGGCGTGACGAGCCCTACGCCGTGCACACGTGCGGCGACGGCGAGCAGCCGACGCGGGTCGCGCGACCCGTGTACGACGTGACCGACTTCGCCTGACGCGAGCGACGCCTGCGTCACGGGGTCGGCTTCGGCGCAGTCACCGTGCGGCGTCGAGCGCCCGGTCGAGCACGCGGTACACGTTGACGTTGACCGACATGCCGCAATGGCTCGACTCGACGGCGACGCCGCGCGCGTGCGGGTCGACGCACGCCTGCCAGTCGACGACGCCGTCGCTGCGCGAGTAGATCGCCGTCGCCGCCACGCCGGGCGCGAGCGGCGCCGCGAGCTCGACGCGGAAGTCGGCGCAGCAATCGCCGTCCGCGCACCTGCTCGAGAACAGTCCCGGGACGCCGACGTCGCCGAGCGCGGCGACCCATTTGACGGTGCGCAGGACCGGCGATGAGACGGCGAGCGGGTCGGCGACCGGCGAGCCGAGCATCGCCAGCCCGGCGACGGCGTCGGGCGCGCGCACGGCGAGCACGCGCGCGAGCGCGCCGCCGCGGCTCTGGCCGATCAGGAAGACCGGCTCGCCGGCGTCGTCGGCCAGCGCGCGGACGCGCTGCTCGAGCCGGTCGACGATCTCCGCCGAGCAGCCGACGTTCGTGCGGATCCCGCTCGCGCGCACGCGATGACCGCGGCGGCGCAGCCAGCCGCGCAGCGCGTTGAGCGACGCGTCGCCGGCCATGAAGCCCGGGATCGTCAGCACCGGCGAGGCGTCGGCGCGCCGCTGCACCCGCTGGAACTCGCGGCTGGCGAGCAGCTGCGCGAGCTCGGCGCCGTAGCGCAGCTCGCCCCACAGCGGCGCGACTCGCGCCCCCGCCGCGGCTGTCCCCTCGAAGACCGCTCCCGCCTCTCCTGCCATCCCTCCCATAGAGTACGCCGCGATGCAGCTTTCCGGAAGGCACGTCGTCGTCACGGGCGGCGCCGGCGGGATCGGCAGCGCGCTCGCGCGCCGCTTCGCCGCCGAGGGTGCGCGCGCCGTCGTCGTCGCCGACCGCGACCTCGCGCGCGCCGAGGCGGTCGCCGCCGAGCTCGGCGGGCTCGCGGTCGAGCTCGACGCCGGCCGCGAGGAAAGCGTCGACGCGCTGATCGCCGACGCGACCGACGCGAACGGTCCGATCGACGTGTTCGTCTCCAACGCCGGCGTCCCCGGCGGCCTCGGTGGGCCCGAGCTGTCCGACGAGCTGTGGGACGAAGCGTGGCGCGTCAACGTGATGGCGCACGTCTGGGCCGCGCGCGCGTTGCTGCCGGAGATGCTCGAGCGCGGCGAGGGCTACCTGATCAACACCGCGTCGGCCGCCGGCCTGCTGACGCAGGTATCCTCGGTGATCTACAGCGTCACCAAGCACGCCGCCGTCTCGCTCGCCGAGTGGCTCGCGATCGAGTACGGCGAAGCCGGCATCCGCGTCTCGTGCATCTGCCCGCAGGGCGTTCGCACGCCGATGCTCGAAGCCGCGCTCGACGATCCGGCCGGCGCCGCCGCGCTGCTCGCCGGCGGCGTGATCGAGCCCGACGACGTCGCCGAGGCCGTCGTCCGCGGGATCGACGAGGAGCGCCTGCTGATCCTCCCGCACGAGGAGGTCGCGAAGTTCATGGCGCTGAAGGGCTCGGACCCCGAACGCTGGATCGCCGGCATGCGCCGGCTCGTGCGCAACGCGCGCGCCGGCGCCGGCGAGTAGCTCCGGCTGTTCGGCGGCGGGTCGGCAACCCGCCGCGGGAGGCTCGTCAGCGAGGGGCGCCCGGCAGCGAGAGCACGTGCGCCTTGGACGGGTCGATGTTCCCGTCGAGCAGGTCGAGGTAGGCCCGTTCGAGCGGCGCCGGGCCCTCGCCTTCGATCACCTCGAGCCAGCCGCCGCACCACTGCACATACGGACGCCAGGCCTCGGCGACGCGCGTCTCGAAGCCCTCGCGACCCCACTCGGTCGTGCGCTTGGCGACGCGGTCGGGCGCGAAGAAGAACGTCGGCGGCGGGCCGGGCAGCGACTCCGGCACGGCGCCCATGCGGTCGTGGTGCGTCGCGCCGACGACCGCCGAGTGCGTCAGCGCGTCGCCGAAGTGCGTGTGCACGTCGCTGCGCACCTGCGCATCGCCCGCCATGTCGACGTACACCGCCGGAGTATCGGCGAGCGATCCGATCTCCTCGTAGGCGACGACGCGGTCGTACACGCCGAGCGACTCGCTGAAGGCGAGCGCGCGCGGCGAGGTCAGGCCGACGACCTCGACGCCGTCGCGTCGCGAGAGCAGGAACGCGAGCCCGTTCGCGGTCTTGCTCGATGCGCTCGACAGCACGACCGTGCTCGCGCCGAACAACGACGCGTCGGCGAGGAAGTCGTCGATCAGGAACGACGTGAAGAACAGCGGGCGCAGGAGCATCTGCAGCTCCTCGGTGTCGGCGTCGTAGATCGGGTCGGCCTCGACGCGCACGTATCCGTTGTACGCGGCCGGCAGGCTCGCGCGGTGCGGCGAGGCGTCGAGGAACCCGCGCTCGTCGATCCGTGTCGGCCGCACGACGAGCTCGCTCGACGGCGGCAGGTAGCCGTACACGCGCGCGCCCGGCTCGAGTCGCTCGGAGTCGCTCTCGAGCACCTCGGCGAAGCCCCACACCGGCATCCGGCCCCAGCCGTCGTCGGCCGGGAAGAAGCTCCAGTAGTTCATCGCCTCGCCGAACATCGCGTACGTGATGTTGTTCGCGCTGAGGCCGAAGCGCTCGACGCGCAGCAGCGCCTGGCCCGGCTCGAGCTCGGCGGCCGCGGCGTCCGCGAAGCGGCACTCGTGCAGGTCTTGCTTGGCGATCAGGAAGTCCACGGGCCTATCGCTCCCCGTCGTAGTAGTCGACCTGGCCGTCGGCGCGGCGCAGCATCACGCGATCCTCGGCGGCGCCCGGCCAGACGCCGATCTTGTCGCTGTCCGGATACACGGCGACGGCCGGCTCGCGCGCGCTCGAGAGCATCACGATCCGCGCGCTCGCCGCGCTGCGGTTGCTCACCTTGTGCGCGCCGGCGGCGCCGGGCGCGAAGCGCACGAGGTCGCCCCGACCGAGCTCGTGCTCGCCGTCCGGCGCTCGCACGACGACGGCGCCGTCGAGCACGAGCAGCCACTCCTCGACGTACTCGTAGTGGTACGGGCAGAGGCTCTCGCCCGGCGGCAGCTCGAACGCCTTGACCGCGATCTCCTCGCCGCCGGCCGTCTTGCCGACGCGCGCCATCGCGGCGCGGTAGCCCGGCGGATCGGACTCGTCGTACTCGTACTCGTCGCTGTACACGTTCGCGCGGCGCACGCGTGGATCATCTCATCCTTCGCGCCGATCGCCGCGGCCGCGGCCGGTCGCGTCTGCGCTAGTTGCAGCCGGTGATGCCGCCGTCGAGCGGGATCACCGTGCCCGTCATGTACGAGCCGGCGCGCGAGCACAGCAGCAGCGTCAGCCCGGCGACGTCGTCGGGTCGGCCGATCCGCCCGAGCGGCACCTCCGCCTCGATCGCCTCGCGCGCCTCGGGGTTCTCGAGCGCCCACGCCATCATCTTGCTCTCGAACGGGCCCGGCGCGATCGCGTTGACCGTGATGTGCTCGCCGGCGAGTCGCTTGGCGAGGTGGCGCGTGAGCATGTGCACGCCGGCCTTGCTCGCGCTGTAGCTGTAGTTCTCGAGCGCCGGCACCCGGATTCCGTCGATCGAGCCGATGTTGACCACGCGCGCCGGATCGTCGGGCGCGGCGCTCGCACGCAGCGCGTCGAGCAGCGCGACGGTCAGGTGGAAGACGCCCTCGACATTCGTGTGCGCGACCTTGTCCCAGCCGCTCGCCGGGAACTCCTCGAGCGGCGCTCCCCACACGGCGCCGGCGTTGTTGACGAGGATGTCGAGCGCCGGGAAGCGCTCGCGCACGGCGCGCGCGAGCTCGCCGGCGCCGTCGGGCGTCGAGACGTCGCCGGGGATCGCCGTGCACTCGCCGAGCGCTGACAGCTCGGCGGCGGCCGCCTCGACGTCGGCGGCCTTGCGCGAGGAGACGATCACGCTCGCGCCGGCCTGCACGAGCCCGCGCGCGATCATCAGCCCGATCCCGCGCGAGCCGCCGGTCACGAGCGCGGTCTTGCCGGAGACGTTGAACAGGCCGCTCATCGTCAGTCGGCGAACTCGGCCGGTCGCTTCTGCAGGAACGCGTCGATCGCCTCGGGCACGGCGCGGCCGAACGTCGCCGTGATCTGCTGGCGATCCTCGTACTCGACGGCCGCCTGCTCGGAGGGGATCTCCAGCGCCGTCCACATGCCGCGCTTGGTCAGGCGCACGCCGAACGGCGCGAGCGCCGCGATCTGCGCGGCCGCCTCGCGCGCGCGCTCGAGCAGCAGCGGCTGCTCGACGACGTCGGCGACGAGCCCGATCCGCAGCGCCTCCTCGGCGTCGACACGGCGCCCGGTCAGCATCAGCTCGTGCGAGCGCGACGCGCCGATCAGCCGCGGCAACAGCCAGCTGACGCCCATGTCGCAGTTCGACACGCCGATGTTGACGAACGCAGCGCGGAACACCGCCTCGCGTGCGGCGTAGCGGATGTCGCTGCCGAGCGCGAGCGCCAGGCCGAAGCCCGCGGCGGGGCCGTTGACGGCGGCGATCACCGGCTGCGGCAGCGAGCGCAGCTGCAGGATCAGGCGCGACATGTGCTCCTGGTTGGCGAGGCGGTCGCGCGGCTCGTCGCTGCCGTCGTTCTCCGGCGCCTGCCCGTAGCCGTGCAGGTCGAGGCCGGCGCAGAAGCCGCGTCCGGCGCCCGTCAGCACGACCGCGCGACAGCCGCGCTCGCGCGCCGCGTCGAGCAGCGCCGCGTGCAGCGCCTTGCACAGCTCGGCCGTCATCGCGTTGAGCTCGTCCGGGCGGTTGAGCGTCAGCTCGCGGACATGCGCGACCGGTTCGTCGACGAGCACGAGCGAGGACACGCGCGCCATCCTACGGCCTGCCCGGCCTTGGGAGCGACGCGCTACGGTCCGCGGCGATGGCGAAGCCGCCGGCGACGATCGCAGAGCCGGAGCTGCCGGAGCTCGAGCCGTGCGAGTTGGCCGGCGGCGAGCTGGAGGAGCTCGAGCTGTCGGAGGCGCTCGTCGAGCACGCCGGGCGCGATCCGATCGCGCCGCGGCGCGTTCGCGTCGGCGAGTCCGAGCTGTGCGGCCTGACGATCGCCGAAGGAACGGTGTTCGAGCTCGCGCTCCACGACGCGCGCCTGGTCGGCTGCGACCTCTCGAACGTCCACGTCCGGCGCGGCGAGCTGCGGCGGGTCGAGTTGACGGACTCGCGGCTCGTCGGCTTCGCCCTCGGCGAGGGCGCGCTCGAAGACGTCCGCTTTGCCGGCGGCTCGGCGATGCTGGGATCGTTCGCGCACACGACCCTGCGCCGCGTCGCGTTCGAGCGGGTCAACCTGCGCGACGTCAGCTTCATCGAGTCGAAGCTGACGGCGGTCAGCTTCGAGGACTGCGAGCTGGCCGGCGCCGACTTCCGCGGAGCATGTCTGAAGGAGTGCTCGATCCGCGGCGCGTCGCTCGACGGAGTGATCGGCGTTGAGTCGCTGCGCGGCCTGACGATGCCGTGGAGCGATCTCGTCGCATCGGCGCACGCGCTCGCCGCGGCGCTCGGGATCGCCGCCGAGCCCGACTGACCGCTGTGCTCGCGTGCGAGACTGGCGCGCGTGCAGCGGAGCCGGCCGAGCGTCGCGGTGGTGGGTCACGTCGAGTGGGTGCAGTACGCGCACGTGCCGCACGTGCCGCGCGCGGGCGAGGTCGTGCACGCGCAAGACCCGTTCGAGGAGCCGGCCGGCGGCGGCGCGGTCGTCGCGGTGCAGCTCGCGCGGCTCGCCGGCGAGTCGCTGCTGATCACGGCGCTCGGCGAAGACGAGCAGGCGCGGCGCTCGCTCACGCGCCTGGTCGAGCTGGGGGTGAGCGTCGCGCATGCGACGCGCGACGCTCCGACGCGGCGCGCCGTCACGCTCGTCGACGACGCGCGCGAGCGCACGATCACGACGTTCGGCGAGCGCCTGCAGCCGCTCGGCGCCGACGCCGCGCTGCCGTGGGACGAGCTCGCGCGGATCGACGCCGTGTACTTCACCGCCGGCGACGCCGACGCGCTGCGCGCCGCCCGCGGCGCGCGCGTGCTCGTCGCCAATCCGCGGGCGCGCGACGCGCTCGGGCACGGCGTGCCGATCGACGCGCTCGTGCTCAGCGCGAGCGACGCGATCGAGCGCGACGCGGCGGCGCCGGTCGAACGCGAGGCCGAGCTGCTCGTCTTCACCGAAGGCGACCGCGGCGGCTCCTACCGCACGCGCGACGGGCGCTCCGGACGCTGGCCGGCCGCGCCGGTTCCCGGCGAGCCGGTCGACTCCTACGGCTGCGGCGACTCGTTCGCGGCGGGCCTCACGTACGGGCTCGGCGCGGGGATGGAGCTGGCCGACGCGCTCGCGCTGGCGGCGCGCTGCGGCGCGGTCTGCCTGACCGGGCGCGGGCCGTACGAGCGCCAGTTGACCGACCCCGACGGCTGAGCGACCTCGGACCGGCGAGCGGCCCGCGCGTTCACAGGCTCGGCAGCTTCTGCGCGAGCGAGAGCACCGGCGCGAACAGGTCGCCGCGCTCTGCGACGCGCTCGAGCACCGCGCCGGCCTCGAAGCGCAGCGCGCCCGGGTCGCCGCCGTCGAGCGCCGCGCGCACCTCGTCCCACTCGAGCGGCGTCGAGACGGTCGGCCGCTCGGTCGCGCGCAGCGAGTACGCGCAGACGGTCGTCTTGCGCGAGTCGTTCTGGCTCCAGTCGATCAGCACCTTGCCCTCGCGCACGCGCCTTCGTCATGCGCGAGACGACCAGCTCGGGCTCGGCTCTGCTCGAGCAGCTCGGCGACGGCCCGCGCGAACGGCCTTCGTCTGCGCGAAGGTCACGCCGTCGCTGTTCGAGCGGCACGTACAGCTGCAGCCCCTTTGAGCCGGACGTCTTGGGGAAGCTCTGCAGGCCGAGGTTCTCGAACATGCCGTGCGAGCATCAGCGCGACGCGGCAGCACTCGATCGACGTCGCCGGCGCGCCGGGGTCGAGGTCGAACACGAGCGCGCGTCGGGCGCTCGGGCCGCTCGGCGCGCGGCGAGCGGCACGTGCAGCTCGAGCGCGGCGAGGTTCGCGAGCCAGACGAGCGTCGCGCAGGTCGTCGGCGAGCAGTGTAGTCGATCGGCTTCCTGCTCGCTCGGCAGCGTCGACCGTGCGCACCCACTCGGGCCGGTGCGCGGGCGCCTGCTTCTGGAAGAACGCCTTGCCCTCGACCCCGTCGGGCCAGCGCGTGACGGTCAGCGCGCGGCCGTGCAGGTGGGGACGAGCATCACCGGCGCGATCGCGCGTAGTAGTCGATCACGTCGCGCTTGGTCGAATCCGGTCGCGCGGGTACAGCACCTTGTCGAGGTTCGAGAGCTTCAGCTCGCGGCCGTCGACGGTCACGGTCGCGCGGGCTTCGCGTTGCTCGGCGCGAGCTCGCGACGCGCGGCAGCGTCCTCGCGCACGACCTCGCGCGCGCTCCTTGTCCTCGCGCAGGCCCGAGGTACGAGGGGTGGCGCAGGCTGCCCCGCGCGCGTCCAGTGCGAGAACTCGACCTCGGCGACCAGGCGCGGCTCGCAGAACACGGCGTCGCGCGGCGGCGCGGCTCGCCGGCTCGAACGGCGAGTCCTCGCGCGCGCAGCGGCGCGAGCAGCCGCGCGAGCGCGTCGAGCTCGGCCTCGCCGAGGCCGCTGCCGACACGGCCGGCGTAGCGCAGCGCGCCGCTCGGCGTCGTGCACGCCGACGCAGCAGCGCGCCGATCCGTGCTCGGCGCCTGCCCTTCGCCGGGCAGCCAGCCGCCGACCACGAGCTCCTGGCGGGCGAAGTTCTTGACCTTGACCCAGTCCCCGGTGCGCGCGCCCGGCTCGTACGGCGAGTCGACGGCGCTTGGCGACGATCCCCTCGAGGCCCTGCTCGGCGCGTCGCCGCGAGCACGTCCTTCGCCCTGCCCGATCAGATGCTCCGGCGTCTGCCAGTGCTCGCCGTCAGCCCGAGCTCGGCCAAGCGCTCGCGGCGCTCGGAGTAGGGCAGCTCCATCAGCGAGTGCCCGTCGAGCCAGAGCAGGTCGAAGATCACGTACGTCACCGGCGTCGCCTTGCGCCAGGCGCCTGGCGCGCGCGCTCGAGCCGACGTGCATCCGCGGCTGCAGCGCCGCGAAGCTCGGGCAGGCCGCGCTCGTCGAACGCGACGATCTCGCCGTCGAGGATCGCCGCGTGCGAGCCGAGCGCGCTGCTCAGGCGCGCGAGCTCCGGGTATGGGCGGTGATGTCGTTCAGGTTGCGGCTCTCGCACGCGCAGCTCGCCCGGGGTCGCAGTAGGCGATCGCGCGCACGCCGTCCCACTTGATCTCGAACGCCCAGCCGTCCTCGCGGCGGCAGCTGCGCCGGGCGCGCGAGCATCGGCAGGACGTGCTCGGGCATCGGCTCGCGCGCGGCGTCCGCCGGCGGGTCCATGCGGTGGATCATCCAGTCCTTCGGCGGGCCGTCGTGCCCGGTGCGGCGAGATCGGGAACAGCGCGTAGCGAGCGTCGAGCCGCTCGCCGTGCAGCGCCACCTCGACCTTGCGCGGCTCCCACTTCAAGCACTCGTAGGTGCCGCTGTCCCAGATCGTGATCGTGCCGGCGCCGTACTCGCCCTTCGGGATCTCGCCGTGGAAGTCGAGGTACTCGAGCGGGTGATCCTCGGTCCGCGCGGCGAAGCGGTTGTCCTTCGGCGCCTCGGGCAGGCCCTTCGGCAGCGCCCAGCGAGGCGAGCACGCCGTCGTGCTCGAGGCGCAGGTCCCAGTGCAGGCGCGTCGCGTGATGCTCGTGGATCACGAACCGCGGCGCGCCACTGCGCCTGGTCCGCTCGGCGCGTCGTCCGCTCGGCTCGGCTGTGGCGTCGAAGTCGCGTTTGGCGCGGTAGCGCTCAGCTGGGCGGCGGGCGCGACCTCGCCGCCGTCCTGCTTGCTCGTGCGGCGGGCGGCGCCTACCGCTTGGCGGTGGCGCGCGGCGGCCGCTTTCTTCTGCGCGGTTTCTTCGCCGAAGCCTTGGCGGCGGACGCTTTCGCCGCGGCCTTCTTCGCCGGCGCCTTGCGCTTTTTTGCCGGCAGCGTCCTCGCCGGCGCGTTCGCGGACGGCGTCGAGGCTCGCCTTCAGCGCGCTCATCAGGTCGGGCGTCGGCGCGGCGAGGTCCTCGGCCTCGGGCTGGACGGCGATCTGCTTGCCCTCGGCCTTGCGCTCGATCATCGCGAGCACTTCCGCGCGGTAGCTGTCGCGGTACTTCTCCGGTTCGAAGTCGCCGGCGAGCGAGTCGACCAGCTGCTTGGCGATGTCGAGCTCGCGCTTGGTCGTCTTCACCTCGCTCGCGTCGGCGAGCTCGTCGAGCCGGTCCGGCGGCGCGACTTCGTCGGCGAAGATCATCGTCGCCATCTCGAGCACGTCGCCGATCGGGCGCAGCGCGACGAGCTGCTCCTTCGAGCGGATCACGACGCGCGCGATCGCGACCTTCTCGGTCTCGCGCATCGCCTCGAGCAGCAGCCGGTAGGGCTTCGCGCCGCCGGGACCGGGCGCGAGGTAGTAGGGGTGGTCGTAGAAGACCGGGTCGATCTGGGCGAGCTCGACGAAATCCTCGATCTCGATCGTCTTCGTCTTCTTCGGCTGCGAGCGCGTCGAGCTCGACGGGCTCGATCACGACGTAGCGGTCCGGGCGCGAGCTCATAGCCCTTGACGATGTCCTCGTAGGCGACCTCCTCGCCGGTGCTCGGGTCGACGCGCTTCTGCACGATCGCGCACGCCGCTCTTGCCCGAGAGCTGATGGAAGCGGACCGTCTTGCGGTCGATCGCGCTGTACAGCTTGACGGGGACGGTGACCATCCCGAAGCTGATCGCGCCGGTCCAGATCGACCTGGGCATGGCTATTTACTACCACGTACGCCGAGAACCACCCACCGCTGCAAGATCGCGCGCGTCAGCCGAACGTTCCGGCCGGGCAGCGCAGGCGCGCGAGCAGCGTGCGGTACACGTGCATGTCGGCGTGACTCCAGTCCGAATGCGTCTGGTGCTGGAACGACGGCACGCGCTCGCGGTGATACGGCGAGGAGAGGCTCTCGTTGTGTCCGATCACGTCGTTCAGCGTGATCCCGTACGTGCACCGCAGCCAGCGCGTGAGCCTCAGCGAGGCGTTCATCTGGGCGCGGTCTTCGAGGACTTCCCGATCGGAGAAGCCGACGTTCTCGATCCCGATCGCCGTCCAGTTGAGGCCGACCGTGTGGCGGCAGCGCAGCGTCAGCGGCACGAGCTGGTCGATCGTGCCGTCGCGCTCGACGACGAAGTGCGCGCACGTGTTCGGCAGCTCGTGGAACTCGCTGTCGGGGACGTCGGGCGCGAACGTGTTGTACGCCTCCTGCGCGGTCGCCGTCTCGGTGTAGTGCTCGACGATCACCTTCGGTTCGCGCAGCGCGTAGCTGTCTTCGCCGTAGTGGCGCAGCGAGTACGCCGCCATCTCGCGCCTGCGCGCGGCGCCGTACGGAATCGGCCACTGGCGGATCGCCGGACGCAGCGCGACGAGCGCTTCGTGCGCGGCGGCGCTGCCGACCGCGATCGCGCGTGCCGGCCTGCCGACGAAGACGGCGGCGTACGCGGCGCCTGCGGCGAGGAGGACGAGCACGATGCCTGTCGTGAGCTTGCGCCGCACGGCCCGATCGTACGGCGACTCCACCTTGCACGTCGCGGAGTACCCTTGTGCTGAGCAGCACGACGAATGGGGAGACGTCATAGGTTCGAGTCGTTTCAGCGGACGGGACGTACCGGAGCCGGCGCGCGCGCGCGTCGCGGACCCGCCCGGCGTGCCGTCGTCGCTCGCCGATCTCGCGCCGCTGCGCTACTACGCGGAGTACGCGAGGCGCTACGCCGCGCGCGACCTCGACGCGTTCATGGAGCTGTTCGACGAGCGCTGGGAGATGGTCGACCGCCGTGCAGGCGCCGACGAGGAGCCGATCGGGACCGCCACGTGCCGCGCGTGGACGGCGTCGGTCCTCGCCGTCTCGCCCGACGTGCGCATGGCGATCGACGAGGTGCTCGCGTGCGACGAGCGCGTCGTCGCGATGCGCGTGTCCTACCGCGGCCAGGGTCCCGGCGGGCGCGTCGAGTTTGCGTTCCTCGGCGGCTTCGTAACGGTCGTCGAGAATGGCCACTCGATCCACGTCGACCTGTACGAGTACGACGACGACGAGGCGATGCTGGCCCGCTACCGCGAGCTGACGGGCGCGCCGTAGCGCGTCAGGTTCGCCAGTGCGACACGCGCGGCGGTACGAGGCCGAGCGCGCGGCAGAACAGCAGCAGCGCCCGCACCGACGGCGGCCGCGAGCGCGACCCGTACGCGCTCGAGGCGATCGCGAAGCCGCCGTCGCGCACGACCGAGCGGCGCATCTGCGCGGCCGTCGGTTCGCGCACGATTTGGACCGTCGCCATCATCCCGTGGTCCTCGTGGAACGTCACGTGGCAGTGGAACACGAACTTGCCGGTGAAGTCGATCGGGTGCATCAGCACGACCGTGCTCGACTGCGGCGGCAGCGCGACGTTGTCCTCTTCGAGCACGTACGGCACCGGCTTGCCGGCGACGCTGACGACCTGGAAGTCGTTCGTGTGGATGTGGAACGTGTGCCATTCGGTCGTCGTGTTCTGCAGCGTCCACTGCTCGACCGACCCGAGCTTCATCGTCACGTCGATCCGGTTCGGGTCGAACTTCATCCCGTTCAGCAGGAAGCTGACGCCGCCGCCCGGTTCGGCCATTTCGCTGAAGACGATCGTGCGCTTGCGGTCGACGTGCATCCGGCGAAGGTCGACCGGCTTGCCGAGGACGGTGCTCGCCGAGAACGGCTTGCGCGTCGCCGCGTTGCCCGACGAACGCAGCGTCAGCAGCGTTTCGTTCGGCGTCGGGCCGCCGTTCGCCACCTGCTTGCCGCCGGGGAACGATTCGAACGGGATCGCCTTCAACGCGTAGGAGCCCGGCTTGCCGCCGCGCACGAGCACCTCGCGGCGCGAGCCCGGCGCGATCTGCAGCGTGCTGACGCTCAGCGGCCGTGCCAGCGTGTGGCCGTCCTCGGCCAGCAGCTGGAAGCGCTGGCCGTGCGCCAGACGCAGCACGACGAAGCGGTCGGCGTCGGCGTTGAAGATCCGCCAGCGCTGGAGTTCGCCGGGACGGATCTTCGCCGTCGGGTCTTTGACGCCGTTGACGTACAGCTTCGTCTTCGGTTCGCTCGCTTCGCCGACCGGCACGACCTTGCCGTCCTTGACCTCCGTGCTCTGGATCACGATCCAGCGCTGCGGCACGTGGCGCAGCGACGGCAGCGTGTCGAGCCCGCCCTCCTGCACGATCGCGCCGGCCAGCCCGGCGAAGATCTGCGGCTCGACGAACATGTGCACGTGCGGGTGGTACCAGTACGAGCCCGCCGGCATGTCGTGCGGGATGTCGTATTCGTAGGTGAACGCCTGCTTCGGCAGGATCTTCAGGAAGATGTTGTCGTGGTTGCCTTCGGGCGAGACGTGGAAGCCGTGCGTGTGCAGGTTCGTCGGTTCGGTCAGGTCGTTCTTGAAGTGCACCGTCACGTGGTCGCCGGCGCAGATCACGAGCGTCGGGCCGGGGAAGCTGCCGTCGTAGTTGAGCGCCGTCACGCGCTTGCCGCCGATCAGCACCTTGCCGAGCGACGCCGTCAGGTTCATGTCGAGCCTGCCGTCGTGGCTGTAGCGCGCCGGCGGCTCGGGGAAGCCGTCGTGCAGGATCGGCGGCGCGTTCTTGTGGCAGTCCGAGTTGCCGGCCGCGCGTGCTTGCGTGCCCGAGGTCGAGCCGGTCGCAAGCGAGCCGCCGCCGGCGAAAGCCAGAACGATGGCCGCCGCGAGCAGCACAGCACCGATCGAGATGCGCCCCCGTCGCATCGGCGCATCGTATAGGCGGGCGATGTCGTCTCCGTGAGCCGGGCGAGGCGTGGGACGCGCCTGCGAGGAGGCGTGCTGCCCGGTGTGCCTACGGCGCCGCGGGAGCCTGCGCCGTGACGACCCAGGTCGATGCCGGGCCCAGAACCGTGCCGTCGGCGGCGACCCACTCGGCCATGTCCTCGCGCAGCGCAGCGGCGACCGGTTCGTGCAGGTGCGCGGCCCGCTCGCCCGCCAGCCGCAGGATCTCGCCGGCAGGGCCGATGCTCATCACGAACTCGACTGCCTCGTCGAGCTCGACCCCGATCAGGATCGGCTTGTCGCAGCGAAGCAGCGAGATGTTCTCGAAGCCGGCGCTCACGAGGATGCCGCTGGTCGTGTCGGCGTTGCCCATCGAGAAGGGACCCGGACCGCAGGTCGGCTCGTCGTACTCCTCCGGCTTGGCGACGAATCTCTCGGTGATCACCTGGCCGCGGTAGAAGCCCTCGTTCTCCACCTTCGAGCGCCACACGACCATCGCCAGCCGCCCCCCCGGCACGAGCGCTTCGCGCACGTTGCGCAACGCAGCGACGGGATTGGCGAAGAACATCGTCCCCATCCGCGAGAAGGCCAGGTCGAACCGCTCCTCGAACGCATGCGCCTCGACGTCGACGACCTCGAAGCGAGCGTTGCCGACGCCAGCCTGCGCGGCCTCCTCGCGTGCGGACTCGATGAAGCGTGGAGCCGCATCGACGCCCAGCACGCTGCCCTCCGGGCCGACCAGTTCGGCGAGCTGCTGCGTGGTGTCGCCGAAGCCACAGCCGATGTCCAGCGCACGCTCGCCCGGCGCCGGCGCGACCACGCGCAGACCTTCGTCGCCATGCACGCCGAGCCCGCCCGCCAGCAGGTGGCGAAAACGCACGAAGCGGTCATACAGCGGCCCGTCCCACGCTTCGATCGCCTCATCGTTGGCGGTGATGAGCTGCTCCTCCATGCCGTTCATGGTAGGCGAACCTGGGTGGCCGCGAACGGAATCGGCGACACTCTCGGTCGTGCCCGAGGACACGCTGCAAGATCGCCCCGTCGAGCTGCTGCAGCGGCTGCTGCGCTTCGACACGAGCAACCCGCCCGGCGGCGAGCGCGAGTGCATCGAGTGGATCCGCGGCCTGCTCGAGCAGATCGGCTGCGAGACGCGGATCCTCGCGGTGCAGCCCGAGCGCCCGAACCTGATCGCGCGGCTGCGCGGGCGCGGCGCGAGCCCGCCGCTGCTCTTGCAGGGTCACGTCGACGTCGTCGCCGCGCGCGGCGACTGGACGCATCCGCCGTTCGCCGGCGAGCTCGCCGGCGGCTACGTCTGGGGGCGCGGCGCGCTCGACATGAAGGGCGGCGTCGCGATGCTGCTCGCCGCGTTCATGCGCGCGCACGCGGGCGGCGCGCCGCCGCCCGGCGACGTGATCCTCTGCCTGCTCGCCGACGAGGAGGCCGGCAGCCCGCTCGGCGCCGAGTTCATCGTCCGCGAGCACGCCGAGCTGTTCGACGGCGTGCGCTACGCGATCGGCGAGTTCGGCGGCTTCACGATCGACGTCGCCGGGCGGCGCTTCTATCCGATCATGGTCGCCGAGAAGCAGGTCTGCTGGACGCGCGCGACGCTGCGCGGCCCGGCCGGACACGGCTCGGTGCCCGTGCGCGGCGGCGCGATCGGCAGGCTCGGCCGGCTGCTGAACGCGCTCGACCGCAGGCGCCTGCCCGTTCACGTGACGCCCGTCGTGCGCTCGATGATCGACGCGATCGCCGGCGAGCTGCCGGCGCCGCTCGCGCTGCCGCTGCGCGGTCTCTCGAAGCCGCCGCTGACCGACCGGCTGCTCGACGCGCTCGGCGAGCGCACGGCGCTGTTCGACCCGCTGCTGCACAACACCGCGAGCGTCACGATCGTCGCCGGCGGCGAGAAGGTCAACGTGATCCCCGACGCCGTCACGTTCGAGATCGACGGGCGGCTGCTGCCCGGCTTCGGCCCCGACGACCTGTTCGCCGAGCTGCGCGCGCTGTCCGGCGTCGAGCCCGAGTTCGAGGTCCTGCGCCACGACCCCGTCGCCGCCGAGCCCGACCTCGGCCTGTTCGACACGCTCGCCGCGACGCTGCGCGAGCTCGATCCGAGCGCCAAGCCGATCCCGATGCTGCTGCCCGGCATCACCGACGGGCGCTTCTTCTCGCGCCTCGGCATCCAGACGTACGGCTTCCTGCCGATGCAGCTGCCGGCCGAGCTGCCGTTCATGCGCCTGATCCACGCCGCCGACGAGCGCCTGCCGGTCGACGCCGTCGAGTTCGGCACGCGCGCGATCGAGCGCGTGCTCGAACGCTTCTAGCCCGCCCTCCGCGCGGCGTCCAATCCGATGACGGCGCCGCCCGCCGCGTCAGAGCGCGGCCGGCGAGCCGTGCCGGCGTCGAGATCGGGGATCGACTCAAAACAAAACTGGCTGCGCGGCCAGTATGATCTCGGGCATTCCGCATCGCCGACTTGGAGGTCTCCGTGGCAACCGTTGATCGCGACATCGAGAGCATCGAGAGCGTGGAACTGAGCGAGCGCGAGCTGTGGCTCGACGGTCCGCCGCTCGACGCCTTCAAAGAGATGCGCGCGAAGTGCCCGGTCCACTGGACCGAGCGCTTCCAGGAACTGCCCGACGAGGCCGGCTTCTGGTCGATCACGACCGCCGAGGACGTCCACGCGGTCAGCCGCGACTGGCAGACCTACTCGTCCGAACTCGGCGGCGTCGTCGCCGCCGCCGCCGGCTTTCCGATCGAGCTCGCGCGCGCGATGTTCATCGGCATGGACCCGCCCAAGCACGACCGCCTCAAGGCGCTGTTCCAGCGCGGCTTCACGCCGAAGCGGATCGCCGACCACGAGGACGCGATCCGCGCGATCACGATCCGCGTGCTCGACCGGCTCGACGGGCGCGAGGAGTGCGACCTCGTCGCCGACGTCGCCCAGCCCGTCGTCTCGCGCGTGATCGGCAGCTTCATGGGCATCTCCGAGGAGGAAGACGCGATCTGGGCGCGCCTGATGAACTCGACGCTCGGCGCCGGCGACCCCGATCTGAACCCCGACGGCTTCGACGGCGCCGTCAACAAGGACATCCCGCAGATCTTCGAGCTCTGCCGCAAGCTGATCGCCGAGCGCCAGGAGAACCCGACCGACGATTTGACGAGCGTCCTCGTGCACGCCGAAGTCGATGGCGAGAAGCTCGAGGAACACGAGATCGTGATGGGTTTCTTCCTGCTGATGGCCGCCGGCAACGACTCGACGAAGGCGACCTACTGCAGCGGCATGCGCGCGCTGATCGAAGACGACGAGCAGCGCCAGCTCGTGCTCGACGACCCGTCGCTGATCCCCGACGCCGTCGAGGAGTCGCTGCGCATGTTCCCCGCGTTCGCGCACTTCCGCCGCACCGCGACCTGCGACGCCGAGCTGCACGGCCAGAAGATCAAGGCCGGCGACAAGGTCGTCATGTGGTACGCGTCGTCCAACCGCGACGAGACGCGCTTCGAGGACCCCGACCGCTTCGACCTGCGCCGCAAGGAGGAGCACCAGGCGTTCGGCGCCGGCGGGCGGCACTTCTGCCTCGGCACCGCGCTCGCCCGCTTGGAGCTGCGGATCCTGATCGAGGAGACGCTGAAGCGCTACCCGAGCATCGCGATCGCCGAGCCGGGGCCGACGCACGTCGAATCGCTGTTCCTCAACCAGCTGAAGACGCTGCCGGTACGGCTGAACGGGTAGCGCCGTCGACGCTATCCGTGCCCGAGAACTGGGTGCGGCGCGTACGGCTCCTCTAGGCGTGCGATCTCCTCGGCCGACAGCGACAGCTGCTCGGCCGCGAGCGCGTCTGCGAGGTGCTCGGGCTTCGTCGCGCCGACGATCGGCGCCGTCACCGCCGGCTTGTGCAGCAGCCATGCGAGCGCGATCTGCGCCGGCGGCACGCCGCGCTCGGCCGCGACGTCGGCGACGCGCTCGACGACGTCGAAGTCGGTCGGCTGGCTGTACAGGTAGTCGGTGAACGGATCCGAGTCGGAGCGCGTCGTGCGCCGCTCGCCCGCGCGCGTGCGATTGCCGGCGAGCACGCCGCGCGCGAGCGGGCTCCATGGGATCACGCCGATCCCCTGATCGACGCACAGCGGGAGCATCTCGCGCTCCTCCTCGCGGTAGATCAGGTTGTAGTGCGGCTGCATCGAGACGAACCGCGTCCAGCCGCGGCGCTCGGCGACGGCCTGCGCCTTCGCGAACTGCCACGCGAACATGCTGCTCGCGCCGACGTACCGCGCCTTGCCGGCGCGCACGATGTCGTGCAGCGCCTCCATCGTCTCCTCGATCGGCGTGCGCGGGTCCCAGCGGTGGATCTGGTACAGGTCGACGTAGTCCATCTGCAGACGCTCAAGCGACGCGTCGATCGCGCTCAGCACGTGCTTGCGCGACAGCCCGCCGCCGTTCTCGCCGGGCGTCATCGGCATGAACACCTTCGTCGCGACGACGACCTCGTCGCGCGTCAGCAGCTTGCCCAGCAGGCGCCCCGTCGCGATCTCGCTCGCCCCGGCCGAGTACGTGTCGGCCGTGTCGAAGAACGTGATCCCGCCCTCGACCGCCGCGCGCACGATCGGCTCGGCGGCGTCCTCGTCGAGCGCCCACGCGCGGTCGGAGCCGTTGCCGTAGCTCATCATCCCCAGGCACACGCGCGATACGCGCAGCCCTGTCGCGCCGAGGCTCACGTAGTCCATCCCCCAACGTTATCCTCGACAGCACGCATGGCGAACATCGGTGGTAGCGCAAGCGTCGAGATCGACGCTCCGCTGGAGCGCGTCTGGTCGATCGTCGAGGACGTCGCGACGGCGCCCGACTGGCAGGGCGGCCTCGACGCGCTGACGGTGATCGAGCGCGACGCCGACGAGCGCCCGACGCTCGTCGCGACCGAGAACGACATCAAGGTCAGGCGGATCAAGGCGCGCGTGCGCTTCCGCTACGACGCGCCGACGCGCCTGTCGTGGGCGCAGGAGCACGGCGACATGAAGTCCGTCGACGGATCCTGGGAGCTCGAGGACCTCGGCGGCGGCCGCACGCGCGCCACGTACACGCTCGACGCCGATCCCGGCCGCGTGCTCGGGCTCGTCATCCGCGGCCCCGTCGAGGCCGCGACGCGCGCGATCTTCGTCAACGGCCGGCCCGGCGAGCTCAAGCGCCGCGTCGAGAGCGGCTGACCCGCGCGGCCGCGCGACTGACCCGCGGCCGCTGACCCCGCGACCCACGCCAGGGAAATGACCGGCCCCCCGTGGCGAACGTCGGAGAGAATGGACGCGCGGTCGACGGGGAGGTCCGGCCATCATGGGGGAGGAACCTTCTATGTGGTCGGGGACCGGGGGGACGGACGCCGACGATGTGCGGCAAACCTAGCCTCGCGTTCGCGCGCGAGCATCGGTGATCTGCCGGCCCGTCCGGCGCGGAAACTACGGAACTACGCGGACTGGCCGGCCGGGCGCCGGCCGTTGCTCGCCTGCCCCGTGCGGTGCACCGCGTCGAGGATCTCGATCGGGATCGGCAGCACGAGCGTCGAGTTGTGCTCGGTCGCGACCTCGGCGAGCGTCTGCAGCGTGCGCAGCGTCAGCGCGCCGGGCTCGCTCGAGATCACGCCGGCGGCCTGCGACAGCCGCTCGGCCGCCTGGTACTCGCCCTCGGCGGCGATCACCTTCGCGCGGCGCTCGCGCTCGGCCTCGGCCTGACGCGCCATCGCGCGCTTCATCGTGTCCGGCAGGTCGACGTCCTTCGTCTCGACCTTGACGACGTTGACGCCCCACGGCTCGGTCGCCGCGTCGATGATCTGCTTGAGCAACTCGTTGATCGTCGCCTGGTTCGCGAGCAGGTCGTCGAGCTCGTGCTGTCCGAGCGTCGCGCGCAGCGTCGTCTGTGCGATGCGAAGCACCGCATGCCGGTAGTCGCGAATCGCCACGACCGCCTTGACCGGATCGATGACGCGGAAGAACACCGCCGCCTCGACGCGGATCGTCACGTTGTCCTTCGTGATCAGGTCCTGCGGCGGGATGTCGGCCGTGTCGACCTGCAGGTTGACCCAGCGGGTGCGCTCGATCAGCGGGATGATCAGCACCAGCCCGGGCCCGCGCGCGCCGACGAGCCTGCCGAGGCGAAAGACGACGACGCGCTGATACTCGCGCACGATCCGAATCGCGCTCGCCAGAGCGATCAGCGCGAGGGCGCCGACGACGATGAGCGCGATCTCCAGAGCGGACATGTCGTGAGCCTGGCATCCGCACGCGCCGGCGCCATCCGTAGACGCAGGGCCGGTCGCTTCGGGAAAACCCCGACGTTCGGAGCGGCGGCGGTCTCGGTCGCGGCCCGCCGGTCGGCGCACGGTCCCGCGTCGATCTGTTAACTGATGCGGACCGATGATGCGCTCACGTCCAGCCGGCCGCGGGGCGGCAGCCGGCGCCGGCGGGCGCCTGCGCCGCGTCGTCTCGATCGCGCCGCTCGCCGCGCTCGCCGCGCTGCTCGCGTTCGTCGCGTCGTCGTTGCTCCCGTCGGGCGGAGCCTCGCCAGATCACGACGCCGACGCCAGCCCCGCGCGCGCGGCGGCGAGCGCCAAGCAGCTCGCCAAGCCCAAGCCCAAGCCGCAGCCGACCGGTCCGATCGTGACGCTCGTCGCCGATCCGACCCGCCCCGGACCGGTCGTGCAGCCGGCGTTCATCGGCCTGTCGTTCGAGATGTCGGCGCTGCCGCAGATCGCGCGCTACTCCAGCCGCGGCGACTTCGTCACGATGCTCCGCTCGCTCGGTCCCGGCATGTTGCGCTTCGGCGGCGCATCGGCCGACACGCGAATCGCGTGGACCGACAACCGCACGCCGCGTCCCGCGTGGGCGTCGGGCGTCGTCGACGTCGAAGACCTGCGCCAGCTCGCCGCGCTCGCCGCGGCCAGCGGCTGGCGCGTCGTCCTGACCGTCGGCATCGTCCACTTCGAACCGCAGGCCGCCGCGCGCGAGGCGGCGGCGGCGAAGGCCGTGCTCGGCGAATCGCTCGCCGGGATCGAGATCGGCAACGAGCCGAACGCATACGCGCTGCACGCGGCGCGTCCGGAACCGTGGACGTTCGCGCGCTACGCCGAAGAAGTCGCGACGTACCGCGGCGCGATCGAAGCCGCCGCGCCCGGCATCCCGCTGCTCGGCCCCGACGTGTCGGGCTCGGCGGCGTTCGAAACGTGGGGCCCCGGCGAGGCGGTCGACGAGCGGCCCGTGATGCTGACCGGGCATCACTACCCGCTCGGCTGCGAACAGCTGCCGCCGCCGTCGATCGAACGCCTGCTCAGCGCGCCGATCCATGCGCGCGAGGTCAACTCGCTGCGTCGTTACATCGCGATCGCGCAGGCCGGCGGCACGCCGTTTCGCCTCGACGAGACGAACTCCGTCTCGTGCGGCGGCGTCGCCGGGATCAGCGACACGTTCGCGTCCGCCCTGTGGGCGGCCGGCTTCCTGCCGCAGGTGCTGAGCGCCGGCGCCGTCGGCTTCAACATGCACGGCAACCCGTCGCGCTGCGACGGCTACACGCCGGTGTGCGCTCCCGGCGCCGCCGCTCTCTCCGAAGGCGCGCTCGTCGCCCAGCCGGAGTGGTACGCGCTGCTGATGCTGCGCGGGCTCGTCGGAGACCGCCCGCTGCCGACGACCGTCTATCGCTCGCCGCGATCGACGAACGTGCTCGCGAGCACGTTCGTCGCGCCGGACGGACGGCTCGACTTCGTGCTCGTCGACGACGATCCGTCAGGTCAGCGCCCGGCGACCGTGCGCCTGCGTGTCGGGCCCGGCTTCTCGGGTGCAAGCGTGCTGGCGCTGAACGGCGAATCGCAGGTCGCGCTGTCCGGCGTGACGCTCGGCGGACACGAGGTCTCACCGGGCGGCGGATGGACGCCCGGCAGGCTCCCGTCGGTAGCGGTCAGGCAGGGCACGGCGACGATCACGCTTGCGCCGAGCAGCGCCGCGCTCGTCGGGATCGTGCGCGGCTGACTGCGCCCGCCGCGGCCGGGGCGTCCGGCGCGGCCGGCGAGCTGCGCGGCGGCAAGGCTCGCTGCGTGCTCGCTCACACCTCGCGCTCCTCGCTTCCCGCGCCGGCGAGCGCGAGCGGTCGAATCCGCGTCGGCGGCGCGACGCTCTCGCCGTCGTCCAGCAGGTGCTCGACGCCCGCGTGCTCGAACGCGCGACGCATCAGCGGCGACCCCGGGACGAGCGCGAACTCGTAGCCGCGGCGCCTGCACAGCCCGCTGCGGAACGCGATCACGGCGACGCCGATCCCGTCGATGTGCGACAGCTCGCGCAGGTCGAGCGTGATTCCCGTCACGCCCTCCGCGCAGAGCCGCTCGATCTCGACTTCGAGCTTGTGCGCCGAGCGGTGCGTCAGCTCGCCCGTCAGCACGATCGTGTGCATCCACGCGCCGACGCTCGTCAACGCGACGTCGCGTTCGATCGACGCCGGGCGCACCGACGTCGTCGCGCTGAACGGCGTGCGCAGCCGTGTCGCCGCGCTCGCGTCGCTCCGTTCGGTTCCTTCTCCTGCTTCGGGGGTCGGCTTACGTCCGCCTGCCCTCGCTCTCGACGCCGTCAACTGGCGTTTCATCACACAGCTCCTTCCTAGAAGCCTCGAATTGATTCCAGCGGGGCACCCGACCCACGGTCGGGCGCCGGGTGAGTTGCGGCCGGGGCGGCTAGCCCGGTCGCTCTGGAATCAGCGCGAAGCACGCGGCGCGCCACGGCCGGCAGCGCAGCCGCAGCAGCCGCGTCGCGCGGGGAGCTGCAAGAAGAAGGAGTCCGGCAAGCGAGAGGAAGCCGGACAGCGCAAGCCCGCCGCCGCCGGCCGCCGACCCCGCTCCTGCGGCGCCGCTCGGCTGAGGGCCGGGCGTCGGACCGATCGGCGGCGTCGAGACGGCCGAGCTGGCCGGCGAGCGGCCGGCCTGCGCGTCGTTCGCGCCGGCTGCGAGCGACGCGGTCGACGTCGTCGGGTCGAGCGCCGGCGCCGACAGCAGAGGCGGCGTCGACTGCGACGCCGTGCACACGCCCGACATGCCCGAGCCGAGCAGCGCGCATCCGAGCGGTCCCGAGCCGAATGCCGCGCTCCTCGCCGCGGCCAGGGCGGCCGCCGCGCCGCCTCCGCGAGTCGTGACCGGCGCCACCGCCGGACCTTCGCTCGGCGGGTCCGTCGGCGTCGTCCCCGACGCGAGCATCGTCGTCGGCGTGCCTTCCGCGCTCGGCGCGCTCGGCGGCGCGCCGCCGAGCGACGACCCGCCGGCCGGCGCGCCGGTCGAGCCCGAGGCCTGCGAGCCTTTCGAGCCCGGTTCGGAGCTCGCTCCGCCCGGCGTCTGATCGGCTTTTTCTTCGGTCAGCGTCGTCGGGACTTCCGGCCCGGGCGTCGCAGCCACGGGCGCGGGCGGTTCCGGCGCCGGCGGTTCGACTACGACGACGACCGGAGGTTCGGGCGCCGGCGCCGGCGATTCGACGGGCGGCGGTTCGGGCGCCGGCGCAGGCGATTCGGCGGCCGGCGGTTCGGACGCGGGCGCCGGCGCTTCGGCGAGCGGTTGTTCGGGCGCTTCGGAGCCGGTCGTCGAGGGCTGTTCCGGCGCGACTTCCTGGCTCGGCGGCGCGCTCGCTGTTTCTGGTTCGCCCCCTTCGCCCGCTCCCGGCGTGCCGCCTGGGCTCGGAGCGGTTTCACCCGAGCCGGCGCCGGCCGGCTGTTCGGCTTCCGCGGCGTGCGCGCTGGCGGCGACGATCAGCGTGCCGAGCACGGCGAGAACGATCGCGCGCATGCCGACACGCCCCCTCCGCGCGACTCGCGGCGGCGCGACTCGCGGCGGCGCGACTCGCGGCGCATCCGCGACCGGCTGGGCGCAGACGTCAGCCCGCCGCACGCCGGGCCTCTCCGTGGCCGTCGTACCGTCGTTCGGCGGCCGCTCGCGCGAGCGCCTGCTCGCGACGGACGTGCGCGCCGTCGGCGAAGCGCTCGGCGAGCTCGAGCGTGTGCGCATCGTCGCTGGTCGCCGATGCGCGACAGATCGCAAGCACGACGTAGGCGAGCATGCACCAAGCGGCTGCGATCACGATGTAGAGCACGGTTACATAAGGCTAGGCAATTCTGCTCATCGGTGCGCAGCGCCTCTACGCAAAGCTGCGCATATGACTCCGTGCGCGACGCATTCGCGTCACGGCTCTCGTCGATCGATCGTGCCGATGCGATCCACCGATCGGTCGAACGTCACGATCGCGCCGACGCCGGTGCTCTCGGCCTGCGCGACCAAGTAAGCCTCCGCAAAGTCCAAGCGGTCGATCTCGTAGACCTCGAGCGCGCGCAGCAGCGAGGCGCCGTCGACGGTCCTGATCGATGGCAAGGCGATGGCGGCGCGCATCAGTTCGGCGACTGGCCGGCGCTCGAGTTCATAGAAGGACTCGAGCACGTAGACGCACTCGGCGACGACGACGTCGGCGAGCATCAGCTCGTCTGCCGCGGCCAGCGCGGCCGTCGCTCGTGCTGCCATCTCCGGCGGGTCGCCGGTCAGGTGCCGGATGATGACGTTGGTGTCTAGGAACGCGCTCAGCGCGCGTGCCCCGCGCGGTGCGCCCGGCTGGCGCGCAGCACCTCATCCCACGGCGTGCCGCGCTTTGCAGCTGGAACCGGAACGCTGCCGGCAAGCTCGAGGAAGTTCGGAGTCTTGGCGATCGTTGCGCGCGATCGCTCGACGCGGAAGTGCAGCTCGTCGCCTTCGTGCAGCTCCAGCGCGTCCCGTACGGCCTTCGGGATCGTGACCTGGCCCTTGGAAGTGATCTTGGCGCTCGAGTCCATCTGGCTCCTTACGAGTGGACGATGGTAAGGATAGCTCGTTGCCGTCCGGCTCGGCTTCGGTGGCCAAAATTCAGCGGCGGTCAGTGGAGGGTTCCAGCCGCGGCAATCGCTCCCTGCGCCGGGACACCGGTCGAAGCTCAAGCGCTCGCCGGCGCCAGAAATTGCCGGGTCCGTCTCTGGGTCCGATTGGGCGGGCCAGCGCAGATCCTCCTCGGCGCTGCCCGTGAGCGCAGGACCGCCCGGCGCCTCAGCCGGCTCGAGATCGGAGGCCTTGCTTGACCTGCTCGTAGGAGACGGTGCGCGCAGCGGCGATGTCGACGTCGCTGTCAGCGAGCGCCGCTTAGTCCTCGTTGCTCAGCGGCTCGTCGTCCTTGGGGCGAGCGTCGAGCCAGTCGGCGAAGCTCTCCCCACGCGAGGCATGAATTCCGAGAGTGGCCTCAGCCTTCCGTTCGCTGAGACCCTCGACACGCGCACGTAGCTTCTTCTTCTCCGTCATGGGCCAAATGCTAACGCTGGTAGATGTGCGATTCGAGCCGACGACTCGACGGGCGTCGCGCCTGCCATATGGCTAACCGTATGGACGCCACAAGAACACCGCGAACGGTCATGCTCATCAGTGTGTTGCCGGCAGGGCACATCAACTACACACGACTCGCCGCCGCGCACGCTCCCGGCCGCGAGACGTGGGATACGTTCGTGCGCGACGTGCTGGTCGACCGTTGGCTCGCGGACTACGCGCGCGCCAGCAACTGGAGCACGCAGGAACTGGAGATCCCTCAGGGCGAGCTCACGTTCCTGTTCGACGCCGGTCCGACGCTCACCGAGAACCGGCTTGGCAAGGGGGAGGACCGCGTGGTCGCCGCCTGGGGGTACTCCCAGCGTCCGGCAGGCGCGCGCGATCGCGGACGACTGGCTGGGTTCTTGCCGTTCCCCCGGCTGTGGTCAGGCGCGAAGCGAGATCGTGGCCACTTCATCGCCCACGCCGCAGGAGGCGGCACGGATCTCAACCTGTTCCCGCAGGCGACCGCGCTGAACCGCGGGCGCAGCGAGGAGGGAAAACGGTGGCGTGACATGGAGCGCTACGCCGAACGGCACCCGGACACGCCGCTGTTCGTGCGCCCGATCTATGACACGAACGGCTGGACGCCCGCCGCACTCGACTTCGCGATTCTCACCGCCACCGGGCTGCGAGCCGAGCGCTTCTCAAACCGAGCGTAGGCAGAGCCGGCGTCTGCACGGCTCCCGCGCTCACCGCAAGCGCGCGCACGGCGAAGCCCTCGACACGCTCCTCGCCGATGTACACACAACGCCATGCGGAGGGGGATGGCGATTTTGGTCCGCTAGTCGTAGTTGGCCCACCGTCCGGCTTCGGCACTCTTGACGATTCAGGCACCGACTGCGAGTTCCCCGCAAACGCTGGGGATTCGGCACATGGGCGCGGCGGGTTTCGAACCTGCGACCTCTCGCGTGTGAAGCGGTCCAGCAAGGAATCGAAAAATGACGAGAAACGGCACTAGCAAGCCATTCTCTGCGCCGCGCGAAATGACCCGGTGCCGGCGGTTACGGCCCGTACCGTGTGCATTTGACCCACTGCGCGCGGCGGCGGGCCAAATTGCTCGCTTGCTCGCTCGGAAGCGGACGGCGTGGGCCGCGCGCCGTGACGGCTCAGTCGCGTCTAGCCGCCGCGTACGGCGACAGGAGCCGGTTCACCGACTCGCGAGCTTCCGCGGGAGGGCACCGCAGGGAGGACGACGGCGGCGACTTGCAGGTCGAACCCCGATACCGCGGGGCCGGTGCTGCTCGCTTTCGCCGTGAGGGTCACGGTCTGTCGCCCGGCAGGGAGCGATACAACGCGCTCCGTTGAGACGGCCGTGGCGTTAGTCGATGGGATCGTCTGAAAGCCGGAAGGCAGCCGGGTGGCGCCCGCCTCTAGCCCTAGCTCGACACTCGCTGCCGCACCGGGCGTGCTGAGGTTGAAGTTGCCTGAGCCGATAACGAGTACGCGCGAGGGCTTCGCGAGACTGAGAGTTGTCGATGCGAGCGGAGCGGTAGCGCTTGGTGGACACGGGGTCGGCCCCGAGCACGTCGGACCGTTCAGCGTGAAGGGTCCGGCGTCTTCGCCCGTACTCATGCCGAGCGGGAAGCCCAGCTTCGATCCGGTCACGGACCCGGACCGAAGCTGGGTGCTCCCGACGCTGTTCGGAGCGAGCGACACCGCCGCATACGACACGCCGCCGACCGCGAGAAACAGCGCGAGCGTTGCGACGACGTTGGAGTAGGTCAGGTGTCTCATGCTCGTTCGATAGCTGGAACTTAGGCTAGCAGCGGCAAGCGCTGGACGCCCCGCTCAGGAGCCTCTATTCAGAGTCACGACCTTCGAGGACAGGTCCGCCGTTTCGCTCAGCTCGTACCCGGTGATCTTGCCGCTGTAGGCGTCCACGATCAGCGTTAGGTAGTGCCCGGTCGGTGCCTCTGCCTGCGGCGGGACCGGCGCGTCGTGCGCGACGTAGTTGCCCTGGAACGACACGAGGTAGACCGAGCCTCGATACCACGCGCTCACTTCGGCGGCTGCGCCGGCCGGTTCCTGCCCTTGCCCGATCACGTCAGTAGCGCGCTTTCGCGTCGTATGGGCGACGGCCTGTGGGCTCGAAGCGGCTTGGACCGTTGTGGCCGTCGCGCCTGTGACCGCCGTGCTCTCCGTCCGTGCCTCCCTACTCGCCATCGCAAGCGCGGCTGCTTCAGACACTTCGGGGCCGCTAGAGACTGGCGCGGTGGTCGCGTTAGGTTCGGCCGGGATCGACTCACCTAGCGGGGAGCGCCCTGGACCGGCGGCGGTGGAGGTCGACTTTGCTTCTGGCTGTTCCCCCGCGCTCGCCGAAATGGCTATCGCAGTCGATGCGCCTCCACCGACGATCAAGGACGCGCAGATCGCGGCAACGATGATGCGACGTCGTGGTTGACGAGGCTGCTGCGGTCTCAGTTGCATGTCGAACCTCCGAACGTGCTCGTCGTCTCAAAGTTTTGGTACTGGAGCGCGTTTCCGATCGCGTACTTGAACCCACAGATGATGCTCGAGTTTTTGGGTGTCGTGTACTCAGTGCCCGGCGTCCAGTAGTACAGTTTGTGTTCGTTGCCGTAGAGGTACAGGTCGTAGAGCTGCCCCTCGCTCTTGATTCCAGTGTCGGTCTCCTCCATACCGCCCTCGAACCAACTGGGTGCCCCGTCGCCGCTGAAGTTGAAGACGTTGTTGCCGTTGAAGTTGAGAGCGTATTTTCCACCGCCGTTGTAGACGATCTGCGATTCGTTGCCTGAGTCTTGTCCAGGCCCGCCGGCCGGCCAGACGAAGAACGAGAACCCACCGCCTTCCGTTGGTTTGTTGCCCGCGAAGTCGGTAGGACTCTCCGTTTCGTAGCCGAAGTCGCCCCCGGTGAAGTCTCCCGCCTCGGTCCACGCGGTCGCTCCGGAGTTAAAGAGAACCCAGTGCTCGTTCGTTACGAAGTCGCAGAGTTTCCCGCTGCACAGTGGCGGTACGTAGTCGTTGTTGGTAAAGATATGTACCGCGCTGCCGTTGAGTTCGATGCCCCCGGGATGGATGTTGACGACTGCGTAGCAGTGTGTCGATGAGGCTTCACTTCCAGGGCAGCTGTAGTCGTTTGCACTCGCCGTCGCCGCTAGGCTCAGTGTGAGCGCCACGACCGCGATCGCTAGTCGCAGCGCGACGGATATCCGCAGCGTCTTAGGGCTCCCTTCTAAATAATTGCCGGGAGATGGGAGGGTTTTCGCCGGTCGCGGTGTAGTCGTGGTCGATCATGCTGGAAGCGATGGTCGACGAGTCGGGTATCCGCGAGCGGTGGCTGGTGGTGGAGGGCGCATTGGATGAGCGTGGCCGGCGTTTGTGGGCGGCGGCCGAGGCAGGCTCCCACGGGCGCGGGGGCATTGCTGCCGTCGTGCGGGCGACGGGGATCTCCGAATCGACGGTGCGCCGTGGGCTTGCGGAGGTCAAGGCGGGTGATCGGGCTCCCGCGGGTCGAGTCCGTCGCTCCGGTGGCGGGCGCAAGCGAATCACCGAGCGCGAGCCGGGCGTCGAGCAGGCCCTGCTCTCGCTGCTCGACGGCGTCACCGCCGGCGATCCGATGTCGCCGCTGCTGTGGACGACGCTGACACCCGAGCGCCTGGCCGAGAAGCTGCGCGAGCGTGGTTTCACGGTCCATGCGAGCACGGTGCGCAGGATGCTCAAGGCGATGGGGTTCACGCTGCAGGCCAATCGCAAGAGCCAGGAGGGCTCCGATCACCCCGATCGCAACGCCCAGTTCGAGCACATCGTCGCCGTCACCGGCGCGGCGCTCGCCGCAACGGAACCGGTGATAAGCGTGGACACCAAGAAGAAGGAGCTGATCGGCAACTACAAGAACGCCGGTCGCGAGTTGCGCTCCAGTGGCCGTCCGATCCTCGTCAACACGCACGATTTCCCCGATGAGCAGCAGGGCAAGGCCGTTCCCTATGGCGTCTATGACATAGCCCGCGACGAGGGCTACGTGAGCGTCGGCGTCTCCGGCGACACGGCGCAGTTCTCGGTTGCGAGCATCCGCGCGTGGTGGAAGCACCTCGGCAAGAAGCGCTACCCCGACGCACGGACGCTGACGATCACCGCCGACTCGGGCGGCTCCAACAGCTACCGCACACGCCTGTGGAAGACCGAGCTGCAGAAGCTGGCCGACCAAACAGGCCTGCGGCTGCGCGTGCTGCACTACCCGCCGGGCACGTCCAAGTGGAACAAGGTCGAGCACCGCCTGTTCAGCTACATCTCGATCAACTGGCGCGCCAAGCCCTTGGTCAGCCGGCAGGTCGTGATCGACCTGATCGCCGCGACCACCACGAGCACCGGGCTGAAGGTCTACGCCCGCCTGGACGAGAACGACTACCCGACCAAAATCAAAGTCAGCGGCGAGGAGCTCGCGGCCGTGCAGATCGACGGCGATCGCTTCCATCCAGAGTGGAACTACACCATCATCCCGTCAGTTGAAAAGGAGTGACGCCTTAGGTGGGTCCCCCGTGTACACGCACGCTCCTTTATGAGTGGTTGCCGGACTAGCGCGAGCCTACGAGATTCCGATGACGCGAGTCAAACCAAATGCCCGACTAAACACCACTTCTTTACACGGGGACTACTCTTTTCTGCCGGTGAGTCGAATCGTGCCTAAACGGGGCATAGGCGCGGTCTGAACCACGCGGGCCGGTTGACACCGAGTCAGCGGCGTCAGCTCGATGAGAGCGTCTCAATCTCCTCGCGGAGTGCTGCGAGTGCGGCGACAGTTCGCGCTTGGACCTTCTGCCATGCTTCGGCCCAATCCACCACCGGCAGCACGATCCCGAGCCGGCTCATCCCTGCTGCTGCCCGGCGCTCCGTCCCGCCGTGCTGCCGCCAGACCCGTAGGTCGAAAAGCGCACGAAGATCGCCGATAGCCTCCGCTGCACGATCGGCCGACGAATTCTCCGCAAGCTCGTCCCGTAGATAGGCGTTGAGGTCGGTCAGCTTGTGGCCGTCACTGGCTGGCACATCGAGAGCATCGAGGATGCTGCACAGCGCGCTTTCGTCACGACGGCCAGCGACGTCGCGTCGTCTTCGGACTGGACGTCGAGGGCTGGACAGCGCCGCGTGCTCGGCGCGAGCTGGACAAAATCCTGACGCTGCTCGGCGCCGGGGTGGACATCGACACGGCGCTTGCGCCATACCGGCGCGAGCAGGAGCCGTCCCCGCCCGACTTCGCTGCTCTGCCGTTCGACGCCTACGCGTCGCGCTGGCTTGAGCGAATGCGGATCGGCGAGATCGGCGACGGCGAGCTGGCGGAGAACACGCACAAGGACTACCTGTGGCGGCTGAGCAAGTACATCCTGCCGTTCTTTGGACGGATGAGGGTCGAGGCGATCACGCGCGAGGATTGCGCTGCGTTCCGAGCGAAGCTGTTTGCCGAGCGCGATGAGCTGAGCAAACTCATCGCGGCGGGCGCTCGGCCAACGCACCGCTCCGGCCAGCCCCGGAAACCGCTCTCTCCTAGACCGAAGCAAGCGGGCGCACGGCGTCGCCTTCGACACGCTCGTCTCCGACGCGCGCACGATGCTGTACGGAGCCGGCGAGGGCGAATTTAGCCCACTATTTGGCCCACCGCCCGACTTCGCGGACCTCGGGGCGACCGATGGCGAACCGACAACCCCCGTGGATACGGGCGATTCGGAGGATGGGCGCGGCGGGTTTCGAACCTGCGACCTCTCGCGTGTGAAGCGAGCGCTCTCCCACTGAGCTACGCGCCCTGAGGGCCTGAGTCTATTTGGCTCTGCGCGTCGGAGGCGCCCTCGGCACACACGCCGTCGCTCCGACGGGCCGAACGAGTTGCCGCCGAACCCGCGAGCGCTCCATCCGAGCGCCACGACGGACGGGCCGTCTGTGGCCGACTCAGGGGTCTACCGCGCGCAGCTGGCCCGCGCCCCCGTCGCCTTGGCTGCTCGCACGAGCACGAGTCCTCTACCTGGGGCGCGTGTGGCCGACTACCGATGGATCGATGGCTGGCTTGTCATAGACCCCCTGCATGACGTCAACGTGCGGGCGACGCCTGGGTTTGTCCGCTTTCTAGAGCAGGAGGTGGCAGAGATGAGCGCGTTCAAGACGCCACGGGGCTTCGGAGTGGCAGCGGTCTTGGCGGTGATACTGCTCGCGGTGACAGCGGGCGGGGCGATGGCCTCGGGGATCAAGCTCTGCGTGCCCTCACGTGGAGGTTGGCCGACCATAACCCCCATCAGGGGTGCTTGCCCATGGGGCTACACCTTGACCCAGTTGGGCTCTGAAGGCAAACAGGGACCCGAAGGGAAGCAAGGCCTGTCGCTGCTCTCTGAAGCCGAACAGAAGGCGCTGAAGGCGATCCTGCCATACGTCAAGTTCATAGAAAATGGCGTGGGCGGCAAACCAACGATTCAGGTCGCTGGGGCCAACCTGCAGATCGTCAACGGCGAGGGGGAAACCGCGACCACCAACGGAGCGGGGAACCTCGTCATTGGCTATGACGAGGCCTTCCCGTTGAACCAGCAAACCGGATCGCACAACCTGGTACTCGGTCGGCAACAGTCCTACACCAGCTTTGGCGCGATCCTGGGTGGATCCGAGAACGTCGCCGAAGGCCCCGGCGCCGTTGTGTTCGGCTTCCAAAACCTGGTCACGGGATCGGATTCGACCGTGAGCGGAGGCGAATCAAACACCGCCGAAGGCGTCAGCTCCTCGGTGAGCGGAGGCTCCCAGGCGAAAGCGAGCGGCAGAGGCGCCTCGGTGAGCGGAGGCAACCAGAACAAAGCCGAAGGCCTCTTCTCCTCGGTGAGCGGAGGCCAGCTGAACAGGGCCAGCGGCGTGGTTGCCTCGCTGAGTGGGGGCGGCGGGAACACAGCCAGCGAGCAAAGTGCCTCGGTCAGCGGAGGCTCCGGAAACAAAGCCGAAGCCGCCTACTCGTCGGTGAGCGGAGGCTTCCAGAACACAGCCGGCGGAGAATCTGCCTGGGCGAGCGGAGGCTGGCAGAACAAAGCCGCAGGCGACAACTCCTCGGTGAGCGCAGGTTTCCACAACACAGCCAGCGGCTCCCAGGCCTCGGTCAGCGGAGGCCGCGAAAACACGGCCGAAGGCTCCCAGTCCTCGGTCAGCGGAGGCTCCGGAAACAAAGCCGAAGCCTTCCTCTCATCCATCCTCGGGGGTCTTGAAATCAAACTCAATGCCGGGTTCGGGCACTTCCCCTAGCCAGTAGGGGTGACGGCAGCCGCAGGTGGTGGTCTGTGTCTTAGGGCGCGGGCCATCACCCAGCGTCATCACACCACCAGCGAGAGGTCAGCCCCATCGAGCGGGGCGACGCAATCCGGCCTGCTGACATCGTCAAGATCGCCAGCGCGCTCGGCGTCCCGGATGGCGTCTCGTTGCTGAGCCGTAGCTCGACTCCGCACTGCCCACCGGGCTCGCAGTCGGCGTTTGGGCAGCAGAGCTCCAAGCGGCTGTCGCTGGGTCACTACACGCTGAGCATCACCGCCGCGAACGCAGCCGCGCAGCGGTCGAACGCGCAGGCGCTTCGCTACGGGACGCGCCCGCGACCCCGCGCATCCCCATCGATACCTAGAGTGCCCCCATGCTCGCCGAGCGCAAGTTCGTCCAGCGTCTCCTGGGCGCCCCGATCCGGCGACGCGCCGTCGCCGCCGCGCTGCTCGCGCTCTCGCTGTTGGCGCCCGCGGTCGGCCTCTCGGCCTGCGCCAACGCCGGCAATGCCGCCGCCGGCACGTTCACCCCCCGCGTCGCAGGCACGCTGACGGTCGCCACCGCGCAGATCCCCGACCCGGGCTTCTGGGAGGGCACGTTCGCCCATCCGACGGGTGGCTTCGAGTACGCCCTCGCGCAGGCGTTTGCCAAGCGCTTTGGCCTGTCGAAGATAAAGGTCGTCGAAGTCCCCTTTCACCAACTCGTCCGCGGAGACCTCGGCGGCGCGGACCTCGCGCTGTCGGACATCACGATCACCGATGAACGCGCCGAGTATCTCGACTTCTCGACGTCCTATCTGAAGGCGCCGCCGGCGATCGTCGTGCGGCCAGGCACCGAAGTGCCCGATGTGAAGGCAGCGCGCGGCCTGCATTGGGCGGTGCAGAACGACACGACGCTGAAGGAAGCGCTGGAAAGCGAGATCGAACCGACGACGAAGACGATGGTGTTCGAGCACCAGCGCGAGAAGCTGGCGGCGCTGGAGGACGGGCGCGTGAACGCGGTGCTGCTGGACCTGCCGGTCGCGCTGGCCTATGCGCGAGAATCGCCCCGCAAGTACGCGGTCGTCGCGCAGCTGCCGAGCGAAGCCGTGCTCGGCGCGGCGCTGCCGTCGGGCTCGGACAACGTCGAAGCCGTCGACTCCGCGATTCGTGCGTTGAAGGCCGAAGGCGAGATCGACCGGCTCGGCCATCGCTGGCTGCACGCCAACATCGAAGAAGGCGGCGCCGAAGACGTACCCGTCCTGAGGACCAAGGAATGACGCTCGCGTTGATCGAGATCTCCACGCCGAAAGGCGCGCCGTGGGAGTTCCTCGTCGTGTTCGCCGTGCTGCTGCTCGGCCCGGTGCTGTTCCGTCGCGCCGGCATTCCCGGGATCATCGGCCTGCTCGTCGGCGGCTACGCGATCGGGCCGCACGGGCTGTCGCTGATCGGCGCCGGCAACAGCACGCTGCCCGACCTCGGTCAGCTCGGGCTGCTGTACCTGATGTTCGTCGCCGGCGTCGAGCTCAACCTCAACCTGCTGCGCAAGCACCGGCGCTCGGCCATCTCGTTCGGGCTGCTGACGTTCGCGATCCCGTTCGCGCTCGGCTCCGTCGTCGGGATCGCGCTCGGATGGGAAGCGCTCGCGGCGATCCTGCTCGGCGCGCTGCTCGCGTCGCACACGCTGATCACCTACCCGGCCGTCAAAGAGGCCGGCCTCGCATCCGACCCGGCCGTCGCGACGGCCGTCGGCTCGACGGTGCTGACCGACACGCTCGCGCTGGTCGCGCTCGCCGCCGTCGCCGGCTCGGTCGCCGGCCACCGCTCGAGCGTCGACGTCGGCGTGCAGATCGTCGTCGGCATGCTCGTGCTGATCGCCTTCAGCCTGTTCGTGCTGCCGGCGCTCGCCGGTCGCGCGTTCCGCTGGTTCGGCGCCGAGCGCGCCGTGCGCTACGTCGTCGCGATCACGGCGTTCCTGTCGGCCGCGACGATCGCCGAGCTGTTCGGCATCGAGGGCATCGTCGGCGCGTTCTTCGCCGGGCTCGGCATGAACCGGCTCGTGCCCAACGAGGGGCAGCTGATGGACCGCATCGAGTTCTTCGGCGGCGCCGTGTTCATCCCGGTGTTCCTCGTCTCCGTCGGCCTGATCCTCAACCCGGGCGTGATGGTCAAGGGCGAAACGCTCGGCCTCGCCGGCCTGTTCATCCTCGCGTGTCTCGGCGGCAAGGCGATCGCAGCGGCGCTCTGCGCGCGCATGTTCGGCTTCTCGCGCGCGCAGGGCGGACTTCTGTTCTCGCTCAGCGCGGCCCAGGCCGCGGCGACCCTCGCCGCGACCGTGATCGGCTTCCAGATCGGCCTGTTCAGCAGCACTGTCGTCAACGCCGTGCTCGTGCTGATCCTCGTCAGCGTGCTCGCGTCGACGCTCGTCGGCGCGCGCGCGAGCGCTCGCGTCGTCGTCCCCGCGGGACCGAGCCCGCTCGGCACGCGCGTCGTCGTCGGCATCGGCGACGCCGAGCGTGCGACCGGCGCGCTGACCGTCGCGCGGCGGATCGCACGCGCCGACGGCGGTGTCGTGCATCCCGTGCTCGTCGTGCCCGAATCGGCGCCGTTCGCCCCGCGTGCGGCGCTCGCGCGGCTCGGCGAGATCGTCAGCGCCGTCGGCATCGACGGGCACCTGATGACGATCGTCGACCGCTCGGTGCTGCACGGCGCGCTGCGCGTCGGACGCTCGCAGGAAGCGACGCTCGTGCTCGTCGCCGAGCCGGCCGGCGACGGGACGCACGCCGACGAGGCGCCGCTGGCCGCAGCCTCGCCCGCCGGCGCGCCGGCGCCTCCGGTCGCGCTCGTGCGCGGCGACGCCGAGCGGCTCGGCGTCGTGCGCACGCGCGTCGACGCCGACGAAGGCGACACGCCGGCGCTCGTCGCCGAGCTCGCTCGTCGCGTCGCCGGCGGTCCGCCGCAGCAGCTCGACGAGGACCACGCCGAGTGGGCGCAGATGCTCGAGCCCGGCGACGTCACGTTCGTCTCCGCCGAGCACGGCGAGACGCTCGGCAAGCTGCCCGACGTCTCCGAGCAGCTCGTCGTCAGCGCCGTCCCCGCATGGCTCGTGCGCGAGGAGACCGCCGACGACGAGCTGCCCGAGCTGCCCGGCGACGCGACGAGCGTCTGACGCCGGCCGGCCCGGGCGCGCCGGCCGCCGCCGCTCAGACTTTGACGATGACCTTGCCGGTGTTGCCACCGGTGAACAGCAGGTTGAGCGCGTCGGGCGCGTGCTCGAGGCCGTCGACGACGTGCTCGGAGGACTTGATCCTGCCTTCGCCGAGCCACTGGGCCATCTCGACGCGGGCTTCGTCGAGCCGGTCGAAGTAGTCGAGGATCAGGAAGCCCTCCATGCGCCCGCGCTTGATGATCAGGTTGGCATAGTTGGCCGGGCCCTTCGCCGCGCCGCGGTCGTTGTAGCCGGAGATCGCGCCGCACAGCACGATCCGACCGTGCAGCGCCAGCTGCGCCAGACACGCGTCGAGGATCTCGCCGCCGACGTTGTCGAAGTACAGGTCGATCCCGTCGGGAGCGGCCTCGCGCAGGCGGGCGGCGACGTTCTCGTTCTTGTAGTCGATCGCCTCGTCGAAGCCGAGGTCCTCGACGATGTGCGCGCACTTCTGCGGACCGCCGGCGATGCCGATGACCTTCTTCGCCCCCTTGATCTTCGCGATCTGACCGACCGTCGAGCCGGTCGCGCCGGCGGCGCCGCTGACGACGACGACGTCGCCCTCCTTCACGCGCCCGACGTCGATCAGGCCGAAGTACGCCGTCATGCCGGTCACGCCGAACAGGCTCAGCGCGAGCGTCGGCGAGACGCCGTCGGGCAGCGGCTGGTAGCCGGTCGCGGGGCTCGCGAGCACGTAGTCCTGCCAGCCGGTGAAGCCGAACAGCAGCTGACCCGGCGCAAAGGCGTCGAGGTTGCTCTCGAGCACCTCGGCGATGCCGCCGCTGCGGACCACTTCGTCGATCGCGATCGGCGGAAGGTAGCCGGGCGCGTCGTCCATCCACGTGCGAATCGTCGGGTCGATCGACAGGTAGCGCACACGCGCGAGCGCCTCGCCCTCGCCGGGCACCGGCACGTCGACCTCCTCGAGTCGGGTCGTACGCTCGTCGACCATCCCCGTCGGGCGCTCCGCCAGGACCACGCGGCGGTTGCGATCAGCCATCTTTCCTCCCTCGATTCGCCGTGCGTGCGCCGGACGACGCCCGCGCCGGCATCTTAGTAACGACTACGAGCCGAGCCTTACGCCGACGTGCGGGTGCAGACGGTCGCTCGCTTCCGAGTACGTCGCGGCGAGCGCATCGACCTGCGCCTGCGTCAGCGCCGCGCCGAAGTCGCTCGCGCCGCCGAGCTTGTCGTATGCCGCGCGCAGCTTCTTGCCGATCTGCGCGAGCGTGAAATGCGCGTCGTAGATGCTCTCGATATACAGCGCCGCGTTCGCGCGCGCGAAGCGCGCGGCGGCCGGCGTACCCGATTCGATCTGCGCGAGCGACGCGAACAGCAGCTTCCAGCCGCGCGCGGCGAGCAGCGCATAGCTGCGGAACAGCCCCGTCGTCTGCGACGCCGGCCCCGTCAGCGTGCGCGCCTGTGCTTCGCCGAACAGCCCCGGCAGGCGCAGCTCGGCCGCGCTCGCGGCCGCGTGCATCGCGGCGACCGAGCGCGACACGGCGCTCACGTCCGACGGCAGGCCGTTCGCGATCAGCGGCCACGACGCCCGCGTCGCGGAGACCTCGCGCGCGACCGGTGCCTGCAGCGAGCCGAGCGCGCGAGCGACCGCGACGAGGTCTTCGCGCTCGAGCTTCAGCGCGGCCGGCGTCGTCTTCGTGGCGCCGCCGCAGCCGCCCGCGAGCAGCGCCAGCGCCGCGAGCGCGCCAAGCGCGGCGACCGCGCGGCGACCGCGACCGCGACCGGCATGCTGCTGCCGAACGCGCGCCGCGCGAGCGCGCATCGACGCCGCCGCTCCGCTACGCGCCAACGCGACGATCGGCGGCTGGTCCTAGGTGCCGAGCAGGTCGACCACGAACACGAGTGGCGCGTTCGGCGGGATCGTCGGCGGCGAGCCGGTCTTGCCGTACGCGAGTTCGGCCGGGATCACGAGCTCGCGGCGGCCGCCGACTTTCATGCCGGTGACGCCCTGGTCCCAGCCCTTGATGACCTGGCCCTGGCCGAGCGTGAACTGGAACGGTTCTTTGCGTTTCCACGACGCGTCGAACTCCTTGCCGCCGTTGTAGAGCACGCCGACGTAGTTGACCGTCACCGCCTGGCCGTATTTCGCTTCCTTGCCGGTGCCGACGATCAGGTCTTTCTTTTCGAGCTTCGTCGGCGGCGGGCCGCTCGGCGGCGTCACCTTCGGTTCGGTCGCGAGCGGACCGCTCGTCGGCGTCTTCGCGACCGCCGTTTCGCCGGACTTGGCGAGCGATTCGTCGGCTGTGTTCTCGTTGCCGACGCCGATCGTGCCGCTCGAGCTGCTGCTGCCGCCGCAGCCGGCGATCAGCGCCGCGAGCGCGAGCGTCGTGAGCAGGGCGAGCGCGCGGGAGCGCGCGCCGGTCAGTCGTGGGTGCAAGACGCTGGAGTTGTTCACGGTCGCGCAGCCTAACCGAAGTCGGCGTGTGCGTGTGCGCCTTGTTCCCCCGGCCGCTCGCAGGCGCCTGCCGATCGGCGCTACGATCAGCGCGGACCGTGCTAGGCGGGGAGGTAGCGGTGCCCTGTATCCGCAATCCGCTCTAGCGGAGCCGAATTCCCCTCCGAGGGATTCCGCTCCGGTCGCTCCGCCGTTCGGGGCGTCGATGGTCCGGGTCCCGCGCGGTGTCGGCTTGTGAACCAGGTCAGGTCCGGAAGGAAGCAGCCTTAAGCGATCCCCGGCAGGCGCAGCGGGAGCTCCCGGACCGGAGTCGCGGGCGACGATCAGGCGATCGGCAGTCGGCGTCTCGACGTGGGGTGCACGGTCCGCTATTCGCAGCGCTGGAAGATCAGCCACGAGCGGTTGGCGTGCGACTCGACGAAGCCCGGCGGCACCGACACCGGCCGGTGCGGGTCGTGCGCGTCGAGCACGTATTCGTCTTCGACGTACCTGCTCGCCGGATCGACGTACTGTCCGTGTGAGATCGCGCCGACCTGGGCGCTGACGATCCGCGCGGGGCTCGCTTCCAGGTACAGCGCGAGCAGCGGCACGGGCGCATGGTTGGGGACGCCGACCGGTCCGCAGCGCAGGTTGACGGCGCCGTCGTCGACGAGCGCGAGCAGGTCGTCCTCGATCGACTGCTGGTTGGAGAGCTTCGTCATTTCGCGGTGCGCGCTCCTGACCTGTGACGGCGTGAACGCGACGAGCGCGACGAGCACGAGCGCTCCGGCGGCCATCCACCAGGTCCGGCGCACGTCGCCCGGCGCGAGGCGCGTCCAGCCGAATACGCCGGCGCCGCAGAACACGCAGAGGATCGCCGACGTGAGGAACGCGTAGCGCGTGTTGATCGGCAGTCCGGCGGCGGCGACGACGACGAACACGAGCAGCGCGAGCACGCCGGCCGCGGCGCCGGGAATCGCACGGCGGCGCAGCCACCAAAGCGACAGCACGCCGCCGAGCGCCGCGCCGACGAGCACCGGCGGCCTGAGGATCTCGCCGATCCGGCGCGGCACGTACTCCGGCACGTTCGCGATGCCGGTCACGCGGTCGAGCGTGTGCGCGGTGTGGCGCGTGTTCGTCAGCGACCACAGCGCGTCGCCGGTGATCGCGAGGTCGCTGAGCAGCCACACGAGCGGCGCCGACGCCGCGAGCAGCGTCAGCGCCGCGAGCGCGCGACGCGAGCGCGGCGGGCGCCAGCGCGTGTCGCCGTCCGACGCGTCGACGTCGCCAGGCGCGCCGAACGTGAACGGCCGGCCGCGCCGCTCGTAGACGATCACGTACAGCCAGTACAGGCCGCCGAACGCCCACGCCTCGGGCCGCAGCAGGCCGGCGAGCGCGAGCAGCGCGAGCACGGGCGCGCCGGCCGGCGGCCGGCGCGAGGCGAGGCGGCGCGCCTCGACGAGCATTGCGCAGAGCACGAGCAGCAGGTACGGCACGTCGACGTACGCGCGCACGCCGTAGGAGAGGATCGGCACGCGCGTCAGCAGCACGAGCGCCGCGAGCACGCCGGCGGCGCGACCGAACCACAGCGCGGCAAGCGCGTATACCGCGCAGCCGCAGGCGGCGAGCGCGGCGAAGCCGAGCGCGACCGTGACGCCCTCGACGGCGTGCGGCGAGAGCGGCGAGAGGACGATCCCGAGCAGCTCGACGAGTGGGTGCGGCGTCGGCGCGATCGCGACTTCGTACGCCGGCGCTTCGCCGCGGGCGAGCTGCCCGCCCCACGCGAGCGCGTACAGCGTGTCGTAGTTGGCGAAGCCGACGCCGCAGATCAGCCACAGCGCGAGCGCCCCGGCGGCGACGGCCGGCAGCGCGAGCAGACGCGTCGCGAGGCGCAAGCTCTGAGCTCTCACGAGCGCGCACGCTACCCGCTGGCGCGGTGGTCGCCGCGCAGCCGCGGGCGCGCCGGCGGCGGCTCGCAGCGCGGGCGGCGGCCGTGGGTAGACTCAGCCGAAGGTGTCCGCACAGGAGTCCTCGACAGAGCAGCAGCGGTCGCTGTACCGCAGGCACCGTCCACGTACGTTCGCCGATGTCGTCGGTCAGGAGCCGGTCGTCCGCACGTTGCGCCACGCCGTCGAGCGCGACAAGGTCCACCACGCGTACCTGTTCGTCGGCTCGCGCGGGACCGGCAAGACGTCGATGGCGAAGATCCTCGCGGCGTGCCTGAACTGCGAGCGCGGGCCGACGGTCGAGCCGTGCGGCGAATGCCAGTCGTGCCTGTCGATCGCCGCCGCCAGCTCGCTCGACGTGATCGAGATGGACGCCGCCTCGAACAACTCGGTCGACGACATCCGCGAGCTGCGCGAGAGCGTCGCCTATGCGCCGGTCAGCGGGCGGCGCAAGGTGTACATCCTCGACGAGGCGCACATGCTCTCGACGGCCGCGTGGAACGCGTTCCTGAAGACGCTCGAGGAGCCGCCGCCGAACACGGTGTTCGTGCTCGCGACGACCGAGGCGAACAAGGTCCCGGCGACGGTCGTCGACCGCTGCCACCGCTTCGACTTCCACCGCCCGACGGTCGAGCAGATCGCGAGCGTCGTGCGTCGCACGGCGCAGGCCGAGGGCATCGAGATCCCACCCGAGGCCGTCTCGGCGCTGGCGCGCTCGGCGACCGGCAGCTTCCGCGACGCGCTCGGCACGCTCGAGCAGCTCGTCACCTACTCGGGCAGCGCGATCGCGCTCGAGGACGTGCTCGCGGTGCTCGGCGTCGCCGACGCGCGCCTGCTCGAGGACGCCGTCGACGCGGTCGCCGCCGGCGATGCGGCGCGCGCACTGACGCTCGTCGCAGCATGCGCCGAGCAGGGCCGCGATGCGGCGTCGTTCGCCGGCGACCTCGAGGTCCGTACGCGCGAGCTGCTCGTCGTGCAGACGCTCGGCGCCGTCCCGGCCGAGCTCTCGCTGACGCCCGAGGCCGACGCCGCGCTCGCCGCGCAGGCGGAGCGCGTCGCCGCGCCCGTCGTCGTGCGGCTGCTCGACGAGCTCGGCACGGCGATGGAGGCCGTGCGCGCCGGCGCCGACGCGCGCACGCGGCTGGAGCTCGCGCTCGTCAAGGCCGCCAAGCCCGAGGTCGACTCCTCGCTGCGCGCGCTGCTCGACCGGATCGAGCGGCTCGAGCGCGGCGCTCCGGGCGGCGGAGTCGATGCCGTCGCCGCCGATCGCGACGTCGCGCCGAGCGAGCCGCGCGGGCCCGCGGCGGCCGTCGCCGAGCAGCCCGCGGCGCCCGAGCCGGCGGCGCCCGAGGCCACGGCGCGCCGGTCGCCGGCAGCCGCGGCGTCGCAGCCCGCGGCGCCCGATCCGCAACAGCCCGAGGCCGTCGTCGAGGTGTCGGTCGCGGCGATCGCGACGGCCCCCGAGCGGCGCTCCGACGAGGCGCCGGAGCGGCGCGTCGAGGACGCCGTCGAGCAGCACGCCGAGGACGTCGCCGCCGACCTCGCGCCGCTGCTCGCCTGGTGGCCGGCGGTCGTCGATCTCGTGCGCAACGACAACGCGATGCTCGGCGCGTGCATCGAGGAGGCGCGACCGGTCGACGTCAAGGGCGAGGATCTCGTCGTCGCGTTCTCGACGACGACGCCGTTTCACAAGAAGAAGGCCGAGAGCCCGGACAACCGCGCTGCGGTGACGGCCGCGCTGCACGACGTCACCGGCCGGCGCTGGCGCCTGTCGTACGAGCTGCACGACGGAATCGGTCCGCACGAGGACGACGACTCGGCGCCGCGCAGCGAGGAGGAGTGGGTCGAGCGCTTCATGGAGGAGTTCGACGCCGAGGAGCTGTCCGGCGGCGACGAGCCGTCCCGTGGCGACGCCCGCAACGGCGAGCCGCGCGGCGAGGCGGCGATGACCAGCGAACAGAAAGGCGCGTGAGATGCCGAAGCAGCCGCGCATGCCGAACATGCAGCAGATGCTCCAGCAGGTCCAGAAGATGCAGCAGGAGATGGAGGCCGCGCAGGAGCAGCTGAAGGACGAAGTCGTCGAGGCTTCGGCCGGCGGCGGGATGGTCACCGTCAGGGTGTCCGGCGACCTCGACGTCAAGTCGATCGCGATCGACCCTTCGGCGGTCGATCCCGAGGACGTCGAGATCCTCTCCGACATGGTGCTCGCGGCCGTCAACGAGGCGATGCGGATGGCGCAGGATCTCGCCGCGAAGAAGCTCGGCGGCGCGTCGGGCGGCCTCGACATGGGCAATCTCGGCGGGCTCGGCCTGCCCGGGCTGTAGGGCGCGGGCGCCGGCGTGAGCACCTCGTACGCACCGCCCGTGCAGCGGCTCGTCGGCGAGCTTTCGAAGCTGCCGGGGATCGGCAGCCGCACGGCGCAGCGGCTCGCGTTCCACATCCTGCGCTCCTCAGCCGAGGACGCCAACGCACTGGCCGACTCGATCCGCGAGGTCAAGGAGCGGATCGGCCTGTGCGAGGTGTGCTTCAACCTGACCGACGAGACGCGCTGCCGGATCTGCCAGGACACGCGACGCGACCACGGCCTGATCTGCGTGGTCGAGGAGCCGGGCGACGTGATCCCGATCGAGCGCACGCACGAGTACGACGGCGTCTACCACGTGCTCGGCGGCGCGCTGTCGCCGATCGAAGGGATCGACCCCGAGGATCTGAAGATCGCCGAGCTGCTCGCGCGCGTCGATGCCGGCGGCGGCGCGGGCGGCGGCGAAAACGGAGACACGCCGCCCGTGCGCGAGGTCGTGCTCGCGACGAACCCGACGACGACCGGCGAGGCGACGGCGCTGCACATCGCCGACGAGCTGCGCCGGCGCGCGCCCGGGCTGACGGTCACGCGGCTGGCGAGCGGGCTGCCGGTCGGCTCCGACCTCGAGTACGCCGACGAGGTCACGCTCGGCAAGGCGTTCGCCGGGCGCCGCTCGCTGTAGCGCCGGAGGCCTGGCCGGACGGATCTTCACCGACGGCCGCGCGGCTGGCAATATCCTGCGGGGCGTGTCCGACATCGTCGTGATGAAGTTCGGCGGAACGTCGGTCGCCGACGCCGAGCGGATCAAGCGTGCGGCGCGGCGGATCGTCGAGAAGCGCGAAGCCGGCAACCGCGTCGTCGCGGTGCTGTCGGCGCGCGGCAAGACGACCGACGAGCTGATCGCGATGGCCGAGGAGGTATCCGACGCGCCGGACCCGCGCGAGATGGACATGCTGCTGTCGACCGGCGAGCGCATCTCGTGCGCGCTGTGCGCGATGGCGATCAACGACCTCGGGCATCGCGCGATCTCGCTGACCGGCTCGCAGGCCGGGATCGTGACCGACGAGTCGCACACGAAGGCGCGGATCATCGACGTCCGCGCCGACCGCATCAGGGCTGCGCTCGCCGACGACAACGTCGTGCTCGTCGCCGGCTTCCAGGGCGTCTCGGGCACGGCGCGCAACGTCACGACGCTCGGGCGCGGCGGCTCGGACACGACGGCGGTCGCCGTCGCGGCGGCGCTCGACGCGGAAGTCTGCGAGATCTACACCGACGTCTCGGGCGTCTACACGGCCGACCCGCGGATCGTGCCCGACGCGCGCAAGCTGCCGACGGTGTCGTTCGAGGAGATGCTCGAGATGGCCGCGTCCGGCGCCGGCGTGCTGCAGCTTCGCTCGGTCGAGTACGCGCGCAACCACGGCGTGCGGATCCACTGCCGCTCGTCATTCGAAGAGGCGCCAGGTACCGTTGTCGTCGCAGAGGGAGAAACGATGGAGCAGCCGCTGATCACAGCCGTGACCCACTCGACGTCGGAGGCGCGCATGACGCTGCTCGGCGTGCCCGACGAGCTCGGCGTCGCCGCGCGCATCTTCGCGGCGCTCGCCGACGCGAACATCAACGTCGACATGATCGTGCAGAACGAGCCCGCGTCGGCCGGCGGCAACGCCGAGATCTCGTTCACCGTGCCGCGCGAGGACCTGCGCACGGCGCGCGCCTCGCTCGAGCCGCTCGCGGGCGACGCGTACGCCGAGCTGAGCGCGCACGAGCAGATGGGCAAGGTGTCGATCGTCGGCGCCGGCATGCGCTCGCATCCGGGCGTCGCCGCGAAGGTGTTCGGCGTGCTCGCCGAGCAGGGCGTCAACATCGAGATGATCTCGACCTCGCCGATCAAGATCTCGTGCGTGATCGACCGCGATGGCGTCGAGCGCGCCGTTCAGGCGCTGCACTCGGCGTTCGAGCTGTCCGGCCCGGGCACGCTCGGCGAAGAGGACCCGTTCGAGGCGCGCCCGGCCCTCTGACCGGCCGCCGCCGCCGCCGCGCCGTCGCCGATCGCTGGGCAAACCTACGCAAACCGACGCATCGCGCGCGATGATGTGAAAAACGTGCGCTAATTGCGCAAAAGTACGGGTTCGTGTGCAAAACTTGCCCGGCTCACGAGTCACGGATGACAGATTGCGCACGCGAACCGTACGACGACCTCGCCATTACGTGAACAGACGGCTGCTGACGCTGCTCGCGCCGCTGTTCGTGTACAACAACAGCCGCGACGCGTACGTCCTGCGCGGCGTCGGTCGCCTTCGCGGTCCCGTGCTCAAGCCCGATCGCCGCGTGCGTCGCGAACCGCCGGTCGACGGTGTCGACCTGCGGCGCGGCGTCGTGCACCGGCTCGTCTAGGCGCCTTCGAGCGAGCGCTGCAGGCGCTCGAGCACGCGCACGACGCGCAGCCCGCTGAGCCCGTCCGAGCGCGGCGAGGAGCCGTCGCGGACGCATGCGACGAAGTGCTCGCACTCCAGGCGCAGCGGCTCGGCGTTCGCGATGCGCGGCTGGAAGACGTCGCCCGAGCGCGTGATGTACTCGCCCCACGAGCGCGCGTCCTCGTCGAAGCCCTTGTCGTAGATCGCGAGCTTGCCCTCGACGAGCATGTCGTCGAACGTCGCCATGCGCTTGGCGCCGACGACGGTCATGCGCCGCTCCTTGTGCGGGTCGAGCCACGACAGGTGCAGGTGCGCGACGATGCCCGACGGGAAGCGCAGGTAGCAGAAGACGACGTCCTCGACGCCGTCGCGCACGTACGACGCCCCGTGCGCGACGCACTCCTCGGGCTCCTCGTCGATCAGGTGCAGCACGACCGAGACGTCGTGCGCGCCGAGGCTCCACAGCGCGTTCTCGTCGGCGCGCAGCTTGCCGAGGTTGAGGCGGTTGCCGTACACGTAGTACAGCGAGCCGAGCTCGTCGTCGTCGACGAGCTGCTTCAGCCGCGCGACGGCCGGGTGGTACTCGAGCAGGTGGCCGACCATCAGGATCCGTCCGGCGTCGGCCGCCGCCGCGACCGCCGCTTCGGCGTCGACGGCGCTCGTCGCGAGCGGCTTCTCGACGAAGCAGTGCTTGCCGGCGCGCGCGACGGCGATCGCGAGCTCGGAGTGCGTCGGCACCGGCGTCGCGAGGACGATCGCGTCGAGCTCGTCGTCGGCCAGCAGCTCGTCGAGCTCGCCGGTGTCGCGCACGGCGGGGAACGACGTGGCGAGCTTCTCGCGCATCTCGGGGTCGCCGTCGCACAGCCAGCGCAGCTCGCAGCCGTCGATCGCCGCGAGGTTGCGCGCGATGTTCGGTCCCCAGTAGCCGAGGCCGACGACGCCGACGCGCACCGGCCTGCCGTGCACCGGCTCGAACGCGCCCGCGCTCACAGCTCGCCGATCGCCCGCACGCAGCGCTCGGCCGCGTGCCCGTCGCCGTACAGCTGCGGGCGCTCGGCCGGCGGCTTACTCGACAGCGCCGCGAGCGCAGCGGCCGTGTCGAGGTCGACGAGTGTGTTCCAGCCGGTCTGGACCGTCTCGACCCACTCGGTGTTGGCGCGCAGCGTGACGCAGGACACCCCGGCAAGGTACGCCTCCTTCTGGACGCCGCCCGAGTCGGTGACGACGGCGCGCGCCTGGCACAGCAGGGCGCTGAACTCGACGTAGCCGAGCGGCTCGATCACATGCAGCTCGTCGATCCGCGTGAGCGTGTCGAGCAGCCCGGCGCCGGTCAGCCGCGCGCGGGTGCGCGGGTGCAGCGGGAACACGACGGGGCCGGGCAGCGCCGCGATCAGCTCGACGAGCGCGCGCAGGCGCGCCTCGTCGTCGACGTTGCCGGCGCGGTGCGCCGTCAGCAGCAGGTACTCGCCGCGCTCGACGCCGACGCGGGCGAGCGCCGCGGAGTCTGCGCGCGCCGAGGGCTGGCGGCGCAGCGCGACGTCGACCATCACGTCGCCGACGACGTCGATCTTCCCCGCGACCGACTCGGCGCGCAGGTTCTCGGCGGCCGTGTCCGACGCGCACAGCAGCAGCGTCGCGACGTGGTCGCTCAGCACGCGGTTGAGCTCCTCCGGCATCGTGCGGTCGAACGAGCGCATGCCGGCCTCGACGTGCACGACCGGGATCTGCGCCTGCGCCGCCGCGAGCGCGCCGGCGAGCGTCGAGTTGGTGTCGCCGTAGACGAGCGTCGCGTCGGGCGCGAGCTCGTCGAGCAGCGGCGCGAGCGCGGCGAGCATGCGCGCCGTCTGCTCCGTGTTCGAGCCGCCGCCGATGCCGAGCTCGCGATCCGGGCGCGCGAGGCCGAGCTCGGCGAAGAACACGGCCGAGAGCGTCTCGTCGTAGTGCTGGCCGGTGTGCACGAGCAGCTCCTCGTGGCGCTCGCGCAGCGGGCCGGAGACCGCTGCCGCCTTGATGAACTGCGGGCGGTTGCCGACGACCGTGAGGATGCGCACGGCGCCAGCCTACGCGCCGGCGCGCGCTACCAACCGGACGAGGCGCCGGCGCTCGCGCCGACGACGGAGGTCGACCAGTCGATCACCGAGGTCGGCCGCACGACGTGGCGGCTCATGCCGAGCTCCTTCGGGTCGAGCCCGAGGGCGAGGCCGACGAGCTGCGGCAGGTGCAGGACCGGCATGTTCAGCTCGCGGCCGACGACTTCCTCGGCGATCGGCTGCTGCAGGTCGAGGTTCAGGTGGCACAGCGGGCACGGCGTCACGAGGCAGTCGGCCTCGCGCGTCGACGGCGTCGCCGAGGTGGCGCCCGGCCTGCTTGCAGCGAGGCCTCCTTGTTCATCGTGATGATCGGGAAGCCGCAGCACTTGCGCATGCCGGCGTAGTCGATCACGGTGCCGCCGAGCGCCTCGATCACCTGGTCGAGGTAGTGGTCGCGCGGGTGCTCGTCGTCGATCCCGAGGCGGTCGCGCGGGCGCACGATGTAGCAGCCGTAGAACGGGCCGACCCGAGGTTCGTCAGCGGGCGCTTGACCTGCGCGCGCAGTGCGTCGAGCCCGATCTCCTCGACGAGCAGCCAGAGGAAGTTCTTGTTCGTCAGGCCCTTCTCGTAGGCAGAGACCCTCGGCGGCGAGCGTCTCGTTGACGTGCGCGCGGTACTCGGCGTTCGCGTCGAGGCGCTCCTGGCACTCGCTCTGCGCGCCCTGGCAGGTCGAGCAGATGTTCATCATCAGCTCGGCGCCGTCGACCTGCTGCGCGAGCGCGAACGTGCGCGCGTTGAGCGTGTCGGCGAGCTCCTGGTTGTGCTCGGCGATCACGCCCGCGCCGCTGCAGCACGCGCGGTCGAGCTCGACCAGCTCGATGTCGAGCAGCGGCGCGACCTTCGCCATCGAGCCGTGCAGCTCGGGCGTGAAGCCGCGGCTGACGCAGCCGGGCCAGTAGGCGACCTTCATCAGCTCGCCCTCCTTGCTCGCCGCGCGGCGTCCCGCCGGCGCGACCGGCTCGCCCGCCGCCGTCTCGCTTGAGTCCTCGTCCTCGCCGACGATGTAGAGGTTCAGCTCGTAGCGCTCGCTCGCGGCCCTCGATCTTGTCGTAGATCGCTGCACGCTCTTGAGGTCGTCTTTGGGGATCTTGTGCCAACAGCGCGATCTTCGGATTGATCTTGCCGCGCAGCATGCCGTTGATCACGACCGGCAGCGAGGAGAGCAGCTCCTTGCCGGCCGCCGGCGCGAATTGCCGAACCAGAGTTGCCGCCGTAGGAGCGCGGCAGCAGATCTCGGCCTCGTGCAGCAGGCCGTAGTCCCTGATCAGCGTCGACGAACGCCGCCTCGTGGCGCTCGCCGTTGTTGCTGGTCCACGATGTGGTGGTCGCGAGTCGCGATGCGCCGCAGGCGCATGATCTGGCCCATCGGGTTGACGTCCTTCGGGCACGCCTCGACGCACTTGAAGCAGTGCGTGCAGTCGAAGATGCCCGTGCGGGTCCTGCGGCGAGGTCGTTGAGGCGCTCGAACTGCTCGGTCGTCGCGCGGGTCGCCGACGAAGCGGTAGGACTTGGCGAGCGCCGCGGGGCCGATGAAGCCCGGGTCGACCTCCATCGCCAGGCAGTCCGAGACGCACGCGCCGCACTGGATGCACGCCATCGTCTGCGTGACGTCGACCATCGACTCGCGCGGCACGATGTACTCGCGCTCGGGCACCGGCTGCTTGGCGAGCAGCCACGGCGTGACGCGACTGGATCTTCTTCCAGTGGACCGCGTCCATGTCGACGATCAGGTCCTTGATCACGGGCATGTTGCCCATCGGCTCGATCTCGATCACGCCGTCGCTTGGCGCGCTTCGGCGCCGCGTCGAGGTGCGTGTGGCAGGCGAGCGCCGGCTGGCCGTTGACCCGCACGCCGCACGAGCCGCAGATCGCCTGGCGGCAGGAGCAGCGGATCCCGATCGAGCCGTCGAAGCGGTCCCTTCGCCTGCAGGATCGCCCTCGAGCACCGAGCGGTGCGGCTCGAGCTCGATCGTGTGCTCGTCCCAGTACGGCGCGTCGCCCGGACTCGGGGTCGTAGCGGCGCAGGCGCAGCGTGAACTGCTCGGGCGGCTGTCGCGAGCCTCGGCGGCATCAGTACTTCCTCTCCTCGGGCTGCCACTGGGTGATCGTCACCGGCGAGTAGCAGATCTTCGGCGCGCCGTCCGCCGTCGAGCGTGATGTCGATGTGCTTGAGCCACTGCTCGTCGTTGCGCTCGGGGTAGTCGGTGCGGAACTGCGCGCCGCGCGACTCCTTGCGCTCGATCGCGCCGACGCACGGTCGCCTCGGCGCAGTCGAGCATGTAGCCGAGCTCGATCGCGCCGAGCACGTCCTGGTTGAAGACCGTGCCGCGGTCGTCGATCCACGCCTCGCCGGCCTCCTCCTTGAGCCGGCGCGACGATCTCCAGCGCGCCGTCTGCAGCCCCTGCCTCGTCGCGGAACACGGCGGCGTGCTTGTTCATCGTCTCGCCGAGCTCGTCCTTGATCTCCGAGACCGCCGGCCGTCGCGCGGGCGGCGCGATGATCGCGTCGATCGCGTCGGCGTCGCGGCGCAGCTGCGCGTGCGTGTCGACGACGGGCATCGCGCATCGCTCGCGCGCGCGCGCCGCCGCGTGCTCGCCCGAGCGGCGGCCGAAGATCAGCGTGTCGAGCAGCGAGTTCGCGCCGAGGCGGTTGCCGCCGTGGACCGAGACGCACGCGACCTCGCCGGCCGCGTACAGGCCCGTCGATCGGCGTGCGGCCGTCGACGTCGGTCTTGACGCCGCCCATGATGTAGTGCTGGCCGGGGCGGATCATGATCGGCTCGCGCGTGATGTCGACGCCGGCGAAGTCCTTGCCGAGGTTGACGATCTCGCGCAGCGCCTCGAGCGTGCGCTTGCGCGGGACGACGGTGATGTCGAGGTAGATGCCGCGACCGCCCGGCCCGACGCCGCGGCCCTCGTTGATCTCGATCTGCTCGGCGCGCGAGACGACGTCGCGCGAGGCGAGCTCCATCTTGTTCGGCGCCGTCTTCTCCATGAAGCGCTCGCCGTCCGCGTTGAGCAGGTGCGCGCCCTCGCCGCGCGCGCCCTCGGTGATCAGGAAGCCGTGTCTCGACGAGGCACGTCGGGTGGTACTGGACCATCTCCATGTCCATCAGCGGCGCGCCGGCGCGGTAGGCCATCGCGATCCCGTCGCCGGTGCACGATCAGCCCGTTGGTCGTCGGCTTGTACGCCTGCCCGGCGCCGCCGCGACGCGAGGATCACGTTCTTCGCCGTGAACGTCTCCATCGCGCCCGCTGCGCACGTCGCGCGCGATCGACGCCGCAGCAGTTGCCCTCGTCGTCGATGCAGCAGCGACGTCGTGAACCACTCCTCGTAGCGCTCGACCGTCTCGTGAGTGCTTCATCAGCTGCTCGTAGAGCACGTGCAGCATCGCCTGGCCGGTGATGTCGGCGACGTAGGCGGTGCGCTTCATCGAGGCGCCGCCGAACGCGCGCAGGTCGAGCTCGCCCTTGCTCGTTGCGGTGGAACGTGACGCCGATGTGCTCGAGGTGCATGACCTCGCCGGGCGCCTCGCGAGCACATCACCTCGATCGCGTCCTGGTCGCCGAGGAAGTCCGAGCCCTTGACGGTGTCGTAGGCGTGCGAGCGCCAGTCGTCGTCGACGCTGATCGCCGCGTTGATGCCGCCGGCGGCCGCGACCGAGTGCGAGCGGACCGGGTGGACCTTGCTCATGATCGCGACGCTCGCGCCCTCACGGGCGGCGGCGAGCGCTGCGCGCTGGCCGGCGAGGCCGGCGCCGATGATCAGGACGTCGTGTTCTGGCATGTGTGTGGGCTGGACTTCGGGGGGAAGGGGGACGTTGCGCCGAAGACTCTATAACGGCCCCGCGCCGGCCCGCCCTGTCGTGGGAAGCGCGGCGCGCGCCGGCCGGCGTGCGCGGGCTACGTCGCCACGCGCAGCGCGCGGCGGACCTCGGCGAGCGTGACGACGCCGCGCAGGACGCCGTCCTGATCGACGGCGACGATCGCGCCGAGGCGCCCGCAGCCCCTCCGATCCGAGCGCGATTCGAGCGGTCGGCCTCGTCGATCCGCACCTGGACGTCCTCGTCGAGCACGTCGGCGGCCGTCAGCGCCGGGCGCCCGCGCGGAGATCTCCGCGTCGACGCGGCTGGCGCGCAGCACGCCGAGGAAGTGGCGGGTCGGGTCGACGACCGCGAACCACGGCCAGCGGTAGCGCAGGAAGAACTGCTCGTGCGCGTCGAGCAGCGTCGCCGCGGCGGGGATCGTCACCGGCTCGCGGTCCATGATGTCGGCGACGGTGATGCTCTGGATGCGCTTGCCGAGCACGCCCTGCACGACCGCCGCGCCGGCGGCCTGGTAGAGGAATAGCCCGATCACGCGCGAACCACAGCCCGAGCGACTGTTCGTTCGCGGTCAGCCGCCACAGGCCGAGCAGGCCGAGCAGCAGCGCGAAGCCCTGGCCGGCGCGGCCGGTCGCGTGCGTCGCGCGGTTGCGATCGCCGGTGCGCCACCAGACGATCGCGTGCGCGATCCGCCCGCCGTCGAGCGGGAACGCGGGCAGCAGGTTGAACACGAGCACGAGCACGTTGATCAGCGCGAGCCAGCACAGCCAGCACGAGCGCCGGCGTCGCGCGGACGCCTTCGTTGCCGAGCGCCACGTCGAAGAAGTGCCCGGTGCTCGCGACGAGCGCGCCGGCGACCGTGCAGATGACGATCACGGCGAACGTGACCAGCGGTCCCGCGGCGGCGACGCGCAGCTCGACGCCGGGCGACTCGCGCCTCGCCGCATCCGCGTGATGCCGCCGAGCGCCCACAGGTCGATGCCGTCGACGTGCAGGCCGTTGCGGCGCGCGACGAGCGCGTGGCCGAGCTCGTGCGGGACGAGCGAGACGAAGAACGACAGGACCGACGCGACGGCGACGAGGTACGCGGTCGTGCGCGAGCCGCCGAGCTCCGCGTGGAAGACCGGCGTGACGATGATGATGAACAGGAAGAGGACGACGAACCAGCTGACGCCGACCCCGATCCTGATGCCGAAGACGCGGGCCAGCTGGAAGTTCGTGCGCGGCCTCATGTCGACAATGGTAGGCGGGCGCGGGGTCCTCGCCGCGCGCCGGCGCTCAGCGGTCGATGTCGGGCAGGCTGCGCGCGATGATCGCGTCGAAGTCCGTTCCAGCCGGCAGCGTGCCGTACTCGAGGCCGCCGTCCTCGCCGAGCCGCGACGCGCAGAACGCGTCGGCGACGGCCGGCGGCGCGTGGCGCACGAGCAGCGAGCCCTCGAGGCACAGCGCCATGTCTTCGACGACGCGGCGCGCGCGGCTCTCGAGCGTCGTCGGGTCGGCGAAGCGGTCCTTCAGCGTCGCGACGCGCGCGTCGAGCCGCGCGTCGGCGCCGCTTGCCTGCTCGACCTCGTACAGGAACACCTCGAGCGCGCGCGGCGCGCGCGTCAGCGCGCGCAGCACGTCGAGGCTCATCACGTTGCCCGAGCCCTCCCAGATCGACGCGAGCGGCGCCTCGCGGTACAGCCGCGGCATGCCCGACTCCTCGACGTAGCCGACGCCGCCGAGGCACTCGAGCGACTCGAACGCGTGGTTCGGCGCGCGCTTGCAGCTCCAGTACTTGCCGACGGCCGTCGCCAGGCGCTTGAACAGCTGCGCGTCGGTCTCGTTCTCGCCGTTCTCGGCGTCGACGTGCGCCTCGTCGTAGGCGCGCGCGAGGCGCATCGCGAGCGCCGTCGTCGCCTCGGCCTCGACGCACAGGTCGGCGAGCACGTTGCGCATCAGCGGCTGGTCGATCAGCGTCTTGCCGAACGCGCTGCGGTGCGCCGCGTGGTGCGTCGCGCTGGCGACGCCGCTGCGCATGCCGGCGGCCGCGCCGATCACGCAGTCCAGCCGCGTGTGGCCGACCATCTCGATGATCGTCGGCACGCCGCGGCCGGGCTCGCCGACCATCCGCGCCCACGCGCCGTGGAACTCGACCTCCGAGGAGGCGTTCGAGTGGTTGCCGAGCTTGTCCTTCAGGCGCTGGATGTGGAACGCGTTGCGCGTGCCGTCCGGCAGCAGCCGCGGCATCAGGAAGCAGGAGAGGGCGGGCGGGTCCAAATCGTCGTCTGCGCGAGCACGAGGAACATGTCCGACATCGGCGCCGAGCAGAACCACTTGTGGCCGACGATCTCGTACTCGGCGCCCGCGCCGCCGCCGTTCAACGGCGTCGCGACGGTCGTGTTCGCGCGCACGTCCGAGCCGCCCTGCTTCTCGGTCATCGCCATGCCCGCGATCGCGCTGCCCTTCTGCGACGGCGCGATCAGGCGGCCGTCGTAGCTCGTCGAGGTGATCAGCGGCTCCCACTCGGCGGCGAGCTCGGGTTGCGCGCGCAGCGCCGGGACGACGGCGAACGTCATCGTGATCGGACAGCAGAAGCCGGCCTCGGCCTGCATCGCGGTCATGTAAAGCGCCGCGCGCGCGGTGTGCGCGAACGGCTCGTCGCTCGTCCACGGCAGCGAGTGCAGCTCGTGCTCGACGCCCATCGCCATCAGCTTGTGCCACGCCGGGTGGAACTCGACCTCGTCGATCCGGTTGCCGTAGCGGTCGAACGTGCGCAGGATCGGCTTGTTCTCGTTCGCCAGGCGACCCCACTGCTGCTGCGGCTCGCCGCCGACGAAGCGCCCGAGCGCGGATGCGCGCTCGGCGACCCAGCCGGCGCCCTCGCGCTGCACGGCCTCGACGAGCGGCGTGTTGCTCGCGAACAGGTCGACGCCGTCGAGCGGCGGCGGCTGGTTGAACACCGTGTGCGTCTTCCACGGCGCTCCGTCCGACTGAGCTCGCGGCAGCGTGCTGGCCATGCGGACAGTCTAGATCGTCCAGCTCGAAAGTTGCCGTCCTCGCGTGCGGATAACTTGCGCCCATGCGATCGGGGGTGGCACGCGTGATTCGGTGGGCGGCGCCCGTCTGTGCGCTCGCGCTGGTCGCGGCGCTCGCGCCCGCCGTCGACGCCGGCGTCTCGATCGGACCGTCGGGCGCGACGCCGACGATCGCCTACGTCACGCAGAGCGGCAGCTCGCAGCCGGTCGTCTGGACGATCCGCGCCGACGGCACGCAGAACACGCGCGTCGGCCTCGGCTTTACGCCGGTGATCTCGCCGAGCGGCCAGCAGGTCGCCGCGTCGCTGTTCGGCGCGGGCCCGAGCGAAAGCGGGCCGGCGCTCGTCGTCTACTCGACGGCCGGCGCGCCGGCGCAGACGTACTTCAACCTGAAGGGCGAAACGACGCAGCCGCTGGCGTGGTCGCGTGACGGGCGCTACGTCGCCGTCGACGTGCAGTCGATCTCGCTGAAGAGCCCCGCGAAGCTGAGCGGGCTTGCGATCGTCGACGTCACGACCGGCGTCGCCAAGACGATCGCGCACGGCCAGATCTACGGCGCGAGCTTCGCGCCGAACGGCAGCGACGAACTCGTCTACGGTCGCTCCGCGACGCAGTCGCTGACGGCACGCGTGAACGTGTACCGCGCCAACGCCGACGGCTCGGGCACGGTCGCGCTGACGCGCGACGGACGCAGCCTGTTCCCGCTGTGGGGCTCGTCCGGCGTCGCCTACGACCGCGAGCGCCTGCGTCGCAACGACGCGCCCGTCTATGAGATCTGGCTGCGCGCGCCGAGCGGCGCGACGCGGCGCCTGACGAACATACGCGTGCACACGCTCGTCTCCGGCCTGACGCCGATCGCGTTCTCCGCCGACGGCAGCAGGCTGCTGGCTCAGTTCGTCGGCCAGGACACGAGCGAAGCGTGGACCGTGCTCGTCGCCTCCGGGCGCGCGCGCCGGCTGAAGCCGCACAGCCTGCGCTTCCCGCTGCAGGCCGCCGGGATCTCCGCCGACGGCAGCACGCTGCTCGTCAACGAAGGCGGCGTCGACGGCCCCGCCTCCGAAGGCCGCGTGGCGACGCTGCCGTTCGCCGGCGGACGCTCGACCGTGCTCGTCGCGCACGGCGCGCAGGCCAGCTGGAACGGCTGAGCGCGCGCGCCGCCGCGCGGCCGCGAGATTGCCTGCCTGCGTAGAGCGATGCGCGCCGCGCGGGCGCGACGGCCGCAAGCCGCTCACGCGGCGGTCGATAGCATCGGCGGCCCCGCCCGCGACTCCCCGAAGGACTGAGAGCCATGCCCAAGATCAAGGTGAAGAACCCGATCGTCGACCTCGACGGCGACGAGATGACGCGGATCATCTGGTCGTTCATCAAGGAGCAGCTGATCGTCCCGTACCTGGACGTCGAGCTGAAGTACTACGACCTCGGAATCGAGAGCCGCGACGCGACCGACGATCGGATCACGGTCGAAGCGGCCGAAGCGATCAAGCGGCACGGGGTGGGCGTGAAGTGCGCGACGATCACGCCCGATGAGGCGCGCGTGGAGGAGTTCGGCCTGAAGGAGATGTACCGCTCGCCGAACGGCACGATCCGCAACATCCTCGGCGGCGTGATCTTCCGCGAGCCGATCGTGATCGCCAACGTTCCGCGACTGGTGCCGGGCTGGACGAAGCCGATCGTGATCGGCCGTCACGCGTTCGGCGACCAGTACCGCGCGACCGACATGATCGTTCCCGGCGAGGGCTCGCTGACGCTGACGTTCACGCCGAAGGACGGCGGCGAGCCGATCGAGCTCGACGTGTACGACTTCCCGGGCAGCGGCATCGCGATGGCGATGTACAACCTCGACGACTCGATCCGCGACTTCGCGCGCGCGTCGCTGCGCTACGGGTTCGAGCGCGGCTATCCGGTTTACCTGTCGACGAAGAACACGATCCTCAAGCGCTACGACGGCCGCTTCAAAGACATCTTCGAAGAGGTGTACGAGGCGGAGTTCAGGCAGGATTTCGAGCAGGCCGGGATCACCTACGAACACCGCCTGATCGACGACATGGTCGCCTCCGCGCTGAAGTGGGAGGGCGGTTACGTGTGGGCGTGCAAGAACTACGACGGCGACGTGCAGTCGGACACCGTCGCGCAGGGCTTCGGCTCGCTCGGACTGATGACGAGCGTGCTGATGAGCGCCGACGGCGAGACGGTCGAGGCGGAGGCGGCGCACGGGACGGTCACGCGTCACTACCGCCTGCACCAGCAGGGCAAGCCGACCTCGACGAACCCGATCGCTTCGATCTTCGCGTGGACGCGCGGATTGGACGCGCGCGGGCGGATGGACGACACGCCGGAGGTCAGCGAGTTCGCACGCACGCTCGAGCGCGTCTGCGTGCAGACGGTCGAAAGCGGCAAGATGACGAAGGACCTCGCGCTGCTCGTCGGCCCCGAGCAGGAGTGGCAGACGACGGAGGAGTTCCTCGCGTCGATCGACGAGAACCTCAAACAGGAGATGAATTCGTGAGCAACCCCGTACGTGTAACGGTCACCGGCGCAGCCGGTCAGATCGGCTACAGCATCGTCTTTCGCATCGCCAGCGGGCAGCTGCTCGGCGAGGATGTGCCGGTCGACCTGCGCCTGCTCGAGATCCCGCCGGCGATGGGCGCGCTCGAGGGCGTCGCGATGGAGCTCGTCGACTGCGCGTTCCCGCTGCTGACGGGCATCGACCTGCACGATCACCCCGCCGACGCCTTCGACGGCGCGAACATCGCGCTGCTCGTCGGCTCGCGTCCGCGCACGAAGGGCATGGAGCGCGCCGAGCTGCTCGGCGCGAACGGCGAGATCTTCACCGTGCAGGGCAAGGCGCTCAACGACGTAGCGGCCGACGACGTGAGGGTGCTGGTCGTCGGCAACCCGGCGAACACGAACTGCCTGATCGCGATGAACAACGCGCCGGACATCCCCAACGAGCGCTTCACGTCGATGATGCGCCTCGACCACAACCGCGCGATCGCGATGCTCGCGAACAAGCTCGAGCGCCCGATCACCGACGTCGCGAAGATGGGCGTGTGGGGCAACCACTCGCCGACGATGTACCCCGACCTGTTCCACGCCGAGGTCGGCGGCGAGCAGGCGGCGGCCGTCGTCGACGACCAGGCGTGGATCGAAGACGAGTACCTGCCGAACGTCGGCAAACGCGGCGCCGCGGTGATCGAGGCGCGCGGCGCGTCGAGCGCCGCGTCGGCGGCGAGCGCCGCGATCGACCACATGCGCGACTGGGTCAAAGGCACGAACGGCGAATGGGTGTCGATGGGGATCCCATCCGACGGCTCCTACGGCGTGCCGGAGGGTCTGATCAGCGGCTTCCCGTGCACGTGCACCGGCGGCGATTACTCGATCGTCGAGGGCCTCGACGTCGACGGCTTCTCACGCGCGAAGATCGACCTGTCGATCGCCGAGCTCAGCGACGAGCGCGAGACCGTCAAAGCGCAGGGTCTGATCTAGCGCGTCGCGCGCGGTCCGCAGGCGTCGTTCGATCGAAATCGAGACTCCTGCGATTGGAAACAAAAAGGGCGCGGCTCCTCGGAGACGCGCCCTTTTTTGTGAGATGTGAGGAGGGTTAGCCCTTGGGGTGCCAGCCGCGACCCTGCTTTGAGACCTTGTTTTCCTGCTCGAGCCCCGGCAGGACGCGGTAGAGGTAGTTCTGCTTGATGCCCATCTTCGCCGCGAGCTCGGGAATCGTGATCCCCGGCTGACCCTGCACGAACGACAGCGCCTCGGCGGCGCGGGTGCCGCTGCCTTTGCGCCGTCCCGCGCGCCGTTTGCCGGCGGGGCGTCCTGGTTTTTTGGCCGCCGCTTTCGGCGCCGCCGTCGCGGCTTTGCGGTTGGCCGAACCACGCGGACGGCCCGGTCCACGCCGACGCGGCGCCGCGGTCGCCGCGGGGGTTGCGGCGCTTCCACCGACGCCCGCGAGCGCCGAGGCGGCGGCCTCGAGGCGGTTGTACTCGTCGACCGCCGGCTTCAGCTCTTTCAGCCGCTGAGCGATCTCGTTGCGCTTCTCGTCAAGGAAGTCGGTCACGGTTGCATCCTCTTCACTAGATAAATGCGCACTAAGTACGCATCGGAGTTATGCGTTCACCTTACTACCCCGCCGGTGAGAAGTGTTTCTCGAGGTCAGTTCGAAGCAGCTCGAGCGTCCGCTTCGCCTCGCGCTCGGGCATTCCTCCAACGAGCGCGCGGCTCGCGAGCGCGCCGATCACGCCGAGCGGCGGGTGGAACTCGTTGCGGTAATCGAACCGCGTGCCGCCGTCCTCACTGTGCAGCACGTACTCGGTCCGCGCGCGCGAACGCGCCGGCCCGCGACCTTCCCACACCGCCTTCTCACAGGGCTCGCACTCGACGAGCTTCCAGTGAACGTCGATGCTGACGCCGCGCATGTGGATCTGCTGCTCCATCGCGTAGCCGACGCGTGCGGGGCCGTCGTCGGCGTGCAGCAGCTTGCGGTGAATCGTCACCCAGTCGCGCAGGCGGCTCGGGTCCATCACCATCTTCCACACCTCCTCGCGCGGCGCCGCGATGTGCGTCGAGGCGGTCACGACGCTCGCCGACATCAGCGCGCCGCCAGTCGCTCGGTCCGCTCCCACTCGCTAAGCGCATGTTCTACCGCCGAGTCGAACGAATGCAACTCGACGCCCAGCAGCTCGGCCGCGTGGTCGTCGGACGGCAGCAGGTCGCCCGCGAGGCTCTCCATCAGCGCGAGCACGAGCTCGGGATCCTCCCCGGCGATCGCCGCCGCGACGCGCGCGGTGAACGGCGTCGCGCTCACGCCGAAGCCGAGCGCCGGGCGACTCACGAGCATCAGCTCGGCGATTCGCTCGATCATCTCGCCGTACGACAGCACGTCCGGGCCGCCGACGTCGAGTGAACGTCCGCCGATCGGAGCGCTTGCGCACGCGAGCAGCATCGCGATCATGTCACGCTCGTCGATCGGCTGCGTGCGGTAGCGGCGCCACGCCGGCAGCGCCAGCACGCGCATCCGCTCGACGAGGTGAACGAGCAGCCGGAACGAGCGCGAGCGCGCGCCGATCACGATCGACGCGCGCAGCGCGAGCGAGTCGGGGATGCTCGCGAGCAGGATCCGCTCGACCTCGCCGCGGCTGTCGAGGTGACGCGAGTGGTGCGAGCTTCCCTGCAGGCCGCCGAGGTAGACGATCCGGCGCACGCCGGCATGCTCGGCCGCCGCCGCGAAGCCCTCCGCCGCGCGACGGTCGCGATCGGCGAACGACGTCCGCTCGCGCTCGGAGCGCTCCATCGAATGGATCAGGTAGTAGGCGACCTCGACGCCGTCGAGCGCGCCCGCGAGCCCTTCGCCGCTCAGCGCGTCGCCGCGCACGAGCGGCGCCGGCGAGCGCACGCGACCGGGATCGCGCGAGAGCCCGAGCACGTCGTGTCCTTCGGCGAGCAGTCCCGGAACGAGCAGCGAGCCGACGAAGCCGCTGGCGCCGGTGACGAGGATTCGCATCCGCTCAGATGATGACGTGCGGCCGCGCCGCCCCACGGGATCGTCCGCAAAGTGCGGCCCAGACGCGCGATTGTCACATCCAAGTGACGCTTTGCCGGCTCTTTCCGAGTAGCACACGGTTTTGTCTGCGATTTGCGCAGTCGCCGCCGTCCGGCGCGATCCCGCGGTGCTTTGATGCCTGCGTCAGTTCAATCCGATCGCGGCGGGAGGCAGTTGGTGGCAAGCAGAGCGCAGGGCAAGCGGGCGACGAAGAAGGTCAGCTGCGACGAATGCTATTTCCGCTGCAATCTGCTCTGTGCACTCGACCTGCCCGAGCCGTGCTCGACGTTCCGCCCCAACGAGGCGCAGCTGCGCCCGCCGCAGCAGCTGCGCTTCGTCTTTCGTCAGGAGCGCCGCTCGCGCGCCGCGTGGGCGTTCCCCTCGGCGCAGGAGCAGGCCGCGCTGTACGCCTGAAGCGCGCTCCACTCACCCGGGCGAGGCGCGGGCACGTGCGCGTTCGGTGCGGCGCGCGATCCACTCGGCGCCCGGCGTGTCGCTGACGCCGTGCAGCACGATCGAGCAGAACACGACGAGCGCAGTCAGGTCGAAGATCCGCACGCCGGCGCGCACCTGACTGTCGAGCACGATCAGCGCAAACGTCATCGACGCGACGCCCTTCGGGCCGAACCAGCCCATGAACAGGCGCGTCGCCGCGTCGGTGCGCGTGCCGGCCAGAGAGATCCACACGGCGAGCGGCCGCGCGATCACGAACACGACGGCGACGAGCGCCAGCGCCGGCCAGCCCTCGCGCGTGAACGCGTGCACGGTCAGCAGCGAGCCGAACACGAAGAAGATGCCGAGCTTGACGATTTCGACGATCTCCTCGGCGTTGCGCTCGAAGTGCACGCGCGCGTCCGGCCGGCGCACGCCGAGCACGATCGCCGCGACGAACACCGCGATGAAGCCGTTGCCTTTCGGCGAGAGCACCGTCACGCCGTACGTCGCGAACGCGGCGCCGAGGCCGAACAGCGACTTCTGATGCGACGGGATCGACAGCGCCGGCGGGCTGCCGGTCTCGCGCGGCAGCAGCAGCGACGCGATCCAGCCGCACGCGATCCCGTACGCGAGCCCGAGGCCGACGTCCTGCAGCACGAAGCGCCACCACACGAACCCGTGTGAGTCGACTTCGAGCGCCGCCGCGAACGCGAGCACGGCCGGCAGCGCGAGGCCGTCGTTGAGCCCCGACTCGAGGTTCAGCGAGTGGCGCACCAGGCGCGGCACGCGCGGGTTCGTGACGATGCTCGACGTCAGCACCGGGTCGGTCGGCGCGAGCAGCGCGCCGAGCAGGAACGACTCGGTCCACGACAGCCCGATCAGCGCGCGCGCCGCCGCCGCGACGATGACCGTGCTCAGCGGCATCGCCAGCACGAGCTTGCGCAGCGGCAGGTGCCACGCGCGCTGCAGCATCTCGCCCTCGACCTCGAGGCCGTCGCGGAACAGGATCACGATCAGCGCGACGAACGCGAGGTTCTCGACGAACCCCGACCGCGCGCGGAAGTCGATCCAGTGAAGCGCGCCGTCGCCGAGCACGAAGCCGGCGAGCACGAACACGGCCGCGAGCGACAGCATCGAGCGTCGCGCGAGCCCCGACGCGAGCGCGCCGACCATCAGCAGCGCGCCCAGCACGGCCATGCTCGCCTCGAAGCTCGGCATCCGCGCAAGCCTCGCACGTCGACCCGACTCCCCGTTCGAGCGGGCGCCGCGACCCATGTCCGCAGGCCCGGCACGATCGCCGTCGGCACTCGCAGGACGGGTATATTTGGCTGCACGACCCAACAAAGCTTCGGCAGAGATGAGGTGCGGTGATGGCAGCGAAGGACAGGATCAACAAGGCCGGCGAAGCCGCCCGGGCGGCGCAGCGCAACCGCTACCTGCAGCGCCTGCTCGAGGACGACGAACTGCGCAGCTCGCTGATCACGGCGTACGGCGCCGCGCGCAGCGCGTACGGGCGGATGAGCAACGGCAAGCCCGCGACGCAGGCGCTGTTCGAGGACAAGAAGCTGCAGAAGGAGCTGAAGGAGGCGGCCGAGGCCCTGCGTGAAGCGTCCGGCTCGCTGCGCGAGCAGCCCAAGCCCCGCCGCAAGGGCGGCATCGGACGCTCGCTGCTGCTGCTCGCCGTCGCCGGCGTGCTCGCGATCGCGCTGAGCGAGGGCCTGCGCTCGAAGGTGCTCGACCTGCTGTTCGGCGCCGAGGAGGAGTTCGACTACAGCTCGACGACCGCCCCGGCCGAGCCGGCGCCCGCGGCGGCGACGGCCTCCTAGCCGCCCCGCGCGTCAAGGACGAGCATGGCGATCGATGCAGTTGCCGTTGACGAGAGCGACGCGGCGGAGACAGGCTCCGCCGCGAAGCCCGCGCCCGCGGCGAAGGACGTAGGCGAGCAGCGCGCCGGCGGCGCACGCTCGCTGTCGGGCGAGAAGGCGCAGCGGATCGTCGAGGCGATGCGCCGCAGCGTCGCCGAGCGCGGCCACGCCGGCGCGACGTTCGACCACGTCTCGCGCGAGGCCGGCGTCTCGCGCGGCCTGTTGCACTACTACTTCGGCACGAAGGAGCAGCTGCTCGTCGAGGCCGTCCGCCGCGACTGCGAGCTGCGCATGGAGCTGCTCGAAGGCCAGCTCGCCGCGGCGAAGTCGGCCGACGACTACATCGACCTGATGGCGCAGACGCTGCAGGAGACCGTCCACGACGAGCCCGAGTTCGTGACGCTGCTGTTCGAGCTGTTCACGCTGTCGCGTCGCAACGCCGACATCGCCGCCGAGTACGGCGGTCTGATGCGCCGGACGCGCGAGCAGGTCACCGCGATGCTCGACGGTCGCCCAGCGCGACGGGATCCTGCATCTGCACGCCGAGCCCGAGGCCGTCGCCGAGATCCTCTTCTCGCTCGGCGACGGGCTCGCGCTGCGGATGCTCGCCGAGCCCGAGCGCGACTTCGAAGCGACCGTGCACGCCGGGATCCTCGCCGTGCGCGCGCTGTTGACCGACTAGATTCATCGCATGCCGATCTACGAGTACCGACGCCCCGACGGGACGACGTTCGAGCTCCAGCAGTCCTTCAGCGACGACCCGCTGACCGTCGACCCGGACACCGGCGTGCCCGTCGAACGCGTCCTGCATGCGCCGGCCGTCCACTTCAAGGGCAAAGGCTTCTACAACACCGACTACGGCACGCGCAAGCGGCAGCGCGAGACGGCCGCCGCCGCCGAGGGCTCCTCGAAGAAGGACTCCTCGTCGGACTCCTCGTCGAACGCCGACTCCTCGAGCTCCTCCTCCGAGAGCGCGTCGAAGTCCGACGGCGCGACGGACTCGGGCAAGGCCGGCGCCAAGGACTCGAAGCCCGCCGCCGGCAAGACCGGCTGAGCGTCGCTCGGCGAAGGCTGAGCGTCAGCCGGACATGAAGCGCGCGACGGCCGCGCGCCGTGCGGCTTCGGAGACCGTCAGGCCTTCGCCGCCGCCCGGCAGCGTCGTCTGGCCGGTCGGCCTGAGCACCTGCGTCGGCGGCGTGCCGGAGATCGCGAGCGCGCCGAACAGCCCGAGCAGCGTCGGGCCGCTCATGTCCGAGATGATCGCCGGCGGCGCGTTCCACGCGATCAGCGGCAGCCTGAAGAAGCCGACGGCGAGAGCAGCTGCGACTTCATGTCGGTGAACAGCGCCTGCTGGTGTTCCTCGCGCTGCAGGTCGGTCTCGTTCGGCGCGCACAGGTTCTCGCGTGTGCGCGCCAGCGCGAGCGCCTGCCTTGCCGTCGAGGTGGTGCGTGCCCTTCGACAGCCGCAGCGTGTAGCCGCCGCGGCTGAAGCCTCCGTCCAGGCGCGAGACGATGCAGCCGCCGGTGTAGTCGACGCCGCCCATCGCGTCGATCAGCGTCGGGAAGTTTTCGAAGTCGACTTCGACCACGTGGTTGATCGGGATGCCCAGGAAGCGCTTGACGACCGAGATCGACTCCGCCGGTCCGCCGAACTCGTGCGCGGCGTTGATCTTCTGCAGGCCGTGGCCCGGGATCTCGACGACCGTGTCGCGCGGGATCGACAGGCGCGCCGCGTGGCCGCCGCCGGTGCGGATCAGCATGATCGAGTCCGAGCGCCCGGGACCGGTCGTTTCCGCCCCCGGTTCCTTGCAGTTCTTCTGGCGCCGGTCGGAGCCGAGCACGAGGATGTTGTTCGCCGACGTCAGCGGGTAGCCGGCCGGGTCGAGCACGCCCGCGACGTTCGCCGGCGGCGACGTGCGTTCGAAGTGCGAGCTGATCAGGAACAGCACGAGCGACAGCGCGAGCCACGCGACGATCAGCGCGAGCAGGCCGAGCACGGCGCGTTTGACGGTCAGCCCTCGCCACGTCAGCCGCCGCCACCAGCGCCCGGCGCCGCCGCCGCCCGCTCGACCGCCACCGCGCCCGCCGCGTCCGGCGCCGGCGTCGGCGAGCGCCGATTCGCCTTCGCGCGCGCCGCCGAGCAGCGACGGCCGCGCGCGGTAGCGCGTGTACCTCGGTGGCGGCTCGGGCCCTGCGGGCATCGCGCGGACCCTATATTTGCGTGATGACTGGCGCGCAGGGTGCCGCCGGGCGGCTGCTCGTGTGCCCGACCCCGATCGGCAACCTCGCGGACGTGACGCTGCGGGTGCTCGACGCGCTCGCGAGCGCCGACGCGCTCGCCTGCGAGGACACGCGCCACACGCGCGTGCTGCTCGAGCGCCACGGAATCGACGCGCGGCTCGTCAGCCTGCACGAGCACAACGAACGTGCGCGCGCCGCCGAGCTGCTCGCGCGGCTGCGCGACGGCGAGACGATCGCGCTGGTCTCCGACGCCGGCACGCCGCTCGTGTCGGATCCCGGCTTCGCGCTCGTGCACGCGTGCCTGGAGGGCGGCGTCGCCGTCGACGTGCTGCCGGGCCCGAGCGCCGTTACGACCGCGCTCGTCGCCTCCGGGCTGCCGGCCGAGCGCTGGCTGTTCGTCGGCTTCCTGCCGCGCAAGCGCGCCGAGCTGAGCGGCCTGTTCGCGGGCGCCGCCGACACGCTCGTCTGCTTCGAGTCGCCGCGCCGGCTCGCGGCGACGCTCGCGACGCTCGCCGCGCTCGACCCCGAGCGTCCGGCGGCGGTCTGCCGCGAGCTGACGCAAGCTGCACGAGGAAGTCCGCCGCGGCGACGCCGCGGAGCTCGCCGAGCACTACGCCGCCGAGCCGCCGCGCGGCGAGATCGTGCTCGTCGTCGGCGCCGCCGCGGGCGGGCGGGACTCGGTCGCGCGCGCCGACGCGCTCGCGGCGCTGCGCGAGCTCGTCGCCGCCGGCGCCCGCGCGCGGCCGGCGGCGAGCGCCGTCGCGAAGCTGACCGGCGTCGGCGCGAACGAGCTGTACCGCGCGCTGACGAGCGACGCCGCCGGCGAGCGCTGAGCGTCGGGCCGGCGCGGCCCGCGCGGGCCAGTAGCCTGGGCGCGGCATGCCGTTCTACGTCACGACCCCGATCTACTACGTCAACGCGGCGCCGCACCTCGGCCACGCGTACACGACGATCGCGCCGACGTGATGGCGCGCCACCACCGCCAGCGCGGCGAGGCGGTCTTCTTCCTGACCGGCACCGACGAGCACGGCGAGCCGGTCGCCGACGCCGCGCACGCGCTCGGCGTCTCGCCGCAGGAGCTCGCCGACCGCAACGCCGAGCGCTTCAAGGCGCTCGCGCCGCAGATCGAGGCGACCAACGACTTCTTCATCCGCACGACCGACCCGCAGCACGTCGCCAAGGTGCAGGAGGTGCTCACGCGCGTGCGCGAGAACGGGTTCGTCTACGAGGGGACCTACGAAGGCTGGTACTGCCCGCGCTGCGCCGACTTCAAGGCCGGAGAACGAAATCGACGAGGGCAACCGCTGCCCGATCCACCACATCGAGCTGACGCGCGAGCAGGAGGACAACTACTTCTTCAAGCTGTCGGCCTTCCAGGAGCGGCTCGAGGCGCTGTACGCCGAGCGCGAGGACTTCGTCGCGCCGCGCACGCGCTACAACGAGGCGCTCTCATTCATCCGCTCGGGGCTGCGCGACGTGCCGCTGACGCGCCACAAGCTGACGTGGGGCGTGCCCGTGCCGTGGGACCCCGAGCACGTCTTCTACGTCTGGTTCGACGCGCTGCTCAACTACTACACGCGCGCTCTCCTACGCGCCCGCCCCGGACGGGCTTGCAGCCGCCGAGGCCGAGGACCTCGTGCGGACGTTCTGGCCGCCGAGCTGCCACCTGATCGGCAAGGACATCCTGCGCTTTCACGCCGTCTACTGGCCGGCGCTGCTGATGGCCGCCGGGCTCGAGCTGCCGGAGCACGTGTTCGTGCACGGCTTCCTGCTGATGGACGGCGAGAAGATGAGCAAGTCGCTCGGCAACGTGCTCGACCCGTTCGCCGTGATCGAGCGCTTCGGCGCCGACGCGCTGCGCTTCTACCTGCTGCGCGACGTGCCGCTTCGGCCAGGACGGCTCGGTCTCGACGGCCGCGTTCGAGCAGCGCTACGAGAGCGAGCTGGCCAACGACCTCGGCAACCTCGCCAGCCGCACGATCGCGATGATCGTGCGCTACCGCGAGGGCAGGCTCGCTCGCCGGCGAGGTCGATCCGGCGCTGCGCGGCGACTTCGCCGGGCTGTCCGAGCGCGTCGCGGAGCTGCCTCGACCGCGCCGAGCTGACGCTCGCGCTCGAGGAGATCTGGCAGCGCGTGCGGCGGCTGAACCGCTACGTCGAGGAGCAGGCGCCGTGGAAGCTCGCCAAGGACGGCGCGCGCGCGGCGGAGCTCGACCGCGTGCTGCGCACGCTCGCCGAGGGCCTGCGCACCGTCGGCGTGCTGCTGTGGCCGTACCTGCCGGCCAGCTGCGAGCGGCTGCTCGCGGCGCTCGGCACGCCCGGCCTGTCGCTCGCCGGCGCGGCGATCGGCACCGGCGGCATCGAGCACGTCAGCACGCTCGAGCCGCTGTTCCCGAAGGACGCGAGCGCGGGCGCCGGAGCGTGAGCGTGTGATCGACTCGCACACCCACCTCGACCTGTGCGAGCCGACCGACGCCGAGCTCGTCGCGGCGGCCGACGCCGCCGGCGTCACGCGGATCCTGACGGTCGGGATCGACGGCGCGTCCTGCCGCGCGGCGCTCGCCGCCGCCGAAGCGTTCCCGCAGGTGTACGCCGGCGATCGGACGCCATCCGAACGCGGCGAAGGGCTTCGACGACGCCGACCTCGCCGAGCTGCAGGCGCTCGCCGCGCACGAGCGCTGCCGCGCGATCGGCGAGACCGGTCTCGACTTCTACCGCGAGGGCGTGCCGGCCGAGCGACCAGCGGCGCGCGTTCGCCGCGCAGATCGCGCTCGCGCGCGACACGCGCAAGCCGCTCGTGATCCACTCGCGCGCGGCCGACCGACGAGACGCTCGCGCAGCTCGCCGACGAAGCCGACGGCGTCAGCGTCGTGATGCACTGCTTCTCGATGCCCGAGCGCCTGGAGGAGTGCGTGCAGCGCGGCTACGCGATCTCGTTCGCCGGCAACGTCACCTACAAGAGCGCCGCCGAGCTCGCCGACGCCGCCGCGCGCGTGCCCGAGGAGCGCCTGCTGGTCGAGACCGACGCGCCCTACCTGACGCCGCAGGCCGTCCGCAAGGAGCGCAACCAGCCGGCGTTCGTCGCGCACACGCTCGCGTTCATCGCCGAGCTGCGCGGCGTCGGCGTCGGCGAGCTGGGCGCCGCCGTCGAGCGCAACGCGGCGCGCGTGTTCGGCTGGTGAGCGCGCCCGTGGCCGACGCGCCCGGGCAGCCGAGCCTGCGCCGGATGCGCCGCTTCGGCGTGCGCCCGAACCGCGAGCTCGGCCAGAACTTCCTGATCGACTCGAACATCCTCGGCGTGATCGAGCGCGCCGCCGAGCTTCGCCCCGAGGACGTCGTGCTCGAGATCGGCGGCGGCCTCGGCGTGCTCTCCGAGCACCTCGCCGAGCGCGTCGCGCACGTCCACGTCGATCGAGATCGACGAGCGCCTGCGCGACGCGCTGCGGCGACGCGACCGACGCGCACGCGAACGTCACCGTCCACTGGGGCGACGCGATGCGCCTCGACCTCGCGCGCGCTCGAGCCGGCGCCGAGCAAGCTCGTCGCGAACCTGCCCTACGGGATCGCCGCCGGCGCGATCCTGCGCACGATCGAGGAGCTGCCGGGCGTGCGGCTGTGCGTCGCGATGGTCCAGCGCGAGGTCGGCGAGCGGCTCGCCGCGCGGCCCGGCGGCGGCGCGTACGGCGCGCCGTCGGTGCTCGCGCAGCTCGCGTGCGAGGTGCGCGTGCTGCGCGCGATCCCGCGCAGCGTGTTCCTGCCGGTGCCGAACGTCGACTCGGTGCTCGTCGGCCTGCGCCGGCGCCCGCAGTCGCCGCCGGTGTCGGCGGCCGATGCGCGCGCTCGTCGCCGGCGCGTTCGCGCATCGCCGCAAGACGCTCGCCGGCTCGCTCGCGCTCGCCGGCGGCGCGCCGGGTCGCACGCGCGAGCAGGTGCGCGACGCGCTCGTCGCGCTCGGCCTGCCCGCCGACGTGCGCGCCGAGCGGCTCGCGCCCGAGCAGTTTCGCGCGCTGGCGGCGGAGCTCGGCCTATGAGCGTCGGCAGCGCATCCGCGCCCGGCGGCTCCGCCCCGGCGCGGGCATATCGCGCGCTCGCGCCGGCGAAGGTCAACCTCGGCCTGTTCGTCGGCCCGCGCCGCGCGCGCGACGGACGGCACGAGCTGGCGAGCGTGATGCAGTCGATCTCGCTCGCCGACGAGCTGACGCTCGAGCCCGCCGGCGCGGGCGCCGAGCGCGACGAGCTCGTCTGCCCGGGGCTGCCCGGCCCGGCCGAGGAGAACCTGGCCGCGCGCGCGCTCGCCGCGTTCCGCGCGCGCGACCGGCTGGGACGCGCCGCCGCTGCGCCTGCACGATCGACAAGCGGATCCCGGTCGCGGCCGGGCTCGGCGGCGGCTCGGCCGACGCCGCCGCGGCGCTGCGCCTCGCGCGCGAGGCGTCCGGCCTCGGCGACGACGCGCTGCTGCGCGAGCTCGCGGCCGAGCTCGGCGCCGACGTTCCCGCGCAGGTCGCGCCGGGGCGCTGGCTGGCGACCGGCGCCGGCGAGCTCTTGGAGCCGCTCGTCGACCCGCTGCCGGCGTTCGAGCTGCTCGTGCTGCCCTCGCCGGCGGAGCTCTCGACGGCCGACGTCTACGCGAGGCCGACCGGCTCGGCGCCGAGCGCGGCGCGCACGAACTCGAGCAGCTCGCGGCGCAGCTGCGCACCGCGGCGCAGCTCGGCGCGCCGCTGCCGGCGACGCGCGAGCTGCTGCACAACGACCTGCAGCAGGCGGCGCTTGCGCTGCGCCCGCAGATCGCCGAGGCGCTCGCGGCCGCCGGCGACGCCGGCGGCGAGCCGCTGCTCAGCGGCTCCGGCCCGACGGTGATCGGGCTGTTCGGGCACGCCAACGCCGCCGGGCGCCGCGAGCGCGCCGAATCGGCGCTGGCGGGGCTCACGCCGGCGCCGATCGCCGCGCGATCGGTCGGCTCCGCGCTCGCGCAGCCGGTCGCGCTCGCGTAGTCGCCCGGCGGGCGACATCGTCGTGCGTCACAATCACGCCGAGAACCTCGATGAGCAGACACCACGATCAACTAGCTGGTCGCCGTCTGCGCCGGGACGTTCGGCCTGGCGCTGTACACCGGGCTGATCCTCGTGCCCGCGTGGACCGCCTACACGCGCCTGTGGCAGCGGCTCGCGGCGACGTTCCTCTCGCTGTACGTGCTCGTCGTGCTCGTCGGCATCGGCGTAGGCGCCGCCCTCGCCGTCGTCTACTTCTGGGGCTAGCGTGGCCGATCTACGCGGCGCTCGACGCGATCACCGAGGCGGTCGAGTCCGGCGCCGGCCTGCCCGAGGTCGTGCGCGCGGCGGCGCGCGCGCTCGACGCGAGCCTCGCCGTGAGCGACGCATGGGGGGCGACGCTCGCCGTCGCGGCGCGCTCGCCGGCCGAGGAGCGCGCGCTGCTGTCGCAGGGCGAGGGCGTCACGAGCATCCCGCTGCGCGTCGCCGACACGGTCGTCGGCGCGCTGCACATGCGCGCGAAGGCCGGCGCGGCCGAGAACGACCAGCCCGACTCGATGCGGCGGCTGCTGGCGACGATGATCGCCTCCGAGGTCGAGCGCGTGCGCGCGCCCGAGCGGGCGTCGGAGACGGCCGCCGCCGACTTCCTGCGCGCGGTGCTCGCGCGCGAGCTGACCGACCGCGACGAGCTGCTCGCCCGCGCGCGTGAGCTGTCGCTCGACGTGCGAGGACGGCGCGAGCATGATCGTCGCGCGCGCGCACCCGCAGTCGCCGACCGACGAGGGCTGGCGCGGACGCGTCCGCGCCGTCGCCGAGCGCGGCGCGCGCGCCGTCGTCAGCCGCTCGATCGCCGCGCTGTCCGAGCGCGAGGGGATCCTCGGCGGCCGAGGTGCTCGTGCTCGTGCCCGGCGGCGACGAGCCGACGGCGGCACGCGCCGCCGAGGGGATCCTGCGCGAGATGGAGGCCGGGCTGTCGGGCTACACGTTCGCGCTCGGGCGCAGCCGGATCACCGAGGACCCGGCCGAGCTGCCGCGCGCCGCCAGCGAGGCGCTGCTCGCGGCGAACGTCGCGCAGGGCTCGAGCGACGGCGCGTCGCTCGCGTTCGAGCAGACCGGCGCCTACCGCCTGCTGCTCAGCGCGATGAGCGAGAACCCGAGCGAGCTGCAGCGCTTCTACGCGGAGACCGTCGAGCCGCTGGTCGCCTACGACGAGCAGTACGAGACCGACCTCGTGCGCACGCTCGAGGCGTTCCTCGAGGCCGACGGCAACGTCGCCGGCACCGCGCAGCGCCTGTTCACGCACCGCCACACGATCTACTACCGCCTCGAGCGCGTGCGCGAGCTGTCCGGCCTCGACGTCAGCTCCAGCGACGGCCGCGAGAAGCTCAGCCTCGGGCTGAAGGCGATGCGCGTGCTCGGCATCTCCTCGGCCGACGGCCCGGCGTCGGAGGCCGGCGCCGAAGGCGGGCGCGTGCCGCGGCGCTCCGGCCGCTCCTCCTAGACGTCTTCGCGGCGGTGCGCCGAGCGCGTCCTAGCGGGCGCGCTCGGCGAACTCGACCGCGTACGTGCCGCCGTTCCAGCCCGAGCTGAACTGCGCCGGGACCGACGCGATGACGCCGACGCCGGCGTCGCGGTAGGCGCCGCTGAGGATGATCGCGCGGTGCGGCGGCGATTCCATCCACGCCTGCACGATTCCGGCCGGCGTCGCGTTCGGGCCCGTGCCCCAGCCGATGTTCTGCGCCGCCGTCAGGCGCATCGGCGGGCGCGCGAGGCGATAGCTCGACGCCCTGATCCGCGCGAACGGCGACTGGCCCGAGAGGCTCTGGTCGCCGAAGTAGTCGCCGCGGATCATGTCGCGCACCTGGCCGGTCGCGACCGCCGCGAGCGCGCCGTTGCGATGCAGCGGGCGCAGCCCGTTCGCGACGCGGATCTGGTTCATCAGGCACAGCGTCGCCGCGTCGACGAGCGCCGAGTTGGCGCCGTTCGGCGGCGTCTGCGCGCCCGCGCACGAAGCGGCCGGCGCGACCTTCGCGCGGCTCCGCGTCGTCCCTGAGGCGCCGGCGACGGGACCGGCGGCAAGCGCCATCGCGCACGCAAGCACGACCACGCCTGCCGTGGGACGCGTGCGCGCGATTGCTCTTCTCACTCTCCCCGGCAAGTGCAAGAATCGTTGCAGAGTCGCCCAGACCGGCGTGTTACCAACCCGTTCCACGCCGACTTCGTTCGTGGCCCTTTGGGGGGTCGTCCAATGGCAGGACATCAGGTTTTGGTCCTGAGAATCGGGGTTCGAGTCCCTGCCCCCCAGCTGCTGCAGCCCTCCCGGCGCCCGGTGCGCGCCGGGAGGGCGAGCTAGCATCCGCTGCGTGAGCGCGCCGACGGTCCTGATCCTCGCCGCGGGCCAGGGCACGCGGATGCGCTCGCGCACGCCGAAGGTGCTGCACGAGCTGTGCGGGCTGCCGATGGTGCTGTGGCCGGTGCGCGCGGCGCTCGCGGCCGGCGCCGGACGCGTGCTCGTCGTCGACTCGCCGGCGCGCGCGCTCGAGCCGGTGCTGCCGGCCGGCGTCGAGCTGGCCGTGCAGGAGCGCGCGAACGGCACCGGCGGCGCCGTGCTCGCCGCGATCGAGCAGCTCGACGCGGGCGGCGGCGGCGTCGACGTCGCCGCGCCGGTGCTCGTGCTGAGCGGCGACGTGCCGCTGCGTCGGCGCCGAGGCGATCGCCGCGCTCGCGCAGGCGCACGCGCTCGGCGGAGCCGCCGCGACGATGGCCACGACGCGTGCTCGACGACCCGAGCGGCTACGGGCGCGTCGTGCGCGACGAGCGGGCGCGGTGCGAGCGCGTCGTCGAGACCAAGGAGCACGGCGACGCGACCGACGGCCGAGCGCGAGATCCGCGAGGTCAACACCGGCATCTTCGTGTTCGACGGCGCGCGCGCTGCGCGACGCGCTGCCGCGGCTGAGCGCCGACAACGCGCAGGGCGAGCTGTACCTGCCGCAGGTGCTCGACGTGCTGCGCGGCGACGGTGCCGCGGTCGCCGCGCACGTGCGTCGAGGACGAGCCGCTCGGTGCTCGGCGTCAACGACCGCGTCGCGCTGGCGCGCGTGCGCGAGCTCGCCCAGCGCGCGATCCACGAGCGGCACATGCTCGCCGGCGTCGAGATCGTCGACCCCGACGCGACGGTGATCGACGTCGACGTCGAGATCGGCGCAGGACACGTGATCGAGCCGTTCACGACGATCCGCGGGCGCACGCGGATCGGCGAGCGGCTGCACGGTCCGCCACTCCTACCTGGTCGACTGCGTGCTCGAGGACGGCGTCAGCGTCGGCCCGTTCGCCTACCTGCGCCCCGGCGCGGTGCTGCGCGAGGGCGCCAAGGTCGGGACGTTCGTCGAGGTCAAGAACTCCGACATCGGGCCGGGCGCGAAAGTGCCGCACCTCTCCTACATCGGCGACGCCGACGTCGGCGAGCGCACGAACCTCGGCGCCGGCACGATCACGGCCAACTACGACGGCCGCGCCAAGCACCGCACGACGATCGGCGAGCGGCGTGCACGGCGGCGTCGACACGACGCTCGTCGCGCCGGTGACGGTCGGCGACGACGCCTGGACGGCGCGCCGGCTCGGTCGATCACCGAGGACGTGCCCGCCCGGCGCGCTCGGCATCGCGCGCGCGCGCCAGAGCAACATCGAGGGCTACGCCGAGCGGGGCCGCGTCAGCGATGAGCGACGCGGCCGCGACCTCTACACTCCCTGAGGAGATGAGCGCGATCGACACGCGCACGCCAGTACTCGCGGGCGAGCCTGCCGATCGACTACAACAAGCGGCTGATGCTCTTCAGCGGGCGCGCGAACCCGCAGCTGGCGGTCGACATCGCCGACAAGCTCGGCGTCGACCTCGGCCCGGTGACGCTGAAGACGTTCTCCAACGGCGAGGTCTACTGCCGCTACGAGGAGTCGATCCGCGGCGCGGACGTGTTCATCGTGCAGTCGACCTGCGGCAACCCGCACACGGGCGTCACCGCCAACGACTCGCTGATGGAGCTGCTGTTCATGATCGACGCCGCCGTCGGCGCCTCGGCGCACCGCGTGATCGCCGTGACGCCGTGGTTCGGCTACTCGCGCCAGGACAAGAAGTCCGCGCCGCGCGAGCCGATCTCCGCGCGCCTGGTCGCGCGCATGCTCGAGGCGGCCGGCGCCGACCGCGTGCTGACGATGGACCTGCACGCCGGCCAGATCCAGGGCTTCTTCCAGAAGCCGGTCGACCACATGACCGCGCTGTTCATGCTCACCCAGTACTTCGCCGACCTCGGCCTGCCCGACCTCGTCGTCGTCGCGCCGGACGCCGGCCGCGTCAAGCTGAACAAGAAGTTCGCCTCGAAGATCGGCGCCGAGCTGGCGATCCTCGACAAGGAGCGCCCGGCCCAGCAGGTCGCCGAGATCGGCTACGTGATCGGCGACGTGAAGGGCAAGACGGCGGTGATCGTCGACGACATGATCGACACCGCCGGCACGCTCAAGGCGGCCGCCAAGACGGTGATGGAGGAGGGCGCCGACGCGCGTCTACGCCGCGGCCACGCACGCGATCTTCTCGGGCAACGCCTTCGAGAACCTCGCGCACCGCCGGGCTTCGAGGAGATCGTCGTCACCGACACGATCCCGCGTCGGCCCGGACACGCCCGGACAACGTCCGCGTGCTGCCCTGCGCCGAGCTGCTGACCGACTCGATCCGGCGGATCTTCGTCGACGACTCGGTCAGCGAGGTCTTCGGCGGCGAGAACCAGCTGTTCTGAAGCACGCTGACGACCTGAAACGCATCGCGCTGATCGTCGCCGGCGTCGTGCTGTTCCTCGCGATCAGCGCGCTGCTCGCGCGCTTCCTGTCGGTCGAGAACGCCGAACGCGACGCCGACCCGCGCTGATCGAAGCCGAGGCGCGCGGCGACGCGCAGGCGATGCTCCGCCACCTGCACGGCTGCCGCGCGAGCCCGGCCTGCGTCGCGGCGGTCAGGCCAACGCGACAACCCGCGCCTGCTGCGTCCGGGCGCGTCGAAGATCCTCTCGCTGGAATCGGCAACCGCCTACTCGCTGACGGGCAAGACCGGCAAGACGCGCCTGGCGTGGACGGTGATCGGCACGCTCGCCGGTCGTGCAGTGCATCGACGTGCGCCGCACGCGGCAACGCCCTGACGGGCATCGACGTCGCGCTGTTGACGCTCGAGCGCGCCGATCGAAAACGAAGCGGATTGCTAGAGTCTCAGCGCTCCGATGGCCAACACGACCACCAAGCTCAACGTCAGCAGCCGCGAGCCCGAGGGCTCGCGCGCGGCGCGGCGCCTGCGCCGCACCGGCCGCGTGCCCGGCGTGCTCTACGGCGGCGGCGGCGAGTCCGTCGGCTTCGACGTCGACGCGCGCGAGCTGCGCATCGCGCTCGCGGGCTCCGGCGCGGTGCTCGACCTGTCGCGTCGACGGCGCGAAAGCGACGCCGGTGGTGCTCAAGGAGGCCCAGCGCGACCCGGTGCGCGGCGAGACCGACCACGTCGACCTGCTGCGCGTGCGCCTCGACGAGGCGATCCACGCCGTCGTGCCGCTCGAACTCGACGGGCGCTCGACGACGCGCCGGGCGTCAAGGAAGGCGGCGTGCTCGAGCAGATCACGCGCGAGCTGAACGTCGAGGCGCTGCCGACCGCGATCCCCGAGTCGATCGTCCACGACGTCGGCGAGATGGAGATCGGCGAGACGATCGTGCTCGCCGCGGTCGCGGTGCCCGAGGGCGTGACGCTGCTCGACGACGCCGAGGAGACGTCGTCGCGACGCTCTCGCCGCCGCGCCTGCAGACCGAGGCGGCGAGGAAATCGAGGCCGAGACCGAGCTCGTCGGCGAGGGCGCCGCGGGCGCGAGGCGGCGCCGAGGGCTCGGCGCCGAGGACTCCGCCGGCGAGGAGTAGCGGCCCCTGCGACGCCCCTTCGGCGGCGGCGGCGGCGGAGCGATCGACTGGCTGATCGTCGGGCTCGGCAACCCGGGCCGCGAGTACGACGGGCACGCGCCACAACGTCGGCTTCGTCGGTCGCCGAGGAGCTCGCGCGCGCGCTGGGGGCTGACGCGGCGGCAAGGACCGCTTCCGCGCGCGCCTGGCCGAGGGCAGCGCGGCGGCGCGCCGGCGACCGGCGCAGCGCGGGCGCCGCGCGGTGGCGCGTGCTGCTGCCCGCAGACCTACATGAACGACGCCGGGCGCTCGGTCGGCCCGGCGCGCGGCGTCGTTCAAGCTCCGCTCGAGCGCGTGCTCGTCGTGCACGACGAGATCGACCTGCCGTTCGGCGAGGTGCGCGCGCGCATCGGCGGCGGCCTGGCGGGCCACAACGGCCTGAAGTCGCTCAAGCGCGAGCTCGGCAGCGGGCGACTTCGTGCGCGTGCGCGTCGGCGTCGGGCGGCCCGACTCGACCGACCCGGAGATCGTCTCGGCCTACGTGCTCGGCCGCTTCCGCGAGGCCGCGCAGCAGGTGCGGGAGCTCGTCGAGCGCGCCGCCGACGCAGGTCGAGCGCGTCGTGCTCGACGCGGAGTCGCGTGGAGCGCGCTGAGCCCGCGAGCGTGGCGCGCTGCGGCGCCTGCTCGGCCTCGCTCGCATCGAGGACGAGCCCGCGCGCTGCGCGCTCGCGCGCGAGGGCGGCCACGCGTTCGTCTCGAGCGTCGCTGCGCCCCTACCTGATCGCCGCGCTCGCCGAGGTCGACGAGCGCGGCGCGCGCGCGGCCGCACGCTCGTCGTCGTCGGCGACGACCGCGCCGCGCGCGACCTCGCCGCCGACCTGCGCGCCTGGCTCGCGCCGCGGCGCGTGCGCTACTACCCCTCGCGCGGCGTCGCCTACGAGTCGCACCTGGCGCCGCCGCCGCACCTCGTCGGGCCTGCGCGTGGCGGCGCTCGACGCGCTGCTCGGCGCCGAGGCGCCGAGGACGCCGACGCGCGCACGGGCAGCCCGGTCGTCGTCGTCAGCGCCGTGGCGCTGTCGGAGAAGGTGCCCGACCCGGCGCTGCGCCCGCACTCCTTCACGCTGCGCGTCGGCGAGCTGCTCGACCTCGACGAGTGCGCGCCGGAGCTCGTCGCGCGCCGGCTACGAGCGCGTCGACCAGGTCGAGGAGCGCGGCCAGTTCGCGATGCGCGGCGGCCTGCTCGACGTCTTCCCGGCGACCGAGGAGCGGGCGGTGCGCGTCGACATGTTCGACGTCGAGATCGAGTCGCTGCGCTGGTTCTCGACGTTCACGCAGCGCTCGCTCGGCGACGCCGAGGAGGTCGAGATCGCGCCGGCGGCCGAGCTCGCCGTCGAGCACCGCGAGCTCGCGAGATCGCCGGCGACGCCGACTGCGCAGCGCGCGCGTCGCCGACGGCGACGGCGAGGGCGGCGACGGGCGAGCGCCCCGACATCGCCGAGCTGCTGCCGGTCGAGCGCTTCGGCGCGCTGCTCGACCTGGTCGGCGAGCGCGCCGAGCTGCTCGTCGCCGCCGAGGAGGAGCTCGCGCCGGCGCTGAGCGACCACTGGAGCGACGTCTGCGCGGCGTTCGGCGACGAGGACGCCCACCACCTCTACGTCAACCCCGACGAGCATCGACGCGGCGCTCGCGCGCGCGCGCGCGCATCTGGCTGTCGGCGCTCGCCGACGGACCAGGAGATCGAGCTGCGCGCGCAGGCGGCCGACACGGCCGCGCGCTCGCTCGCCGAGGCCGAGCCCGAGCTCGAGAAGCTCGTGCGCTCGGGCTACCGCACGGTCGTCGCCTTCCCGCGCCGCGGCGAGGGCGAGCGCGCGGCGTACAACCTCGGCCGCCTGAAGGCGAGCTGGCTGGGCGAGGGCGTCGACGCCGGCCGCTCGCCGAGCGAGCCGTCGCTGCGCTTCGCGGCGGCGTCGCTGCGCGAGGGGTTCGTCGCGCCGCAGCTGAAGCTCGCCGTGTTCCCCGAGCACCGGCTGCTGCGCCGCCGCGCGCCGAGCGCGGCGCGCCGAGCGCGGCGACGCGCGCGCGGCGGCGCGGAGGGGCCAGGCGCGGCGCGCTGCGCTCGTTCACCGACCTGCGCACCGGCGACATCGTCGTGCACGAGGACCACGGCGTCGCGCGCTTCGCCGGCTTCGAGACGCGCACGGTCGCGGACGTCACGCGCGACTACCTGTACCTCGAATACCAGGGCGACGACCGCGTGTTCGTGCCCACCGACCAGCTCGCGAAGATCTCGCGCTACGTCGGCGCCGGCGGCGAGCACCCGCCGCTGTCGCAAGCTCGGCGGGCACGCGCTGGGACGACGATGAAGGCGCGCGCGCGCCGCGCCGCGCAGGAGCTCGCGGGCGAGCTGCTCAGCGCTGTACGCCGAGCGCCGGCGGCGCGACGGGCACGCGTTCGCGCGCGGACAGCGACTGGCAGCGCGAGTTCGAGGAGCGCTTCCCGTTCACCGAGACGCCCGACCAGCGCGAGGCGATCGAGCTGGTCAAGGCCGACATGGAGGCGCCGCGGCCGATGGACCGGCTGATCTGCGGCGACGTCGGCTACGGCAAGACCGAGGTCGCGCTGCGCGCCGCGTTCAAGGCGGCCGCCGACGGCAAGCAGGTGCTGATGCTCGTGCCGACGACGATCCTCGCCCAGCAGCACTACGGCACGTTCGCCGAGCGGCTCGCCGACTACCCGTTCACGCTCGAGCACGTCTCGCGCTTTCGCACCGCCGGCCGAGCAGAAAGAGGCGATCAAGGGCTTCGCCGAGGGGCGCGTCGACATCCTGATCGGCACGCACCGCGTGCTCTCGCGCGACGTGCGCGCGAAGGACCTCGGCCTGCTGATCGTCGACGAGGAGCAGCGCTTCGGCGTCAAGCAGAAGGAGCTGCTGCGCCAGCTGAAGCTGCGGGTCGACGTGATCGCGATGTCGGCCACGCCGATCCCGCGCACGCTGCAGATGTCGCTCGCCGGGCTGCGCGACATCTCCGTGATCGAGACGCCGCCGGAGGGCCGGCGGCCGGTGCAAGACCTACGTCGGCGAGTACGAGGAGGAGCTCGTCAAGCAGCGCGATCGAGCGCGAGCACGAGCGCGGCGGGCAGGCCTTCTTCCTGCACAACCGCGTCGAGACGATCGAGGAGACCGCCGAGCGGCTGCGCGCGCTGTGCCCCGGCGTGCGCTTCGCCGTCGCCCACGGGCAGATGGGCGAGGGCGAGCTCGAGGACGGTGATGATGGACTACCTGCGCGGCGGCGCCGACGTGCTCGTGTGCACGTCGATCATCGAGTCGGGCATCGACATCCCGCAGGCGAACACGCTGATCGTCGAGCACGCCGACGCGTTCGGCCTGGCCCAGCTCTACCAGATCCGCGGACGCGTCGGGCGCAGCCGCGAGCGCGCGTACGCCTACCTGCTCTACGACTCGGCGCGCGGCGCTGACGCCGCGAGGCGGCGCAGCGGCTGTCGGCGCTGTCGGACTACACCGAGCTCGGCGCCGGCTTCAAGATCGCGATGCGCGACCTCGAGATCCGCGGCGCCGGCAACCTGCTCGGCGACGAGCAGTCCGGGCACGTCGCGGCGCTCGGCTTCGAGCTGTACATGCAGATGCTCGACGAGGCGCGTCGCGGCCGACGCGAGGCCGGCGAAGGCGCCGACGGGGCCGGCGAGCAGGAGCGCCCGAGCCGGTGCGCGCTCGACGTCAACGTCGACGCCTACGTGCCGGCCGACTACGTCGCCTACGAGCAGGCGAAGATCGACGTCCACCGCCGCATCGCCGGCGCGCTCGAGGTCGCCGAGGTCGAAGAGCTGCGCGAGGAGCTCGAGGACCGCTTCGGGCCGGTGCCCGAGCCGCTCGAGAACCTGCTCGCGCTGCAGCGCGCGCGGATCAAGTTCGGCGAGGCCGGCGCGCGCACGGTCAGCTTCCGCGGCGACCGGCTCGCGGTCGTGCCGATCGAGCTCGACTCGCGCGCGCGCCAAGCGGCTGCGCGAGGAGCTGCCGGAGGCGCTGTACGAATCCGGCCGCTCGCAGGTGTCGATGCGCGTGCCGCGCGACGGGCGCGGAGCGCTTCCCCGCGGTCGTCAGGGCCGCCGACGCGCTGCTCGCGGTGATCCGCGAGGCGGCGTAGACGAAGCCGTCTTTAGAAATGATTAGGTGGCCGTTACGCACAGCTGAAGGCGTTTTCGCTAGAGTGCCCGCGTCGTGCACAGAGCATCTCGTACCCTCGCGGCGCTTGGCGCCGTTTTGTTTGCCGCCGTGGCGTTCGCCGCGTGCGGCGGGATTCCGGGCGACGCAGTCGTTTCGGTCGATGGAAAATCGATCACGAAAGACACGTTCAACCACTGGATGAGCGTCGCGGCCGCCTCGAGCGCGTCGACGACGGGCACGAAAGCGCCGGTGCCGGAACCGCCGAATTACACGGCCTGCATCGCCAGCTGCGAAAGCCGCGGCGAAACCGGCCAAAGGCCAGACGCCGCCGACCGAAGCGCAGCTGAAGTCGCAGTGCGAACAGCAGTACAAATCGCTTCAGCAGGAGGTGCTCGGCTTCCTGATCTCCTCGAACTGGGTGCTCGGCGAAGCCGAGCTCGCTCGGCGTCAAGGTGTCCGACGCCGAAGTCAAGAAGCAGTTCGAAAAGATCAAGAGCCAGCAGTTCCCGAAGGCCGCGGAATTCGAAAAGTTCCTGAAAAGCTCGGGCCAGACGGTGTCGGACCTGCTGCTGCGCGTGAAGCTCAACATGCTGTCCTCGAAAATCCAGCAGAAGATCGTCAAAGAGAAGTCGAAAGTCACGCACTCGCAGGTCGAAAAGTACTACAAAGAAAACGAAGACGATTCGCAGTCGCCGAAAAACGCAACCTGCTGATCATCCTCACGAAGACCGAAGCGCAGGCGAAGGCGGCCAAGAGCGAAATCGAATCGGGCAAGAGCTTCGCAAGCGTCGCCAAGCGCGTGTCGATCGACCCGACGAGCAAGTCCAACGGCGGCAAGCTCCCCGGCGTCGTCAAGGGCCAGGAGGAGAAAGCGCTCGACACAGCGATCTTCTCGGCGCAGAAGAACGTCGCTCGCGGGCCCCGTCAAGACCCCGTTCGGCTACTACATCTTCGAGGTCCAGTCGGTCACGCCCGGCAGCCAGCAGACGCTGACGCAGGCGGAAGCGTCGATCAAGTCGCAGCTGACCGCCACGCAGCAGCAGTCGGCGCTGAGCAAGTTCGTCAAGGAATTCAAAAAGAAGTGGCAGGCGAAAACCGAATGCCGCTCGGGCTACATGGTCGCCGACTGCAAGGGCTACAAAGCCCCGAAGACGACATCGACGGCCGCGCCGGCGACGACGCCGCCGGCGACGACCTCGACGAAATAGCCGCGTGAGCCAGATCGAGCGCGTCCACGCGCGCCAGATCCTCGACAGTCGCGGCAATCCGACCGTGGAGGTCGAGATCGGCCTGCGCTCGGGCGCGCACAGTCACGCGGCGGTCCCCTCGGGCGCGTCGACCGGCGAGTTCGAGGCGACCGAGCTGCGCGACGGCGGCAGGGCGTGGGAAGGCAAGGGCGTAACGCGCGCGGTCGCGAACGTCAACGGCGAGATCGCCGACGCGGTGCGCGGCAGCGACGCGGCCGACCAGCGCGCGCTCGACGACGCGCTGATCGCGCTCGACGGCACGCAGAACAAGTCGCGCCTCGGCGCCAACGCGATCCTCGGCGTCTCGCTCGCCGCTGCGCACGCGCAGGCGGCGGAGGAGGGGATGGCGCTGTGGCGCTACCTCGGCGGCGAGGCGGCGCACGTGCTGCCGGTGCCGATGATGAACGTGCTCAACGGCGGCGCGCACGCCGACAACGCGGTCGACTTCCAGGAGTTCATGATCGTGCCGTGCGGCGCGCCGACGTTCTCGGAGTGCCTGCGGATGGGCGCCGAGGTGTTCCACGCGCTGAAGCGCACGCTGCACGAGCGCGGCCTCGGCACGGCCGGCGGCGACGAGGGCGGCTTCGCGCCCGACCTCGGCTCGAACGAGGACGCGCTGAAGATGCTCGTCGCGGGGATCGAGGCCGCCGGCTACGAGCCCGGCGCCGACGTCGCGATCGCGCTCGATCCGGCGACGAGCGAGCTCTACAGCGACGGCGCGTACGTGCTCGAGCACGAGGGACGCACGCTGAGCGCCGACGAGCTCGCCGCCTACTGGGCCGAACTGGCCGCGCGCTATCCGATCGTCTCGATCGAGGACGGCATGGACGAGGAGGACTGGGACGGCTGGAAGACGCTGACCGACCGCATCGGCGCCGGCCTTCAGCTCGTCGGCGACGACGTGTTCGTGACGAACACCGAGCGGCTTGCGCGCGGCATCGATGCTCGGCGTCGCCAACTCGATCCTGATCAAGGTCAACCAGATCGGCACGCTCTCGGAGACGCTCGACGCGATCGCGATGGCGCGCGAGGCGGGCTACAGCGCGGTGATGAGCCACCGCTCGGGCGAGACCGAGGACGTGACGATCGCCGACCTCGCAGTCGCGACCGGCTGCGGGCAGATCAAGACGGGCGCGCCGTCGCGCTCGGACCGCGTCGCCAAGTACAACCAGCTGCTGCGGATCGAGGAGCAGCTGGGCGCCGACGCGCAGTTCCCCGGTCGCTCGGTCTTTCGCTGAGCGCCGGCGGGCGCGGGCGAGCGGCTGCGTTTCGCCGAGCCCGGCAGGAACATGCTCAGCGGGCGCGAATGCGGTCGGGATGCCTCAGAGCTACGCCGATCGAGCTCCTCGCGTAGGGCGCTCCGCCGCGCGCCGTGGGCGCTCCGCGAGCAGCGCGCGCCCGCGCGGCTCCACGGACGCCGCGACGCGCGGCATCCCGCGCGTTCGCTGGGACCGGCTTGGGCGGATGGCGATGCTGTTCGTGCTCGCCGCCCTGCTGTACCTGTACATGAGCGCCGGGCTGCACATGTACTCGTCCTACGGCCAGGCGCGCCACGACAAAGCGACCGTCGCGGCGCTCGAACGCGAACACCGCACGCTCGCGCGCCAGCACGAAGCGCTCGGCCGCCGGGGGTCGATCGAAACCGAGGCGCGAACGCTCGGGATGAAGCAGCCGAACGAGCTTCAGTACGAGGTCGGCGGCCTGCCGTCCAACTGACGCGTCGGATCGCGGCCGGCGGGCGCTGCTAGCCTCGGCCGCGCGTGTCGTTCGAGAACGCCAACTACCAGTGGCAGCAGGGCGAGCGCCGGCTGCGCGCCGTCCCGCCGGAGCGCAGGCGCGCGACGGAGCGCGTGACCGAAGCGCTCGTCGCCGAGCTGCGCCGCCGCCTCGGCGGGCGCTTCTCCTCGGACGAGCTCGTCGCGCTGTACGAACGCGGCACGTCGTGGTGCCTGCAAGTCGCGATGAACGTCGCGCCCGACGAGCCCTCGGCGTGGGACTCAGGCGTCGTCGTCGACGCCGCCTTCGGACGCTACCTGCGCGAGGCCGCCGACTACGCCGGCGGCCGCCGCGAGCTCGCGCAAAACAGCTGACGCCAGCCCGACGCTAGTCGTCGTCGCCGCTGCGGGTGATGACGATGCGGTCCTCTTCGACCGCGACCTCGACCGGACGGTGTCCGGCCCAGTGCTCGGCGTAGATCGGGTTGTCCTGGATCGCGGGGTCCAGCCACAGCCCGTAGCCCTCCTCGCCGTGGTCGAACGTCCCCTCGAGCGGACCCGAGTTGCCGGCGCCCGAACGCGAGCCGAGCACGCGCCGCCCGCGTCCTCCGCGGCGCCGGCGTGCTTTCGGCCGCGCCTCCTCCTCGCCCTCGTCCGCCTCGCCTTCCTGCTCGGCCTTCGCCTCCGCCTCCGCCCGCGCCTTCTCGGCGGCCTGCTCGGCGGCCTCGAGCTCGGCGGCGATCAGCGCGTCGTCCTCGGCGCGGAGGTCGATCTCGTCGTACTCCGCGGCGCTGCTCGCGCCCTCGGCGTCCTCCTCGACGAGCTCGTTCTGACGCTTGAACTGTTCGATGTCGCGCACGCTCACCTCGAGCTGGTGGGCGACCCAGGCGTCGGTACGACCCTGCCTTACCCAGGCGCGGATCTGGTTGAGGTTCGGTCGCAGGGACTTACGAGGCATCGACGGTCCGGGAGACTAGCGCATGGCGCTGGAGGAGTCGGAGCATGCGCCGAGACCGGCGTCTCGCGCGGGAGCGGACGCCGGCGAGAATCGCCTGGTGCGAATCGACAATCGCCTGGTGCGAATACACGTCCGCGCCGCGTGAGCACGACTCGCGGCGGCCGGGCGTCGCGCCGCACGGGCGCTCCCTCCGCGCGAAATGGCCGTTCGCCACTCGCTTTCCCCCGGTGCTCAGACTATGCTTGGCAAATCGGCAGGGCGGGGGTTCCAGCCGGGAAGCGGCCAACAGGAAGGTGCACCGAATGCTGGTTTTGACGCGCAAGTCCAACCAGAGCATCATGATCGGCGATGACGTAGAGGTCTCGGTCCTGTCGGTCATGGGCGAGAAGGTGCGCATCGGCATCCAGGCTCCACAGGAGATCCCGGTCTTCCGCAAGGAGATCTACCTCGAGATCCACCGCGACGACGCCGCGAGCGCCGACGGAGCGGCGCCCGAGGGGTCGACGCCGGCCGAGGTCTCGGACGCCATCAGCGATCTCGGCGAAGGCTCCTGAACGCACGACGCTCTGAGTCGTGCGTCGCCGGTTAGGGCGGCGTCCTAACCGAGCAGCAGGTACAGCGTCCGAAACATCACGACCGTGACGATCACGGCCGTGAGGATCAGCGTCAGGACGAGCAGCGCGAAGCGGATCGAGCCGCGCTTGTGACGGCGCTCGACCTCGCGCTTGAGCGTGCGCTGCTCGGCCGTCCGGCGCAGCGAGTCGCGCCGGTGGCGGTCGAGCGAGATCTCCTTCGCGAGCGCCTGCTCAAACTCGGCAAGGCTCTGCCGCATCTTCATGACGGCGCCTCGCCGCCCCTGTCGGCGTCCTCGGTCGCTCGCGTGCAAAGCACGCCACGCTCCCTGCGTCCTTGACAGGAACGACGATTCGCTCGTCTGAAAAGCGCGTCGTCCATCTGGACGCTCAGGAAGCTACGGGCGTCTTGCCCTCGGCGCGCTCGTAGACCTGGACGAAGCGCAGGTAGTTCTCGGCGATCCTGCGCGCGCCCTCGGAGCGCTCGATCTTGCCGTCGACGTACGCCTTCAGCGGGTCCCACCAGATCGAGCGGCCGATCGCGAAGCCGATGAAGCCGTCTACGGGGGCCGCGGCCTGCAGCCATTCGTCGACCTTCGCGTCGTTGGCGCCGCGTCCGAGCACGACGCAGACGACGCCGTCGCGGCCGCCCGAGCGGGCCTGCGCGACGAGCATTTCGTCGTCCGAGCGCTCGTCGACGCCCTCGATCTTCCAGATGTCGACGTCGATGCCGGCGTCCTGGATCTCGGCGATCGCGCGGCGCATCAGCTCCGGTCGCAGCTCTCTGTCGTAGCGTTCGGCGTCGCCGCCGACCGCCTCGAGCTGCGCCGGCTCGGCCGGCACGAGCAGCTCGAACAGGAACTTGCGGTCGTGCTGCTTGAGCCAGTCGCTCAGGCGCTTGAGCTTCGTCAGCTGCTCGGCGTTGGCGGCCACGTCGCCGTCGGGGTTGAGGCGGACGAGGACCTTCGTGAAATCGGGATCGAAGCGCAGGATGTGCTCGCCGAAATCCTCTCCATACTCAAAATCGAACATGTTCTGGCCCGAGCGCTCGGCCGGCATCGCGAGCTTCAGCCCGTGCTCGCGCGCCTCCTGCGGCACGGTCGAGCCGAACTGCTCGTCGACGAGCACGCCCGATACGGACGCGTCGGCGCCCGAGCCGACGGCCTGCAGCACGCCCTCGAAGATCAGGTGCTTGGCGTCGGCGATGATCGCGGTCTGTTCGGAGTCGGGCTCTCCCTGGATACCGAAGAACTTCTTCTGGAAGGAGCCGCGGTGGTCGAACGCGAGGATGTACAGCTTCTGGTCGTATCCGAGAGTCATGGCTCTGAGTATCGCAAAGCCGCCGCGGCGGGAGTTCGCTGGTCCTTAGAATGGACCGACGATGCCTTCCGGTGCGGATCTGTTCGTCGTGTGCAAGAACTGCGGATCGGAGGTCAGCCCGTACATCACCGAGTGCCCGTACTGCGGCCACCGCCTGCGCCGCCGCGCGCCGAAGCTGCCGCGCCCCGGCGCGACCCCGAAGCAGTCGCCCAAGCGCGGGCTGCTCGGCCGCCTGGGCTCGCGCGGCGGCGGCGCCGCGCGATCTGATCGACCCGACGAAGCGCCCCGGCGCACGCCGCCGGCGGTGTTCGCGGCGACGATCGGCGCGCGCCCGTACGCGACGATCGCGATCGTCGCGGCGAGCTGCGTCATGTGGGTGCTGCTGCGCGCCGGCTTCGTCACGTCGACGAAGCTCCTGATCGTCGGCCCGCTGCACGGCGACTGGTGGAAGCTGTTCAGCAGCCAGTTCTCCTACCTCAACGGCTGGTACGCGTTCCTCACGCTGATCGTCGTCGCGATCTTCGGCTGGCTGCTCGAGCGGCGCTACGGCCCGCTCGTCGTGCTCGCGCTGTTCGTCGGCGGCGGCGTCGCCGGCGCGCTCGTCGCGCTCGCCGTCTACCCGCTGCCGGTCGTCCTCGGCGCGAACGCCGGCGCGCTCGCGCTGCTCGCGGCGTGGGCGGCGCCGGACGTGCGCGCCGCGCGCGCCGGCCACTACTACGAAGGCGACCTGCTCGGCGCCGGCGCGCTCGCCGCACTGATGCTCGCGATCCCGTTCGTGCTGCCCGAGGAGCCGTGGATCGTCGGCGGCCTCGCCCCGCGCGTGCTCGCGCTACCCGAGGCGAGCTGGCTGGCGGGCGTGACCGGCGGCGTGCTCGGCCTGCTCGTCGGGCTCGGGCTGCAGAGCGCCGGGCACGCCGAGCCTTGAGCCGCGCGTCCTCATCGGCGTCCTTATCATGAGTCGTTCATGGCGATGACCAACGCGGTGGTGCTGATCGAGGCGGAGCGCGACGCGCTCTCGACGCTCGGCGGCGGGCTCGCCGAGATCGACGGCGTCGCCGAGGCGTACTCGGTCACCGGCGAGTGGGACTTCGTCGCGATCGTGCGCGTGCCCGATCACGAGCAGCTCGCCGACGTCGTCACGACCGACATCGGCGGCCTGCCGGGCGTGCTGCGCACGCAGACGATGGTCGCGTTCGCCGCGTTCTCGCGCCACGACCTCGAAGCGCTGTTCTCGGTCGGCGAGTAGGCGGACGCTGCTAGTGCCGGCGGTGCCGATCAAGCCGGCGTACGGGCCGACGCTCGGGCGCCTGCTCTCACCTTGGTGGCGCTCGTCGTCGACGCCCGTGCGCGCGCTCGTGCTCGCCGGCGTCGCCGGCTTCGTCGCGCTCGCGCTCGGCGCGTTCCTGACGCTCGAGAACGCGCACTACTCGCACGGCGGCCCGGCGCCGTTCAGCTTCAGCTACAGGGGCCTGTACCGCGTCGCGCCCGAACCCGGCGGCTACGTGCGGATCGAGCGCCACGACTCCGACGGCCGGCTGAAGGACTCGTTCGAAGTCGCTCCGCTGACGCTCGCGCCGTACGCCGGCGAACAGAGCGCCGCGCTGCCGGTCTACACCGCCGGCTACGTTCGCACGCTGAGCGCGCGCGACGAGGACTTCGTGCTGCGCGCCGATGGCAAGACGCGCATCAACGCCAACGCCGTGTCCGCCTACCAGGTGATCTACACGGCGCGCGTGAACGGACGCACGATGTGGGGGCGCAACGTGCTGATGCTGCCCGAACGCCGCGGCGCGCGCGAGGGCGTGACGATCGCGATGCTGACGACGCCGACCGCCGACGGGCAGGTCACCTCGCCGCTCGAAGTCGCCTCCGCCGGTGTGTTGCAGCGGCCGCTGAAGACGCTGACGCTCGAATAGTCGACGCGCTGGCTTCCTGCGTCGCGCCGGCGTCGACCTGCGCCGCCGCCGCCGGCGCCGCAGGCGCGGGCGTCGTCGTCTCTTCGTCGGACGTCGACGTGCCGGCGACCGCCGGTGCACCGGTCTGGCCGCTCGTCGGTTCGGCGGGCGGCGGCGTGGTCGTCACGGTCGTCGTGACCGTCGTCGTCGGTTCGGCCGGCGGCGGCGGCGCGGGCGTCGTCGCTTCCGGCGCGCTCGTCGGAGTCGGCGTCGTCGCGGGCGGCGTAGCCGGGGTCGACGCGGGAACGGTCGGCGTCGTGACGCTCGTCGGCTGCGCGCCGGACGTCGCGGTGCTCGGAAGCTGCGTCGTCTCGTCGGTCACCTGCGTGACCTGCGGTTCGGGCGGCGCGGCCTTCGGCGGCGTGGCGGCGGCCGGCGCGACGGGCTTCGCCGGCAGGTCCTTCGTCGCGAGCGCCGTCGCGGCGGCGTGCGCGCGGCGACGGCGCGCGGCGGCGAGCGCCGCGCGGTCGGGACGGTTGGCGAGCGTGCTGAGCGGCTGCGTGCGCTCGGCGACGACGAGCGGTTCGGCCGTCTGGCTCGTCGTGGCCGACGCGGTCGCGGCGGCCGGCGCGCGATGGCGGCGGTGGTGGCTCGACTGGTCGGCGGCGACCGCGCCGGCGCCGACGATCGCGGCGGCGGCGAGCCCGGCGACGGCCTTCGTCGCGAGCGCGCCGGCGCCGACGGTGAAGATGCCGCCGGCCGTCGCCCCGCCGCCGCCGGCCGCGGCTGCGCCGGCTCCGACGGTCGCGCCGGCGCCGCCGGCGACGTGCGCGCCGCCGGCCGAGCCGAGCTTCGCGAGCAAGAGCTTCTTGAGCATCAAGAGCGGCGCGACGGGCAGGATCGCGGCGAGCGCGGTGTTGTTCTCCTTCAGCTGCTTCTTGAACGAGCGGCAGCGCTCGCAGCCGCGTACGTGGCGCCGCGCGGGGGCGCTCAGCTTCGTCAGGCCCTCGGCGACCTCGCCGAGCTCGAAGCGCACCTCGGCGCAGCTCAGCTTGCGCGCCTCGGCGGCCTCGGCGAGCGAGATGCGCGCGCGCACGAGCAGCGACTTGACCGACGGCACGGTCGTCTCCATCGCGAGCGCGATCTGCTCGTAGGAGAGCGCGTCGATCTCGCGCAGCAGCAGCGCCGTGCGCTGCGTCTCGGGCAGCTCGTGCACGTCGGACAGCAGCTCGCGGAAGCTCTCGCGCCGGATCGCGCGGTCGCCGGTCGACAGGCCGTGGTCGGCGAAGTGGACGTCCATCGAGTCGACGCCGACGGCCGACGCGCGGCGCAGGTGGTTGAGCGAGCGGTTGCGCGCGATCCGGTAGAGCCACGGGCGCACGTTGATCTCGCGCTCGTCGGCGAGCACGGCGTTGAAGGCGGCGGCGAAGACCTCCTGCAGGACGTCCTCGGCGTCCTCGCGCGAGCCGAGCATGTGGCGGCAGAACGACAACAGGCGCGACTGGTAGCGAGCGCAGAGCACCTCGAACGCGGCGTGCTGGCCCTTGCGGGTGAGCGCGATCAGGCGCTCATCGGACTGGAGACGGAGCAGCGGCGTCGGCCCGCGGAGCGCGGGCGCGGCAGCCGAGTGTGTCAGTGCAGACGCCTCCATACGGAGTCATTACCTCATCCAGTCCTAAATACACGCTAACAACGGCCGAGTTGCGGCCCTGCCGGCCGGGCTTGCGGGGCGGCCGGTCGGCTTGCCGCTCGCCTACACTGGCGCCGACCCTGCCCGGGTGGCGGAACGGTAGACGCACTCGATTTAAAATCGATGGCCTTGACGGGCGATTGTGGGTTCGACTCCCACCCCGGGCATGCGAGCGCGAGCCGGCGCGCACCGCGCGCGGCGCGGGCAAGCGGATACGATCCCGCGCGTGGCGAGCGAGGGGACTCAGGAGAGCACGCAGGAGGCTGCGACGTTCCACGGCGGACGGCTGGTCGCGCGGCGGCTGAAGGCGCACGGCGTCAGCAAGCTGTTCACGCTGTCGGGTGGGCACCTGTTCTCGATCTACGACGGCTGCCGCGAGGAGGGGATCGAGATCGTCGACGTGCGCCACGAGTCGACGGCGGCGTTCGCGGCGGAGGGCTGGGCGAAGGTGACGCGCGAGCCGGGCGTGTGCGCGCTGACGGCGGGGCCGGGCGTGACGAACGGGATGAGCGCGATGGCGTCGGCGCAGGCGAACCACTCGCCGATGATCGTGCTCGGCGGCCGCGCGCCGGCGCTGCGCTGGGGGCAGGGGTCGCTGCAGGAGATCGACCACGTGCCGTTCGTGCGGCCGCTGACGAAGCTCGCGGCGACGGCGGGCTCGACGGAGGAGATCGCGCCGCTGATCGACCTCGCGTTCGAAGCGGCGACGACGCCGCACGGCGGGCCGGCGTTCGTCGACTTCCCGCTCGACTACGTCTTCCAGGAGGCGCCGGAGGTCGAGCAGGCGCCGAAAGAGGGCTCGCCGGCGCGCGCGTCGGCGGCGTCGATCGAGCGCGCGGGCGCGCTGCTGCGCGATGCCGAGCGGCCGGTGATCATGGCCGGGACGGATCTGTACTGGGGACGCGGCGAGCAGGCGCTGCTCGAGCTGGCGCGGACGCTGCGCATCCCGGTGTTCGTCAACGGCCTGGCGCGCGGGTGCGTGCCGGCGGACGACGAGCTGTTCTTCTCGCGCGCGCGCTCGCAGGGGCTGAAGGGCGCCGACGTGGCGCTCGTGATCGGCGTGCCGATGGACTTCCGCCTGGCGTTCGGCCAGGCGTTCGGCGAGGACACGGAGATCGTCGTGCTCGACGTCGCCGAACCGGAGCGCACGCTGCCGCGGCAGGTCGCGGCGGAGTGCTACGGCGCGCTCGACGCGGCGCTCGCGGACCTGCGCCTGGCGGCGGGCGATCGTCCGCTGGCGAGCGAGCCGTGGATCGCGCAGCTGCGCGAGACGGAGACCGAGCGGCGCGAGGCCGAGCGCGCGGAGCGCGAGGACGACCGCTCGCCGCTTCATCCGATGCGGCTGTACGCGGAGCTCGGCCAGGTGCTCGACCGCGACGCGATCGTGATCGGCGACGGCGGCGACTTCGTGTCGTACGCCGGGCGCGTGATCGACAGCTACCAGCCGGGCTGCTGGCTCGACCCGGGGCCGTTCGGCTGCCTCGGCACGGGCCCGGGATACGCGCTGGCGGCGAAGCTCGCGCACCCGGAGCGCCAGGTCGTGCTGCTGCTCGGCGACGGCGCGTTCGGCTTCTCGGGGATGGAGTTCGACACGCTCGCGCGCCACGGCGTGAACGTCGTCGCGGTGATGGGCAACAACGGGATCTGGGCGCTCGAGAAGCATCCGATGGAGTTCCTGTACGGCTACTCGGTCGCGGCCGATCTGCGCCCGGAAACGCGCTACGACGAGGTCGTCGAGGCGCTCGGCTGCTACGGCGAGCTCGTGCGCAAGCCGGCCGATGTGCAGCCGGCGATCGAGCGCGCGTTCTCGTCGGGCAAGCCGGCGCTGGTCAACGTGCTGACCGACCCGACCGTCGTCTACCCGCGCAAGTCGAACCTGGCTTAGCCGACGCCCGCAAGGCGCAGGGCGCCGCCGTGGAGGATGTCGTGCTCTGAGACTTCGACGTTGTCGAGGTCGAACGCGCGCATCGTTTCGCCGAGGACGATCATGCCGGCGACGATCGTCGGCGCGCGGTCGGGATGCAGGCCGGCGACGTGCCGGCGGCGGTCTTCGTCCATGTCGGCGAGCCGCGCGAGCAGCAGTTCGACGGTGCCGAGCGTCAGGTCGTAGCCGTCGACGCGCTCGGGGTCGTAGGGGTCGAGCTCCTGATCGATCGCGGCGGCCGAGGTGGCGGTGCCGGCGACGGCGATGCCGCGCTCGACGGGGTCGCGCTTGGCTTGCGGCAGGCCGTCGAGGAAGATCGCGCGCACGTCGGCGGCGAGGTCCTGCAGCTCGCTCGGCTCCGGCGGGTCGGTGTGGATGTGGCGCTCGCTCATACGCACGACGCCGGCCTGCAGCGAGACGTGGAAGCCGGCGGCGCGGCCGGCGCCGACGATGAACTCGGTCGAGCCGCCGCCGATGTCGATGACGACGGTTGGCTCGGTTGCGCCGCGGTCGCCAGCGCCGGAGCCTCGTTCGTCCGCCGTGGCGGGGCGGCCGGACATGGCGCCGAGGAACGTCAGCTGCGCCTCTTCCTCGCCGCGCAGGACGCGCGCGTCGAGGCCGAAGTCGTTGCGGACGCGCTCGGCGAAGGCGGCGCCGTTGGACGCGTCGCGGACGGCGGAGGTGAGCACGGCGAGGTTGGCCTGGCAGTCGTGCGCGTCGATCTGCGCGCGGTAGTCGGCGAGCGTCGCGATGACGCGGTCGATCGCGGCGTCGGCGAGCGCACCGCTGGCGTCGACGCCCTCGCCGAGGCGCGTGACGCGCGACTCGCGCACGAGCTGCTCGAGCGTGCCGGTGTCCTGGTCGACGTCGGCGATCAGCAGGCGCGTCGAGTTCGTTCCGATGTCGAGGACGGCGACGCGCACGGGCGGGATGGTAGAGCGGTGGGGGTTGTGGCGGCGGGACGCGAGCGGGGGTTGCGTGCGCGACGTCCTCGCTGCGCGCGCGGGGTTTTGGGCGCGTGCGGGCGTGCACACGCGCCGCCGTTCCGGCGAGGCGATCTTTGCTAAAACAGATGGAGCGACGCGGGGTGGAGCAGTCTGGTAGCTCGTCGGGCTCATAACCCGAAGGTCGCGGGTTCGAATCCCGCCCCCGCTATGCAAGAAAGCCCCGCAAATGCGGGGCTTTCTTGTAGGCGGGCGGCATATCGGCAGTATCGACGCGTACCAATTCCGTACCAAATTTTCGTCGACGTCGCCGCCCTTTCAACTCGGAATCGGCTGCAAGCGCGTCGGAGGCTGGCCGGGCCAGCGACCTCGAGCGCCTCTAGCAATGCGTGGCGATCCAAATCTGGCCCTCGCGTTTACCGGCCGCCCAATCTAGCCAGCGCTCAAGCAGCTCGGCATTCAGGTGCAGCTCGGGCTCGTCGAGTAGCGACAGACCTAGGCGCAGACGAAACCTGATCAGGTGCCCAATCACGCAGATAGGCTCATGTCTGTGGATCGTCTTGAGGTCAGCAGGTCAATTCGGTTCGGGCTACATGACCTTTCCGCCCGGAACGGACACCATGCATTCGAGGAGCTTTGTCGCTTCCTAGTCGCTGAGCGCATTGTCAGCAACGTGTACCCCGCGACCGGGCCGGTAGCGGCAGGCGGTGATGGCGGTCGCGATTTCCAGTCGTTCGAGACACACCTCGATGGGGCCCTGGGGCCAAGTAGCGGCTTCGCTGCTCTCGCATCGGGCGAGCCGGTTGCTTTTATATGCACGCTGCAAACGGGAGGGCTACCGACAAAGATTCGACGCGACCTGCGCAAGATTGCCGCCGGACCATCAGTCCGGAAGGTGTACGCGCTCGTCTCAGCAGACGTAACGGCCTCGAAGGCTGAAGAGCTCAAGCTTGAGACGAGGGAAAAATACGACATTTCGCTTGAGATTCTCGATGGTCAAGCGATCGCTGAGCTGCTTGCGCATCACGAGACGTTCTGGATAGCGGCCCGCTGGCTAGCACTCCCGGCAGAGATGGCGCCGGATTCGCCCGACCAGGACCAGCCGGAGTGGTACGTGACGTCGGTCGCGCGGTGGCGTGACCGGGATGATGGGATCTTGACGATGGGCGAGCTTATGGAGGTGCGGGCTGGATTGCGCCGAGCCACGTTCCATCGCCAGGCACGTGCCGACATCGGCCTCTGGCTCGCTCGGATGTCAGCCGCGTGCACAGCCGAAATCCCGCCAGCGCAGCGCCAGCGCGCACGCTATGAGACCGCGGTCGGTCAGCTTCGTGGTGTCGGCGATCTTCGTCCTGCCGACGGACACGTAGTCGCGTTTTTTCAGGAGCTTGACGCCAGCAGCGACCCATGGGCACTCATGATGGACGCGAGCGTCCTTCTGCAATACGTCGTGGGCGCTGCGGTGCGGGGACGAACGACCATAAGCCGCAATTGGATCGTCGAGTGCAACGCTCGCCTGCGGAACGCCGTTTCGGATCGACTCCGCGATCGCACGCTCACGTCTGGTCAGCGCGCCGGCCTCTTTGACGTCCTAGGCCACCTACGGGCACATCCCGACCTGACTGGCGTCGAGTTGCCAACCGAGCCACAAGATCGCTGGGAGCCTCTCGACCATGGACATGGTGATGAATTCACGTACGAATCAGCACCGACATCGCTGGTCCTCGTCGACGCTGATGGAGCGATCGACGCCTGGAGAAAGGTGACCAGACTAGCCGCGAAGGCCCCGCTCGTTCCTATCGAGTCCTTGTCGCAAATCGTTGGCCTGCTCGCTCCTGTCCTCGTAGACCGGGCTGGATACCACGGACTGGTTGAGGCGCTTGATGCGCTCGTGTCCGAGGCATCCGGCGCATCAGCTGCTGCGGAACGAAGCCGCGACCGCGCCTTGGCGCTCCTGCGTCAAGACAGGCCACTCGCAGCGTTGGCCGACCTCCATGACGCGAAGGTCCGTTGGTGGCACGGGGACACGATACGTGGCTCGTTGCTAGCCCTACTGCTACTGGCCCGCATCTATCGACACCTAGGGCTGCCGCTAGCGGCTCGTCAGCAGGCTCTTGTGGCAACCGTTGTGGCGCACTCACAAGACCCGGATGAACACGGCGATCTAGTTGCATCTGGATTGATGTTTGCTGCTCATTGCGACTACGGCTCGGGCGCGTGGTGCTCGGCCGTAGAGACCTACGCGGCGGCAATGTTGGCGCACGCGCATCTGGAGGAGGACCCATGGAACGTCGAGCGCCATGAGGACCTGCGCGCAGTTGATCTCCATAGCGGTTATCTACGCGCCAGCGCGATCCTAGTGAGTCCGGCATTGGACGCCGCTGTGCGAGAGCTTCAACGCGAGACTGGGCTAGACGAGGTCTTGCAAGAGATCGAAGAGCTCATTGAGACGCGGACTGCGGAGGAATGGCGCGATCTCGTGTACGAGCAGCTTGGCGTAACACCGTGGAACGACGTCGGACCAGACCGCATCATTCGATGGTCGGCGTTGGGCATTGCTTGGGAGGTATCAGCCGTGAACAGATATGCCCACTGTCGGGCGGCTGAACGATTCGCGGCTGCTGCACAAGTCCTATGTGCCGAGCTTGCGACCGAGGACCTGGTTCTTCTCCCGACAAGGATCCGGGTACGGGTACAGGCATCCGGTTCCGCCGGCAAAGGCCCGATTCGGTCTAAGCCGGGTAACGATGGAAGTGACTGGCTCGTGGACCTTATGCCCGTTCCGGTAAACGGACGCGAAGCCGACTTCGACGCCGTGAACATCGAGCTACTCGCTGCGCTGACGACGGTATTTTTCGAGGCATCGATGGCGCCTCGCTCGGCACATGAAGAGGTCATCAAGAGGTGCTTTGCGCGTGGGCTCACGCATAAGATCGCCGCAGGACAACCCTACGACAATGTTGCGTCGGTGGTCCCGCCAGATCGTTTCGCCGCGACGGGTCGCGAGTCGCTAGTGCCGCCGACAGAGTGGCGGCCATCTCGCACCCCAGCGCCGGGTGCCGCCCTGGAGAGACGCATCGATCCTGGCCCCGGCTACTCACGTGACAAGGCGTTGTCGTTCATCCGCAACCGCTATGCGCGCGCGCGCGAAATCCTTACGTTCACGCTCCCTCGGCTCGCCATTGACCCGCAGTTCCAGCAAACCTACGCCGAGCTTCGCAACCAGGGCTGGAGAGATTGGCATCTACTTCTCGCATTGGTAAACGCTCGGATCAACTTCCGCAACGAAGGTGCGAATCTCAGCCTCAAGGACGTCCAAGCGAACCTGCGCGAGCAGCACCAGCATGCGTCGGAGTCATCCGAGGAGCCTCCGCTGCCAGCTAGTTGGCTGACGGTCGAGCGGCTCAGTGAGATGCGCAAGATGGCGTTTCTTACCGGCGCGCCTCTCTGGGATCTAGAGCTGCACCAAGAGACACCGGACATCGACGCGCTCGTTTTGTTGCTGGAAGAGCGATACGGATACCGAAATGATGACGTGCCGCACGATCCGATCTTCGGTGAGCCAGCCACCAGCGCAGCCGCCACAAGCGACGCATAGCCGTGACAAGAGATTGACAAATGCGCACCGCGCACGACCAACAGGGGTGATCTAGGGATGCTCGCGCTCGGAATCGTCTCTGCGTCTCTTGCTGTGCTGGGTATCGCAAGCGTAATCCCGGCTCGCATCGGAGCGAATGCGGGGCCGTGTGGCCTGACCCCGGTGATCGGTCCGACCCTTGTGAGAGTTTCTCGCGCCCGTGATGATGGGCGAGGAAGGAACTCTCGATGAAGCGACGCAGGCACACGCCGGAGCAGATCATCCGCAAGCTGCGCGAGGCCGAGCGGATGCTCGGCGAGGGCAAGACGATCCCGGAGGCGGCGAAGGATCTGGGGATCTCCGAGCAGACGTTTCACCGCTGGCGCAACCAGTACGGCGGGATGAAGGCCGAGGACGTCAAGCGGCTGAAGGAGCTCGAGCGCGAGAATTCGAGCCTCAAGGCGATCGTCGCCGATCAAGCGCTCGAGGTCCGGGCGCTGAAGGAGATCTCCAAGGGAAATTGGTAGGCCCGGTCCGCCGGCGCCGAGCGGTCGCGATGCTCCGCGACCGCCTCGGCGTCAGCGAGCGCTGGGCATGCCGGGTCGTCGGGCAGCATCGCTCCACCCAGCGTCACGAGCCCAAGGCGACCGAGGGTGACCAGGCGTTGCGCGCCGAGCTGCGCCGGTTCTCCAAGGAGCGCCCGCGGTGGGGGTACCGCCGCGCGCATCACCGGCTGCGCGAGCTGGGCTGGGAGGTCAATCGCAAGCGGGTGCAGCGCCTGTGGCGCGAGGAGGGGCTGCGGGTGCCCCAGCGCAGGCGCAAGCGTCGCCGGCTCGGGGAGTCGGCCGTGCCGGCCGAGCGGCTGCGCGCCGAGCGGCCCAACCACGTGTGGGCGTTCGACTTCCAGTTCGACCAGACCGCCGACGGGCGGGCGAGGTGAGTTCACCCGCGAGTCGCTGGTGATGCTGGTCTGTCGCAGCATCGACGCGGACAGGTGCTAAGCTCTCAACATCGTTACGAGTCGTGCAGGCGCTGCAGCGGCTCCTCGCCGAGCGCGGCGCCCCGGAGCTCTTGAGAATGGACAACGGCCCGGAGATGACCGCGCACGCGCTCAGAGACTGGTGTGAGCTGTCGAAGACCGGCACGGTGTTCATCGAGCCGGGCTCGCCGTGGCAGAACCCGTTCGTCGAGTCCTTCCACTCGCGCGTCCGTGACGAGCTGCTCGATGTCGAGGAGTTCTGCGGCCTGGCCGAGGCGCGCGTGGTAATCGGCGACTGGCGAGAGGACTACAACCGCCGGCGTCCACATTCGGCGCTCGGGATGAAGGCGCCGGCCGTGTTCGCCGCCGAGTGCTCGAGGGCCAGCGAGCTGCCCACGGCCGCGTGACCCGCGCCGAGGGGCCCGGCGGCCCCGGGGGTGTCCCGCGGCGGCGCGCCGCGGCTATCGCAGCTCAGGCACTCGCGCTACGCGCTCGGCCTTCGCAACGACAGCCGCGGGGAGGATCCACGCCCCTGTCCGTCCGAGCGCAGCGCTACCTTCCCTCGCCGTCATATTCACCACCCTCTCACTCGTGGTGGACCGACAAACGGGGTCCGGTCAGCGTGGGTTACCGCGCGACGCTCCCCTCTGGCATCGGCAACCCGTCCACCAATGGCTCAACTAAGACCCCGAGCGTCTCGGCGAGGGTCAGGAAGTAGGCGCTTTCCCATTCGCGCGTGTGCCAGCCTGCCAGGACAATACGCGAACGTTTCCGCGCCAACTTCGCCCCGTTTCCTTGACGGCGGCCGCGACTTTTTGTATTCAAGGAGGGACGACAACCCACAACGCTAATGGCCCCGGCGACAGCGTCAACTGCCCCGGGGCCGTGGCAAAGGAGCTGCGAACTCCAATGCACGATCAGCCTACCCCGAGCCCGGCCGAGCGGATGGACCGGGCCGATCAAGACCTCCTATCGACGCTCGCCTCCGACGAGTCGCACCGGCCTTGGTCGGTCGATGAGATCGGGCGCCAAGTAGGAGAGGACCCGAGCGCCGCCTTGGGGCGCCTGTCGCGCGAGGGCCTGATCCACCGCCTCGGTGACTTCGTCTGGGCCTCGCGCCCAGCGGTGAGGGCGCGGGAGCTGCAAGACGCCTGACCGGCAGACCAACCAATCGACAAGTTGGCCCCGGCGGCAGTAGTAGCTGCCCCGGGGCCGTGACACGGAAAGGACGGACCTTCCCATGTGTTCGCACCGTATCGACTGCCCGCTTCGCGGGCTCGCGACCGAGACCCAGCGGATCGTCTTGATGACCCTGCTCGCAAGCGAACAGGGCCCCTGGACGCGCGAGGAGCTACAGCGCGAGATCTCAGGCTCGAAGCATGAGCCGATCGACCCCTCAGACGCGATCGACGACCTCTACAGCGCCGGCCTAGTCCATGTCTCCGGCGAGTTCGTCACGCCGACACGCGCCGCGTGGCTGATGGACGAGCTGAAGCCGTAGGAGATCCTCATGCCACCGAAGAGGTCAGAGGCCAACCAAGCCCTCGGCCGCGCAATCCGCGCGACCCGTGAGGAGCGCGGCCACACCCAGGAGGGCTTCGCCGCCCACGCTGGCTTCGATCGCAGCCACTACGGCGCAATCGAGCGCGGCGAGTTCAATCCCTCGGTCGACACGGTCGTCAAGCTCGCCGCCGCCCTCGGCATCAGCGTCGGCGCGCTGTTCACGCGAGCAGGGCTCTGAGCAATGCCTCGCACGGCAAAGCCCGACCCCGCGCTGGCGGCGAGCATCCGCCGCCTGCGCGAGGAGCGGGGGATCACGCGCGAAGCCCTCGCGATGCGAGCCGGAGTCACCAACGGCACGCTCGCGCGAATCGAGCTGGCGCAATCCTCGCCGAGCTGGGACACGGTCTGTCGTATCGCGACCGCGCTCGACCTCTCGGTCTATCGCCTCGCCGAGGCGGTCGAAGCTGCCGCACGGCTGTAGCCAAGGGGCGTGCGCCGCAGCTGACGGTCGGGCCGATCTCGCGCGGGCGGCGGTGATCTGCCGCCCGCGCGAGTGCGGCAACTGCCTCCTAGACCGACGCGTTGACCTCGACCTTTTCTTCGTTGGTCTGCGTGATCGTGAGCGCGAGCCCTGTCTGTTCGGCCGTGGCGCCGGCCAGCGACATTTCCAGGACGCTTGTGGGACCGCTCTGGAAGTGTTCTGGTTTCTGTTTGCCCCCGGACTGGCTGAATGTCCACGGCGCCGCTTTGAGCATTTCGTCGGTTTCCAGGTTGGCGATCACCGAGCCCAGGATCACGACGGTCGTCGTTCCGCATTTGCCTTCGGCGAAGTCCGCTTCTTCGCTTGGAGCGAGAGCGAGGCCGACCGTCCCGGATTTCGAGCTGCGCCAGCCCAGTTCGCCTTCGAGCGTGCTCGTGACGAGTTCGCCTTCGCTGGCGCCGGATGACGTGCATTTCGCGCCCGCGTGTTCGCAGCCGGTCAGTTTGATGACCGTGCCCGTGGTTTCTTTGGCGGAGCTGTATTCCCCAGAGCCGCTGCCGCCTTTGCAGGTCACCGTCGCTTTGCCGACAGCTTCCAGGGTGCTTTCGCCGGCAGACAGCGTAAAGTGCTTTTTTTCGACTCCTGCGGTCCATTCAAACGAGCCTTCGCTCATGAGCCCCGTGCAGGCGGCGGATGAGTATTTCCCAGTGCCTTTGGCGACTTCGGCGCATCTCCCGAATTCCGGCGCTTCCGCGGACGCGTAGCGGAACTTGGAGGATGAGGTCGCGCGGCTTTTTGGGATCGTGCCTTTTTCCGTCGTGACCGTGATGTGAACAGTGCCGCTTCCGGACGGAGAGACGGCAACGATTTCCGTTTCCGAATGCACTGAGAACGAAGCCGCACTGGTCGAGCCGAACTTGACAGCCGAGACGCTACTGAAGTGGTGGCCGGTAATCGTCACTTCAGTCCCTCCGCTCGGCGACCCGACGTTAGGATGTACTTTGCTAACGATCGGGCCAACGGGACCGAGTGCCAGGCTGTGTTCGCTGCCGGCCGAGATGCCGGTGACTTCTCCGACGAATTCGCTCACGGTCACCGGAGCTAGACTGCATGGGAATGTCCCGCATTTTTCTGGTCCGGTGTACGTGCCGTCCCCGAGGTCGCCTTCTTCGTTGAAGCCCCACGACTTCACCGTTCCATTGGAGAGCAGTGCGAGGCTGTGTTCTTCTCCAGCCGAGATGGCGATTACTTCACTCAGGCCGGATACCGTGACCGGTTCGTGCGAGGCTTCTGCTTTTCCGTCGCCCAGCTCACCGTATAAGCCATAGCCCCACGCCATGACTTTTCCGTTTTCGAGCAGAGCCAAGCTGAATTCGTCTCCCGCTGCGATCGCTACGACGTGTTCGAGGCCTTTGACTTGAACCGGTTCATCGTGAGATTCCGTGCTTCCGTCGCCGAGCTGGCCTGCGGCGTTGTCGCCCCATGCCCACACCGTTCCATTTTCACGCAGGGCCAGCGCGTGCTCCGGGCCGGCCGCGACCGCGGTGACGGCTTCGAGTCCATTCACTTCGACTGCACTTCGACTGCACGCCTCTGCTGAGCATTTTTCGGGACCCGTAGTCGTTCCGTCGCCGAGCTGCCCATCTTGATTATTTCCCCACGCCATCACACGTCCGTTCGTCACGGCGAGGCTGTATTCCTCGGTGCCTTCACTTGCGGAGATAGCAACGACATTGCCGAGTTCTGGTATTTCTGCGGGTTCGTCACGTGTTTCTTCAGAGCCAATTCCGAGTTGTCCATAGTTGTTCAGGCCCCACGCCTTGACGTGACCGGTTTTTAGCAGCGCGAGACCGTGCGAGTCTCCCGCGGAGATCGAAGACACTTCGCTCAGTCCCAGAACGGCGCCGGAAGTCTTATATTGTCCTCCGGTCGTGCCGTTGCCAAGCTCGCCGTATATATCGTCACCCCATGATTCGACTGCCCCGGTTTCCAAGAGCGCGAGACTGAAACCACCGCCCGCCGATATGGCGGAAACGCCGACTGGTTCACGCAGTGTGAGCGGGACATCCTGCTTCTGGAAGTTCCCCGTACCGAGCTCGCCAAAGAAGTTTGACCCCCAGGCCATCACGCCGGTGCTTGTCGCCGACGCGGTGCTGGTGGCAGTCAGCCCGGCGGCAAGCACCACGGTCAGGACCAGCCCGAGCATCTTCAGAATTCCTGGCTTCATCGCGTCTCCTCCATCTTGGCTCGTTCGACTGCGTCGGGGCCACCGGTGCGTGGGCCGCAGCACATAATTGGTACCGCCACGTTCTCGACCTCGCAGGCGAGCGTCAAGTGGAAACGAAGGTACGCCGGGAGAGTCGGCTCACATGCCTGACGAACGACGAGAATCCCGCGTGCATTCAGCGTCTTTGCACGCGGATCGGTCCGCCAGCCCCGCGTGAGTTCGCTTCCGCGCTTGTTTCTTGCTTCGGCGCTGCCCATCGATGATGAACGGGTAGCGTTGGGTTACGAGAAGCCCGATCGCCTCCGGTGTAAGCGCCGACAAGCGACTGCTCCCGGGCGGAGCTCTGAGGAGCGCAAGCCTCCGCGCCACCGCAAGCCTCCCCCTCCCCTCAGTGCTGCCGTAGACGCTGGCGCCCAGCACGCGAGCACGTGAGGCAAGGCGCGCTCGTGCGCGCTCCCTGAACTCCGTTAGGTCCGGTACGCCCCTGCTCGCTCGAAATTGGGAGAGGGGCGCTCAGCTCCCTCTGACGACATGCCCTTGAAAGCGGCTATGTCGAGGAGGCGCGATGCAGACGCAGAAGGACGCGGAGATCCTCGGTTGGCTCGGGCGAGTCGGAGCGGCCTCGGCCGAGCACGTGATGGCGCGCTTCCAGATGGGCTGCAGCTGGGCCTACGCGCGCCTGCACGCCCTCGTCCGCGACGGCTTGCTCGAGCACAAGCAGTTGCTCCACGGGGCATCCGGCCTCGACATCGCCACCGGCGATGGGTTGTGCTGGACGGGTCTTGATTGCCTCGGCGGCTACCGCCTGAGCTCCGGTACCGTCCAGCACGCCACCGAGCTCGCGACAGTGGTCGTCGCCCTGCACGGCGCGCTGCCCGATCGCCAGCAGCCGACAGACCGCGAGCTGCGGGTCAAGGAGGTCGATGCGCCGCAGCTGATCGTCTCGGCGCGACGTGGCGAGCTTTCCGGAGGTCGCCCGGCGATGCACCGCCCCGACCTCGCCCTGCTCGGCGCGGGCGAGTCGACCGTCGTGATCGAGGTCGAGCTGTCGGTCAAGGCCTCGCGGCGCTTCCCGGCGATATGTCGCGTCTACTACGCCGTGACGCCCCCGGCCGTGCGGGTCGTCGCTCAACGCGAATTCGCCCCGAGCGTCAACGCGATCGTCAAGCTCGCCGCCGCCCTCGGCGTCCCTGCGTGGCGAGAGTTGTTTCGCCGTGCGCGGATCTGAGTGCCCCACGGAAGACTCGCCCTCGCGCTGGCGGCCAGCACCCGCCGCCAGTACAGGGAGCACGCTCCGGCGGATCGCCCGTTGCGCTCAAGCTGCCGATTTGCTTCTCCGTATGCACTCAAAAAAAGGAGAACGGCTCTTCCTCCGCGCGTCATAGAAACCGACAACGCGCCCCGACGCCAACGGTATATCTGCTCCGCCTATGCCGTCATCCTCGGACCACCGCGCCAGCTGTGAACCCCCAGCCGAAAAGCCGAGCAGACTATACGCACCAAGGGTGCTATGCCCATCGCTTTACCTAAATTGTTTGCCTTCTGAACTCTGGTGCGTGCCGGTCAGGCTCTCTGAGTTTCAGCGCACTTGATCTCCGTCGACGAGCGTCTTACGTTCGCCGAGATGCAGACGACACACAAGATCAGTGGCAGCTCGGCAGCCGGCTACGCCGCTTACGTGACCTCGCCGTCAGATCGCGGCGACTACTACACCGCGAGCGGCGAGGGCGACCCGACGCTGATGACGCCGAGCCGCTGGCACGGCTCACCAGCGCTGCTCGCCAGCCTCGGCCTCTCACCCGACCGATCCGTGCAGCGCGAGGAGCTCGCTGCGCTGATGCAGGGCGTCTCGCCGAGCGACGGCCACGAGCTGCGCCGCGCCGGCGGCGACGGCACTCGCGTGGCCGGCATCGACATGACCTTCAGCGCGCCGAAGTCGGTCTCGGCGCTGTGGGCGGTCTCCTCCCCGTATGAGCGGGCGCGGATCGAGGCCGCGCACACGAAGGCAGTCGCCGGGGCGATCGCGCGTACCGAGCGCGACGTCGAGCTCCTCCGTACCCGCGTCGGCGGACAGCTGCGCTGGGAGCGAGCGAGCCGCCTGCTCGCCGCCGAGTTCGTGCACACCTCGAGCAGGCTCACGCGTGACCAGGAGCGCGGCGGTGTACCCGACCCGCAGCTTCACTCCCATGTCGTCGTCCTCGGCGCCGAGCGGACGAACGGGCGCTTTGCCGCCGTCGACTCGCGCGAGTTGTTCCGCGCCGCTCGCGCGAACGGCGCCTGGTACCGAGCCGAGCTGGCAGACGGTCTTCGAGAGCTCGGCCTTGAGATCAACGGCGGCACCGGCAGGGACGGCCGCTACTTCGAGGTCGCCGGCGTCCCGCAACAGCTCAGCGAGCGCTGGTCGATGCGCGGCGTCGAGATCGAGCGGGCGGCGCGGGCGTTTCGCACGCGATACGGACGCGACCCTCGCGCTGGCGAGCTCGGCTCGATCACGGTCGCTACGCGCGGGACCAAGGCACAGGTCACGCCGGTCGACGTCGATCGAGGCTGGCGGGCCGTAGGGGAGGAGTACGGCCTCTCGCGCGAGCAGGTGCAGAGCCTCTACGCGGGTCTGGAGCGAGAGTCCTCGCGCGAGGATCTCAGCCGAGCGCTACTCGCCGATGTCACGAAGCACAGCGCGACGGTGAGCGAGCGCGACCTGCGCGCGCGTGGGTATGAGCTCGCGGCGGGACAGGTTCATCCACGAGCGGCAGACGCCGTGATCGACGAGCTTGCGCGCTCGGGCGAGCTCGTTGCCTTGGAGGGCAGGCGTTGGACGACCCGCGAGCTGCGCGAGCTTGAGCTGCGGACCGTGGAGCTTGCCGTCTCGCGCTCGACGGCGAAGGTGGCTCCTGCCAGTGAGTCCTCACTGCGCGAGGCGCGGCTCGAGGTCCAGCGCGAGATCCGGAGCACGCTCAGCGCCGAGCAGCGCGAGGCGGTGCGGACGATCACCGGCCCCGGTGGTGTGAACGTGCTCGTCGGCCAGGCGGGCACGGGCAAGGGCGTCGTGATTCAGGTCGCCGCCGGCGCCTGGCGGCGCGACGGGTACGAGGTGATCGGCACGGCCGTGGCGGGAGCGACAGCGGAGCGTTTGGGAGCGGACGCCAGCCTCGAGCGGTCGATCACGACTGACGCCCTGCTCGCGCGCGTCCAGTCCGGGAGTGTGAGCCTCAACTCGCGGACAGTCGTCGTGATGGACGAGGCGGGGATGGCCGACACCAAGCGCCTGGCGGCGCTGAGCGAGGTCACGGCACGAACGGAGAGCAAGCTCGTGCTCGTCGGCGATCACGCGCAGCTACCGGCAATCGGCGCCGGCGGCATGTTCGCGGAGCTGCAGGGACGAGTTCCCACGGCCGAGGTCACGGAGGTCCATCGCGCGAGGCACGCCTGGGAGCGCGACGCGTGGCAGCAGGTCAGGGCCGGAGAGGCCGAGCGAGCGCTTGCGAGCTACCAGGCGCACGGACGTCTGCACATCGCAGACACCCGCGAGGAGGCGGCCGAGCAGATGGTGCGCGCGTGGGACCGGGCGCGCATCGAGAACCCCGGCGAGCGCTTGGTCATGCTCACCGACGCATCGAACGTCGAGCTCGATCGGATCAACGCGCTCGCGCAGGAGCGACGAGCGGCTGCGGGAGAGCTTGGCGCGCATACGGTCGAGCTGCCTGGCCGTCCGTATGGAATCCAAGCGGGCGACGAGGTCATCTTCAGCGCGGCGCTTCACCAACCGGGTCAGCCGCGCGTCGAGAACGGAACGCTTGGCGCCGTGACGGGCGTCTCAGCCAACGACAGTGTCGCGATCGAGACGAGAGGAGCGCAGGAGCGCGAGGTGCAACTGAGCACGGAGGAGTTCGACGAGCTGCGCTTGGCCTACGCGCAGCACCTCTACAAGGCCCAGGGTCGCACCGTCGAGCGCGCATTTGTGTTGACCGGCGGTTGGCAGACCGATCGCGAGAGCGCCTACGTCGCCGTGACGCGCGCCCAGGAGCGGACCGATATCTACGTCTCGCGTGATGACCTCGGCGAGCAGGGGATGGACCCAGGTGCGATCGAGCGGCTCGCCGAGGCGATGGCGGAGAGTCGCGAGCGGGCGGCGAGCATCGCGACGCCGGAGCACGGGCGAGCCTGTGAACGAACACGCGAAGGCGAAGAGGTAAGCGCCATTCACGAGTCCGAGTCGCTACCTGACCGCACCGACGATCTAGATCTCGGTGCGGAATGGCTTGACTTTGGTTGACCCGTCGCCGCTTGACTTCTTCACGACCGTAACGTGACACGGTGGCTGCCCGAGATCGGTTTTCTTGAACTCGACTGATCATTAGACTACGCGAAAGGCGGCCTGCTGGTACACTCGCGCCCGGTTAGGGCGGCGCAGGTAGTCACAAGGGTTAGAGATGGGGGTAATTGTGTACGGACCGCGGCATCGGGCTCACATGATCGGCGGCGGCTTGAGCTACAGCAGGTCGCTACTCGGCGTTCTGGCCTGGACTACGCTGCTGGTCGTCGTTTTGGCGCAACCGGAACGAGCGAGCGCGATGCCGATCGACGCACATTCTGGAAGGACACGCGCACCGCTTGCATCCCCATCAGCCGCTAGCGGGACGACAAGCGGACCAAGCGGCGCGCGCACACATCGTGAAAAGGATGCGACGCTGCGCATCCTCGTGCAGACGCTGTCGGGGATGGGGTCCGCCAAACTCGTCCTTGTCGGTCCTGGTGGATTGCGTAAGCGCCTTGCTCATGGCAGTACGATGAGGCTTGCGGCGGGTGTGTATAGCCTCTCGGCTGCACCGGTGCGCACATCGGCAGGCACCTACTACGCTACGGTGCCGCGCGTTCACGAGCGTCTAGTCGCCGGCCGAACCACGACCGTCAGGGTCTCCTATGCCACTTTTGTTCCGAGCAAGACCAAGGTGGTGCCCGCCTCGGCGACCGTGTCGCTGACGGGCGAACCGTCCGGGGTGCGTTCACTTACGCTGACTGGCGCCGCCGCGCGCGGAGCAAGGGTCGGCACGTTTCTTGCCTCGGGCTCAAGTGCGGCTGCGCCTGACGGATATCTCGTAAAGGTGATCAAGATGGCTCGCAAGAGCCATGGCACAGCCGTTCTGAGCGTGCAGAATGCCACATTGCTGGAAGCCCTCCCAAGCGGCGAAGTCGCTGCCGAAAGGGCGCTCGAAGCACCGGCTGAAGCAGCGTCAGTGCGCACGGAGGGAGGACTTGCTCTCGCGGTCGCCCGCGGCCGGCATGAGTCGAGCGTCGCGCACATAGCGGGCTTCTCGCTGCACGCGACGAACCTGACGTGCGACACGAGTGCTGGCGTGCACGTCGCCCAGCCGACGGTGACCTTCAGCCCCTCAATTGCGCTCCATGCCCACTGGGGCTTTTTCAAACTCGACTCGGCATCGTTCACAGCGACGGTCGCGGTATCGCTGGCGATGGGAGCTGACGCCGACGCAGGTGCCCACTGTCAAACGAAAGAACCCGGCATCGGCTTGCTGGCGCATCCTGTCGCTCTCCCGGATATCGACGTGCAGGTCGGTCCGGTCCCGATTGTGATCACGCCCAAGCTTCAGGTATACCTGTCAGGCAACGCATCGATTACCGCGAAGGTGGCCGTGTCGCTTGAACAGAGCGCCAGTGCGACCGTCGGGGTCCGCTACGAACACGGTCAGTTCTCGCCGATCGAGTCCTTCCCAGAGCACTTTAAGCAGTCCTTCACCCCAGAAGGCAACGCCGACGCTGAACTAGCACTAACGCCGACGGTTGACACATTGATCTACGGCGTTAGTGGACCTAGCTTCGACATCGGTACGGCAGCGAAGTTCAACGCCGATATACACGCGACTCCGTGGTGGACACTCCAGGGCTGCCTTCGGGCCGGCCTCGGTTTCGTCATCGCTCCGCTCGGTCTCAACTGGAGCGATTCGCATTTGATCCAGACGTGTAGGACGCTTCTGAGCGCGACCAGCGGACCGCCGCCGGGCGGTGGCGCTGCGGGCGGCGGAGGGGGAGCACCTCCGGGCGGCGGCACTCCTGCAGCTGGCTGGAATCTGCAAGCCGTCCCAGGCATCTCCGCTACCGAAAGCGGCCTCGCGGGCGTCTCCTGCACGTCGCCGAGTTGGTGTCTCGCAGTTGGGCGAAGTGACGGATCGACGCTGACCGAGATCTGGAACGGAGACAGTTGGGCGTTCCAGCCTACGCCCAATGTAGGCAGTCTCGAAAGCGTCGCATGCGTCTCCACGAGTTGGTGCATGGCGGTCGATAACAGCGGCGGCGCGACCTGGGATGGAAGCTCATGGCAAGCTGTCGCCGTGCCTGCCATTCCCGGCGCGGTCTCTAGCGAGCTCCGGGGCATCGCGTGCGTTTCCGCGAGCTCATGCATCGCTGTCGGCCAGGCGCTCTACAGTGGCGAGGAATCCGCTCCTATATCTGAGCGGTGGAACGGCACGAGTTGGTCGCTGCTCTCGACGCCTACGCCTGGTGGCTCGTACGACACCTACCTTGAATCCATTTCATGCATCGCAGCGGATAGCTGCACCGCGGTTGGCGGTTATGACAGCCCCGATAACGTCGTCGCGAGCGGACAGGCGTTCGCTCTGCATTGGAACGGGTCTGCATGGGCGGTCGAGACGGTGCCTAACCCCATTGGCGCAGTTTGGAGTGGACTCAGCGGAGTCTCGTGCGCTACGCCCACTTCGTGCGTTGCTGTTGGCTTCGACAACGGCGGTCCGGGTACAAAGAACGTTCCCCTAGCTGAGACATGGAACGGCAGCTCATGGTCGAGCGCAGGCGCGGTCAATCCGCCCGGCAATGAATGGGCGGACGGTACGCAAGTCTCATGCGCCACCGCCACATCATGCGAGGCGGTTGGTCTCTCCATCCAAGGCGGCACCGGGCTCACGCTCGCCGAGTCATGGAACGGGAGTTCGTGGAGCATCCAGTCGACGCCGAACCCGGCGGGTTCCACATCCTCCTACCTGTACGGAGTCGCCTGCCCCTCGACGACCGCATGCATCGCCACCGGCAGCGCATCGCTCTCCGGAGGCACTGGCGCGGCTTTCTCTGAGAGCTACTCGAGCTGAATACACGCCGCATAGGCGTAGTCATCGAACGGAGGCAGCCCGCGGAGACATGCTTGCCGCGATCCATGGCTGAGTCCGATGCCACGGTGTCAAGCGAACCAGACCCCAGTTCGTGCCGCGCAGCAGCAGCCCGTGTCCGCCGGGACGCCGCGCGATCTCCCCTGGCGGCAGCGTGCGCTGGCGCTGCGTGTGGTACGTCACGCTCTCCGAGCTTGTCCCCGGTGGGGGCAGTAGCTTCTCGGAGCGGCTGCGCCCGACCGTGTAGGAAACCAGCCGTCGGTCATATTCGCCGAGCGCAAGCGAGATCGCCTCGAGCGTACGACTGTCGGCGATCCCGCTGAGGATCAGCTTGGTCTGAAACAGCGAGAGGAAACCGTCGGCGGCGGCATCGCCCCATCGCTGCCGCGCCTGGCTGAGATCCTGCAGGCAGGCCATCACGTGCAGCCCCTGGCCGCCGGCTTCTGAGACGAGCGCCGGTAGGTCGTGGATCGGCGCGATGTTCGCGACCTCGTCGAGGCAGAGGAAGATCGGGACATCCACGCCTGGCGCTCCGGCACGCGCATAAGTGGCGTGGCGGATCTGCTCGAGCAGCCCGACGACGAGCGGCGCGCTGAGCGCCTGCTTGTGCGCGGGAGCTGTGATGTAGAGCGTGTCGCGCGAGGCGACGAACCGGTCGGGATCGAAGTTAGTCTGCGCGGCGCTGCGACGCGTCGCGTCGGCGTTGTAGGCGGCCAGCACGCCGGCGGTCGCCGAGAAGATCGAGGAGCGCTCGCGTCCGTCGGTCTTGGCGATCCCGACGAGCACGTCGTTTGCGACCCGGGCGTCGTGATCTTCGAGCGTGAGGCCCGCCGCCTCCAAGTCCTGGCGGAGTACCCAGCGCAGGACCTCGGCGATCGGGCGCTCGCCGAGGCTCGCGGCGAACAGCAGCGGCGCGAGTAGCGCCGTGGAGCGCTCACGCCAGTGCTGCTCGTTGGTCGTCCCTGCGCCCGGTGAGGTGCAAGCGGCCATCGCACGCGCCGTGATCAATGCAGCGTCCCATGTCGATGCGGCGCTGACCGGCGACCAGGACAGGCGGCGAATCTGCCGGGGCAGCTCAGCCTGCTCGCCGGTCGGATCGAACAGCCAGACCTGGCCGATCTCAGCGCGGGCCCGCCAGGTCGCCTCCAGCACGTCGCGCTTGGTCGCCGTCGAGACAGCCGCCCCCGGCGCCCCGAGCATCGCCGGGATCACGATCGAGCTCGTCTTGCCCGAGCGCGGCGGCCCGAGCACCATCACAGCGTGCTCGGGGTCGGCCGTGACCCAACTGCCGCCCGGAGCGAAGCCGAGGAAGGCGCCGCCGCCGAGGCGCTGCACGTGTTCGCGGACGGCTTCGCCCGGATGCTCAGCCGCGGCGAGGCGATCGGCAAGTCGCGTCGCGGGCGAGCGCTCACGTCGACGCGGCAGTCTCAGCCGGCCGCTCTTCACGGCACGGAGCAGCAACCAGATCGCTCCGAGGATCAGCCCGTCGCGGGCGATCGTGCCCAGCGTCGAGCTCGCCGCGCCGGCGGCGCCCTGCGCCAGCACCCGGTGGGCGAACAGCTCGAAGACGATCAGCACGAACGCAATCGCGCCAAGTTTCAGCTTCAGGCGGTTGCTCTTGGGCGGGTCGCGGTGCTGGTGGGAGGGTCCCCAACCGCGCGGTATCAGTGATCTTGACATCAGACTGACATCTTATATATTGCTGGTGTGATTGCAAGAGTGCGACAGCGAAAGGTGGGGGAGCATGCCTGAGTCCAGGGGAGGCGTCGGCAAGGGTGCGCGCGGGGTCGTGCGCGAGATCGACCAGGAGCTCGAGCGCGTGAACAAGGGGCTTTCCGGCTACGAGCCGCTTTTGCGCGAACGCGAGCGGCTACTCGCGGCGCGCGCGGCCTTGACCGGCGAGCCGACCCCGAGCAGCTCGAAGGCGCGGATCTCCCAGGATGACGTCGCGGCATTCCTGGCCGAGCACCCGGACTCCTGGCCGGCTGACATCGCGGCGGCGCTGGAGGTTCCCGTGACGAACGTATCGGCGCATCTCTACCGCGGCAAGACGACCCGCTTTACCCGCGGCGAGAACGGCTGGAGCCTACGTTTGGGAGGGGGGGCAGATGCCGGCTGACGGCGACATACCCATGCATGCAGACGAAGCCATCGCTCAGCGCCTACATGATCGACGTACGCGAGCTCGCGCCGGCGTGGCTGTTGCTCTACGCCGCGAGCGTCGTGATCCAGGCGTTCCTCGCGCCGCTGCGCTCAGCGGTCGCCTTCGGCCTGTTGTGGCTGACGTTCACGATCCTCGGCTGGTCGACGGCCTCGGTCCACGTCCTCTCCTGGGTCGCCGGCTACGGCCCGCTGATCCTCTCGCTGGCGACGCTCGTCTTGCCGCTCGGCGGCTGGCTCTGGCAGCAGCGGAGCGGCGGGCGGACGCCATCGGAGCGCGAGCGCTTGATCTACGAGGACGCGCTCGCGGTGCTCTCGCAGGCCGATCCGAAGCTGCGTCCGCCGAGGCGCTGGTTCGTGCTCGACACGCACACCCTCAACGCCGCCGCCTACTTCAACACGCTGATGCTGACGCGCGGCCTGATCGAGAGCGGCTACCTGGAGGCGGTGCTGGCCCACGAGCTCGGGCACCTGAACAGCTCAGACGCTCGCCTGACCGCGGCGCTTCACCGGCTGACCACGCCGCCGCGCTCGCGCCTTCGCTTCCCGCTGCGCACGCTTGGCTTTCTCGTCAGCGGCGCCGCCGGCGCCTGGCTGATGCGCCTGCCCTGGGCGAGCTACTGGCGCTCGCGCGAGTTCGAGGCCGATCGCTACGCCGCCCGGCTCGGGCAAGGCGAGTCGCTCGCACGCTTCCTCGAGCAGCACGCGCTCGAGTACGACCTACCGGTCCCGTTCCTCTGGCTGACCGAGCACTCCCATCCGGCGACCGAGCACCGGATCGACCGGCTCGCGCAGCTGGAGGCGCAGGAGTGATCCAGGCGGGACGCGACAGCTCAGGTAGCTCCGGCGCCGGAACCCGTCAAGGGCGCCCCTTCGGGGCCGCCTGCGGCGGGGCCTGTCGGCCCGACCTTGACAGAACCCGCCCCCGGAGCTTTGGAGCAGTGAGGTCGGCAGGGCGGGCCCTGCCGACCTTTTCGAGAACCGACTGACGATTGGAGGCTTAGATGCGAGCGCTTGTGATGGTCCCTTCGAGTCGAGCCTGCGACGCTCGATCCCGTGTCGTCCTGAGACGTCCGCTTGGCGCTCACGGGGGGCGGCGTAGCTTCTCGCCGCTGATCGACGCCAAGGCGGCGGGGGAGCTGCTCGGCGTGCCGCACACGTGGCTGCTGGCTCAGGCGCGCGCGGGGCGGATTCCCCATCACCGTCTCGGTCACTACGTGCGCTTCAACGTCGACGACCTCGCGCGCTGGCTGCGGGAGACTCGCCTTGGGCCCGGTGACCAGCTGCGCGGAGGGCCGATGCGATGACTCGGCAGCGCAGGGAAAAGCGTGCATATGGGTCCGGTTCGATCCTGCAGGAAGGCGGGTCGTGGTACGGCAAGTGGCGGGTTGGGGATCGCCAGGTCAAGCGCCGGCTCGGTCCCGTACGGCCGGTCGGCACGAACGAGGGGCTGACGCGCAAGCACGCGGAGGCGGAGCTGCGGCGGCTGATGAGCGAGGTGAAGCTGCTCGTGCCCGAGCAGCGTGTGACCTTCGAGCAGGCAGCCGAGCTCTACGTCCAGCACGTCGAGCACGTTCTGCGTCGCAAGCCCTCGACAGTGCAGGACTATCGGATCATGGTCCGCCGCCACTTGGCGCCGCACTTCGACGCGAAGGCGGTCGAGCAGATCAAGCCGACCGACGTCGAGTCCTACATCGCCGCGAAGTTCGGCGAGGGCCTTGCCGTCAAGACGATCACGAACCAGCTCAACTTCGCTCACGGCGTTTTCCAGTTCGCGCTCAGACGCGGCTGGGTGACGACGAATCCGGTCGCGCTCACCGAGCGCCCGCGCTCTGCCCCGGCCGACCCGGACATCCGCTTCCTCGCGGCCGAGGAGCTCGAGGCGCTGCTTCGCGCCGTCGCCCTTGAGGAGACGCTCGGGCCGACCGACCACGCCCTCTACACGGTGGCCGCAATGACGGGGCTGCGCCAAGGCGAGCTCGTCGCGTTGCGCTGGCGCGATGTCGACTGGACAGCCGGCGTCGTTCGCGTGCGGCGCAACTACAGCCGCGGCGCCTGGGGAACGCCGAAGTCGCGGCGATCGAGCCGCGCGGTGCCGATCGCCGACCGGGTCGCAGCGGAGCTCGAGCGCCACTTCCAGCGTTCGGCTTACCAGGCCGACGATGACCTCGTCTTCTGCCATCCACACACGGGCAACCCCTACGACGCCTCGAAGCTCCGCGAGCGGTTCTACGAGGCGATGAGCGCTGCGGGCATGGGCCATCGTTGCGGGCGCGCCGCAGGCATCACGTTCCACTCCTTGCGCCACACGTTCGGCACGCGGATGGCGGCGGTCGGCGTGCCGATGCGCACGCTGCAGGAGTGGATGGGCCACCGCGACTTCACGACGACGCTGATCTATGCCGACTTCGCACCCGACCAGTCGGGGGGTGCAGCATTTGTCGAGCGTGCGTTCGGTCGTCGCTCGGGGCAGGCGCCGCGGGCAAGCACGGAGGCGGTTGGCGCGCGGGCTAACTGAAGGCGAACTGATTGCCTGTGCAGCCGGCAATAAAGATCAGTTAGTGTACGCGGGATGGGCAGCCTAGACGAGACTTTGCAGATGCTGGGTACGGCGGGACCCGCGTCCTCCTTCGAGTCCGAGAGCCTCGACTTCAAGCGTCCCGCGCGCAGCGCGCGCGAGACGCTCGAGCTGCTTGCGGACGCGGCGGTGTGCTTCGCGAACGCGGGCGGCGGAACGATCGTCTTGGGCGTTGACGACAAGGCGATCAGTCGGCAGAAGGCTCTGGTCGGCGTCGAGCCTGCGCTTTCGATCGAGGTGATCCGCAAGGGGGTCTTCGAGCGCACCCGCCCGAACCTCACCGTATCGGCCGTCGAGCGCATTGAGGGCGGCGCGCGTCTGATCGTCATTTCGGTGATCGAAGGAATCGAGCTCTACGCCAACGCGAAAGGGACTGCGACGCGCCGCCTCGGCAGGGAGTGTCTCCCGTTTCCTCCAGAGCAGCAGATCGAGGTCAGGCGAGCGCGTGGACAGGTCGACTGGTCGGCAGACAAGGTGGGCGCGGCCGTCGGCGAGCTTTCGCAAGCAGAGTTCGAACGAGTCCGGAGGCTGCTCGTCAGATCGGGCCGCGAGGAGCTTGCAGGCCTTCGCGATCGGAAGCTGCTCGAGGCGATGAGGCTCTTGACCGCCGATGGAGGGCTCACCAATGCCGCGCTGCTGCTGTTTGGCGACGAGGAGCTCCTGCGCCGCGAGATTCCCTCGCATGGATACTCGTTTCAGTATCGGCCGTCGCCGGGCAGCGAGGCCAGCTTCTCCACGCGAGGAAACCGCGCAATTCCCGCGGCTGTTGAGGCGTTGCTCGAGCTTGTCGAGGCGCGAGCTGTGACACAACCCCTCAATCTCGTCGGCGGCGTCCAGCTGGCACTCGTCGACTATCCCTCCAGCGCCGTGCGTGAGGTGGTGGTCAATGCGCTCGTCCATCGGGACTTCCCGGCAGCTGGCACGGTCGACGTCGAGCACTCGCCCGAGCGCCTGGTCGTGCAAAGTCCGGGAGGACTGGTCGCCGGCGTCACGCCGGAGAACATCCTGACCCACCCATCCACTCCGCGTCATCGGCTCCTCGGCGAGGCGGTCGCGTTGCTGCGGCTCGCCGAGCGCACCGGGCAGGGCATCGACCGTGCTTATCGCGAGATGCTTCGGGTAGGCAAGGAGCCGCCTCAGATCGAGGACGACGGCCTGCGGGTCCGCGCGACGCTCTCGGGCGGGATCGGAAACGACTCGTTCGTGCGGTTCGTGCGTGATCTTCCGGAGTCATCGAGCGCTGACGTCGACGTTCTCCTCACGCTCGCGCTGCTGCGCACGACCACCTCGATCGATGCCTTGCGTCTCGCGCAGGCGATCCAACGGACGCCGAACGAGGCGCAGGACGTGCTCGGACGGATGAGCGCCCGTGACAGCCAGCTGCTCGAGCCGACGCGACGGACCCTGCGCAGGCCATTTCCCACCTACCGCTTGCGCAACGAGCCGCTCGCCGCCCTGGCGCGAGCAGTGAGCTATAGGCGCAGGACGATCGACCAGATAGACGAGAAGGTCATCGAGCACGTGCGGGAGTACGGCTTCGTGACGAATCGCACGCTCCAGCGGCTGTTCGACCGCGACGTGTACGCGTCGCGGAACCTCCTCAACGATCTTCGGGACCGGGGCCTGCTTGAGAAGATCGGGACCGCTCGCGGCGGTCCTGGCGTCAAGTACGGACCGGGCCCCAAGTTCCCGAAGGCAAGAAGACCAAGAACTGATAGCCGTGCTGGGCCGCACGCTCCATCAGTCGATGATCAGTTGGTGCTCCCCGAGGAGACGTAGTAGTAGGTGGTCTGACGGTCCGGGGTCGAGCGAGACTCAGTGCGCTGCGACCTGCGTAGCGTTCCCCTTGCGCCCGGCGGCTATCCGTCCTGTGGTGCTCGGGCGTACCAATTCCGTACCAATCTGAGCAAATCTGGGCGAATCTGCGGGACCTGATTTGGCTCTAGAAAGCCAAATATATCTGAGCGAACCCCAGTCGATCCAGCTCATAACCCGAAGGTCGCGGGTTCGAATCCCGCCCCCGCTATTCGAGAAAGCCCCGCTTAGGCGGGGCTTTTTCGTGAGTGGTTCGAGCTACGTGAGCCGGCCAGGGTTCCAATAAGGTTCCGTTTGTGCCCGGCCGTGATGCCGCCCGGGTTGCGGCGGTGGGCTCGACGCGGGAGGGGAGACGCTAGGCGTCCGCCACCACCCGCTCAGACTCCTGCGCGCCGCCGAGGAGGGTCACGAAGGCGCCAACCGTGTCGGGAACGCCGAGCCCGGACGTCGCGGCCAGCGCGTGTACTTCGCCAGCGATCCGCGGCGCCTCGTCCGCCGAGAGGCGCGCGAGACGAAGCAGCGCCTCGAACTCGCCCGCGAGGGGGACGATGTCGGTCGCGTGCAGCGTCGCTAGCTTGCCGAGCTCCGGCACGATCAGCTCGATCTCGGCCATCGACCGCCCGCGCTCTCCGAGCACCCGCACGACCTCCGCCTGCTCGACCCGGCTAATCGCGCTGACGCCGTCGAGCCGGCCCAGGATCTCGGTCACTTCCTCCGGGCTCGTGCCCACGCTGGCCGCGGCTGCCGCCACTGCATCGGTGACCTGGTCGGCCAGGGTCACCGAGTGCGAGAGGAAGCCGCCGCCCCCGGCGGACGGGAGCAGATCGCGCACCGGCATGCGCGTGATCGCGTGGATCGACTCTCGGAAGCTGCGCCGTGGCCGCTCGGCGAAGGCTTCCTCGAAGGCACGGATCGCTCGGTTGATGTCCTCGTCCGAGGTGGCCGTCGAGAGCATCCAGCGAAACCGCGGCTCGAACATCTTGGCCCGGGTCAGGCTTAGGCGACAGGAGCGAACCATCGCGCGCCGCGCCGCTTTCAGCAGCTCGGGACGGTCCGCCATCCCGCCTCCCAGCATCGCCAGCGCGGTCTGCCAGACGACCGTCATGCGCACGCAGTACAGGTAAGGCGCGAGCGCGACCGTGAGGATCAGCGGAAGCAGGAATTCGCGGGCGCGCTCGGCGTTCGCGAGCTCGCCGAGGTGATGAGCGACATAGATGACCGTCGGCGTGATCGTCCCGACGAGCAGCGCCACGCACAGCACATTGAACGGCCTGCGCAGGATCGCGAACTCGGGCCGGAGTTCGCTGAAGCTCGCGAGCGTCACGACGGCGATCACGAACGCAACGACGAACAGTTCCACCAGCAGCGGAAAGGTGTACGCGTTCGCGACGAACTCGATCAGCGCGGTCGCCGCGACCACTCTGAGGAGCAGCTCCCGCAGCTCCCCGACCCCTCCCATGCTGAACGTCCCGACGATCGCGGTCCCGAGGAACCACGCCACCGTGCTCGCGAGCATAGACGGCTGCCAGTACCCAAGCAGGGCAAGCAGGCCCGTTGCGCCTACGGCGATAACCGTCGTGCAGGTGAGCAGCACGCGGACGAGGGGCTGGCGTGCAATCCGCACACCCTCTGCGAGGATCGCTCGCAGACTAGGGACGGCCAGAGCGACCACCAGGGTCGCAGCGGTCCAGAGGGCGATGGCCGTCTCGCGGGTGTTCAGATCGGGGATCGTCAAAGTGGGACGGAGGATCGCTCTCCTGGCGGGCGGAGCCGTTGACGGGTGCGCACGAGCGCGCGGAGATCAGCATAGGATATTATGCAGCTATGCCCAGGTCTCACCGCTACTCGACCTCCGATCTCGACCACGCCGAGCTCCTCCCGACCTGGACCACCCGTAGTCACGACTACGAGCGTCAGATCGAGGCGATGCGCGAGATTCGTGTCCTCTCGAACAACATCGCCGGCGCGCACCGCGAGCGCGATCAGCTGCTAGCCGCGTTCGCGCTGAGCCAAAGCCTCAGCCGCGCAGATATGGCGCGCGCGGCCGGACTCAGCAAGCCGAGGATCGACCAGATCCTCTACGAGGTGGCGACCGAGAACGCACGTAGACAGCAGTCTGAGGGGGAAGAGCGCGTGCGGCGACACATGCCGCCTCAGTAGTACGAAAAGGTGCTCCCCCAGAGCCGGAGACGGCGATCACCACAGCGCACGAACGTGCCTCCACGGCCTGGCCAATCTCCAACCAGCGCCAGCTGTCCGTTCCGCTCGGGCTCTCAGCGACACGCCAGCTAGCCACCCGACGCACCCGCGACCCCGCGGGCTCCACAAGCTCGGACAGACCAGATGCACGAGTGTGCGCTTGCTGTGCGAGCGCGGTGCAATTCGTCGGCCGTTTTGGGGCGCTCGGGGTCATCACATCATGTGATGACGGCAGCAAGCATCCCTGCGTCCCGCGGCGGCGGTTACGCCCGCTACTTGGAGAGCAAGACGGTCGCGCCCGAGCGCGGGGACTACTACCTGACCCCGGACGGCGAGATGACGCAGGCGCCGGGTCGTTGGCTCTCCGATGATGAGACGCTGACCAGGCTCGGGGTGCAGGCGGCCGGGCTGGTCGATGGGGCGGACTTCATCGCGTTGATGGATGGTCGCCACCCGGGCACCGGCAGGTGGCTGCGACCCGAGGGCGCTGGCGGCGGCAGGGGTGGCGGAATCGACGTGACGTTCAGCGCTCCGAAGTCCGTCTCGACGGCGTGGGCGCTCGGCGACGCCTGGCAGCGCGAGCGGATCGAGGGAGCGCACGCCAGGGCCGTGGAGAGCGCGGTCAGGTACCTGCGCGAGCAGGTTCCGGTGGTGCGCCGCCGCTACGGCGGCCAGGTGGTGGAGGAGCATGCCAGGGATGTGATCGCCGCGGAGTACCGACACACGACCGCCAGGGGAGTCAGCGGCGCGCAGGCCCCCGACCCGCAGCTGCACAGTCATGTCGTGGTCAGCGGCGCGGTGAGGGGAGACCAGAGGATCGTCGCGGTCGCGTCGAGGCCGATCTTCCGCTCGGCACGTGAGCTGGGGGCGTTCTACCGTTCATTGCTTGCTGAAGAGCTGGCCGAGGAGGGCTACGAGATCGAGCGCGGGACGGGTAAGGACGGCCGGTACTTCGAGATCGCTGGAGTGCCGCGTGGCCTGATCGAGGAGTTCTCAAGACGCAGCCGAGAGGTCGCCCGCGCAGCGGAGCGCTTCCGTGCTCGCCACGGCCGGGCTCCGGAGCGCGGGGAGCTTCGCAATCTCGCGCTCGAGGACCGTCGTGCCAAGGAGCTGCCCACCCGCGGGGACCTGCAGCGGGTGTGGAGCGAGACGGGCCGTCGCCACGAGTTCGGGCCCAACGAGGCCGCGCGTCTGATCGGAGCGCCCGAACGACCAGGGCTCGAGCGCCCCGTCGAGGATCGCATCGAGGCGAGGCTGACCGAGCAGCACGCCGTCTTCCAGGCGCGTGATCTGCACGCCGTCGCGCTGGAGCAGACAGCTGGGGAGATGCCACCGGAGCAGGCGCTCGCGGTGGCCCGGGAGATGGTCAGTGACCGGCGGGTGCTCACCCTGGAGGGCGGGCGGATGACCACGCTCGCCGTGCGCGCTCAGGAGCAGGCCATCGAGCGCCGGGCGGAGCTGCTCGCCCAGCCAGCGGGCCGGGACGTCGGCGAGCACGCTCGCGCAAGTGCCGTGCGTGAGGTCTCCGAGCGCATCGGGGGACCGCTGAGTACGGAGCAGAATCACGCGCTATGCGTCCTCACGGGTCCCGAGCGTGCCGCGGTGTTGGTCGGCCCGGCGGGGACCGGCAAGGGCGTGGTGATCGACGCCGCCGCGCGCGCCGAGCAGCACGCCGGGCGCCACACGATCGGCATCGCTGTGTCCGGGTCTACGGCCGAGCGGCTCGGAGCGGACAGCCCAGCACTAACCGGCCGGACGCTTACGCTCGACTCCCTGGTCGCTCGTGCGAACACGGGGACAGTCGGGATCGACCCGGCCACCACGGTCTTCCTCGACGAGGCCGGGATGGTCGACCACAAGCGCATGGATGCGCTCACTGACATCGTCGAGCGCTCCGGGGCGAAGCTGATCGCCGTCGGTGACGGCAAGCAGCTCCCCTCGATCGGGCCGGGCGGGATGTTCGACCGGCTCACCACCCACGCCTCAACCGCAGAGCTCACCGACATCCGCCGCACCCAGGACCCCGACGAGCGCAGGGCGTGGGCTGCCCTTCGGGCTGGTGAACCGGAGCGCGCGATGGCGCATTACTTCAACCGCGCGCAGCTTCACTTCTCGAATACCCGCGACGAAGCCGGCGAGGCGGCCATCCAGCGCTGGATGACGCTCGCCGAGAAGCACGGCATACGCCAGGTCGCGTTGATCGCCGACGCCTCCAACAAGGAGATCGACCGACTCAATGCTCGCGCCCAGCACCTCCGGACTGAGCGCGGTGAACTCGGCCACCGCGAGATCCCGCTCGGACACATCCACTACGGGCTGCGTGAAGGCGACATCGTCGCCTTTACATCCCAACACCGCCCAGCGGACCAGCCACGAGTGGAGAACGGAACCCGCGGCGAGGTCACACGCGTAAGCGAAGACGACGGCCTGGTTGTAGAGCTGGACGGATCAGGCCGTTCGGTGCGCGTCGCCGGCGAAGACATCGACTCTCTGCGGCTCGGCTACGCGCAACACGTCTATCGGCAGCAGGGTGCAACCGTCGAGCGGACCGTCGTGGTGACCGGCGGCTGGCAGACCAGCAAGGAGAGCGCCTACGTCGAGGCGACCCGCGCTCGCACGGGCACCGACTGGTTCCTCGCGCGCGAGGAGCTCGGCGTTCAGGGGCAGGACGCAGACCGCGTCATGCAGCTCGCTCGCAGGATGGGCACCACCCGAGGGCAGACACCCTCGCTCGCGTACGAGCCCTACGACCCCGCATTCGGCCCCGGCTACGACCTCGGGCCGCTGCCAATCCTCCGCGTCCCAGCCATCCTGATCCGCTCCAGCCGCAATCACGACCGCTCGATGTCCAGCCGCGATGTCGATCGCGGACGCTGACGGGGCCCGTTGCCGACGGAACTAGGGGCAATCCCGTTTGCTTAATGCCGGAGCCGGCTTTCGCTCCTGGCAGAAGGAGCGGCGAACCAAGGTCCGACCCAGGCTTTCGCGGCTCGTCCTTTGCGACAGCGTCGACCGCGTCGGTTGGGACGATCGCTTCACCGCGGAAGCGGCGGTCCGCTGTCCTACTCCGGCGGCGTGATCTCCGGAGAAGTCCAGCTGCCTCGAGGATCTCGGGTCGCGGCCGGTATACGCGGACCGTGTAGTTCCAGCCATCCGTGAGGGGAAGGCAATCCGGCCGGTCTTTCTCGCAGCTGCCGAAATGGACCGTGACCGACCCGTCGTCGTTGACGACCGCCGTGACGTTGTTGACGCTGTAGGCGTTGCGGTCGTTGGGCCCAAAGAACCCCTCGGCGTTGTACACCGATCGACCAGAAGCCGTCGACGGGAACGTCGCGGACGTTGATGCTGTACTTGGCCCGCGGGAAGCCCCGGCTCCGCCCGCTTGAGAGTCAAGCGCCCGGGAACGCGCAGGGGCAGCCCACGGCTGCGTGGAAGCCCGCGCGCCGCTGCGCTGAAACCGACGCGGCGGCGCTAACCGCCGAGCTAGCCGGTGTGCAGTGCTCCGACGCGTACTGCGGTGATCACCCCATTGCGAGCCTGTCCGGCATTGTCAGGGGTACAGCTGAGGGTTATCACTCCTCCGCTCGTCGACCCGGTCAGCGTGAGCGTCTGCAGGAAGGCAGCTTTGCCAGCCAGGAGGGCTGACCCGCTGCTGGTACTTGCTCCGTCCGAGAGCGTGCAGTCGACAAAGCCTTCCGTGGCCACGTTGTTGCCGAGTTCGGTGGCGCCGGTGACGATGTAGCCTGTGCTCGGCGGAAGCGAGAGCTGCACGATCGCCGTGGTTTTTTCTGCTAGAAGCGCCGTCGTCCCAGCCTCTCGCGCGACGAAGCCGTCCGATGGTCCCGCGGCGCCCGCTGACCCTTGGCTGCCGGAAGGCCCTTGAGTGCCCTGAAGACCCGACAGGCCTTTGGCTCCCTGCCGCCCCTGCTGGTTCCAGTAAACGGACGTCTGTCCCTTCTTGCATTTCTTCCCTGGTTTCAGCAACGTGAGGCTGCCGTTAGCCCGCACGCAAGCCCTGAGCTGCCCGCCCGAGGTAAAGCCGCCGCTCGCTGCGTAGCCAACTCCGCCGAGCGCCAAGAAGAGCGCCAAGAGGGCAATCGCATTGTTCCCGATGTACTTCATGCTTCGGTGCAACATCGGCGTCCCCCCTGTCCGGTTCCCACGGTACATTTCGAAGACGGAAGCGTAACGGGTGGCGCGAGCGCGCGGGCAGCGCACGTTGGATGGCCGCTGGCCTCACGACGATCAGCGCCATAACGCCGATCGAAGCGGTGACTCTCGCATTGCGCGAGATCCGAGCCTCTCCACACGCCCCCAGCTCACGCTCGGATCGGACGACGAACAGCAGCCAAGCCGATGTCCGACGCTGCGCTCGCTCCCCCACGCCGAGCAACAGCGGGCGGCGGGGGTACACCTCTGAAGTCAACGGTATTGGAGCTAGTGGACTTCGGCGAAAAGCTCCGAGGGTGTGGTGTCGAGCTCTGCGGCGAGGCGCACGATCAGACCAAACGAAGGCGTAGACCTGCCGGTCTCGATCCGGGAAATGTAGGTGTCCACCACGTCGACCTTGCGGGCGAGTTGGGACTGGCTCAGGCCGCATCTCTCCCGCGCGTGGGCGAGATTGACACCGAACTGCTGCTCAGGGCCCATCCCAGGGAGCCTATCCGTAAAGGTCGAGCACTTCATGTACTATACTTTTTTGTGCCAGTGCGTTGGCCGCACGCCTCGGCTAGGCCGCCGCACAGACCTCCACCACAAAAGTGGCCCCGGCGCAGTTAGAGCTGCCCGGGGCCCGGCAAAGAAGGAGTGACCCTTCCATGCAAGATCAACCTAACCAAGTTCTGGGCGAGGCCGACCCGCGGGTCGAACGAGCGATCATCCTGCAGCTGCTCCGCGACGATCACGAGCACCGCTGGTCGCGCGCAGAGCTCGAGGTCGAGATCTCAAAGATCGAGGTACTCGACCTCAGCGACGCGCTCGCGAGGCTCGATCGGGACGGCGTCGTGCGCATCTCCGGCGAGTCAGCCTGGGCGTCTCCTGCGGTCAGGCGGTTGGATGAGCTCGAGTTGATCGCGATATAGGCGCGTCGGGATGCCCCGGCAGGCACCCAGCCGGAGGGTCGCTGGCTCCGACTGCGACAAGCCTCACGCGATGCGTCTGTGCTGTCCCTATCCGCTCCCGATCCAATTCGCTGGCCGTTTCCGGCCGCTCGCGGTCATTAGGGGGGATGAGTGGGCGAGAACCCGCAAGCACCGCCGTAGCCGAGTCGACCCTCGCCGAAGGACCGCTGCTATGTCCGCACGAGGCGGCCACGCTGCTGTCCGTGAAGCCGAGCTGGATCTACGAAGCCGTGCGCGCCCACCGGATACCGTGTCTGCGCGTCGGCCGCCACATCCGTTTCACGCACGCGATGCTCGAACGGTGGCTCGCCGAGCACGTCGACGGCTGATGTCCGGCGAGACATCGGAACCGAACATGGGAGCGACCGGCGATGGGTAGACGCTCCTACGGCAGCGGGCGTCTGTTCGAGGTGCCTGACAAGGCTGGGCGGGTGAGCTGGTACGGCTCGTGGTGGTCCGGCGGCACGCGCGTCAAGCGCAAGATCGCCGCCAAGCGCACCCCAGGCACGGCGGACGGACTCACGCGCGCGCAGGCGGAGAAGGAGCTGCGCAAGCGGATCGAGCGCGACGTCATCGTGTCCACAGCAGCCCGGCGCACCTTGGAGGAGGCCGGCGGCGCCTACGTCGATCACCTGGAGCACGTGATGGAGCGCAAGCGCTCCACGATCCAGGACTATCGCGGACATCTGCGCCGTCATCTCGTGCCGTTCTTCGGCGAGCGCCCGATCGACAAGATCGACGCAGCCCAGATCGCGCAGTACCTCAAGCGCAAGCGCAATGACGGCCTGTCCTCGAAGACCGTCCAGAACCACCTGAACTTCCTCCATGGCGTATTCGCCTTCGCGATCAAGCGCGGCTGGGCACAGAGCAACCCGGTCGCCTACGTCGATCGCCCCAAGAAGAACCGCTCGCCCCATAAGCGCGTCCGATTCCTACAGCCATCCGAACTCGACAGGTTGATCGGCGTCGTCCCCGCGCACACTCTCGGCGGCGTCGAGCGGACGCTGTACCTCGCCGCTGCGCTCACCGGCCTGCGCCAGGGCGAGCTGCTCGCGCTCAAGTGGCTGGACATCGACTGGCACGCCGGGCGCGTATGAACCATCCCGGCTTTCCTGGAGGCGATTTCTATTGTGTGCGTGATCTCTCCCTGACCTGCTCAAACTCAGCGGGAGGAAGTCCTTCGCAGGCTCCGTGCAGACGCCTGTGGTTGTACCAGTCAACCCACTCGAGCGTGGCGAGCTCGACCTCATCGAGCGTCTTCCATGGCCGTCGACGGTTGATCAGCTCGGTCTTGTAGAGGCCGATCGTGCTCTCGGCCAGGGCGTTGTCGTAGGCGTCGCCGACGGAACCGATCGAAGGATCGGCGCCGGCGTCGATCAGGCGCTCGGTGAAGGCGAAACTCGTGAATTGACTGCCGGCATCGGAATGAACCACGAGGCCGCCTGCGACCGGCTGGCCGTGGTGGTCTCTGGCCCACAGCGCCATCTCCAGCGTGTCGAGCACGAGGTTCGTCTTCATGCTCCGGTCGGCCTTCCAGCCGACGATCCGCCGGCTGAAGACGTCGATCGCGAAGGCCACGTAGACGACGCCCGACCACGTCGCCACGTAGGTGAAATCTGAGACCCACAAGCGGTTCGGCGCCGAGGCTTTGAAGTCGCGATCGACGAGATCCCGGGCCCGCTCGGCCTGAGCGTCTGAGATCGTCGTGCGCCGCCTCTTGCCGCGCAGGGCGCCTTTCAGGCCCTCTGCTCTCATCAGGCGCTCGACCGTGCAGCGCGCCACATCGATCCCTTCGCGGCGCAGCGCCCACCAGACCTTGCGCGCGCCGTAGACGCCGTAGTTCTGCTCGTGCACCTTGCGGATTCGCTCGCGAAGCTCGCGGTCGCGCAGGGCTCGTGGGGAGGGATTGCGCTCGCGCGCCTTGACCGCGTAGTAGGTGGAGGGGGCGACCTGCAGGATCCTGCAGGTCGACTCGACCCCGTGCTCGGCGCGCAGCTCGTCGACCACGGCGCTCATCTCCTGGGCTGCGGGTCGAGTTCCCGCGCGAAGAAAGCCGAAGCGGCCTTCAGGATCTCATTGGCGCGACGCAGCTCGCGATTCTCGCGCTCGAGCTCCTTGATCCGCTGCGCCTCGGCGGTGGTCGTTCCCGCTCGCATGCCGCCGTCGACTTCGGCCTGGCGCACCCAGCCGCGCAGGGTCTCGGCCGAGCAGCCGAACTTCTCGGCGACCGAGGTGATCGCCGCCCACTTCGTCGCGTACTCGTTGCGGTGCTCGATCACAAGCCGGACGGCTCGCTCGCGCACCTCTGTCGGATACCTCGTGACTTTTCCCATCGGCCCATCCTCTCAGGGGGTTGGGCCTCCAAGGTTTCCGGGGCGGTTCACGTACGTGTCGCCGACAACTTCACGCGCGGGCAGATGGACACTCCCAAGTCCCACGAAGGCCGCTCAGTCCCGATGGCCGCACGGCTCGCCCGCGAGCTCGAAGACCTGCGCCGTCGCTCGCGCTTCCCGGCAGAGAGGGATCTCGTCTTCTGTCACCCCGACACTGGGCATGTTCTCGACCCTTCCAAGATGCGCAAGCGCTTCAAGGATGCCCTCGCCGAGGCCGGTGTGCACGAGATCACGTTCCACGAGCTCCGCCACACCTTCGGCACGCAGATGGCCGCCGCAGGCGCCCCGCTACGCGCGATCCAGGAGTGGATGGGCCACGCCGATGCCAAGACAACCGAGATCTACCGACACTACGCGCCCGACCCGTCCAACGGGGCGGCGTTCGTCGAACGGGCATTTGGCAGCGGAGATCACGCTCCGTGGGACGCCGCCTGACTCAGCGAGTGCGTGTGTTGTGCCGACCGGCCTGTCGCGGCGTACCCGTACCATCCGGCACGTGCCGCTCAGGAACTTCGTCAGCTACGCCGCTTGGCGCTCGTCGGCGCGTAGCGCGTCGGGGAGCGCCATCTCAAAGCCGAGCTTCCGCAACGCGGTGACGAGCGTGAGGAACTTCTCGCGCTTGTGCTCAGCGTATGCCGAAGGGTCATCAGCGAGCTCGGCGATGCGCACGGCGTGGTACTTGGCGTACCACGCGCCAGCGGCGCGCAGTGCCTCAAGCTCCTCGGGCGCTAGATCTTCGCTCGTGATGACGGTGTCCACGAGCCGGACAGTAGCCCTCGCTCCGGATGCTTCTCTCGCTCGGGATGCCGCCGGTTCGCTCCTTGCGGGATTCTGATGTCCGCCACCTCGATCTCGCCGGAGCTTAATGCTCTCGCGACGCTGCTCGACGAGCAGACCGGGCGCTACCGGGAGCTCAACGGGGCGCGACACCTCGGGGAATACCTCGACCGCGCGAGAACCCGCGAGGACGAGGAGCTACTGACTGAGCCCATCCTGGCGGCGCTCATCGAACGCGTGCTCGGGTTTCCTCCAGACGCCTACTTCCCGCAGCTCGGCCGCAGCGGACTGAAGCCCGACTTCACGCCTATCGACCTCGTGGCGCATCGGTTCGTGCTCGACGCCAAGAGCTCTACACAGGAGCTCGGGGCGCACGAGCGCCAGATCCGCGCATACATCGACCAGCGCCACCTCGACTACGGCGTGCTGTTCAACCTCCACGAGCTGAGGGTCTATCGCCGCGGTGCGAGCGGACACGATCCCAGTCTTTCCTTCGACGTGCGACGGCTCCGGCAGGTGGCGCACGGCGAGGCGCTCGACATCGATGAGGTTGATCGGTTCGTCCGCTTCTGTGGCCTCTTCGGCTTCCGCGCGATGGGACTCCCGGAGAAGATCGCGCTCGTCGCCGAGGCCGAGCCATGGCGCGAGCGGGCCGCCGTGGATGCGGCGCTTCAGATTGACGTGGAGTTCCTGGTCAGCCAGCTGCGTTCGCTGTCGAGACAGCTCGCCGAGGACGCCGCCGCCCAGCACGACCGGCTCTTGACCGATCTCGACCTCAACCCCGACCACGAGCAGCGGTTGCGCATGGAGCTTGAGACGCTCGCCCGAGAGATCGAGCCAGGCGTCGATGTCGCCGCCCTGCCCGCCACGGTCGCTGGCTATCGAGACGCAGATGGGATTGCCCGCCGGGCGTTCTCGCAGTACCTGATGCGGGTCTCCCAACTCGCTCTGACCCGCATACTGCTCTATCGATCCTGGGAGGACGCCGGCTTCGTCGAGGACTGCCTCTACGACGGCGGCTTCGAGCAGGTCTACGAGCGCATGGGGCGCAACCTCCAGCGCGTGCTCGACGAGGCCTTCCAACGTGGGCGTGCGCGCTACCGCTGGCTGTTCGGCGAGGACAACAATTACGACTGGTTCCGGCCACGTGATGAGGCCCTGGCCGACGTGCTGTATGCGCTCGTGCCGTTTCCGCTCGCGCGTCTGGGAGCGGACGTGCTCGGTGGGCTGTACGAGTCCTACGTCGATGAGATCGACCGTGACCGTCTCGGCCAGTTCTACACACCGCGCGCGGTGGTCCGGTTCATGCTCGACCGCGCCGGGTTCGCCGGGCCCGAGGGCGTCTTCCGGATCGAGGGTGACGAGCGCCACGAGCGGACGATCTTCGACTTCGCCACCGGGTCAGGCGGGTTTCTGGTCGAGGCCGCGCGCCGTGTGATCGATGATGGTGGGCTTGACCTGAACGATCCACGTGATCTGCGCGAGGGGCTTCGGTCGATCGTGCGCGGATTCCATGGCTGCGAGATCAGCCCCTTTCCGTACTACCTCACCGAGGTCAATCTACTGCTGCAGGTCTCGCGTCTGCTCGGACGGCTGCGCGAGGTAGGGGAGGAGCCCGGCACGTTCACGCTGGGCGTCGTACACACGGACTCCCTGGGCGCGCGAGGTGGCCCGGACGACAGCTTTGGTGAGCTCGACGCGTCGCAGCGCAAGGATGCCGCCTTGCTTGCGTCTGATGAGCGCTACGGGATCGTGCCGCTCGATGCAGCCAAGGAGCCGCGCTTCGTGGAGATCCGCAAAGACGAGGCCTTTGATCTGGTCATCGGCAATCCGCCTTACGTCTTCGAGTCCGGAAACAAGGTGCTCTTTGACCGGCTGCGCGCGCTGCCCGGATGGCGCGGCGACTACCACGGCAAGAGCGACTATCTCTACTACTTCCTCGCGATGGCGGCCGAGAAGGTTGCGCCAGGTGGACGGCTATGCGTCATCACGCCTGCCGGCTGGATGAACGCCGGCAACGCGGATTGGCTTCGTGAGCGGATCGCCTCGAGCCTGCGGCTCGACGAGCTCTACATCTTCGGAAGCATGCGCCTGTTCGCGACCGAGCAGCAAGAGCGCGACACGCGCACCGGGATGACGCCGCCGACAGTCGAGAGCGCGATTCTCGTGGCAACGAAGGCGCCCGCGCCGAAGAAACATCGGTTGCGCGTAGTGCTCCTGGAGGATGAGGGCGAGGCGGCTGTGGCGATCACCGGCGATCCGGCTGCCCGAGTGCCATCGCGAGAAGCGCTGCTTGCGGCGATGGCGGCGCGCGCGGACGGGCGCGCTGGTCGCTCGAAGGGAGTCCTGGTTCACGATGTCGCGCAGCAGGAGCTGCGCTCAACTCGTCCTTGGCCGATCAAGCACGCCTCGCGCGACGTGGCCGCCCGTGTCGTGGCGCATCTACAGACGGCGCTCGACGATTCGACGACGCCGGTCGAGAGGATGGCCGATCGCTGGGTCGTGGCGCAGGGCATTCAAACGGGGGCCGACGCGTATTCGGCCCGCGTGCAACGACGGCTGTCCGACCGGACCCGCTCAGAGCTGGCCGCGCGTGGACACCAGACAGGCGACCCGATCATGGAGCTTCCGCCCGGCGCTGAGCAGAAGCCACCGTGGAGCGACTACCCGCAGTTCCTCGCACACTCGCCCGAGTCGCGGGCCCTGCTCTACGGAGCGATCGACGAGGCCGACTACGCGAGCCTTGTGTGGTTGCGCCGCGAGGACAATCCGACGGCCGAGGTCATCGAGGCGCTGGAGCCCTGGCGCGAGGTGCTGCGGACGCGAGCCGAGTTCGCACGAAACTCGCGCCGCAAATGGTGGGAAACGGCGTGGCCCCGCGACTTTGAGGCGCTCACGGGTGCGAAGGTGATCGCGCTGTACCGCACGGACCGCGGACGCTTTGCGCTGGACGAGCGCGGCGAATGGCAGCCGTCGATCAAGGCAACGATCGTTACGCCAAAGGAGGACGGCCTTTCGGTTGCGTTTCTCTGTGGCGTGTTGAACAGCGAGCTGCTTGACCTCTGGTACGCGGTGCGCGGCAAGACGCCGCGCGACGTGTGGAGGAACTACGAGCCCAAGCCCATGAAAGAGATTCCGTACCGCCATGTGTCCGCGCCTGACGGGTGGGTACCCAGCGGCCACGTCGACACGCTCGCCGAAGCGGCCGCGAAGGCTGATCTTCAGACGGTGAGAGCGGAGGCCCGGGCGTTGCTTTCAGCTGTCGGATCGCAGGCTGGCGACGCAGACGTCGCCGCAGCGATCGAGCATCTCGTACGCGCCGTCGCAGCGAACAGACGGGCGCTACTGCCAGTCCGCTCGGTCGCGCCGGAGTTGCGGCGCGCGGTGAAGAATCCGTGGCGAACGCACGGAGTCGAGGTCGACCGTGCGGCGGTGCTTGCCGAGCTGGCCGCTACGGCCGTACGGTCCGTGCGCCTAGATCCAGCGCTCACGGTGGATATCACGACCGACGGGATGCTTGGCCATCCCCATCTGGAGGACGGCGCGCTCGTCTTCAGGCATTCACGTCGAGCAACAGCCCGCGTAGACGGTCCACACGACCGTGTCGCGCTTCTGCAGGATCTGCTCGGTGCCGGCCGGCTGATGCCGGATGATCTGCTCTCCGCGCGGATGCCCGCCAGCCTCGACGCGTTCAGCGAGCAGATCGCGCGTCGACAAGATGAGATCGATGATCTGCTGGCGGTTGGGCGAGAGCTGGTCGAGGTCGTAGAGCGCCTCGTATGCCGTTTGTACGGAGTCCCCGATGCCTTGACGGACTTGGTGGTCGAGAGCGCGGTCACGCGAGCCGGCACCGTCGCCCAGCAGGACGAGTGATGTTCGTCTCCTAGCACGAGGCCCTGAACGCTGCTGCTCAGGAGGTGTCGGACGACACTTGATCCCGTCGCTCCGTCTTAGCGGAACGTCGCGTTGGTCGGTTGGCGCGCGCGAGTCGGATCTGCCGAATAGGCTGCCGCCGTGGCAAAGACGCTCTTCAAGCCCGTCTCCTACGAGCTGAGCCAGCTGTTGGGCGACATCGACCTCGGGAAGCTCGCGTTGCCCGAGCTTCAACGCCCCTTCGTATGGAAGAAGGCCGCGGTGCGTGACCTGCTCGACTCGATGTACCGCGGCTTTCCCGTCGGCTATCTGATGCTCTGGAACGCGGCAGAGGTCGATGCGAAGCTGATCGGCGTCGACGGCAAGCAGCACACGCCGACGGAGTTCATTGTCGACGGGCAGCAGCGGCTAACCGGGCTCTACGCCGTCATGAAGGGTGCCGAGATCACCTTCAAGGACTTCAGCAAGGGGCCGATCAGCATCGCTTTCCGGCCTCGCGACGGTCAGTTCGACGTCACGGATGCCGCCATCGAGAAGGATCCCGAGTTCCTGCCCAACATCACACAGCTCTGGACCGGTGAGGACTGGGAGGTCATCGAGGCGTTCATCGAGCGCTTGCGAGCCTCGAAACCAGAGGCACTCGAGGATGGTCGGGAGAAGCAGTTGCGCACCGCGCTCGGACGCCTGAGTGGCCTGGAGGACTTCCCGTTTCTTGCCGTGCAGATCGGCCACGAGGTCGACGAGGAGCGCGTGGCCGAGATCTTTCTGCGCGTCAACAGCGGCGGCACGATGCTGACCCAGGCCGACTTCATTCTCACGCTGCTATCCGTCTTCCGAGAGGAGGACCGGCGTCGCCTCGAACACTTCGCCCAGGCTGTCCGCATCGTTCCCGGCGACGCGACCCCGAGCCCCTACAACCACCTGGTCCAACCTGCCGCCGACCAGCTGCTCCGTGTCGCCGTGCTCGTCGCGTTCCAGCGCGGCCGACTGCAGTCCGTTCTTGCGCTCCTGCGTGGCGGCAGCCTCGATGGCGATGAGACGCTTCTCGAGGGCGACCGCGCGGCTCAGCTGGACAAGCTGACCGCGGCGATCGACGTGATCCTCGACCTAACGAGCTGGCACGAGTACATCAAGACGCTCATGTCCGCGGGCTTCCGGCGCTCGAACGAGATCTCATCGGAGAACAACGTCGTGCTCGTATACGCGCTGTATCTCATCGGACGCGAGCTATGGACTCTCGCATAGCGATCTGAGGACGACGATCGCCCGCTACTTCTTCATGTCCTCGCTCACCGGGCGCTACACCGGCTCTTTCGAGGCTCAGATCACGCAGGACGTCCAAGCCTTCACCCAGGCGACCGACGGCGCCGACTATCTCGCACGGCTACGCCAGGCGATCTCCACGACGCTCACTTCGGACTACTGGACGATCACGCTGCCTCAGGGGCTCGCGACCTCCGCAGCGCAGGGTCCCGGCCTGTTCGCCTACGCCGCATCGCTGTGCCTGCTTAATGCCCGAGTTCCCCCCTTCGTCGAAGCGGGCGCCGAGCACGAGCACAAGGCCGCCCTGTTCCTGCGCGATCTGTTTCGATCCCGTCCTCCGGCCGAAGAAGACGCCTGTTGAGCGCCACCACTTGTTCCCGCGCAAGTACCTAGAAGGCCAGGGCGTCCGGGGAACCTCGAACATCAACCAGATCGCGAACCTCTCCTATGTGGAGTGGCCGGAGAACATCGAGATCTCCGATACGGCGCCGTCGGTCTACTGGCCGCGCTACGCAGATCAGTTCTCAGCCGACGATCTCTTCCACCACGCTCTTCCGGACGGCTGGGGGGAGATGGGCTACGACGAGTTCTTGCAGGAGCGGCGCAAGCTCATGGCGCAGGTCATCCGGACGGGCTTCGAGGTGATCGGCGCTCCGCCGGCCGTCGCAGAGTCAGCTGAGGGCCCCAGCGCTGGTGCCCGACGCGATCGTCGATACCTACCTTCACCCCGACCGACCGTTCTCGAACGACCTCGCGATTCGAAGGGTCGTCCGACAACTGCGCGGAAACGTCCTCTGGTATGAGCAGCACATGGATCGCAAGGCGCTCGAAGTCCTCGCCGACGAGCTGTCCCTCGATCAGATCGATGAGGTACGGCTCATGTCGGGGCCAGCGAACCTGTCGGCCAAGACCAAGAAGGCGTTCGAGCGCTTCTCGACCGAGCTCGACAAGCGCGGCGTCGTCTGTCAATGGCGCGTGCTGCCGGCGGACGAGGCCCGCGCCCTTCACGCCCGCGTCATCTCTGACGACGACCAGACGTTTGAGGTCCCGCCGCTCAACTCTGTGCTGGCCGGCACGGTCGACTCGATCCGAGCGTCGGAGATGCCGATGGGGACCTTTGAGGATGCCTGGGCGTCCGGGAGCCTTCCGCTCGCGGAGTGCGAGCTGGACCCATAGCCCGACCTAAATGCTCAAGGCTCGCAAGTCCCGACGAGTTAGAGACCGCCTCGACGACGTGTGTGATTTGGAGCGATCGCTCGCGCCGCGGGGTGCTACAGGACGGCCCGCAGGCCGGCGATAGTCTGATTATTGGATTCGCGCCGATGTGGATGCGAGAATCTATCGGTGCGGCCAGTCGGCGAGGAAGCGGAGAGGGAGGCTCTCCTGGGTATCATTCAGGGCCTTCGCGAGGACCAGCGGCGCTTGGTCGCGTGGGCGGGTGAGGAGATCGCACAGCTCAGCGCAGTCACGCAGCAGACCGCTGGTGTGCGCGAACTTGCTGAAGAGCTTGTGAGGGACGGCGCCACACAAGGGATCGAGCGGCAGCGCACCGAGGAGCATCTGTACCTCGAAGGCCAGCGAGCTCGCAGCACATTGGCCGAGCAACATGAGCGGCGAACCCCCGAATGGAGCTACCTTGAGTTCTCGAAGGAGCCCACGCTCGAAAATGGCCTCGGCCGTGACCGGGGTCCTGGAGGCTTCGGCTATCAGTGGGAGCGCTGGATTCGGCAGTCCCCGCATTGGGATGCGATCGAGCCGGCAGAGACTGAGTTGATTGCTGCCGCCAAGTCACTGCATGCCCAGCTGGAGCACGAGCGCGGAGCCGCGCAGCGAGCGCTTTCACAGATGGACTCAACCGTGAGGCGTGCTCGGGGATGGAGTGCAACATACTTTGCTCCACAGCACCCCACCCGCGCCTTCGCACGGGTCTCGGCAGCGCCGATGGCTGCCTTCGTGCTAATCGCCATCGCGGGAATCTGGCTCAGCCCACGCCCCGCTGCCGGCTGGATTACCGTGGTCTTCCTGGTTGCCGTCATCGCGGGCTCGGTTTACGCGACGAAGCGGCACGGCTATCGGGCAACCGTGGTTGCGCCTTTGGCCGCAGGTTCGGCGCTCGCACTGTTCACTGCCGCGTATCTTGCCTGCCGCTTGACGGAGCCGAGCAGCGTGCAACTCACCTCCAAGGCGGCCTCGCCTATAGGGTCGATCGCCGAGGCGTCGTTTACGTCGCTCACGGTCGGCGTTACCGGCGGAACGATCGGGATAGAACTGCACGAGGCGGCTCGGGTTGTCGCGTTCGTACAGATCCTCGTCTCGCTGACGGCTGTCGCCGCTGGTCTGGCATGGGCGTGGGATCGCCTGCTCACGCACACGCGCCGTGAGGCCCCCGCCCCAACGTTCGAGGAGGAGTGAACGCCTAACCTGAGCTTTTTTTGGGCAGTCTTCGTGGGCGACCCCACGAGCCGCAAGGTTCCGTTCGGGGTTCCGTTTTGACGAAATCGGACCCGACCGAACCCGACCTAACCCCAGCAAACATGGGCCATCTGGCCCCACCCGACCCCCCTTCGGCGACCTCATAACCCGAAGGTCGCGGGTTCGAATCCCGCCCCCGCTATCTAGGAGATGGCCCTCCCGTAGAGAAAGGTCGTTCGGAGGGCCGTTACGGGACAAGGTTTTCCGCGCTCGCATCGAAATCTCGGTCTGCCCGAACCCCGGCCGCCGGAATCGGTGCCTGGTCGGACAAATCCGATTCGTTGGCCAATTCGAGCCGATCGGCGCAGAGTATGTGTGTCGGCCAGCGACGATAGGATCGAATGTCCATGGACGTAAACGAGCTCATGAAGAAGGCTTGGCAGTCGGTCGAGCAGGCTGGTATTCCTGAGGCATTGCAGGCCGACGCGTTCAAGGAGGCCGTTGCATATCTGCAGGGAGGGGACACTAAGAACCCTCCGCCGGAGAAAGACAACGTGGAGGGCCGCGCCTCAGCACCCAAGGGAAAGCGGCGAGCTACGCGGAAAACGGACGGTCCGTCGGCCACGCCGCCGGAGGATCTTCCGGCTGAGGACGAGTTCTTTGAGCACTTGGCCGCCGAATCTGGGGTGGAGGAAAACCGCCTCCGTGATTGCCTGCAACTAACCGGGGCTGGGAGCGTCCACATCACGCCTCCCACCCGGCAGCTCGGATCGTCGAAGACGGCACAGGCGCAGGCGGTTGTCGCGCTGATTGCGGGTGCTCGGTCCCGAGGGCTTGGTGAGAACCCCGTGAATGCCGACGCCGTCCATGAGGAGCTGAAGCGAAAGCACTGCTGGGATGCGAACAACTTCGCCCATAAACACCTGGGTCCGATGAAGGGGTTCAACGCGGGGTCGAACCGAGGTCAGATTGTTCTCACATCAAAATGGGATCAGGAGTTTGACGAAGCTATCGCCAAGGCGTTGAATGACGCCCCCGACGAAAAGTAGAAAAGCGCTGCAGATCGCAGACATCAAAAAAGGCTTCGTGGGCGCGGGGCTCGCAGAACGAGTTGTAGATGAGGTTCTTGAGGCCTACTCGGAGGCGAAGCGTCGCTACTACCTCGGAGACCATCGGCCGCAGGCCGTGGAGGGTGGGCGTTTCTCCGAGGGCGTCTTCCGACTCCTCCAGCACGAGACCGGTCAGAACGTAACCCCGCTCGGGAAGACGCTCCCAAGCGTGGATACGTTGCTCGAACGCTGCGCGCAAGCGACAGGAGCCCATGATTCGGTCCGGCTCCATATTCCTCGGACCCTGAAGCTGATCTACGACATCCGTAACAAGCGAGATACGGCGCACCTTGGTGATGGAATCGATCCCAATCGTCAGGACGCGACTCTGGTAACGAACAACATGGACTGGGTCATGGCCGAGCTTGTGCGCCTGTATCACGGCGTCGAAGCGAACGAGGCACAGACGATCATCGAAAATCTGGTCTCTAAGGATGTTCCTGCCGTACAAGAAATCAACGGACAGCCCGTGATTCTCGCGGACCTAAAACCCCAGGATCAAGTTCTCTTGATGCTTTACCGTGCGGGTGCGAACGGGGCGGTGCTTGACGATCTCGCAGCTCAGCTTCGCGCTTCACGGAAGGACCACCTGAGCACCCGCCTCGGAAAGCTCGATGACAAGAAGTTGGTGCTGCTCCACCCGTCCGGCCGGTACTACATCACAGGCCTTGGCATTCGTTACGTCGAGGAAAAGCAGCTACTTCAGCCAGTGGGCTAAGTGTGAAGCGAGTACGTTGATCCAACGACTCGGTCTGTTTGTTGGTTGCTTTTTTGCGGCTAGGCAAAATGCCTAGGATCGATAGCCGGCGGTGCGGAGCGCGGTGACTGGGATCATGAGCGTCCGTGGTGCGCTGCTGAGCGCTTGAAAACCGAACCGCTCGTAGAACGAAGCGGCGTTCTCGTCGGCGGCGTGCACGACCACTGCGCGAACGGCGACCTCCTCAGACGCGTGGACGACGCGCACGAGCCCGTCGTTGAGCAGGGCCGCGCCTATCCCGCGGCCCTGCTGGCCGCGATCGACAGCTAGGCGGGCAAGGATCGCGACTGGGATCGGGAAGTGCTGCGATAGCCCTCTGCTCGTATCAGCCGTCGCCGCGTGATGATCGAGCTGTCCTGCTAGAAGCGTGTAGTAGCCGTAGACGCGCTCGCCGGTCGTGGCGACGAACGTTCGTGCTGAGTCTCGACGCTGGTTCTGACCTGCGTAACGCACCAGCCACTGGTCGAGTAGCTCGTTGCCACAGCTGAAGCCCGTGACGTCATGGCGGGTGGCGTCGAAGCGTTCGGTGCCGGCCCAGCCGGTGGTCACACGCGCTCGCGCAGTTCGCGCAGGCGCGCGACCGTGTCCTGATCGATGGTCTCCAGCGCGTCCAAGAAGCGCGCGGCCTCGTCCTCGTTGAGCGCGATTTGCTGCTGGTCGGCGAGGACATCTTGTGCGCGCGCGCTCGCTGCGCGGCGGAAGAAGTCGCTCAGCGTCTCGCCCACCGCCGTTGCCGCGGCACTGTCGAGTTGCCGCTCGTTGTCAGTCAAACGAAGCTCAAGTCGTTGGGTACGCATCGAGATCATTGTACGGACATTGTACGGCCGAATCAAGAGTGCAGGCCATACCCTGGACGCCCGTCACCAGATTCGCTCGAATATCCACCGCTGGCCCGCCAAATCCCAAACCGCCCAGGCCCGAATCTCGGTCGCAGGATCCCGTATCAATCCCTCCCGTGCTATGCGAGAAAGCCCTCCAAATGGAGGGTTTTCTTGTTGGAGCAGAGCGTGCCAGCGAAGCGCCTTAGCCTGAATCCACCGGTCGGCCGAGCAGTTTCCGTCCGGGGTCAAACGAAGAATGACCCCCTGAACTGGGCTTTTCCAGGCTGTGTGCGCAGCCGGGGCCCGGCGTCAGGAGGTCACTCAGATGGTGCATGATGACGCGGCGCTCGGACTGGACGGTGTCGAGGTCGTCTTTGACGATGAGCGGGTCGTCTCGGACGCCGGGATCGCGCTCGTCGCGACGCTCGCGGGGCGGCTTCAGATCGAGGCGCTCGCGGATCGGTTGCTAACGCTTCGCCGTGATCGGCCGGGGGCGGCAAACGCCGGGCGCAAGGTGATGGCATTGATCTACGCGATGCTGCTCGGCGCCGACTGCATCGATGATTGCGAGGTGCTGCGCGCGGGGCGCACGCGCCGCCTGCTCGGTGGCTGGCTGCCGGCTCCCTCGACGCTCGGGACCTTCCTGCGCGCGTTCACCTTCGGGCACGTCCGCCAGCTCGATGCGCTGCTCGGCCAGACGCTCACGCGCGCGTGGCGGGCTGGCGCCGGCCCGGGCCAGGAGCGGCTCGTGCTCGACATCGACAGCTTCATCGGCGAGATCCACGGCTATGAGAAGCAGGGCGCCTCCTTCGGCTACACCAAAAAGCGCGGGTATCACCCGCTGGTGGCCAGCCGCGCTGGAACCGGCGAGGTGCTGCACATCCGCCTGCGCAAGGGCAAGGCGAACTCGAGCCGCGGGGCGCTGCGCTTCGCCGAGGAGCTGATCGCCCGCGTCGCTCGCGCCGGCGCGTCCGGCGAGAAGCTGCTGCGCGCGGACTCGGCGTTCTGGAACAAGGCTCTGATGACGCGCCTACAGCAGGCCGGATGGCTGTACTCGATCAGCATTCGCCTGCAGAAGGGAGTGGCAGAGCAGATCGCGAGCATCCCCGAGTCCGCCTGGCAGACGCTTCAGGACTACCCCAAGGGCGGGCAGGCGCAGATCGCCGAGACGACCTACGGCGAGAGGCGGATGATCGTCAGGCGCACCCGGCTCCTGGGGGCACAGGCCGAGCTGTGGCCCGACTGGCGCCACTTCCCGTTCTTGACCAACCGGACCGAGGCGCTTGAGATCGTGGAGGCCGAGCACCGTCAACACGCCGTCGTTGAGCTCACGATCCGCGATTTGAAAGACCAAGCGCTCGCGCACTTCCCCTCGGGCCAGTTCAACGCCAACAGCGCCTGGACCGTGATCGCCTGCCTCGCGCACAACCTCGCCCGCTGGACCTCGGTGATCGGCCTGCCCGGCCACACCGTCCGTGCTGCTCGCACCTTCCGTCGCCGACTGCTCGGCATTCCCGGCCGGCTGACCCGCAGCGCCCGCAAATGGACGCTTCACCTCCCCGCCCGCTGGCCGTGGAGGACCGACTTCACCGATGCGCTTACCCGCATCCGGGCGCTTCCCGCGCCCACCTGAACAAGCGAGCTCCGCCACGCCGACGATGTGAACACCCCGCGTCTCGCCCGGTCGATCATCGCTGCCTGAGAACACGCTCAACAGCGCTGTGAGCGCACTGCGACCCGTCCCATCGGCGCAGACGAGCGCAGGTCAGCGGCGCACAGCGCTCGCCTCCGCCCGATCCAGCCGAAATCAACGTCCGCGATCAGCGGATCGGTGGATCCAGGCTTAGGCAGCGCTTGCGTACGTGATCGTCTCGTGCATCTCTATGCCGAGCGCATCGGCGATGCACTGCAGCCGGTCAAGGTTTACGCCGCTGTAGCCGTTGGCCTCCCAGCGCTGGATCTGCTGTTCGGCGACCCCGATTCGCACGGCGAGCTCGCGCTGGGTCAACCTGGCGGCGATGCGAGCTTCGATAAGTGCGGTCGGCAGCTCATGTAGCGAGGTGATCTCGCGGCTGGTGATATGCCCGTCGCGCAGCTTCTCATAATGGTCGATCTGCTCGCGCAGCGTTTCGATCCAGCTCGCGATCGCGTCGTGCATGATCTGGGGCATACGTGGGTCGGTGCCTGGGGGGAGATCGTGCGGGTCTCGCGCGTCGTGGGCGATCAGGCCCTCTTCGAAGCGGGCGAGGTCGGCCTTGGTGTCGCGATACTGGCGCTGGTTTTGGAGGATGATCATGGGACGTCTCTCAGGTCGACAGCGATGATGCCCTTCGGCTGCTTGGTGATGCGGTCGCGTTGGAAGTAGTCGAGAAGGCGCATGCCGCCGGGTTCGGCCGCCCAGTCGGCGGGATAGAGCTCGCCGCCGTAGCGCGCCTTCTGTGCCGCGCATTTGTCGGTGAAGTCCAGCAGCTCGGGGTCCAGTCGGTCGGCAACCACTCCGACCGACTCCCAGCATGCGTCGAAGTCGCCGGGGTGCTCCTTGGCGGTGATGAAGCTGCCGTCGATATACGCCGTGCCACAGCCCGCGGCCTTCAGTGAATGCAGCGCGTCAAGGAGCCCGTCGAGCAGGTCTCGGCGTCGGGTGCCGGTCGCGTAGCGGGTCACGATCTCGGTCCAAGTCGCGTGGTGGATTCCAGGCGGAAGATTTCCGCCTTCGAACTCCGGAATCATAGCACAACGATATTGTTGGGTTGGGCTGAAACGCTCGCTCAGCGCCGAACGAACAGCACCCCATCCGCCTCCTCACACCGCGCTGACGTCGAACGCCGGCTCCGGCGCCCCCGCGTGCCGCTCGCGACGCTCCGCTGCGACATGCGGCTCGTCGACGGCCTCGCGCTCGATCTCCCGCTCGCGCACGAGCAGCGCGGCGGCGAGCGCGCCGAGCAGCGCGACCCCACCACCAAGCAACAGCACCTCGTTGAGCCCGGCAAGAAACCCTTCGCGCGCCCCGTGCGCGGCGACCGCGCGCGCTCCCACCGGCAGCCCGCCAACGGCCTCGTGCAGCCGCCCGGCCGACACCGCTTCGACGAGCTGGCGCCCGTGCCCGCTCGCGCCCGGGGCGAGCGCTTCGGCCTTGCTCGCGCCGCGCGCCGTGAAGATCGCGCCCCAGACGGCGATGCCGACGGCGACGCCGACCTGGCGGAACGTGTCGTTGATGCCGGCGGCCATGCCGCTGCGCTCCTTCGGCACGACGCTCAGCGCGACGTCGGCGACGACGGTGTTGACGATGCCGGCGCCGACGCCGGCGGCGGCGAAGCCGGGCAGCAGCGCGGTCCAGCCGTCGCCGGGCGTGAGGCCGGACATCAGCAGCAGCCCGGCGCCGACGAACGCCAGCCCGACGGCGAGCTGCGCGCGCGCGGCGACGCGCGAGACCCACATGCCGGACAGGCCGGCGACGACGAACGTGAGGATCGTCAGCGGCAGGTAGCGCTCGCCGGCGGCGAGCGGCGAGTCGCCGAGGAACTGCTGCAGGTAGAGCGTCAGGTAGAGGAACAGCGCGAACAGCGACGCGCTGATCGCGAACGCGGCGATCTGCACGCCGGTGAACGCGTGGCTCTTGAACAGCTCGAGCGGCAGCATCGGGTTGGCCGAGCGGCGCTCGATCGCGACGAACGCGCCGAGCAGCACGGCGGCGCCGGCGAGCAGCGCGACGATCCCGGCGCTGCCCCAGCCCTCGGCGTTGCCGCGCAGCAGCGCGAAGACGAGCATGAACAGCGCGGCGGTGAACACGCTGACGCCGGGCCAGTCGGCGCGCGTCGCGCCGGGGTCGCGCGACTCGGCGACGCGCGCGACGGTCATCAGCACGGCGGCGACGCCGATCGGGACGTTGAGGTAGAAGACCGACTCCCAGCCGAGCGACTGCGTCAGCGCGCCGCCGACGAGCGGGCCGGTCGCGACGGCGACGCCGATCGTCGCGCCGTAGATGCCCATCGCCATGCCGCGCTCGCGCCCGCCGGGGAACTCCTGCGCGAGCAGCGCGAGCGAGATCGCGAACATCACGGCGCCGCCGATCCCCTGCACGGCGCGCGCGGCGATCAGGAAGCCGGCGTTCGGCGCCAGCGCGCACGCCAGCGACGCGGCGGAGAACACGATCAGGCCGAACACGAACGAGCGCTTGCGCCCGAAGCGGTCGGCGAGCGAGCCGGCCGTCAGCACGACGGTCGCGAGCGCGAGCGCGTACGCGTCGATCACCCACTGCAGGTCGGTGAAGCTCGCGCCGAGGCTCGACTCGATCTTCGGCAGCGCCGTGTTGACGACGGTTATGTCGAGCAGCAGCATGAACGTCGCGATGACGACTGCTGCGAGGGTCCACCACTTGCGAGTCATTGACGACCTCCGATCCGCGAACTAAGATGGTCAAGCGACCTTGTAAGGCAACTTGATCAAGCAACCTTATCAACTCACCTGAGTAAATGCAGAGAACCTCGAGAGAAGACTTCGTAGCGCTTCTGTTCACGGCCGCCGACGGCCTCGTCGGCGAGCTACGAGAGCGTATGGGCGACGCCGCCTACGACGACATCCGCGAGGCGCACGGCTGCGTGTTCGGCAACATCGCGCCGGAGGGCATGCGCCTGACTGAGCTCGCCGAGCGCGCCGGTATGACCAAGCAGGGCGTCGGCGAGGCGGTCACCGACCTCGAACGGCTCGGCTACGCCGAGCGCGTGCCCGACCCGAACGACGGGCGCGCGAAGATCATCCGCCTGACCGGGCGCGGCGCCGAGGCGCAGCGCACTGGCTTCCAGATCATCGCCGAGCTCGAGCGCGAGTGGGTAGAGCGCTTCGGCGCCGATCGCGTCGACGCGCTGCGCGCGATGTTGCTCGACATCGCCGGCGCCGGCGCGGCGCTCGCAGAAGCGGCGTAGTCCGCCCGGCGACGCGCGTCAGCGAACGATCGCGAAGCGCAGCGTGCGCGCCTGCGAGCGCCCGGCGGAGTTGCTCGCGACGATCTGCACCGAGTAGGCGCCCGGCGGAAGCTTGCTGCTCGGTGAGAGACGCCCCTGGAAGGAGACCTTGTCGGCGCCTGCGTGGCCGCGCACCGTGAACGAGCCGCGTGGCTGCGCGCGTTTGCACGCCGGCTTGCGGCGGTTCGAGCCCGACGGCACGACGCAACGGCCGCGCACGCGCCGTCCGGGGACGATCTGCGCGAACCTGAACGTCACGCTCGCCGCGCGGTCGAGCGAGAAGCCGAACACCGTGCCGACGGGCACGCGCTTCGAGAGGCTCGCGAGCTTGCCGCCCGCGCGCCACACCGCGTTGCTCTGACTCGCGTCGGTCAGCACCGGCGCCGACGGCGCGGTCGTCGTTGCGCCCTGCGTCGTCGCCGGCGTCGAGCCGCTCGGCGGGGGGCTCGGAGCGGCCGCGACGACGCGCTCGACGGCGCCCGAGTCGCACGCGCCGCCCTGCGGGCGCGCGACGCCGCGGATGTCGGTCGCCGGACACGGCGCCGCGGCGCGGTCGAGCGCCGGGCTGCCGGCGAGCGGTTCGAGATACGGGATCGGCGAGCCTTCGAGCGAACCGAGCATCGGATTGCTCGTCGTGAAGTCGGTCGGCTGGGAGAACCCGCACGACGGACCTACGACGTTCCCACCTTCGCTGATCGCGGCAAGGGTGCAGTCGTCGGCGGCGGTTTCCGTCGATTCGTTGCCGCTGATGATCGAGCCGCGCACGTGCGCGTTTTCGCTGCCGAAGATGACGCCGCCGCCTTCCAGCCGCGTCGAGTTCGCGAAGACCGTGACGAAGTCGAGCGTCGCCGGGCCTTCGAGCTGCAGTCCGCCGCTGACGAAGTTGGTGCTGTTGCCGGCGACGATCACGTTCGTGAGTTTCGCGGTCGCGCCTTCGCTGAACACCCCTCCGCCGGCGCCGGGGTTGATCCCTCTGTTGCTGAGGATTGCCGAGTCGCCGATCGTCAGCAGGCCTCCGGACTTGTAGACGCCGCCGCCATTGCCGAACGACGCTTTGCCTTCGGCGAGGTTGTTCGAGACGACGACACGCTCGAGGTCGAGCGTCCCGTTGCCGCGCGACGCGATCCCGCCGCCGAGCGCAAATGCGGCGTTCTCGCCTTCGCGCCCGCCCGACACGGTGAGGCCTTCGAGCGTCAGGCTCGCGTTGTCGGGAACGTCGATGTCGCGCTCGCCTTTGCCGGCCGGCAGCGCGCCGAGGATCGTCGTCGCCTGTGCGCCGGCGCCCTTGATCGTCAGGTCGCCGGTCACGTCGAGGTCGCCGCTTGCGTTGCTGTCCTCGGGCGTCGTCGAGGGCAGTTCGATCCGGAAGACGCCCGTCCCGAGGTTGATCTGGTCGGGTCCCGTCGCGGTGTTCGCCGCCGAGATCGCGGCACGCAGCGACGGACAGACGGTGCCGACGCAGCCGCCCGGCGAACTGTCGAGTGTGCCGGTGACGGTGAAAGTCGCGGCGGCTGCCTGTGAGGCCGCAAGCGCGCAGACGAGCACGAGTGTGCCGGCCAGCGTCGCGGCCGCCCGCCTCGCGAATTCCCCCGATGAGATCGCTCTCATACGACTGGCGATGCTACATCCGTTCGCCGCCGCGCGCCACCCGCCGGGCGTGAGCGCCGGCGACGGCTGCCCGGCCGTTAGGCGCAGCGCTCGGCTAGCGTGGCGGCGTGTCCTCGCAGCCGAACGACGACTCTCCGTCGAACGACGACCACGACGAGTACGACCGCCTCGGCGTCGCGCCGACGCCCGACGACGGCGCGCGCCTGACCGGCGAGCTGCCGTGGGACGAGCCCTCGCGCCCGCACCGCGCGCCGTCGGGCGAGGACGTCTCCTACACGGAGACGGGTCGCCAGATCGGCAAGCACCTGATCGATGTCCACGACATGCTGCGGCGCGAGCTGTCCGAGCTGCGCGATCTCGTCGCGCAGGTCCGCGACGGCGCGCTCGCGGCGGGCGACGCACGCTCGGCGCTGAACGAGATGGCGATGCGCCAGAACGACTGGACGCTCGGCGCGTTCTGCGCGCGCTACTGCAACGTCGTCGCGCAGCACCACGGCCTCGAGGACAACGCCGTGTTCCCGCATCTCGCGCAGAGCGACGCGAGCCTCGAGCCGGTGATCGACCGCCTGACCGAGGAGCACCTCGTGATCCACGACGCGATCGAGGGCGTCGACCGCGCGCTCGTGCGGCACATCAACGAGCCGGGCGACTTCGCGCCGCTGCAGCGCGCGATCGACCTGCTGACCGACACGCTGCTGTCGCACCTCTCCTACGAGGAGTACGAGCTCGTCGAGCCGCTCGCGCGCCTCGGCTTCTTCCCGGGGCAGCTCTAGAGGGACCTCCAGCCGGCGGCGTTTGGGTCCGGCGCGACGACTACCTTTGCGTTCGTGCCGAGCACGATCGAGGAGCTGGGCGAGGTGGCGCTGTCCGGGGTAGAGGCGGCGGTCGGATCGCGGTCGTTCGCGCGTGGGCGCGGCTACGCGTGCGCCAACAGGGTGCTGGCGGTCGAGTGGGACGTGGGCACCGGGACGTTGACCGGCTCGGTCGTCGGTCAGGGCGCGCTGTACGACACGGCGGCGTTCTTCACCGCCGATCGCGACGGCGCGCTGGCGCTCGACGACGGTGAGTGCACGTGCCCGGTCGGATACAACTGCAAGCACGTCGCGGCGCTCGTGATCACCGCCGCGGATCCTCGCGTCGGCGGTCGGTTCGCGGCGCACGGCGACCGCTCGCGCCGGGTCGTGGATCGGCGATCGTCGCGTCGGGTCGCGCCGGCGGCGCGGCCGCGCTCGTGGGAGGAGCCGCTGCGCGCGCTGGTCGACGCGCCGGCGGCGCGGGTTGCCGCGGGCGTTCCGCTGGCGATCGAGCTGAGGCTGCAGGCGAGCGGCCTGGCGGGCGGTGGACCGCTGCGGCTGATGGCACGGCTGGTTCGGCCGGGCGCCCGCGGCGGCTGGGTCGCGGGCTCCTTGAGTTGGGCTGGGCTGAGCTCCTGGCAGGTGCAGAGCGGCGAGTACCGTCCCGATCACCTGGCGCTGGCCCGTGAGCTCTACGCGATCCATCGCGCTCGCGAGGGGTCGATCGGCTACTCGTACAGCTACGGCGCCGACAAGATGCTCGATCTCGGGAACTGCGACAGCGCACAGCTGTGGTCGCTGTTCGACGAGGCGGCGCGCCTCGGAGTAAAGCTCGTTCACGAGCACGCGAAGCTCGGCGAGGTTCCGCGCCATCGGCACGGCGAGCTGCTGATCGACGTTGCACGAGAGGACGGCACGAGCTCGCTCGTGCGCGCGGTCCTTCGAGTCGGCGACGAGGACGCGAACGACCTGCGGCCGCTGCTGTTCCTGGGCCCGAGCGGACACGGCGTCGTGTGCGTCGAGCGCGACGATCGGGTTCCCGACGAATCGAAGAGCCAGTCGCTGTGGCTCGTGCGCCTCGTCAGGCCGGCGCCGGCGCCACTGCAGCGGATGCTGCTCGACGGCGAGCTGTTGAGGATCCCGGCGGACGAGCTGGAGCGGTTCGCCGAGGAGCACTGCCCCGCGCTGCGCAGCGTCGCGAGGGTCATGTCGTCGGACGGCTCCTTCTCGCCGCCCGAGATATCGGCGCCGACGCTGTCGCTGCGCGCAAGCTACGGCGCGCACCACGCCCTCGACGTCGCATGGGAGTGGGTCTACGAGGTCGGCGCCGCCACGCGGCACGCAGCGTTCGCCGGCGACGAAGACGCCCCCGGCTTCCGGGATCTCGAGGCCGAGCGCGCGATCGTCGCCGATACATCGCTCACCGGGACGGACCTCGAGCGGCTGGGCCTGCTGAGCGCCGACGGACGGCCCAAGGACGCGCCGGCGGTTTCGCTGACCGGCATCGACAGCATGCGCTTCACGACGGAGGAGCTGCCGCGACTGGTCGCGCGTTCTGACATCGTCGTGGAGGTCGTCGGGGAGCCCGCGGACTACCGCGACGTCGGTGACTCGCTCGCGATCGGCCTGTCTACCGCGGAGGTCGTCGATGAGCGTGACTGGTTCGACCTCGGGGTGACGATCAGCGTCGAGGACCGTCAGCTGCCGTTCGTCGAGGTGTTCACGGCGCTCGCGAGCGGCGAGTCGCAGATGCTGCTCGAGGACGGCGCTCACTTCTCGCTGCTGGAGCCCCGCTTGCAGGAGCTGCGGCGGCTGATCGAGGAGGCGAGGGCGCTGTCGGATTCGCTGACGTCGCCATTGCGGATCAGCCGCTACCAGGCCGGGTTGTGGGCCGAGCTCGCGGCGCTCGGCGTTGTGAGCGAGCAGGCCGCCGCTTGGCAGCGCCAGGCCGGCGCCCTGCTCGAGCTCGACGCGATCGCAACGCACGATCCGCCGCCCGCGCTGACTGCGCATCTGCGCCCCTATCAACGCGATGGGTTCCACTGGCTGGCGTCGCTGTGGGATCTGGGGCTCGGCGGGATCCTCGCCGACGACATGGGGCTCGGCAAGACGCTGCAGGCGCTTGCGCTGATCTGCCACGCTCGCGAGCGCGGAGCTGGTGCGGCGCCGTTCCTGGTGGTCGCGCCGACGAGCGTCGTGCCCGGCTGGGTCGGCGAGGCGGCGCGTTTCGCGCCCGGCCTCAGCGTCGAGGCGGTCACCGACACGCTGAAGCGATCGCGCCGCACGATCGAGGAGGTCGCCGCCGCCGACGTCGTGGTGACGACGTACACGCTCCTGCGCCTGGAGGCAGACGCCTACCGTACGGTGGCCTGGGCCGGGCTGATCCTCGACGAGGCGCAGTACGTCAAGAACCACCAGTCCAAGACGTACCGCTGCGTGCGCGAGCTGGAGACGCCGTTCAAGCTCGCGATGACCGGCACCCCGATGGAGAACAGCCTGATGGAGCTGTGGTCGCTGCTGTCGATCACCGCGCCCGGGCTGTTCCCCGATCCGCAGCGGTTCGCGCAGCAGTATGCGCGCCCGATCGAGCGCGACGGAGATGACGAGCGGCTCGCGCGCCTGCGGCGCAGGATCAAGCCGCTCGTCAAGCGTCGCACGAAGGAGCTGGTCGCCGCCGATCTCCCCGCGAAGCAGGAACAGACGCTGGAGGTCGATCTGCATCCGCGCCACCGCAAGCTGTACGACACGCACCTGCAACGTGAGCGTCAGAAGGTGCTAGGGGTGATCGACGACTTCGATCGCAATCGCTTCACGATCTTGCGCTCGATCACGCTGCTGCGGCAGCTCAGCCTGCACGCGGGCCTGCTCGACGACGAGTACGAGAGCGTGCCGTGCGCCAAGCTCGGCGCGCTCGTCGAGCAGCTCGGCGACGTCGTCGGCGGCGGCCACCGAGCGCTCGTCTTCAGCCAGTTCACGGGATTCCTCGCGAAGGTCCGCGAGCGGCTCGATCAGGACGGCATCGGCTACTGCTACCTGGACGGTCGCACGCGCCGGCGCGATCGCGTGCTGGAGCGCTTCAAGGAGGGCGCTGACCCGGTGTTCCTGATCAGCCTCAAGGCGGGCGGGTTCGGCCTGAACCTGACCGAGGCCGACTATTGCTTCCTGCTCGATCCCTGGTGGAACCCGGCTACGGAGGCGCAGGCGATCGACCGTGCGCACCGCATCGGCCAGACCCGTTCGGTGATGGTCTACCGGATCGTCGCGCGCGACACGATCGAGGACAAGGTGCGCGCGCTCGCGCGCCGCAAGGCAGCGCTGTTCAACGGCGTCATGGACGAGGGCGACCTGTTCGCGAGCAGTCTCACGGCCGAGGACATCCGCGGACTGCTCGGCTGAAGGCGGTCATGCGGCGGGAGGCGCCGGAGACGGCGAACCTGCGGCGCCGGCCAGTGGGTTCGTCCAGCGGAGCGCGCCGAACCGAGCGAAGTCGGTGTCGGTCGATTGAAGGGTGAGGCCGTGCTCGACGGCGAGAGCGGCGAGCATCGCGTCTGGGACGAGGTTGCCGCGAACGTCGTGCTCGGTGATGAGCTGACCGAGGATTCGGCTGTGCGCAGCGCCCGGTTGTGGGATCCACACGACGGGCGTGGACAGCCAGTCGTTCACTCGCTCCCATGCGGTCGCGGGGCTGAGCGGGCGCGGAAAGGCGCGGGGGTGGGTTGCGATGCGCAGGAAGGCGCCGACGCTGGACCACGGGATGCCGACGCGGCGCGAGCCGTTCAGCTGCTCGGTCAGCCACGCTCGGGCGGTCTCGTGGTGGTCGGCGCCCTTGTGAACTGCGTATAGGAGCAGGTTCGCGTCGAGCAGCATCAACGCGTCGCTGCGCCGTCGAGCGTCTCGATCGCGTCGGCGACGTTGCTGAAGTCGATGCCCTCGCCGAGATCGTGCGTCTTCTGCCGAAATGGCCTCGTCGCTTGCTGCTGGACGAGCCCCGCACGGACGAGATCGTTGACCGCCTCGCTCAGGCCGATCGATCGCTCGCGGCGGATCTTGTCCACCGCGGCAGCCACATCGTCGGCGAGGGTGAGCGTCGTGCGCATGCATTTGACGTTAGCGCATCAAGATGCACTAGGTCGAGCATCTTGACGCAACGCTCAGCCCAGCTATCGCGGAACAGTCCCCGTACCCGCCCTCACCGGAAGTCAGCGTCAGGTCGTGCTCGATTCCAAGTGCCTCGTGCTCGCTGCGGGTTGCTGGGCTTACGGTGCGCGGGATTCCCGCCCCGCTTGCGCCTGCCCCCGGCGCTCCACCAGAGGATCGTTGGAAATGCGGCCCTTTGGCCGGGCCGCGGGCCTTGACGCTCGCCCTTTCCGGCTACCGACTGCTCACTCGATCAAGGTCGCCTGCCAGTTGTGCTCCTGTAGGCGGTTGTCCAGCTCGCGCCGCTGCTTGGCCAGCGCGTCGAGCCGGCTCTGCAGCTCGTCGACGCGGACCTGGCGGACCATGCGGATCTCCGAGCGGCTGTAACGGGTCAGCCCGAGGCCGAGGCCGGTAGAGCGACCCGTCGCGGCCTCCGACAATTGTCATCATGTCTTCCAGCGTACTACAAGCACCAGCGTGAGCGGGTCTACGGCGTCGAGAGGCTCCGCTCGAAGTCGTCGACGAGCGCGAGCAGCTCGCCGCACTCCCACACGCGCCCCCATTTGCGCTCGTTGAGCGCCGTCAGAACGCCGGCGGCCTCCAGCTGCGACAGCGCGTTGCCGACGGCGACATGCGACTTGCCGGTCAGCTGCTGCGCGGCGGCGACGTCGATCACCGGCTGGGCGGGGAGGGCGCCGATCAGTTCGCGCGCCGCGGAGTCCCGACGCGGCTGACCGAGTCGCTCGAGCCAGGTGGCCTGGAGCTCCTCGATGCGCTCCGCCATGCGCTCGGCCCCGGCCGCGGCGCGTGACGTCGCGTCGGCGAAGCGCGCACACCAGAAGCCGACATCGCCCTTGCTGTAGGCGCCGAGCCCGGCGACGTAGTTCTTCGGCTGGCTTCCGAGCACGAGGCTGACCGGGGGGATGTAGTTCGCGATCTCACCGCGCCGGCGGAGGATCGTGTAGATCAGCGCCCTGCCCGTGCGCCCGTTGCCGTCGGCGAACGGGTGGATGTTCTCGAACTGGGCGTGAGCGACCGCGGCCTGCGCGATCGCCGCGAGATCGGTGCGGGCGATGAAGCGGCAGAGGTCCGTGAGGAGCTTCGGCACCTGCTCGTGGGGAGGTCCCACGTAGACCGCGCCGAGCGGGTGGTAGTCGTTGCCGCCGATCCAGCTCTGCTTCGTGCGCAGGACGCCGGCGATCTCTCGATCCTCCGTGAAGCGCAACAGTGTTCGATGGATGTCGCGGATGTCGTCGACCGTGAGTGGGTCCGCTTTGCCGCCGAGGTCGATCGCGCGCTCCATCGCTTCGACGTTGCCCAGCACCTCGGCTGCTCGGTGCTCGCCCCGTCTGCCGCCGGCGCGCGCATAGGCGGCACGCGCCAGCCGCTTGTGCGAGATCTTCACGCCCTCGATGCGCGACGAAGCCGCGCTCTCGGAATGCAGCAGATTGCGTGCCAGGGCTGCGAGCGAAGTGACCTGCGGCCGGGTGTCCTGGAGGTGCCCGAGCGCCTTCGTCGCTTCCACGATCGCGCTGACCGACTCGCCGTCGAGCGAGAACTCGCGCTCGGCGATCGGGTCGGGCACGAACACCCGATAGGTCCCTCCACGCCGACCGCCTGCGGGCGCCGTCGGGTCGGCCGGCCAGTAGCGATCCTCATGGTGCCCCAAGGGTCGGGGTTCGTCTGGATGGGTGATCGCGCGCGCCCTTGCGGCCGGCATGCGTTCCTTTCGAAGTCGGGCTAGCTTTGTAAGGATAGCTAGCTATCCTTACGGAACAATGCGCGCTACAGAAGCCTCGCGACAATCCCGGCGTGGCGCCCCGCGCAAGGCGCATGCCGAGCCCGGCTGGCGCCGCTGTATGCACAATTGTGATCGGCTCCGAAAAAGACAGTCACTCAGCCCGTCGGGCCACCAGGCACGAGCACCCGCTCGAGCACATCGACGAACGGAACCTGCCCGGCGACGAGCTTGCGCCGCGCCGTCTCGCAGTCGAACCAAGCGGCGCGATCGACCTCGGGGAACTCCTGCATGCGCCCCGAGCCGCGCGGCCATTCGAGCGTGAACGTGTTGCTGTGAAAGCCGCTCGGATCGAGCTCGCCGGCCTCGAGCGCCCAGGCGACGATCAGCTTGCCGCCGCGCTGGCGCAGTTCGCCGAGCGCGATCGGCTCGCCGGAGGGCGGCGGCGCGCCGGTCTCCTCGGTGAACTCGCGCCGCGCGGCGGCGAACGCGTCCTCGCCGGCGCCGTATTCGCCCTTGACGATCGACCACGCGCCGTCGTCCTTGCGCGCCCAGAACGGTCCGCCCATGTGCGCGATCAGCACCTCGAGCGAGCCGTCGCCGCGCGTTCGGTAGGGCAGCAGCCCGGCGCTCTGCGGCATCGCCCGCAATATAGGAGCAGCGGGGTCGTTCGTCGAAGATCCCCGAGATCGACGCCGGCGCGGCCGTCGCGCGAGCAGCCGGCGCGGGTCTGACGCAGGCCTCAAACTCCGGAGCCGTGCACTCACTCCATCCGCTTCAGTGGCTGAGCAGCCGCGATCGCGACCTCGCCGCGCTGCGCCGTTCGGGCCGCGCGGCGATCGTGATGCCGGCGATGTTCGCGCTCGGCGACAAGGTGATCGCGAACCCGATCCTCGCGACGTTCGCGGCGTTCGGCTCGTTCGCGATGCTGCTGCTCGTCGACTTCACGGGGCCGCTGCGCGAGCGGCTGCAGGCGCAGGCGCTGCTCGCGCTCGCCGGGCTCGCGTTCGTCTCGCTCGGCACGCTCGTCTCCCGCAGCGTGTGGCTGTCGGCGCTGACGATGGCGCTCGTCGGCTTCGCGGTGATCTTCGCCGGCGTCGTCAGCTCGGTGCTGGCGAGCGCGTCGACGTCGCTGCTGCTGTCGTTCATCCTGCCGGTGACGCTGAAGGGGCCGCTGTCGTCGCTGCCCGATCGCCTGGAGGGCTGGGCGATGGCGTCGGGCGCGGCGCTGATCGCCGTCGCCGCGCTGTGGCCGACGCCGCGGCGCGGGCCGCTGCGCGAAGCGGCGACGCGCGCGTGCCGGGCGCTCGCGGCGCGGCTGCGCGCCGACGCGGCGTACGTGCTGAGCGGCCGCGACGAGGCGCTCGCGCACGACCACGAGCACGCCGTCGCGCAGGCCGAGCAGGCGCTCGCGGCGATGCGCCGCGTGTTCCTCGCGACGCCGTACCGCCCGGCGAGCCTGAGCACGTCGGGCCGCACGATCGTGCAGCTCGTCGACGAGCTCGACTGGCTCGGCGCGCTCGTCGCGCAGGCGGGGCCGCACACGAGCGGTCAGCCGATCGTGCGGCCGGCGTGCGCGGTGAAGGTCGCGGCGGCGACGGTGCTCGACCGCGGCTCCGATCTGCTGGCGCGCGAAGGCGGCGACTGCGCGGAGCTGCACGCGGCGCTCGACGAGCTCGGCGAGGCGCTCGCGGCGGTCGAGCGCACGGCGACGGTCCGGGCGGGCACGATCCCCGACGGGACGCTGAGCGACGCGTCGCTGATGCCGGCCGAGCAGGTGATCGACGCGCTCGACCCGAGCTTCCGCGCGCAGGAGGTCGGCTTCGCGGTGACGAACATCGCGCGCAACGTCGACCTCGCGGCGGCGGCCGAGCGGCGCACGTGGCTGCAGCGGCTGCTCGGGCGCGAGCCGTCGGGGCTGATCGGGCAGCTGACGGTCGCGCAGCGGCGCGCGAGCGCGCACGCCGACCGCAACTCGGTGTGGCTGCACAACAGCGTGCGCGGCGCGGCGGCGCTCGCGCTGGCGGTGCTCGTCGCGAACGAGACCGGCGTGCAGCACTCGTTCTGGGTCGTGCTCGGGACGCTGTCGGTGCTGCGCTCGAACGCGCTGAACACGGGGCAGAACGTGCTGCGCGGGCTGGCCGGGACGGTCGCCGGGTTCGTCGTCGCCGGCGTGCTCGTCGAGCTGATCGGCACGAGCACGACGCTGCTGTGGATCCTGCTGCCGTTCGCCGTCCTGCTCGCCGGCGTCGCGCCGGCGGCGATCTCGTTCGCGGCCGGCCAGGCGGCGTTCACGCTGACGCTCGTGTTCCTCTACAACATCATCCAGCCGGCCGGCTGGAAGGTCGGGCTGCTGCGCGTCGAGGACATCGCGATCGGCTGCGCCGTCAGCCTGCTCGTCGGGATGCTGTTCTGGCCGCGCGGCGCGCGCTCGGCGCTGCGCCGCGCGCTGGCCGACGCGTACAGCGAGAGCGCGGCGTACCTCGCGGGCGCCGTCGACTACGGCGTGCGCCGCTGCGACGCCGGCGCCGAACCGCTGGCGGCGCCGTCCGGCGAGGCCGAGCGCGCGGCGGCGGCGGCGCGGCGGCTCGACGACACGTTCCGCAGCTACCTCGCCGAGCGCGGCGAGAAGCCGGTGCCGCTGAGCGAGATAACGACGCTGCTCGGCGGCGCGGGCGGGCTGAAAATCGCGGCCGACGCGGTGCTCGACCTGTGGCGGCGCGAGGACGGCTCCTCGCGCGGCGATCGCACGACGGCGCGCGCCGAGCTCTTGCAGGCGAGCGCGGCGGTCAACGGTTGGTACGAGGACCTCGCGCGGAGCCTCGTCGCCGGCGGCGGCGCGCCACGCGAGCCGCTGGCGCGCGACACGGCGGCCGGCGGGCGGCTGGTCGAGGCAGTGCGCCACGACCTGCGCTCGGAGGACGGCGAGTCCTCGGCGACGGCCGTGCGGATGATCTGGACCGGCGATCACCTCGACGCGGCGCGCCGGCTGCAGCGGATCGTGTTCGACTCGGCCGAGCGCGCGCGGGCGGCCGAGTAGCGTGCGCACGACGCGGCGCGAGGGCTTCGATGCGGTCGTGCTTGGCGCGCCCGGCGGTGAGCTGCGGGCGACGTTCGTGCCGGGCGCCGGGATGGTCTGCTGCTCGCTGCGCCACCGCGGCGCCGAGCTGCTGGCGCAACGCGGCGGCGTGCGCGCGTACGCCGAGCGCGGCGCGACGATGGGCGTGCCGCTGCTGTACCCGTGGGCGAACCGGCTCGCGGCGCTCGACTATCCGGGGCCGCGCGGCACGGTCGAGCTGGACGGCGCGAATCCGCTGCTGAAGCTCGACGCGAGCGGCCTGCCGATCCACGGCGCATTGCCGGGCGCGCTGCCGTGGGAGCTATTCGACGGCGGCGCCGAAGGCGAGGCCGACGCGCTGCACGCGCGCCTTCGCTGGGATCGCGACGAGCTGCTCGCGATCTTCCCGTGGCGCCACGAGGTCGAGCTGCGCGCGAGCGTCGCCGGCGCGACGCTGAGCATCGAGACGCTCGTCCGCGCCGCCGAGGACTCGCCGGGCGGCGGATCGGCGCTGCCGGTCTCGTTCGGCTTTCATCCCTACCTGACGCTGCCCGATCGCGACCGCGCCGCGTGGGAGGTCGCGCTTCCGGTCAGCCGCCGGCTGGCGCTCGACGAGAAGATGATCCCGACCGGCGCGAGCACCCCGTTCGAGCGCCGGCGTTTCGTGCTCGCCGACAGCGTCTGGGACGACGCGTTCACGGGGCTGGCCTCGCCGCCGGTGTTCGCGCTCAGCGGCGGCGACGCAGGCGTCGATCTCGGGTTCGTCTACGGATACTCGTGGGCACAGCTCTACGCGCCGAGCTCCGGACCGTTCGTCTGCTTCGAGCCGATGACGGCGCCGACGAACGCGCTGCGCAGCGGCGAGGAGCTGCCGCGCATCGGTCCCGGCGGCGCCTACCGGGCGGCGTTCGCGCTGTCGATCCGCTCGTAGATCAGGTGCGTGACGCCGGGCGCCTCGACCGCCCGGAGCTGGCGCAGCGCCACGTCGGTCGGGACGTTCTCGAGCAGCCGCGTGCCGCCGCCGAGCAGCACCGGCACGACGCTGAGGCACAGCTCGTCGACGAGCCCGGCGGCGAGGTACTGCTGCGCGACGCCGGCGCCGCCTCCGATCGCCACGTCGGCGCCGCCGGCCGCGTCGAGCGCCTGCGCGAGCGCCGACTCGATCCCGTCGGTGACGAACCGGAACGTCGTGCCGCCCTCCTTGACGAGCGGCTCGCGCGGGTGATGGGTCAGCACGAAGACCGGATGACCGAACGGGGGGTCCTCGCCCCACCAGCCGTCCCACTCGCCCCACGGCCCGGGCGCGCCGCCGAACATGTTGCGCCCCATGATCGTCGCGCCGACGCTTGCCAGCGCGTCCTCGACGACCGGCGTGCTCGCGTTGACCTCGCCGCCGTCCCTGCCGTGCGGCCTGCGCCACGCGGCGAGCTCGAACGCCCACTCGTGCAGGCGCATGCCGTTTTCGCCGAGCGGATGCTGCTCGCTCGGGTTCGGCCCCGCGATGTAGCCGTCGAGCGAGACCGAGAGGCCGAACCTGAGCTTCGCCATCGTGCCGACCCTCAGCTCGTCTGGACGATCAGCAGTCTGTTGCCGTCCTGGTCGCGGAAGAAGAACATCGGCGGCACGGGGTCGCCCATCCGCATGACCTCGACGTCGACGTCGACGCCGCGCGCTTTCAGCTCGGCGTGGTCGGCGTCGACGTCGGACGTCGAGAACGCGACGCCCGTCTGGATGCCGATCGGTTCGCCGGGGGGTGGCTTGACGATCGCGACGGTCGTCGCGGCGCCGGCCGGCGCGACTTCGACCCAGCGGTCGCCGTTGCCGAACGGCGTGTCGCTGCGCTTCTCGAAGCCGAGCTTCTCGGTGTAGAACGCGATCGCCGCGTCCTGGTCGGACACCGGCACGATCACCGTGCCGATCTGCGTGATGTTGGTCTTCGTCTGCGTGTCGCTCATTTCGTTCCTCCGGTCGTGGGTTCTGCTTCTTTGACGGCGCGCAGATCAGAATCTCATCGCTCGGCGCGAGATGTGTTGCGATTCGCGCGATCGGTACGGTTGGGCGATGGCGAGCCTGCTCGGGATCGTCGTGCCGCTGGCGCTCGGCGCCGCGGTGTCGCCGACGGTGCTCGCGCTGCAGCTCGTGACGCTGTCGCGCCAGAGCGCGCCGCTCGCGCGGGCGTGGGCGATCGCCGGCGGCTGCGCGGTCGTGCTCGCCGTGTTCGCCGTGCTCGCGCTCGGCCTCGCGAAGAGCACCGGCGGCACGCACAGCCCGTCCGAAGCCGGCGCGATCGTCAAGCTCGTCGCCGCCGCGCTGCTCGTCGCGCTCGCCGTGCGCTCGCTGCGCGCGCCGCCGGCGCCGCCGAAGCCCGAGCGCGCCGGCGCGCATCCGCTGCGCCGCGCGTTCGCGCTCGGCGTCGCGATCATGCTGACGAACTTCTCGAGCATCGTGCTGTTCTTCCCGGCGATGCACGAGATCGCGACGTCCGACGCCGGGCTCGCGGCGCAGCTCGTCGCGTTCGCGCTGCTCTACGCGATCACGCTCGTCACCGCGTTCGGCCCGCCGCTCGTCGTGACGCTGCTCGGCGACCGCGCGACGCCGGCGCTCGCGCGTCTGAACGACCTGTTCACGACGCACCGGCGCGGCATCGGCGCCGGCCTCTGCCTCGCGTTCGCCGTGCTGTTGACGGTCGCCGGGCTGAAAGCGCTGCTCTGAGCGCACGCGCGGCGCTGCTCCTACACTCGGCCGCGATGAGCGACAGCGCCGGGCGCCGGCCGATCCTCGTGTTGCAGCACGCCGGCTGCGAGACGCCGGGCGTCTACGAGGACGAGCTGCTCGCGCGGCGGCTGGCGTTCCAGCGCGTGCTGCTCGACGAGGGCGAGGAGCTGCCCGACTGGCGCGCGTACGGCGCGCTCGTCGTGATGGGCGGCGCGATGGGCGTCGGCGACGAGGCGCTGCACCCGTGGCTCGTGCCCGAGAAGCGGCTGATCGGCGAGGCCGTTCGCGGCGGGCTGCCGTACTTCGGCGTCTGCCTCGGCGCGCAGCTGCTCGCGGCGAGCCTCGGCGCGCGCGTCGCCCGCGCCGAGCGCCACGAGCTCGGTGTGCTGTCGGTGCAGTTGACCGCCGCCGCCGCCGAGGATCCCGTGTTCGCCGGGCTGCCTGCGACGTTCGAGACGCTGCAGTGGCACCGCGACACCTACGAGCTGCCAAGCGGCGCCGTGCAGCTCGCGCGCTCGGCCGACTGCGAGCAGCAGGCGTTCACGCTCGGACGTGCGTACGCGGTTCAGTTCCACCTCGAGGTCGACGCGCGGCTGATGGGCGAGTGGATCGACGTGCCCGAGTACGTCGCCGAACTGCACGAGCTCGCCGGCGAGGGCACGCCGGCGGCGCTGCTGGCCGACGTCCGGCGCGTCGAGCGCGAGTCGGCGCCGATCGCGCGCGGCCTGTTCGCCCGCTGGCTCGAGCGCGTCGTCGGCGCCTGACGATCCGCCGGCCGACGCGGCGGGCCGACGCGGCCGCCCGCCGTGGGATGCTGCGCCGCGATGGTCGACGCCGGCGAGCGGGCGATCGCGATCGACGGGCGGCGCTTCGCCTGGCGCTTGCTCGGCGACGGGCCGCCGCTGCTGCTCGTCAACGGCTTTGCGGCGAGCTCGGTCGACTGGGACCCGAGCTTCCTCACGGCGCTCGCCGGCTCGTTCGAGCTGATCTGCCCCGACAACCGCGGCACGGGCGCCTCCGAGCTCGGCGACGTCGTCGCCGAAGCGCGCGCGGCGTTCTCGCCGGCGACGCTAGCCGCGCAGGAGCGCGTGCTCGACGAATGGGCGGCGACCGAGCAGCCGCCGCCGGGCGCCGGCGCGCCGCCGGCGCTGGTCGTCTGCGGTGAGCTCGACGTCGTGATCCCGCCGGCCAACGCCGACGCGCTCGCGGCGCTGTGGCCCGGCGCGCGCGTCGAGCGGATCGCCGGCGGCGGCCACGCGTTCATGGCGCAGGAGCCGCAGCGCGTCGCTGCGCTGATCGCCGACTTCGCGATGGCTGTCTGAAAGGTCGACTCCCTTGCAGGGTCTGGCCCGACCCCCTGAGTTCGGTCCGATGGTCGCTGTCACAGCGAGAGGATCAGGTCGCGGACGGCGGCGGGCTGGGAGAGGAAGGGGTGGTGTCCGGCGTCGAGCTCCACGACGCTGCCCGCCCGAGCGGCGAACTCGCGCTGCGACTCGGCGGGGGTGCCGTGGTCCTGTGCGCAGAGGAGGTACGTCGAGGGCACTTGCCGCCAGGCCGCTGACTGCACCGGCTGCTCGAGGACCGCCAGGCTCTGGCGGGCCGTCTTGTCCATGGCCTGTCGCTGGATCTCCGGATCGCAATCCTGCAGGAACGTCTCGGCGAGGGCCTCCGGCCGGACGGTGAACGTGCCGCCCTCGGGATCGATGTCGAGAAACGGGGCGGGCTCCTCACCGCCGAACGAGGAGAGGCTCTGTCCGACCTCGGGCAGGTAGCTGGACACGAGCAGCAGATGGCGCACGGCCTCGACGCCCGCCGCCGCCTCCGCGGTGACGATCCCGCCGTAGCTGTGGGCGACCACCACGGTCGGCTCGTCGCTCGCGCTCAAGACGTGCCGGACCGCGGCGACGTCCTCGGCCAGCCCGGGGCCTTGCGCATCCGTCGGCTGACCCGTCTCGCCGCAACTCGGCAGGGCGGGCGCCTCGCTGGCGAGGCCCTGCTCGGCCAGCAGCTCACCGGTTCGGTGCCACCACCACGATCCGTCCTTCACGCATGCCCCGTGCACGAAAACGATCCTCATCGTGACCTCCTCGTCGTGTGTCGATCTACTGCGCCTGACAGCCCGGAAGGATGCTCCTCAGGCGTGCGCCTTGGAATACAGGCCCAGCGAGGAACCTCGAAGCTGACGCGACCGCCCGCTACGCGGGCGCCTGCGCGCCGCTGAGCCCGGCGACTGACAGCTCCTCCTCGATCCCGGCGCGCACGCGCTGCAGCTCCTCCTCGCGCGCGCGCAGCTTCGTCGCGTGGTGCGCGCGCATGTCGAGCTGCGCGAGCTCGGCGGCCGCGTCGGCGCTCGCCGCGTGCAGCGCGTCGGCCGGCACGACCTGATCGAGCAGGCCGGCGTTGACGGCGTCGCCGGGCGAGTACATCTGCGCGTGCACGACGGCCGCGTCGAAGTGCGCCGGGTGCAGGCGCCCGCGCGCGAGCGCGATCGCGAACCACGGCATCGTCAAGCCGATGCGCACCTCGTTGAGACCGAGCCGGAACGGCCCGTCGATGCCGATCCGCACGTCGGCGCTGAGCAGCACGAACGAGCCGGCGGCGACGGCGTGGCCGCTGCACGCGGCGACGACCGGCGTCGGGAACGACAGCAGCCGCTCGCATAGGCGCGCGCCGAGCGTCAGCATCTCGATCGTCGGCTCGGCGCCTTCGCCGAACGTCTTCAAGTCGAAGCCGGCCGAGAAGCAGCCTTCGCGCCCGCGCATCACGACGATCGCCTCGTCGCGCTCGGCGCGGTCGAGCGCCGCGTGCAGCGAGCGCAGCATCGCGATCGAGAACGCGTTGACCTTGCCGTCGTCGATCGCGATCGTCGCGACGGCTCCGTCGAGCTCGTAGCGCGTGAGCTTTTCGTCGATCTCCGCCATCTCTGAGTCCTCCGTTTCATCGGCGTCGGGGCGGTTCGTCACCGCCGGGCCATATACTGTAACAGTGTTCCGAAACGACGTCACGAAAGGGGTTGCGTGCCGCGTGTGAAGCAGCGCACGCCGGAGCTGCGCGATCACGTGCTCGCGTCGGCGCTCGAGCTGCTTGCGCGCGACGGCGTCAACGGCTTCACGGCGCGCGGGCTCGCGGCGGCCGCCGGCACGTCGACGCCGGCCGTGTACGAGCTGTTCGGCGACAAGGCGGGCCTCGTGCGCGAGGTGTTCTTCGCCGGCTTCCGCCTACTGCACGGGCGGCTCGCGAGCGACGCCGAGAGCGGCGACGCGCGCGCGGACCTCGTCGCGCTGTGCGCGCGCTACCGCGAGTTCGTTCGCGAGAACGCGGTGCTCGCACAGGTGATGATCTCGCGGCCGTTCGCCGACTTCGATCCGACCGCGGCCGAGGGCGAGGCCGGGCGCGCCGTGCGCGAGCTGATCGTCGCGCGCGTGCGCCGCTGCGTCGAGGCGGGGCTGCTGCGCGGCGAGGCGACCGACGTCGCGCACGTGCTGGTCGCGCTCGTCCAGGGCCTCGCGCTGGCCGAGGGCGCCGGCCGCCTCGGCTCCTCGCGCGCGTCGATCGATCGCCGCTGGGAGCTCGCCGTCGACGGCATGCTCGACGGGCTCGCGCCCGTGCGCGGCGTCCGTCGGGACGCGCACGCGTAAAGCGCAGCGCGCCGTCGTCCGATACGGCTGCGAGGGCGTCGTCTCGACGCCGGACGACGACGAACAGGAGCAGCGGATGTCACAGGCGCAGAGCGGTGCGATGGAACCTCCCCGCGAAGGGCGGATCGCCCGCTCGTGGCGTCTGTCGAAGGCGGCGTGGCACGTCGTGCGCCACGACCGCTCGCTGCTCGCGCTCGCCGTCGCGGCGGCGGCGTGCGGGATCGCCGGGCTCGCGGCGATCCTCGTGCTCAGCGGCTCATTCGACCACGGCCGCCTCGACGGCGGCTCGCTGGCGCTGTTCGCGCTGATCTTCGCCTACCCGCTGACGTTCGTCGCGACGTTCCTCAACACGGCGATCGCCGCTGCGGCGGCCGCCGCGCTCGAGGGACGCCACCTGTCGGTCGGCGAAGCGCTCGCCGTGCCGGCGCGGCGAATCGGCCAGATCGCGCTGTGGGCGCTGATCGCGGCGGTCGTCGGCGCCGTGCTCGAGCAGCTCGCGAACCGGCTGCCGCTCGGCGGCAGCATCGCCGCGCGGCTCGTCGGCGTCGGCTGGTCGCTCGCGAGCCTGTTCGCGATCCCGATCCTCGCGCTCGAAGACTGCTCGGCGCCGGAGGCGCTGCGCCGCTCGGCGCGCACGTTCAAGGAGCGCTGGGGCGAGGGCATCGGCGGCAGCGTGATCATCGGCGCGTGGAGCGCGATCGCCGTCCTCGGCGTGATCGTCGTGTTCGGCGTCGCGATCGTCGCGACGAACGAAGTGCCGGCCGTGCGCGACGTCGTGATCGGCCTCGGCGTGCTCGCGCTCGTCGCGATCGGCGCGCTGCAGGCGGTCGTCCGTCAGACGTTCTCGGTCGCGCTGTACCGCTACGCGACGACCGGCTCGTCCGAGGGTCCGTTCGCCGAGGGCGACCTGAACGCGCCGTTCACGCGCCGGCGCGGCGGTTCGATCTAGCCGCGCGAGCCGCGCTCGAGCGGCTGCGGCCGGCGCTATGTTGGCGCCGTGGCCGGCGAGCAGCTCGAGATCCGCTGGGCGCGCGGCGAGGACGACTTCCGCCGTCGAAGCCGACCGCCGCAATCGCGGCATCGCGTCGCAGATGCTCGAGGAGGCGCTTGCTCGCGCTCGTACGGAGGGTGCGAGCAGCGTGCGGCTCGCCGCGCAGCTCGTCGCCGCGGAGCTGTACGCGCAGGTCGGCTTCGCCGTCGAATCGGAGCCGTTCGAGGAGGCGGGAATACCGCACGTCTGGATGGGGCGGAGGCTCGAGGAGTAGGTCAGTCGCCGAGCTTGCGCCGCTGCGGGTAGACGGTCTCGCCGCGCGCGAGCATCGCGACGAACTGCTCGATCCGCCGCGCGCGCGTGTCGGCGCGCTTGGCGCTCTCGATCCGCAGCAGGACGGAGTAGCGGTTCTGGCTCGTGAGGATCTCGAACATCGCCGCCGCGCGCGGCTCGGCCGCGAGCGCCGCGGCGAGGTCGTCGGGCACGGTGATTTTCGCCGGCCCGGCGTATGCCGCCTCCCAGCGCCCGTCGGCCCGTGCGGCGGCGACCGCCGCGAGCCCGGCCGCGTGCATCGCGCCGTCGGCGATCAGCCGCTCGGCGATCGCGACGTTGCGCTTGGACCAGACGCTGCGCGGCCGGCGCGGCGTGAAGCGCTGGCGGAACGTGCGCTCGTCACGGCGTCTGACCTGACCGTCGATCCAGCCGTGCGCGAGCGCCGAGAGCAGCGCGTCGTCGTAGCTCAGCGTCGTCGGCTCGGTCGTGCCCTTCTTCGCGAGCACGAGCCAGACGCCGATCTGCTCCGAGTGGTTCTCGCCGAGCCACGCGTGCCACGCCGCGGCGTCGAGAGCGATCAGCTCGGGCGGCTCGTCTGGCATCGCGGCATTGTCGCAGCGCTCGCGCGCCGGGTATCTTTCGCCGAGCCTTGAATCGCTGGCTAGGCCACGCCCAACCGAATGTCCCGGGTCGTGGCATCGTCGCGTCCTACGGCGTGCGCTTCTGGTCGCTCGTCGTGCTCGTCGGCGTCGGCGCCGGGCTCGCCGGCGCGGCCTTGATCGCCCTGCTGAAGCTCGTCCAGCACGCCGCGTGGGACTACCAGTCGGGGCAGTTCCTCGACGCCGTCGAACGCACGTCGGGCGGACATCGCGTGGTCGTGCTGCTGATCGGCGGCGTCGTCGCCGGGTTTGGCGGGCTCGCGCTGGCGCGGCTCGGCGGCGGCAGCGAGGTGTCGGAGTCGATCTGGCTGCGCGCGTCGCGACTGCCGCTGTGGGCGAGCCTCGCGCGCGGGGCGCAGTCGATCGTGCTCGTCGCGCTCGGCGCGTCGCTCGGGCGCGAGGCGGCGCCGCAGCAGGCCGGCGCGGCGTTCGCGAGCAAGCTGAGTGAGCGCGCGCGCGTGCCCGACTGGCAGCGGCGGCTGCTCGTCGCGTGCGGCGCCGGCGCGGGGATGGCCGCCGTCTACAACGTGCCGCTCGGCGGCGCGCTGTTCGCGCTCGAGGTGCTGCTCGGGACGCTGACGCTGCCGCTCGTGCTGCCGGCGCTCGCGACGACGGCGATCGCGACGACCGTCGCGTGGGTCTCGCTGCCGACGGCGCCGACCTACTTGATCCCGACGTACCACGTGCACGCGGCGGAGGTCGTCTTCGCGCTCGTGCTCGGGCCGCTCGCCGGCCTGATCTCGGTCGGCTACATCCGGCTGATCGCGCGCGCGCACGCGATGCGCCCGGCCGGGTGGATGCGCGTGCTCGCGCCGATCGTCGTGTTCACCGCGCTCGGCGCCGTCGCGATCGCCTACCCGCAGCTGCTCGGCAACGGCAAGAACGTCGTCCAGCTCGCGCTCGTCGGGCAGCTCGGCGTCGTGCTGCTCGCGGTGCTGCTCGCGCTGAAGCCGCTCGCGACGGCCGCCTGTCTCGGCAGCGGCGCGCCGGGCGGGCTGTTCACGCCGACGCTCGCCGTCGGCGTGCTGCTCGGCGGGCTGATCGGCAAGGGCTGGACCGAGCTGTGGCCCGGCGCGCCGCTCGGCGGCTACGCGTTCATCGGCGGCGCCGCGCTGCTCGCCGCCGCGATGCAGGGACCGCTCGCGGCGGTCGTGCTGATGCTCGAGCTGACGCATCACGGCGACTCGCTGATGGTTCCCGAGCTGCTCGCCGTGGTCACCGCGACGGTCGTCACGCGCCGCCTCGGCGCGCCGTCGATCTACTCGGCGCGGATCTCCAAGGAGCGCGCCCCGGCGGCGGCCGGACCGGGGGAGGCCGGCCCGCCGGAGCTGCAAGCGCCGGGCGACCTGCTGCCGCGCTCGATGCGCTGAGCGGGCCCGCCCGCGCGGGCCGGGCGGGCGGGCGGGCAATGCGGGCGCGGTTCGCGCACGTTGCGAGCGTCTGGTGGACGTACGTTCGATCCGCGGGCACCCCGGTAAGGGGTCTGCCCGTCCGCCCCGAAGCTCGGGATGAGGAGCTTTCTCTCGATCGAGGAGAACGATGCCTGGGACCGCCGACACATCCACGACGTCGACCCCGTACACCGGGGCGTTCGGCGTGATCCAGAGTCAACCCGACGAGAAGACGAGCGTCGTCGCGCTCGAAGGCGAGCTCGACCTCGAGCGCGCGCCGTCGCTGAAGTGGGCGCTCGTCGACTCGCTCGACGCCGGCTTCAAGCAACTCGTCGTCGACCTCACGCGGGTGCGCTTCATGGACTCGACCGCGCTCAGCGTGCTCGTCGGCGTCAACAAGAGCCTCGACGTCGGCGCGCGAATGGCGATCGTCTGCGTCAACTCGAACGTGCTGAAGATCTTCGAGCTGTCGGGCATGGACGGCGTGTTCGCGATCTTCCCGACGCTCGAGCAGGCGCTCGTTCACGTCCGAGGGCAGACGACGCGGATCGGGTGAGCGGCATGGGTGAAAGCGCGCGGGCAGCTCGTCGCGCCGCCGCCATCGCGGCGGGCGCGGGTCTTTGTGCGCTCGTCCCACTGTCGCTGCCGACGGCGCTGGCGGCCAAGGACACGATCGCCGCGGCGACGCCGGCGGCGAGCGTCGAAGTCCCGGTCACGCCGCACGCGCGACACGGCGAACGTCCGCCGAAGGCAGAAGCGCCGCCCGCCCCTCCGGCGGCGCTCCCGGCAGCCCCGTCTCCGCCGCCGGCGCCCTCGGAAGCCTCCGGCGCCGGGCGTGGACACCACGCGCACGGCGGCGAAGCGCCCCCGGCCGGTCAGCCGGGCGCGCCCAGCGGCGGCTCGCGCCACGGCGGCGAAGCGCCCCCGGCGCATGGGCGCCGTCACGCCGGCGCCGGCGCCGGCACGAGCGGAGCGAGCGGCGCGACTGGCGCAGGCGGCGCCGAAGGTGCCGCCGCGGGCGCCGTCGCAACCGGCGACACGGCCAAGCAAGGTGCCGAATCGCTCGCGCGCAAACAGAAAAAAACCGGAGGCGGCGGCGAGAAAGGCGGCGGCAAAAAACGCAAAGAACGCGAACGTGAACGCGAACGTGAAAAGGAAGTCTCGCCGCCGGTCGAAACGGAAGGCTCGAACGGACAGGGAACGGGCACGTCGGGAACGAAGGGCAAGCCGACGACGGGCACGTCGGGAGCGACGCCGACGGCGCTCGCCGCCACCGCTGCCGCATCGACGCCGGCGCCGACCGCCGCAACCGGCCCGGCATCGCTCGCCACGCCCGCGCCGGGCACGACGCCGGCTCAGGGTCTCGCCTCCGGCGGCGCCCGTGCGGGCCACGCCGGACGTCCGCACAACCACGCTCGGAAGACCGGCGGCAGACGCTCCACGGCTACGACCTCGACCGCGCTCGCGGCGCCGGCGCTCGCGCTCGCGGCGAGCACGACCGCTGGCGGCTCGTCCTCCGGCGGCGGCACGCACCCGCGGTCGGGCGTGGGCGGCTCCTACAAGCACTCGAGCGAACCGGCGATCGTGCACACGATCACGCGGATCGTCGGCGTCGTGCCGGCGCCCGTGCGGATCCTGATCGCCGCGCTCGCGGCGCTCGCGCTGGCGCTCGGCCTGCGCTCGCTGATCTCCGGCATCCGCACGCGGCGGCTCGTGCGCCAGCGCGGCGAGCTGCTCGCCGACGTCGGCCTGCTGCAGGCCGCGCTGCTGCCCGACCCGCCGGCGCGCATCGGGCCGGTCGGAACGTCGGTCGCCTACCGCCCGGCCGACGGCCCCGGCGCCGGCGGCGACTTCTACGACGTGTTCGCGCTCGAGCAGGGGCAGCTCGCCGTGATCGTCGGCGACGTATCCGGACACGGGCGCGACGCGCTGCCGCACACCGCGCTGATCCGCTTCACCGTGCGCGCGTACCTCGAGGCCGGCCTCGACCCGGGCAAGGCGCTGCAGACGGCCGGGACGGTGCTCGAGCGCCAGCTCGGCGGCTCGTTCGCGACGGTCCTCGCGGCCGTCTACCACCCGCGCGAGCGCACGCTGACGTACGCCGCCGCCGGCCACCCGCCGCCGCTCGTGCTCGGTGAGCCGGGCGGCTCGAACACGGCGAGCGCGATCGCGCCGGTGACGGTCGGCTCGGCGCCGCCGCTCGGCGCCGGCATGCGCACGGGCATCCGCCAGAGCGTCGTCGCGGTGCCCGGCCCGGCGCGCCTGTGCTTGCACACCGACGGCGTCACCGAGGCGCGCGTTGGCGAGGAGCTGTTCGGCGAGGAGCGTCTCGCGCGCTCGCTCGCGCAGCTGCCGGCCGACGCGAGCGCGTCGGACCTGCTCGACAGCGTCGCGGCGCAGTCGAGCGCGCGCCCCGACGACATGGCCGCGTGCCTGCTCTACGTCCACGGCGGCGCCGGCGAGCCGGCGATCGTCGGCGAGCGGCTCGAGCTCGCACGCGACGGCTTCGACGAGGGCCGCGTGCGGCGCTTCCTCGACGAGTGCGGCGTCGACACGGCGACCGTCGTGGCGAGCGTCGAGCGCGCCCGCCAAGAGCTCGCGCACGCGAGCACGGCGATGCTCGAGCTGAGCTACGAGGGCACGGCGCCGGTCGTGACCGTGCATGGCGAGAACGTGATCCGCGCAGCGGCGCTGAGCGCCGCGGGAGCGTCACGGTGAGCGCCGTCTCGGCGTTCGCGCCCGACGCCGCGCTGGTGCTCGGCATCGCCGCCACGGCGATCCCGTTCGCGCGCACGCCCGAGGACGAGGCGGAGCGCTGGCTGCGCGTGCTGCGGCTGCACGGCGAGGTCGGCGCGGCGCTGCAGGCGCTCGGCGTCAGCGAGGGCTCGCTGCGCGATCACGTCGAGCCGCGCAGGTCGGGCGATCGCCCGGCCGGCGAGCAGCGCGACGTGCTCGCGCTCGTCAGCGAGCGCGCCGCGCGCCTGGCCGACGAGCGCGGCCTCGACGGCGTCGGCACGACGGAGGTGCTGATCGCCGTGCTCGACGTGTACGGCGCCGTGTTCGAGCGCACGCTGCACGCCCACGGGACCGACTCGTGCGAGGTGCTCGAGCGCCTCGGCGTCGAGCGCAGCGCGGCGTAGCGGCCTACAAGACCAGCGCGAGCGTGAAGCCGTCGTAGCCCTTCGCGCCGACGGTCTGGATCGTCGTCGCGCTGACGCGGTCCTCGGTCGCGAGCAGCTCGTGCAGGCGGCGGTTGCCGAGCACGTCGGGCGACTCGTTGGCGGGATCGACGAGGCCGCCGTCGCGGATCACGTTGTCGGCGACGATCCACGCGCCGGCGCGCGTCAGCTCGATCGCGCGCAGGAAGTAGTCGGGCGTGTGGCGCTTGTCGGCGTCGATGAACGCGAAGTCGAACGGCTCGGGGCGCTCGGCGGCGAGCCGATCGAGCGACTCGAGCGCCGGGCCGAGCCTGATCTCGACGACGTCCGACAGCCCCGCGCGGGCGATGTTCGCGGCGGCGACCTCGGCGCAGCGCTCGTCGATCTCGAGCGTGACGAGCCGGCCGCCGGCCGGCAGTCCGCGCGCCAGCCAGATCGTGCTGTAGCCGCCGAGCGTGCCGATCTCGAGGATCCGCCTGGCGCCGATCGAACGCGCGAGCAGCTGCAGCTGCTTGGCCTCGCTCGGCGTCACGGCGATCTTCGGCAGCCCCGCCGCGGCGCTGTCGCGCAGCGCCTGCTCGAGCACGGCGTCCTCGCCGATCAGCTGTCGCTCGACGTACTCGTCGACGGCGTCCCACGTGTCCTGGCTCACAGCGCGTGCGCCTTTGCGCGGGCGAGCAGCAGGACGTACAGGTGCTGCTGCGCTTCGGCGGGGAACGGGCGCAGGACGCTCGAGCTCAGCAGCGTGACCTCGCTCGGGCCGTCGATGAAGCCGAGGATGTCGAGGTACAGCGGCACCTTGATGCCGCGCACGTCGAAGCTCGCGGTCACGCGCCAGCCGAAGCCGCCGCCGGTCCCGGGCGCGGGCGGCGTGCCGGCCTGGATCGTCACGCCGCTGACCGACGCGCCGCCGCTCGCTTCGCCCTGCAGCGACTTTTCCAGATAGCGCGTGAAGCAGCCGCGCACGTGCGCGCTCGCGATCGCGCCGCGCACGCGCCGCGCCTCGGCCGGGCTCGACTCGACGGTGACTTCCGAGCTGACGCTGAGGTCGACGACGCCGTGTTTGAGCTCGAACGATCTCGAGCCCGCTTCGACGACGGGCTTCGTCGCGCCGACGAGCCCCGCGCAGCTCAGCATCTGGCGTTCGAGGCGACGCTCGCTGGGCGTGCTGCCGCCGTGTTTGACCTTCGGCGTGAAGCCCGGCACGTCGGCGGCGGTCAGGTTGACCGCGGCCGCGTAGGCGAGCGCGCGCGTGCGCGTGACGGCCCCCTTCGTCGTCGCGCGCGGGTGCGACGCGCTGGTGCTCGCCGACGACGTGCTCGCGCCCGGGCTCGACAGCGAGCTCTTGCCGCACGCGGCCAGCGCGCCGGCGGCGAGCACGAGCGCGAGCGGCGCGAGCGCGCGCCCGGTCACGCGGCGGCGGGCTATCGCTTGCTGGCGCGCACGGCGGTCCCGTATGCGCAGATCTCGGTCCACGTCTGGCCCAGCTCGGAGGTGTCGAAGCGGAACGCGATGATCGCGTCGGCGCCCTTCGCGGCGGCCTCCTCTTCGAGGCGTTCCTGCGCGTGCACACGGCCTTCCGCCAGCATCTTCGTCATCCCCTTCAGCTCGCCGCCGACGAGCGACTTCAACGACGCGCCGACCTGCGAGCCGATGTTGCGCGCGCGCACGGTCAGCCCGAAGACCTCGCCGAGCACCTCGTCGATCTGATAGCCGGGAAGGTCGTTCATGGTGGTGATGATCATCGCCGCCTCCTCTCGCGTCGTTGGCCGCCTCGATCCCGCACCCTACTCCTCGGCCAGGGCGCGGGCCAGCGTCTCGTCGAACGACGCCGGAACGATCTCGAACAGCGCGGCGCCGCTCGGGTCGGTGACGATCGTGTCGCTCGCGAGTCCCTCGACGAGCGGGCGCGCGACGTTCGTGTCGACCGGCGTGACGAGCCCGAGCCACAGCGCCGAGAGCGCCGGCGAGATCATCGGGACCGGCACCTTCGGTCGCGGGCGCACGCCCGTCGCGAGCGCCATGCGGTCGAGCATCTCGGCGTACGTCAGGACGTCGGGTCCGCCGATCTGGATCTCGCGCCCGGCCGACTCGGCGACGTCCGGCGCGAGCGAGAGGTAGGCGATCACGTCGTCGATCCCGATCGGCTGCGTCGCGTTGCGAAGCCACGCGGGGGCGATCATCACGGGCAGCCGTTTGACGAGGTGGCGGATCGTCCGGAACGACTCGCTCTGCGCGCCGACGACCATCGCCGCGCGGAAGTACGTCAACGGCGGCCCGTCGGCCGCGAGCACGAGCGCCGTCTCGTGGCGGCTTCGCAGGTGCGTGGAGACGCGCTCGTCGCCGAGGCCGCCGAGGTAGACGACGCGCCCGACACCCTCGGCGCGCGCCATCCGCGCGAAGTTGCGCGCGCCTTCGTGCTCGCGCTGCTCGTAGCCGGCGCCGCCGGCCATCGCGTGGATCAGGAAGTACGCGACGTCGATCCCCTCGCCGGCTCCGGCGAGGCTCGCGGGGTCGACGACATCACCGCGGCGGATCTCGCAGCCGAGGCGCTCGAGCCGCCTCGCGCGCGACGGGTCGCGCGCGAGGCAGCGCACCGAGGCGCCCGAGCGCACGAGCGACTCGGCCAGCCGGCCGCCGATGAAGCCTGTCGCTCCTGTGACGAGAGCGCGTGCCGCGATCGGCTCAGCTTACCCGGCGCACGAGGCTCGGAGCGAGCACGCGCAGCGCCGCGGCGAGCCAGTACGGGCGCGGTATGTAGCGCTCGGCGCGGCCGCGCACGCCGGCGTCGAAGATCGCCTCGGCGGCGCGCGCGGGCGTCGAGACGATCCAGCGCGTCGCCGCTTTGCCGGTCATCTCCGACTGTGGAAAGCCCTCGGTCGCGACGAAGCCGGGCAGCACGAGGCCGACGTGGACGCCGTGCGCGCGCTCCTCGGCCGCCAGCGCGTCCGACCAGCCGGCGAGCGCGAACTTCGACGCGCAGTACGCGCCCGAGCCGGGGCGCGCGACGCGGCCGGCGACGGAGGAGACGTTGACGATCGCGCTCGGCGCCGAGGCGCGCAGCAGCGCCAGCAGCGCCTCGGTCAGGCGAACCTGCGCGTCGAAGTTGATCGCCATCGTGCGCCTGACGTTCTCGAAGCCGCCGTCGGCGAAGCGCGCGCGCCACGACGCGCCGGCGTTGTTGACGAGCAGATCGAGCCGCTCGTGGCGCTCGCGCACGTGATCGAGGATCCGCTGCGGCGCGTCGTCGTCGAGCAGGTCAATCGCGACGAAGCTCGCGCGCTCTGAGCCGAGCTCGGCGACCAGCTCGGCCAGGCGCTCCTCGCGGCGGGCGACGAGCACGAGCGAGCAGCCGTCGATCCGCGCCAGGCGCCGCACGGTGGCTTCACCGATGCCGCTCGACGCTCCGGTCACGAGCGCGACGCGAGGACTGAGTTGATCTTTTGATGATCTGATGACGGATGTCCTGACGGCTCGAGCAACGCTGTGCGACACGGCCTGCGGTTAGCCTTTCAGATCGGCGAGCGAATGGGCAACGAATCGAGCGACGACGGCGGGACCGCGGGCAAGCGCGAGGCGCTCGAGCTGTTCCGCGGGCTGCCACGGCGCTACGACGCGCTCTCCTCGGCGCTCAGCTTCGGCCAGGACCCGCGCTGGCGCCGCGCGCTCGTCGCCGCCGTCGCGCCGCCGCCGGGCGCGCGCGTGCTCGACGTCGCGACCGGCACGGGCATGGTCGCGGCCGAGCTGCTCGCGCGCGGCGACTGCACGGTCGTCGGCCTCGACCAGAGCCCGGAGATGCTCGCGGCGGCACGCGCGCGGTTCGACGGCGACGACCGCGTCGAGCTCGTCGAAGGCGAGGCCGAGCGGCTGCCGTTCGCCGATCGGAGCTTCGACGCGCTGACGTTCACGTACCTGCTGCGCTACGTCGAGGACCTTGCTGGGACGCTGCACGAGCTCGCGCGCGTCGTCAAGCCGGGCGGGCGCGTCGGCTCGCTCGAGTTCGGCGTGCCGCCGCTGGCGCCGGCGCGCGCGGCGTGGCGGTTGTACACGGCCGTCGGGCTGCCGACGCTCGGGCGGCTGGCCTCGCGCGAGTGGGCCGAGGTCGGGCGCTTCCTCGGCCCGAGCATCCGCGGCTTCTACGAGCGCCACCCGCTGCCCGAGCTCGTCGAGCTGTGGCGCGCGGCGGGGCTGATCGACGTGAACGTGCGGCGCATGAGCCTCGGCGGCGGCGTCGTCATGTGGGCGACGAGGGGAGTCGATGCGAGCGCTCGCTGAGCGCGCATCGCGCGGCGTCGCGGCGAGGAGCGCCGATGCGCGCCGCTCCTGAGCGCCCCGCGTTCTACGCGCTCGGCGGTGGCCGCGTCGGCGACGCGCTGACGCTGCTGCATCCGCCGTACACGGCCTGGCACGTGAGCTACTACGCGCTCGGCGCCGCCGTCGCGCCGCACCTGCACGTCGACCGCCTGCTGTGGGGGCTCGCCGCGTTCGGCCTCGCCGTCGGTGTCTGCGCGCACGCGCTCGACGAGCTGCACGGGCGTCCGCTCGGCACCGGCTTCGGCGATCGGGGGCTGATCGCGATCGCCTCGCTCAGCGGACTCGGCGCGCTCGCGATCGGCGTCGCCGGCGCGATCGTCGTCACGCCGCTGCTGATCCCGTTCGTCGTGCTCGGCTGCCTGTTCCTGCCCGCATACAACCTCGAGCTGGTCGGCGGGCGCTTTCACGGCGACGCGTGGTTCGCGATCGGCTGGGGCGCGTTCCCGGCGTTCACCGGCTACTTCGCGAACGCCGAGAAGATCGCGCTGCCGGGCGTCCTGATCGCGGCCGGCTGCTTCGCGATGAGCGTCGCGCAGCGGCGCCTGTCGACGCCCGCGCGCGAGCTGCGCCGCCGCACGCGCTCGGTCGCCGGCGTGCGCACGCGCGCCGACGGGGGCGTCGAAGAGCTCTCGCTGCCGGCGCTGCTCGCGCCGCTCGACCGCGCCCTGGCGGCGCTGTCGCTCGCCGTCGTCGCGACCGCCTGCGCGCTCGTCGCGGCGCGGCTCTGACGCCGTTCAGTCCGGGAGCAGATGGGCGCCGGGGCCGGGGTGGACCTCGAGCGCGTCGGCCGGGGCGTCGACGCCGGGCGCGAACAGGCCGAGGACGCACCCGCCGAAGCCGCCGCCCATGATCCGCGCGCCGGCTGCGCCGGCATCGAGCAGTCGCACGACGGTCGCCTCGACGGCCGGGGTGGAGATCTCGTAGTCGTCGCGCAGGCTGGCGTGCGAGGCGCTCAGCAGCGTGCCGAGCGCGGGCAGCTCCCCGTCACGCAGCGCCGCGACGGCCGCGAGGACCCGTTCGTTCTCGCTCAGCACGTGGCGCACGCGCTTTGAGAGCGGCTCGGGCAGGCGCGCGGCGGCGCTCGCGTCGGCTTCGCTGAGCGTCCGCACGCCGAGCAGCCCGCAGGCGCGCGCGCACTCGGCGCGGCGCTCGTTGTAGCCACCGCCGGCGTGCTCGTGTCGCTGGCCGGAGTCGAGCACGACGAGACGCCAGTCGCCGAGCTTCAGCGGCACGTTCTCGAGCTCGAGCGTGGCGAAGTCGATCAACAGCGCGGCATCGGTCTCGCCGTACAGCGAGGCGAGCTGGTCGAGCAGCCCCGTCTGCGCGCCGACCCACTCGTTCTCCACGCGCGCGCACACGCGCGCGAGCTCGAGCCGGCCCGGTTCCTCGGGATCGATGCCGGCGAGTGCGAGCAGCGCCAGGCACAGCGCGACCTCGAGCGCGGCCGAGGAGGACAGGCCGGCGCCGCGCGGCAGGTCGCCGCCGATCTCGAGCCGGGCGCCGCCGACGTCGACGCCGAGCGCCTCGAGCTCGGCGACCATGCCGATCACGAACGTGCGCCAGCCGTGCTCGCGCACGCGCTGGGTGACGGCGAAGGCGAACTCCTCGCCGAGGTCGCGCGCGTGCGCGCTGATCACGAGGTCCTCACGGGCGACGGCGTCGACGACGACCCCCTGCGAGATCGCGAACGGCAGCGCGAGGCCGCCGTTGTAGTCGGTGTGCTCGCCGATCAGGTTGACGCGCCCGGGAGCGAACGCGCGGACGCGCTCACGCGGCACGGGCGATCGCCTCGCGCAGCGCGAGCGCCGTCTCCTCCGGCAGCGTGTCGGAGATGAACGTCCCGGCGCCCTGCTCGGAGCCGGCGAGGAACTTCAGCTTGTCGGCCGTGCGCAGCGGCGGGTAGAACTCGACGTGCACGTGACCGCGCCGCGCGTGCGGCTCCTCGGCGCCGGTCGTAGGCGCCTGGTGCACGACCATCACGTACGGGAACGGCCGCTCGAACAGCGCGTCGTAGCCGCGCACGAGCGTCTGCAGCGCGCGCGCGAGCTCGCGCAGGTCCTCGGCGTCGCACGCGAGCAGGCTCGCCCGATGCTCGCGCAAGACGACGTGCGCCTCGTACGCCCAGCGCGCCGCGAACGGCACGTACGCGACGACGCGCTCGCCCGCGAACAGCACGCGCTCGCCGTCGGCCAGCTCGCGGCGCAGCAGCTCGCACGGCGCGCACCCGCCGAGGCGGACGTCGGCGGCGAGCTCGCGCTCGAGCACCGGCGGCACGAACGGATAGCCGTAGATCTGCCCGTGCGGGTGGTGCAGCGTGACGCCGACCTCGACGCCGCGGTTCTCGAAGATCATCACGTACTCGACGTCCGCGCGCGCGCCGAGCTGCTCGTAGCGGTCGCGCCAGACCCACATCAGCGCCTCGGCGCGCTCGGCCGAGAGCGTGCCGAACGAGCCGTCGTGGCGGTCGCTGTAGACGACGACCTCCGCCGCGCCGTGCGGCGACTCGAACGCGGGAAAGCGGTTGTCGAACACGGCGATCTCGAACGACGAGTACGGGATCTCCGTCGGCGGCGCGCCCGGCCGCGTCGGGTCGAGCGGGCAGTGCTCGCGGTCCGGCAGGAACGTGCGGTCCTGGCGGTGGATCGCGTACACGACCTCCTCGCCGCGCAGCTCGTTGAAGCGGAGCTCGCTCATCCCGAGCCGCGCTCGTCGCGGCTGTAGAGGATCAGCGCGCGGCCGTCGTCTTTGTGCGTGCGCAGCACCAGCAGCGGGCCGTAGCGCTGATCGCCGCGCGGTGGCTCGCCGACGTCGCCGGCGCCCGGCGTTCGGTCCATCGCCCCTGTCGGGTCGGACCCCTGCGGCTCGCCGGTCGGTGGCGTGACGGAGCCCGATGCCATCGACCGAGGGTATAGCGCGCCGCGCCGGTGCGCCGGATTGGAGGGAATCGTCGATCCAGCGGAAAAACCACGAGACAAGTGCTTGACTGAAAGGATAGATTCGCGGGCATATACCGACGGGCAATGCGCGTGGAGGCGCGGCCCTCGAGCAGAGGAGAGTTGTCATGGCAGAGAGCGATCAGGGTCTTGAAGCCGCAGAGCTTCTCGAGCATGCCGACGCAGCGGTGACCGACCGTCCTGGATTCGACCGGCGCGCGTTCCTGCGCCGGACCGCGCTGACCGGCGTCGCCGCCGGTTCTGTCAGCACGCTGCTGGCGGCATGCGGATCGAGCGCGTCCAGCGGCGGCACGTCGAACAGCGTGTTCGGCTCGCACCCGAACTACAAATTCGTGTTCGTCAACCACGTCACGACGAACCCGTTCTTCACCCCGACGCAGTACGGAGCCGCCGACGCGTGCGAAGCTGCTCGGCTGCTCCTACCAGTGGACCGGCTCGGAATCGAGCAACGTCAACCAGATGGTCAACGCACTGAACAGCGCGGTGACGGCCAAAGCCGACGGCATCGCCGTGGCGCTGATCGACCTGCACGCGTTCAACGCGCCGGTCGAAGCGGCGCTCAAGGCGGGCATCCCCGTCGTCGCCTACAACGCCGACGCGGCCGGTAACGCGCGCCTCTCCTACATCGGCCAGGACCTCAAAAAGGCCGGCGAAAAGATGGGCGAACGGATCGTCTCGGACGTCGGATCTGGCGAAGTCGCGCTGTTCATCGCGACGCCCGGCTCGGCCAACCTGCAGCCGCGCATCGAAGGCGCCGAAAAGGCCGTCAAGGCGTCGGGCACGCCGATCACGCTGCACACCGTCGCGACCGGCGCCGCCGTCCCGGGCGAGCTCTCGACGATCGAAGCCTACTGGGTCGGTCACAAGAACACGAAGGGCATGTACGCCGTCGACGGCGGCTCGACCGAAATCGCTCGCGAAAGTGATGCAGAAGTACGGCCTCGGCGGCAAGGGTCAAGGCCGGCGGCTTCGACCTGACCGAACAGACGCAGAACCTGCTGAAGGCAGGCGACATCGAATTCACGATCGACCAGCAGCCCTACCTGCAGGGTTTCCTGCCGGTGCTGCAGCTGTTCATGTACAAGGTCTCGGGCACGCTGAGCGGCATCTTCGAAGCCGACACCGGCCTGAAGTTCCTCGACAAGGAAACGATCACGCCGTACGTCAACAGCAAGTCGCGCTACGAGGGCACGTCGACCGCCGCCAAGGTCATCGCGTAGCTTGAGAGAACGGAACGCCCAAGAGGAATCGTTGGCACCGGCTCGACCTAGATGACGATCCTCTGGATAGTGATCGCGGTTGTCTGGCTGGTTGGATGCTGGCTGGTCGCCCGGTTCGCCGGGAAAAGGGGCCATTCCTTTTGGGCGTTCTTCGCGCTCGCAATGCTCACGAGTTGGGCGACGGCGCTCATCGTTACGCTCGTCATCCCGGACCAAGCAACGACTCAAGACCCGGCGAGCCTGACGCGGGTGCGTCAGGCTCCCGCGGGCCGTCAGATATTCGAGCGAGTCATCTCGCTGCGCGAGGGCTAGCATCATCGTCGTGACGATCATCATGGCGATCTACTTCTCGACCAACACGAGCAGCTTCTTCACCAGCGGCAACTTCAAGACGCTGCTGCCGTACTTCGCGCCGTTCGCGATCCTCGCGGCCGGCGAGGTCTTCGTGATGATCCTCGGCGAGATCGACCTCTCGATCGGCGCGATGTACCTGTTCGCGCCGATCCTCTTCTACAAGCTCAACACGAGCGTCGGCCTGCCGCTGCTGCCGGGCGTGATCGTCGCGCTGCTGCTGTGCATGGTCGTCGGCGCGCTCAACGGCTTCTTCGTCGCCGTCATCGGCATCAACTCGTTCGTGACGACGCTCGCGATGCTGTTCACGTTCGAGGGGCTCGCGCTGATCATCTCCCACGGCACGCCCGTCGCCACGCCGGGCGGGCACGACTCAACGCCCGCTCGGCACGTTCGGCAAGGTCTTCGGCGGCGGCACCTACTCGGAGATCATCTGGGCCGTCGCGATCGTCGTGATCCTGCAGGTCGTCCTTACGTTCACCCGCTGGGGCCTGTACACGGTCGCGATCGGCTCGAACAAGCTCGGCGCGGCCGAGGCCGGCGTCAAGGTGAAGCTGGTGATGATCCGCAACTACATGCTCTGCAGCCTGACCGCCGCGCTCGTCGGCATCTTCGAGGCGGTCCGCTCGGCGACCGTCCAGCCCGATCCGGCCGGCGCCAACGAAATCCTGTTCCTCGCCGTCGCCGCCGGCGTGATCGGCGGCACGCTGCTGACCGGCGGCTCGGGCACGATCGTCGGCGCGCTGATCGGCGCGCTGTTCCTCGGCATCCTCAAGGACGGCCTGATCCTGCAGGGCGTCAACGCCAACTACCTGCTGTTCTACACCGGCCTCGCCGTGATCGTCGCGATGAGCGCGAACGTCTACGTCAGCCGCGCGCGCAGGGGGCACACCGGCAGTGGTTGACCCAGCCGAGCCGCCCGGCGCGATTCCCGCGGCCGAAGCGCCCGACGTCGTCCCGCCGACGTCCGCGCCCGACGACGTCCTGCGCGTCGAACACATCGCCAAGCGCTTCGGCCCGGTGACGGCGCTGCGCGATGTCAACCTGCACCTGAAAAAGGGCGAGGTGCTCGGCCTGCTCGGCGACAACGGCGCCGGCAAGTCGACGCTGATCAAGATCATCTGTGGCTTCCAGAAGCAGGACAGCGGCAAGATGTTCCTGCACGGCAAGCCGTACGCGCCGAAAAGCGTCGGCGACGCGCATGCGCAGGGGATCGGGACCGTCTACCAGGATCTCGCGCTGATCGACGAACTGTCCGTCTACCACAACCTGTTCCTGCGCCGTGAGCGCACTCACAAACCGCTGCCGCTGCTCGCCAACCGCCAGATGAAGCGCGAAGCGCGCACGGCGCTCGACGAGATCGGCATCAACATCCCGCGCATCGACGTCGCCGTCGCGCGCCTGTCCGGCGGCCAGCGCCAGGCGATCGCCGTCGCGCGCACCGTCAACTCCGACGCCGACATCCTGCTGCTCGACGAGCCGCTCGCGGCGATGGGCGCGAAGGAGGGCGCGCAGATCCTCGACCTCGTCGCGCGCCTGAAGGACGAAGGCAACGTCTCGATCATCATGATCCTGCACAACTACGTCCACGTGCTCGCGACCTGCGACCGCGTCAGCATGATCCAGGACGGCGTGATCGCGCTCGACAAGCCGACCGCCGAGACGTCGGTCGAGGAGCTGACAGACATCGTCGTCAACGAGTACCGCCGCGCGCGCGAAGCGGCGCACGCGGAGGCCGCCGCGCAGCAGAGCTGAGCGCCGCGCCGGCTCCGGCTGAACGCCCCGTTGCAGGCGGCTCCGATGCGCCTGCCGAAACGTACACTCGGTAGCCGTCCGAGATGAGCGAATCGACGATCGCATCGCCACCGCCGGCCTCGCCGGAGCCGCGCCGGCGCAGTCGCTGGCCGATCCTCGCCGGCATCCTCGCCGGCGTGATCGTGCTGCTCGGCGCGGCCATGTTGATCTACGACCACGCCCGCCGCGACACGATCGCCAACGGCGTGACGATCGCCGGCGTCGACGTCGGTGGCCTCAGCGAAGCCGACGCGCGGGCGAAGATCGAGCGCGACCTGATCGTGCAGCTGAACAGACCGGTGAAGATCCGTGCGGGATCGCGCTCGTGGACGCTCGGCGCTGGCCAGGCCGGGCTGACGGTCGACGCCGCCAACATGGTCTCCCAGGCCGTGAGCGCCAGCCGTCAGGGGTCGATCTTCACGCGCACCCTGCGCAGCCTCACCGGCGGCAGCGTCGATCGCGACGTGCCGCTCGTCGTCAGCTACTCGCACGCCGCCGTGCGCAAGCTGACCGCGCAGATCCGCGCCGCCGTCAACCGCGCGCCACGGGACGCGACGGTGACGCCCGGCGCGGGCGGTCTGGAACGGGTGCCCTCGGTCGTCGGGCTGACCGTCGAGAACGACAAGCTCGGCGCGCGAATCGACCGTGCGCTGTCCGCTACCGGAGGCGCCCGCTCGATCTCGGTCCCGGCGCGGCCCGTGCAGCCGACCGTCACGACGGCGCAGCTGGCCGAGAAGTATCCGGCGTACATCGTCGTCAACCGCGGCACGTTCAAACTGACCTTCTACGAACACCTGAAACTGGCGAAAACGTACGAAGTCGCCGTCGGCATGGAAGGCCTGGAAACGCCCGCCGGCCTGCACCACATCGAATGGGAGCAGGTCGATCCACCGTGGTATGTGCCGAAGAAAGCGTGGGCCGGCAAGCTCGCCGGGACGGTCGTCCCGCCCGGACCCAACGACCCGCTGAAGGCGCGCTTCATGTCGATCGAAGGCGGCGCCGGCATCCACGGGATCGACCCCAGCGAGTACTCCTCGATCGGCCATAACGCCTCGCACGGCTGCGTGCGCATGCGCATCCCCGACGTCATCGCGCTGTACGAAAAGTCCCCGGTCGGGACTCCCGTCTACATCATCTAGGCGCCGGCGGCGCCGGAGCGAGCTCGGGAGCGAGGTTGCGGACGCGAGCCCGGCCTCGCAGCGCCGGCGCTACCGGTCGAGCAGCTGCTCGCGGTATTCCTTGTTCTGCTGGCGCTCGCCGCGAATCTGGATCGCGATGTACACGATGATGATGTTGACGACGACGCCGATCCCGCCGAACGTGGCGATCAGGCCGATGTCCATGCTCAGCGCTTTGCTCATCGCGACGACCATTGCGCCGGAGGCTATCAACGGCGCGGGCGCGCGTGTCGTAGCCTACGGTGCTGCCGCTTGCTGGAGAGGTGCCGGAGCGGTTGAACGGGCGCGACTGGAAATCGCGTAACGGGGGTCAACCTCGTTCGAGGGTTCGAATCCCTCCCTCTCCGCCATTTGCATGTATTGCGAACCGCAGCCCCGAAAACCGGGGCTGCGGTCGTCTTGGGGCCGGGCTCCGCGTTCTTGGGCCTCCTGGGCGGCTTCCTGGGCCAGCTGGCGGGCCAGTGGGATGAGCTCGGCGAACAGGTCTGTTGGCTTGCCCTCGACCGTGTCGGGGTGGTAGACGACGAGCATTAGGTAGATCGCCAGGTTGATGAGCCGCCGCTCCAAGGGGTCGGCCGTGAGGTAGGGAGCGGTGGCGAGGTCGATCAGCGCCAGCGCGTCCGTTAGAGCCCGGTCGATGTCGGCTACCTGGCGCTCGGCGTCGTCTGACCAGCGCTCGGCGCTCGTGCGCTCGGCTTCGATGCGTTGTTGCTCGGCCTGCATGACCTCCTCGGAGACACCGCCCTTGTAGTAGAGCTGGATCAGCTTTTGCTGCTGGCCGGTGAGTTCGTGCACGCGCCGGGTGTGGCGCTCGGCCTCGCCTCGCGCGACCTCGGCGTTGGCGCTGACGTGGGCGTGCAGCGCCTCGCGGATCGCGTCCTGCTCCTCGGGCTTGAGCAAGAGCGTCTTGTATTTGCGCTCAATCTCGCGCTCGATCCGGTGCAGCCGGAAGTAAGGGGCTTCGCAGCGCCCGGTCTTGGCAACCCGGCTGAGGCAGGAGTAGTACTCGTAGAAGTCGCCAGAGCGGCTGCGGTGGCGTCCGAAGCCCAGGCGCTTGCCGCAGACACCGCAGAACAGCGAGCGGGTGAGGTAGTGGGTGTGCTTGTGGGAGCGGTCGCCCGAGGCGCGGTGGGCATCGAGCACGCGCTGGACCTGATCGAAGGTCTCCCGGTCGATGATCGGCTCGTGGCGGCCCTCGCGCTTGACGCTTCCGCGCGTGACGATGCCGATGTAGTAGTCGTCGCGGAGCATCCGGTGGACCATGCTGCGCGAGAGCGGGCGGCTCGGCCGCTTCTGGCTGCCGCGGGTGCGCAGTCCGGCCTCCTCAAGGACTTCCGTGATCGTCGTGATCGTGTGAGCGCCGGTCGCCGCCAGATCGAAGGCGAGGCGTACCAGGCCGACGCGGCCGGGGTCGGTAGCGATCGAGGCGACCTCGCGTCCGGCGACGGACTCGCGCACGTTCAGATAACCGATCCGGGCGGGGCCGTGACTGCCGCCGTCGGCGTGCTTGCGCTCAAGCCCGAGCTTGACCTTCTCGCCATCGTCGCGGGAGCGGAAGGCGTTGACGCCCGCCATGATCGCGAACAGCAACAGTCCCTGCGGGCTGTCATCGACCGGCTCGCGGGTCGAGGTCAGTTTCGCCCCGTGGCTCCTGACCTGGCCGAGAAGCCAAAAGGCGTCGGGCTCGTCACGCGCGACCCGCGAGAGGTCGTAGAAGATGACATAGGTGGGCTTCACCTCACCAAGCTCAGCGAGCAGTTGTTGGAGAGTCCGACGACGGGTGTTGGTGGCGGTCCGTCCCGGCTCGATGTACTCCCGCACGATCCGCGCCCCTAGCGAGGCGGCATAACGCTCACACGCCTGGCGCTGTCCCTCGATGGAGTACCCCTCCGGATTGTGCCCCGTCAGCTGGCCGGGGCTGGATACGCGGAGATAGATCACAGCCGTCTTATCGGTCCCGGCCGCTGGCTGAGTGTGAGGCTTGTCTGCTAGTCGGGTTGGTGGCATACATTCCTCCTTTCTTGGTTAATTTCCTTGGCTTAACGATTTTCTCGTTAAGTCGGTGATATGGCAATGTGTTAATTGTGGCTGCGGGCCGATCCGAACACGTCGTCCAGATCGGCCCGCCTTGACTCACTTCAGCGCCTCCAGACGCTTCGTGATCGCCTCCTTGCGCTCGGTCGCGCTCTCCTTGAGAGCCTGGGCTTCGGCGGCCAGCTCGGCCGCTCTGTACTCGGCCACCTCGACCTCCCGGTCGATGGCCGCAATCGAGCGCTCCAGGGAGGCGCGGGCGTCCGCCAGCGCATCCTCGGGCGTCGTCTCGCGCCGCCGGGTACGGGGTTTGCTCTCGCCACCCTCGAGTTTTTTCTTGTGGGAGTAGTAGCTGCCCCGAATCGAGTCCACGGGCCTCCCGTTCTGCTCGGCGAGTTGCTTGAACGCGTCCGCCCGCTCCACGCCCGAGGCGATCAGCTCTTGGACTTCGTCGTAGATCTGCTCGGCCTTGGTGGCCATAGTAAGTACCTCCTGAGTCGTTGGATGACCATGTCGGCGGGCAGAAAGGCACGTGCCCTTCCGCCCGCCGGAGCGCCATCCAGCGCTCACGACGCGCTCTCTCTAGCCCAGTGCGCGAGGCGCGCGCAGGCGATGTCCACGTAGCTGCCCTCGCGCTCGACGCCGAGGAACTGGCGACCTTCCAGCACGGTCGCGACGCCCGTGCTGCCACTGCCGGCGAATGGATCGAGTACCACGCCGCCTTCTGGCACCGCCAGCCGCACCAGCCAGCGCATCAGCTCGATTGGCTTCACGGTCGGATGGACGTTGCGTCGCCAGCGAGCGGCCGGACGGCCATAGAGCGGCACGTTGCGCAGCGGCAGCGACGCACATCCCTTCTCCCGCTCCGCCTTCGACGCCTTGGCACAGAAGAAGAGTCGACTCGGACCGCCGTTGCTATCGACCAACGCGACCGGACAGTCGGGCGCGTGGGAGAGCGCGACGTTGGCCGGCCACGTTCGGGCCGGGCCGATGCGCGCCGCCTCGACATTGAGCGTCCCCGTGCCGAAGCGATCCAGGTTGGCAGCGGTCGTCCCAATGAGCGGTTTCCTCGCCAAGAGGATCGGTTCGTAGGCCGGCTTGAGGGCGGTGCTCCGGCCGCCGGGCAAGCGCCGCGACTTCGGTGCTCCTTGCGCGTAGAGCCAGAGCAGCCGGTCGCGTATCTCAAACCCAGCGTCCTCAATGCCTGCAACAAGCCGGTGGAAGGTGCGCGGCGAGCCGAAGGCGAGCAGGTGCCCGCCGGGCTTGAGGAGCCGCAGCGCCTCGCGAGCCCAGCCCGTCGTCCAGCGCTCGAACGCCTCTGCGCTCGACTCCGCTCCGCCGAACCGATCCCACGCTTCGGCACCCAGCCCGATCCCATACGGCGGGTCGGTGACGACGGCGTCGACGCAGGAGTCAGGGAGCCCTGCGACCGCGCGGTCAGCGCCTCTCCCTCGATGAGGCTCCAGCGCTCGCTCGCGTCCTCGTACAGCGTGACCGTGCTCACGAACGCCCTCCGGTCAGGACAGCGAGGGCGTCTGCTGCCGGCGCGACGGCGAACAGCTTTGCCGCCTCGTTGCCCAGCGGCTCAAGGACGCTTCGGATGACTCGCGCGCGACGCTCGTCCGGAACGATCCAGATCACTCGCGGGGCCACGCCGCGAGCCCGCAGCTCCGTGCCGGAGTTCAGGTAGTCGAGGTGGCGGCGGGCTTTGCGCTCGATGGTCACGCTCGACTCGGTGGCCAGGTCGCGCTCCACGAGCCACGAGTAGGCCCACTCGCCGGTGCCGAGCTTGCAGTAGGCGTCGGGCTTGAGCGCGAGCCGCGCGCCCCACGGACCGAGATACGGCCGCCAGCAGGCAGGCTCAGGATCGAAGGCGAGGACGGAGGTGAGTCCCCAGCGCTCGGCCTCCACGAGTTCGATGTACAACTCGGTGACGGCGAGCGTGTGGGCGAGATGGCGCTCTCCCGGCGTGTAGGGCGCTCGCGGTTGCCGGCGCTGAAACGTCAATCGCTGACCGACCACGCCGAGCGCGAAGCAGCGTCCGCTGCTGCCGGCCCGCACTCCGCCGACCCGACGGGAGAGCGGTGCAAGCACCCCAAGGTCGCACAGTCGGGAGAGGCCGTGACGCGCCAGCCGGGCTCGCGTTGGCGGCGAGCCCTCCGGCCAGAACAGCCGCTGAAGCTGCGCGCCGCTGGCGATGCGGAAGCGACCGACCAGTGCCATCACCTCGCGATCGCGGACCGACAGCCGTCCCTCGATCGCGACCAGCCTTCGGGCCGACAGGCGGGTGTAAGAAGACGCGGAAGGAGCAGAGTCTTTCGTCGCACGTGCGGGCTGCGAACCCCCGTCGTTCGGGGCCATCTGCGCGAAGCCACTCGACGCGAGCGGATAACCGAACGGATAGGTCACGGCTGCCTCCGCTCGGCGCCCAGGGGCGTACCGTCCTCGGCCGGTTCGGGTGACGCTGACGGCTGGTACTCCTGCGGGCCGTAGCGCGCGGCCGAGGCGTCGCGGATGACCTCAGCCATGCCGGTCTCGGGCGGCAGCGGCTCGGTGTGCCCGGTGACGACCGAGACGGCAGCACCCGCTCCGCTCGCCACACGGGCGGCTACCTCGAAGCGCCCGAGCGCGGCGAGGTCATCAGCTGTGAGTGGCGGCAGCTCGCGGGCGAGTCCCGGCGCTTCCTTCGCTCCCGCGCGGAAGCTCACGAGCGTCGCCAGGTTGCCGGTAAGCGCGGATCTGGTCGGCTCGGGAATGCGCCCGAGCGTCTGCAGGGCGACCGTCAGACCAGCTCCAAGTCCCCTGGCTCGCTCGGCCAACAGCTCGATTCCGAACGGAACGCCATTTGCGATGGTGGCGAGCTCGTCGACGTAGATGAAGATCGGATGCCGACCCTCGGGAGCGAGCTTGACCCGACTCTCGATGGCGCTCCAGACCACGTACATGAGCGCCGCCCCAATGAGGCTCGCGCCCGCCTCGCCGACAGCACCGGGTGCGAGCGAGATGAGCAGCCAGCGACGTTCGGCGAGCAGCCGGGCGATGTCGAGCTTGGGGTCGGCACTCGCCACGACTGCGCGCACCCGCGGCCGGGACAACAGCGACAGCACTCGAGCCATCGGGGCCTGGATGTGCTCGGCTTTGGCTCCGGGCGACAGCGTGTCATAGCTGGCCCAAGCGCTCAGAAGGAACGGGTCGCTCAGGCGGGAGATGGCCTGCCTCCGATACGGCTCCTCGTAGAAGAGGCGACCGAGATCGGCGAGCGTCGCGCCGGGGATCTCCGACAACGTGCGGATACCGAGGCGGCCGTAGAAATCGCTGCGGACGCCCCAGACCTCGGCGAAGATCGCCTTGAGTGCGCCGGTCAGCACGTCGGCGCGAGCGTCGGGATCACCTCCGGCGAGCATGGCGACACCGGGGATTGGACGGGAGTCGCCGGGGTCGAGTACGACGACGCGCTCTGCGTGCTCGCGCTTGACCCGGGAGAGAATCGTCTCGACAAGATCGGCCTTCGGATCGATGACCACGCCGCCGTAACCCGCCTCGATGTCGGCGAGGATCGCACGGGCAAGCAGCACGCTCTTGCCGACACCCGACGGTCCGATGACCGCCATGTGATGGCGTGCAGCGATGGCGTCAAGGGCGACCGGTCGCTCGCCGCCGGCGTCTCGCCCGATGAACAGCACCCGGCCGGAGCGTGCGACGTGGGCGGGGACGAGCAGCTCGCGACTGCCGATGGCGACGTTCGTTGCGGGTTCGTCGCCGAGCGGCCAAGAAAGCAACGGCAGCAGCTCCTCGCTCGAGAGCCAGCCACTCGTGCGCGTGGTCTTTGGTAGGGACGCCAGCGTGCGGTTTCCGCGCTCACGGGTTACGCGGATGCTGCCTGCGAGGCCGCGGCGACTCGCGAGGACGCTCTCGATGTGGCTTGCCAGCTCGCGGGCGCGGACGATGGTTTCCACACGGACGAGAACCAGGCCGCATACGCTGAAGCCGCCACCGGCCGTCTTCTTGCGCCAAGCCCGTTCGATCTCACGCGCATGCGCGTCCGGCTCAGCTGGAGCACGCCAGCGACGCGGCGCACCCGGACGGACGGCGAACCGCAGGACGATCTCCTCGCTCTCCCGCAGGACGGCCAGACCGGAGAGCAGCGCTCGGGAGGTCTCGACTGCGTTGTCGGTGGTGAGCAGGCTAGGAGTCGGCACGAACAGTCGCAGCGCGACCGCGACCACCTTCTTCTCAAGTTCTGGCGCCTCGGAGATGCGCAAGCTGGGGATGACACCCGCGAGCGTCGCGGTCGCACTTGAGCGGACCGCCTTCGGCACGAGCAGCGCGTGCTCGATCGCGCCGGCCCGTGCGGTCGTCTCGAAGATCAGCTCGTTGGTGTAGGCGAGGCCGCCGAGGCCATCCAGTGCGGCGAAGGCACGCAGCGGGTCGAGTCGAGCGGGGAACCGCAAGGAGAGCCGTACCCGCGACCTTCTCATAGCCTCATCTCGCTTGTGCTCGTAGGCGAGGATGCCGCCGAGGAGCGCTGAGCCGCAGCCGGCCGCCGTGAGCGCGGGGACAAGATCAGCGTTCAATGATCTGCCTCCCGCTTGCGGCTTGCCTGCTGCTTACGAGCCTTTTCCTTCTCCTCTCGCTCGCGGCGCTCGCGCAGCACCCGCTTGGCTTGGAGCCAGTACACGAGCGCAAGTTGCTCGGTGTCAATCTCGCGCTTGCGTACTCCCTCCACACGAATTCGTCTAGTCATAAATCCTCCTTTCTGTTACATGCTTTTGACCTCCATAAGTGGTACCTCCAGTCTCACTCAAACGAAGCGTTCGGTCTTTGTTCGGTATTACAGTTTTTGTGGACAGTCGTCCGTAGTGCGATTGGCACTCTGCCCGAACGACTGCTAGTGCCCTCACCATTTGCGGGTCCACACGAGACGCAGGACGGCTACCACGATCCCCACGACGAGCACCAGCGGCACGAGTGCCGAGATCAGGCGGGTGAGGCTGGGGCTGGCAGCAGCAAGCGCCGCCAGCCCCGCGACCCCGATCACTAGGGCCGTGACCAACCTCACGACCGTCGGACCGCCCGACGCGCCTCGGTCATCGACGAGGTGAGGAAGCACTCCGCCGCCTCGGCTTGAACGCCAAATGCCGCGTTGGTAACTTCCAGCTCCTCAACCGCACACCGAGCCCGGTGGAGCTCGGCGCGAAGCGCACTGTTCTCACGGGCGAGCTGGCGGTTCCAGCTGCAAACCTGTCGGAGCTGCTGCCGATCCGTCATCGCTCGACCTCTTCGGCGGTGCCCTCGATTACGACGCCACCGCGAGTCGCTGCGGCGTGCATTGCGCGCGTGGTCTCGGCCGCGATGCGGTCAATTTCACGTCGGGCGTGCTCGTGCCGGAGCTGTTCACGGATATCGCGAGCGTGCTCAGCACGTAGCGGCACGACGGCACAGCGCCAGAGGAGCAAGACGCCCGCCAGCCCCAACAGGTACGGCCACAGACCGCCCATTACTAGAACCCCCTTGTCGCGTCGTGGACGACGCCGGCGATCCCGATCGCGCCCGCCACTGTGGCCGCGTGGACGTAGCCAGCAGCATTCGGGACGACCGAGACGAGTGACGCCTCCAGCGCGCCCAGCTGAGCGGCGCGGGTCATGCCGCGTTCGGCGGTCGTCGCCACCCGGTCAAGTCGGGTCTGGTCGCGATGCAGAGCGACGAGCTGGTCTGCGTCGAGTCGGCTGAGCGCCTTCGATATCTGCCGGTCAAGCCTGGATGGAAGAAGCCCGGAACTCAACGCGGGCAAGTTGTCTGACATTTCAACCTCCGTTCACGGGCGGCACGGGGCAGCCCCTCATTGATTGCCCGGCGCATCGAAGCAGCGGCGAAGCCGCCCACCTGGTATCTCTACCGAGACGCCAGATCGCTGCTATCTCAATGGTGATCTCAGTGAGTGACTTCGATCCTGACCGCCCGATCGACCACGAAGCCGTCGTGCGGGACATCGAGACGATCGTTCGCGAGGGCTTCAAGAGCTTCTGGCCGTCGAGCTTGACGGAGCTCCACCACTTCCTCAGCTGCCTCAATCGACCCCGCTTCGACATAGCGACGATCGAGGGCGCACACATTGATGCCGGAGCCATTCGCGCCCTCTTGATCAAGGACGTTGGCGCGCTCGACCCCGTTCTCATGCAGCGGTCTGTCGCGGAAGCGCTTCTTGGGATGGACGGCGAATCTGCGGAACTTTTGCTCGAGGGGCGGCAAGTCTTGGCCGGACGCCGGTACAGCCCAGGCAAACCAGTCAGCTTTCATGCCATCCGCAAGAAGCCATACGGGCAGCAATGGAAGCTCGTCACTTATCTCGCGACTCGCTTCATCGAGCGAGAGGAATCGGTCCGACTCACTTCATTCGATGACACCTATTGGGATATCGCCAATGAAAGGCACCCGCCCCTATCCGCGATAATCCGCGAGGAGGTGATCCCGGGTGCCGCAGGGATCGCATTGGGACCGCCGCAAGACACGCCAGTATCTCCGGGAGACGCAGAGACCGAGGACAGGCTCGGGTATCGGTGGACTTTCTATCAGCGGGTGCTGACCTGCAGCCCCGATGTCTCAACACTGCGAATCTCAACGACCGTTGCGCTTCGGATCACGAGGACGGGTACGAGGCTATTCGCGCATAGGTTTCGCACATGGATCAGTAACGGCTACCGCCTTGATCTACCAACCGTCGATACGGCGCTCGCTAGTGGTACTGATATGACCCCCCTGTCGTACGTCGGTCGTGCGCCATTCAACGCAAGCTATCCAGAGTGGTGGCTTGATTACTTTGACTTTGGAGAGCACAACCGCGGCGATCATATGCGGCTCGCGTTCACACACACGTTTGCTAACCCAAGCCGAGAACTACCCTGGCATTGGGAGGCGGTAGTTCCCGAGTTCGACAATACCGACCTGATACTCGAGGCCTATCTCCTATCGGACGACGGTACAAAGAAAGAGCTCAACCCGCCCTACCATGCGACCCCCATGCGTGGAGAACTCTATGGCTTTCTTGTCGGAGAGTCCCCAGCACTCATTCGCTATCAGATGAAGAACCCTGCCGATTGGCCGCTATACAGAAAACTCCACGGCGAATGGGCCGGGGCTCAACTAAAAGCCTCGAACCTTGACTACCGCATGCGCGAGCTGCTCAAGCCAGCAGAGAACGCCAAAACAGTTGACAAAGACGGTAGAACATGAGACAATAGTCAGCACCCCTCGGGTTGTGGCCTCCGTCTCCGACGGCTATCGGAGGCGGCCTCACAACCCGATTGGAGCAGAATGAAACGACGGGGTCTGCGAAGTGGTCGTTCACGATCCACCCTTTCATCACGGAGTCGTGCAGGCAACTGGACTCCGGGCCGCGACTGCCGCGTCAATGCGCTTGAGCTTGCGGCCGCCTGCATTGCTGTTGACCGACTTGGATATGAGCACTTGAAGCGCGTCCCTCGGCCGGGAGCGGCATGGCTCGTGTCAGGCGTTACGGCCGACGAGTGGTCGTTCGTTCAACGTCAGGTGCAAGGCAATCTAGCGTTGGCGTCTCATACCGATCCGCTATCAACGACTCGTCCCGCCAAGTAGTAGCTAAGCCCCCTCTCGAATCGATATTCGAGAGGGGGCTTTCGCAATCCCTGTAGACCCGGACGCCCTGCGACGTCGCACAAGCGGCATAGTGCGTCGGCGGCGTCCCTAAATCACATGAGCCAGCAGGAAGCCACCTCCAGTGAGAACCGCGACGAGCAGTGCTGCATGGCTGACAACTAGGTACGTCAGCAGTGGCTCCCGGGCAAAGCGATCGCGTCGGTAGCTGCCCACGCTTTCCGCGTTCGCGAGGGGAGGCCGCGGTAGAAGGGCGCTGTGAGTCACCCGTGCCGGCACACGGGCGGATCGTCGGAGCCACCGATTCACGGCAGCTCGGAAGTCGCGGAGAAGCCATTCCAGAGCTTGGCGAAGACCCACATAGTACACGACAGCGTCGGTGACGCTATGAATTGGGGCGAGCAGTACGATGCTACCTTCCTCGATCAGGATTCGGCCAGGTACGTAACCGGCACCGAGGTGCTGCATCACCATGCCCGCACACTGGCGTTCTAGCTCCGGAAGGCGCTCTTCCAGCTCTGAGATAACCCGCGGTAGAGCGTCTCGCGGAAAATCCGATTCATCGAGCACGTTCGCTTCGAGGCGCAGGACCGCGACCTCAGGCCCTGGACCTTTCAACCTTTTGTCGCTGGGGTCGAAGGTAGCGAGACCCCGCCTAAACCGCCACCATGCCATTCGATGTCCTCCCGCCTCAGTGAGACAAGCTCCGTCGGGTTAGATGGGAATAATGGCCTAGGTTCTATCAGATGGAACGCGGGCGCAGTTTGATAACCAGGCCGTCGTACCGTCGAGGTCCCCTATTCCGCCAAGCTCCGCACAATCGATACTGTCCCAACGCTAGGCCAACCTGCACGGTGTTGCATAGTCGCAACGCCCGCGCTGGCTGCACCCAACGACATGCCGCACCTAGACATCGACATATCCGGCGGTATGACGATCGGGGAGCTGATCGTCGGAGTTGGGACGGTCGCTCTGGCCATTTTTGCTCTCGTGCAAATCGGGGTCGAGCGTGGCGTCCGCAAGCGTCAAGAACGTCGCGCACAAGCAGAGCGAGTCTCAGCGTGGCCACATTCCTACTGGGGAACCGCAGATCAGACGACCATCGTCTTGCATAACGGCTCGGATGAGCCAGTCTACCTCGCGGTTGTCTCTTTCGTCTTCATTCAAGGGGCCGCCCCGCACAGTGGCAAGGAACTCGTTGCGCGGTGGGATATGTTTGGGCAGTTCGTCAAGACTTTCACGGTCATCCCGCCAGGCCGCCATTACACGACGGTTCCAGGCGGATGGGCAGGCATGATGCGACGCCCCGGTGTCGAGCTCGCCTTTAGCGATCGAGCGGGAGTCAGTTGGCTTCGCACCGCAGATGGACGGCTTTCCGAGATCCGTCGCGAGCCAGCTGACCACTATGGACTCTCTCGCCCGATCGGGTGGGATATCCCGAGCGACACGCTCCCCAAGTCCAGCGCAAAAGAGATGCCTGAGCCGAGCACCGTGCAGAACGTGGCGTCGAAAACGCCACCACCGATAGGTGCACGTGTTGTTCGAGCCGTCAGACGACGGCTTCAATAGTGGTGCGTCGCACAATCGGCGTTCGACGACGTCCACTAACGCTAGCGCACGACCGTTGGCGCATTTGTGCGACGATGCCGGGCGATGAGCGACCGGTCGGATGAGGAACGCTGGCTGGAAATCGCGCTCGCCGAGTTCAGTGCGCTTAGGGCTGAGATCCTCCAGCGCATACAGTTGCAACAAGTGGTTCTCGGCCTCACGATCACCGCCGTTGGGACGTTGCTGGGCGTGGCGTTGGCCGGGCCGCAGTCTCGAGCAGTCCTTCTGCTCGCCACGCCGTACCTGACGAGCGCGCTCGGGTTCGCCTACTTTGATCATGCTCGTCGAATCGAGCAAGCTGGTAGCTACGTTCGCAAGATGCTCTGGCCCGACTTTCGCCTACTGTCCACCGAAAGGCTGCACTCATGGGAGGACAGCTTTGCCATCGTTGTAACAGGGCGTTCGCGCTTTGAGGCGTTTCTCAGTGGTGCTTATCTTGTCACGGTGTTCGTTGTCTCACCAGTCGCAGCGAATTTGTATGTGGCGATTGAGCAACACTGGCGTTTGCCTAGCGGGCAGTGGGTCTTGTGGTCGGTCGGCGTGATGAACATCGCCGTGTTCTGCGCGTTCGCGTGGGCCGTGGCTCAGCGATATGGTCGAGGCTCCGACGATACGGGGCGATGACGTCGCACAACCGGTATTCCGCGCCCACAAGCTGCGCGCCGACAACGGCTACAGCCAAGCCCGTCCACCACCAGAAGGCAGACTGAACCGGCCCGATCTCCAAGAAGGAGACCGGGCCGTCGTCGTCTCGGAACTCTGGCGCGCGTCGCCCAGGCTAATTCAGGCTCTGCTGGCGGGGATGCGGCCACATGGCTCGGCATGAGCAAGAACTCAGTCGGCACCTCCCGCGATCGGCCGACCACGCACAGAACACCAAGGACATTTCGAGACCGGGGAGATCGGGTAGAAGTGTTCACAGACCCCGAGGTCTAGGACGGTCTTTGCGGTCGCCGGTGCTGCGGGCGCGACTGTGGGGGCGGCTTGATCCGCGCGCGCTTCGCGCGTGACGAACGCAGCCTCTCCTTGGCTGTCGAGCCGCAAGCAAGCGGCAGGTCGTCTCGTGCGTGGACGTGATAGCGTCCCGCGCCGCTGGCGCGAGGATCGCATCCAGAGATAAGCGAACATCAGGCTTGCCTACTTTCATTGTCTTGGGTTGGCCTGAGTTGGAAGGGCGATTGACAGTCGCCCCGAGAAGCCCCAGCTCCGTGCCGATAGGTTGCGTCCGCTACGACCTATAGCACGGAGTCGGGCTGCTCCTATTGCCAACCTGTTACCCGGCGAGAAACGCCCATATCGTTCCCCGCTACGAGCGGGTAGCGTTCTCAGGAAAATAACCCCCGAACCGACTGCGCCTGCTACGGCGCAGCGGCCCGGGGGCCTGGCACTGAGTTCCGGAAAGTAGGCAAACCGGATAGGAAGGGGCGACGCTTGGGATACCTGCCGGCACTGTCAATACCGGCAGGCTCGGGCTGTCGCCCCCTCCACAAGCGGGACAACGCACCCGGCCCAAAGGCCAGCCCTTCCTCGCTCAGCACCACTTGGAGCAAGAGGTCAAGCGGTTCTTGCGGGCAGTCCGCTCGACGGCTCTGGTGTCTCTCACGACGTCGACGCCGCTCCTGGCTCCGCCGTTCTGCACCAGACTCTTGCAAGCCTGCTCGTAAGCCTCGGCCGTCCACGCGCGCATGTTCATAATAAACCATTCGATACGCTAATGGCAGTACACAAGATCAGATGCCGACCGCAGCTGTATCGACGCGATCGTGGCAGAGCGTTCGGACGCGTAACCACGCTGGACCTTTTGGCAAGCCGGCGGATGCTCTCCCGCACAGGACGGTGCCGAACCTGTCTCGCTACAGCCGCGCTCGCCTCAGTAGCTCGCTGAGCTTCATATCGAGGCCACCGGCGATCCGTTCGGCCTTGTCGACGGATATCTTGTACTCGCCCCGCTCGATTGCGCCGTAATGGCTCCGGTCGAGGCCGACCCGTGCGGCGAGCTTCTCCTGGCTGTAGCCCTGCTCCTTCCGTACGGCTCGCATGGCCTCACCGAGCGCCATGAGAACGGCTGACTTTGGGCGTCGTGGTCGTCGTGACCGCATCTCAGACACTGGCCTCACCGATCAGTTCCGCCGATACTTCTTCGGCCCGTGCTGCCTCAACCTGATCTACCAACTGATCGGTTCGCAGATCGAGCGCACGGGCGACGGTCCGCAGCGTTGTCCAGCGAGGCGATGACTGCTCCAACTCGATACGGGCCAACGCGCCGGTCGTGACGCCGGCGCGCGCGGCCAGCGCCTCGCGCGTGAGCCCCCGCTGCTCGCGGAGCCAGCGAACGGTGGCGGCAAGCACGGGGTCGGGCTTGGGATAGAGCATCGTGCCTCCCTAACTCACGCCGTGGCCGACGATCTGCGTCTGGCGAACCGCCGCCCGCGACGCGAACACGTGGCCATCTGAGGTGCGGTGCAGCAGGCCGGAGGCTTGCAGCGGGCGCGTGTAGGCGCTGATGTCGCGCACTTCCAGCTCACGCGCCAGGTCCTCGAGCGTCCACAGCGGCTGGTTGTCGTCGGGGTCCGTCAGTAGGTAGAGGATCTCGCGTTCGACGCTTCGCATCCGGTCGTCGCAGCTACGCTCTTCATCGGGCATGGGAGAACCACCTCTCGTGTCCAGGGCCTCGGCGCGGGCTTACCTCCCGTGCCGGGGCCGCTTTGTCTCAAGTGCCGCTCACGGTACGACCGCCCGCTCTGATCGGTCAAGCTGTGCGCCGGCGCAGCGCTGAGCGCTACGAGCGACGCGACGAGACAGCTGCGGTCTTGTCGGCCGAACGCAGATCGCCCTCGAACTCCTCCGCCCGTGCGATCAGTTGCGAGGCGGACAGGCCGAGTCCGGCGGCGAGGCGTCTGAGGCTGGCGTAGCTCGGATTGCGCTTGCCGGTCTCAACGTTGGAGATCCAGCGCTGATGCAGGTCGGTGTCGTTGGCGAGCTGCTCCTGGGTCAATCCAAGCTCTTGCCGGCGGGCTTTGACGGCGAGGCCGAGGGCGGCTTGAAAGGCGGGCACTTTGCCAGCCTTCTCGGGCGTCCCCCGCGGCGCAATGACATCGGGGTAGACAACTCTGCGGACAACACGCTACAGTCCCGCCCCATGACATTCCGGTAGAGAGCACAACGCGTGCATGGTGGCCTACTGCGCTCCGTGTTTGCAGGAAGGGAAGAGTGAAGCGCAATGGGAGAATCGTCCTCAGTCGCCGACAGTGCACCGTGCCGTCAAACCCGACGTATTGCCTCACGCCTTCGCGTGTTGCCCGTCGCGGTCTTGGCGGCCGGCGTGGCCGGTTGCGGCTCCGCGCACTCCGTGAGTCACGTCGCGCAAACCACACCGGCGGTCGCGCCCACGACGAACACAACGACCGCCAGCGCTACGCCTCCGCCCACGGCGAGCTACCTGAAGGCGGAACCGCCCATCACCGAGGGAAGCCCCGATTCCGGCCAATGGCAAATTGCGCTCGACAGCTCACTCGTCTCGGAGGAGCCGCTCTCCGGCACCGCTCCGACCAGGCCGACCGACCGCTTGCTTGAGCTGCGCGTCACGATCACATATCTCACGCCCGGCCCTCCCGGAGAATTCGGACTCGCCGTTGATAAGTTCGCGCTCGTTGAGGTGCCGCAGGATCTCGGACTCTCTCACGTCCCCTCCGCCGCGGAACAAAACGATGCCGGGCCTGAAAGCAAAGACGTGGCGTGCGGCGAAACCGGATTTGCCGGTCTCTGTCAGGTCATCGGGTCAGGTGTCGGTCCGTTCGAACTGTACGCCGACGAGAACGCCGCGCCGGGCGCCGCCATATTGCAGGACGACCTGCGCTTCCTGAAGCAGGGCGAATCCGAGTCGTTCTGGCTTGTGGGCCACGTCTCCGAGAACATCCAGCCGACGCACGTCGCGTTGGCGTTCGAAGATCAGCTGCTGAGCGAACTGCCGGCGGCAGCGCAGCGCGTCGCTCGTGGCGAAGCTCCTTGAGCTTCTGCGTCGCTTGTCAGCATCGGCGCATCTGGTTACGGCTATTTCGCACAGCGCCGAATTGTGCGACAGTCTGAGAGCTTCCTGATATGCCCAGTCTCCATCGAGAGAACGGACAGCACCTAGTGGAACCACCCGATGAACATCGTGATCGTATCCACGAGCGGCTTGAGCACGACCGCCGTAGCCCGCTTCAGAGGTCCAAACAACAACCAGATGACGATACCTGAGACTACGGTAGAAGCGACTCCCGTCGCGACCCCAAGCCAGGCTGATTGTTCGGCAAGTCCCACGCCGAGTCCAACGCCAATCCCGATGGCTAGGAGGCCCAGGACGATCGTAACTTCGAGGGTTTTGCGATCAGTGTCACCGCCAGCCATGTGGCGCGATCATATCGGTGCTAAGCACAGACGTGGGGTCAGTAGGTCCCTGCCCCCAGATTGGCAGGCAATGCCGCATGTGCGACGGTTTGCGGAAAGACGTTAGTCACAACAAAGCGGAGACCGGGGTTTAGCCTCGGATCGGGGGCCGCCATCGTCGCGTCCCTAACGAAGGCAGCAGCAGTTGCTGGAAGGCCGCGCTCGCGATCCGCCACTGGCCGTGATTCTTGAGAAGATACAAGTGGAACCCGGAGGTTTCGGAGTACACGGTCGCCACGATCGCGCTCGAGCTTGCCGAGCTCACATGCACCGAGCTATAGCTTACGCGCCAATGCTTTCCTGCTTCATAGCGCACACACTCTGACCAACCGGCATCCGACCACCCGTCGTATGCCGCCTTGCGGAAATAGGCGTCGAGCATGGCACATCGGCCGGCGGCCGAGCGTTCGGCAAAACGGTCAAACGTCTTTTTGATAGTCGATTCCGCAGCAGCTAGCGCTTCGTGATGACGCCAGTTGCTTATCAGGCTGCTCTGGGCGGCTCTCGGGAGCGTGTAGAGGCCGGTTAGCCCCAGGGCAAGGACGACGACCCCGGCGACACGCTTTCGCCGCGAACCGATCATACGCAGTCCAATGATTGGGACGACGAGGCCGAGCGCGACCACAAGTCCTGCAAACGTCTTGTCGTCCGTGAAGCCCTTGGGCCAGTCGGCCAGCGCACCGATCTGAGCGCCTATCCATAGGCCGAAATAGCATACGGCTGCAATAGCCAGAACGATGCCGATGATGACCGCAAGAGGACCGGCGAGCGCATCCGGAAGCTCGTAACCGGGCCGGAGTGTCCCAGCTGGCACTCGCGACACCAAGTCACCGCTGTCAAACTCCACGTCATAGGAGCGATGACCGGATGCTGAGACGTGGTCATCGGTTACGGTCCCCGAGGTGTGTTTTGGCACCGAGGCGAAGCCATCGGGGTGCAGCACACCTCGCTGAACGCCACCTGGTGTAGTAACCCGCTCGCCTCTGGAGAACCAGCCCACGACGGGAGTTTCTACGATCAGCAGCGTTGCGTCAAGCACGCGAGCTGCGAGAAGGTCACCGTTTCTTCTTGGCCTTCGCCGTTGGCTTTGGTGTCTCCCGCGGTGGTATGAGTACGTGAAGGTTGGGGTGCAGTACGCCCCGCACTCGTATGGCGCGCTGCGCGCCTCGGCCCGAGCGCTTTGGAGCTGGCGGCGGCTCTGCTCGTGGCGATTGTTTGGGTGCCGGCGCTGACTTCGCTGCCGGCTTCTTGCCGCCACTGGCTTTGAGCTTCTTCTCGGCCAGCGTGCGTAGGTCGTCCTCGCTCTCGTAGGCCCGCACGCGTCCGCTGAGGTAGCCCAGGCGATAGCTGACGCCGTCGCTCATCAGGCGCCAGTTCGTGTCCGCCAGCGTCCCGGCGAGCAGCTTCTTCAGTGCCATACGGCTGTCGTAGCTCTCGCGCTCGGGCCGATCATCGAGACAGTTGAAGGGGATGGCGATCTCCCGCCCGACCTGTGGTTCGCCCAGCTTGAAGTCTCGGTAGCCCGCCTTGGCGGTAGCTTCGGCGAGAGCGTCAGCCACCTGAGCCACCTTGAGCCGCTTGATCCCGCCGACCGCCTGGGTGATCGGGTCGATGGGTTCGGTGCCGGTACCGGAGTCCTTGCGTGCCTGCTCAACTACAGCGTCAATGCGTTCAAGGTGCGCCTTACGCGCCAGGAACTTCTTGCCGGTAGCGGCGTCAAAGCAGAAGCGCCGGCGGTCTACCTTGAAGTGCGGATCGGCCTCGGTCTTGGCCTTCGCGCCCAGGTGCCAACCGCTCTTGTGGTTGTGGCCGCAGGCGCCGCAGGTGTAGGTGGTCGTGATGGTGTTACCACGACGCTTGTCAGTCTCCTCGACGCGGGCTCCGCATTCACCGCAGCGCGCTTGGTGGCCCTCCCACTCGGTGCCGTCCTGCCACAGCACCATGCGCTTGTTGCAGGGCTTGCACTCGAACAGAAAAAGGATGTCCTCCTCGTCTGCCTTGCGGCCCCGGCGCTCGCGGTGAAGGTAGTTCCTTCGTCGCACCTGCATGTCCTCGCCGCACACCCGGCAATACGGGGTGACGGCGGGCGTGGCATCGGCGAGGCGCCGGTCCTTTGCGCCGTCTTCCTCCATCCACCGCCGAATGGTCTCCTCGCGCTCTTGCCAGCGCTCACCGGCCAACACCTCAACGAGCTCGAAGTACATGACGCTGTAGATGTAGTAGCCGTTGGCGGGGTCGGCGTCGCCGCGGGAGTCGAGCGGTAGCCGCTCGCCCAGCGCCCCATCAACGATCTGCTCGCGGGTGCGGCACAGCTCAACCGTGATCCTGTCGTAGCGCTCCTCGTACACCGACCGATCTTCGAGGTAGCCGCTCATGCGTTAGGCGATGTAACCATAGTTTCGTTATACCCAAATCAACCCAAATACGGAATAGTGAAACCGGCCGGTGCGCGAGAGAGACTACGCCCTCACGCATCGCCCGCGAATCGCAAAGACCCTTCAGCTTGCACCCGCTGGGCGGCGCCGGGTAGAATGGAGTCAAGGAGATCCCCAAACGATGAACCCAAGCCAACCCCAATTCGACGTCATCTTTGAGCCGCAGGACGAGGGCGGCTACACCGCCTACGTTCCGGATCTGCCCGGCTGCATCAGCGAGGGGGAGACGCTCGAGGAGGCCACGGCCATGATCCAGGAGGCGATGGCGCTCTACCTTGAAGCCCGCCGCGACCGGGGTTGGGCGCTACCCAAGGTCGAGCACCGCAAACTGGCTCCGGCTGCGTGAGCGAGAAGCTCCCTCGCCTCACCGCCAGAGAGTTCATCCGCGTTCTCGAGCGCAAGGGCTGGGAGCATGACCGCAGCCGTGGTAGCCACCACATCTATGTCCATCCGGCCACCCGCCGGACGCTGAGCGTGCCGGTGGCCCGGCGACCGATGTCGATCGGGACGCTCTCGCGCTTGCTCAAGGACGCCGAAATCAGCCGCGAGGAGCTGCGCAAGCTACTCTGAGCGACGACGAACGAGCCGCTTATGCGGCGAGTGAAGATCACCACCCGTCGTCGCCAGTTCTATTTATCGACTTCAGCCTCGCGGCTCGTGATCTCGCGTCGCACAGCGCGCTCCATATCGGCGAGACGGACCGAGAGTGCTGCCAAGACGCCAGAAGCTTGGTTCGTATTGCGTCCATAGCCTCCGCTCGGCGAGCCAACCTTCCAAATCAAGCCTCCAGCCTCGGGCTTGTCGATCCCCCGAACCTCGATCCTTACGTCCAGTGTGCGGTTAGGGGCGCCTTGTGGCTTGCTCGTCAGCTTCAGTACCTTCCGCAGCTTTGCGAAATCCAACGGCATGGTCCAATTCCTTATGAGTGGGTGGTCAACTAGACTGTGACACCGAGTCGTCGGTAGCGAGGCCGTACTTTTCCTGCCTACGCCGGAATGCTTCCTTACCGCCCTCGAGAATCTGCGTAACCCATTCCTTTATCGAGGATGAGTCGATTGAACCAGCATCCTCGACGCGCCCGCTGGGCTTGCCTCCGGCCTCCTCTGCGTCCAGGACCGCTATTTGCTCGGCGTCGCCAAGCACCGGAATGTTCGCGTTGTGAGTTGCAAGAATCAGTTGGCGATGATCCTTCGCATCTCGTATCCGCTCAACAACGTCCTTATAAACGAACCGGTTGTCAAGGTCATCCTCTGGTTGATCAATGACAAGCGGCCGATCTTGCTCCGCGAGCAAGATCAGCAGAATGCTCGTCGCCTTCTGGCCGACTGAAAGTCGAGTGAGCTCTCGGTAACGCGCACCTTCTCCCTCGTTCGCAATATTGAATTCGATGATCACGCCGTCTGGCACCTGAAACTCTTGAATGTGCAGCTTCGCATCAAGGTTCAGTCGTTCCGTAAGCCCGCTAGCCTGGCTGGCGGTCAAGCCGAACTCCTTTACGACGGCGTCTGCCCCAGACAGCAGCGCTTCACCGAGCGTGTCCGGAGTGCAGGCGGAGTTCTCGACCAACAGCTCGAGCGCCTCTTTCCGGGTCTTCGTCTTGAGGTCCGATAGATATGCAAGGAAGACGTCAGCACGCGCCTGGAATTGCACATCGATTTTTACGGCGCCTCGTAGCCCGTCGTTGAGCCGTGTCGCAAGCTCGTCGCGAACTCTGAACTGCTGACGACGATTGTCTCGCAATTGCGAGAGAAGACGTGATCGCAAGGCTCTCGCCGCGTCGAGTTGCTTCTTGATGGCCGTTGAGTCGCCGGCGGTGGCTGCGAGCTCGTCTAGCTGTCGATCGATGCGCTCGAATTGGCTGAGGTCGAGCTCGGGGAACTCATCTTCCAAGTCTCGATATACAGCAGCAACCTCCTCGCGCATCTTGCGGACAGAAACGGCCCATTCAGACTCTGGATCGGTCGCAGATTCAAGATCGCGGCCGATCTCGGTAAGCAAATCGGCAGCTACGGCCCTGAACTCACGCGTGATAGTACCGAGCTTTTCCCACTTCGGCAGGAGCGCCTTCCACGCGAGGGCATGCGGAAGCGACCGCTCGTCCAGTAGAGCGGGCAACTCTTCAAGCGCCTTCAACGGCTTGAGCAAGTCATGGAGCGAGTCGATGCGTTTCTTCGTCTCCCGCACGTGACGCTGCTCGCGATCTAGGCGCCGACGCAACTCGGTGCGTTTGGCTACGCCCTTCTTTACGAATGACTTTCGCGCCTCCTTCAACCGAGCAATCATGGTCTGATCGGCGACAGCCTGCTCCTGGCTGTTGCTGAGTGCCACTACTTCTCGGCGGCTCTCCGCTAGGTCATCCAATAGTGTCCGTTCGGCTTGCTGAAGCTCCAGGAGCTCGTGCTCAATGAAGGAGTCGAGCAGAGACAGATGTGCCATCGGTTTACGGGCCGTTTCAAGGATTTGGCCCTGGCTGTAGACATCGATGTCAAACACATCGCCTGGCCGTAGGTCGACCAGCTCGCCATCTCCATCGATGACCTCCGCAGCGTAGGGTGGAGTCCGGGTGATTGTGTACTTGGTGCCGTCGCGACGCTCTACGTCAACGCAAACCTTTGTGCCCGGCGTGAGCGTGTTTTCGATGAGGCGATCAAATGTCGTTGAATCTGTGGGCTCACCGGCTTCTAGCGCGAAGCGCAATGACTCGATCACGGTGGACTTCCCTGTGCCCTTGCCGCCGATGAGGCAAGTCAACTGCTCAGATAGGTCAATCTCCCCACCGCTTAGGAAGCCGCCGTCCCATCGGACAGACGCAATCCTATCCCGGTTTGCGAGGTCAAATCGGTCTGGATGACGTATCCGAGAGCCCGGATCTAGGAACGCCTGGCGTAGTCCCTCCACCGATGGGGCAACCATCTTGATCAGCGTCTGTGACGAACCGATAGCAGCGAACGACTTCGCGTCGGAACCCCAGACACGCGCTACCGGTCGGTCGCGCTTGTAGGTATCGCGAGTATTGAGCATGCAGTCGTCGGCAAACCGACCGGCTTTTAGGTCCAGCTGATCGTCCTCGACTGCGAGGAGGAGCGGATTGAGCCAATTGCGGACTCGGATATCGTTGGCCATAGGACTCTTGAGCAGGCCGTTGTCTCGACGCACATGTGGAGCTATGCATATCCCGTGGCAGCGATCGACCTCCTTCAGTATCTCGGCGAAGGTCCATCGCTCCGCCGCTAGGCGTACTGCACCATCGGCGTGACGCTCCCCTCCATCTTCTATGCCTAGTCGAATCAGTAGTCCCTCTAGCTTCTTGACGGTAGTGTCTGGGTCGAATATGCAGAGGACGTGGTATCCGTCGGCGGACGAAACCTCGATTCCGGGGAAGATCACGAGACGATCGTCTGCGGCTTTGCGCAACGGGTCGACGAAGGCGACGCTGTTGTGGTCCGTGATTGCGAGCGCGTCGAGGTTTGCGGCGAGGGCAGCATCCACAAACTCGCCAGCGGCTTTTCCAATTGCGGCTTTGCTTTTCCGATCAGTCCCAGGCTTGAACTCAGGCTCAAGCGGCGAGTGAGTCTGTAGATCGCATTTCCAAAAGCGCGCAGGAGTCCGAGAAGTGGGCATACAGCAAGTATCTAAGGCTTCGTGCTTGATGTCCAGAGGTGGCGCTATTCCTTTCGTGACGGATCGAGCGCTCGTCTCGCTTGACGCGGCCCATGAATACGGCGCATGATCGAGAAGTGCGCCAAACAACAATCGTGCTCCCGCGACGCTATGGCCGATGCGCTCTGATCGTGTCCGCTGCGTCTCGCCGAGCTCGCCGGCCCGTAGGTTCAATCAGAAGCTCTACCAACGCCTCAAGCTGGCCTTGATGCTTTGCAAACCGTCCCGAACTCCCCGCCAGTTTGACGAAGATCGAAACATCAGCAACAGAGGGCGGCTCGCCGGGGCCGCCCTCTGACGTGGCGGCTGCGGCCCGAATGCGTGGCCGCCGCAGCAGCGCTCGGCACGATCGCCAGCAGCACGCCCGTGAGCACCGAGCAGAGGAGTTGGGGGCGGCGGATTCGTGGCATCGATGCGGTGGTCTCCTTGTCCTAGGCACGGGGCCTTAGGGGCGGCGCGTGGGGAGCGCCGCCCCTAAGCTCTTTGGGCTCGCCCGGCGTGTACATTATCGAGCATGGCGCGGAATGCGCAACTGTATCAAGGGATTGAACTGACGGCGGGTGTAGTCCGTGGGGAATGCCAATCCGTCGTCCAGAGAGCCAAGCCGAACGAGCCCATGCCTTCGGGGCGCGCATCCGTGCTGCCCGCCGCAGTCGGAAGCTGACGCAGCGCCAGGTGGCCGAGGGCATCCCGATGAGTCCCGGCAACCTGTCCCGGCTGGAGAACGGCGACCACGGCCCGCCAGGCGATGAGGTCATCGCCAAGCTGGCAGCGATCCTCGACATCGACGTCGCCGGGCTGTTCAAGCTCGCCGGCCGTGACGTCGGCGGCGCTTCCTTCGAGGGTCAGGTGCTGAGCGAGCTACAGCAGCTCCGGCGCGAGATGCGGGCCGGCTTCAAGCGACTCGATCAGGCGATCGCTGAACTTGCCCCGCGCGGCAAGCCGAAACGGACCTCCGGCTAGGAGTTTGCCGAGGGTTAGCAAAGGGACGAGCTCAGACGCCCGCCCCTTCGCCGTCCGCGACTTAGACGAACGTCCCCGACGCCAGCTCTCGGGCGGCGTCGAGCACTTCATCGAACCCATCGGGCGTGGCCAGTACCTCCAGTGGTCGTCGGTACTCCAGGCTTGGGTTCCGATTCCGCAACCAGGCGACGATCCCGTCTGGATCGAGCATGTCGCCGAGTACCACGACGAGAGCGCGCAACTCGTCAATGCGCTCGGCGCTCTCGGCCCGCGGAGTCGCAGAGCCCTCCAGCCAGCGCCTAACCGTGCGCTCGCGTGCCTTCGTGAGTCGCGTGACATCGCGTTCGGTCACGCCAACGCGTCTCTTGAGCGCTCGCAGAACGACTGACACGGTCTGATGTACCGCGAGTTCTTGTTGTGTCGTCGCATCAAGCATGGTTCTCGTCGTCCTCTTCCGTATGAGCAGGGGATTAGCCGTGCAAGTGCCTCGTCGACGACGCCAGGTTGGCGATCGGCTCGGCTTGGCTGGGGATGCTGGGTTTGATCGGTCGCTCGTTATAGGACTCGAACACAGGACGAAAAGTTGTGCAGACAGGAGTCTACAAGCGTGTTGATTACGAGGACGCGATCTAGAGCGCGCCCTCTGTGGTGGTTCGAGAAGCTGGATCAGCTCCTCGCGTGTGCTGCTGCCCATATGTACGCCCCACTTTCGTTGAGTTGCCAGTTGTGCCAGTCGGGGCATGGTTCGCCCCATTCGAATCATGCCCTAACTTTCGTCCTATGTCAAGGGTAGGAAACAGTCCTCGACTATGTCCTACGACACTGGCAAGCTGCTCGATTGGAAACCGAGACCTGGGGGGACACGTCTATGGAGCCGGATCACACGAGCAGCGCCAAGAGGAGCAGAAATGCGGAGAGGAAGAGGACAGTGGTCGCTCCCGGACGGACGCGACCCGATTGTGCGTGCGGTCGAGCTTGGTGGGTATCGCGCAACAAGCCCAAGGGTGCATCCGACGCATGACCTGGTGGAGCAGGCCTATAGGGCTGGGCGGTATCACGAGGCACGATCGCCGCAGCCGTTCTATGCGGCGGCGACTGAAGAGGGGGTCTGGGCGGAGGTCGAGAAGCACGCGACCGCCCCTGTCGCCAGCGTGCGGATGACGCACGTGCGGGTGTCCGCCAACCTGTTGGACGCCCTCAGTCGAGACGGACTTGCGGCCCTCGCGATTACGCGGCGAGACTTGACTCGCAAGGGCACGAGGCGGTGTATCGAACTGGCGCAGCTCGCGCGAGAGGTCGGAAGCCAGGGACTCCTGGTTCCGAGTGCGGCGCTCTCGGGCGGGACAAACGTCGTGATCTGGCGCGGCGAGGTGCCGCACACGGTGGAGATCATCTCGTCCGAGATCGTGCACCGCGACGGGGGCGGGGGCCCGTACCAGACTCGTAGATGTCGCCTCAGCCGCTGGAGGTAGGCTGCGAGGCAAGGTACGTCTGGTCATCGTCCGATGTGGACGTCGCCGAGGCTAGGACGTATCTAGCATGGTGAAAAGCAGCGCCGTCGCGCACTGGCACTTGTGCGATATCACAGTCATCCGCCCAAAATTAGCCTCTCGGATCGCTGACCACTCTTCATCGAAAGCCAGTCCCCGCCCCGCTGATAAAGCTCTAGCATCGCCGTGAGCGCAATGCGGATCGCGGTCTCGCTCGCGTCGACGATCTCCTGTCCGTCCACCACATCCCCATGCACGACACGACTCCGTACATCGTATATTCCGCCGAGCTGCTTGCGTAGTCCACTCCGCTTTGCGGCATCTGGCTCCAGCAACAGCGCCAACGCGGCGGTGACTCGATAGGCGGTCTCGTTTCGCGGTGCAGCTTGCTAATGCGCTTCCACACAAGGTACGTTTTCGAGCGTCTGGTCTCTAGCTCCGTTTTCTCTAGGTGCGAGAGCGTTGCTCGAACTCTGCCCGGTCTTTCGACTGGGCGTCGCCGGATCGGCGCGTGACGGTCAGCGAGGACGGTAGACATCCGCGCGATGCGCGACCGCGACGACCGTGATCGTGCGGGTCGTGTCATCGATGCGATAGACGATCCGGTAGGGCCCGCGGCGCGCAGACAGGTATCCCTCTAGCTCGAAACGCAGAGGCTTGCCCAGGCGTCGGGGGTTGGATGCGATCGCGTCGAGTGTCTCCATGACTGCCGCGGCGACCGATATGGGCAGGCGGTCGATCTGGCGACGCGCGGGCGGCGCCACCAGCACGTCCCATGGTGGCTCGATCACGCTGCAGCGTCGCGGCGGTTCTGGAGCTCAGTACGCAGTTCGGCGAGTGTGGTGGCCGGCTCTCCGCCGGCGAGTGCTTGCTCACTCTCGTGGATCTGTGCCATGAGTGCCGGATCGGAAAGGATCGACAGGGTTTCCTCGAGGCTCTCCAGGTCGTCGTGGCTGATCAGGACTGCGGCCGGCTTGCCGTTGCGTGTGAGCACTACACGGTCATGCTGGTCCTCTACGCGGTCCACCAGTTCAGAAAGGTGCGCCTTGACGGAGGAGAGAGGTAGAGTCTCGGACATGACCACTATTCTAGTCATCATGGCCACGGGCGTCAAGGGTCCCCGGAACGCTCATCATGGAGCCTTCGGATCAGGGCCACGGAGATTTCGAGGACTTTCCCGCCATCCCCGTGTCACCCTGTTGGGCATTCATCGCGCGCCTCGCTGCAGCAGGTCGAGGACCAGCAGAAGGGCATCTTTCGACCGTGCGCCAAGACCGTAGGACAAAGCGCAGAACGCATCCCGTGAGCCGTCAGGCGCTGCTCCGGCGCGTGACGATGTAGTCGATCGTTCGCTGGCCGTGAACGCTGGTGATTCGCACGTGCGCGACGTACGGACCATCAGGGCCCGTGAAATGGCAGTCGAAGGTGCTGCCGACCTTTGCCGGGATGCCCGACGGGCACCGCACGTCGGCCGGTCGGAAGCCGGTCTGCTTGGAGACGAAGTCAGCGATCGTCTGCTCGGTCGCGTGCGGTCTGATCGTGCTCGCACCGCATCCCGCAAGCAGCACGAGCAGGCACACGATGGCCGGACCAGTTCGCCGCACGCGCGGCATTATGCCCAGCCGGCATTCGATCGCCGGCTATGGCGTGCTCCGCGCCTGCGCTCGGCCGTTGACGGCCCGCCGCCGCGTCCGCTTCTTCGCGCCCGGCGCCCGCAGCTCCTCGAACGAGCGCTGGATGCCGTCGGCCAGCACGGCGACGTCGGGCGCCGCGACGCGATCGGCGTTGAGCCCGAAGACCATCTGGCCGGCGTAGCTCACGACCGCGATGCCGATCGTGTGCCCTGCGAACAGCGGCACCAGGGGGAGGACGTCGACGAGCGGAGCGCCGAACGCGTACAGCGTCTGCTGCGGCCCGGGGACGTTCGTGATCGTCAGGTTGAACATCCGCGTGCCGCCGAACATCGAGCGCGCGAGCAGCGCGCCGGCGAGCGGCGGTCCCATGTCCGCGAGCTCGACGATCGTCCTGCCTCCGGTGCGCTGCGAGCCGGCCTTGAGCTGCTCGGTGCGCTCGACGACGCGGCGATAGCGCGCGATCGGCTCGGCCTCGCCGACCGGCAGCTCGACGAACAGCGACGTCAGCTCGTTGCCGAGCGCGTGCTCGCGGTGCTCCGAGCGGATGTTCACCGGCACCTGCGCTCGCAGGCCGGCCGTCGGGGGCGTGTCGCCGCGCGAGAGCAACAGGTGTCGCAGGCCGCCGGCGCAGAGCGCGAGCACGACGTCGTTGACCGTGCCGCCGAGACGCGCCCTCGTCGCCTTGACGTCGGCGAGATCGAACCGCACCGTCGCGAAGCTGCGCGTGCCGCTCATCGGACCGTTGAGGCTCGTATGCGGCGCGGCGATCACCTCATCGCGCACGATCAGCTCGATCGCCGCCCGCGCGCGATCGAACGATTCGCGCGGATGCAGGGCGGCGCCGACGCCCGCTCGCGCACCGCGCAGGAGCAGGCCCGGCGAGAGCCAGAGCCGGCCGTTGCCGTGCTCCTCGACCGCCTCGACGCCCGCTGGCGGCGGCTGCGCTCGAGGTGCGTCGGGCGTGGCGTCGAGCAGCACGTGCCCGATGTCGACCGAGCCGACGCCGTCGACGAGGCAGTGGTGCGTCTTCGTCGCCAGCGCCCAGCGCCCGTGCTCGAGGCCGTCGAGCAACGTCATCTCCCACAGCGGGCCGTGGCGGTCCAGCCGATGCGACCAGAACTCTCCCAGCCACTCGTTCAGCTCCGCTTCGCCGCCCGGCGCCGGCAGCATCGCGTGGTGCACGTGCGAGCCGGGGTCGAATCCGCTCGCCGGCTCCCACGTCAGCCACGTCAGCGGGCCCGCGTTCGTGCCCGACAGCTGCTGGGCGTAGCGCGGCAGGATGCCGACGCGCGCACACACGTGATCGCGTACGTCGGCGATCGCCGGCGTGCCGCCGGCCGGCAGCGGATCGAACACGAGCGCCGCGCCGATGTGCATGTGCGCGGCCTGATCGAACTGCTCGAGCTCGAGGAACATCGTGTCGAGCATGCTCAGCTGCGTGGCCATCTCCTCCAACTCCTCTCGCCTCGAACCTCCTCGTCCAACGTAGTGCGCGAGCGATGGAACGGCATCGGCGTTCCACCACGCGGGCGATCCGTACTTCGTCCGTCCGCGCGCCGGCGCGCTCGGCGCGCAGTCCGGTCAGCTCGCGTCGCTCACCGGCTGGCGAATCACGGTCTTCAGCTTCTCCGGCGCCGAACGCCGCGGGTCGCCGAGGTAGATCTCGTGGTGCTTGCCGCGCAGCGCCAGCCCGCGCTCGGCGATGAACGCGTGCAGGCGCTCGATCGTCGGGCCCTCGGCCGCGTACGGACCGACGTGCATTACCTGCGCCGACGGGCCCTCGTGGAAGCGCTCCAGGCGCAGCTTCGCCGCCGCCGGCAGCGGCCGCTTCGCGACGGCTTCGCCGAGCGCGCGCTGCACGAGCTCGTCGGTCACCTCGTCGGGCTGCATGATCATCGCCGTCCACTCCCAGTCGGACTTCTCGACCGTCGCGAAGCTCGACATGTCGGACGCCCACCACAGACCCTCGAGCGGCATCACGCCGTAGTCGAAGCCGTCGCCGGCGCGCTTGATCGCGAACTTGAGCGTGTACGCGACCGTGAACAGCGCTTCGATCGCCTGCGAGTACTCGGCCGCCGTGTTGGGGTCGCCGTGCCCGTCGATCATCAGGAACGCAAGCTCCGGCACGTCGACGAGAACGGGCTCGCGTGGCGCCGTGTAGAGCTCCTTGTACTCGCGCTTGAAGTCGACCTTCGTCGTCGGCATCGGGCGCCTCCTGTCTTCGGGTGGTCTCGAGTGCACCGTATGCGCCGCTGCGCACGCGCCGCATCCGTACGTCGCCCGGGCGACGCTACGTACTCCGCGCCCGGATCGGCGCCGAACCGATCCGGTTCAGAACGTGCGTATTCGTCGAACTTCTCACGTCTGGCCGCGTGGACGCCGGCCCGTCGCCGTATCCTCTGTTCATGGCGGTCGAATCCGCTCTCGCGCACGCCGAGCCGCATCCGCGCCGTCGAAAGCGGGTGCTGATCGGCTTCGCCGTTGGAGTCGTCGCGCTGGTCGTCGTCGCGGCCGTCGTGATCTTCCTCTGGTCGGGCGTCTCGCTGACGAGCGACGCGACGGCGCTCGCGCACGTCAGCGTGCAGCCGTTCGGCGGCAGCGTCGAGCGCGTCGCCGCGTACGGCCCCGGCGGCCACCCGATCCCGCTGCGAATCGACGGCGGCAAGCTGACGCCGCTGCGGCGCCTGCGACCCGGCGAGCGCGTTTCGGTCGACGTTCAGGTTCGCCGCCCCGGCTGGCTCGGATGGGCGCTCGGCAGCGAGCGCACCGAGCGCCTGTCGCTGACGACGCCCGCCGCGCACGTGACCCAACGCTGGATCACCGTGCGGCCGAGCTCGGGTGTCCGCGTGAGCTTCGATCAGCCGGTCAGCTCCGTCACCTACGGATCGAGCGGTCCGTCGAAGGCGCGCGCGCTGAGCGGCGCGCAGCGCACGGTCTCGCTCGGGCGCCAGGCGGCGACCGGCTCGACCGAGATCGCCGCCGCGCCGCGCCCGTGGGAGACCGCCGGCGCGCCGGTGCAGGTCAGCTGGTTCCCGCCGTCGCGTTCGCCGGTGATGGTCGCGCTGCCCGCGGCCGGCACGTCGATCGCGCCGGCGAGAACGCTGTACGTCACGTTCTCGAAGCCGGTTCGCGACGTGCTCGGCGCGGCGCGGCCGCGCCTCTCGCCGAGTACGCCCGGGCGCTGGTACGCGGCGAACAGCCACACGCTCGCGTTCGCGCCGGCCGGGTTCGGCGCGGCGCTCGGGTCGCACCTGCGCGTGCAGCTGCCGCACCCGGTCTCGATCCTGTCCGGCAGCGGTGGCGGGCTGCACACATCGAGCGAGATCGAATGGACCGTGCCGGCGGGCTCGACGCTGCGGCTGCACCAGCTGCTCGCGCAGGCCGGTTACCTGCCGCTCGACTGGAGTCCGAAGGGCGCCGACGTCGCGCGCACGGCGAGCGCCGAGGCGCAGGCCGCCGTCGCCCCGCCGGCGGGAAGCTTCAGGTGGCGCTACGGGAGCACGCCGCATCAGCTGCAGGCGATGTGGTCGGACAACCGCGCGAGCGTGATCACGAAGGGCGCCGTGATGAAGTTCGAGAGCGACAACGGCATGACCGTCGATGGCGCGGTCGGCGCGGCCGTCTGGCGCAGGCTGATCGAGGACGCGATCGCCGGCAGGCGGCTGCACGAACCGTACAGCTACGTGTACGTCCATCGCGAAGTGCCCGAGACGATGACGCTGTGGTCGGCCGGCCGGACGGTCGTCAGCTCGCCGGCCAACACCGGCATCTCGGGCGCCGAAACCGAAGCCGGCACGTTCCCCGTGTTCGAGCACATGCCGGAAACGACGATGAGCGGCACGAACCCCGACGGCTCGCACTACGAAGACCCGGGGATCAAATGGGTCAGCTACTTCAACGGCGGCGACGCGCTGCACAACTTCGACCGCGCCTCGTTCGGCTCGCCGCAGAGCCTCGGCTGCGTCGAGCTGCCGCTCGCCGCCTCGGCCGAGATCTACCCGTACACGCCGATCGGCACGCTCGTCACCGTCGAAGGCTGACGCGCGGGGCCGCCTGGCAGCCCCGCGCGTCGTAGACTCCGCCCGCTGCTAGAGGGCCGTGTTGAGCTCGACTTCTTCTTCGCTGCTCAGCGTCTGCGTCGAGGCCAGCCCGACCGCTTCGAACGCTTCTTCGCCGATCGACGCCTGCAGCACGTCCGGCGAGCCGCCTTCTAGCGCTTCCGGTTTCTGCAGGCTTTTCGACTGTTTGTATTTGAGTTTGAACGTCGACGTCATCGTGTTGACGCTCGTGACCTGCCCGATCACCGAGCCGCGGATCGTCACCGGCGTCGAGCCGCATGAGAAGCTCAGCACTTCGCTGGCTTCTTCGGTCGGGAACAGGTCGAGCCCGGCGTTGTCGAGTTCTTTCGATTCCCACCCGACGACGCCTTCGAGCGTGTGCGTCCGGATCACGCCTTCGGCCTGACCCGACGTCGTGCATTTCGCGCTCAGGCCTTCGCAGCCGTGGAAGCTGAGCGTGACGCCCTTGACGCCTTTCGTGCCGTCGTATTCGCCCGAGCCGCTCGTCGTGCTGCAGACGATTTTCGTTTTCGCGGCCGTTTCGAACGTTGTCGCTTCTGCGTCGGCAAGCGTGAATTTCGCGCTCGTCACGCCCGCGTTCCATTCGTTGTTGCCACCGACCATCGGCGACGTGCAGGAGCCGTTTTTGTATTTGCCTTCACCTTTGCCGACTTTGAAGCAGCGTCCGAATTCGGGCAAGCCTTCGGCGAAGTAGTCGAACTTGTTCGCCGAGCCCGCCGTCGTGCTCCTGCCGTGCAGCGTCGTGACCGTGACGTGGACTTCGCTCGGGCGAGTCCCCGGCGCCGTGGTGACTTTGATCGAGGTTGAAGTGACAGACGTGATCGTCGCCGGCACCGAGCCGAATTCGACGGTCGTCGCGCCGGTGAAATGGCTTCCGCTGACCGTCACTTCGGTGCCGCCTTTCAACGTTCCGCTCGACGGTGAGACGCCCGTCACGACCGGACCCGGTTCGCCCATCGCCATCGAGAACAGGTTGCCGCCCGAGACCGCGACGACACCTTCGAAGCCGCTGATCGGCGTCGGAGCGTGCTGCTCTTTCACGGTGCCGATGCCAAGCTGTCCTTCGCTGTTCGCGCCCCACGCCTCGACCGTGCCGTTGCTGAGCACCGCGAGGCTATGCCCCTGTCCTGGGCCAATCACTTCTTTGTGGACTTCGAAGCCCGGGTCTTCGCCGCCACCGATCGCCGTGACTTCGGTGAGCCAGCTCACCGTCACCGGAGCGTCGCGCGTCGTCGTCGTACCGTCGCCGAGCTGACCGTGGGTGTTGAGACCCCACGACTTCACGGTTTTGCTTTCGAGCAACGCGAGGCTGTACTGGCCGGGCGCCGCGATCTTGGTGACGCCGCTGAGACCGCTGACTTCGACCGGCGTCGTGCTGCACGCTGTTTCGGTTCCGTTGAACGCGCATTTTTCAGGTCCGCTCGTCGTTTCGTCGCCGAGCTCGCCATCTTTGTTCTCGCCCCACGCCAGGACTTTCCCGCTGCCGAGCAGCGCGAGGCTGTGACCGAGGCCGCCGGCGATCGCCGTGACTTCGCTTACGCCGCTGACCGTCAACGGTTCGGTGCTGCATCCGTATTCGATCGTTTCGCCTTCTTTTTCGCCTTCGAAGCTGCATTTGTCGGGGCCCGTGTTCGTGCCGTTTCCGAGCTCGCCGTACTCGTTGTCGCCCCATGCCTTGACGGTGCCGTTTTCGAGCAGGGCCAGCCCGGTTGAGGCGCCGGCCGCGATGGCGACCACGCCGCTCAGGCCGCTGACCGTGACCGGTTCGGATTTGCTCGTCGTCGTGCCGTCGCCGAGCTGTCCGCTTTCGTTGGAACCCCACGCCTTGACGGTTCCGTTGCTGAGCAGGGCCATGCTCCATCCGTCGCCTGCCGCGATCGCCGTCGCACCGCTTATGCCTGTGACGGCGGTCGGCGTGTTGACGAAGCCACCCCACTGCATGATCGTGCCGCTTTCGAGCAGCGCGAAACTGCTCTGCCATCCGTTCGCGATCGCCGTGACGTTGCTGAGGTTGCTGACCGTCGTCGGGACGGTCGTCTTCGTGAATGTTTCGTTGCCGAGTTCGCCGAACGGGTTACTCCCCCACGCGGTCACGCCGTGGGACGCCTGTGCCGTGGCGCTGCCCATGGCGGCGAGGACCATCGCCGCGAGACAAAGCGCTAGCAGTGTTCTGACGCGTCTCATCTACGCCTCCTGTAGTCGACTCGCTGACTCTTGTCGCCGCCTTGCTGAGCCGACGCCGCGGACCACGCGACGAGTGCGAGTGAGACTCGTACGGGACCGTCGGCATGGCGAGCGTCACGGTTGTTGCCGCGCCGCTTGCCCGACTGTCGGCAGACGCACAGCAGTGAGAGGCCGCGCTCGTGCGCGCGTCCTCTGGCGGTCCCCCTTTCGTCGTCGGAAAGTTGCCCTCTCCATGACGATCCTATATAGCCGAAGATCTAAAAGTCAACATTCGGTGACGGAGCGACATGCAAGTCCGCAAATTGCGCCACATGCGATCAGCGCTGGGCGCTGTATCCGACTGTCAAGTACGGTAGGCCGGCCTGTATCCGCCTTCGTGCTCGTCGCGCCGCATGCCCTGGCGCTCAGGACGAGCCGTGAAGCCTCGGTCGGCGCGCGCTTGCTTCGAAGGGCCGGATCTCGGGCGGGCGTGAGGGTGCGTTGCGGCGCGCGTCTCGCCCGGTGGGCGCGCGCGGATCGGCCCGTCGGGCGCGCTGTCGGGCTGTCGAGCGTGCGTCGAACTCTGCGCCGGCCCGGCGCAGACTAGACTAGGCCGTTCTCGCGCCCGTAGCTCAGCTGGATAGAGCGTCGGTCTACGGAACCGAAGGTCAGAGGTTCGAATCCTCTCGGGCGCGCTCGAAACCCGAGTAGCCGAGGGTTTCGCATCAAGGGGCAGCTCACTCCCTCGAGGCACCGGTAGGGCTCGGCGCGAGCCCGACTTGGACGCTGCTGTCGATCGGCGTGCGGCTGAAGATGTTCGGTGCATCTTGTCTGGCGCCAGCCGCACAACTGCCTGCCGGAACGGCCGGTCGCCGTTCTGGCTCCAACGGCGGCCCGACGGACATATCATTGGGCGACGACGGACACGCCGCGCCGGCCAAAGGGACGGCTGGGCCGGCGATGGAGACCAGCAGCACGGATGAAGGCGACATGCTCGACAGGGGTAGCGGCGCAATGCCGATGAGCAGGCTCTTGCAGGCGTTTCTCGGCGCCGCGCTGCTGCTCGCCGTCGGTCCGCTCGCGAGCGCGAGCGCCGCGGGGCCTGTGCTGACGATCTCGAGTCCCCAGACCGGGGGCTCGAGCAACGAATCGGCGCCGCTGATCGCCGGCGTGACGAGCGACGACGCCGACATCGTCACGGTCAGGCTCTACAAAGGCGACGTCGCGACGGGCACGCCCGCGCAGACGCTCGAATCGGCCGTGCTCTCCGGTGGCGTGTGGGGCGTCGTGGCGGCGTCGCTCGCGGACGGCACGTACACGGTGGTCGCGCAGCAGCTCGACTCCGAAACGCTCGAAACCGGGTCGAGCGAAGAAGTGACGTTCACCGTCGACACGGCGCCGCCGGACGTCTCCCTGAATCCGGTCGCAACGCCGACGAACGACTCCACGCCGAAGTTCGGTGGCGCGGTCGGCGCCGGGCTTGGCGACGAACACGCGGTCACCGTCTCCGTATACGCCGGCGCCGCCGCGAGCGGCACTCCGGTTCAAACCGGGCAGGCGTCGATCACGGGCGGTTCCTGGTCGTTCACCGCGACTTCGCTGCCCGACGGCGAATACACGGTCGTCGCGTCGCAGCGTGACGCGGCCGGCAACGTCGGAACGGGAGGCCCCGCGACGTTCGCGATCGACGTGACCGCGCCCGTCGTCTCGCTGAACACGGCTGCCGTCGCGCCGTTGACGAACGACGCGACGCCGGCGTTCTCCGGCGGCGCCGGAGAAGCGCCGGGCGACGGCGCGACCGTGCTCGTCGTCGTGCACAAAGGAAGCACGCTGGGCGGCGCCGTCGCGATCGAACAGAGCGCCCCCGTCACGGGCGGCGCCTGGTCGTTCACCTCGCCGCATCTCGCCGACGGGACGTACACCGTGCAGGTGCTCCAGCGCGATCAGGCCGGCAACGAAGGACACAGCGCCTCGGCCACATTCCGGGTCGACACGACGCCGCCGACGCTTGTCGTCACGAGCCCGAAATCGCACGAAGAATTGAAGTCATCCTCGCGCCCGACGTTCGGCGGCACGACGAGCAACGGCTCCGGCGAACCGACGGCGGTCACGATCGAAATCTTCAGCGGCGAATCGACCGCCGAAGGCAGCCTCGTGCAGACGCTCTCGGTCGAAAGCAGCGGCTCGTCGTGGACGACCGCGAGCGGCGGGCCGCGACTGTCGAACGGCGTCTACACGGTACGCGTTCGCGAGCTCGACTCGGCCGGCAATCTCGGCGAAAGTACGGCCGTCACGTTCAAGGTTCAGACCCCGTCCCCGATCGTGACGCTCGATTCCCTCCCGCATTGGACGGACGACCCTACGCCGAGCTTCGCCGGTACCGCCGATACGTTCGAAGCGGCGCCCGAAGTGACGCTCAAGATCTGGCGCGGAACATCGGCGTCGGGAGTCGTCGCCGATACGCTCGTTGCGCCCGAGAGCGCTGGCGCCTGGGCGGCCGTCGCAAGCAGTGTGTTGCCCGACGGCACCTACACGGCCCAAGCCGAACAGTTCTCCGAAGCGAAAAACCCGCCGGGCGTCAGCAACACGACGACGTTCACCGTCGACACGCAAGCGCCGGCGCCGACGCTGACGGCGCCGCGCACGAGCACGGGCCTCGAGGCGGTGTCGGGAGTCGCCGGGGCGGCGCCCGGCGACCGCCAGCAGGTGACCGTCGAACTGTTCGCCGGCGCAGGCGTCGAACCGGGCGACGCGGTCGAGACGGTCACGGTCAACCGTGTCGGCGCGGCGTGGTCGGCGACGCTCGCGGGCCTCGGCGCCGGCGAATACACCGTCCTCGCGCGCCAGTCCGACGAAGCCGGCAACGTCGGCGCGAGCGAACCGAGCAGGTTCACCGTCACCGCGCCGCTCGCGCCGGCGCCGCCGTCGAGCTCCACACCCGGGCTGACGAGCACGGCGACGCAGCCGATTGCCGTGACGCCGTCGCCGACGCGGTTGATGCAGCCTTTCCCGATCGTGCGGATCGCCGGTGCGGAGACCTCGTCGGGCGCCAGAATCAGGCTGCTGACCGTGCTTGCGCCGGCGGGCGCGAAGGCGGAAGTCGCGTGCACTGGACACGGATGCGGGCTGAAGCCCGAAAGCCGCGTGGCGGCGTCGTCGAGCAACGCGAAAGGCTCGTCGGGCACGGTGACGCTGACGTTCAAGCGCTTCGAGCGATCGTTGCGGGCGGGCGTCACGCTGCAGATCCGCGTCACGAAGGCCGGCGAGATCGGCAAGTTCACGAGCTTCGCGATCCGCCGGGGCAAGCTGCCGGTACGCACCGATTCGTGCCTGGCGCCGACGAGCTCCAGGCCGAGCGCGTGCCCGAGCTCCTGAGCGCGATGCGCCGCGCGATCGACACGCTTCGCGATCGCTGGCTCGGCCCGTCGATCGGCGGTCCGGGGGCGACCGTGCGCGGCCAGTGGGTCGCGCTGTCGCTCGTGGCGGTCGTCGTGTTCGCGTGCTTCTTCGCGGTCGGGAAAATGACGACGAGCGCCGCGCCGGTGGGCGGCGGAGCGCCTGCGACGCTCGAAGGATCCTCCTCGCGCGCGGCGATCCCGGCGGGTCTCAGCGGCGGGTCGCCGATCGCCGGCGCGGTGCCGGTCGCGATCGTCGCGAAGCCGCGCCCGCGCCCGCGGCCGGCGTCCGCGCCGGCCACGCGCCCGCTGCCGGTCGAAGCGTCGACGACGAGCGTCGCCGCCGCGCCGCCGCCGGCGACGGTCGCGGCCGGCTCCGAACCGGCGAGAGCCGCGAACCCGACGCCCGCGCCGGCGCCGTCCGGCGCCGGCGGCTCAGCGCCGCCCGGTCACGAACGGGGCGGCGCGGGGTCGTCGTCGGGCGGCGCATCGTCGGGCGGCGGATCGTTCGACACCTCGGAATAGGACGGCGATGCGCAGCACGCGACGCGGCTCGGCGGCACCTCGGCCACAACTCGTCTACCACGAGCGCGCCCGGCTGCCGATCGCGGTCGTGCCGGTGCTCGTCGCGGTCGCGATCCTCGGATACGTCGCCGGGCATTCGGGCTCGACGGGCGGGCCGAGCGAAGGCGCACACGTCGCGAAGGCGGTGAACGTGGTGATCGAATACCCGCGCGGATGGCGGCCGGCGGCGGGCGTCTCGCCGCTGCCGGCTCTCGCGCTGACTCGCCGGCAGCTGCTCGCGCCCGGCGGAGATGCGAGCGTTGCGGGCCTGCTCGTCGGAACGCTCCCGGCCGACCAGCCCGGCCCGCTGCCGGCGTCGTTCCTCGAACGCGTGCGCCGCCAGCCGCAGACGACGATCGTCAACCTCGTCGAACTGCAGGCCTATCGCTATCAGCAGCTGAGCGTTCGCGGCTTCGACCGCGCGCTGAGCGTGTTCGTGATCCCGAACCCGGGCGCGCCGTCGACCGTGTTGGCGTGCTACGCGCAGTCGCCACGGTCGCGGTACATGAGCACGTGCGAACAGACGGTCTCGTCGGTCGCGGTCGCCGGGCAGACGCAGACGAACGTGCTGACTCCCGAACCGGCGTACGCGAGCGCGATCAGCGGCGCGATCGCGCAGCTCGACCGGCTGCGCGTCGCGCTCACGCGCGAGCTGCGTCCACGGGTGAGCGCGGCCGTCGTCGAGCGGCTGGCGCGACGTCTCGCCGCCGGCTACGCCGCCGCCCGCGCGACGCTGTCGCGCCTGGAACCGAGCTCTGCGGCGCAGCGAGCGCAGGCGACGCTGTCGGAAGCGATCGGGCAGGCGCAGGCGGGCTACACGGCGCTCGCGCGCGCGGCGGCCGCAGGCAGCGCGTCGGGGTACGCTGCGGCACAGAGCCGGATCGCGGCGGCCGAAGTAGCCGTCGATCGCGGGCTCGAGAACTTCGTGCTGCTCGGCTACAGCCCGGCGTTGGGCGCGTCGACCGGCGCTTGACCCGGCGCGCACGCGGCTTCGTGCCGGTCGTTGCGAAGGGGGGGCAGAACCCTAGAAATACGGTGTATTTCGGGGGTCTTTCGTGGTAGGCTACCCGGCCACGTCCTCCGGGATCGGCTGGGGGGAAGGCCGCGCTTGCGTGCATCACGTGCCAGGCCAGGCCGACGGACCTCATTGTGCACGAGGCGAAAAGGGAGACGCTGGAGAAATGAGACACCAGAGAAAGACGGTCGGGTTGATCGCGACGGTATGCGCGTTCGCGCTCGCCGCGACGCCGGCGCTGGCGCACGAATTCGTCGCCAGCAAGGCGGGGAAGATCTCGGGCAAGACCGAAGAAGGGCCGAACAAAGAAGGGCTGTACGAAATCGGCCCCAACACGCAGAACCTGAAATTCGGCGCGCTCAAAATTCACTGCGAGAAGGCTGCGGCCAAAGGCGCGGTGGCCGCAGGCGCATCGAAAACGTTTGCGACGGCGATCAAATTTGGGAAATGCTGGACGGCGGCCAGGATCGGGGAAGAAGAACAGCGCGATGCGACGCGGTTCCTGACGGAACTTGCAATCGAATATCACGCCAACGGATTCGTCGAAACGGGCACGGAACTGGAAGAAGTCGAAGGCGCTGCCGTTCTTTCGGGCGGAGAAGCCGAAATCAAGATCAACATGGGCATCGACGGGGAATTCCACAAAACGACGTGCATCCTGTTCTGGCCGGAACAGACGCTTCCGCTGAAAGCTGAAAAAAAACCGGAAGGCGAATACTCGGCGGCGACGTTCTCGAACGTGGCGACGCCGAGCACGAAGCTCAGGGCGTTCCCTGACGGGTTCCAGCACTCGATCACCGTGGCGAACGCGTTCAAGGGCATCAAATACGAACTGGAAGGCGAACGCTGCGAAAAACTCGGAAAGGGTGGATCCGAAGAAGGCGCTGGCGGTCAGTACGCCGGCTCCTTCCCGGAGATCCTCGCCGGAGGCAACTTCGAATTCAGCTGAGCCTCTGAGTCGTTAGCAGCACCGCCGAGGGCGGGGGACGGGCGCTGGCCCAGACCCCGCCCTCTGTCGTTTCGAGCCCGTCGGCCGCTCAGCGCGACTCGGCGAGCTCGGCCATCTGCTGGAACGCGACGAGCGGGTTGAGTGGCTCCCGCTCGCCGTCGAGCTCGGCGTAGACGTTGGCGACGTTGACGACGAGCCGCTCGCGCTCGCCCCAGTCGGCCCAGCGGTCGACGCCGATCGAACGGGCCGCGTCGAGCACGCTCATTCCGTCGGCGTGACGCAGTCGCGCGTGCTCGTACAGGTACTCGAAGTACGCGCGCAGCTCGCGCACGGCGGCGAGGTCGCTCGGCGGTCCGTGCCCGGGGACGATCGCGGCCGGGTCGAGCGCGACGATCCGATCGCAGGCGGCGATCCAGTTCGACACGGGCCCGGCCCACGCGATCGGGTGCGCGCCGGCGAAGACGATGTCGCCGGTGAACAGCACGCGCTGCGAGGGCACGTGGACGAGCGTGTCGCCGCGCGTGTGCGCCGGGCCGACCTCGATCAGCTCGAGCTCGCGATCGCCGACGCGCAGCGTCAGCTCGCCGCTGAACGTCTCGCTCGGCAGCTTCAGCTCGATGCCGGCGAAGTCGAACGCGCCGAAGCAGCGCAGGAAGAACGCGCCGAGCTCGCCGAGCTGCGGCGCCTGCTCGACGAGCGCGGCCATCGCGGCCGGCGGCAGCTCGGTCATCTCCGCGGCGGTCCGCTCGGAGGAGACGATCACGGCATCGCCGACGAGCTCGTTGCCGTAGCAGTGGTCGCCGTTGGCGTGCGTGTTGACGAGCGTGTCGATCCGCGCGGCGGCCGGCACGGCGCGACGCATCTCGCGCAGCATCTCGTCGGTCAGGCGCAGGTCGAACAGCGTGTCGATCAGCAGCGTGCGCTCGCCGTCGACGACCAGCCCCGCGTTGCTCCAGCCCCAGCCGCCGTCCGGCTGCAGGTACGCGTACAGCCCGTCGCCGACCTCGACGAGCCCCTTCTCGTAGGACGAGCTCACGCGTTTCAGACTACATCGCCGTTTTTTTGGGGGGAGAGGAGGAGTGCGACGCCTGCCAGGGCGGAGCCTTGACAATATCTACAATCTTGATAGGCTCACTGAGCAATCCACACACAGAGCGAAGTCACGTCTCGCTCCTCCGACTCTGGCGAGTGCTGCGGATGCGCTCGTCGGACGTCTCCCGCGCCTCCCGCATCCCTGCCCGCGAGCTCCGCCGGTTCCCCCGCCGGCGGGGCTCGACGGGCGACGGTCAGTCCTCGAACGGCGCGATCGGCACGCCGTGGTCGCGCTCGCGCATGCCGAGCTCGTACGCGGCGCCGTGCGCGCTCGTCAGCGTCCGCTCGCCGCGCTCGCCGGGGAGCGTGAGCGCGAGCTCGAGCCGCGCGATCGAGCAGTTGACGACGTCGTGTCCGGCGCCGCCGTCCGGGTCGTTGTAGCGCCAGCCGGCGGCCGTGCCGGCGGGGACGCCGACGCGCGCGTCGACGGTCAATCCGCGCTCGCCCGGCAGTCGCAGCGCGCAACCGTCGACGCCCTCTTCGACGCGCAGCCCGCGCGCGCCGAGGCCGCCGACGCGAAAGCGCCGTCCGTCGATCGACAGCGCGCCGTTGGCGACCCACGGCGTCAGCCGCCCGGCGACGACGATGCGGCCGATCGCGACGTCGAGCCACGCGTCGGCGTCCTCGGCGAAGCCGACTCCGTGCAGCCAGATCCAGCGCTCGGCGTGCTCGGCGCCCCAGTTGTGACCGACCATTCCGCGCCAGCCGGCCAGCTCGAGCTCGCGGTCGCCGGCGAGCGCCAGCGAGCCGTCGAACGTCGCATCGGGCGCCGGGCTCGTCAGCTTCGTGCGCGGCAGCGGCGCGCGGTACAGCCACTCGCGCGGCAGATGGCGCAGTTCGTCCGTGCGCGCGTCGAAGCGCAGCGACCAGCTCGCCGCGCCGCACGCGCCGCGCGTGTAGCCCGGCCCGATCGCGCCGCCCTGCGAGCCGTCGCCGCGGTCGCCGAGCGCGATCCAGCCGTCGGACGGGACGCGCAGCTCGTCGCTCGTCAGCTTGTGCTGGAACGGCCGCCCGCGCGCGGCGTCGAACACGGTGCACCACAGCGAGCCGTGCGCGCGGCGGCCGGGCGGCTTCTGCGCGGTGTGCCGGATCCACACGCCGAGCGGCTGCGACGGCGAGACGGCGCGCACGTAGAACGACTCGTACATCCCGTTGCGCGCGGGTGCGCGCGCGAACATCGCGTTCGTCTGCATCGACGCGATCCTAACCGCCGGCGCGAACCTGCCAGGATGCCGCGCGATGAAGCACGACTCACTCGTCGAGCTGCCGCCGGCGCTCGCGCATCCCGGCACGCTCGCCGCCGGCCGCTACGTGATGGCGATTGACGGCGGCGCGACGAAGACGCTCGCCGCCGTGCTCGATCTCGACGAGCGCGTCGTGCACGTCGACCAGAGCGGTCCGAGCAACGAGGACGCCGTCGGCGCGGCCGCCGCCGTGCAGGCGCTGCTCGAGTCCGCCGACCGCGCGCTGCAGCGCGCCGGCGTCGACGACGCGCAGCTCGCGGCCGCCGTGCTCGCCGTCGCCGGCACCGACACCGAAGCGATCGCGCGCCAGGTGCGCGACCGGCGCAGCGACGAATGGATCGTCGTCAACGACGTCGTCGGCGCGTGGGCGACCGCGACCGGCGCGCGCCCCGGCGTCGGCGCGATCTCGGGGACCGGCTCGAACGTGTTCGGGGTCGGCCCCGATGGGCGCGCGTGGCGCGTCGGCGGCTGGGGGCACCTGCTCGGCGACGAGGGCAGCGGCTACTGGCTCGGCGTCGCGTCGATCCGCGCGGCGCTCGCCGACCGCGACGGCTCGGGCGCGGAGACGGCGCTGAGCGACGCCGCCGTCCGCTTCTTCGGCGTCGACAGCGTCGAGGCGCTGCCGCCGCTCGTCTACTCGAAGCCGCTGACGAAGGGCGAGCTCGCGAAGTTCGCGATCGAGACGTGCCGGTGCGCGGAGGCCGGCGACGCCGTCGCGCTCGGTCTGTACCGGCGCGCCGCCGGCGATCTCGCCCACCAGATCGTCACCGTGATCGATCGCACCGGCCTCGGCGAGGGGGGCGAGCCGTTTCCGATCGGCCTGATCGGCAGTTCGTACAAAGCCGGCGGCGTGTTCGTCGAGCCGCTCGTCGCGGCGATCCACGAGTCGGCGCCGAGCGCGCGCGTGTCGGCCGTCGACGCGGCGCCCGTCAGCGGCGCATTGCGCCTCGCCGTGCGCGCGTGCGCGCGCGACGAGGCTCTGTCGGAGGTCGAGCTCGCGGCGCTCGTCGACGACGCGCTCGACCGCGCCGGCTGAGCCCGGCGCGCCCGCGCGACGCTTCGATCGCCGCGCCGACGCGAGCGCTGCGGCCGGCGCTCGATCGCCGCGCCTACGCGACGGCTGCGACGCGCGCTTCGATCGCCGCGCGATCGCCGATCGCGGCCGGCCCGTCGCCCGCGATCCGCACGGCGGCGGCCGCGTTCGCGAACGACGCCGCGGCCGCCGGTTCGGCGCCGTCGGCGAGCGCGACGAAGAACGCCGCCGCGAACACGTCGCCGGCGCCGATGTCGTCGCGCATCGGCTCGACGTGCGGCACCTCGACGTGCGCGAGCTCGCCGTCGGGCAGGTGCAGCTCGGTCGGCGCCGGGCCGGCCGTGACGGCGACGAGCGGCGCCCACGCGCGCGCCGCGTCGGCGAGCAGCGCCGAGCAGCTCGCTCGCTCGGTTTCGCTGAGCACGATCGCGTCGCAGCGCTCGGGCAGCAGCGCGACGTCGAGCGGGCACGCGACGACGCGCGCGCCGCGCCCGGACCAGTCGCGTACGAGCCCCTGCGGCGTGACGCCGACGAAGCCGGCGCTCCCGCGCCAGCGCGCCGGCGTCTCGCGCGCGATCGGCGCGAGATGGACGATCGCCGTGTCGAGGCGCACGTCGGGGCCGATCTCGCCGGCCCACGCGAGCACGCGTTGCGCCCGCGCGTGGCCGACGCCGCGCGTCTGCAGCGTCGTCGTGCGCTCGGCGTCGATCACGGTCAGCTCGAGCTCGTCGCAGTACGGCGCGAGCAGCGACTCGATCTCCGCGCGCACGCCGCGCGTGACGATCAGCGCGCGCGCGCCGAGGCGCGCGGCCTGCAGCGCGCTGTAGAACGCGCTGCCGCCCGGCTGGCGCGAGCCGTCGGCCATCACGTCTACCGTGACGTGCCCGATCGTCGTGTAGTCGATCGACATCGCCACGGCGTATACCAAATCGAATGACCGCCCCGGCTGTTGTGCTTCGGAGGAAGATGAGCCGCTCGTCCACTCGCATCGCATCGATCGCGCTCGCGTCGCTCGCGTTCTCGCTCGTCCCGGAAACCGCGCTCGCGGCTCCTCGCCACGCGCGCTCCTCGCCGAGCGCGGCGCACTACCCGAGCGGCGTATCGCGGCCGCTCGCGCATCCACGAGCGACGCCGCTCGCGCGTGCGGCCGCGTCGGCGAAGCCGAAGAAGCCGAAGAAGCCCGCGCTGAAGGGCAACCCGCTGCGCGGGCTGATCGCGTTCGAAGCGATGCAGCGCAACTACTACGTCGAAGGCTCGGGCCTGTACGCCGGCGAACCGTTCTCCTACCTGTGGTCGTTCTCGCAGGCGTTCGCCGCGACCGTCAGCATGTCGAACGTCCCGCACCTGCCCGTCTCGCTCGCCGGCGAAGTCCGCGCGCGGATGATCGGCCTGCGCGACTACCTCGACCTGAACAACTCCGGCGCCGGCGAAGGCGTCTACACGAGCACGCTGCCGGCGTTCGACGGCACCGCCGCGCCGCCGACCGGGCCGGGAGGGGCGAAGTACTACGACGACAACGACTGGATCGGGATCGAGCTCGCGCGGATCTACAGGCAGACGCGCAACGCCGGCGCGCTCGGCTTCGCCGAGGGGATCATGGCGTTCGAGATGGCCGGCTGGTCGAGCGACCCGACGCTCGCGTGCCCCGGCGGCATCCCGTTCTCGAACAGCTACGAAAACGTCGAACGCAATACCGTCACGACGGCGCCCGCCGCCGAGCTCGCCGTCCAGCTGTACGAGATCACCGGCAACGCGCAGTACCTCCAGTTCGCCGAAACGGCCTACAACTGGGTGCGCACGTGCCTGCTGCAGCCGAGCGGGCTGTACGCCGACCACATCCGCCCGCACGGCGTGATCGACGAGACCGACTGGAGCTACAACCAGGGCTCGATGATCGGCGCCGGCACGCTGCTCTACCAGGCGACCGGCAACGGCGGCTACCTGTACCAGGCGCGGCAGACCGCGCAAGCCGCGCTCGCGTACTTCACGCCGCAGCGGCTCGGCGAAGAGAACCCGTTCTTCCCGTCGGTCTACTTCCGCAACCTCATGTACCTCGACTCGGTCACGCACGATCCGCCCGGGCCGAAGCTCGCGCAGGCGTACGTCGACTACGCGTGGCAGCACCTGCGCCTCGCCGACAACGTGTTCATCGCCGGCTCGCCCGCCTCCTCGCAGCTGCTCTACCAGGCCGCGATCGTCCAGATCTACGCGCTGCTGTCGTCCTCGCCGAGCACGTATTTCTGAGCGGGCGCGTCAGCGCGCTAGGCTCCAATCGGTGTCCGACGCCGCCAACATGATCACCGCCGACGGCCTCGCGCGCCTGGAAGCCGAGCTCGCCGAGCTCGAGGGCGACGGCCGCCGCGAGATCGCCGGACGGATCAAAACCGCGCGCGAGTGGGGCGACCTGAAGGAGAACAGCGAGTACCACGACGCGAAGAACGAGCAGGCGCACCTCGAGACGAAGATCGCGCGCCTGCGCGAGCGGATCGCCGCGGCGGTGATCGTCGACGACACGGCGCAGGCCGGCGGCGACGTCGTCGCGTTCGGCTCGTCCGTGCGCGTACGCGACCACGCCGGCGCCGAGCACACGTGGCGGATCGTCAGTGCGCACGACGCCGCACCGGCCGACGGCCGGCTGTCGGTCGAATCGCCCGTCGCCGCCGCGCTGCTCGGTCGCGCCGCCGGCGACACCGCGTCGGTCGCGCTGCCCAAAGGCAGCCGCGAACTGACGATCCTCAGCGTCGACTGACGATCGTCAGACGCGCGCCGGCGGCGTCGTCGCGCGGCGCATCTTGCGGACGAAGCGCTTTGGCTTGCGTTCGTACAGCTTCGCGCCGTCGTGCAGCGCGCGCTTGCGCAGGCGCTTGCGGCGGCGGGCGATCGCCTTCAGCAGCGCCTTGCGTGCGCGAGGGCCGACGCCGCCCGCCGCGCGGCCCGCGCGCGCGTCGCTCCGCACGCGTTCGGCGAGCACCGCGAGATCGTGCTCCTCGCCGAGCAGTTCGCCGAGGTCGTCGGCGCGTTCTGCGGTCTTGCGTGCGAACGCGGACGAGTCGCGTGCTCGCTTGCGCTTGCCGCCGTTGCCGGAGCCCCGCGGGCGTTCGTCCTCGGCACGCTCGAGCATTTCGGCGGCGTAGCGCAGGTCCTTGACGCGTTTGCGCCATTCGTGCAGCCGGCGTCCGCTCGCGCGCGCGCCGCTCGCGCGCGCCGCGCGGCGCATCCGCTTGCGCCCCTTCGCGTAGATCCTCCCAAGCGCCGGCTCGACCGCCGCGATCCCGTCGCGGTCCGCCGGCTGCCACGTCGCGACGCGGATGCGCAAGGCGAGCAGCTCCGCCACGGCGCCGTCGCCGGCGCCGTCGGCCAGCGCCGTCTCGGCCACGCCGTCGCGCTCGTGCTGCAGGCGCGCGCGCAGGCGTCGCACGCCGCGCCGCTGCCCGAGTTCGCTCGGGTGGCGCGCGATCAACCCTTCGAGCGTGGCCAGCAGGACCTCGGCGTCGCGTGCGCGCGACAGGCGCGCGCCGACGTCGCGCACGACCGCGCTCTCGCGCTCGTATGCGCGCTCGCCGAGCTCGTCCTCGAGCAGCCGCAGCAGCGCGCGCAGGCGCTTGAGCGCCTTGCGCGCCTCGTGCACGCGCTTTGCCGGCGAGCCTGCGGTCTCGTCGCGCAGCGCGTCGAGCGCGACGTCGATCTGTCCCAGCGCGATCCGCCGCAGGCCGGCGCCCGGCGGCTCGGACGCGTTCAGCCCGAAGCGCCGCTCGCGCTTGCGTCGCGCCAGCGCGTCGCGACGCTCACGCTCGGCGCGCGCGAGCGCGACGCCCACGCCGATCGCGACCGTCGCCGCGAGCGTTGCCGCGACAGGCGCGACAATCGACGAATGCCCGACCTGACGCCAGCGCCATGGTGGACGGTGCGCCGTGCGGCGAACCGCAAGCCGGCGACGTATCGATGTCCGCTTTGTGGTCAGCATCTGCCCGCGCTCAGCGAGCATATGCTGATCGCGCCCGAAGGCGACACGCGCCGCCGCCGCCACGCGCACACCGACTGCGTGCTCGCCGCGCGTAAGAGCGGCCGCCTGCCGCTGCGCGAGGACTGGCTGCGCACGCAGCCGCGCGCGCCGTCGCTGTGGCGGCGGCTGCTGCGACGCGACTGAGAGCCGCGTCGCGGGCAGCCGCATCGCCGAGGCGACGCACGGCCCGGTCGCGCCGCCGGCACGCGCCGCGCCGCCGCTTGCGGCCGCCGTTCAGGACGGCGGCGACTGGAGGTACACGTGCTCGGGCTGCACGCGGATGATCACGCGCTGTTCGCCCGGCTGGCGCAGCGGGTAGCTGTCGACGCCCATGTACTTCTTCGCCAGCGCGTCGATGTGCGCGTCGGCGCCGTCGTGCGTGCGCTCGGCGACCTTGCCGCGAATCTCGACGTATTCGTACGGGTTCGCCATGTTCTGCACCGTCAGCGTCACGCGCGGGTCGCGCTCGAGGTTGCGCGGCCACGCGCGTCCCTCGGCGCTGTTCACGACCGGCTGCCCGTCCTGCACGTCGACCCACACCGGCGCCACCTGCACCGAGCCGTCGCCGCGCAGCGTCGCGACGTTGGCGAAGTTCTTCCCCTTCAGCAGCTCTTCCGCAGGCCCCTCGATCGTCGCGCTCATCCCGTCAACCTTTCTCGAAGTAGAAGTCGTCGCCGTCCACGATAGGACGCGCGCGCCGCGCGGCCGCCGACCGCGTCTAGATGAGTAGTGCCACGGTTTCACGCCGTGTAGCAGGCGAGGCTACGGCTGGGCCGGCCGAGTTGGTGGTTCAGGGCGACGGCGGCTGCGAGCGCAGCGAAGCGGGCGCAGAGGCGCGCGCGGAGATTGCGCAGTGTGCGTGCGCCGTGACGCTCGAGCGTCAGGAGGTCCTTGCAGGTCCAGAAGATCGACTCGATGCGCTGACGGATCGGCGCGAGGTGCGGGCCCCGGCCGGGCTCGTCCCTGCGTCGCGGCCGCAGGATCACGGCATCGAGCGCGGCCAGCTCGGCCTCGAAGTCCTTGCCACGGAAGTTCTTATCGCCGATCAGGATCAGCGTCTGCCCGGGCTGGCGCTCGCAACGGGCGAGCAGCTGCACGCACACGAGCCGCTCGTCGATCTTCGGCGAGGTCAGCGCCAGCGCGCGTGGGGTGCCGTCCGCCGCGAACAGGGCGTGCAGGCGGAAACCGAAGAAGAAGCGGCTGTGGCTGGCGCAGTAGCCGTAGTCGGCGGCGTCGGTGAGCGCTTCGGCGAGACTGGAGACCCCGCCGCGCTTGACCGTCTCCCGCGAGCGCGCGCACTCCACCGGGGTGGAGTCGACCAGCAGCAGATCATCGAAGAATCCCGGGCTCTGGCGGGCGAAGTGGGCGATCAACGCCTCGATCTGCCCCGACAGGCGCAGCCGCCGCTTGTGAAACGCATCACGCGTCGGAATCATCGGGAAGAGGTGGCGCAGACGCTTGTGAGCCACGGCCACGAATCGCGGGTCCGACGGGATCCCCATGATCGCCTGCGCCACGCACAGCGTGACGATCTCGGCATCGGAGATCCGTCGCCTGACGTTTCTCTGCCTCGCGGGCAGGAAATCGTCGGCCATGCAGTAAACAACGGTGAGCAGCAGGTCGAGGTCGGCGTCCATCGAGGCCCCCTTGGGTCGGCGGTGACTATGAGCACCGCCGACTTCGACCTGCCTGCTTACGCCTCCTTCAACGCCACGAGCACGCCGCGGGCCGTGGCACTACTCATCTAGTTGCGCGAGCTCGCCGGCGGGATCGTGCCGAGCGGCACGAGCTTGCCGTTGTTCAGCTGGAACGTCACGCGCGCTTCGCCGCCGCTCGGGCTGCTCAGCGGATCGCCCTTGCGGTACAGCGGGTACGAGAGCGTCACTTCGGTGTCGCCCTGCGAGACGACCTTGACCGTCGCGCTCGCCTCCTTCGTGTCCGTCCCCAGGTAGCGCCCGCCGACGAAGAAGAACGCCTGCTGCCCGTACCCGTCGGCCGACCCCGTGCGCGTCCCGACGAGCACGCGCAGGGTCTGGTTCGCGTGGTATTCGGCCGTGTCGTTCGGCGTGTACCCGTGCGCGCGCACCGCCGCCGCCGCGCCGCCAGAGCCTTCGGCGCTCGCTTCCGTTTTCGTGAACGCCGGCTCCGGCGCCGAGTGCGTCGTCGTGCCGTTGCTCGGCGTCGTCGTTGTTGCCGTCGGCGTCGTCGCTGCCGTGCTCGTCGTCTTCGCGCTGCTCGTCGTCGGAGTCGCCGTCGTCTGCGACACCGGCGGGGCGCTCGACACCGTCACCGTCTTCGTCCCCGAGCCGCACGCCGCGAGCAGCGCCGACGCACACACGGCCGACGCCGCCGAAAGCGCCCTGACGCGAGATCGTCCCATCGATCCATCGTATTCGCCGTTCGCCGCGGCCCTCCTCGCTTCGCGACGCGCCGCCCAGCTGCCGTGCTCCGCGCGCGTCGCGTGCAGACGAACTAGTCATCGTCCGATAATAATTATTAGCAACTGCTAAGATACGAGCTCCGAACCGAAAGGAGCAACGATGAGCGGCACGTCGCGCAGCAACCGCTGGACCCTCGGCATCGTCTCGATCGCCCTCTTCATGGTCGTCCTCGACAACCTCGTCGTCAGCGTCGCGCTGCCGACGATCCACCGCGACCTCGGCGCGTCGATCCAGTCGCTCGAGTGGACCGTCAACGCGTACGTGCTCGCGTACGCCGTGCTGCTGTTGACCGGCGCCGCGCTCGGCGACCGCTTCGGGCGCAAGCGCATGTTCCTGCTCGGCCTCGCCATCTTCACCGGCGCCTCCGCGCTCGCCGGCCTCGCGCGCTCGACCGACCTGCTGATCGCCGCGCGCGCCGTGCAGGGCGCCGGCGCCGCCGTCGTCACGCCGCTGACGCTGACGCTCCTCGCCGAGGCGTTCCCCGCCGAGCGCCGCGGCATCGCGATCGGCGTCTGGTCGGGCGTCTCGGGCGTCGCCGTCGCGCTCGGCCCGCTCGTCGGCGGCGCCGTCGTGCAGGGCATCTCCTGGCACTGGATCTTCTGGCTGAACGTGCCGATCGGCATCGCGCTCGCGCCGCTCGCCGCGCGCTGGCTGTCCGAGAGCCGCGGTCCCTACGACAAGCTCGACCTGCCCGGTCTCGCGCTCGCCTCGACCGGCCTGTTCGGCGTCGTCTTCGGCCTCGTCCGCGCGCAGTCGCTCGGCTGGACCAGCGCGACCGTGCTCGGCTCGCTCGCGCTCGGCGTTGCGCTGCTCGCCGCGTTCGTCTTGCACGAGCGGCGCACGCCCGTGCCGATGCTGCCGATGTCGTTCTTCGCCAAGCGCTCGTTCGCCGTCACCAACGTCGCCTCGCTGGCGATGTACTTCGGCATGTTCGGCTCGATCTTCTTCCTCTCGCAGTACATGCAGAACGTGCTCGGCAACTCGCCCTTCCTAGCCGGCCTGAAGCTGCTCGTCTGGACCGGCGGCACGATGATCGTCGCGCCGCTCGCCGGCGTCTTCTCCGAGCGCTTCGGCAGTCGCCTGTTCATGTTCGCCGGGCTCTCGCTGCAGGCCGGCGCGCTCGCCTGGCTGAACTCGATGACCGCGCTGCACCTCTCCTACTCGCGCATGCTCGTCCCGTTCTTCATGGCCGGCGCCGGCATGGCGCTCGTCTTCGCCCCGTCCGCCAACGCCGTGCTCGCGTCCGTGCGCACCGACCAGGCCGGCCAGGCCTCCGGCGCCAACAACATGATCCGCGAGGTCGGCGGCGTGCTCGGCGTCGCCGTGCTCGCGACCGTCTTCACCGGCTCCGGCGCGTACAGCTCGCCGCAGGCGTTCATCGACGGCCTGATCCCCGCGATCTGGGTCGGCGTCGCCATGCTCGGCGCCGGCGCGCTCGTCGTCCTCGCGCTTCCGTTCGGCACGCCCGCAGGCGCTGAGGAGCCGGAGCTCGCCGCCGCTCCGCAGCGCGCCGGCGTCGACGTGCGCGGCGCGAGCGCTGGCGCGCGCGAGCCCGTCGTGGTAGGAAAGGGTGCGTGAGCGTCCCGACGAAGCCCGCGCGACGGCGCGTGCCCGCCGCCGAGCGGCGTGAGGAGCTGATCGCCGCCGCCGTGCACGAGTTCGCGCACGGTGGCCTGCACGGCACTCCGGTCGAGCGCATCGCGCGCCGCGTCGGCGTCGCCCAGCCGTACGTCTTCAGCCTGTTCGCCGGCAAGCGCGACCTGTTCCTCGCCGCGCTCGAGCGCGGCTTCGACCGCGTCGCCGAGACGTTCCGCGCCGCCGCCGCCGCCTACGCGGCAGGGCGCGCGCCCGCCGACTGCGACGACGTGCTCGACGCGATGGGTCGCGCCTACAAGGGGCTGCTCGCCTCCGACCGCGACTACCTGATGCTCCAGCACCAGTCCTACGCCGCCTGCGACGACGACGTCGTGCGCGCCTGCGTGCGCCGCCGCTACGCCGACCTCGTCGAGCTCGCGCGCGAGCTCTCCGGCGCCGATCCCGAGCGGCTCGACGACTTCTTCCGCCACGGCATGGCGCTCAACGTCGCCGCCGCGCTCGGCGTCGACGACATCTCGATCGCCTGCACCTGGGTCGCCGACGAGCTGCGCGCCGACGCCGAGCGTTGACGCCGAGCGTCGACGCCGGGTCCAGCGGGTAGGATCAGCCTCAGCATGTCCGCCTCGGCACCCACACCAGGCACGCACGGCGCCGGCGGACACGGCGCGCCCAAGCTCGACAAGCGCAGCCAGCGCGAGGTCATGCGCACCGTCGCGATCGTCGTGCTCGCGATCCTCGTCACGCTGTTCGCCGTCTTCAACCTGAACGAAGTCAAGGTCAGCTACGTCTTCGGCTCCGGCAAGGCGCCGCTGATCATCGTCATCGTCGTCTCCGTGCTGTTCGGCATCGTGCTGACCTACCTCGCCGAACGCCTGCAGCAGCGCCGCAAGGGCCGCTGACGCCTCGCAAGAGCCGCTGACGCGCGCGGCCCCGGCCGCGGCGCCGCTCAGTCGTCCTCGATCACCAGCTCGGCCGCCTGCTCGGAGCCGATGAACGGCGTCAGCACGATGTACGTCAGGTAGTCCGACAGCACCGACAGCAGCTGGATCTGCCCGCTCGCGACGTGACAGCGCACCGTGTGCGACAGCGCGCCGGCGACGCCCTGCACCGCGAGCTCGCTGCGCGCCTGCTCCGGCGCGCCTTCGGTCAGCCGCGTTGCGATTCCGCGCGCGAGCGCGAGATTGCGCTCGGTCGCCTCCGGCCCGGCCGCGAACGCGCCCTCGGCGATCGTCCGCGCGTAGATCGGCCGGTCGGCGAGATAGCCGAGCAGCTCGCGAATCGTGCGGCGCACCGCGTACGGCCAGTCGGCCGAGTGCAGATCCGGGTCCGACGCAAGCGCGATCAGCTCCTCGCCGAGCATGTCGAGCGCGGCGAGGAAGCACTCCTCCTTCGTCGCGAACAGCTCGAAGAACGCGTCGACCGGCACGTCGGCCGCGTCGGCGATCTGCGGCGCGCTGACCTCGCGGTAGCCCTCGACGACCGCCAGATGCAGCGCCTGCTCGAGCAGCCGTGTGCGCTCGTCCTCGCGCGAAGACAGCGCCGACGGGTCGCCGGCCGCCGGCGCCTTGCGCCCCTGCGTCAGCGCGCGGCGAGCGCGCTCGGCGAGCCGCTCGGCGAGCCGTTTCGCCGCCGGCGTCTGGAACAGCAGCGTCCAGCGGAACATCTCGTCCGCGAGCTGCGGCGCCGTGTCGGCCGACCCCTCGCGCACGCAGCGCCACATCGCCGCGTGCAGACCGCCCGCGATGCCGCGGATCACCGGCGCCGGCAGCGCTCCCGAATCCGACGTGTGTTCGAAGCATCCCGCGAGCATCTGCTCGAACGTCGCCGACGCGCGCCGCAGGCGCAGCAGCGCCGGTGCGCCGACCTTCGGCGCCTCGACGATCACCAGATGCGCGCTCTTGCGGTTCGTGCTGATCGCCTGCGTCAGCTCGCCGAACGCCGCGTGCAGACGCGTCTGCACGTCGCCGTCCGTCGCCCTGAACGCGGCGCTCACGCGTCCGGCGCCGCGCGCCGCGATCACGTCGAACGTCGCCAGGAAGCACTCCTGCTTGTTCGCGAACTGCTCGTAGAACGAGCGGCGCGAGACGCCCGCCAGTCCGACGACCTGCTTGACGCTCGTGCGCTCGTAGCCGTTCAGCGCGACCGCCTCGATCATCGCCCCGTGCATCCGGTTGCGCTGGTTGCGCACGACCTCCTCGGCCCCCAGACGGTGCGGCCCGTGCGGCAGCCGCTCGTACAGTGGCGCCAGACCAGCCTTGGTCGCGCCCCCGTCCGGTTGCATCCTCTCCGTCCTTGACATTCGATCCCCCAGAATCGCCCAGTCAGCTGGAATACGAATTTTTTATCGTTAATCAAGATCGTTCCACGTCGGTGATTCTTTGTCCACGCGGAACCGCCGCGACGCTACCACGCCGTCACAGACAATCAGTCTCCTAAAGTCAACCGGTGTTTCCAAAGCGCCGGCCTCGCGGCGCGCCGCCGCGCCGCGCGAGGCCTCGACGCTCAGCGCCGTATGTACTCGACGCCTAGCGACGGATGTACTAGACGCTCAGCAGGGGGCACTGGCGTCAGCGCAGGATGCCCTTGACGGCGAGGATCGCGATCCCCATCGTCACGCCGACCGCCGCCTTCAACAGCAGTTCGCCGGGCGTCGACTTCGATCGAATGCCCGCCAGCAGCTCGAACACGACGACCGTCACGACCGCCGTGCGCAGCGCCGCCGTCACGCCCGATTCCCGGCTCGCGCCGACGAGCCATGCGATCACGAGCGCCAGCAGCGGGATCGCCGCGCCGCGCACGATCGCCCAGTCGTGCGCGAGCGCGCGGCCGAGCGAGCGCACCGTCAGCGCCTCGCCCGTGTCGAGCCGGCTCCCGAGCAGGTCCGCGTACGCGTGCGCGAGCCAGTACAGCAGCGTCGCGAACACCGCCGACGCGAACGCGTCGAAGTACGTCTCGTGGCGGCCGCTCTCCGCCGCCATCAGCGCGCCGACCGTGATCACGCCGTACACGACCCCCGCCGCGTTGCCCGCCGGCACGAGCCGTTTCGCGATCACGCTCCTTTTACCTACCATTTAGCGGTTCGCTGAGCCGGGTTTAGGAAGGCGGGCAAACATGATCTCGATGACGCGAGCGACTCGACAGAAGGTAGTGGCCGCGGCGGCCGTCGCCGTGCTGCTCGCCGGCGGCGCGATCGCCGCCGTCTCGGCGACCGGCCAGAGCAACGCCGGCAGGCATCGCGGCGCCGCTTCGCGCGTTCGCACGCACGTCATCGCGACCGCCGCCACCTACCTCGGCGTCTCGCCCACAGAGCTCACCGCCGAGCTGCGCTCCGGACGCTCGCTCGCGCAGATCGCCGACGCGACCGGCGGCGGCAAGTCGGCGAACGGCTTGATCGAAGCGCTCGAGGCCGCCAGGCGAGCGAAGCTCGCCGCCGTCGCCGGCAGCCTCCCCGCGCGCGTGAGCGCCGAGGTCAACCGCCCGGGCGGTCCGGTCGGCGCCCACGGCGCGCCGCTGCGCCTGAGAGCGCTGTTCTCCGCCCGCCGCCGGCTCGGCGCCGCGGTCGCGGCCTACCTCGGCAAGAGCGCCGCCCAGCTGAAGCGCGAGCTGCGCGCCGGCACGACGCTCGCCCAGATCGCAGACGCGACCGCCGGCAAGTCCGAACGCGGCCTGATCGCCGCGCTCGTCGCCGCCGAGCGCCGCGCGCCGGCGGCGGCCGCGGCGCGCGCCGGGCTCACCGCCGAACAGCTCGCCGACCGCGAAAAGCGCTTGCAGCGGCGCGCCAAGCGCCTCGTGCAGCGCCAGCTCGTCGGCGCGCCCGGCTCGTAGGCTCGCGCGCGATCGCGCTTCGCCGCTAAAGCAACGGCGATCAGCCGCCGAGAAGTGTTCGCGGAAGGCCACAGGTCATCCGGGTAGAGGGCGACCGCGGGGCTCGGTGTCTCGGCCCCCGGTCGCTCGCTTAACTTCGCGCTACGGCTACGCTCTCGACCCATGCGCGACGCTGTCATCTGCGAACCGCTGCGTACGCCCGTCGGCGGCTTCGGCGGCGTCTTTCGCGACGTGCCGCCCGCGAAGCTCGCCGCGACCGTGATCGAAGAGCTCGTCCGGCGCACGTCGTTGCCCGCCGGCGAGATCGACGACGTGATCCTCGGCCAGGGCTACGCCAACGGCGAGGCGCCCGCGATCGGCCGCGTCGCTGCGCTCGACGCCGGGCTCGGCATCGACGTGCCCGGCCTGCAGGTCGATCGCCGCTGCGGCGCCGGCCTGCAGGCGATCACGCTCGGCTGCATGGAGGTGCAGACGGGCGTCGCCGACCTCGTCCTCGCCGGCGGCGTCGAGAGCATGAGCCAGGCCGAGTTCTACGCGACCGGCATCCGCTGGGGCGTCAAGGGCGGTGGCATCGAGCTCGCCGATCGGCTTGCGCGCCCGCGCGTCACCGCCGGCGGCGTCAACCACGTCGTCGCCGGCGGCATGATCGAAACGGCCGAGAACGTCCGTCGCGAGTACGGCATCTCGCGCGCCGACCAGGACGCGCTCGCGCTGCGCTCGCACGAGCGCGCCGTCGCCGCGATCGACGACGGCACGTTCGCCGAGGAGATCGTCCCCGTGACCGTCGCGACGCGCAAGGACGAGCGCACGATCGACCGCGACGAGCACCCGCGCGCCGACACGACGCTCGACAAGCTCGCCGCGCTGAAACCGATCATGGCGCGCAGCGACCCCGACGCGACCGTCACCGCCGGCAACGCCAGCGGCCAGAACGACGGCGCCGCCGCCTGCATCGTCACGCACCCCGACAAGGCCGCCGAGCTCGGTCTGAAGCCGTTCGCGCGGCTCGTCTCGTGGGCCGTCGCCGGCGTCGCGCCCGAGACGATGGGCATCGGCCCGATCCCCGCGACCGCCCGCGCGCTGCAGCGCGCCGGGCTCTCGCTCGCCGAGCTCGACCTGATCGAGCTGAACGAGGCGTTCGCGTCGCAGGCGCTCGCCGTGCTGCGCGACTGGGACCTGCCCGACGGTCTCGAGCGCGTCAACGTCCACGGCTCGGGCATCTCGCTCGGGCACCCGATCGGCGCCACCGGCGGTCGGATCATGACGACGCTGCTGCGCGAGCTGCGCCGGCGCGGCGCGCGCTACGGGCTCGAGACGATGTGCATCGGCGGCGGCCAGGGCATGGCCGCCGTGTTCGAGAACGTCGCCGTCGCCGCCTAGCTGCGATTCGAGACCCGTCCGCGCGCCCGCGAGCTCGCGCTTTGCCGACGTGTCCGGCAAGTAGGGTTCGCTGCACGCGACGGCGATGAAGGGGGCGGCGACCGGAATGACCGGCGTTCTTTACGGGTTGGCGCAGTTCTGTGTGCGGCGTCGGTTCTACGTGCTGGCGGTCTGGCTCGTCGCGACGATCGCGCTCGTCGCGATCTCGCACCGGCTCGGCGACAACACGAGCGAAAACCTGTCGCTTCCCGGCACCGACAGCCAGCGCGCGACGGACGCCCTGGCAAAGTCGTTCCCCGACCAGGCCAACGGCTCGAGTCCGATCGTCCTGCACGCCAACAGCGGCACGCTGACGGAACCGAAGAACGCCGAAGCGGTCAACGAGGCCGCCGCCGGCGTCGCGAAGGAGCCCAACGTCGCATCGGTCGTCAACCCGCTCACGCCGCAGGGAGCGGCGGCGCTGAGCAAGGACAAGACGACGGGCTACCTGTCGGTCACGCTGTCCGTCAGCCCCGGCGCGCTGTCGGTCGAAGACGTCGAAAAGATCATCGACGGCGCCAACCCCGCGAAGGCGGCCGGGCTCGACGTGCAGACGGGCGGCCAGCTGGGGCAGAAGGTGTCCAAGCCGGCGACCGAGTCGAGCGAGCTGATCGGGATCATCGCGGCGATGATCATCCTGACGCTCACGTTCGGCACGGTCGTCTCGATGCTGCTGCCGATTCTCAACGCGATCGTCGGCCTGCTCGCGACGCTCGCGATCATCCGCATGCTCGGGCACGTCGCGACCGTCCCGTCGGTCGCGCCGACGCTCGCGACGATGATCGGCCTCGGCGTCGGCATCGACTACGCGCTGTTCATCGTCACGCGACATTTCCGTGGCATGCACGACGGCCTGCCGATCCACGAGTCGATCGCGCGCGCCGCCGCGACGTCGGGCGGCGCCGTGTTCTTCGCCGGCGGCACGGTCACGATCGCGCTCGTCTCGCTCGCCGTCGCGGGCATCCCGTTGATCACGACGCTCGGCTTGATGGCGGCGATCGCCGTCGTCGTCGCCGTGCTCGCGGCGCTCACGCTGCTCCCGGCGACGCTCGCGATCATCGGTCCGCACATCAACTCCCTGCGCGTCCGCCACCCGGCGTCCGACGAGGCCGTGCACAAGGGCCTGTGGGCGAAATGGGCGCACGAGATCGCCAGGTACCCGCTGGTCGCCGGTCTCGCGGCGCTCGCGATCCTGCTCCCGCTGACGATCCCGCTGCTGTCGCTCAACCTCGGCCAGCAGGACGTCGCGGCGCTGTCGACGTCGACGACCGCGCGCAAAGCCTATGACCTGCTCGCGAAGAACTTCGGACCGGGCATCAACGGCCCGCTGCTCGTGTCCGTCACGCTCGGCTCGCCGGCCAAGGCGCCGTCGCAGCCGACCGGCAAGTCGCAGTCGAGCAAGTCGAGCTCGCAGTCGGGCGGCGACCCGCGCACGGCCGATCCGCGCCTGCAGACGCTGCAGAAGGACATCTCGACGACGCCGGGCGTGACGGCCGTCACGCCGGCGCAGATCGACCAGGCCGGCACGACGGCGTTCTTCAACGCGATCGCCGCGAAGGGGCCGGCCGAAAAATCGACCGCGACGCTCGTCGAAACGCTTCGTTCGAGCGTGATCCCGAAGGCGGAGAGCGGCGCCGACATGAAGGCCGACATCGGCGGCACGACGGCCGGCAACGTCGATCTCGCGGCGCGCATCTCGAGCAAGCTGCCGCTGCAGATCCTCGTCGTGATCGCGCTCAGCTTCGTGCTGCTGATCCTCGCCTTCCGCACGGCCGTGATCCCGGCGCAGGCGGCGGTCATGAACCTGCTGTCGATCGGCGCGTCCTACGGCGTGCTGACGGCGATCTTCCAATACGGCTGGCTCGCGGGCGTGATCGGCCTGAGCGGGTCGGTGCCGATCGTCTCGTACGTGCCGCTGTTCATGTTCGCCGTGCTGTTCGGCCTGTCGATGGACTACGAGGTGTTCCTCGTCAGCCAGATCGAGGAGCACGTCCACGCGGGCGAGGACAACCGCAGCTCGGTCGTCTCGGGGCTGGTGACGAGCGCGCGCGTGATCACGGCGGCGGCGCTGATCATGGTCTTCGTGTTCGGCAGCTTCGTGCTGAACGGCGATCCGACGATCAAGCAGTTCGGGATCGGCCTGGCCGTCGCCGTCGTGCTCGACGCGACCGTCGTGCGCTGCCTGCTCGTGCCCGCGCTGATGGTCCTGATGGGCAAGGTCAACTGGTGGATGCCCACGTGGCTCGACCGCGCCGTCCCGCACGTCAGCATCGAGGGCGCCGAGTTCTTCAAGCGGCGCGACGCCGAGGCTCGCTAAAGGACGATCTGCGTGCAGACGAAGTGCGCCGCGAGCCGCTCGCCGCGGTGCACCTGCACCTGCCAGACGTGCGTGCGCGCGCCGACGTGCAGCGGCACGCCGATCGCCGTCAGCTCGTCGCCGTCGCGCGCCGACGCGAGCACGTTCGTCTTCAGCTCGACCGTCGTGAAGCCGCTGCCCTCGGGCAGGTGGCGCATCGTGCCCCACGCCGCGACGGTGTCCGCGAACGCGACCCACGCGCCGCCGTGGACGTAGCCCATCGGGTGCAGGTGGCGCCGGTCGACGAGCATCCGTCCGCGGACGTGCTCGTCGGTGATCTCCGTCAGCTCGATCCCGAGGTCGCCGGGAAACGAGCCGGGCAGGACCTGCGTGCTGAGCTCGGGCGTGATCGCCTCGTTCGTCTGCGCCATCGCGCGCAGTCTAGATTGGATGGATGCTGCGCTTTCTCTTGAAGCACGCGCCGAAGCGCCTGACGCGGGGCGTTCCCGTGCTCGCGCTGCTCTCAGCCGCCGAGGTCGCGCTGCTCGCGAGGACGCACGTGACGAAGCTGAACGGCGCCGAGCGCCGTCGTCTGCTCGCGCTCGTCGCGAAGGCGCGTGGCCGTCCCGGCGCGCTCGGCGACGGCGAGCGCGACGAGCTGGCAGTGCTCGTCTCGAAGCTCGAGCCGCGCCGCTTCGTCGGCTCGGCCGCCGACCGGCTCAGCCCGGTGCCCGTGCCGAAGCGCGTGCTCTACGGCAAGCCGCGCGACGGGTAGGATCCCGCGAGATGACCGGGGGAGCCGCAGCACCGCGCTCGAGTCAAGCGCAACAGGCGGCCGGCGCCTGCCAGCCGGCGAGCGTGCCGCTCGTCGAGGACCTCGTCTACGACGTCGGCGCGCACAAGGGCGAGGACTCCGCTTACTACCTCGCGAAGGGCTATCGCGTCGTCGCGTTCGAGGCCAACGCCGAGCTCGTCCGCGCCTGCGGACGGCGCTTCGCCGCGGAGATCGCCGCCGGACGTCTGACGCTAGTCGAAGGCGCGATCACCGACTCCGACGCGCCGACCGTCCGCTTCTACCGCCATCCGCTGAGCACGTGGGGGACGACGAGCGACGAGATGGTCTCGCGCAACCTGATGGTCGCCGCCAGCGAAGCCGTCGACGTCCCCGCCGTCAATTTCGCCGACAAGCTGCGCGAGACGGGCATTCCGTCGTTCATGAAGATCGACATCGAGGGGTCGGACATGCTCTGCCTGCAGGCGCTGCTCGAGTTCGACGTCCGGCCGCAGTCGGTCAGCGTCGAGTCGCACAAGACCGACTGGTCGCACATCGAAGCCGAGTTCGAGCTGCTTGAGCGGCTCGGATACGACCGCTTCGCCGTCGTGCAGCAGGGCGACGTCGGCGGGCGCACGCTGCGCACGCGCAAGTTCGACGGATCGCCGCTGACGTTTCGCTTCGAGCAGGACTCGAGCGGCCCGTTCGGCGCCGACGTCGGTCCGTGGGCCGACCGTCGCGGCGCGATCAAGCGCTACAAGCGCGTGTTCCTCGCCTACCGCCTGATCGGCGCCAAGTCGCTGCTGCGCCAGACGCGGATCGGGCGGCGGCTGCACGGGATCGCGCTGCGAAGGCTCAAGCGGCCGCTGCCGGGGTGGTACGACACGCATGCGGCGCGCAGCGGGGCGATGGGGGCGCCGACGTTCGCGCAGTCGACCCCCTCGACCTCCTCAAGCCCAGCAGCGGACTCGAACCGCTGACCCCTTCCTTACCATGGAAGTGCTCTACCAACTGAGCTAGCTGGGCGGGGTGGAGGGCACTGTACCGCGGGCGGCGCGCTCAGTCCTCGGGCGTGACGGTCGTGACGGGCAGCCCCATCCCGGTGACCTTGCTCGGCAGGTCGAGTTTGAGCCAGTGCGAGAGTTTGGTCGGCAGCGTCGAGATGATCACCTCGTCGAATCCGCGCAGGTTGATCGCGTCTTCGATCGCCGCGATCGGGTCGGTCGAGCCGACGATGCCCTCGACCGGCGCTTCTGCCGCGTCGCTCAGCGCGGGCACAGCTCGATCGAGCACGGCCTTCGCCTCGCCGCCGCCCTGGTCCTCGGGGTCTACGACCTTGTGCAGCCCGGACGCGGCGTTCGGCACGAGCAGCGTGAACTTCGCGTCGCCGCGCTGCGCGCGCTCGCGCACGGCCTCGATCAGGTGCTGCGTCGCGGCTGTCTTGTAAGCGACGACGAGCACGCGGGCCGCCGTCTGGGAGGACTCCATGGTGCTGCTCCTTTCGATCGTGTCGCTGTCTGACTACCCGCCGACTAGTCTCCCGCACGTGCGCGTGCTTGTGACGGAGGATTCGCTCGAAGTGCGGCTGGCCCGCTGGGAGAAGGTGCTCGGGCTGATGAAAGACATCCGCGTACCGCTCGCCGACGTCGGCGACGTCCGCGTCGTCGACGATCCGATGCGCGAGGTGCGCGGCAGCGGCCTGAAAGCCGGATTGCGCCTGCCGGGGCTCTGCTACGTCGCGCGCACGATCGGCCTCGATCGCGCGTTCGTCGTCAGGCGCGGGGCGCCGGGGCTGGCGTTCGCGGTGCGCGAGCACGCGCCGCTTCAGAGCGTGCTCGTCAGCGCGCCGGACGCGCGCGAGCTGGCCCGGAGGCTCCGCGCCGGCGGCGCGAGCTGATCGATGCGCGCGCGGGCGATCAGAGGCTTCGCGGCGCTCGCCGCAATTGTGCTGTGCGGCTGCGGAAGTGGCTCGTCCGCGGCGGGCAGCGCCTCTACCGGGCTGAACGCATCGGGCGGCATCGCGGGATCCGCGTCGAGCTCCCGGCCAGCGAGCACGAGCGGTCCCGAGCTCACCGACTGGCCGGAGTTCGGCCTCGACGCGCAGCGCTACGACGCGACGAATCGGCCGACGGGGATCACGTCGGCCAACGTGACCCACCTGCGCGCCCAGCGGGTCGCGCTGCCGGGCACGGTCGACTCCTCGCCGATCTACGTGCACGGCGCGAGCGTCGCCGGCGCGACGCGCAGCGTGATCGTCGCGACGACCAGCTACGGCCGAACGCTCGCGATCGACGCGAGCACGGGCGCGCGGCTGTGGACGTTCACGCCGCCGGGGTTCGCCGGCTGGGTGGGCAGCGCGCAGATCACGAACACGAGCCCGATCGCCGACCCGGACCGGTTGTTCGTCTACGCGGCGTCGCCGGACGGCTTGATTCACAAGCTGTCACTTGCAACCGGCCAGGAGGACGCCTCCGGCGCGTGGCCGGCGCGCGTGACCCGCGATGCGACGCGCGAGAAGCTCGGAGCGGCTCTGAACATCGACGGTCCCGACGTGATCGCGGCGACGAGCGGCTACTTCGGTGACGCGCCGACCTACCAGGGCCACGTCGTACTGATCTCCCGCTCGAGCGGCGCGATCGAGCGCGTGTTCAACACCCTGTGCGCCAATCGACAAGCGCTGATCACGCCGACGAGCTGCTCGCAGAGCGATTCGGCGATCCTCTCGCGCGGCGGAGTCGTCGTCGAGCCCGGCGGCTCACGGCTGCTGCTCGACACCGGCAACGGCGACTGGAACGGCAGCAGCGACTTCGGCGACAGCGTGCTCGAGCTGACGTTCCCGACGCTGGGGCTGCGGCAGGCGTTCACGCCGACCGACCAGGCGGCGCTCGACTCAGGCGATCAGGACCTCGGCTCAAGCGCGCCGGCGTTGCTGGGGCAGGGGCGGGTGCTCGTGGCCGGCAAGGACGGGATCATGCGCGTGCTCGAGCTCGAACGCCTCAACGGCCATCCGCCGTTCTCGCGCAGAACGCTCGGTGGCGAACTGCAGACGCTGAAGACGCCGGGCGGCGCCGAGCTGTTCACGGCGCCGGCGGTCTGGCGTCACGGTTCGCGCACGACGTTGTTCGTGGCCGACTCGGAAGGGACCGCCGCGTACTCGGTGAGCGGCGGGCGCGTGTACCCGCTGTGGAGCAACTCGACGCCGGGCACGAGCCCGGTATTCGCCGGCGGTCTCCTGTACGTCTACGACCCGAGCGCCGGCGGGATCGAGGTCTACGCGCCGGGCTCCTCGCATCCGATCGCGAAGCTCGCCGGCGACTCCGGGCACTGGAACAGCCCGATCGTCGTCGACGGCCACGTCGTCGAGCCCGAGGGCGACGCGAATGCGCACGAACGCGCCGGGACGCTCGAGCTGTTCTCCGTGCGCTGATCGTCGTACGGAGACGGGCCCCGTGCCGGGGTGGGCTCATGTGTTTCGTGTGCGTGCGTGGTCGATCTGCTCGCCGAATGCGACCTCGACGGCGTTGGTCATCGTGGGCTTGAAGGTGGCGGTGAGGGCCTCCGAAGCGAGCGGCCGCAGCTGATCGAGGGCTTCTCGTACCTGGGGCCAGTCGGACTCCGGTCGGCCGGCGTCGTCGAAGGGCTTCCAGATGTACTGCAGGAAGATCTGCACGAAGGTCTGCGCGATGCGCTGGGTCTCGCGTCTGAGCTTGTCCATCGTCTCGAGCGCGGCGTCGAGGGGAACGCCGAGGGCGACCAATCGCTCGCCGGCGCCCAGCAGGGTCGGGCTGGGAACTTCGTAGCTGTCCTCTGCGATCGAGATGACGAGGCCGAGCCGTTGGGCCTTGGCGATCAGCTTTGGGTCGATGCTGCCGCCGAGGCGCTGCAGCAGCTCCGCCTGCCCGATGATCTCGGGGGTCTCCGTCTCGAACGGGGTCATCAGCGAGCGGGTGAAGCCGAGCACCTGCTCGCTGGCGCCGGACGCCTGTTCGAGCATGTGGGCGATCGCGGTGAGGTTGAACCCTTGCGCCTGCATCTCGCGGATCAGCGCCAGCCGCGCCGTGTGCTCGGCGCTGTAGTAGCCGACCCTGCCGTGGACCTCCGGTGGCGGGATCAGCCCGCGCGACTGGTAGTTGCGCACGTTGCGCACGGTCAGCCCGGCCGTCTGCGCAAGCTCGTCGATCGTCAGCCGCTGCTCCGCGTGCGCTCCCGTCATCGCCCAAGCATATCCATGATCGATGATACACAGATCCATGTAACAGTAATCTATGATCCATGATATAAAGCTCTAAACGGCCGCTTTTCCACGATCCACCAGGAGGCAGCCATGAGCAGGCGAGCAGGGACGACGTCGAGGTCGCGGTCGTGGTCGATCCTGCTCGTGTGGGGCCTGGCGATCGCAACGCTCGCGCTTTGCGGCGCAGGCCTGGAAGGGAGGCTCGCGCCGATGTCGCTGGCGGTGCCCGGCACGCCCTCCTCTCGGGCCGAAGCGATGCTGGACGCGAAGTTCGGCAACACGGTCCCGATCGCCGTTCTGCTGCGCGGTCCACCCAGGGAGATCGACCGTCAAGGGCAGCGGCTGGTGAGCGCGCTGCGGCAGATCGCACAGGTCCAGGTGCTCTCGCCGTGGGACCGGTCGAGCACGGTCGGATCGCTTCGCCCCCAGCCCGGGGTCGCGTTCGTGCTCGTGAACTACATACGGCCCGCGAGTCGCGCGATGGCGGTGGTGCCCAGCACGGAAGCGGTCATCGCCCGCACCGTCAGGCCCCCGGTGCGCAGCTACCTGACCGGCGTCGCGGTGATCGGGCGGGCGCTCCAAAACGCCACGATGGCCGATACCGAGCAGGCCGAGATGATCGCGCTGCCCGTGCTGATCCTCGTGCTGCTGCTGGTCTTCCGCTCGCCGGTGGCAGCCGCGGTCCCGCTCGCGATGGGCGGCGCCACCGTAGTGGCCGGCCGTGGGCTGCTGTGGCTTGCGAGCTTCCTCACGCCGATCAACTCGCTGGGAGTCGCGATCGCAGCGATGATGAGCCTCGCTCTCGGAGTCGACTACGCGCTGCTGATGGTCTCGCGCGTGCGTCAGGAGCTGGCGAGCGGCTGCGACCATCAGACGGCGGTCGCAACCGCGTCACGCGCCGCGGGGCGCACGATCGTCGCGGCCGGCGGCACGCTGGCGCTGACGATGCTCGCGGCCAGCGGCGTCGCGACGCCGGGGCTGCTCGGGCCCGTGGCGATCGGCGTCGTCATCTCGGGCCTGCTGAGCGTCGCGCTGGCGCTGCACGGCGATGCCGGCGCTGCTGCGCCTGCTCGGCCCCAGCCTGAATCGCTGGGAGATCCGGCCGGCCCGCTCCGGCGCCGCCGCGCACCGCAGCCGCGCGGGAGCGCTGGCGGAACGGCTGATCGCCCATCCGGCCATCACCGTACCCCTGATCCTCGGCGGGATGCTGGCGCTCGCGGCCCCCGCCGGCGCGCTGCGCATGGGCCCGCCCGACGCGTCGGAGCTACCCGCCTCCAGTCCCGCGCGCACTGCGATGCGGATGGTGGAGCACACGATCGGACCGGGGTGGGCGGCGCCGTTCGTGATCGTTGCGAGCGCTCGACACGGCGCGATGACCACGCCCCAGCGCCTGCGGGTGCTGATGCGCTGGCAGGAACGGATCGCCCGCGAACCCGACGTGGCGGCGGTCTTCGGCCCGGCGTCGGTCACCGGTGCGCGGCGCGAGCTCGCCGAAGCTCACACCGCGCTCGTTTCCGCGCCCCGGCAGCTGGACGGCGCCCAGCGCGCTGTCGGCAGCCTGCGCTCGGGACTGATCCGCGCCGGCGACGGCGTCACGAGGCTGCGAGGCGGCCTCGCCGCGGCGACCGCCGGCGCGAGATCGCTCGGCGGCGGCGCGGAAAGCGCCGAGGGTGGCGCCGAACAACTGGACGCGCAGACGGGCAGGGCCGGGGAAGGCGCCGCGCAGTTGACGAGCGCGACGCGCCGAGCGCACGCAGGTGCGTCGCGACTGGCGCGCGAAACGCGCCGTGCACGCGTCGGCGCAACGCGACTCCGCAGTGAAAGCGGCCGCGCCGGCGCGGGCGCAAGGCAGCTGCAGGCGGGCATCGCTCAAGCGGCGAGCGGGTCGGCCGCCGCTCGCGGGCGGGCTCGACGAAGTCGCCGCGGGCGCCGAACGCCTGGCCGGCTCCGACGCCCAGCTCACAGCCGGCGCGGCACAGCTGGCGGGCGGGATCGACACGCTCGACAACACCGTCCACGCGCTGATCGCGCCGATCGAGCCGATCGCCGAACAGCTCCACGACGTGGGTCGGCTGGATCGCGGCGCTGCGCGCCTCCGATCGGCAGCTGCGAGCTCGGCTGAGCGAAGCGACGCACGAGCTCGAGGCGATGACCTCCGGACGCGGCGACCCACGCTATCCAGCGCTCGCAGGAGACCTGGCCGCGATCACCCAGCTGATCGAACAGCGCAACGGCCTCTCCCAGCTCGCGTACATCGAGCAGCAGCTGTGCCAGGGCCTGGAATGGCTGGCGAACCTGCCGGCGGAGCTCTCGCAGCTGACCGCCGGCCTGGACCGGCTGCGATCGGGCGCCGACCGGCTCGCCACCGGCACGAGGGAATCCGAAGAAGGCGCCGTCGCGCTCGACTCCGCCCTGCACCGCCTCGACGCGGGCGGTCACGCCCTCAACAACGGTCTCGCCGGCCTGAGCGGCGGGGCGGGCCAGCTCGCGAGCGGGCTCGGCAGCGCTGAGCGGAGGCAACGCCCGGCTCGCGGGCGGGCTCGGCAGGCTCGCCGCCGGCGACACGCGCCTGGCGGGCGGGCTCGGCAAGCTCGCGCGCGGCGACGCGCGGCTCGCGGGCGGACTCGGCAAGCTCGCAGGCGGCAACGCCCAGCTCGCGGGCGGCCTCGGCAAGCTCGCCGCCGGCAACACACGGCTGGCGCGTGGGCTCTCCGCCGGCGACGGCCGCGCGGGAGCGCTCGCCGCCGGGCTGCGCGGACGCAACGGCCACTGCAGAGCTACGCGAGGATGCTGCAACGGCTACCAGCAGGACTCGCCGGCTGCTGCACGCCGAATCGCCGAACGCGCTGGACTCCGGCTATCTCGTGCTGACCGCGCTCGACGGCACCGTCTCCCCGACAGCGCGAACAGGTCGCCCAGCTCGTCAACGTCGACGGCGGCGGCCAGGCCGCGCGCATGATGGTGATCGCCTCGAGCTCGACCCGACTCGCCCGCGACCGCGGCGCTCAGCAGCAGGCTGCGGCGCGCGCTGCCTGCGCTCGCCGCCGCGACCGGGAGCACGGTCGAGATCGGCCAGGGCGCCCAGTACCTGCTCGACTACACGAACACCAACACGGCCCGCTTCCCGTGGCTGGTGCTCGCGCTGGCGATCGTCGCCGTGCTCACGCTGATCGTCGTGCTTCGGGCGCTGCTGCTGCCGCTGATCGCCGTCGCGCTGAACCTCGCCACGATCGCCGTCGCGCTCGGAGTCCTGGAGCTGCTCACCGAGCAGCACGTGCTCGGCGGGCCCGGCTACATCGACGCGGCCTCTGGCGCCGGGATCATCTCGATCATGTTCGTCCTGTCGATCGACTACGAGGTCTTCCTGCTGACGCGCATGCGCGAGCGGTGGGCCGCAGAGGGCGACGCCGACGAGCGCGATCGCCACGGGCTGCGACACACGGCCGGCGTGATCACGGGCTCCGCCGCGATCATGACGGCCGTCTTCCTCGCATTCGCCGCCGCCGACGTCATCCCGCTGCGCCAGTTCGGCGTCGGGCTCACGATCGCGGTGCTGCTCGACGCGACGATCGTCAGGCTCGTGCTCCTCCCGGCGATCATGCGCGTCGCCGGCCCGCGCATATGGTGGCTGCCGCGATTGGCTCGCGCGCCGGCTCCCAGCCTTCGAGTGAGCTGAACCGCTGAATGGCGGGGGCAGGATTCGAACCTGCGAAGGCTGAGCCGCATGATTTACAGTCATGTCCCTTTGACCGCTCGGGAACCCCGCCGGGGGCGCAGGACAGTTTAGGACCGTCGCCCGCGGATCCGCGTCTCGACGGTCGGCGCGCGAGGCGCCTACGAAGCCTCGCGCAGCTGCTGCGCTTCGGGCAGCGTCTGCAGCTTCTTCAGCGTGCGGTTCTCGATCTGGCGGACGCGCTCGCGCGTGATGTTGAACGCGCGCCCGACCTCCTCGAGCGTGCGCGCGCGACCGCCGACGATGCCGTAGCGCAGCTCGAGCACCTCGCGCTCGCGGCGCGGCAGCGAGGCGAGCACGCGGTTGATGTTCTCGCGGCGCAGAGCGTCCGAGGCGATCTCGAACGGCGACTCGGCGGAGACGTCCTCGACGAAGTCGGCGAGCGCCGAGTCGTCCTCCTCGCCCATCGGCTTCTCGAGCGAGACGGGCTGCTGCGCGAGGCGCAGCACGTCGCGCACCTCGCGGACGTCGCACTCGAGCTCGGCGGCGATCTCTTCGGCGGTCGGTTCGCGCCCGAGCTGCTGGATCAGCATGCGCTCGGCGCTGATCAGTTTGTTCAGGCGCTCGACCATGTGCACGGGAATGCGGATCGTGCGCGCCTTGTCGGCGAGCGCGCGGCTGACGGCCTGGCGGATCCACCACGTCGCGTACGTCGAGAACTTGTAGCCGCGGCGGTGGTCGAACTTCTCGACAGCCCTGATCAGCCCGAGCGAGCCCTCCTGGATCAGGTCGAGGAACGTCAGGCCGCGGCCGACGTAGCCCTTGGCGATCGAGACGACGAGGCGCAGGTTGGCCTCGACCATGTGCTGCTTGGCGGCGATGTCGCCGCGCTCGATGCGCTTGGCGAGCGCGACCTCCTCTTCGGCGTTGAGCAGCGGCACGCGGCCGATCGAGCGCAGGTACAGCCGCAGCGAGTCGAGGCTCGGGTCTGCCGAGAGCTCGCTCTGAGCCTGCTTGAGCTCCTGCAGGCGGGCACGCACGCCGCGCGCTTCTTCGTCGACGTCGTCGTCCTCGTCGCTGTCGGGCTCGAGTGCGGCGTCCGACGCGGGCGCCTCTGAATCGGCGCTGTCGGCGCCGAGCTCGGCGGCCGGCTCGTCGGAGTCGACGATCTCGACTCCGTGCTCCTCGAGGTGGCTGAACAGGTCGTGCGCCTGCTCGCTGCTCAGCTCGGCCTCCTCGATCACCGTCTGCAGGCTCGCGGCGGTCACGAAACCCCGCTCGCGACCGCTCGCGAGAACTCCCTGCAGCTCCTCCATCTCCACCACGGTCTCCGTGGTGATCACAGCAGCACCCTCGAACTTCTCACTCAACCTGGACCCCCAGATCATCCGGCTTCCGCCGCTTGATCGTCCGTTTGGCCGAGTGCGGATTGATACCAGAATCGACGGTCGTGAGTTCCGCTGTCTCGGACACGGCCTCGGACGGCGTCCCGGCGGCGGTCGGCCGCGCTAGGCTGGCCGACGTGCAGGGGATCTCCTCCAGCGCCGCGCCGCCCGCCACGGAGCGCTTCGGCGAGGACGTGCAGGCGCGCGCTCCGCGCATCGCCGTCGGCCTCTCGCGCGTCGGCGTGACCGGCGTCGAGAAGGTCATCCGGATCCGCGACGAGCTGTTCTTTGCGCGCCTGGAGTGTTTCGTCGACCTCGGCCGCGAGCAGAAGGGCGCGCACATGTCGCGCTTCGAGGAGGTCGTCAACGAGGCGATCGGCGAGGTCGTTCTCAGCGAGTCGCCGTTTCGCGCGGAGACGCTCGCGCAGCACATCGCCGAGCTCGTGCGCACGCGCCAGCAGGCCGAGCGCGCGGAGGTGACGATCGCGGCGCGCTACCCCGAGCACAAGCCGGCGCCTGTTTCCAACATCCAGACGCAGGAGATCTACACGCTGCTCGGGCGCGCCGTCGCGTTCGCGCACGGCACGCGCCGGACGGTCGGCGTGTCGGCGACGGGCATGACTGCGTGCCCGTGCGCGCAGGAGCTCGTCGCGGCGCGTGCGCGCGAGCGCTTGGCCGACGATGGCTTCGACGAGGAGCAGATCGAGCGCGTGCTCGAGCGCGTGCCGGTCGCGACGCACAACCAGCGCGGCCTCGCGACGCTGCAGATCGGCTGCGTCGAGGACTGCGTCGAGGAGATCGATGCGGCGACGCTGCTGCGGATCGCCGAGTCGAGCATGTCGTCGGAGATCTACGAGCTGATGAAGCGCTCCGACGAGGTCGAGGTCGTCGAAAAGGCGCACCGCCGGCCGCGCTTCGTCGAGGACTGCGTGCGCGAGATGATCGCCGGCGTCGTGCGCGAGCTGCCGCAGCTCGACGGGCGCAGCTTCGTCTCGGCGCGGCAGGAGAACCTCGAGACGATCCACCAGCACAACGTCGTCGCCGAACGCCACGGCACGCTCGCCGAGCTGCGCGCCGAGCTCGAGACGGGCACGCCGTCGCGCCGCCAGACGAGCCTCGAGCAGTGGCTCGACGCCGGCCGTCCGGCGTGAGCGGGGCGACTACGGCTTGAGCGGCGAGGACCCGCGGGCGCCGCGCGTCTGCGCCTGGGCCTGCGCCTCGGCGACGCGCCGGCGCAGGTCGAAGAAGTAGTCGAGGCCGGAGAGCACGGTGACCGCGACGGTCGCGTACAGCAGCAGCGAGACCCACAGCGGCGTGCCGTGCACGGCGATGACGGCGAGGATCGCGGCGATCTGCAGGCACGTCTTGACCTTGCCGAGCATGTTCGCGCCGGCGACGACGCCGAACTGCGCGGTGGCGCCCATGCGCAGCACGGTGACGGCGAGCTCGCGCGTGATGATGACCATCGCGATCCACGCGGCGAGGCGCTGCAGCGAGACGAGCGCGATCAGCGCGGCGACGATCAGCAGCTTGTCGGCGAGCGGGTCCATCAGCTTGCCGAAGTTCGTCACCGCGCCGCGCGCGCGCGCGAGGTAGCCGTCGGCGAAGTCGGTCAGCGACGCGAGCGCGAAGACGATCGCCGCGAGCACGTCGCCGGCCGGCGTGTTGCCGAGCAGCGCGACGACGAGCACCGGCACGAGCATGATCCGCAGCACGGTCAGGACGTTGGGTAGGTTCAGGGGGAACATCGAAAGGGACGATATCCGCGACACGAGAGGAGCGCTCGATGAAGACGCGCACGCTGGGGCCGAACGGGCCGACCGTCTCCGAGATCGGCCTCGGCTGCATGGGCATGTCGTCGTTCTACGGCGCCGCCGACGAGGGCGAGGCGCGCGCGACGATCGCGCGTGCGCTCGAGCTCGGGTGCAACTTCCTCGACACGTCGGACATGTACGGGCCGTACACGAACGAGGAACTGCTCGGCAGCGCGATCGCCTCGCATCGCGACGACGTCTTCCTCGCGACGAAGTTCGGGATCAGGCTCGTCAAAGCCGACGATCTGCTCAACCGCACGATTGACGGCAGCGCGGCGTACGTGCGCGAAGCGTGCGACGCGTCGCTCGAGCGCCTCGGCACCGACTACATCGACCTCTACTACCAGCACCGCGTCGACCCGAGCACGCCGATCGAGGAGACGGTCGGCGCGATGGCCGAGCTCGTGCGCGCCGGCAAGGTGCGCCATCTCGGCCTGTCGGAGGCGAGCGCCGCGACGATCCGCCGCGCGCACGCGGTGCATCCGATCACGGCGGTGCAGACCGAGTACTCGCTGTGGACACGCGACGTCGAGGCGGAGATCCTGCCGACGCTGAACGAGCTCGGCATCGCGCTCGTCGCGTACTCGCCGCTCGGCCGCGGCTTCCTGTCGGGGCGCTTCAGCTCGACGGACGAGCTCGACGAGAGCGACTACCGCCGTCACGGGCCGCGCTTCACGGGCGAGAACCTGCGGCAGAACCTCGCGCTCGCCGAGCGCGTGCGCGAGCTCGCATCAGAGCGCGGCGTGACGCCCGGCCAGCTCGCGATCGCGTGGGTGCTGCGCCGCAGCGAGCACGTCGTGCCGATCCCGGGCACGAAGCGCGTCGCCTACCTCGAAGAGAACCTCGCGGCGGCCGACGTCGCGCTGAGCGACGCCGACGCCGACGCAATCGCGGCGGCCGTTCCCGCGCCGGCCGGCTCGAGATACCCGGAGTCGATCATGGGGCAGGTCAACATCTGAGCACGGCGCCGGATGGTCGCGCGCCGGCGCGGTGACTCAGTAGCCGACCGAGTAGAAGCTGATGTGCCGGCAGCCGTGCAGTTTGTAGTGCGGCAGCGCGTGGTGGCTCGTGTAGAGCGTCTGCCGCGGGTTTTCGCAGTGGATCACGCCGGAGTTCTCGTGCGCGTGGACGACGGTCAGCGGGTTGGTGCCGGTCCAGACGTAGTTGTACGTGTCGTTGGCGTAGATGTAGTTCTTGCCGTTGCCGGCGTGGATCACGGCGGTCTGGCGCGCCGGCCAGCCGGAGGGGTGGTAGTCGCCCCAGATGACGTCGCCCGAGTCGCCGCCGTAGATCGTGTCGTTGCCGTACCCGCCGAGCAGGTAGTTGTGCCCGCCGTCGACTCCCCTCAGCGTGTGCGACTGCCCTGCCGGGCCGCGGTCCATCACGAGGTGCTCGTCGGGCGGCCAGCCGGCGTGGCTGGTCATCGCGCTTGCGGAGGCCGCGACCACGAGGGCGGCGAGCAGCGGGACCACCAGGCCGAGGCCGCCGCGAACGCTAGGGTGGTCGGAAATGCCGTTGATACCCATGGTTATAGAGCGCACGGCGCGCGGCGAGCGCGAGTTCGACATCTACTCGCGCCTGTTGAACGAGCGGATCATCTTCCTCGGGTCGCCGATCGACGACCAGATCGCGAACCTCGTCGTGGCGCAGCTCTTGCACTTGGAGAGCCAGGACCCGGAGAAGGACATCTCGATGTACATCAACTCGCCGGGCGGAAGCATCTACTCGGGCCTGGCGATCTACGACACGATGAACTTCGTCAAGCCGGACATCGCGACGATGTGCGTCGGCGTGGCGATGTCGATGGGCTCGCTGCTGCTCGCCGCCGGCGCGCCGGGCAAGCGCGCGTCGCTGCCGAACTCGCGAATCCTGATCCATCAGCCGTCGGCGGGCTTCCAGGGCCAGTCGACCGACATCGAGATCCACGCGCGCGAGATCCTGAAGGTGCGCGAGCGGATCGACGAGATCTACGCGAAGCACACGAACAAGCCGACTGAGGAGGTGCGCGCGGACATGGAGCGCGACCGCTTCTTCACGGCCGAGCAGGCGAAGGACTACGGCCTGATCGATCGCGTGCTCAAGAGTCACTAGCGCGCACGACTCCGAGGCGGCGGAGGCTAAGCTCGCGCCGACGTGTCCGCCCTGACCCCGTTCGAGCGCACGGCGCTGGTCGCGATCGCGCTGCTGACGGCGCTCGCGGGGGTTGCCGACTACGACGGCTGGGCGCCGGTGCTGAGCTTCGCGCTGGCGACGGTCGCGCTGGCGGGCCTCGCGTGGATCGTGTCGTTCGCGACAGACCAGCTCGGCGATCGCTTCGGACCGGGCGTGACGGGGATGCTGCAGTCGACGCTCGGCAACCTGCCGGAGCTGTTCGTCGTGATCTTCGCGCTGCAGAAGGGCGAGCTGATCGTCGCGCAGACGGCGATCGTCGGCTCGGTGCTGGCCAACGCGCTGCTCGTGCTCGGGCTCGTCATCGTCGTCGGCGCGCGCCGCTCGCACGACGGCGTGATGCGCTTCTCCAAGCGCCTGCCGCGCGACACGGCGACGCTGCTGCAGGTGACGGTGTTCATCATCGTCCTGCTCGGCCTGTCGCTGAGCGCGCACGACCCGGCGAGCCACCACGTCAAGGCGATCTCGATGGTCGGCGCGATCTGCCTGCTCGCGGTGTACGTCGCGTGGGTCGTGCCGTACCTGCGCGCCGATCGAGCGCCGGGTGAGCAGGCGCCCGACGCGACGCCGACGAGCTCGGCCGCCGCGCCGGCGCCGGCGCCGGAGCGGATGCCGCGCCGCCATCTCTCGCTGTGGCTGATCCTCGCGCTGCTGCTCGCCGGCGGCGGCGCGTCGGCGTTCGTGTCGGACTGGTTCGTCTCCGCGCTGCAGCCGTCGATCGATCAGCTGCACATCTCGCAGGCGTTCGCGGGGCTCGTGATCGTCGCGATCGCCGGCAACGCGGTCGAGAACGCGGCCGGTCTCGTGCTCGCGTGGAAAGGCCGCTCGGACCTCGCGATCTCGGTCGTCAAAAACTCGGTCGCGCAGATCGCGGCGTTCCTGTTCCCGGCGCTCGTGCTGATCTCGTTCGCGCTGTCGAGCACGCTGACGTTCTCGCTCGCGCCGGTGTACATCGGCGCGCTCGTGCTGACGGTGCTCGCGCTCGCGCAGATCACCGGCGACGGCGAGGCGGCCGAGTTCGAGGGGTGGGCGCTCGTCGCGCTGTACGCGATCCTCGCGACGTTCACGCTGTACGAGTGACGCGCGCCGCGGGCGCCGCGCGCCAAGCGCTCAGCCGCCGCCGAGCGCGCCCGACGGCGCGATCCCGCAGCCGCCGCCGGCGCTCCGAAGCTGCGCGGCGCTCGGCGGATCGTCGGTCAACAGCTGCGGCACGCTGACGGCGCGCAGGTGGCGGCGCTGCAGCGCGGCGAAGATCGCGAGCAGCGCGCGCACGGTCTGCCCGTGGTTCTCGTGCATCAGGATGATCGCGCCGGGGTGCAGCCCGGCGATCACGGTGCGTTCGATCTGCGCGTAGTTGGCGCCGAGCGAGTCGGCGCTGTCGACGTTCCAGAGGATCTCGAGCAGGCCGTGCGCACGTGCGATCGAGTCGATCCGCGCGTCGTGCGCGCCGTACGGCGGACGGAACAGAAACACGGGCCCGCCGGAGGAGCGCGCGAGCGCGTGCTGCGTGCCGACGATCTGCCGTTCGGCTTCGCTCGGCGCGAGCGACGTCAGCTGCGGATGCGTGAACGTGTGATCGCCGACCGCTCCGAGCGCGCGCTCTGCACGCGTCGCGCCGACGACGAGACCGATGTTGCGCCCGACGATGAAGAACGTCGCGCGGACGCCGTGCTTGCGCAGCTTCGCGAGCACGAGCTTCGTGTACGGGCCGGGTCCGTCGTCGAACGTCAGCGCGACCTCGTCGCCATGGCGCCCGGCGCAGTAGATCGGCCGCCCGCGCGCGATCAGCCGTCGGATCTCGCTCGATTCGCCGTCGTTCGGGACGTTCGCGCGGCCGGCTTTCTCGCCCGCGCGAGCGCCGCCGTGCGGCTGCGCGCGACCCGTCGTCGCGGAGCCCGTCGCGGCGCTGTTCGCACGGTGCTTGCGTGCCGGCGAGGAGCCGCCGGCGAGCGCGACGATCGCGGCGACGCAGGCGATCGCGACGAGCGCGGCGAGCGTTGCGCGGCGGCGGCGGACGCGCGCGCGCCGCTCGCCGCGAGGGCGGGGTCCGCGGCCGGCTCGCGGCCGTCGCCCGGCGGGCGGTTGCGCTCGTGACACCGCGCCACCGTAACGATCGGGCGCCCGCCGATGTCGCAGGTGCGCAAGCGCGCTAAACTGCGCCGTACCTCGCGCCTGGGCGGGGTTTTTGTTCGTCCAGGCCCGGAATGCAAACCTTTTACGCAGGGATTGAACATGGCCCGCGGAGACGTTCGGATCGCGATCACCCTCGCTTGCGAGGAGTGCAAGCACCGCAACTACCAGACGAATAAGAGCAAGCGCAACAACCCCGACCGGATCGGGCTGCGCAAGTACTGCCGCTGGTGTCGCAAGCACACCAGTCACCGGGAGACTCGCTAGCGCGGGAGCGCTGCCGTGGCCCGTGACCGCAAACGCGCAAAGCAGCGCCGCGAGCGCCGTGCGCCCGGCTCGCGCCGATCGCCGGCGAGCCAGCCGACCCGCTCGGACGTCCCGGGCGCGCTCGACCACGCCTCGGGCGAGGCCGACGAGTTCGAGGCGGCGCTCGTCCGCGGCGCCGGCGGCGTGCCGGCTCCACCCGACGCCGCCGCCGACGCCGAGCTCGACACCGAGCCGGTCGCGGACGGCGAAGTCGACACCGAGCACCTCGACGAGCTCGAAGTCGAGGCCGAGGCGCTCGCCGAGGGCGACATCGGCGCCGACCAGCTCGAGGAACCGCTCGACAGCACCGCACGGCGCGCGCCCGGCGGCGGCGGCCCGCGCGGCGGCGTCACGCCCGAGCAGGCGTCCGGCGCGCCGATCCGCGGCGGCAACCGCGCGATCGCGTTCCTGCGGGCAAGCTGGGCCGAGCTGCAGCGCGTACAGTGGCCGGACCGCCGTCACGTCACGCAGGCGACGGCCGTCGTGCTCGGGTTCGTCGCCGTCGCCGGCGCGTATCTCGGCCTCGCCGACTACGTCGCCAAAGAAATCGTCGAATTCATCCTCTGACGCTCGCCGTCATTTCGTAACGCCCCTCAGGAGCCTCTGAATGTTTCGCTGGTACGTCGTCAACACATACTCCGGTCACGAGAACAAGGTCAAGCACAACCTCGAGCACCGCGTCGTGTCGCTCGGTCAGCAGCGCGCCGTGCGCAACGTCGTCGTGCCGACGGAGGCCGTCTCGGAGATGAAGGACAACCAGAAGGTGACCGTCGAGAAGCGCACGATGCCCGGCTACGTGCTCGTCAACATGGAGCTCAACGAGGACTCGTGGGGCGTCGTCAAGGGCACGCCCGGCGTGACCGGCTTCGTGGGCGCCTCGCAGGAGCCCGTGCCGCTCACGCAGGTCGAGGTCGACCGGCTGCTGCACAAGGAGGTCGCGACGGCGACGCGCACACGCGCGCAGTTCACGATCGGCGAGTCGGTCAAGGTCGTGTCCGGTCCGCTGTCCGACTTCTCCGGCGAGATCTCCGAGATCAACGACGACGCGGCCAAGCTCAAGGTGCTGGTATCAATCTTCGGCCGGGAGACTCCGGTGGAAGTGTCGTTCGACCAAGTGAAGAAGCTCTAGCGATGGCGAAGAAGGTCCTCACGACGATCAAGCTGCAAGCCAACGCCGGCCAGGCGAGCCCTGCGCCGCCGGTCGGTCCCGCGCTGGGCCAGCACGGCATCAACATCATGGAGTTCTGCAAGGCGTTCAACGCGCAGACGCAGAGCGAAACGGGCACGGTCATCCCGGTCGTGATCACGGTCTACGAGGACCGCACGTTCACGTTCATCACGAAGACGCCGCCGGCCGCCGTGCTGATCCGCCAGGCGATCAAAATCAACAAGGGCTCGGGCGAGCCGAACCGCACGAAGGTCGGCACGATCTCCCAGGCGCAACTGCGCGAGATCGCCGAGCGCAAGCTGGCGGACCTGAACGCGCACGACGTCGACCAGGCGGCGAAGATCATCGCCGGTACGGCCCGCTCGATGGGCGTGGACGTGGCCTCATGAGCTCGAACCACGGCAAGCGCTACGCCGAGGACCTGCAGAAGGTCGACCGCGAGCGCGAGTACGAGCCGGCCGAGGCGGTCGCGCTCGTGCGCAGCCTCGCCAACGCGAAGTTCGACGAGTCGATCGAGGTGCACGTGCGCACGGGGCTGAACGTCCGCCACGCCGACGAGCAGCTGCGCGGCACGATCGCGCTGCCCAACGGCGTCGGCAGGGACGTCAAGATCGCCGTGTTCGCGCAGGGCCCGAAGGTCGCCGAGGCCGAAGGCGCCGGCGCCGACGTCGTCGGCGGCGACGACCTCGCGAAACGGATCGAGGAGGGCTTCGACGACTTCGACGTCGCGATCGCGACGCCCGACATGATGTCGGTCGTCGGTCGCCTCGGACGGATCCTCGGCCCGTCGGGCAAGATGCCGAACCCGAAAGTCGGGACCGTCACGATGGACGTCGCCAAGGCCGTCGAGGAGTCGAAGGCCGGCAAGGTCGAGTACCGCACCGACCGCACGGCGATCGTGCATCTCGTGATCGGCAAGGCGAGCTTCGAGGAGGCGAGCCTGCTGGAGAACTACGCGGCCGTCGTCGACGAGCTGATCCGCGCGAAGCCGTCGGCCGCGAAAGGCCGCTACCTGCGCTCGATCACGCTGACGTCGACGATGGGACCTGGCGTCAAGGTCGACCCGAGCCGCACACGTGACATCATCGAGGAGGCGCCAGCGGCGAGCGTTGCTGCCTAGCGCCATCCACCGGCCACCAGAGACCCCCGGCGGCGACGCCGTCCGATCGAAAATCGGCGGCGCGCAGAAGCCCGGGACAGGAGCCCAATGAACCGAGAGCAGAAGGCCGTCGCGATCGAGGAGATCGCGACCCACATAGACGAGTCGCACGCGATCTTCGCCGTCGACTACCGCGGCATCTCCGTGCCGCAGGTCGCCGAGCTGCGCGCGAAGCTGCGCGACGCCGACGCGACGTTCAAGGTCGTCAAGAACTCGCTGACCGAACGCGCCGCCGACCAGGCCGGCGCCGAGACGTTGAAGGAGTACCTCGCCGGCCCGACGGCGCTGACGTTCGTGCGCGGCGACGCGGCTACCGCCGCGAAGGCGATCGCCGACTACGCAAAAGCGACGCAGCTGCTGCCGTTCAAGGGCGGCCTGATGGACGGCGCGACGCTCGACGTCGAGCAGATCCGCTCGCTCTCGCGCCTGCCCTCGCGCGAGGTCCTGTACGGCCAGCTCGTCGGCGTCGTCGCCTCGCCGGTCGGCGGTCTCGTGCGCTCGCTGGCGGCGCTCGTCGGCGGTCTCGCGACGGCGCTCGGCCAGGTGCGCGAGAAGAAGGAGTCCGGCGAGATCCCCGCCGGCGAGCCGCCGGCCGCCGAGGCGCAGGCCGAGCCCGCGGCCGAGGCTGCGCCCGAAGCCGAGGCCCCGGCCGAGCCCGAGGCGGCCGCGCAGGCCGAGGCGCCGGCCGAGGCGACCGAGGACAAAGCTGAGCCGGCGAGTGAGCCGGCGCAAGAAGACAACGAGGCGGAGGCTTCGGCTGAGACCCAGCCAGACGACGCCGAGGCGAATCCGACCAAGGAGGACTGACGAACATGGCAACCAGCACGCAGGAGTGGATCGACGAGCTGAAGGGCATCTCGGTGCTCGAGCTCGCCGAGCGCATCAAGGCGCTCGAGGAGGAGTTCGGCGTCTCGGCGGCGGCCGTCGCGGCGCCGGTCGCGGCTGCCGGCGCCGCCGGTGGCGGCGACGGCGCGGCGGCCGAGGAAGAGAGCAGCACGGTCGACGTGATCCTCGCCGGCGCCGGCGACAAGAAGATCCAGGTGATCAAGGTCGTGCGCGCCGCGACCGGCCTCGGTCTGAAAGAGGCCAAGACGCTCGTCGACGAGGCGCCGAAGCCCGTCAAGGAGGGCATCGAACGCGACGAGGCCGACAAGCTCAAGCAGGAACTCGAGGAGGCCGGCGCGACCGTCGAGGTCAAGTAGGGGGGAGGGGCTGCGCCCGATCGTCAGCCGCCCGCGGGCTTCGCGGGCGGTGCGCCGACGATCGGGCGCATCCCAGCAAGCCCTGAAGTAGTAGGGCCCCTCTTGCGGCGACGTGTCTCGTGCGCTCAGGGCGTTCCGGCAAGGGCGGCCTCGGGGCGGGTCGGTTGAAACAGCTCGACCGGATTGCCAGATGGGTCCTCGAGCAGGACTTGCTTGCCGCCGACGCCCGTGACGATCTCGTTGCGAAAGCGGCACCGGGCGGCGCGCAGCGCGTCGACGGTCTGGGCGAGGTCGTCAACCTCGATCATGAAGCGGTTCCAGCCGCCCGGCTCGGGGCAGGTGCCGTCGGGCATCGCCTGCCCGCCGCCGCCGGCCCTGCTCGGCGCGCTCAGCGCCAGGCGGAGATCGCCGCGCGAGAGCATCGCGAACGTCGGCGCCGGGTGCATGAGCTCATCGAAGCCGAGCCGCTCGCAGTAGAAGGCGATCGCGGCGTCGACGTCATCGACGATGTAGCGAACGCTGACGGTTGCCATGGCACGTCTCCTCGCTGGTCGCGGTTCTCACGTGTACAGCTCGCGATTCTGCTCGTCGACCTGCACGACGGTTCCGTCCGGGGCCGGCACGAACAGCGAGCGGCCCCACTTCTGATCGACGATCGTGCCCTCGGGCGGAAAGCCGGCGGCGCGCAGGCGTCGCTCGACGTCCTCGAGCGGTTCGTCGGCGACGAAGTTGAGCGAGACTCCCGTGCGTCCGGCGCCGTCGGCGGCGATCGCGGCGTCGTGGAGGCCGAGCTCGCCGCCGCTCGCGCGCAGCTCGATCCAATGGCCCGAGCGTGCAGTCGCCTGCTCCTGCAAGCCGAGCGCCCGGTAGAAGCGCAGCGCCTCGTCGACGTCCGGGACGAAGTGGATCGGGCGCACCCTCATCGCGACGATCCGCCCTCGAGCCGGTCGAGGTGCGCGACGAGCGCGAGCTCGACGAACCGCGACAGCGAGATCGCCTCGTCGACGGCGGCGTGCTTGACGCGGCGGATCAGCGCCGGCGGCAGGTAGACGTTGAACTGCTGCTTCTCCTCGTCTTCGGCCGCGGGTGCCATTGGGCTAATGCTAACAAGCTAGCAATCTAGCGTCGTCTTTATATTTCGCTCACATTGGCCGATTTTCCGGTAAAGTCCCTCGCGCTGGCCAATAGCCGTAGCCGCCCGGAAGGACCGACGCCGCGCCACATACGCGGCCGTCGAGGGCGGGGTCCGTGAGCGTCGGCCGCCCACTTCAGGGCGCCGATGGTCTGTGCTATCTTTAGCAGTCGCGCTTCGGCGCCCTCCTCTGCCCGTCTCACGCCCTCCGAAGGAGTCGTTTCTTGGCCGCTGCAGATGCTCTCCGGACGCGCCGCACTTTCGCGCGCCTTGACAAGACCGTTGACGTACCCAACCTGATCGACATCCAGCGCCGTTCGTTCGCGTGGCTGACCGACCCCGAGAAGGGCGGCCTGCGCGAGACGATCGACGACATCTCGCCGATCGAGGACTACACCGGCAACCTCGCCGTCCAGTTCGGCCAGTTCACGTTCGACGAGCCGGTCGCCTCGCTCGAGCAGTGTCGCGAGAAGGACCTGACGTACGCGCGCCCGCTGACCGTCACGGTCGCGTTCATCAACCGCGAGACCGGCGAGATCCGCGAGCAGTCGGTGTTCATGGGCGACTTCCCGTGGATGACCGAGCGCGGCACGTTCGTGATCAACGGCACCGAGCGCGTCGTCGTGACGCAGCTCGTGCGCTCGCCCGGCGCCTACCTGATGGAGCCGAAGGACCGCGAGAAGCAGGTCTTCATCGCCAACCTGATGCCCGCGCGCGGCTCGTGGCTCGAGCTCGAGATCGACAAGAAGGGCAAGGTCTTCGTCCGCATCGACCGCAAGCGCAAGCTCCCGGTGACGGTGCTGCTGCGCGCGATGGGCTACGCCTCCGACGAGGAGATCCTGCGGCTGTTCGACAACTCGCTGTACATCCGCAACACGATCGACGCCGACACCGAGGTCACGCGCACCGAAGAGGGCGCGCTGATCGAGCTGTTCAAGAAGCAGCGTCCGGGCGAGCCGCCGAGCGTCGACAACGCGAAGGCGCTGCTCAACCAGCTGTTCTTCGACCCCAAGCGCTATGACCTCACGCGCGTCGGCCGCTACAAGCTCAACTCGCGGCTCGGGCTCGACGTCGACATCGACACGCGCACGCTGACGCAGGACGACATCCTGCAGCTCGTGCGCGAGCTCGTCTCGCTGCCCAAGCGCCTCGGCCTGCCCGAGGACGGCGAGGTCGAGATCAAGGACTACGCGGCCGAGGCGATGAGCATGCCGCGCGAGCCGGTCGCCGAGCACCTCGACGAGTACGAGCACTTCGGCAACCGCCGCCTGCGCACGGTCGGCGAGCTGATCCAGGAGGCGTTCCGGATCGGCCTCTACCGGATGGAGCGCGTCGTGCGCGAGCGCCTGACGACCGAGGACGCCGACACGATCACGCCGCAGACGATCATCAACATCCGCCCGGTCGTCGCCGCGCTGAAGGAGTTCTTCGGCTCCTCGCAGCTGTCGCAGTTCATGGACCAGACGAACTCGCTCGCGGGGCTCACGCACCGCCGCCGCCTGTCGGCGCTCGGCGCCGGCGGCCTGACGCGCGAGCGCGCGCCGATCGAGGTGCGCGACGTGCACCCGACGCACTACGGGCGCATGTGTCCGATCGAGACGCCCGAGGGTCCGAACATCGGCCTGATCGGCTCGCTGTCGTCGTTCGCCGAGGTCTCCGAGTACGGCTTCGTCACGACGCCCTACCGCGTCGTCAAGGACGGCGTCGTCACCGAGGAGGTCGTCCGCCTCGACGCGACGCAGGAAGAGGAGCAGCTGATCGCCCAGGCGAACACGCCGGTCGACGCGAAGACCGGCAAGCTGAAGGGCGCGGAGATCCTCTGCCGCACGCAGGCCGGCCAGTACGTCACGGTCGGACCGAAAGACGTCGACCTGATCGACGTCTCGCCCGAGCAGATCTGGTCGGTCGCGACGGCGATGATCCCGTTCCTCGAGCACGACGACGCCAACCGCGCGCTGATGGGCTCGAACATGCAGCGCCAGGCCGTGCCGCTGCTGAAGACCGACGCGCCGCTCGTCGGCACGGGGATGGAGCGCCGTGCGGCGCTCGACACCGGCGACGTGCTGCTCGCGCGCAACGCGGGCACGATCGACTATGTCGACGCCGATCAGATCGTGATCGTCGCCAGCGACGGCAAGAAGGACGAGTACGAGCTGCAGAAGTTCATGCGCTCCAACCAGGGCACGCTGATCCACCACAAGCCGAAAGTGCGCTCCGGACAGAAGGTCAAGGCCGGCGACGTTCTCGCCGACGGCTCCTCGACCGACCGCGGCGAGATGGCGCTCGGCAAGAACCTGATGGTCGCTTTCATGTCCTGGGAGGGCTACAACTTCGAGGACGCGATCATCCTCTCCAAGCGCCTCGTGCAGGACGACGAGCTCACCTCGATCCACATCGAGGAGTACGAGATCGACGCGCGCACGACGAAGCTCGGCGAGGAGGAGATCACGCGCGACATCCCGAACCGCTCGGAGGAGTCGCTGCGCAACCTCGACGACCGCGGCATCGTCCGCGTCGGCGCCGAGGTGATCTCCGGCGACCTGCTCGTCGGCAAGGTGACGCCGAAGGGCGAGACCGAGCTGACGGCCGAGGAGAAGCTGATCCGCGCGATCTTCAAGGAGAAGGCGCGCGAGGTCCGCGACACCTCGCTGAAGGTGCCGCACGGCGAGGGTGGCGTCGTGATCGACGTCAAGACGTTCAGCCGCGACGCCGGCGACGACCTGCCGCCGGGCGTCAACGACCTCGTGCGCGTGTTCGTCGCCAAGAAGCGCAAGATCTCCGAGGGCGACAAGCTCGCGGGGCGTCACGGCAACAAGGGTGTGATCTCGAAGATCGTCGACCAGCAGGACATGCCGTTCCTCGAGGACGGCACGCCCGTCGACGTGATCCTCAACCCGCTGGGCGTGCCCTCGCGCATGAACGTCGGGCAGATCCTCGAGACGCACCTCGGCTGGGCGGCGGCGCAGGGTTGGTACGACGACGGCACCGAGGCCTACAAGGAAGCGCACTCCAACGGCGGCACCGGCAAGGTCTACGTGGCGACGCCGGTGTTCGACGGCGCGACCGTCGAAGACGTCGACACGGCGCTGGTCAAGTGGCAGGACGCGCACACCGGCCGGATCCGCATGGACGTCGACAAGTCGCGTCGCGACGGCGAGCAGGCGTCGGGCAAGATGACGCTGTTCAACGGTCGCACGGGCGAGCCGTTCGCCGAGCAGGTGACGGTCGGCTACATGTACATCCTCAAGCTGCTGCACCTCGTCGACGACAAGATCCACGCGCGCTCGACCGGTCCGTACTCGCTGGTCACGCAGCAGCCGCTCGGCGGCAAGGCGCAGTTCGGCGGCCAGCGCTTCGGCGAGATGGAGGTCTGGGCGCTTGAGGCATATGGCGCCGCGTACACGCTGCAGGAGATGCTCACGATCAAGTCCGACGACACGGTCGGTCGCGTGAAGGCGTACGAGGCGATCGTCAAGGGCGAGAACATCGCCGAGCCGTCGATCCCGGAGTCGTTCAAGGTCCTCTTGAAGGAGATGCAGTCGCTCGCGCTCGACGTGAACGTCGTCTCCGAGGAGGGCCAGCGCGCCGAGATCCGCGACGAAGACGACGACCTGCTGCGCGCGGCCGAGGAGCTCGGCATCGACCTGTCGGGCGTTCGCGCGAGCGGCGGCGACGCCGCCGACGAGGCGGTCGAGGGCGAGGACGCGACAGACGCCGAGCCGTCGTCGAACGGCGGCGAGCCCGACGCGCTCGAGGCAGACGCGGCGATCGACCTCGAAGGTCTCGAGGATCTCGACGCCGGCGCGTCCGAGGTCGCTGAGACGTAGTGGCCCACGCCGCCCGCCGCCGCGGCGCACGGGGCTCGGCCCCGACGGCGGCTCTCAGCAGCGCACGCAGGACCAGGCAGCACCGACCGGCACACCCCAGGCAGAAGGGCCTCCACAGTGATTGACATAAACAACTTCGACGCGATCGAGATCAGCCTCGCGTCCTCCAAGCAGATCCGCAGCTGGAGCTCGGGCGAGGTGACCAAGCCCGAGACGATCAACTACCGCACGCTCAAGCCCGAGAAGGACGGGCTGTTCTGCGAGCGCATCTTCGGCCCGACGAAGGACTGGGAGTGCTACTGCGGCAAGTACAAGCGCGTGCGCTACAAGGGCATCGTCTGCGAGCGCTGCGGCGTCGAGGTGACGCGCTCGAAGGTTCGCCGCGAGCGCATGGGCCACGTCGACCTGGCCGCGCCGGTCAGCCACATCTGGTTCTTCAAGGGCGTCCCCAGCCGGATCGGCTACCTGCTCGACATGGCGCCGAAGGAACTCGAGAAGGTCCTGTACTTCGCCGCGTCGATCGTCACGTGGGTCGACGACGAGGCGCGCACGAAGGACCTCGACTCGCTCGAGAAGGAGGTCAACAAGGTCCTCGACTCCTACACCGCCGAGCGTGAGGAGCGCGTGCTCGAGCTGCAGGAGTCGCTCAAGCGCCGCGAGAAGTACCTGCAGAGCGCCAAGCAGACGGGCTTCAACGACGAAGACCACCTGTGGGCGGACTCGCTCGACGTCAACCTCGCGAAGATCTCCGACGAGGAGCGCGAGAAGCTGATCAAGGAGCTGACGAAGGCGTTCGAGGCCGACATCGCCGACACCGAGGCCTACATCGAGGACGCCGCCGAGCGCATGCGCGCCGTGTGGGAGCTGTTCAAGACGATGGAGCCGAAGCAGATCGAGCACGACGAGGCGACGTTCCGCGAGCTGAAGGAGCGCTTCGGCTCGCCGTACGGCTTCGGCGAGTACTTCCGCGGCGGCATGGGCGCAGAAGCCGTGCGCGACCTGCTCCAGCAGGTCGACCTCGAGGCCGAACGGATCGATCTGGAGGACCAGGTCAAGACCGGCAAAGGCCAGAAGCAGGCCCGCGCGGTCAAGCGCCTGAAGGTCGTCTCGGCGTTCATCCAGTCGGGCAACAAGCCCGAGATGATGGTGCTCGACGCCGTGCCGGTGATCCCGCCGGAGCTGCGGCCGATGGTCCAGCTCGACGGCGGTCGCTTCGCGACGTCGGACCTCAACGACCTGTACCGCCGCGTGATCAACCGCAACAACCGCCTCAAGCGGCTGCTCGACCTCGGCGCGCCGGAGATCATCGTCAACAACGAGAAGCGCATGCTGCAGGAGGCCGTCGACGCGCTGTTCGACAACGGCCGCCGCGGCCGTCCCGTCACGGGGCCGGGCAACCGTCCGCTGAAGAGCCTCTCGGACATGCTCAAGGGCAAGCAGGGCCGCTTCCGCCAGAACCTGCTCGGCAAGCGCGTCGACTACTCGGGCCGCTCGGTGATCGTCGCCGGGCCGTACCTGAAGCTGCACCAGTGCGGGCTGCCGAAGATCATGGCGCTCGAGCTGTTCAAGCCGTTCATCATGGCGCGCCTGGTCGAGCGCAAGTCCGCGCAGAACATCAAGGCGGCGAAGAAGATGGTCGACTCGATGATCGGCGAGGTGTGGGACGTGCTCGAGGAGGTCATCCACGAGCACCCGGTGCTGCTGAACCGCGCGCCGACGCTGCACCGCCTCGGCATCCAGGCGTTCGAGCCGCTGCTCGTCGAGGGCAAGGCGATCCAGGTCCACCCGCTCGTCTGTCACGCGTTCAACGCCGACTTCGACGGCGACCAGATGGCCGTGCACCTGCCGCTGTCGGCAGAGGCGCAGGCCGAGGCGCGGATCCTGATGCTCTCCTCGAACAACATCCTGTCCCCCGCGCACGGCGCGCCGCTGGCGACGCCGACGCAGGACATGATCCTCGGTGCGTACTACCTCACGTACGGCCCCGAAGCCGACGAGCTGGCGAAGATCGACCGCGCGACGCACGAGCCGCGCCCGCACGTGTTCCGCACGGCGCAGGAGGCCGAGCTGTCCTACGAGGCCGGCGTCGTCAAGCTGCACGACATCGCCGAGTTCCGCTCGTTCGGGCGCGAGGGCGGCCACGTGCTGACGACGGTCGGGCGGATCATCTACAACGACCGGATCGAGCGCGCGCTCGCGGAGGCGCTCGGCGACGAGTTCGACGCGACGAAGTACACGTTCGTCAACCAGTCGATGAAGAAGCGCGACACGACGCGGCTGATCGACATCCTCGTGCAGACGTACGGCGCGACGACGATCTCGCTCGTGCTCGACGCGTTCAAGGACCTCGGCTTCAAGTACGCGACGCAGGCGGGGATCACGATCTCCAAGAACGACGTCGTCGTGCCGCCGGAGAAGCAGGAAATCCTCGACAAGTACGACAAGCTCGTGGGCGACATCACGAGCCAGTACGACGACGGGCTGATCACGCAGGAGGAGCGCCACGAGGCGGTCGTCGAGAAGTGGAACGCGGCGACCGACGACGTCGCCGACGCGATGGTCGACAACCTCGACACGCTCAACCCGATCTTCATGATGGCCAACTCGGGTGCGCGTGGCTCGTTCAAGCAGATCCGCCAGCTCGCGGGGATGCGCGGCCTGATGGCCAACCCGAAGGGTGAAATCATCGAGCGCCCGATCAAGGCCAACTTCATGGAGGGCCTGTCGGTGCTCGAGTACTTCATCTCGACGCACGGCGCGCGAAAGGGCCTCGCCGACACGGCGCTGCGCACGGCCGACTCGGGCTACCTGACGCGGCGTCTGGTCGACGTCGCCCAGGACGTGATCATCCGCGAGGCCGACTGCGGCACCGAGGACCACATCGAGATGCCGGTGTTCAAGGACGGCGGCGACCCCAACGACGGCCTCGTCGGCCGCGTCGCGGCGCTCGACATCACGACCAAGCGCAATCGCATGCTGTGCGAGAAGGGCGCCGAAATCGGACGCGACGAGTTCGACGAGATCGTCGCGGCGTTCGCCGACGAGCACGAGAAGGGCAACGCCGTCACGGTGCCCGTCCGCTCGGTGCTCAAGTGCGAGGCGCAGAGCGGCGTGTGCCAGGCGTGCTACGGCCGCGCGATGGCGACCGGCACGCTCGCGCAGATCGGCGACGCGGTCGGGATCGTCGCGGCGCAGTCGATCGGCGAGCCGGGCACGCAGCTGACGATGCGCACGTTCCACACCGGCGGCGTCGCCGGCGCGGACATCACGCACGGCCTGCCGCGTGTCGTCGAGCTGTTCGAGGCGCGCAAGCCGAAGGGTCTGGCGCAGATCGCCGAGCAGGACGGCGTCGTCTCGATCGAGGAGACCGACAAGGCGCTGACCGTCGTGATCACCGACGAGGCCGGCGAGGAGCACCGGCACTCGTTCCCGCGCCGCACGCGGTTGTTCGTCAGCTCGGGCGAGAAGATCAACGCCGGCAGGCAGCTCAACGAGGGGTCGGTCTACCCGCACGAGCTGCTCGCGATCCGCGGACGCACCGACACCGAGGTGTACCTCGTCAAAGAGGTCCAGGAGGTCTACAAGTCCCAGGGCGTCGACATCAACGACAAGCACATCGAGCTGATCGTGCGCCAGATGCTGAAGAAGGTGCGCGTCGATCAGAAGGGCGACACCGACTACCTGCCGGGGCAGTTCGTCGACCGCTTCGAATTCGCGAAGGTCAACGACGCGATCGCGGAGAAGGGCGACGAGGCGGCGCAGTTCGAGGACATCATCCTCGGCATCACGAAGGCGTCGCTGAACACCGACTCGTTCCTGTCGGCCGCGTCATTCCAGGAGACGACGAAGGTGCTGACCGACGCGGCGCTCGAGGGCAAGACCGACCGGCTCAACGGGCTCAAGGAGAACGTGATCATCGGCAAGCTGATCCCGGCTGCGACCGGCCTGAAGCGCTACCGGCGGATCGAGATCGAACCGTCCGAACCGCTACCGCGCGCGATCGACGACGTCGGCCTGCTCGACCAGGACGAGATCGCGGCCGAGCTCGGGCTCGCCGGCGGCGACGGACTCGGCGGCTACGGCCACGAGTTCGACGCCGACCTCGCGTCGCTTGAGAAAATCGGCGCCGGCGACGGCGACCCGGGCTTCGTCGAGGAGCTCGCCGAGCTCGAAGTTCCGGAGGAGCCGGTCGAGCCGGTCGAGGAGTAGGCCTCACGCGGGGGGCGCGCATGCGCTCTCCGCGCGTCGCGAGGTACTGCCGGTTGCGCCGCGCCCGCGCCGCCGTGGCGCGGCGCAGGAGTGACCTGGCGGATCGATCCGGCCGGCTGAGAGGATTCTCAGCCGGCCACGGCGCACCTTTGACGCCAGCGCGATGTTGCGCAGGCAGATGGCCGCCGGTCGCATCACGCGACGCTCGCTCGTGCTCGCCGCCGGCGGCGCGCTCGCCGGTCGGCTCGCGGCGCCCGCCGGTGCGCTCGCCGCGCTCGCCGGCCCCTCGCAGGCGTCGCTTCGCGAGCAGCGCCTCGGCACGCTCGCGCCGGGCGCGCGGACGGTCGCGCTCGAACGCAACGCCGACCTCGTCGGCCTCGTCTGGGGCGGCGCCGCCGACGCGCGCGTGCAGCTCCGCTTCCGCGACGCGCGCGGGCGCTGGAGCCCGTGGGCGTCGGCCGGCGCGGGCACGCACGGCCCTGACGGCCCGCGGTCACGCGCCGGCGACGTGGTCGTCGGTGAGCCGGTGTGGAGCGGCGGGACGCGGCTGCTGCAGCTGCGCAGCGACCGCACGCTCGGCGGCGCGCGCCTGGCGTTGATCGACGTCAGCGCCGGCGCCGGTGCGGCCACCGCCGCGCGCTCGCCGCTCGCGTCGCTTGCCGCGCTGTCGCTGCCGCTCGCGGCGCCGGTGCTGCAGGCCGGCGCAGGCCAGCCGCCGATCGTCGCTCGCGCCGCGTGGGCCGGCGGCTCCTCGCCGCCGCGGGTCGCGCCCGAATACGGCGCCGTGCAGCTCGCGTTCGTGCACCACACCGAGAACCCGAACGGCTACAGCGCCGGCGAGGTGCCGGCGATGCTGCGCGCGATCTACGCGTTCCATCGCTACGTCAACGGCTGGAACGACATCGGCTACAACTTCGCGATCGACGCCTTCGGGCGGATCTTCGAGGCTCGCGCCGGCGGCATCGACGAGCCCGTCGTCGGCGCGCACGCCGGCGGCTACAACCTCGTCTCGACCGGCGTCGCCGTGCTCGGCTCGTACTCCTCGACGCCGATCTCGCCGGCCGCGCGCCAGGCGCTGCAGCGCCTGCTCGCGTGGAAGCTCGCGCTGCACGGCGTCCCTCCGCAGGGACGCGTGACCGTGCGCGTCAATCCTGCCGGCGCCGTCTACAGCCGCTTTCCGGCGAACGCGCTCGTGCCGCTGTCGCGGATCGCCGGGCACCGCGACGGCGACTCGACCGACTGCCCCGGGAACGTGCTGTACGGCGAGCTGCCGAGCGTCCGTGAGGCCGTCGCGCGGCTCGCGCCGGTCGCCGCGACGCGCGCGACGCTTGCGCTCGTCGTCGCGCCCGCGACGCCAGCCCCCGCGCCGCCGGCGACTCCGGAAGGTGCGCCGCCGACGGCTGAACCGCCGCTGCCGGCACCGCCGGCTCAGGCGCTCGACGGCACGCTGGCGCTGCTCGACGGCACGCCGCTCGTCGGCGCGAGCGTGCAGATCCAGCAGCGCAGCGTCGCCCGGCGCGGCGAGCTCGTGCAGGAGCAGACGATCGCGACCGTCGTGACCGACGCCGCCGGCAACTGGTCACTCCCGGTCGCCGTCGCGCCGGCGAGTGGCAGGCAGCGGCTCGCGCTGCGCGCGCTCTACCCCGGCGCCGCGGCCGGCGCGGGCGGGCCGGCCGGCGCCGGCGCGGCGGTCTCCGAGCCGCTCGCGCTCGCGGCGGGCGCGGTGACGCCGCAGGCAGCGGTGACGCCGCAGCCGGCCGCCACGCCGGCGCCGGCGGCCTAGCCGCAGCTTGTCGGTCGAGCGAGCGTGCGCGCCCAGCGGCTGAGCAGCTCGGCCTCGCGCTCGGTCAACCCGTCGGCGGGGTCGGTCTGCACGAGCAACGTCGCCGCCGTGCGCGCGTCGGCCCACTCGTGGCACGCCGGGCTCAGCGCGTCGTCGATCCACGCGAGCGGCCGCTCGCCCGCGTAGGCGTCGATCGCCGCGAGCTTCCAGTGCGCGTTGCCGCGGCCGACCGCGCGCTCGAAGCGCAGGTGCGGCAGCCCGCGGGGCAGGCCGAGCAGGTGCGGCAGGTGCTCGTCGGCCTTCTCCTCCCAGCCGCTGCACCAGACGAGCTCGAACTCGCCGGCGAGGTCGAGCAGGTGAGCGGCGGCGGCGGCCGAAAGGAAATGGAACATGCCGTCGATCGAGTGGAACGAGCCGGCGCGCTCGGAGAGCGAGCCGCCGAACAGCGAGATGACGCCATCGATGTCGACGAGCAGCAGCGGTTTCGCGCCGTCCGCCGGAGCGCCGGCGGGGGCTGTCAGGCCGCCATCCGCCGCATGCTTGTGCGAATCCACGCTTGACAACTTGCGGCTTTCTCCTGCGCTCTCTTTAGTTTCTACACAGGTTGAGACGGGTACTCTCCGGCGACGGCCGATCCGCCTAACGGCGAGCGCAGGCAGAAAAAGTAAAGCAGCCAGCGCACGTCGTCGATCATCCCTCACGCTCCCCACGACCCCTCCTACCTCTATATGACTCTAGACCTCGGAATTCTGCTCGCGCTGGCGTGCGCGTTCGTCGCGAACCTCGGCTTCTTCTACAAGCATCGCGGCGCCAACTCCGTCCCGAAGGTCGAGATCCGCCACCCGCTGCGCTCGGCGCGGCAGCTGTACTCGTCGAAGTGGTTCACGCTCGGCATGATCACGGCGACGGCGAGCTGGGGACTGCACGTCGCGGCCCTGTCGATGGCGCCGATGTCGGTGATCCAGGTCGCACTCGCGGCCGGAGTCGTGTTCATCGCCGTGATGGCCGACAGGCTGTTCGGCTTCGAGGTCGGGCGCCGGCAGTGGATCGGGCTGTCGCTGATGGCCGTCGGCCTGGCCGTGCTCGGCATCACCGCGCCGGCGATGCACGGCGCGCACTCGCAGTTCTCGGTCGCCGCGATGATCGCGTTCGAGGCCGGTCTGTTCGGTCTCGGCGGCCTCTTGATCATGGGACCGCGGATGGGCGGCCCGGTCGAGCACCACGGCGTCATGCTCGGCGCCGCCGCCGGAATTCTGTTCGGCGTCTCCGATACGGCGATCAAGGCGCTGACGGGCATCACCGGGGCGCACGGCTTCCTCGGACTGCTGCTCAGCCCGTGGCTGCTGGTCGCGGTGCTTGCCTCGATCGTCGCCTTCTACGCGTCGGCGCGGGGCCTGCAGGACGGCGACGCCGTGCCGGTGATCGCCGTCACGGGCACCGCGGCGAACATCGCCGGGATCACCGGCGGCATCCTCGTGTTCGGCGATCCGATGGCCGGCAGCCCGCTCGGCATCACGCTGCAGGCGATCGCCTTCGTCGCCGTGATCGTCGCCGCGGCGATGATGCCCGCGCCGCTGCGCGCCGCCGGCGCTGCCGCGAGCGCCTGAGCGCTGCTAGCATCACCGGCCGAATGCCAACGACCTCGCAACTCGTGCGCAAGGGGCGCGTCGCTCCGAAGAAGAAGCTCGCCACGCCCGGACTGAAGTCGGGCGCCGGGCGCAAGAAGAAGGTCGCCGCGCCTCAGCGCCGCGGCGTCTGCACGCGCGTCTACACGACGACGCCGAAGAAGCCTAACTCCGCGCTGCGCAAGGTCGCGCGCGTGCGCATCTCCGGCTCGATCGAGGTCACGGCGTACATCCCCGGTGAGGGACACAACCTGCAGGAGCACTCCGTCGTGCTCGTCCGCGGCGGCCGCGTCAAGGACCTGCCGGGCGTTCGCTACAAGGTCGTCCGCGGCACGCTCGACGCCGCCGGCGTGAGCGACCGCAAGAAGGCCCGCTCGCAGTACGGCGTGAAGAAGAAGTAGATGCCCCGCCGCGCCGCCGCCCAGATCCGCCCGGTCGAGGCGGACCCAGTACATCGCTCGAAGCTCGTCCAGCAGGTGATCAACAAGGTGATGCTCGACGGCAAGAAGTCGACCGCCGAGCGGATCGTCTACGACGCGCTCGCGCTGCTCGGCGAGCGCTCGGACAAAGACCCGGTCGAGTCGCTCGAGGCGTCGATCAAAGCGCTGACGCCGTCGCTCGAGGTCCGCTCGCGCCGCGTTGGCGGCGCGACCTACCAGGTGCCGGTCGAGGTGCCCGCGCGTCGCGCCCGCACGCTCGCCGTCCGCTGGCTCGTCGAGTTCGCGCGACAGCGCCGCGAGAAGACGATGGCCCAGCGCCTCGCTAACGAGCTGTCCGACGCCCAGTCACAGCAGGGCGGCGCGTACAAGCGCAAGGACGACATCTACCGCATGGCGCAGGCGAACAAGGCGTTCGCCCACTACCGCTGGTAGCGGGCCGGATCGGCGTAAAAACGTCCAGGGGGATGGACTGCGCCCTGTGACGGGGGTAGTCTGCGAGCCATGTCGCCTCGCGCGCGATCGACCGGTTGCGGGCGTGCGCCGCAGCTTCTCGCGGCCTGGCTGACTGCGCTCGCTGTGCTCGTCGCGATGCCCTTGCCCGCGGGCGCGACGCCCGCCCCGGGCACGATTGGAACTGTCGCGGGCGGTCCGGTGCTGGGCCCCGTGGCGGCGACCTCGGTCGGCCAGAGTCCGCAGATCGTGGCGGCGAGCCGTGCGGGAACGCCTTACGTATACGTGCTCGACAGCTCCAACAACGTCGTAAACCGCATCGACGAGAGCAGCGGCCAGCAGATGCTGTTCGCGGGCAACGGCGCGAAGGACTCCTCCGCCGACGGCAGCATCGCCGCTGGGGCCGGGCTGCTGGAACCGTGCGGCCTCGCAGTGGACGAAGCCGGTGATGTGTACATCGAGGAAGCGGCCTCGCGCGTGAGGCTCGTGCCGGCGAGCACGGGCACGTTCTTCGGCCGGGCGATGAGCGCCGGGCACATCTACAGGGTCGCCGGCACCGGGGTTCCCGGCTTCGCGGGCGACGGCGGCCCGGCGACCAGCGCGCAGTTCGACGCCCGCGCCTTCTTCGCACCGCCCGGGCAGATCGCCGTCGACGGGGAGGGCGACCTCGCGATCGCCGACAGCTTCGACAACCGAGTCCGCTTCGTCCCCGCCAAATCGGCGACCTACTACGGCCACGCGATGACCGCCGGCGACATCTACACGCTCGCGGGCAACGGCGAAGCGGCGTTTGGCGGCGACGGAGGCGCTGCGGGCGAAGCCAAGCTGAACGAGCCGCTCGGCGTCGGCTTCGACTCGCTCAACAACCTCGCGATCGGCGACACGCAGAACGCGCGCGTTCGCTTCGTCTCGGCGAGCAGCAAAAACCAGTTCGGCCAGTCGATGAGCGTCGGCGACATCTACACGATCGCCGGCAACGGCAAACAGGAATATGCGGGCGAGGGCGTCGCCGCGACCGGCGGCGGCCTGCAGTTCCCCGACGGGATCGCCTTCGACGCGCTCGGCGACCTGCTGCTCGCGGAAACCAACGGCGCCCGCGCGCGTGCTGTGCCGCGCGTCTCGGGCAACCTGTTCGGGGGGTTGCGAACCGCCGGTGACATCTACACGGTCGCCGGCGACGGCACCTTCGGCTTCCTCGGCGACGGCGGCCTCGCCACCGGCGCGCAGATCTCGACAACCGAGAGCGTCGCGATCGACCAAGGCGGCAATCTGCTGCTCGCCGACTTCGGCAACAATCGCGTGCGCCTCGTGCCGTCCGTGACGGGGTCTCAGTTCGGAGGCTTTCGCGAAGAAGACCACCTCTACACCGTCGCGGGCAACGGCAGCGCCGGTTTCTCCGGCGACGGGGGGCCGGCGACGGGCAGCGAGCTCGCGACCCCGCTCGGCATCGCCGTCACGCCGGGTGGCGGCCTCGCGGTGGCGGACTTCTTCGACAACCGGATCCGATTCGTCTCCGACGGGGAAGGCCTGTTCGGGCAGGCGATGAGCGCGGGCGACATGTACACGATCGCCGGCAACGGATCTGGCGCGTTCGGCGGCGACGGCGGGCCGGGCACGGCGGCTTCACTGAACGAGCCCGAGGACGTCGTCTTCGACAGCGCCGGCGACCTCGCGGTCGCCGACCGCTTCAACCATCGCGTGCGCTTCATGCCCGCCGCCTCCGGAACCTACTTCGGCCAGGCGATGACCGCCGCCCACATCTACACGATCGCGGGTAACGGCACCGCGGGCTTCGGAGGCGACGGCGGACCCGGGCCTGCCGCCGAACTGCACGAGCCGGCGGGAGTGGCCTTCGACGCCGCCGGTGACCTGTTCATCGCGGACTCTGAAAACCAGCGCGTGCGCTTCGTGCCGGCGAGCTCGGGCACCTTCTACGGCCAAGCGATGACCGCCGCGCACATCTACACGATCGCCGGCAGTGGAAAAGCAGGCTTCGGCGGCGATGGCGGCCCGGCGGCCGCCGCGGAACTCAAGAACGTGTTCGCGGTGGCAGCCGATGCTGCCGGCGACGTCGTGATCGCCGATCCCGGCAACGCCCGCGTGCGCTTCGTGCCGGCGAGCTCGGGCAGCTTCTACGGACAGTCGATGACCGCCGCGCACATCTACACGATCGCCGGCGACGGCGGCAGCCACTTCGGCGGCGACGGTGGACCCGCGACGGCTGCGGAACTCGAACCGGAGGGCGTGGCGCTCGATCCCGCAGGGGATGTGGCAATCGGCGACGAGGCGAACAACCGCGTGCGCCTGATCGCCGCCCACGAAGGGGTCATGTTCGGGATCGCGATGCATGCGGGCGACATCTACACCGTCGCCGGCACCGGCACGGCGGGCTTCGGCGGAGACGGGGGCGCCGGCACTGCCGCACTGCTGTCCGAACCGAACGGCGTCGCGTTCGACGCCGCCGGCAACCTGCTCTTCTCGGATGCCGGCAACAACCGCGTTCGCATCCTCTACGGCGGGCAGGCGGGCGGCACTGCCCTGAACGGTCTACCGGCGAGCACGGCCGGCCCACCTTCGAGCTCCCGCAAAGCGCCGCTGCTGAGCGCCGTGCGCCAGTCGCACTCGCGTTGGCGTGAGGGCAGCAAGCTGGCTCGGGTCAGCCGCCGCCGTCGCGCGCCGCTCGGAACGGTCTTCTCGTTCACGCTCGACCAGAGCGCGACGGTCACGCTGCGCTTCACGCAGCTCTCACCGGGGCGGCGACAGGGCAGTCGCTGCCTCGCGCCGAGCCGCCGTAGCGCCAAACGCAGGCGCTGCAACCGCGTGGTCACGGCCGCGACACTGTCCCTGGCGGCGCACGCGGGCCTGGACAAGCTCGCCTTCCAAGGCCGCGTATCGCGCAGCCGCAAGCTGCGCCCGGGTCGCTACACGGTGCTGATACGGGCCGCCAACGCAGCAGGCAGCTCAGCCACGCGCTCGCTGACGTTCTCGATCGTGCGCTGAGCCCAGATCCAGACTCGGCGGAGTCGCGGCAGGCGTGGTGGGCCCCATTAGGCCTTTGACCCATCCAATCATGCTCGCCTCCCCGCTTCGGCGCGGGGCGGTTCCCGCCCGCAGCTCGGCCTCGAGGCGCCGTAGGCCCGCGCGCAGGTCCTCGGGGTGGTCGCGCTCCATCCGCTCGAAGAAGCTCGTCTGCGAGCGACGCGCCGGGTCGAGCAGCGCCTCGGGCGCCCCGAGCAGCGCGGCCATCGAGCCGTCCTGCAGGTCCTCGTAGACGACCGCCGCGCGCCGCGCGCCCGGCAGCTCCTCGAGCGAAATCGACGTTAGTCAACGGATAGAACGTCCGTCCAGCCACTTGAAGAAATAAGCTTCGGTACCTAAACTTTCGGTACCGAATGTCTTCCGAGCAGACGACAGACGACGCGACGCCCGCCCGCGCCCAAGCCGCCGCCTCCGTGCCGGGCGCACACGGCCCGGAGGCGTCCGAGCGCATCGAGAAACACGTGTGGGTGATCTCGGGCGTGGTGATCCTCGGGATGATCATGTCGATCCTCGACACGACGATCGTCAATGTCGCGCTGCGCACGCTCGGCCACGATCTGCACAGCTCGATCTCGCAGATCCAGTGGGTCGTGACGGGCTATCTGCTCTCGCTGGCCGCCGTCATCCCCGTGACCGGCTGGGCCGCGCGTCGCTTCGGCGCCAAGCGCGTCTACATGACCTCGCTGGTGCTTTTCACGGTCGGCTCGGGGCTGTGTGCGGTCGCCGCGTCGACGACCTCGCTGGTCGTCTTTCGCGTACTGCAGGGAGCTGGCGGCGGCATGATCATGCCCGTCGGGCAGCTGATCATGGCGCAGGTAGCCGGGCCCAAGCGGATGGGGCGCGTGATGGGCATCGTCTCGATGCCGGCGATGCTCGCGCCGATCCTCGGGCCGGTCGTCGGAGGCACGATCCTGCAGAACCTGCACTGGTCGTGGATCTTCCTCGTCAACCTGCCGATCGGCGCGATCGCCTTCGCGCTGGCCTGGCGGATGCTTCCGCATACCGACTCCGGCGAGGCCGGCCGCCTGGACGTGGTCGGCCTGGCGCTGCTTTCGACGGCCTCGACGATGCTCGTCTACGGCCTCAGCCAGCTGGGCACGCACAGCAGCCTGACCGCGCCGGTCGTCGTCTGGCCGATCGCGATCGCGCTCGTGCTCTCGGGCGTGTTCATCTGGCACGCGCTGCGCGTCGAGCGCCCGCTGCTCGATGTGCGCCTGTATGCCAACCGCGTGTTCGGCGCCGCCTCGCTGACGACCTTCGGCCTTGGCGCGGCGCTGTTCGGTGCGATGATCCTTGTGCCGCTCTACTACCAGGAAGTGCGCCACGAGAGCGTGATCGTGACCGGGCTGCTCGTCGGTCCGCAGGGGCTGGGGATGCTGCTCGTGATGCCGCTCACCAGTCGCCTGACACAGCGCTTCGGCGGCGGGCGCGTGGCGCTCGGCGGCGTGCTGCTGCTCTCGCTCAGCTCGATCCCGCTCGCGTTCGTCGGGGCGAACACGTCGATCGCCTACATCTCCGTCGTGCTGCTGCTGCGCGGTGTCGGCATCGGCTTCTCCTTCATGCCGGCGATGACCGCCGCTTTCTCGGCGCTGCGACCCGACCAGCTCTCCGACGCCACGCCGCAGCTGAACGTGCTGCAGCGGATCGGCGGCGCGATCGGCACGGCCGTGCTCGCGGTGGTGCTGCAGCGCGCGTCAGGTCACGCCCTGACGAAGCCGGCGAGCGCCTTCCAGGACGCCTACTGGTGGTCGGTCGGCATCTGCGTGCTCTCGTTGATTCCGTGCGTCGTGCTGCTGCGCGCCGAGAACCCGCGCGCGCGGCTGAGCCGCGCGGCGGCCAATGCCGAGGCGAGCGCCGAGCCGCTCGGCGTCTAGCGATGAACGCCGCCGCGCCCGCGAAGCGATCCGCAAAGGCCGGCAAGCGCCCGGCCGGCGCCGACGGCGCGGCCGCGGACGGGCTCAGCCCGGCGCTGACCGACCTCGGCGTGGCCTTCCGGCGCGTCTTCCGCGCGGTCAGCCGCCTGCGCGGGCGCGACACGCACCTCGGCGGCACAGAGCTCACGCACGCGCAGTTCGAACTGCTGAGCGAGCTCTACGATCGCGGCGAGCTGCCCGCGGGCGAGCTCGCGACGGCGGCGCGCCTGACGCCGGCGTCGGTCACGCAGATGCTCGACCATCTAGCCGCGTGCGGCCACGTCGAACGCGCTCGCTCGGTGACCGACCGCCGGGTGGTCGTCTCGCGTCTGACCGAGGATGGTCGCGCGAGGATCGAGGCCAAGCGCGCGGCGTGGCAGGGGCGCTGGCAGGACGCGCTCGGCGACGTCAGCGAGCGCGACCTCCGGGCCGCCGCGCGGGTGCTCGAGCGGCTCGGAATGATGTTCGACGACGTCCCCGTCGACGCCGTCTGCGAGCCGCGCTCAGAGCGCCTGCAAGGCCCTTCGCAGGGCCCGCGTTAGCGCTCTGAGAGCGCGAATTGCTCTGCTATAGTCGGCCGCGTCGCGCGTGCGCCGAGACAGTTCGAGCGCCGCTCCCGACGAAAGCCGCACGCGAAGATGGAGACCTCGATCAGATAACGACGCGGACCGGTCCACTCAAGACCAGCAGCGCGCGTGGACCCGAGGGGTCCATTTTTTTCGCCCGCAGAGCCACAGCGCCCACCCAAACCCACCGGAACCGATGCCACGCAAGTACACACTCAAGAAGACCCGAAACATCGGGATCATGGCGCACATCGACGCCGGCAAGACGACGACGACCGAGCGCATCCTCTACTACACCGGCCGCACGTACAAGATCGGCGAGGTCCACGAGGGCGCCGCCGTGATGGACTGGATGGAGCAGGAGCAGGAGCGCGGCATCACGATCACCTCCGCCGCCACCACCGCCGAGTGGAAAGGCCACCGGATCAACATCATCGACACGCCGGGCCACGTCGACTTCACGGTCGAGGTCGAGCGTTCGCTGCGCGTGCTCGACGGCGCGATCGCGCTGTTCGACTCCGTCGCCGGCGTCGAGCCCCAGTCCGAGACGGTCTGGCGCCAAGCTGACAAGTACCACGTCCCGCGGATCGCCTACATCAACAAGATGGACCGCATCGGCGCGGACTTCGATCGCGGCGTGCAGACGATGATCGACCGCCTCGGCGCGCACCCCGTGCCGATTCAGCTGCCGATCGGCGCCGAGGCCGACTTCCTCGGCGTCGTCGACCTCGTGAAGATGAAGGCGCTCGTCTACAAGGACGAGCTCGGCACCGAACAGGAAGAAAACGAGATTCCGGCGGAGCTCGCCGAAGCGGCCGAGGCCGCGCGCGAACACCTGCTCGAGGAGGTCTCGCACTACGACGACAACCTGCTCGAGCTGATCCTCGAAGAATCGGAGATTCCCGAGGACGTGCTGCGGGCGGCGATCCGCAAGGCGACGCTGTCGAGCAAGCTGACGCCGGTGCTGTGCGGCAGCTCGTTCAAGAACAAGGGCGTGCAGCCGCTGCTGGACGCGGTGATCGACTACCTGCCCTCGCCGCTCGACGTCCCGCCGGTCATTGGCACGGAGCTGATCAAGGGCGAGGAGGAGGAGCGCCAGGTCATACGCAAGGCCGACGACTCCGAACCGTTCTCGGCGCTCGCGTTCAAGATCGCCGCCGACCCGTACGTCGGCAAGCTGACCTACTTCCGCGTCTACTCCGGACGGCTGCAGGCCGGCTCGCGCGTGCTCAACGTCGGCAGCGGTCGCAGCGAGCGGATCGGGCGCATCCTGATGATGCACGCCAACGACCGCGAGGAGGTCGAGGAGGTCTACGCCGGCGACATCGCCGCCGCGGTCGGCATCAAGCAGGTGATCACCGGCGACACGCTGGCCGCTCCCGACGCGCCCGTGCACCTCGAGAACATCGTCTTCCCCGAGCCGGTCATCAAGGTTGCGGTCGAGCCGAAGACGAAGGCCGACCAGGAGAAGATGTCGATCGCGCTGGGCCGCCTCGCCGAGGAGGACCCGACGTTCCAGGTGCGCACGAACGAAGAGACCGGTCAGACCGAGATCTCCGGGATGGGCGAGCTGCACCTCGAGGTGCTCGTCGACCGGATGAAGCGCGAGTTCGGCGTCGAGGCGAACGTCGGTCGCCCGCAGGTCTCCTACCGTGAGACGGTGCGCGGCACGGTCGAGAAGATCGAAGGCAAGTTCGTGCGCCAGACAGGCGGCTCGGGCCAGTTCGGCGTCGTCTTCATCAACCTCGAGCCGGCGCCCGGCGAGGGCTTCGAGTTCGTCAACAAGATCAAGGGCGGGAACATCCCCTCCGAATACATCCCGGCCGTCAAGCAGGGTGTCGAAGAGGCGCTCGAGAACGGCGTCAAGGCGGGCTACCCGATGGTCGACATGCGCGTGACGCTCGTCGACGGCAAGTACCACGACGTCGACTCCTCGGAGATCGCGTTCAAGGTCGCCGGCTCGATCGCGTTCAAAGAGGCCGCCAAGCGCGCCAAGCCGGTGCTGCTCGAGCCGATCTTCGCGGTCGAGGTGATCACGCCGGAGGAGTTCCTCGGCGAGGTGATCGGCGACCTGTCCCGCCGGCGCGGGCGCGTCGAGGGCAACGAGCGGCGCGGCAACGCGCTGGCCGTGACGGCGCGCGTGCCGCTGAGCGAGATGTTCGGCTACGCGACCGACCTGCGCTCGAACACGCAGGGACGCGCGAACTACACGATGCAGTTCGACGCGTACGAGGAGGTTCCGGGCAACATCGCGGAACAGATCGTCGAGCAGAGGACGGGAGAGCCGGTTCCGGCCTAGGCGGTCAGCACCGGCTCGAGCACGCAGGACCACAGGACTTCATTGCATTGAGCGGCAGTCACCGATTGCCGCAATCGGATAGATTTCTCAGGTTCGCCCTCACAGGGCGGACGTACAAGTCGATACAGGAGCGAACAGAAAGTGGCGAAGGAGAAGTTCGAGCGCGACAAGCCGCACGTCAACGTCGGGACCATCGGTCACATCGACCATGGCAAGACGACGCTGACCGCTGCCATCACGACGGTGCTTGCGGAGAAGGGCGGCGCCGAAGCCCGCAGCTTCGAGGAGATCGACAACGCTCCTGAGGAGAAGGAACGCGGCATCACGATCGCGACCTCTCACGTCGAGTACCAGACGGAGAACCGTCACTACGCCCACGTCGACTGTCCCGGTCACGCGGACTACGTCAAGAACATGATCACCGGCGCCGCGCAGATGGACGGCGCGATCCTGGTCGTCTCGGCGGCCGACGGCCCGATGCCGCAGACGCGCGAGCACATCCTGCTGGCGCGCCAGGTCGGCGTGCCGTACATCGTCGTGTTCCTCAACAAGGCCGACATGGTCGACGACGAGGAGCTGCTCGAGCTGGTCGAGGTCGAGGTTCGCGAGCTGCTCAGCGAATACGACTTCCCCGGCGACGACATCCCGTTCATCATCGGCTCGGCGCTGAAGGCGCTCGAAGGCGACGAGGGCTACAAGGAGAAGATCGTCGAGTTGGCGGCGGCCCTCGACACGTACATCCCCGAGCCGGTGCGCGAGCTCGACAAGCCGTTCCTGATGCCGGTCGAGGACGTCTTCTCGATCACCGGTCGTGGCACGGTCGCGACGGGGCGCGTCGAGCAGGGGATCGTCAACACGGGCGACACGGTCGAAATCGTCGGCGTGCACGACTCGACCTCGACGGTCGTCACCGGCGTCGAGATGTTCCGCAAGATCCTCGACCAGGGTCAGGCGGGAGACAACGTCGGCTGCCTGCTGCGCGGGACCAAGCGCGAGGAGATCGAGCGCGGCCAGGTGCTGTGCAAGCCCGGCTCGATCACGCCGCACACCAAGTACAAGGCGGAGGTCTACGTCCTGAAGAAGGAGGAGGGTGGACGCCACACCCCGTTCTTCACGGGTTACCGGCCGCAGTTCTACTTCCGCACGACCGACGTCACCGGCGTGGCGAAGCTGCCCGAGGGCGTCGAGATGGTCATGCCCGGCGACAACGTCCAGATGGAGATCGAGCTGATCCAGCCGATCGCGATGGACCAGGGCCTGCGCTTCGCCATCCGAGAGGGCGGTCGCACGGTCGGCTCTGGCGTGGTCACCGAGATCATCGAGTAGTACCCCGCCGCCCCCTCGCGCGAGGGGGCGGCAGACATTGGCAGTCCGATACGACGAATTGGCCCCCGGCGGGGAGGCTTCACCGCCGGGGTTTTTCTCGCGCGAGGCGCGGAGTGAAGACAGCAGCGAAGACGACACAGGCACGACAGCGAACAACAGAGACTGAGAACAGAGACACGCAATGGCATCGGCCACCCAGAACAAGATCCGGATCCGCCTGAAGGCGTACGACACCTCGGCGATCGAGTCGGCGGCGAAGGAGATCGTCGAGACGGCGACGCGCACCGGCGCGAGCGTCTCCGGACCCGTGCCGCTGCCGACCGAGAAGAACGTCTACTGCGTGATCCGTTCGCCGTTCAAGGACAAGGACTCGCGCGAGCACTTCGAGATCCGCACGCACAAGCGATTGATCGACATCCACCAGCCGACGCCGAAGACGGTCGACTCGCTGCAGCGACTCGACCACCTGCCGGCCGGCGTGGACATCGAGATCCGCCTCACCTGAAACCGCGACGTCCGCTCCCGCTCAAGCTCTCGACATGTCCGCCATCCTCGCCAAGAAGCTCGGCATGACCCAGGTCTTCCAGGAGGACGGAAGCGTCGCGCGCGTGACCGTGCTCGAGGCCGGGCCGTGTCCGGTGACGGCGATCCGCACGCCCGAGCGCGACGGCTACGAGGCGGTCCAGCTCGCATTCGGCGCGGCGCGCGAGAAGCACCTCACGAAAGCCGAGCTCGGCCATCTGAAGAAGGCCGACGCGCCGCCGCTGCGCCACGTCGTCGAGTTCCGCGACGAGGCCGGCGAGCTGACGCTCGGCGAGCGGGTCACGGTCGAGTCCTTCGAGGCGGGCCAGCGCGTGAAGATCTCCGGCGTCTCCAAGGGCAAGGGCTTCCAGGGCACGATCAAGCGCCACAACTTCAGCCGCGGCCCGGCGTCGCACGGCTCGCACAACGTCCGCGCGCCGGGCTCGATCGGCGCCTCGGCGTGGCCGGCGCGCGTGATGAAGGGGATCCGCGGGCCCGGTCAGATGGGCAACAAGCGCGTCACGCAGAAGGGTCTCGAGATCGTCTCGATCGACGCCAAGCAGAACCTGATGCTCGTACGCGGCTCGGTTCCGGGGCCGCGCGGCGGCGTCGTGGAGGTGCGCAGCGATGCCTGACGCCCCGGTGCTCGGCCAGAGCAAGAAGGTCAAGCTCGACGACGCCGCGTTCGGCGTGCGCTTCAGCGGGCCACTCGTGCACCAGAGCGTGCGCGCCGAGCAGGCCGCGCGCCGTCGCGGCACGGCGGCGACGAAGACGCGCGGGATGGTCTCCGGCGGCGGCGCCAAGCCATGGCGGCAGAAGGGCACCGGCCGCGCGCGCGCCGGCTCGAACCGCTCGCCGATCTGGACGGGCGGCGGCACCGTGTTCGGTCCGCAGCCGCGTTCGTACACGTTCAAGGTCAACCGCAAGGAGCAGCGCGCGGCGCTGCGCAGCGCGCTGTCGCTGCACGCCGGGCGGGGCTCGCTCGCGGTCCTCGACGCCGGCGCGTTCGCCGCGCCGAAGACGAGTCAGGCGTTCGACCTGCTCGACGACTGGGGCCAGGACGCGCCGACGCTCGTCGTGCTCGGCGCCGAGGAGTCCAACGCGGCGCTGTCGTTTCGCAACCTCGCGCGCGTCGCCGTGCTGCCGCCCGAGGCCGTCGGCGTGACCGACCTGCTCGCCGCTGCTTCGCTGCTCGTCTCGCAGGCCGCGCTCGACGAGCTGACCGCGCGCGCCGCGAAGCCGAGCGCGCGCGAGCAGGCCGAGGAGGCGGCGGCGTAATGGACCACTCGCAGGTGATCATCAGGCCGGTCGTCTCCGAGAAGAGCTACATCCTCTCGGGGCTTCACCGCTACACGTTCCGCGTGCACCACGAAGCGCACAAGACGCAGATCCGCCAGGCGGTCGAGGCGCTGTTCGACGTCCACGTCGTCGAGGTGCGCACGGCGAGCGTCAAGTCCAAGCCCAAGCGCCGCGGCACGACCAGCGGGCGCACGCGCACGTGGAAGAAGGCGATCGTGCAGGTGCGCGAGGGCGAGAGCATCCCGATCTTCCAGGGCCTCGCGGCGTTGGAGTCATAGAGCTATGCCGATCCGCAAGCCCAAGCCGACCAGCCCCGGACGCCGCTTCGTCTCGTACCCCGACTTCGCCGAGGTGACGAAGTCGAAGCCCGAGAAGACGCTCGTCGAAGGGCTGAAGAAGAGCGGCGGGCGCAACGCGCACGGGCGCAAGACCTCGCGTCACCGCGGCGGCGGCGCCAAGCGCGCATACCGCCGGATCGACTTCAAGCGCCGCAAGGACGGCGTGCCGGCGAAAGTCGCGGCGATCGAGTACGACCCGAATCGCTCGGCGTACATCGCGCTGCTGCACTACGTCGACGGCGAGAAGCGCTACATCCTCGCGCCGCAGCGCCTGACCGTCGGGATGATGGTCGCCTCGGGCGACGGCGCCGACATCGCCGTCGGCAACTGCATGGAGCTCGCGCGGATGCCCGTCGGCACGGTGATCCACAACGTCGAGCTGCAGCCCGGCCGCGGCGGGCAGATGGCGCGCTCGGCGGGCGCGGCGGTTCAGCTGATGGCGAAGGACGGCGACATGGCGACGCTGCGTCTGCCCTCCGGCGAGATGCGGATGGTGCGCGCCGAGTGCCGTGCGACCGTCGGCACGCTCGGCAACGCCGAGCACCAGAACGTGAAGATCGGCAAGGCCGGTCGCAAGCGCCACATGGGCGTGCGCCCGCAGACGCGCGGGACGGCGATGAACCCGGTCGATCACCCGCACGGCGGCGGCGAGGGCTCGACGACGCCGGGCCGTCACCCGGTCACGCCGTGGGGCGTGCCGACGCTCGGCTACCGCACGCGCAAGAAGAACAAGAAATCCGACCAGTACATCGTGCGCGGCCGCAGGCGCGGGAAGGGCAAGGGTCGATGAGTCGTTCCAGCAAGAAGGGCCCGTGGGTGGAAGAGCGCCTGATGAACCGCATCGAAGCGCTCAACGCTCAGAACAACAAGAAAATGCTGCGCACGTGGTCGCGCGCGTCGACGATCTTCCCGGAGATGGTCGGCCACACGATCGCCGTCCACGACGGCAAGAAACACGTGCCGGTGTTCATCAGCGAGTCGATGGTCGGTCACAAGCTCGGCGAGTTCGCGCCGACGCGCGTGTTCCGCGGCCACGCCGGTTCGGGACGCGTGCGATGAGCGCCGAGCAGGAGCAGGACGACGTGACCGTGGAGCAGACGCCGGCCGAGAAGAAACCGGCCGCGAAAAAACCGCGCGTCAAAAAACCGGCGAAAGCGGCGAAAGGCGCCGAGGCGAAAGCGGCCGCGAAAGGCGATGACGCGAAGGCCGGCGAGAAGTCTGTCGAGGCCGAGGCCAAGAAACCGGCTGCGAAGAAAGCCGCGAAGCAACCGGCTGCGAAGAAAGCGTCCGCCGCGAAAGAGCCCGCCGCGAAGGAGCCGGTCGCGCAGGCCGGCAAAGCGCGCGGCAAAGCCGCTGCGAAACCGCGCCGCCGGATCGTTCGCGCGCATGCGCGCTACGTGCGCACCTCGGCGCGCAAGGCGCGGATGGTCTGCGGTCACCTGCGCGGGAAGTCCGTGACAAGAGGCACGCGCTATCCTCGCGTTCACCCCTCGTGACGTGGCGCGCGACTGGAGCAAGCTGCTCGAGTCGGCGGTCGCAAACGCCGAGAGCAACCACGAGCTGCTCGAGGACGATCTGATCGTCCGGGAGGCGTACGCCGACGAAGGGCCGACGATCAAGCGCTTTCGGCCGCGCGCGATGGGACGCGCGACGCCGATCCGCAAGCGCACCAGCCACCTGACGATCGCGCTGAGCGCCGACGCTTCGCGCGAGACCAGCAAGAAGAGCTAAAGAGAGACGACGGCAACAGAGAATGGGACAGAAGGTTCATCCAGAGGCGATGCGCGTGGGTTACATCCACGACTGGAAGTCGAACTGGTTCAACGAGCGCCATTTCGCCGAGTACCTCGCCGAGGACGTGAAGATCCGCGAGCACATCATCGAACAAGCTCGCGCACGCCGGTCTCTCGAGCATCACGATCCGCAAGGACGCCAACGAACTCGAGGTCAACATCCACACGGCGCGGCCGGGCATCGTGATCGGCAAGTCCGGCAGCGAAGTCGACGCGCTGCGCCGCGACCTGCACAAGCTGACGAACAAGCAGATCAAGGTCAACATCCTCGAGATCAAGCGCCCCGAGCTCGACGCGTCGCTCGTCGCGCAGTCGATCGCCGAGCAGCTGCAGAACCGCGTCGCCTTCCGCCGGGCGATGAAGCGCGCGCTGACGAGCGCGATGCGCTCGGGCGCCAAGGGCGTCAAGGTCCAGGTCTCCGGTCGCCTCGGCGGCGCCGAGATGGCCCGCACCGAAAGCTACTCCGACGGACGCGTGCCGCTGCACACGATGCGCGCCGACATCGACTACGGCTTCTACGAGTCGCGCACGACGTTCGGCCGGATCGGCGTCAAGTGCTGGATCAACAAGGGCGAAATCATGCCCGAGGGCTACACCGGCGCCGATCTCACCGACATGACCGCGCCGGCGCCTCCGGGCAACGAGCGCGACGGGCGCGGGGGTCGCGACGGGCGCGACGGACGCGGTCGTGGACGCGGCGGCAACGGCGGTCCCGGCGGTCGTGGCGGCGGGCCCGGTGGCGGACGCGGCGGACGCGGCGGCGGCTTCGGCGGTCCCGGCGGTCCGGGTGGTCGCGGCGGTGGCGGCGGCGGTCGCGGCCCGGGCGGCGGCGGGCGTGGTCGCGGACCCGGCGGAGGTGGGCGCTGATGCTCTCGCCGAAGCGCGTAAAGCACCGCAAGCAGCACCGTGGACGCCGGCGCGGCGCCTCGCGCGGGCAGGTCAAGGTTCAGTTCGGCGAGTACGGGCTGAAGGCGCTCGAGGGCGGCTGGCTGACCAACCGCCAGATCGAGGCCGCCCGTATCGCGATGACGCGCAAGATCAAGCGTGGCGGCAAGGTCTGGATCAACGTGTTCCCGGACAAGCCCGTGACGAAGAAGCCGGCCGAGACGCGCATGGGCTCCGGCAAGGGCTCGCCCGAAGGCTGGGTGGCGGTCGTCAAGCCGGGCCGCGTGATGTTCGAGCTGGCCGGCGTGTCCGAGCCGCTCGCGCGCGACGCGATCAGGCTGGCGGCGCACAAGCTGCCGGTGAAGGCGAAGTTCGTGCTGCGTGAGGACTGAGCGGACGATGAAGGCGAAGGAGATCCGCGACATGGACGACGGCGAGCTCGCCAAGCAGATCGGCGTGCTGCGCAAAGAGGTGTTCGGCCTGCGCTTCTCGAACGCGACGGGCGAACTCGACAACACGGCCGGCGTCGGCCGCGCCAAGCGCGACCTCGCGCGCGCGCTGACCGTCGCACGCGAGCGCGAGCTGACGCCGACGCGGCGAAACGACTAGAGCTGACTGGAACGAGAGACGGAAGACATGGCAGACGAGCAAGAGAACGAGACGACCGACGTGCCCACCGAGGAGCAGGCGCCGGAGGCCGCTGCGCCCGACGCGCCCGAGGCCGACGTGCCCGCCGAGGAGACTCCCGCGGCTGAGGCCGACGGTGGCGCGGACGCCGCCGAGGCGCCGGCCGAGGCCGCGGCGGCCGAGCCCGAGGAGATCCTTCCGCCGAAGGAGCGCCGCCGCCGTGCGCGCTCGAAGCACACCGGCGAGACGCGTCCGTCGCGCACGCCCGAGGAGCGCCACGCCGAGCGCGTCGCCGAGCGCAAGCGCAAGGCCGTGCGCCGCCGCGCGCGCCGTCTGCAGGAACGCGCGAAAGCCGCCGAGCGGCGCGCCGCGGCGCCGGCGCCCGAGCCGCTTGCGCCGGTGCACGCGCCGACCGAGGGCAGCCGCAAGCGTGCGCCAGGGCGTCGTCGTCTCGGACAAGGCCGAGAAGACGATCACGGTGCGCGATCGACATCGCGCGCCGGCACCGCCGCTACGAGAAGATCGTGCGCAGCTCGAGCACGCTGCACGCGCACGACGAGAACAACGACGCGCACATCGGCGACACCGTGCGCGTGATCGAGAGCCGCCCGCTGTCGCGCTCGAAGCGCTGGCGCGCTCGTCGACGTGCTGGAGCGGGCGCGATGATCCAGAACGAGACGCGGCTCAGGGTCGCCGACAACACGGGCGCGCGCGAGATCCTCTGCATCCGCGTCAAGGGCGGCTCGCAGCGACGCTACGCGTTCGTCGGCGACGTGATCACGGCGACCGTCAAGCAGGCCAACCCGCAGGGATCGGTCAAAAAGGGCGACGTCGTGACGGCCGTGATCGTGCGCACGAAGAAGCCGATCGGCCGCGACGACGGCACGTACATCGCGTTCGACGAGAACGCGGCGGTGATCATCGACGACCAGAACAACCCGCGCGGCACGCGCGTGTTCGGGCCGGTCGCGCGCGAACTGCGCGAGCGCAACTTCATGAAGATCGTCTCGCTCGCGCCGGAGGTCCTGTGATGGCCAAGCGCCGCTCGCTGAAGATCCGCTCCGACGACCACGTCAAGATCACGGCCGGCAAGGACCGCGGCAAGACCGGCAAGGTCCTGCGCGTCGAGCCGGCCAAGGAACGCGTGTACGTCGAGGGCCTGAACATGGTCAAGCGCGCACGTGCGCCCGCGCGTGAACCAGAGCTCCTCGCCGATCGCCGGCACCGAGGGCCAGCTCGGCGGCGTGATCGAGCGCGAGGGTCCGATCCACATCTCGAACGTGATGCTGCTCGACACGAAGGGCAAGCCCGACGCGCGTGCGCATCGAACGCTCGAGCGGCAAGCGCGTGCGCGTCGCCAAGCGCACCGGCGCGGAGATCGACTGACGATGGCCGCCGCGACCGCAGACGCCCCGCCCGCACGCCTGAAGGCGCGCTACTTCGAGGAGATCCGCCCGAAGCTGATCGAGCGCTTCGGCTACTCCTCGGTGATGCAGGCGCCGCGATTGGAGAAGATCACGCTGAACATGGGCGTCGGCGAGGCCAAGCAGGACTCGAAAGTCGCTGAAGGCCGCGACCGAGCAGCTCGCGACGATCGCCGGCCAGCAGCCGAGCGTGCGCCGCGCGCGCAAGTCGATCGCCGCGTTCAAACTGCGCGAGGGCATGCCCGTCGGCGTCGCCGTGACGCTTCGCGGTGAGCGCGCGCTACGAGTTCCTCGACCGGCTCGTCTCGATCGCGATCCCGCGGATCCGCGACTTCCGTGGCCTGAACCCGCGCTCGTTCGACGGCCGCGGCAACTACTCGATGGGCGTGCGCGAGCAGATCATCTTCCCCGAGATCGACTACGACGCGATCGACCAGGTGCGCGGGCTCGACATCACGATCACGACGTCGGCGCAATCCGACGTCGAGGCGTACGCGCTGCTCGCCGCGCTCGGGCTGCCGTTCTCGCCGCAGGGGCGCCCGAAGGGCTACGACCCCGAGGCCGACGCCGCCGCCGAGGCCGAGCACGCCGCCGCGCAGGCCGCCGAGGCGGCAGCTGCAGCGGCGCCCGCCGCCGAGCCCGAGCCCGCCGCCGAGCCCGAGCTCGAGCCCATCGCGGAGCCCGAGCCCGCTGCCGAGGCCGCGACGGCCGAGGAGCCCGAGACCGTCGTCGAGGAGCCGGAGGCGGCTCCCGAGTCCGACGCCGCGGCAGAGGCCGCGCCGGCCGCTGAGGCCGAGGTCGCCGCCGAGCCCGAGTCTTCCGTCGAGAACACGACCGACGCCGGCGCCGACGAGGCGTCAGACTCAGACGAGCAGCAGGCGGATGAGACCGCCGAGAAAGAGAGCGGCGACTGATGGCCAAGACCTCGCAGCGCGTCAAGCAGATGCGCACACCGAAGTTCAAGACGCAGCGCCTATACTCGCTGCAACCGCTGCGGGCGTCCGCGCGCGGTGTACCGCAAGTTCGGGCTGTGCCGGATCTGCCTGCGCGAGCTGGCGCACAACGGCCAGATCCCCGGGATGACGAAGTCGTCCTGGTAGCCGGCAAGACGACCCTTTCGAGCAACCTCCAGGTAAACGAGCAGCCATGTCCATGACCGATCCGATCGCCGACTTCCTCACGCGGATCCGCAACGCGATCCACGCCGCGCACGAGACCGTCGAGATCCCGGCGTCGAAACTGAAGAGCGAGCTCGCGCGGATCCTCGACCGAGCAGGGCTACATCGACTCCTACTCGGTGATCCCGGCGGCCGACGGCGGCGCCGGCCAGCTGATCCAGATCCGCCTGAAGTACACCGACGACCGCCGCTCGGCGATCTCCGGCCTGCGGCGCGTCTCGCGCCCGGGGCGGCGCACGTACGTCGACGCGAAGCACATCCCGAAGGTGCTCGGCGGGATGGGCACGTCGATCGTCTCGACCTCTCACGGCGTGATGACCGGCCACGACGCGCGCTCGACGGGCGTCGGCGGCGAGGTCCTCGCGCAGGTCTGGTGAGCTGAGCGTGTCGCGAATCGGCAGACAGCCCATCGCCGTCCCGAGCGGCGTGACCGTCGCGATCGAGCCCGAGCAGGTGCGCGTGAACGGTCCCAAGGGCGAGCTGTCCGAGCGGATCCACGCGCGACATCGAGGTCAAGCAGGACGGCGAGCAGCTGCTCGTCACGCGCCCGACCGACCGCGGCGAACACCGCGCGCTGCACGGCCTCGACGCGCTCGCTCGTCGCGAACATGGTGCAGGGCGTGACCGCCGGCTACGAGAAGCGCCTGGAGATCCAGGGCGTCGGCTACCGCGCGCAGCTGAAGGGCAAGAACCTCGAGCTCGCCGTCGGCTACTCCCACCCGGTCCCGATCCCGGCGCCCGACGGCATCGAATTCGAGGTGCCGCAGCCGACGCGCGTCGTCGTCAAGGGCATCTCCAAGCAGCTCGTCGGCGAGACGCGGCGATCATCCGCAAGCAGCGCCCGCCCGAGCCGTACAAGGGCAAGGGCATCCGCTACGAGGGCGAGTACGTCCAGCGCAAGGTCGGCAAGCGCGCATGACGCGTCCTCACGAAACCTCAGACGCAGGCTCAAACGCCGCCGCCGCGTGCGCGCGAAGATCGCGGGCACGGCCGAGCGTCCGCGGATCTCCGTGTTCCGCTCCAATCGCGGCATCTCGGCGCAGCTGATCGACGACGTCGTCGGGCCGCACGATCGCGGCGGTCAACTGGTACGAGCCCGACCTGCGCGCGCCTGGCGAAGACCGAGCGCACGAAGCGTGCCGGCGAGCTGCTCGCCGAGCGCGCCAAGGCGCGCAGGCGTCGAGCAGGCGGTGTTCGACCGCGGCGGCTACCGCTACCACGGCCACGTGCGCGCGTTCGCCGAGGCGATCCGCGAAGGCGGGATCACGGTCTGAGCGGCGAAGCCGCGCGCGACCGCTACCCTCTCACTCGCTCATGAGCACTGCCACCGACAGATCAGTCAGCCCCGCCGGCCTCGACCTGCAGGAGCGCGTCGTCGAGATCAACCGCGTCGCGAAGGTCGTCAAGGGCGGCCGGCGCTTCTCGTTCACGGCGCTGGTCGTCGTCGGCGACGAGCGCGAAGTCGTCGGCGTCGGCTACGGCAAGGCGAACGAGGTCCCGCTCGCGATCCAGAAGGGCGTCGAGCGCGCGAAGAAGGACCTGTTCCGCGTGCCCAAGCACGGCAGCACGATCACGCACCAGACGACCGGCATCTTCGGCGCCGGGCGGGTCTTCCTGAAGCCGGCGTCGCCCGGTACCGGCGTGATCGCCGGCGGCGGCGTGCGCGCGGTGCTCGAGCTCGCCGGCATCCACGACATCCTCTCCAAGAGCCTCGGCACGCAGAACCCGATCAACCTCGTCAAGGCGACCGTCGCCGGCCTGCGCGGCCTGCGTACGCCCGAGGAGGTCGGCGCGCTGCGCGGCCTGTCGGTCAACGCCGTGCTCGGCCTCGGCGGCGAGACCGCCAACGGCGCCGCCACGAGCGTCGAGGACTCCGCCAACGGCGCCGCGATCGAGGGCGAGGCCGCCGCCGAGCCCGAGGGCGCGGCCGAGGCGCAGCCGACTGAGGCGAGCGCGAACGGCGAGGCGTCGGCCTGATGGCGTCGCTGACCGTCACGCAGCGCCGCTCGCGAAACGGCGCGAACAAGAAACAGCTCGACACGCTGCGCTCGCTCGGCCTGCGTCGAATCGGACACACGGTCGAGGTCGAGGACTGCGAGCAGGCGCGCGGGATGGTGCACGCCGTGCGCCACCTCGTCGAGGTCAAGGACGGCAAGTCGTGAACCCGGCCGACGCCGAGAAGCAGGAGCGCATCGGCCTGCACAGCCTCTCGCCGGCGCCCGGCAGCCGCCGCCCGCGCAAGCGCGTCGGACGCGGCGAAGGGTCGGGCACCGGCAAGACCTCTGGCCGTGGCCAGAAGGGCGCCGGCTCGCGTTCGGGCTCCAAGCGCCGTGCGCGCTTCGAGGGCGGCCAGATGCCGATCCACATGCGCATGCGAAAGCTGCGCGGGCCGCACATGAAGAAGTCGATGCCGTTCGAGCCGTTCCGCACGCACTCGCAGGCGGTCAACATCGGCGCGCTCGAGGAGCGCTTCGACGCCGGCGCCGACGTGACGATCGAGCTGATGAAGGCCCACGGCCTCGGCAAGCGCAAGGACGTCCCGATCAAGGTGCTCGCCAAGGGCGAGCTCAGCAAGGCGCTGACGGTTCACGCGCACGCCTTCAGCGCCGGCGCGCGCGAGCGCATCGAGGCCGCCGGCGGAACGTGCAAGCTCGTCGAGTCCTAGCGCCGGCCCGCCGTGCGAGCCGCGGCACGGATGGTCACATCCCGCGTAGGCGCATCGACTAGAATCGGCCGCTCCGCGGGAGAGGGCGCAGCTCCGCTCTGAGCCGCGGGGCAAAGCCATGCTCTCGACGATTCTCAACGCCTTCCAGGTCGCGGACATCCGCAAGAAGATCGCCTTCACGGCGGGGATGCTGCTGATCTACCGGCTCGGCTCGCACATCCCGGTGCCCGGCGTCAACCTGACGGCGGTCAACAACATCCAGAAGGAGTTCGGCGGCTCGAACATCCTCGGCCTGCTCAACCTGTTCTCCGGCGGCGGCCTGTCGCGGATCGCGCTGTTCGCGCTCGGGATCATGCCGTACATCACCGCGTCGATCATCCTGCAGCTGCTGCAGGTCGCGGTGCCGTCGCTGGAAAAGCTCTCCAAGGAAGGCGAGGTCGGACAGGCGCGGATCACGCAGTACACGCGCTACCTGACCGTTGGCCTCGCGTTCGCGCAGTCGATCGGCTACGTCTTCCTGTTCCACTCGCTGCAGGCGAAAGCCGGCGAATCGATCGTCACGCACTTCGACGCGCCGCACATCTTCCTGATCGTCGTCTGCCTGACGACCGGCTGCGTGATGCTGATGTGGATCGGCGAGCTGATCACCCAGCGCGGGATCGGCAACGGCATCTCGCTGCTGATCTTCGCGTCGATCGTCGCGCGCCTGCCCGGCGGCATCCAGACGTGGTGGACCTCGCAGGACCAGGTCTTCAAGGTGATGATGCCGTTCCTCGTGCTCGCGGTCGTCGCCGGCATCGTGTTCGTGCAGGAAGGCCAGCGTCGGATCCCGGTGCAGTACGCCAAGCGCGTGATCGGGCGGCGGATGACCGAAGGCGGGCAGACGTACCTGCCGCTGCGCGTGAACATGGCCGGCGTGATCCCGGTGATCTTCGCGGCGAGCCTGATGGCGTTCCCGCCGACGATCGGGCAGCTCGTCAAAACGCACTGGGGCCAGCAGCTGTCGGACTTCTTCTCGCCGAACGGCTGGCACTACATCGTCGGCGAGTCGATCTTGATCCTGCTGTTCACGTACTTCTACACGGCCGTCACGTTCAACCCGGTCGACCAGGCCGACAACCTGAAGAAGTACGGCGGCTTCATCCCCGGCGTGCGCCCCGGCCGCCCGACGGCCGAATTCCTCGACCGGATCCTCGCGCGCCTGACGTTCCCCGGGGCGCTGTTCCTCGCCGCCGTCGCCGCGCTGCCGACGATCCTGATCGCGCGCACGCACCAGAACATCCCGCTCGGAGGGACCTCGATCCTGATCGTGATCGGCGTCGCGCTCGAAACGATGAAGCAGCTCGAGGCGCAGCTGATGATGCGAAGTTACGAGGGCTTCCTGAAGTGACCCTTCGGGGATGATCGAGGACGGTCGTCGGCTGCTGCGCCGGCGCGAGGGCTTCTCGAACGCTCGGCGGGCGCTGGGGTAGCCGGGGGGCAGCGCGGGTAGATAGGCTGCCCTCCGACTTGTCCGAACTCAATCTGATCCTGCTCGGTCCGCCGGGCGCGGGGAAGGGGACGCAGGCCGACCGCCTGCGCGTGGACTTCGCGATCCCGCACATCTCGACCGGCGACATGCTGCGCGCCGAGGTCGCCGCCGGCAGCGAGCTCGGCAACGAGGCCAAGCGCTACATGGACGCCGGCGACCTCGTGCCCGACGAGGTGATCGTCGGCATGATCTCAAAGCGCGTGCGCGAGCCCGACGCGAGCGACGGATTCCTGCTCGACGGCTTTCCGCGCAACGCCGAGCAGGCCGACGCGCTCGCGAAGGCGCTCGACTCGCTCGGACGGCGGCTGACGGCGGCGCTGTTGATCGAGGTGCCCGACGACGAGCTCGTGCGCCGGCTGGCCGGGCGGCGCATGTGCGTGAAGAACCCGAGCCACATCTACCACGTCGAGTTCGACCCGCCAAAGCACGAGGGCGTCTGCGACCAGGACGGCTCGCGCCTGGTCCAGCGCGACGACGACAAGGAGGAGACGATCCGCCACCGTCTCGAGATCTACCACTCCCAGACGGAGCCGCTGATCGACCACTACGACGCGAAGGATCTGCTGCGCCGCTTCGACGGCACGCGCGATCCCGACGAGGTGCACGCGCGGATCCGTGCGACCGTCGCGGCGCTGCGCCTCGAGAACAAGCTCTGACGGCGTAGCGCGGACGTCGGCCTGACTCCCCGACGAGCGGCGAGTCGCCCCAGCTAAGCTCCGCGGGTGATCATCAAGAAGTCGCCCGAGGAGATCGAGAAGATGCGGCGCGCCGGCGCGATCCTCGTCGCGGCGATGGACGACGTCGAGTCGCGCATCGCTCCGGGCGTCAGCACCGAGGAGCTCGACGAGGCCGTCGAGCGCTTCATTCGCGCCCGCGGCGGCGTGCCGACGTTCAAGGGCTACCGCGGCTTTCCCGGCTCGATCTGCGCCTCGCCGAACGCGATGATCGTGCACGGCATCCCCGGGCCGTACAGGTTGAAGCCGGGCGACATCCTCACGATCGACATGGGCGTGACGCTCGGCGGCTGGGTCGCCGACGCCGCGCGCACGTTTCCCGTGCAGGAGATCAGCGCGCAGGCGCGCAACCTGCTGAGCGCGACCGAGCAGTCGCTGCACGCCGGCGTCGCCGAGTGCCGCGCGGGCAATCGCATGGGAGACATGTCGAGCGCGATCCAGCGCGTCGCCGAGGCGGCCGGACTGTCGGTCGTGCGCTCGCTCGTCGGGCACGGCATCGGGCGCAACATGCACGAGGACCCGCAGGTGCCCAACTACGGAAAGCCGGGCAAGGGGCCGCTGCTGGAGGAGGGCATGGTGCTGGCCGTCGAGCCGATGACGACCGCCGGGCGCGCGAGCGTGCGCGTCGCCGGCGACGGCTGGGCGATCTTCTCCGAGGACGGCTCGCCGGCGGCGCACTTCGAGTTCACCATCGCGATCACCGCCGACGGCCCGAAGGTGCTGACGCCGTGGCATCTGCCGCCCGAGCAGCGCGAGCTCGATTCGGCGCCGCAGGCCGCCGCCAGCAGCTAGCAGGCCGACCGGCGCACGCCGGCGCGAGTTGCTACCATCCTGAGCTGCGCTCGAATGAGGACGTACGTCCTCGCGGGCAACTCCTCGACTGGGTAGCGGCGGCCGCACCGGCAGCCAGAGCCCGGCCGCCGGAACAAGCACCGAAAGGGATCATGAAGGTAAGACCGTCGGTCAAGCCGATGTGCGAGAAATGCAAGATCATCCGCCGCCATGGGGTGGTGCTCGTGATCTGCCAGAACAAGCGCCACAAGCAGCGCCAGGGGTAACGCGATGGCTCGGATCGCGGGCGTCAACCTGCCCCTCAACAAGCGCTCGGAGATCGGGCTGACCTACATCTACGGGATCGGCCGCGCGACGTCGAACAAGATCCTCGCGCAGGTCGGCGTCAGCCCGGACACGTACGTGCGCGACCTGACCGAGGACGAGGTCGCGAAGCTCCGCGACGCGATCGACGACAATCTCACGGTCGAGGGCGACCTGCGCCGCGAGCGCTCGCAGGACATCAAGCGCCTGCAGGAGATCGCGTGCTACCGCGGTCTGCGCCACCGCCGCGGCCTGCCGGTGCGCGGCCAGAAGACGAAGACCAACGCGCGCACGCGCAAGGGCCCGAAGCGGATGCAGGTCGCCGGCAAGAAGAAGGCCGGCAAGAAGTAATGCCTCCGGCTCCGAAACGCGCGCGTGGGCGCCGCAAGGTCAAAAAGAACATCCCGATCGGGCAGGCGCACATCAAGACGTCGTTCAACAACACGATCGTCTCGCTGACCGACACGTCGGGCAACGTGATCGCGTGGGAGTCCGCCGGCGGCGCCGGCTTCAAGGGCTCGCGCAAGTCGACGCCGTTCGCCGCGCAGGTGACGGCCGACGCGGCCGCGCGCAAGGGCCTCGAGCAGGGGCTGCAGAAGGTCGAGGTCTACGTCAAGGGCCCCGGCTCGGGACGCGAGACGGCGATCCGCTCGCTGCAGGCCGCCGGCCTAGAGGTGACGGGCGTCAAGGACGTCACGCCGCAGGCTCACAACGGATGCCGCCCCCGCAAGCGGAGGCGCGTCTGATGACCGTGAGCACTTCGCCATACAGCGTCCTCGGTCGCTCGCGTGCGCAGCACGCCACGCTCCCTGCGTCCTTGTCTGGCTCGACTCACGGCCATCAGAGAGGTGATTTCTAATGGCACGTGACACGGGCCCACAGTGCAAGCAGTGCCGCCGCGAGGGGCAGAAGCTGTTCCTCAAGGGCGAGCGCTGCCTGACCGACAAGTGCGGCGTCGAGCGCCGCTCCTATCCGCCGGGCGAGCACGGTCGCGGTCGCCTGAAACAGAGCGAGTACCGCGTGCAGCTGCGCGAGAAGCAGAAGGCGCGCCGCTACTACGGCGTGCTCGAGCGCCAGTTCCACGGCTACTACGAGAAGGCCTCACGCCAGCCGGGCATCACCGGCGAGAACCTGCTCGCACTGCTCGAGTGCCGCCTCGACAACGTCCTCGTGCGCCTCGGCTTCGCGGCCTCTCGCCGCCAGGCGCGCCAACTGATCCGCCACGGCCATTGGACGGTCAACGGCCGGCGGGTGAACATCCCCAGCTATCAGGTGAGGCCGGGCGAGGTGATCGCGATCAAGGCGAACACGGCCGCGACGCAGGTGGTCAGGGACGCCACCGAGCTGACCGGACAGATCCCCGCGTGGCTTCAGGCCGATCACGAGTCGCTCACGGCCAAGGTGCTGCGCAAGCCGGAGCGACGCGAGGTCGCCGCGCCGGTGCAGGAGCAGCTCATCGTCGAGCTGTACTCGAAGTAGCAGTCTCTTCAAGGCGCCGAGCCCGAGACGGGCGGCGCTTCCGAGCCGGCCGTCGAAGCGGCGCCGGTGCGACATCAAAACGACGTTAGGACCCTCATGCTCGACTTCCAAATCCCCCGGATCACAAGCGAGTCCGTGGAGCAGAACCGCGGCACGTTCACGATCGAGCCGCTCGACCGCGGGTTCGGCTACACGTTCGGCAACTCGCTGCGACGTGTGCTGCTCTCCTCGCTCTCGGGAGCGGCTGTCACAAGCGTTCGCATCGAGGGCGTTGCGCACGAGTTCTCGACGATCACCGGCGTCAAGGAGGACGTGACCGACATCGTGCTCAACCTCAAGGGCGTCGTCTGCCGCATGCACTCCGACGCGAGCGAGGTCGAGGCGCCGCTCGTCGTGACCGGCCCGGGCGAGATCACCGCGAAGGACATCGACCTGCCGGCCGGCGTCGAGATCCTCAACCCCGACGTGCACATCGCGACGCTCGAGAAGAAAACGAAGCTCGAGCTGTACATGACGATCGGCCGCGGTCGCGGCTACCGCCCGGCGGAGGAGAACAAGTCGGCCGACCAGCCGATCGGCGTGATCCCGATCGACTCGATCTTCTCGCCGGTGCGCCGCGTCGCGTACGCCGTCGAGCAGGCGCGCGTCGGGCAGAAGACGGACTTCGACAAGCTGACGCTCGACATCGAGACCGACGGCTCGATCGACCCGCAGGCGGCGCTGCGCGAGGCGGCCGAGCTGCTGATCAGCCAGCTGGCGATCTTCACCGACGCCGACCGCATCCAGGAGCTGCGCGCGACGCCGGGCGGCCAGCTCGACGGCCACGGCCTGGCCGTCGGGGGCGGCGGAGCGCCGGCCGCGCTGCAGGGCGAGGAGTACAGCATCCTGATCGAGGAGCTCGAGCTCGGCGTGCGCTCGTACAACTGCCTCAAGCGCGCCGGCATCCAGACGGTCGGCGACCTGATCTCGAAGTCCGAGGCCGAGCTCAACGCGATCCCGAACTTCGGCAAGAAGTCGATCGACGAGGTCATCGAAACGCTGCACGCGCGCGGGCTGAACCTGCGCGAGGACTGAGACGCTCGCCGCGAGGCGGCCACGCGTCTAAACTCCAGCTCCGCTCATGCGACACCAGAAGACGAGATACAAGCTCAGCCGCGACAGCGCCCACCGCAAGGCGCTGCTGATGAACCTGAGCAAGGAGATCATCGAGCACGAGCGGATCAAGACGACCGAGGCGAAGGCCAAGGCGGTCAAGCCGCATGTCGAGAAGTTGATCACGCTCGCCAAGAAAGGCGACCTGCACGCGCGGCGGCAGGCGCTGTCGACGCTCTCGCAGGACAAGTTCGCCGTGCACAAGCTGTTCGAGGACCTGGCGCCGCGCTACGCCGAGCGCCCGGGCGGGTACACGCGCATCCTCAAGCTCGGTCCGCGCAAGAGCGACGCGACCGAGATGGTCTTCATCGAGCTGGTCTGAGGCGTCCGCTCGCGGCTCGGGCTGCGCTGCGCGAGCGAGCAAAGCGGAGCTGGGCCGGGCGCAGATGGTCACGAGGCTGACGCTCGAGTACGACGGCGCCGGCTTCGCCGGCTGGGGCGTGCAACCGCAATTGCGCACAGTCCAGGGCGAGCTCGAGCGCGCGCTGCGCACGGTGCTCGGCGGCGCCGACGCCGACGGCGCACCGCTGAAGCTGACCGTCGCCGGGCGCACCGACCGCGGCGTGCACGCGTGGGGCCAGGTCGCGAGCTATCGCCACGAGGCGGTCGACCCGCTTCGCCTCAACGGCCTGCTCGACGACGATTTGGCTGTGCTCGCCGCCGAGCCGATGCCCGACCGCTTCGACGCGCGCCGCGACGCACGCAGCCGCACGTACTGCTACCGCGTGCTCGCGCGCCGCTCGCGCAGCGTGTTCGAGCGCAACACGGCCTTCTGGGTGACCGGCGCGCTCGACCGGGACGTGCTCGCGCATTGCGCGGACCTGGTGCGCGGCAGGCACGACTTCACGGCGTTCACGCCGAGCGAGACCGAGCACAGCTGGTTCGTCTGCGACGTCAAGCGCGCCGAATGGCTCGCCGACGGCGACCTGCTCTCGTTCTGGATCGAGGCCGACATGTTCCTGCGTCACATGAATCGCGTGCTCGTCGGCACGATGCTCGACGTCGCCGCCGGGCGCACGAGCATCGAGCACTTCGCCGCGCTGTTGCACGGCAGGCCGCGTGCCGAGGCCGGGCGCACGGCGCCGGCGCACGGGCTGGCGCTGGCCGCCGTTCGCTATTGACCGCGCGCCGACGCCGATCCGCTCGACTCGTTCACTTCTCCGCCGCCGGCCGCCTGCCTCAGGCAGGCGGCGTCGTCGGCGAGCTTCAGCAGGCCGAGCGTGTGACCGTGCGCGTCGAGCTCGGTCAACGAGATCGGCTTGCCCGCGGACGCGTTTACCGCCTGGTAGTACACGGCGAGCGGTCCGCCATCGCTTGCCGGCAGCTCGCCGACGCGTGAGTCGATCGTGCGGCCGTTGTCGAGGCGCAGTCGTATCGCGTGAACAGCGGCGGCGAGGAGCGCTTTGATCGCGACGCGTCCTTCCCTGCACGCGTAGCTGATCGTCGGGGGGCTCGAGCCGGGCGAACATTCGCCTTCGGAGGCGATGCCGCCGTTCGGCCGTGTTTCGGTCGTCGTGAGACTTACGGCGCAGTCTCCGCTCGAGCGTCCGGCGCTGATCGTGTAGCTCGTCCCGGCGGTCGTCGTGCCGTGTGCGACGACGTCCGCGCTTGCGCTTTCTTCCGACGGCATCGCCGGCCTGGCGCCGAGTGTGGTCAGCAGGTCGAGCGCGCTCGACAGGACGTGTTCGATCTGTCCCTGCAGTCTGCTCTTGACACGCTCGTGCCGCCGCGTGAGCGCCCTCTGCGCCGGGTCCTCGTGTCGCGCGATCAACGTTTGCAGAGACGGCCCGGAGTGTTCAGGAGCGTTGATGAATGCGTTCCGCGCTGTTTCGGCGCTCGCCGGGAGCGTCAGATAGCCGCTGCTGACCCATGCGCGCATGTCGGCGCACACGTCGAGGGGTGTCGCCGCGAGCTGCCGTTCGTATTCGACGACTTCCTCACGGACGAGCCGCGTGATCCGAGCGTCGCGCCAGCGCAGCGGTCTCAGCGCGCCGGCGAGCCTGTCGAAGGCTTCACGATCGGGCGTGACCCAGGTCGCGAGCACCGCGCTCAGCGCCTCGAGCTTCAGGTCGGTGAGCTGTTCGAGCTGTCGCTTGGTCGGAGCGTGCGCCGTCGGCGCGCTTCCGGTCGGCGCGGCGCCTGGCGCGCTCGCGAGCACTCCAGGGCATTCCTGGCCGACGCGCTGTGCATATGCGGCGACCGCCGCGTTCGAGCTCGGGCTGTTCGCCAGAGCCGCACGCTCGAACGCGTAGCTGGCCGCCAGGTAGGCACTCGTCGCGCGCCTGTCCGGTGTCGCGGCGGACGACGGCGCTGGCAGTGCGGCGGCCGTGAGCAGCGCGACGATCGCGAGGAACGAGCGACTGCCCGCGTTTGTCGTGCGCAGACGCTCCATCCGTTCCCCCGAGCGTCGGCGTAGCCCGAACACCGCGCCAGCATATCTTCACCGGTCGGGGCCGAAGCGGCCCGTATGCTGGAGGTGCGGATGCTCAACGTACTGCTGACGAACGACGACGGAATCGAGGCCGACGGGCTGCAGGCGCTGCGCGTCGCGCTGGCCGGCGTCGACGGCGTCAACCTGGCGGTGATCGCGCCCGACGGCAACCGCTCGGCGATGGCGCGCTCGATCACGACGCGCCGGCCGCTGTGGGTCGCGGAGGTGCCGTTCGCCGACGGCACGTCGGGCTACTCGACCGACGGGACGCCGGTCGACTGCGTGCGCCTGGCGAGCCTCGGGCTGATCGAGGACTTCTCGGCGGACCTCGTCGTCGCGGGCATCAACCACGGGGCGAACCTCGGCGACGACATCACGTACTCGGGCACGGTCGCGGCGGCGCTCGAGGGCGTCGTGCTCGGGCTGCCGTCGATCGCCGTCTCGCAGCAGTCGGGCGCGCGCGCGCTGGACTACAAATTCGACGGCGGCTTCGGCTTCGAAGTCGCCGCGCAGTTCATCGCGCGGATGGTCGAGCGGATCGAGGAGGTGCCGCTGCCGGCGCGGACGCTGTTGAACGTCAACGTGCCGGCCGGCGAGCCGAGCGGCGTCGAGGTGGCGAGCCTCGGCAAGCGGATCTACCGCGACGAGCTGAAGCTCGAGCACGAGGAGGAGAGCGGCCGGCGCTACTGGATCTACGGCTCGGACCCGGGCTTCGAGGACGAGCCTGGCACCGATCTCGCGGCGGTCGCGGCGGGTCGCATCGCGGTGACGCCGATCCACTTCGACCTGACCGATCGACCGGGCCTCGACGCGCTGCGGCGCTTCGACCTGGACGGGCTGCTCGCGCCGGTGGCGCGCAAGATGCCGTGAGCGAGGCGCCGGCGCGCGATCGCGCGCGGGAGCTGCGCGAGCAGCTCGAGTACCACTCGCGCCGCTACTACGTCCTCGACGACCCGGAGATCGGCGACGACGAGTACGACGCGCTGCTCGACGAGCTGCGCGCGATCGAGCGCGAGCACCCGGAGCTCGTGACGCCGGACTCGCCGACGCAGCGCGTCGGCGGCGAGCCGGTCGGGCGCCTGGAGAAGGTCGAGCACCTCGAGCCGATGCTGTCGCTCGGCAACGTGCGCTCGGAGGAGGAGCTGCGCGCGTGGGTCGAGCGAATGCGCAACCACCTTGCGCGCGAGGGCATCGAGCGGGAGCGCTTCGAGTACGTCGTCGAGCCGAAGATCGACGGCCTCGCGATCAGCCTCGTCTACCGCGACGGCGAGCTGCAGCGCGGCTCGACGCGCGGCAACGGCGAGATCGGCGAGGACGTGACGCACAACCTGCGCACGATCGCCGCGATCCCGCTGCACGTCGAGGACGCTCCGCCGCTGCTCGAGGTGCGCGGCGAGGTGTACATGTCGCTGGCCGACTTCACGGCGCTCAACGAGCGTCGCGCGGAAGCCGGCGAGTCGACGTTCATGAACCCGCGCAACTCGGCCGCCGGGACGATCCGCCAGCTCGACCCGGCCGACGCGGCGAAGCGGCCGCTGTCGATCTGGTGCTACCAGGTCGGCGTCACCGACGGGCTGAGCTTCGAGCGTCACTCCCAGGCGCTCGACTGGCTGCGCGAGCACGGCTTTCGCGTGAACCGCGACGTCAAGCTGCTCGGCAGCGAGGAGGACGTGATCGCGCAGTGCGTGCAGTGGCAGCAGCGTCGCGGCGAGCTCGACTTCGAGATCGACGGCGCCGTCGTCAAGGTCGACGACCTGCAGCTGCAGCGCCGGCTCGGCTCGGTCGGGCGCGAGCCGCGCTGGGCGGTCGCGTGGAAGTTCCCGCCGACGACGGCCGTGACGCGGCTGGAGAAGGTGATGTGGAACGTCGGCAAGTTCGGCGACATGCGCCCGTACGCGGTGCTCGCTCCGGTGACGGTCGGCGGCGTGCGGATCGGCATGGCGACGCTGCACAACGAGGAGGACCTAGCGCGCAAGGACATCCGCGCCGGCGAGGACGTGATCGTGCTGCGCGCCGGCGACGTGATCCCGCAGGTCGTCTCGCCGGCGCCGCACGTCGTCGAGAAGAGGGGCCGCGCGCGCCGGCCGCACCCGCCCAAGCGCTGCCCGTTCTGCGACACGCCGACGATCAAGCCCGAGGGCGCGGTGTTCACGAAGTGCCCGAACCCGCTGTGCCCGGGGCGCGCGTGGCAGCTGCTCAAGCACTTCGTCTCGCGCGGCGCGATGGACATCGACGGGCTCGGCGAAAAGCAGGTCGCGACGCTGCAGGAGCGCGGCATGGTGACGACGGCCGGCGACTTCTACCGGCTGACCGAGGAGCAGCTCGTCGAGCTCGACGGCTTCGGCGAGATCTCCGCGCGCAAGCTGCTCGCGGCGCTCGAGCAGTCCAAGCAGCGGCCGTTCGCGCGCGTGCTGTTCGCGCTCGGCATCGAGGAGGTCGGCGAGGTGACCGGGCGCAACCTCGCGCAGCGCTTCCGCGACATCGACGCGCTGATCGCGGCGACGCCCGAGGAGATCGAGCAGACGCACGGCGTCGGCACGAAGATGGCCGCCTCGATCCACGAGCAGCTGCACGACGAGCGGATGCGCGAGCTGATCGACGACCTCAGGACGATCGGGCTGCAGTTCGCCGCCGAGGGCCCGGCGCCGTCGGAGGGCCCGCTCGCCGAGAAGACGCTCGTCCTCACGGGCACGCTGCCGCAGTGGTCGCGCGAGCAGGCGACCGAGCTGATCATGGCCGCCGGCGGGCGCGTGACGAGCTCGGTGTCGAAGAAGACCGACTACCTCGTCGCCGGCGAGAGCGCCGGCTCGAAGCTCGCCAAGGCCGAGCGGCTGGGCGTGCCGGTGCTCGACGAAGCGGGCCTACGCGAGCTGCTCGGTCAGTAGTCGGCTGGCGCGCTCGCCCACGTATTCACTCGACGCCTGCTTTTCGTCCAAAGCGAGCGTGAGCACCGCCGGTGCTCGGACGCTCGCTTTGATCCCCAAAGCTGACAGCGCATTTCGGAAAGCATCGCCCGTTCTTCTACCAGGTACCAGTCCTCCTCCAATCGACCCGTACCCGACATTCTCCGTGGCATCCCGAAACTGTCACTAGCCCCTAGTTCTGAAACATTCGGGCGTACTCATCTGGGAAAAGATGGAGAAATTCGCCCAGGTCGTTGGTATTCATGTGCATGGCCAGTTTCGGCTCGTTGAGCGTCCGCAAGAACCTGACTCGAGCTTCCAAGAGTTCCTGCATAATGTCACCCGGAGGGTGGAGGTCGCCAAACTGGGCGTGCATCATATCTACCGCCTCCCATGCTCCAACGACGGTCCACCCACCCTCTCGCAAGCCAGCCTGCCTAATCTCCTGGATCGCTGTCCGGAGTCGAGTCGGGAAGGCCGAATCTCGGTTAAATCCCATATTCATTATTTCATCCTTGAACCGCTTGGTTCCCGCCGACATGTTTCCTTCCCAGGTTCCCCCTTCGAACTTACATTGACCCCACTCCGCGAGCATTCGCGCGAGATCACGTCGCGGCGGCAACGTCGCGCGTCGACTAAACAGCCCCATAATCTGTCTCCTCTGATTGTCGCCAGCAACTCGTCGTGTTGGTCTCTTGGTTAGTCTGATGATGATATTTGCTTGTGGCTGCTTCTGAACTACGAGAGGCGGTCCGCGTCCGTGCTCGGGCTGGTTCTTTCTCTGGCGACGCAGCAGTCTTCGGGGACGAAAGGAGCCTGAGGCCGCAGCGAGGCGAGCGCTTCCGCTTCGCTGGCGCAACGGTGGTACGTCGATCCTCGGTCGGGACGCCCGGAAGTCGTCCGAAGCGCAAGCCGGTGAAGGCGTTCTCTCGCCAAAACCCCGCCCCAGGGAGTCACGAGAGATGGGACTGTGCGAGTGGGCTATGTCAACACTGAGGTATCGGCGGCGAGAATCCGCCGCCGACCCCGGGGGTGTCCACATAGACGTCGGTGACGTAGTCTCCGTTTTCGAGACGGTCCCAGACATCGGATGCGGTTCCGTGGTTCGGCGTCACGAGTTGGCCCGTTGTCTGGCAGACGATCCGGAGTTCCGCGCCTTCGCCGAGGCCTCCGACGCTGGGGTAGCTGCTATAGCCGGGCCCAGTCCGCTCCTGCAGGCCGCATGCGCCATCGGCGCATGTGCCGTAAACGTGGTGGATGTACACCTGCGGCGGCTGCGGGGTTGGCGTGGGCGGTGCTGGGGGCGGAGTGGGCGGTGCTGGGGGCGGAGCGGGCGCGGGTGAGGTCGCGCACTGCGGTATCGGCGGACTGAACCCGCCCGTTGTGCTCGGCGTATCTACGTAGTAGTCGCTGACATATGTGCCGTCGGCGAGTCTGTCCCAGACAGTCGACGAGGACCCATTAAGGCCGTAGACACGGTCTCCTTCGGTTTGGCACGTCACGTAGAGTTCGTCCCCGTCGTTTTTGATGCCAACAACCGGCGAGCTGAGGCTTGGAGCGGTGTGAACGCGCAGCCCGCAAGCACCGTTCGCGCATGTGTGGTAGACGTGGTGGACGAACGTGCCCGCGGGTGGGCTAGGTGCCGGCACAGTCGGAGGCGGCGCGGGAGTGGGGCTCCCTGGGCCGTTGCGCGCAGGACCACCGTAGATGAACGCCACGCCCGCCCACGCGAGCGTTCGATAATGCACGTGGCTGCGTTCGGCGTACGTGTGTCCCCAGTTCATCTCGGAGATCGTCATGGCGCCGCCGGACACCGACTCGACGTAGGCGACGTGGCCGTAGGGAGGGAATGCGCCGTCCTGCCCTGGTTGGAAGACCGCGATCGCTCCAGCCACAGGCACTGTGCCCGTCGGAATGCCGTCGGCTCGGGCGTCGGTGCCCCAGCTCAGCGCGTTGCCGGCGAACCGCGGAAGATCCGTTCTTCTGCTCCATGCGTACCACGTGCACTCAGGGAATTCGTAAGGGTTGCCGGCAGCCCCGAAGCCCCCCTTGGAACTCGATGGGGCCTGCTGGAGTCGGAGCGTCTTCGCCACGATGAGCGAGTGTCCGTGTCTGTGGGAGCGCGTCGCGACCTCGAAGCGCCGGGATGTGGACGCGGTCGTGCCTCCGGTCTTACACGTGACACGTGCGACCCAGAACCCCCGGGGCGCCGCGGCAGGGACCGACCATGACCACTGCGCCGCGCCCGTGCTTCCGATCCGCAGCGCCGGAAGACGAAGCGAGGCGTGATGGGCAAGCACCTCTGCACGGCAGACGGCGCGACCGTCAGCGTTCACGTCCAAGCGCACATGCAGCTGTGTGTCACTCCCATCTACAAGGGCGCCGATGGATGGCCCTAGGCTGGCGCTGGCGCTCGACGCGAGCGCCAGCGCCGCCACGATCAAGCAGACAAGCACCCCGCCGAACCGCGATGCGTTTCTCATCCCGCGTACACGCTCGTCGCTCCCCAAGCGATACATCGCACACCCCCATGGACGTTGACATCGCGAGAATACACAATCCCGACGATCCGAACAGTGCGATGAGCTCGCGGGCGTGCTCAGTCCGATCAAGGGCCCCGAGACCAGCTTGAGGATTCAATAAATGAAAGCGCCCGGATGGTAAAGCTGGCCCAAGAGCGAAGCGGACGATGGGCCTCCGCATCCAGGCCGCCCGAGTAGACGGTTGTGCGCAAGCAGGGGGTGATTGCTCACGCCTGCTCGCCGAGCCATGCGAGCGTCAGCCGACCTGGCGTCGCGCTTGCGCAATGGACGAAAAGCAGGCGTGCGGCGAATCGACAAGCCACTCCGCGAACGCTGCACTAGCCTTTCTTCGTGTTGCTGCTCGGGCGCGTCTCGGCCGGGTCGTTTGCGGCGATCGCTTTTGTGACCGGTGTAGCTTTGGTCTTGCGAGGCCCCTTTGCGCCCGGAGGGCGGGAGCGCCGGGAAGCGCTCGTTCCTCCTGTGGCCTTCACCCGTGCTCGCCGCCGGCGCGTCGTCGCTGCCTCGCCCACGTCGAGGGCGACCGTCCGCTCGGGAAACACGGCTCGAACCTCCAAGCGTCCGCCGAGCGCCTCGACGTAGCGGCTCAGCGTGGACAGTCGCACGTCGGCCTCCCCGCGCTCGATCTGCGAGACGTTCTCCTGCGTCACGTCGAGCCGGTCGGCGACGATCACCTGCGTCAGGTCGAGCTCGCGACGCAGATCACCGAGCATCGCTGCCTTGTGCTCCTCGACTCGCCCGCGGCGAGCCGGATCGGCATCGATCTGCTTACGTAGCTCGTCGAATCGACTTCCCACGCCGGGCCAGTATAAAGATTGGCTTGTAGAAGTCAAGGCTTATAGTGAGCTCTTTTCGGAGCTTCGGCCCGTCGACATCGGTGATTAGCTGCCTGGCCGCGTCTGCGAGTTTCGAGTCTGCCCGTTCATTCTCAGCGGGGCCGCGGCGCTGCTGGTCGCGGCGAGCGTCGCCTGAGAGCGAGGCGATTTGTGAAGCCGCCCTGCGCGAGCTGCTCGGTCAGTAGTCCGCCAGCGTGATCGTCATGTGATCCTGAACCACGTGCGCGAGTTCGGTCGAGATCGCGTCGTCGAAGAACGCGAACGCGAGCAGGTGGCCGTTGGCCGCCTGGCAGTAGCCGACGAGGTTCGAGTAGCCGGTCAGCGTGCCGGTCTTGCCCTGGCAGTTGCCCGCCGCGCGCGTGCCGCGCATGCGTTTTTCGAGCGTGCCGGTGTGCCCGGCGACGGCCATGCTGGCGCGCAGCAGCGCGCCGAGCGGCGTCGGCTGCACGCCGACGAGCAGGTCGGCGACTTCGTAGACCGACGTGCGGTCGCCTTCGGACAGGCCCGAGCCGTCGACGACGTGCGGGTGGATGCCGAGCAGCGAGGCGATCGTCTGGCCGACGACCGCGGCGCCGGCGGCGGTCGTGCCGGCGCCGCCGAACGCGACGCCGAGGTCCTTGACGAGCGTCTCGGCGAAGAAGTTGTCAGACGGCGGCAGCGTCAGCTTCAGCAGTTCGACGATCGTCGGCGAGCTGACCGACGCGAGCTGGACGGCGCCGGGCGGAGCGGTCGCGGCGCCGGCCGGGCCGCGGATGCTGACGCCGTCGCTCTTCAGCATCGCCCACAGCTTGTGCGCGGCGTACGCGGCCGGCGCGTGCGCGCCGCGTTCGTGGCCGCTCGCGCCGCGGTCGAACGCGAGCGCCGACAGCGTGCCTTCGAGGAACGGGTCGAAGCGGTAGTTGCTCGACGGCTCGCCGCGCAGCGAGTCGAGGAACGACTCGTCGCCGTACACCGATCCGCGCACCGCGTGGATCCCGTCGGTGCGCACGAGCTGTTCGACGAGCGTCGAGACGCTCGCGCCGACGCCGCCGTAGTGGCTCGCGACGAACGCGCTGTCGCCGAACGTCGGGTCGCCGCCGCCGTGCAGGTAGAGGTCGCCTTCCCAGACGCCTTCCGGGCCGAGCTGGCCGACGCCGAGGACCGTCGTCTGAAGGCGCGCCGTCGGCCCGAGCCGCTCGAGCGCGGTCGTCGCCGTGTAGAGCTTCTCGACTGACGCCGGCGGCCGGCGCGCGGTCGCGCGCTGCGAGAACAGCGCCTGCTTGCTCGTCAGGTCGTAGACGTACGCGCTCGAGTGGGGGCCGGCGATCCGCATCTGCCCGGCGAGGTCGCTCTGCAGGCCGCCGAGGCTGCCCGGCTGGGCGACGGCCGCCGCCGGCAGCGTGGCTGCAACCGCCGCCAGCGCCAGCGCGACGGAGACGGCGAGCGGCGAAATGCACCGTGAGAGCGTCTTGTAAAACGGTCTGACGGGCGAAATATCGAGTTTTCGCGGCACTCGTCCCCTAGAATCGAGGCAGGATGGGCAAGGTCGTCAAGCTGGAACCGACGGATCAGGCCAAGGTTGCGGCCAAGCGTAGACGGGCGGCCAAGGAGGCGGCGCGCGGCGTCGGGCGCTCCGCGTCGCCCGACCGGCGGCGCCGTCCGCGACGGCACAAGACGGCGCTCGTGCTCGGCGGCGGCGGCTTCACCGGCGGCGTGTACGAGATCGGCGCGCTGCGCGCGCTCGACCTGCTGGCGGTCAACTCGAGCGTCAACCAGTTCGACGTCTACGTCGGCACGTCGGCCGGCGCGTTCATCGCGGCGCTGTGCGCCAACGGCGTCACGCCGGAGGAGATGATGCGCGTCGTCACGCGCCAGGGCACGCCGGCGTTCAAAGACGTCAACCTCGGCGACCTGCTGCGCCCGAACGTGCTCGAGTTCGCGCGCAAGGGCGCGGCGCTGCCGCTGCGCACGCTGTCGCTCGCGCGCCAGGTGCTGACGCAGCGCGGCGGCATCTCCGTGCTCGACCTGCTGCTCGGCTTCGCCGAGGGGCTGCCGTCGGGCGCGTACACCGGCGCCGGGATCGAGCGCTACCTGCGCGACGTGCTGAGCGAGCCGGGGCGCACCGACGACTTCAACGAGCTCGCTTGCGAGCTGTATCTCACTGCGACCGACCTCGACACGTGCGAGCGCGTCGTGTTCGGCGTCGACGAGGGCCAGGACGTGCCGATCTCGACGGCCGTGCGCGCGTCGGGCGCGCTGCCGATGGTCTACGCGCCGGTGCGCGTCGGCGAGCGCGAGCTGATCGACGGCGGGATGGTCTCGACGACGAACCTCGACATCGCCGTCGAGGCGGGCGCGAAGCTCGTCGTCGTGCTCAACCCGATCGTGCCGTTCGTCAACGACTTCGCCGGCAGCGTGCGCACGTTGCGCGGCACGCGCCCGCGGCGCGTGTCGGACATGGGCTTTCCGCAGATCGGCTACCAGGCGTTCAAGCTCGTCGCGCACCAGCGCCTGCACGAACTGGCGAAGACGTGGGAGAGCCGCTACCCGGGCGTCGACATCGTGCTGATCGAGCCCGAACCGACCGACGAACTGATGTTCCAGACGTCGATGATGAACTTCACCTCGCGCGTCGAGATCGCGCGCCACGGGTTCGAGTCGGTGACGAAGCACCTCGCCGAGGAGTACGAGCGCTACCAGGCGGTCGCCGAGCGCCACGGGATCGAGATCTCGGGCAACCGCGTGCGCACGGTCGTCGAGCACTTCGACCGCGAGCCCGAGCAGGTCAGCGCGTGGCGCAAGATCCTCGAGGGCACGACCGGCACGCTCCTGCGCCAGTCGGGCCTGGCCGGTTGATTTCTTAGTCGCCCGAGATCGAAGCCGGCTCGGTCGCCGGCCGTTCGAGCGCTTTGTCGATCGCTGCGAGCACGCGGGCGGTTGCGGCGGGCTTGTGAATCGCGATGCGCACGTGCTGCGGCTCGCCGAGCGCGTCGCCTTCGGCGACGAGCACGCCTGACAGCGCGAGGCGCGCGGCGAGCTCGCCGCCGCTCAGCTCCGGGTGCGCGGCCCAGACGAAGTTCGCCTGGCTGTCGGCGACGTCGAAGCCGCGCTCGCGCAGGCCGGCGACCAGCCGCGGGCGCTCCTCGCAGACGGTCTGCACGTTGCGCTCGAGCAGCTCCGAGCACGTGCGCAGCGCCTCCAGCGCGCCGGCCTGCGAGACCTCCGAGACGCCGAGGTCGGGGTCGAGCTCGGCCATCAGCTCGTGCGAGCCGGGGCTGCCGATCGCGTAGCCGACGCGCAGGCCGGCGAGGCCCCACGCCTTCGAGAAGCTGCGGAACACGAGCAGGCGCGGGTAGCGCTCGAGCAGCTTCAGCGAGACGTCGCTCGGCTGCTGATCGACGAACTCGACGAGCGCCTCGTCGAGCAGCACGGCGACGTGCTCGGGCAGGCCGGCGAGCAGGCGCTCGAGCTCGTCCGCCGCGAGCAGCTCGCCGGTCGGGTCGTTCGGGTTGGCCAGCGCGATCACGCGCGTCGAGGCGTCCTGCGCAGCCTCGAGCAGGCCGTCTATGCCGCCGCCGACGCGCACGGCCTGGCCGTGCGCGCGGCGCGCCATGATCGGGTACAGCGGGTACGACGGCCACGAGGTCAACAGGCGCTGGCCGGGCTCGATCAGCGCGCGCGTCGCCGCGCTGAGCAGCTCGGCGGCGCCGTTGCCGAGGACTAGGCGGCCGGCGTCGACGCCGGCGCGCTCGGCGAGCTCGTTGCGCAGCTCGGTGCCGCGCAGGTGCGGGTAGCGGTGCAGCCCGCGGCGCGCGACGAACGTGATCGCGTTGACGATCCGCGGGTTCGGCAGCTCGGGCCACGTCGTCTGCGACAGGTCGAGCGTGTCGACGCGCGTCAGCGCTTTGCGCCGGCGCTCGGCGGCCTCCTCTCGCAGGCCGGCGTTGACCTCCTCCTCGGACATGCCCTCGAACTGCCTGTAGTAGTCGAGCAGGCTCACGCCGCCGGGCTCGTCACTTGCCGTTGCCCGGCATCGTCATCGAGCCGGGGCCGTGGATCACGACGAACCAGAACGCGAACACGAGCGCGCAGACGGCCGCCGTCGTGCCGAACACGCGCCCGAGCGCGCCCGTGCGCTGGTCGTGGCCGGCGGCGCGGCGCACGAGGATCCACGCGGCGTCGAGCCGGCGCAGCAGCGACAGCGTGCCGAACAGCAGCGGGAACAACGCGAGGAACGCGACGAGGATGCCGATGCCGACGCTGTTCGTCAGGTAGTCGACCTGCGAGCCGATCCACAGGCACGCGAGCGGGATCGGGCCCCAGCAGAGCAGGCTGAGGACGACCATGCCGACCAGCAGCACGTTCGCGAACGATCCGTCGACGCGCTGGCGCTTCTCGCTGCCGCGCTCGGGCAGCGCGCGGTAGCGGACCGGCGCCGTGCCGGGCCTGCGCCCGACGAACAGGCCGCCGTTGTCGCTCGGATCGCTGCGCATCAGCGCCTATTTTCGCAGGCCTGGCTCAGCCCGCGTACAACTCGTCGAAAAGCCCCGCGTATTTCTCGTTGACGACGTTGCGCTTGACCTTCAGCGTCGGCGTCAGCTCGCCGGTCGCCTGCGACAGGTCGTGGTCGAGGATCGCGAACCGCTTGACCTGCTCGACCTGCGCGTATTTGGCGTTCGCGCGGTCGATTTCGCCCTGGATCAGCTCGCGGACGGCGGGCGCGTGCGCGGCCGTCGCGAGGTCGCAGTCGCCCGGCAGGCCGACCTGCGCGGCGAGCTGCGGCAGCTCCTCCTCGTCGAGCGTGATCAGCACGACCGGGTACGGGCGTTTGTCGCCGTGCATCACCGCCTGCGAGATCCAGCGGCACTGCTTGAGGTCGTTCTCGATGTTCGCCGGCGTCAGGTTCTTGCCGCCGGCCGTGATGATGATGTCCTTCTTGCGGCCGGTGATCGACAGGTAGCCGTCGTCGTCGATCGAGCCGAGGTCGCCCGTGTGCAGCCAGCCGTTCTCGATCGCGCCGAAGCTCGCGTCGGCGTGGTTGTGGTAGCCGTCGAAGATGTTCGGCCCTTTGACGAGGATCTCGCCGTCGTCGGCGATCTTCAGCTCGACGCCCGGCAGCGCCCGCCCGACGGTGCCGAAGCGGTGGTTCTCGACGGTCGAGACCGTCGCCGCCGTCGCCGTCTCGGTCATCCCGTAGCCCTCGAGCACCGGTATGCCGCATGCCCAGAAGAATTCGAGGATCTCTTTGGCGATCGGCGCCGCGCCGCTCGTGGCGTGGCGGACGTTGCCGCCGAAGATCGCGCGGACGTTCTTGAACAGCTCCTCGTCGGCTTGATCGAACGGCTTCTGCAGCTCCTCGGGCACCGGTTCGCCGCGATTGATCATGTCACGCACCTTGACGCCGAGCGCGATCGCCGCCTTCGCCTGCTCTTGCTCCTCCGGTGACTTCGACTGGATCGCCGCCTGCGCGAGCGTGTAGATCTTCTCGAACACGCGCGGCACCGACGGCAGGTAGGTCGGCTTTACCTCGATCAGCTCCGGCACGATCTGCTTCGTGTCGCCGCTGAAGTACGCGAGCGTGCCGCCGAGGTCGAACACGGCGAGCTGGATCAAGAGGGCGAAGGAGTGCGCGAGCGGCAGGTACAGGTAGATCACCTCGTCGCCCTGGATCTCGCCGGCCTCGCCGACCATGTCGATGATCGCGCGGTAGTTGCCGTGCGTCAGCACGCAGCCCTTCGGCGGGCCGGTCGTGCCGGACGTGTAGATGAACGTGAACGGGTCCTCCGGGCGCACGGCGGCGCGGCGCGCGTCGAGCTCGTCGGCGCTGCGCGCGCGGCCGCGCTCGCGGACCTCGTCGAGCGTGATCGCGTCGAGCGCCGTGACGGCATCCGACGGACCCGAGGCGATGCCGGCGTCGCTCAACGGGTCGATCACGATGATCGTGCGCAGGTGCGGAACCTGATCGCGGATCGCAGCGATCTTCTCGAGCTGCTCCTCGTTCTCGCAGACGATCGCGCACGCGTCGGAGTCGGAGATCACCCAGAGGCACTCCTCGGGCGAGTTGGTCTGGTAGATCGGCACGACGACCGCGCCGGCCGACGTCGCGCCCATGTCGGCGTACGACCAGTCGGGGCGCGTGTTGCCGAGGATGCACAGCCGCTCGCCCGGTTCGATCCCGAGGTCGATCAGCCCGAGCCCGATCTCCTGCACGGTCTCGGCGAGCTGCGCGTAGCTGACGTCCTGCCACGCGCCGTCGTGCTTGTAGCGGATCGCCGTGCTCGCTCCGTGCGCCGCGGCGGCGCACGGGATCAGGTCCGCGATCGTGCGCGAACCCGTTGTCGACACCGTGGTCGACGCCGTCGCGGTGGCCTCCATCGAGACTCTCCTCCTCGTTGGGTGATCTTTGCTGGCCGACCAGCCGATTGCCCGGTCGGTCAGCCCATAGTAGAGCGCCACCGCGCAATTTGCGAGCGCGCGAGCGGGCCGTTTGGCCAGCGCTCGAGCGTGCGCTCAGATCGGGTTCGGCACGTCGAGGAACACGTGGCGCACGCCGAAGCGCTCGGCGACGCGCTCGCCGAGCGCCCTGACGCCGAACGTCTCGGTCGCGTAGTGGCCGGCGGCGATGTAGTGCAGGCCGAGCTCGTGCGCCTGCGCCATCACGCGCTCGGTCGGCTCGCCCGTGAGGAACGCGTCGGCGCCGGCCGCAGCCGCGTCGGCGATGTAGTCCGAGCCGCCGCCCGAGACGATCGCGACGCGGCGGATCCGCAGCGGTCCCGTGTCGAACACCAGCGGCTTGCGCTCGGTCAGCTCGCGCACGCGCGTCGACAGCTCGGCGAGCTCGACGCCGTCGCCCTCGAGCGTCGCGACGAACCCGATCGGCTCGCCGCGATGCAGCGCGAACGGCTCGATCGCTTCGGCGCCGAGCGCGCGCGCGAGCAGCGCGTTGTTGCCGACCTGCGGGTGCGCGTCGAGCGGCAGGTGGTACGCGGCGAGGTTGATGTCGGCGTCGAACAGGACCTGCAGGCGACGCTTGAGCTGGGGGTCGACGACGCTCGTGCCGGCGCCCCAGAAGAGGCCGTGGTGGACGATCAGCAGCTGCGCTTGCGCGGAGGCGGCGCGCTCGAACAGCTCGAGGTGCGCGGAGACGCCGGTCGCGACGGTGTCGACCTGCGGTGCGCCGGGGACCTGCAGGCCGTTCGGGCCGTAGTCGTCGAAGCGCTGCGGTTCGAGCAGGTCGTCGAGGTCCTGCAGGATGTCGGCTGCGGCGGCGGGCATCGCGTCATCGCGACGATACCGCCGGGGACGTCGCCGCGAGCGCGCCGCGCGCGGCGACGCGTAGTCCTCCGAAGCCGACGAGCGGCCAATCCACGGATGCCGCGGATGGCGGGTTGCTGTGAGGTTTGCGAGCGTCTGCTCAGATCAACCACGACTCGACTCGGAGGCGCTCATGTCACGGCGGGGGGTAGTCGCAGGGCTCGTAACGCGGATCGCGCTCGTCGCCGGTGCGGCGCTGCTGCTCGCGCCGGCGATCGCCGGCGCGCGGGCGACCGCGGCTCCGAAGACGCCGAAGGGTCGCGTGCAGGCGCTCGCCGGGCCGTCGGCGATCTCGCTGGCGCGCTCGACGACGACGCCGTACTACGCGTGCCCGAATGGCGCGTGCGAAGCGATCGTCGACCCGCCGCCGGTCACGGTCGCGTCGAAGTTCGCGCTGTCGCGCGGCGGCGCGCTGCTCGAAGGCGGCGGCGAACTCGGCGGGCTCGACCCGCAGGACCTGCGGGCGGCCTACCTGATCCCGGTCGCCGGCGGCTCGACGCAGACGATCGCGGTCGTCGACGCGTACGGCTACCAGGCGGCCGAAGCCGATCTCGCGAAGTACCGCGAACGCTACGGGCTCGGGCCGTGCACGAAGCAGAGCGGCTGCTTCCGCAATGTCAACGAGAGCGGCGAAGAAGGCAAATACCCCGGCAACGAAGGCACCGGCTGGCAGGCCGAGACGGCGCTCGACCTCGACATGGCGTCGGCCGCGTGCCCGCACTGCCGCCTCTTGCTCGTCCAGGCGACGAGCGAATTCGCGCCCGACACGGCGGCGTCGGTCGACACGGCGGCGAGCCTCGGCGCGAGCGAGATCAGCAACAGCTACGGCTATCCCGAGAGCTACGTGCCTTGGTGCGGGCAGACGGGCTGCGCCGAGTTCAACGCCGACTACGACCACCCGGGCGTCGCGATCACGGTGTCGGCCGGCGACAGCGGCTGGGACGACTACTTCTGGCGGATGGGCGCGCCGAACTTCCCGGCGACGTCGCCGCACGTGATCGCCGTCGGCGGCACGGCGCTGCGTCACTCCTCGAACGCGCGCGGCTGGTCGGAGTCGGTCTGGGGCGAAGCCGGGCGCGGCGCCGGGACTGGCAGCGGCTGCAGCTTGTTCGAGTCGAAGCCCGCGTGGCAACTCGACACGGGCTGCGCCAACCGCACGGACAACGACGTCGCGGCGGTCGCCGCGTGCGAAACGCCGGTGTCCGTCTACACGACGTACTCGGGCGGCTGGGCGAACCTGTGCGGGACGAGCGCGAGCGCGCCGCTCGTCGCGGGGATGCTCGCGCACGAGAGCGAAGCGACGCGGGCGCTCGGGGCGGCGGCGTTCTACCAGGAACCCGGGGCGCTGTACGACGTGACGAGCGGCAGCAACGGGCCGTGCACGCCGCCGGCCGAACACGCGTACCTGTGCCTGGCGCAGGTCGGCTACGACGGGCCGACCGGGCTCGGGACGCCGCTTGGGGCGGCGCAGGTGCCGAGCGTGACGGGCGTTTCGCCGAGCGAAGGGCCGGCCGCCGGCGGGACGAGCGTGACGATCAGCGGGACGGGCCTCGGCGAAGCGAGCGCGGTGACGTTCGGTTCGGCGGGCGCCGTGAGCTTCAGCGTGACGTCGGCGAGCTCGATCACGGCCGTCTCGCCGCCGGGGTCTTTGGGCACGGTCGACGTGCGCGTGACGACGCCCGAAGGGACTAGCGCCGTGACGGCGGGCGATCAGTTCAGGTACCTGCCTGCCGGCGTCCATCCGCAGCTCGGGCGGTGCGTGAAGGTCGGCAAGGGGGCGGGTGCCTACAAGAACGCGGGGTGCAGCTTGGCGTTGCCGGGAGGCAGCTACGAATGGGTGACGGGCGCGGTCAAAGCGAGGTTCGTCGGCAGCGGCGGCAAGAGCACGTTCGAAGCGGTCGGGCGGGCGAAGGTCGTGTGCGCGGGCGAGTCGGGCGCCGGCGCGTACGTCGGGCTGCGCGGCATCGAGGGGCTGGCGATGCGCTTCGTCGGGTGCGCGATGCCGAAGGTCGGCAGCTGCTCGTCGGCCGGCGCGGGCGGCGGGGAAATCGTGAGCGGGGCGCTCGAAGGCGTGTTGCAGTGGGAAAGCTTCGCGGCGCGCACGGTGGTTTGGGATGTGCTGCCGGCGGCGGGACCGGCGGCGGCGTTCGTGAGCTTTGCCTGCGGCGGGCGCGCGATCGAACTGCGCGGGTCGCTGCTCGTGCGCGCGAAGGCCGGCAAGATGGCGGTCGGCGCGAAGCTGAAGGCTGCGGCGAAGCGCGGCGTGCAGGCGCCGAGCGAATACGAAGCCGAAGCGGGCGGGGGGCGGGTGCGGGATGTGCTCGAAGGGGCGCTTGGCGGTGGCGGGGTCGAACAGGTGGGGCTGACGATCGCCGGGTTCGGGCTGGCGGGCGAAGAAGGGCTGGAGGTCAGTGGGGTGCTGTAGGGGGCGGGGTCGAGGCTCAGGCGCGAGTGTGTGATACTGCCGGGGCATCGGGGCGTGGCGCAGCCTGGTAGCGCGCACCGTTCGGGTCGGTGAGGTCCCGAGTTCGAATCTCGGCGCCCCGATATTCCTTAAGAACCGGTGACCCACGAATACCGGGCTTCGTGGGCGCTCTTCGCGCGTGTTTGGGGGTGCTCGTGCGGATTGAGACCGCAGAAGGACCGCAGCAACGGCTGAGGCGGACCGCAAGAGGATCGCAGCCCGTGCGGCGCAAGCGAGGGTCGCGAGAGGGCGCTGCGGCGATGGCGCTCCTCGCATCAAGAGCCCATAACGGGCAAAGGCCGGGAACAGTGCTGTGGCGACGAAGCCCGACGGCCGACGAAGGCTACTTTCAACAGTTGGGGAGACCCCGTGTTCCTTGACTCCCGCGACCGACGCGCCATCGGGATAGCGAGACGACTCGGCAGTATGCGGACATGGATTACCGCCCTGGCCGCTAGAGGTTTGAACCGACGCTCTGCGGAGTTGGTCGCTGCTACGAGGACAGCGACGACTCCGTCCTGGCCGCCGCTTCTGGTCAGCCAGAGCGTCCCCCGCCTTGCGAACGGAGCCGCCTCGCGAGCGGGCCACGTAGATTGAACGCCAGGTCATATGAGACTGTGCTTCCCACCCTAAGAGTGGCGTAGTCGTCGGCAACGTCGCTCTTGTGGAAGAAGATCCGCGTCGCACCCCCGTCATACTCGACGTGTCCAGTGTCATAGGACAAACGGTTGACCCGCCCGAGGTGCTTACCGGCGAGCTTCGCAAAGCGAAACGTCCTCGCTTCACGGCGCTCACGTGTGGGGAGCTCAAGCTGTTCAAGTCGCGCAAACTGCTCGGCCGATTTCTCATATTCGGCTTGCGAAAAGAGCCATGCAGCGTAGGCGAGACGGGGCATGTACCGACGAGTAGGCGCCAATGTCGCCGAGGCAAAATGTCGGCTGACCTCGCCGGCCTCACCCGCGCCGGACGCCAGCATCAGCGCCAGACGGTAATGCAACTCCCAGGCGTCGGGTGCGACAGCAACGCCCTGACGCAGTAGCTCGAGCGCGTCGCCCGTGTCACCGTCGAGCTCTGCAAACCGCGCCGCAATCAGGCGCATACGCACGTCGTCAGGTCGTTCGTTCAGGGCTCCCTTGAGCAGCAGTCGAGCCTCGGTTCGATTGCCCGCCTTGTTCTCTAGCTCCGCACGGTATTGAGTCAGCATCGAGATATTTATTGCTGCGTCCGAGCCATCTTGCAGCGTCTGGTAAGCGAGAGTGAGATAGGTAGCCTTGGTAACAGCGTCTTCCTCAATCATCGCTCGCATCCAGTAGGTCTCGGCGAGGTGCCGGTATCCGTATGGCTCGTTTGGACGCCGCGATATGTTTTTCGAGAAGATCGCCTCGGCCTCAGCCAGTTTCGCGAGCTTCCGTGGCCGGCTCGACTCGCGATCCACGCCAGCCAGGACGATCCGCCCCTCGGTGTCGCGAATCGCGGCGTCATTCGGACGGGCTTCGATCGCCTTCGCAATGTGGGCGGCGGCCACTCGAAGGTCGCCAAACGATAGCTCCATCATCGCCGCATGCTGATGGACATAGGCGTCGCTTGGATCAAGCTCTTGGATCTCGTGCATAAGCGCGCGCTTGTTGGCCTTCTTCTGGAAGTCCGCAAGGAGATACCGATTGAGCGAACGACTCAGGCGCCGGTAGGTGTCGGCATCACTTGCGTAGCCGAGATCCAGCTCGCGGATGAGCGACACGTAGAAGGCGAGCCGGTCTGACTCGGTCGGAACGAGGCGGTCGAAAACGATGCCCGCGATTAGGGGGTGGCGGGTTCTGTAATAAGGCTCCGGGTCAGTCGCCAGGTCTTGAGACAAGACGATCTTGGTTGCCGGACCGAACACTCGCGCACCGAGCTCCGTGAGTGGTATCCGCAGGGCGCGATGCAACACCGCGGCGCGTGTCAGTAGCCCAAAACGGTGCAGTGCGGCAACGTACAAATAGCCACGTTTCGCATCCTCGCTCACCATTCCCTCGAACTCGTCGACGACGATTTCGTCGAAGGCCTTTCCCTCCGTTGCTTCCCGCAAGGCCACTAGCAGTTGATTCTGGGCACGAGCTTCGAACGCGTGCCGCTGCGCGTCCTCGTTTGCCCCCTCGAGCGAACCCAACTGTCCGTGCTGGTCGAGAGTTGCGAGGACGCGGTCGATCTCGTCGCGCGAGAGGGCTGCTAGCTCGAATTCGACTCTCGGCGTTAGAAGCTGCGCCTCGCGGCTGTCTTGCCACTCATTGGTGCGAGCAGCCGCGACGATTGTGATCTTTGCACCAGCGCGCCTAGCGCTGTCAACGAAAGACCGAAGCTCGGTCGCAACGCGGGCCGCATCGTCCACGAGGAGGTAGACGCGCTCGTCCAGCTTGCTAGATAGTCGCTCCACATCGAGGAACTCCAAAGCCCCAAATGGCTTTAGGGAAAGAACGACGCAGTCCCAGGTGTCTACGAGCTCAGCTCCGACTCGCCGGAGGAGTGTGCTCTTTCCGGCGCCAGCCTCCGCGTGAAGCAAGACAAAGTCGACCCTGCCTTTGTCGAGGTCGGTATCGACGATTAGCGCTTCGACCAAAGCGTCTTGTTCGTCTCGTTGAGCGTCCACTGACTCGCGAATATCGCCCCACGAGGACACGCTTCCCTTAAAGAATGTTTCCGGATCAGACTCTCCGTCTGCGAGTACATCCTCGACCACTTCGTAGTCGGCGAGCATGGACCTAAGTGCATCCGAAGAGCCCGGGCGTCGAGTTAGCAGGCGGGAGCGAGGGCCAGGGCTGTCGGCGGTCGCTGACTCAGTCCGCATGCTAGGTGTGACCTGGAGAGCAAGAGCCGCGAAGAACTCATGCGCTCCAACATTGAGCAGGCTGACCTTCTTGAGCTCGGCGCGCTTGGACTCTGCCTCGATAAATCCAGGCTGTAGCGCGTAGCTGCGTGACAGGCTCGCCAAGCCGTCGACCGCTTGTTCGACTGTTGCTAGCACACGAGCGAAATCAGGATCTGCACGAGCGAAGCCGACGTAGAGCACTGGCAGGTCGGCGACATGGTCGACAAGGCGGTTGAACAGCCGCCGCCGAGAGGCCTCCACCGTCGCGAAGTCGTCCTGCGTGAGGACGAGTCGTCCCTCATCCGAGTTGGGCCGTGAGATGCAGCCGTGCAGCTTGTAAAGCGGGACCTCGTCGGCCTCAAGCCGCGAAACGGAATCACGGTTGGAGTAGATCGGGTGAAGACGCTGAAGGGAGCCCTCGTCCATCGCGTACGCCTTCTCAACTAGGAGATCAAAGTTGGCAGTGTAAATCGCCTGCCAACGGAATCTCGGGATCACCCGCAGCGCCGCAGATGGCTCGAGATCGCGCAGCCGCTTCGCGATCCAGTCGTTTAGACGGCTGCGCCCATCCTCAGCGTCTACAAGCGCGGCCATCTCGGAGAGCGGATACCCCGTGGGAGGCGTCATGTCGAGGAACTCTGAGCCGATTTCATCACTGAGCTGCGCACCCGTCGGCGCTCCAGCGTCGAGTGACACACCGGCACCGAGGAAGAGCACGCATTCCCCTGCGGCAATCCGGTCCACGAGTCGTGCCGGCGGTGTTGCCGCCTCAGGGTCAGGCTCGGGCACTTGGCCGCTCCTCTCGTTGCTCCCATTCGCGCCATTCAAATCCGGTGTCTCGCCTCATGCTTTCCTATCTGACTCGATTGCGTGCCAGAGACTAGCGCTGAGACGCGAGCCGGCAGCGGCGGCAGCCCGTTGCGACGTGCTCTCAACTTGAGGCGATATCAACGTCGACGTCGACTTGTCGGCTAGGTTCTTGTGAGGCAAGTCGCTAGCACCCTCCGCGACGTAAGTCGAGGCGACGCGCAACGTCCGAGCTCTATAAGCGCAGACGAGGTCCGGCGCCCGGTTGTGTCGCGCCTGGCTACTCGATCCGGGCAGTTCTATCCCTAGACATCGCGGACCACCGTGCGTGTTGCGTCTGACCCAAAACAGCAACCGACCACGGAATCGATTCTTATTGGAGGTTATGGGCTAAGCTCCAATAAGAACATGCCGTGTCGGAGCTATTGAATCGCCACTGGCAGAGCCTGGTCGCCGGCAGCGGCGCATCGCGTCGAGACCGCCGCTCCTGCGACTACACAGCGTATTTGCCGGATCCCCTGATCGGCCGTCGATTCGTGCTCGACGGGGATGTGGCCGCCGACGTTGCCGACGCCGAGGCTGCGATCGCCCGATTGAACGCCGAGGCAACGGCACTGGTCGACACTGAGGCCCTCGCGCGAATCCTGCTGCGTGCGGAGTCTGTCGCCTCCTCACGCATCGAGGGGTTGGAGATCGGCGCGCAACGCCTCCTGCGCGCCGAGGCCGTCCGATCGATGCGTGAGCCATCGTCTGATGTGACGGCGTCGGAGGTGCTCGCGAACATCGACGCGATGCTGCACGGCGTCGAGAGCGTCGGCTTCGAGGACGAGATCACGGTGGACGTGCTCTTGGGGATCCACCGACGTCTGCTTGCCGGTACGCGTCTCGAGCCCCACGGTGGCGAGCTCAGGGAGGTCCAGAACTGGATCGGCGGCAGCGACTACAACCCATGCTCGGCGGACTACGTTCCGCCGCCGCCGGAGGCCGTCCCCGACCTGATGGACGATCTTTGCGCCTTCTGCAACACCGACGACCTGCCCGCGGTCGCACAGGCGGCAATCGCGCACGCGCAGTTCGAGACGATTCATCCGTTCGTCGACGGGAACGGTCGAACAGGCCGCGCGATCATCCACCTCGTACTGCGTCGCCGGGGGCTCGCTCTGCACGTCCTGCCGCCAGTGTCGCTAGTGCTTGCAACATTGGCGCGCGACTACGTCGGTGGACTCACCACGTCGCGGTACATAGGGCCAGCCAGCTCACCCGAGGCGATCGAGGGCGTGAACGCTTGGATAGCGACGTTCGCCGGCGCGTGCGTCCGCTCGGTCGCCGACGCAACGGCGTTCGAGTCGCGGGCGGCGGATCTGGAGAAGCAATGGCGCGAGCGCGTCGGGCGCGTCCGCGCCAGCTCGGCGACCGATCTCCTGCTTCAACGACTCCCAGGTGCGCCTGTGCTCACGGCCGAAAGCGCGGCGACGTTGCTGGGACGGACGTTCAAGCCGGCCAACGAAGCGATCCAGCGTCTCGTTCGGGCGGGCATCCTGCGCCAGATCACGATCGGTCGGCGCAATCGCGCATACGAGGCTCCGGAGATCATCGAGGCGTTCACGGACCTCGAGCGTCAGCTCGCGAGCCCCGCTGGCGACACGTTCGCCTCGCCGCCTGCGCGTGCTGTGCCGCAGCGGCGGGGGCGGCAGAGACGGACTTGAGAACGTCAGCGCATACGCGCGCGCGGAGAAACGTCCCAAGCGATCCCGCGCCCTCGAGGAGCACCGCTCCGTCAGCGAGGTCGCCCGCACCGCGCTGCGCGAATACGTAGACCGCGCGGCCTGAGACTTCACCGCCCGGCGAGATGGCCGCCGATCGACGACACGTTCCTGCGCTCGCGTGCACGCTGGCCTGCGCCTGTGCGCTCACCGCCTGCGGTGGCTCGGCACCCAAGCCAGATCCCGTCCAGGAGGCGCGCGTCGGCGCGCCACGCGCTCGAGGTCGACGAGGCCAAGCGCGCGCGGGCGGGAGTCACGCAACCAGTGCCCGATGCCCGTTTCAGCCGCCTCCAGCTGCGCATCTACGACGACGAGCTTGCGCTCGGTCACACATGCGCAGGAAACACCGCCCGGGCCGCCCACGAAACCGCACACCTGCTCGCCACATCGGCTCGCTTGAGCCAATCCCCGCCATTCGCCCCGATTAGAGTCTCGTTGGATGCTGGGGTGGGGCGGGGCGTCCTCAGCGTCGAATTTTCGCTCTGCGATGCGACGTCTGTGCATACGGGCCTGGGGCCGAGCTGCCGTATTCTGTCGAGATCTGTCCTATGATGTCCTCTGTGGTAAAGGTTGGCGTTAGCTGGCCGATGAAGTCTTTGAGTCCATTGGAGTTCGCATGCCCGCCGTTGCTGCACGACCCATACTGCTGACGGTTCCCCAAGCGGCTTCGCTGCTGCGGGTGAGCGACCGCACGATCCGTCGCTGGATCGAGGCCGAGCGCATCCCATTCCTGAGGCTTCCAAGCGGCTCTTACCGCATTCCGCAGGGGGCCCTGCTCGCGTCACTCCGCGGCACCTATGATCTCGCCGACGAGCTCCGGCAACTCGAAGCGAAGCACGGCCATCTCTCGGACGACGAGGTAGTTGCTGCGCTGGACGAGACGTAAGCGCCTAGCGCTCCGCGTCCGCGGGTCGCCGTAGATTCGGCTGCTTGCCACTGGTCACCGTCGATACGAGCGTCGCGCTTCCCGCGGCGTTGCGAGCCGGTGGCATGCCGAGGAAGCTGTGGGTTCTGCTCGCGTTCGGTTCGCTCGCCTACGAGGCGGAGCATCGACGACTTGACCTCGACGCGCTCAGGCTTGAAGCCGAGACGGCCGGGGGAGAGCTCGGCGGCATGGAGACCGCCGAGCGCCTGATGGCGCACGTCGAGGAGCGCCGTTCGCTCCTCTCCGAGCACCTCCCGTACGGCGCCCCGGACGACTGGGTAGCTGTTGGGTCAAGGCCGCTGTTCGACGAGTACGAGCGGAAGGTTCGTGAGATCGGGCACCGCTTCGATCCCGAGCTGGACGAAGATGACGCGCGACGCCTCCGCCGCCAGATGGAGGCGATCTGCGTTGCTGCCGCGCTCCCATTCCCGCCAGATCAGATCCCGGCGTTCACTTCCGACCCGGACGACGACCCGATCGTCTTCGGCGCGCTTCTCGCGCACGCCGACTATCTGGTCAGCGACGACAGGAAGCATGTGGTACCCGGTGGCGAGCCGCAGGAGTATGAGCATGAGGACCAGCGTCTGCTCGCGGTCACCTTCGACTATCTGGTTTCGGAGCTGATGCCGGCGATCGATTGGGATGAGATCGACGGTGAGCTGCTGGTCGAGGCGCTTGCCCCGCCGCAAGCGGGTCGTTGATCGCCCCCACCCTGGCGATCAGAGGATCATCCGTTCGGCTTTATTGGTACTCGCAAAGAAACCCAAATAGACGCCACTCGCGTCACTCTTCGAAGCTCACCAGCGGATGGTGCTCGCGCACATACGCCGCGAACAACGGCACCGTGAACGCGACGAGCCCCCGGCGCGGGCTGAAGATCAGGTCCTTGCGCAGCAGGTTCTCGCGCAGCAGCGACGTGCTGCCGATGTCCTTGTAGCCGGCGCGCGCGGCGACCGCCGCGGTGCGCGCAGGCTCGTCGCCGAGCTCGGCCATCGCCGAGAGGTAGCGCTGCTCGGCGTCCGACGCCGTCTCGAAGCGATCCCTGAAGAAGCGCCGGCTGAGCGCCTCGGAGATCAGCGCCTGCGCGCTGTCGACGTCGCGTGCGCGGATCGGCGGCGCGTCGACCTCGTTCCAGAGCACGCGACCGTACTCCTGCAGGAAGTGCGGATAGCCGGCCGACGCCTCGACGATCAGCTCGACCGCCCGCGGCTCGTACTCGACCTTGAGCTGCGCGGCCGGCGCGATCAACGCAAGGCGCGCCTCCGCGTCCGATAGGCGGTCGAGCTCCTGGTAGGAGAACATCCGCTCGGCGTACGGCTTCGCCGCTCGCAACAGGCGCGGCAGCGGTGGCAGGCCGGCGCCGACGAGCGCGACCGGCAGCGAGCGCTGGCCGACGCGGTTCATCGCCATGCACACGGCCTCGAGCGCGACCTTGTCGAGGCCCTGCATCTCGTCGAGGAAGAAAATGGCTCCCGTGCCGCCGATCTGCGCGACCTGGCCGACCTCGGCGAGCAGCGTCGCGAGATCGCGCTCTGGATCGCCGGTGTCGGCCGTTCCCTTCGACGCCTCGACGTCGATCCTCGCCGTGATCCCGCCCGGCAGCCCGAGCGTGAACGCCTTCAAGACGCCGAGCGCCGCCGTCGCGCGCGATTGCATGCGTTTGCGCCGACTCATCGAGAGCAGCATCTGGTAGGCGAGCTCGGCGAAGATTTGGCGGAAGTCGCCCGAGCCGACCTCCTCGACCTCGTTGCACGCCCAGCCCGCCTCGCGCGCGAGCGTCTCGAACTCCAGCAGCAGGACCGTCTTGCCGACGCCGCGCAGCCCGGAGTAGATCAGGCTGCGCTCGGGCAGGCCATCGGCGAGCCGGCCGAGCAGCAGGCCGAACGCGTCGAGGTCGGCGTCGCGGCCGGCGAGCCTGCGCGGCTTGATCCCCGAGCCGGGTGTGTATGGGTTCAGGCGCTGGTCCATCTATTTGGGATTGCAAATAAAAGCAGATAGACGGGGCCGCGGCGAGCCGGCGGTTTCCTGACGCACGCAGCGCCCACGAAACTGCACACGCCCCCGCGAGGCCGCGCCGTAGAGCCAACCCCACGATCGCCCGCCCGCGTCCGGTCTTGCTCCTGCGTCGCAGCTAGGTCCGCAGTCCACTCGGCGGTGGCGGCGGCTCATTGATGTGGCGCGCGGGAGGGAGCGGTGTCGCGCCGTTGACGCCCTGACCGCTCCGGAACAGACACAGGACGTGCCCGTCCGGTCGAGCTGCGCTCGGGGCGATCAGCCCGTTCCATCCTTCGCGCCAGATCTGCTCGCCCACGCTTTGATAGGCCGGCCAGCTCGCGCGCGCAGGGTTCGGCTCGGCGAGCCCTACCGTGGCCAGTCGATCAGCCGACCCGAGGTCGGCCACCTCAACATCGACATCCCACGTCCACAGCTCCCGCGGCATCTGCGCCAGCGGCGGGATCGCGAGCTCCGCGAGATGCCGGTACCACTCCGCCCACGCGGTGTCCTCGCTGTCGGCCAGGTAGAGCGCGTCGATGATCTCGCCTCGCTGCCATCTGTTGTCGGGTGGCGGCTCTCGTTCCGGAAGGGCCGGCGATCCGGGTGGGGTGTGCTTGAGCCAGCGTCCGCGCACGGCGATCGCTGCGACGTCAAGGGCCACCTCAGCTTGCGCCAGGGTCCTCTAGGCCGGAGATCAGGCCGGCGACCGCTCGGTAGTCGCCGCTGGCGATGCGGTCGATTGGCTTGTCGTCGTCGAGCGCCGGAATCGGCTTGCTCAGCCACACCGGGATGTACGAGGGTCGAATGACGCGCGCGAGCCGTTCGACCAGCGAGGACAGCTCGGCGAGCCGTTCGGCCCTTGTGCCACTCGGGATGCTGCGGCGCGCGAGCCATTCGCGCACCGTGCTCGGAGCCGCGCCTGTCGCCCGCGCAATGTCGCGGTCGGAGAGGTGGCCGAGGTCGTGGACGTGGATCGCCTCTTCTGCATAAGCCGTGGTCATGCCAAGAGCTTATCGGACGGCCGGCGCGAAATCGACACTAAAGCGACATCTTCTGGGACAGACAGTAGTCACTTGGGGATCGAGGCGGTGCAGTGCTCGTCGAGGCATCACGATTAGATCAGCAGAGCTGCCGGCGACATCACGCTATGGCGTAAGGCTTGATCGTCTAGACGATCATACGAATAGTCGTCTATACTAAAGATCGTGCTTTACGCCACCCCCAAGCTCGACGCCGCACTCCAAAAGGACCTCGCCGCCTTCGACCAGCTCTGCGACGAGTTGGGTGCGCGGGCTGGTCGCGCCGGGCCGTGGCTCGGCAGCCTGCGCAGGCAGTGGCGAGCCTCTTCGGCCGAGAGCTCGATCGAGATCGAGGGCTTCAGTGTGCCGAGCGATGAGAGGCTCGCGATCGCGAGCGGTGCGGAGCTGGCCGACTCGACCGACGAGAACCGGATGGCGCTGGCCTGCTACGCGCGTGCGATGGATCACGTCGGCGTCATGGCCGCGGACGAGGGGTTCAACTGGGTCGACCGCGTGGTGCTCGACCTGCATTTCGACGCGTGCTACTTCCAGAAGGACAAGGATCCGGGCCAATACCGCGAGACGGGGATCGAGGTCACGAGCCCTGGCGGCGGACCGCCCGCGTATATCGGTCCCCCTGCCGAAGAGGTTCGCCCGCTGATGAGCGAGGTGATCCGATGGTTGGGAGCTGGCGATCTCGACGCCCACCTCGTGGTCCGTGCCGCGATGGCGCATCTGCACCTCGTCTCGGTGCATCCATTTCGCGACGGCAACGGGCGCATCTCGCGGATCGTCCAGTCTCTCGTACTGGCTCTCGGCGGCCTGCTCGCGCCGGAGTTCGTTTCCATCGAGGAGTACCTGGGGGAGCACACCGCCGAGTACTACGCAGCGCTGCGGGAAGTCCAGCGCGGCTATTACCAGCCGCAGCGCGATGCGATGCCCTTCGTGCGCCTCTGCGTGGACGCGCACGTGGCCCAGGCGCGGAGACGACTGCTCCAGCTGGCTCAGGCAGCCGAGCGGTGGGGCTACCTCGAGGATCTCGTCGAGGAGCGCAGCTGGCCTGATCGGCTCGTCGTCGCACTCGAGCGGAGCCTCTTCGAGGGCACCGACCGGTCCACGTACTCAGCCGAGGCCGACGTCTCCGCGCCGACGGCCAGTAACGACCTGCGCCGACTGCTCGACGCCGGACTCATCATGCAGCAGGGGAGAGGCCCGACGACGCGATACCTCGCGAGCGAGCGCCTGGCCGACGCTGTACGGCGGCGGCTCGAGACCATCGATTGACGCACTCACGAGGCGGTTTCCTCCGACCGCAGCAGCGCCCTGAAATCCCCAACCGGCCCGAGGTGCCTCAGCTTGTCGGGGTTGACGATCGAGCTGATGCTCGCGATCTGACCGTCAACGATCTCGAGCGCCATCACGCTGATCAGGCGCTGCTGTGCGTCTAGGAAGACCGCGCCGGCGCCGCCGTTGACCTCGACCGGGCGCCACGAGGCGCCTGGAAGCCGCGCCCCGAGCCGCCGCCAGTTGATCAGCGTGCGCGCCACACGGCTGCGGCCTCGCAGCGACCGCGCGAGCGCCGGAACCTTGCCCCCGCCGTCGCCGGTCAGTTGCACGTCGGCGGCGAGCAGCGTCTCCAGGCCGGCGAGATCGCCCTGCTCGGCGGCTGCGAGGAACCGTCGCGCGAGCTCGTCGCGCTGCTCGCGCGTCGTCTGGAAGCGCGGCCGGTGCTGCTCGACGTGGCGTCTGGCGCGCGTTGCCAGCTGGCGTACGTTGCCCTCGCTCTTGCCGACGATCGCCGCGATCTCGGCATAGCGGTAGTCGAACACGTCGTGCAGCAGCAGCACGGCTCGCTGCTCGGGCGAGAGGCGCTCGAGCAGCGCCAGCATCGCGACCGACAGCGAGTCGGCCGTCTCGGCGTGGCGCGCCGGATCGTCCTCGCCGTCGGTGATGATCGGCTCGGGCAGCCATTCGCCGAAGTAGCGCTCGCGCCGGGCGCGCGCGGAGCGCAGCTCGTTGATCGCCAGCCGCGTCGTCACGGTCGCTGTGAACGCGCGCGGCGATTCGATCCGCTCGCCGGACTCGAGCGCCTGATGGACGCGCAGCAGCGCCTCCTGCACCACGTCCTCGGCTTCGGAGACGCTGCCGAGCATCCGGTAGGCGATCGCGAAGGCGACCGGCCGCAGCTCGTCGAGCAGTTGCTCGCGATCGCTCACGCCGCGACGGCCGCCTGCTCGACGATCTGCGCGACCCACGGCCCGGTCGCCTGCCTGGTGGCGGCGTTGACGCGGTTGAACGCGTTGATCGCCGCGATCGCGACGACGAGCGCCGCGAGCTGCTCGTCGGTGTAGTGGCGCGCCGCCTCGTCCCAGACCTCGTCCGGCACCGGGTCGGGACGGTCGGCCAGACGCGTCGCCGCCTCCGTGAGCGCCAGTGCCGCGCGCTCGGCGTCGCTGAAGTACGGCGTCTCGCGCCACGCGGCGAGCGTGTGGATTCGCTCGCTGCTCTCGCCGACGTGCTCGAGCTCGCGCGAGTGGATGTCGACGCACACGCTGCAGCCGTTGATCTGGCTCGCGCGCAGATGCGCCAGGTAGAGCGTGGTCTCGGGGATCCCCGCCGTCTTTGCCGAGGTCCCCAGCTGCTGGAGCGCCTCGAGCGCTCCCGGGACGCTCAGCGCCGGGTTGTTGATTCTCGCCTGCATGACGTCTCCTTATCTTGGTGTGCCTGACTGCCTCCTATGACAAGGAGCGAGACGAGAACGTGACAGCGCTCTCGTGCAAATCCCGTTTCAGCGCAAACGGTCGGAGGCGCCGTTGCCGAATATAAACAGCATGATTCGGAAGCTGGCACGACGACGTGTCCCGCTGGTGGCCGCGATCGGCATCCTCTCGCTGTTCGCGCTGACCGCCCCCGCACTCGCGGCGAGCCGCGCCTCGAGGGCCTCGCTCGGCCTCGGCCCGGTCCAGCACGTCTCCGCCAACGGCCTCAGCATCGGCTACCGCACCGGCGGACGCGGTCCGTGGCTGATCATGGTGATGGGCCGCAGCGGCACGATGGCCGAGTGGGACCCTCAGCTGATCAGGCAGCTGACCCGCGACCACCGCGTGCTGATCTTCGACAACCGCGGCATGGGCACGACCGACAGCTCGCTGCCGGCGAGCGACGTCACGGTCCCGCTGATGGCCGAAGACACGCTGGCGCTCGCGAGCGCGCTGCACATCGAACGCTTCGACCTGATGGGTTGGTCGCTGGGCGGCGAGATCTCCCAGCAGGTGACCGTCGACGCGCCGAGCCGCGTGAACAGGCTCGTGCTCTGCGCGACCTCCGCCGGCGGCAGCACCGAGCAGGCTCCGAGCGCGCCGATCGAGAAGATCATGGACGAGCCGCAGCTGCCGACGTGGGCGCTGTTCGGTCTGAGCTTCCCGCCGACGTCGGCGGGCATCAAGGGCGCCTTCGACTACGCCGCGCGCGTCTCGGCCCAGTACGTCTACGCCCACCTGCCGTCGGACAGCTTCACCGAGTCGCAGGCTGGGATGGAAGGACAGCGACACGCACGTGAACAGTGGGTCTCCTCTGAAGGCGGCGTCTACGACGCGCTGCCGAAGCTCGCCACGCACGTGCTCGTCATGTGGGGCGACCTCGACGTGATCGACCCGCCGGCCAACGACCGGACGATCGTCGGGCAGCTGAAGCACGTGAAGCACGAGGTGTTCAAGGGCGCGGGCCACGCCTTCCTCTTCCAGGACGCCAAGGAAGTGGGACGGGCCGCCGACGCGTTCCTGCGCTGAGGGGCAGAAGGCGCGGGTACGCTCGCCGAGCGAGATGCACGCGCTGAGGACCGCCATCGCCGTCGCCTGGATCGCCTTCTGGGTCTACTGGCTGGCATCCGCGTTCGGCGTGAAGCAGGGCAGAGCCAGCAGGCGTCGGATCCCGCTGAACGGTCTGAGCGCGCTGGCGGTGATCCTTCTGCTCCGCGTCTTCCGCGGCGGCAGCTTGGCCGTCGACAGCCCGGTGCTCGGAGCGATCGGGGCGGTCGTGTTCGCATCCGGGATCGCCCTGGCGATCTGGGCTCGCATCAATCTCGGGCGCAACTGGGGGATGCCGATGACGCAGAAGGCCGAACCGGAGCTCGTCACCTCCGGTCCCTACCGCTTCGTCCGCCACCCGATCTACTCGGGGCTGCTGGCGGGGCTGCTCGGCACGGCGCTCGCGACCAACCTGATCGGCCTGATCATCGTCGCGATCCTCGGCGCGTACTTCTACTACAGCGCCTCCGTCGAGGAGAAGAACCTGATCGCGACGTTCCCCGCCGCCTATCCGGCATACCGCAGCAGCACGAAGATGCTCATCCCCTTCGTGCTTTAGCGGCCGAGCCCGCGAGCATCGACCGCCGATCCGCGAGGATGGGCACCCGATGCCGCCCGCGCGCAACCTCGTCAACCTCAACGCGGTCGAGAAGGGCTTCGGCAGCCGCACTGTGCTCCGCGACATCACGCTCGGCGTGTCCGAGGGCGAGCGGATCGGCGTCGTCGGGCCCAACGGCGGCGGCAAGTCGACATTGCTGCGCCTGATCGCGTCCGTCAAGCAGCCGGACGCCGGCAGGCTCACGCGCTCGGGCGACGTCGAGGTCGCCCTGCTGGGCCAGCGCGACGAGCTCGACGAGGACCGCACGATCCGCGAGGTGCTCGTCGGCGAGCGAGCCGATCACGAGTGGGCTGGAGACAGCGCGTTCCGAAGCGTGCTCGACGGGCTGCTCGGCGGCGTCGAGCTGCAGCTGTTCGCGCGCGGCATCGACACTCCGGTCGCCGGCCTGTCGGGCGGCGAGCGCCGGCGGATCGCGCTCGCGCGCCTGCTGCTGGACCCGCCTGAGCTGCTTCTGCTCGACGAGCCGACCAACCACCTGGACGTGGAAGGCGTCGATTGGCTGGCTCGTCACCTCGCGGCGCGGCGCGGCTCGATGCTCGTCGTCACGCACGACCGCTGGTTCCTGGACGCCGTCTGCACGGCCACTTGGGAGCTGGCCGACGGACGCGTGCATCGGTACGACGGCGGCTACGCCGCGTACGTGCTCGCGCGCGCCGAGCGCGAGCGCCAGGAGGCCTCTCGCGCGAGCCGCCGCGAGCAGCTCCTGCGCAAGGAGCTCGCGTGGCTGCGGCGCGGGCCGCCGGCGCGTACGAGCAAGCCGAAGTTCCGGATCGACGCCGCCAACGCGCTGATCGCCGACGAGCCCGAGCCGCGCGATCGCGCGGAGCTCCTGCGCTTCGCCGCCTCGCGGCTTGGAAACAAGGTCCTCGACGTGCTCGACGTGTCGCTCACGCTCGGCAGCAGGCAGGTGCTCCACGACGTCACCTGGCGGCTCGGCCCCGGCGACCGCGTCGCGGTCGTCGGCGTCAACGGATCGGGCAAGACCTCGCTCGTCAGGCTGCTGGCGGGCGAGCTAGAGCCGACGTCGGGCCGGATCGAGCGCGGCGCGACGGTGCGGATCGCGCACCTCTCGCAGGACACCGTCGAGATCCCCGGGCACCTGCGTGTGCTCGAATCGCTCGAGGAGGTGCGCGGTCACGCGACGCTCAGCAGCGGCGAGGAGATCACCGCCGCGATGCTCTGCGAGCGCTTCGGCTTTCGCGGCGAGAAGGCGCGAACGCTCGTCGACGACCTCTCCGGCGGAGAGCGCCGGCGGCTCGCATTGATGCGCCTGCTGATGGGCGAGCCGAACGTCCTGCTGCTCGACGAGCCGACCAACGACCTCGACATCGACACGCTGACGGCGCTCGAGGACCTGCTCGACGGCTGGCCCGGCACGCTCGTCGTCGTCAGCCACGACCGCTACTTCGTCGAGCGCGTCTGCGACGACGTCCACGCGCTCACGGCCGATGGCGGGATCCGTCACCTCCCGGGAGGGATCGAGCAGTACATCGAGCAGCGGCGCGCCGCCGCGGAGAGCGACCATTCATCGCCTTCTCGCAAGGACGGCGTGACGCCCGGGGCGCGGGCGCGCGCCGAACGCAAGGAGGCCCAGCGCACCGAACGTGAGGTCAAGCAGATGGAACGCGCGATCGAGCGTCTCGTCGAGCGCGAGCAGGCGCTGAACGAGCAGATGGCGGCAGTCGCCTCCGACTACGCCGAGCTCGCCGAGCTGCAGTCCGAGCTCGTGCGGCTCGTCGCCGAGCGCGAGCAGCTCGAAGCCTCGTGGCTGCAGGCGTCGGAGTCGCGCGAGGGCTGATCGCGCCGCTTCGACCGCACACGCTGGCCAAACAAATGCTAGGTTGGCAACCGACCCGAGATGCGTGTCGGCCTGACCCTCGAGATCCGCCACTCGCCGCATCGCCCGCAGCCCTGGCGCGAGCTGTTCGCGGACTGCCTGTGGCTGTTCGAGCAGGCCGAGGCGCTCGGCTTCGACTCGCTGCTCGTGCAGGAGCACTTCTTCACCGACGACGGCTACGCGCCGTCGATGCCAGTCTTCCTCACCGCGCTCGCCGAGCGCACGAGCACCGCGCGGATCGGCTCCTACATCTACATCGCCCCGCTGCACCACCCGGCGCAGCTCGCGCAGGAGACGGCCGTGATCGACCACCTCAGCGACGGGCGCCTCGACGTCGCGCTCGGGATCGGCCATCGCGTCGCCGAGTACCGCGCGTTCGGCCTCGACCCGAGGACGCGGCCCTCGCGCATGGAGGAGGCGATCGAGATCCTGAAGCTCGCTTGGAGCGGCGAGCCGTTCAGCTACGACGGCCGCTACTTCAAGCTCGACGAGCTCGTCGTCAAGCCCGAGCCGCTGCAGCGCCCGCACCCGCCGCTGTGGCTCGCCGCGACCGCCGCCGCGCCCGCCGAGCGCGCCGGCCGTCACGGCCTGCACCTCGCCGGCGCGACCCCCGACCCCGCCGTGCACGCCGCCTACCGCGACGCGCTGCGCGCCGCCGGCCACGACCCCGCCGCGATGCGCGTGTCCAATCCGTGGTCGATCACCGTCACCGACGAGGACCCCGAGGCCGTCTGGCAGCGCAACAAGGCGCACTACCACTATCGCTGGGACTACTACCGCAGGATCCGCGCCGAGATCGGCGACGCCGAGCTGCAGTACGGGCTCGAGCCCGCCGCCGAGGCCTACCGAGCGAACGAGCTGATCGGCGACGCTCAGGCGGTGCTCGCCACGCTCGAGCCGTTCGTTCGCGAGCTCGGCCTGACCGACCTCGTCCTGTTCGGCCCGCACCCCGGCATCGACCTGCGCGGCGAGGGCTACGAGAGCGTCGCGCGCTTCGCCGAGCAGGTGATGCCGACGCTGAAGTCGTGGAATCAGGCGGCGTAGCCGCCGTCGACGTCGAGCATCTGCCCGCTGACGAACCCCGCCCGCTCGGAGGCGAGGAAGCAAACCGCCTCGGCGACGTCCCGCGCGCTTCCGAACCGCCGCAGCGGAATGCTCGCGCTCGCCGCCGCCAGCGCCCGCTCGTCGAGCCCCCCCGACGCGATCAGCCGCGCGGCCATCCCGTCTTCGAGCATCCCCGGCCCGACGCAGTTCGCGCGCACGCCGTAGCGCCCCTCCTCGACCGCGAGCGCGCGCACGAGAGCCTCGACCGCCGCCTTCGGCGCCGAGGAGAGCCCGTCGCGCACCGGAAAGCGCCGCGTCGCGGCCGTCGTCACCGCGACGATCGACCCGCGCTGCGCGCGCAGCTCGCCCAGCAGCGGCGCGACGAAGTTGAAGAACGCGCTCGCCTCGCGCTCGACGTGGCTCGCGAACTGCGCCGGCGTGACCCTGCTCAGATGAATCTGCTCGACGTTCGGCCCGGCCGCATGGATCACCGTGTGGATCGCCCCGAAGCGCGCGAGCGCCGCCTCGCCGAGCTCGCGCGCCGCGTCCGCGTTGGCGAGGTCCGCCTGCCACGCCTGCGCTTCCACGCCGCGCGCCCGCAGCGAGGCGACGAGCCGCTCGGCCGCGTCTCCGCGGCTGCGGTAGGACAGCGCGACGTTCGCCCCCCGCGCCGCAAGCAGCTCGCAGATCGCCGCGCCGATCCCGCCCGTGCCGCCGCTGACGAGCGCCGCGCCCGCGCGGCCCGCGAAGTCGCGCGGCTCCTCCATGCGCCTACAGCCGCTCGACGATCGTCACGTTCGCCTGGCCGCCGCCCTCGCACATCGTCTGCAGGCCGAAGCGCGCCTGGCGGCGCTCGAGCTCGTGCAGCAGCGTCGTCATCAGCCGCGCGCCGGTCGCGCCGAGCGGATGCCCGAGCGCGATCGCGCCGCCGTTGACGTTGACGCGCGCGAGGTCGGCGTCGAGCTCGCGCTGCCATGCGAGCACGACCGGCGCGAACGCCTCGTTGATCTCGACGAGGTCGATCTGATCGAGCGTCATGCCCGCGCGCTGCAGCGCGAAGCGCGTCGCCGCGATCGGCGCCGTCAGCATGAACACCGGATCGTCGCCACGCACCGACAGGTGGTGGATCCGCGCGCGCGGCGTCAGCCCGTGCTCGCGCACCGCGCGCTCGGAGGCGATCAGCAGCGCCGCCGACGCGTCGGAGATCTGGCTCGCGTGCGCCGCCGTCACGACGCCGCCGTCGCTCAGCGGCGCGAGCGCCGCTATCTTCTCCAGCGACGTGTCGCGCCGCGGGCCCTCGTCGCTCGCGACGCCCGCGAGCGGCGCGATCTCGCGCTCGAAGCGCCCCTCGTCGATCGCCGCGAGCGCGCGCCGGTGGCTCTCCAGCGCGAACCGCTCCATCTCCTCGCGCCCGATCTCCCAGCGCTCGGCGATCAGCTCGGCCGCGCGGAACTGCGAGATCTCCTGCTCGCCGTAGCGCTCCCTCCAGCCGATCGAGCCCGAGAACGGGTCGGCGAAGCCGAACTGCTCGCCGACGATCATCGCCGAGGAGATCGGGATCGCGCTCATCTGCTGCACGCCGCCGGCGACGACGAGGTCCTGCGTGCCGCTCATCACGCCCTGCGCCGCGAAGTGCAGCGCCTGCTGCGAGGAGCCGCACTGGCGATCGACCGTCACGCCTGGCACCGACTCGGGCAGCCCCGCGGCCAGCCAGCAGCTGCGCGCGATGTCGCCCGACTGCGGGCCGATCGTGTCGACGCAGCCGAACACGACGTCCTCGACCGCCTCCGGGTCGACGCCCGAGCGCTCGATCAGAGCGCGCAGCGCGTGCGCGCCGAGGTCGGCCGGGTGGATCGCCGAGAGGCCGCCGCCGCGCCGCCCGACCGGGCTGCGCACCGCCTCGACGATGTAAGCCTCGGCCACCGCGCTCACGCTCCCACCGCGCTCACGCCCCGTACACCGGCGCCGGCGCCGGCGCGCGCTCGATCAGCTCGGCGACGATCTCGCCGAGCTCCTCCGGCCGCCAGCGCCGCTCGCGCCGCTCGCGCGGGCCGAACTGCCAGCCGTCCATCGCGCCGACGACGCCGCCTTCGACCTCGAACACGCGGCCGCTGACGCCGGCCGACTCGGCGCTCGCCAGCCAGACGACGAGCGGCGAGACGTTCGCCGGGTCCATCGCGTCGAAGCCGTCGTCGGGCGCGCGCATCTGCGCGGCGAACACGTCCTCGGTCATCGGCGTGCGCGCCGCCGGCGCGAGCGCGTTGACGGTGATCCCGTAGCGCCCGAGCTCGGCCGCCGCGACGAGCGTCAGCGTCGCGACACCGGCCTTCGCCGCCGAGTAGTTGCCCTGCCCGACGCTGCCGAGCAGGCCCGCGCCCGAGCTCGTGTTGACGATCCGCGCGTCGACCGCCTCGCCCGCCTTCGCGCGCTCGCGCCAGTGCGCCGCCGCGTGGCGCAGCGGCGCGAAGTGGCCCTTCAGGTTGACGCGCATCACGTCGTCCCACTCGCGCTCGCTCATCGACACGAGCATCCGGTCGCGCACGATGCCGGCGTTGTTGACGAGCGCGTCGAGCCGGCCGTAGCGCTCGAGCGCCGCCGCGACCATCGCCTCGGCCTGCTCCCAGTCGGCGACGTCGCCGGCGAACGCGCTCGCCGTGCCGCCGGCGGCCTCGATCGCCGCCGCCGTCTCCCGCGCCGCGTCGCCGACGTCGTTGACGAGCACGCTCGCGCCGGCCGCCGCCAGCGCCAGCGCGTGCGCGTGCCCGAGTCCCTGGCCGGCGCCCGTGACGATCGCGACGCGCCCCTCAACGATCCCGCTCATCGAGCCTCCCGAGCCTGCTCAGCGTCTCGCCCGCCTCGGCGACGATCCGGTCGATCAGCTCCACGCACGTCGGCAGGTCCTCGATCAGCCCGACGACCTGGCCGCTCGCGACGACGCCGACGTCCTCGCGCGCTTCGTGCAGCCCCGCGCGGTAGAGCATCGGCGCGTTCGCCGCCATCACGACCTGGCTCCAGCTGAGCTCGCGCGCGCGGCGCATCGCCAGGCCCTCGCGCACGAGCTCGCGCCACGGCGTGCCCGACAGGCGGCGGAAGGCGATCGCGTTGCGCGCCGAGCGCAAGAGGCGCCCGCCCGGCCGCGAGCGTTCGAGCTCGCTGACCGGACCGCCGCGCAGCACGCGCTGGGGCACGCCGTCGATCTCGCGCGTGACGACCGCGTCGGTCACCGCCGCCGCGAGGTAGCGGCGCTTGACGGCGTCGGCGACCGGGCTCTCGCGCGTCAGCAGGAAGCGCGTGCCCATCGCGATCCCCGACGCGCCGTACGCGAGCGCCGCGACGAGGCCGCGCCCGTCGAAGTAGCCGCCCGCCGCGATCACCGGGATCGCGACCGCGTCGACGACCTGCGGGACGAGCAGGCTCGTCGGCACCTCGCCGGTGTGCCCGCCTCCCTCGGCGCCCTGCGCGACGACCGCGTCGGCGCCCCACGCCGCGACCTTCTCGGCGTGGCGGCGCGCGCCGATCGACGGAATCACGACGACGCCCGCGTCCTTCAGCTTCGCGATCAGCTCGCGCCGCGGCGCGAGTGCGAACGACGCGACCTTCACCTGCTCGGCGATCAGCACGTCGATCAGGCGCTCCACGTCGGCGTGGTCGGCGCGCAGGTTGACGCCGAACGGCGCCGAGGTGCGCTCCTTGACCTGCGCGATCGCGCGCTGCAACTCGGCGCGGTCCATCATCGCGCCCGCGAGCACGCCGAGGCCGCCGGCCGCCGACGTCGCCGCCGTCAGCGTCGCGTCGGAGACGAAGCCCATGCCCGTCTGCACGATCGGGTGGCGCACGCCGAGCAGGTCGCACAGCGGCGTGTGCAGCGACAGCCGCGTCTCGGTCATGCGCGCACCTCGCGCTCGCGCGCGCCGCCGGGGTCGATCGTCGTGCGGATCAGCTCGAGCTCGTGCGCGCTCGGCGTGCGCGTGCGCGCCGGCTCGTCCTCGTGCGCGAGCTCGAACCCCGTCGCCGCCACGACCTCGGCCAGCTCGACGCCCGGATGCAGCGAGACCAGGCGCATCGCGTGCCCCGGTCCGCCGAAGTCGAGCACGGCTAGGCTCGTCACGACGCGCCGCAGGTCGTGGAAGCGCTCCGCCGCCGGGCCGGCCGCCGCCGCCGAGTCGTAGCCGACGCCCGAGACCATGTCGACGCGCGGCACGAACGCGCGCGTCGTGTGCGCCGGCAGCCAGTAGCTCGTCGGGTGGTTGACCGTGTTGCCCGGTGCGCCGCGCACGCCGAGCAGCTGCACGCGGGGATGCCTGTAGTCGTCGCCGATGAACGAGATGTTCGCATTGCCGTAGCGGTCGATCTGGCTCGGCATCATCATCACGTGGCGCGCGCCGCTCCACACCATGTCGAACACCGAGCGGTACGGCAGCCAGCCCTCGATCGACGCCGGCCGCTCGCCGAGCGCCCAGACGCCGCCCGCGAGCAGCGCCTCGCCGTCGCTCATCAACAGCTCCGGCGCGAACGTCGCGCGCGCCAGGCGCGCGGCGATCGTCGGCACGATCCCGATCGGGCTCGCGAGAATCTCGCCGGCGTCGCGCCACGCCTCCGCGCAGGCGACGACGCAGACCTCCGCGCGCGTCGCCTCGCCCGCGCCGGCGCCGCTCACGCGGCCGCCCCCGCCCGCTCGTGCGCGTACTCGGCGACAGCCGCCTGGTAGCCGGCCTCGTCGACCTCGAGGTAGCGCGCGCTGAACCGCGCCCAGCGCTCGGCGTCGCCGGCCGCCGCCGCGTACTCGCGCTGGAAGCTCTCGTCGCGCTCGTAGTCGGGCGCGCAGGAGGTGAAGTGGGCGCCGCCGGGCGCCTCGACGACGCCGGCGACCATCGAGCGGTTGACGCGCATCGTCGCCGGATGGCCCGCCGCCGCGAGCTCGTCGGTCGCGACGACGCGCTCGCACGAGACGTACGCGCGCGCGGCGGCCATGCAGAAGAGGTCGTCGAAGTACAGGTCGGGGCCGAGGTACTGCGCGTTGCCGAGCCGGTCGGCGCGGTTCAGGTGCACGAACGCCGCGTCGAGCTCGAGCGCCGGCATCGCCAGCAGCTCCTCGCCGCCGTACGGCGAGACGACCGTCTTCAGCTCGCTGTTCGTCGTCACGACGCCCGAGCCGAGCCCGGCGCGCATCGGCGTGAACGGGACGCGTGTCGCCGCCGCGTACAGCCCGGCGTAGAGCATCCCCTCGTCGTACTCGACCGACTCGATCGCGCCGGCCTCGCGCGCGGCGCGGAAGTGGGGGTCGAGCGCGATCGAGTCGAGCGAGACGAAGCCGTAGACCAGGCGCTTGACCTTGCCCGCCGCGCACAGCAGCCCGACGTCGGGGCCGCCGTAGGAGACGACCGTCAGGTCGCGCACGTCCGAGCGCAGCAGCGCGCGCACGAGCGACATCGGCTTGCGCCGCGAGCCCCAGCCGCCGATCCCGAGCGTCATCCCCGAGCGCAGCTCGGCGATCGCCTGCTCCTCGCTGATCAGCTTGTCTGGCATCCCTGGCATCCCGACCGGGCCTTCCTCTCCCACGCTAGCAAGCAAGCGCTTGGTTGAGGCACAGCCTAAGTTTTCGCGCACGCCAAGTCAAGCGCACGCGCGTCAAGCGCACGCGAGCCCGTCGGCGCCGGCGAGCTCGCGCGCGAGCGTCGCGCCGGTGCTGCCGATCCCAGCCCGCGCGAAGCGCTCGGCCATCGCGACGTAGTTCGCCGCGCCGCGGCCGACGTACTCGCGGTCGGGGTGCGCGCTCGCGACGACGCGCGCCGGCACGCCCTGCGCGCGGTGGCCGGAGGGGACCTCGAGCGACTGCGCGAGCACGGCGCCGGCGGCGGCGATCGAGCCGGTTCGCAGAACCGCTCCCGGCAGCACGACGGCGCCGACGGCGACCATGCAGAGGTCCTCGACGGTCGCCGTCTCGATGAACGCGAGGTGGGCGATGATGCAGTCGCTGCCGATCAGCGTCGGCGTCCCCGGCGCGGCGTGGATCACCGCGTTGTCCTGGATGCTCGTGCGCTCGCCGACGCGGATCGAGCCGAAGTCGCCGCGCAGCACGGCGCCGGGCCAGACGCTGCTGCCGGCGCCGATCTCGACGTCGCCGACGATCGTCGCCGTCGGATGCACCCATGCGGTCGCGGCGATGCGGGGGACGCGATCGCCCAGCGCCGAGATCACCGGCGGCCTCCTTCACCAGATTGTTGACCAAGCGATTGCTTGGTACACTAGCAACTCGGTCGCTCCCCGCCGACCGAGAGCCGGTCACTCCTCTGGACCGGACGAGGCCCTCAGAGCCCGTAGGTGCGGCGGGCGTTCTCCACAAGAAACGCCCGCCGCTCCTGCGTTCCAAGCCCGTCGGTCGCCGCGCGCACGCTGCCGAGCAGCTCGTCGAAGCCGCCGTACATCGCGTCGACCGGGAAGTTGCTCGCGAACATGCAGCGCTCGGCGCCGAACAGCTCCAGGCACGTCTCGATCCACGGGCGCAGGTCGGCCTGCGCGAGCGAGTGCATCACCATCCCGAGGCCCGAGACCTTGCAGCTGACGTTCTCGTGCGCCGCGAGCTCGGACATCGCGGCGCGCCACGCCGCGCGCTGCTCGTCGCCGTGGCCGTCGGGCCAGCCGGCGTGCTCGAGCACGAACGGAAGCGCCGCGAAGCGCTCGAGCAGCGGCCGCAGCGCGGCGACGTCGCCGGGGTGCGCGACGAGATCGAGCAGCAGCCCGCGCTCGAGCAGGAGCTCGCAGAGGTCGCCGGCCATCCGCGAGCCGGGGTCGATGCCGCTGAGCACGCGCACGCCGCGCAGGCGCGCGCTCGCCGCCGCCTGCGCGTCGAGGTCGGCCGCGAGCTCCGCGCGCGAGAGGCCCGGGTCGAGCGCGCCGATCAGCGCCGCGGGGACGCCGGCGCCGTCGAGCAGGCGATCGACCCACGGCGTCTCCTGCAGGTACGCGCGCGGCGCGCTGACGGCCGAGACGTGGACGAGGCCGAGCACCTCGCACGAGGCCGTCTCGGCGCGGTACTCGTCGAGCAGGAAGTCGCGCGCCATCCGCGTGACGTCGCCGAGGCTCTCGAACGATTCTCCCGGCGCCGGTTCCTGCATCGCCGGATACCAGCGGTGCGCCAGGTCCCACAGGTGCACGTGCGCGTCGACCAGCTCGAAGCTTGCCATCAGCTCATCGTGATCCCGCCGTTGACGCTGAGCGTCTGGCCCGTCACGTAGGCGGCGTCCGGCGAGCAGAGGTAGGCGATCGCGCCGGCGACCTCCTCCGGCGTGCCCAGCCGGCGCGCCGGGATCGCCCGCACGAGGCTCTCGACCAGGCGCGGGCGCTCGTCGAGGATCGCGCGCGAGCGCGCGGTGTCGATCGGGCCGGGGCAGACGACGTTCGCCGTCACGCCGTCGCGCGCCAGTTCGCGCGCGAGCGACTTGGCGAAGCCGAGCAGCCCGGCCTTCGTCGCCGCGTAGACGGCCTCGCCGCCGGCGCCGGCGCGCGCGCTGTCGGAGGAGACGTAGACGATCCGCCCCCAACCGCGCGCGGCCATACCTGGCGCGAGCGCGTACGTCAGCAGCATCGGCGCGCGCAGGTTGATCCGCCACAGCGCCTCCCAGCCGGCCGGGTCGCTCTGCAGGAACGGCTCGACGACCGGCAGACCGGCGACGGCGGCGAGCACGTCGGCCGGCACGCGCGCGAGCTCCTGCGCCTGCGCGCGGTCGGTCAGGTCGGCGGCGATCGTCGTGAGGCCCGGCAGTTCGGCCGCGAGCGCGTCGAGCCGCTCGCCGGCGAGGTCGGTCGCCGTCACGCCGGCGCCGAGGTCGCCGAGCGCGACGCAGACGGCGCGGCCGATGTCGCTGGCGGCGCCGCTGACGAGCGCGGTGCGCCCGGAGAGAGGACCGCCGGTCACACCTGCAATCCTAGCAAGCGCTTGCTAGGTTGGTTAGGCTGATGTGCGACGATGGCGAGCATGGCTGACACACGCCCCACGCGCCCCGAGCCGCCCGCCGGCCACGGCCTGCTCAGCGGCAGGACCGTGCTCGTGACGGCCGCCGCCGGGACGGGGATCGGCTTCGCGACGGCCAGGCGCTGCGCCGAGGAGGGCGCGCGCGTCGCGCTCAGCGACCGCCACGAGCGCCGCCTCGGCGAGGCCGCCGAGCGCCTCGCGGAGCTGAGCGGCGAGCAGCCGGTCGCGATCGTCTGCGACGTGACGGTCGAGGCCGACGTGCAGCGGATGATCGATACGGCCGTCTCCGAGCTCGACGGCCTCGACGTGCTCGTCAACAACGCCGGCCTCGGGGGCGAGGCGAGCGTCGTCGAGATGACCGACGAGCAGTGGACGGCCGTGCTCGACGTGACGCTCAACGGGACGTTCCGCTGCACGCGCGCGGCGCTGCGGCACATGACCGCGCGCGGCCGCGGCGCGATCGTCAACAACGCGTCGGTCGTCGGCTGGCGCGCGCAGGCCGGCCAGGCGCACTACGCGGCGGCGAAGGCCGGCGTGATGGCGCTGACGCGCTGCGCGGCGCTCGACGTCGCCGACAGCGGCGTGCGCGTCAACGCGGTCGCGCCGAGCATCGCGCTGCACGAGAACCTCAGCAAGTCGGCGAGCGCCGAGCTGCTGCTGGAGCTCTCCGCGCGCGAGGCGTTCGGCCGCGCCGCCGAGCCGTGGGAGGTCGCCAACGCGATCGTCTTCCTCGCCAGCGACTACGCGTCGTACATGACCGGCGAGGTCATCTCCGTCAGCAGCCAGCACCCGTGAGGAGGTCGTGAGCATGAGCGAGAGCGAGAGCGGGCGGTCGAGCGTCGTCGCGTCGGTCGCCGACGGCGGCGTCGCCGAGGTCGTCGTCGACCACCCGCCGGTCAACGCGCTGCCGGTCGCGGCGTGGTTCGAGCTCGCGCGCACGCTGCGCGCGCTCGGCGAGGACGAGGCGGTGCGCGTCGTCGTGCTGCGCGCCGAGGGGCGCGGCTTCAACGCGGGCGTCGACATCAAGGAGATCCAGGCGGAGGGCAAGCGGGCGCTGATCGGCGCCAACCGCGGCTGCTTCGAGGCGTTCGCGGCCGTGTACGAGTGCCCGGTGCCGGTGATCGCCGCCGTGCACGGCTTCTGCCTCGGCGGCGGGATCGGCCTGACGGGCAACGCCGACGTGATCGTCGCCAGCGAGGACGCGACGTTCGGCCTGCCGGAGGTCGACCGCGGCGCGCTCGGCGCCGCGACGCACCTTTCGCGCCTCGTGCCGCAGCACAAGGCGCGCGCGATGATGTACACGTCGGCGACGGCGAGCGCCGCCGAGCTGCACGCGTTCGGCTCGGTCCTGCGCGTCGTCCCGCGCGAAGAGCTGCGCGAGAGCGCGCTCGAGCTCGCGGGCGAGATCGCGGCGAAGGACCCGACGGTGATCCGCGCCGCGAAGGAGTCGCTCAACGGGATCGACCTGTGGGACGTCAGGCGCAGCTACCGCTACGAGCAGGGCTTCACGTTCGAGCTGAACCTCAGCGGCGTCGCCGACCGCGTCCGCGACTCCTTCGGGCGCGAGGGCGAGGGCGGGGAGGGCTAGCCGTGGACCTGACGTACAGCGAGTCCGAGCAGGCGTTCCGCGCCGAGGCGCGCGAGTGGCTGGCGGCGAACGTCCCGCGCGGGCTCGCGTCGGGCGACACGGCGGTCGGCTTCGCGCAGCACCTGGAGTGGGAGAAGCGCCTGTTCGACGCGCGGTGGGCGGTCGTCTCGTGGCCGCGGGAGTACGGCGGGCGCGAGGCGTCGGTCTGGGAGTGGCTGATCTTCGAGGAGGAGTACTACCGCGCGGGCGCGCCGATGCGCGTGACGCAGAACGGCATCTTCCTGCTCGCGCCGACGCTGTTCGAGTTCGGCACGCCCGAGCAGCAGGACCGCGTGCTGCCGCGGATGGCGGCCGCCGAGGAGCTGTGGTGCCAGGGCTGGTCGGAGCCGGGCGCGGGCAGCGACCTGGCGGCGACGAAAAGCCGCGCGGTGCGCGACGAGGCGGCCGGCGGCTGGCGGCTGACGGGCCAGAAGACGTGGACGACGCGCGGCGCTTTCTGCACGCATCTGTTCGGTCTGTTCCGCACCGACCCCGACAGCGAGCGCCACCGTGGACTCAGCTACTTCATGGCGCCGCTCGACGCCGACGGTGTGACGGTGCGCGGCTTCGAGCGCCTCGACGGCGACGAGGGCTTCGCCGAGGTGTTCCTCGAAGACGCGTTCGTCGCCGACGACGCGCTGATCGGCGAGGTGGGGGAGGGCTGGCGCGTGGCGATGGCGACGACCGGCTCCGAGCGCGGCCTGACGCTGCGCTCGCCGGGTCGCTTCCTCGCCGCGGCCGAGCGGCTCGTCGAGCTGGCCGGCGAGCAAGCCCCGAACGCGACGCCCGCACGGTGCGATCGCGTCGTGCAGGCGTGGATCGACGCCGAGGCGTACCAGCTGTACACGTTGCAGCAGGTCACGACGATCGCGGCCGGACGCTCGCCCGAGGCGGCGTCGAGCCTGAACAAGCTGTTCTGGTCGGAGCTCGACATCCGCCTGCACGAGACGGCGCTCGACCTGCTCGGCGCCGAGGCGGAGCTCGACGGACCGTGGAGCCGCGGCTTCATGTTCGCGCTCGCCGGGCCGATCTACGCGGGCACGAACGAGATCCAGCGCAACATCGTCGCCGAGCGCGTGCTCGGGCTGCCGCGGAAGTGATCGTTCGATGCGCTTTGCGTTGAACGACGAGCAGGCGGCGCTGCGCGACGCCGTGCGCGAGCTGCTCGAGCGCGAGTGCCCGCCGGCCGTCGTGCGCGCCGGCTGGCCGGGCGCCGCCGAGGACGCCGAGCGCCCGCGGCGCGTGTGGGCGAAGCTCGCCGAGATGGGCGTGCTCGGCGCCGCCGTGCCCGAGGATCGCGGCGGCCTCGGTCTTGGCGCGTGCGACGTCGTGCCGCTGCTCGAGCAGGCCGGGCGCGTCGCGCTGCCGCTGCCGCTGGTCGAGAGCGCGTTCGTCGCCGCGCCGCTGCTGGCCGCCGCCGGCGATCCGGGCGAGCGGCTCGCGCGCGTGCTCGACGGCGAGCTGCTCGTCGCCGCGTCGCTCGACGGCTCCGGTCTCGTGCCGTTCGCCGGCGTCGCTGATCTGCTGCTGCTCGGCGCTGGCGGCTGCGAAACGGCTGGCGAGGACGAGGCGGACGACGCGGCCGCCGGCAGCGAGGCTCGCGGCGCGCGCGAGGCTGTCGTGGACGACGCAGCCGCAGGCGGCGAGGCTCGCGGCGCGTTGCGGCTACTCGACGCGAGCGTCTCGACGCCGGTCGAGTCGATCGACGGCGCGCGCCGGCTGGGGCGCGTCGCGCCGGCCGATCTGCTCGCCGGCGAGCCGCTTGCGGTCGATCGCGAGCAGGTCGCCGCCGCGTGGCGCCGCGGCGTGCTCGGGAGCGCCGCGCAGCTGATCGGCCTGTCGCGCACGCTGCTCGCGCTGAGCACCGATTACGTCAAGGAGCGCCGCCAGTTCGGCGTGCCGGTCGGCAGCTTCCAGGCCGTCAAGCACCACCTCGCCGACGCGCTGCTCGCGCTCGAGTTCGCCGCGCCGCCGGTGCTGCGCGCCGCGTGGTCGCTCGACGCCGGCGCGGCGAGCGCCGCGCGCGACGTCGCGCTGGCGAAGGCGCTCGCGAGCGACGCCGCCGAGCGCGTCGCGGCGACGGCGCTGCAGGTGCACGGCGCGATCGCGTACACGACCGAGTACGACCTGCAGCTGTTCGCCAAGCGCGTGTGGGCGAGCGCGCGCACGTGGGGCGACGCCGAATCGCAGCGCGCGCGCGTCGGCGCCGCGCTGGGCCTGTCCACGATCACCGCAACGGGAGGGAACCGATGACGAGCGGCAACGAAGAGGTCGTCCTCAGCGAGCGCCGCGACGGCGTCGCGATCATCCGCATGAACCGGCCGCAGTACCGCAACGCGCAGAACTCGGCGATGACGTACGCGCTCGACGACGCGTTCTCGGCGGCCGCCGCCGACGAGGGCGTCAAGGCGATCGTGCTCGCCGGCGCCGGCGAGCACTTCAGCGCCGGGCACGACATCGGCAGCCCCGGCCGCGACACCGACGTCTCGTTCCCGCGCCGCGCCGGGCTGTGGTGGGACCACGTCGGCAAGCCCGGCGCCGAAGGCCGGATCGCGCGCGAGGCCGAGGTCTACCTCGGCATGTGCCGGCGCTGGCGCGAGCTGCCGAAGCCGACGATCGCGATGGTCCAGGGCGCGTGCGTCGCCGGCGCGCTGATGCTCGCGTGGTCGTGCGATCTGATCGTCGCCGCCGACGACGCGTTCTTCGCCGACCCGGTGCTGCGGATGGGCATCCCCGGCGTCGAGTACTTCGCGCACCCGTGGGTGATGGGGCCGCGCTTCGCCAAGGAGTTCCTGTTCACCGGCGAGCGCTTCGACGCCGCGCGCGCCGAGCGGCTCGGCATGGTCAACCGCGTCGTGCCGCGCGCGGAGCTCGAAGGGCGCACGCTCGAGCTCGCCGTCCAGATCGCGACGATGCCGCGCCTCGGCCTGGCGCTGACGAAGATGGCGGTCAACCAGGCCGAGGACCTGATGGGCCTGCGCTCGGGCGTCGACGCGGCGTTCGCGCTGCACCACGTCGCGCACGCGCACAACGCCGAGGCCGGCGGCGATCACCTCGCGGGCCACGACGCGCGCAGCATGCGCGACGCGCAGCGTGGCGCCGGCTAGCAGCGCCCGGCGCGCGCTCGCAGCGCCGTGTGTGCGCTAGTCGCGCCGCGTGACGCCGTCGACGAGCACGGCGAGGTACTGGTCGATGATCCGCTCGGGCTTCAGCGGGCCGCCGGGCCGGTACCAGCGCGGCGCCGTCCAGACGGTGTCGCGGACGAGGCGGTAGACCAGTTTCGGGTCGATGCTCTCGCGGAAGGCGCCGCTGCGCACGCCGCTCTTCAGCACGTCGGTCCAGATCGCCTCGAACTTGCGGTGCGCGTCGGTCAGGTAGGAGAAGCGCGGCTGCGCCGCGAGGAAGCGCGCCTCGTTCTGGTAGATCAGGATCGCCGAGCGGCTGTCGATCATCGACTTCGAGCGACGCGCGCACGAGCCCTTCGAACGTGTCGCGCGCGTCGTGGCCTTCGGCGACGACGGCTTCGTAGCGGGCGAGCGTCTGGTCGATGAACGTCGAGAGGATCTCGTCGATCATCGACTCCTTCGAGTCGAAGTGGTGGTACAGGCTGCCCGACAGGATCCCGGCCTTCTCGGCGATGTCGCGGACGGTCGTCGCGACGTAGCCCTGCTCGGCGAACAGGTCGGCCGCGATCCCGAGCAGCTCGACCTGGCGGACCGGCTCGGCGCCGTTGTCCGAGCGCGCGCGAGTCGATTTGCCGGCCCGCTTCGGCGCCGCCGGTTTCTTCGTCCTCGTGGATGTTTTTCGACTGGCCGGCATTGGGGAAGCTTCGCCGCCGCGGCGGATGACTTCCGCTACCGTACCAAGCAACTGCTTGGTTTTTCAATGGAGGAGAGCGAATTGCAGGCGAACGACGCGAGCGGCCACCCCGAGACCCTGCCGCGGCTGCTGGCCGACGCGGCCGAGCGCTTCGCCGCGCGCACGGCCGTGATCGACGGCGACACGCGGCTCACGTACGGCGAGCTCGGCGAGCTCGTCGACCGCGCGCAGCGCGCGCTGATCGCGAGCGGCGTGCAGCGCGGCGACCGCGTCTGCGTGTGGTCGCCGAACACGTATCACTGGATCGTCGCGGCGCTCGCCGCGCACGGCGCCGGCGCGTCGCTGGTCACGCTGAACACGCGCTTCACCGGTCGCGAAGCGCTCGAAATCCTCAGCCGCACCTCCAGCCGCGTGCTGTTCCTGCCCGACCGCTTCCTTGGCAACGACTACCTCGCGACGCTGCGCGACGCCGGCGACGGCGATGGCGCCGGCCCGGTCGCCGCGCTGCCGGCGCTCGAGCTCGTCGTGCGCGTGCCGATCGACGGCGGCGAGCAGGCGGCGGAGCCCGGCGTGATCGGCTGGGGGGAGCTGCTCGCGCGCGCCGAGCAGGTCGACTCGCTGACGGCTGAGGAGCGCCGCGACGCGGTCACGCCCGACGACGTCGCCGACATCCTCTTCACGTCGGGCACGACCGGGCGGCCGAAGGGGGCGATGTCGTCGCAGCGGCAGACGATCGCCGTCGCCGACGCGTGGGCCGAGCGCGCCGAGGTCAGCGAGCGCGACGTCTACATGATCATCGCCCCGTTCTTCCACACGTTCGGCTACAAGGCCGGCTGGGTCGTCTGCCTGCTGCGCGGCGCGACGATCGTCCCGCAGATCACGTTCGAGCTCGACGACGTGCTCGCGAGCGTCGAGCGCGACGGCGTGACGATCCTGCCGGGGCCGCCGACCGTCTTCCAGACGCTGCTCGCGCACCCCGAGCGCGAGCGCCGCGACCTCTCCTCACTGCGCCTCGCCGTGACCGGCGCCGCGGCGGTCCCGGTCACGCTCGTCGAACGGATGCGCCGGGAGCTGAGCTTCGAGCTGATCATCACCGCGTACGGCCTGTCCGAGGCGGTCGTCGTGACGATGTGCGGCTCCGGCGACGACGCCGCGACGATCTCGCACACCTCCGGACACCCGACCGCGGGCTTCGAGGTGCGGATCGCCGACGCCGACGGCGCCGCGCTGGCGGCCGGCGAGGACGGCGAGATCCAGGTGCGCGGGCCGAACGTGATGCTCGGCTACCTCGACGACCCCGACGCGACGCGCGCCGCGATCGAGCCCGACGGCTGGTTCCACACCGGCGACGTCGGCCACGTCGACGAGCGCGGCTACCTGACGATCACCGACCGGCTCAAGGACATGCTCACGGTCGGCGGCTTCAACGTCTACCCGGCCGAGGTCGAGAACGCGATCCTCGCGTTCGACGACGTCGTCGAGTGCGCCGTCGTCGGCAGCCCCGACGAGCGCCTCGGCGAAGTCGGCCTCGCCTACGTCGTCGCGCGCCCCGGCCACGGGCTCGACGAGGACGGCGTGATCGCCGGCTGCCGCGAGCGCCTGGCGAACTTCAAGGTGCCGCGGCGCGTCGCGTTCGTGGCGGAGCTGCCGCACAACGCCGCCGGCAAGGTGCTGAAGCGCGAGCTGCGCGAGCGCGCCGCCGCCTGAGTTCAGCTCAGGCGTTCGACGACGAGCGCCATGCCCTGGCCGCCGCCGACGCACATCGTCTCCAGCCCGATCGTCGCGTCGCGCGCGCGCAGGCCGTTGAGCAGCGTGATCAGGATCCGCGCGCCGGTCATCCCGAACGGGTGGCCGAGCGCGATCGCGCCGCCGTTGACGTTGAGCCGATCCCACTCGACGCCGAGCTCGCGCGCGCTGGGGATCACCTGCGCGGCGAACGCCTCGTTGATCTCGACGAGGTCGACGTCGTCGATCGTCATCCCGGCGCGCTTCAGCGCGGCGCGGCTCGCCGCGACCGGGCCCATGCCCATGATCTCGGGGTCGAGCGCCGAGACGCCCGTCGCGACGATCCGCGCGAGCGGGCGCAGCTCGTGCGCGCGCGCGAACGCCGCGCTCGTCACGAGCACCGCCGCGGCGCCGTCGTTCAGCGGGCACGCGTTGCCGGCCGTCACCGCGCCGTCGGGGCGGAACACCGGCTTCAGCTCGGCGAGTCGCTCGGCCGTCGTGCCCGGGCGCGGGCCGTCGTCGCGCGCGACGAGCTCGCCCGACGGCGTCCGCACCGGCGTGACCTCGGCGTCGAAGAAGCCGTCCTCCTGGCGCGCGACCGCGAGCTGCTGCGAGCGCGCCGCGAACGCGTCCATCTCCTCGCGCGTGACGCCCTTCAGCTCGGCGACGTTCTCGGCCGTCTGGCCCATCGCGACGTAGACGTCCGGCAGCCCGTCGGCCGGCTGCCACGGCTCGGCGCCGCCCTGCGCGCGCAGCTCGGTGCGCGCCTGCGCCTGCTCGAAGCGCGCGTTCTTCGTGTCCGGCACGCGATCGGCGTTGCCGCGGTCGAAGTGGCTCGCCGACTCGGCGCCGGCGGCGATGAAGCACTCGCCCTCGCCGGCGCGGATCGCGTGCGCCGCCATCCTGATCGTCTGCAGCGAGGAGGAGCAGTAGCGGTTGACCGTCACGCCCGGCAGCTCGCGCAGGCCGGCGAGCACGGCGACGACGCGCGCCATGTTGAAGCCCTGCTCGGCCGCCGGCTGGCCGCAGCCGAGCATCAGGTCCTCGATCTCCTCGGGCTGCACCTGCGGCGTCGCCGCGAGCAGCGCCTCGACGGCCGCCGCCGCGAGGTCGTCGCCGCGCAGCTCGCGCAGCGAGCCCTTGCCGGCGCGGCCGATCGGCGTGCGCACGGCGCCGACGAGCACCGCCTCGCGGTCGGGCAGCGCCGCGTCGCTCATGGCCGGCGCTTCGTGGCGCGCTGGCTCACGCGAACCGCGCCGCGCCGCCGGACAGCGCGACGGCCTCGCCGGTCGCGACGGTGAACGGGACCTCGCCGCCCGCGCCCGGCTCCCACGCGCGCACCTCGAGCCGGTCGCCGGGCAGCACCGGCGCGGCGAAGCGCGCCTGCAGCGAGCGCAGCTCGCACGGGTGCGCGCCGAGCAGCTCGGCGAGCACGCGCGCGGCGAAGCCGAGCGTGCAGAGGCCGTGCAGGATCGGCCGCGGCTGTCCGATCGCGCGCGCCGCCTGCGGGTCGACGTGGATCAGGTGACGGTCGCCGGTCAGCCGGTACAGCACCGCCTGCTCGCGCGTCGTCTCGGCGTGGGCGATGCGGCTCGGCGGCTGCTCGGCCGGCGCCGGCGCCGAGGCGCCGCGCTCGCCGCCGAAGCCGCCGCGGCCGGGCGCGAAGATCGAGCTGACGGCGCGGAAGCTCTCGCAGCTGACCTCGACGTCGAAGATCGCCGCCGACCCCTTGTCCCAGACGGCGGACACGCGCGCGCTCAGCTCGAGCTCGCCGCGGCGCGGCAGCGGCGCGAGCAGCTCCAGGCGCTGGCCGGCCTGCAGCGCGTCGGCGCTCGAGAAGAACCCGCGCGCGCCGAGCTCGTCGCACGCCCACAGGCAGTGCGGCAGCGCGAACGTCGGCAGCACGCGCAGGTCGCGCTCGAACACGAGCTCGAGGTCGCTCGCGCGCGCGCCGACCGCGAGCGCGTAGAGGATCGCGTCATCCTCGCCGTACGCGACGACGCGCCGGCCGAGGTCCAGGCCGATCGCCTCGGAGGCGACAGCCGCCGCGCCGGCGTCGGCCGCGCCGGCGTCGAGTGTGGCGGAGTCGACTGTCTCGCTGGCTCGCATGACGAAGGGGAGTTGACCAAGCGCTCGCTTGGTTTATATCCTAGCTCAACGATGACGGAGATCGGCTCACAGGTGGTCGTCGACGGCCTGACGTTCCCCGAGGGCGTGCGCTGGCACGACGGCGCGCTGTGGTTCTCCGACATGCACGACCACCGCGTGCTGCGGCTCGCGCCCGGCGGTGCGCCGCAGGTCGTCGCCGAGGTGCCCGAATGCCCGTCCGGTCTCGGCTTCCTGCCCGACGGGCGGCTGCTCGTCGTCTCGATGCACGACCGGCGCATCCTGCGGCTCGACGACGACGGCCTGCACGAGCACGCCGACCTCTCGGCGCTCGCGCCGTGGCACTGCAACGACATGTTCGTCGACGCCCGCGGGCGCGCGTACGTCGGCAACTTCGGCGACGACTCGGCGCCGCCCGACCCGCCGCACCCGACCGTGCTGATCGCCGTCGATCCCGACGGCACGGCGTACGTCGTCGCCGACGACCTGTCGTTCCCCAACGGCATCGTCGTCACGCCCGACGGCGGCACGCTCGTCGTCGCCGAGAGCCGTTCGGTTCCGCCGCGGCTGACACGCTTCACGGTCGCGCCCGACGGTCGCCTGTCGAACCGCGAGACGCTCGTCGAGTTCGACGCCGCCGAGCTGCCCGACGGGCTCGCGCTCGACGCCGAGCGGAACGTCTGGGTCGCGATGCCGTTCGGCGACGAGCTCGTGCGCGTCTCCGCGAGCGGCGAGATCGAGCGGCGCGTGCCGTTCGCGAGCCCGTACGCCGTCGCCGTCGGCGGCGAGCACGGTCGCGACCTGTTCGTCTGCACCGCGCCGACCTGGGAACCCGAGCAGGCGGCGCGCCTGCGCGGCGGCGCCGTCCACCGCCTGCGTCCGTGAGCGCGCGCGCCGAGCCGGACGGCGGCGCGTGAGCGCGCCGCCGCGCCCGCGCCCGCGTCTGCACGTCGGGCTCGACAACTTCGGCGACTACCTGCCGCGCGAGGACTGGCGGCGGCTGCTCGACGTCGCCGCCGCGGCCGACGCCGCCGGCGTCGACGCGATCACCGTCGTCGACCACGTCGTGCTCGGCGAGCAGCTCGACGGCTATCCCTACGGCGCGTTCCCCGGCGGTCCGCATGCGCCGTGGCTCGAGCCGCTGACGACGCTCGCCGCGATCGCCGGGCGCACCTCGCGCGTGCGCCTGGCGACCGGCATCCTGATCGCGCCGCTGCGACCGCCGGCGCTGCTGGCGAAGAGCGCCGCGACGCTCGACGCGCTGTCGGGCGGGCGCCTTGAGCTCGGCGTCGGCACCGGCTGGCTGGCGAAGGAGTACGAGGCCGCCGGCCTCGACTTCGCCGCGCGCGGCGCGCTGCTCGATGACGCGCTCGCCGCGTGCCGCGCGCTGTGGCGCGGCGGGCCGACCGACTTCGACTCGCCGCGGCTGCGCTTCGACGGCGTCTACTGCAACCCGACGCCGCTGCAAGACGGCGGCGTCCCGCTGTGGATCGCCGGCGAGCTGCACGCGCGCAACCTCGCGCGGCTCGTCGAGCACGGCAGCGGCTGGATCCCGAGCCCGACCGCGCGCCGCGACGACGTCCGTCAGGCCGTTCCGCGTCTCGTCGACGCGCTGCGCGCGGCCGGGCGCGACCCCGCCGACGTGCGCGTGCGCGTCGGCCTGCCGATCGCGCGCGACGACGAGCGCCGGCCGCTGCTCGAGCGAAGCCTCGAGCGCGTCGGCGAGCTGCTCGAGCTCGGCGGCACCGACGTGCACGTGACGCTGACGCAGCTCTCGCGCGACCCGGCTGAGGCGCCGGGGCTGCTCGAGCGGCTCGCCGACGGTTTTCGCGCGAACCTGCCGTGAAGGGCCGTCAGGGTATATCCCGGAGCGCAGTGAACCACTGCGCAAATGGATATAAGCGACCTATTCCTGCGGGTTGGTAGCGCGCCTAGCTCGGCCCAGGCGCACCGCGCGCCGCTCGCTCCACAGCACGGTGAGGTGCCGCTCGCGAAAGCGCCAGCCGCCGTCCGCGCCGCGCGCGTAGGAGTCCGCGTAGCGGCAGCAGAGGACGAAGTCGACCGCCTCGCCGTCGCCGTCGCGTCGCACGTGGTGGGCCTCGCCGGAGACCTCGCCGCTCGCCGTCGCGGCGCCCGCGGCGAGCTCGATCCGCTGCGCGGCGACCGTGTGCAGCGTCGCCTCGAAGCCGGCGAGCGGCGCCAGCAGGTTCGGCAGCTGCGCGTGCCCGCGGTAGCGCTGCGGCGGGCGGCCGGGGCGCGTCACGGTCACCGTCGCGTCCGCGACGAACAGGTCGAGCAGCGCGCCGCCGTCGCGGCGGTCGACTGCGAGCGCGTAGGAGTGCGCAAGCGCTCGCAGCGACTGCTCGTCGGCCCACGCCGGCGTCCTCGCGCCGGCGTGGGTCATGCCTTCGGGACTCCGAGCGCTATTCGACGCCCCAGAGTTTCTTGAACTGTTCTTCGTAGTTGGTGACGACCGGGAATTCGGTCGTCGTCGAGGGCAGCGTCGCCTTCGTGATCGTCCAGTACGGCAGCGTCAGGTCGTTGAGGTCTTCCTGATACGGCGCGCCCGCGAACAACCGCGCGAGCAGGTCGATGCCGCGCCAGTAGACCTCCGGGAAGCTCGTCCCGACGGTCGACTGGAGGTATTCGCCGTTCTTCATGTACGGCGCGATCGCGGTGCTGATGTTGACGGTCGACAGTTTCGCCTTTTCGATGCCCGCGCCTTTCAGCGCCGTCGGCAGGCCGGAGACCATGTCGTCATAGCCGACCGTCACCCATTCGATCCCCGGGTTGGCGTTGAGGAAGCTCGCCACGCGCTGGGGCAGGTCGGCGCCGATGCTCGTCAGCGGCGCATCCAGCCGCTTGGTCTTGCATCCCGCGCATTCCTGCTTGATGACCTTTTCGACCTCCACGGCCGTCGCCGTCACCGTTTCGAAGCCCTGCGCGTTGACGGTGCCGAGTTCCATCGACTTGTTCGTGCTGTTCGCGAGGATGTAGTCGGCCATCATCTTGCCCTGCGTTTCCGAGGTCGGCTCGCCGCCGAGCACGGCCGTGATCCCGTTGCCGGCCTTTTCCTGAACGAAGAACTCGACCACCGGGATCTTCATCTGCTTGAGCGTCGCGATCTCCGGGTCGAACAGCGCACGCGGGTAGCCCGACCCGAGCACGGCGTCCGGTTTGTCGGTGATCGCCTTCGCGTACGCCGCCTTGATTTCCTCGGGCGTCGTGCCGGCGTTGATCGACCGCATGCTCCAGCCGAGGTTCTTCATCGCCGCTTCGAACAGCTGACCCTCGGTCTTGCACGCGGGCACGCCGCACTGGATGAAGTCGATCGTCTTGCCGCTCGGGATCTTCTTCCCGACCGGCTGGGTGATGCCGACCGTAGTCGGCCGTTTTTCGAATTCCGCGTTGGCCTTGGCGGCGGCGGGGAACGCCGACGTGCTGCTGGCGCCGGTGCTGGCACTCGTCGAGCTACTACTCGAGCTGCTGCTCGAGCTGCTCCCGCAACCCGCGGCGACGATCGCCACGGTGCAAATGCCGGCCGCGGCAAACAGGCGCGCGGAGGCGATGTGAAACCTCATGCTCTCTCCTCTCACAGCTTTCACAGTGTTCGCGCACGCGCCAAACCAAGCGCTTGCTCGGCTAACACTAGTCGCGCGGGCGGTCGCCTGTCAAGCGCTTGCTTGCCAGAAAGTCGCCGGTGCTTGCGCGGGGGACGTCGCGCCTCCCGCCGAGCCGTCGCTCAGCTCGGTGCGGCGGCCTGCGCGGCGCCGCCGAAGATCGCCGAGAGCAGCTCGCGCTCGTTGATCCGCGCGCCGCTCAGCTCGTCGCCGACGCGGCCGTCGACGAGCGCGATCACGCGGTCGCAGACGCCGACGAAGTCCTCGATGTCGGATGAACAGACGACGAAGCCGGCGCCGGTCTTCGCGTGCTCGCGGATCACGTCGTAGATCGCGTGCCGCGCGCCGATGTCGACGCCGCTCGTCGGATCGTCCATGAACACGACGCGCGGCTCGATACCGAACCACTTGGCGAGCAGCACCTTCTGCTGGTTGCCGCCGCTCAGCAGTCCGTACAGGCGGTCGGGGTCGGGCGGGCGCACGTCGAGCCGGCGGATCCACTCCATCACGGCCTCGCGCTCGCGGCGGCGCTGGATGCGCCCGCCGCGCGCGAACTCCGGCAGCCGGCCGAGCGTGATGTTCTCGCCGATCGTGAAGTTCGGGATCGCCGCAGCCGGATGGCGGTTCGGCAGCACCAGCGCGAGCCCGAGCCGCTCGGCATCGCGCGGGTTCATCGTCCCCTGCCAGCGATCGCCGTCGAGCGTCAGCTCCATCTCGGCCGGCGCCGCGCCGCAGACCGCCGCCGCGAGCAACTCGCGGCCGGAGCCGGACAGGCCCGCGACGCCGAGCACCTCGCCGGGCGCGACGTCGAAGTCGACGCCGGCGAGCGGCGCGGCGCGCAGGCCGCGCACGCTGAGCACGGGCGCGGCGCCGGCGCCGGCGTTTGCGCGCGCGTCGCTTCGCGCGGCGACGGTGACCTGCGAGCCGACGATCAGCTCGGCGAGCCGATCACGGTCCATCGTCGCCGTCGGGAACGTGCCGCGGTAGGCGCCGTCGCGCAGGACCGTCACGCACGCGGCGAGCTCGAGGATCTCGTCGAGTCGGTGCGAGACGTACAGCACGCCGATCCCTTTCGCGACGACGTCGCGCACGAGACCGAACAGCGCCTCGCACTCGGCCGGCGGCAGCGCCGCCGACGGCTCGTCGAGCACGAGCAGCGAGATCTTGCCATGGCTGTCGTCGAGCGCGCGCGCGATCGCGAGCGCGCTGCGCTCGACCGCGCGCAGGCGCGAGACCGGCTCGTCGACGTCGAGCTCGACGCCGATCCGCGACAGCAGCGCGCGCGTGCGCCGGCGCTGCTCCGACCACGCGATCCGCCCGGGCGACGTCGTCGAGAAGCCCGACGCCAGCCCGACGTTCTCGGCCGCGCTGAGCTCGCCGATCAGTCCGAGGTCCTGGTGGACGAAGCGCAGGCCGTGCGCCCACGACGCGGCCGGCGAGCCGAGCTCGAGCGCGGCGCCGTCGACGCGCACGCGGCTGCCCGGGTCGGGCTCGTGAAAGCCAGACAGGACCTTGATCAGCGTCGACTTGCCCGACCCGTTCTCGCCGACGAGCGCGTGGATCTCGTCGTGGCCGATCGCGAACGACACGTCGGCCAGCGCGCGCTGGCCGGGGAACGTCTTCGAGAGGTGTTCGATCTCGATCAGCGGTGCGGCCGGTGCGGTGGTGCTCATGCCTCGACTCCGAGCTCGGGGGCGGTCACGGCGCGCGCCTGACCAAGCAAGCGCTTGGGCAGAGATTAGTCCGGTGGCGCGCGCGCGTCAATGGCGCGTCACGCGGTCCTGCGCAGGGTGCGCGGCGCGGGCAGCGCGGCGGCCGGTCGGTCTGCGGTACGCCCCGCCGCAGCGGCCTTGACAGTCCGCCCGCGCACGTTCTAGCATGGCTTTGGCCAAGCGCTTGCTTGGTGTGGTCGGTGAGGAGGAGAGCGCGCATGTCCGCTGAGGTCGAGGCCCTGCAAGCGTCCCCGTCGAAGCGCGGGCGCCTGCCCGCCTGGCTCGGCTCGCTCAGCTTCCGCAACATCGGCGCCGTCTACGTCTGGGCGCTGTTGATCGTGATCTTCGCGGTCTGGCAGCCGAGCCTGTTCCCGACCAGCCAGACGGCGAAGAGCATCGTCAACCAGTACGCGATCACCGGCCTCGCCGGGCTCAGCATCGTGATGCCGCTCGCCGCCGGCGTGTTCGACCTCTCGATCGGCTCGACGATCGGCTTCGCCGGCGTGTTCGCTGGGTGGTGCCTGAACACGGTCGGCGTCTCGCCGGCGCTCGCCGTCGCGATGACGCTGTGCGCCGGCCTCGCGATCGGGCTGCTGAACGCGTTCGTCGTCGTGCGCATGAACATCGACTCGTTCATCGGGACGCTCGCGACCGGCTCGATCATCGCCGCCGCGACGCTCGGCGTCTCCGGCGACGAAATCATCACCGGCAAGCTGTCGGGCGGCTTCACCGACATCGCGAGCACCAGCTTCTCGGGCATCCAGCTCCCCGTCCTGTACATGATCGTCGCGATGCTCGTGCTCGGCTACCTGCTCGAGCAGACGGTCTTCGGACGCCACGTGTACGCCTCCGGCTACGGCCCCGAGGTCTCGCGCCTGGTCGGCCTGCGCGTCGGGCGGCTGCGGACGATCTCGCTGATCTGCTCGGGCGTGCTCGCGTCGTTCGCCGGCATCGCGCTGACCTCGCGGATCGGCTCGGCCGACCCGACCGTCGGCCCGTCGTACCTGATCCCGGCGTTCTCGGCCGCGTTCGTCGGCGCCTCGCAGTTCCGCGGCGGGCGCTTCAACCCGTGGGGCACGGTCGTCGCCGTGCTGATGATCGGCACCGGCAGCGTCGGACTGCTGCTCGCGGGGACGCCGAACTGGACGCCGCAGGTGTTCCAGGGGGCTGTGCTGATCGCCGCGGTCGGGATTACGGGGATCCAGCGGCGGCGGCCGCGCAGCGGGGAGTGACGCAGAGCGTGGCGGCGACGCGGGGCGGAGCGGGCTCATAACCCGACGGTCGTGGCTTCGGCGGTTTGCCGATCTCCATGTTCGCGTGTCTCGGCGGCGGTATCTTCACGAATCAGGATCAGGTTGGGGGAGCTTCGCGTCGGTAAGCAGCAACGCTGCCCAGCGGCTCGCGCTCTCGGCCGCTGCGAGCGCGGCGGTGCGATCGAACGCGATCGGCTCGTCGTAACGCAGTTCGGCCGCCCAGGGCGTGAGCCACGCGGTATCCGAGATGTCCTGTGGAGGCTGCGTGCCCGTCTCGCGTATCTGCCGCAACAGGAACTTGAGATCGTGGGTGAGCGGGAGGTCGGCGTCGGCGAGCACGAGCACGACCTTCATTGCCTTCTCAACTGCCTGCTGAGCGTGAAACCCGACGATGTTGTCGTCGATCTCCGCGTCGTCGGCGAGCACGCGGCAGGCTTGGAGGTCGCCGTTGGCCCGGCGCAGCAGCAGCTCGGCGTACTCGATCTGCTCAGGACTCGGCGAGAACACGACCCTCGCGCAGGGCTCGGTGCACCATCGTGCCCCGCACCTTCGCTCGCCGTTCGGCGAGCGCCGCGTCCATGACGATCACGTCAACCGGCGCGTTGAAGTCTCCGAGAGCATCACGGAGCCTGACCGCCTCGGCGAGGCGATTCGGGACCGTCTCCTCGATGACCAGGAAGTCGAAGTCGCTGCCGTCGTCGGCGTCGCCGCGGGCGCGTGAGCCGAACAGGATCACCTTGGCCGGCGCGGGCGCAGCATCGATGAGCACGCGGCCTGCACGGTCGATCATCGCCTCTGCGGTGACGGCGTTCATGCCCGCAGCCTCTCGGCCGCTGTTCCGTCCGGCGCTGTCGTTGCCAATGCACGCATAGTCGGGTCGATTGTAGCCCCGCCTGCGACGGCCCAATCTGGTTTGAGGGCGGGTGAAAGAAACGCCGTCGAGGGGCCCGCTGCCGCGTCGAACTCGAGCCCGCCCGTGAGCTCTTGGCAGGCGTCACGGCTGATGACCTGCCGTGCTGGGTACTCCCGGCGCGCCGTCGCGACCGCGGCACCACGGGGCCTACTGTCGGCGCAGCAGCTCGCGCGCGTCGGACAGCGTCGCGAGCAGCTCCTCGCCCCGCGCGAGATCGAGCACCGGCAGCGGCCCGAGCTCGTCGGCCAGCAGCGCGGCGTCCTTGACGAGCAGGTCGTCGACCAGCGCGGCGAAGTGCTCGGCGATCCAGCTGCCGCCCGAGCCGGCGCGCGCGACGGCCATGCACGCGCCCGCGTCGAGCCCGGCGGCGTCGGCGAGCGCCGTACAGTGCGCGAACGCCGCAGCGTTGTAGGCCGCGAGCGTGTTGTTGATGAGCTTCGCGAGCGTCGCCTCGCCGTAGCGCGCGAAGCGGAACACGCGCGCCGCGAGCGCGCTCTGGATCAGCTCGACGTCGTCGGGCTGCGCGGCCGGGCCGCCGAGCAGCGCCGTCAGCTCGCCGCGCTCGGCGCCGGCGCGACCGCCGGAGACCGGCAGCTCGACGATCCGCAGCGCCGCGTCGGCGGCGCGGGCGCCGAGCTCGCGGGCGAAGGCGGGCGCGAGCGTCGTCACGACGTACGCGACGGCGCCAGCTGCCGCCTGCGCGTGCCCGTCGCCGGCCGTCCTGGTCGCAAGCGCGCTCAGCTCGGCGAGCACGCCGTCGGCCTGCTCGGTCGTGCGCACGCAGACGAACACGCGCCGCGCCCGCGCGGGAGCCAGCTCGCCGAGCGAGGCGCACGCGGCGCGGCCGCTGTGCTCCCGCCACAGCTCGCGGCGCCGCGCCGAGCCGTCGACGCCGGCCGGTTCGAGTCCGACGTCGTCGAGCCGTCGCGCGATCGCGAGGCCGAGGTCGCCGAGGCCGACGACGGCGATGTCGTGCATGCGTGCCGCTGACATCGCTCGCGACCATACCAAGCGCTTGCTAGGTTGAATGCGTGGAGGGCAGGCCGATCGATCGCGAGCGGGCCGCCGAGTACCACCGGCGCGGCTGGTGGTCGGAGTTCGCGCTGGCCGACCACGTCGCGCGCCACGCCGCCGAGCGTCCCGAGCGCGACGCGTTCGTCGGGGCCGACGCGCGGATCTCGTGGCGCGACTACGAGGCGTGCTCGAGCAGGCTCGCGGCCGTCCTCGTCGAGCTCGAGCTCGGCCGCGGCGACGCGGTCGCAATCAAGCTGCCCGACGGCGCGGCCGTGCACGTCGCGTTCCTCGCGTGCGAGAAGGCCGGCGCCGTCGCCGTCGGGATCGGCGCGCGCGCCGGCGAGCGCGAGACGCGCCACATCCTCGCGAAGACCGGCGCGGTGGCGCTGATCTCCTACGCCGAGCACCGCGGACGGCCGCTCGCGGAGACGTTCTCCGAGCTGCGCGCGGAGCTCGCCGGGCTTCGCCACCACGTCGTCGTGCCGCGCTTCGAGCTCGACGCCGGCGCGGCGATCGTCGTCGACGGCGCCGAGCTTCGCGGCGATGCTTGCGAGTTCCCCGACCGCTTCGGGCCGGACGAGCCCTGGCTGGTCAACTCGACGTCGGGCACGACCGGCCTGCCGAAGTGCGTGATGCAGGCGCAGAACCGCTGGTGGTACTTCCACCTGCACGCGCTCGACGTCGGCGCGCTGAGCGAGCACGACGTGTTCATGGGCGCGGTGCCGGCGCCGTTCGGCTTCGGCCAGTGGACGTCGCACTTCACGCCGACGTACCTCGGCGCGCCGACCGTCGCGATGGAGCGCTTCGACGCGGCGCTCGCGCTCGAGCTGATCGAGCGCGAGCGCGTGACCGTGCTGTGCGCGGTCTCGACGCAGTTCCGGATGCTGCTGAACGAGCCGACGATCGCCGAGCGCGATCTCAGCTCGCTGCGCGTGATGTTCACCGGCGGCGAGCTGATCCCGTACGAGCCGGCGCGGCGCTTCGAGCAGCTGACCGGCGCGAGCATCCTCAACTTCTACGGCTCGAACGAGAGCGGCCTTGCGACCGCCACGCGACTGTCCGATTCGCCCGAGCGGCGCCTGCGAACCGGCGGGCGCGTGCTCGACGGGACCGAGCTGCGGCTGTTCGAGGACGGTCGCGACGTGACCGCCTCCGGGCGCGGGCAGCCGGGGACAAGGGGCCCGGCCGTCTGCCTCGGCTACCTCGACGATCCCGAGGCCAACGCGCAGCTGTTCACGCCCGACGGGTTCCTGCTGCACGCCGACATCGTCGAGCTAGACGCGGAGGGTTACCTCAGCGTCGTCGGGCGCACGTCGGACATCGTGATCCGCGGCGGCAAGAACATCAGCGCGGCGCAGGTCGAGGAGGAGGTAGCAGCGCACCCGCGCGTCGCGCTGGCCGCCGCCGTGCCGATCCCCGACGAGCTGTTCGGCGAGCGGGTCTGCGTGTTCGTGCAGCTGGGCGACGGAGGGGAGATGGAGCTGGCCGAGCTGACCGCGTTCCTGACGGCGGCGGGCGCCTCGACCGAACACCTGCCCGAGCGGCTCGTCGTCGTCGAGCGGATGCCCCGATCCTCGGGCGGCAAGCTCGCCAAGGGCGAGCTGCGCAGGCGTGCGGCGCGGCTCGGGGCCGGCGCCTGAGCGAGGCCGCGCCGCCGGGTCAAGTCACGACGGCGCTCAGACGGCTGCGAGCCGCCGGCGGATGTCGGCGCGCAGCTCGCTCTTGGCGACCTTCTCGCCGGCCGACCGCGGCAGCCGCTCGAGCACGATCAGGCGCTCGGGCAGCCACTCGCGCGAGACGCCGCGCGCGAGCATGTGCTCGCAGAGCGCCTCGAGATCGAGCGTGTCGCCGGGGCGGGTCTCGGCGTACAGGCAGACGCGCTCGCCGAACACCGGGTCGGGCATCGCGACGGCGGCCGCGAGCGCGATCGCCGGATGCGTCGCGGCCTCGGCCTCGACGGCGGCGGCGCTGATGTTCTTGCCGCCGCGGATGATCAGGTCCGAGACGCGCCCGGCGAGGCGCAGGTATCCGTCGTCGCCGATCGTCGCGAGGTCGCCGCTGAGCATCCAGCCGTCGGCCGTCAGCAGTTCGCGGTTGGCTGCGGGATCGTCGTAGTAGCCGAGCGCCGCGGTCGGCCCTCTGCTGGCGACCTGCCCGGGGCCGCCGCCGGCGGTCACGTCGCGCTCGCCGTCGTAGAGGCGCACGTTCATGCAGGCGATCGGCCTGCCGGCCGTGCCGAGGCGATGCTCGCGATCGTCGTCGACGCTCGTGACGCTGATCGCGCCGTTCTCGTTTGAGCCGTAGAACTGCAGCACCTTGGCGCCGCTTGCGTCCTCGAAGCGGGCGGCGGCGTCGGCCGGAACCGGCTCGCCGCCGGTGAAGACGACGCGCAGCGAGCTGACGTCGTGGCGGTCGAGCCCGTCGGCGAGCGCCATCAGCAGTTGGGTCGTGACGCACGCGAGCACGCCGACGCGGCGCTCGGCGATCGCCGCGAGCATCCGCTGCACGTCGAAGCGCTCCATCAGGACGGTCGGCGAGCCGAGCAGCGCCGGCACGAAGTGGGCGCTCCACAGGCCGAAGCCGTACGGGCTCGGCACGGCCGAGAGGATCGTCTCGCCGTCCGCGAGCCGGCCGGCGTCGATCGCCAGGCGCGAGAAGCAGAGCCAGCGGTTCTGGTTGTGCATCACGCACTTCGGCAGCCCGGTCGTGCCGGACGTCGAGTTCAGCAGGTAGAGCGAGTCGGCGTCGATCGCCGCCGCCGTGCCGGCGTTCCCGGCGGTTGCGGCCACGGCCGGCTGCGCGGCGCCGTCGACGCGCAGCCCGGCGAGCCCGTCGTCGGCGACGTCGCCGAGCACGACCGACGTCAGCCCGTCGACGCCGTCGCCGCGCAGGTCCTCGAGCAGCCGCTCGATCGGCGCGCGCGCGAACTCGTCGTGGGTGATCAGCGCGGCGGCGCGCGTGCGCGAGAGCACGTGCGCGATCTCGCGGCGGCCCGAGCGCGCGGCGACGCCGACGATCGGGTGCCCGGCGCGCTCGCACGCGAGGTAGGCGACGTGGACGGTCGGGCCGTCGGGCAGCGCGACGGCGAGCGGCGCGCCGGCGCTCGTTCCCAGCGCGGCGAGCACGCGCGCGAGCTCGGAGCCGAGCGTGTCGTACTCTGCCCAGGTGATGGCTCCGCGATCGCCGAACAGCGCCGGCTCGCTCGGACGGCGCCGTGCGTTGGCGGCGACCAGCTCGCTGAGCGTCGTGTGCCCCCACTCGCCGCGCGCGCGGTAGCCGGCGATGTCGGCGGCCGAATGGACCAGGCTGTCGGTCATGGCCGGCCTAGAATAACCAACCAAGCGCTTGGTATGGTGCGCGCGTGGACCTGCGCCAGACAGCCGAGGACGAGGCGTTCCGCGAGGAGGTGAGGACGTGGCTCGCCGAGCACCTGCGCGGCGAGTACGCGGCGCTCGGCGGGGCGGGGCGGCCGGGACGCGAGCACGAGGGGCTGGACGTCCGGATGGCGTGGGAGCGCGAGCTGGGGGCGGCCGGCTGGATCGGCCTCGGGCTCGCGCGCGAGCACGGCGGCCGCGGCGCGTCGCTGCTGGCGCAGGTGATCTTCGCCGAGGAGTACGCGCGCGCGGGCGCGCCGGGGCGCGTCAACCACGTCGGCGAGCACCTGCTGGCGCCGACGATCGCGGCGTTCGGCAGCGAGGCGCAGCGCGCGCGCTTCCTGCCCGGCGTGCTCGCCGGAACGGAGCTGTGGTGCCAGGGCTACTCCGAGCCCGGCGCCGGCTCGGACCTCGCGGCGGTGCGCACGCGCGCGCGCCTGGAGGGCGAGCGCTGGCGGATCGACGGCCAGAAGGTGTGGACGTCGCTCGCGGCGCACGCCGACTGGTGCTTCGTGCTGGCGCGCTCGGAGCCGGGCTCGGAGCGCCACCGCGGCCTCAGCTACCTGCTCGTGCCGATGCGCCAGCCGGGCGTCGAGGTGCGCCCGATCGTCCAGCTGACCGGCACGTCGGAGTTCAGCGAGGTGTTCTTCGCCGAGGCCGAGACCGACGCGGTCAACGTCGTCGGCGAGCCGGGCGACGGCTGGCGCGTGGCGATGGGCACGCTCGGCTTCGAGCGCGGCGTGGCGACGCTCGGTCAGCAGATCGGCTTCGAGCGCGAGCTCGACGAGGTGATCGCGGCGGCGCACGAGAGCGGCGCGATCGAGGACCCGGCGATCGCGATGCGGATCGTCGAGGCGTGGGCCGGCCTGCGGACGATGCGCTACCAGGCGCTGCGAACGCTCGGCAGCGTCGACCCGCATGCGGCGTCGATCTCGAAGCTGCTGTGGGCGCCGTGGCACCAGCGGCTCGGCGAGCTCGCCGTCGACGTGCGCGGCGCCGCGGCGAGCGTCGTCGGCGCGCCGTACGAGCTCGACGGCGACCAAGCGCTGTTCCTGTACACGCGCGCCGACACGATCTACGCCGGCTCGAACGAGATCCAGCGCAACATCATCGCCGAGCGGATGCTGGGGCTGCCGCGCGGCTGAGCGACGGCTTTCGAGCGATGGACTTCTCGTTCACAGACGATCAGCAGGAGCTGCGCAGCACGCTGCGGGCGTTCCTCGCGCGTCACGCGGGCTCGCGCGAGGTTCGCGCGGCGGCGCTCGACGGCGACGGCTTCGCCCGCCCGGCGTGGGAGCGGCTGACCGGCGAGATGGAGCTGACGGCGCTCGCGATCGACGCCGAGCTCGGCGGCGCCGGCGCCGGCTTCGTCGAGGTCGCGGTCGCGCTGGAGGAGCTCGGGCGCGAGCTGCTGCCGGCGCCGTACCTGCCGACGGTCGTCGTCGCGCACGCCGCGAGCTCGGCGCGCGCCGCACGAGACGAACAGCGCGAGGCCGCCGAGCAGGTGTTGCGGCGCGTGATCGCCGGCGCCGCGCTCGGCCTCGGGATCGAGGGCGGCGAGCCGCCGCGCGCGCGGTCCGAGGACGGGCGGGTGCTCGTCGACGGCGCGGTCGAGCACGTCCTCGACGGCGCCCACTGCGAGGCGCTGCTGCTGGCGGTCGAGCTCGACGGCGAACCGGCGCTCGTCGCGCTCGACGCCGGGGCCGACGGCGTCGCGATCGAGCCGCTCGCGTCGCTCGACCACACGCGCCGCCAGGCGCGCGCGACGCTCACTCACGCGCCGGTCGCGCGGCTCAGCGAGCCGGGCGAGGGGGCGCGCGCGGTCGCGCACGCGCGTGACGTGTACGCCGTCGCGCTCGCGGTCGAGTCGGTCGGCGCGGCCGCGCGCTGCCTGGAGACGACCGTGGCGTATCTGAAGGAGCGCGTTCAGTTCGGCCGTCCGATCGGCTCGTTCCAGGCGCTGAAGCACCGCTGCGCCGACCTCGCGGCCGAGCTCGAGGCGGCGCGCTCGACCGCGTACTACGCGGCGTGGGCGGTCGACGGCGCGCCGGAGGAGCTGCCGGTGCTGGCGCCGCTGGCGCGGGCGGTGTGCGGCGAGTCGCTGCTGCACGTCGCCGCGGAGGCGATCCAGCTGCACGGCGGCATCGGCTTCACGTGGGAGCACGACGTCCACTTGTACTTCAAGCGAGCGAAGGCGAACGAGCTGCTGGCGCGAGGGTTCGGCGCGTCCAAGCGCCTCGCCGCCGCGCGCGCCGGCCTGTTGGAGCAGCGCGGATGACGGACGAGCGGCGGGTCGTGCTCGTCACCGGCGGGACGCGCGGGATCGGCGCGGCGATCGCCGGCGCGTTCCTCGAGGAGGGCGCGAGCGTGACCGTCTGTGCGCGCAAGGCGCCCGAGCGCCTTCCGCGCGGCGGCGGCGGCGAGGCCGCGTTCCTCGCGGCCGACGTCCGCGACGCGGGCGAGGCGCAGGCGCTGGTCGATGCGGTCGTCGAGCGCCACGGTCGGCTCGACCTGCTCGTCAACAACGCCGGCGGCACGGCGCCGGGCGCCGCCGCCGAGATGTCGCCGGCGGCCGCCGAGAAGGTCGTCGCGCTGAACCTGCTCGCGCCGTTCTACGTCGCGCAGCGCGCCAACGCGGCGATGCAGCGGCAGCCGCAGGGCGGCGTGATCGTCAACGTCGGCAGCGTCGCCGAGCAGCGCCCGGCGCCGGGCACGGCGGTGTACGCGGCGGCGAAGGCCGGCCTGCTCGGGCTGACGCGCGCGCTGGCGCTCGAGTGGGGGCCGAAGGTCCGCGTCAACCAGGTCACGCCGGGGCTCGTCGAGACCGACGGCTCGGCGCGGCACTACGGCGGCGAGGCGGGCCTCGCGGCCGTGCGCGAGACGATCCCGGCCGGGCGGATGGCGCGCCCGGAGGACGTCGCGGCGGCGTGCGTGCTGCTAGCGGCGCCCGGCGCGGTTCACGTCAGCGGCGCCGAGCTGCGCGTCGACGGCGGCGGCGAGGTGCCGGGCTGGCTCGTCGCGCTGCGCGCGCAGCAGTCCTCCTAGAGGACGCTCAGACCGGCAACTCCCCGCCGGCCTGCTCGGCGACCATGTACCGCGCGTACCAGTCCGGCCAGTTCTCGTCCGCTTCGCCAATCCGCGCCTCGTGTTCGCCATGCGCCGCCGCGGCCCGCCGCAGCGCGCCGGCCAGATCGCTCGCCGACGCATACGACGTCTCGGCCGCGTCGATCCGCCCGGGCAGCCGCGTCGTGACCTCCTGGAACAGCCAGCCGTTGCCGTCGGGGTCGCTGAACGTCGCGAACGATCGATAGCTGGCGTGCTCGTCCGCCGGGCCGGCGGCGCGCCCGCTCGCGGCGGGCTCGAAGCGAGAGCCGGGCGATTCTTCGTGGAACACCTCGCCGACGTCGACGCCGCGGGCGAGGAGCTCGGCGCGTGCGGCGTCGAGGTCGGCGACGACCAGGTACAGGCCCTGGGCCGAGCCGGACGCGGCCGACGTGAGGTTCGTGCCGAACTGGATCGAGCATCCGGAGCCCGGCGGCGTGAACTGGACCAGGCGAAACTCGGCGGTGGGGGCGACGTCGGCGTCGAGCCTCCAGCCGAGGCTGCCGTAGAACTCCTTCGCGCGGTCGACGTCGGAGACGGGGATGACGATCACCTCCAGCTTCTCGTCGACCTGCTCGACGCCCGCGTCGCCGCTGGCGTCGTTGTCGTGAACCTCCGTCGTGCTCATCGCGACCCCCTTCGTCGTATCGGGGCATCAAGTTCGCGCGACTGCGGCTGCGTCGCGCCAGGGAGAGGCACTGGTCGATCCCCTGGCTTGCGCTCCAGCGTGTTTACGTGTTCCCGGCGGGCGCGTCAACCGGGGCGCCGTGGACGCCTCGGTAGCTGCGGACGCCTCCCGGCGCCGGGAATGCCGGCCCGCCTGCGACGCCGCTCCCGCTCGCGCGCGAGGTCGCTTTCTTCGCCAAGCCCGATTTCGAGGAAGACCAGCAGCAGGGCGCCGGCGAGTCCGACGGAGATCAGGACGATCGTCAGGACTTCGCCCAGCACGCCGCCGACGAACGCGGCGCAGAGGCCGCCCGCGACGACCATCGCGGCGGCTGTCCCAAATGCAAATGCACGGAGCCTGGGGGCCACGGTCCAACCGTAGCGCCGCGCCGCCGACGTTCGCCTGAGCGCGCGGGGCGCTCAGGCGTCCGCGGGAATCTAGATCGCGGCGCTGTCCGCGGCTGCGGGGACGACCGCGTCGAGCGCAGCCTCGCCGACGTCCGTCGGCTCCGGCTCGCTCGGCGGCGGGATCGCGCTGAGCACGTCGACGAGAGCGCTTGGCTGCTCCGCCGACGCCTGCTTGCGCGCGTCCTTCCTGGCCTGCTTGTCCAGACGACGCTCGCGCAGCCGGCTCTCGCGCATCAGCTTTGCCATCGTCGTCTTCTTCTTGCCGCTCGAGGCCATGCCTATACGGGCCGGACGTTCCCGGCCTTCGGCCCCTTGTCGCCGGCCTCGGCGTCGTATGAGACTTTCGCGCCTTCGGCGAGCGAGCGATAGCCCTCACCGACGATTGCGCTGTGATGAACGAACAGGTCCTTCGACTGGTCGTCGGGCGTGATGAACCCGAAGCCCTTGTCGTCGCTGAACCACTTGACGGTTCCGGTAGCCATTGTGTTTCCTCCTGCGTTGATAGTGCTGCGAACGCGGAGATTGCTGAGCAAAGGCTACGAGCGCGGGCACTGCGATGCTGGGCGATCGCCCAACCTGATGCGTTCACGCTAGCAGCATCTCGGCCCTGACGACCGAAACGACGCGGCCCCCGCCCACGTGGGCCGGGGCGGGGGCGCGTCGTCGCTGGGGGCGCTACGAGACGGAGACCGTCCCGGAGAGCGTGCCCTTGTTGACCTTCTTGGCCTTCTTCTTGCCTTCCGGTGTGCCGCACGTCGGGCCGCCGGTGTAGGACTGCGAGACCGAGCCGGCGATCGTGTCTTCGGCGAACGGACCGCTTTCGATGCCGCCGCTGACGAGGGCGCCGGGGACTTCGGTGATCGGCACGCTGATCGTTCCCTGCGAGTTGCCGCCGCCCTTCGGCGTCCACTTGATGACGATCTTGTTTTCTTCGGCGGCCGCGCCGACGCCGGCGCCGGTGAGCGTCGCACAGGTGACGGCAGTGGCCGTCTTGAAGTGCGCGACGAACTTGCCCGAAGTGGCCGAGCTTTCGGTGCCGGCGCATTCGGACAGCGAGCCCTTGATGCTGACGTTCTGCACCTGCGCCGATTCGGACAGGCCCGGAGAGAGCTTGATCGTCCCGCTCGCCTGGCAGCTCGTCGTGTCGGCGCTCGCCGAGGCGGCGCTGACCATCGCGAGCGCTGCGACCAGTGCAGCGAGGACGAAGAATCTCGAGACGGAGCTCCTCATTCGAATTTCCTCCTGTTTGTGTGTCACGGTTTGAGCAGGAGCCAACGATTGGGACTGAGGCGCCTGTGCCTGATACAACGAGCGCGACCGACGGAGGTTGGTTGTAAACGTCTTGTGTCGCGAGTATCAGGTGAAGCGTCGCCGGACCGCGGGACGGGAACGCCTAGATCGCGACGCCGCGTCCGCGTCGCTTGCCGGCGCTCGGTGAGACGACCCTCCGCAGCAACGGCAGCGAGAAGAGCACGAGAATCGCCAGGTCGGCCAGACCCCAGCCGATGAACACGTAGTCGAGCGTAGACATGGTCGTACCCGTCATAACCGTTCCGCACGGCGGAAGTTGGGCGCTTGCGCGAGAAGTTCGACGCAGCGCCCGAGGATCGACGCCTGCGTCCCTGGGGCGCCGTCCGCGCCGCGGTCAGCGCTTCTTGTACTTGAAGTGAACCTTGCCGTTGATCGGGCTCGTGCCGGCCTGCGTCGTGACGGTGACGTCGACGGTGCCGAGAGCGCCCGGCGGGGCGACGGCCGTGAGCGAGGTCGAGGAGCCGACCGTCACCTGCGGCGAGGCGGTTTCGCCGAACTTCACCGCGACGGAGCCAACGAACGCGGCCCCGGTTATCGTGACGACCGTTCCGCCGCTCGCGGGTCCGCTCTTCGGCGTCATCTTCTTCGTCGTCGGCGCCTGCGCCAGGCGCTGCGCACAGCCGCCGGCTTCGTTGCTCCACTCCTGCTGGTACCAGTACAGGTCGCCGTCGATCACCTGGTTGTAGCGTGAGCCGTCGGGCGCCGTCCCGAGCGGTTCTCCGAATTCGCTCGCGAGCTTGAGCGTGCGGCACTTGTCGCCGACCTCTTCTCCCTTGGCGTCGTACCACGCGGTCAGCTCCGGATCGGTCAGCGACTCACTGTGCTCGTGCACGAGCCCGCCGCCGAGCGTCGCGTCGGACGCGGCGTTGCCCGGGTGTTCTTCGCCGGTGTCGCAGTTCGTGCCGAGCATGTACGGGACGTTGGCGTAGACGATCACGCCGCTCGCGGCCGTGATGTAGCCGTGATATGCGCAGTACACGGCGTGACTGGCGCCCGCCGAGCAGGCACGGCTCGCCGCTTCGAGGCAGCTGTCGACGCCGGCCGGCGTCAGCAGGAAGTACTCGTGTTGCAGGTCGGTCGGCAGTTTCTGCGCGGCGACGTACTTCGCGATCTCGCCGCGGAGCTGTTCCTCGGTGAAGCAGGTTGCGGCCGCGCTGCATCCGCTCGCCGGATATGGGTCGGTATCGAACCCGGCGCCGCCGAAATGCGAGCTGTAGTCGGCGAATTCACCGGCTTTGTCGCCGTATTGCTGCAACAGCGAGTCTGTGTTCAGGAGTCCGCCGCTGTCGTGCGCGAGGTCTTCGAAGTACCGGTCGATCCCGGACGTGTAGCCGGTCTGATACTGGCTCGCTCCGCCGGGCGCCCAGTAGATCGCGTAGTTCGTGTTCGACGGCATCACGGGCCCGCCGTGGTATTCGACCGCTTTGACGCTGAGCGGGCTCGCCTGTGAGATCGAGCTGTGGGGGAGCGGCTCGTAGCTGAGCGTCGCTCCGCCGGCGCGCACGATCAACGCCGACGCGCCGGGTGCCGATGCAAGGAGGGCAAGCGACGCGAGAAGGCCGAGCGCAGCGCGCTTGCACGGTTTTGGGCTACGCATGGGCAAAGCCGTTAACGCACATCGGGTGCCAAGGTTGGATGGCGATGAAAATTATCTTTGCCGTGCACATCGTTCACTTCCAGGTGCTTGCGAGGGGTATATTCGCACTCCGTTCTCGAGCAAATGTGAAGTTGGGGGGCATCGGTTGGTCACGGGCATTCGACTCAGCACGGCAGCCTCGCGGATGCGCCTGCGGGTGGCGAGCGACGAGCGGCTCGTCGCGTGCATCCGGAGCGGTGACGCGACGGCGTTCGCGACGGCCTACGAGCGTCACTCGCCGGCGCTCCTGGGGTTCTGCCGCTACATGCTCGGCTCGCGTCAGGATGCCGAAGACGTCGTGCAGAGCACGTTCGCGGCCGCCTATCGCGGACTGCGCGCCGATCGCCGGCCGGTCACGCTGCGGCCGTGGCTGTTCGCGATCGCCCGCAACGAGAGCCTCGACGTCCTGCGCAAGCGGCGCGCGACGGTCGAGCTGAACGGCGAGCCGGCGCTGACGGGCGATCCGGCCAGGCACGCCGAGCTTCGCGAGGAGATCCGCCAGATCGCGTCCGACGTCCGCGCGCTGCCCGAGCAGCAGCGGGCGGCGCTGATGCTCGCCGAGCTCGACGGCCTCAGCCAGGTCGAGATCGGCACGGTCCTCGGCGTGCGCGCCGATCAGGTCAAGGCGTACATCTACCAGGCTCGCTCGAACCTGCTGTCCGAGCGCGAGGCGCGCGAGGCCGATTGCGGCGCGATCCGCGAAGAGCTCGCGACGGCGCGCGGGCCGGCGCTGCGGCGCGGGCATCTTCGCCGGCACGTTCGGGCGTGCTCGGGCTGCAGCGAGTACGCGAGCGCCGTCGCGCGACAGCAGCGCCAGCTGCGCGCGCTGATTCCGATCACGCCGATGCTCGCGCTCAAGTACCGCGTGCTCGAGCAGGCGCTCGGGATCGGCGCCGCCGAACCGACTTCGTACGCCGGCGGCGCGGCGGCCGGCTCGGCGTTCGTGGCGGAGCTCGCAAGTGGCGGGATCAAAGCGCTCGCGATCAAGATCGCCGCCGGCATGGCGGCGCTCGGTGCGAGCGCGGGCGTCGGCGTGTCGGTGCTCGAAACGCACCCCGGCGTGCCCGCCGCGCACGCGGCCGCCGCGGCGCAGGCGCCGCGAACGCTGATCGCGAGCGCCGGTCCGGTCGCGTCGACGCGCGGCCGGACCGCGGCCGGCGCCAGTTCGTGGGCGCGCAACGAAGGCGCGTCGACGCTCGCGCCGTCGGCGCAGGCGCTCGCGCAGCCCGGCGCCGGCGCGCGCGACGGCGCAGGCTCGAGCCCCTCGTCGGATCCGAGCGTCGGCACGGTGGCGCCGCCGCAGGGCGACGGCGGCTCGCCGCCGGACGAAGCGAAGAAGCGCACATCGAGTACTCCGACGGGGCGCCACCAGGCGACCGGCGCGGCCGTTCCGAACGCGAGCCAGGAAGAACGCCAGCGCGAGCGCTCGGCGTCTCAGGCAAAGCACGAACAGCGCGTGCTCCAGCGCGAAGAACGCGCGCACGAGCGCGGCGAACGACGGCTGTCGCACGAAGAACGGCGGCAGGGGAAGCACGCGACGCCGGAAGAAGAAGCGGCGAGCGGCGAATCGCCGGAACCGGTCGGCTTGGGCGGCCCGCCGAAGAGGACCAAAGAAGAACGCGAAGAACGCAGGCGCGAACGCGAAGAACGCCGGCGCAAGGCCGAAGAAGGCGAAACGCCGCTCGGCTGAGGCCGCTCACTCGGCGCGTTCGAGCAGCGCGACGAGCTGCGCGCGGCAGAACGGCCACTGCCTGCGGTTGCGCGCGCCGTCGGGGTGCAGCGTGTCGAGCAGCGCGAGCCCGCGCATCGTCGCGACGGCCATCTCGACGAGGCGCTCGAAGCTCGGGCCGCGTCGGCGAGCGTCGGGGAACAGGCGGCGCGCGAGCGTCGAGCGTCTGGCGGTCGAGCTCGCGCTCGACCTTCGTCAGGTGCTCGCGCAGCTCGGGGTCGGTGCGCGCGTCCGACCACAGGTCGAGCGCCGCCTGGAACAGCGGGCTGGCGTAGCTCGACCACAGCAGGTCGAGGCCCTTGACGAGCCGCTCGCGGCCCTGCCGGCAGGTCGTCGGCGGCGGCCAGCAGCTCGCGCGCCGCGGCGCGCCGCGAGGTGCTCGATCGCCGCGGCGACGCAGCGCCTGGCGCGTCTGGAAGTGGTGCAGGTGCGCGCCGCGCGAGACGCCGGCGCGCTCGGCGACGCGCGCGGTCGTCGTGTTCGCGTAGCCGTCCTCGACGAGGCAGGCGATCGTCGCGTCGAGCAGCGCCTCGCGCGTCGCGGCGCTGCGCTCGGCCTGGCGTGCGGCGCGCGCTGGGCGTGCTCGCGGTGCTCGTCGCCGCGCCGATCGTAACCCAAAATTTGCGTTCAGCAGAACGAATGTTGATGCTGCGTACGCAGCTCCGCGCCGCCCCGCGACCGCGGGACTACGACCGAGGAGGTCCGAGCAATGGCAGCTACCGAGGCGCTGGTGTTCGACGCGATCCGCACGCCGCGCGGCAAGGGCAAGGTCAACGGCTCGCTGCACGGCACCAAGCCGGTCGACCTCGTCGTCGGGTCTGATGCACGAGACGCTCGTGCGCAACGAGAAACTCGACCCCTCGCGCGTCGACGACGTCGTGCTCGGCTGCGTCTCGCCGGTCGGCGACCAGGGCGCCGACATCGCCAAGACCGCCGCGATCAAGGCCGGCCTGCCCGACACGGTCGCCGGCGTGCAGGTCAACCGCTTCTGCGCCTCGGGCCTCGAGGCCGTCAACATCGCCGCGCAGAAGGTCGCCTCCGGCTGGGAGGACCTCGTCTTCGCCGGCGGCGTCGAGTCGATGTCGCGCGTGCCGATGGGCTCCGACGGCGGCGCCTGGGCGATGGACCCGGAGACGAACTACGACACCTCGTTCGTGCCGCAGGGCGTCAGCGCCGACCTGATCGCGACGATCGAGGAGTTCAGCCGCGAGGACGTCGACGCCTACGCCGCCCGCTCGCAGGAGCGCGCCTGGAGCGCCCAGCAGGAGGGCCGCTTCGCGAACTCGGTGATCCCGGTCAAGGACCTCAACGACAACGTCGTGCTCGACCACGACGAGTTCATCCGCCCGGGCACGACCGTCGAGACGCTCGGCGGCCTGAAGCCGTCGTTCGCGGCGATGGGCGAGATGGGCGGCTTCGACGCGGTCGCGCTGCAGAAGTACCACTGGGTCGAGAAGATCGAGCACGTCCACACGCCCGGCAACTCCTCGGGCATCGTCGACGGCGCCTCGCTGCTGACGATCGGCAACGAGAAGACCGGCGACGAGCTGGGGCTGAAGCCGAAGGCGCGGATCCTCGCGACCGCCCTGTCCGGCGCCGACCCGACGATCATGCTCACCGGCCCCGCGCCGGCCAGCAAGAAGGCGCTGGCGAAGGCCGGCCTGACGGTCGAGGACCTCGACCTGGTCGAGATCAACGAGGCGTTCGCCGCGGTCGTGCTGCGCTTCGTCAGCGACATGGGCCTCGACATGGAGAAGGTCAACGTCAACGGCGGCGCGATCGCGATGGGCCACCCGCTCGGCGCGACCGGCGGCATGATCCTCGGCACGCTGATCGAGGAGCTGCACCGCACCGGCGGGCGCTACGGGCTGGCGACGCTCTGCGTCGGCGGCGGCATGGGAATCGCGACCGTCGTGGAGGCGATCTAGACATGGCTGAGAGCACGACGATCCGCTGGGAGAGGGACGAGGACGGCATCGTCATCCTGACGCTCGACGACCCGAACCAGTCGGCCAACACGATGAACCGCGCCTACGCGGAATCGATGGCGGCGACGGTCGACCGCCTCGAGGCCGAGAAGGACGAGATCACGGGCGTCGTCATCACCTCGGCGAAGAAGACCTTCTTCGCCGGCGGCGACCTCAACGACCTGAAGACGCGCGACGCAAGGACGACGCGCCGAGCTGGCCGAGATGGTCCGCGCGGGCAAGGCGCAGCTGCGCCGCCTGGAGACGCTCGGCAAGCCGGTCGTGCGCGGCGATCAACGGCGCCGCGCTCGGCGGCGGCCTGGAGATCTGCCTGGCCACCCACCACCGCATCGCGGTCGACGACCCGAAGCGTGCAGATGGGCTTCCCCGAGGTCCAGCTCGGCCTGCTGCCCGGCGCCGGCGGCGTCGTGCGCACGGTGCGCATGCTCGGCATCGTCGACGCGCTGATGAAGCTGCTGATGCAGGGCCAGCGGCTGCGTCCGGCGAAGGCCAAGGAGGTGGGCATCGTCGACGAGGTCGTCGCCACGCGGGAGGAGCTCGTCCCGGCCGCCAAGGCGTGGATCAAGGCGCAGGCCGCGAGCGAGGAGCCGACGGTCCAGCCGTGGGACGTCAAGGGCTACAAGATCCCCGGCGGCACGCCGTCGAACCCGAAGCTCGCGCAGAACCTGCCGGCCTTCCCGGCGAACCTGCGCAAGCAGCTGAAGGGCGCCAACTACCCGGCGCCGCACCACATCATGGCCGCGGCCGTCGAGGGCGCGCAGGTCGACTTCGACACCGCGATCGAGATCGAGGGCCGCTACTTCGTCGACCTGCTCACCGGCCAGGTCTCCAAGAACATGATCCAGGCGTTCTTCTTCGACCTGCAGCAGGTCAACGGCGACCGCGACCGGCCCGGAGGGCATCGAGCCGTTCAAGGCGACGAAGGTCGTCGTGCTCGGCGCCGGCATGATGGGCGCGGCGATCGCCTACGTGTGCGCGAAAGCGGGCATCGAGGTCGTGCTCAAGGACGTCTCGCTGGAGGCCGCCGAGAAGGGCAAGGCGCTACTCGCAGGGGCTGCTCGAGAAGGCGATCTCGCGCGGGCGCTCGACGCAGGAGAAGGCCGACGCGCTGCTCGCCCGGATCACGCCGACCGACGACCCGGCCGCGGCGGCGGGCGCCGACCTCGTGATCGAGGCCGTCTTCGAGGACCCGGCCGTCAAGGCGCAGGTCTTCGCCGAGATCGAGCCGCACCTCGCCGAGGGCGCGCTGCTCGGCTCGAACACCTCGACGCTGCCGATCACCGATCTGGCCGAGGGCGTGTCGCGGCCCGACGAATTCATCGGCCTGCACTTCTTCAGCCCGGTGGACAAGATGCCGCTGCTGGAGATCATCAAGGGCGAGAAGACCAGCGAGGAGACGCTCTACCGCGCGCTCGACGTCGCCAAGCAGATCAAGAAGACGCCGATCGTCGTCAACGACAGCCGCGGCTTCTTCACCAGCCGCGTGATCGGCACGTTCATCAACGAGGGCGTCGGCGATGCTGCTCGAGGGCGTCCCGGCCGCGTCGATCGAGCAGGCCTCCAACCAGGCCGGCTACCCCGCTCCGGTGCTGCAGCTGAGCGACGAGCTCAACCTCAACCTGGCGCAGCAAGATCCGCGACGCGACGAAGGCGGCGGTCGAGGCCGAAGGCGGCGACGTTCGAGGATCGCCCCGCGTTCGAGGTCGTCGACAAGATGCTCGACGGCCGGTCGCGGCGGCAGGCTCGCCGGCGCCGGCTACTACGACTACGAGGACGGCAAGCGCGCCGGTCTCTGGAAGGGCCTGAAAGAGATGTTCCCCGAGACCGGCGACCCGGCCTCGATCTCGCTGAAGGACCTCGAGGAGCGGATGCTGTTCGCCGAGTCGATCGAGACGGTCAAGTGCCTCGACGAGGGCGTGATCGAGTCCGTCGCCGACGCCAACATCGGCTCGATCCTGGGCATCGGCTTCCCCGGCTGGACCGGCGGCGTGCTGCAGTACATCAACGGCTACGACGGCGGCGTCGCCGGCTTCGTCGCCCGTGCGCGCGAGCTGGCGGCGACCTACGGCGAGCGCTTCGAGCCGCCCGCCTCGCTCGTCGAGAAGGCCGAGCGCGGCGAGGTCTACGACGACCGCGCGGCGCTCGTCGCCGGCGCGTAAGCGGCCCGCCGCCGGGCGCGTTCGACCCGGCGGCGCGGCAGGCGCGATGATCGGGGGATGAGCGGAGCGGAGATCGGTCTGGCGCTGTCGGTCTTCCTCGCCTGCGCGGTCGAGGCGGTCGAGGCGCTGACGATCGTGCTCGCCGTCGGCACGACGCGCAGCTGGTCCTCGGCGATCGGCGGGGTGGGGGCCGCCGTACTCGTGCTCGCGGCGCTCGTGCTCGGAGTCGGGCCGGCGCTCACGTCGCTGCCGATCGGCGTGCTGCGGGTGCTCGTCGGCGCGCTGCTGCTGATCTTCGGCCTGCAGTGGCTGCGCAAGGCGATCCTGCGGCGCGCCGGGGTGAAGGCCAAGCACGACGAGCTCGCGGCGTTCGCGGAGGAGGTCGAGCTCGCGCGCGCCGGCGGCGGGCGCCACGCCGGCTTCGATGGCTATTCGTTCACACTCGCGTGCAAGGGCGTGCTGCTCGAGGGGCTCGAGGTCGTGTTCATCGTGCTCACGTTCGGCGCCAACCAGCACCGTGTCGGGCTCGCGGCGCTCGCCGCCGGGGTCGCGGTGGCGCTCGTCGTGATCGCCGGGGCGGCCGTGCGCGCGCCGCTGGCGCGGGTGCCGGAGAACACGATCAAGTTCGCGGTCGGCGTGATGCTGACGTCGTTCGGCACGTTCTGGGGCGCGGAGGGCGCCGGCGCGCACTGGCCGGGCGGCGACGCCGCGCTGCTGGCGATCGTCCCCGGCGTCCTGCTCGTGGCGCTCGCGCTCGCGTCGGCGCTCGCGCGCGAGGCGCTCGCGCGGGGCGAGGCCGTCGAACGCGTCGCGACCGCCGCCGCCGTCGAAACGAGCGAGCGAGCATGACCTACGTGCGGACGTTCGCGCGCGGCGTGTGGGAGTTCGTCGTCGGCGACGACTGGCGCGTGGCGATCGGCGTCGCGCTCGCGCTCGCGCTGACGGCGCTGATCGCCGGCGCCGGGATCTCCGCGTGGTGGGTGATGCCGCTCGCCGTCGTCGGCCTGCTCGCGGAGTCGATCCGCCGCGCCGGACGAAGGTGAATTCGAGTCTCCTGACTTGACGTGTGAAAACGCGTCAAAGCTGTCCAGACATATGCAAAGCGGGTGGGCCGCGAGTCCTGGACACCTGGCCATAAGAGGTGAAGCGGGCCGGTGCAAACGTGTCCGTACTTCCCCACAACCGCCCACTCCACGGAAGGGACAACTTCGTGTCTGCTCTATCGCTTCGCCGGCGTTTCGCCGGCGGACTAGTCGTGCTCGGATTGCTTGCCTTGCTCCTGTCGGTCGGCTTCGCCTCATCCGCCCAAGCGGCGACGCTGAACCTCGAAACGCTGACCGGCGCCGAAGCCGAGAGGATGCTGCAGAACAAAGAAGTGACGTCAGTCGAACTCGTCAAGGCCTACATCGCGCGGATCGAAGCGCTGAACAAGTCGGGCCCGGGCCTGAACGCCGTCACGCAGATCAACCCCAACGTGCTGCGAGAAGCCCAGGTGGCCGACCGCGAACGCTCGAAGGGCAAAAGCCTCGGTCCCGCCGCCGGTCTGCCGATCCTGCTGAAGGACATCATCGACGCGACGCCGATGTACACCTCGGCCGGCGACTGGGCGCTGCGCGAATCGTTCCCGCCGAGTGACTCGGGCGTGGCCAAGCAGCTGCGCGCGCACGGCGTGATCATCCTCGGAAAGGTCGGTCTGTCCGAGTGGGCCAACAGCTTCGGCAGCCAGCCGTCGGGCTTCAGCAACCTGACCGGTCAGGTGCTGAGCGCGATCGACACCGCCGAGGGACCGAGCGGCTCCTCCTCCGGCTCGGCCGCGGCCGCGTCGTCCGCGCTCGCGGCGCTGACGATCGGCACGGAAACGTCCGGCTCGATCATCAGCCCGTCGACGCAGCAGAGCCTCGTCGGCCTGAAACCGACGCTCGGCCTCGTCCCGGGTTACGGGATCGCGCCGATCGACGCCTCGCAGGACACGGCCGGACCGATCGTCAGGAGCGTCGAAGACGCGGCGATCACGCTGCAGTCGATCGCCGAGCCCCCCGGCACCGACCCCGAAGCCGAAAAAGAGTACGCCGACATCATGGGTCCGGAATGGAAGACCAACGGCGACGTGCTGCAGGCTCCGTTCACGACACTGCCGGACTACAAATCGGCGCTCAGCCTGAGCTTCGTTAAAGGCAAGCGGATCGGCTACAACGGCAATCTCTGCACGCCGCAGCCGACGTGCACGCCGAGCGCGAACCAGGAAGCGGTGCAGAAGGCCGTCACGGCGCTCGAAGCGGCCGGCGCGATCATGGTCGAAGACAAAGCGACGACCGTCCCGACGCTGCCCGCGCTGCCGGCTCACTACGAGGAACACGCGACGATCGACGACTACTACAAACGACTTGGTCTGAGCGCACCGGTGAAAAGCCTCGTGCAGGAGGTCGAAGTCGACCTGACCAACCCGCAGGAGGCGTTGAAGTTCGGCAACTCCAACCACAAAACGGAGTCAGAAGCCGAAGACACCCCCGGCGGCCCCAACCAGCTCGCCTACGACAAAACGCTTCCGGAACGCAAGAAACTGTTCCACGAAGCGATCGCGAAGATGATCAACGAACCGAGCGGCGGCGGCGGTCCGGTGATCGCGATCGTCGGCTCGGCTCCGAGCGTCCCGCAGGCGGGCGAACCGGAGATCACGATCCCGATGGGCTACAACACGACGCAGCGCCGGTCGGTCAACGTGAACGTGATCGGCGGCGCTTACGACGAGCTCAACCTGCTCGGCGTCGGCTACGTCATCGAACAGTCGACGAAACTGCGCCAGCCGCCGGCTGACGTGGATCCGGCGGCCTACCGCTGCGCCCACACGACGCCGGCGGAGCCGTTCGCGAGTCGCGGCCACTGCAACCCCGACTACCAGTCGATCAAGAGCGGCGCGGTCGACAAACGCGACCTGCTGGGAGTGTCGCTCGAAACGACGCCGGTCGCAAGCCTCGAGCAGATGCTCGAAGAAGGCACGTTCACGGCCAAGCAACTGGTGAAAGCGGATCTCTTCCGGATCGCGCTCACCAACGCCAACGGTCCGTCGATCCAGGCGGTCCGCAACGTCAACGCGAACGCGATCGCCGAAGCCGCGGCGAGTGACACCGCCCGGCGTCAGGCAAAGCGTCAGGAAAAGACGCCGCTCGGGCCGCTGGCCGGCATCCCGGTGCTCGTCGATGACTCGATCGACGCGATCGGCATGCCGACGAGCGCCGGTTCGATCGCGCTGCAGGACAACCTGCCGAGCGCCGACTCGACGCTCGTGGCCAGGTTGAAGGCCGCCGGCGCGATCGTCCTCGGCGACACGAACACGACCGAGCTCGGCGGGATGTTCGACCCGAACATGCCGCAGGGCTACTCCTCGCTCGGTGGCCAGGTGCTGCTGCCGTCCGACACGAACAAAACGCCGGGCGGCTCCTCCGCCGGTTCGGCGGTCGCCGTGTCGGCCGGTGTCGCGCCGCTTGCGATCGGCATGGAGACGGGCACCGAAAGCGCCCAGATGATCTCGGCCGCCGGCAACGCCGGCGTCGTCGGCCTGAAGCCGACGACCGGGCTCGTCAGCCGCACGGGCGTGCTGCCGGTCGCCAAGTCGCAGGACTCGCCCGGACCGATCGGTCAGACGGTCGCCGACGTGGCGAGCGCGCTGAACGCGCTCGCCGGGCCGGACCCGAGCGATCCGGCGACGGCGGGGCAGCCGAAAGAACTGCCGAACTACACCACGGGCCTCTCGCCCACGGCGTTGAGCGGCAAGAAAGTCGCCGTCGTCTCGAGCACGACGGCTCCGTACCCGACGGCGGTCAAAGAGCTCGAAACGCTGGGCGCGAGCACGACCGTCGTGACGCCCGGCGCGGCGACGAGCGCGCCGAGCGTCGTCCCGTACGAGTTCCACCGCGATCTCGACTCCTACCTCGCGAAAACGAGCGGGCCGAAATCGCTGCAGGAAGTCGTCGAATACAACAAAGCCAACCCGATCGAGGGCTTGAAGTTCGGAGAGAACAGCCTGCTCGCGGCGGCGGCGATCGAATACACGAACCCGACGACGACGGCCACGTTCGAAGAAAACCTCGCGAAGGGGCAGACCGAAGACAGGGCCGTGATCGACAACATCATCAACCACGGCACGCCGGGTGAACCGAGCGACGACTACGCCGGGATCATGGTCCCGAGCGGCAGCTCGCTCGTCGGCGTCGCCGACCGCGCCGGCTATCCGGTGCTGTCGGTGCCGGCCGGCTTCGCCGCGCAGAACAGCTCGACCGGAGGCGACCCGATCGGGGTCGACTTCATCGGCACGGCCTACAGCGAGGCTCAGCTCCTGGAAGACGGGTACGCCCTCGAACAGGGTCTGAAAGCTCGCCAGCTCGGTCCGGAATACATGAAATCGATCGGCAACCCGACGTTCTCGGGAGCGCCGAGCGAGACGAACCAGAGCATGTGGCGGTGCGTCGCCGGCAGCGCGTTCGTGAAGCCCTACGAGTGCAACATCGGCGAAATCGAAATAGCCCCCGCTCCGTAAACCCACGACCACAGCAGTGATCGACAGAGCTCCTCGGCCCGATCGGGTCGGGGAGCTCTGTCGTTCGGCCGTGGCCGGAGGGCTATGCCGCGACGCGCGGCTCGTCGGGGCGACGGCGAGCCGAACCGTCTGAGAGCGTCACGCGCTCGTCGAACTCGAAGCCGGCTTCGAGCGCGCGGCGCACCGGGCACGTCGCGGCGACGCGCTCCAGCCGGCGCCGTTGCTCGGGCGTGACGTCGGCGGGGAGATGCAGCGCGATCGCGACTCGCCGCGGGACGCTGTCGGGGTCGTAGCGCACGTCGACCGACGTCTCGCCGATCTCCCAGCCGCGGTTGTTCGCGTACATCGCGACCATCGTCGCGACGCACGACGCGAGCATCGCCGCCATCAGCTCGTGCGGGGCGGGCCCCGCGTCGGCGCCGCCGAGCCGCTCGGGCTCGTCGGTGACGAGCACGTGACGGCCGTTGACGTCGACCTCGTGCGTGAGGCCGCCGTCCAGTCGCCGTGCTGTCGCTGTCATCGCCATCTGCGTTCGTCCTCTGCCGATCTCGTTTCGAAGTTCATCTGGATCGTCGACGGTGCGGCTCAGCGTGCGATCCGTTGCGACTACGCGATCGACTCCGTAGAGACGGCGTATACAAATACAGTAGTACACAACTGTGTAGTTGTGCTATTGTCCTTCGCATGCCAACGACCGCGACCGTTCCACACCCGCTTCCCGCCGAGCTCGTCGAGTTGATCGCCGAGCGCTTCCGCGTGCTCGGCGAGCCGATGCGCATCCGCCTGCTCGACGTCCTGCGCGAGCAGCCGGCGAGCGTCCAGCAGCTGCAGGAGGCGACCGGCGCCTCGCAGCAGAACGTCTCCAAGCACCTCGGCGTGCTGCTGCGCAGCGGCATGGTCAGCCGCAGCAAGGACGGCAACTTCTCGCTCTACGCGATCGCAGACGACAGCGTCTTCGAGCTGTGCGAGCACGTCTGCGGCGGCCTGCGCCGCCGGCTCGACGCGCTCGACGCGCTGCTGCCGGCGCAGGAGCTCCGATGAGCGCCCGCGCCTGCTCGCAGGCGGCTCGCGGCCGCGACGCCGGCACGCGCTGGCCGCTCGAGCGCGTGCTGTTCGCGCTGGCCGGCACGATGACGCTGCTGAGCGTCGTGCTGGTCGCGTTCGTCTCGCCGTGGTTCCTGCTGCTGACGGCGTTCGTCGGCGCCAACCAGTGGGCGTACGTACTGTTCGGCGCGTGCCCCGCGTCGCTCGTGCTGAAGCGGCTGTTCGCGCTGCGCTCGGCCATCTATCCGCAACAGGAGGCGTCTCGATGAGCACCGTCGCCCCACCGCCAGCCGTCCTCTCGCCACGCCTGCCGCGCACGGAGCCGCCGCGGGTCGGCCCGATCGGCCGTCTCGGCCGCTACACGGCGACGCATTTCCGCACGGTTCTCGTCGCGTGGCTGCTCGTCGCGCTCGTGCTCGGCTTCTTCGCGCCGCGCGTCGAGAAGGCGCTGTCGGGCGCCGGCTGGGAAGCGAGCGGCTCGCAGTCGGTGCAGGCGCGCAAGCTGATCGAACGCGACTTCGCCGGCCTCGGCAGCTACGGGCTGATGACGGTCGTCTACTCGTCGAGCGAAACCGTCGGCTCGCCGGCGTTCAAGGCGCAGATCGCGCGCGTCGAGGCGAAGCTGCGCGCCGACGCCGCCGTGCGCACCGTCGTCGGCGCCGGCGCCCGGCGTGTCGATCTCGCGCGACGGGCACACGGCGATCGTCCAGGCCGGCGCCGCGCGCGACCCGAACGCGATGGTCGTCGCCGCGGACCGCCTGAAGGGGACGTTGAAGGGCCTCTCGCGCGGGGCGGTGCAGGTGCGCCTGACCGGCGCGGCCGGGATGTGGTCGGACTTCAACGCGGCCAACCGCTCGGCGATGCTGAAGTCGGAGGTGATCTCGTGGCCGGTGACGCTCGCGATCATGCTGCTCGCGTTCGGCTCGCTCGTCGCCGCCGGGCTGCCGTTGATGCTGACGATGGTCGGCCTGCTCGCCGCCGCCGGCTCGCTCTACCTCGGCACGCTGATCACGCCGATCTCGATCTGGGCGATGAACTTCGCGCTGATGTTCGCGCTGGCGCTCGGCATCGACTACGCGCTGTTCATCGTCATGCGCTTCCGCGGCGCGCTGTTCGGCTCGGACATGTCGCGTGAGGACGCGGCGGCCGTCGCGATGGACACCGCCGGCAAGGCCGTGCTGTTCAGCGGCGCGACCGTGCTGATCTCGTTGACCGCCGTGATGCTCGTGCCGAGCCCGGCGTTCCGCAGCATGAGCCTCGGGATCATGCTCGCCGTGATCTTCGTGCTCGCCGCGACGCTGACGCTGCTGCCCGCGGTGCTCGCGAAGCTCGGCCCGCGTGTCGACAGGCTGGCGCTGCCGTGGGCGCACTCCGGCGAGCACCGCTCGCCGCGCTTCGCGCGCTGGGGCGAGCGGCTGTGGCGCACGCCGCTGCGCTACGGCGTGCCGGCGCTGATCGTGCTGCTCGCGCTCGCCTACCCCGTGACGCAGCTGAAGACGTCGATGCCGTCGATCAAGGTCGTGCCGCCGAGCGACTCCTCGCGCGTCGGCTACGAACGCAGGTCGCCGCGGCGATGGGGCCCGGCGCGACCGGGCCGCTGCAGATCGTCGCTCCCGGCCGGCGAGGCGCCGACGGTCGCGCGGATCGCGGCCGGCGACCGCGGCGTCGCGCAGGTTCTCCCGATCCAGCCGGGGCGGCGCGGCCTCGCGATCGTCACCGCGATCCCGCGCCAGGACCCGTCGAACCCGGCCGTCGGCGCGACGATCGAGCGGCTGCGCCGCGAGCTTCCCGCCGGTGCGCTGCTCGGCGGAGCGGCCGCCGAAAACCACGACCTGCAGAGACTGCTGGCGGCGAAGACGGCGCTCGTGATCGGCGTCGTGCTCGCGCTCGGCTTCCTGCTGCTGCTGTTCGCCGCTGCAGGCGCCGCTGCTCGCGGCGGCCGGCGTGCTGACGAACCTGCTCGCGACCGGCGCGGCGTTCGGCGTCGCCAAGTGGATCTTCCAGGACGGCGCGCTGCACTCGCTGCTCGGCTTCCAGCCGCAGGGCTTCCTCGACGCCTGGGGTCCGGTGTTCTTCTTCGCGATGATCTTCGCGATCTCGATGGACTACACGGTCTTCCTGCTGTCCTCGGCGAAGGAGCACTGGGACCGCACCCACGACGCGCGCGAGGCGATGGTCGGCGGCGTCGCGCACTCGGGCCGCATGATCTTCGCCGCCGCCGCCGTGATGGTCGCCGTGTTCTTCACGTTCGCGATCTCCGGCCCGCTGCCGCCGAAGGAGATGGGCATCATCCTCGGCGTCGCCGTGCTGCTCGACGCGGCGCTCGTGCGGCTGCTGCTGCTGCCGGTGCTGCTGCGGCTGATGGGCCGCCGCGCGTGGTACCTGCCGCGCTGGGCTCGCAGGCTGCTGCCGGAAGTGCGCTTCGGGCACTCCTGAGCACGCGCCGCCGGCGCGATCCGGGCCGCCGGCGCGATCGGGGAAACCCGCAGCTAGCAGGCGGCTTGCCCACCTGTGCCGGCGCGCCGGTGCGCGCAAGGATCGTCGTATGACTGCGCACAGGATCGTGATCCTCGGCGGCGGCACCGGCGGCACGCTCGTCGCCAACCGGCTGCAGCGCGCTGTACGGCGAGCGAGGCGAGCATCGTCGTCGTCGACCGCGACGACGCGCCACGTCTACCAGCCCGGCCTGCTGTTCGTGCCGTTCGGCCTCGCCGAGCGCGCGCGAGCTCGTGCGCTCGCGCCGCGCGCAGCTGCGCGACGGGATCGAGTTCCGCGATCGCCGAGGTCGAGAGCGTCGAGCTCGAGCGCAGCGTCGTGCATCTCGCGGGCGGCGAGCGACGCTCTCCTACGACGTGCTCGTCGTCGCCACCGGCGCGGCGCTGCTGCCGGAGGAGACCGAGGGCCTCGACCGGCCGCGGCTGGGGCGCGACTCGGTTCACACCTTCTACTCGCTCGACGGCGCGATCGCGCTGCGCGACGCGCTCGAGCGCTTCGACGCGGGCGGCTCGTCGTCAACGTGGTCGACATGCCGATCAAGTGCCCGGTCGCGCCGCTCGAGTTCTGCTTCCTCGCCGACTGGCACCTGCGCGAGCGCGGCGTGCGCGAGCGACGTCGAGATCGACGCTCGTCACGCCGCTCGACGGCGCGTTCACCAAGCCGGTCGCCTCCGAGCGCCTCGGCGCGCTGCTCGAGCGAGAAGGGCATCGCGCGTCGAGGCCGAGTTCGCGACCGGGCGCGTCGACGCCGCCGCCGGCGGCCTGCACAGCTGGGACGAGCGCGAGGTCGCCTTCGACCTGCTCGTCGACGATCCCGCGTGCACGGCGGCGCCGCGTACGTCGGCGCGCTCGCCGGGGCTCGGCGACGCGCTCGGCTTCGTCCCGGTCGACCGCCACACGCTGCAGGCGAAGGCGGCGCCGAACGTCTTCGCGATCGGCGACGCGAGCGACCTGCCGACCTCGAAGGCCGGCTCGGTCGACGCACTTCGAGGGCGAGACGCTCGTCGAGAACGTCAGCGCGCTGCTCGCCGGCGAGGCGCTCGAGCGGCAGCTACGACGGCCACGCCAACTGCTTCATCGAGACCGGCTTCCACAGGGCGCTGCTGATCGACTTCAACTACGACATCGAGCCGCTGCCGGGCCGCTTCCCCGAGCCGCACGTCGGGCCGCTGCCGCTGCTGGCGCGAGTCGCGCCTCAACCACCTCGCGAAGCTCGCGTTCCAGCCGCTCTACTGGCACGTGCTGCTGCCCGGCCACGACATCCCCGGCGTCGGCTCGCAGCTTTCACGGCCCGGCCGACGGCGCATCGCGACAACCGGACGGAGGCGACTCGCATGAGCACCGTCACGCTCGCCGGCGCGCCGGTCGAGGTCGACGCCGAGGGCTTCCTGCTCGACGCCCGGCAGTGGAACGAGCAGATCGCCGCGCGAGATCGCGCGCGCGAACGGGATCGACGAGCTGACCGACCGCCACTGGCAGGTCGTCAACTTCATGCGCGACGACCTACCTCGAGACCGGCTCGGCGCCGTCGATCCGCACGCTCGGCAAGGCCTCGGGCGTGCCGATCAAGGAGCTGTACGAGCTGTTCCCGAAGGGCCCGGCGAAGCTCGCCGCCAAGATCGGCGGCATCCCCAAGCCGCGCGGCTGCATCTAGACGACCGACGAGAGAGGACAGAACCATGAGCGACACGATCGAGAAGGTCTCAATCATCATCTCCAAGGGCTCGCTGGAGGGCATCTACCCGGGCCTGATCATGGCCAACGGCGCGCGCATGGAGGGCATCGAGGCGAACGTGTTCTTCACGTTCTTCGGCCTCGACGCGATCAACAAGGCCAAGCACGAGCACGTCAAGGTCGCGACCGTCGGCAACCCCGGCCTGCACCTCGCGACGTGGGCCGGCGGCGTCCCCGGCGTCTCCTCGCTCGTCACGCGCCAGCTCGCACGCGAGATGGAGAAGCTCGACATCCCGCCGATCCCCGAGTTCGTCGAGATGATCGCCGACTCCGGCGCCGGCCTGTACGCGTGCAAGGCGTCGGTCGACCTGTTCAGGCTGAGCGCCGAGGACTTCATCCCGCAGGTCGAGGACGATCATCACCGTCGGCGAGTTCTACGGACTCGCCGGCGGCGGGCAGATCATCTTCACGTAGCGACGACGAAGGACGCGGCCGCTCAAGCGGCGACCGCGTCCGTGTCGTCAGACTGCGTCCGGCCTACGGGCCGGTGAACGTCCCCGCGTAGCAGGGACCGTGGCCGCAGTTGTCGGCCTTCTGGATCGCGCCGTTGAAGAAGTCCGACACGAGCTGCTGCTCGGCCGGCGCGGCGCGCGGCGAGCTGTGCGGGTCTTCGCCGGTGCGGTTCGGCAGGTTTTCATACGGCGGCGGTTCGGTGCCGATGAATTTGCCGGAGCCCGGCGCGCTTTCGCGGATCGGGCCGATGTCCCAGTAGTACGCGGCCGAGCCGGTGAACGGGTAGCCCTTGATCGCCGGGACGTTCCACAGGACGTTGGTGTTCGGCCAGCGTTCCTTGAACAGCGCCGGCCTGTGGGCCGAGGCGCCGATCGTGCGCGCCTCGACGTCTGCCTGGTAGTCGCTCACCTGGTGGTCGCCGAACGCGATGTCCATCAACACCTGGTGCGCCGGCGTGTCGGGCAGCGGGTTGCTCGTCATCCGCGCGGCGTACCCGTCGGGCTCGCCGCGGTCCCACAGCATCTGCTCCATGTCGAGCACGACCGGCCGCGACGTTTCGTCCGGGTACGACGGGTAGAACACCGCCGCGAATTCGTCGAAGTCCGACGAGCGCGGCAGCAGCACCGAGTAGTTCATCGCCGGCACGCCGAGCGACGCCCGCGTGAAGTCCGGCGAGACTGCCGTCAGCGCGCCGCCCATGATGCCGCCCTGGCTGTTGCCGTTGTAGAACAGGTGGCTCGTGTTCAGCACCGACGGGCTCGACAGCGTGCCGTCCTGGTGGAACGCCGCGTTCGACGCGAAGCCCGCCGGGTTGTCGAGCAGCCGGCCGAGGTAGAGCTCGTCGAGCAGTCCCTGCTGCAGACGGTCCGGGAGCGCAGGGAAGTTCGAGATGTTCTGCAGCGCCAGGATCGTCATCGGAAAGACGTCCGATTCGGACATGCCGATCTCGTCGGTCGCGCACTGCACGATGTCATGCGCCTGCGAGAGGCTGCGCTGCGGGCTCGAGCCCACCTCGCCCGCACTGCCGAACAGGCCGTGGCCGTACAGCGACGGACGCGCCGATTCGCCGGGGCCGGTCGTCGCCGACAGCGGGATGATGCAGTCGAAGTTGGCCGTCCAGACGCCGTTCTGCACGGGTACGCCTTCGGCGTTGAGGTTCAGCCGGCCGCCGGAGGCACAGCTCGGCGTCATGTAGCACGGCACGACGAACGTGCCCTTCACACGACGCGCGATCTGGCCCGGGTTCGGTTCGTTTTCGACTTTCGTCACCGCGAACGTCGGCGCCGTGCCTTCGACGATGTCGTCCGCGAGGTTCGTGTCACCGAGCTGCGCGAACGCGTCGTTGCGCATCGCGAGCTCGCGCTTGGTGTTGTTTTCGTCGCTTGCGACCGTGAAGTCCCAAGCGAGGTACAGGTTGCTGCGCGCGATCCCGGCGCCTTCGAGCGTCGAGAAGATTTCTTCGAAGTGCGGGCGGCGCGCGTTGATCGCTTCCTGTTCGGAGGCGACGTCGTCGCGGAAGTAGCGGAACGCAGCCGGCGCTTCGAACTTCTGTTTCGCCGCGTTCTTGACGTTTCGGATCGCGACGATGTAGCGGTGCCCGGAGGCGAAGTTGACCGCCGGGTGGATCTCGAGCACGCGCTTGGACGCTTCTTTGGCGGTCGAATCGGTCTCGACCCAGATCGGCCAGCGCTGACCGGTCTGCGCGTCGATCACGACAACCGGTGCGTTCGGCTTGTTGTACTGGCGCAGCTTGTTGATCGGCGCCGCGCCCATCGCCTGGACGTCAGCCGTCGTTTCGATCCCGGGGATCTTCACGACGATCACCGAGCCGGGGCTGAAGCCGTCGGACGCGTTGTACGGCGTCGCTTCGATGTGCTGCCCGTGCACGTTCGCCGGCGTCGCGCCGGTCTGGAACGCGATCCGCCGGCCGGTCGCGCTGCTCGGGTCGGCGGTCGTGTAGTAGTCGTCCGGGAACGGCTCCATGCAGACCGGGTTGCCCGGGTTGGCGATGAACTCGCACCCTTCGGTGGTTTCGATCGGCGGCAGCGGTTCGACGGTTTTGCCCGCGCGCGACGCTGCCGCTGCGATCGGCCGGGCGCTCGCGACGCCGCACAGCAGCAGCGCAGCGATCGAAAGTGCGACCGCGATGGCGGTCGCCTTGGAATGTCTCCTCATCCTGATCCCTCCCTAGAAGTGGCCGGCCAGTCCGTGACCCCCCATACCCCTGAGTCCTCGCCCGTGAGCCATCGGCGAGTCTCGGCTGACCCCTCTCGTCGTGGCGAGCATACACCCGCGGCTCGCCGCAGCGTTTCGCGATTTGCCCGCTTCCGCGCAGCCCTCTCCTGCGCGTGCTAACGGCGCCCGACGGACGTGAGCGCGCGCCCGATCGCGCCGAACGACGCGCCTGCTCGCTCGACGGCCTCGGGCGGCGCGCCGGCACCGGTCGCGGTCTCGGTAGGCGCGCCCGTCGCGACCCCGTCGGGCGGTGCGCCGGGAGTCTCCGCGCTCGCCTCGCCGGCGCCGGCGACGCGATTGCGCCCGGCGCGCTTGGCCCTGTACAGCGCCTCGTCGGCGGCCTTGAACAGCGACTCGTACTCGACGCGCTCGCCGCTGGCGGCGCTGACGCCGATCGACACCGTCACCGCGACGCCGGCCGGGCGCGCCTGCTCGACGGCGACGCGCAGACGCTCGGCGACGTCGCGCCCGGCGTGCTCGGCGACGCCGGGCAGCACGACGAGGAACTCCTCGCCGCCGAGGCGGTAGACGAGGTCGAACGAGTGCAGCCGCTTGCGCAGCTCGTACGCCATGTCGCGCAGCGCGGCGTCGCCGCGATCGTGACCGTGCTCGTCGTTGATCGCCTTGAAGTTGTCGAGGTCGCACAGCAGCAGGCAGACCGGTTGGCGCGTCAGGCGCGCCTGGTGGCTGAGCTCGGCGAAGCGCGGGATCAGCGCGTTGCGGTTGAGCAGTCCCGTCAGCTGGTCGATCATCGCCGCGCCGCGGTGTTGCAGCTCGGCGGCCTGCAGCGCCCAGACGATCGAGACGACGCCGGCGAGCAGCGCGAGCGTCGCGACGAGCGGCGCCGGGTCGTCGAGCGTCCACTGGGGGTGGCTGCCGAACGTCGCGGCGAGCACGATCGCGATCGTCACGCCGAGCGCCACGATCACGACGCGCGGGCGAAAGCGCGCCGCGACCATCGCCGCCGGCAGCACCATCCACGGCAGCGCGACGCTGCGCGGGCCGCCGCTGAGCGCGACGCCGACGCCGATCAGCAGCATCGTGAAGAGGATCGCGCTCGCGCTGACGCGCTCGGGCCGCGCGCTGCGATGGATCCGCAGCTCGACGACGAGGAAGTTGAGCACCGCCAGCGCGAACAGCGCGAGCGGCCACCAACCGACCCACGGCGCGGCGAACGCCAGCGCGAGGCCGACGGCGCCCGCGCCGACGAAGCGGATCATGCGCACGCGGTCGTTCGCGTCGATCACGCGCGCGCGATCCAGCTCAGTGGGACATAGCCACGATCCCCGGTCCATGTGGGCGCTTCGGCCGGTTTGCGGCGCTGCTTTAGCGTGATTTGCCTGATGACAGACATCTGTCCTCGAAAAATCCGATGGACCGAATCCTGCGATCAGGTGGCATCTGGTGGGCGTCGCGGGCGGGCGCCCCGAGCGCCGCCGCGCCGCCGGCGCGTGGGGCGTGCGCGCGGCTCTCGTACGCTTAGTCCATGTACCGCGAGACGCAGCCGACGGTCGGCGAGATCATCGCCGGGCGCGCCGGCGAGGAGATGGCGCTCAACGATCGCTACCTGAACCCGCAGATGGGCAGGATCCTGCGCACGCTCGGCTTCGACAAGTCCTGGCGCGGCGGCGAGGGCGCGCACCTGATCGACGAGCGCGGCGAGCGCTACCTCGACCTGTTCGGCGGCTACGGCGTGTTCGCGATCGGGCGCAACCACCCCGAGGCGATCGCCGCCGTGCAGGAGACGATGGCCGCGCGGACCGGCAACCTGCCGCAGCTCGGCGTGACGCTCTTGAGCGGCGTGCTCGCCGAGCAGCTGCTCGCGCGCGCGCCGGCGAGCGTCGGCGCGATGGTCCCCGCCAACAGCGGCACCGAGGCCGTCGAGGCGGCGATCAAGATCGCGCGCGCCGCGACCGGCCGCCCGCGGATCCTCTACGCCGAGCACGCCTTCCACGGGCTCACGCTCGGCTCGCTGTCGATCAACGGCAACGCCGAGTTCCGCGACGGCTTCGGCCCGCTGCTGGCCGACTGCGCGCCGGTCGGCTTCGGCGATCTCGACGCGCTCGAGCGCGAGCTCCAGCGCGGCGACGTCGCCGCGTTCGTCGTCGAGCCGGTCCAGGGCAAGGGCGTCAACCTGCCCGACGCCGACTACCTGCCGCGCGCGCAGGCGCTGTGCCGCGCGGCCGGCGCCCTGTTCGTCTGCGACGAGGTGCAGACCGGCGTCGGGCGCACCGGCCGCTTCCTCGCGCTCGAGCACTGGCAGCTCGAACCGGACCTCGTCTGCATGGCCAAGGCGCTGTCGGGCGGGCTCGTGCCGATCGGCGCCGTGCTCGTCTCGCGCGCCGCGTTCGAGCGCGTGTTCGACGGGATGGAGCGCGCCGTGCGCCACGGCTCGACGTTCGGCGGCAACGACCTCGCCGCGGCGGCTGCGCTCGCGACGTTGCGCGTGCTCGACCAGGAGCAGCTCGTCGCGCGCGCCGAGCGCCTCGGCGCGCTGCTGCTCGAGCTGACGCGCCCGCTCGTCGACCGCTACGAGGTCGTGCGCGACGTGCGCGGGCTCGGCCTGATCTGGGCGATCGAGTTCGGTCCGCCGTCCGGGCGCGTCGGGCGCGCCCTGTGGGAGACGGTCGAGCGCCGCCAGGCCGGGCTGTTCAGCCAGCTGATCACGGTCCCGCTGTTCCACGAGCACCGCATCCTCTGCCAGGTCGCCGGCCACCGCATGAACACGATCAAGGCGCTGCCGGCGCTGGTCGTCGACGAGGCCGAGATCCGCCGTTTCGCGGCCGCGCTCGAGCAGACCGTCGCCGCCGCCGAGCGCTACCCGGCGGCGCTCGCGCGGTTCGGCGCGCGAACTGGTCTCAGGGCCGCGCGCGTACGCCGCTAGCCTTACGCGGCTGTGACCGTCACCAGAGATGACATCCGCAACGTCGCGATCGTCGCGCACGTCGACCACGGCAAGACGACGCTCGTCGACGCGATGCTGTGGCAGTCGGGCGCGTTTCGCGAGGGCCAGGACGTCGCCACGCGCGTGCTCGACTCGATGGACCTCGAGCGCGAGAAGGGCATCACGATCCTCGCGAAGAACACCTCGCTGCGCTACAAGGACGTCAAGCTCAACATCATCGACACGCCCGGCCACGCCGACTTCGGCGGCGAGGTCGAGCGCGGGCTGACGATGGTCGACGGCGTGCTGCTGCTCGTCGACGCCTCCGAGGGGCCGCTGCCGCAGACGCGCTTCGTCCTGCGCAAGGCGCTCGAGGCGAAGCTGCCGGTGATCCTCGTCGTCAACAAGGTCGATCGCCCCGACGCGCGCGTCGCCGAGGTCGTCGACGAGGTCTACGAGCTGTTCCTCGACCTCGACGCCGACGAGCAGCAGATCGACTTCCCGATCGTCTACTGCAACGCGAAGGCCGGGCAGGCGTCGCTCTCATACGATCCTCAAAAGAGGACGCTCGACTGTCCCGACCTCGCGCCGCTGCTCGACCTGCTCCTCGATCGCATCCCGGCGCCGACGTACGAGGCCGAGATGCCGCTGCAGGCGCTCGTCACGAACCTCGACGCCTCGCCGTACGTCGGTCGCCTGGCGATCTGCCGCGTCTGGAACGGGACGATCCGCAAGGGCCAGCAGATCGCGTGGTGCCGCGCCGACGGCTCGATCCGCAAAGCGACGGTCGCCGAGCTGTACGTCACCGACGCGCTGCACCGCGTCGATGCGCCCGAGGCCGGGCCCGGCGAAATCATCGCCGTCGCCGGCATCGCCGAGGTGACGATCGGCGAGACGCTCGCCGATCCGAGCGACCCGCGCCCGCTGCCGGTGATCACCGTCGACGAGCCGGCGATGTCGATCACGATCGGCGTCAACAGCTCGCCGCTCGCCGGCAAAGACGGCGACAAGCTGACCGCGCGCCAGATCGAGGCGCGCCTGGCGCAGGAGCTCGTCGGCAACGTCTCGCTGCGCGTGTGCCCGACCGAGCGGCCGGACACGTTCGAGGTCCAGGGCCGCGGCGAGCTGCAGCTCGCGATCCTCGTCGAGATGATGCGCCGCGAGGGCTTCGAGCTGACCGTCGGGCAGCCGCACGTGCTCGAGCGCGAGATCGACGGCAAGCGCTCCGAGCCCGTCGAGCGCCTGTCGGTCGACGTTCCCGAGGAGCACGTCGGGACCGTCACGCAGCTGCTCGCCGCGCGCAAGGGGCGGATGGAGCACATGACCAACCACGGCACCGGCTGGGTGCGGATGGAGTACCTCGTGCCGGCGCGCGGGCTGATCGGCTTCCGCACCGAGTTCCTCACCGAGACGCGCGGCACCGGCATCATGCACCACGTCTTCGACCGCTGGGAGCCGTGGGCCGGCGAGCTCTTGACGCGCAACACCGGCGCGCTCGTCGCCGACCGCACCGGCGCGACCGTCAGCTACTCGCTGATGACGCTGCAGGAGCGCGGCACGCTGTTCGTCGGGCCCGGCGAGGAGGTCTACGAAGGCATGATCATCGGCGAGAACTCGCGCTCGGAGGACCTCGACGTCAACCCCGTCAAGGAGAAGCACCTGACGAACATGCGCTCGTCGACCTCCGACGTGCTCGTGCGCCTCGACGCGCATCGCAAGCTGACGCTCGACGAAGCGCTCGAGTTCGTCCGCGACGACGAGGCCGTCGAGACGACGCCGCACTCGGTGCGCATGCGCAAGGTCGTGCTGTCGAAGGTCGATCGGCTGAAGACCGCGCGGCAAGCGCGCAAATGAGCCGCGCGTACCGGTGCGGCGCCGGTCGCGTCAAGCCCCGCATCGCCGCCGCGACACGCCAAGCGCCGAGGCATTACTGTACGCGCCGATGAATCGACCGATCAGAGCGTTTACGAGTCTTTCGCTGGCCCTCTGCCTCGCGCTGTCGGTGGCGCTGTCGCCGCTCGCCGCCGTCGCCGGCGCAGCCGAAGAACCGACGATCGTCTACGCGCACATCAGCGAAGCCGAATTCGCGAAAGACCTCGCCGGCAAGAAAGTCAAGAGCGTCGAGGTCAACAAGCGGCTGCGCACGCTGCGCGTCACGCTGACCGACGGCACGCACGTGCTCGCGCACTATCCCGCGCACCAGGAGCCGGCGACCGTCGCGCGCCTGCAGCACGCCGGCGCGACCGTCACCATCCTGACGAAATCTACCGCCGAAAAACAGGCGAAAGCGAAACCGGTCAAACACAAACTCCGCTACATCGTCGGCGGCGTCGTGATCCTCGTGATCGTCATCGTCGGCGTCGTGCTCCTCGTAAATCGCCGCCGCCAGCAGGACTGAGCGGCAGCGCCCGTCAGGGCGCTCTCAGTACATCGGACGACGCTTGACGCGTGTGCTGCGCGGCGGCGGGCCGTGCTCGAGCGTGTGGATCGTCGTCTTGATGTCGCGCGCGAGCAGGTCGACCATGTCGCGCGAGAAGTTCTCCTTGATCACCATCCGCATGACCGTGATGTGCTCGGCGTTCGGCGGCAGCGTGTACGCCGGCACGATCCAGCCGCGCGCGCGCAAGAGCTGCGTCAGCAGCGTCAGGTCGAGCTTCTCCGGGTCGCGTGCGCGGACGATCACGATCGGAAAGCGCGAGGCGTCGTTGAGCACCTCAAGCTGCTCGAACGTCGCGAGCTTGCGCGCGAGCTCCCGCGCGTTCGACAGCACGCTCGCGACGATCTGGCTGTAGCCCTCGCGGCCGAGGCGCAGGAACGCGAAGTACTGGAGGATCACCTGGCTCGACGGGCGCGAGAAGTTCAGCGAGTAGTTCGGCATGTCGCCGCCGAGGTAGTTGATGTGGAACACGAGCTCCTCGGGCAGGTCGCCGGCCTCGCGGAACACGACTGTCCCCATCCCCGGGTAGACGAGCCCGAACTTGTGGTTCGAGACGTTGATCGAGCGCACCCGCGGCAGGCGGAAGTCCCACTCCAGCTCGGGCTCTGAGAACGGCGTGACGAAGCCGCCGCTGGCGGCGTCGACGTGCAGCGGGATCCGCCAGCCGCGCTCCTGCTCGACGCGCGCGAGCAGCTGATCGATCGACGCGAGGTCGTCCATCTGGCCGGTGAACGTCGAGCCGTGCAGGCCGGCGACGCCGATCGTGCGCTCGTCGAGCAGCGGCTCGACGTCGGCCGCGCCGATCGTGTAGCGGCCCTCCTCCATCGGCACGACGCGCGCCTGCACCTCGAAGTAGCGCGTGAACTTCTCCCAGCACGTGTGCACGTCGGCGCCCATCACGAGGTTCGGCTCCTCGGCCGGCTCGCCGGCGGCCTCGCGGCGCAGCTGCCACGCGCGCTTGTGCGCGAGCATCGCGAGCATGATCGCCTCGGATGAGCCGACCGTCGAGGTGCCGGTCGCCTGCGAGCCGGCCGGCGCGTGGAACAGGCGGGCGACGATCGACACGACGCGCCTGTGCAGGACCTCCGTCTGCGGGTACTCGTCCTGGTCGATCAGGTTCTTCGCGAGCGTCTCGGCCGCGAGCATGTCCGCCTGGGGCTCCATCCAGCTCGTCACGAACGACGCGAGGTTCAGCACCGGGTTGCCGTCGAGGTTCAGCTCGTCGTGGACCAGCTCGTAGGCGGCGTTCGGCGACATGCCCTGCGCCGGCAGGCGGTACTTCGGGACGCCGTGCGAGAACGAGCGCGACGCGTACGTCGGGTGGACCGTCTCGTCTGAGTCGAGGTTCAGCTTGTGCATCGACGCAGTATCGCGCGACGCGGCCTCGCGCGATGTCGCCGCTGGAGCGGCGCGATGTCGCCGCCGGAGCTCCGGATTCGCTCGACGGTCCGGCCGCAGACAATAACGAGACTCAGTCTTGCTATTGTGCGATCGCCGTGAGCGAGCCACCGGCAGTCGAGTTGGACGGCGCGGCCGTGCGCATCGGTCCGCGCACGATCTGGAGCGAGCTCTCGATGCGTGTGAGCCCGGGCGAGTTCGTCGCGCTGCTCGGCTCCAACGGCTCGGGCAAGTCGACGCTGCTGAAGGCGATCCTCGGCGCGATCCCACTCCAGGCGGGGCGGATCGCGGTGCTCGGCGGCGCGCCGGGCGCGAGCAACGCCGAGATCGGCTACCTGCCCCAGCGCCGCTCGTTCGCCCAGGGCACGCGCCTGCGCGGGCGCGACATCGTGCGGCTCGGGCTCGACGGCGACCGCTGGGGCGTGCCGCTGCCGTTCGCGTGGGGCGCCGCCGCCGCACGCGCTCGCGCAGCGCGCGCGCGCGTCGACGAGGTGATCGAGCTGGTCGGCGCGAGCGCGTACGCCGAGCGACCGATTGGCGAGCTGTCCGGCGGCGAGCAGCAGCGCCTGTTGATCGCGCAGGCGCTCGTGCGCAGACCGCGCCTGCTGCTGCTCGACGAGCCGCTCGACAGCCTCGACCTGCCCAACCAGCTCTCGGTCGCCGCGCTCGTCGGCCGGATCTGCCGCGGCGAGGGCGTCGCGGCGCTGCTCGTCGCGCACGACGTCAACCCGTTGCTCGGCGAGCTCGACCGCGTCGTCTACCTCGCCGCCGGCCGCGCCGTCGAGGGGCCGGTCGAGCAGGTCGTCACGACGGCGACGCTGAGCGCGCTGTACGGCGCGCCGGTCGAGGTGCTGCGCGCCTCCGACGGGCGGCTCGTCGTCGTCGGGCAGCCCGAGCCGCCGGCGCACCACCACGACCGTCACGACGACGCCGAGCACGGCCACGCGCATGCCGGCTGACGCGCTCGAACCGACGCTCACGTGGAACGTCTTCCACGACGTCGGCGAGCTGCTCGAATACCACTTCATGGTCAACGCGCTGCTCGCCGGCAGCGTCGTCGCCGTGATGGCCGGGCTCGTCGGCTGGCTGATGGTCGTGCGCCGCGAGGTGTTCGCCGGCCACACGCTGTCGATGATGGCCTTCCCCGGCGCCGCCGGCGCGGCGCTGCTCGGCGTGCCGGCCGCGTACGGCTACTTCGTCTTCTGCGGCGCCGGCGCCGCCGCGATCGGCTCGCTCGCGGGCGGGCGACGCTCGTGGGGCGAGCAGTCGGCCGGGATCGGCACCGTCCAGGCGCTCGCGCTCGCCGTCGGCTTCCTGTTCGTCAGCCTCTACGGCGGCGTGCTCGGCGATCTCGAGAGCCTGCTGTTCGGCGACCTGCTCGGGGTCGGCGACGCGAAGGTGCTGACGCTGCTCGCCGTCGCCGCGGCGACGCTCGTGACGCTCGCCGTGCTCGCGCGGCCGCTGCTGTTCGCGTCGGTCGACCCCGACGTCGCCGCCGCGCGCGGCGTGCCCGTGCGCGCGCTGTCGTTCGCGTTCGTCCTGCTGCTCGGCCTCGCCGTCGCCGCGACGAGCCAGGTCACCGGCGTGCTGCTCGTGTTCGCGCTGCTCGTCGCGCCCGCGGCCAGCGCGCAGGCGCTGACGACGCGGCCGCTCGCGAGCCTCGCGCTGAGCGTCGCGCTGGCGCTGCTCGTCGTCTGGCTCGGCCTCGGCATCGCCTACTTCTCGATCTACCCGGCGGGCTTCTTCGTCGCGACCGTCGCGTTCGCGGTCTACGTGCTCGCGCGCCTCTTCGATCTGCTGCGCCGGCGCCGGTCGCGCGGTGCGTCCGCCTGATGCTCTCGCAGGAATTCATGCGCAACGCGCTGCTCGCGGGCACGTTCGTCGCGCTCGCGTGCGGCGTCAGCGGCTGGTTCGTCGTGCTGCGCGGCCAGGTGTTCGCCGGCGACGCGCTCAGCCACGTCGCCTTCCCCGGCGCGCTCGCCGCCGCCGCGGCCGGCGTCGACGAGCGGATCGGGCTGTTCGTCGCGACGATCGCCGTCGGCCTCGCGATCGGCGCGCTCGGGCGCGGCGCGCTGTCGCGCGGCGGCATCGGCGGCGGCGGCGCGGCGCCGGACGACGACACGGCGATCGGGATCGCGTTCACGTTCGTGCTCGGCCTCGGCGTGTTCTTCCTCGCCCGCGTCGGCGCCGGCTCGGGCGGCGGCTCGGGCGTGATCGGCGCGCACACGCTGTTCGGCTCGATCTTCGGCCTCGACGCCGGCGAAGCGCGCCTGGCGGCGCTCGTCGCGCTCGCCGCCGTGCTCCTGATCGGCGCGATCGCGCGCCCGCTGCTGTTCACCTCGCTCGCGCCCGACGTCGCCGGCGCGCGCGGCGTGCCGACGCGCGCGCTCGGCGTCGGCTTCCTCGCGCTGCTCGGCGTCGTCGCGGCGGAGGCGACGCAGGTCGTCGGCGCGCTGCTGCTGCTCGGCCTGCTCGCGGCGCCGGCCGCCGCCGCGCACCGGCTCGCGCGCGCTCCGTTCGCCGGCATCGCGCTCGCCGGCGGCCTCGCCGTCGCGGCGATGTGGGCCGGTCTCGCGCTTGCCTACGCCGTGCCGTCGCTGCCGCCGTCGAGCGCCGTCGTCGCGATCGCCGTCGGCGTCGACCTGCTCTCGCGGCCGCTCGCCGGGCGCGCGGCCGGGCGGGTGGGAGGGCGTCCCCACAAATAGGACGCGACGCAGCCGAGCGTGAACACGGCGACGACGAGCAGCACCGGGCCGGAGTCCTCGCTGAGCGCGCCGATCACGCCGGCCGTCAGCCCGCCGGCGAGGACCGCCGTCCACAGCGGATCGCCGCCGACCGGCGCGAGCAGCCGCGCGCGGTCGCGCACGGCGTAGATCGCGTACGCGAGCGCGATCAACGTCGCCGCCGGCATCGCGTGGTTTCGCAGCTCGCCCCACGCGGCGCCGTAGCGGCGTTCGATCACGTCGCGCACGTCGGCCGCCGAGCGCGCGTGCAGGATGCTGCCCGTGTAGTGGCCGCCGCCGTGCGCCGTCAGCAGGTCGAGCCCCGCGAGCGCGACGAGCGCGACGAGCGGCGTCGCGAGGAGCAGCAGCGCGCGGCGGCGCGAGAAGCCGCCCGGCAGCAGCACGAGCGTCGCGACGGCGAAGCCCGCGCTGACGAGGATCACGCCGCCGACGCCGGCGCCGATCCGCGCGGCGCCCTCGATCGCCGCGAGCGCGACGCCGGCGAGCACCGTCACGAGCGCGCCGCGCCGCGCGCGGCCGGTCGCGAACAGCGCGGCGGCGACCGCCGCGAGCACGAGCACGGCGAGGCCCGACTTCAGCTCGTTGCCGAAGCCGTAGAAGCGCGCGCCGAGGATCGGGTTCGGCCCGAGCAGCGAGCGGACGAGCAGCTGCGTGCCGGCGAGCGCGTCGGCGACGAGCGCGACGACGCCGACAGCTGCCGGCGCGAGCGGCGCGCGCGGCCACGGCAGCAGCGCGTCGGTCGCCGCCGCGAGGGCGAAGCACGCGAGCACGACCGTCGCGTACTCGGCCGCCGCCGACGGTTCGAGCGCCGCCGCGATAATCGCCGCGACCGGCGCCCACATCACGGCGAGCGCGCCGACGCGCATCGCCCACGCGCGCGCCGCGTGGCCGCGCGCGCCGCGCAGCGTCGCGGCGCCGAGCAGCACGAGCGTCCACGCGGCGAGCAGGCACGCGAGCGCCTTCAGCCGCCGCCCGCCGACGACGTGCAGCCGCGCGTCGAGCGCGCGCAGCGCGGCGACGTCGAGCGCGCCGTCGGTTTCCACGCGCTCGCCGCGCATGTCGGCCGGGACCGGCAGTCCGAGGCGATCGAGGATCGTCGGCGCGAGATCGACCGACGCGATCAGCCCGCGCTGGTTGGTCGTGCGCGACGTCAGCTCGCGCCCGCCGCCGCCCGCCAGCCCGGCGGCAGCCACCCACAGCAGCTCGTGGCCGCGTCCGTCGGACGCGCGCTCGAGCACCAGCAGCAGCTCGTTCGCCGGCTTGCTCGCGCTCAGCGCGCGCACGTCGGCGAGCCCGGCGGCGCCGGCCGGCAGGTCGCAGACGACCAGGCGCGCACGGCGGCGCAGCGCGGCGATCCGCGCGAGCAGCGTGCTCGGGTCGCCGAGCGACAGCGCGGCCACACGTCCGGCGCGATCGGCGGCCGCGAGCGCGTCGAGGTCGCCGGCGCCGGCGATTCCGGCGTACCCCGCGCCCGAGCCCGCGCCCGCACCGAGCTGCGACGCGAGCAGGCCCGGGCGCAGCAGCTGCGGCGCGCCTTCGGCGCGCTCGACGGCCACGCGCCAGCCGGCGACGGTCGCGCCGGCGCCCGACGCTTCGATCGCGAGCCGCGGCGGCCGCGTCGTGTCGTACGCCGACGATGCGACGCGCGCGCCCTGGCCGATGTCGAGCAGCATCTGCTCGCGCGTGTACGCGCCCTGCGTCGCCGACATCAAGCCGACCGACAGGCCGGCGACGCCGCTCAGCGCCCGACCGCCGGCCGGCGCGAACGCGAGCACGACCGTGCCGCGCGCCGCCGCGCTCGCCGGCGTCGCGCCGAGCGCCGTGCTCGCCGGCGTCGCGCCGAGCGCCGTGCTCGCCGGCGTCGCGCCGAGCAGCGCGAGCAGGCAGGGGAGGAGCAGCCGGCCGAGCCGGCCGCCCCGGCCGCCTCGGCTCAGCCTTCGGCTCCCTCTGCCGCCACCTCGGGCCGGCCCGAGCGCCGCGCTCCGGGCGGCGTCGCGCTGGGCTCGCTCGAGCCCTGCGGCTCGGCCGGGAGGATCGTTCCCTCGATGTTGAGCCGCGGCAGCACGCGGTCGAGCGCGCCCGGCAGCGACCACGTGCGGCGCCCGATCAGGTGCAGCACGGCGGGCAGCAGCAGGCAGCGCACGACGAGCGCGTCGAGGAACACGGCGCTCGCGAGGCTCAGGCCGAACTCCTTGATCACGCGGTCTTCGCCGAGCATGAACGAGAGGAACACGCAGACCATGATCGCCGCCGCCGCGGTCACGACGCGACCGGTCAGCGCGAGGCCTTCGGCGACCGCGCGCGAGTTTTCGCGCGTGTGCGTCCAGCGCTCGTGGATCCGCGAGACGAGGAACACCTCGTAGTCCATCGACAGGCCGAACACGATCGCGAACAGCATCACCGGGATGAACGACTCGATCGGCCCCGCCTGCACGCCGAACACGCTGCCGAGCCAGCCCCACTGGAAGATCGCGACGATCACGCCGAGCGCGGCGCCGATGCTGAGCAGGTTCATCACGGCCGCCTGCAGCGGGATCACGAGCGAGCGGAACACGACCAGCAGCAGCAGCGCCGAGAGCAGCACGACGACGCCGATGAACAGCGGCAGCTTCTGCCCGAGCGTGTTCGCGAAGTCGACCGCGCCGGCGGTCACGCCGCCGACGTACACCTTCATCCCGGTGCTCTTGGCGACCGGTGGGACGGCGACTTTGCGCAGGTGTTCGACGAGCTGCGTCGTCGCCAGCGCCTGCGGCGAGGAGCGCGGGTAGACGGTGACCGTCGCGACGTCGCCGGCCGGGTTGAGCTTCGCCGGCATCACCGAGACGACGTCGGGACTCGTGGCGATCGCCGTGTGCAGCTTCGCGAGCGCCACCGCGCCGCCGCCGGGCGGAACCTTCGCGACGGCGAGCAGCGGGCCGTTGAAGCCCTGGCCGAAGCCCTGTGCGAGCAGCTCGTAGGCCTTGTGCGTGGTCTGCTGCGGCGGATCGTTGGCGGCGTCGCTCGAGCCGAGCCGCAGCGCCGTCGCGGGCGCGGCGATCAGCAGCATCGTCAGCGCCGCGGCGATCGCGATCGTGCGCGGCCGGCGCTCGACGAACATGCTCCAGCGCAGCCACGCCCCGAGGCGGGGCCCGACGATCGCGGCTTCGGCGGCGTTCGCGTCGGCCCCGTCGGCGGTGGCCGCCTTCGCCGCGCGGCGCCGCGCGCGGCGGCTCGGCCGCGCCAGGCGCGCGCCGGCGATCGTCAGCAGGGCGGGCAGCAGCGTCAGCGACGCGAGCATCACCAGCAGCACGCCGATCGACGCCGAGATCGCCACGCCGTAGAGGAAGTCGACGCCGAGCAGCATCATCCCGAGCAGCGCGATCACGACGGTGCAGCCGGCGAACAGGATCGCGCGCCCGGCCGTGTCGATCGATTGCACGACCGACGCGCGCGCGTCGCCGAACGTCGGCCCGGGCGTCGTGTACGCCTCGCGGAAGCGCGTCAGGATGAACAGCGCGTAGTCGATCCCGACGCCGAGCCCGATCATCGCGGCGAGCTCGGAGGAGAAGTTCGGCGTGTCGACGACGTGGGTGAACAGCGCGATCACGCCGAGGCCCGTGCCGAGCCCGAACAGCGCGGTCAGGATCGGCAGGCCCATCGCGATCAGCGAGCCGAACGTCAGCAGCAGCACGACGATCGCCGCGAGCAGCCCGACGGCGGTCGAGATGCCGAAGCCGGCCTGCTCGGTCTCCTCGATCGCCTGGCCGCCGAGCTCGACCTGCAGACCCGGCCGCGCGGCGGCGCGCGCGACGTCGACGACGCGTTCGGGCGCCGACTTCGGCAGGTTGTTCGCCTTCTGGTCGAACACGACCGTCGCGAACGCGATCCTGCCGTCGGCCGAGATCGACTTGCCGGATGCCGCACCGCCGTACGGGCTGATCACGGCCGTTACGTGCGGGAGCTTCGCGACCTTCGCGAACATCGCGCTCATCCGCGCGCGCACGCCCGGGTCGCTGACGCTCCCGGAGCCGACGCGGTAGACGATCGTGTCGCGGTCGCCGGCCTGCGCCGGGAAGCTCTGCGAGAGCAGGTTCGACGCACGCTGGGCGTCGGAGTTGGGCAGCGTGAAGTTGTTCGAGTACGACGTGCCGGCCGACTGCGCGAGCGCGTTGATCGCCAGCAGCAGGACGATCCAGCCGAGCACGACGTACTTGCGGTGCGTTGTCGACCAGCGGGCGAGCTTCAGCAAGGTGGGTCCTCCAGAAAAGCGGGGCCACGGGGAGGCCGGGGGGACTGGGGCAAGGGTAGCCGCCGCGGGGAACGGCGGGGTGCGTTCGACTCTAGCGCGGCGCCCGCCGGAAGCAATCGGGGATCTCCCTTACGGCGCCGTCAGTTCACGCTCGGGTCGCGCGGCATCCGCGCGATCAGTGCGTAGCTGCCGCCCTTGCGCTCGAGCACGCTGCTCCACAGCTGGCCGGGGGCGTCGGTGAAGACGTCCTCGGGCAGCGCCGCCTGCGCGATCCAGTCGCCGCGCTCGATCTCCTCCTCGAGCTGCCCCTCGCCCCAGCCGGCGAACCCGGCGAACACGCGCACGCGCTCGGTCGCGCGCGAGAGCTCGTCGAGCTCGGCGTCGGGCGCGGGGAAGCCGATTCGCCCGAGCACGAGCACGCCGGCCGGCTCGGGATCGACGAACTCCGCCAGGAAGACGATCGAGCCGGGTTGCACGGGGCCGCCGATGAAGACCGGGTCGGACTCGCCAACGGCCGGCTCGAGCTGCGGCGCCGCGTCGGCGACCGTCGACTCGGACGGGCGATTGAGGACGATGCCCATCGCGCCGTCGGCGCTGTGCAGACCGATCAGCACGACGCTGCGCTCGAAGTTCGGATCGTGCAGCGCGGGCGAGGCGAGCAGCAGCTGTCCGGCGAGCGATTCGTCCATCCAACGGCAGGCTAGCGTCATGCGCGCCGTGCGCCTCGGCGGCTGCGCTCGCACGCGATCGGCTAGCTTCTGGCGCTGCGTTCGGGCGATGCCGAGAGGGGACCACGTTGCAGGCGGATGAACTCGAGAGCCGGATCGCCGCGTTCCCGCGGTGGGCGTACCGCTTCGAGTTCGACGGCGGCGTCAGCACGCCGCTGCCCGATCTCGGCATGGTCAACCGCCACGCGCAGCGGCGCCGCTACTTCTTCGAGCCGCTGCTGACGCTGCTCGGCGGCTCGCTCGACGGCAGGCGCGTGCTCGACCTCGGCTGCAACTCGGGCTACTGGTCGCTCGCCGCGATCGAAGCCGGCGCCGACTTCGTGCTGGGGCTCGACGCCGTCGAGATGTACGTCGAGCAGGCGAGGCTCGTGTTCGAGGCGAAGGGAGTCGATCCGGCGCGCTACGCGTTCGAGCGGCGCAACGTGTTCGGCGCCGAGCTCGGGCGAGGATTCGACGTCGTGCTCTGCCTCGGTCTGATGGAGCGCGTCGCCAAGCCGGTCGAGCTGTTCGAGCTGATGAGTCGCGCCGGCGCCGACGTGATCGTGATCGACACGGAAATCTCTCGCTCGCGCGCGAGCCTGTTCGAGGTCGATCGCCTGTACGACCGCGAAAGCGTCGTCGACTACGCGACCGTGCTCGTCCCCTCGCGCGACGCGCTGATCGAGCTCGCCGCCGAGTTCGGCTACGAGACGGCGCCGCTGCGCCCGCGGATCGACGACTACTCGGGCATGCGCGACTACCTGCACCAGCGGCGGCTGGCGTTCATCTGCTCGCGCGGACCGAAGCTCGACGGCATCGATCGAGAGCAGCGCTCCGGCGCGCCGTGGTGGGTGAGCGCGTTGTCCAAGGCGCGCGCCGGCCGCCGATGAGCCGGGTGCGCGTCGCCGCGCAGCGAGTCGAGCGCGCGCGCCGGCCTTCGCGGGGGCGCGTCGAATGCGGTTATCCTGGCAGCGGCAACGCCAACTGCGAGTGGGGAGGACGAGATCGCCAAGACGCCTCAGGTCGGTGAGCCGGCGCCGGATTTCGAGCTGCCGGGCACCGCTGGCCCGTTTCGCCTCTCCGAGCACCGCGGTGAGCGCGTCGTGCTGCTGTTCTATCCGGGCGACAACACGATGGTCTGCACGAAACAGTTCTGCTCCTACCGCGACCGCGGCGGCGACTTCGCGTCGCTCAACGCGACCGTCGTCGGGATCTCCTCCCAGGACCTCGCCTCGCACGAGCAGTTCGTCGCCAAGCACGGCCTCAACGTGCCGCTGCTCGCCGACGTCGACAAGCGGGTCGCGAAGGACTACAGCGCCTACTCGTCGAGGCTCGGCACGAAGCGCGCCGTGATCGTGATCGACGAGCAGGGGATCGTGCGCCACCGCCACGACCACCTGCTCGGGCTGGACTATCAGTCGGTCGACGATCTGCGGGCGGCGCTGGACGCGCTGCCGGCACCCATCGCCGACTGAACCCGCGCCACGTCGCCATCGCCGCCTCTGGCTACAGTTGGAACGATGACAACACGTCAGAAGTTGGATGCGTTGCTCGACCGGCTCTCTGCCCCTGAACTCGAGGCCGAGTACGCGCGTCTGCTTCGCGAGCGCGAGGTGGACCGGCGGCTCGTCGATGCCTACCAGCAGACGCCGCAGCACCAGCCTGATGGCTGGGCTGATCTGCGGGCCGTCAGTGAGGCGTCGCGCGACGCGGTTCTGGATCGCCTTGACGCCGAGGAGCGACTCAAGCGCCAGCCTTGGTGAGTCGGGGCGAGGTTTGGTGGGGTGAGACGCCGAAGCACGGTCGTCGTCCGTATCTGGTGCTGCACCGCAGTGCGGCGATTGGCGTTCTCGCCGAGATTCTCGTCTGCCCGCTGACTCGTACGATCCGGGGGATCGACACCGAGGTGCCACTCGATCGGCGCGACGGTCTGCCGGAGGCCTGTGTCGCCAGTCTCGACAACCTCGTGATGTTGCCTGTCTCATACCTGACCGAACGGATCACCAAGCTCGGACCGGAGAGAATGGCTGACGTATGCGCCGCTCTCGATGTCGCGACAGACTGCTAGCGAGAGCTACGCGTCCGCCGGCAGGAGCCGGAACGGCTTGCCATCGGCGCTCAGGACGCGGAAATGTCGTTCGTCGAGGGTCAGGACCTCTCGCACGCGATGGCGGCTGGCGAGCACGACGATCGACGCGTCCGCGAGGCTGATCCCGAGATCGGCGTAGCGCTCGATGATCGCGTGCGCGCTCGTGACGTCCTTGGCGCCGATCGGCTCGAGCGTGTAGGCGCCACGCGCGACCTCTTCGAGCAGGCTGGCCCGTGCGGTCGAGCCGACGCGTGAGGCGATCAGGCAATCCAGCTCGGCCAAGACGAATGGCGAGAGCAGCAGCGGCGGGCGCGCGGACGCGAGACTTGCCGCCGCCTCCTCGTGGTGACTCTGGCTGGCGTCGAGCGCAGAGAGCAGGCCGCTCGTGTCGAGGAGGATCACTCGCCGAAGCCGTGGGCGAGCTCTTCGTCCACCCGCTCGGCAAGCGTCGGGTCGTCACTGCTGAAGAGCGGGACACGTGGTGGGGGGTAGGTGTGCTCGGCTGTCGCGGTGGCGAGCGCCGAGCGCACAACCTCTGCCTCGCTGCGCCCTTCGGCAGCCGCCGTCCGCTCGAGCGCCTCCTTCAGGCTGTCGGGAAGATAGATCGTCGTGCGCCTCATGCCATACATGATGCCATACGTAGCCTTCTCCGAGCGACACCACGTCGTCAGGCCTTGCCGACCTCCGTGCCGGCCGTCGGCGGGCGCAGACCCTGCACGAGCTCGCACGGATCGACGCCAAGCCCGGCGGCGACCTTCAGCAGGTTGTGCAGGCTGAGGTTGCGCCGTCCCCGCTCGACCTGACCGAGGAACGTCCAATGGACGCCGCACCGGTCGGCGAGGCTCTCCTGGCTGATGCCGAGCAGTTCGCGTCGCGCCCGCACGCGCTCGCCGAGGAGGCGGGTGGCTTCTGATATCGGCTCTGGCATCGCATTGTCAACACCACTCGCACCGCACTGTCTGTGTCCAGAGCAAGTATGCCTAGAGCGTCTAAGTCCCAACTGTTGGTATCCTGTGGGCGCTGAGAGGAGGGGAGGCAGGAACCCCACGGCCTGCCTCCCCTCTGATAGTCGTGGCGACCGTCCGGCGGTGGGTTAAACGCGAAGCGTCGCGTCGCGCGACGCGCGCTGCTCGCCGGCGCGCGTCGCATACAGCTCGGCCAGCTCGAGCTGCAGGCTGCGAGGCCGCTCGCCGGGCGCCGGCACGCGCCTGGTCCATGCGCCCTCGCCGTCGAGCTCCCACGAGTTCTGGTTGTCGGTGAACGCGCGCTCGAGCGTGTCGAGCAGCTCGGCGCGCGCGTCGGCGGCGAGGATCGGCACGGCGAGCTCGACGCGATGGTCGAGGTTGCGCGGCATCAGGTCGGCTGAGGAGATGTAGATCGTGTGCTCGCCGTCGCGCTCGAACGCGTAGACGCGCGAGTGCTCGAGCAGGCGGCCGACGATCGAGACGACGCGAACGTTCTCCGAGAGCCCCGGGATGCCCGGGCGCAGGCAGCAGATGCCGCGCACGTTGAGGTCGACTTTGACGCCGGCCTGCGAGGCGCGATACAGCGCGCGGATGCAGCGGCCGTCTACGAGCGCGTTCATCTTCAGCATGATCCGTCCCGGTACGCCCGCGCGGTGAGCCTCGATCGTGCGCTCGATCTGCTCGAGGAGCCCGTCGCGCAGCTGGTTCGGGGCCATCAGCACTCTGCGGTAGTGCGTCGGGCGACCGTAGCCGGTCAGGTAGTTGAACATGTCGGCGACGTCGGCGCCGATCTGCTCGTCGGTCGTGAACAGGCCGAAGTCCGTGTACAGGCGCGCCGTCGCCGAGTGGTAGTTGCCGGTGCCGATGTGCACGTAGTTGCGCACGCCGTCGCCCTCGCGGCGCACGACGAGCACGCACTTGGCGTGCGTCTTCAGCGACGGCTGGCCGTAGACGACGTGCACGCCGGCCTCCTCCAGCGCCTTCGCCCAGTGGATGTTCATGCCCTCGTCGAAGCGCGCCTTCAGCTCGACCAGCGCGACCGCCTGCTTGCCGCGCTCGGTCGCGTCGATCAGCGCCGGCACGAGCGGCGAGTCGTCGCTCGTGCGGTAGACGGTCTGCTTGATCGCGAGCACGTTCGGGTCGGCGACGGCCTGCTCGACGAAGCGCTCGACGGACGTCGCGAAGGAGATGTACGGGTGGTGCACGAGCAGGTCGCCTTCGCGCATCGCGCCGAGCACGTCGGGACGCTCGTCCTCGTGGCGCAACAGGCGCGGGTGGGTGATCCCGACGAGCGGCTCCTGGCGCAGCTCGGCGTGGCCGGGCAGCCGCACGAGCTGCCACAGCGCGCCCATGTCGAGCAGGCCGTCGACGGGGTAGACCTCGTCGTCCTCGACGCCGAGCAGCCCCGACAGCTCGGCGAGCAGGCGCTCGGAGCAGTCGGCGCCGACCTCGACGCGCACGATCTCGCCGAAGCGCCGCCGGCGCAGCTCGTCCTCGACCGCCTGCAGCAGGTCGGCCGCATCGTCGGAGACCTCGAGATCGGCGTCGCGCGTGACGCGGAAGACGTTGTAGTCGACGATCTCCATCCCCGGGAACAGCGCGTCGAGGTGGTGCGCGATGACGTCCTCGAGCGGCACGAGCAGCGCCGGCTCGGGCGACGGCGGGCGCAGCGCGACGAACCGCGGCAGGATCTCCGTCGGCACCTTCACGCGTGCGAACACCGTCTGGTCGGTCAGCGGGTCGCGCACGAGCACGGCGAGGCTCAGCGAGAGGTTCGAGATGTACGGGAACGGCCGTCCGGGGGCGACGGCGAGTGGCGTCAGCGCCGGGAAGATCTTCTTCTGGAACAGCGCCGCGAGCTCGGCCCGGCGCTCGTCGTCGAGCTCGCGCACGCCGACGACGCGGATGTCGTTGTCGGCCAGCTGCGGGCGCAGCTCACCTTCGAAGCAGTCGGTCAGCCGCCGCCCGAGCCCGAGCACGCGCTCGCTGATCAGTGCGATCGTCTCGCTCGGCGTGCGCCCGTCCTGGCCGGGCGTCTCGACGCCGGCCTCGATCTGGTCGCGCAGTCCGGCGACGCGCACCATGTAGTACTCGTCGAGGTTCGTCGTGTAGATCGCGCAGAACTTGACGCGCTCGAGTAGCGGCAGGCGCTCGTCCTCGGCCAGCTGCAGCACGCGATCGTTGAAGTCGAGCCACGAGAGCTCGCGGTTGATGTACAGCGAGGGGTCCTCGAGGTCGCGGACGGCCTCCAGGGCAGCCGAAGGGGCGCTCTGGCGATGGCGCTCGCGCGTGCCCGCCGCTCCACCGTGCAGCTCGACGGCGCCGATCGCGTGCTCGTTCTCGTCGTGCTGTCGATCGAGCTCCATTGACCACCATCACGCTACACGCTCGCGGTCGAACGACCGGTTGCAGCGATGCGGACCTTCACAACTCGTTTACGACGCACGGGGACGCGGATGCGCGCACCGGCGCCGCGCTAGTGTGGGCGCACGCAATGGCGCGTCAGCTTTGGGTACTACGGCATGCCGAGGCCGAGCCGCACGGAGCGCGCGCGGACGCCGAGCGTCGGCTGACGCCGCGCGGCGAAGCGCAGGCGCGCACGGCCGGGCTCGCGCTGGCGCAGCTCGGCGCGTCGTTCGAGGCCGTGCTGTCGAGCCCGAAGACGCGCGCGCGTCAGACGGCCGAGCTCGCGGCGCTCGCATGGGACGGCCGACAGCGTGGGCTGCTGCGCGTGTACGAGCCGCTCGCGTCGGGCTTCGACGCGGCGCAGGCGCTCGACGCCGCACGCGAGCTGGGCGCCGACGGGCGCCTGCTGATCGTCGGGCACGAGCCCGACCTGTCGGGCGTCGTCGCCGCGCTCACCGGCGGACGCATCGACCTGAAGAAGGGCGGCCTCGCGGTGGTTCGACTAGAGGGCGTCGGAGGTGAGCTCGCGGCTCTGCTCCGGCCCCGCGAGCTTGCGCTGGTCGCCGGCGTCCCAGTCGACGGGCACTGACGCCGGCACGTCGACGTCGCTCTCGACGTCGAGCGATTCGGCCGCGAAGCGATAGCCGATGCCGAAGTGCGTGTGGATGTAGCGCCACCGCGGCGAGGCCTTCTCGAGCTTCTGGCGCAGCTTTCGCACGAACACGTCGACCGAGCGGTCGCCGCGCACCATCGTGTAGCCCCACAGCCGCGAGTAGATCTCCTCGCGCTCGAGCACGCGGCCCTCGGCCGCGGCGAGCAGCTCGATCAGCTCGAACTCGCGGCGCGTCAGATCGAGGCTCGCCTCGTTGACGAACGCCTGGAAGCGATCGGAGCGGATCTCGACCTCGCCGGCCATCAGCGGCTTGGTCTCGGTGCGCCCGCTCGGGCGCCGGCGGCGGCGCACGACGCTCTGCACGCGCGCGATCACCTCCTCGGGGTGACAGGGCTTGGTGATCCAGTCGTCGGCGCCGAGGCGCAGGCCGCGCACGCGCTGTGCGACCGTCGACGGTCCCGTGCAGACGACGATCCCGAGGTCGGGCAGCGCGCCGCACAGGCGCTCGAGCCACTCCCACGCCTGCGGGCCGAGCACGGCGAGGTCGACGACGAGCGCGCTGAGGCGCATCGAGACGACGGCGTCGGCCGGCACGGGACTCGCGAGCACGCGGTGCTCCCACGCCAGACGGTCGAGGCGCTTGCTCAGCACCTGGATGAAACCGCTGTCGCGGTCCAGGACGGCTATGCGCAACGCCGTAGAAGCGCTTCCCTGGCCCGACGGCGCCGCCTCATCCCTGGCGGTGATGCTGTCCGTCATTGCGGCGCAGTGTACGGGAGCCGGCGGAATCGAGCACGTTGTGCAAGCAATCGTCACAGGATGTTCACAAGCGGAACCCGCTGTTTGCGGAGCTGCCGCGCCGATGGCAGCAGCAGCGACAGCGCTCCGGTGATCAGCACGAACACGGTCGAGATCCACAGGCACGCTTCGAGCCCGTGCCATTCATACGCCACTCCCGACAGCACCGTCCCGGCTAGTCGCCCGAGCGCGTTCGCCATGTAGTAGAAGCCGACGTTCATCGCGACCTTGTCGTTGTCCGAGTAGGCGAGGATCAGGTAGGAGTGGACGGCCGAGTTCATCGCGAACACGACGCCGAACGGGATCAGACCGACGATGATCGTCACCGTCCCGTCGACGTGCGCGGCCAGCGCCGCCGCGATCGCCGCCGGGCACAGCGCGAGCGCGATCGCGAGCCATAGGGCGGTTCGCCCATCGGGCTCGCCTGCATCGCCGCCGGCCCGGCCGCGCACGAAGCGGGGGGCGGCGGCCTGCACCGCGCCGTAGCCGATCACCCAGACGGCCAGCAGCGCGCCGGCCTGCCAGAAGGACCAGCCGAGCACCGAGTAGAGGAAGAACGGCAGACCGACGACGAACCAGACGTCGCGCGCGGCGAACAGGAAGATGCGTGCGGCCGCGAGCACGTTGACAGCGCGGTTGTTGGAGAACATCTGCCGGAACTTCGCCGCCTTGTCGGGCCTGCCGAGCTGGCCGTGCATCAGCTGCGAGGTCGCAACGAGCGCGATCGACGTCATCGCCGCGAGGATCAGCAGCGTCGTGCGGAAGCCCACGACCGTCAACAGCAGCGCACCGAGGAAGAAGCCGATCCCCTTCAGCGCGTTCTTCGAGCCCGTCAGGATCGCCACCCAGCGATACAGCGCCGACTGGCTGCCCTCGGGCACGACGAGCTTCACCGCGCTCTTGGAGCTCATCTTCGTCAGGTCCTTGGCGACGCCCGACAGCGCCTGCGAGGCCATCACGTAGGGGACGACGAGCAGCGACGCCGGGGCGAAGCCGAGCATCAGCAGCGCGACGATCTGCACGGCGAGACCCATGAACAGCGTGACCTTCAGCCCCAGGCGCGCGGCGAGGAAGCCGCCGACGAGGTTCGTGACGACGCCGGCGACCTCGTAGAGGACGAACAGCGAGGCGACCTGCAACGGGCTGTAGCCGAGCTTGTCGAAGTAGAACAGGACGAGCGTGCGCGTCGCGCCGTCGACGAGCGTGTCGGTCCAGTAGGCGCCGGTGACGAGCGCGTAGTTGCGCAGGTCGCCGCGCGGCGAGGGCGTTGCCGGCCGGCTCGCGCTCGCGGCGCTAGCCATCGCTCGCTCCGGCGAGCGCCGGCCGCGCGCCGGGCAGGCTGCCTGCGACCGTGCGGGCCAGCTCGACGAGGCGGTTGGCGTAGCCCCACTCGTTGTCGTACCAGGCGAGGACCTTCACCTGGGTTCGGTCCGTGACGATCGTCGAACGGGCGTCGACGATCGCCGACCGCGGGTCGTCCTTGAAGTCGACCGAGACGAGCGGTCGCGGCTCATAGCCGAGGATCCCCGCGAGCGGGCCGTCGGCTGCGCTCCGCAGCAGCGCGTTGACCTCTTCGACGGTCGTCTCGCGAGCGACCTCGAACACGCAGTCGGTCAGCGACGCGTTGAGCAGCGGCACGCGCACCGCGAGGCCGTTCAGCTTGCCCTCGAGCTCGGGGAAGATCAGCCCGATCGCCGTGGCCGAGCCAGTCGTCGTCGGGATCAGCGAGACGCTGGCCGAGCGCGCGCGACGCAGGTCCTTGTGCGGCGCGTCGACGATCGTCTGCGTGTTGGTCATGTCGTGCAGCGTCGTGATCTGCCCGTGCTCGATCCCGATGCCCTCGTGGATCACCTTCACGACCGGCGCGAGGCAGTTCGTCGTGCACGAGGCCGCCGTCAGCACGCGATGAAGCCGCGGGTCGTAGAGGTGGTCGTTGACGCCGACGACGACGTTCAGCGCCTCGCCCTTGACCGGCGCGGCGACGATCACCTTGCGCACGCCCTGGCGAAAGTAGCCCTCCAGCAGCTCCGGCGTGCGAAAGCGTCCGGTGCACTCGAGCACGAGCTCGACGCCGAGCTCGCCCCAGGGCACCTCGCCCGGCTCGCCGGCGGCGCCGTAGCCGATCGTGCGCGAGTCGATCCGCAGCGCGCCGCGCTCGCCGGAGACCTGCTCGGACCAGCGCCCGTGGACCGAGTCGAACGTCAGCAGGTGCGCGGCGGTCTCCGCGTCGCCGGCGATCTCGTTGACGTGGACGAACTCGAGCTCGGGCCAGTCCCACGCGGCGCGCAGCGCGAGGCGCCCGATCCGCCCGAAGCCGTTGATGCCGATGCGGGTGCTCATCGAGCGCCGTCCGCGTGCGGGCTCGACGAGCTCACCGGTTCAAGAGCTCGCACGTCTCCTGGCGCAAGCATTCGCGGGTCTGCCGGTGGGCGAGCGTCATGATGTGCGAGCGCACCCGCGCGCCCTCGAAGCCGCGGAGCACCGCGTCGGCGCAGGCACGGATTTCATCGGCCGGCTTGGTCTCGGAGAACTCCCTCGCGAGCATCGGCAGCAGCCGCGTCAGGCGCATCTCGTGGGCGGTTCGATCGGTGCGGATCGCATCCAGACGGTGCTCGAGCAACTCCTTGATGCGCGCCTCGATCCCGTCGCGAATCGCGCGCACCTCGTGCAAGGGGCGTCCCGCCGGGTCGGGGACGTCCCATGCTTCGACCGTCGTCGCGACGTAGGGGCAGGCATCGCCACAGCCCATCGTGATCGCCCAGTCGGCGTGCAGCTGCATCTCGAGCGTCAGGCGCTTGGGCTTGCGCTCGGCGAGATCGATCCCGACCTCACGCATTGCCTCGATGACCGGCGGCCACACCTCGCGAGCGGGTTCGGTGCCCGCCGACTCGACGCGAATGTCCGGCGGACCGTCGCGTTCGAAGAACGCCTGCGCGATCTGCGATCGGCCCGCGTTGTGGTTGCAGACGAACAGCACGTAGCGAATCGGCCGCTCGGGGGAATCGGTGGACGTGTCATCGGTGACCATGCGAAAATCGTATTACATTGACGGACGTAATTGTTATTGATATATGTACATCGATGCTTGTCGATATGGAGCTGACCCCAAAGCAGAAGCGAGCGCCCGGTGAGCGGTGTTGCGATCCGGTTGTCTATCCCGACGTGCAGCGCGATCACGCGCTGCGTATGGCCGAGGTCGCCAAGGCGCTCGGCGACCCGATTCGCCTGCAGCTGGTCGACGTGCTGCGCAAGCACGCGGGGAAGGTCTGCGTGTGCGAGCTGGTGCCGCTGTTCGACATCTCACAGCCCACCCTCTCCCACCACCTGAAGAAGCTGCGCGCCGCCGGGATCGTCGATTCCGAGCGGCAGGGCCTGTGGGCCTACTACTACGTGATCCCCGACGCGCTGAAGGAGCTGTCCGCATGGCTGAGCTGAAGACCGAAGACCAAACGCCGGCGAGCGACATCCGCGAGCAGGTCCGTGAGCGCTACGCCGCTGCCGCGACGCAGGTCACGAGGACCGACCCGGGCTCGGGGTGCTGCGGCCCGAGCGACACCTTCGACGGCGGCGGTGAGGTGTTCGGCGCGGCGCTGTACGCGCTCGGTGACCGCGAGCAGCTGCCGGACACGGCGACGCTCGCCTCGCTCGGCTGTGGCAACCCGACCGCCGTCGCCGAGCTGCACGAGGGCGAGACCGTGCTCGACCTCGGCTCCGGCGGCGGGATCGACGTGCTGCTGTCGGCCAGGCGCGTCGGGCCGACCGGCGTGGCGCACGGCCTCGACATGACCGACGAGATGCTTGCGCTTGCGCGCGAGAACGCGCGTGAGGCCGGCGTCGAGAACGTCGAGTTCCACAAGGGCTTCATCGAGGAGATCCCGCTGCCCGATCGGAGCGTCGACGTCGTCATCTCCAACTGCGTCATCAACCTCTCGGCGGACAAGCCGAAGGTGCTGCGCGAGGTCGCGCGCGTGCTGCGCGCCGGCGGGCGCTTCGCGGTGTCCGACGTGATCGCCGACGAGCGGATGGACGCGGCGACGCGCGCCGACATGCAGGCCTACACGGGCTGCATCGCCGGCGCGCTGACCGAGCGCGAGTTCCGGCGGGCGCTGCTCGACGCCGGCCTGACCGACGTCGAGATCCGCGAGACGCACCGCGTGCACGAGCACGCCGCCTCGGCGATCGTCCGCGCGCGAAAGCCGACGGATGGCTGACGCGGGCGGGGCGGCGCGCGAGCTCCGCCTCCACGACCCGCAGACGCTCTACCGCCACTGGGAGGAGAGCCAGTGGAACCCGTGGGAGATCGACCTGTCGGTCGACCGCGCGCAGTGGGACGGGCTCGCCGACCGCTCGCTCGTCGCTTTCGTGCTCGGCTCGCTGATGGTCGCCGAGGAGCGGATCACGACGAAGTTCTCCGGCCTGGTCGGCGCCGACGCGCCCGAGGAGGAGGTTGCGTTCCTCGCCACGCAGCAGGTCGACGAGGCGAGGCACATGCAGTTCTACGCGCGCGTCCAGGACGAGGTCGTCTCCGAGCCCGCCGAGATCGCCGCGCACGTCAGGCGTGCGCGCGAGCAGATCTCGCCGGCGTTCCGCACGATCTTCGACGAGCGGCTCGTCGCCGCGCACGAGCGCCTATGCGCGAATCCGGGTGACGTCGCGGCGAAGGTCGCGTTCGTGACGATCTACCACCTCGTGCTCGAGGCGACGCTCGGGCTGACGACGTTCGAGTTCGCGACGGCGTTCCTGCGGCGCGAGGCCCTGCTGCCGGGATTCGTCGCCGGCTACACGAAGATCCACGAGGACGAGCATCGCCACATCGGCTACGGCGTCTGGTTCCTGCGCGAGGCCGTCACGCGTGACGAGCGCAGCGGCGAGGTCGTGCGCGCGACGCTGCGCGATCTGCTGCCTGCCGTCGCCGCGTCGCTGACGCTGCCCGACGGTGCGCAGGCGTCGGCGCTCGGCGCCTCCGATGAGGAGCTTCGCAAGTTCGCGCTCGACGGCCTCGCGCGCCGGCTGAAGCTGATCGGCGTGCCGCTCGACACGCTCTGAGCGCCGGCGCCGTAGAACGACTCCGCCCTAGAACGACTCCGGCGTCCCGTCGGGCGCCGCGTCGGGCGGCACGCCGTCCGGGTGCGAGGAGTCGGAGAACTCGCGGAACAGGCCGGTGACGACGAACGCGACCTGCTCGCCGATGTCGACGGCGTTGTCGCCGATCCGCTCGAGCGCGCGCGCGACGAGGATCATGTGCATCGCCCACTCGCGCGTGTCGACGTCGTCGCCGATCTCGAGCGCCATCCGGAAGATCTCGCGGTTCAGCCGGTTGATCTCGCGGTCCTGACGGACGAGGTCCTCGGCCAGTTCGATGTCGCGCCCGGCGAACGCCGCGCGGCACTGGACAACCTCAGAGCGCGCGTGCGCGCCCATCTTCGCGAGCGCGTCGAGCACCTCCTGGCGCACCGGCGGCTCGTATCCCGACAGGGGGATCAGCTTGGCGATGTTGACGCACTGGTCGCCCATCCGCTCGATGTGCTTGATCATGTGCAGCAGCGCCGCGACGAGGCGCAGGTCGCCGGCGACCGGCGCCTGCAGCGCGAGCAGCGAGAGGATCCCCTGGTGGACCTCGAGATAGCGTCCGTCGACACGGTCGTCGTCGGCGATCACCATCTGCGCGAGCTCGACGTCCTGGTGGCGCAGCGCCTCGAGCACGCGGTCGAGCTGCTCGACGATCAGATCGAGGCCGCCGAGCGCGTTGGCTTCGAGCTCTTTGAGCTGCTCCTGGAAGTGCGCGCGGCCCTCGCCGCCAGACGCATCGCCGTGCGCTCCGGCGGCACGTGTAGCGCCGCCGGGAAGCTCCTCGCCGCTAGCCGAACTTGCCGGTGACATAGTCTTCCGTTCGCGAGTCGCTTGGTTTCGTGAAGATGTCCTGCGTCGGGCCGACCTCGACGAGTTCGCCGCTGAGCATGAACGCCGTGCGGTCGGCGACGCGCGCCGCCTGCTGCATGTTGTGCGTGACGATCACGATCGTGAAGCGCTGCTTGAGCTCGTCGATCAGCTCCTCGATCTTCAGCGTCGCGATCGGGTCGAGCGCCGAGCACGGCTCGTCCATCAGGATCACCTCGGGTTCGACGGCGAGCGAGCGCGCGATGCACAGGCGCTGCTGCTGACCGCCGGACAGGCCCGCGCCCGGCTCGGACAGGCGGTCGGCGACCTCCTCCCACAGGCCGGCGGCGCGCAGCGCGGCCTCGACCTTCGCGTTCAGGTCTGCCTTGCCGCGCCCGCCGCGCCCACCGGCCGAGAGCCGCAGGCCGGCGGCGACGTTGTCGAACACCGACATCGTCGGGAACGGGTTCGGCTTCTGGAAGACCATGCCGATCGCGCGGCGCACTGCGACGACGTCGACGCCCGGGTCGTACACGTCGGCGTCGTCGAGCAGCACCTTGCCCTCGGCGTGCGCGCCGGGGATCTCCTCGTGCATGCGGTTGATGCAGCGCACCATCGTCGACTTGCCGCAGCCCGACGGGCCGATGATCGCGGTGACCTCGTTGGCGTTGAACTCGAGGTCGATCCCCTTGACCTGTTCGGCCTCGCCGTAGAACGCGCGCAGCCGCTCGAGTGTGACGCTCATGCCCTGCTTGGCGACCGACGCCGGGCGCTCGCCACCGCTCGCGCTGCTCGTCGCGCCATCCACGCCCTGGGCGCTCGAGGGCGCGATCCGCTCGCGCTCGCTGTCGGTTCGGCTCTCGGGGTCCACTGTTGCCGGCACCACGTTAGCTGTCTGTGGCGGAGATGCGTCGGTACTCATGTCAAGCGGCTCCTTCGCGAGACGAGACGGGCGATCAGGTTGAGCAGCAGGATCATCGCGACGAGCGTCAGGGCGGCGCCCCACGCGCGGTTGACGACGCTCGTCGTCGGCGAGGTCACGTCGTCGTAGATCTGCACCGGCAGCGAGTTCATGAAGTGGCCGAGGTTGAAGTCGGTGTTGCGCGTCGTCGCCGCCGTGAACAGCAGCGGCGCCGTCTCGCCGGCGGCGCGCGCGATCGCGAGCAGCACGCCGGTGACCATCCCCGGCAGCGCCGTCGGCAGCACGACGCGGAAGATCACCTTCCAGCGCGGCGCGCCGAGCGCGAGCGCCGACTCGCGCAGCCCGCCGGGGACGAGCAGCAGGATCACCTCGGCCGAGCGGATCACGACCGGCAGCATCAGCAGCGACAGCGCCAGCGACCCCTTGTAGCCCGCGTAGGAGCTGCCGGTGCCGACGATCAGGACGATGTAGATGAACAGCCCGAAGACGATCGACGGCACGCCGGTCAGCACGTCGACGAAGAAGCGCACGACGTGCGCGAACCAGCTGTCGCGGCCGTACTCGACGAGCCACACGGCGACGCCGATGCCGATCGGGATCGCGATGACCGACGCGAGCGCGACGATCTCGACGGTGCCGAGGATCGCGCTCTTGATGCCGCCGATGCTCGACGTCTTGAAGAACGTGTTGCCGGTCGGGTCGGTCGTGAAGAAGCTGCCGCTCCACGACCCGAGGCCCTTCTTCAGCAGGTAGTAGACGACGAGCGCGAGCGGGATCAGCGCGAGCACCGTGCCGGCGGTGATCAACCCGCGCGCGAGCCGATCCTTGCGCCGGCGCGCCGGGCTGACGGCGAAGCGCGCGAACGCCGCGCTCGACGGCTGCGCGCTCATGCGCCCGCCACCGCGCCGGCGATCGGCTGCGTCTCGGCTGCGGCGCGCGGCGTCGGCGAGCCGCCGCGCGTGCGCGCCGCGCGGCTGACGAGCACGCGCGCGAGCGCGTTGACGAGCAGCGTCAGGACGAACAGCACGAGCCCGGCGGCGAACAGCGCCGAGCGGTGCAGTCCCTGCGCCTCGCCGAACTCGTTGGCGATCACCGCCGCGAGGCTGTAGCCCTGGCCGAACAGGTGCTTGCCGAGCTGCGGCGCGTCGCCGATCACGATCGTCACGGCGATCGTCTCGCCGATCGCGCGGCCGAGGCCGAGCATCGCGCCGCCGACGATCCCCGAGCGGCAGTACGGCAGGACGGCCGTGCGGATCATCTCCCAGCGCGTCGCGCCGAGCCCGAGCGCGGCTTCCTTGTGGTCGGCCGGGACGGTCGCCATCACCTCCCGCGAAATCGCCGAGACGATCGGCAGGATCATGATCGCGAGGATCAGCCCGGCGATGAAGTAGTTCGGGATCGTCACGCTGCCGCCGCCGATGAACGGGATGAATGAGAGGCGGTCGGCGACCCACTGCTCGGCCGGCTGCAGCTTCGGCGCGAGGAAGAAGATCCCCCACAGCCCGTAGACGACCGACGGGACGGCCGCGAGCAGCTCGACGAGCACCGTCAGCGCCGTGCGCAGCCGCAGCGGGCACAGCTCGTTGGCGTAGATCGCCGTCGCGACCGCGACCGGCACCCCGATCAGCAGCGCCAGCGCGGATGTGATCAGCGTCCCGACGACGAGCGGCAGCGCGCCGAATTTTTCGCCGCTGACGTTCCAGTCGTTGTTGAACGTGAAGCCGAACACGCCCTCGTGCGCGAACGCCGGTTTCGACTCGCCGACGAGGCGGATGAAGAAGTAGACGATCAGCGCGAGGATCAGCGCTGCGAGCGCCGTCAGCCCGTACTTCAGCGCACGGTCGGGGAGCCGCGCCAGCGGTGACCGCCCGAGGGTCGAGCGGTCACCGCTTGGCAGGGCTGCCGTGCTCATGGCCTCTTGTCTATCCGATCGGAGGCCGTCGCGTCGTGCTCAGCCGCTGATCGGCGAGCCGTTGCATTCCAACGTTTTCACCGCCGCCTTCGACTTCGCCAGGATCGCTGCGGGGAGCGCGGCGTAGTCGGCCTGCGAGAGGACCGACTGGCCTTCGCCGAGCCCGTATTCGATGAACTTGACGACGCCCTTCGCGGCCGCTTCGCCGCCGGGCAGGCCGGCCTTGCAGATGTCTTTGTTGTCGATGATGAACGTCTGCGAGGTGATCGGATAGCTGGCTGCGCCGCCGGGGTTCGAGATTTTGATCCCGAGGTTCGCCGGCACCTTCACGCCGGCCGCTGCGGCGCTCGTCGAGGCGAGCGACGGCGAGACGAACTGACCCGCCTTGTTCTTGACCGCGGCGTACGTGAATTTGTGCTGCAGCGCGTACGCCTGCTCGACGTAGCCGACCGCGCCGGCCGTCTGCTCCACGGCGCCGGCGACGCCGGCGTTGCCCTTCCCGCCGGTGCCCGTCGGCCACTGCACGTCCTTGCCTTCGCCGACCTTGCTCTTGAATTCCGGGTCGACGGTCGCCAGATAGCTGGTGAAGCCAGCCGTGGTGCCTGACGAGTCGGAGCGGTGGATCACCGTGATCGCCGTGCTCGGAAGCGAGACGCCCGGATTCAGCGCCTTGATCTCGGGGTCGTTCCACGTCTTGACCTTGCCCATGTAGATGTCGGCGATCGTCTTGCCTTCGAGCTTCATGCCGGTCTGAACGCCAGGGAGGTTGTACGAGACGGTGATCGCGCCGAGGAACATCGGGATCTGCACGGCCGGGCTGCCGTTCTTGGCGATCGCTTCTTCGTCTTCGGGCTTCAGCGGCGGGTCGCTGGCGCCGAAGTCGACGGTCTTCGACTCGAGCGACGTGATGCCCGCGCCGGAGCCGACTGACTGGTAGTTGACGGTGAGACCGGACTGCGACGACGCCCACTGTTCGTAGACCGGTGCGGCGAACGTCGAGCCTGCGCCCGAGATCGTCGCGGAGCCGCCGCTCGAGGACGTCGAGCTGGACGAGCTGCTGGACGAGCTGGACGAGCTGGAGCTGCTGCCGCAGGCGGCTAGGCCGAACGCGAGCAGGGCAACGCTCGCGAGCGCGCCAATCCTGTTCTTGGTCACTACGTCTCCTCTGGCTGGATTACGTGTCGTGTTGAGCTTCGGCGAGCGTGAGACGCATCTCGCCGACCATGCTCAGCCCAGTCTGTTTAATCGCCGGGAGCGCCGATGTGAACATTTCGTGAAAGCCTGTCCACATCATTGGAATCGCCGTCGGACGCCGCCAGGCGCACCGGCGCCGGCTCGCGCGTGGCCTCGGGTTGGAAGCGGTAGCCGAACCCGGGGTGCGTGTGGATGAAGCGCCGGTCGGGCATCGCCGCTTCGAGCTTTCCCCGAAGCTTGCTGACGTAAACGTCGACCGAGCGGTCGCCGGTGCGCAGCTCGCCGCCCCACACCGTCGCGTACAGGTCCTCGCGCGTCGCGATCGAGCCCGTGCGGCGCGCCATCGCGACGATCAGGTCGAACTCGCGGACCGACAGCCGGACGACGCGCCCGGCGGCCAGCACGAGGCCGTCTCCCAGACGGATCTCGAGCTCGCCCGCGTACAGCGTGTCCTCACTCTCGGGAAGGCTCGCCATGTTCGCAAGGCTTTCACGCGCGCGTAGCGGTCAAGGTTGCAAACTCGTAATCGGGCGGTAAAAAAATCGTGAAGGGGATTCATGCTCGGGCGCGGCCGAATATCCTCGCGCGATGAGCTTCCTCGCGCGCGCGCCCGACCCCGTGCTGATGGGCCTCGTCGAGGAGGCCGGACGCAACGTCCAGCGCTCGGGGCTGCTGCTGCACGACCTGCTCGTCGACTACCCCGAGCACGCGACGCTCGCGCGCGAGCTGAAGGTCTGCGAGCAGGAAGGCGATCGCATCACGCACGACATCATCCATCGCCTCGCCGGCGGTCGCGTGCGCGCGCCGTTCTCCGCCGGCGACGGCTACGCGCTGGCGACCGCGCTCGACGACATCGTCGACCACTCCGAGCACGCCGCCGCGCAGCTCGGCCTGTACGGCGTCGAAGCGCCGATGGAGCAGGCCGTCGAGTTCTCGAACGTGCTCGTCGGCCAGGGCGAGCAGATCGCGCAGGCGCTGCGCTGCCTGCGCACCGGCACCGAGCTCGGGCCGCACCTCGTCGAGATCCATCGCCTCGAGAACGAGGGCGACAGGCTGCAGCGCGACGGCGTCGCGTCGCTGTTCGCCGGCGGCATCGACCCGATGGTCGTGATCCGCTGGAAGGACATCTTCGAGTCGCTCGAGGCGGCCGTCGATGCGTGCGAGACGGTCGCGCACGTGCTCGAGGGGATCACGCTGAAACAGCGCCGGCGCTCGCGCTGAGGCGCGCGCTGCGCCGCGCTATTCGAGCGTCGTCGGCGGCGCCGCGAGCTCGAGCCGGCCGCCGGCGGCTTCGCCGATGAAGAACACCTGGAATTCGGTCGACGCGCCGGCCGCGAGCTGCGGCAGCACGGCGCGGCCGGCGGCGATCACGCGCGCTCCGCGTCGAACGACGGCGAACACGACGAGCGCGCGCTGTTCGATCGCCGAGCGGTTGGCGATCGTCCCCTTCGCGACGGCGCCGCCTGGTTCGCTTTCCAGCCGCGCCTCCGAGATCGTGAGCTTCGGGACCGCGCCCGTGACGGCGGGAGCTTCACCGACGGTTGCGGTGACGCTCGCCGGCGCGCTGGCGCTCGGAAGCTGATCGTCGACCCACGTGACGTTCGCGTGCGGCGCGAGCGACGGTAGTGAGACGAGCCCAGCTTCGAGCCCCGGTGCGTTGTTCTGGAAGATCGTGCGGCCACTCGCGTCCTTGACGGCGATCGCGATCGGGACGCCGCGCAGCGTGTGGGCCGAACGGTTCTGCAGCGTCACCGTCACGGCCGCGCCTTCGGAGCTGTGCACGGCGCTCGTCGCGAGCACTCGCACCTGCGTGCTCTGCTTGGCGATCGACAGGCCTTTCTGAGCGAGCTTGACGTGCTTGGCCTCGCGTTCGAGCTTCGCGCTCTTTTCGGCCGTCGTCTCGCAGCCGCAGAGGGGGAGCGTCGCGGCGAGCGCCAGCAGCGGCAGCGCTCGGCGTGCCCGCTGCGAGGGACGGCGGGCGCTCATCCGAACGCGCCGCTGATGTAGTCGCGCGTGCGCTGCTGCAGCGGACGGTCGAAGACCTGCTCGCTCGGCCCGTACTCGACGAGCTCGCCGAGGTGCATGAACGCGACGTGGTCGGCGACGCGGAACGCCTGCTGCAGGTTGTGCGTGACGATCACGATCGCGACGCTCTCGCGCAGCCCGACGATCAGCTCCTCGATCGTCGCCGTCGAGATCGGGTCGAGCGCCGAGCACGGCTCGTCGAGCAGCAGCACCTCCGGCTTCGCCGCGAGCGCGCGAGCGATGCACAGCCGCTGCTGCTGCCCGCCCGACAGCTTCAGCGCCGAGCGGTCGAGGTCGCCCGCGACCTCGTCGTACAGGCCCGCCCGGCTCAGCGCGTCGGTCACGGCCGCTTCGAGCTGCGGCGTCCGCCGGCGCCGGCGCCCGCGCGGCGGGCGCTGCTCGGCGAGCGCGTAGGCGACGTTGTCGTAGATGCTCATCGGGAACGGGTTCGGCTGCTGGAAGACCATCGACACGCGCCGGCGCAGCTCGTTGACCTCGACGTCGTGGATGTCGCCGCCGTCGAGCGTGATCGCACCCGCGCGCGCCGCCCCGGCGGTGATCTCGGTCAGCCGGTTGAGCGAGCGCAGCAGCGTCGTCTTGCCCGAGCCCGACGCGCCGATCAGCGCCAGCACCTCGCCCTGGCGCACGGGCAGGCTGACGTCGCGCACGACCCAGTGCTCGCCGTACGCGAGCCACACCGACTCGACGCGCATCCGCTCGCGCACCTGCGCGACCGGCGGCCGCTCGGTGCGCGCCTGCGAGGAGACCGTCGGCGCCGCGACGGCGGTCGTCGAAGCGCCGTTGCCGCTGGGCGTGGCGACGCGCGGCTCGCGCTCGACGGCGATTCGCCGCACGGGCGGCGGCATCATCGAGTCCACGGGAAGCTCCTGCCGATCGTCGCCAGCCGTCCGGCGATGCCGACCCGGTCGGGCCGTTCGCCGCCGCCGCTGATGCGGGTCACGGCGAAGTTGAGCACGAGCACGATCATCAGCAGCACGAACGCGGCGGCGTACGCCTTCTCGTGCGCGTTGCCCTCGCCGGCCGGCGAGTTGTAGTAGACGTAGCTCGTCAGCGTCGAGCCCGTGCCGCGCAGCAGCCCGAGCGCCGGCACGTTGCCCGTCGCTTCGGTTTTCAACGTCGCCGCGAGCAGGATGATCACGATCGCCGTGTCGCCGATGATCCGCCCCATCCCGAGCACGATCCCGCTGGCGATGTTCGGCCGCACCGACGGCAGCAGAACCTGGCGGATCGTCGTGACCCGCGTCTTGCCGAGCGCGTAGGACGCCTCGCGCGTGCGGTCCGGCAGCTGCGCCAGCCCCTCGCGCGTCGCGCCGACGATCAGCGGCAGCGCGAGCAGCGCCATCATCGCGCCGGCCGTCAGGAACGACGTGCCCGTGACGGCGCCGTTGGCCGCGTTTTGCGAGAGGAAGCCGAGCCCGGCCTGCGAGAACACGAGCAGGCCGAAGATCGCCAGCACGACGCTCGGCGCGCCGGCGATCACCTCGACCGCCGACTCGACCGCGCGCGCCATCTTCGCGGGCCGTCCGTACTCGCTGAGCCACGCCGCGAGCGCGACGCCGATCGGGGCGGCGATCGCGGTGCCGATCGCCGTCAGCAGGAACGTGCCCTCGATCGGGTCGAGGAAGCCGCCGGCCTTGCTCTGCTGCAGCGACGGCGCCGGCGACTGCACGAACAGGCTCGGGCGCAGGTAGGCGATCCCCTTGACGAACATGAACAGGACCGTCGCGACGGCGATCAGGCAGAGCGCGATGCCCGACGCCCAGCACAGCCAGTAGCCGATGCGGTCGATCAGCGGCCAGGAGGCGGTGCTCTGACGCTGTGGTCGCACGACCGCGAGTTCGGCCGGGGCGGCGAGCGTTCCCTCGGCGGACATCTACGCGCGGATCCCGTAGCGCTTCAGCGGCTGCTTGGCGGCCCAGCCGGCGAACGACAGCAGCGCCGCCGAGACGAGCAGCACGGCCGCCATCGCGTAGAGCGTGTGGCTCATCGGGCCGATCGTCAGGCCGGCCGATTCCTGCACGATCGTCGCTGCGAGCGGCCTGACGGGCTCGAACAGGAACGTGAGCCCGTCGAGCGGGTTGGCGGCGAAGCCGCGGCTGCCCGAGACGAGCGAGAGCATGATCGCCTCACCGAGCGCGCGCGCCGTCGCGAGCACCGTCGCGGCGACGATCGCCGGGCGCGCCGTGCGCAGCGACACGCGCACGATCGTGCGCCAGCGGTTGACCCCGAGCGCCGCCGAGCCCTCCTTCCACGAGCTCGGCACCGACGCGAGCGCCGCGGCGATCAGCGAGATCATGATCGGCGTGATCATGATCGCGAGGATCACGATCGCGAGCGAGAGGTTGGCGCCTTCCAGCTGTACGACGAACTGGACCGAGCGCCGCCGGCCTTCGCTGATCAGGTCGTTCTGGATGAACGGCGCGAGCGCGAGGATCCCGATCAGGCCGTAGACGACCGACGGCACGCCCGCGAGCAGCCGGACGATCGGCTCGAGCGCCCGACGCACCGGCCCCGGCGCGAACTCGGTGATGAACACGGCCGATAGCGTCGAGACGACGAGCGCGAGCAGGACGGCCGGGATCGTCGTCACGATCGTCCCCCAGATCAGCGGCCAGGCGCGCAGGTACAGCAGCGAGTGCCCGGCGAGCGGCTTGCCTTCGTCCATCGCGCGCAGTTGCGTGTCGACGTCGCCGCCCGACCCGAACCACGACAGGCCGTTGGCGTGGAACGACGGCCACGCCTTGATGAAGACGGTGACGATCATCGCGACGATCAGCACGAGCGTCGCCGCCGCGAGCGCGCCGAGCAGTCGCTCGGCGCGCTTCTCACCGCCGGTGGCGCCGCCGAGGCGCGCCCGCAGAGGGCGATGTCCAGCCCCGGCGGCCACCGTCGCTAGTGGACCGCGATCCAGCTCGAGTTGATGATCGCTTTGGTCGCCTTGTTGCCGCTCGTGACCCAGGCGATGAACTTCGCGGCGGCGCCCTTCGGCGCGCCTTTCGTGACCATCCAGAAGTTACGCACGCCACCGTACTGGCCGGACTTCGCGTTGCGCAGATTGCACGCGACGCCCTGGTAGCCGACCGGGTTCAGCCCGCCGGTGTAGGCGAACGAGACGAAGCCGATCGCGTGTTCGTCTTTTTCGACCTTCAGCTGCATCAGTCCGTTGGAGGACTCGGCCACCGCGCTCGGCGAGATCTTCAGGTATTCGCCGAGGAAGATGTGCTGGAAGGCGTCCTCGGTACCGGACGCGCCGTCGCGCTGGAACAGGTCGATCGGGCCGGACACTTTCGCGCCGGACACTTCGCTCCAGTCGTGGACCTTGCCGGTGAAGATGCCTTCGATCGTCTGCTGCGAGAGGTTCGAGACGGCGTTGCTCTTGTTCGTCACGACGCACACGCCGTCGCGCGCGATCTTCGTGAAGACGAGGCCTTTCGGGTCGACGCCGACGATCGGGTCGCGCGAGGAGTCGCCGATGTCGAGGCTGCCGTTCGCGGCGCCGCTGATGCCGATGTCCGACTGCCCGCCCGACACCTGCGGGGCGGGAACGCTCGGGTTGGCCTTGTGGTACGCCGTCGCGAGTTTCTGCATCATCGGGAGAACTGACGTCGAGCCGCCGATGATCAGGCGCTTGCCGGCGGCGCCGGCGGGCGCGGTCGGCGCGGCGGCGATCAGGGTGAGCATCGCGGAGATGACTAGGACGAGGATCCGGTGTGCGCGCACGTTTGCTGCTCCTTTGTCACGTTCGGTCTTGAGGGTGTGGCTTCGGCGTCGGACGACGCCGCGGAGTGCAACAACTCGACGTGTCGATCGATGCGGGATGCGCAGTCAGCCTCACCCCGGCGCAAGCGTGTCGGGCCGGCGTTTGCACGATGTGTCGTTTTTGTGAACGTATGAGGCGTTTGCGGCGGTGTGAAAGTCTTGTAAACGGAGCCCCGATTGCCCGATGTGTCGTTTTTGTGAACGCCATTGCTTTTCGCTTCGCGTCGTGTGAGGCTGGCCGCGAGTGACGCAAGCCGCCGAGGTTTGGCGGCTGCGCCCCTGCCTGCCCAGAGCCATGACCGACGACCTCACTCCAGACGAGCACGACGAGCACGGCTCCCGAGAGGACGCACCCGAGCCTGCGACGACGCCCGGCGCCGGCGGGTCCACCTCGCCGAACGGCGCGCCCGCCTCCAACGGCGCCCGCCGTGGGCAGCTTCCCGCGGTCCGCTCCGGTCTCGCGCACCGCCGCAACCCGGCGCTCGCGGCGCTCGGCGAGCTGGCGCAGAGCACACGCCGGGTGCTCCTGCGCGATCCGCTCGCGCTGTTCCTCGCGCTCGCCTCGATCGGCCTGGCGGTCACGTTCGCGACGCTGCTCGGTGACATCAAACCCGGCAGCGCCGGCGCGCAGACGTCGCTCAGCAACGTGCAGAAACTCGCGAAGAACCACGAAATCGCGACTGCGCTCGTGCTCGACCACGACGCTCGCGTCGAGCTGACGACGAAGCCGCCGCCGCCACCCGTCACGTCGGGCAAGTCGGGCGGCACCGCCAGCGCCGCCGAACTGGTGGCGGCCGCCGCCGCGGCGTCGACGACGCCCTCGCAGCAGCTGTGGGCGTCCTACCCGGCCTCCGGCGCGCTGACCCAGCAGCTGCTTCGCGAACTCGGTGAAAGCGGCGCCGTCGTGAGCGTCGACCAGCAATCGGGCAAGGGCACGAAGACGATCGTCGTCCAGTTCCTGATCCCAATTCTGCTGCTCGTCTGCCTGTTCTCGCTGTTCATGCGCCTCGGCGGCGACGGCGGCGCCGCGGGGGGGATCGCGGGCTTCTCGCAGTTCGCCGGCAAAGGCCGCAAGAAGGGCAAGGGCACCTCTGACCGGATCACCTTCAACGACGTCGCGGGCGCCGGCGAGGCGCTGGCCGAGCTCAAGGAGATCCGCGACTACCTAGCGGATCCGAGCAAGTACCTCGCCGTCGGCGCCGCGGCGCCGAAGGGCGTGCTGCTCGTCGGCCCTCCCGGCACCGGCAAGACGCTGCTTGCGAAGTCGGTCGCCGGCGAAGCCGACGCCTCGTTCTTCTCGCTGTCGGGCTCGGACTTCGTCGAGTCGCTCGTCGGCGTCGGCGCGGCGCGCGTGCGTGACCTGTTCCGCAAGGCGCGCAAAGCCGCGCCGGCGATCATCTTCATCGACGAGCTCGACGCCGCCGGGCGCAAGCGCGGCGCCGGGATCGGGCAGGGCAACGACGAGCGCGAGCAGACGCTCAACCAGATCCTCGTCGAGATGGACGGCTTCGCCGGCGACGGCGGCCTCGTCGTGATGGGCGCGACCAACCGCCCGGACATCCTCGACCCGGCGCTGCTGCGTCCCGGTCGCTTCGACCGGCAGGTCGTCGTCGACGTGCCCGACGTGCACGGGCGCCTGGAAATCCTGCGCCTGCACGGCGGCAAGCGCCCACTCGCGCCGGACGCCTCGCTCGAGGAGGTCGCCAAGCAGACCCCCGGCTTCAGCGGCGCGGAGCTCGCGAACGTGATCAACGAGGCGGCGCTGCTGAGCGTCCGGGATGGCAACGGCGAGATCAACCAGGCGACGCTCGAGGAGGCGATCGACCGCGTCGTCGCGGGTCCGGCGAAGAAGCACATCATGACCGAGGAGGAGCGCTGGCTGATCTCGATCCACGAGGCCTCGCACGCCGTCGTGACCGACGCGCTCGGCCACGCGACCTCGACGCGCAAGCTGTCGATCGTCGCACGCGGGCGGCAGCTCGGCACGGCTGCGCACATGCTGACCGACCGCGATCAGACGATCATGAGCGAGCCTGACCTGCAGAGCCAGCTGATCGTGATCACGGCCGGCCTCGCCGGCGAGCGGATCGCGTTCGGGCACGGCTCGACGAGCGTCAACGACGACCTGCACGCGGCGACAGCGCTCGCGCGCAGCATGGTCACCTCGTTCGGCATGTCCGAGGCGCTCGGGCTCGTGACGATCGGCGAGAAGAGCGGCGAGGTGTTCCTCGGCGCATCGCTGCAGGATCTCGGCTCGGTCGGCCCGGAGACGCTCAACCTGATCGACAACGAGATCGAGCGGCTCGTCGGGGACGCCGAGGCTCGCGCCGCCTGGATCCTCGACCGCAACTGGAGCACCGTCGAGGAGACGGCCGCAGCGCTGATGGAGCACGAGACGCTGTCCGGCCTCGCGCTCGACGCCGTGCTCTCGACCGTGCGCGAGACGACGCTCGAGGAGCTGAGGAACGTGCGGCGCGCGGCACAGCCGCGCTTCACCGCTCGCGACAAGGGTCCGTCGTGAGTCGTGTGGACCGGTCGTACCGCCTGCGACGATCGCGCGGGCTGCCCTCGCCCGCGTTGATCGTCTCGCTGATCGCGCTCGTCTTCTCGACAACGGGGCTGGCCGACGCGGCGCGCCACGCCGTCGTGGCCGCGTTCGCCGGCCACCCGGTCAGCGCCAAGCCGCACGCGGGCGGCGTGCTGCTGCTCGGCAAGAACCGGAAGTTCCCAGCCTCGGCGATCCCGACCGTGCACAACGCGAACCGCGTCGGCGGCAAGACGGCCGCCCAGCTCGAAGGGACCTGCCTGCCCGACACCGTCTCGATCGGCAGCTGGTGCATGGAAACGTCGGTGTATCCGCTGACCAACGCCGACGTTGGCAAGAACAACTTCCTCTTCGCCAGCAAGAAGTGCGAGGAAGCCGGCGGCTGGCTGCCATCGGCCTCGGAACTGATCGGCGCCGCGGCGCGCGTGAAGCTCGAGTCGACGATCCACGACTCGCAGTTGAGCGCGACGATCGATCTCGACCCGAGCCGCGGCCTGAAGGACGAACGCGAGATGACCTCGACGCTGATCACGACCGAAGGCGGCTCGGCCGCGGCCGGGTTCGAGGGCGTCAGCGAAGGCGCGACCGGAAACCCCCGCCAGGGCCAGGCCAACCCGATCCCGCTGCCCGCCAACCCGCTTCCCGAATCGTTGCAGTACGTGACCGTCTTTGACAACAACAACAACGGCGGCTTCGCCGGCTCCGAGCCGGTGATCGCCCCCGAGAACTTCCGCTGCGCCTACAACAAGACGCCTGGCGCACTGAGCAAATCCGAATCCTGACGGGATGCGTGCCGGCCCCGCGATGGAAGCTGCTCCAGGCCGTCGGGGGCGCTTGATCCCGTTGCTGCTCGGCCTCGCCGTGATCGTGCTGGCCGTGCGCGTCGGACAGGCCCGCGCCGTGATCCTCCCGACCGTCACGCTCGACGGCCCGAGCGAGAGCATCGTCGGCTTCGGCGGTGTCGCGATGGCCGAGGACGGCAGCGGTGGCGCTGTGTATCTCAAGCGCGTCGACGGCGTCGTGCACGTGTTCGTCGCGCGCTTCGTCGGCGGTCAATGGCAGGCGCCGGTCCGCGTCGACACCGAAGAGCCGTTCGCGGCCGGCGCGCCGCGGATCGGCGCCGCCGAAGGGGGAGAGCTGATCGTCGTCTGGGCGACGCCGTTCGCCACGAAGGAAGGCAAGCCGGTGTACGAGCTCGTCGGCTCGCTGCTCGGCCCGGGCAGCCAGGCGTTCGGGCCGGCGATGATCATCGATCAGAACATCGAAGAAGCGACCGGCACGAGCCCGGATCTCGCCGTCAGCTCGACCGGTCAGGCCGACGTCGTCTACAGGGTCGTGAAACCGACCGATCGGGCGATCCCGCTGCTGCGCCCCGGCGATGTCGCGGAGGAAGTTCGCCTGGCGCACTTCAACGGGAATCGGTGGTCGAACCTTGGCGCGGTCAACCGCAATCCCGGCGTCTCGATGCGTCCACCGACTCAGACCAACGCACCGCAGATCGCGATCGGCCCGACCGGCAACGGCGTCGTCGTCTGGCAGGAGCCGAACATCGAAGGCGTCGCGAGGATCTGGGCCAGGCGCCTGTTCGGGAGCACGCTGGACTACGTGCTGCCGGTCAGCGCCGAAACCTACAACGGCGCGCCGATCGGCCAGGACGCCGACGCGCCGAACGTGGCCGTTTCCTGGCTCGGTCAAGCCGATGTCGTCTACCGGCAGACCGCAGGACCCGGCTCCGCGCTGCCGGGTCCGCGGATCTACCTGAACATCCTTCCCAACGGGGAAGCCGTGAGCGGCGCCGGCTTCCTCGGCCCGAGCATCGCCGACTCCGCCGTGCCCGGTGGCGCCGGCGCGAGCGTCGGGCCGCCGAGCATCGACATCGACGAAAAGGAAGACCTGCGGATCCTGTACGACTCGAACGGGACGCCGCGCGTGATCGAAGGAAACGACCACGGCTTGTCGGGAGCGCTTTCGCTCGGGTCGGCGTTCGGCGGCGCCGAACCGCTCGCGGCGAGCGTGATGAATCCCAAGGGCGGCGGCGTCTCTGCCTGGCCGAGCGCCGACGCGCAGGGCAACCCGGCGGTCGCCGTGCGCGAGGACTTCGTCGGCGGCGCCGTGCAGACGGCGCTTCTCAGCGGCGGAGCCGGCGGAGAAGTCGGGGAACTGTCGGTCGGTCGGTCGGGGCTCGGCGATGGGCTCGTCGCCTTCCGCCAAGGCCCGTTCGGCGACGCGGCGATCGTCGCGACGGAGGCCACCGCGCCGCCGTCGGAACTGGCGCTGAGCGTCCCGAAAACGTGGGTGAAACCCGCTCAGGCCGCGGTTTCCTGGCAGCCGGCGATCAGCGCCGACGGACCGTTGCGCTACAGCGTCGTGCTCGACGGTCGTCGCCAGGGCATTCCGGCGAGCGCCCTCAGCTTGCGCCTGAGCTCTCGCGGGCTCGGTTCGGGTCGTCACAGCGTGCAGCTGCTCGCCACCGGTCTCAGCGGCCAGGCCGCGCTCTCACGCGCCTCGGTCCTGAGGGTCGACAGCGAACCACCCAGCGTCAAGATCGCTCGCAATCGAGGCGGCGGTTCGATCACCGTGCGCGTCAACGATCCCGACTCGGGCGTCGCCTCGCGCTCGGTCTCCGTCGACTTCGGCGACGGCCACACCGGGCATGGCCGCGCCCGGCTCGCCCACCGCTACGCTCGCGCCGGCGTCTACACGGTGACCGTACGCTCGCGCGACAAGGCCGGCAACGCGGGCGTCGTGCGGCAGTTGGTCAGCGTCGGATGAGCGCTTGGCCCGCACGCCCGTCGAAGCGGCCGACGTGGCACGCGCCGGCGCTCGCGCACCGGCTGGCCGCGCTCGGGCTCGTCGCGGCGGGGCTGCTCGCGGCCTCTCCGGCTCACGCCGACGTCTTCGGACCGATCTCGCTCGTCTCCGCGGGCCTGCCGCCGGGCGGCTCGGGGGTCCAGCAGGCCGAATACGCCCACGACGCCGCGATCTCCGGTGACGGCCAGTTCGTCGTGTTCGATGGATCGATCGGCGGCGTGACCGGCGTTTGGCGTCGCGAGCTCGCCACCGGCGCGATCGAGCAGGTCGCCGGAGGGGACGCCGAGCTCCCGTCGGTCAGCGACAACGGGCAGTACGTCAGCTTCACGACCAACGAAGGCGCCAGCCTCGCTCAGATCACCGATCGCCGTACGCACTCACCGCAACCCGAAGCGGTCAATGTCTACGTCCGCGACCTGTCCAGGCAGCCCTCGGAAGCGGGCGCGTTCGAGGTCGTCTCGGCCCGCGACGGCTCGAGCGAACCGCTCTCCTATGCCGGGGCGGGCAGCACCGGCGGCGCGACCGCGGCCGGTCGCTCGGCGATCAGCGCCGACGGCCGCGAGGTCGCGTTCGTGACGACCGCGGTATCCGATCTCCTCGAAGGCACTCCCGCGGAACCGAGCACGCCCGCGCTGCAGGTCGCGGTGCGCTATCTCGACACCGATCAAACCCTGCTCGTCAGCGGTGAATACGAACCGGCGACGGGCCAGACCAGCTCGAGCGGGCCCGTGTTGGTGCACGAAGGCGGCGCGAGCTTCGGCGCCGTGTTCCCGGGCCACGCGCCCGGCTTCCGTCCGCCGCCGGCCAACGGCAAGTGGGCCAAGAGCCCACCGCCTGGCGCATCGCTCAGCGCGGACGGCTCGACCGTCGCATGGATGGGTGAGGACATCGGCCAACAGGCGCGGATGCTTCCCGGCGAATCGCCGCCACCGCTTTACACCGAGCCGTTGTGGCGGCGCATCGCCGCGGGCTCGCAGACCTCGACCGAGCGCGTCACGGGGGGCTCGGATCCGGCCAATCCCGCCTGCGCGGCAAGCGGGGAGACCGTTCTGCCCTCGCCGGCGTCGGCGTCCGACCCGTGCCAGGGCCCGTTTCAGGCGATCGCCACGCGCGGCAACCAGAGCAGCGGGATCTGGACGGAAGGCGGGACCTCCGGCGGAGAAGGCGACTTCGTCCCGCGACTCAGCGCCGACGGATACACGGTCGCGTTCATCGCCTCGGCGGTGCCGGTTGCGCTGGGCACCGGCTTCGCCAACGCCGAAGGGGGCGAGACGCCCGACGTGTACGTCGCGAACATGCACGCGGGGCCGACGCGCGATCAGGCGCTGACCGCGCTGACCGCGCCCGCCAGCGCGACGACGATCGCGGGCGCCGATCCGATCACCGACTTCGAGATCTCCGGCGACGGTCGCCTGGTGGCCTTCACGACGAGGCGCACGATTTTCCCGCTCGGCTCACCCGCTTTCGTCAGCGCGCCCGCGGCGGAACCCGGTCTGAGCGAACTGCTCGCGGTCGATCTGTCGAACGACACGCTCACGCGGGTGACGCAGGGCTACGAAGGCGGTCCGGCCGAACAGCCCCACGGGACCAAGCAGAACGGCGGCGCCGAAGACGTCTACGGACCGGACGAACCGTTCATCGGCGCCCAATCGCCGTCGTTGTCCGCGGACGGCTCGCGCCTCGCGTTCGCGTCGACCGCGTCGAACCTCGTGTTCGGCGACGGCAACACGCCGCCGGCCGGTCCGCTCGACGGCAGCGACGCGTTCGTCGTCCAACGCGAGATCTTCACTCCTCAACCCACGCCGCAGTACATCTCGCCGGCTCCGCAGCCCGGCCTGGCGCCCGTGTGGCGTCTCGGCGTGAACGCCGTCTCGCGTCGCGACGGCAGCGTGCTCCTGTACGTGTCGCTGCCGGGCGCGGGAAACCTCAGCGCCACGGCTCGCGGAGTGGTGCGCGTCGGCGCAGCGCCCAAACCGCGCTCGGCGCGCCGAGCGCATCGCGCCGGCGCCGCTCGCGCGCGGGCGAGCAAGCGCGTCGCGACCAGGTCGGTCGCGACCGCGAGCAAGCGCGTCGGCGTCGTCGACGAAGAACCTGAGACGCTCGTGCTGAAGCTCGCCAAGCCCTATGCGACGCTGGCCACCCGGCGCGGCGGACTCTCGACGAGCCTGACCGTCGCGTTCAGCGCGAGCGGGCACGTGACGCTGCGCCAGTCGGTCAATGTCACGTTCGCGCGAGCGACCCGCGCCAAGCGGGCGCACGTGAAGACCTCGAGCAAGAAGGGATCGCGATGACCCTCAGGCGCGCCGCTGCGATTCTCGCGACCCTCGCCTCCCTGCTCGGCTGCGGCTTCGCGGCAGCGAGCGCCGGCGCCGAAGCTACCTGGAGCGGCGCGGAACAGCCGATCCCGTCGGGATCGGAATGGCCGATCGGCCTCGGGCACATCGGCGACATCGAGTTCTGGGCGCCCAACCGCGGTCTGCTGATCACCTCGGGCAACCCACCCAGCGTTCCCGCGGGAGTGTGGGCGTACAACGGCGCGGAATGGCACGAGCTCTCGAGCGTGTGCGGGGCCACCGACGGGCGCATCGCGTGGGCGGGGCCCGGCGAATTCTGGACGGTCTCCGACGGGCGAGCGGGGCAGGCGAGCGAATCGAGCGGATCGCTGGAACGAACCCCCCCGCTCGAAGACAACACGCTGTGCCACTTCGCAAACGGTCAGCTCGTCGCCTCATACGCCCATCCCGCGTTCCAGGCCGACTCGTATCAGGCGATGCACGGCGCCGCTTGCTTCGGACCGTCCGACTGCTGGTTCGCGGGAGATCCGCTCGAAGAACCGCAGGTCGGCGCGTTCCAGCTTCACTGGACCGGCGCCTCGCTGGAAGCCGAACCGTACGCCGGTGAAGGACATGCGGTCGAGGATCTGCGCGCGCTCGAAGGCCATCTGTACGAGTCGGTGCGCATCGCCCACGGCGATCGCGTCGCAGACAGCGAACAGACCGAACTCCCGGCGATCCACAAGATCAACCCCGAGGGCGTGCAGCCGACGTTTCAGGCGGAACGCAACCTCCCGCTCTACGGCGAAGGCGAGCTCCCGGAAGCGCTCGACTTCCTGCATCTATCCGCGGCCGACGGTGCGCTGTGGGCAGCGGCGGGAGCGAAGCGAGCGGAAGCCGGCGCATCGGGTCAGGTGACTCTCCTGCGCCGCGCCGGGGGCGTCTGGACGCAACTGATCGGCCCCGAACGGCCCCTCGCTCCGATATTGCCGGAAGACCCGATCGAAGAACAGGCGCTGCTCGGCGGCGAAGCGAAGAACGCCACCGTGACCGCCATCGGCGCCGAACCGGGCGGCGGCGCCTGGCTCGCCCTCCGCGCCCCGGAAGGCTCGGACGCCCAGGCCCGAGCCGTGCTTCTGCACGTCTCAAACGAAGGACAGGTGACCGCGGTGCAGACGCTTCCCTCTGCGCAGGAACAGGAACTCGGGGTCGGCCCGAAGGGCGTCGCGACGACGATCGCCTGTCCCGCCGCGCACGACTGCTGGCTCGCGAGCTCTCAGGGATGGCTCTTTCATCTGGCCCCGGAAGGTGAACGGAGCATCGAACGCGATCCACACGAATCGGAATACTTCACGGGCCTGATCAGCTTCCGTCCAGCGGATCTCGGCCTGCCGCAGGTTCCGCCCGACGCGCCGCCTGCCGACACCTCGGGGCTGGTCGAAGCGGCGCCCAACTACGGGGGGACGTTCGCCGAAAGCGCCGCTGCGCTCCAACCGAAGGTCAGGCTGCCGCTGCTCTCGCACATGCGCAGCCGCCTCGTTCACGGAACGACGCTCGAACTGCGCTTTCACCTCGCGGTGAAGGCTCGCGTCCGACTGGTCGCCAAGCGCAAGCGCAGTGTCGTGGCAAAAACCGCGACGCATACCTTTGCCGCCGGCACCCGCAAGCTGATGCTGCGCTTGGACGCCAAGCGCTGGCCGACCAAGCTCGACCTGCAGACCCACGCGCTGGCGCCGCTGCCGCTCGTCTCGTCGGTCACCGGAGAAGGCGCGCTGACGACGACCGAGTCGACGGGTGTCGTCGTGCTGCCGCACACGCTGCTGCAAAGCGGACTGGGATCAACCCCTTGAGCTCATCCTCTCCTCGTCCGGGCGGCTCGCGCCGGCGGGCTCGTGCGCGCGGCGTCGCGCTGCTGGCCGGCGTCGGATCGCTGATTGCCGCGGCGCTCGTGCTCGGCGGCGTGCTCCCGGGATTCGCCGGCAGCGGGCGCGCGAGAGCGGCGTCGGGCGAAGAACCGACGCCCCAGACCGACGCCTCGGTCCCGGCCCACGGCGTCACGATGATCGGAGCGACCCCCGAAGAAGCCGGAGCCCCGGGCGCGAACGAGACCTGGGGCATCGGGCACGACGGATCTGCGACCGTGCTCGTGCGCTACTACCAGCACCCAGCCTCGGGTGGCGGGGAAGAAGGCAGCTGGACGCTCGGGCCGGCGCTGCCGTCCGGCTTCAATGTCGGTGAAGGTCCGATCGCCGGTCAGATGACGCCGGGCGGCGCCGGGGTCCTCGCCGGCACGGCGCCTGCCCCAGGTCGCCCAACCCCCCAGGTGCTGCTCGTACGTAAGCCCGGCGGCGCGTTCACCGAGACGAAGCCGGTCTCGCTCGAAGGCGAAGCGCTCGGGGAAGGCGAAGAACCATTGCTGAAAAATGGTGAAGAGCTGTTCGGCGTGGGCCGCGCCCCGCTGATCGCCCCGCTTGAAGAAGCCGGCGGCGAGGCGGGGGCGCTCGTGGCTCCCGTTGTGCTGAACAACGGTGTCGAGACGCAGGTTCTGCACTGGGATGGCCGTGAATGGATGCGCGAGCAGATCGCGATCCCGGCGGCCAGCAAAGAAGACTTCCGCGTGCTCGCGATCGGCGCGAGCTCGCCGAGCAACGCGTGGCTGCTCGCGCAGCTCTCCTCGAAATCGACCTATCCGTTCGGGTCCGTCGCCCTGTTCCGCCGCGTGCGCGAAGGCAGCGAACCATGGGGCTGGAAGCCGGTCGCCCTGACCGGCGGCTCCGGTGACGAAGAAGCGCACCCGCTCGAGGTGCCCTTGCAGGGCGGTGGCACGGCGCGCTTCACCGTCGCTCACACCGGCGAGCCGCCGACGGTCAAATCTCAGCTGCTCACGGTGACGCGCGAAGGCGTCTGGGTCGACGGCGAACGAGCGGACGTGACGACGCAGGAACCGGCCTCGACGACGCTGTTCTTCAAGCCGGAAGGCAGCGCCGGCGGCCAGGTGGCTGCGAGCTGGTGCTGGCTGTCGCCCGACGTCCCTGCGGGAACCGCCCCCTGCCAGCACGAACTGCCCGAAGCGCTGCCGAACGGCTTCTCGCGCAGCGTCGCCTGGGCGAACGGCCCGGGGCCGTTCGGCGAGCGCGTGATCACCGGGCTGTCCGAAGGAGTCAGTCTGCGTCTGCAAGGAGAATCGTTCACGCGCGTGCTCGCGCTCGGGGCCGGGGCGAGCGCCGGAACCGACCCGGGCGCCGCGCTGGGCGCCGCGTTCTCCAGTCCGACCGAGGGTTGGCTGGGAGTTGAAGGCCTGCCCGTCCACCTCACCACGAAACCCGCGGCGAGCCGCCTTGCGCCGTGGCCCACGTCGTTCCGTCATCCGCTGTTGGCGATCGCGCCGCAGCCCGGCGCGCCGGTCGGCGCGCTCTCGAGCGAAGCGCTCGCGGTCGGAGACAAGGGCGCCGTCGCCCGCTACAAGCCCGGACAGGGCTGGTTGCCGGAAAGCCTGTTCGGTCCCGGTCAGCGTGTCGAACAGCCGCGGCTTCGGGCGGTCGCGTGGCCGACGCCGAGCCGGGCGTATGCGGTCGGCGACAAAGGAGAGATGTGGCTTTGGCGGGGTGAGACGGGCCTGTGGGAAAAAGACCCCGCGACTCCGATCAACTTCCGCGGCAACCTGCTCGGCGTCGCGTTCGATCCGAGCAACCCCGCACGAGGGTATGCCATCGGCACGACCGTGATCGGCGAGGGCGGGGTGCTGCTGCGCTACGGCAAGAGCTGGACCGAAGAAACCGCGCTTCCGCCTGAAGCGCAGGGGGCGGCGTTCACCTCGATCGCCTTCGCGGGCTCGGAGGCGATCGTCGCGTTTCGCAAGCAGCCCAATCCGTCGGAAAACAAGTTCGTCGGCGGGCTGCTCGTCAACGATGGCTCCGGCTGGCGCGTGGACACCGAAGCGGCGACCGTGATGGGCGCAGGCGTGCCCGAGGCCGTCGCCGGCCTCGCCGACGGCGGCGCCGCCTTCGCGACCACCAGCACAAGCGAAGGCGCGCGCGTGTTCGAGCGTCAGGGCCCGGGGGCGCCGTGGCAGGCGACCTCCACGCCGCTGCCGGGCTCTCCCGGCTCGCTCGCGCTGTTCCGTGAAGGAGGGGCGTTGCGGGCGATCGTCTCGGGCGGTGGGGTCGGCAGCCCATCCGCCCCGCTGCCGGCGCCGCCCGGCGCGCCGCCGGACTACTTCGAAGCGCTGCCGCCTCAGGGAGCGGGCCTTGAAGGTGGCGGCGTGCTGCGCCAGACGGCCGGCGCCTGGAGCGACGAGGGCCACGAACTGAACTCCGCCGGCGCGCCGGTCGGGGGCTACACGCGCCAGGACCTTCCCTACCGGCCGGACCCGGTCCTTGCGGTCCTGATCGACCCGACGGGCGCGCAGGGCTGGGCCGTAGGGGGGGTGCTGCAGCGCGAAGAAGAACACCTGGAGACAGGCGACGTCGAGCGCTATCCGGCCGACGGCGTCAAGCCGACCGGCAGCGGCGAAGCGGCCGTGCCGCTCAGCTCCGCCGATGCGACGTTCGCGATCGGCGGTGGCGCGCAGTGCGCGGCGCCCTGCGCCGACCGCTCTCGCGCCGGTGTCGGCCCGCAGGTCTGGCTGCAGGCGGCGCTCGCCCTCGCGCGCAAGGTCGGCACGCGCGCGCTCCTCTACACGGGACCGTACGTGACCGCAGGGCAGGTCTCGGGCCCGCGCTCGGTGGCGATCCCGTTCGCTCGCGAGCTGCAGAGCTACGGCTCGATTCTCGGATCGAGCTCGGCGGCGTATGCCGCCGTCTCACCGCAGGAGCGCGACGCGCGCCCCGAAAGCGAAGGCAGCGAGGCGCTGTTCGAGAGCGAGTTCGCCGGCTTTCCCGAGCCGCTCGGCAACGGCTCGCCGGCTCCGGGGCTCTCGCCCGCCCCCGAAGGCCAGCTCGGCGAACCTGGACGCCAGCAGTGCGCGAGCCAGGTCGGATGTCAGGCCGCCTACTACGCCTTCGACTCGCAAGGCGCGGGCGGCCAGGTGCGCGTGATCGTGCTCGACGAGAGCTCGGACGTCGGCGGCGAACAGCTCGCCTGGGTCGCGAGGCAGCTCGCGAACGCGAAGGCCCTGGGCGAGCCGGCGATCGTCGTCGGCAACGCCGACCTCAACGCCCACGTCGCCGCAGGTGAAGTGTGGGCCGCCGAACTGGCCACGGTGCTCGTCGGCAGCGAACGCCAGGGCGTCCCCGGCGCCTCGGCCTACTTCTACGACTCACCTGAAGAAAACGTGCAGAAGCCGCTGCGCGCGGGTGGCGAATCGATTCCCACGTTCGGCTCGGGCACGCTCGGATACGTCGACGTGATCGACGAGCAGCGCGGCAACTTCCATGGCGCGAGCGGCATCCTGCTGGCCCAGGTCGAAGTCGCCGCCGCGCGTGGCCGCGCCAACCGCGCCCCGGTCACCGCGCGGTTGGTTCCGGTTGTCGGCGAACTGGCGCTGGAAGCGCAGGGGGGAACGCTGCTGCGTCGCAGCCTGCCCGCACTGTTCGCCGGGCTCGCCCGGCGCCCGCGCGCCGGCGGTCGCGGGCAGCCGGACATCAACGAATCCGAAGTCGATCCCTACATCCCGATCCCGACGAACTGCATCGGCGAATGCTCGACGGGCATCTTCCCTGAGTACACGTTCACATCCTCGCGCCCGGACATCGGCGACTTCGTCAAGCCGAACCTCGCTTTGCCGGGCTCGCTCGCGGTCGAACAGAACGCGAAAGGCGAACCGATCCCTGACTCCCAGTCCGGCCTGTTCTGTCCGTACAACGCCGGCAAGACGATCGTCACGATCAGCGCCGGCGGCCTCTCGGCTTCGCTGCCGGTGACCGTCGAGGCGGGCAGCGTGCGCCAGCCATGCGGCACGCAGCCGCTCAAAGAACGCCCGGAAGGCCAGCAGTCCTCGGCGGTGCCGCCGCCGCCAGCCCCCTCGCCGGCGCCGGCCGGTCCGGTTCCCGCCTCCTCGTCCCCTCCACCGGTGCCGTTGCCGGCAGCTCCCGCGATCGCGCCAGCCGCCCACGCGCCGCAGCCGCCAGCACCGCATCCGCCGGTGTTCGTCCCCCTGGTGGCGCCGGCGACGCCGCTGCTCGCGTTCGTGCCGCCGCCGGTGCCGACGCCTGCCCGTCCGACCCCTCCGGGCGGGACTTCTGCGGTCACCTCGCCGGTCGAGATGGCAGAACGCGAAGAGGAGCACGAGGAGGCGCCCGAGTCGGTCTCGAACAAGGCGCTCGCCTACGAGCAGTCCGAACACGAGCCCTCGCCCGCGTACGTGCTTGGGATCGTCGTGCTCGCTGCGTTCGCCGGCGCATCGATCCGACGGCGGATGCGGGGCGGCCGACGCTCGGTCTCGGTGGCACCCGCGACGATCACCTCGATGCGCGCACAGCGGCGGCTGTCCCCCCGATCTCGCAGGCGGTTCTGATGCCTCCCAACGCGCGGCGTTCACCGGTTGGCAACACAACGGGCTCGCCGATCAGCCAGTCTGCCACCTCGATGCTCGCCGCCCGGACACGCCTGCTTCGGTTTCTCCTGCCGGCATTCGCGGTAGTCGTCGCGGCGCTCGGCGTGCTTTCGACCGACGCGCAGGCTGAATACGGCGAACTCGCCCACCTGCACTTCCTCACGGGTGAAGGGCCGGGGGAAGTGCGACCCACGGGCGCCCTCGCATTCGCGGTCGATTCAACCGAAGGCAGCTTCTACCTCGCCGACGAACCGAAAACCGGTACGTTCCGCATCCAGCGCTTCAACGCCAAAGGCGAAGCCGAACCCGGCGCGGCGATCTCCTTCGCCCCGCCCGGGGCCAAGAAAGGCTCCGGCGGCGAAGGCGTGCTGGGGAACGGTGGCATTGAGATCGCCGTCGATCCGAAACGCCAGCGCGTCTATCTGCTGCTGCTCTACGAACGGCGCGAAAAAAACGAAAAAGAAGAAAAAGAAGAAGAAAAAGAAGAAAAAGAAAAGGGCAAAGCCTTCGAACGGTTCCCGCTCGACGCCGAAGAACGCGCCGCGGGGCAGCTTTACGCGTTCGAACTCACGGGCGGCAAACTCGTCTCGGCGAAGGAAAAAGAAGGCTCGCCGATCCCGATCGTCAGCGAAGGCGCGACGGGCTTCAAATCCCAAGGCGAACTTCCCAAGGAAGCGTTGCTCAACCCGCGCGGTCTTGCCGTCGACCCTGCCACCGGAAACGTCGTGATCGCTGGTGATGAGGACCAGCAGCAGAACAGCAAGGTCGAGAAAGCGGAAGGCGAAAAAGAATGCCGCGCGGCGATGCAGTACGTCGCGATCGAAGAAAAAGCAAAAGCGGTCAGCGGAGGGAAACCGACGCTTCGCTACGTCGACAAGAAAAACGTCCTCGCGCCGGAAGAAGCAACCTGCGAACCGGAATCCTACGAATCGATTCCCTACGCTCCGATCGTCACGACCGGCGGACGGGTGCTCGCCGAGGTCCACGAAAACCAGGTGTGGGAATTCCCCGGCAAGGACGAAGCGGGAGAAGAAGAACGCGAAACGCACCCGAACCTGGTCTTCACGCTCAACGAACAGCAGGAACTACTTGAATTCGGGGCCGAAAACGTGACCGGTCCGACGATGTCGTTCGTGCCGGAAGGCGCCAACGAAGGCAAGCTCTACCTGGCGGCTGGGGTCAGGCGCAAGCAGATCGCCGAAACCACGCAGCCGGCTGTGCTCGCCGTTCACTACGCAGAGCACGAAGGCGAAGCCCCGAAAACGAACGTGATCGGCTGGACCGCCGGCGCCGACTCAGAAGCCGGCAAACACGAAGGTTGCGCGATCCCGTCGCCGACCTCGGGGCGCACCGCACTGCTCGGCGGCTTCAAGACCTCGGGCGGCGCCGAAGGCGTGTTCGCCCTCGACACCTTCCAGCACGAAGAAAAACAGACGCTCGAAGTGTTCGAGTTCGGCCCTGGCGGCAGTGCGAAACAGTGTCCCCACGCGAGCGCCACGTCGCCCAGCGTGAAGGTTGCGAACGTCGCGGTCAGCGTGCTGCCGCCGAGCCAGACCGCAGCGCTTTCCTCCGAAGTCGTGTCCGGCGACGTGACGCACGTCGAATGGCAGTTCGAAAACCTGACGACCCACGAAAAAGAAGCTCCGCTGATCGGCGGCTTCGAATTCGCGCCGAACGCCAAACACGAACTCGTCGGCACGACGAAGGGCGAACACGCATTCGCGCACGAAGGTAAATACAAGATCACCGAGTTGCTGCAGACCGACAATCTCGGCTCGCCCACGATCGAAGCGACGCGTGAAATTCTCGTGCAGCGACCGCCGCTCGAAATCGAACTGAGCGGTTCGAGCTCCGTCGCAGCAAACGAACAGGCGGCGCGCTTTGAAGCTTCGGTGAGCGATCACAGCGAACCAGGCACTCCGCACCTCACCTACGTGTGGAAGTTCGGCGACGGGACGGAAGTGACGCACGAAAAACTGACTTCAACGACGGCAGTCGAAGAACATCTCTACAAAACGCCGTGCTCCCCGTGCACGGTGACGCTTGAAGTGATCGACGGCCTCGGCGCGCGGGGGACGGCGACGACGAGTGTCACGGTCCGCGGCGACAAAGCCGAAGAAGAAGCCCGGTCGCGCGAAGAAGCCGAAGCCCGCCGGCGACAGGAAGCCGAAGCGGCGCGCAAAGCCGAAGAAGAACGCGCCGCTCAGCACAAAGCCGAAGAAGAAGCCGCGGCCGCGCACAAAGTCGGGGAAGCGCCCAAACAGGGCGTCCAGGGCGTTCAGAGCGCCGGCAACCCGTCGGCCACGCTCGCCGGTACGTCGATCTCGGTGTCGCCTGCCGGCGCGCTTACCGTGAAGGTGAGCTGTCCGAGCGGAGAGACGAGTTGCATCGGGACGATCACGCTGCGAACGCTCAGCGCCGTGAGCGCGAGCAGTCACAAGAAGGCGATCCTGACGCTGACCAGCGGCTCCTTCACGGTCGCTGGCGGGCAGACGAAAGCCGTGGCGCTGCACCTCTCCGCGAAGGCGAAGGCATTGCTCGCACATTCGCATGTTCTTCGTGCGAGCGCGACGCTTGTCGCACACGATGCCGCGGGCGCGACGCGGACGGTCAAAACGACCGTGTCGCTGCGTCTGGCCAAGAAGAAGCACTAGCCACGGGCCTGCACGCAGCGCACACCCGCGCTGTGTACATCGGAGCATGCAGCACGGACTCTCTGGCGGCCCTGCCTTTGACAGTTGTGAACGAGCGGTGAACGTGTTGGGAGCACAGGATCGTAACTCCGCGCCGCTTCGTGACTGAGAGTCTGCCACCAGCAGGAGGCGAGTGCCGCCTGCGTTGCGGACCGGAAGTCCGCGTCGCACACATTACACGCGCAATCAGGAGGTAGTCACGTAATGACGTCTTTCTCCGCACGCCGGCTGGCCGCGTGCGTCGTCTCGGTGGCCGCGCTGGCCTCCGTGGCGATACCGGCCACGGCGAGCGCAGCGAAAAAACCGGTCACCGACCTGGGCGAACAGTGCTCAGGCGTGGGCATCGCAGGGAGGGGCTCGACGTTCCAGAACCCGGCGCAGCTGGTCTGGAACCCAGGCTTCAACAAAAACGCGTCGTCTGTCGGTTGTAGCGGGTCGCAGGGCAGCAAAGGCACGCCGAAAGCCGAATACAAGCAGGGCGGCGCCAACAGCGGAAGCGGTGCCTGCCTTCGTGCGTTCGGCGCCGAAAAAGAAGCACCGCTGTGGAATGAATTCAGCTTCTGCGGCACAGACGAAGCGCCCAACACGACGCAGAAAGGCGAAATCGAATCGCACAAAACGGGCGGCGAAGAAAAGTCGCTCGAAGACGATTCCGGTCGCCCAGGGCGCGGTAGCCGTCATCGTTCACCTGCCTGCTGGCTGCCTCGCGAAAAGCGAAGTCGAACAGAAAGGCAAGACGAACAAACTGGGTCGTCTCGCGCTCGACCACGCGACGGTCGAGGGGATCTACCGCGGCACGATCAAAACCTGGAAGCAGGCGCTTGAAGCGCAGGGCACGGACGGCAACGACAGCATCACCTGCTCCGTTCCGAGCGAAGTCGAAGACACGATCCGGCCCGTTGTGCGCCTGGACTCCTCGGGAACGACGCACATCTTCAAGACGTACCTGAGCCTCGTAAACGGCTCGAAGTTCGAGGCCGAAGCGTTCCCCGAAGAAATCAATGGCAAAAAAACCGGTTGTGGCGCGGCGCTGCCTGAAGAAGAAAAGGCGTGGGCTGAAGTGGCCCAGGGCTGCCAGAACCAGCGCTGGCCGGCTGCGGCGGGCGTGCTGAGGCCGACCGAACCGGGTAACCCCGGCGTCGTCAAAACGGTCGCCACCACCGCGAGCACGATCGGCTACGCCGACCTTGCGGTCGCGCGCGAATTCGGCTTCTTCTCGAAGAAGGGCGAAGGCGGCGAAAACAAAAAAGGCACCTCGACTAAGCAGGGCGAACAGAACGTTCGCTTCTGGGCCGAGCTGCAGAACAACACGAGCTCGCCGGCGACATTCAACGACCCGTCCTTCAAGGGCGACGTCGAAGCCGCCTCGAACTCGAACTGCAAGCACACGGTTTACACGAACGAAGCGGGCAAAGCGTTCCCGCCGAGCAGCACGCGTGAACTGTGGAACGCCGCGAAGGCGGAACTCAAAGAGCAGGACTACTCGATCTGTGGCCTGACCTACGACCTCGCGGTGCGGGAATACAAGCCGTACCTCACGGGCATCGGCACCGAAGCCGAAGAGAAAGCCCGTGCGACGACGGTCAGGGACTACCTCCAGTACGAGGTCAGCAGCAAGGGTGGAGCGAAGGAACTCAAAAACCACGACTACGAAGGTCTGCCTTCGGCAGTGCGCAAGGAGGCAGAAGCGGGTATCGCGGAAATCGGCTACGCCGTTCCGTAGGTAGCAGTTCGGGTCCGTTGGCCGCGCAGCGGCTCCATGGACCTACGAGGCAAGAGGAACGTCGACCGGCCGCTCCATGGAAGGGGCGGCCGGTCGCGTTTTCGACTCGCAGCATCGCGAACTCGTCACCAAGGATGCGTAACTGCCGATTGAAGTGATTTTTGTCGATGTTACGCTGTCGGCATCGACAGATCGTCGGCAACGAGCCTCGCCACTTGCGAGTGCGCTCACGAATAGTGATCATCGGCGGCAGCGACGCGGGCGTTGCGGCTGCCCTCCGCGCGCGCGAGCTCGATCCGGACGCGCAGGTCCAGCTCCTCCTGGGCGACGCCTTCCCGAACTTCTCGGTCTGCGGGATCCCGTTCTGGCTGAGCGGCGAGACGCCAGATTGGCGCGCGCTTGCGCATCGCACGCTCAAGGACCTCAACGCGGCCGGCCTCCAGCTGATGCTCGAGACTCGCGTTGAAGCGATCGATCCCGAGCGGGGCGAGGTGATTCTCGCCGATCGGTCGCGGACGCGTGCGGTTGACTACGACCGCTTGGTAATCGCCACGGGAGCAGTGCCGAGGCGTCCACGACTGCCGGGCTTCGACCTTCCCGCCGTCTATTTCCTGCGCACGATGGACGACGCCTTCTCCTTGCAACGGGCCCTCGATGCGGGCGCGCGCTCGGCGCTCATCATCGGTGGCGGCTACATCGGCGTCGAGATGGCGGACGCGCTGACGCGGCGCGGCCTCGAGGTCTCGCTGATCGAGCGGGGCGCACACGTGCTGAGCACGATCGACTTGGAGCTCGCCGCGATCGTCGGTGAGGAGCTCGAGGCCCACGGCGTTCGCTGCGTCACGGGCGAACGCGTCGTCGCCATCGAGCGCGACGGCGAGCGGCTGAAGGCGTCGCTGCAGGGTGGCGGCGAGCTCGCCGGCGAGTTGGCGCTCGTCGTCGTCGGCGTCGAGCCGCAGACGAGTCTCGCGCATGGGATCGGCGTCGAGCTGGGGGAGCGGGGCGCGCTGAAGGTCGACCGGCAGATGCGCACCGGCGTCGACGGGATATGGGCCGCGGGAGACGTTGCCGAGACCTATCACCAGCTGCTCCAGCGACCGGTCTACATTCCGCTCGGGAGCACCGCCCACAAGCAGGGGCGGATCGCGGGAGAGAACGTCACCGGTGGCGAGGCCGAGTTCGCCGGAGCGCTCGGCACGCAAGTCGTGAAGGTGTTCGACCTCGCGGTCGCGGCGACCGGCCTGCGCGAAGCGAGCGCCCGCGCCGAGGGCTTCGCTCCGCTCACGGTTCAGACCGTCGCCGATGACCACAAGTCCTACTACCCCGGAGCGCATCCGCTCCGCATCCGCATCCTCGGCGACCGCGGAACGGGTCAGCTGCTCGGCGGCCAGATCGTCGGGCACGTGAGCGGCCAGGTGGCCAAGCGAATCGACACGCTCGCGACCGCGATCCACCACCGCATGCACGTGGAGGAGCTCTCGAAGCTCGACCTCAGCTACACACCGCCGCTGTCCGCGCCCTGGGATCCGATCCAGACTGCGGCGCAGGCCTGGGAGCGCGAGCGCTCGACCGGCGCCGATGCTCAGCGTCGGCGTGGGGTCTCATCTGTCGCGGACGCGGAGGCGCGCTGATGGCCACCGCGACCTACGACGCGCCGCCGCCCCCTGAGCAGGCAGCCGTGATCCGCCGCCTCTCGTTTCTGGATCGCTTCCTGCCGGCGTGGATCGTGCTCGCGATGGCCGCCGGCTTGGGCCTGGGTGCGCTGATCCCCGGTCTCGACAGTGCGCTCAGCTCGGTCGAGGTCGCCGGGACGTCGCTGCCGATCGCGATCGGGCTGCTGCTGATGATGTATCCGGTGCTCGCGCGCGTGCGCTACGAGGAGCTCGGCCGGCTGCGAGCCGAGCGCGGCCTGTTCGCCTCGTCGTTGGTCCTCAACTGGCTGATCGGGCCCGCGTTGATGTTCGCCCTGGCGTGGCTGCTGCTGCCCGACCAGCCCGCCTACCGCACGGGGCTGATCGTCGTCGGACTCGCGCGCTGCATCGCGATGGTGTTGATCTGGAGTGACCTCGCCTGTGCCGATCGCGAGGCGACGGCGGTCCTGGTCGCGATCAACTCGCTCTTTCAGATCCTCGCCTACAGCTTCCTCGGTTACTTCTACATCACGCTCTTGCCGAAATGGCTCGGCCTGCACGGCCAGGTCTTTCACGTCGGGTTGTGGCCGGTGGCGCGGACGGTCTTGATCTTCCTCGGCATTCCGCTGGCCGCCGGCTACCTCACGCGCAGCGTCGGACTACGCGCACGGGGAGCCGAGTGGTATGAGCAGCGCTTCCTCCCGCGCATCGGTCCGGTAGCGCTGTACGGGCTGCTCTTCACGATCGTCCTGCTGTTCGCGTTGCAGGGCCACCAGATCACCAATCATCCACTCGACGTCGTCCGCATCGCCGCGCCGCTGCTCGTCTACTTCGCGGTGATGTTCGGCGTCAGCTTCGGTTGGGGGATCGTGCTCGGACTCGGTTACGCGCGCACCGCGACACTCGCCTTCACGGCTGCCTCGAACAACTTCGAGCTTGCGATCGCCGTCGCGATCGGTGTCTTCGGCGCGACGTCGGGGGAGGCTCTGGCCGGCGTCGTCGGCCCGCTGATCGAGGTTCCGGTGCTTGTCGGGCTGGTCTACGTGGCGCTGTGGGCGCGGCGCTATTTCGCTCCCGCTCAGCCGTAGTCGGGCGCGCTCCGCCGAGACAGGCTTGACTTTACGGCCAACTTAAGTGCATGATTGCGTCATTGAGCAGCGATCACGGGATCTCGACATCTGTACGAGAGCCCATTGCCATCATCGGGGAATGCAGATGGCAAGCAAGGAGGCGGGGAGGAGAGCATGAGTGTTGAGACGGGGAACGGCACGGAGGCGGGGCTCCAGTGGAGCCCGCAGCTTGCTGCCGGCAGCACGAGCTTGCAGCGCCGCGCGGCGCGGCGACGTGCCGGCGCCGCGCCGGTCGCCGACGCGCGCGGTCCGGCGGCTTGTCTGCGCAGAGACGCGCTGTTTCGTCGCGCGCTGCTGGCGGCCGACACGGTCGCGATCATCGCGGCGCTCGTGCTGACGGTCGTGCTCTCCTCGCGCCGCGTGCCGCTGCACCTGACGTGGGAGAGCCTCGCCGGCGTGCCGCTGCTGCTCGTCGGCGCGAAGCTGCTCGGGCTGTACGACCGCGACGAGACGCTGCTGCGCAAGACGACGCTCGACGAGGCGCCGAAGCTGTTCCAACTGGCGACGCTGTGCACGCTGGTCGCGTGGCTCGGTGGCCGGCTGGTCGTCGCCGGCTCGCTCGATCGTCGCGAGGCGCTGTTCCTGTGGCTCGTTCTTGGGGGGTTGTTGGTCCTGTCGCGCGCAACCGCGCGGGTGATCGCACTCCGGCTGACGCCGGCCGAGCGATGCCTGTTCATCGGGGATGAGCGCTCGGCGCGAATGGTCGGCGCGAAGCTGACCGGACATGGCGGGATCAACGCACAGGTGATCGCCCACCTGGACATGGACCAGGTCGCGCCCTGGTCGACCGACGCGTTCTCGGCGCCGCGGCTCGCGGAGATCCGCGACCTCGCGCAGACGCTCGACGTCCACAGGGCGATCATCGCGCCGGGCTGGGGGGCCGACGCGGATGCCGGCGAGACGCTCAACCTCGTACGCACGCTGAAGGCGGTCGGCGTACGGGTGAGCGTCTTGCCGCGCATGCTCGAGGTCGTCGGCTCCTCGGTCGAGTTCGACGATCTGCACGGCGTGACGCTGATGGGCGTGCGCCAGTTCGACCTGGCCCGCTCCTCGGCGGCGCTGAAGCGCGCGTTCGACGTGATCGGCGCGTCGATCGGGCTGATCGCGATCGCCCCGCTGATGCTCGCGTTCGCCGTCGCGATCAAGCTCGACAGCGGCGGGCCGGTGTTCTTCCGCCAGCTGCGCGTCGGCCGCCACGGCCGGCGCTTCTACATGCTCAAGTTCCGCACGATGGTCGACGGCGCCGAGCAGATGAAGGACGAACTGCGTGAGCGCAACGAGGCGCAGGAGGGGCTGTTCAAGATCGCCGCCGACCCGCGCGTGACGCGGATGGGGCGCTTCCTGCGCACGACGGCGCTCGACGAGCTGCCGCAGCTGTTGAACATCGTGCGCGGTGAGATGAGCCTCGTCGGCCCGCGCCCGCTCGTCGTCGAGGAGGACGAGCGGATCGAGGGCTGGCACCGCCGGCGCCTGGAACTGATGCCGGGCATGACCGGGCCGTGGCAGATCCTTGGTCCGGCGCGCGTGCCGTTGAAGGAGATGGTCGCGCTCGACTACCTGTACGTGGCCAACTGGTCGCTGTGGACCGACGTCAAGATCCTGCTGCGCACCGTGCCGCACGTGCTCGGGCGTCGCGGCCTGTAGCGGCTCGCAGTTACGCGAATCAGCGGTGGTGCGCCGCGATCCGGCGCCGGGCGCCGACGAGCGCGGCAGGCGAGGGGTGCAGCGCGCGATGCGAGCGCCACGCGTGCGTCGTCTCGGGCTCGCGATGCAGCACGAGCCGCGGGCCGATCGGCGCGTCGGCGTCGACCGCCGCGCGAAGCGTTTCGCCGCCTGCGGCGACCCGGCAGACGGCGACGAGCAGGACGATGACCGTGAGCCAGGCGATTGGGATGAGGATCAGGAGCATTTCGCGGTATTGACGTCCGAAGCGCCAAGCGCTTCGATCATTTCGGCTTTCTTCGTAGCGGGCGTCTGTCCTGCTTTTCGGCCGCGCGCGCGAATGACTTGAGCGCGGCAGACGCGACGCGGACGGACGGTCAGCGCTCGGCGCCGGCGACGAGCCGCTGCAGCGCGTCGGAGACCTGGCGGCAGACGACGTCGGGCGCGAACAGCCGCTCGGCCTCGGCGCGCGCGTGCGAGCGCGTCGGCAGCGGGTCCTCGGCCAGCCTGTCGAGCATCCGCGCGATCGCGTCGGCGATGCCGTCGACGTCGCCGGGCGCCAGCTCGGCGACGACCGCGCGGTCGACGCCCTCGATCGCGCCGACCTCGCTCGTCGCGACGACCGGGACGCCGGCGGCGAGCGCCTCGGCGACGGTCAGGCCGAACGGCTCGTACGTGCTCGCCTGCAGCAGCACGTCGCTGTGCGCGAGCTCGTCGGGAACCTCGCTCGGCTGGATCCGCCCGACGTACTCGGAGTTCTCCGGCGGCAGGTCATCGAGCAGCTTCGTGTAGTCGGAGGTGAGGTCGGGGCCGCCGACGACGCGGATCCAGACGTCGACGCCACGTGCGAGCAGCGTCCGCGCGACTGCGATCACGTCGTCGACGCCCTTGCGCACGGCGACGCGCCCGAGCACGAGCACGCGCGGCGGAGACTGCACGCCGCGGTCGAGCTCGGCGAACCGTTCGAGCCGGACGGGGTTCGGGATCACGATCGTGCGCTGCAGCGGGAAGCGGTAGTCGTGCACGAGGTGGTCGCGAAAGACGCTGCTGATGCACACGAGCAGGCTCGCGCGGCGGATCCGCGAGCGCTGCACGAGCGCGCGCGCGAAGCGGACGGCGACGACGACCGCGTAGGAGTGAAACGGCTGGCAGCGCAGGCTGAGGCGCCGCTCGGCGAGCAGCGCCTTCAGCTCGCCGGCCATGTGCGTCTCCGGCTGGATCGCGAGCGGCACGGTGCGCCGCATGCGCGACGGCATCGCGAGCGTCTCGATGTTCGAGAACTGGTAGACGACGTCGTACGGCTCGCGGCGGTGGTGGCGCAGGACCTCGCGCTGCACGCGCAGCGACGCGACGGCGCGCGAGAACAGGCCGGAGACGAACACGGCGAGCTGGTTGCGGCTGTACCACCTGTTGGGGCGCCAGCGGTTCGTTCCCCAGATGAACGTCAGGCCCTCGCAGGCGTCGAGTCGGGGGGTACCTCACGTTCGACGCCGGGCAGGAAGCAGTCGACGCGGTGACCGAGCTTCGCAAGGCCGTGCAGCAGCTCGGTCGCGACGCCGGGGACGCCGCCGCTCTCCTGCTCGAGCGGCCCCGCTCCGAGCCACGCGATGCGCAGCGATCTCGTCGGCATCGCGCGTGACCCTATCGGAGCGCCTGCGCCCGCCCGGCGCGATCGCGAGCGCGCGCGAGCGTCTCGTTGACGTGCTCGGACAGCCGCCGGCGGAAGGCCGCGACGGAGAACCGATCGGCGTTGGCGACGGCGTCGGCCGGGTCGAAGTCGAGCTCGTCGAGCGTCTCGATCGCGCAGCGGAACGAGTCGACGTCGTCGGGCGTCGCGAGCCTGCCGGTGCGGCCGTCGAGCACCGTTTCGAGCGCCCCTCCGGCGGCCGCCGCGATCACCGGCCGTCCCGCCGCCTGCGCCTCGACGGCGGTGATCCCGAACTCCTCGGTCGCCGGCACGACGACGGCGCGCGCGCTCGCGTACAGGCCGGCGAGCTGCTCGTCCTCGACGCGCCCGAGGAACTCGGCCTCGGGGTACTCGGCGGCGAGCGCCGCCCCGTCGGGACCCGAGCCGACGATCCGGATCGGCGCGCCCGCCAGCCGCGCCGCCTGCAGGGCGACGCGCAGGCGCTTGTGCGGCACGAGCTCGGACACGACCAGCAGCGCCTCGCCGGGACGGCCGGGGGCGAAGCGCTCGGTTTCGACCGGCGGGTGGACGATCGTCGAGCTGCGGCCGTAGTAGCGCTCGATCCGCTCGCGCGTGAGCTGCGAGTTGGCGACGTAGTCGTCGACGCGCTCGCTTGCGGCCCGGTCCCAGCGGCGCATCCGGCGCAGCTGCGCGCGCAGCAGCGGGCGCAGCGGGGCGCGCACCTCGGCGAGCGCGCGCGCCTGCTCGTACCACGCGTAGCGGAACGGCGCATGGCAGTAGCAGATCTGAATCGCGCCGGACGGCGGGTGCACGCCGTGCGCGAACGCGCTGCTGCTGCTGATCACGACGTCGCACGGCGGCAGCTTCAAGCGCTCGATCGCGAGCGGATACAGCGGCAGCAGCCGCCGGAACGACGATTGCGTGACGCCGAGGCGGCCGAGCGGCGACGTCGTGATCGCCCGGCCCGCCAGGCGCCCGCCGGTCCCGCGCTCGTCGTACAGCAGCGTGAAGATCGGCGCCTGCGGGTAGAGGTCGGCGATCGCCGCGAACGTCCGCTCGGCGCCGCGCATGACGAGCAGGTAGTCGTGCACGAGCACGACGCGCGGATCGTGCTCCGGGGCGGCGTCGGTGTGACTGCTCGGCGCGAGGCTGTTCACCGGCGCAAGGCTATCCTTCGCGCGTGCGCGTCTTGATCACCGTGCCGTGGGCGCAGCGGCTCGGCGGGGCGGAGGCGATGCTGCAGATGGCGCTCGACGGCGCCGACGGGCTCGGGCACGAAGTCGAGCTCGTGTTCCTCGAGCCCGGTCCGTGGCCGCAGGAGCTCGCGCGGGCCGGGTTCGCGGTGACGGTCCTGCCGGCCGGCCGCCTGCGCGAACCATGGCGCGCGGTCGCGACGATCGTGCGGCTCGCGCGGCTGATCCGCCGGCGCCGGCCCGACGTGATCTTCAACTGGTCGGCGAAGACGCAGCTGTACGGCGCGCCGGCGGCGCTGCTCGCGGGCCTCGCCGACCGCGTCGTCTGGTGGCAGCAGGTGATCCCCGACGGCCACTGGCTCGACCGCCTCGCGAGCGCCCTGCCGGCGCGCGCGGTCGTGTGCTACTCGCGCGCCGCCGCCGAAGCGCAGGCGCGCCTGCGTCCGGGTCGCGCGACGATCGTGATCGCCGCCGGTACGCCGGCTCCGCGGGCGGGGCCGCAGATCCGACCGATCGCGCATGCCGCGGATGCGCCTGTCGTCGGGCTGGTCGGACGCCTGCAATCGTGGAAGGGACAGGATCGAATCCTGCGTGCCCAGGCGATCCTGCGCGAGCGCGGCGTGCCGTTCCATCTGCTGATCGTCGGCGGCGACTCGTACGGCCTCTCGCCCGAGTACGCCGCGTCGCTGTCGTCGCTCGTCGACGAGCTCGGCCTCGCCGGCGCCGTGACGATGACCGGCGAGGTGCCCGACGCCGGGCCGTACGTCGAGCGGATGGACGCGCTCGTCAACGCGTCGGACCCCGAGCCGTTCGGGATCGTCCTGCTCGAGGCGATGGCGCGCGGCGTGCCGGTCCTCGCCGTCGACTCCGGCGGCCCCGGCGACTTCATCGACGACGGACAGACGGGCGTGCTCGCCCGCTCGGGCGACCCGCGCGACCTCGCCGACGCGCTCGAGCCGCTGCTGCGCTCGCCCGAGCTGCGCGCGCGGCTCGGCGCCGCCGGCAGGGAGGCCTACCTGCGCGAGTACACCGACGCGGCGATGCGCCGCCGGCTGTTCGCGGCGCTCGAACGGCTCGTCGGCGAGCGCGACGGCGCTCAGCCCTGAGCGGCGCCGGACTCGGGCCGGTGCGCGGCGATCACGACCGACACCGACGTCAGCTCGGGGATCCGCCGCCGCAACCCCTCGGGCCACGTGCGCCCTTTGCTGAGCGAGATCACGTCGCTTCCAGCGTACGCCGGCGGCTCGACGGCGAGCCCGCTCTCGCGCAGGATGCGCGCGGTCACGTGCGGCAGCGCCGGCGAGATGTGCGGCTCGTAGTCGGGGCGGAAGCTCGTCAGGTTCCCGCGCACGGCGAGCTCCAGGCGGGTGCGCAGCGTCGCGAGGTTCGGCGTCGACGCGACGAGCCAGCCGCCGGGCGCGACGAGCTGCGCGGCGCTGCGCAGCGTCGTCCACGGCGCCTCGAGGTGCTCGAGCACCTCGACGAGCAGCACGCGGTCGGCGAGCGGCAGGTCCTCGGCCTGCTCGGCGGCCTGCTCGTGGAACGTCACGTCCTCGCGTAGGTCCTCGGCGAGCCAGTCGATCGGGTCGAGGCCGTGCAGCTCGCGCGGCGCCCACTCGTCGCGGATCCGCCGCAGCAGGTCGCCGCGCCCGCAGCCGATGTCGAGCCAGCGCAGGCCTGGTTGCGGGCGCGCGGCGGCGAGCGCGCCGCCGACGATCTCCTCCATCGAGGCGCCGCCCGAGTCGAGCTGATCGGCGAAGGTGCGCACGCGCCGCGATCCTAGCGGCGGCGCCGAGACCGCGGTGAGGCGTTCGCGGTTCAGTAACGTGCGCCGGCGGACGGCCCGCGAGGATGAGATCCGAACGCCACAGCGGTCGATGACCGTCGCCGAGACGCAGCCGCCGTGCGAGGTGACGATCGTCGCCCACGACGTCGGCGCCGTCGGCGGCATGGAGCGCGTGCTGGCCGAGCTGATCGTCGGCCTGCGACGGCTCGGCCATCCGGTCACGGTGATTGCCCGCACGTGCGCGCTGCCGGCCGACGCGGGCGTGACGTTCCATCGGGTGCGCGCGCCGGCGCGCCCGGTGCTGCTCGCCTACCCGTGGTTCATGCTCGCCGGCTCGTGGCTGCTGCGCCGGCGCGGACGCGGCGTCGTCGACGCGACCGGCGCGATCGTGTTCGGCGCGATCGACGTGATCAGCGTCCACTACCTGCACCAGGTCGGGCCGGCGAACCCCAGTCGCACGAGCCTGCTGTTCCGGATCCACGCGAGCCTCGTCGGGCGGATGCTGCGCGTCGGCGAGCGCGTCTGCTACCGGGCGAGCCGCTCTGCCGTGTTCGTCGGCGTGTCCGACGGCGTCGCGCAGGAGGTCCGCGAGCACTACCCCGAGCTCGCGGGTCGCGTCGTGACGATCCACAACGGCGTCGACGTCGAGGCGTTTGCGCCGGGCCTGCGCGGCGACGATGCACGCAGCCTGCGCGCGCGCCTGGCGATCGCCGAGGACCGGCTGGTCGCGGCGTTTGTCGGCAGCGAGTGGGAGCGCAAGGGGCTCGAGCCGGCGATCCGCGCGCTCGCCGCCGCGCCCGGCTGGGAGCTCGTCGTCGCCGGCGACGGCGATCGCGCGCCCTACCAGGCGTTGGCCGACTCGCTCGGCGTCGGCGACGCCGTTCACTGGCTCGGCGTGACGTCCGACGTCGCCGTTGTCTACGAGCTGGCCGACGCGTTCGTGCTGCCGTCGAGCTACGAGACGTTCTCGCTCGTCACGTTCGAGGCCGCCGCGAGCGGACTGCCGCTGCTCGCGTGTCCCGTCAGCGGCGTGCGCGAGCTGCTGCGCGACGGCGAGAACGGGTTCGTGATCGACCGCGACCCGGCGGCGCTCGCCGAGCGCCTGCGCCTGCTCGCCGACGACGCCGCGCTGCGCGAGCGCCTCGGCCGCGCGGCGCGCTCCTCGGCGCTGCGCTTCAGCTGGGCCGAGATGGTCGCCAAGCGCCACGAGCTCTACGAACGGCTCGCGCGCGAGGCGTCCGGCCGGTAGGAGGCCGGCTACGCCGGTGCGCCGGCGACGCTGCGGCTGCGCATCGCGCGCGTCAGCATCCGCTCGAGCGGGTCGGTCGCCGCCGGGACCGAGAACATCCGCTCGACGACGGCGCGCCCGTTCGCGGCGAGCCGCCGGCGCAGCGCCGGGTCCTCGCGCAGCGTGTTCAGGCGCTCGGCGAGCTGCACCGCGTCGCCCTCGGCGAACACGAGGCCGCCGCCGGTCAGCTCGATCAGCCACGGGATCTCGCCGGAGTCCGAGCCGACGACGGGCACGCCGCACCACAGCGCCTCGACGATCACGCGGCCGAACTGCTCCTTCCACGTCGGCGTCGTGTGCGACGGCAGCACGAGCACGTCGAGCTGCCCGTAGCCAACGGCCATCTGCTCATGTGAGAGCCCGTCGAGGACGCGGACGCTCGAGCCCGGGATCGCCTGTCCCTCGAGCTCGCCCCTGATCTCGCCGTCGCCGATCAGCAGCAGCTCGACCGGCGCGTCGAGCATGCGCACGGCCGCGAGCAGGTCGAACAGGCCCTTGCTCTCGACCAGGCGCCCCGCGTAGCCTACGGTGAACGGGCGCTCGCCGCCGTCCTCGGGCGCCGGCGGCGCCTGCTCCCACGGCGGAACGGCGTGCGGCGCGAGCTCGACGTCGCCGCGCGCGCCCCAGCTGCGCGCGAGCCGCGCCGCGGTGTCCGAGCGCGCCGCGACGAACGACGCCCGCGCGAGCACGCGCGAGCGCAGCACGCGCACGGGCCAGGGAAAGCGCCGGTCGATGTTCTCGGCGCACTGGACGCCGAACGGCACGCCGAGGCGGGCGAGCACGCGACTCCACTGCGCGGCGACGAGCGAGAACGGCTCGGCCTCGACGAACGCGACGTCGGGTTTCACCTGCTCGCACAGCGCCCGGCAGCGGGCGAGGTGGAAGTGGCGCTGCGGCCTTCCACGCAGTGCGACGGTCGTTGGGCGCAGCGCCGTCTCCAGGCCGGCGAGCGTCTGCGGGCGCACGTCCCGCTCGGAGTACTCGTGGCGCCAGCGGCTCGGCACGACGATCGTCAGCTGCCACCCGCGGTCGGCGAGCTCGCGATAGACCTCCTGGTTGACGGTCACGATCGAGGGATGGCTGACGACCAGCAGGCGGCTCCGCATCGCCGCATCGTTGCACGCAAGCTTGCCCCGTGGCTTTTCCTGACAAGTAGTCTTTAGGCCGGAATTACGCAACTCTTTATGATCCTGCTGCCCGGCCATGGACGGACGACTAGCCGATGAACGAGACGACCGATGCGATTGCCATTTTCGCTCCGATCTGGAGACGCAAGTGGCTCATCCTCCTCGTCGGCCTGGCCGTCGGGGCGGCTAGCTACGCCTATTACCGGCGCGCGCAGCGCGTCTTCCAGGCGAACACGCAGGTGTACCTCGGCGCCGGCTCCGAAGAAGCCGCGCCGGGCGAAAAGACAGGCGGCAAGACACCGGCGACGAACCTCGCCAACCAGTCGGCGATCATCAACTCGATCGTCGTCGAACGAGTGCGCAAGCAGCTGCGCGCCGAACACAAAGGCGGCCTGCTTCGCGGTGGGGTCGTGCGCGCGAAGGGCGCCGAAAAAAGCGAGTTCATCGACATCACGACCGAAGCGCACACGGCGGTCGGGGCGGCGCTGCTGGCCAACCGCACGGCGCAGGCGTATGTGAGGCGCCAGCGCGCCCAGCACCAGCGCTCGATCGAAAAAGCGATCGCGATCACGCGGCGTCAGCTGCGCCGGATCGAAGCGGCCAGCGCTCCGGTGGCGCCGGCGAAAAGCACGACGACGGGCACCACGACGCAGGGCAAAGCGGCGCCGGCGAAAGCGCCGGCGGCGGCCGCTCCGAGCACCGCGAGCATCCTGCAGACGGCGAACCTCAACAGCAAGATCAACCAGCTCGAAGCAGCCCTGGCGGTGTCGGGCGCGCAGCAGGTGAAACCGGTCACGCCGAAGGGGACCGTCCAGCTCGCGCCGAAGCCGCGCAAGAACGCGATCTTCGGGTTCGTGATCGGGATCGTGCTCGCCGCGATCGCCGCCTACGCGCTGAGCAGGCTCGATCGCCGGCTGCGCTCGCTGACGGCGATCGAGGCGGTCTTCGGCCCGCGCACGATCACCGGGCTGCCGAAGGTCAAACGGCCGATCGTGATGCGCGACGGACAGCCCGCGCCGTCGCGCTTCCTGCTCGAGCCGGTCAGGCGGCTGCACACCGCGCTCGCCCTTGGCCCGGCCGCCCAGGCCGAGCAGAAAGCCGCCGCCGCGGATCATCCTCTTCACGAGCTCGGACGCCGGCGACGGCAAGTCGACGCTCGCCGCTGCGCTGGCGCTCGTGCAGCGCGAAGGCAACGATCGCGTCGCTGTCGTCGAGGCGAACTTCCGGCACCCGACGCTCGCGAGGAAGCTGGGGCTCGAGCCCTCGGCCGGGCTCGCCGGCGTGCTCGGCGGCGCCGTCGCGCTGAACGACGCGCTGCAGCGCGTGCGCCCGATCGAGCCCGCGCCGCTGGCGCAGCCGGCGGCCGCCGAGGGCGCGGTCGCGACGCTCGTCGGCGCGCGCGAGACGGGCTCGCTCGCGCTGCTCGCCGGCGGCGGCGAGGTCGCCAACCCGCCCGCGCTGCTCGCCAACGGCGCGATCGGCGGCGTGCTGCGCTCGCTGGCCGAGGACTACGACTACGTGCTCGTCGACGCGCCGTCGCCGCTCGAGGTCAGCGACGTGATGCCACTGCTCGGGATCGTCGACGGAATCGTGATCGTCGCGCGCGTCGCGCACACGCGCGAGCCCTCGGCGCAGCGGCTCGTCCAGCTGCTCGCGCAGACGCCGAGCGCGCCCGTGCTCGGGCTCGTCGCCAACTGCCTGCCGCGCAAGGAACTCAAGCGCTTCGGATTCTCCGGGTCGGGCTCGCCCGGCGTCCTGATCGGCCGATGAGCTACTCCAATCCGCGCCTGACCGGTCCGCTGCTCGCGACGGGGCATCCGGTGGTCCGCGATCGGCGCATGCAGGACCTGCTGGTGATCGCCCTCGGCGGGCTCGTGCCGGCGGCGCTCGCGCTGGCGCTGACGGTCGCGCTCCCGCACACGAGCGTCGCGCTCGTGCTCGGCGCGATCGTCGCCGCGCTGGGGATCTTCGCGCTCGTCGTCTGCACGCGGCTGGAGCTGACGGTCGGCTTCCTGGCGGTCTATCTCGGGTTGCTCGACGGTCCGCTGAAGCTGTCGACGGGCGGCGGCGAAGTGACGGCCGCGGTGCGCAACGTGCTGATCCTCGCGATCTGCCTCGGCGCGATCCTGCGCCTGCTCGTCCGCCGCGAACGCCTGACGCTGCCGCCGCTGTCGGGCTGGGTGCTGGCGTTCGTCGCGATCGTCCTGCTCGAGGCGCTGAACCCCTCGACGCACGGGATCCTGAAGATCCTCGGCGGCTTCCGCCAGCAGCTCCAGTTCGTCCCGTTCTTCTTCTTCGGCTACGCGCTGATCCGCTCGAAGAAGCGCTTCCGGCAGCTGTTCATCATCGTCGGCGTCTGCGCGCTCGCCAACGGCGCCGTCGCGACCTACCAGACGGGGCTCTCGCCGAGCCAGCTCAGCACGTGGGGCCCCGGCTACCAGGCGAAGGTCCAGGCCGGGACGGTCGGTCAGAAAAGCTCGGCCTCGCGCGTGTACTTCAGCGAAGGATCCGCGCGGGTGCGGCCGCTCGGACTCGGCTCCGACGCCGGCTTCGGCGGCGGCCTCGGCGTGCTCGCGCTCCCGTTCAGCCTCGCGCTGCTCGCGACGTGGCGCTCGCGCCGACGATGGACGGCGGCGGTGCTCTGCATCGGCGCGATCGTCGCGGTCACGACCGGCCTGGGGCGCCTGCAGGTCGTCGGCGCGGCGCTCGGCGTGATCGCGTTCGCGCTGCTCTCGCTGACGACCGGCAAGCGCGTCAAGCGCGCGTTCGGGGCGATGGCCGTGATCCTCGTGATCGCGATCCCGTTCGGGTACCTGTTCATCTCGGCGCTGCGGCCCGGCACGTTCAAGCGCTACAACTCGATCGCGCCGAGCAAGGTGACGACGACCGCGCCGACGCACAAGGAAAACTCGTGGAAGAAAATCCCGTCGCTGCTCGGCAAGGCGCCGTTCGGGGTCGGCCTCGGGACGGTCGGCGCGGCGGGCGGCTTCGGCGGGCGGATCACCGAACTCGTCGAAGGCCACACGGTCAGCGCCGAGACGCAGTACAACTTCATCGCCGACGAACTCGGCGCGCCGGGACTGATCGTCTGGATCGCGTTGACCGGCTATGTGATCGTGCTCGTCGCGCGGCGCCTGCCGCGGACGCCCGACAGCGAGCTCGCGATCGACCTCGCGGGGACGTTCGCGCCGTTCGTCGCGCTCGCGCTCGAGGGCTTCTCCGGCCCGTTCACGACGAGCGCCGCGGCCGGCCCGTACTTCTGGTTCGCGATCGGGGTCGCCGCGTACTGGTTCCCGACCGGTCGCTACAGGCAGCTGAGGGCGCCGGACGCGCCCGATGAACCCGTGCCCGAGCGGAGTCCCGCGGCGCCAGGGGTGGTATCACCGGCGGTGATATGAGCGCTCCCGGGGGGGATTCAGGCAAGGGCGGTGCGGGCGCGGGCGGGGCGTCGGCGACGTCGAAGCGCACGCGGCTGACGCTGCTGATCGGCGAGCGGCGCGGGTCGGTGCTCGCGCTGGCGCTCTGCTCGATCGTCTCGGGCGTCGCCGAAGCGGGGACGCTCGCCGTGATCGCGCAGGTCGCCGCGTCGCTCGTCACGAACGCGACGCGCGTGCACACGCACCTCGGCCCGATCAACGTCCACACGTCGTTCGGGACGATGATCGGGATCGCGTTCGTCCTGACGCTCGTGCGGATGGCGCTGCAGGTGCCGCTGTCGGTGCTGCCGGCGCGGATCGCCTCCGACGTCCAGGCGAGCATGCGCGCGAAACTGTTCGACGCGTACACGCGCGCATCGTGGGCGGTGCAGTCGAGCGACCGCGAGGGGCAGCTGCAGGACGTGATGACGACGCAGACGATGCAGGCCGCCGCCGCGGCGCTGCAGACGACCGTGCTCGTGACGGCGCTGTTCAACTTCCTCGTGCTGCTGATCTCGGCGCTCGTGCTCAACCCGGTCGCGGCGGTCGCCGTCGCCGGCGCGTCGGTCGCGCTGTTCGGGCTGCTGCGCCCGCTGCGCGGGCGCGGCGTGCGCTACGCGCGCGCGCTGTCGGCCGCGCAGGTCGCCTACGCCGGCGGGCTCGCCGAGTCGATCCGCGTCTCCGAGGAGACGCAGGTGTTCGGCGTCGCGCAGGTCCAGCGCGGGCGGATCGCCGAGCTGATCGCGAATTCGCGCACGTACTTCTTCCGCTCGCAGATCCTCGCGCGGCTCGTCGGCAACCTCTACCAGAGCCTGATCTACGTGCTGCTCGTGCTCGGCGTCTGGGGTCTCTACCTCGCCGGCCGCCACCACGCCGGATCGCTCGGCGGCGTCGTGCTGCTGCTCGTGCGCGCCGGCACGACCGGGCAGATCGCGCAGGGCGCCTACCAGACGCTGTCGCAGTCGCTGCCGTTCATCGAGCGCGCGCAGGAGACGGCGCAGCGCTACCTGCAAAGCGCCCGCCCGACCGGAGACGTCGAGCTCGCGCGCGTCGACACGGTCGCGTTCGAGCGGGTCTCGTTCGCGTACAACCCGGAGCAGCCGGTGCTGCGGGAGATCACGTTCGAGGTCGCCGGCGGCGAGGTGATCGGGATCATCGGCCCGTCGGGCGCCGGCAAGTCGACGCTCGTGCAGCTGCTGCTGCAGCTGCGCAGCCCCGGTGGCGGCCACTACCTGATCAACGGGATCGACGCCGAGCGGATCAGGCGCGAGGACTGGTACCGGCAGGTCTCCTACGTGCCCCAGGAACCGCGCCTGCTGCACGCGTCGGTCGCCGACAACATCCGCTTCTTTCGCGAGATCCCGATCGAGGACGTCGAACGCGCGGCGAAGCTCGCGCGGATCCACGACGACGTGCTCGGCTGGTCCAGCGGCTACGAGACGCTCGTCGGGCCGCGCGCCGACGCCGTCTCCGGCGGCCAGCAGCAGCGGCTGTGCCTCGCGCGGGCGCTCGCGGCGCGGCCCGAAGTGCTCGTGCTCGACGAGCCGACGAGCGCGCTGGACCCCCACTCCGAGACGCTGATCGGCGAGTCGCTGACGGCGCTGAAGAGCGAGTTGACGCTGTTCATCGTCGCGCACCGGATGTCGACGCTCGACATCTGCGATCGCGTGATGGTGATCGTCGACGGACGGCTCGTCGGCTTCGACACGAAAGCGCTGCTGCAGACGCAGAACGCCTACTACCGGCACGCGTCCGAGCTGGCGGCCGGCCCGTCGGCGCGCTGATGGCGCGCGGCGCGCTGCCCGACTTCTTCATCGTCGGCAACGCCAAGAGCGGGACGACGGCGCTCTACTCGATGCTCAGGCGCCATCCGCAGATCTTCATGCCCGACAGCAAGGAGCCGTGGTTCTTCGCCGAGGAGCTGCACGAGCGTACGCCGCCGCGACCGGAAGGCGCGCCGCGGACGCTCGAGCAGTACGAGGACTGGTTCGCCGGCGCCGAGCCGGGACAGCGCGTCGGCGAGGCGACGCCGCTGTACCTCTGGTCGCGCACCGCCGCGAGCCGGATCGCCGAGGTTCGCCCGGACGCACGGATCGTCGCGATCCTGCGCGAGCCGGCGAGCTTCCTGCGCTCGCTGCACATGCAGTTCGTCGAGAGCTACGTCGAGACCGAGAACGACTTCGCGAAGGCGCTCGCGCTCGAGCCCGACCGCCGCGAGGGACGCCGGATCCCGCGCTACACGTACTGGCCGCAGGCGCTGCTCTACTCCGACCACGTGCGCTACGTCGAGCAGCTGCGCCGCTACCACGCGGTGTTCCCGCGCGAGCAGGTGCTCGTGCTGATCTACGACGACTTCAAGGCCGACAACGACGCGGTCGTGCGCGAGGTGCTGCGCTTCCTCGACGTCGACGACGCCTACGACGTCGGCTCGGTCCAGGCGAACCCGTCCGTGCGCGCCCGCTCGGGAGCTCTGAACGACGCGGTCCACGCGCTGTCGGTCGGCCGCGGGCCGGTCTCGCAGACGCTGCGACGGGCGGTCAAGGCCGTGACGCCGACGAGCGCCCGCCGGCGGGCGGTGCGGGCGGCCAAGCGGCGCGTGCTGTACGCCGATCCGGGCCCGCCGGACGAGCGGCTGATGGCCGAGCTGCGACGCACCTACGCGCCCGAGGTCGCGGCGCTGAGCGAGTACCTCGGGCGCGACCTGGTGAAGCTGTGGGGCTATGAGGAAGCGGCCGAGCCGCGCCGCTGAGCGTCGCCGGCGATCTGCAACAATGGCGCCCGCCATGGCCGAACCGGCTCCGTTGCAGACATCGTCGGCGACGAAGGCCGAGCCCGCGACGCCCGGCGCCGAGCGAGGAGAGCGCCCGAAGGTCGCCTACGTGATGGGCGCCGGCCGCAGCGGCAGCACGATCCTCGGCATCACGCTCGGCAACTGCGAGGACATCTTCTACGCCGGCGAGCTCGACAAGTGGCTGCGCCGCGCGGGCGACCCGCCACTGCGCGGCGAGCAGCGCGAGCAGTTCTGGGAGTCCGTGCGCGAGGAGGTCGACGTGCCCGCCGAACTGCTCGGCAAAACGGCGCGCTGCCTGGAGCAGACCTCGGCGCCGTTCTACCCGAGCACGTGGAAGCAGCAGCGCAAGCTGCGCCGGCCCTACCGGCGGCTGGCCGAGCAGCTCTACCGGGCGGTCGCGCAGACGGCGGGCGTCACGCACATCGTCGACACCTCGCACTTCCCGCGGCGCGCGCGCGAGCTGCAGCGGATCGACGGGATCGACCTGTACCTGCTGTTCGTCGTGCGCGACCCGCAGAGCGTCGTCGCCTCGTGGGACCGCGACGACGTCGTCGAGCCGCGCTTCAGCGTGCCGCGGACGAACGCGTACCTGTGGATCACGTACCTGCTGTCGCTGTACGTCTTCCTGCGCCACCCGCGCGAGCGGCGGCTGCTCGTGCGCCACGAGACGTTCCTCGACGACCCCGAGGGCGTGCTGCGCGACATCTTCGACTGCATCGGCTCCGCCGCCGCGATGCCCGACTTCTCCGCGCTGCAGACGGGCGTGCCGTTCCAGGGCAACCGCGTCGCGCGCTCGGAGGTCGTCTCGCTGAAGGGACGCCCGTCGCCGCCGAAGCGGCGGTCGCTGCTGACCGCCGTGCTGCAGCTGCCGTGGCGAGTCGTCTTCTCGCTGCTGCGCCCGTCTGCCGGCTCCGCCTCGCGCGGCTGATGGCGCCGAGCGCGACCACGCGGCCGGCAGCGCTCGAGTCGAGCAAGGATCGCTCGCCCGCGCCGAGGGTGATCTACGTGATGGGCGCCGGCCACAGCGGCAGCAGCATCCTCGGCGTCGTGCTCGGGAACTGCGCCTCTGTGTTCTACGCCGGCGAGGTCGAGGAGTGGCTCGTGAAGTCCGGCGCCGCGCGCTGGGGCGGCAGCGAGCGGACCGACTTCTGGAGCCGCGTGCGCGAGCGGATGGACGGCTCGGCGACGACGCCGTTCGGCGACCTCGCCAACCGCGCGCTGGAGCGCTCCTCGGCGATCGTGCGCGTCGACCTGTGGCCGGCGTGGCGCCGGCTGGCGCCGGGCTACCGGCGCACGGCGGCGCGGCTGTTTCGCGCGATCGCGCAGGAGGCCGGCGCGAGCTTCGTCGTCGACACCTCGCACTTCCCGCTGCGCGCGCGCCAGCTCCAGGCGGTCGGCGAGATCGAGCTCCACCTCGTGCTGCTCGTGCGCGACCCGCAGGCCGTGATCGAGTCGAACGTGCGCGCGATCAGCCGCCACGAAGTCGCCGAGCGCAGGGCGCGGATCGTCGGCGCGAACTTCGCCCTGTGGCTGACGCATCTGCTGTCGCTGTACGTCTTCCTGCGCCAGCCGCGCGCGCGGCGGATCTTCGTGCGCCACGAGGACTTCCTCGCCGACCCGGCGGGCGTGCTGCGCCAGATCCTCGATCGCGCCGGCTGCGACGCCGCCGTGCCCGACCTGCGCGCGCTGCGCGTCGGCGTGCCGATCGAGGGCAACAGGATGCTGAGCAACGAGACGATCGCGCTGCAGGCGCCGCCGGCGCCGATGCGGCGCTGGTCGCGCCTGACCGCGCTGGCGCAGTCGCCGTGGCTGCTTGCGATGGCGCGCCTGCGACCGACCGCCCGAGCGTTCGCGGATGTCGAGCGCGGCTAGTCCCCCGACGCGCGCGCTGCGCCGGCTCGCCGCGCTCGCCGCGCGACGCCTGCAGCGCCCGGAGCTGCTCGCCGCCGTGTACGCGCCGGCGCGCCAGGCCCAGCACGAGGAGATCGGGATCAAGGCCGCGCTCGCGGCGAGCCTGCGCGGCGATGCGACGTACGTCGACGTCGGGACGAATCGCGGCCAGGTGCTGCGCGAGGCGGTGCGGATCGCGCCGCGCGGGCGCCACGTCGCGTTCGAGCCGATTCCGGCGCTCGCCGAGGAGGTGGCGCGAGCGTTCCCCGGCGTCGACTGCCGCCGCCTGGCGATCGGCGCGCGGCGCGAGGTCAGCGAGTTCTGCCACTACCGCCGCCTCGACGGCTGGAGCGGCCTGCGGCGCAGCGCCGAGATCAGCGACGAGCGCGGCGACCCGGAGCTGATCACGGTGCAGGTCTCGACGCTCGACGAGGAGCTCGCCGAGGTCACGCCGGCGGTCGTCAAGATCGACGTCGAGGGCGCCGAGCTCGCCGTCCTCGAAGGCGGCCGCACGCTGCTCTCGCGCGCGCGCCCGCTTGTGATCTTCGAGCACGTCGCGCGCGCCGCCGCCGCCTACGACGCACCGCTCGCGGGACCGTGGGAGCTGCTCGACGAGCTCGGCTACACGATCTACACGGCGACCGGCGAGGGCCCGTGCGATCGCGCGACGTTCGCGGCGAGCGAGGACGTCGTCAACTGGCTGGCGGTTCCGGCGGCCTGACCGGGGCGACGACTACGGTTCGGTCGTCGGCGGCGCCGGCGCTTCCGGCGTCAGCGCCGCGGCCGGCGCGGCCTGGAGCGCGACGGTGAACGGCGCCGTGGCGCCGAGCCGATGCAGGGCGTCGCCGGGCACGGCGACGCGCAGGACGGCGCTGCCCGCCGAGGCGAACGTGTGCGTGATCGTGAAGCTGCCGTCGGGCGCGACCGCGCCGGTCGCGATCGCGTGGAAGCCGAGGGCTGACGGGTTCTCGCGCTCGAGGTAGACGACGGTCGCGCCGGGCGCCGGGCTGACCGTGCCCGACAGCGACAGCGGCGAACCCGCGGTAAGCGTGCTCGGCGGCGTTTCGGTCACGACGCGGTACTCGACGGCCTCGAAGATCGCGATCGACTTCGCGCCAGCGTCGGAGACCTCGTAGGTCGTGCTCTGCGCGGGCGACTGCGTGAAGCTGTACGCGCCCGTGGGGTCGGTCGTCGTGCTCGCGACCGTCGCGAACTCGCCGCCCTTCGAGCGCGCCAGCAGGTTCACCGTCTGTCCGGGCGTCCCGGCGGCGACGCCCGAGAGCGTCGCGCTCTGCCCGCTGAGGATCGGGTCGGCCGAGGAGGCGATCGTCAGCTGCGGGTTCTGCGGCTGCGCGACGGTGTAGCTGATCGCTTCCGAGGCGCCGGGAACGTTGACGCCCTTCGTGTGCGCGATCACGCGGATCTTGACTTCACCGGGCTCGGAGAAGCCGTGGCTGATCGAGTACGCGCCGCCTTCGCCGACGCGGCCGAAGGCGATCGTGCGCCATTGTTCGCCGTCTTCGGGGTAGGTCTCCTGCAGCGAGAGCAGCGTGCCGGCGGCGGCCGGCGAGACCGTGCCGGCGAACGTCGCGGCGCTGCGCCGCGCGCCGCGCGAGCCCGGCCGGGCCGAGGCCTGTGCGGTCGGCAGCGCGCTCAGCGTGACCGTCGGCGCGACGCGCACGACCGTCCGCGCCGAGTGCCGTCCGAGTGTCGCGCGGAAGATCGTGTTCGCGCTCGGCGCCTGCGGCGCGAGCTCGTATGAGCCGTCGGTTTCGACCGTCGCCGTCGCGAGCGACGCGAAGCTGTGCACGCCGCGCGTGCGCCCCGACTGGGTGATCGTGATCGTCTGCCGCGCGGCGTCGATCCCGCTCGGGCAGCTCGCCTTGCCGAAGATCGTCACCGATTCGCCCGCGGTGATCCGTGCCGCCGACGCTTCGATCGTGACGCGACACGCGCCCGCGCCGCGCCCGGAGCCTTCTTCGACCGGTGCCGTCGGCTGCGTCGCCTGCGGCTGTCCGCCGCGTCGCCGTTCGCGTTCGTCGAGCCGTTCTTCGCGCGCGTGGAGTCGTTCTTCGCGCCGCTGCGCGCGGGATGCGAGGCGCTGTTCCCGGGCGGCTTCGCGTTCTTCTCTGAGCGTCGCCCGTTCCTGGGCGCCGGCGGTCGAGGCGGCGTGGGCGCCGCCGCCGATCGGACGTGCGGCGACGGGGGTCGTGAAGCAGATGGCGAGCGCGAGCGAGGCGCCGCCTAGCAGGGACGCGAGGCGTGAGCCTCGGTGAACGTTCTTGCGCACTGGTCGGTTCCCTCCGGTTTGGCTTTGTTGGCTCGCTTTGCGACGCTTTCCAGAGCCGTATCGGCGGTCTCACGCGAAAGCTTGATCGAGCTTTGTGACCGTCCTGTGTCTTCGCCCCCGGAACGGGGTCTCGAGCCCGGTTGGGAGCGCTGAACGGCATGGGGACGCTTGTACAATCGGCCGATGGCGTTCGAGGCTCCCGCCGCGGGGACTGCGGCCGCCGGAACTGCGTCGGGCGGCCGGCTCGCCGGCAGCCCGACGGCGCCCGATTTCTTCATCGTCGGACATCCGAAGTGCGGCACGACGGCGCTCTACGAGATGCTGCGGACGCATCCGCAGATCTTCATGCCGGAGCTGAAGGAGCCGTGGTTCCTCGCCAGCGACATGGCCGCGCGCTTTCAGCCGCCGCGCTCGGCCTCGCCGCCGCAGTCGCTCGACGAGTACCTGGCGCTGTTCGCCGACGCGCTCCCGGGCCAGCGGGTCGGCGAGGCGTCCTCCACGTACCTGCTCTCGCACACGGCGGCCGCCGAGATCGCGCGCCTGCGACCGGACGCGCGGATCATCGCGATCCTGCGCGAGCCCGCGGCGTTCCTGCGCTCGCTGCACCTGCAGCTGCTGCGCACGCACGTCGAGACGAAGAAGGACTTCGGCCGCGCGATCGCGCTCGAGCCGGCGCGCCGGCGGGGGAGGAGGGTCCCGCGACGCTCGCACCGGCCGCAGCTGCTGCTGTACTCCGACCACGTCCGCTACGCCGAGCAGCTGCGCCGCTACCACGACGTGTTCGGTCGCGAGCAGGTGCTCGTCCTGATCTACGACGACTTCCGCCGCGACAACGAGGGCACCGTGCGCGCGGTGCGCCGCTTCCTCGGCGTCGAGGAGTCGGTCCCGGTCGACGTCCAGGAAGCGAACCCGACGGTCAAGCGGATGCGCTCGCAGCAGCTCGACGAACTCGTGAACGTGATCTCGGTCGGCAGAGGCCCCGTCTCGCGCGCGGTCAAGGCGACGCTCAAGGCGGTCACCCCGGGGGAGCTGCGCAGCGCCGCGCTGCGCACCGCCCAGCGCCATGTGGTCAACGGACGTCCGCGTCCGCCCGACGAGAAGCTGATGCTCGAACTTCGCCGCCGCTTCAAGGACGAGGTCGTCGCGTTGAGCGAGTACCTCGATCGGGACCTCGTGGCTCTCTGGGGATATGACGACCTCGACTGAGGACCTGCTCGCATCCGATCGCCCCGACGAGCCGTTCGGGCCACGGCGCCGCGAGGCGGCCGAGCGTGCGCAGGACGCGGCGCTGCCCGCCGGCGACGCGTTCGTCTCGTGCTCGGCGCCGCTCGGGACCGGGGGGCTCGGTCGTCATCTCAGCGAGATCGTCGACGCGTTCACGCGCCGCGGCCAGCCGCCGGCGTGCGTGTCGGGCGCGACGCGCGCCGGATCGACGAGCACTCCGCGCTCGCTTCGCGAGCGGCTCGACCCGCGCGCGCTCGGCGTGGCCGCGCTCTCGTTGCCGGCGCCGCTCTCGCCCGGTGTGCGGGCGCGCGCGTTCATGGCCGAGTTCGACGCGCACGCGGCGCGGCGCCTGGCGCCGGCGCAGCAGCTCGTCGCGTTCAACGGCCAGGCGCTGCTCCAGCTCCGCGCGGCCGCCCGCGCCGGCTACGCCGATCGCGGGCTCGTCTCGGCGAACTCGCACATCCGCAACGTCGCCCGCCAGCACGAGCTCGCGCGGCGGCGCTATCCGCTCGAGGGCTCGTGGGCGAGCCATCTCGTCGCCCGCAACCTCGCCGAGTACGCGCAGGCGGACCGCATCTACTACGCATCGGAGTACGTGCGCGAGTCGTTCCTGCGCGAGGGGGTCGACGAGCGGCGCCTGTCGTACTTCCCGCTGACGCCCGCGCCGCGCTTCTCGCGCGCGTCGCGGGACGGCGACGGCTCCGAGCCTGGCGGCTCGAGCCGCTTCGAGATCGTCTACGTCGGCAGCCTCGCCGTGCACAAGGGCGTGCCGCTGCTGATCGACGCCGTCCGCCGGCTGCCGGGCGAGGACATCGCGCTGACGCTGGTCGGCGGGTGGGGGACGCGCGGCATGCGCCGCTTTGTGCAGGCGGCGTGCGCGGCGGACGCGCGCATCGCGGTGCGACCGGGCGATCCGCTGCCGCACCTGCTGCGCGCGCGGCTGTGCGTGCATCCGGCCTACGAGGACGGCTTCGCGTACGCGCCGGCCGAGGCGCTCGCGTGCGGCGTGCCGGTGATCGTCAGCGAGGACACCGGCATGAAGGACCTGCTCGACGGGCCCGGCGACGGGCTCGTGCTGCGGACCGGCGACCTCGACGGGCTGACCGAGGCGATCGAGGCGGCCTACCGCGGCGAGTTGCTCGCGCGGTGATCGCGGTCGTCGGCATCTCGACCGACGCGACGTGCGGCGTGCGCGACCACGCGACGCTGCTGACCGACGCGATCGAACGCGACGGCGTCGACTGTCAGACGTGCTGGCTGACGCGCGAGGCGCGCTCGTTCGCGGGCGCCCGCGCAGAGGTCCGCGGGTGGCTCGAGCGCACGGCGGCCGAGCTCGACGCCGCGCGGCCGGACGCGGTGCTGCTGCACTACTCGGTGTTCCCGTTCTCCTACCGCGGCGTGCCCGTGTTCGTGCCGGCGACGCTGCGCGCGCTGCGCCGGCCGCAGCGGCGGCTCGTGACGCTGCTGCACGAGTACGCGTACCCGTGGGGGCGAGGCGGCGCGCGCGGAGCGCTGTGGGCGCTGACGCAGCGCGCGCTGCTGTGCGAGGTCGTACGCGCGTCCGACGCGCTCGCGGTGACCGGCGACTTTCGCGTGCCGTGGCTGGCCTCGCGGCGCTGGCTGCCCGCGCGCGAGATCGCCGTCGCGCCGGTCTTCTCCAACCTGCCGGCGCCGAGCGCCGGGCGCGAAGCGTCAGGCGGCGAGGCGGCCACGATCGGCCTGTTCGGCTACGCCTCCGAGGGCACCGCCGCGGCGCTCGTCCTCGACGCGCTCGCGCTGCTGCACGCCCGCGGCGTGCCTGCGCGGCTGCGGCTGCTCGGCTCGCCCGGGTCGAGCTCGGCCGCCGGCGGGGCGTGGCAGGACGCCGCCGAGCGGCTCGGGCTCGGCGCGGCGCTCGAGTTCACCGGCACGCTCGCCGCGCAGCGGCTGTCCGATGAGCTCGCCACGTGCGACGTCCTGCTGTCGGCCGACCCGAGCGGGCCGACCTCGCGCAAGACGACGCTCGCCGCGTCGCTCGCCTCGGGCGCGCCGGTCGTCGCGATCGACGGGCCGCATCGCTGGCCGGCGCTGTCGCGGGCCGGCGCCGCGCGCGTCGCGGCGCCGACGCCCGACGCGCTCGCAGACGCGCTCGCCGAGCTGCTGGCCGACCCCGAGGCTCGGCGCGCGCTCGGCGCGCACGGTCGCGCGTTCGCGCTGCGCGAGATGACGCCCGAGCGCAGCGCGCGGACGCTGCTGGCGCTGCTCGCCCCGGATGACGCCGGCCGCGAGCGGTCGCCGCGCGAGCGCGCGACGCCGGCCGCTCGCTAGGCCGGCTGCTCGCTGGCCGCCCACCCGTTTGACGCGGACGCCGCCCAGCTCGCCCCTGCGCGCTCGTACGCGCCGATCAGCGCGGCGACGTGCCGCTCGCGCGAGAAGCGCCGCTCGACGAGCTCGCGTCCGGCCTCGCCGAGCGCGGCCTGCCGCGCGACGTCGCCGAGCAGCTCGTTCAGCGCGCCGGCGAGCGCCGGCGCGCTGCCGGGCGCTACGAGCAGGCCGTTGACGCGGTCCTGCAGCCAGTCGCCGATTCCGCCGGTCGCGCTCGCGACCACCGGCCGCCCGCAGGCGAGCGCCTCGATGCCGACGAGTCCGAACGGCTCGGGCCAGATCGAGGGGATCGCGACGACCGACGCTTCGCCGAGCTCGCGCGAGAGCTCCCCGACGCCGAGCCATCCAGGGAAGCCGACGCGCTCTGCGATGCCGAGCTTCGCGGCGAGCCGGCGCAGCGCGGCGAGCTGGCGCCCGTCGCCGCAGATCACGAACTCGGCGTCGACGTCGCGAGCGGCGCGGACGAGCACGTCGACGCCCTTCGGGGCGACGATCCGCCCGGCGCACACGACGCGCCGCCTGCGCTCGTGCCCGGACCCGCGAAACGCGGGCATCGTCGTGAACAGCGGGATCACCTCGCGTCGCTCGATCCCGTTGATCGCGAGGTGCCGGTCGACGCCGCTCGAGTACGACAGCGCCAGGTCGGCGCTGCGCAGCGACTTGAGCGCGCGTCCGGCGTGGCGATACGCCGCGGGCAGCCAGCGCGGGTCGCGCGTGTGCGCGCAACCGCGCGCGAGCAGGTTCGGCGCGCATCCGGCGCCGTGTCGGCGCGTGCATTCCTCGCCCGGGCGGAAGTAGTGCACGCCCGACGTGCACGCGCTGTAGCCGTGCGTGCTGATCACGATCGGCGCGGTGCGGCGCATCAGCCGGACGAGGTCCGGCTCCTCGTACTGGTGCAGGTGGATCACCGACGGCGGCGAGGCGAGCGCGTCGCCGAGCTTCTCCTGGAGCGATGCGCCGGGATCGAACAGGCGCGGGCTGTGGTGCAGCTCGATCCCCTCGGCGCTCGCCGACGGCTCGATCCGCGCGGCGAGGACCGACACCCGGACGCCCTCGCGCGCGAGCGCCTCGGCGCTCGTCATCGCGTGCGTCGCGACGCCGCCGTCCCTGATCCAGCGCGGCGTGACGAGCAGCACGCGATCGATCACCGCGCGACCTCCTCGGCGTGTGCGATCGCCGCGTCGATCACGCGTGTGAATTCGCCGGCGCGCGTGTCGTAGGAGAGCTCCGCGCGCAGCGCGGAGCGGTCGAAGCCCAGCGGCCGCCCGGCGAGCTTCGCGCCGACGAGCTCGACGAGCGCGTCCTCGATCCCGCGGCGGTCGTCGGGCGCGAGCAGCCAGACGCCCGGCTTGCCGGCGAGGTAGTCCCAGTTCTCGCCGCGCGGGATAGCGGCGAGGATCGGCCGGTCGGTCGCGAGGTACTCGTACGTCTTCGCCGAGATGCGCCCGCCGCGTGAGTCGTCGGTGCGGCGCGGCAGCGTGATGAACAGCAGGTCGGCGCTGCGCAGGATCTCCGCCACCTGCGCGTGCGGGACCGGGCCGAGCGCGCGCACGACCTGCTCGACGCCGGCTGCGCGCAGGGCCCGCTCGACGACGTCGGGCGGATACGGGTTGCCGTGCAGCGTCAACCGCACCTTGCCCTCCCAGTCGGGATGCTCGGCCAGCGCGTCGAGGATCGCGCCGCCGATCACGGCCGGCGAGGACGTGCGCTCGTCGAGCGTCGTCTGCTCGTAGCGGCCGAGCTCGTTCCACCTGCGGTAGAGGTCCTTCGCGCCGCCGGACGGGCTCGCGTCGTCGATCAGCGCCCACCAGCCCGACATCGCGCCGACGTAGGCGATCTCGAACCGCCCGGGCGGCGCGCCGGCATGCCCGTCGTCGCGCGCGGGCGTCTCGGCGCCGTAGCGCACGAGGTGAAAGCGCTGTCGCACCGGCTCGGGCTGGCGCGCGCGGACCTCTTCGAGGTTCGTCGCCGAGACGTACACGATCGCGTCCGCCGTGCGCGCGTAGCGGTCCTTGAGGCGCCGCGTGAGCAGGTAGTGCAGGCGGCTGGGGAAGCTCGGGTGCATGTCGCTGCACGTCGGCGAGTCGTCGAGGTTGAGGATCAGCGGCAGGCCGGTCAGCCGGCGCAGCAGCAGACCGACGATCCCGGCCGAGTAGGGCATCATGAACACGACGATCGCGCTCGGCCGATTCGCCCTGACCTCGCGGCGCGCGGCGCGCAGCGCGGGCAGCACCCAGAAGATCGAGTCGTCGGGCCAGACGAGCAGGTCGATCAGCTTGCTCAGGCGCAGGCGCCGCAGGGTCGAAAGCAGCCGCGTCGGCCGGCGGCTGCGGACGACCTCGACTGCGATCGATCCCGACGCGCCGGGCTCCTCGGACGCGCCGGACTCCTCGTACGCGTCGGACTCCTCCTGCGGCGTCTCGGTCAGGACGACGATCTCCCGGTCGGCGGCGAGCCTCCGCAGCAGCGCGCTCGTGCGGATCGCGGTCGGTGTGGTCGCCGGCGCGAACGACTGCGCGATGCACAGCAGGCGAGTGCGCTCGGAGGGCATTGCGCAGGCCAAGGTACCAGCGATCGGGCGGGCGACCGACGCATCGCGGCGCCGTGCCGTGAGACGCCGCGACCACTATGTTTCGGCGCAATGTGTGGGATCGCTGGGAGCACGGCCGACCCCGAGGGGCGGGCCGTGCGGACGATGTGCACGACGCTGCGTCATCGCGGTCCGGACGACGAGGGGGTGCACAGCGATCCGCAGGCGGGCGTCACGATCGGCGCGCGCCGGCTCGCGGTGATGGACCTCGAGGGTGGTCATCAGCCGCTGTCGAACGAGGACGGGACTGTGTGGGTCGCGTTCAACGGCGAGATCTACAACCACCGCAAGCTGCGCGAGGACCTGCGCCGGCGCGGCCATCGCTTCTCGACGAACGGCGACACCGAGGTGCTGGTCCACCTCTACGAGGAGTACGGCGAGGCGATGGTCCACGCGCTCGAGGGGATGTTCGCGTTCGCCGTCTGGGATCGGCGCGAGCGCCGGCTGCTGCTCGCGCGCGATCGTTTCGGCGAGAAGCCCCTGTTCCTGCACGAGCACGGCGGCGAGCTGCTGTTCGCCTCGGAGCTGACGTCGTTGCTCGAGGTCAAGCCGCAGCTGCGCGAGATCGACCGGTACGCGCTCGACGCGTACTTCGTGTTCGCGTACGTGCCCGGACCGGGCACGATCGTGCCCGGCGTGCGACAGCTGCCGCCGGGGTGCCTGCTGAGCTGGGAGCGCGGGCGCGACGGTTGCCGCGAGCGTAGCTGGTTCTCGCCGCCGGCGCGCGCCGTGCGCCGGCGCGAGCCGTTCGAGGCGGTCGCCGCGGAGGCGAGGGAGCTGTTCGAGGAGTCGATCGCCACGCGGATCGTCGCCGACGTTCCCGTCGGCGTGTTCCTCAGCGGCGGGGTCGACTCGACGCTCGTCGCGCACGCAGCCGCCGCCGCGTCGACCCGGCGCCTGCAGACGTTCACGGTCGGCTACGACGTCGGCGCCGTCGACGAGACCGAGCGCGCGCGCGAGGTCGCCAGGCGGCTCGGCAGCGAGCACCACGAGGTGACGCTGACCGAGCAGGACGTCGCCGTCCGCGTCCCCGAGCTGCTGTCGCGGCTCGACCAGCCGCTGGCCGACCGCGCGACGGTGCCGCTGCACGCGCTCTCGCAGTTCGCACGGCCGCGCGTGACGGTCGCGCTCGGCGGCGAGGGCGCCGACGAGGTGTTCGGCGGCTACCCGCGCTACCGCCGGATCGAACAGGCGCGACGCGTCCACGCCGCTCTGCCGCACCCCGTCTCGCGCACGCTCGCGGGGGCGCTCGGCCTGGGCGGCCGCTGGCCGGCCGGCGTGCGCGCATCGTCTCGCCTCGCGCCGACGCCGGTGCTCGAGCGCAACCTCGACTGGGTGACCGCCGAGCGGCGCCATCGCCGCGCGGCGATCTTCGGCCCGCGGATGGCCGAGCTCGACCGGGGGCGGGTGGTGGCCGACCTCGCCTCGCGCGCCGGCGAGCTGGCGGGCGGTCCGGCGGCGCGCTGGCTGATGCGCCTGGACCAGACCCACTACCTGCCCGACGACGTGCTCGTGAAGACCGACCGCGCGAGCATGCTCGTGTCGCTCGAGCTCCGCACGGTCTTCCTGCACGCCGGGCTCGCCGAGCTCGCTGGCTCGCTCGACACGTCGCTGCACCTCGCGGGGGCCGGCAAGGCGCTCGTGCACGAGCTGCTGCCGCGCGACGCGATCCCCGCCTCGCGGCTCGGGCGCTATCGCAAGACCGCGTTTCGCGTCCCCGCCGCGCAGTGGCTGCGCGGTCCGCTGCGCCCGGTCCTCGACGAGCAGCTCGCCGGCGGGTCGATCTACAGCGAGGGGTACTTCGACCGGCACGCCGTGCAGCGCCTCGTGCGCGAGCACGTCGAGTCGCGCCACGACCACAGCGACACGCTCTGGCCGCTGCTCGCGTTCGGGCTGTGGGCCGACCGCTTCCACGGGGCCGATGCCCGCTAGCCGCGCAGCGGGCGCGCGGCCGCGGCTGCTGCTGCTGACGCCCGACTTCCCGCCGGCGGCCGGCGGGATCCAGATCGTCGCGCACCGCCTCGCGACCGGCATGAGCGCATTCGACACGCTCGTGCTCGCGCCGCAGGCGCCCGGCGCGCGGGAGCTCGACTCCGCCGGCGCCCTGCACGTCCACCGCGTGCACGGCGGCGGCCGGCTGCGCGGGAGCGCCAACGCGCTGCTGAACGTGGCCGCGATCGCGCAGGCGCGACGCTTTCGCCCCGATCTGACGTTGAGCGCGCACATCGTCGCGAGCCCCGCCGCGGCGGCGATCAGGCGGATGCTCGGCGCTCGCACGGCGCAGTACTTCCACGCCGAGGAGATCGGCGCGAAGCCGCGCCTGGCCGCGTTCGCCGCGCGCCACGCCGATCTGTCGATCGCCGTCAGCGAGTACACGGCGCGGCTCGTCGCCGGCGCCGGTGCGCGGCCTGCGCGGCTGAGCGTCGTCGCCAACGGCGCCGACATCCCGGCCGACGCGACGCCGCTGCCGGCCGAGCGCCCGACGATCCTGACCGTCGCGCGGATCGAGGAGCGCTACAAGGGGCACGACGTGATGGTCAGGGCGCTCGCGCTCGTGCTCGCGAAGGTGCCCGACGCCGAGTGGGTCGTGATCGGCGACGGCTCGCTGCGCCCGGCGATCGAACAGCTCGTCGGCTCGTACGGCCTGACCGGCTCGGTCCGCTTCCTTGGCACGGTCGAGGATCGCGTGCGCGACGAATGGCTGCGCCGCGCGCAGTTGCTGGCGATGCCGAGCCGGCTGCCGCCGGGCGGCTTCGCGGGGGAGGGCTTCGGGATCGTCTACCTCGAGGCGGCCGCACACGGCAAGCCGGTCGTCGCGGGAGCCGTCGGCGGCGCGCTCGACGCGGTGCTCGACGGTGAGACCGGGCTGCTCGTCGACCCGCTCGACGCCGTCGCCGTAGCCGACGCGATCACGCGGCTGCTGCTCGACGCTGAGCTCGCGCGTCGCCTCGGCGAGGCGGGCCGGCGGCGCGCGCGCGACTACGCCTGGCCGGTCGTCGCGGCGCGCGTCGAGCGGCTGCTGCTCGACCTGCTCGCCGCTCCCGCCGCGGACGGAGCCGCGACCGGAGCCGTGGGCGAGCGAGAGCACGCGCGCGGATGAGGGTCCTGTACGTCAGCCACACGGCGGTCGTCAGCGGCGCGGAGCGCTCGCTGCTCGAGCTGATCGGCGCGCTCGGCGAGCGCGTCGAGCCGCTGCTGGCGACGCCGCCCGGCGCGCTCGAGCAGCTCGCGCGCGCTCGCGGGATCGCGACGACCGCGATCGCCGGCACGGCGGGCAGCCTCAGGGTTCATCCGCTGCACACGCCGCGCGCGCTGCTCGAGATGTCGCTCGCCGCGTGGCAGGTGCGCCGTGCGGCGGCGCGCCACGGCGCCGAGCTCGTCCACGCGAACTCGATCCGCGCCGGGCTCGTGCTCGCCGTGGCCCGCCCGCGCGTGCCGACGATCGTCCACGTACGCGACTGCCTGCCGCCCGGTCGCCTGAGCACGGCGACGCTGCGCGCGATCGGGGCGAGCGCGAGCAGGATCGTCGCCAACTCGCGCTACACGGCGGCGTCGGTGCGGGCCGCGGCGCCAAGCGCGCGGATCGTCGTCGTCCACAACGGCGTCGACCTCGCCCGCTTCGATCCGGGGCGGATCGATCGCGCGGGGGCGCGCGATCGCCTGGGCGAGGCGGCCGGGGACGGCGTCGTGCTCGGCGTCGTCGCGCAGCTGACCCCGTGGAAGGGGCAGGAGACCGCGATCGAGGCCCTGCGACTGCTGCGCGAGCGCGGGATCGATGCGCGCCTGCTGCTCGTCGGCGCGGCGAAGTTCGTCGCGAGCTCGACGCGCTTCGACAACGAGCGCTACGTGCAGCGGCTGCACGAGCTCGTCGCGCGCTATCGGCTGGATGACCGGGTGTCGTGGCTCGGCGAGCGCGAGGACGTCCCCGAGATCGTCGCGGCGCTCGACGTGCTGCTGCTGCCCTCGTGGGAGGAGCCGTTCGGCCGCGCCGTGATCGAGGCGATGGCGCTCGGCGTGCCGGTCGTCGCGACCGACGTCGGCGGCCCGGCGGAGATCATCGTCGACGGTCGCGACGGCTACCTGCGCCCGCCGCGCGACGCGCGCGCGTGGGCCGAGGCGATCGCGCTGCTCGTCGAGGACCCGGCGCGATCACGTGCGATCGCGGCGGCCGCGCGGCGGCGGGTCGAGCGGGAGTTCACGCTCGAGCGCCACGCGACGGCGATGCTCGAGCTCTACTCGGCCGCCCAGTCCGAGGTGAAGCGGCGGTTCTGACGCTGCGCCGGGACGTAGGTGTAGGGGATCCGGGCCCGCTCCTTGACGACGCGCGCCGGATTGCCGACGGCGACGCCGTAGTCGGGGACGTCGCGGGACACGACCGAGCCGGTGCCGATCACCGCGTAGTCGCCGATCGTCACGCCCGGCAGCACGATGATTTTGTGCGGCAGCCACGCGTGGTGGCCGATCGTGATGAAGCTGCGCTCGGCCTTGAACGTCGGGTCGTCGACGAAGTGCTGCGCCGTGAACAGATCGGCGTCGTTGAGCAGCACGTTGCGGCCGATCGTCACCTGACCGTACGATTCGATCATCGTGCGCCCGGCGATCTTCGATCCGGCGCCGACGCTGACCATGCTCGGCACGCGCAGCCAGACGCGCGGGCCGATCCAGGCCGTGTCCTCGATCCGCGCGCCGAGCGCCCGCCACGCTTCGACGCGACCGTCGGGCCCGAGCATCCGGCGGTAGGCGTAGTAGCTCATCAGCCGGCGAAGCTGACCGCTGCGGCGCCCGAGCGCGAGCACGAGCGACTGCGTCCCGCGCCGGCGGGCGCGACGCAGCCGCTGGCGGGCGCTCGGCGTCAGCCTCGTCGCGGGAAACGCGGCGAGCGTCGCCTCGTACTTCGCGCGCGAGACCGCCTCGGGCTCGACCGCATCGGATTCGCCGCGCCGAGCCGACGCCCGCGCCCGGGCGAACTCGTCGATCGAGACGCTCGCGCCGATCGCGTTGAGCACGTCGCCGATGTCCTCGTACAGGCCGCTGCCCGGCTGCGGAACGTCCTCGGCGCCCGCGTCGATCGCGAGCGAGACGCTGCCGCCGGCGTAGACCTTCAGCCGCACCGACCCGTTCTCGTGCAGCTCGCCGAGCCGCGCGACGGCGCTGGTGAAGTCGTCTAGCGGCGCGTACACGGTGCTTGCTCCCCGGCGCGCAGTGTAGGGCATCGCCGCGGCCGCTCGAGGCGTCCAGGCGTCCGGGTCGTGAGCACGCGCGGGCGCACGTTGCGATCTCGTGTGACGCTTGCAAAGCGCTCGGGCGCGCCCTACTGTTTCCATCAGCCAGATCGATCGCGTGCCGGCACGTTGCGCGCCTGGACATCGCGTTCTCAGTCGCCAAGCCGCCAGAGCCGCCAGGAAAAGCACGGATGCCAGCCACCTCTCGGATGCCAGCCACCTACCACCTCCCGCACCTGCGCACGCTCGAGGCCGAGGCGGTCCAGGTGATGCGCGAGGTCGCCGCCGAGTTCGAGCGCCCGGTGCTGCTGTTCAGCGGCGGCAAGGACTCGATCGTGCTGCTGCGCCTGGCCGAGAAGGCGTTCCGCCCGGGTCCGTTCCCGTTCCCGGTGATGCACGTCGACACGGGGCACAACTTCCCGGAGGCGATCGAGTACCGCGACCGCCGCGTCGAGGAGATCGGCGAGCGCCTGATCGTCGCGAGCGTGCAGGACTCGATCGACCAGGGCCGCGCCGTCGAGGAGACGGGTCCGCGCGCGTCGCGCAACGCGCTGCAGACGGTCACGCTGCTCGACGCGATTCGCGAGCACGGCTTCGACGCCGCGTTCGGTGGCGCGCGCCGCGACGAGGAGCGCGCCCGGGCGAAGGAGCGCGTGCTGTCGTTTCGCGACGAGTTCGGCCAGTGGGAGCCCCAGCGCCAGCGCCCGGAGGTGTGGGCGCTGTACAACGCGCGGATCCGCAAGGGCGAGCACGCACGCGTCTTCCCGATCTCCAACTGGACGGAGCTCGACGTGTGGCAGTACATCGCCGAGGAGAACCTCAAGGTTCCGTCGATCTACTTCGCGCACGAGCGCGAGGTGTTCGAACGCGACGGGATGCTGTACGCGGTCAGCCCGTTCCTCGAGCTGATCGACGGCGAGCAGCCGTTCTCGGCGACCGTGCGCTACCGGACGGTCGGGGACATGAGCTGTACGGGTGCGGTCGAGTCCTCGGCGGCGACGCTCGAACAGGTCGTCGCGGAGATCGCCGCGACCGAGGTCACCGAGCGCGGGCAGACGCGCGCCGACGACCGCGTCAGCGAGGCTGCGATGGAGGACCGCAAGCGGCAGGGCTACTTCTGATGAGGAACTACGAGCGGGTGGGGGCATGAGCGGGGGAAGCAACGGCAACGGCAACGGCAACGGGCACGCGGCGGCGCTGGGCGGGCAGCGCGCCGCGACGGCGACGGCGACCGATCCGGAGGACTCGCGCGAGCTGTTCCGGCGCCTGACCGAGCGCCCGGCCGACCTCCTGCGCTTCGCGACGGCGGGCTCGGTCGACGACGGCAAGAGCACGTTGATCGGGCGGCTGCTGTACGACTCCAAGCAGGTCCTGACCGACCAGCTCGAGCACGTCGAGCAGACGAGCCGGCGGATGGGTCACGACTTCCTCGACCTCTCGCTGCTGACCGACGGCCTGCGCGCCGAGCGCGAGCAGGGGATCACGATCGACGTCGCCTACCGCTACTTCGCGACGGCGCAGCGGCGCTTCATCATCGCCGACACGCCCGGCCACGAGCAGTACACGCGCAACATGGTCACGGGCGCCTCGACGGCGGACCTCGCGATCGTGCTCGTCGACGCGCGCAAGGGCGTGATCGCGCAGTCCAAGCGCCACGCGTTCATCAGCTCGCTGCTGGCGATCCCCCACGTCGTCGTGTGCGTCAACAAGATGGACCTGGTCGAGTACGACGAGGCCGTGTTCGATCAGATCGTCGACGAGTTCGACGCGTTCGCCGCGCGCCTGGAGATGTCGGACGTGACGTTCATCCCGATATCGGCGCTGCACGGCGACAACGTCGTCGAGCGCTCGCAGGCGATGCCGTGGTACCAGGGGCCGCCGCTGCTGTACCACCTCGAGCACGTCCACATCGCCTCCGACAGAAACCTGATCGACGCGCGGTTCCCCGTGCAGTGGGTGATCCGCCCGCCGGCGTCGAGCGTCGCCGACTACCGCGCGTACGCCGGACAGGTCGCCGGCGGCGTGATGCGACCCGGCGACGACGTGCTCGTGCTGCCGGGCGGCCAGCGCAGCACGATCGCGGCGATCGACACCTTCGACGGTCCGGTCGAGGAGGCCTTCCCGCCGATGTCGGTCGCCGTGCGCCTGACCGACGACATCGACGTCGGACGCGGCTCGACGATCGTGCGCCCGCAGAACCAGCCGACGGTCTCGGGCCGCTTCGAGGCGCTGCTCTGCTGGATGTCCGAGCGTCCGCTCGACCGCCAGCGGCGCTACCTCGTCAAGCACACGACGCGCACGGCGATGGTCGGCGGCCTCGACGTCCGCTACCGGATCGACGTCGAGACGCTGCACCGCGACGAGACCGCCGACGTGCTCGAGCTGAACGACCTCGGACGCGTGCGGCTGGAGCTGAGCGCGCCGCTCGTGTTCGACTCCTACCGGCGCAACCGCACGACCGGCAGCCTGATCGTGGTCGACCAGGCGACGAACGAAACGGTCGCGGCCGGCGTGATCCTCGACACCGAGGTCGACGAGCTAGAGCCGGCGCCGAAGAGCGAGCGCAGCCCGAACGTGCGCTGGCAGGGCACGCGGATGACGCGCGAGCGGCGCTGGCGCGCGCTCGGCCAGTCGGGCGCGACGATCTGGTTCACCGGCCTCCCCGGCGCGGGCAAGTCGACGATGGCCGCGGCGGTCGAGGAGCGCCTGATCGCGGTCGGCCAGTCGGCGTTCCTGCTCGACGGCGACAACCTCCGCCACGGGCTCAACGGCGACCTCGGCTTCGACGAGGCGGCGCGGCGCGAGAACGTGCGCCGCACGGCGCACGTCGCACAGCTGCTCGCCGAGGCGGGCACCGTCGCGCTGGTCAGCCTCGTGAGTCCGTACGCCGCCGATCGCGAGTTCGCGGCGAAGCTGCACGAGGGCGCCGAGCTGGACTTCGTCGAGATCTTCGTCGACGCTCCGCTCGAGCTCTGCGAGCAGCGCGACCCGAAGGGGCTGTACGCGCGGGCGCGGGCCGGCGAGCTGACCGGGCTGACCGGCGTCGGCGCACCGTATGAGCGCCCCGAGGACCCGGACCTCGTGCTCGGCACGCTCGATGAATCGGTCGAGCGCGGCGTCGAGCGCGTGCTCGAGCTGCTCGCCGCACGCGGCGTTCTCGCGGACGCCGACTGACCCGCGCCGTCGCCGAACGACCCGCCGCTATTTCTTCTTGTGCCTGGCGCCGTTCGGCGCCGCCGTCAGCTTGACGGTCGGGCTCGCGCCGGAGACGAGCGGTCCGGACGGGAGCACGACGTAGGCGCGGTAGAGCCCGCTCTTCTTGAGCGTGACGATCGCGCTGAAGCGTGAGACCGTGCGCGTGCCGCGCTTGACGATCGTGCGGGCCTGCGTCGCGAAGCGCGATTCGCGTTCGGAGGCGCCGGTCGGCCTGATCGCTTTCTGGACCTGGAAGAGGACGTGCGCGCCGACCCGCGCGGGCGTGACGGTTCCGTACAGTCGCACGAGCCCTTTGCGCGCCGAGGCGCGCACCTTCAAAGTCACCCTGACCGAGACGTGAGCTGTGACGATCGGGCTCAGCAGCGGGCGCGCGTCGATCGTCCTGACCCGCAGCTGCGTGCTCTGCGTGAGCCCTCGCACCGGAATCGCGAAGGCGCCGGCGGCGTTCGTCGTCAGCGCGCCGCCGAGGTCGGTGAACGCCGAGAGGAACGGAAAGGCGCTGATCTGCGCGGCGATCGGGTGCAGCGCGCCGCCCGTGCCGGACAGCGTCCCGCGCAGCACGAACGTGCCCCCGTACGGCGTCGGCGCGACGTTCTTGGTGCTCGCCATGACGAACTTCAGGCGACCCTTCTTCGCCGTGTACGTGCGGTCGCGACCGAACGCCGTAGCCCCTTCGGCGTTCGTCGCGACGATGCGGTAGTGCGAGCCGACCGCGAGGTTCGCGATGGTCTGCCCGACGGCGACCGATCTCGTGCCTTTGCCGACCGCCGTCGTCGGGGTCTGCGAGCCGTACGCGATCGTCGGTCCGTACTGGAAGTAGTAGCTCGTTTCGACGCCGCGCGGGTCGACCGATCCCTGCAGCACGGCCGACGTGCCGTGCACGTGGGCGACCCCTCCGGTCGCGGCGCGCGGCGGCCGTTTCCCCTGGGCCGCCAGCGCCGGGGCGCCAACCGCCGCGAGCGCGAGCGTCGCGGCGGCGAGCGCGAGGCGGCGGGCGTGGATCGATCTGCTCATCTTCGAAATTCTCCCTCCGCTCGGTCTGCGTGCGTCAGGCATGTCGTCCTCTGGTCCCGCGCACGGTCACTGTCGAAACACGGTCGTGCGCGCGAAGATGCGGCGCACCGTCGACGATCCTAGTGCGGGCCGGCCCCGAACGCCGCCGGTTCGCGACGGCGCGGACCGGCCGGGAGCACGGCTTTCACCAAATCGTTACGACAGACGGAGCCCCTCGGATGGACCATGTGTCGCGGGGCCCCAAGGCTCCAGGTGGCTCCGTGGCCGCGCTCGCGCGCCCGGGGCCGACGCCACAAGCCGGGGCAGACGCCCGCAAGCCGCTCACCGTGTCGACAGAATCGCTCGCCAGCCCACCGCAGCCAGCAGGCCCGCCACAGCCGGTCGGCGCGCCGGAGCCCTGTCGCGGCTGCGGCGCGCCGCTCGCCGACGACCAGCGCTACTGCCTCGAGTGCGGCGAGCGTCGTGCGCCGATGAGCAGCGTCCTGCTGGGAGGACCGCCGTCGTCGGGCGCGTCCGCGCCGGCTCCGCCGAGCGCGCCGCCGCCGCCGACGTCGCCGAGCTCCGAGGGCGGCGCCGGGCGCGGCAACGCGGTGACCGTGATCGCCGGGGTCGGCGTGCTGCTGCTGGCGATGGGCGTCGGCGTGCTGATCGGCCGCTCGGGCGGCGGCAAGGGCGCCGCCGCGGCGCCGCAGGTGATCAGCGTCTCGACGGCGCCCGCGTCCGGCGCCGGCACGGCCGCGGGCGAAACGGCGGCGTTCTCCGACGACTGGCCGTCGGGGACCAGCGGCTACACGATCCAGCTGCAGACGCTGCCTGTCGCCGGCACGCAGGTGAGCGCGGTCGAAGCGGCGAAGACGGCCGCGAGCGGGAAGGGCGCGAAGGAAGTCGGCGCGCTCAAGTCCGAAGACTTCAGCAGCCTGCCGTCCGGCGAATACGTGATCTACTCGGGCGTCTACAAGAAGCAGGCCGAAGCGCAGAAGGCGCTGGCCGGCGTGAAGAAGAGCTTCGCCGGCGCGAAGGTCGTGAAGGTGTCGAACGGCGGCGCGGCCGGCTCCTCGTCCGGCGCCGGCTCCTCGTCGAGCACGTCCGGCGTCGGCTCGAGCCCGAGCAACCCGGCGCCGCCGTCGGTGCTCAACAAACTCAAATCCCCGGCCGGCAGCAAAGGGCCGGGCAGCGGCAAGAACTACGAGGAACAGTCGAAGAAACTCCCGAACGTCGTCTCGACCGGGTGACCGTGTGAGCATCCTCGGAGACGCGATCGGCAGGAGCAGGGGCGGCGCGGGGTCCGAGCCGCCGTCCGCCAACGGCGCGCCGGGCGTGGGCGGCGCGGTCGCCGCAACGCGGGTCGCCGCCGCGCCGGTCTCCGCCCCCGAGCGCGCCGGCGGCACGCCGGCCCCGAGCGGGCCGCCTGCGCACGACGGCCGCAGCGAGCTTCGGCGCAGGCGCGACGCGCTCGCCGAGCAGGTGACCGAGCTGCATTGGGACCTCGGCGGTCTGACGTACGAGATGGCGATCCGCGACCACTTCCGCCTCGACGTCCTCGTCCGGCGCGCCGCCGTGCTTCAGGAGCGCGACGCCGAGCTGGCCGAGGTCGAGCGCCTGCTGGCGCTCGAGGAGAGCGCGAGCGCTGGCAACTGCCCGGCATGTCGTGCGCCGCACAGCCGCGGCGCGGTCTACTGCTGGCAGTGCGGCGCAACGCTGATGGAGCGCGCGCCGAGCGCGTCGGCGCCGCGGGGCGGCGGCGGCGGCGGTGACGGGGCGCACGACGGGTCGACCGCCGTGATGGACGCCCTGCTGAGCGCCGACGCGGCCGACTCGGACGGCACGCGGCCCTCGCGCGCGGGCTCGCTCGCCGAGGAGTAGGCGACGATGACACCGCGCCGCGCCGCCGCCGGGACCTGCGCGAGCTGCGGCTCGTCGCTGTGGCGAGGACAGCGCTACTGCGTCGAGTGCGGCGAGCGCGTCGGCTCGCGCAGCCCGCAGCTGCTTGCGCTCCTGCGCCGCGCCGCACGTGCCGACGGCGCGGTCGGCGGCGCCGAGGGGCTCCCTGCCGAGGCCGCTCCGTCGCCGCAGGCGCCCGGCGGCGCGACGCGGACGCGCGTCGGTGCGGGCGCCCTGCTTGCAGCGGCGGGCGCGCGTGTCGGCGCCCTGCGGCTGCCCTCGCCGCGCGTCTCGGCGCTGCTCGTGATCGCGTTCGTCGGCTTCGGCGCGCTGCTCGGCAGCGCGGCGAGCTCGCGCGTCGACGACACGCTCGCCGCGTCGGCGCGCGCGCCGCTGAAGCTCGTGCTCCCGCCGGCCGCCGACAGCGCGAAGTCGACGGCCGGCGAATCGTCGACGTCGAGCGAACCGCCGCCGGCCGAACCCGAAGCGACGCCCGAAGCTCCCGCGGCCGAAGCGGCCGCGCCGGCGAGCACGACGCCGGCGAGCACGACCACCGCGCCGGCGAGCAACTCCGGCGAAGGCGCGAGCAAAGGCGGCGGCGAAGAAGGCGGTTCGAAGCCGAGCTCGACGCCGAAGCTGCCGGCGGTCAAGCACGTGTTCGTGATCATGCTGTCCGACGAGCCGTACGCCGCCGCGTTCGGACCCGAATCATCCGCGCCGTACCTCGCGAAGACGCTCGAGCGCAGGGGCGAGCTGCTCGTGCGCTACTACGCGGTCGCCCACCAGCAGCTGTCCGACGCGATCGCGCTGCTCAGCGGGCAGGGGCCGACGCAGGCGACGGCCGCCAACTGCCCGACGTACGCGGCGGTGACGCCCGGGACGCAGGGCGGCGAAGGGCAGACGCTGGGCGAAGGGTGCGTCTATCCGGCGACGACGCCGACGCTGCTCGGGCAGCTCGAAGTCAGGCATCTGTCGTGGCGCGCGTACGTGCAGGGGATCGACGAACCGGGTGCGAGCGCGCCGGCGTGCGCGCACCCCGCGCTCGGACAGCCCGACCCGACCGTGGCCTCGCCGCCGCCGGCGCAGCCGTACGCGACGTTCCGCAACCCGATCGTGTACTTCCAAGGCCTGACCGAAGCGCCTTCGTGCGCGAGCGATGACGTCGGCCTGAGCTCGCTCGGCGCCGACGTGTCGAGCGCGAAGCGGACGCCGAGCCTCTCCTACATCGTCCCGGACCGCTGCCACGACGGCAGCCCGGGTCCGTGCCCGGGCGGCGGCGTGGGCGGGCTGGGAGCCGCCGACGGGTTCCTCGAACAGGTCGTGCCGAAGATCCTCGCGTCGAAGGCGTACAGGGAAAGCGGCCTGCTCGTGATCACGACCGACGAGGCGCCGACGAGCGGCGAATTCGCCGACTCGAGCTCGTGCTGCGGGCAGCCTCGCTTCCCGAACCTGCCGGCGCCGAGCGGACCGACGGCGGGCCTCGCCCCCGAAGGCGGCGGCCAGGTCGGCGCGCTGCTGCTCTCGCCGTTCGTCAAGCCGGGGACGACGAGCCAGGAACCGTACAACCACTACTCGCTGCTGCGCACGATCGAGGATCTGTTCGCGCTGAAGCACGTGGGATACGCCGGCGCGCCGCACGTCACGTCGCTCGAACCGTCGCTGTTCACTGCGCCCGCCGGGCGATAACCCGCGTGGTAGCTTCCCGCCGGTGGCGCGCAAACCGCTCCATATCGCGTGGATCGGCTTCGCACCGACCGAAACGGGAGGGGTTCCGGGCGTCGCGACGGACCTGCTCCACGGCCTCGCGAGCCGCGGGCACCGGATCGACTGCTTCTTCGCCGGGCGCGAGCAGGAGCTCCCGCCGCGGCTCGACGGCCTCGACACGATCACGTACGTGTGGGGCAACAGCGGCTGGCGGGCGAACCGCTGGTACAGCCGCAGCCGCTTCACGTCGCTCGCCAGCCACGTCGTCGCTCGCAGCCTTGCGTCGCTGCGGCTGCGCCGTGAGGTGCGCCGCCGCCACGAGCGCGACCCGTATGACCTGACCTACCAGTTCGCGAACGTCGAAAACCTTGCGCTGCCGGCGAGCGTGCGGCGCTCGGTGCCGCTCGTCATGCACCCCGAGACGCACAGCGCCGGCGAGCTGCGCTTCCTGATCGCCGAGCGGCGGTTGAGCTTTCGCTGCCAGCCGATCTACACGTTCGTGCTCGCGGCGCTCGTGCTGTCGCTGCGGACGCTGATCCAGCGGCGCAAGATCCGCGAAGCGCGGCTGCTCGTGTGCATCTCGAGCGTTTTCCGCGACCACATGGTGCGCGACTACGACTTTCCGCGCGAGCGGACGGTCGTCGTGCCGAACCCGGTCAGGCTGGAGCGCTTCGAGCGGTTCGCCGCGATCGAACGGCCGGTCGGGACGCCGCCGCTCGTGCTCGTGCTCGGGCGGATCGCCGCGCGCAAGGGGGTCGAGGACGTCGTCGCGCTCGCGCGGCTGCTGCACGAGCGCGGGATCGACGTCCGCTTCCGCGTCGTCGGCGGGACGAGCCTGTGGTCGAACTACCTGAAGCTGCTCGACGACATGCCGAAGGACAGCTCGGAGTACGTCGGCCGCGTCGACTCGGCACGCGTGCCGGAGGAGATCGCGGCGAGCGACGTGCTGCTGCAGGCGAGCAAGTACGAGCCGTTCGCGCTGACCGTCGCCGAGGCGCTCGCGGCGGGCGTGCCGGTCGTCGGCACGACCGAGGTCGGCGCCGTCGAGGGCGTCGATCGCACGGTCGCCGCGGCGGTCGCGCCGGGCGACGTCGAGGGGCTCGCGACGGCGCTGCTCGCGACGATCGAGCGGCTGCGCGGCGAACGCGCGCAGGTCACGGCGACGGCGCGCGCCGAGGCGGAGCGGCTGTTCGCGCCGGAGATCGTCGGCGCGCAGATCTCGGACGCGCTCGAACGGCTCGTCGGCGCACGGGACGTGGCCGAGCCGGACGGCGAGGCCACGCCGGACGGCGGGCCCGCCGCTCAGCCGACGGGGAGCGCCAGCTCGTCGTAGGTGATCGCTTCGCGCCGGCGCCCGGCGCGCCCGAGCACCCACTCGAGCGCGAGCATGTGACGCGGGTGCTGCAGGTCGGCCGGGTGCAGGTCGAGGCGCAGGGTGCGCCCGCACATGATCGAGCCGGCGCGGATCAGCGCCGGCGAGAGCGCGCGCTGCAGCGGCCCCGAGCGGCTCATGCCCCAGGCCGGCGCGAGCAGCCGCCCACGATCCTCGCCCGCGTCGGTCGCGCGGCTGTGCAGCCCGAGCAGTCCCGCCCACCAGCGAAAGCGTCGCGGCAGCACGCTGCGCAGCGCGGGCGTGTACGCGTAAGCGGGTGCGACGAAGCCGTCGGGCTCGATCCCGGCGAGCTTCAGCACGCGCCAGCCGGCGTTGACCGCCCGCCTGGTCTCGTCGACGTCGAGGCCGACGAACTCGCCGGCGCGGTGCGTCGGCGAGAGCAGCGCGTGCGGCGCGCGGCTCGCGCGCCCGCTGCGCTCGTGCTGGAAGCCGTGCTGGGCGATCGAGTCGCCCGCGCGGCGGCGCGCGGCCAGCCAGTCGGTCATCGCCGGAGAGCGCTCGCCGAGCGGGTGCAGGTCGCGCGCGGGGATCACGAGCAATGTCACGCGGTCGACGCCGTGGTCGTCGAGCCAGTCGCGGATCAGCGCGCAGCGCTCGAACGTCGCCGGCTCGACGTCGTGCAGCGCGACGGCGATCCGCGGGCGCTCGTTCACGCTAGGCGGCACGTGCGACCTCGCTGGCGACGCCGGGCGCCAGCAGCCGGCGGTAGCCGTCGCCGAGTCGCCGCAGGGCGCTCTCCCAGGTGCGCTCGCGGACCGACTCCAGGCCGCCGCGCGCGAGGCGCTCGCGCAGGCCCGGCGCGCCGGCGAGCTCGAGCACGGCGTCGGCGAGCGCGCGGGCGTCGGGCGGGCAGAGCACGCCGCTGACGCGCTGCTCGATCAGCGACAGCGGGCCGCCCTCGGCGACGGCGATCACCGGCAGGCCGCTCGCCTGCGCCTCGAGCACGACCTGGCCGAACGTGTCGGTGCGGCTCGCGAACAGGAAGACGTCGGCGCTCGCGTACGCGCGCGCCAGCGCATCGCCCTCGAGCCAGCCGCGGAAGCACGCGTGCGCGCCGACGCGCTCGCGCAGGCGCCGCTCCTCGGGACCGCCGCCGACGAGCACGAGGCGCAGCCGCGGGTCGCGTGCGCGCGCCTGCAGGAAGGCGTCGGCGAGCAGGTCGGCGCCCTTCTCGCGCGTGATCCGCCCGGCGTAGAGGACGTCGATCGCACCGTCGGGCTTGGCGGCGCCGCTCGCGGCGAGCTCGCGCAGGCCGTCCTCGCGCAGCGCCGGGTCGAAGCGGCTCGTGTCGACGCCGCGGTCCCAGCGTGCGACGCGCTCGGGGCTGACGCCGACGGCGGCCAGCGCCGCGTCGGATGCGGGGCTGGGGGAGAGGACGAGGTCACACGCGCCGTAGAAAGCACGCACGCCGGCGTCCATCGCCGCGGCGACGCGCGGCTCGCCCGAGCGCAGCCCGGCGTAGGCGGTCAGCTCGGTGTGGTAGCTGCCGAGCAGCGGCACGCCGAGCCCGCGGCTGACGAGCGCGCCGACGACGCCGACCGGGCCGGGCGAGCAGACGTGGATCAGGTCGAACTCGCCGTCGGCGAGCGTCTGAACGGCGGCCGACAGGCTCGGGACGCCGATCTGCAGGCCCGGGTAGTACGGCACCTCGAACTCGGCGACGGCCGACAGCCGCCGGTCGACCTCGGGGTCGGTGCCGAGCACCTCGATGTCGAATCCCTCGACGCCGCGCGAGCGGATCTCCTCGACGGCGCGCGTGACGCCATGCGTCGAGCCGATCCCGTCGGCGAGGATCGCGATGCGCGGGGTCTCGCCGTCCTCGCGGCGCGTGTCGAGCTTGGCGCGCTCGTTCGCGAGGAACGCGGTCGCCGGTGCGTAGGGGATCGCGGCGGTGCAGCTCTCGAACAGCCCCAGTGCGGCGGTGGCGACGTCGCCCTCGCCGCGGGCCGCTGCGAGCGCCTGCTCGATCGCGGAGCGCAGCCTGCGCTCGTGCGCGCGGCACGCCTTGCGGTAGAGGTCGGAGTGGCTGAAGCCGTCGTCCTGCATGTACGCGATCAGCCCGGCCTCGTCGAGGTGGTCGAGCCCGACGGCGTGCATCCACGCGCGCAGCAGGCAGCGCGCGTCGGTCGGCGTGAACGCGCCGGGCGCGTCGGTCGCGCCGTGACGCTTGTCGCCCTCGTCGAGCAGCCGCTTGGCCATCCGCAGCACGGCGGCGGGGTCGGGCTGTGCGAGCGGCGCGTCCAGGCCGCCGCGCCCGAGCGCGCGCGCGGCGAGCGCGATCGCGGCGTGCGCCCACTTGGCGGCGCTGCCCTGGGCGCCGCCGGCTGCGACCGCGCCGCTGCGGACGTGCGCGAGGAACTCCTCGGGGGTGGCGGCCGGCGGCGTCGCCGTCCACGTGCGGCCGATGTCGACGCCCGCGTGGTCGTCGGAGCCGCCGACGCCGGCGCCGTCGAGCGTCGCGACGTACGTCGCCGCGGGGCGGTTGAGCTCGCGTGCGCGCGCCCCGTTGCGAACCTCCCAGACGTCGAACAGCTGCGCCAGGCGCCGGCGGTGGCGCGCGGTCAGCGGCGCGCCGACGTGGTAGTAGGGGTGCGCGAGCGCGCAGGCGATGTCGCGCTCGTACATGTACGCCGCGCACAGCTCGACGTCGCCGCGGTGGGCCTGCAGCCACTCGTGGTCGTCGGGTGTGATCCCGAGGCAGAGCACGTGCACGGCCTGTGGCTCGCCGCGGAAGTGGGCGGTCAGCTCCTCGGAGACGAACACGTCGGGGCGGTCTGAGATCTGCATGACGCCGGAGATCGTGTCGTGATCGGTGATCGTCACGAAATCCATGCCGCGCCGCTTGGCCAGCTCGTAGACCTCCTCGGGCGGCGTCGCGCACTCGGGCAGGCCGGCGGCGCGCTGCACGCCGAGCTTCGACTCCTGCGATGCTGTCGAGTGGCAGTGCAGGTCGGCTCGGCAAACCTCGCCAAGGCTCTGCACAGTCGTTCGTAGGCCGTTCATACCAATCACATTCGCCTGCAAAACGCGGTTTTTTGTGACCAGGGCGAAATGATCGTGTGAAGCGACTGTGAACATCCTCACGCGCCGTCGCGCCAGCCCAACGTCTAAGCTCTCGCGGCGATGCCAGCCCTGCTCGTAGCGCCGGTCGCCTCGGCGATCAGCTACTTCCAAGCGATCGTGCTCGGAGTGCTGCAGGGCGTCACCGAGTTGTTTCCGATCTCGAGCCTCGGGCACACGGTGCTGTTCCCGACGCTGTTCGGATGGAACGCGCTCGTCCACGCGCAGTCGCAGAAGGAGTCGTTCTGGCTCGCGTTCGTCGTGATGCTGCACGTCGGCAGCGCGATTGGGCTGCTGATCTACTACCGGCGAGACTGGGTCGAAATCATCAGTGCGTTCTTCCGCACGCTCGCGACGCGGCGGATCGAGACGGCGAACGAGCGTCTCGCGTGGCTGATCATCGTCGCGAGCATCCCCGCGGGCGTGATCGGCCTGGCGTTCGAGAAAGAGCTTCGAACGCTGACGGCGAAGCCCGAAGTGGCGGCGATCTTCCTGATGGTCAACGGTCTGCTCCTGTTCGCAGCCGAGCGCTTTCGCCGCCGCGAGCAGATCCGCGAACTGGCGATCGCCGAGGGCGCGAAGCCCGACGGCGCGCGCCGGCTCGACACGCTGGAGTACCGCGAGGCGCTGGTCGTCGGCGTCGCGCAGTCGACGGCGCTCGTCGCCGGCATCAGCCGCGACGGCGTCACGATGGGAACCGGCCTCGCGCGCGGGCTCGACCACTCGGATGCGGCGCGCTTCGCGTTCCTGCTGGCGACGCCGATCATCCTCGCGGCCGGCCTGTTCAAGCTGCCCGACCTGACCGGCCACCTCGGCGACGGGATCCGCGGTCAGGCGCTCGTCGCGATGGGTGTCGCAGCCGTCACGGCCGTGTTCACCGTCGCGTTCCTCGTCAAATGGTTCAAAACGCGCACGCTGATCCCGTTCGGCGTCTACTGCCTGCTGTTCGGCTTCGCGATGCTGATCTACACGACGACCTAGCGAACCGTCAACGCTGCGCGGAGCGGCGTCCTCGGTCCACTGTCGCACCGTCGCCAGGGCCACTGGGAAGGACGATTCAGGCTCCGTTCAGGTGTTGGTCCATGATGGTCTGATGCCCGTTCCGCGAACGCCGCCGAAGATGTTCGAGACCCGCAGTCAGGCATGGCGCGAGGTCGGCCTGCTGCGCCAGATCAGCCCGCGCGTCGTCAAGCGCGCGCGGCTGGAGGCGCTCGTGCTCGTGCCGCTGTTCGTCGCGGTCGTCGTGTTCTACGACAATCGCGTCAGCCTGCTCGGCGCCGCCGGGCGTCACGGCGCGGCGGCGAAAGAACTGGAACCGGCGCTCGAAACGCCGGTGACGGTGATCACCGTGATCCTGCTCGTGATCCTCGGCTGGGCGATCGCGCGCGACATCGGGCGCAGCCTCGGACCGCCGCTGTTCCGCCGCCTGGACCCGGCGACGGCGGGCACGGTCGGCTTCCTGATCCGCCTGTTGACGATCATCCTCGCGCTGCTCGTCGCGCTGCGCGTGGCGGGCATCGCGCCGCGTACGCTCGCGCTCGGCGGCGCGTTCACGGCGGTGATCTTCGGCCTCGCCGCGCAGCAGACGCTCGGCAACGTGATCGCCGGCACGGTGCTGCTCAGCGCGCGGCCGTTCCGCGTCGGCGACCGCGTGCGGATGCAGGGCGGCCCGCTCGCCGGGCAGATCGAGGGGACGGTCAGCTCGCTCGGGCTGCTGTACACGACGTTCGCGAAAGGCGAGGACTCGATCATGGTGCCGAACAGCGTCGTGCTGAACAGCGCCGTGATCCCGCTGCGCGAGCCGGACGCCGTCAACCTGCGCGCGCGGCTGCGCCCGGGGATGACGCCGAGCGACCTGCAGGAGCTGCTCGAGCGCGAGCTGCAGATCCCGCTGCGCGATCCGCCGCGGATCACGCTCGAGGAGCTCGACGGCGAGGAGGTCGTCGTGCGGATCGCGGCGACGCCGCGCGCCGCCGCCGAAGGACGTCAGCTCGCCAGCGAGCTGCTCGCGATCGTCTCGCGCGAGACGCGCGCCGGTGCGCGGGCGGCGGCCGCCGCGACTCCGGCCGACGAGACCGAGGTCGCCGACGAGGCCAACGTCGGTCAGGCGCGCGCCGGCGCGCCGCCGCGCACGCGGTAGCGCAGGAACAGCGACGAGTCGTGCTCGAGCGCGCTCAGCAGCTCGAGCTCGACCGGCTCGTCGAACTCGGCGCCGGCGAGGATTCGCAGCGACTCGCCGCTGACGGCTTCGCCGCCGGCGAGCGTCGGCGCGAGCGACAGGAACAGCTCGTCGACGAGCCCGGCCAGCAGCAGCTCGGCGTTCAGGTGCGGACCGCCCTCGCACAGCACCGTGCGCACGCCGAGGCGCTCGCGCAGCTCGGCGAACGCGCGCGGCAGGTCGAGCGCGCCGTCGCGCTCGGCGCGGACGTAGTCGACGTGCGCGCGCACGCCGGGCACGCTGGCGGCCGACGGCGTGAGGATCGCGACGCGCGCCTGCTCGTCGGCGAGCAGCGGCGTGTCGGGCGGCAGCGACAGGCGCCCCGAGACGATGCACGCGAGCGGTTCCTCGGTGAGCCCGCGCTCGACGCGGCGCCGGCGCACGTCGGCGTCGCGGATCAGCCGGCCGTAGCGCTCGGCGCGGACCGTGCCGGCGCCGGCGAGCACGGCATCGACGTCGGCGCGCAGCGCGTGGAACAGCGCGCGGTCGGCGCGGTCGCCGAGCCCGCCCGAGCGCCCGTCGACGGTCGCGCGCCCGTCGACGGTGCTGACCATGTTGAGGATCACGTACGGACGCCGCCTCGCCGAGCGCGCGCGCTCGGCGAGATCGAGACCTTCGACGAACGCGCTCGCGCCGAGCGGATCGTCGCTCGCGGTCAGTTGCGCGAGCAGCGCGGGCTCGGCGGAGGCGTCGTCGGGCGCGCTCATCGCACAACCCTAGCCCGCGTCGCCGGGACCGCGAACCGCGCGTCGGCGGGGCGGCGAACGGCGCACGCCGGGAGCGCCGGGAGCGCACCGGCGGCGGCTCCCGAAACCCGCCGACGAGCAGGCTTTAAATCGATCATCCGATCCAACACATTTCGACAACACGGGCGCGCGGGGACCTGCTACGGTCGTCGTGTCTGGCCGGCACATGAGACCGGCGAAAGTAGTGCAAGCGCTCGCAGGTCGAAGCTTCAAGAAGCATCCTCCGCGTGCAGCACGCACAAACACGTGGAGGAGTACCCACATGCCTACTGGCACAGTTAAGTGGTTCAGCGACGACAAGGGGTTCGGTTTCATCACCCCCGACGACGGCGACAAGGACCTGTTCGTTCATCACACGGGCATCAACGGCGAGGGCTACCGCTCGCTGCAGGAGGGCGCGAAGGTGTCCTACGACCCGGAGCAGGGCGACAAGGGCCCGAAGGCCGTCAACGTCCAGGCGATCTGAGCCTCGAGCGTGCGCTGCGGCTCTAGCCGCGGCGACATCGGTCTAACCTTCAGAGGGCTCGCTTCGGCGGGCCCTCTTTCATGTCGAGCGACGCGAGCACACTCCCCCTGCGCGATGGGCAGGTCGGGGGCCCAACGGCGCGAGGGCGCCTGCTGCGCGGACGCGTCGGCGCGCTCGCGGGCGCGGAGGCGCGCGCGTGGATCGGCGCGGCGTGCCTGGCGACGATCGTCGCGTGCAGCGCCCTGGTCGTGCTCGTCGCGGCGAACCGTCCGAGCGTCCTCTCGGCGACGTCGCACACCGGCTACTTCCCGCATTGGATGGCCGGTCCGCTCGGCGGCCTGCTGCCGGGGCTGACGCGCAGCTCGACGACGCTCAAGTACCTCTTCTCCGGCGCGATCGTCGCGATGTACGCGAGCTACGTCGCCGGGCTGCGCTACGTGCCGCGCCTGCCCGCGAAGTGGGCGATCGGCGCGATCCTCGCAGTCCACGCGATCTTCGTGCTCGCGCCGCCGCTCGCGCTGACCGACGTCTTCAACTACGTCAACTACGGACGCATGGAGATCGTCCACGGGCTCAACCCGTACACGACGATCCCGATCCTCGAGCCGCACAACGATCCGAGCTACGACCTCAGCAACTGGCACCAGCTGCTCAGCCCGTACGGGCCGTTGTTCACGATGATCACGTTCCTCGTCGTCCCGCTCGGCGTCGCCGCTTCGTTCTGGGTGCTGAAGGTCCTGCTCGCCGCCGCGAGCCTCGGCACGGTCGCGCTCGTCTGGAAGTGCGCGCGACTGCTCGGGCGCGACCCGGTCAAGGCGATCGTGCTCGTCGGCTTGAACCCGATCGTGCTCGTCTGGGGGCTCGGCGGCGACCACAACGACTTCTTCATGGTCTTCCTCGTCGTGCTCGGCTTCTACCTGCTGCTGCGCGCACGCCGGCGAGATCACGACGCGCTCGGCGAGGACGGCGTCGACGGCGACCGCGTCGACGGGCCGTTCGCGCCGGCGCCTGCGCCCGTCCTGCCAACCTCGCTCGCCGCCGCGCGGGCGGCGCTCGCCTCGGCCGCGCCGCGCGAGCGCTTGCGCGAATGGCTGCTGCCGCTGTCCTGGCCGGAGATCGCGGCCGGCGCGGCGTTCGTCGCGGCCGTCGCCGTCAAGGCGTCCGGCGCCGTCCTGATCCCCGTCGTGCTCGCCGCGCTGCTGCGGATGCCGCGACGGCTCGTCCAGGTGCTGCTGGGGATGACCGTCTCCTGTGCGATCGTCGCCGTCGCGAGCCTGATCGCCTTCGGGCTTCACGTGCCCGACCTGAGCACGCAGAGCCGCCTGATCACGAGCGTCAGCGTGCCCAACCTGATCGGGCTCGCGCTCGGGCAGGGCGGCGAGACCGACTCGCTGCACACGCTGCTCAGCGCCGCGCTCGTGCTCGCCGTTGCGCTGTGCTGCGCGCAGGCGTGGCGCCGGCGCTCGCCGATCACCGCCGCCGGCTGGTCGAGCGTCGCGCTGCTCGTCACGCTCAGCTGGGTGCTGCCGTGGTACGTGCTCTGGGTGCTGCCGATGGCCGCGCTGTCGAGCTCGCGACGGCTGCGCGCGACCGCGCTCGTGCTCGGCGTCTACCTGATCGTCGCCTGGGCGCCGGCGTCGGGCTTCTTGTGGAACGCGATCGGCTTCCACCCCGAGAAGACGTCGCTCGGGCGCTTGCACCAGCGCTACGTCAGGGAGCTGTTGAACTAGTCGCCGGCGTCGGGGCGGCGGCGCTCGCGCTTGCGTTGCGCGTCACGGCGCTTGGCCTCGAGGCGTCGCTCGCGCGCGGCGGCGGTCGGTTTCGTCGCACGACGACGCTTGGGTACGACGAGCGCCGCCGCGATCCGCTCGGCGAGCCGCTGCAGCGCGAGCTCGCGGTTGCGCGCCTGCGAGCGCGCGTCCTGCGCGACGGCGACCGCGCGCGGGCCGATCCGCGCGAGCAGCCGCCTGCGCTGCGTCTCGGTGAGCGTCGCCGAGGAGAGCACGTCGAAGCTCGCTTCGACGCGCGAGGCGGTCACGTTCGCGTGCTGGCCGCCCGGGCCGGAGGAGCGGCTCGCGCGCACGGTCACCTCGGCGAGCGGGATCGCGAGCCGGTCGTTGACGCGCAAGCGCGCCGCGGGTGCCGGCGCGGACGGAGGCTCTTCCTCGCTCAAGCGACGCCTCGCGCGCTCCTACTGCGACTGCTCGTGGCGGAGGTCGTGCAGCGCGCGCACGCGCGCCTCCTCGCCCTCGGGCACGCGGCCGTCGCGGCCGACGTAGCCGTCCTTGCCGCCGGCGCAGAGGTATACGGCGTCGACGTCGCCGACGTTTCGCACCTTGCGCACGGTCGCGGCATCGACGCGCGCGAGGCCGCCCTCGGTCAGCGTGTGCACCGAGCCGTCGCCGAACTCCATCTCGATCGCGCCGCGATGGACGAAGTACAGCTCCTCCTGCGTGTCGTGGAAGTGAAAGCCGCTCTCGATGCCGGGCGGCATGACGATCGCGTTGACGCCGAACGCCGTCACGCCGAGCCCCTTGCGGATCTTGCGAAAGCCCGGCGCATTGCCGAGATCGTCGAGGTTGCCGACGGCGTAGCCGTCGCCCTCGGTCACGCCTGGATAATCGGTCGAAGTCTCCATCTGCGCCTCCTTTTTTGGATGATGATGAAGGATCGACTCGTGCTCGGTGCGACGGCTCCGTCAGTGCTCGGCGACGTGGCCGCCGTCGGGCGCGAGCGGGCGCTGCTCGTCGTCCCAGCGCACGAGGCCGCCGTCCATCGAGTACGCCTCGACGCCGGCCGCGCGCAGCGCCTGCGCGGCCATCGTCGAGCGCGCGCCGACGCGGCAGTAGAAGACGACCGGCCGGCCGGCGTCGAGCGTGGCGGCCTCGCTTGGCAGCTTCGTCAGCTCGATGTGGCGCGAGCCGTCGATGTAGCCGGCGTCGCGCTCGTAGCGCTCGCGCACGTCGATCAGCTGCAGCGCCGGATCGTCGCGCAGCCACTCGGCGACGCGCTCGGGCGCGATCGCGATCTCGGAGGTCTCGGCGGCGCTCACTCGGCCCAAGCTAGCAGCGCGCCGAGGTGTCCAGCCGGTGCCACGAAGCGAACGCGCGATCACTAGGATCAGCTGACGATGGAGGCGGTCAGCGACGTGTACACGATCCCGCAGGAGCACCTCGACTTCTGCGCGACGATCGGCCAGATCGCGCGCGAGCGGATCGCGCCGCGCTCGGCGGAGATCGACGAGAAGGCCGAATACCCGTGGGACGTGCGCAAGGTGCTCGCCGAGCAGGACATCCTCGGGCTGCCGTTCCCGACGGAGTACGGCGGTACGGGCACGGGCACGCTGATGCTGAACATGGCGGTCGAGGAGATCGCGAAGGTCGATGCGGCGTGCGCGCTGATCCTGATGGTGCAGGAGCTCGGGACGCTGCCGATCCAACTGTTCGGCACGGACGAGCTGAAGGAGCGGTTCCTGCCGCGCTGCGCGACCGGCGAGTGGTCGCCGGCGTTCGCGCTGTCGGAGCCCGAGGCCGGCTCGGACCCGGCGGGGATGATCACGACGGCGGTCAAGGACGGCTCGGAGTGGGTGATCAACGGGACGAAGAACTGGATCTCGAACCTCGGGATCGCCGACTTCTACATCACGTTCGCGGTCAGCGATCGCGAGACGCGCCGGCTGACGGCGTTCGTCGTCGAGGCCGATCGTCCGGGCTTCAGCGTCGGCAAGCTCGAGCACAAGCTCGGGATTCGCGCGTCGCCGACGGGCCAGCCGATCTTCGAGGAGGTGCGCGTACCGGAGGAGAACGTGATCGGCGAGGTCGGCAGGGGCCTGTCGGTCGCGCTCGGGACGCTCGAGCGCACGCGCCTCGGCGCTGCGGCGCAGGCTGTCGGCATCGCGCAGGGCGCGACCGACTACGCGGTCGGCTACGCGCGCGAGCGCAAGCAGTTCGGCAAGCCGATCAACGAGTTCCAGGGAATCCAGTTCAAGCTCGCCGACATGGAAACACGTACGGCGGCCGCGCGCGAGCTGCTCTACAAGGCGTGCGCGATGGCCGATCAGGGGCATCCGCAGCGCGCGAAGTACTCCTCGATGGCGAAGGTGTTCTGCTCGGACACGGCGATGGCGGTGACGGTCGACGCGGTGCAGGTGCTGGGCGGCTACGGTTACGTCAAGGAGTACCCGGTGGAGCGGATGATGCGCGACGCGAAGATCACACAGATCTACGAGGGAACCAACGAGATCCAGCGGCTCGTGATCGGCCGCACGCTGAAATAGGGACTATGCGCGCGTCGAGGCCGCCAGCGACAGCCTCCGCGGGACGCCTGCGACGCGTCGGCGTCGCCGCGCTGATCGCGCTGTCGCTCGGGCTCGTGACGATCGTGATCGGCCAGGGGTTCAGCTCGGTCGGGGCGGTGCGCGCGCTCGAGGACGTCGCGCTCGGCGTGATCGTCGCGGCCGTGCTGATGGGCGGCGCGGCGTTCGTCGCGGTGCGGCTCGCCGGCTGGCGCGACCCGGAGTCGGAGAGCGAGTTCGAGGAGATCGTCCGCCACTCCGAGGCGCTCGCGCGCGACGGCCTCGCCGTCGATCCCGACGAAGCCGACTTCATGGAGCTCGACCCGCTCGACGACGACGACTTCGAAGAGCTCGTGCGCGACGCGCTCGACGACCTGCCGGACCTGCTGCGCAACGCGCTGCGGCATGTCGCCGTAGTGATCTCAGACGGCGGGCGCCGGCACGGCGCGTACGGCCTGTACCAGGGCGACGGCGCGACGCGCGACGACGTGCACGACCGGATCGTCGTGTTCCGCGACACGCTGCGCCGCGACTTCGGCCACGACCCGCAGCTGCTGCGCGACCAGGTCACGCGCACGGTGCGCCACGAGCTCGCCCACCACGTGGGCTTCGACGAGCTCGGCGTCAGCCGGCTTGACCTCTAGGCGCGACTAGACTCCCCGCCGATGAAGGCGCCGGACTTCTACGTCGTCGGCCACCAGAAGTGCGGGACGACGGCGCTGTACCTGATGCTCAGCACGCATCCGCAGATCTTCATGCCGAGCGACGTCAAGGAGCCGTGGTTCTTCGGGCGCGAGGAGCTGCGACCCGGCACTGCGCACGGCCCGGGCACGCGCAGCCGTCCGAACACGCTCAAGCAGTACCTCGCGCTGTTCGCCGACGCCGCGCCGGGACAGCTCGTCGGCGAGGCCTCGCCGCAGTACATCCGCTCGCGCACGGCCGCGGCGGAAATCGCCGCGCTGCGACCGGACGCGCGGATCGTCGCGATCCTGCGCGAGCCGGCGAGCTTCCTGCGCTCGCTGCACCTGCAACTCGTCGCGACGCACATCGAGTCGGAGAAGGACTTCGGCAAGGCGATCGCGCTCGAGCCGGCCAGGCGCGAGGGGCGGCAGATCCCGCCGCGCTCGATCTCGCCGCCGTCGCTGTTGTACTCCGACCACGTCCGCTACGCCGAGCAGCTGAAGCGCCTGCACGACGCGTTCGGGCGCGAGCAGGTGCTCGTGCTGATCTACGACGACTTCCGCGCCGACAACGAGGCGACCGTGCGCCAGGTCCTGCGCTTCCTCGGCGCCGACGAGACGCTGCCGGTGCAGACGGTCGAGACGAAGCCGCTGACGGCGGTACGCTCGGTGCGGCTGCACCAGCTCAGGCGGGCGATCCGCCGCTCGGGGTTGAACCCGGCGGCCGGCGGGCGCGTGGCGCGCACGGTCGACGCGATCGCGCCGGGCCGGCTCGGCAGCGAGCGGATCGCGGCGGCGTTCCGCCGTCTGGCCTACGAGCCGCAGGCGCCGCCCGACGAGCGGCTGATGCTCGAGCTGCGACGGCGCTTCAAGGGCGAGGTGCAGGCGGCGAGCGACTACGTCGGGCGCGATCTCGTGACGCTGTGGGGCTATGACCGCATAAGCTGAGGCTCCGCGGCTCCGGTCGGATCGGGGCCGACCGCATAAGCTGACCGCTCGCGCCCACGTCTCGGATGGGCCAACGACCAAGGAGAGCGCCTGAGATGCCAGAAGCAGTGATCGTCGACGCCGTGCGTACGCCCATCGGAAGGGCCGTCAAGGGATCGCTCAAATCGGTCCGCGCGGACGACCTCGCGGCGGTGCCGCTGAAGGCGCTGCTGGAGCGCAACCCGCAGCTCGAGTCTGGGTCGATCGTCGACGTGATGATGGGCTGCGGCTTCGCCGAGGGCGAGTCGGGCTACAACATCGGCCGCAACGCGACGCTGCTGGCGGGGATCGACCACCACGTGCCGGGCACGACGGTCAACCGCTTCTGCGCGTCGTCGCTGCAGACGACGCGGATGGCGTTCCACGCGATCAAGTGCGGCGAGGGCGACACGTACGTGGCGGCCGGCGTCGAGGCGGTCTCGCGCGCCGGCAAAGGCGCCGACTTCCAGTTCCACCCGCTGCTCGACGGCTCGGAGAACTCGCTGTACAACGTGTACATCCCGATGGGGCTGACCGCCGAGAACGTCGCCGAGCGCTGCAAGGTCAGCCGCGAGGCGCAGGACGAGTGGGCGGCGATCTCGCAGGCGCGCGCCGTCGCGGCGCAGGAGTCGGGCCACTTCGACAAGGAGATCGTCCCCGTGACGGCGCCGGCGCACACGGTGACCGACAAGGAGGGCAACGAGGTCGAGGTGCCCGAGCAGGCCGTGACGAAGGACGACGGACCGCGGGCCGGGACGACGGTCGAGAAGCTCGCGCAGCTGAAGCCGGCGTTCAAAGAGGGCGGCACGGTGACGGCGGGCAACGCGTGCCCGCTCAACGACGGCGCCGCGGCGCTGCTGATCACCTCCGAGGAGCGCGCGAAAGAGCTCGGCCTGAAGCCGAAAGTGCGGATCATCGCCTCCACGGTCGCGGCGATCCGCCCGGAGATCATGGGCCTCGGCCCGATCCCGGCGATCGAGAAACTGCTCGCGCAGACGGGCATGAAGATGAGCGACATCGACGTCGTCGAGATCAACGAGGCGTTCGCGGCGCAGATCGTCCCGTGCAAGGAAGACCTCGGGATCGACGACGACAAGCTCAACCCGTTCGGCGGCGCGATCGCGCTCGGCCACCCGTTCGGGATGACCGGCGCGCGGATCATGACGACGCTGATCAACGACCTCGAGACGCTCGACGGCACGTACGGGATCGAGTCGATGTGCGTCGCCGGCGGCATGGGCATGGCCATGCTGGTGGAGCGGCTGAGTTAGCGCGGTGGCATTCGCAGGGCGCCGTCGAGCCGGATCGTCTCGCCGTTGAGCATCCGGTTCTCGACGATCTGGCAGGCGAGCTGTGCGTACTCGGCCGGTTGCCCGAGACGCGGGGGGAAGGGGATGCCGGCGCCGAGCTTCTGGCGCGCGTCCTCGGGCAGCGCGGCGAGCAGCGGCGTGTCGAACAGGCCGGGCGCGATCGTGTTGACGCGGATCCCGTACTGCGCGAGGTCGCGCGCGGTCGGCAGCGTCATGCCGACGACGCCGCCCTTCGAGGCCGAGTACGCGACCTGGCCGATCTGCCCGTCGAACGCGGCGATCGACGCGGTGTTGACGCAGACGCCGCGCTCGCCGTCCTCGAGCGCGTCGTTGTCGATCATCGCGAACGCGGCGAAGCGCAGCACGTTGAACGTCCCGATCAGGTTGATGCCGATGATCGTCTCGAACGGCATCAGCGGATGCGGCCCCTTCGAGCCGGCGACCTTCTGCGCCCAGCCGGTGCCGGCGCAGCAGACGCTGATCCGCAGCCCGCCGTCGGCCGCGGCCGCCTTCGTCACGGCATCCTGAACCTGCTGCTCGTCACGGACGTCGCACACGACGAAATCGAGGCCGAGCTCGGCGGCGAGCGCGGCGCCCTTGTCGGCGTTGACGTCGGCGATCGTGACCCGCGCGCCGCGCTCGTGCAGCATGCGCACGGTCGCCTCGCCGAGCCCCGACGCGCCGCCGACGACGAGCGCGGAGCTGTCGGAGATCTGCATGGGCGCCACCCTATCCAAGCGGGCCGCCGCGCGAGGTTAGACTCCCGGCATGGCCACGCTCGAGCCGCACAGGCGACCTCGCGCGGACGCGGGCGCCGGTTCGGCGGACGCCGTGGCGCCCGCGGGCGCGCGCGTCCCGGACTTCTTCATCGTCGGCCATCAGAAGTGCGGCACGACGGCGCTGTACCTGATGCTCAACGAGCATCCGCAGGTGTTCATGCCGGAGTACAAGGAGCCGCGCTACTTCGCCCCCGAGCTGCGCCCGCCGCTCGAGCACGAAAGCCCCGACCGCCCGCAGACGCTCGAGCGCTACCTGGCGCTGTTCGCCGGCGCCGCCCCCGGGCAGCTCGCCGGCGAGGCGTCGCCGCAGTACATCCGCTCGCCGACCGCCGCCGCCCGCATCGCCGAGCTGCAGCCTGCGGCACGGATCATCGTGATCCTGCGCGAGCCGGCCGCGTTCCTGCGCTCGTTTCACATGCAGATGGTCGCCAGCCACGTCGAGCGGGAGAAGGACTTCCGCAAGGCGATCGAGCTCGAGCCGAGCCGCCGCGCGCGCGCCGAGCGCGAGTTCGTGCCGCCGCCGCTGTTCTACTCCGAGCACGTTCATTACGTCGAGCAGCTGCGTCGATTCCACGACGTGTTCCCGCGCGAGCAGGTGCTCGTGCTGCTGTACGACGACTTCCGCGCCGACAACGTCGCCGTTGTCCGCCAGGTCGAGCGCTTCCTCGGGATCGACGACAGCGCGCCGATCCGCACGGTCGAGACGAAGCCGATCGACGCGGTGCGCTCGATCCGCCTGCACGCGCTCGGCCGCGCCGTGCGCCGCGCCGAGGCGGACCCCGACGCGGCCGGCCTCGCCTCGCGGGCGCTCGCGACCGTGATGCCGCGCAAGGTCAGGCGCGCGACCGTCTCGAAGGTCCTTCGACGCGTCGCCTACACGCAGCAGCGACCGCCCGAGGACGCGTTCATGCGCGAGCTGCGCGTCCGCTTCAGCGGCGAGGTGCAGGCGATCGGCGAGTACCTCGACCGCGACCTCGTCGCGCTGTGGGGCTACGACAGTCTGGACTAGTCGCCGGCGAGGCGCGAGACGGTCAGCGCGAACAGCCCGTCGGGGTCGGTGAAGTGGCGCACGAGCTCGAGCCCGGCGGCCGCGAGGTCGCCTTCGATCCGCTCCTCGGTGAACTTCGCGCTGATCTCGGTGCGAATCTCCTCGCCCGCCTGGAAGTGCACCGGTAGGTCGAGGGCGCGAACGTGCGTCGTGTGCGCGCGCCGCGCGCGCAGGCGCATCTCGATCCACTCGTGCTCGCGGTCGAACAGCGCGACGTGCTCGAAGTCCTCAGGCTCGAAATCGGCGCCGAGCTCGCGGTTGAGCACGTGCAGGACGTTGCGGTTGAACTCGGCCGTGACGCCCTGCGCGTCGTCATACGCGGCTTCGAGGACCTCGGGGTCCTTGACCAGGTCCGTACCCATCAGCAGGTGGTCGCCCGGCGCCAGCAGGGCGGCGATCTCGCGCAGCACGCGGCGACGGCTGCCGGGCGGGAAGTTGCCGATCGTGCCTCCGAGGAACGCGACGATGCGCGCGCCGAGCGCGTCGGGCACCTCGCCGAGGTGGCGCTCGAAGTCGCCGATCACGCCGTGCACCTGCAGCCCCGGGTACTCGCTCGTCAGCTCCGTCGCGCAGTCGCGCACCATGCTCTCGGTCACGTCGACCGGCACGTAGCGCCGGAGCGTGCCGGCGCTGTGCAGCGCGTCGAGCAGCACGCGCGTCTTGCTCGCCGTGCCCGAGCCGAGCTCGACCAGCTCGGCGGCGTGCGTCAGCTCGGCGATCTCGACCGAGCGCTGCTCGAGGATCGCGCGCTCGGCGCGCGTCTGGTAGTACTCGGGCAGCTCGCAGATCTCGTCGAACAGCTCGGCGCCGCGCGCGTCGTAGAAGTGCTTCGGCGGCAGTTCCTTGAACGGCCGCGTCAGCCCGTCGAGCACGTCGTCGGCGAGCGAGCGTTCGTGGGCGCCGTCCAGATGGGACTCGATCCGGATCGCCCCGTCGACCGCGGGCTCAGGTTCGGTGTGGGCCTCCATCAGCAGTTCCCGAGGAGCCGAACCCTATCGCAGCCCGTCTCCGCAGCGACGAGCCTAGCGCGTCGGACTTCCACATCCGGACCGCGACCCGCTCCGCGCTCAGTCGACGTCGGCGGCGAGGCGCACGCCGGCGAAGATCTGACGTCGCAGCGGCAGGTCCCAGTTGCGGAAGTGCAGGTTCGCGACGCGCGCGTCGGTCGCCCACGAGCCGCCGCGGAGCACGCGGTAGTCGTCGCCGAAGAACACCTCCGAGTACTCGCGGTAAGGGTGCGCGACGAAGCCCGGGTAGCCGCCGAACGAGCTGTCCGTCCACTCCCATACGCGGCCGGTCTCCTGCAGCGGCGCCGCCGTCGCCGCCTTCTCCCACTCGGCCTCGCTCGGCAGGCGCGCGCCGCGCGAGTGCGCGAACGCGTCGGCCTCGAACCAGCACACGTGGCACGCCGGCGCGTCGGGATGCCCGGCGGCGATCGCCGGGTGCGGCAGCTCGCCGGGCTCCTGCCCGCCGCGCCACGCCCAACCCGCGGCCGACCACAGCTCGGGCCGCTCGTAGCCGCCGTCGTCGACGAACCGCATCCACTCCGCGTTGCTCGCCGGCCGCCGCGCGATGCGGAACGCCGCCGTCTGCGCCGCATGGCGCGGGCGCTCGTTGTCGTACGCGAATCTCCCATCTGGCGCACCAAGCTCGAACGGTCCCGCCGCGATCTCGATCCACTCCTCGGCGAGGTTCGGGTTTGCGCGCTCGCCTGTGCCCGCCCCGGCGCCGTCGGCCGGTGCGCCCATCGGCCGGTCGCGCGCGGCGGCGTCCTCGCGCGAGAGCAGTCCGGCGATCGCGAGCGTCTGGCGCATCGTCTCGCGGTGCTGGAGCTCGTGCCTGACGACCATCTCGCAGACGAACCCGTCGCCGCTCTCGCTCGCGGCGAGCGCCTGCGTCGTTCGCGCGCGCACGTCCTGCAGGTACGCGCGTGCGTCGTCGGGCCCGAGCAGCTCGATCTCGCCGCGCACCTTGCGCGGCGTCTCGAACGCGTCGTACAGCGCCGCGAGGTCCGGGCGCATCAGCTCCAGGCCGCCGAGCCGGTGGGCGAGCCACAGGTCCTCGTACGCGGCGATGTGGCCGAGATCCCAGACGAGCGGGCTCATGATCGGCGAGTGCACGCGCTGCAGCTGCTCGTCGTCGAGCGGCGCGACGAGCTCGAGCGTCTTCGCGCGGGCCTGCTCGAGCGCGTCCAAGACCTCCGCGACTGCGCTGCTCGCCGGCGTGCTCTGGCGGGCGTCGATCGCCATCGCGTCTACTGTACGCGCTCGGCGACGATCCTCAACGATGCGGCGGCGCCGGACCGGCGGCGTCGTCGACGACCACGCTCAGACGAGCGCGCCGCAGCAGGCTGGCCGGCACGTGCGGGGTCGGCTCGTCGAGCATCGCGCTGACGGCGTCGGCCTTCGACGCGCCGGTCGCCAGCAGCACGCAGCGCCGCGCGGCGCGCAGCACCGAGAGGCTCAGCGTGATCCGCTCGGGCGGCGGCTTCGGCGAGTCGTGCACGCCGAGGCACAGCTCGCGCTCGCCCGCGTCGAGCGTCGGCGCGCCCGGGAACAGCGAGGCGACGTGCCCGTCGGGGCCGATGCCGAGCACGATCACGTCGAGCACGGCGACGCCGTCCTCGATCGGCGCGTGCTCGCGCAGCTCCGTCGCGTAGCTCGCCGCGCCATCGTCGGGGCCGAGCTCGCCGCGCATCCGGTGCACGCGTCCCGGGTCGAGGCCGGCGGCGGCGTCGAGCAGCGTCTCGCGCGCGAGCTTGTAGTTGCTTTCGTCGTCGCCCGGCCCGACGCAGCGCTCGTCGGCGAACCACACGTCGACCGCCTTCCAGTCCTCGAGCTCGGCGCTCAGCAGCTCGTACGTCCCTGCCGGCGTCGTGCCGCCGCTGAGCGCGAGGTGCGCCGCGCCGCGCTCGCGCAGCGCCGACTGCAGCCGGCGCGCGATCTCCGACGCCGCGCGCGTCGCCGCGGCGTCGGCGTCGGCGCACGTCGTCAGGCTCGTCACGACGCGCCCCCGCCGCCGGGCACGAGCGCCTGTGCGTCGGGCAGCATCTCCTGCGCGGCGGCGAGCGCCGGCCCGTAGGTCTGGTCGCGAAGCAGCGCCTGGCGGATGCCCTCGCCGAGGATGCCGCTCTCGCCGCGCGAGGCGCCGAGCAGCGTCCACTCGCGCTCGCGCCCGCCGGCGTCGGTGCGCCGTGCGTGCAGCCCGCCGGGACCGCGGTCGAGGCGCAGCGAGAGCCCGGAGGAACTGCGCAGGCTGACGCCCGCGAGCCCCGGCACGCTGAGCTCCGGGTCGGCCCTCAGCTCGAGCTCGACGTCGTGTCCGTCGGCGTGCGCGGTGCCGCCGAGCACGCCCTCGCGCAGGTCGCTGCTGACGATCTCCGCGTGGTCGAGCTTCCATCCCAGGCGCGAGGCGAGCCAGCCGAGCAGCAGCATCGCGGCGACCGTCGAGTCGGGATGGTGGCGCACGGTGACGCCGGTCAGTGCGTCGAGCTCGTGACGCATCGCCGGCGGGTCGAACGCCGCCGCGACGCGCTCACGCCAGGGCGTCGAGCGCAGCCACGCGAGGTCGACGACGTACACCAGCCGAGACAGCTCGCACGCGCGATCGAGCGCGTCGCGCCAGACGGGCTCGTCGATCGAGTCGATCAGCGTCGCCTGCGCGAGGCCGAGCAGCGCGTCGACGGCGTCCTTGTGCCCGTGCGGCGACCACAGGAGCGTCGGCAGGTCGGTCACGACGAGCGGGTCGGCGATCGTCAGCAGATCGTCGAGGTGATGCTGGCCGAGGCGGATCACGACGGTCTCGCGCAGCAGCGCGAGCTGCCCCGGCGCCGGGTTCTCGTCGGAGGCGACGCTCGCGCGCGCGTCGAGCCGTTCGCGCTTGGGGTCGTACGAGAGCACGATCAGGCGCGACGCCGCGTAACGGCCGACGCCGCGCAGGCGGTTGGCGATCTCGCCGCTCCATTCGTCGTCGACGAACGCGATCATGTTGAGCACGCGCGCCGGCACGAAGCTGCCGCTTTCGGCGTGGCGCTCGGCGAGCAGCGCGCGCAGCGCCGCTTCGATCTTGTCCGGCGTCGTGCCCTGTTCGCTCCAGACCGCGTCGCTGGTGCTCATCTCAGCCGCCCGTGCCCATCAGATCGCGCGCCAGCGTTGGCCCTCCAGCAGCAGCCCGTCGGCCTCGGCCGGCCCCTGCGAGCCCGCTTCGTACTGCGCCAACGGGCCGGGCTGCTCCGCCCACGCGCCGACGATCGGGTCGCAGATCTGCCACTGCGCCTCGACCTCGTCGTTGCGCGTGAACAGCGTCGCGTCGCCGCGCATCGCGTCGGTGATCAGCCGCTCGTACGCCTCGGGCGACTGCGACAGGAAGGTCGTCCCGTAGAGGAACTCCATGTTGACCGGGCGGATGATCATCCGCGTGCCGGGGATCTTCGCGCCGAGGCGCAGCGAGACGCCCTCGTTCGGCTGCACCGTCAGCACGAGCTGGTTTGGTTGCACGCCGAGCGAGCCTTCCTGCGAGAACGCGAGATGCGGGACCGGCTTGAGCGTCACGGCGATCTCGGTGACCTTGCGCGCGAGGCGCTTGCCCGTACGGATGTAGAACGGCACGCCCGCCCAGCGCCAGTTGTCGACTTCCAGGCGCAGCGCCGCGTACGTCTCGGTCGTCGAGCCCTTCGCGACGCCGTTCTCTTCGAGGTAGCCGACGACGTCTTCGCCGCCGGCGTGTCCGGCCGCGTACTGCGCGCGCACCGCGATCTCGGGGATCTGCTCGGGCGTCGGTTTCGGGATCGACTCGAGCACCTTGACCTTCTCGTTGCGCACCTCTTCGGCCGTGAAGTTGACCGGCGGCTCCATCGCCACGTGGCACAGCAGCTGCAGCATGTGGTTCTGGATCAGGTCGCGCAGCGCGCCGGCGTGGTCGTAGTAGCCGGCGCGCGTGCCGATCCCGAGGTCCTCGGCGGCCGTGATCTGCACGTAGTCGATGTAGTTGCGGTTCCACAGCGGCTCGAACATGCCGTTGGCGAAGCGCAGCGCCAGCAGGTTCTGGACGGTCTCCTTGCCGAGGTAGTGATCGATGCGGAACACCTGCGACTCCTCGAAGATCGCGAGCACTTTGCGGTTCAGCTCGCGCGCCTCCTGCAGCGTCGTGCCGAACGGCTTCTCGATGATCACGCGAACCTCGGCGTGCTCGTGCTGCGCAAGTTCCGACTTCCCCAGCTCGCCGACGATCACCGGGAAGAACTCCGGCGCGGTCGACAGGTAGAACGCGCGGTTGAGGACTTCGCCGGCGTCCCCGTCGAACGAGTCGAGCACCTTCACGAGCTCGGCGTACACGGCGTCGTCGTCGAACACGCCCGGGACGTACTTGACCTCTTCGAGCAGGCCCTTCAGCACGTCCTCCTTCGGCGGCCGGCGCGAGAACTGCCGGATCGCCTCCTCGCACTCCTGGCGGTAGTCCTCGTGCGCTTTTTCCTGACGCGAGACGCCGACCAGGTGGAAGCGCTCGGGCAGCGCGCCGTCGTGCGCGAGGTTGTACAGCGCCGGCAGCAGTTTGCGCCGGGCGAGATCGCCCGTCGCGCCGAAGATCACGAGCGTCGTCGGCGCGACCGGCAGCCGCTCGAGGCCGGCCGTCAACGGATTCTCGGGCGTCGGCTCGGCGGTCGGCTGACCGGGCTGCGCCGCCACGCTCAGCCCGCTCCGCGGCGTTTGCCGGCGGCTGGGGCCGAGCGCTTGGCGGCCTTGCCCGCGCCGGGCGCGCTCTTGACGGCGTGCCCGCCGAACTGGTTGCGCAGCGCCGCCAGCACGCGATCGGCGAAGTCGCCGTTGCCGCGCGAGCGCAGGCGCGCGTACAGCGACGCCGTGATCACCGGCGTCGGCACGTCGTGCGCCGTCGCGTCGGCGATCGTCCAGCGGCCCTCGCCGGAGTCCTCGGTGTAGCCCTCGATCGCTTCGAGCTCGTTGCCGTCGGCTTCGAACGCGCGCGCCGCCAGTTCGCACAGCCACGAGCGCACGACCGACCCCTGGCCCCAGAGGTGCGCGATCTTCGCGTTGTCGAGCTCGTACTCGCACTTGTCGAACACGTCGAAGCCCTCGGCGTAGGCCTGCATCAGGCCGTACTCGACGCCGTTGTGGACCATCTTCACGTAGTGCCCCGCGCCGGACGGGCCGAAGTGCAGCCAGCCACGCGGACCGATCGCCGCGACGCTCTGCTCGTTCGTCTCCGGCGCGAGCACGTCGAGGATCGGCGACAGGCGCTTGACCGCTTTCGGCGGACCGCCGACCATCATGCAGTAGCCGACCTCGAGGCCCCACACGCCGCCCGAGACGCCGACGTCGACGTATTCGATGCCGGCGCCTTTCAGCTCCTTCGCGCGGCGCTTGTCGTCGCTCCAGCGCGAGTTGCCGCCGTCGACGATCGTGTCGCCGCGGTCGAGCAGCTTCGCGAGCTTGTCGACCGTCTCCTGCGTCGGGTCGCCGGCGGGGACCATGATCCAGACCATCCGCGGCGGCGCCAGCTGCTTGACGAGCTCCCTCAGCGAGCCGGCGCCGGCGGCGCCGTTCTCGACCGCCTGCTTGACCGCCTTCTCGTCGAAGTCGAACGCGACGACCTCGTGCTCGGAGTCGCGGCGGATCCGGTGCACCATGTTGCCGCCCATCTTGCCCAGCCCGACGAACCCGATCTGTGTCACAAGGCCTCCTCGATTTGCTTGGTCAGCTCGCGCAGCGCCGCCGCCGGATCGGCGCCGGCGAGGCGAACGCGCTCGGCCGGCAGCCCGAGCGAGCGCAGCGTCTCGAAGTCGCCGATCGCCTCGGCGTTCTTCAGCGTCGTGAACGTGTACGGCTGGCCCGGGATCTCGACGTCCTCGGGCCCGTCCCACAACAGCTGCAGGAAGCGTCCGACCTTCGGTCCGCCCTTGTGGAACTGGCCGGTCGAGTGCAGGAAGCGCGGGCCGTAGCCGAACGTCGTCGTCGCGTGACCGCCGGCGCGGATCAGCCGGCGCAGCTCGGCGATCGCGGCGTCGAGCTCCTCCGAGGGCTCGACGTAGCCCATCAGCGCCACGTACGCAGGCGGCGCGGCCGGGCTGAGCAGCGCGGCAAGCGCCTGCGCGTCGGCGCCGTCCTCCTCGGGCAGCGCGTGGCGCGACTCGTACTCGGCGAGCACGCGCTTGGTCGCGTCCTTCGCCTGCTGCACGTTCGGCTGGTCGAACGGGTTGATCTGAAGGCCCCAGCCGGCGACGGCGACGGCGATCTCCCACAGCATGAACACGCGGCCGAGGTCGCGCGGCCCGCGCGTCGGCACGCGCAGCAGCGGATGGCCCGCGTCGGCCAGCTCGCGCACGCGCCCCTCGAGCTGCGCGTCCGGCGCGTCGAGCTCGTACAGGTAGGCGAACACGCGGTCCTCGCCGTACTCCGACGGCGCGCCGAGCGGCTCCTCGGCGACCGGCAGGATGCCGGTGCCCTGCTTGCCGGTCGACTCGGCGACGAGCTGCTCGAGCCACAGGCCGAGGCCAGGAAGCGCGTCGGAGATCACGAACGTCAGCTTGTCGCGGCCGGCCCGCGCGAGCGCGCTCAGCGCCGCGCCGATCCAGACGCCCGCGAGCTGGTCGCCGGCGCTCAGATCGCCCGCGCCGGACGGCGCGTCCGCGACGCTCAGCGTCGTGCCCCACGCGTCGTCCGCTCCCTCGAGCAGACCGCGGAAGTCGACGCCGATCAGCGCCGCCGGGACGATCCCGAACGGCGACAGCGCGCTGTAGCGCCCGCCGATGTCCGGGTCGCCGGCGAACACGTGACGGAAGCCGCGCTCGTGCGCGAGCGCTTCCAGGCCGGTCCCCGGATCGGTGATCGCCGCGAAGCTCGCGCCGTCCGGCACGAGCGACCAGAAGTGGGCGAACAGCGACAGCGGCTCGATCGTCCCGCCGGACTTCGACGAGACGAGGAACAGCGTGCTGCGCGGATCGACGCGCCGCTCGGTCGCACGCACGGTCGCGGCGTCGGTCGAGTCGAGCACGTGCAGGCGCGGGCGCCCGGGCGCCGAGTCGAACGAGCGGCGCAGCACCTCCGGCGCGAGCGACGAGCCGCCCATCCCGAGCAGCACGACGTCGCGGATGCCGTCGTCGCGCACGCGATCGGCGAACGCCTGCAGCTCGCCGGCCTGCGCGAGCATCCGCTCGGCGATCGTCAGCCAGCCGAGCCGGTCGGCGACCTCCGGCGTGCCGGCCGGCGCCCACAGCGTCGGGTCGGCCGGGCGCTCGCCGTCCGGACGCACGCGCTCGGCGACGCGCTCGGTCTCGGCGCGCGCGAGCATCTCGGCGACGGTTGATCTCAGCGGCGCGGGCACGTGGGCCTCGACTGTGAGGGCGGCGTCGCTCACGCCACGATCCTAGTGACAGCGGCGCTCCTATAGGTTTCCCAGCCGCGCAAGGAGAATCGTGAGTCCCGACCCTTCCCACCAGCGGCCCGACCGCAACCTCGCCCTCGAGCTCGTCCGCGTGACCGAGGCCGCCGCGCTGGCCGCGGCGCCGCTCGTCGGCAGGGGCGACAAGGAGGCCGCCGACCAGGCGGCCGTCGACGGCATGCGCTACATGCTCCACTCGATCCAGATGGACGGGCTCGTCGTGATCGGCGAGGGCGAGAAGGACGAGGCGCCGATGCTCTACAACGGCGAGCGGATCGGCGACGGCTCGCCGCCCGAGGTCGACATCGCGGTCGATCCGCTCGAGGGCACGACGCTCGCCGCGGAGGGGATGCCCAGCGCGCTCGCCGTGATCGCGCTGTCGAGCCGCGGCACGATGTTCGATCCCGGCCCGTGCGTCTACATGGAGAAGATGGCCGGCTCGCCCGAGATCGCCGACCTGCTCGATCTCGACCGGCCGCTCGGCGAGACCGTCGCGCTGATCGCCGAGCGCAAGGGGCGCCCGGTCGGCGACGTGATCGTCGTCGTGCTCGACCGTCCGCGCCACGAGCGGGGCATCGCGGAGATTCGCGCGGCCGGCGCGCGCGTGCGCCTGATCGCGCACGGCGACGTCTCGGCGTCGCTGCTGGCGGTCACCGAGCGCTCGCCGGTCGACCTGCTGTGGGGGATCGGCGGAACGCCCGAGGGCGTCATCTCGGCCGCCGCCGTCAAGTGCCTCGGCGGCCAGCTGCTCGGCCGGCTGTGGCCGCGCGACGAGCACGAGCGCAGCGCCGCGAGCGACGCCGGCTACGACCTCACGCGCGTGCTCACGCGCGACGATCTCGTCGCCGGCGACGACGTGTTCTTCTCGGCGACCGGCATCACCGACGGCGACGTGCTGCAGGGCGTGCGCTATCCGAGCGCCGGCGGTGCGACGACCGAGTCGCTGGTCATGCGCAGCCGCTCGGGCACGATCCGGCGGATCGCCGCGACGCACGACCGCTCGAAGCTGCGCGCCGTCGGCGGCGACCGATTCTGAGCGCGCGCGGCGCTCGCCGGCGAGCCCGCGCGCTGCAACAATTGCGCTCGTGCCGGAGCGAGAGGGGACCCGTCAGCGAGCCGGCGCGTTGAGCCCCGAGCGCCTGTGGCTGGCCTCGATCGCGCTGCGCGACCGCGGTCACGTGCGGCTCGCACGGGCGCTCAAGCGGCTCAACGCGGCGCTCTACCACAACTCGCTGCCGCCGTCGGCGTCCGTCAGCCCCGACATCTCGCTCGGTCATCACTCGCTCGGCGTCGTGATCCACAGCAACGTCACGATCGGCCGCCGCGTGCGGATCGGCCACAACGTCACGATCGCCGTGCGCGCCGGCTCGAAGGCGCCGTACCGGATCCTGATCGACGACGACGTCAGCATCGGACCGAACGCCGTCGTCATCTCGCCGCACAGGGCCGACCTGCGGATCGGCCGCGGCGCGAGCATCGGCGCCGGCGCCGTCGTCACGCGCGACGTTCCGCCGGGCGCGATCGTCCTGCCGGCGCCGACGCGAAAGCTCGGCGAGGAGGAGCACGCCGAGCGCCCCGACGCGCAGCTCGACCGCCCCTGACCGCGCGGCCCGAGCCGGGCGCCGCTCCGGCGCAGCCGCCGCGAGGCGAGCGCTCGGGGCGTCCCTCCGGCGGTCTCAGACCCGTGCGGTGTCCGAGCCCTCGTCGCCGGCCGTCGTCCGGCGCGTGCTCGCCGAGACGATCGTCGTGCCCGCAGGGACGTCCTCGGTCACGACCGCGCCGGCGCCGACGCGCACGCCGTCGCCGATCGTCAGCGATCGGCCGGGCGGCGCGATGATCGCCGCGCCGGCGCCGACGCCGACGTCGTCGCCGAGCGTGACGTGCGCGCCCGGCCCCTGCGCGAGGATCGTCACGTTGTGCCAGATCGTCGCGCGCCGTCCGATCGCGACCCGCTCGTCGATCACCGTCCCGAACGCGTGATGGCCGAGCCACACGCCCGGGCCGACCGTCGCCTCGCTCGACAGCGAGTTGTGGAACAGCAGCATGTTCGCCCGCTGAACGACGCGCGCGAGCCGGCGAAAGCCGCGCCGCCGCAGCGCGATCGACGCGAGCCACAGCCGCCGCGGGATCACCGCCGCCGCGACCGTCGCAGGCAGCGCCAGCCCCTGCCCGCCATCAGCCGCTCCGCGCGCTGCGGCTCGCGCGTCGCCAGGTACGTCGGCGCGTCCCACCCGGGCGCGGCGCTGCCCGGCGCGACGAGCCGGGGGCCGGCGAGGTGCTCCTCGATCCCGCGGATCGCGAACCCCGCGCGCTCGAGCGCGCGCGAGACCTCGCTCGGCAGCGGCTCGTGCTCCTCGAACACGATGTCGCGCACGAGCCCCGCCGCGAGCGCCCCGCCGGCGCCGCGCAGCGCCGTCGCCTCGTGCCCCTCGACGTCGAGCTTCATCACGCCGACGCCGCGTCCGGCGATCAGCTCGTCGAGTCGCACCGTGCCGACCTCGTCCGACGCGCCCTCGTCCGATCCGTTCGTCGCCGCGAGCGTCGCGACGCCGTAGTTGGCCTGGTAGCCGGCCGGGAAGCGCAGCGTCGCCGTGCCGTCGACGTCCGACGCCGCGCGCGTGTCGAGCGTCACCCGCCCGGCGATCCCGCAGCGCTCGATGTTCTGCGTGATGAACCGGCGCAGGCGCGGGTTCGGCTCGAGCGCGATCACGTGCGCCGCACGCTGCGCCAGCAGCCCCGTGAAGTAGCCGATGTTCGCGCCGACGTCGAGCGCCAGCTCGTCACCGCCCGCGAGCCGCCAGATCGTCTCCGACACGGCCAGCTCGTGGATGCCCATCCGTGCGATCCCCGCGCCGATCGCGTCGCCCCGCGAGACGAGCATCGGGCAGCCCCACGGGGTCTGCACGACGCTCTCGGCCTCGTCGCCGGCGAGCCTCGCGCGTCTGATCAGCTGGCTCGGTCGAAACAGGTAATGAGGCTTCGACAGCCGCGCCGCGATCGTCATCCCGCGCCGCAAGATAGCGAGTCGCTAGAGGCGGAACCTGCCGACCCGCGACTCCGCGAGGTCGAGGCGAGCGAGCGAGCGCAGGAAGCGGCTGGTCACGAGCACGTGGATGCGCGACTGCGTCGCGTCGTACACGCGCCGGCCGAGTCCGGCGGCGATCGCCGGGTAGAAGTTCGCGACCTCGACCGACACCGACAGCCGCGCGTTCGCGCCCTGCTCGGTCGGGTCGCGCCGCACCTCGATCTGCAGGTGGCCGCCGCCGTCGCGACCGCGCCGCGCGACGAGCACGCCGCGCGCGATCCGCCAGCGCACGAGCCCGTGCGAGGCGTCCATCTCGTATTCCGGCGCCTGGAACGTCAGCAGCTTCAGCGGCCGCGCGATCAGCACGATCGCGCGGCCGTGCTCGCTGTAGCTGACGTGGATCAGCCCGAGCGTCGCGCGCGTCAGGAAGCGCCAGTAAGTGCGCGCGAGGCGCTCGAGGTATTCGGGCGACCACAGCTGCGCCAGCGCGTCCGCCGGCAGCGTCACCTCCGCGCTCTGCACCGAGCGCACGGCGCCGGTCGCGTCGTCGAGCGACGTCAGGCTGCGCGGGCGCGCCATCACGACGTCTCCGACGCGACGGTCTGCTCTGCCGGCGCGCAGCAGCGCGGCGAGCGCGCCGATCAGCGCGGCGGCCACGATCGCGACGACGGCGAGCACGGGGCCGCTCATGCGTCGGCAGGCTATTGCGCCCGGCCCCGTCCTCGCCGGCTGATATCCACAGTCGCATGACTCTCGCGCGATCGATCGACGGTAGGCCGCGTTCGCGCGCCGTCGCCGACGCCCCCGTCGAGGCGCTGCTCGAGGGCGTCGAGGAGCTCTCGCGCCGCTGGGCCGCCGCGCTCGTCCTCGCGCGCCCGCTCGACGAGCTCAGCGCGATCCCGCTCGACGAGCTCGCGCGCTCGGCGCCCGCGCTTTGCGAAGCGCTGGCGCGCGCGCTCGCCTCCGACGACTGGCTCGAGCGTCTCGCGCACGACGAGCGCCAGCGCGCCGCGCTCGCGCCGCTGTTGCTGCTCGCGCCGGAGTCCGCCGCGCTCGTCGCCGACCTCGACGCGCTGCGCTCGATCCTCTGGGACGCGACGCTCGATGAGCTGCGCGACCCCTCCGCGCGCCTCGTCGTCGACCTCGCCGATCGCCTCGCGCACGTCTGCTCGGTCGCGCTCGCGACGCTGCTCGACGCGCGCACCGCCGCCGCGAGCGCCCCGGCCGCGCCCCGTGCCGGCGCCGGTGCGCGCACGCTCTACCGCGCCGAGCGCGACCAGTCCGGGCGGGCCGGCGTGACCCTGATCGACGAGCTCGGCGAGGAGCCGCGCCCGCTCGTCACAGACGAGGACGACGTGCCCGCGTGGTCGGCGCACGTCGGCGTCGCCGGAGCGCGCTCCCAAGCCGCAGAGCCCGACCTCGCGCCGCCGCCCGGCGAGCGGAGCGAGTCCTCGGATGAGATCGGCGCGGCGCGGACGACGCCGCGTGCGCGCCCGTGGGACACGCCGCTGAGCGACGAGCCGACGGTGCGCGCCAGCCGCGGCCCCGGCGCGCGCGTCGACGAGCGGAGCTAGCCGCCGGCCGAGGCGCCGCCAGCCGCCGTCGCCGTAGGCGGCGCCGGCGGTTCGGGCGGCGAGCCGAGCGTCGGCGTGTTCGGAACGCTGCCGACGATCTTCGTCCGGATCCGCGACGTGTCGGCCATCCCGATCTGATGCGCCGCTTCGCTCGTGAGGTCCCACTGCGCGCCGTTGTGCGCGTACGGGCCGCGGTCGATCACCGGTACGACGAGCGCGTGCCCGCGCAGGCTGAACTTGACGAGCGTGCCGCACGGAAGCGTCCGGTTGGCGACGCCGACGACGGCCGGCGTCAGCGTCTGCCCGCACGCCGTCCGCTGCCCGTAGAAGCCGGGGCCGAACCACGTCGCGAGCGCGACCCCCGGGGTCGGCGCCGCCGCGGGCGCGCTCGAGACGCCGCCCGTTTCGGCGGCCGCCGCGGCGGCCGTCAACGTGGCGCCGGCGCTCGCAGCGAGCACGGCAGCAATCGATATCTTCAAAAACGGAATTCGCATTGCCATCTGCGCCTACGGGGTGAGCTGACGGGCTCGCGCCACACTTCGCGGCGCTACGACCTCGATCGGTCGATTCGCCCCCGCAACCCGCGCTTCCGGGCTGCAATGGGCCCCCCGCCTCCGATGACCTGGGCCACCAGAGCTCGGCGTAATGCCAAGTATACAGAAGCCGCTGGCGAGCTTTGCGGAGCTTCGCGTACGTCGTCGCTACAGCGGCAGGCGCGAGAGCACGTCTTTGAGCAGGCGCTCGCCGCTCGACACGCCGGCCTTCGCCAGCTCGCCGACCAGCTCCGCCGCCGACGCGATCAGCTCTGCGCCGCCGGGCGGCTGCACCGATCCCATCGGCGTCTCGCTCTCGCACTCGAATCCCTGTCGCGGCGCCGGCTCCTGCACCGGCGCCGGTCGCGCGCGCTTGGGCGCCGCGCGGCGCGACGACGTGCCGCGGGCCGTACCGCCGGCCGGACGCGCGGCGCTCGCGCGACCGCCGCGCGACGCCTTCGCCGTCGTCGAAGCCGCCGACTCGCCGACCGGCTTGACCGATCCGCGCGGCAGCGGCTTCGCGCTCAGCTCGGGCTCCGCCGGGACCGGCGTCGCGCGCGTCGAGGGCTTGGCCGCAGGCTCGCTCGGCGCCTTCGCGACCTTCTTCGGCGGCCGCTTGACCGCCGTCTTGCTCGTCCCGTTGCGCGCGCTCGCCCCGTTTCGCTCGGCCAGTCGACGCGCGCTCGCACGCTGCGGCCGCGCGCGCGGCAGGTTCGTCAGGACGCCGCCGTTCTCGCTCGCTCCGTTGACGTTCCGGCTCTCCTCGGCGTCGCTCACGTGCACATCATTGCTTAAGGGCGAAGGCGACGGCCGGTGCGCAAACAGCGAGCTCCGCTGCACGTCGGCTGGCAAACCGTTGAGATCGACCGCAAGTACGCGTTAGCATGGGATCGGCCAACAGAAGCGTCACTTGTAACGATGGGCCGGTCCGCGCCGTATGTCCCACGGAGGGATCGTCCCGAGCCAGTGTTCGACGGGTCGTGGCGACGACCCGCCGGTAGTCGACTCACGCGAGAAACGGGTGCAGATGTCAGTAGTCGAGCTGCAGGAGCTGGATGAGGTAAAGGGTCTGCTCGCCAAGGGCCAGCAGGTCGGTGTGCTCTCCTACACGGAGATCAGCAAGGCGATGTCGGAGCTCGACCTCGACGAGTCCGACGTCGAAGAGCTGCACGGCTTCCTCGAGAAGGCCGAGATCGAGCTCGTCGAGGACATCGACCCGGCGACGGCCGCCGCCTCGCAGGTGGAGCGCGCGCCCGACAAACGCGGTCGACGCAAAGCGAAAACGGCGCTCGACCTGAAGCCGGACATGACGACCGATTCGCTGCAGCTGTTTCTCAAGGACATCGGCAAGGTCCGGCTGCTGACGGCGCAGGAGGAGGTCGACCTCGCCAAGCGGATCGAGCGCGGCGACCTCGACGCGAAGCAGAAGATGGTCGAGTCCAACCTCCGCCTCGTCGTCTCGATCGCCAAGAACTACCGCAACCAGGGCCTGCCGTTCCTCGATCTGATTCAGGAGGGCACGCTCGGCCTCGTGCGCGCCGCCGAGAAGTTCGACTACCGCAAGGGCTTCAAGTTCTCGACGTACGCGACGTGGTGGATCCGCCAGGCGATCGCCCGCGCGCTCGCCGACAAGGCGCGCACGATCCGCATCCCCGTGCACGTCGTCGAGAAGCTCAACAAGATCGGCCGCGCCGAGCGCAAGCTCGTCACCGAGCTCGGCCGCGAGCCGACCGCCGACGAGATCGCCGAGGTCACCGGCATCGATCCCGAGGAGGTCGACTCGATCAAGCGCTCCGCGCAGGCGCCGGTCTCGCTCGAGAAGCCCGTCGGCGACGAGGAGGAGTCCGAGTTCGGCCAGTTCATCGCCGACGAGCGCGCCGAGTCGCCGTACGAGCGCGCTGCCGAGATCCTCACGAAGGAGGCGCTGCGCGAGGCCCTCGAGAACCTCTCCTACCGCGAACGCCGCGTGCTCGAGCTGCGCTACGGCCTCGGCGGCGAGCACCCGCGCACGCTCGACGAGGTCGGCCGCACGTTCAACGTCACGCGCGAGCGCATCCGCCAGATCGAGAACCAGTCGCTGAAGAAGCTGCAAAGCCTCGCCGAGGCGCAGAAGCTCCGCGACGTCGCCTGAGCGCGCCCCGTCCATAGCCGCGTGCCGCGCTCAAGCCGCGGCGCGCGCCTGCCGATCAGCTAGGCATGATCGATGTCGAGGCGATCCTGCGCGAGCTCGTCGAGCGAGGCGGGTCCGATCTGCACATGAAGGTCGGCTCGGCGCCGCTGTTCCGCGTCAACGGCGAGCTGCTGCTCGCCGAGAACGAGCCGCCGCTGAGCGCCGAAGACACCGAGGGCGCGCTCAGACGACTGCTCGACGACGACGCCAAGCTCGACGAATTCGACGCCGAGCACGAGGTCGACTTCTCCTACGAAATCCACGACGTCGCGCGCTACCGGATCAACGCGTTCCGCCAGCGCGGCGTCATCTCACTGGCGTGCCGCGCGATCCCGCACACGATCTCGACGATCGAAGAGCTCTCGCTGCCCGAAGTCATCACCGAGCTCGCCGACGAGGAGCGCGGGATCGTGCTGCTCACCGGCACGACCGGCTCCGGCAAGTCGACGACGCTCGCCGCGATGATCGACCACGTCAACTGCACGACGAGCAAGCACATCGTCACGATCGAGGACCCGATCGAGTTCGTCCACACCGACAAGCGCTCGGCCATCGACCAGCGCGAAGTCGGCACCGACACCGCCTCGTTCAGGCGCGCGCTGCGGCGCGTCCTGCGTCAGGACCCCGACGTGATCCTGATCGGCGAGATGCGCGACGAGGAGACCGTGCAGACGGCGCTGTCCGCCGCCGAGACCGGCCACCTCGTGCTCTCGACGATCCACACCGTCGACGCGACCGAGTCGATCAACCGGATGCTCGACTTCTTCCCGACGCACCAGCACCAGCAGGCGCGCAGCATGATCGCCGGCACCCTCAAGGGCGTCATCTCCCAGCGGCTCGTCCCCGGCGCCGACGGCGGGCGCGTCGCCGTCTGCGAGATCCTGCGCGCGACCGGCCGCGTCTGCGACATGATCACCGACCCGACGCAGACCGGCAAGCTCGTCGAGGTGATCGCCTCGGGCGCGTACTACGGCATGCAGACCTTCGATCAGGCGCTGTTCGGCCATGTCAAGGCCGGGCGCGTCACGTTCGACGACGCGATGCGCGTCGCCTCGAGCCCGCACGATTTCAAGCTGCTGATGCAGGCCGAAGGGCGCATGGGCACGACGATGCACGACGTCGCCGCCGCCGAGCAGCATCGCGGCGCCCCCGACGCGCATCCGGCCGGTGCTCCCGCCGCCGGCCAGTCGCCGGTCGGCGTCGGCTGAGCTTCACGCGTCGCGCAGCAGCACCGCGAGCAGCAGCAGCGACAGGACGATCACGATCGCCGGGATCGCCAGACCGGAAGCTGTCGCCAGCACGTCCACGCCGTGAAGATAGCTTGCGGCCGGCCCTGCGTCGCCGGGCTCGCGTTACTTCACTTGGTAAAGTAACGTTTGTCATGGCAGTCGATGAGACATGTCCGGTATGCCGAACGGCTGAGATCGTCTGCGGCAAGTGGACGCTGCTGCTCGTTCGCGAGCTCGCCGCCGGCACGTCGCGCTTCTGCGAGCTCGAACGCGCGCTCGCCGGGATCAGCCCGCGCACGCTCTCGCTGCGCCTGCGCGCACTCGAGGAGCAGGCGATCGTCGAGCGTCACACGTTCGCCGAGGTCCCGCCGCGCGTCGAGTACGCGCTGACCGACAAGGGGCGCGCGCTGCTGCCGATCATCGACGGCATGCGCGAGTACGGCAGCGCCTGGCTGTGCGGCGACGCCGACGCGACGGCTGACACGCTGCGCGGCGGCGCCGACGCGCTCGCGCTCGCGTAGAGCGAGCGGATCTGGCCCACGCGCTCGCCTGAGCGCGCCATCGCGTGGCTGAGCGCTCACCGTCGCCGGGCGCTGCAACGGAAGCTGCGCCGAGCAGGAGCGTTCGCCGCCGGCGCGAAGTCAGCCGCCATGCGTTCGCGACAACTCGAAACGTCGCTCGGCGAGCTGTTCGCAGCCGCTGGCGCCCACCTGCGCGCCGACGTCGCCGCCGGCGCCGAGGTTCCGTTCGAGCTCGGCGCCCAGCCGAGCCGCAGGGGCGCCGGCGCGACGCCGCTGTACACCTACCGCGCGCTGACCGGTCGCTTCATCGTCGAGCGCGAGCCGGCGATCAGGCGGATCCCGGCGTACTCGGAGGCGAGCAAGCTGCTCGACGGCTACGACGGGCTCGATCGCTACCTCGCGAGCGTCGGCGGCGACGCGGCGGCCGCCCGCGGGCGCTCGCGGCCACGGGCCGCGATCGCGGCGCTGCTCGAAGAAGTGTTCGACGAGCAGACCGACTTCGAGCTGCGCCCGGAGCGCGTCGACGCCGCGCTCGAGCGGCTCGCGCAGGCGACGCTCGCGAGCGCCGGCGAGGTCACGCTCGTCGCGACGCTGCACGGCGTCGCGCTCTCCTCGGTCGAGCTGCAACTGACCAAAGGCCTGCGAATCGCGCACGCCGGCGATCTGCGCGAGCTGCCCGATGGGATCGCCGCGACCGCCGATCTCGACGGTGCGCATGCGCAGCTCGCGATCGTCTACACCGTCGAGCACGACGAACCGTCGCAGGCGCTCGCGACCGGCCGCGCCGTGCTCGGCGATCTGCTCTCGGCGCTGCGCCTGTTCGGTGACGGGCGCGTCGCGCTCGGTCCGCTCGCATGGGCTCGCGTCGGCGCCGGCTCGTGGGGTCCGCTCGCGCTCGGCGCCGGCGGGCGGCCGCACGGCATGCTCGTCGTGACGCCCGAGCAGGAGGACGAGCTGCGCGCGTTCTGCAACCTCGTCTCGCGTCGCGCGCCGCACGACAACGACCTCGCGTGGGCGCTGCGCCGCTTCGAGCTCGCCTGCGAGCGCGACAGCCCGTGGGAGGCGCTGACCGACAACCTGCTCGCGCTACGCGCCCTGCTCGAGCCCGAGGGTCCCGCGAGCGGGCAGCTCGCCGGGCGTCTCGCCGCGCTCTGCGCGACCGTCGAGCAGCGCGCCGAGCTGACCGAGCGGATCACGCGCGCGATCGCGCTCGAGCGCTCGCTTACCGCCGGCACCGCCGCGAAGAACGCCGCCAACCAGACGCTCTGCGAGGACGTCGCCAACCACCTGCGCTCGCTGCTGCGCGACGTCATCTGCGGCCACCTCGATCCCGACCTGGCCGTGATCGCCGACGAGATGCTCGAACCCGACGAGCTGCTGCACGTCGACGACATGAGCGACGACGATGGTGTGCTCTGCGAGCCCGACCCGCTCGCAGCCGCGGCTTCGCACGCCGCGCACGCCGTGCACGCCGCGCCCGCGCGTGCGCCGATGCTTGAAGGGGTGACGCCGTCCGACGCCGCGCGCGCGGCGGACTCCGAGCTCGTCGAGCCCGACCAGCTCGACGAGCTCGGCGACGACGAGCCGCACGCGCTCGTCGATCGCCAGCAGCCGCTGCCGATCGACGGCGTCGTCTCGACGTTCAGCTGAACAGCCGCTCGGCGAGGCCGGCGAGGCCGGCGAGGTCGCTGATGTCCTCGTCGAGCTGCGCAACGAGCACGGGCGACGGCTCGTCGAGCTCGCTCGACAGGCGCTCGATCGTCGCGCGGTCGCGTCGCACGAGCACGTCGAAGTCGGCGAGGTTCGCGGCCACGCGCGCCGCCAGCCGCTCGCCGAGCTCCTCGGCGAGCGCCGCCTGCGCCTGCTCGACGGTGTGCTCGCCGAGCCCGTCGAAGTGCACGCGGTTGACGACCACGCCGCCGCGCGGCATCCCCTGCTCGGCGAGCCGGCGCGCGAGGAACGTCGCCTCCTGCGCGGGCTCGGGCTCGGGCGAGGTGACGAGCACGAACGTCGTCTCCGGGTCGCGCAGCAGTTGCGCGACTCCGCGCGTGCGCTCGCCGAAGCCCTCGAGGATGCCCGCGAGCGAGCGGAAGAACGTCGACAGGTCGTGGAGCATGTCGACGCCCGTCACGCGCGCGAAGATCGCGAACACGATGCCCGTCGAGCGGCCGAACACGCGCGCCGCGAGACCGCCCGGCGAGAGGAACACCTTCAGCGCGCGCCCTTCGAGGAAGCCGAGCAGCCGCGTCGGCGTGTCGAGGAAGTCGACCGCGTTGCGCGACGGAGGCGTGTCGAGCACGATCACGTCGAAGTCGCGCTCGTGGCGCAGCTCGTAGAGCTTCGCCATCGCGCTGAGCTCCTGCGAGCCGGCGACCGCAGAGGACAGCTCGCGGTAGATCGGGTTCGCGAGGATCTCCTCGCGCTCGCGCTCGCTCTGCGACAGATGCGCGACGATCTCGTCGAACGTCCCCTTGCTGTCGAGCATCATCGCCCACAGCTCGCCCTTGCACTCGACGCCGCTCGCGGCCAGCAGCGCCGGATCGATCCGATGCGGCTCGCCCGACAGCCGCTCCAGGCCGAGCGCCGACGCGAGTCGCTCGGCCGGGTCGATCGTGACGACCGCCACCTTCGCGCCGCGAGCGGCGAGGCCGAGCGCGAGCGCCGCCGACGTCGTCGTCTTGCCGACGCCGCCCGCGCCGACGCAGATGCACACGCGCTTGCCGCGCAGGCGAGCGCCGAGCACGCCGGCCCCGGCGTTCGGGGCTCCGCGCCGGCGCGTGCTCTCGCGCTTGGGCTTGGCGCCGCGCGTGGCCATCTCTCGATCGTAGTTCCCGTGCGGGATCCGCCGGTGTCGCGTTGCATGAATCGCCGCCGCGGCGTGCAGGAATCGCAACACCGCATGCGAATACCCACCGGACGGCAACCTTTCGGCAATCGAGCATCGGAGCCCCCAGTGGAAGGAAAGGCCAAGGTCATCGCGTTCGCCAACCAGAAGGGCGGCGTGGCCAAGACGACGACGACGCTGAACCTCGCCGCGGCTTTCGCCGAGGAGGGTCACCGCGTGCTGTGCGTCGACATGGACCCGCAGGGCAACCTGACGATGTCGCAGGGCATCGATCCCGACACGCTCGACAAATCGATGTACGACGTGCTCGTGCACAAGGTCTCGATCCGCGAGGTGGTCCGCAAGCGCGAGATCGACGTCGCCTGCGCCTCGATCGACCTCGCCGGCGCCGAGATCGCGATGTCGACGATGATCGGCCGCGAGCGCTCGCTGCAGAAGGCCTTCGAACCGATCCTCGACGACTACGACTTCATCTGCATCGACACGCCGCCGAGCCTCGGGCTGCTGACGATCAACGCGTTGACGGCCGCCGACAAGGTGATCGTCCCCGTGCAATGCGAGTATCTGTCGATGCGCGGCCTGATCCAGCTGCAGAACACCCTCGCGATGATCCGCGAGAATCTCAATCCCGGCGTCGACATCGAGGGTATCCTGCCGACGTTGGTCGATTCCCGGACGATCCACGCCAAGGAGGCGATCGAGATCCTCGAGGAAAACTTCGGCGACCGGGTGTTCGCCTCGCGCATCCGCAAGACCGTCCGTTTCGCAGAGGCGCCGGTCAAGGGCATGTCGGTGCTCAAGTACGAGCCCGACGGCGTTGCGGCTCAGTCCTACCGGCAACTCGCGCAGGAGGTTCTCGACCATGGCAAACGCTAAACGCGCGAGCATGCGCGAAGGGCCGCTCGCGGCGCTGTTCCGCAAGACCGAAGGCGTCGACGCGGAGCCCGGCGAGGCCGCCGACGTCGCGCGCGCCGACGAGCAGGCGCGCGCCGGCGCACCCGCCGGCGCACCGTCACAGCAGGCGCAGGCGCCTTCGACGCCGGTCGAGCGCGAGGAGCGCGCGACGCCCGCGCATCCGCGCGAGAGCGGTCTGCCGCACCCGGCGCTCGGCGCGTCGAGCGACGCGCCGTCCGATGCGCCGCGGATCCCGAGCCCGCAGGAGCGCCTGCGCCACGCCTTCTCCTCGGAGATCCCCGAGAACGTGATGGAACCCGCGCCGACGCGTCCGGTGATGGACGACTACGCGCGCACGCACGACGAACCGGCTGCCCCGTCCGGCAGCGCCGGCCAGCCCGTGATCCGCGTCGTCGGCGTCGGCGGCGCCGGCGTCAACGCCGTCAACCGGATGGTCGAGGCCGAGGTCGAGGGCGTCGAGTTCCTTGCCGTCAACACCGACCTGCAGTCGCTGCAGCAGTCGACCGCCGACATCACGCTGCACATCGGCGCCGAACTGACGCGCGGGCTCGGATCGGGCTCGGACGCGAACGTCGGCCGTCAGGCCGCGATGGAGGACTACGACCGCGTCAAGGCGCTGCTGAAGGGCTCCGACATGATCTTCATCACCGCCGGCGCCGGCGGCGGCACCGGCACCGGCGCGGCGCCGGTCGTCGCGCGGATCGCGCGTGAAGTCGGCGCGCTGACCGTCGCGATCGTGACGAAGCCGTTCGGTTTCGAGGGCTCGCGCCGCGGCGCGCAGGCCGACAGCGGCGTCAGCGCGCTCGCGCAGGAGGTCGACACGCTGATCGTCGTCCCCAACAACCGCCTGCTGTCGGTGCTCGACAAGCAGACCGCGATGGTCGAGGCGTTTCGCGTCGCCGACGACGTCCTGCGCCAGGGCGTGCAGGGGATCTCCGATCTCGTCACGCTGCCCGGCCTGATCAACCTCGACTTCGCCGACGTGCGCACGATCATGTCCGACGCCGGCAACGCGCTGCTCGGGATCGGCATGGGCGTCGGCGAGCACCGCGCGACCGAGGCCGCGATCCAGGCCGTCGCCTCGCCGCTGCTCGAAACCTCGATGGAGGGAGCCCGCTCGATCCTGCTGTCGATCACCGGCGGCGAGAACCTCTCCCTGTGGGAGGTCAACGAGGCGGCCAAGGCCGTCTCCGAGGCGGCGCACCCCGACGCCAACATCATCTTCGGCGCGATGGTCGACGAGAAGCTCGACGACCAGGTCTGGGTCACCGTCGTCGCGACCGGATACGGCGACGAGGGGCGGCGCAAGAGCGTGCAGATGCTCAACGAACCGGCCGGCGAGCCGCGCGTGCAGCGCGCCGCGCCGGCGCGCCCGGCGCGACGTGGCGGGCTCTCCGTGGACGAACTCGACGTCCCCGAGTTCATGCCCAGCCGCTGACGCGCATCTCGCCGTCCGCGACCGTCCGACTCTCGCCCGCGCGCCCGCGGTAGGCGCTGTGCTATCGCTCTGCCATGGCTGAAGGAGAGCACGGGGTCGTCGCGGCCGGGCATCCGCTGACGGCACAGGCCGGCGCGCGCGTGCTGCGCGAAGGCGGCAACGCGGTCGACGCGGCGCTTGGCGCGATGCTGACGTCGTTCGCGGTCGAGCCGCTGCTGACCGGTCTCGGCGCGGGCGGCTACATGCTCGTCGCCGGCGGCGGGCAGGAGCCGGCGCTGCTCGACTTCTTCGTGCAGGCGCCGAGCGACCCGCGCGCGTCGGACGCCGCGATCGAGACGGTCGCCGAGCTCGAACCGGTCGACGTGTCGTTCGGCGACGCCGCGCAGGTCTTCCACATCGGTCCGGCGTCGTGCGGCTGCTACGGCGCGCCGGCCGGCGTCTGCGAGGCGGCGCGCCGGTGGGGCACGATCCCGCTCGCCGAGCTCGCCGCGCCCGCGGCGCGGCTCGCGCGCGAGGGCGTCGCGCTCAACCACGGTCAGGCGTACGTCGCCGAGATCCTCGCCGACCTGCTGACCTCGACGCCCGAGTGCGCCGCGCTGTGGGCGCCCGACGGGCGCGTCCTGCGCGAGGGCGAGGTGCTGCGCAACGGCGAGCTCGGCGACGCGCTCGAGCTGCTCGGCAGCGACGGCGCCGAGCCGTTCTACCGCGGCGAGCTCGCGCGGCGGGTGTGCGACTGGCTGCGCTCGCGCGGCGGCTGGCTGACGCCGGGCGACCTCGCCGGCTACCACGCCCTCGAGCGTGAGCCGGTCGCGATCGACTACCGCGACCGCGTCGTGCTGACGAACCCGCCGCCGTCGGCCGGCGGCACGCTGCTCGCATACGCGCTCGCGCTGCTCGACCGCGGCCCGGCGCCGCCGACGCTGCGCGGCGTCGTCGACGCGATGGGCGCCGCGCAGGCCGAGCGCACGCCCGAGTTCCTCGACGGGCTCAGCGACGACGGCTACCTCGAGCGCTTCCTCTCCTCGCGGCTCGGCGCGACGACGCACATCTCGGTGCTCGACGCCGACGGGCGCGCGTGCAGCACGACGTGCACGAACGGCGAGGGCTCGGGCATCGTCGTCCCCGGCACCGGCATCCACCTGAACAACGTGATGGGCGAGGAGGACCTGAACCCGTACGGCTTCCACCTGCACCCGGCCGGGCGGCGGATGCCGAGCATGATGGCGCCGACGATCGTGATGCGCGACGGCGAGGTCGAGCTCGTGCTCGGCAGCGCCGGCTCGAACAGGATCCGATCGGCGCTGCTCCAGACGATCGTCGGCGCGATCGACCGAGACCTCGACGCGCGCGACGCCGTCGACGCGCCGCGCGTGCACCTCGAAGCCGACGTCCTCTACGCCGAGCCGGGCATCGCGCCGGACGTGCTCGCCGACGCCGGCGCGGCGCACGACTGCGACGTCGTCCGCTTCGCCGAGCTCAACCTGTTCTTCGGCGGCGTCCAGGCCGTCAGGCGCCGCGGTCGGATGTTGAGCGGCGCCGGCGACCCGCGGCGCGGCGGCGTCGCCGTCAGCGCATGACGCGGCGACGTCGACGGTGCTGGATGCGCTCGTCGCTGCTCGCGTTCGCCCTGATCGCCTCGGCGGCGCTCGCGGCGTGCGGCGGCGTGAAGGCGCCCGACCTGTTCCTCGTGCAGCGCAGCGGCGGCGGTCCGCACGCCAAGCTGACGCTGCTCGTCAACGAAGAAGGCGGCGTGCACTGCAACGGCAGCGCGCACGCCGGCGGGCGCGTGCTGAAGCTCAGCGACTCGCAGCTGGTGCAGGCGCGCGCGATCCAGGAAGCGCTGCAGGAACCGTCGGCCAAGCACACGTCGCTCGCGCCCGGGCCGCGCTCGGTGCTCAGCTACTACGTCCGCGACGAAAACGGCTGGGTGCGCTTCGCCGACGACTCGGCCGGGCAGCCGAAGGTCTTCAGGCAGCTGGCGCTGTTCGTGCTGCAGACGGCGCAGCAGGTCTGCGGACTGCCCGAATAGCGCCGGCGGCCGCTCTGTCCCCGCCCGGCGCGATCGCCTCAGCCGAAGCGCACCTTGCCGTTCGACTGCGCGCGCGTCTGCGCGCGGTCGATCAGCGCGAGCCGGTCGATCGCCGCGCGCAGGAGCGTCGCGAGCAGGCTCATCCGCGCGCGCTCTGAGCGCAGCTCGAGCAGCTCCTGCTTGGCGTCGGTGCCGAACTCGACGGTGCCGGCCATCTGGTAGGCGCCCATCAGCGCTAGCTCGTCGTCGGTCAGCTCGCGGTCGGTCGCCTGCTCGACGAGCTCGCGATAGAGCTCGCGCGCGCCGGCCGACTGATCGTCGCCGTCGGTCTCTGACGGCTCCTCGGCGTCGTCGAGGAACTCGACGACGCCGGCCGGATACGGGAGGTCGTCCTGGCGCTCGAGCAGGCGAAACGGGCGCGTGCCGCGGGCGAGGATGTTCAGTCGGCCGTCGTCCATCCGCTCGAGCACGCGCTCGATCTGGCACGCGCAGCCGACGTCCTTGAGCTCCTCGTCGGACAGCCAGACGATGCCGAACTCGCGCTCGGGCGGTCGGGGTCGGCGTCGAGGCAGCCCTCGATCATCCGCTTGTAGCGGTCCTCGAAGATGTGCAGCGGGACGCGCTCGCTCGGCAGCGCGACGATCCCAAGCGGGAACAGCGGGAAGCCCCGGGAGACGCTCTCGGGCATCCCGTGAGTCTAGGCGCGGGGCTTGCGTGCGGCCAAGCATCTCCAGACAGGGCCGTACGGCCCTGTCTGCTAACCCCTCGGCTTGCGTGCGGCGAGCATCAGGTTGTAGAAGATCGCCGGCGGCAGCCGCGACTCGAGCAGCCGGCGGTCGAGGCCCTGCAGCAGCAGGTAGCCGCGGTAGGCGTACTGCCGCCAGGCCCACGGCACGTCCTCCGGCGCGGCGCTCGCCTCGAGCGTGCGGTTCGTCCAGCCGAACCAGTTGGCGAGCAGCTCCTCGCCGGTGATCCGCACGTCGGTGAAGCCGGCGCCGCGCGCCGCGCGGGCGAGCTCGCCGGGTGCGAACGCGTGCACGTCGACGAAGCCCTCGAGCGCCGCGTCGGGCGCCTCGGCGTCCTGCGAAGGCGCCGGGCGCGCCCCGATCGCACGTCGCCAGAGCGGCGCGAGCGCGCCGGCGGCGCGCTTGGGGATGCGCGCGAGGCGGTCGCCGTAGCGCGAGGGCTCGCCGGCGAACAGGACCGTCCCGCCCGGCGCGAGCACGCGCGCGAACTCGCGAAACGCGCGGTCGAGGTCGGGGATGTGGTGCAGCACGGCGTGCCCGAGCACGAGGTCGAAGCTCTCGTCGTCGAACGGCAGGCGCTCGGCGTCGACCTGCTCGGTGCGCACGTCGAGCCCGAGCCGCTCGGCGTTCTCGCGCAGCGTCGCGAGCATCCCCGGCGAGATGTCGCTGCACGTCGCCTGCGCGATCATGCCGGCGCGCAGCAGGTTCAGCGAGAAGTAGCCCGTGCCGGCGCCGATCTCGAGCGAGCGCGCCCAGCCGTCGGGGTGGTGGCCGAGCGCCTTCTCGACCTTCGCGATCACCTGCTCTGAGCCGATCTCGCCGAAGTCGATGCCCCACTTGGCGTCGTAGTGGTCGGCGGCGACGTCGTGGTAGCGCGTGTTGACGTCGCGGATCTCCTCTGCGCTCAGGGCGGGCGGCACGGTGGGGCACCATATACTCGCGCGCCGTGCTGTCGCCGTTCACCCTCGGCTTGAGCGCTCCCTGCGAGGGCGTCTCTTGAGCTCAGCCCCGTACGTGCAGCGCGACCAGCCGGACGGCGTTCCGCCGCTGCAGCTGACCGGCGAGCGGACGCTGCCGGACGTGCCCGAGGAGAACTACTGGTACCGCCGCCATCTGGTCGTGTACGAGTGGATCGCCGAGCAGGTCGCCGCCCAGCGCGTGATCGACATGGCCTGCGGCGAGGGGTACGGCTCCGACGTGCTCGCGCGCGCCGCGACGAGCGTCGTCGGCGTCGACGCCAACCCCGAGGCGCACGAGCACGCGCGCCTGCGCTACGACCGCCCGAACCTGCGCTTCGCGCGCGAGTTGATCGAGACGTTCGCCGAACCCGCCGACGCGGTCGTGTTCCTGCAGACGATCGAGCACCTGACCGACCCCGGCGCGGCGCTCGACCACTTCGCCGCGCTCGTCGCCGACGCGCGCGGCACGGTGTTCGTGTCGACGCCGAACGTGCTGACGCTCGCGCCGCGCGGCGCGTCGCGGTCGGGCAATCCGTGGCACGTGCACGAGTACCGGATCGAGGAGTTCGAGCGGCTGTGCCGCGCGCACTTCCGCGAGGTGCGCCTGTTCGGGCTGTTCCACGCGCGCAAGCTGCGCGCACACGAGCTCGCGCTGCGCGCGGGCTGGGACTCGCTGCACCCGCGCTTGGGGCTGACGAGCCGCTTCTACGACTGGTTCACGCCGGCGATCGACGTCTCGGACTTCGCGCTGCGCCCGCTCGGCCAGGCGCGGATGGACCGCGCGCTCGACTTCGTCGCTGTGTGCCGGGCGTAGGCATGGCGCGGGGGGAGGCGATCGCGGAGCGCTCGCGATCGTCCTGCACACGCACATGCCCTATGTCGAGGGCTTCGGGACGTGGCCGTTCGGCGAGGAGTGGCTGTGGGAGGCGATCGTCGGCAGCTACGTGCCGCTGCTCGAGCTGCTCGACGCCGGCGCGCCGCTGACGCTGTCGCTGACGCCGGTGCTGTGCGACCAGCTCGAGGCGCCCGGCGTGGAGGAGCGCTTCGCGGACTTCGTCGAGCGGGTCCGGCGCCATACGCACGAGGAGGACGCCGCCGGCCTGCGCGCCGGCGGTCACGAGCAGTTGGCGCGCGAGCTGGAACGCTCGTGGGGCGACTACGAGGGGGCGCTGCGGAAGCTGCGAGGCCTGAACGGCGGCCTGCTGGGCGCGCTTGCGCCGTACGCGCAGTGGACGTCGTCGGCGACCCACGCCGTGCTGCCGCTGCTCGCGACCGACGACGGCGTGCGCCTGCAGCTGCACGTCGGCATCGACGCCCACCGCGCGCGCTTCGGCGCCGACTGGCGCGGCGGCTTCTGGCTGCCCGAGTGCGCATACGTCAGACGCCTAGAGCCGCTGCTCGCCGACGCCGGCGCGCATGCGACCTGCGTCGAGCTGACCGACCGCTTCGGCGCGGGCGCGGCGGAGCACCTGCGACCGCTGCGCGGCGATGCCGGCCTCGTGCTCGTGCCGATCGACCGTCAGACGATCGATGCTCGTGTGGAGCGACGCGGGCTATCCCGCCGACGGGGCATACCGCGACTACCACCACCACACCGATCCATCACCACACGCCGTGGAGCAACGACGGCGAGCCCGTACGACCACGCGCGGGCGCTGGCGAAGGCCCGCGAGCACGCCGCCGACTTCGTCGCTCGCACGGCGGCAAGGCTGCGCGACGCCGGCGACCGGCTGCCCGGCGCAGGCCTCGCCGTGTGCGCGCTCGACACCGAGCTGCTCGGCCACTGGTGGTACGAGGGGGTCGCCTGGCTGCGGGCCGTCGTCGAGGAGTGCGAGCGCCAGGGTCTGGAGTTGGTGCGCCTCGACGACGCGCTCGAACGCGCTGAGCCGGCGCCGGCGAGCGAGTGGCGCCGGGCACGGTCGCCGGCGCCGGCGGACGCCGGCTTCGACGTGGACGTCGCGAGCTCGTGGGGCGCGGGCCGGGATCTCTCGACGTGGTCGGGGCCGGCCGTCGCCGAGGTCGCGTTCGCCGCTGCGCGCGGGCCGAGCTCGAGGTGATGTCCGCGCGGCCGCACGCGGGGCGCGCCGCGCTGCGCGAGCTGCTCGCGCTGCAGTCGAGCGACTGGGCGTTCATGCTCTCACGCGGGCCTGGCGGCGCCGTATGCGAGCGAGCGCGTCGCGCTTCACCGCGGACGCGCTCTCGCGCGCGCTCGCCGCCGGCGACGGCGATCGGGCGCAGACGACGCGGAACCTCGCCGCGAGGATGTGACGCCGCTGCGTGACCGGCCGCGCCGCCCGAGCGCGCGGCGGCGGGGCTAGCGCCAGCGCATCGAGCGCGGCGCGTCGCGCATGCGGATCAGCCGCGCGGGCACGCCGCCGACGACGGCGTTCTCGGGCACGTCGTGCGTGAGCACCGCGTTGGTGCCGACGACGCTGTTGTCGCCGACGGTGACGCCGCGCAGCACGCAAGCGCCGTAGCCGATCCAGACGTTGTTGCCGACGCGCACGTCGCGCTTGTAGATGCCCTGCACGCGGATCGGCCGGTCGACCTCGGTGACGCCGTGGTCGAAGTCGATCAGCATGACGCGGTCGGCGAGGATGCACTCGCGCCCGATCGAGACGTGCTGGTAGGCGGAGACCGTGCACTCCTGGCCGATGACGGTCTTCGCGCCGATCTCGACCTCGCCCTCGTGCACGCGGATCTTGCAGCCGTGCCCGACCCACGCCCAGCGCCCGATGCGCAGCGTCGCGTGCCTGCCGATCTCGAGCTTGACGCGCGGGCAGATGAAGCACAGCCCGTCGGTCTGCAGGCGGCCGCGATAGCGCAGCTTGAGCATCAGCCAGCGCGCGATCAGGTACGCGTAGCGCCGGTTGAGCATGCGGTTGGCGCGCATGAAGCGCAGCAGCGCGAGCGGGCTGCCGTGCAGCGGCTCGGGCGCGCGCCGCTGCGTGTCGGCGATCGCCTCGGGGGCGTCGGGCTCGGGCGCGTCGGCGAGCAGCTCCATCGCGGAGGAATCGTATTGCCGTGCGATGATTGCGCCGGCGATGAGCCGACGCGAAGCTCGACACGACCCTGGCGCAGCGCCTGCTCGACGGCGACCGCCGCGCGCTCGCGCGCGCGATCTCGCTCGTCGAGGACGACCGGCCGGAGGGATGGGAGCTCGTCAAGGAGGTCTACCCGCACACCGGCGCGGCGGCGGTCGTCGGCTTCACCGGGCCGCCCGGGCGTCGGCAAGTCGACGCTGATCGGCGCGCTGACGAAGGCGCGCCGCGAAGCGGGGCGCACGGTCGGCGTGCTTTCGATCGACCCGTCGTCGCCGTTCACGCAGGGGGCGCTGCTCGGCGATCGCATCCGCCTGACCGAGCACTTCCTCGACCAGGGTGTGTTCATCCGCTCGATGGCCAACCGCGGCGCGCTCGGCGGGCTCTCGGAGGCGGCGCTGCAGGCGGCGCTGCTGCTCGACGCGGCCGGCCGCCAGGACGTGTTCGTCGAGACGGTCGGCGTCGGGCAGGCGGAGATCGACATCATCGACCACGCCGACACGATCGTGCTCGTGCTGATGCCGGGTTCGGGCGACTCGATCCAGGCGCTGAAGGCGGGCGTGATGGAGATCCCGGACGTGATCGTGATCAACAAGGCCGACCATCCGCTGACCGACACGATGGTGCGCGAGATCCGCGGCGTGCTGTCGCTGGCGAACCTCGACCGCACGCCCGCGGAGGTACGCGGGCGCTGGCGCGTGCCGATCGTCAAGACCGAGGCGAGCCGCGGCGTCGGCGTCGACGAGCTGGTGCAGCGCCTCGACGAGCACCGCGCGCACATCCTCGCCGAGGGCCACCTCGCGGAGCGGCGCGCGCGCAACCTGCGCAACGAGGTGCTCGCGATCGCGACGGCGCGGATGCGCCGGCGGCTGGAGGACGACCTGCGCGAGGACGCGGGCTTTCAGCGCGCTGATCGACGAGGTCGTGCAGCGGCGCCTGGATCCGGCGAGCGCGGCGGCGACGCTGCTCGAGCGCGACGCCGTGGCGGTCGAGCGCGAGGCCGCCGCCGAGCACGGCGTCGCCGGCCAGGCGTAGGGTGATGGCGATGGACTACCTCGACCTCGCCGATCGCAACTGGCCGCTGTTGCGGCAAATTGATGGGCGGCCACACGGCCGTCTACCGCGCGACGAACGGCCTGATCGGCCATCGCACGCCGGGCATGCCGCCGGCGCTGCTGCTCGACCACGTCGGCGCGAAGAGCGGCACGCGTCGCACGAGCCCGCTCGTGTACGGCCGCGACGGCGCCAACTTCGTGCTGGTCGCGTCGAAGGGCGGATACCCGAAGAACCCGGCGTGGTTCCACAACCTGAAGGCTCAATCCCGACACGACGGTGCAGGTCGGCTCCGAACGCCTCGACGTGCACGCGCGCGTCGCGCAGGGCGAGGAGCGCGAGCGCTGTGGAAGCTGATGGTCGGCGTGTACGGCGGCTACGAGGGCTACCGGCGGCGCACCGAGCGCGAGATCCCGCTCGTCGTGCTCGAGCCGCGCTAAGCGCCGAGCGCGCGCGCGATCACCATCTGCTGGACCTCGTCGGTGCCCTCGCCGATCGTGAGGATCTTCGCGTCGCGGTAGAAGCGGCAGACGGGGTACTCCTCGATGTAGCCGTAGCCGCCGTGGATCTGCACGGCCTCCTCGGCGCAGCGCACGGCCAGGCGGCCGGTCTTGAGCTTGGCCTGCGCGGCGGTCAGCGTGAAGTTGCGCCCGGCGTCCTTCTCGCGCGCGGCCTTGTAGACGAGCAGGCGCGCGGCGGCGATCTCGGTCGACATGTCGGCGAGCTTGCCCTGGATCGCCTGGAACTTCGAGATCGGCTTGCCGAACGCCTGGCGCTCTTTGGCGTACTTGCAGCGCCTCGTCGAGCGCGCCCTGCGCGAGCCCGACGCCCATCGCGGCGACGCCGATCCGGCCGATGTCGAGGATGTGCAGGAACTGCTTGAAGCCGGCGCCGCGCGGCCCGAGCAGGTTCTCCTCGGGAACGCGGCAGTCGCTGAACGTCAGCGGGCGCGTGTCGGACGCGTTCCAGCCCATCTTGCGGTACGGCTCGCCCTGCTCGTAGCCGGGAGTGCCGTTGGGGACGATGATGTTCGAGATCTCCGCGGCCCGCCCTTGCCGTCATCGGTGCTGGCCTCGTCGGTCACGGCGGTGATGCAGACGATGCCGGAGATGTCGGTGCCGGCGTTGGTGATGAACTGCTTGGCGCCGTTGATCACCCACTCGCCGTCGTCGAGGCGCGCGCGCGTGCGCGTGTTGCCGGCGTCGGAGCCGGCCTCGGGCTCGGTCAGGCCGAACGCGCCGAGCGCGCTCGCCCGAGCACAGCCGCGGCAGCCACTCGCGCTTCTGCTCCTCGGAGCCGAACAGGTAGATCGGCTGCGTGCCGAGCGAGGTGTGCGCGCAGAGCGTGATCGCGACCGAGGAGTCGACGCGCGTGAGCTCCTCGACGGCGAGCGCGTAGGCGAGCGTGTCGCCGCCGCCGCCGCCGTACTCCTCGGGAAACGGGATGCCCATCAGGTTGAGCTCGCCGAGCTTGCGCGACGATCTCGTAGGGGAAGCGACTTCGTGCGGTCGAGCTCCTCGGCGACCGGCGCGACCTCGCCCTCGGCGAATTCGCGCACGGTGCGGCGGATCAGCTCGTGGTCGGGCGGAGAGGTCGAAGTCCATCGCGCGGCATTCTCACAGCTCGGCGCGCTTTACGATGGCGCTCGTGAGCCGCCTCGACTGGATTCGCCACTACCTGCTCACGCGCGGGCGCACGTATCGCTACGGCCCCGACCGCTCGCAGCGCGGAGACCTGCATCTGCCGCCCGGCGCCGGCCCGCACCCGGTGATCGTGCTGATCCACGGCGGCTCGTGGGGCAAGAAGTACGGCCGCGTCGTGATGCGCGGCCGTCGCCGCCGACGCTCGTGCGCCGCGGCTGCGCGGCGTGGAACATCGAGTACCGGCGCGATCGGCGACGGCGGCGGCTGGCCGCAGACGTTCGACGACGTCGCCGCGGCGATCGACCTGCTCGGCGGGCTGGACCGCCGCTCGACCTCGAGCGCGTGAGCGTGCTCGGGCACTCGGCCGGCGGTCATCTGGCGCTGTGGGCGGCCGGGCGCGAGAGCCTGCCGCCCGGGCGCGCCGGGCGCGCTCGACGCGTCGCCGCGCGTGGGCTCCGCCGGGCGATCTCGCTGGCGGGCGTGTGCGACCTCGCCGGCGCCTACCGCGAATGGCACGGCGGCGCCGTGCGCGAGCTGATGGGCGGCTCGCCGGAGCAGCTGCCGGAGCGCTACGACGTCGCCGACCCGCTGCGGCGCGTGCCGCTGCCGATGCCGGCGCTGCTCGTGCACGGCGTCGGCGACGTGACGGTCTCGGTGCGCTGAGCCGCGACTACGCGAGCGCGGCGCGCGCGGCCGGCGGCGCTGTCGAGCTCGTCGAGATCGAGGGCGAGGCCGGCGGGCACCGTGCGTCACATCGAACCGCGCGCGCGGCGTGGGAGCCGTGTGGCTGGCTGAGCATGCCGGCGCCGACGGGGCGTCGGCTGCGCGCGGCTGAGAGCGTCTTCGCACGCGCCGGAGCGGCGCGGTGCGCTAGGAGCGAACGAGCGCGCGAGCTCGACGAGCAGGCGCACGCCGTAGCCGGAGGCGCCTTGCCGCGCGTAGGCGCGGCCGAGATCCCACGCGGAGCCGGCGATGTCGAGGTGCGCCCACGGCGTCTCGCCGACGAAGTTCTGAGGAACGTCGCGCCGACGATCGTGCCCGCCTTGCGCGCCTCGGGCGCGTTGTCGAGGTCGCCGTAGGCGCCCTTGATCAGCTCGTCGTACTCGGCGTGCAGCGGCAGGCGCCAGACGATCTCGCCGGTGCGCTCGCCGGCCGCCGCGACCTGCGCGGCGAGCGCGTCGTCGTTGCTCATCAGGCCCGGCGTAGGTCGAGCCGAGCGCGATGATCACGGCGCCGGTCAGCGTCGCGAGGTCGACGATCCGCTCGGCGCCCTCGTCGACGGCGTGGCAGAGGCAGTCGGCGAGCACGAGCCGGCCCTCGGCGTCGGTGTTGTTGACCTCGATCGTCTTGCCGTTGGACGCCTTGACGATGTCGCCGGGCTTGACCGAGCGGCCGCTCGGCAGGTTCTCGGTCGCGCCGACGACGGCGACGAGCTTGACCGGCAGCCGCAGGCGCGCGACCGCCGCGACGGCCTCGATCACGGCGGCGCCGCCGGACATGTCGAACTTCATCTCCGACATCTTCGGCCCCGGCTTCAGCGAGATGCCGCCGCTGTCGAACGTCACGGCCTTGCCGACGAAGCCGAGCGCGGGGCCGCGTCGCGCCGTCGGGCCCTCGTAGCGCAGCGTGATCAGCGCCGGCTCCTGCGTCGGAGCCCTGCGCGACGGCGGCGAACGCGCCCATGCCGCGCGCGAGGATGCCCTCGCGCCCCTCGACCTCGACCGACAGGCCCTCGATCTCGCCGCGCAAGCGCGCTCGGCGTGCGCGGCGAGCGCGGTCGGCGTCAGGTCGTTGCCGGGGCGGTTCTGCAGGTCGCGCGCGGCGTTGACCGCGTCGGCGACGAGCGCCGCCTCGGAAACGGTCGCCGAGAGATCGCCGGGCGCGCGAGACGATCAGCCGCTCGAGCTCCTTCGGCGGCGCGCTCGGCGCCGTCGGCCGGCGCGGACTTGTGGCGCTCGAAGCGGTAGTCGGCGAGCATCGTCCCCTCGACGAGCGCCGCGGCGATCGTCGGCGCCGGCGTCGCGCGGGCAGCTCCCAGCAGAGCGTCTTCGCCGACAGCTCGCGCGCGCGCTCACGCGCGACGGCGGCGGCGACGCGAGCGCGCTCGGGCGTGAGCTCCTCGCGCTTGCCGAGCCCGACCGTCAGCCAGCGCTTGCCGCCGGCGTGTGCGAGCGCGAGCGACTTGAACGAGTCGCGAGCCTCTCCGGTGGAGAGCAGCTCGGCGACCTCGCGCGGTGCGTCGGCGCTCGCGCAGCTGCCCGTCGAGCACGCCGACGACGATCGTGTCGGCATCGGTTTCGCCGCCGTGCTGGGTCGTCGCGGAGACCTCCATCGGCCGAGCACGATAGCCGGATCGCTAGCATTCCCGCCGCTTACGGCGTACTTTCTCTTCTCCCGCGAGACTGGAGAGCTCCGTCCCATGCCAAAGACCGTGATCCTCGGCAGCGCGCGCACCCCGATCGGCAAGATGGGCGGTGGGCTCTCGACGCTCGAAGCGACCGAGCTCGGCGCCGTCGCAATCGAGGCCGCGCTCGAGCGCGCGGCGGTCGAGCCCGAGCAGGTCGATCACGTCGTGATGGGCCAGGTGCTGCAGGCCGGCCAGGGGCAGATCCCCTCGCGCCAGGCGCAGATCAAAGCGGGAATCCCGAAGGAGGTCTCCTCGGAGACGATCAACAAGGTCTGCGCGTCGGGCCTGCGCGCGTCGGTGATCCTCGACCAGGCGATCCGCGCGGGCGACGTCGAGGTCGGCGTCGGCGGCGGCATGGAGTCGATGTCGAAGGCGCCGTACCTGCTGCCGCAGGCGCGCTTCGGCTACCGCATGGGCGACGCGAAGATGCTCGACGCGATGGTCCACGACGGCCTGACGAACCCGTTCTCGGGCAACCAGATGTTCGTCGAGGCGACCGAGATCGGCGAGGAGCTCGAGATCACGCGCGCCGACCTCGACCGCTGGGCGCTGCGCTCGCACGATCGCGCGCTGCGGCGATCGACGAGGGCCGGATGGCCGAGGAGACGGTGTCGGTGACGGTCAAGGGCCGCAAGGGCGACACGCTCGTCGAGGTCGACGAGGGGCCGCGGCGCGACACGTCGCTCGAGGTGCTCGCGAAGCTGCCCGGCCTCGTCGGCAAGGAGGGCTCGCACACGGCCGGCAATTCTCCCGGCGTCAACGACGGCGGCGGCGCGCTCGTGCTCTCCTCCGAGGAGTGGGCGCAGCAGAACGGCAAGGAGGCGCTTGCGGAGATCGTCGCGCACGCGCAGAGCGCGAACGACTTCGCGTACCTCGCGACGACGCCGGCGAGCGCGGCGAAGAAGGCGCTCGAGAAGGCCGGCCTGCAGCCGGGCGACATCGACGTGTGGGAGATCAACGAGGCGTTCGCGTCGGTCACGCTGAACTCGATCCGGATGCTCGGGATCGACGAGGAGCGCGTCAACGTCAACGGCGGCGCCGTCGCGCTCGGGCACCCGATCGGGGCCTCGGGCGCTCGCATCCTCGGCAGCATCGTGCACGAGCTGCGCCGCCGCGGCGGCGGGCTCGGCTGCGCGGCGATCTGCTCGGGCGGGGGGCAGGGCGACGCCGTGATTCTCAAGGTGCAGTGAGCGAGAACGGCAACGGGGCAGGGCCGTCGCGCGCGGCGGCGTTCTTCGACCTCGACAAGACGCTGATGGCGGGCTCGTCGGGGATCTTCTTCGCCCGTGCGGCGTACGAAACGGGGATGATCACGCGCTGCGCGCCTGCTGCACGACGCGTACGAAAACCTGCGCTTCCGCCTGCGCGGCTCGACCGACGACCGCGCCGACGAGGTGCGAAAGCGCGTCGGCGAGATGATCGCCGGCGTCGCCGTGCGCGACCTGCAGCGGCTCTCGCCGCGCGTGCTCGCGGGTGTCCTGCCGCGGCTGTACCCGCAGATGCTCGAACGCGCGTACGGGCATCAGGACGCGGGCATCCCCGTGTACATCCTGACGGCGGCGTCGCAGGAGATGGCCGACCTGCTGGCGCACGTGCTCGCGTTCGACGGCGGCCTCGGCTCGCGCTCGGAGGTCGTCGAAGGGCGCTACACGGGCAGGCCGGCGGGGCCGTTCAACTACCGCGAGGGCAAGGTCATCTCGATGCGCGAGCTGGCCGAGCGCGAGGGCATCGACCTGACGGCGTCGTTCGCGTACTCCGACTCGGAGTCCGACCTGCCGATGCTGCGTGCAGTCGGACAGCCGATCGTTGTCAACCCCGACGCCGAGCTGCGGCGGATCGCGACGGCGGAGGGCTGGGAGGTGCTGCACCTCGACCGTCTCGGGCAGCGCCTGAAGGTGCTCGCCGCGCTCGGCGCCGTCGCCGCGCTCGGCGGCCTCGGCCGGGCGGCGCGGGGCGGCAGGGAGCGCACGCGACAGGGCACGATCGGGCGCGTGCGCGGGCACGTGGCGGCGCGCGGCGCGCGGCGCACATAGGCTCCCGGGGGAAATGTCCGCTCAGCCGCAGGGAAAGATCCGCGTCGTCGTCGCCAAGCCGGGCCTCGACGGGCACGACCGCGGCGCGAAGATCATCGCGCGCGCGCTGCGCGACGCCGGCATGGAGGTGATCTACACGGGTCTGCACCAGACGCCCGAGCAGATCGTCGAGACCGTGATCCAGGAGGACGCCGACGCCGTCGGACTGTCGATCCTGTCCGGCGCGCACATGACGCTCGTGCCGCGCGTCGTCGTGCTGCTGCGCGAGCAGGGCGTCGACGACGTGGTCGTTGTCGTCGGCGGGACGATCCCGGCCGAGGACATCCCGCGGCTCGAAGAGCTCGGCGTCGCCGCGGTGTTCACGCCCGGCGCGCCGACGCAGGCGATCGTGGACTTCATCCGCAGCGCCGCCGCCGCGCGCGCTTGATTGACTCGTCAGTCAACCGCGCGACCGAGTAGGATCACTGGCAACAGACCCCAAGGAGATTCCGAGAGAAATGAAGATATGCGTCCTGGTTAAGGAGGTTCCGGACGCCGCCGTCGAGAAGAAACTGAACCCCTCGACGGGGCGCATGGACCGCAGCGGGGAGAAGAACCTCAACCCGTATGACACGCACGCCATCGAGGCGGCGATGCAGATCAAAGAGGGCGGCGCGGTCCCGGTCGAGGAGATCGTCGCCGTCACGATGGGCCCCGACAGCGCCGTGCGCGCGCTGCACAAGGCCGTCTCGCTGGGCGCCGACCGCTCGGTCCACCTCTCCGACGAGGCCGTCGCCGGCTCCGACGTCGCCGCGACCGGCTACGCGCTGGCGCAGACGCTCAAGCGCGAGAGCCCCGACCTGGTGCTGCTCGGGCAGCAGTCCGACGACGGCGAGTGCTACACGATCGGCGCCGTCGTCGCCGAGCATCTCGGCATGCCGTCGCTGACGCAGGTGATCAAGATGGACGTCGAGTCCGACGCGCTGCGCTGCGAGCGCCAGGCCGAGTACGGCTACGACACGGTGCAGATCAAGCTGCCGGCCGTGATCTCGGTCGGCGACGCGATCAACGAGCCGCGCTACCCGTCGCTGAAGGCGATCATGGGCGCGAAGAAGAAGCCGCTCGACAGCGTCACGGCGGGCGACGTCGAGATCGACACGAGCAAGGTCGGCGGCGAGAACTCCGCCGCTCAGTGGGTCGCCGCGAAGGCGCCGCCGGCGAAGGCGGCGGGCGAGATCATCGAGGACGAAGACACCGACGAGACGGTCGAGAAGATCGTCGCGTGGCTCGACGAGAGGAAGCTGATCTAGATGGCGAACATCCTGGTCTACGCGCTGCACTACGACGGCGCGATCAACAAGAACTCGCTCGGCGCCGTCTCCGAGGGCGCGAAGCTCGCCGCCGAGCTCGGCGGCGAGGCCCACGCGATCCTGCTCGGCGAGAGCGTCCCGCAGGACCTGGCGGCGACGCTCGGCAAATACGGCGCGAAGAAGGTGCTCGTCGCCGAGGGCCCCGAGGGGCTCGCGCAGCCGCTGGTCGACGCGATGGCGGCGGCGATCTCCGGCGGCGACTACTCCTACGCGCTGTTCGGCGGCGGCCTGCTCGGCTTCGAGATCGGCGCCGGTCTCGCCGCGCGCCTCGGCGCCGGCGTCGCGATGGAGGTCACGAACGTGCGCGCCGAGAACGGCGAGCTGATCGCAGAGCGCCCGATCCTCGGCGACTCGGCGATCTCGGAGATCAAATACCGCTCGGACGTCGGAATCATCATCGGCCGCCTGAACGCGTTCGAGATCAGGCAGAGCGGCGACGCCGACGCGCCGGTCGAGCAGCTCGGCTTCGAGCTCAGCCCGCACGCCTCGCAGGCGACGATGGTCACGCGCGGCGAACAGCGCGGCGCCGACGTCGACATCGAGGGCGCCGACATCCTCGTCGCCGGCGGTCGCGGCCTCGGCAAGGCCGAGGGCTTCGAGCTGGCCGAGGCGCTCGCGAACGCGTTCGGCGGCAACAGCGCCGTCGCGGCGACGCGCGCGGTCGTCGACGCCGGCTGGTACCCGTACGCGGCGCAGATCGGGCAGACCGGCAAGACGGTCGCGCCGAAGCTGTACCTCGCGGCCGGCATCTCCGGCGCGATCCAGCACAAGGTCGGCATGCAGTCCTCGGAGAACATCGTCGCGATCAACAAGGACGCGAACGCGCCGATCTTCGAATTCTCCGACCTCGGAATCGTCGGCGACCTGAACAAGATCCTGCCGAAGCTGACCGAGGCCGTGAAGGCGAAGAAGGGCTCGTAGGAGGTCCTCGCGATGTCATCTCACAACGGCAACGGCAAGGTCGCGCCGTCCAAGTTCCCGCCGCCGGTCGACCCGCAGAAGGAGTTCATCAAGCACGGGCTCGACGACGAGGACGAGCTGATCGAGGTCGGCGTCGCGATCGTCGGCGGCGGCACGGCCGGCCTGGCGTGCGCCAACCGGCTGCTGCAGCTGCTCGCCGAGGACCCGCAGACGATGGAGCGCCTCGGCGAAGTGCCGGTCGCGGTCGTCGAGAAGGCAAAGACGTGCGGCGGGCACAACCTGTCGGGCGCGGTCATGCGCCCGGGGCCGCTGCAGGAGCTGTTCGGAGAGATGACGCGCGAGCAGTGGCGCGAGGAGGGCTTCGCGTTCGGCGAGGTCACCAAGGAGGCGGTCTACCTGACGCCGACGTCGAAGCTGTCCGTGCGGATCCCTACGCCGCCGCCGTTCAAGAACCACGGCAACGAGGTGATCTCGGTATCGGCGCTGGCGCGCTACCAGCAGCGCCAGGCCGAGGAGGCCGGCGCGTACATCCTCACCGAGACCGCTGCGACGCAGCTCGTCGTGCAGGACGGCCGCGTCGTCGGCGTGCGCTCGGGCGACAAGGGTCGCGGCAAGGACGGCGAGCCGCTCGGCAACTTCGAGCCGGGCACCGACATCAAGGCGCGCGCGACGGTGCTCGCCGAGGGCTGCTGGGGCCACCTGACGGGCGCCGCGATCCGCGAGTTCGATCTCGCCAAGGACCGCGAGCCGCAGGTCTGGGAGCTCGGCGTCAAGGAGGTCTGGAAGGTCGCCAAGCCGCTCGACCGATTGATCCACACGATGGGCCCGTGGCCGCTCAAGGTCTCGCCGAAGTACGGCCAGATCGGCGGCACCTGGATCTACCCGATGACCAACGCCGCCGGCGAGCACCTCGTCTCGATCGGCTTCGTCGTCGAGCTCGAGTACGCCGACGCGACGACCTCGGCGCACGACCTGCTGCAGACGTTCAAGACGCACCCGCTCGTGCGCGAGATCCTCGAGGGCGGCGAGCGCATCGCGTGGGGCGCGAAGGCGCTCCCGGGCGGCGGTTACTGGTCGATGCCGAAGCTCTCGATGCCCGGCGCCCTGCTCGTCGGCGACTCGGGTGGGATGGTCGACACGATGGCGCTGAAGGGCGTCCACCACTGCATCAAGTCGGGCATGCTCGCGGCCGAGACGATCTACGAGTCGCTCAAGCGCGGCAACCAGGACCTCTCCGCCTACGAGCAGGCGATCGAGGAGTCCTCCGTCGGCAAGGAGCTGTGGGAGGTTCGCAACGCCCGCCAGCCGCTGCAGAAGGGACTCTTGATCGGCGGCGCGCTCAGCGGCCTGCAGCAGGTCAGCAAGGGCAAGCTGCCCGGCCGCGCCGACTGGCATCGCAACGACGAGAAGCCGATGTTCGTGGGAGACACGAAGGACGTCTATGTCAAGCCCGACGGCAAGTACACGTTCGACAAGCTCTCGTCGGTGTTCATCACGGGCAACGCGACGCGCGACGACGCGCCGAACCACATCCGCGTGCAGAAACACGTCCCGCGCGAGGTCGCCGAGACGTGGCGCTGGATGTGCCCGGCCGGCGTGTACGAGATCCCCGAGGACGCGCCCGAGCACGGCGACGTCGACGTGATCGTCAACTACACCAACTGCGTGCAGTGCGGCGCGATTACGGCGAAGGGCGGCCGGCTGACGACGCCCGAGGGCGGCGACGGGCCGCTCTACCAGATCCTCTAGGCCCGGCCGCGCAGCTCAGTCGAGTCCGAGTCGCGCCGGCAGCTCGGACAGCGAGCGCAGCGTCCCCGCGCCGGCGGCGCGCAGCGCGCGCTCGTCGGCGTCGGCGACGTAGCCGAGCACGAGCATGCCCGCGCGGACGGCCGCCGTGACGCCCGACGCGCTGTCCTCGACGACGATGCAGCGCGCTGGTGCGACGCCGATCGCCGCGGCGGCCGACAGGAACAGGTCGGGATGCGGCTTTCCACGCGACACCGAGTGGGCCGAGAACAGCGCGTCGCGCTCGAACAGGTCGGCGAGCCCGGCGAGCTCGAGTGACAGGCGTGTCTTCGCGAGCTTGCCCTGCGACGCGACGCAGACCGACACGCCCGAGCCGACGATGCGCGCGACGGCCTCCGCCGCTCCGTCGACCGCGCGGAGCTCTCGGCGAAACGCGACCTCGCGGTCGCGCTCGTAGCGCTCGAGCCAGCCGGCCGGGAGCGTCCGGCCGAGCCGACGCTGCGCGTGCGCGACGATGTCCGCGAGCAGCAGCCCCTGATAGTTGCGGCGGGCCTGCGCGGTCGTCATCGGCAGGCCCTCGGCGCTGAGCGCGCGCGCCAGCACTCGATTGGAGATCGTCTCGCTGTCGACGAGCACGCCGTCGCAGTCGAAGATCACCAGCTCGACGTTCACGCCGGGCATTCTCGCCGTCTGCGGGCGTCTGGCGCGTCGCGCGAGCGATCGCGCGCGAAACAACTGCCGCGAGTCGGTGTTAGGGGAATGCCATGGAGCGCACCGCACCCGTCTGCGATGACAACGAGCGCCGTCCGAGCGTGAGGCGACGGTCGCTCGCGTTCGTCGTCGCCGCCGCGGCGTTGGGCGCGATCGCGCTGGGCGGCGCCGGCGTGGCCGGCGCGCAGGGACAGGGCGAGCCGCCGGCGACGCCGCCGGCCGCCGGCGGCGTCGCGGCGACGCTCGAACAGTGCGTCACGTCGGTCGTGCAGAGCGAACGCTCGGCGACGTTCACCGGCGAAATGGTGGCGATCCCGGGCACGGCGAAGATGTCGATGCGGATCGACGTCGAAGAGCGCGGCCTTGAAGAACCCGAATTCCACGCGGTCAGCGGCCAGGGCGTCGGCGTGTGGCGCTCCTCCGAGCCGAAGGTCAAGGTCTACAAGTACCTCCGCCAGGTCACGAACCTGTCCTCGCCCGACTCCTATCGCGCGCTCGTCCACTTCCGCTGGATCAACGCGAAGGGGCACGTGCTGCGCCGCGCCGATCGGGTTACGCCGAGATGCCTGCAGCCGGCGTCGCCGACCGAATCGACGCCACCGGCCTCGACGCCGCCGCAAGCGGGCGCCTCGTCGTCGTCGAGCGGCTCCTCGACGGCGCCGTCCGCGTGAGCCGGCGCCGCCGGCGCGAGACAGGAACGGCGCGCAGCGCGGCGCACGCGTGCCGCTAGAATGACCGGACGATGAAGGCCAAGATCCACCCGACATACGCCGCGGCTCGCGTGCACTGCACGTGCGGCAACGAGTTCATCACGCGCGCCACGCAGTCCGAGCTGCGCGTCGAGGTCTGCTCCAACTGCCACCCGTTCTACACGGGCCGCCAGAAGCTCGTCGACAGCGGCGGGCGCGTCGAGCGCTTCCAGCGCCGCGTGGCCAAGGGCCGTCTCGCACAGAGCCGGTCCGCCGGATAGCGCGATGTCCTCGCGCCCGGCCGGCGGTGCCCCGACGATGCCGGCCGCGCCCGACACGGCGCTCGATGACACGGGCGCCGGTCTCGGCACGCATCAGATCGCGCCGAACGGCGCGGGCGTGAACGGCGGGGCCGTCGCCGACCCGGCGCTGAACGGAGCGGCGGCGAACGGCGCGAGCGCGAACGGCGACGTCGCGATGGTCGCCGCCGACCGCGTCGACGCCGACGCAGACGGCCACCTCAACGCGCGCCGCGACGCGCCCGTCGGCGGCCAGGCGGTGCTCGAGGGCGTGATGATGCGCGGCGTCTCCAACTGGGCCGTCGCCGTGCGCAAGCCGAGCGCCGAGCAGCTCGCCGAGGGCGAGCGCTCGCCCGAGGAGGCGGCGCTCGGCGAGATCGAGGTCAAGAGCTTCCCGCTGGACTCGGCGCTCAAGCGCCACCGGCTGCTGCGCCTGCCGATCGTCCGCGGGATCGTCGCGCTCGGCGGCTCGCTTGCGATCGGCTTTCGCGCGCTCGAGGTCTCGGCCAACGCGCAGCTCCCGCCCGAGCCGGCGAAGGAGGCGGCGGGCGCGGAGGCGAACGGCGCGCAGGCGCCGGCCGGCGAGGCCGAGCCCGAGGAGATCCCGAAGGCCGTCTGGTTCGGGACGGTCGTCGTCGCGCTCGTCTTTTCGATCGTCCTGTTCTTCCTGATCCCGGTCGGCCTGACGAGCCTGATCAAGGGACAGCTCGGCTCCTCGTTCCTGTTCTGGCTGATCGAGGGCTGCGTGCGCACCGGCATCTTCCTCGGCTACATGCTGCTGCTCTCGCGACTGCGCGACCTGCGCCGCGTGTTCGAGTACCACGGCGCCGAGCACAAGACGATCTCCTGCTTCGAGGCCGGCCTGCCGCTGACGCCGTTCAACGCGCAGCGCTTCTCGCGCCTGCACCCGCGCTGCGGCACGAGCTTCCTGCTCGTCGTGATGATCGTCGCGATCTTCGTCTTCGCGCCGATCGGCCTGCCCGCGTGGTACTGGCTCGTCGCGACGCGCATCCTCGGCGTGCCGATCATCGCCGGCATCTCCTTCGAGCTGATCAAGTTCGCCGGACGCAACCGCAGCCGCCGGTGGGTGCGCGCGGTGATGTGGCCCGGCCTGAAGCTCCAGCTGCTGACCACGCGCGAGCCCGACCTCGACCAGCTCGCGGTCGCGATCGCCGCGCTGCAGGCCGTCCTCGACCGCGAGACGCCCGGCGCGCTGACCGCCGACGATCTCGTCGGCGTCGAGGTCGTCGCCTAGTCGGTTAACGCGCCGAAGGCGGGAACAGGCTCTGAACCGACGCTCTCCTGCGGAGCTCAGCTCCGAGCTCTTTGGCAGTCGTCTTCGACTCTTGCAGCGTTAGTGGAGAGACCGAGCCCTCCGCGGACTCAAAGAGGCGCACATGCTTTGCCGTTCGCGGCTTTGATTCGAGAAGCTTCTTATCGCGCTCCGCCCGAGCATCAGATGATCCCATGCGCCAAAAATAGCACTCAAGCGAGACGGAACTATCGCACTCGCCGCTTGAGCCAGCTTCGCACGAGGACGCTGGCCAACAGGGCGGACACCGCAAACAGCGCAACAAAGATGCCGTGGAGCGTGCGTTCGTGGTAACCGGCGAAGAGGACCAAAGCAGCAGCGAACGAGGTAATACTGGACGCAAGGGCGACTCTGCGGAGATCGGCTAGAAAACTAACGAGCATCTCATGCTCGGACGGTCTGGCGACGTATCCGATCAGAATGCCTGGCAGTGCGAGAAGTGCTGCCACAATCGCATCTAGACCATGATCTCCCAAGAACGCGTGCAGTCGGAGAAGCACAAAGAGCAAGGTAAGTGCATTCAGCGTCGAAAATAGCGCGACCCCGCCGAGCAGGTCTCGGCTTCGGACTCGAAGTGCGACCAACACGAACGCGTCGCTTTGATCGAGTCGCGAGAGGTTGAAGTGCGCTCGCTGCGACGGAGAGGAGACTCTATCTTCAGCTCGCTCATTATCTCGGGTGCCAACGAACCGTCCTCTTGCAATCTCCATTTCCGGCGGCGCTTCGAGCTCAAAGTGATAGCTGCAGCAATACCCCGCGAGCGGTACTCTAAAGCTGTCGTCCACGTCGCTCCAGCCGAGTCGCGCCCGAAGGCCCGTAACATCGACAGCGGTTCGAGGTGAATCGAATGCCAGCTTGACGATCTTTCGATTACCAGCTTCGCTGGCTGGAACTGGCAGATAGAGCAAGAAGTTTCGACTGAGGTTGTCTGCAATGGCCACAAAGACTGGTCGCTGCTTGAGGTATTCACCAACTGAGGTACCCGGCTGGAAGATGCGGCGCCATGCTAGCTCTCGTTCTGACTCGTCAGTTGCACGTACCAGCTTGGGTATGTACTTTTCGACGATCGCGTCGATACTGTCCGCGCCGTGAAGTCGGGCTACCGCAAGCAGAAGCGCCGAGGACATGGCTCCATTCTGCTCGGCGGTCAACATGGGCAACGACTTACCATCGGAGTCACGAAGGTCAAAGTTAACGAGCTTGGTCTTTGCAAACTGCGCGATCGGTAGATAGGTCACCTGACCACTCTGTTGAGATGCCGGATCGTCCTGCTCCGGAATGTCGAAGTCGATTGTGATGTGACGTCTCACGGTCACTTGGTTGAGGTACATGACGCGCTCAACTCGTCGGTGTATCCATCGCTGAGGATCGACAAGGCGCACTGCGAATTCAAGCGCGACGGCTTCGGAGATATCTTCAATATCAAGCATTTGCACTCGAAGCTTACGGCGCTCCGCGGATGCACTGATTGCGATATTTGGGACTTGGCGTCGATAGCTTGCCAAGCCATACACTGGGTCACGATGATCGAAGACCTCGTCAATCAGATCGAGAGCCGCTTCGCCGAGCTCGGCGAGCAGATGACCGACGCGGAGGTGATCTCCGACCGCGAGCGCTACGCCGAGGTCGGCCGCGCCTACCGTCAGCTCGAGCCCGCCGCGAAGATCGCCGCGCAGTGGCGGGAGGCGCAGGAAACGGTCGACGGCGCCGAGGAGTTGTTGAGCGAGGAGGGCGACGACGCCGAGCTGCGCGACGAGCTCGACTCCGCGCGCGAGCGGATCGAGCAGCTCGAGGAGGAGATCCGCATGGCGATGGTCGAGCGCGACCCCAACGACGACAAGAGCGTGATCGTCGAAATCCAGGGCGGCGCCGGCGGCGACGAGGCCGGACTGTGGGCCGGCGACCTCTACCGGATGCTGAGCAAGTACGCCGAGCGGCTCGGCTTCCAGACCGAGGCGATGGACGTCGGCGACGGCAAGTTCACGTTTGCGATCAAGGGCGACGGCGCCTACTCGGTGTTCAAGTTCGAGGGCGGCACGCACCGCGTCCAGCGCGTCCCCGCGACCGAGTCCCAGGGCCGGATCCACACCTCGACGGCGACCGTCGCCGTGCTGCCCGAGGCCGAGGACGTCGACGTGCAGATCGATCCGAACGACCTGCAGATCGACGTCTACCGCTCCTCCGGCCCCGGCGGGCAGTCGGTCAACACGACCGACTCGGCCGTCCGCGTCACGCACAAGCCATCCGGCATCGTCGTCTCGATGCAGGACGAGAAGTCGCAGCTGCAGAACCGCGAGAAGGCGCTGCGCGTGCTGCGCGCACGGCTGTACGAGCGCGCGCTCGCCGAACAGCAGGCCGAGCTCGCCGCCGACCGCCGCTCGCAGGTCGGCACCGGCGACCGCGCCGAGAAGATCCGCACGTACAACTACGGCGAGCGGCGCGTCACCGACCACCGGATCAAGCTCACCGTGCACAACCTCGACGACGTGCTCGAGGGCCAGCTCGACGAGCTGACCGCTGCGCTGCAGGCCGACGAGAAGCGCCGCAGGCTGCAGGCGCACTCCGAGGAGCACAGGCGAGCCGCGGCGTGAGCGCGACGACGACGCTGCCCGGCACATCCGTGCGCGACGCGCTCGACGGCGCGATCACGGCGATCGCCGCCGCCGGCTGCCAGACGCCGCGCCTCGACGCCGAACTGCTGCTCGCGCACGTGCTCGGCGTCTCGCGCGAGCGGCTCTTGATCGACCGCGAGCTGCGCGTCGCCGGCGCCGACGTGCGCGCCTTCCAGAACGCCGTCCGCCGGCGCGCCGTCGAGCGCGAGCCGGTCGCATACATCGTCGGCACGCGCGGCTTCCGCCACATCGAGCTCGCCGTCGACGCGCGCGCGCTCGTTCCGCGCCCGGAGAGCGAGCTGCTCGTCGAGCGCGGCCTGACGCTCGCGCCGGGCGCGAGCGTGCTCGACGTCGGCACCGGCAGCGGCGCGATCGCGCTCGCGCTGAAGCACGAGCGCGCCGACCTCGTTCTCGCCGCCAGCGACCGCAGCGACGACGCGCTCGCGCTCGCGCGCGAGAACGCGCGGCGGCTCGCGCTCGACGTCCGCTTCCTGCACGCCGACCTGCTCGCCGGCGTGCCCGACGAGTTCGACGCCGTGCTCGCCAACCTGCCGTACGTCGCCGAGCGCGACCGCGCGACGCTCGCGCCCGAGATCCTCCGTCACGAGCCGCCCGGCGCCCTGTTCGCGGGCGCCGACGGGCTCGACGCGATCCGCGCGCTGAGCGCGCAGCTCGCCGCGCGCGAGCGCGTCGTGTTCGCCGCGCTCGAGGTCGGCGCCGGGCAGTCCGACGCCGTCGCGCAGCTGCTGCGCGACGCCGGCTTCGAAAACGTCGCATGCGATCGCGACGTGGCGGGTATCGAACGGGTCGTGAGCGGGATCCGCGCCCGACGATGACCGTGACGCTGAGCGACGAAGACGCCGAGCGCCTGCGCGCGTGCGTCGCCGGCGGCGGCGTCGCCGTGTTCCCGAGCGACACCGTCTACGGCGTCTGCTGCGACCCCGAAGACGAGGCCGCCGCGCAGCGGCTGTACGAGCTCAAGGGCCGCTCGAAGGCGCGGCCGGCCGCGGTCATGTTCTTCGCGCTCGCGCCCGCGCTGCGCGCGCTGCCCGACCTGAGCCTGAGCGAGCGCCGCGCGCTGGAGGCGCTGCTGCCGGGCCCCGTCACGCTGCTGCTCGAGAACCGCTCCTCCGACTACCTCGCCGCGTGCCGCAGCGACCCGGCGACGCTCGGGCTGCGCGTGCCGTGGCTGCCCGACAGCCTGCACGCGCTCTGCGCGATCGCCGACCCCGTCATGCAGACGAGCGCGAACCTCACCGGCGAGCCTGACGCGCGCATGCTCGCCGACGTGCCCGCGGCGCTGCGCGAACGCGCCGACGTCGTGCTCGACGGCGGCACGCTGCCGGGCACGCCCTCGACCGTGATCGACCTGCGCGAGTACGACGCGACCGGGCAGTGGCACGTGCTGCGCGAGGGCGCGCTCGCCGCCGACGCCGTGCGCGAGTTGCTGCTCGACGCTCGCTGACCCGCCCGCCCGCGCTCCTGCTAGCCTCGTGAGCGCTGCCGCGACTGGCGCCTGAGGTGGGAGCGACCACCGGGGAGCGGCCAGCGACACCGCCGCGCGCCTGGGCACCAAAGCACTTACGCCTGCAAGGAGGGCGCCGTGTCCGAACTGAGCCCCGACTACTTCAACCGCCCGCTCGGCGAGGTCGACCCGGAGATCGCCGATGTCCTGCGCGGCGAGCTCGAGCGCGAGCAGCGCACGCTCGAGGCGATCGCCTCCGAGAACTTCGTCCCGCGCGCCGTGCTCGAGTGTCAGGGCTCGGTCCTGACGAACAAGTACGCCGAGGGCTATCCCGGCCGGCGCTACTACGGCGGCTGCGAGTGGGTCGACGTCTCCGAGCAGCTCGCGATCGACCGCGCGAAGGCGCTGTTCGGCGCCGAGCACGCCAACGTGCAGCCGCACTCCGGCGCGCAGGCGAACACCGCCGTCTACCACGCGCTGCTGGCGCCCGGCGACACGATCATGGGGCTGTCGCTCGCCCACGGCGGGCACCTGACGCACGGGATGAAGATCAACGTCTCCGGGCGCCTCTATGACATCGCGCCATACGAGGTCGATCGCGACAGCGGCCTGATCGACATGGACGAGGTCGCGCGGATCGCGCGCGAGCGCCGTCCGAAGCTGCTGCTCGCCGGCTGGTCGGCGTACCCGCGCCAGCTCGACTTCGCGCGCTTTCGCGAGATCGCCGACGAGGTCGGCGCGCTGCTGATGGTCGACATGGCGCACTTCGCCGGGCTCGTCGCCGCCGGCCTGCATCCGAACCCGGTCGAGCTCGGCGCCGACGTCGTCACGACGACGACCCACAAGACGCTCGGCGGGCCGCGCGCCGGCACGATCCTCTGCAAGGAGCAGTACGCCAAGAAGATCGACTCGGCCGTCTTCCCCGGCCAGCAGGGAGGCCCGCTCGAGCACGTCATCGCCGCGAAGGCCGTCACTTTCAAGATCGCCGCCAGCGAGCTGTTCGCCGAGCGCCAGCGGCGCACGCTCGACGGCGCCCGCGCCTGGGCGCACGAGCTGCTCGCCGCCGGCCACGGCGTCAACGTGCTGACCGGCGGCACCGACGTGCACCTCGTGCTCGTCGACCTGCGCGACAGCAGCCCCGAGCTGACCGGCCGCCAGGCCGAGGACCGCCTGCACGCGATCGACGTCACCGTCAACCGCAACGCCGTCCCGTTCGACCCGCGACCGCCGATGGAGGCCTCCGGGCTGCGGATCGGCACGCCCGCGCTCGCCACGCGCGGCCTGCAGTACGACGACTTCGTCGAGGTCGGCAAGATCATGGCGATCGCGCTGACGCCCGAATACGAGTCGCGCCTCGACGAGCTGCGCGGGCGCGTCGCCGAGATCGTCGAGCGCTACCCGCTCTACCAGGAGCTCGGCGCCGGCACGCCTGTCTGAGTCTCCCGGCAGGGCTGCGCCGCCGGTGCTCGGCGGCCGGCTGCTCGCCGTGTAAAGACACCGCTCGCGTGCGACCCCCGCGCCTGCGATGCTCTTGAGCGTTCGATGGCGCATCCAGACGAGCTAGACGCGCTTTACGCCTTCCTCGTGGCGGCCGCCGTCTCGGCGCTGCTCACGCCGCTCACGATGCGCATCGCGAGGGCCGTCGGCGCGATCGACGAGCCGCGCGAGCGCGGCCTGTCGGACAGCCCGACGCCGCTGCTCGGCGGCCTCGCGATCTTCGCCGGCACGCTCGTCGCCGCGCTGATCTGGCTGCCGTCGGGGTACGGCCAGGAACATCAGCTGTGGCACGGCGTGCTGCTCGCGGCGGCCGTGATCACGCTCGTCGGCGCGATCGACGACCGCGTCGACCTGCCGCCGCTCGTCAAGCTCGCCGGTCAGATCGTCGCGGCCGTGATCGTCGTGCACTACGGCGTCGCCGTGAAGGCGATCACGCTCCCGTTCGTCGGCACGCTCGCGTTCCCGAACGCCGGCGTCACGAACGCCGGCCCGATCCTGACCGTGCTTGGGCTCGTGCTGATGATGAACGTCGTCAACTTCTCCGACGGCGTCGACGGCCTCGCGGCGGGCGTCTGCACGATCATCGCCGTTGCGATGACGATCATCGCGTTCGACCTCGGCCGCGCGCAGCCGGGCGTGCTCGCGGCGCTGACCGCCGGCGCGGCGCTCGGCTTCCTGTTCTACAACTTCCCGCCCGCTTCGAGCTTCATGGGCGACTGCGGCGCCAACCTGCTCGGGCTGATGATGGGCGTCATCACCGTCGAGGCGGCCGTCAAGACGGCCGCCGTCGTGTCGTTCGTGCTGCCGCTGATCCTGCTCGCCGTGCCGTTCCTCGACACGACGTTCGTCGTGCTCAAGCGCCTGAAGTACCGCCAGCCGATCTACCGCCCCGACAGCGAGCACTTCCATCACCGGATGGCGCGCATCGGCTTCTCCAGCCGCCGCACGATCGCCTACCTGTACGCGTGGACGCTGATGCTCGCCGGGCTCGCGCTGGCGCTGCGCTTCATCCCGTACAGCGACCACAAAGGCCACCTGCACACCGGCTGGACGCTCGTGCTGATCGCGCTCGGCCTGATCGTCGCGGCGGCCAGCGTGTACCTCGTCTACGTGCTCGAGATCCTCAAGTTCCGGCGCCTGTCGGCGATGCGGCTGCGACTGCAGCGCCCGGAGGCGTCAGCGACCGAGATCGAGCAGGGCGTCGTTCGCGACCTGGAAACGGGTGAGATCGACGCCGTGCCGGCGCGGGAACGGACGCACGTGGACGACGGACCTGACCCGCGGCGGCGTCAGCAGCCCTTCGGCGAGCGGCAGGTGGATCAGGACGGCGTACGCGCAGACGACGAGCGTGGCGCCGCGCAGCCGCCGATCGCCGCTGACCGCGGCTAGCGGCAGCGCCCAGATCGCGTACCACGGCAGCAGCCACGCGGTCGAGACGAGCAGCGCGAGCGTGCTCCAGCCGGCCCACACGCGCCAGTCGCCGCCACGCGCCGTGCGCCACAGCGCGAACGCGAGCGTCAGCGCGAACAGCGCCGCGAACACGTGGCGCCACCAGCTCGGCGTGCCCGTCAGGCCGAACAGCCGCGCCGTCTCGGCCGGCACGCTGTGCACGGCGACGAGCTGCTGCTGCTCGCCGACCGCGCTGAGGAAGCCGAGCGCGTGGCTGCCGAAGCCGACCAGGCCGATCGCCGCGAGCACGACGAGCCCGAGCGCCGCGCCCTCGAGCGTCCGCCGCTGCTCGCGCGCGCGCGGCGCCCCGAGCAGCATGAACGGCAGCGCCAGGCCGGCCGTCACCTTCACGCCGACCCCCGCCACGAGCGTCGCCGCGGCCGAACCGAAGCGCGGCGCCGCGCCGGCCGTCAGCGCCAGCGCGCCCGCCAGCGCGAGCACGATCAGCGTGTCGTTGTGCGCGCCGCCGACCGCGAGCACGAGCAGCACCGGGTTCAGGCCGACGAACGCCGCCGCCCAGCGGCGCGAGCGCCCGAGCCGCCCGGCGGCGCGCGCGACGAGCGCGACGGCGCCGAGGCTGCAGAGCACGGCAAGCGTCTTGAACGCCCACAGGCCGCCGGCGAGCCCGAGCGGCACGAACGCGTAGCTCAGCAGCGTGAACAGCGGGCCGTACGGCGAGTGCTGGTAGGGCCAGCCGACGAACGCGAACGCTTCGTCGCCCGACGCCTGCGCGGCGACGTGCGTGTACGGGTCGAGGCCGTGCAGCGCGCCGAGCCGCGCGAAGCCGACGTAGCCGAACACGTCCTGCGAGAGCAGCGGCGGTCCGAGCAGCAGGATCGCGTGCGCCAGCACGATCGCCGTGAGCAGCGAACGCGGCGACAGCGAGCGCGCGCAGACGAGCACGAGCGCGTAGCTCGCGCACATCGCGAGCGTCAGGACCTGGAAGCTGCCCGCGCCGAGCCCGCCGAGGTTCAGCCCGGCGAGCGGCCCCGCCAGCCACGGCGGCCAGCCGCCGCTGCGCGCGGGCACGTACTGCGTCGGTTCGCCGGCGGCCGCGGCGGCCGTCAGGAAGACGGTCACGACGATCCCGAGCAGGCCGAGCAGGCCGAGCGCGCGCGCGGCCCGGGCGCCGCTGCGCGAGGCCGGCCGGCGCCGGCGATCGCGCGTCCGGCGAGCGCCTTCGCCGACTCCGATCGACGCGCTGCCCGGGGCCGCGGCGGTCTGCATCGGCCCATTGTTGCGGCTGGCGGCGGGCAGGCGTGTGGTCGTGACGGTAGAATCTCTACTCACGCGCGTGTAACGCTTGCCGGGGGGCATCGGTAAGTGCAGTTGCGAGTGCCTGCTGCGCCTTCGAGCCCCGGGCGCCGCCCCGAATCGCCGAACCGCGCTCATATGCGACCTCGCCACGGCAAATCCAAGTCTCAGCGCACGCCCGGACCCCGGCGCGTCCTGATCCTCTCGGCCGACGTCGGCGAGGGCCACGCGGCCGCCGCGCGCGCGCTCGCCGCGCAGCTGAGCGAGGCCGAGCAGCCGACCGAGGTCACCGTGATCGACGGCCTCGCGGCGATGGGGCGCCTGCTCAAACCGGTCGTCGAGGACGGCTACCGCGTGCAGCTGCGCTTCGTCCCGTGGACGTACACGATCGTCTACGGACTGCTCAACCACGTGCGCCCGGTCCGCGCGCTGACGACGCGCCTGCTGTGCCGTTTCGGCTCGCGGCCGCTGGCGCGCGCGATCGCCGAGCACGAGCCCGACGTCGTCGTCTCGACCTATCCCGCCGTGACCGTCGTGCTCGCGCGCCTGCGCCGGGTCGGCGAGGTCACGTGCCCGACCGTCGCGACGATCACCGACCTGACCGGCCTGTTCTTCTGGGCGCAGCCGGGGATCGACATGCACATGGTCATGTACGGCGAGTCGATCGCCTCGGTCGAGGCGATCGCCGGCCGCGACAGCGTGCGGCTCGTGCAGCCGCTGATCTCCGACGAGTTCCTCAAACCGCGCTGCCCGCTGCAGGCGCGCCGCGCGCTCGGGCTGCCCGAGGAGGGGCGGATGGTCGTCGTCTCCGGCGGCGGCTGGGGCGTCGGCGACGTCGAGGGCGCCGTGCGCGAGTTCATCCGCGTGCCCGAGGCGAGCAGCATCGTCTGCCTCGCCGGGCGCAACGAGCAGCTCGCGACGAAGCTGCGCCGGACGTTCGCCGACGAGCCGCGCGTGCACGTGCTCGCCTTCACCGACAAGATGCCCGAGCTGCTGGCCGCCGCCGACGTGCTCGTGCACTCGACCGGCGGCGTCACGTGCCTGGAGGCGATGGCCGCCGGCACGCCGGTCGTCTCCTACGGCCTGCCGGTCGGTCACGCGCGCGTCAACACGCGTGCGATGGCCGCGCTCGACATCGTCCGCCTCGCGAACGACACGAACGAGCTGCGCGAGCACGTGCGCGCGAGCTTCACCGCGCTCGACGCGCCGCAGGCGCACGCCGAGGAGCGCGACCTCGCCGCGGCCGACGTCGTCCTGCAGGCGTCGCACCGCGTGCGCCCGATCCCGCGCTGGCGGCTGCGCGCGGTCGCGCTCGCGACTCAGCTCGTGCTGCTCGTCGGCGCCGGGACGTGGATGATGTCGACCGACGAGGTGACGGCCGTCGCGAGCAAGCTCCTGCACGTGCACCCGCTGAAGACCGTCAAGACGAGCCAGCCCGACGTCGGCCTGATCGTGCGCGCGCCGGCCGGCGAGATCGCGCCGCTGGCCTCGGAGCTCGCGACGCGCGGCATCCACGTGTCGTTCGCCGACGACGGCGTCGCTCCGTCGCACGCGACGATCGTCAAGCTGCGCACGCTCGGCGACGAGCTGCTCCCGGAAGTCCACGCCGGCTCGTTCCTGCACTGGGTGCGCACGCGCTCGCTGCTGCACGCCCAGGCGCGCGCGCTCGGCCTGCGCCGCCACTTCTACTACCTGCAGCCGGCCGGCGGCCTGACCGTCGGCCAGCTCGTGCTCGCGCGCACGGCCGGCGCGACGCCGGTGATCGGCGCGCAGCGCCTGGACCTCGACGCGACCGGCGTCGTGCGTCAGCGCGTGATGCGCGCCGGCGACGTCGTCGTCGCCGAACTCGACGGATCGTCCACGTCGGTGTCGTGCCTCGAACGACTCGTCACGCGGCTCGGCGGCGAGGGGCTCGGGGCCGAGCCGCTCGCATGGCTGACCGGCTCGCCGGCGACGAGCGCGACGAGCAGCTGAGAGTGCGCGAGCATCCCCGCGCCGACGACGAGCAGCGCCAGCGACGCCGACAGCGGCAGGCCGCCGAGCGGCGTGTCGGCGAAGCTCTCGCCGAACAGCAGCGGCGCGACGACGATCGGCACGACCGTCTGCGTCACGAACACGACCGGCGCGACCTGGATCGCCGGTCGCTCCTGCAGTGCGCTCATCTCGCTGAGGATCCCGACCGCCGAGGCGACGGCCGTCGACAGTCCCCACGCGATCGCGAGGCCGACGTGGCCCTGCGCGAGATCGTCGGACGCGAGCTTCGTCGCGATCCCGCTCCAGCCGCCGGCGAGCCCCGCGGCGAGCATCGTCAGCGCGGCTGGCGGGCGCGCGACGAGCCGCATCAGGTACGGCAGCACGGCCGCGAGCGCGATGCCGCCGAGCACGAGCGTGATCGGGAGCTCCTCCGAGCCGTGGCCGGTCACGCGCGGCGGCGCGGCGAGCCCGGCGCCGACGACGCCGATCACGATCGCGACCATCGCGACGTGCTCGGAGCGCCCGGCGTGCTCGCCGAGCAGCCGCTGGGCGAAGAACAGCAGCACGAGCAGGCCGACGGCGAGCGCCGGCTGCACGACGACGAGCGGCGCGAGCAGCAGCGCGACGAGCTGCAGCGGCCAGCCGAGGATCGACAGGCCGGTGCCGAGCAGCCAGCGCGAGCGCCGCACGAGCGTCCGCGCGAGCGCGAGCCGCAGGTGCTCGCCGTGCGGCGCCTCCTTCGCGTCCATCGCCTGCAGCGCGACCCCTAGGCTGTAGAGCGTCGAGGCGCCGACGGCCGCTCCTATGCCAAGCACGAGATCGACCATGTCAGCTGACGATCATCGCATCCCGACCCCCTCGACTCCCGGCGCGGCGGCGGCGATCGTCGTCGGCGGCGCGCTCGCCGGGTACATGCTCCCCGGCCTCGCCGGCGCGCTGCCGGCGCTGCGCCGCCTGCTCGGCGTCGAGGATCGCACGCCCGACGGGCGCGGCTACGCGCTGACGTTCGACGACGGCCCGCACGCGCTCGGCACGCCGGCCGTGCTCGCGCTGCTCGAGCAGCAGCGCGCGCCGGCGACGTTCTTCCTCGTCGGCGAGCAGGTGCAGCGCAATCCGGCGCTCGCGCGCGAGATCGTGCAGGCCGGCCACCGGATCGGCCTGCACTGCCAGCGTCACCGCAACCTGCTGCGCCTGGCGCCGTGGCAGGTCCGCGCGGACATCGACCGCGCGCAGGCGGCGATCGAGGACGCGACCGGCGTCTCGCCGCTGCTCTACCGCCCGCCGTACGGCGTGCTCAACGCCGCCGCCCTCCGCCACGCGCGTGCACATGGCTGGCGGACGGTCCTGTGGAGCCACTGGGGACGCGACTGGGAGCGCCGCGCGACGCCGGAGTCGATCGCCGCGCGCGTCACCGCCGGCGCCGGCGAGGGCTCGGTGCTGCTGCTGCACGACGCCGACGACTACTCGGCCGTCGACTCGTGGCGGCGCACGGTCGCCGCGCTTCCTCGCGTGCTCGCGACGCTCGCCGAACGCGGCGTCGAGCCGGTCTTGCTGTAGCGCCCGATAAAATCCCCCGCTTGTCCAGCGCCGTCTCGATCGATCGTGGCGGCTCGCCCGCTGCATCGAGCCCGGTCGGGGGGGCCGCATCCGCAGTTCGCGTCGCCGCCGACGCGCGCGCAGCGCTCGCCGCGCGCACGCCGGCGCGCACGCGCTGGTGGGTCGAGCTGGCGGCGATCGCGTGGCTGCTGTGGGTGTACGACGCGATCACCAACTTCGCGCCGCTGCGCCTGTCGGTCGCGCTCGGCAACGCGCGCGGCGTGCTGCATCTCGAGCGCCTGCTGCACATCGACCCGGAGATGACGCTCGATCGCTGGCTCGCGGCGCATCGCACGCTCGGGCTCGTGATCGCCGACTACTACGACAACGCGCACTTCGTCGTCACGCTCAGCGTGCTCGGCTACCTGTGGTGGAAGCGCGCCGACCTGTATCGGCCGCTGCGCAACTCGCTCGTGCTCGTCAACGTGATCGGCTTCGTCGTCTTCTGGCGCTTCCCGGTCGCGCCGCCGCGGATGCTCGACGGCTTCATCGACGTCGTCGCCAAGACCGACGCGTTCGGCTCGTGGCACACCGGCGCGCTCGCCTCGCAGGCCAACCAGGTCGCGGCGATGCCGTCGCTGCACATCGCGTGGGCCGGCTGGTGCACGATCGCGCTGTGGCGGATCAGCGAGCGCCGCTGGCTGCGCGCGCTCGCGCTCGCCTACCCGTGCCTGACGGCGTTCGCCGTGCTCGCGACCGGCAACCACTTCCTGCTCGACATCGTCGGCGGCCTGCTCGCGCTGGCGTTGTCGATCTGGCTCGTCGGTTCGCCCGACCGTCTCGCGGGGCGACTCTCGCCGGTGCGCGTCAGTCTGCCGGCCCGGCTGCGTCGTCAGCGGGAAAATCCCGCAAATCCGGCGTTGCGTATGTCACAAAGTTGTTACGAAGTTCAAGACACGGTAGACTGACGGCGCTGCCGCAGACCCCGTGAGACGCTCCGCGCTTCGTCCGGCGGCGTCGCGAATGACCCGCCGCATCTCGGCGCGCGGGATTTCTCGTCGGGTCTGTAGGGTGGCGCCACGCACATGCCAGATTTCGACGCTAACGACGATCCACTGCGCCTGGGCGGAGCCGGTCGCGACGACCGCTTCGAGCTGCCGAAGCTGCGCCCGCGGTTCGCGCCGCGCTCGCGTTCGCTGGCTTCGCGCCGCTGCTCTCCCTGCGAGGCGATCCGCACGCGCCGGATCCGGGCGCGGCTTGTCGCCCGGCGCTGGAAAGCCGCCCACCGCCTCTGTGCCGAGCGCGCGATGCTGCCGGCGAGCCCGCCGCGCCGGCGCCGGCGTCTATGGACGACGTGCCAGGGTCGGCCCCCCGGATCTCCGAGCTGACGTGGCCACCCTGCGATACCTCGACGTGTGCCTGGTGCTCGCGACGGCTCCGTTCGTGCTCGCCGGCAACCTGCCGATCACCGGCTATCTGATCGGCGCCGGCGCCTGGCTGCTGACGCGCGCCGGAACCGTGTTCATGTACGCGCGCGCCCGCCGTGTCGGCGACGCCAAGTACCGCGCCGGACTGCAGGTCGCGGGAATGATGGGCCGCGTCTGGCTGGTCGCGCTCGCCGTGATCCTCGCGCGCGTCGCCGGCGGCAAGGACGACGGCATCATGGCCGCCGCGCTGCTGCTCGCCGCCTTCACCGTCTACTTCGTGATGTCGTTCGTAACGCGCGAGGGCCCGCTGCAGGGCTCGACGGGCACGCCCGGGAGAGCGAGCCCATGAGCCACCTGCACGAGCTCGGCTTCCCACCGACCGAGGCAGGTGCCTGCGGGCGATGAACGCGACGGAGGGGGGAGTCAAGACCAAGAGCAGCGCCAAGCGGACGCTCCTGATCCTCGGAGGCGTGTGGATCGGCGGCGTGATCGTGCTCGGCGCGATCTACGGCCTGCACGGCACGCGCAACAAATCGTTCGAACCGCAGAACGAGTTCAAGCTCGACAGCTGGGTTCACCTCGGGGTCTTCTCGATCAACAAGGCCGTGCTTTACCTCGTGCTCGCGGCCGTCGCGACGTGCTTCAGCATGATCTACATCGCGCGGCGCATGCACGCGCGGCCGAACAAGGTGCAGGCCGCCGTCGAGGTGCTCTACGAACTGATGCGCAACAACATCACCGGCAGCGCGATGTCGGAGCAGATGGCCGCCAAGTGGTTCCCGTTCATCGGCGCGCTGTTCCTGTTCATCATGTTCTCGAACCTCGTCGGCTACATCCCGCTGCCGACCAACACCGAGCACGAGATCACCGTGTTCGGCCTGCAGATCCCGTCCTTCTCGCTGTATGCGGCGACCGCCAACCTGTCGATCCCGCTCGTCCTCGCGCTCGTCGTGTTCTTCTCGTACACGTTCGAAGGCATTCGCGCGAAGGGCCCGATCGGCTACCTCAAAGGGCTCGTCCCGGGCGGCGTGCAGGGCGGAATGGCCGTCGCGATCTTCTTCCTCGAGGTGCTCTCGAACCTGATGCGGATCCTCTCGCTGACGATTCGTCTGTTCGCCAACATCCTGGCGGGGCACCTGATCATCCTGTTCATGGCGGGCGCGCTCGCCGTGATCCTCGGCATCACCGCGCTGGGCTGGTTCACACTCCCGTTCGGCGTGCTGCTGTTCGCCTTCGAGGTCGGTCTGGTCGCCGCCCTGCAGGCGTTCATCTTTGCCACTTTGACCGCTATCTACCTCGGCGGCGCGGTCGCCGAAGACCACTAAAGGAGCCAATAGTCGTGCACATAGCTTTGATCACCCTCCTGGCGGCAGCGACCGAAGAAACCGCCAAGGCGGGCAAGTCGATCGGCCTGGGCGTCGGCGGCGGTCTCGGCGCCGTGGGCGCCGGTGTCGGCATCGGCATCATCTTCGGCAAGGCAATCGAAGCGATCACGCGTCAGCCCGAGATGCGCGACGAGATCACCCAGCTGCAGTGGCTGGGCTTCGCGCTGACCGAGGCGTGCTTCTTCTACGGCCTCGTCGCGGGCCTGCTCGCCGCGTTCATCGTCTGAGCGGATGCCGATCGACCTGTCACAGCCATCGGCGGTGGTGCTCGCCGCCTCCAAGGGCAGCTTCCTGATCAAGCCGGGCATCGGCCTGATGATCTGGACGCTGCTCGTCTTCGGCATCACGATGGTGCTGCTCTCGAAGCTCGCGTTCCCACGTATCTCCGAAGCGCTCGAACGGCGCAAGCGCAGCATCGAAGAGTCGATCGACACGGCCGAGCGCACGCGCACCGAGGCCGAGGAGCTGCTCGCCGAATACCGCGAGCGGTTGAAGGAGGCGCGCGCGCAGGCCGAAGAGATCGTGCAGCGCGCGCGCCAGGCCGCCGACGTGCACGAGTCCGAGGCCAAGGAGCAGGGCCAGGAGATCCTCGCCGAGGCGGCCAGGCGCGCCGAGCGCGACATCGAGGCCGCGAGCAAGCGCGCGCTCGACGACATCCGCCGCGAGGTCGCCGATCTGACGGTGATGGCGACCGAGAAGGTCACGCGCAAGGCGCTCACGCCCGAGGACCAGAAGCGCCTCGTCGAGGAGGCGCTCTCAGAGCTCGACTTCTCATCGATCTCCGGGGCGTCGAACAACTGATGGACGAGCTCGCCGAGGTCTACGCGCGCTCGCTGTTCGAGGTCGCACTCGAGCAGGGCAAGCTCGACGAGCTGCGCGAGCAGCTAGGCCAGTTCGCCGACGCGCTCGACTCCAACCGCGAGCTGGCGGTGTTCTTCTTCTCGCCGTACTTCTCGACGAAGGAGAAGCAGGAGGCGCTCGGCCGGGTCCTCGACGGCGCCGATCCGAGCTTCCTCAACTTCCTCGAGCTGTTGATCGAGAACCACCGGATGCCCGTGATCTTCCGCGCTCGCCAGCAGTACGAGCGCATGTGGGAGAAGGAGAACGAGCTGCTGCCGGTCGAGATCACCAGCGCGATCGAGCTCGACCAGGGCACGACCGAGAGACTCGGTCGGGAGATCGGCGAGCGCGCGGGGCGTCGCGTGCGGCTCGCCGCGCACGTCGACCCGAACATCCTCGGCGGGATCGTCCTGAGGGTGGGCAACTCGATCCTCGACGCCTCTATTCGCAACCGACTGGAGCAGCTGCGCAGGCACGTTGCCCAAGGAGCCGCTTAGAACGACATGCAGATCAACCCAGACGAGATCACAAGCATCCTGAAGAGCCGCATCGAGGGGCTCGACGGCGGGCGCGCCGAGCTGACCGAGGTCGGCACGGTGCTGTCGGTCGCCGACGGCATCGCGCGCCTGCACGGGCTCGAGAACTGCATGTCCTTCGAGCTGCTTGAGCTGCCGCACGGCGTCACCGGGCTGGCGCTCAACCTCGAGTCCGACAACGTCGGCGCGGTGCTGTTCGGCGAGTGGGAGCACATCTCCGAGGGCGACACGGTCAAGCGCACCGGCCACCTGCTCGACATCCCCGTCGGCGAGGGGCTGCTGGGGCGGATCGTCGACCCGCTCGGGCGCCCGCTCGACGGCAAGGGCGAGATCGAGTTCTCCGAACGCCGTCCGGCCGAGTTCAAGGCGCCCGGCGTCGTCCAGCGCCAGCCGGTCACCGAACCGATGCAGATCGGGCTGAAGGCGATCGACGCGATGATCCCGATCGGCCGCGGCCAGCGAGAGCTGATCATCGGCGATCGCCAGACCGGCAAGACGGCGATCGCGATCGACGCGATCATCAACAACAAGGAGACCGGTGTCGTGTCGGTCTACGTCGCGATCGGGCAGCGCATGTCGACCGTCGTCGCGCTCGCGCAGACGCTCGACGAACACGACGCGCTCGACAACACGATCATCGTCGCCGCGCCGGCCGACGAGGCGGCGCCGATCAAGTTCATGGCGCCGTACGCGGGCTGCGCGATGGGCGAGTACTTCCTCTACAACGGCAAGCACGCGCTGGCGATCTACGACGACCTGACAAAGCACGCGTACGCCTACCGGCAGATGTCGCTGCTGCTGCGGCGTCCGCCCGGCCGCGAGGCCTACCCGGGCGACGTCTTCTACCTGCACTCGCGCCTGCTCGAGCGCGCGGTCAAGCTCAACGACGAGCTCGGCGGTGGATCGCTGACCGCCCTGCCCGTGATCGAGACGCAGGCCGGCGACGTCTCCGCGTACATCCCGACGAACGTGATCTCGATCACCGACGGGCAGATCTTCCTCGAGCCGAAGCTGTTCAACTCGGGCGTGCGGCCGGCGATCAACGTCGGCATCTCGGTCTCGCGCGTCGGCGGCAACGCGCAGATCAGCCCGATGAAGAAGGTCGCCGGCAGGATCAAGCTCGAGCTCTCGCAGTACCGCGACCTCGAAGCGTTCGCGCAGTTCGGCTCCGACCTCGACGCCGACACGCAGAAAACGCTCGCCCGCGGCGAGCGCCTCGTCGCGACGCTCAACCAGCACGAGCGCGAGCCGCTCGCGGTCGAGGATCAGGTCGTGCAGATCTACGCCGCGACGAACGGCTTCCTCGACCGGTTGAACGTCGAGCGTGTCGGCGAGTTCCTGAGCGAGCTGACCGAACGGATGCACGCGCAGCACGCCGACGTGCGCCAGAAGATCGCCGACGGCGACTGGTCGGATGACACGCAGAAGGCCGTGCGCGACGCCGTCGAGACGTTCGCCGCAGACTTCGGCTACGACCTCGACGAGGAGGGCCACCCGCTCGACGAGGATGCGCCGCTGCTGCCCGACGAGGGCGCCCCCGCGGCCTCGCGCGAGGAGGAGCCGCAGCCGGCCTAGCGCCGGTCGCCGCGACACGCCATGGCATCACAGCGCGACGTCAAGAACCGGATCTCCTCGGTCAAGAACATCCAGAAGATCACGCGCGCGATGGAGATGGTCGCCGGCGCGCGGCTGCGCCGCGCCGAACAGCGGATCCAGGCGCTGCGCCCGTATGCCGACGCGCTGCGGCGGATGACGCGCCAGGCGGCGCAGGCCGCCGGCGCGGAGGCGACGCGCCTGCCGCTGCTGGCCGAGCACGAGAGCACGAGCAAAGTCGGCCTGCTGCTGGTGACCGGCGATCGCGGACTGGCGGGCGGCTTCAACTCGCAGATCATCCGCGCCGGCGTGCGCGTCGGCGACGACTACGCCGAGGACGAAGTGCAGGCCGCGTGGTACGCGACCGGCCGGCGCGGCGTCTCCTCGCTGACGTTCCGCGGGCGCGAGCTGAGCGGCAGCTACACGGGCTTCGCCGACAAACCGGCCTACGCCGACGCGCGCTCGATCGCAGACGACCTGATGACCGGCTACATCGACGGCGAGCTCGACCGCGTCGAGATCATCTACAACGCCTACATCTCGCCGCTGACGCAGCACGTCACGCGCGAGACGCTGCTGCCGCTCTCGCGCGCGACGATCGCCGGCGACGAGCAGGAGCGCGAGCAGCGCGCGAGCGAGGCCGCCGGCGCCTCCGGTCACCGCGCGCTCGTCGCGTACGAGCCCGAACCGGAAGAGATCCTCAAGCGGCTCGTGCCGGACTACGTCGAGATCTCGATCTACCGCGCGCTCGTCGAGTCGGCCGCCGGCTTCTTCGGCGCCCAGATGACGGCGATGCGCAGCGCGTCGGACAACGCCGGCGAAATCATCACCGACCTGACGCTGCAGATGAACCGCGCCCGCCAAGCGGAGATTACGCAGGAGATCATGGAGGTCGTCGCAGGAGCGGAGGGCGTCTCATAGGGACGAACGTCGAGCTGCGCGATACTGCGTCCTCGGTCGCTCGCGTGCAGAGCACGCCACGCTCCCTGCGTCCTTGTCTCGCTTGCCCGACGTCCGTCTGTGGCGAAACCAGCACACAACGAACTTGAATAGATAAAGAGGAGAATCGAACGCAAATGGACGCAAGCATCGCCACAGAGCCCACGAGCGCGACCGGCAACGGCAACGGCGGGACGCGGAACATCGGCCGGATCGAGGAGATCCAAGGGGTCGTGATCGAGGCGGTCTTCCCCGACCGCCTGCCCGAGATCAACCACGCGATCACGATCGCGCGATCGGCGGCCAACCGCGAGGAGGAGGCCCCCGGGATCAGCGCCGGCGCCGAGGAGGAGGTGCTCGTCTGCGAGGTGCAGCAGCACCTCGGCGACGACCGCGTTCGCGCGGTCGCGATGGACACGACCGACGGTCTCGCGCGCGGGCTCGAGGTGATCGACACCGGTGCGCCGATCACCGTGCCCGTCGGCGAGGCGACGCTCGGGCGGATCTTCAACCTGCTCGGCCAGCCGATCGATCTCGGCGCCGAGCTGCCGGCCGACACGCCACGGCGCGGCATCCACCAGGAGGCGCCGCGCGTCGAGGACCTGACGCCGACGACCGAGATGTTCGAGACCGGCATCAAGGTGATCGACCTGCTCGCTCCCTACGCGAAGGGCGGCAAGGTCGGCCTGTTCGGCGGCGCCGGCGTCGGCAAGACGGTGCTGATCCAGGAGCTGATCCACAACCTCGCCAAGGAGCACGGCGGCCTGTCGGCGTTCTGCGGCGTCGGCGAGCGCTCGCGCGAGGGCAACGACCTGTGGCTGGAGATGAAGGAGTCGGGCGTGCTCGACAAGACGATGCTCGTCTTCGGCCAGATGAACGAGCCGCCCGGAGCGCGCATGCGCGTCGCGCTGTCGGGCCTGACGATGGCCGAATACTTCCGCGACCAGGGCCAGGACGTGCTGCTGTTCGTCGACAACATCTTCCGCTTCGTGCAGGCCGGCTCCGAGGTCTCGGCGCTGCTCGGGCGGATGCCCTCGCAGGTCGGCTACCAGCCGACGCTCGAGACCGAGATGGGCCAGCTGCAGGAGCGCATCACCTCGACCAAGAACGGCTCGGTCACCTCGATCCAGGCGATCTACGTGCCGGCCGACGACTACACCGACCCGGCGCCGGCGTCGGTCTTCGCGCACCTCAACGCGACGACCGCGCTGTCGCGCTCGATCTCCGAAAAAGGGATCTACCCGGCGGTCGACCCGCTCGACTCGACCTCGACGATCCTCAAGGCCGACATCCTCGGCGAGGATCACTTCCGCGTCGCCAACGAAGTCAAGGAGATCCTCCAGCGCTACAAGGAGCTGCAGGACATCATCGCGATCCTCGGCATCGACGAGCTCTCCGACGAGGACAAGCTGATCGTCCAGCGCGCGCGCAAGATCGAGCGCTTCCTCTCGCAGCCGTTCTTCGTCGCCGAGCAGTTCACCGGCACGCCCGGCGCGTACGTGCCGATCGCCGAGACGATCCGCGGCTTCGACGAGATCATCCAGGGCAAGCACGACGAGGTGCCCGAGAGCGCCTTCTTCCTGAAGGGCACGATCGAGCAGGTCGTCGAGGCGGCCAAGGGCAAAGGCTAGATGGCGCGCGCCACGTTCCCCGCCGAAGTGCTGACGCCCGAGGGCGAGGTCTTCTCGGAGGAGATCGAGATGCTCTCGACGCGCACGGCCGTCGGCTCGATCGGGATCCTCGCCAACCACGAGCCGGTGCTGGCGATGCTCGAACCGACCGAGCTGCGGCTGTACCGCTCGGACTCGGACATCGTGCGCTTCGCGCAGGCCGAGGGCTACCTGCAGTTCGCCGACAACCGCGCGCTCGTGCTCGTCGAGGAGGCGATCGCGCCGCAGGACGTCGATCGCCAGACGTTCGAGACGCGCTTGAAAGAAGCGCAGGCGGCCGCGCACGAGGCCGAAGACGGCACCGAGCGCCAGGCGCGGGCGCTGCGCGACATCCGCCGCTACGAAGCGTTCCTCGCGGTCGGGCAGTAGCCGTCGGCTACGCTCCGCCCATGGCGAGCCAGTCTCCCGCCGGCCAGACTCCCGCAGCCAGCCATTTCGAGCAGAAGCGGCCGGGATGGTTCACGGCGCACGTGTTCAACCCGCTCGTGAACGGGCTGATGCGCTTGGGCGTCAGCGTGCTCGGCTCGCGCATCCTCGAGGTGCCGGGGCGCAGCACCGGCGAGCCGCGCCGCACGCCGGTCAACCTGCTGACGGTCGGCGGCGAGCGCTACCTCGTCGCGCCGCGCGGCGAGACGCAGTGGGTGCGCAACCTGCGCGCCAGCGGCGGCGGGCGCCTGCTGCTCGGCCGTCGCTCGGAGTCGTTCACCGCGCAGGAGCTCCCCGACGAGCAGAAGACGGCGGTCCTGCGGGCGTACCTGAAGCGCTGGAAGGCCGAGGTCGGCGTGTTCTTCGAAGGCGTCGGCCCGGACTCCTCCGAGCAGGAGCTCGCGGCGGCGGCGCCGCGGCACCCGGTGTTCCGCCTCATCGCGCCCACCGGCTAGCCTTCCCGGCCGATGAGCGCCTCGCGACAGCCAATCGGAGTGATCGGCACCGGCTACGTCGGTCTCGTCACGGCTGCCGGCTTCGCCGAGCTCGGCAGCGACGTCTGGTGCGTCGACATCGACGCCGCCAAGATCGAGCGGCTGCGCGCCGGTGAGGTCCCGATCTACGAGCCCGGCCTCGACGAGCTGCTCGCGCGCAACTCCGAGCGCCTGCACTTCTCGACGTCGCTGTCCGACGCGCTCGAGCACGCGCGCCTGCTGTTCGTCGCCGTCGGCACGCCGCCGACGTACTCGGGCGACGCCGACCTGTCGGCCGTCAACGCCGTGATCGAGGCGATCCCGGCGTCCAACGACCACGCGCTGGTGATGAAGTCGACCGTCCCGGCCGGGACCGGCGTCGCCGTCAAGCGGATGTTCGCCGAGCAGGACAAGGGCGGGCTGGCATACGTGTCGTGCCCCGAGTTCCTCAAGGAGGGCTCGGCCGTCAAGGACTTCATGCATCCCGACCGCGTCGTGATCGGCGACGTCGGCGACTGGGCCGGCGACGCCGTCGCCGAGCTGTACGCGCCGCTGCACGCGCCGCTCGTGCGCACCGACATCGCCAGCGCCGAGATGGTCAAGCTCGCCTCGAACGCGTTCCTCGCGACGAAGATCTCGTTCATCAACGAGATCGCGAACGTCTGCGAGGAGACCGGCGCCGACGTCGTCGAGGTCGCGCGCGGGATGGGGCTCGACGACCGCATCGGGCCGAAGTTCCTGCAGGCGGGGATTGGATTCGGCGGCTCCTGTTTCCCAAAGGATGTCGATGCTTTGAAGCAGCTCGCCGGCAACTCCGGCTACCACTTCCAGCTCCTGACCTCCGTGATCGAGGTCAACGAACTGCAGAAGCGGCGCGTGATCGGCAAGCTGCACAAGCACCTCGGCGGGCTCGTCGGCAAGCGCGTCGCGCTGTTCGGCCTCGCGTTCAAGCCGAACACCGACGACATGCGCGAGGCGTCGTCGCTCGTCCTCTCGGCGCGCCTGAACGCCGACGGCGCCGACGTCGTCGCGTACGACCCGGTCGCCGAGGAGCAGGCGCGACAGCTCGTCAGCGGGATCGCGTTCGCCGACTCGCCGCTCGACGCCGCCGCCGGCGCCGACGCCGTCGTGCTCGTCACCGAGTGGCCCGAGTTCGTCGAGCTCGACTACAAGCTCGTCGCCGAGGCGATGCGCGGCGAGCTCGTGATCGACGGCCGCAACGCGCTCGACCCCGACGCGTTGCGCGCCGCCGGCCTCGTCTACGAGGGCGTCGGCAGGGGCGGCTCCTGATGCAGGCCGTGATCCTCGTCGGCGGCGAGGGAACGCGCCTGCGACCGCTGACGTCGACCGTGCCGAAGCCGGTCGTGCCGCTCGTCGACCGCCCGTTCATCTCGTTCATGCTCGACTGGCTCGTGCGCCACGGGATCGACGACGTGATCATGTCGTGCGGCTTCCTCGCGACGAGCGTGCGCAACGTGCTCGGCGACGGGTCCGATCTCGGCGTGCGCCTGCGCTTCGTCGAGGAGCCCGACCCGCGCGGCACGGCCGGTGCGCTGAAGTTCGCCGAGTCGATGCTCGACGAGCGCTTCCTGATGCTCAACGGCGACGTGCTGACCGACATCGACCTGAGCGCGCAGATCGCCCAGCACGAGCGGACCGGCGCGAAGGCGACGCTCGCGCTCGTGCCGGTCGCCGACCCGAGCGCGTACGGCCTCGTGCACCTCGACGAGGACCGCTCGGTGCGCGACTTCGTCGAGAAGCCGAGCCCCGACGCGATCGACACGAACCTGATCAGCGCCGGCGCCTACGTGCTCGAGCGCTCGATCCTCGAGCTCGTCCCGCCCGACCGCAACGTCTCGATCGAGCGCGAGGTGTGGCCGCAGCTGATCGGCAACGGCCTGTACGGCTTCCCGTCGGAGAGCTACTGGCTCGACATCGGCTCGCCCGAGCGCTACCTGCAGGGGACGTTCGACATCCTCGAGGGCAACGTCTCAACGTCGGTCACCGAGCGGCTCGGCGATGCGTGGCTCGCGGTCGACGCCGCCGCGTCGGTCGACGGGCGCGTCGTCCCGCCGGCCGTGATCGAGCGCGGAGCGCGGATCGCTGCCGGTGCGCACGTCGGCAGCCTGGTCGTGCTCGGCGAGGACGTCTCGATCGCCGCCGGCGCGACCGTCGAACGCGCGGTGATCATGCGCGGCACCGAGATCGGCGAGGGCTGCACGCTGCGTGACTGCATCGTCGCAGGCGGTTGCCGGATCGGCGCGAACACGCAGATCACGGGCGGCGCGGTGCTCGGCGAGGGCGTCACGGTCGGGGCGGACAACGTGATCGCCCGCGGTGCGCGTATCTTCCCGGGTGTCGCGTTGCCCGACGGCGCGATCAAGTTCTAACCGACAGGAGGACAGCAGGAGATGAGCGAAGGCCCCGCTGGCGCGACTTCCACGGCCGCAGAGCTCTCGCGCGAGGCGATCGCGCGCGTCGACCGCTCGGGCCAGCTCGACGACGTGCTCGGCCTGCCCGAGCACCTGCGCGACGCGCTCTGGCGCGTGGAGTCGGCGATCATGCAGGACTGGGACACGTCCGCCGGCCTCGTCGTCGCCGGAATGGGCGGCTCGGCGATCGGCGGCGCGCTCGCGCGCGCGGCGCTCGCCGACCACGCGACGCGCCCGATCTTCGTCACGCGCGCCTACGGGCTGCCGCCGTGGACGACGCCCGACACGATGGTCCTGTGCGCGAGCTACTCGGGCGACACCGAGGAGACGCTCGCCTGCTACGAGTCGGCCGGCGCGCTCGGCGCGCGTCGCACGGTCGTGACGACCGGCGGGCGCCTGGCCGAGATGGCGCGCGAGGACGGCGTGCCGGTGATCCCGCTGCCCGGCGGCTTCCAGCCGCGCGCGGCCGTTGCGTACATGACGGTCGCCGCGCTCGAGGTCGCCGCGCTGTGCGGCGCCGGCCCGCGGCTGACCTCGGAGATCGACGTCGCCGCCTCGCACTCGGAGCAGCTCGTCGCCGAGTGGGGGCCGGACGCGCCGGAAGACTCGCTCGCGAAGGAGATCGCGCGTGGGCTGCTCGGGACGACGCCGGTGATCGCCGGCGCCGGGCTGACGACGCCGATCGCCTACCGCTGGAAGACGCAGATCAACGAGAACGCGAAGCAGCCGGCGTTCATGCACGAGCTGCCCGAGCTCGATCACAACGAGATCGTCGGCTGGGAGGGCGCGCAGGACGTCGGGCGCTTCTCGGCCGTGTTCCTCGACGACTCCGACGCGCACCCGCGCGTGAAGACGCGGATGGACCTGACCGAGCAGCTGATCGTCGGCAACGCGCTCGCGAGCTTCCGCCTGGAGACGCGCGGGCAGACGACGGTCGAGCGCGTCACCTCGCTCGTGCTGCTCGGCGACCTCGTCTCGATCTACCTCGCCGCGCTGCGCGGCGTCGACCCCGGGCCGGTCAGGGTGATCGACGAGCTGAAGGCCGCGCTCGAGCAGCGCTGACGGGCGAGCCGGACGCTCGCCGAGACCCCGCGAGGGCTCCCGAGGTCTGTGATACCGTCGATGGCGACGGCCGAGGAGCGCTGCGACGGGCTCCGGTCCCGCCACGCTCGGCCCGTTTCCCTGAAGCAAGGGCGCTCACCTGACCGGACAGGAGAACCAGCGATGTCAGCAATGACCTCCACCGTCGTCGCCACCGAGACCGACTTCAAGGTGGCCGATCTCTCGCTCGCGGACTTCGGCCGCAAGGAGATCGTGCTCGCCGAGCACGAGATGCCCGGCCTGATGTCGATCCGCGCCGAGTACGCCGCCGCGCAGCCGCTGAAGGGCGCGCGGATCACCGGCTCGCTGCACATGACGATCCAGACGGCCGTCTTGATCGAGACGCTGACGGCGCTCGGCGCCGAGGTGCGCTGGTGCAGCTGCAACATCTTCTCGACGCAGGACCACGCCGCGGCGGCCGTCGCCGTCGGCCCGAACGGCACGCCGGAGGACCCGCAGGGCGTTCCCGTGTTCGCGTGGAAGGGCGAGACGCTCGAGGAGTACTGGTGGTGCACCGAGCAGGTGCTCAACTGGCCCGAGGGCGAGGACGGCTCGGCCGGCCCGAACATGATCCTCGACGACGGCGGCGACGCGACGCTGCTCGTGCACAAGGGCACCGAGTACGAGAAGGCCGGCGCCGTGCCCGACCCGGCGAGCGCCGACTCCGAGGAGCTCGGCGTGATCCTCGCGACGCTGACGCGCTCGCTCGAAGAGGACCCGCAGCGCTGGACGCGGATCGGCCGGGGCATCAAGGGCGTCACCGAGGAGACGACGACCGGCGTGCACCGCCTCTACGAGATGGTCGAGTCGGGCGAGCTGCTGTTCCCGGCGATCAACGTCAACGACTCGGTGACGAAGTCGAAGTTCGACAACCTCTACGGCTGCCGCCACTCGCTGATCGACGGCATCAACCGTGCGACCGACGTGATGATCGGCGGCAAGGTCGCCGTCGTCTGCGGCTTCGGCGACGTCGGCAAGGGCTGCGCCGAATCGCTGCGCGGCCAGGGCGCGCGCGTGATCGTCACCGAGATCGACCCGATCTGCGCGCTGCAGGCCTCGATGCAGGGCTACGAGGTCAAAACGCTCGACGAAGTGCTCGACACGGCCGACATCTTCATCACGACGACCGGCAACAAGGACATCATCACGGTCGCCGACATGGGCCGCATGAAGCATCAGGCGATCGTCGGCAACATCGGCCACTTCGACAACGAGATCGACATCGCCGGCCTGTCACGGGTGCCGGGGATCGAGCGCGTCAACATCAAGCCGCAGGTCGACAAGTGGGTCTTCTCGGACGGCCACGCGATCATCATGCTCTCCGAGGGGCGCCTGCTGAACCTGGGCAACGCGACCGGCCACCCGAGCTTCGTGATGAGCAACTCGTTCTCCAACCAGACGATCGCCCAGATCGAGCTGTTCACGAAGAACGACGAGTACGAGAAGAAGGTCTACGTGCTGCCCAAGCACCTCGACGAGAAGGTCGCGCGGCTGCACCTCGATGCGCTCGGCGTGAAGCTGACGAAACTGAGCCCCGAGCAGGCCGCCTACATCGGCGTTCCGGTCGACGGCCCGTACAAGCCGGACCACTACCGCTACTAGTCGGACGGACGGGGCGGGCGCGGTCTGATGAAGGCGATGGTGCTGGCAGCCGGGCTCGGCACCCGGCTGCGCCCGCTCACGTACGAGATCACGAAGCCGATGGTGCCGGTGCTCGACCGACCGGTGATGGAGCACATCCTCGACCTGATCGACCGCTACGAGTTCGACGGCGTGATCGCGAACCTGCACTACTTCCCGGACACGATCCGCGAGTACTTCGGCGAGCGGATCTCCTACCACCACGAGCCGGAGCTGCTCGGCACGGCCGGCGGCGTGCGCGCGTGCGCGGAGTTCTTCGGCGACGAGCCGTTCCTCGTGATCTCGGGCGACGCGCTGACCGACATCGACCTCGGCGCGCTCGTCGCGCGGCACCGCACGAGCGGCGGCGTCGCGACGCTCGCGGTCAAGCAGGTCGCCGACACGCGCGAGTACGGCGTCGTGCTGCACGACCGCGCCGGGCGGATCACCGGCTTCCAGGAGAAGCCGTCGCCCGACGAGGCGCTGTCGGACCTCGGCAACTGCGGCATCTACGTGTTCGAGCCGGCGATCTTCGACTACTTCCCCGAGCGCCCGTTCGTCGATTGGGCGAAGGACGTGTTCCCGACGCTGCTCGAGAACGACGTGCCGTTCCACATCCACGAGGTGCGCGAGTACTGGAACGACGTCGGCTCGCTCGGCGAGCTGCGCCAGGGCACGTTCGACGCGCTGCGCGGCGAGCTGCATCTGCAGATGCAGGGCGCGGAGGTCGCGCCCTGCGTGACCGTCGTCGGCGACTCGCCGCTGCGCGAGGACACCGACGTCGACGGCCACGTGTGGATCGGGCGCGACGTTCGGATCGGCGCCGGCGTGCGCCTGATGGGCCCGATCGTGCTCGGCGACGGCGCGAACGTCGGCGACGGCGCGCAGCTTCGCGAGAGCATCGTGTTCCCCGGCACGGAGGTCGCCGCCGGCGCGGTCCTGATCGGCGCGATCGCCGGCCACGCGGGGATCCTGGAGAGCATGCGCGGCGCCGCTTAACACATTCGAGCCCGCCGAAGCGAGCCCGAACGCGGAAAGTGAGTCATGTGACAGTTGTCAGCATAGCAAGCAGGCTGGCGGACGGCAAGCTGGCCCCGCGCGTGCATCAGGCGGCGATCTCGTAGCGCTCGCGGCGCTGTTGCTCGCGCTCTGACTCGGCGAGCGCGCGGACGAACAGCACGACCAGCGCGACGCCCATCACGAGCGACTGCTCGACGGCCATGATCAGGCCGGCGATCGATTGGTCGTCGTGGGCCGAGAGGCCCCAGACGCGCACGTGGTGCACGTAGTACGGGTACAGCGCGCTCGGTGCGAACGCGAGCCCCATGCCGAGCGCGCCGACGAACAGCTTCGTCGAGCCCATGTACGCGACTGGGCCGAGGCCGCCGAGGCGCAGCCGCGCGCGGATCGGCGAGAGCAGGTGCCACCAGTACAGCGAGCCGGCGAGCAGGAACGTCAGGTGCTCGATCACGTGCACGAGCGGATGGCGCAGCGCGACGTCGTACGCAGCCGGCACGTGCCACGCCCAGATCACGCCGACGTACAGGATCACCGCGAACGCCGGGCTCGCGAGCGCGCCGGCGCGCCGCTCGACATCGTGCACGGCGCGCGTGACCGGCCGCAGGATCACCTTCGTGAAGCCGAGGATCGCGAGGATCGGGACGACGTCGAGCAGCAGCATGTGCTGGACCATGTGCATCAGGAACAGCTGGTCGGCGAGCTCGTCGACCGGCGAGACGAGCGCGATCAGCGTCGCGAGCAGCGAGCCGAGGAAGCTGCACAGTCGCCAGATCGGCGCGTCGGCAGCGGCGCGCGGCAATCCGCTCGAACGCACCGTCCACCAGCGGCGCACGTAGAGGAAGCCGACGATCGCGACGCCGACCAGCACGTCGGGTTCGAGCGACCACGAGTAGTCCGCGCCGGCGGCGATCGAGTTGGCGAGGCCTGCGCCCGTCACGCCCATCGCGGGCCATTCTCGCACCGCCGGACCGGGCATGGGTGGCGGGCGAGATCCCCGTCGGCGGTGGACGGACGGGCTGAATGTGGGCAACTACGTGGACATCCGCCAGACGCGGGCGTAGCATCTTTGCCAGCGCCAGAAACAGCCGACCAAAGGAGCCTGTGATGCAGATCGACATCAAGGGTCGCAACGTTCCGGTCACCGACGAGATCCGCGAGCACGCGGCTCGGCGTCTGGGCAAGGTCGCGCGCCAGGTCTCGCAGTTCGCGCGCGTGGAGATCGAGATCTTCAAGGAGCCGAACCCGCGCGTGTCCGACTGTCACGTCGCCGAGGCGACGCTGTACCTGAAGGGCGTCACGCTGCGCGCCCGCGACCGCTCGCCGGACATGCTGCACTCGCTCAACCTGATGGTCGACGAGCTCTCACGCCAGGTCAAGCGCCACCGCGACAAGCGCCGCCACCGGCGCGAGGCGCGCGCGGCCGCCGCCGACCGCCGTCACGCTGCGCAGTCGGCGGTCGCGGTCGAGCTGCCGGCGACGTAGCGCGCGAGCGCGCTCCGCGCGGCTGCCGCCGCGCGGCTGCCGCGCCGCGAAGAAGGGGGTAGACGGCACGCCCGCGAGAGCTATCCTTGGCCGATGCCCTCTCTGCTCGATCGCGCGCTGAACGTCGGCGAGGCGAAGAAGTACAAGACCTACCAGAAGCGCGTCGCGCTGATCAACGCGTTCGAGCCAGAGCTCGAACACGACAGCGACACCGAGCTTCGCGCACGGATGGACGAGCTGCGCGAGCGCGGGAGCGAGGGCGAGTCGCTCGAAGCGCTGCTGCCGGAGTGCTTCGCGCTGGTCCGCGAGGTCGGCAAGCGGACGATGGGCATGCGCCACTTCGACGTGCAGATGATCGGCGCGATGGCGCTGCACGACGGGCAGATCGCCGAGATGAAGACCGGCGAGGGCAAGACGCTGACGGCGACGCTGGCCGTCGTGCTCAACTCGCTGGCGGTGCGTGAATCGCGCGAGGAGGGCCAGCCGCCCGAACGCAAGGGCGTGCACGTCGTGACCGTCAACGACTACCTGGCTCGCCGCGATGCGTCGTGGATGAGCCCGATCTACGAGGGGCTCGGCGTCAGCGTCGGCGTGCTGCAGAACATGCAGCCGATCGACGAGAAGCACCGCGCGTACGCGTGCGACGTCGTCTACGGGACGAACTCCGAGTTCGGCTTCGACTACCTGCGCGACAACATGGCGACCGACCTCGCCGAAAAGGTCCAGCGCGGGCACGCGTTCGCTGTCGTCGACGAGGTCGACAACATCCTGATCGACGAGGCGCGCACGCCGCTGATCATCTCCGGCGCGCCCGAACAGGCCGCGGACCTGTACGTCAAGTTCGCGCGCCTCGCGCCGCGGCTGCAGCCCGGCAAGACGCCCGAAGGGATGGACCCTCGCTCGAAGAAGCAGTTCCTCGCCGACTTCGACTACGAGATCGACGAGAAGCAGAAAACGGTCGCGATCACCGAGCAGGGCGTCGCCAAGGCCGAGCGCTTCCTCGGGCTCGACCATCTCTACCGCGCCGAGAACGGCCATCTCGTCAACCACCTGATCCAGTCGCTGCGCGCCGAGGCGCTGTACAAGCGCGACGTCGACTATGCCGTGATCGACGACGAGGTGAAGATCATCGACGAGTTCACCGGGCGCATCCTCGACGGCCGCCGCTGGTCGGAGGGGCTGCACCAGGCGGTCGAGGCGAAGGAGGGCGTGCGGATCCAGGAGGAGAACCAGACGCTTGCGACGATCACCTACCAGAACTTCTTCCGCCTGTACGACAAGCTCGCGGGCATGACCGGCACGGCGCTGACCGAGGCGACCGAGTTCATGAAGATCTACGAGCTGCCGGTCGTGCAGGTGCCGACGAACATGCCGATGGTCCGCGAGGATCGCAACGATCAGATCTACAAGACCAAGGAGGGCAAGTGGAACGCCGTGGTCAAAGAGATCGCGGCGCGCCACGAGAACGGTCAGCCGGTGCTCGTCGGGACGATCTCGGTCGAGGTCTCCGAGCTGCTCGGCGACAGGTTGACGAAGGCCGGCATCAAGCACACGGTGCTCAACGCCAAGCCCGAGCACGCTGCGCGCGAGGCGGAGATCGTCGCCGAGGCGGGCCAGCCGGGCGGGGTCACGATCGCGACGAACATGGCCGGGCGCGGCGTCGACATCAAGCTCGGCGGCAACGCCGAGCACCTCGCGCACCTCGAGCTCGCGCGCCAGGGCGTCGAGCTCGACTCCGACGATTACGAGCGGCGGTTGGCGGAGGTGCTGCCGGGCGTCGAACGGCAGGTCGCCGAGAACCACGAGCACGTGATGGCGGCGGGCGGCCTGTTCATCTGCGGCACCGAGCGCCACGAGTCGCGCCGGATCGACAACCAGCTGCGCGGCCGCGCCGGGCGCCAGGGCGACCCGGGCGAGAGCCGCTTCTTCCTGTCGGCCGAGGACGACCTCGTGCGCCTGTTCGCCGGCGACCGGATCTACAAGATCCTCGACAAACTCGGCGGCGTCGACGAGGACGGCAACGAGGAACCGATCGAGGCCGGCATGCTCTCAAAGCAGATCGAGAAAGCGCAGAAGAAGGTCGAGGAGCAGAACTTCCTGATCCGCAAGCGCGTGCTCGAGTACGACGACGTGATGAACGAGCAGCGGCGCGTGATCTACGCCTACCGCGACGAGGTGCTCGAAGGCAAGAGCATCGGCGAGGAGGCCCGGCGCGAAGTGGCGGCCGTGATCGAGCGGACGGTCGACCAGTACACGGCCGGCGACTTCATCGAGGACTGGGACCTCGACGGCATGTTCACGGCGCTCGGGCAGTTCTTCGCGGTCGAGCTCGGCGACGAGGACCTCGACCCCGGGCGCGTCGATCGCGCCGAGTTGACCGACCGCGTCACCGAGGAGGCGCTGGAGCGCTACAACGCACGCGAGCAGGCGCTCGGCGAGGAGCTGATGGGCGCGCTCGAGCGCTTCCTGCTGCTGCAGATCATCGACGAACGCTGGCGCGAGCACCTGTTCGACATGGACTACCTGCGCGAAGGCATCCACCTGCGCGGGATCGCCCAGATCGACCCGCTCGTCGCGTACAAGAACGAGGCGTTCACGCTGTTCGGCGACCTGATGAACAGCGTCTGGACCGACTACGCGCGGATGATCTTCAACGTCGAAGTCAACGTCGAAGGCGAGAACGGCGGCGGCGCCCCGCCGCCGAGCTTCGCCGCGTCGGGCAACGCGACGCGCGCCGGGCGCGTGTCGTACTCCGGCGGCGAGAGCCCGGCCGGCGCGAGCGCGATGGCCGCCGCCGCGGCGGCGGCCGGCGTCGCCCCGGGAGCCGCGCAGGCGTATGCCGACGAAGACGGCGAGCTGATGCCGGTCGTCGAGCAGCGCGTCGTCGACGACGAGCACCAGGTCGGGCGCAACGACCCGTGCTGGTGTGGCTCGGGCAAGAAGTTCAAGAAGTGCCACGGGGCGTAGCGGCTCGCTGACCAGTCGGCGCTGACGCTGTTGATAGCGTGGGGGCATGGCCACCACCGCAGCAAGCGAGTCGACGCCCGAGCGGCTGGCCTCGATCCGTGAGCAGATGAAACTGCTCTCGGACTATCTTTGACCCGGCTGCGCTGGGTGAGCGCGTCGCGGCGCTCGAGGCCGAGATGGGTGCTACGGCGTTCTGGGACGACTCCGAGCGCGCCGCCGCGGTCTCGGGCGAGCACGCGCGCGCGAGCAAGCGCGTGGAGATGTTCGCGGCGCTGCAGGGCGACGTAGACGACCTCGACGCGCTCGCCGAGATGGCGCTCGAGGACGAGTCGCTGCAGTCGGAGGTCGACGAGCAGATCGCGTCGGTCGAGCAGCGCCTGGCCGAGCTCGAGCTGCAGCGGCTGTTCTCAGGCCGCTACGACGCCGGCGATGCGCTGGTCACGGTGAACGCCGGCGCGGGCGGGACCGACGCGCAGGACTGGGCGGAGATGGTGCTGCGGATGGAGATGCGCTGGGCCGAGAGCAGGGGCTTCCAGGTCGAGCTGCTCGAGGTCAGCGCCGGCGAGGAAGCCGGCATCAAGTCGGCGACGTTCCGCGCGTCGGGCGAGAACGCGTACGGCCTGTTCGGCGCCGAGCGCGGCGTCCACCGGCTCGTGCGCCTGTCGCCGTTCGACTCGGCGCACCGTCGCCAGACGAGCTTCGCCGGCGTCGAGGTCGCGCCGGTCGTCAAGGACACGACCGAGATCGAGATCAACGAGGACGACCTGCAGGTCGACACCTACCGCGCGTCGGGCGCCGGCGGCCAGCACGTCAACAAGACCGACTCGGCCGTGCGGATCACGCACCGCCCGAGCGGGATCGTCGTGCAGTGCCAGAACGAGCGCTCGCAGTCCTCGAACCGCGCGACGGCGATGGCGATGCTGCGCGCGAAGCTGCTCGAGCGCAAGGAGCGCGAACGTCAGGAGGAGATCGCGCGCGAGAAGGGCGACGCGCAGGACGTCAACTTCGGCTCGCAGATCCGCTCGTACGTGCTGCACCCGTACACGATGGTCAAGGATCACCGCACCGGGTACGAGATGGGCGACGTGCAGCGCGTGCTCGACGGCGACCTCGACGGGTTCGTGCGCGCGTACCTGCTCGCGTCGGCCGCCCCGGCGTGATCGACGTGGAGGACCTGACGGCGCTCGTCGAGCGGGCGCTCGCCGAGGACGTCGGCTCGGGCGACGTGACGACGGCTGCGACGGTGCCCGAGCAGGCGCGGGCGCGCGCGTCGATCACGCAGAAGGCGCCGGGCGCGATCTACGGCCTGGAGGCGGCGACGATGACGCTCCTGCGCCTGGACCCCGACGCGCGCGTGGAGGCGCATGTGCAGGAGGGGCTCTGGCGCGAGGACGGCGGGCCGGTGCTGAGCGTCGACGGACGCGCTCGCGCGCTGCTGACGGCCGAGCGCACGGCGTTGAACTTCCTCGCGCACCTGTCGGGCGTCGCGACGATGGCCGCGCGCGCGGCGCGCGCGGTGGAGGGCACCGGCGCGCGGGTGCTCGACACGCGCAAGACGACGCCCGGCCTGCGCGCGCTCGAGAAGGCGGCGGTCGCGGCGGGCGGCGCGAGCAACCACCGCGCCGGCCTGTACGACGCGATCCTGATCAAGGAGAACCACATCGCGGCGGCCGGCGGCATCGCGGCGGCGATCGAGCGGGCGCGCGCGGCGGCGCCGCAGCTGGCGGCGACGCTCGAGGTCGAGGTGCGCGACGAGCGCGAGATCGACGAGGCGCTCGCGGCGGGCGCGCCGCGGCTGCTGCTCGACAACATGGGCGACGCAGAGCTGCGCGCGGCGGTCGCGCGCGTCGCCGGGCGCGCCGAGCTCGAGGCGAGCGGCGGCGTGACGTTGCAGACGCTGCGCTCGCGCGCGCAGACGGGCGTGCAGTGGGTGTCGATGGGCGCGCTGACGCATTCGGCGCCGGCGCTCGACCTGTCGATGCTGCTCGAGCTCGTGTCATAGGGCCGGCGAGGCGCTCGCATGCGCCCGTCATGCGCGGCGCGGGGCGGCTGTATGATCGGCGCCTTGACGGGGAGGGGCTCAGTTCGGGATCGCGCGACGCGGTCGGCCAAGGGCCTCGCGGAGGCGCTCGCGCGCCTGCTGTGGCGCGCGCTCAACCGCGTGCAGCACTCGAGCGAGCTCGGCCGGCGCGTGGTCGAAGCGCTGACGCGGCCGATCCGCTACCGCGACCTGCGCGTGCTGCGCGGACGCATGGCGGGCGTGCGAATCAACCTCGGCGGCTCGTTCGTGCGCTACCTGACCGGCGACGCCGAGCCCGAGGTGCAGGACGCGCTGGCCGAACTGGTCGAGCCCGGGCAGACGGTCTACGACGTCGGCGCGAACATCGGCTTCTTCACGATCCTCTGCTCGCGGCTGGTCGGGCCGACCGGCCGGGTCTATGCGTTCGAGCCGATCCCGCAGAACCTGGCGACGCTGAAGCACAACATCGCGCTCAACGGCCTGACGAACGTAGTCGTCGTCGAGAAGGCGCTGTCGTCGTCGACCGGCACGGCCGAGATGTTCGTCTCGCCGTGGTCGGCGTTCCACTCGCTGAACGTCGAGGGGGCGAGCAAACAGGAGAACCACGGCCCGGCCGCCGGCGAGATCGTCGTCGAGACGGTCGCGCTCGACGAGTTCGTCGAAGGCGAGGGCGTCCGGGCTCCCGATCTGGTCAAGATCGACGTCGAGGGCGCCGAGCTGATCGTCGTCGACGGGATGCGCGAGACGCTGCGCGCGAGGCAGCCGCTGCTGCTGTGCGAGCTGCACGACACGAAGGACGCGTACGCGTCGTTCGTCGAGTCGATCGACTATCGCGCACGCGTGATCGACGGTCCGAGCCCGGAGCTGGCCGACGCCGATCGCAACGTGCACACGATCGCGTGGCCGCGCGAGCGCGACATGAGCGGCGTTGCGCTCTGTTCCTAGAATGAGGCCATGAACCTGCCGATGGCGCCGACGCTGGGTGCGGCGGAGGGTGTGCAGGAGCATCTGTCGCCCGCCGAGATCGCCGCGCTGAAGGTCGAGGTGCGCGCGCTGGCCGAGCAGCGCAGCGCGGTGATCCTCGCGCACAACTACCAGGTGCCGGAGGTCCAGGACGTCGCCGACTACGTCGGCGACTCGCTCGGGCTCTCGCGCCAGGCCGCGGCCGCGAGCGACGCCGAGGTGATCGCGTTCTGCGGCGTGCACTTCATGGCCGAGACGGCGTCGATCCTCTGCCCGGAGAAGACGGTCCTGATCCCCGACCTCGACGCCGGCTGCTCGCTGGCGGCGTCGATCGACGCCGAGCAGCTGGCCGACTGGCGCGCGCAGTACCCGGACGGCGTCGTCGTGATGTACGTCAACACGACGGCCGAGGTCAAGGCGCTGACCGACTACTGCTGCACGTCGGCGAACGCCGTCGACGTCGTGCGCCACATCTACGAGACGCGCGGGCCCGACACGGAGATCCTGTTCGGCCCGGACATGTGGCTCGGCGCGTATGTCGAGAAGGAGCTCGGCAAACGGATGCACGTGTGGGACGGCGAGTGCCACGTGCACGCCGGCATCCGGCCGGCCGACATCGAAGCGACGCGCGCGGCGCACCCGCACGCCGAGTTCCTGATCCACCCCGAGTGCGGCTGCACGACGAGCGTGATGGAGTACGTCGCCGCCGGCGACATCTCGGCCAAGGGCGTGCACATGCTCTCGACCGGCGGGATGCTGAGCTACGCCGAGCAGGCCGAGGCGGCGATCGTCGGGCACGACGGCGCCGCGGGCTCGCAGGTCGAGGAACCGGGGCTCGACGGCTCCTCGCAGGCCGCCGCGGAGAACGGCGGTCCCGGCAAGGTCCGCGAGGCGATCGTCGCGACCGAGACCGGGATGCTCTATCCGTTGCAGATGGCCGCGCCCGACGTCGAGTTCATCCCGGCCAATCCGCGCGCGGCGTGCGTCTACATGAAGATGATCACGCTGCGCAAGCTGCGCGACGCGCTTGCCGAGATGAAGTTCGAGGTGCGCGTGCCGCCGGAGATCGCCGAGCGCGCGCGCGTGCCGATCGATCGCATGGTCGCGATCGGCTGAGTGGCGACGTCCGGCTGCTCAGTCGTCCAGGCCGGGGATGGGCTGGATCGGCAATGGGCCGTGGATGCGCTCGAGTTCGATCAGGTCCAATTGATCTCTTGGCCTGTCGGCGATGCGCTTGAACGCCACGAGGCTTGCCAGCGAAGCGATCCGAGCCGGTTGACCGTGGTAAGTGAGCTGGATCGCGGCAGCCGAGACTGATGCGAAGTCGACGGGCGGGTCGCCGGCGCGCAACACGTCAACACGGCCGAAACGACTGTCAACGCGCATCGTCTCGGCGGTTGCGATTGCGCCGCGGGGAACGGGCTCGCCGCCGCGTCTTGCGTCAATGCGCTCGAAAAAGCGCGAGAGAGCGTCGTCGAATGAGCGATCGTCCTCGATCAGAAGGTCGACATCCTCCGTGCCGCGCACGTACTGATTGGCGATGACTGCGAAGCCACCGATGACCACACACGGCAGGCCGACTTCGTTCGCGGTCGTGATCACTCCGACGAGATCGGGCGCGTCAAACGGCGGGACGCCCATGGCGGGCCTCCCAGGCGGAGCGGCGAAGCTCCGCGGCGAACCGAGAGAGATCAACTCCGTGATCAAGGCGCTCCGCCACTGTCATCGCCCGGTAGCGCGCCACATCTTCAGCCTCTTGCTCGGCGTTGATCTGGCTCCAGCGCGGGTCGCCCGGACGAAGCAGCGAGGTTGCGGTGGAAGCAGCCATGAGACTTATTGTACTCGTCGCAGGCTCAGAACTCCTCCGCCGAGTGCGGCCCGACGCACGCGACGGCGAGCTTGTCGGCGACGCCGGCGGCCACGTCGCGCACCTCGTCGAACGTGACCGCGTCGAGCGCGGCGATCGCCTCGTCGGGGTCGATCGACTCGTGGAAGACGATCTGCTGGTTGGCGGCGTAGCGCGCGACGGCGTTGGTGTTCTCGAACGACAGGACAACGCGGCCGGCGGCGTACGCGCGGGCGCGTTGGACCTCCTCGTCGGTCGGCCCGTCGTCGCGCAGCTCGTCGACGATCTCGCGCATGCGCGTGTACGCCTCGATGCACTTCGCCGACTCGAGGCCCGAGCCGAGCTGCAGGATCGGCACGTCGGCGAATGCGTGGTTGAGCGCGTAGACCGAGTAGCAGAGGCCGCGCTTCTCGCGGATCTCGTCGAACAGGCGCGAGCCCATCGAGCCGCCGAGCAGCGTCGAGTAGATCGACAAGGCGGCGCGCTGGCGCACGTCTGAGACGGCGACGTCGGGCCGGTAGATCATCCGCAGGTGCGACTGGTTGGTCTCGCGCTGCTCGACGAGCGTCTTCGGCGCGAACGCCGGCGCCGGATCGCAGGGCGGCGGGTCGGGCAGCGCGGGAAAGCGGCCGAACGCCTCGTGCAGCTCGTCCTCGGCGGGCAGGTGCTCGAGGTTGCCGACGAGGAACGCGCCGCCGTGCGCGCCGCCCCAGCGGCGCTCGCGAAACGCGACGATGCCCTCGCGCGTGAAGCTGCGCAGGTTCTGCTCGGGGCCGAGCACGGTGCGTCCGAGCGGATGCTCGCCGAATGCGGCTTCGTCGATCAGGTACTCGGCGATCATCGACGGCTGGTCGAACGCGCGGTTGATCTCCTGGATCACGACGCCGCGCTCGCGGTCGAGCTCGTCGGCGTCGATCCGCGGACGTCCGACGAAGTCGCTCAGCAGGTCGATCGCGGCAGGCGCGCTCTCGGCGCGGACGGTGATGTGGAAGGCGACGAGGTCGTGGCTCGTGTAGGCGTTGAGCACGCCGCCGAGCCGCTCGGCGGTCTCGTTGACGTCCTTGTACGTCGGGTACTTCTCGCCGCCCTTGAACACGAGGTGCTCGAGGAAGTGCGCCATGCCGTTCTCCTCGGGGCGCTCGTTGCGCGCGCCGGCGTCGAACGCGACGAGGACGGTCAGCGCGCGCGTGCCGGGCAGCGCGATCCGGTGGATCGGCAGCCCGTTGCTCGCGACGGTGCTCGTCGTGATCTCGGCCATCGCGGCCCCACGATAGCCGCACCGTGCAAAACCGCTTGCATGCAGGGCTTCTGCTTTGGGAAGCGCAGCCGCCACGGTACCGTCACGGGCCATGCCTGCGACCGACACGATCGTCCCGCCGCAGCGCGAGCGACGCACGCGCGAGCAGCCGCCGCCGGGAATCGAGCGCCGCCGCGGCGAGCACGCGCAGCCGCGCCGGATCGCCGCGCCGGTGCGCGACGAGCGCGAGGTCGTCGTCGAGTTCCGCGGCGTGTCGAAGCTGTACGGGCCCGGCGGGATCGGGCTCGAGCGCGCGACGTTCGCGGTGCGCCGCCAGGAGATGGTGTTCCTCGTCGGCCCGACCGGCTCGGGCAAGTCGACGATCATGCGCCTGCTGATCAAGGAGCTCGACCCGACCGATGGCCGGATCCTCGTCGCGGGCCGCGATCTCGAGGAGATCGAGCGCAAGAAGGTGCCGTACTACCGGCGCAACGTCGGCGTCGTCTTCCAGGACTTCAAGCTGCTGCCGACGCGCACGGTGTACGACAACATCGCGTACGCGCTGCAGGTGACGGGCGCCTCGCGCAAGCAGATCCGCGCGACGCTGCCGGACATCCTGCGCCTGACGGGACTGTCGACGAAGCTGCACAACTACCCGCACCAGCTGTCCGGCGGCGAGCAGCAGCGCGTCGCGGTCGCGCGCGCGTTCGCGAGCCACCCGCCGCTGCTGCTGGCCGACGAGCCGACGGGCAACCTCGACCCGGAGACGTCGATCGGGATCATGCAGCTGCTGTACCGGATCAACCGCGCCGGCACGACGGTGCTGATCGCGTCGCACGACAACGAGATGGTCGACCGCATGCGCCGGCGCGTGATCGAGCTCAAGCGCGGGCGGATCGTGCGCGACGAGGCGTCGGGGCTGTACGGCGCGCGCGAAGAGGACACCGGCGAGCTCGGCGAGCGCCTGCGGCGCGAAACGACGTGAGCGACGTGACGGCGGGCGAGAAGTGAGGCCGGGCTTCTTCCTGAAAGAGTCGTTTCGCTCGATGCGGCGCAACGCGGTGCCGAGCTTCGCGGCGCTCGCGTCGGTGCTCGTGACGACGCTCGTGCTCGGCGTGTTCATCCCGGTCGTCGAGGCGACGAACGGCGCGGCGAACGACGTGCGCGGGCGCGTGCTCGTCGACGTCGACCTGAGCACGAGCGCGACGCCGGCCGAAGTCGCGCGCGTGCGCGGCGAGCTGCAGCGCGCGCCGCACGTCAAGAGCGTCCAGTTCGTCTCCAAGCAGACGGGCTACGAAGAAGAGAAGAAGCTGAACCCACAGGCGTTCGCGCTGATCGGCTACAACCCGCTGCCGGACATCTTCCGGCTGACGCCCGACCGGCCGGAGGACTCGAGCGCGCTGCGCGCCGAGCTCGACCAGTCGAGCCCGCTCGGGACGCGCCTCATCAGTGACCCGGCGATCGCGGCGGTGCAGAACCGCCAGGCGCAGACGAACAAGATCCTGTCGGCGACGCGCGTGATCAAGATCACGATGGCGCTGCTCGCGGCGCTGCTCGTGATCGCATCGATCCTGCTGATCTCGAACACGATTCGCCTATCGCTGTTCTCGCGCCGGCGCGAGGTCGAGGTGATGAAGCTCGTCGGCGCGACCGACTGGTTCATCCGCTGGCCGTTCGTGCTCGAGGGGCTGTTCCTCGGCGCGCTCGGCGGCGCGGCCGCGATCGGACTGCTGGCGCTCGCGAAGGTGACGCTCGTCGATCCGCTGGCGAACACGGTCAAGCTGATCTCCCGTCCGGACATGATCGCGTTTCCGCTGCTGATCGCCGTCCTGATGGGCTGCGCGATCGCGGTGTCGGCGGCGGGCTCGGGCCTGTCGCTGCGGCGCTTCCTGAAGGTCTGAGCCGTACCCTGGGGGGTCGATGACCCCAAGACGACGACAGCCGCTCCTGGCGGCGCTCGCGATCGCCCTGCCGGTGTTGCTCGTATTGGGCGTTTATTTGGGAGGACACCCCGAAGATCTTCCGAGTTTCGCGCGCAGCGCGTTCGTTGCAGACCACGAAACGCGCGTCGTCGACGAAGCGATCAACCGGATCGCGCAGGACTACTACCGGCCGATCAGCAAGGGCAGCCTGACGAACGGCTCCGTCAGCGGCGCGATCGCGAGCCTGAAGGACCGCTTCTCGCACTACCTCTCGCCGCGTGAATTCCGCGAATTCAACTCGCCGCCGAGCTTCACGGGGATCGGCGTGTCGGTCGCGCCGGTCAAGCACGGGCTGCGGATCGCGCGCGTGTTCGACGCGTCGCCGGCCGCGCGCGCGGGGCTGCACACGGGCGACACGATCGTCGAAGTCGCCTCGCGCAAGCTGACGGGTCTGTCGGCCGACGCGGCGATCGCGCTGATCAAGGGGCCGCCGGGGACCGACGTGCAGCTCGGCATCGAACAGCGACGCGCCGGGCACGCGGTGCTCAACACGCTGAAGCTGACGCGCGCGACGATCTCCGAGCCGGTCGTCGCGTCGCTGACGAAGACGGTCGACGGCAAGAAGCTCGGCGTCGTCGCGCTCGCGACGTTCAGCCCCGGCGCGCACGGCGAACTCCGCGAAGCGGTCGAACGCGAGCTGAAGGGCGGCGCGCGCGGGATCGTGCTCGACCTGCGCGCGAACGGCGGCGGCCTGGTCGAGGAGGCGCAGCTGATCGCGAGCGTGTTCGTCGAGAAGGGCACGATCGTCTCGACGCGCGGGCGCCGGCAGCCGAGTCAGACGCTGAGCGCGAGCGGCGACGCGATCTCGGGCAAGATCCCGGTCGTCGTGCTCGTCGACGACAACACGGCGTCGGCCGCCGAGATCGTCACGGCGGCGCTGCAGGACCACCGTCGCGCGACGGTCGTCGGGACGCACACGTTCGGCAAGGGCGTCTTCCAGGAGGAGGAGCCGCTGTCGAACGGCGGCGCGCTCGACATCACGGTCGGCGAGTACTTCACGCCGAACGGGCGCAACCTCGGCGGCGGCGGCGTCAAGCAGGGCGCGGGGATCACGCCGGAAGTGCTCGTCCCGCATGGCGTCGACTCGAACCACGGGCTCGAAGTCGCGCTGAGCACGCTCGCGGCGAAGGTCAAGTGAGCGCGCGGCGCGCGCGCACGCCGCGACGCGGTGTCGGCGGCGGCGGCGCGAGGAAGGACGACACACGCGTCGTCTGGCCGCCGCGCGAGCGCCAGCCGACGCGTTCGCTGATCGACGCGCTGATGCGCGAGCGCGGCCTGCCGCAGGCGTTCGAGCGACACGTCGAGCGTGCGGCGCGGCGCGCGCGCGACCGCGGCCTCGACGTTCGCGGCGACGTTTCCTCGCGGCGCGACCTGACCGACGTGCCGACGTTCACGATCGATCCGGCGAGCGCGCGCGACTTCGACGACGCGGTCTCGGCGCAGGAGCTCGGCGGCGATCGTGTGCGCGTGTGGGTGCACATCGCCGACGTCAGCGCGTACGTCGGCGAAGGCTCGGCCGTCGACGAGGAGGCGCGCCGGCGCGCGACGAGCGTGTACGTGCCGGGCGCCGTCACGCCGATGCTGCCGCAGGCGCTGTCGAACGACGCGTGCTCGCTCGTGCCGGCGCGCGAGCGCCTCACGGTCAGTGTCGAGCTCGAGCTGCACGGCGCCGAGGTCGCGAGCGCGCAGTTCTACCGCTCGGTGATCCGCTCAGACGTTCGTCTCGACTACGAGCGCGTCGACCGGATCTTCGCCCGCGAGGAGCGCGCGCTGGAGCCTTGGGCCGAGCCGCTCGTCGCGGCGCGCGCGGCCGCGGCGCGCCTGCAGCGCGCGCGCGAGCGGAGCGGCGCGCTCGTGATCGACTCCGAGGAGCCCGAGTTCGTGTTCGACGAGCGCGGCGACGTCGCCGAGATCCGCGGGCGCACGCAGACCGAGTCGCACCGGCTGATCGAGCATCTGATGATCGCCGCCAACGAGGCGGTCGCCGCGCTGCTCGAGCAGCGGCGCACGCCGTGCCTGTATCGCGTCCACGAGCGGCCCGAGCCCGAGCGGATCGAACGGCTCGTCAAGCAGCTGGCGTCGCTGGAGGTGGCGACGCCGGCGCTGCCCGAGCAGATGTCGAGCACACAGGCGGCCGAGCTCGTCGGCGAGATCTCGCGGCGCGTCGAGCGGTACGTGCAGCGCGCCGGGCACGGACGGCGCGCGCTCAGCGCGCTCGTGCTGCGCTCGCTCAAGCAGGCGTACTACTCGCCGCGCAACGTCGGGCACGCCGGGCTGCACTCGACCGCGTACTGCCACTTCACGTCGCCGATCAGACGCTACCCGGACCTCGTCTGCCACCGCGCACTGCTGTCGGCCGTCGGCGGCGCCGAGCACGCGCCGCGCCGCGCCGAGCTCGCTGAGCTCGGCGAGTGGACGTCCGAACGCGAGCGCGACGCGGTGCAGATCGAGCGCGACGCCGACGACGTCGGGGCGTGCTCGGAGCTCGAGCGGCGTTTGTACGAGGAAGGTTGGGAGCGCGAGTTCTCAGGCGAAGTCGTCGGCCTGATCTCGGCCGGCGCGTTCGTCGCGTTCGCCGCCGCGCCGGACCTGCGGGAGGCCGTCTACGAGGGGTTGTTGCCGGTGCGCGAGCTGTACGCGCCGAACGGCGAGCGCGACTGGTGGGAGCTCAACGAGCAGGGCACGGTGTTGCACGGCGAGCGGACCGGGACGACGCTGCGGCTCGGCGATCCGGTGACGGTGCGCGTCGCGCGCGTCGACACGCCGCGCGGGCGCGTCGACCTGCAGCCGGCGCCGGTCGAGCCGCCGCCGGGCGGCGGTCAGCGCGCGCCGCGCGCTGCGCAGCCGCGCCGCTAGGCTCGCACGCATGGCGAAGGGCAAGGCAAAGCGCAAGGTCGGCGCCGGCGACGTCGCGTCGAACCGCTATGCGCGACACCGCTACGAGCTGCTCGACACGTTCGAGTGCGGCATCGTGCTCGAGGGGACCGAGGTCAAGGCGCTGCGCGAGTCCGGCGCGCAGCTGAAGGACGGCTACGCGGCGATTCGCGACGGGGAGCTGTGGCTGCAGTCGGTCCACATCCCGCCGTACGCGCCGGCGTCGCGCGAGAACCACGACCCGGAGCGCCCGCGCAAGCTGCTGCTGCACCGCCGCGAGCTCGACCGGCTCGCCGCGCGCGCGGCCGAGCGCGGGCTGACGCTCGTGCCGACGCGGATCTACTTCAAGGGCCCGCACGCGAAGGTCGAGGTCGCGCTCGCGCGCGGCAAGGACCTGTACGACAAGCGCCAGACGATCCGCACGCGCGAGACCAAGCGCGACATGGAACGCGCCGTCCGCGAAGCAAGGCGCTAGATGCTGCGGAACGTGTGGCCGCCGCTGACGAGCACGTGCGAGGCGTCCATGCCGAGCGCGAGCACGACGATCAGGCCGATGTAGACGGCGCCGACGAGCAGCCTGTTGCGCGGTGAGACGCGGTAGTAGGCGGCCTGCTCGATCGTGCCCTTTTTCCGCGCCTCCCAGCGCCGCCAGGTTTCCATCATGCCGAGCACGACGAAGATCAGCAGGAACGGGTTGCCGACGAGCAGCAGCAGCGCGACGAGCGCGCCGAGGCCGACGAACCACAGCCACGGGGCCATCGCGGCCATCGCGCGGCCGCCGTCGAACGGGACGACCGGGATCAGGTTGATCAGGTTCAGGAAGAAGCCGATGTAGGCGAGCGCGCGCAGCATGTCGCTGTTCGTCGCCTCGGCGAGCGCGAGGCACGCGCCGGCGCCGAGCGTGCCGAGCACCGGGCCGGCGAGCCCTACGCGGGCCTCGGCGAGGGCGTCGTCGGGCATCGACTTCATCATCACGGCGGCGCCGAGGAACGGGATGAACATCGGCGCCGACGCCTTGACGCCTTCGCGGCGCAGCTGGAAGACGTGGCCCATCTCGTGCACGAACAGCAGCACGACGAAGCCGAGCGCGAACGTCCAGCCCCAGAACAGCGAGTACGCGGCGACTGACACGAGCGCCGTGCCGGCGGTCGTCAGGACCTTCGCTTTCGGCAGCAGGATGAGCACGCCCTTGATCGCGGCGAAGAACTTCGCGCCGACGGCGACGATCGCGGCGAGCGCGCTGCCGATCTGCTTGCGCAGCCTGTGCACGGGCGTCGCGCGCGGCGTCGACTCGCCGAACGGGTTCGGCTGCTCGATGGGGTCGGCGAGCGGAAGCGGCGCGTGAGCGCCGGGCAGCGCCGGCGCGACCGGTCGTTGCAGCGAAATGTCTCCGCTGTCCATGCGCTCATTGTGGCAGCACCGATAAGCGGCTCCTAACGATCGCGCTGCGACGGTCGCGCGAATGCGGGTCTCCGCAGGCCCGGATCGAGGATCGCCGGAGGCTGGATCGGGGGCTTTGGGCGCGAAGCTCGGAGTCGGCCGCCGACGGCTCGGACTTTTTTCTGGAAAGTGCGGGGTGGACGGCGCGCGGGGGTTGCGCCGGGAGGAGAGCGGAGCTAGTTTGAATCCAGACGCGGAACCGAGCCGCAAAGAGCGAGGCCACTGAGGTGTGAGGCCCTGCCACCCAGCGAAGGAAGGCTCTCGGGCCGGACGGAGCGGGTTCCTCGAGCGGCCCGGGTCCGCGTCGTTTTATTTCTCCGTCGGGTCGCGACGCGGCTAGACTTGTAAAGGCAGTACATCCTCGGGGACGACAGGCTTCGACGTGGTCGGCTCGTGAGGGTGGTGGCGAGTCGAGGTCCCGGGCGGCCTCGTAAAACACCCGGGAAAACCATAAGTGCGGACTCTCACGAGTACGCCCTCGCCGCTTAGTCAATAGCTAAGCCGTGAGGTCTCGGGCCCCGCTCGCCTGCGGCGGGGAAGGCCGGGATCAGAAAGCAGGCTCACCCGGTGAGGTCCGCCTCAGCCGATCCGGGAACATTTCATGAGGCTGGCCCCTCGCAACCCGGCCGGCGAGGCTAGCGAGGGGCGAGACCAGAGCGCCGGCTACGCTCGTAGAAGCCATTCTCACGCGATCGCGGACGTGGGTTCGATTCCCACCGTCTCCACTGACAACTGTCTGCGAGTGCCCACACGCTCGCAGCTGCTCGCGGCGGTTCGGTCAGCGATGAGCGAAGCGCGACGCCGGCTCGAAGTCGCCGTGCAAAACCAGCGGGTCGAGATCCGCACCATTGGGCCACACGATCGTTCCCAGCTCGTCATCCACGCGAACCTGAGCAAGGAAGTCAGGGTCAGCAAGTGGATCAAACACAGGGCCGTGCAACTCGCCTGTGAGATCGATGTCTCGCGAGCTGCCGTCGCTGAAGCCGACCCTCAGCCGGTAGTGCCCAAGCACCTGCGCGGACGTAACCCTTACGAAGTCCATCGCCTCATTTTACGGCAGCGGGTCGATCGGCTCAGGGTTGCCGCCGCGCGGATCCAGTCCGCTTCGAGCTCGCCACGGGGACCATCGTTGAGGTCAGTAAGATGCTATCTTACGTCTATGCGTACCACCATCTCGACAAAGGGCCAGATCGTTCTCCCTGCGGAGCTTCGTGCTGAGGATGAGATCAAGGCCGGGGAGGAGTTCGAGGTCGACCGGATCGGTCCTGATGAGTACCGGCTCACCCGGCTGACGCCGCCGCCGAACCGCGGCTTGGTTGACTGGCTGCGGTCGTGTCCGGAGGACGGGTGGTTCGTAGGGATTGAGTCGGAGTCAACCGACTCGCTCTAGCTGATCGCATGGCGCGCTTCCTGGTTGATGCGAACGTCCTCTCGGAGGCGACCAGGCCCGCCCCGGACGAGCGTGTTGTCGAGTGGCTCGAGCACAACGAGCCCGAGCTCGCTGTCGATCCGATCATCCTGGGGGAGATTCGCTTCGGCATCCTGCTGCTCCCGCGCGGTCGTCGCCGAAACCGGCTGGAGCGCTGGTTCGAAGACGGCGTACAGAGGTTGCAGTGCATTCCATGGGAGGCCGCGACGGGTCTGCGTTGGGCCGAGCTGCTCGCGAGGCTCCGCGCGGAAGGGCGCGCGATGCCGATCAAGGACAGCCTCATCGCTGGAACCGCGCTGGCGCACGATCTGGCTGTTGTAACCCTCAACCGACGCGACTTCGATGCGGCTGGTGTGGTTGTCGTCGATCCGGCGGCAGAACCGGGCCACTGATACCTACTCCAGGCCCGGCGGTGCTCGCGGCTCATTCACGGCGGAACGTTGCGCCGGTTCGATTCCCCGTCGTCCACATCGCTACCCGATGTGCGAAACGCTGGTCACCCGGCACCGAAGACGGCGATCGGGGTTCGCCGTAGGGTCCCGGAGCGATTTCGTCGGTGCTTGGCGGCGCCCGGAATAGAAGCCCGTCATACGCGATATGTTGGTCGTATGACGATGCTGAGCTTCCGGGTCCGGGACGACGAGGCGGACGAGATCCGGCGCTGGGCCGAAGCGTTGGGCGTGGACCGTTCAGAGATACTGCGCGACGCCGTGCACCGGCATCTCGCTGCGCTGAACAGCGAGCACGAAGCTGACGCGTGGGCGCAAACGCCGTTGACTGCAGCAGAGCTGTCGCTGTCGGAGATCGCCGATTGGGGGCCTGCCGAGGACTGGGCTGATTGGCGAGATGCAACGGGGTGAGATCTGGTTCGCGGCGACGCCGGGCGGGGCTCGTCCCGTCCTGATCCTCACGCGCGATCCAGTCGCCGACCGGATCGGCTCGCTCGTCGTCGCCGCGCTCACGCGAACGCAGCGGGGATTGCTATCCGAGCTCGAGCTCACGCCGTCTGAGGATGGCGTCCCCTCGGATTGCGTGGTGAACTTCGACAACCTGCACACCCTCCCGCGCGAGACGTTCCGTCGCCGCGTCACCGCGCTCTCCCCGTCGCGTATGGCTCGGGCATGCCGGACGCTGCGCGACGCGACTGGCTGCTGAGCAGGTAGGTGCGAAGGGACGCGAATCTCCGGTGGTACAATATCTGGTACCAGATGAAAGGAGATCGCAGTGGCGATCACAGCTAGCGAGGCGCGACGGGCGTTGTTCCCGTTGATCGAGCGGGTCAACGACGATCGCGCGCCGATCGAGATCACGTCCAAGCGCGGCAACGCCGTGCTCATGTCGGCTGACGATTACGCCGCCTGGCAGGAGACGGCCTATCTCTTCCGCTCGCCAGCGAATGCACGCCGCCTGCTCGATGCCGCCGAGGCGGCGGAGCGCGGCGAGACCGCTGAGCACCCGCTCGACCGGACGTGAGGCTCGTTTTCACCCCGCAGGGCTGGGAGGACTACACCTACTGGCAGCGGGCAGACCGCGCGCTCGTCAAGCGCATCAACCGGCTGCTCGATGACGCGCTGCGCGACCCAACGGGCGGGATTGGCAAGCCCGAGGCGCTCAAGTACGGGATTGCCGGCGCCTGGTCGCGGCGCATCAATGAGGAGCACCGGCTCGTCTACAAGGTGCTCGGCGAAGATCTCGTGGTGCTCCAGGCTCGCTACCACTACGAGAAATGATCCTCTCACCGGCCTGACTCCAGCTTGGGTTGCCTTTGACGGCGGTTGATGTTTATTATGTAGGTACGCGTGGGTACTCGTACCTACGAATCGCGGGAGGGGGAGAGAGCCGATGCGCACTGAGCGAGGGAGCAGCGGACGTTTGGCCGGACGCCGCCTGGAAGGCGGTAGTCGCTTGGTTGCAGTGTCCGGAGTGCGGCGTCGTGCACTGATCGGCGTCCTCTCTACGCTTGCCGTCTGGCTCGTGACGGCCGCGGCGGCCTCGGCGTTCAGCGCGAACGGAAGCGCGGAACAGGTGTACGTCACCGGCTTGGCCCCGGGCGCTCAGATGTCGCTCCTGAGCAAGAACGGCGAAACGGTGTCCACGCAGGCCGCGGACACGCTCGGCGGGCTGCTGTTCCGAAACGTCGCGCCGGGGAAGCGCTACCGCGTCAAGCTGACATCGACAGGCGAAGAATCCGCGCCGATCACCGTCCACACGCAAAAGGCGGCGTCGTGGAACCCCAGCACCTACAAGCAGTCGATCCCGAACAGCGGATACACGTACCTGACGACGCGCGACGGCACCCAGCTGGCGATCGACGTCCACCCGCCGACCACCCCGCCGACGAAGCACCAGGGTAAGTACCCGACGCTGATCGAATATTCGGGATACGGCTACGCGAACCCCGCGGGCCCGGAAAGCGGTCTCGCCCAGGTTGCCAACGAGTTGGGCTTCGCGGTGGTCGACGTGAACATCCGCGGCACCGGCTGCTCGGGTGGCGCCTTCGACTACTTCGAACCGCTGCAGAGCCTCGACGCCTACGACGTGATCCAGACGATCGCCCACCAGTCGTGGGTGCTCCGCCACAAGGTCGGGATGTTCGGCGTGTCCTATGGCGGGATCAGCCAGCTCTTCGCCGCTCAGCTCCGCCCGCCGGCCCTCGAGGCGATCGCGCCGCTCTCGGTCGTCGATGCGACGGCGACGACCCTCTACGCCGGCGGCGTCCTCAACACCGGTTTCGCCGTGCCCTGGGGCGAAGACCGCCAGTTCGACGCCGAGCCGGCAGGTCCGTCCAGCGGCGAGCACTGGGCCTACGAACAGATCCAGAAAGGCGATACGACCTGCGCGGCCAACCAGGATCTGCACGAAGAGGCGACGGACCTGCACGCGGAAGTCATAGAAAACGCGACCTACAACCCGTCTGTCGCCGACCCGCTCGACCCGGTCACGTTCGTTCACAACATCGACGTTCCGACGTTCATGGCATGCCAGTGGGAGGACGAGCAGACCGGCGGGCACTGCGCCGATCTGGCGGAGCACTTCACCGGCACCGAACGCAAGTGGTTCACGTTCACCAACGGCGCCCACATCGACTCGCTCGACCCGAATACGCTCAACCGGTTGGATGACTTCTTGGAGCTGTTCGTCGCCCACCAGGCGCCGATCAACAACCGGGGGGTCCTGCATGGCGCGGCGCCGATCGTCTATCAGGCCGCGTTGGGTCTCCCGTCGGGAGACCAGGTCACGCTGCCGCCGGACCCGATCCAGGAAAAGCGGACATACGCAGAAGCGCTGTCGGCCTTCACGGCGCTGCCGGTGGTGCGGGTGCTGTTCGACAACGGCGCCGGAGCCTCGCCGACCGGCAACACGACGCCCGGCAATCCGTATCCCGGGTTCGAACAGTCGTTCTCGGCGTTCCCGGTCCCCGGCACGGTCGCTCGCTCGTGGTACCTCGGGCCGGAAGGCGCGCTCAACGAAGAACCGGCGACGTCCGAAGGGCTCGACTCCTACACCTCGGATGCGGGCGCCACGCCGCTGACGGACTACACGGGCAGCCCGGGCCCGGGCGGGTTGTGGGGCGTCGCGTCGCAGTGGAAATGGAACTGGGTGCAGCCGCCGGCCGGATCCGCCGCGTCCTACGTGTCCGCGCCGCTGAGCGCCGACGCCACGGCAATCGGTGGAGGCTCCGTCAACCTCTGGGTGGAGTCGTCGACGCCCGACGTCGATCTCCAGGCGACGATCAGCGAGGTGCGCCCCGACGGCAGCGAGACCTTCGTCCAGAACGGCTGGATCCGCGCCAGCGAGCGCAAGCTCGCCACGACCTCGACGAACATGTTCGGGGAGACTCCCACCGCGGTCGAACCGATCCCGACCTTCCTTGCGTCCGATCTGCAGTCGATGCCGGCCGGCGAATTCGTCCCGGTCACGATTCCGCTGTACTTCGAGGGGCACGCCTACCGCGCGGGCTCGCGCATCAGGGTCACGATCTCCGCGCCGAACGGCACGCAGCCCGTGTGGTCGTTCAGCCAGACGCAGCCGGAAGGGACCACCGCCAAAGTGTCGATCGCGTTCGGTCCCGGCATGCCCGCAAGCCTCATCCTTCCGATCGTGCCAGGCGTCAGCGTGCCCACGGGATTGCCGCCCTGCCCGAGCCTGCGCAACGAGCCCTGCCGCGCCTACCAGGCGTTTGTGAACAACGGCTCCTGACGGCGACCCGCGCCAGCGCGGGGCGGGAGCGCGCGACGGATCGCAAGCGTTCGCGCAGCGGTCGCGCCGATTGACGTGATCCTTGAGGCGTGGAGCCGCGGTACGGACTTGCCGCAACCGTCGCACGGGGCCGAACGGATGCCGATCGGCTCGTCGGCCGAAATACTCAGCCCGATGCACGAGTCGCCCGCCGTCGGCGCCTAATGGCCAAGGAACGCATCATCCAAGAGCTGGGAGAGGGCGAGCTGCTGCTGCCGGAGCTCGTCCGTCGCGCGCTCGCGGCAAACGATCGAGTGAAGTACCTGCTCACGCTGTTGCAGACGGCGCGCTCGGCCGCTGACGGCGCGGAGGTCGTGGACCTTCACGAGGAGCGGCTCGCCAGCGGGGTGGAGGACCCGTCGCTCGATCGCGTCGTGGCGGACGCCGAGCGAGCGGGTGATGGCGTCTATCGGATGCCGCACGCGGAGAAGCTCGTACGCCAAGCGCTGGGCGAGGTCGAGACGATGCTCGCCCCACTGCTCGCATCGAGCTCGAGCGAGGCGAGTGAGCTAGGTCGGCGCCACGCGGCGCTCGGCGAGTCGTCGGATGTCACGGGCGACACGATTCACGCGGAGGATCTAGCCCGCCTGACAGCTGCCTCCCGTGATCGCGACAGCCTGCATCTGCTCGTGGTGGACGCGCACCGCGAGCTGAACCGCCTTGCCGCCGCGCTGGCCACGGAGTCGATCGACGGTGCTCGCGCCCACAGCCTCGAGGACGTCGACCGCCCGCTGGTACGCGCGTTCATGCGCGGCCTGCACGAAACCGAGCGGCTGCGGTTCGGACACCCGGGACTGGGAACGATCGCCACCCGTTCCGGCGCGGCGCTCGTGCTGCAGAACGACCTCGGGATGACCGACGCCCATGTCGTCGTTCTCAGGGTCGTGGAGAGAGCGGTGACGATCACCTACACCGACGTTCACCTCGAGCGCCTGGTGTTCTTCCAGGATCTGCTCGCCAAGCGTGGGGTCGAGTGGGAGGACACGCGCTCGCGGACCGATCGCAGCATGGAGGGCGGCCTGTTCCACCTGGCCCTCGGTCGATATGTGGCGGAGGACCAAGAAGCGCTCGAGCGCTTCCTCGCCGAGCTCGGCTCGCAGCTCGTCTTCATGATCGACTGGAATCGCGCGCGCAAGCGGCTGCGTGGCCTGGTCGGCAAGCGTGCCGCAGTGGAGCTGCTGGCGTGGGCGGCGGCAAAGCGCCACGGTCACCGCGCGTTCCTGCTTGCCGGTGGCGAGCGCCTGGTCAACGATGCGCTCCAGTTCGCCGGACGGCGCGGCGGCGCGGCGGGCGAGTCGCTCGGCGACGTGCTCGGCGCCGCAGCCGCCGCGGCCTACCTGCGCTCGGTCCTGCGGATCTGCTCGGACGGCCTGCTCGACGGCCAGGCGCTGCCGTTGATCCAGGACGAGGTCCGCGCCGAGCTCGTCGGCTACGTCCATACCGCGCGCGAGGAGCTGTTCGAGCTGATCAGGCGCCACGGTGAGCTGGTGGTGGAGATCGGCGAGGCGACGCGAGACGAGCTCGAGCTCGCACTCACGGGCGGCCGCGGCGAGTCCCCCGGCGCGGACGCCCAGCGAGCACGTGCCTGGGAGCACGCCGCCGATGGGATCGTCAACCGCGTGCGGGTCTATATCGAGCGCACCGACGAGCCCGACGCCCTGCTCGTGCTGGTCGAGGCTGCCGACGACATTGCGGACAGCTTCGAGGACGCCGCCTTCAACCTGACGCTGCTGCGTCCCCCGGGACCCTCGCCCGAGATCGCCGGCAAGCTGCGCAGCATGTGCCGGCTCGTGCTCGCATCCGCGCGGGCTCATCTGCGCGCGGTGACGCTCGCCGCGGGAGTTCAGCGGGGAGCGTCCCGCGAGGAGATGGAGGCGTTTCTGGAAGCGGTGCACGAGGTCGTGAGCCTGGAGCGGGAGACCGACGACGCCCAGCGGTCGGTGCACGCTGCCGTGGTCGCCAGCTCACCTGAGGCGAGCGACCTGTTCGTGCTCGTGGAGGTGACTCGCGCGCTCGAGGAGGCGGCGGACGCGCTCATGCACACGGCGCTGCTGCTGCGCGACCAGGTGCTCGGCCGCGCAGTGCGCAGTGAGCTTCCCGTGCGCCGCAGCGAGCCGGGTTCGACCTCGCACGAGGCCGTGCTCCCTGTGAGCGATGACATCTACCTGCTGAGCGATACCGAGGGGCCGCTCCCCGGCCCGGACGCGATCGGCGCCAAGGCGCACGGGTTGGCGCGCATGGCCCGTGCGGGCCTGCGGGTTCCCCCGGCGGTCGTCCTCACGACGGCGCTGTCCCGCCGGCTGCCCGTCGGGGACGCAGCCGCGAAGGAGACGCGCGAGGTGACCGCGAGCGCCCTCGGCGTCCTGGAGGCTGCCAGCGGGCTGCGCCTGGGCGATCGTCTGTGCCCGCTTGTCGTCTCGGTGCGCTCGGGTGCGCCGGTCTCGATGCCCGGCATGCTCGAGACGGTGCTCGACGTCGGGCTCTCCGACCGCACGGTCGGTGGCTTTGCCGCCGCGACGGGCAATCCGAGGCTCGCGTGGGACTGCTACCGACGTCTGGTCGAGTCATTCGCCGCCGTCGTGCACGGCTGCTCCTCCGAGCCGTTTCGCCGGGCGGTGCAGGAGCAGGTGAGCGCAGCGGGTGTAGAGCGACCGATGCAGCTGGAGGCGCTCCAGTTGAGGGAGCTGACCTTCGATCATCTGGAGCGCTTTCACGAGCTCACCGGTGAGCGCTTCCCGGACGACCCGCAGACCCAGCTCGAGCAGGCCGTTCTGGCGGTCCTGCGCTCGTGGCAGTCGCCGAAGGCGCGAGAGTACCGGCGCTTCGGCAATGTGTCGGATGACCTCGGCACAGCGGTGATCCTGCAGCGCATGGTGTTCGGCAACGCCGGCGGGCGCTCCGGCTCGGGGGTCGGGTTCACCCGCGATCCGGCGCTTGGCGAGCCCCGTCTGTACATGGACTTCGCCGTCGATGCGCAGGGCGAGGACATCGTCGCGGGCCGCCAGTCACTGCATCGCGTCGAGGATCCCAGCGCGATCGAGCGCGGCTTGCGCGAGGAGCTGGAGAATGCCTGCCGGCTGCTGGAGGCCGAACTGGGGGACGCGCAGGAGTTCGAGTTCACCGTCCAGGACGGGGAGCTGTTCCTGCTCCAGTCGCGTACCGCCAAGCGAACTCCATGGGCGGCGCTCCGGATCGCCGTCGATCAGGTCGCGGAGGGGCTGATCGCGCCCGAGACGGCGCTCGAGCGGCTTGCGGACATCGACCTGAGCGCGCTGTCGCGGCAGCGCGTGCGAGGCGCAAGCGAGCGTACGGCCCTTGCGCGCGCCGTGCCGGCCAGTCTCGGCGTGGCCACCGGGCGGCTCGCGTTGGACGCCGCCGCCGTGGCTCGCTTGGCCGACGATGGCGAGCCCCCGGTGCTCGTCCGGCACGCGACGTCGACCGACGATGTCGCCGCCGTCGCCCGTTCGGCGGGAGTCCTCGCCGCCACGGGCGGGCGCACCTCGCACGCTGCGGTCGTGGCCCGTGAGCTCGGCAAGCCGTGTCTCGTCGGCTGCGACAGCCTGGTCATCGACCTCGACGCCCGGACGGCCACGATCGGCTCGCGCACGCTCGCCGAGGGTGACGAGATCACGCTCGACGGCGAGTCCGGGCTCGTGTTCGCGGGCTCCCCGGAGGTGGTCGAGGAGCGGCCTGTGGCCGAGCTGGCCGTGGTTGCAGCGTGGCGGGACGATCGTCAGGCTGGCGACAGCGACCCGGACGTGCGCACGGTCGCCCAGCTCGTCCACGGCGATGCCGGGAGCGGCAACCGTCACACGTGAGCGCTTGCGACGTCCAAGCAGGCTCCACCTCGAGATCTCGGCGGCAATGCGTTGGGGGAGGCTATGAAGTGTGCGGCTTACGGCTTACGACGTTTGCCGCGAATGCGACTGCGGGCTACTTCAAGCGATTCGATGTCGATTTCGTCCTGCGGGCGGCCGGCGGCGCGCTTCATCTCGATCAGGTCCTCGACAGATGCGATACGCACGGATTCACCGTCGAGCTCGACGATGTCGGCGTGGCGACGTAGGGACGGATAGCCGGGCGAGCCGGGTGGGTCGGCGAGGAGGTCGAGATCTCCGTCGCGCGTGGTCAGCGTAAGCATTTGCGTGTGGCGGAGCGTGCTCGCGTCAGCTGTGAACGGCACCTCCTCCTCGACGCCTCGAAGCCTCGCGTCGAGCGAGACCAGCAGAGCGCCGAGCCGCTCCAGATTCGCGGTGTCGGTGGCGTAGCTGATGTCGAGATCGCGAGTGAAGCGTGGACTGGCTTGGATTACGACTGCGACGCCGCCGATGACAACGAAGTCCACCTCGGCCCGTCCGAGTGCGCCGATCAGGGCCGTGGGGTGGAACTCAGGCCAGCTCGCCACGGCCCGCTTCGCCGGCGCTCGTTAGCTTCCGAGCCTGCTCGTACATCGCTTCCAGGCTGTGTAGGCGCTGCGCTGGCTCGAGTTCGAGCTGCTCGCGGATCAGGCTTTCGTCGACCGTCGGCCGCCGTGGGCGCGTCGCAACGACCAGCTCGACCCCCACTGCTCGCAGGGCGCGATCCAGCGTCGCCAGGCGTGGGTTCGAATCGGCTCGCTCGAGCTGAGCGACGGCTGCCTGGCTGATCGCCAGCCGCTTCGCGAGATCGATCTGCGTGAGCCCTGCGCGCCGTCGAGCGTCCGCGAGCAGTCGGCCGGGGAGCGACGAAGCGCCTCGGGCCGGGGCCGTGGTTGATCTGACTGTTCCCACAGCGAATATTATAGCTAAAAACTTATATTACGGACGCTGAGATCACGTCGTGACCTCGACGAGCAGCGCCGCACGACATGCCCGCGCCACAGGTCAAGCGGATACCGCTCGCTGTCGATGATCGCGACGTGCGTGCTGTGCGACGTCTCCCGCGATCGGCGAAGGTCCTCGCCTGCGCCGCCGTGCTCGTGCTCGCGCTGCTGGCGGCGCCGGTCGCGGCCAGCGCCGAACCGGGCTGGATGCTGCCGCCCGAACAACTCGCCGCGACGCTGCGCACGCCGCAGTCCTGGGCGCCGCCCGTGGTCGCCGTCGGCGCTGAAGGCGAAGCGACCGCGCTGATCGTCCATTGGAATTCACCCGGCACCACGCTGGTCTCGGCCGACCGCCCGGCGGGCGGGGCGTGGGGCGCGAGCGCGACGGTGCCGGCCGGCGTCGACCCGCTCGGACCGGCGCTTGCGACGAACGGCGGCGGCGGGCAGACGGCCGCCTGGCTCGACGCCGCCAACGTGGGAGACCCGATCACGGTCTGGACCTCCCGCCGGCACGCAGGCGAAGCCTGGCCGGCCGGTGGGCAGTTGCCCCTGTATGGATCCGAAGACCATCTGATGGACGGTCCCGCCGTCGCCGAGGACGCAGCCGGCGACGCCGTCGTCGTATGGACCGAGGCTGACCCCAGCTACTCCTCCTTCTCACTCGTGGCCGCCGAGTGGCGCGGCGGCGCCTGGGGTGCGCCACAGCGGATCTCCAGCCCGGCCGGCTTCGTCGCACTGTCCCAGCAGGGCGCGGTCGCCTCGGACGGCCCGGGCGACTTCGTCGTCGGCTGGATCGAGGAATCATCGCCCGGCACCTATACGGCCGAGGCCGAGAGCCTCGGAGCGGAAGGATGGACGGGCGAGCAGGCGATCGAATCCGGCCCCGACGCTCTTTACGGGCTGTCGCTCGCTGCGAACGTGGCCGGACAGGCCGGGATGGTCTGGGCCGACAGGAGCACGGAAGCGGTGCACGCGGCGAGCATGCAGGGCGGCGCGTGGGTGGTCTCGAGCCCCGCGTCCACGCACATCCACGTCGTCTGCGACGAGGCGCCGCCGCAGGTCGGCATCGACGCCGCCGGCACGAGCCGCGCGCTGTGGCTGGAAGGCACCGGCCGGCTGACGAGCGAACAGATGAGACCCGGCGGCGGCTGGGAAGGCGACCGCGAGACCGTCACGACGGTGCCGGAAGGCTGGAATCTGTTTGCGATGCAGCTCGGGGTCGACGGCGAAGGCGACGCGCTGGCGAGCTGGACGATGCTGAGCGCGGAACCGCCGCCGGCCTCGACCGTGCAGGCCGACTCCAGGCCCGCGGGCGGCTCCTGGGCGGCGCCGTCGACGCTCGCCTCAAGCACCGGCGGCTACAGGAGCGCGACGACGCTCGCCGTCGGCGCCGGCGGTTTCGGGGTGACCACCTGGGTCGACGAACTGCCGGCCCCGGAAGGCGAAGAAGAGTACGAATTCACCCCTCGCGCGGCGGTGTTCGAAGGCGCCAAGACGCACGCCACCGCGCCCGCAGGCGGCTCGACGCCCGTCGGCGCCGGCGCCGCTGCTCCGCGGGGTCGGCATCGGCTCGGGCCCGTGTATGTGATCGCCGCGAAGCGACGGCTGTGGCTCGGTCGTGGGGCGCGCGCGGTCACGGAGAGGATCCGAAACACCAACCCGTTCCGGGTCAGCGGCTCGGCGAGCATCTACGAGTACTTCCTCGCCGGCCGCACGAGTGCGCATGCGTCTTCGCGGCGTCTCACGACGATCTCGCACTTCGAGCTCGCGGCCGGGCAGACGGCGCCGATCACCTTCCAGATCGGCTCGCGCGCGCTGCACCGCCTGCGCTCCTTCGTTCCCGACGGCGGACACATCCTCGTCAGCGTTCGTCTCTCGATCCACGGCGAAGGACAGGCCGCGTCGAGCGCGGTCGTGATGGCACTCGACCAGCGCCAGCCCTCCGGCCGGAGCCACGGTCGCCGGCTGCGGGTTCCGCCCGGATATCCCGCGCCGGTCGATCCGTGGGCGCGCAAGGCCTGCTGAGCCGGTTCAGCCGAGCGTCACCGACAGCGGGAGGCTGTACGTCGTGAAGCCGTGGGCGGTCGCGTGGACGCTTGCGGCGACGTGGCGATTCCGTAGTCGCCCGCATGCCCCCGGCGGGCGTGTCCCGATGTGACGGCGTCGCGGTCGCGGCGAGAATCACAAACGTGCCCGCCGCCGCAGTCCTTTCGCATCCCGAGCGCACGACCGCGGCTGAGGCGGGATCGTGCGTGCTGCGTGTGCGCGGCCTGCACAAGCGCTACGGCGACAACCACGCCGTGCGCGGCGTCGACCTGGAGGTGAGCGCCGGGGAGATCTTCGCGTTCCTCGGCCCGAACGGCGCCGGCAAGACGACGACGGTCGAGATCCTCGAGGGCTATCGCTCGCGCGACGACGGCGAGGTCGAGGTGCTGGGACGCGATCCGCGCCACGCCACGCGCGAGTGGCGCTCGCGGATCGGCGTCGTGCTGCAGACGTGCGCGGTGCAGCCGGAGCTGACCGTCGCCGAGCTGCTGACGCTGTACGGCAGCTACTACCCGGCGCCGCTCTCCGTCGATGAGACGCTCGAGTTGGTCGGCCTGCGCGACGAGCGCGACCGGCGCGCCGGCGCCCTGTCGGGCGGTCAGCAGCGGCGGCTCGACGTCGGCCTCGCGCTCGTCGGCGATCCCGCGTTGCTGTTCCTCGACGAGCCGACGACCGGGTTCGACCCGTCCGCGCGCCACCACACGTGGGAGGTGATCGCCGGCCTGCGCGACATCGGCAAGACGGTCTTCCTGACGACGCACTACATGGACGAGGCGCAGGCGCTCGCCGATCGCGTCGCGGTGATCGCGCGCGGGCAGATCGTCGCCGAGGGGACGCCGGAAGACCTCGGCGGCCGCGACCGTGCCGGCGCGCTCGTCAGCTTCGTGCTGCCCGACGGCCTCGCAGCGTCTGAGCTGCCGAGGATTGCCGACGCCGAGCGGACGCTGATCGGCTCGCGTGTCGAGCTGCGCACGACGGCTCCGACGCGCGCGCTCGCGACGCTGACGGCGTGGGGGGTCGAGCGCGGCTTCGAGCTGCCCGAGCTCGAAGCGCGGCGCCCGAGCCTCGAGGAGATCTACCTGCAGCTGACGGAGGAGACATGAACGACGTCGCGCTGACGCTCCGGCAGCTGCGCTACGACCAGAAGAGCTTCTGGCGCAACCCGCAGTACGTCTTCTTCACGGTGATCCAGCCGATCATCTTCCTGTTCATCTTCGTCAGCGTGTTCGGCAACAAAACGACGCTCGTCGGCGGGCATCTGATCAAGCGCTCCACCTACTACGTGCCGGCGATCACGACGCTCGCGATCATGTCGGCGACGTTCTTCAACCTGACGATCTCGCTCTCGCGCCTGCGCGAACAGGGCATCCTCAAGCGCGTGCGCAGCACGCCGCTGCCGCCGGGGATGTTCCTCGCGGGGCGGATCGGCACGTCGATCACCGTCTCGTTCCTGCTCGTCGTCCTGCTGCTCGCGATCGGCAAGCTGCTCTACGGCGTATCGATCCCGACGCAGACGCTCGCGGCCGGCGTCGTGACGGTGCTCGTCGGCGCCGCGGCGCTGTCGTGCCTCGCGTTCGCCGTGACCGCGTTCGTCCCGAGCGAGGACGCGGCCGCGCCGATCGCCAACGTGATCATGCTGCCGCTGATGTTCATCTCCGGCATCTTCATCCCGAGCTCGGAAATCCCGGCCGGGATGCAGGACGTCGCGAACGTCTTCCCCGTCAAGCACCTGTTTCTCTCGCTGCTGCGCGTGTTCGACCCCGCGACGGCGGGCGCCGGCTTCGCGTGGGGCCACCTCGCGTTGATCGCCGGGTGGGGCGTCGTAGGGGCGCTCGTCGCGCTGTGGCGCTTTCGCTGGACGCCGACCGGGCAGTAGCAGGCGCGCGCGGGACCGCGCGTGAGCTCAGCGAACCGGCTTCAACGCCGCAAGCTTCGCGGTGGCCGTGCCTTTGCCGTTCGCGTTGCTCGCCGTCAGCGTGAACACGACCGACTCGCGCGTTCGCCGAGCAAGCGCGGCGAGCGCCGCGCGCGGGAGCTTGATCGTCAGCACGACCGCCCCGCCCGACGGGACGCTCTTGCGAGGCGACGCCAGCGAGACGACCTTGCGTCGCTTGCCGACGCGCTCGGTCAGCTTGCCGGTCACGACGACCGTCGCGGCCTGGTTGCACTTGACCGTCAGCGCGATCGTGCCGACGCTCGGCTTCGACTTGCCCTTGCGCCTGTGCGCGGAGACGAGCACGTTGCCGCTCTTCGGCTTCAGCGTGCAGGTTGGGGCCGGCGGTTTGGGTGGGACGATCGCCGTCCCGCTCGTCGACTGCGACGTCGTCGAGCTCTGACTCGGTGGGGCCGGCGTGCTGGGCGCGGTGCCGACGATCGCGTTGCCGAGATCGTCGCCGACGACGCACGTGCTCGGGCCGCCGCACGCGACGCCGGTCAGCTTGTCGGCCCCCGGCGTGACGCGCGTCGAGGTCCACGTCGACGCGCCCGCGGCGGGGTCGTCGCTCCGTAGCGCCGCGCCGGTCGAGTCGACCGCGGTGCACGTCGACGGCGCAACGCACGAGACCGATGCCAGGTTCGCACCGGCGTCGATCGCCGCCGGTGCGCTCCACGTCGGCGACGGGGCCGTCGGATCGGTCGTGACGACGACGTTGCCTTTGCCGTCGACTGCGACGCAAAGGGTGCTCGACGCGCATGACACCGAGAAGAGGACTTGACCCGGATCGATCGCCGCCGGTGCGCTCCACGTCGGCGACGGCGCCGTCGGATCGGTCGTGACGACCGCGTTGCCTTTGAAGTCGACCGCGACACACAGGGCGCTCGACGGACACGAGACCGAGGCCAGGCCTTCGACGGAATCGATTTCGCGCGGCGCGCTCCAGCTCGGCGACGCCGCCGTCGGCTGCGTCGTCACGATCGCGTCGCGCTGTTCGTCGACGGCGACGCATAGCGCGGTGGAGGGACACGAGACCGACGACAGGCCGTGACCGGGGTCGACTGCGCTCGGCGCGCTCCAGCTCGGCGAGGGCGCCGCCGGATCGGTCGTGACGAGCGCATTTCCTCCGAAGTCGACGGCGGCGCAAAGCGACGTCGCCACGCACGACACCGCGCCGATGCCCTGTTCGCCGTCGATCGACTGCGCGCTCCACGACGGCGACGCGGCGCCGGGGTTCGTCGATGTCGCCGCGGCGCCGTCATCGCCGACGGCGACGCACAGCGCTTCACCGCCGCACGACGCGCCTCGCACGCTGTTGAATGCGTCGATCACCTGCGGCGCGCTCCACGTCGGCGTCACGGCCGCCGGGTTCGTCGAGGTCTCCGTCTCCGGACCGCCGCCTTGGCCACCCGTGACGCACAGCAACGATCCGACGCAGGAGACGGCGCGGAGTATCGAGCCGTTGATTTTTTTCGCGCTGCTCCACGTCGGCGTGATCGCTTCGGGATTGACCGTCGTGACCTCGGAGCCGCCGGCGTCGACGGCGACGCACAGCGACGCGGTCGTGCACGAGAGCGCAAGCAAGCTGCTCCCGTCGATCGCCGCCCGCGCACTCCATGTCGGCGTTGCCGTCGTCGGGTTCTTCGTGATCGCGGCGCCGCCGCCGTCGTCGACGGCGACGCACAGCGACGTCGAGGGGCAGGAGACGGCGTCGATCGTGTGGCCCGCGTCGACCGTCGCCGTGGTCCACGTCGGCGACGGCGCGGTCGGGTCGGTCGTCACGCTCGCTCTTCCTTCGACGTCCACAGCGACGCACAGCGCGCTCGTCGGGCACGAGACGGACACGAGCGCATGTTCGGAGTCGATCGGCGCCGGCGCGTTCCATCTCGGCGTCGGGTCGGTCGGGTCGGTCGTGACGAACGTCCGTCCGCCATCGCCGACCGCGACGCAGAGCGCTTCGGACGCGCACGAGACGCCGTTCAACGAGTGGCCGGCGTCGATCGCGACGGGCAGGCTCCAGCTCGGCGACGCGGCGCCCGGTTCGCGGCCGACGATCGCGGCGCCGGCCGAGTCGACGGCGACGCACAACGAGCTGCTGGGACACGACAGCGCCATCGTTTCGGCGCTGCCGTAGTCGATCTGCCGATGCCGGCTCCACGTCGGCGGCGCGGCGGTCGGGTTCGCCGTCGTCACGACACCGCCTTCGTTGTCGAGTGCGACGCAGAACGACGTCGACGGGCACGCGACGCCGTTGATCTGGAGGATGTTGCCGTACGGCGGACCGAGCGGCTCGACGAGCGTCGGCGGGCCGAAGCTGAGCGAGGACGCGAGCGCGCCGGCCGGCAGCGCGGCGAGTGTCCCGAGTGCGACCGCGAGCACGAGCATCGTCCGGCGACCGTGGCGTTTCCTCATCTCCAGATGCTCCTTTAGCCCTCGACGTTTCTCCGAATCCGGACAAACTATCCAACTCCGGAGCTGTGCGCGACGTCCGCCGGATGCGTGCGCGTGGCGCGAGAATATGCGAACATATGTTCGTATGCAAGCGAGCGGACGGATACCGGCGGGATTGGTTGACATTTGTCCGACACTCGCCGAGATGGCGGTCCCGGATCTGTCTGTTCCCGGGGTGGCGGTTGCCGGGGTGGCGGTTAGACGGCGGTCGCATTCGCCGTCCGTACAAGCGAGATTGCTGCGGTGAGCAAAACGGACGCGTACAACGCGGAGCTCTCGAGGTTCCTCGCCGCGTTCGGTGCGAACGTGCGCCGCATCCGCGTCGCCAAGCGCCCGCGCTGCTCGCAGGAACGGCTGTCATACGCGACGCGCCTGCACCGCACCGAGATCGGGCGGATCGAGCAGGGCAGCGTCGAGCCGCGGCTGTCGACGCTCGTGATCCTCGCCGACGGTCTCGGCGTCACGGTCGACGAGCTGCTCGGCGGCCTGTGGGTGCCGCAGGAGCGCAAACCGGCGCCGAACGGCCAATCGTGGTCGTAGTGGGGACGACGACGGTCCGGCGACGGGGCGCGCGTTTGGGGGGCGCGCCCCGCGCCGGTCAACGGCGTCGATGAGTTAGCGCGGCATCAGTCGTCTCTTCATCCGAAGCGGCAAATCGGATCGGAGGCTCGTGATGGGAAGGATCGTTGTGACGGAGTTCGTCTCGCTCGACGGCGTGATGGAGGATCCGGGCGGGGCGGAGGAGTACAGGTACGGCGGCTGGACGTTCGAGATCGAGCGCGGCGAGGGCGATCGGTTCAAGCTCGACGAGGCGTTCGCGGCCGACGCGCTGCTGCTCGGCCGCGTCACCTACGAAGGCTTCGCCGCGGCGTGGCCGAACCGCGAGGGCGAGTTCGCCGACAAGTTCAACTCGATGCCGAAGTACGTCGTCTCCTCGACGCTCGCGGACCCGGAGTGGAACAACACGACAGTGCTCGGCGGCGACGTCGCGACGGCTGTCGCTGAGCTGCGCGACGACTTCGCCGGCGAGCTGGTCGTCCACGGCAGCGCGCGGCTCGCGCAGGCGCTGATCGAGCACGACCTAGTCGACGAGCTGCGGCTGATGGTCTTCCCGGTGCTGCTCGGCGAGGGCAGGCGGCTGTTCGGGGAGATCAGCGCGAAGAAGCCGCTGCGCCTGCAGAGCTCGAAGACGGTCGGCGACGGCGTCGCGATCCTCGTCTACGAGCCGGCGGCTCCCACGGGCTGAGGGTGAGGCAGTCGGCGAGTCGCGCCGGCTGCCCGCGTGCGAGCTTCGTCCAGCGTGCGCCGGCGCCGCTGCGGCGTTGTGTAGCGTCGTGGGATGTCGAGGCCGACGAGCGAGCGCAGGCGGCGCAGCCACGCGCCGGCTGCCGAGGCGGTCCGCGCGGCGCTGGTGATCGGAGCGCTCGCCGTCGCCGTGCCGGCCGGCGTCGCGCTCGCCAGCCCGCCGGCGCCGACGCTGAGGCCGCCGCACGCGGCCGCCGCCGGTCCGCACGAGTACGGCTGCCCGATCTTCCCGGCGAGCAACCCGCTGAATGGGGAAATCGCGAGCGCGCCGGTCGATCCGCGCTCGGCGCAGTACGTCGCGAGCATCGGCCTGACGGCGCACCTGCACCCTGACTTCGGCCGCAATCCGGCGTACGGGATCCCGTACACGGTCGTCCCGCGCAAGCAGCCGAAGGTGCCGATCGCGTTCACCGAATACGGCGAAGAATCCGAGCCGGGGCCGTATCCGGTGCCGCCCGGCGCGCCGATCGAGGGCGCGGGCGAACAGGGCGACCGCCACGTGCTGGTGCTCCAGCGCGGCACGTGCAGGCTGTACGAGCTGTACTCGGCGCAGCGAAGCGGCCGCGGCTGGAGCGCGAGCAACGGCGCCGTGTTCAACCTGCGAAGCAACGCGCTGCGGCCGGAAGGATGGACGTCGGCGGACGCCGCCGGGCTGCCGATCTTCCCGCTGCTCGTGCGCTATCCGGAGGTCGCGAGCGGCGCGATCGAACACGCGCTGCGCGTGACCGTGCCGCGGACGCAGCGCGGCTACATCCACCCGGCGACGCACTTCGCGTCGAGCAGCTCAGACGCGAGCCTGCCGCCGATGGGGCTGCGCCTGCGGCTGAAAGCCGACTACAGCCTCGCGGGCTTCTCCGGCCAGGCGCTCGTCGTGATGCGGGCGCTGAAGCGCTACGGGCTGATCGTCGCCGACAACGGCTCGCCTTGGTACGTCACCGGCGCGCCCAGCCCGCGCTGGAACGAAGCGAGCCTCGAACAGCTCAAGCGCGTGCCGGGCTCGGCGTTCGAGGCGGTCGCGAGCGGCCCGATCATCCGCTGACGGCGGCCTCGGCGGCCTCGGCCGTCTCGGTCCGCGCCGCAAGCGAGTGCGAGCGGCTGTCGCGCGAGGAGATCAGCACGATCGCGAGCACGGCGCCGACGAGCGCGAAGCCCGAGCCGACGAGGAACGCGCGCTCGAAGCCCTTCGTCAGGGCGGCCGCGACGTCGTGCTGGCCGGCGTGGATCACGCTGTTCGTGCGGCTGTTCGCCACCGTCGCGAGGATCGCGAGGCCGAGCGCGCCGCCGACCTGCTGCGAGGTGTTGACCAGCCCTGACGCGAGCCCCGCCTCGTGCGGTGTCGTTCCCGTGACGGCGGCGATCGTGACCGGGACGAACGACAGCCCGAGACCGATCGCGGCGAGCAGCGACGGGCCGAGCACGTCGGCGGCGAACGAGCCGCCGGTGCCGGGCACTTTCGAGAACCAGAACAGCCCGCCGGCGACGAACAGCATCCCCGTCAGCAGCACCGGCTTGAAGCCGAAGCGCGTGACGCCCGCCGACGCGGCGCCCGCCGAGAGGATGATGCCGACGGCGAGCGGCAGGTAGGAGAGCCCGGCTCGCAGCGCCGAGTAGTGGAGCACCTGCTGCATGTACAGCGAGATGAAGAAGAACATCGAGAACAGCGACATGCCGATCAGCAGCGCGACCGTGTCGGCGCCGCGCAGCGTGCGCAGGCGGAAGATCGAGAACGGCATCAGCGGCGCGCGCGAGCGCGTCTCGATCGCGAGGAACACCGCCAGCAGCACGACGGCGCCGGCGATCAGCAGCAGCGTTTCGGTCGAGCCCCAGCCCGCGTTGACGGCGTTGACGAGCGCGTAGACGAGCAGCGCGAGCCCGGCCGTCACCGTCACCGCGCCGGGTATGTCGAAGTTGCGCGTCTCGGCCTCGGCGTGGCTCTCGGCCAGCACGCGCGGCGCGGCCAGCGCGCAGAGCACGCCGATCGGCACGTTCACGAACAGCACCCAGCGCCAGGACAGGCCGCTCGTCAGCACGCCGCCGAGCAGCACGCCGGCGGCGCCGCCGGCGCCGGCGACGGCGCCCCACACGCCGAGCGCGCGGTTGCGATCGGCGCCTTCGGTGAACGTCGTCGTGATGATCGACAGCGCCGCGGGCGAGACGATCGCGGCGCCCGTGCCCTGCACGGCGCGCGCGGCGATCAGCCACGGCTCCGACTGCGCGAGGCCGCCGGCGAGCGACGCGAGCGAGAAGACGACGAGCCCGAGCATGAACATCCGTCGCCGGCCCATCAGGTCGGCGAGGCGCCCGCCGAGCAGCAGGAAGCCGCCGAACGTCAGCGTGTACGCGTTGACGACCCACGTCAGATCGTCCTGGGAGAAGCGCAGCGCGTGCCCGATCGACGGCAGCGCGACGTTGACGATCGATGCGTCGATCACGATCACGAACTGCGTCATCGCGAGCAGTGCGAGGGCGATGCTCTTGGCGCGGTCGGCGTGCTCGGTCATCTCAGGGGCGCTTCGCGGCGTGCCGACGATGATATGAACGCTTCAGCCGCCGCCGGACTCGAGACGCGCCTGCTCCTCGGCGGTGCGCTCGGCCCACGGGATGCTCCTCAGGCGCGCGTCGGGGATCGGCTCGGCGTTCTCGACCGACAGGCCGTACGTCCCTTCCGCCAGGCGCCGTTCGGCGCGCTCGATCGCGGCGAGCTCGTCGCGCAGCCGCTCCGCGACGCCTTCGTCGATCTCCGACTCGAGCAGGTCGGAGGCGACGTCGCCGCTGTCGAACACGTCGCCTTCGTCGTCGCCGGCCGGCTGCGTCGCGCCGGCGAGCGCGCGTTCGATCCGCGCGCGCTCGCTCGCCAGCAGCTCGCGTGCCTCCTCGGCGTCCATCGGCTCAGTATGAACCGAGCGCCGCGCCGGCGCTCAGCCGCGTGCGCCGAGGCGGATCGTCTCGGCGACGACGGCCGGGTCGTCGTAGAACGGGACGTGGCCGACGCCGAGCGACAGGTGGCGCGCGCGGGGCAGCGCGCGCGCGCCCGTGGCGCCTGGCGCGCGTAGGGGAGCAGGTGGTCGTGGATGCCCCAGGCGACAGTTACGGCTGCGTCGCGCAGCTGCTCGCCGTCGGCGAACGCGTACTCGTCGAACGCCGCGAGCGCTCCCGCGAAGGCGGGCGCGGCCCACGCGTCGCGCATCGTCGCGACCGCCTCCTCCGGCGGGATCCGCTCGGGCCTGCCGAACGTCTGCCAGAACAGCGCGCGGCGCCCGGCGCTCGATCGCGCGGCGCGCTCGAGCGCTCGCCGGGCGACGCGGCGGCGTGCGCGCGAGCGGCGCGAGCGAGAGCTGGCAGAAGCGCCGTTCGCCCGGCGTCCAGAAGCCGGCCGGCGAGAGCGCCGTGGCCGACGCCGCGACGCCGCGCCGCGCCAGCTCGAGCGCGATCGCGCCGCCCATCGAGTTGCCGGCGACGTCCGGGCGCGCGAGGCCCTGCTCTGCGAAGAAGCGCTCGAACGCGCTCGCGTAGGAGTCGATCGTCGGCGCGACGTCCGGCGGCAGCGGCGCCGAGCGCCCGAAGCCGGGCGAGTCGCACGCGATCACCTCGTGATCGACCGCCAGCAGCCCGATCACGGGCCGGTTGATCTGCCAGCGCAGGCCGATCCCGTGCAGCAGCACGAGCGGCGGGCCCGAGCCCTCGCGGTGGTGGTTGACCACGCTCACCGGCCGCGGATCAGGTCGGCGGCGCGCTCGGCGACCATGATCGTCGGCGCGTTCGTGTTGCCGCCGGGGATCAGCGGCATGATCGACGCGTCGACGACGCGCAGGCCGTCGATCCCGTGCACGCGCAGCTGCGAGTCGACGACGGCCAGCTCGTGCGTGTCGCTCATCTGCGCCGTGCCGACGGGGTGGTAGATCAGCATCAGCCGCCGGCGCAGGTCGGCTTCGAGCTCGCCGCGATCGACGACGCCCGGGCCGGGCTTCAGCTCCTTGACGACGACCTCGGCGAGCGGCGACTGCGCGGCGATCTCGCGCGCGAGCCGCATGCCGGCGATCAGCGACTCGACGTCGTCGGGCTCGGACAGCGCGTTCGTCAGGATCCGCGGCTTCGCCGTCGGATCGGACGAGCGCAGCCAGACCCGCCCGCGCGCCTGCGGCGCGACGAGCACCGGCGCGATCACCGCGCAGTGGCCGTCGTAGGTCTCGGCGCCGTGGTCTTCGTAGTAGGCGGCGCCCATGTGGAACTGGATGTCGGCCGCCGGCAGCCCGCCGCGCGTGCGCACGAACGCGACGACCTCGGCGACCGTCGAGCTGAGCTTGCCCGAGCGCCGTAGCGCCCACTCGGCGAGCGGGCGCGGCCCGTCGGCGCCGTACAGCGTCGTCGTGTCCGAGACCTCCCACAGCACGGTCACGAACGGGTGGTCCTGGAGGTTGCGCCCGACGCCGGGCAGGTCGTGGACGGGTTCGACGCCGGCGCCGCGCAGCTCATCGGCCGGGCCGATGCCCGACAGCAGCAGCAGCTGCGGCGAGTTGATCGCGCCGGCCGACAGCAGCACCTCGCGCCCGGCGCGGACGAGCTCCTCGCGCTTGCGCCCGCGCCGTACGCGCACGCCGACGGCGCGGCCCGCCTCGAGCGCGACGCCGAGGACGGTGACGTTCGTGCGCACCTCGAGGTTCGGTCGCGCCAGCGCCGGGCGCAGGAACGCGTCGGCGGCGCTGAAGCGCGCGCCGTTTCGCTGCGTCACCTGGAACATCGACGCGCCGTCCTGCTCGGGCCCGTTGTAGTCGGCGATCAGCGGGATCCCGGCGGCCTCGCTCGCGTCGAGCAGCCGCCGGTCGAGCGCCCGCGGCGAGCGCTGCTCGGAGACGCGCAGCTCACCGCCGGCGCCGTGGTACTCCGAGGCGCCGCGGACGTTGTCCTCGGACTTGACGAAGTACGGCAGCACGTCGCGATAGCCCCAGCCGGGCGCGCCCTGTGCCTCCCACGCGTCGTAGTCGAGCGGGCGGCCGCGGACGTAGAGCATCGCGTTCATCGAGCTCGAGCCGCCGAGCGCCTTGCCGCGCGGGACGTACAGCGAGCGCCCGTCGACGTGCGGCTCGGCCTCGGTCGCGTAGTCCCAGTCGAGCTTCGAGTGGAACTGCTTCGCGAACGCCGCCGGGATCTTGATGTTCGGCGAGCGGTCGCGCCCGCCGGCCTCGAGCAGCAGCACGCGGACCGTCGGGTCCTCGCTGAGGCGGTTCGCGAGCACGCAGCCGGCCGAGCCGGCGCCGACGATCACGTAGTCGTGTTCGGCCGGCGCGCTCACTTGCGCGCGGCGTCGGCGAGCGCCGCCTCGCGCACCGCGGCGGCCGCCGCAAGCGTCCTGTTGCCGTCGCGCTCGGCGACCGGCTCGGCGCGCGGCGCGAAGCGGAACTCGCTCGGGTCGAGCTCGCGCGTGCGGTCGAGGTACTCGCGCATGTAGCCGGGCCAGTTCGCGACGATCCGCCCGTGCGAGTCGCGGTACCACGAGTCGCAGCGCGTCCACGCCGTCCCGGCGAAGCGCGCCTGCAGCTCGCGGTCGCTGGCGCGCTCGACCTCGGCGCGGACCTCGACGACGGCGGCGCGGCGCGCCCGTATCTGCTCGAGCGCCTGGCGCAGATAGGCCGCCTGCGCCTCGAGGTAGACGATGATCGAGCCGCCCGAGGTGTTCGTGTTCGGCCCGTACAGCACGAACATGTTCGGGAAGCGCGGCACGGTCATCCCGAGGTGCGCGTGCGCGCCGCCCGACCACTCCTCGTGCAGGTCGGCGCCGTCGGCGCCGCTGACGCGCATCGGGAACATGAAGTCGGTCGTCCTGAAGCCGGTTCCCCAGATGATGCAGTCGAGCTCGTGCGAGGTTCCGTCGGCGGTCACGATGCCCTCCGGCGTGACGCGCTCGATCGCGTCGGTCACGAGCTCGACGTTCGCGCGCTGCAGCGCCGGGAGGTAGTAGGAGCTGAACAGCACGCGCTTGCAGCCGAACGTGTAGTCGGGCCAGATCTTCCGTCGCAGGCCCGGGTCCTTGACCTGCGAGCGCATGAACGCCGCCGAGCGCCACGCGCCGAGGCGTCCGAGCGTGCGCGGGTGGCGGATCGCCGCCGTGATCATCTCGCAGTACTGGAACATGAAGGCGCGCCTGAACGCCTGCACGCCCGGCACGCGTTCGATCGCCGTGCGAACCGCCCGCGGGTAGCGGCGGTTGCGGCGCGGCAGCATCCAGTTGCCGGTGCGCTGGAAGACCGTCAGACGCTTGACCTGGCCGGCGATCTCGGGCACGAACTGGACGGCGCTCGCGCCCGTGCCGACGACGGCGACGCGCTTGCCGGCGAGCGGGTACTCGTGATCCCAGCGCGCCGAGTGAAAGCTCTTGCCTGCGAACGTCTCGATCCCCTCGATCGGCGGGTAGGCGGGCTGGTTGAGCTGTCCCGTCGCGAGCACCAGCGCGTCGGCCTCGAAGCGCTCGCCCGCGTCGGTCTCCACGCGCCAGCGCGCCGCGCGCTCGTCCCAGGCGCACGAGGCGACCGTCCGGCCGAGCTCGATGTGGCGCTCGACGTCGTAGTTGCGCGCGACGTCGCGCAGGTAGTCGTGGATCTCCGCCTGCGTCGAGCACAGGCGCGTCCAGTCGCGCCGCTGCGCGAACGAGAACGAGTAGAGGTGGCTCGGCACGTCGCACGCCGCGCCGGGATAGCTGTTGTAGTTCCACGTCCCGCCGAGCTCGCTCGCGCGCTCGAGGATCGTGATCTCGTCGACCCCGTGCCGCTTGAGCTCGATCGCGGCGGCGATCCCGCCGAAGCCGGCGCCGACGATCAGGACCGACGGCGGTCGGTCGATGCTTGGCTCTGGTGCTGCTGTGGATCCTGCGGACATGCTCGCTCCCTCTGTAGCGAGTCCATTGTCCATGTTTGCGCGCCCGCGCGCGATCCGGAGTTTCCCGTCAGCGCGGCGGCGCGCCTGCGAGCAGCCGCTCGCCGACGCCGCGGATCGTTTCTTCGCCGTAGCCCTTCGACGGGTCGCCGGTCGTGAAGACGGCGACGGTGAACGTCACGTCCGGTCGCTCGAGACGCGCGACCTCGTTGAACAGTCCCTCCGAGGGCAGCGCGCCGGTCTTGAAGAAGACCTGCCAGCTCGGGCGCGCGACTTCGGGGACGCCCCAGCTCTGTTCCGGCTCGATGCCGGCGAGCAGGCCGCGTGCGTAGGGCCAGAACTCGTGCGGGATCAGGCGTTCGATCGCGACGAAGAAATGTGCCTGGTCGGCCGCCGAGGTCTGCGTGAACGCCCACCAGCCGACGCCCGGCGCGTAGTCGTGCATGCCGGCTTCGCGCGCCACGCGCGCGACGGCCGCACCGCCGACGCGGTCGAGCACGGCCGAGGCGTCTTCGTTGTTCGATTCGTGGATCATCGGATACAGCAGCGAGTCATCGAGCGCGCTGACCGGGCGATGGACGGTGTGCAGCAGCTGCAGGAACGCCGTCAGGAACATCACCTTGACGACGCTCGCGCTCTGGAAGTGCGCGCGCAGCCGCACGCCGGCGAGGCGGCGGCGGCTGTCGACGACGGCGAGCGAGGTGTATCCGGCGCGGCCGTTCAGGTACTCGACCGCCGAGGCGATCGCCGCGCGCGAGGGATACGCAGGCGCGGGCTTGGCCGCGGGCCCGCGCTGCTTCGCGCCCGCGGCCGCGCTCGCGCTCGCGCACGGGCTCGCGAGCAGCAGCGCCGCCGCGAGCTTCGCGGCGGCGATCGCGAGCGCTCGTCGCTTGCGCGTGGCCGGCACCGGGCGGAGGCTAACGCCCGGTGCGGCCGTGGGTCAGTGCTTGCGCTTGCGCTTGGCGTTGCCGGCGGCGCCGATGCTCGCGTACGCGACGGAGATCGATTCGGCCTTCGACGTCGGTACGAAGCCGACGCGGAACCTGAAGCGCAGCCGGCGCGCGCTCTGCGCCTCAAGGCCGTTGCGCGACAGCGGCGCCTTGATCGTGAACTTGCCGGCCTTCGCGAGCTTGCGGAAGGTCGTGCGCAGATCGCCGTTCTTGACGCTGACGCGGCCGGCGGCGAAGGTCTGCACGCGCAGCACGAGCCTGTGGCCGACGATCCGCTTGCTGAGGATCCTGATCCGCGTGCGCCCTTTGCCGCCGGTGCAGCCGGCGACCGCGATCGGCGTCGCCTGTTTGATCACGGCGCCGCTCTGCGCGGTGATCGTCGTCGGCATCGTCAGCGTCTGCGTGCACAGCGCGCCGACCGCCGTCAATGCCGAGTTCGGGCCGCTCGGCAGTTCGAGCACGAAGCTCGACACCGGTACGTCGGGGATCGACGCGAACGTCGATGTCGTGATCCCGCCTTTGATGTTCGTGTTGCCCTCGAGGATCACGCGGACGCCGTGGTCGCCTTCGAGCAGCAGGTCGAGATCGGGGAAGGCGGCGCCGCCGTGCGAGACGAGGTACGCCGGGCCCTTCAGCGGTTCCGGCAGGACCGGCGTCGTGACCGTCGCGCTGCCGACCTTCGAGCCGGGCGGGCAGCTGTAGGGGTTCGCCGCGTACGTCGCTTCGGCGCACGCCTTCTGCAGCGTCGTCAGGCGTGAGGGCAGCGATTTCGGCAGTTCGGCGACGACCGAGTGGATGTTCGCCTCGTGCGCGCTCTGCAGCAGGTTGACGCGCAGCGCGGCGCCGTTCGCTTTCAGCGTGGCCGGGTTCGTCGACGCGCTCGCCGCCGCCGAGAACGCCGGTTTGAACGGCAGCGTGTTGCAGCCGGTCACCGAGAACGGGCTCGACAGGCCCTGCGTCGCGTTGAACGTCGACGTCAGCGTCGTGTCGGTCGAGAGCGCGCCGCAGTTGGTCGGATTGAACAGGAAGCTCGGCCGGTTGACCGCGACGTCGATTCCGCGCAGGCGCAGCGGGATGCCCTCGAAGATCGCCGGCAGATCGGTCGTCGTCGCGATCACGCGCCCGCTGTGCGGATCGACGTTGATCGTCGCGTGCGTCACGACGCTGCCGAGGTTGAATGGCCCGGCGGCGGCGTGGATCGGGATCGACAGCCCGTAGGGCGCGCCGTCGTACGGTCCCGTCAGGAACACGGGGCCGGTGAACGAGTAGGGGTCGCCCGAGCCGACCGCGGCGGTGGCGGTGCCGATCTGGCTCGCGCTCGGGCATTGACCGCTCTGCGCCTGCGGTTCGGCGCAAAGCGCGACCGAGGGGATCGCGCCGACGAGGCCCGCCGGCAGGACGGTCGCGATCCTGCCGAGGTACTGGTCGCCGTCGTTGCGAGCGAGCGCGAACGTGTAGGCGGTGTACGCGCCGGCTCTGTTCGAGCTCTCGGTCGTGCTCTGCGAGAGCCCGAACGGGATCGTCGGCGCGCAGCCGCTCGCGGCGAACGGCGTCGAGCCGATCGCCGTGGCGCCGCCGCCGATTCCGCCCGGTTCGGGGAACGCGGTGTACGGCGTGAATTCGTAGTCCGTGCTCGCCGCGTCGCACGTCAGCGGATTCGCGAGCGGCGCGTGTTCGCCGCCGTTCACCGTCAGGCGCAGTTCGCTGAACGGGAGCTGCGGGTTGTTCGCGAAGCTGACTTCCAGACGGCCGGTTTCGGGGTTCGGCGTGACCGATCCCCGCAGGCGGACGGACACTCCTTCGAGACCGTCTCGCGGGTCGACGCCGGTGGCGCCCGCCGCCAGGTAGATCGTGTACGGCGGTTCGGCGATCGGTTTGCCGGCGGGGCCGCCGAGGTACACCGACCCGGTCAGCGAGCCGGGCGGCAGGTCGGTTTCGATCGTCACCGCGCCGATCCGCGATCCGGCCGGGCAGGCGACCGGCGCGGTCGAGCCGATCCCGATCTGTTCGGGCGTGCACGCTTCCAGCCCGTGCGCCGCCGACGGGTTCAGCGTGAGCCCGGCCGGTAGCAGCACGCGCGCGTCTTTGATGTCGGACGTGTTGGTTTCTTCTTCGTGCGCTTTCTGCGGAACCCGCACGACCGTCGTCGCGCCGTCGGGGGAATCGGCCTGGGCGTTGTCGGGCGTGACCGTCGTCGAGGGCGCGAACGGCACTTTGTCGCAGCCGGTCACGCCGACCGGCGTGTGCGTGTCGGTTCGCGCGACTTCACCGCTCCACGATTCGAGTTCCAGATGCGAGGTGGTCGTGCTCGAGCAGACGCTCGGGAGCGTCAGGAAGTTGCCGCCGGCGTGACCGTTGAAGTTGAGCTTCGACATCAGCACCTTCAGCGGCGATTTGACGCCGATCAGCAGTTTCACTTCGGCTTCGTTGGGGACGTTGTCGATTTCGAACCACTCGTGGTAGTCGCGGTTCCATTCGACGTGGCCTTCGAGGTACAGCCGGATCGGCGTGATCAGTTCGCCGACCGGTTCGACGGCGATCCCGAAGTCGAGCGGCAGGCCGGCGGGCGGCTGGAGGTTGTAGACGGTGCCTTCGAGCTGGGGCAGCGTGATCGGCAGCAGTCCGAGCGGTTCGGCGACCGCTTCCATTTCGGTCGTGCCGACGATGCTGCCGGCGGGGCACGATTTCGGGTTGGATTGGAACGTCGCGACGGAGCACTTCGGCTGCGGCGCCTCCGGGTTGGCGGCGAGTCCCGGCGGGATGTCGACGCGGATCCGCTTGACCGACGAGCCTTCGACGTCGCTGCCTTTGTGGTTCATGATGAACTTCGTGCCGCCCCACGGGGGGTGACCGGCGGCCTGCGTGAAGGCTTCTTTCAGGTTCGCCTCGACGCTTGCGTACGTGCAGGTTTTGGTGAAGCACGAGCCGTCTTCGAAGACTTCCGGTCCGAACGCCGCATGCGCGGACTGCGCCGCCGGTGCGAGCGCGGCGAGCGCGATGACGCCCGCGATCGACGCGCGGGCACGCGTCTTCCAACCTGCTCTGATCCGCAACTCAAACCTCCCGATCGCTCCAAGGACCTTCCGGGCGCGACCCCGCAGCCCGGCAGTGGACCGTTACCCGCTCGGCGCGGTTCTATTCAGTCGAGGACGGGAGTGAGCGCGCTCGGCTACTGCTCGCGCGGCACGTACGGCGCCAGCTCGCGCCGTGCGATCGACAGCTTGTGGACCTCGTCGGGCCCGTCGGCGAGCCGCAGCGTGCGCAGGTGCGCGTAGGCCGAGGCGAGCCCGAAGTCGTCGGACACGCCGCCGCCGCCGTGCACCTGGATCGCCCGGTCGAGCACCTTCAGCGCGACGTTCGGCGCGGCGACCTTGATCGCCGAGATCTCGATCCGCGCGTGGCGGTTGCCGACGGTGTCCATCAGCCAGGCGGCCTTCAGCGTCAGCAGCCGGGCCATCTCGATTTCGATCCGCGACTCGGCGATCCAGTCCTGCACGTTGCCGCGCATCGCCAGCGGCTGACCGAACGTGACACGCGAGACGGCGCGCCTGCACATCTGCTCGAGCGCGCGCTCGGCGGCGCCGATCGCGCGCATGCAGTGGTGGATCCGCCCGGGGCCGAGCCGTGCCTGGGCGATCATGAAGCCGTCGCCCTCGCCGGCGATCAGGTTGCTCGCGGGAACGCGCACGTCCTTGAAGTCGACTTCGGCGTGTCCCTCCTGATCGTCGTAGCCGAACACGCGCAGGTTGCGCATCACGGTCACGCCGGGCGTGTCGATCGGCACGAGGATCTGGCTCTGCTGCTTGTAGGTCGGACCGTCGGGGTCGGTCTTGCCCATCACGATCATGATCCGGCAGTTCGGGTGCAGCGCGTTCGACGTCCACCACTTGCGTCCGTTGAGCACGTACTCCTCGCCGTCGCGCTCGATCCGCATCGCGATGTTCGTCGCGTCGGAGCTCGCGACGTCGGGCTCGGTCATCGCGAAGGCCGAGCGGATCTCGCCGTCGAGCAGCGGTCGCAGCCAGCGCTCCTTCTGCTCGGGCGTGCCGAACTGGTGCAGCACCTCCATGTTGCCGGTGTCGGGCGCCGAGCAGTTGCACGCCTCCGAGCCGATGTGCGAGCGGCCGAGGATCTCGGCGAGCGGCGCGTAGTCGCTGTTCGACAGCCCCGCGCCGTCGTGCTCGTCTGGCAGGAACATGTTCCACAGCCCGGCGTCGCGCGCGCGCGCGCTTGAGCTCCTCCATGATCGCCGGGTGGTGGTGCGGGTTGCCCGACTCGCGGACTTCACGCTCGTAGACCGCTTCGGCCGGGTAGACGTGCTCGTCCATGAACGCGCTCAGGCGCTCCTTGAACTCGATGCAACGCTCGCTTGGCTGGAAGTCCATCGTCTCTCCTTTGTCGGCCCCCGAGCATGGGTGTATACCGACTCTCCCGCAGCGGTGGAGGACGCACGCGACGCGGCGAGTAGCTTGTGCCGCCGATGCAGAAGTCAACCGTTCATGCCGCGGCGACCGTCCTTTGCGTCGCGCTGATCGCCGCGATCGCGTCGAGCGGCTGCGGCGGGTCCGGCGCGCGGCGTGCGTCCACGGCGTCGCCGCCGCCGACGATGCACGAGCTCGGCACATTGCCGAGCGGGCTCGAACAGGCGCGCGGGAGACGCCCGAACATCGTCTTCGTGCTGACCGACGACCTCGCGTGGAACCTCGTGCGCTACATGCCGCACGTGCTGCGGATGCAGCGCGAAGGGGAGACGTTCACCAACTACTACGTGACCGACTCGTTGTGCTGCCCCTCGCGCGCGTCGATCCTCACCGGTCGCTTCCCGCACGACACGCACGTGTTCGACAACAGCCCGCCCGAAGGCGGCTACGCCGTGTTTCACGAACGCGGCGAGGAACGTCAGACGTTCGCGCTCGCGCTGCAGCGCAGCGGGTACCGAACGGCGCTGATGGGCAAGTACCTGAACGGCTACGAACCGGGCGTGAGCGAAGCCGGCAGTCGCCGCCCGGGGGTTCCGCAGGGCTGGAGCGAGTGGGACGTCGCCGGCAACGGGTACCCGGAGTACGGATACCGGATGAACAGCGACGGCCGCGTTCGCTCCTACGGCTACGGCGCGCGCGACTACCTGACCGACGTCCTCGCGCGCAGGGGTCTCGGCTTCATCTCACGCGCGGCCGCGGCGAACAAGCCGTTCCTGCTCGAGCTGGCTCCGTTCGCTCCGCATTCGCCGTACACGCCGGCGCCACGCGACGCGCATGCGTTCCCCGGCGCCCGTGCGCCGCGCACGCCCGCGTTCAACGTCGACGGCAGGCACGAGCCGGCCTGGATCCGCCAGTTCGTCCCGCTCGGGTCGTCGCAGATCGCCACGATCGACCGCAAGTTCCGCAGGCGCGCGCGGGCGGTGCAGGCGGTCGACCGGATGATCGGCGAGATCGAGGCCGAGCTCGCCGCGAAGGGGCTCGCGCGCGACACGTACATCGTGTTCAGCTCCGACAACGGACTGCACATGGGCGAGCACCGCCTCGAGCCCGGCAAGCTGACGGCGTTCGACACGGACATCAAGGTTCCGCTGATCGTCACCGGGCCCGGCGTGCCGGCCGGGCGCGCGATCCCGCAGATGAGCGAGAACATTGACCTCTGCCCGAGCTTCGAGCAGCTCGCCGGCGCGCCGGTGCCGCCGGGCGTCGACGGTCACAGCCTCGTCCCGCTGCTGCGCGGCCGCGTCCCCGCCGACTGGCGTCGCGAGATCCTCGTCGAGCACCACGGCCGCGTGCTCCATGCAGGCGACCCCGACCTGCCGACGCAGGGGGCGGGCAACCCGCCGAGCTACGAGGCGATCAGGACTCCGGACAGCCTCTACGTCGAGTACGTGACCGGCGAACGCGAGTACTACGACCTGCGCCGCGATCCGTTCGAGCTCGACAACATCGCCGGCAGCCTGCCGCGCGCGCGGCTGCGCCGGCTGCACCGCGTGCTCATGCGGATCGAGCGCTGCCACGGCGGGCGCGCGTGCTGGCGCGCCGAGCACGCACGCACCGCAGGTCATAGGCTCACGGGATGAGCGAGCAGCGCGGCACGGCCGACTATCGCGACGCGGGCGTCGACTACGCCACGCTCGACGCCGGCAAGCGCTCGGCGATCGCGAAGGCGCTGTCGACGTCGGCGCTGCTGCAGGCGCATGGCGCGCGCGCGCTCGACGCCTCGCGCGGCGAGCCGGCGTTCGTGTTCGAGCTCGACGGGCGCGCGTTCGCGTTCGTCGTCGAGGGCCTCGGGACGAAGTCGATCGTCGCGCGCCACGTGCTCGAACGGCAGGGCGTCGACCGCTTCGGCGACGTCGCGTACGACACGGTCGCGGCGATCCTCAACGACCTCTGCTGCGTCGGCGCGCTGCCGCTCGTCGTCAACGCGTACTTCGCGACCGGCTCCTCTGACTGGTACCGCGATCCGGCGCGCGGCGAGTCGCTGCTCGAGGGCTGGCGCCGGGCCTGTGTCGACGCAGGCTGCGCCTGGGGGGCGGGGAGTCGCCGTCGCTGCCGGGGCTCGTCGACGAGCGCGACATCGAGCTCGCCGGCGCCGCCGTCGGCGCGCTGCCCGCCGGCCGCCGGCCGATCCTCGGCGAGCGGCTGCGCGCGGGCGATGAGATCGTGCTCGTCGCCTCCAGCGGCCTGCACGCCAACGGCGCGTCGCTCGCGCGGCTGCTCGCCGGGCGGCTGCCCGACGGTTATGCGACGGTCCTCGGCGACGGGCAGACGCTCGGCGAGGCGCTGCTCGCGCCGTCGGTGATGTACGCGCCGCTCGTCGCCGCCGCGCTCGAGCGCGATCTGCCGCTCAGCTACATCAGCCACGTGACCGGGCACGGCCTGCTGAAGCTGATGCGCCCGCCCGCGCAGCTGACCTACCGGATCGAGCGGCTGCCGCCGGTGCCCGAGGTGCTGCGCTTCCTCGCCGCCGAGGCGGGGCTCGACGCGCACGCGGCGTACTCGACGTTCAACATGGGCTCGGGCTACGCGCTCTACTGTGCGTCCGGCGCCGGCGAGGAGGCGGTCGGACTCGCGCGCGAGCTGGGGTTCGACGCGCTGCTCGCCGGACGCGTCGAGGAGGGTCCGCGACGGGTGATCCTCGAGCCGGTCGACGTCACGTTCGAGGGCGACGAGCTCGAGCTCTCGGCGGCGCAAGAGTAACGCTCAGGTCGAGCCTCAGCTTCGAGTGGATGCGGGTTATTCCGGATGCTCGCGCGCGTGCGGCGCTCCGTCGGCCGCGGCGAACTCGCCAGACGCTGCAATGCCCGGCCCACCGGGCGCTTGCAACTTGCGACCGCCGCGGACGATGGATAATGTCTGCGGCAGTACGTCGCCACTGTTCTCCGGCCTGTGTGGCCGGAGATCTCGATATCGCCGGACCGGCATGGTTCCGGAGCTACCCGGATCGAGGCGGACCTGTCCATCAACAGAGGAGAGAAAAACTGATGCGCAGAGCATCCACCTGTCTGGCCTTGCTCGGCAGCCTCGCCGTCCTCGGCCTTCCGGTCGCGGCGATGGCCGCGCCGCCGACGGTCACCTTCAAAGCCAAGGCCGTGCCGATCCCGAAGCCGGGCGGCGGGACGTACCCGCATACGGGGAACATCCTCGGCGCCGGCACTGCGGTCGAAGCCAACTTCGTGCTGACGGGCTCGGGCTACGGGCGACCCCGCAGAACCCGGCCGGCGGCATTCCGCCGCTCGCGGCGGTCAACTTCTTCCTGCCGGCCGGCGCGAAGATCAACAGCAGCGGCTTCCCGACCTGCGCGGAATCGGTGTTGAAGAACACCGGTCCGAGCGGCTGCTCCAAAGGCTCGGTGGCCTCCCCCAAGGGCAGCGCGCTCGGCGAAGTCACGTTCGGTACCGAACGTGTCCCCGAGGAAGCGTCGCTGCAGGCGTTCTTCGGTTCGAACCATGGACTGCTCTTCTACATCAACGGAAGCAGCCCCGTGTCGCTGGAATTCATCTCCGCCGGCACGTACGTCAACTCGGGCCAGCCGCCGTACGGCCTCGAGCTGAAGAGCACGGTCCCGGCGATCTCGACGGTTCCGGGCGCGCCGCTGGCGTCGACCAAGACGATCAACATCAAGGTCGGCGCGGCGATCAAGAAGGGCAGCAAGCTGCTCTCGTACGGCACGATGCCGACGAAGTGTCCCGCGGGCGGCTTCCCGGTGAAGGCCGAACTGATCTTCGGCGGCTCCTACGGCGGCGAACGTGAATTCGGCATCCCCGCGGAAACGGTGACGGTGACGTACAAAGCGCCGTGCCCGCCGAAGGGCAAGAAATAGGAGCGACGGCGTGACCGCGTCCCCTCGGGGCGTAAGGCGGCGCCGGCAGGGCAATTGAGCACGGGCGGCTCCATCGCGACGATGGGGCCGCCCGGCTCGTGTAGAAAGCAAGGAAGGTACGGGTGAGGAGGAAGCCGACCGAGGGGGGAACCAGGAGAGTGGCCGCGGTCGCGGTCCTCCTTGCCGTGGCCGCGGTCGCGGCGGTTCTGCTCGCGACCTCGGCCGGCGGCTCGAACGGGAGCTACCGCGTCCGCGCGATCTTCGACGACGCCGCCAACATCATCCCCGGCGAGAACGTCAAGATCGACGGCGTCAAGGTCGGCACCGTCGAATCGGTCACGGCGACGCCGCAGGCGAAGGCCGCGGTCGTGCTCGACATCAGCGACGGGGGCTTCAAGGACTTCCTCGCCGACGCGAGCTGCACGATCCGCCCGCAGGCGCTGATCGGAGAGAAGTTCGTCGACTGCCTGCCGACGCAGCCGCGGGTCGCCGGCACGCCGGCGCCGCCGGCGCTGCACAAGATCCCGAGCGGGCAGGAAGGCGCCGGCGAGCTGCTGCTGCCGGTGCAGAACACGCACAGCCCGGTCGACGTCGACCTGCTCGGCGACATCTCGCGCCTGCCCGAGCGCCAGCGCTTCACGATCCTGATCAACGAGCTCGGCGCCGGGCTCGCCGGTCGCGGCAGCGACCTGCACGACGTGATCCGGCGCGCCAACCCGGCGCTGCAGGAACTCGACAAGGTGTTCGCGATCCTCGCCAGCGAGAATAAGGTGCTCGCGCGCCTGGCCGTCGACTCCGACCGCGCGCTGCAGCCGTTCGCGGCCGTGCGCAACCAGGTCGCCGACTACATCCAGCAGAGCAACACGGTCGCCCAGGCGAGCGCGCGCAACCGTGGCGCGCTCGCGCGCAACCTGCAGCTGTTGCCGCAGGCGCTCGCGCAGCTCGGCCCGTCGATGGAACGCCTCGCCAAGCTCGCCGACCAGACGACGCCGGCGTTCAACGACCTGAAAGTCGCGGCGCCGGGGATCGACAAGGCGTTCACGAACCTGCCGGCGTTCTCGAACAGCTCGACGAAGTTCTTCACCAACCTCGGCAAGACGACGAAGCTCACCGGACCCGCCGTGACCGCGACCCAGCCGCTGCTCGCACGGCTCGCGACGCTCGGCAAGGAAGCGCGGCCGTTCGCGTTCAACGCGTCCGAACTGCTGACGAGCCTGCGCGGGACGGGCGGCCTCGAGCGGATCCTCGACTTCATCTTCCTCGGCGCCAACGCCGCCAACGGCTACGACCAGCTCGGCCACTTCCTGCGCTCGGAAGCGGTCGGCACGACGTGCCTCACATACGCGATCCTCGCGGAATCGAAATGCGCGACGTCGCATCTGTTCAACACGGGCACGCCGCCGAGCACATCGGCGAGCACGGCGAGTGCGCGCGCGGCGAGCACGAGCATCACGATGGCGCGCACGCTCGCGGTCCTGAAGGGCGCGACGCCGGCTGAGGCGATCGCCAAGTACCCGGGCGCGGCGACCGTGCCGGCGTCGGGCGCTGCGGGGACGCCGGGAGGCGAATCGGCCGCGACGGCCAAGCCGGTCGGCGGGGCGAGCGCCGGCACGACCTACTACACGCCGTCGGCCGAAAGCTCGGGTGCCGACGGAATGCTGCTCAACTACCTGCTCGGCAACTGACGCGATGATCCGGCGACCGTCGACCCTCGTGCTGCTGTCCGCGACCGCGCTCGCGCTCGCGCTCGCGCTGCTCGGCCCGGCGAGCTCGCTGGCCGCCGAAGAAGCGACGACGCCTACGAGCACCGAAACGACGACGAGCGCGCCGCAAGCGCCGCCCGCGACGACGACGGGCGCGCCGACCGAAACGGCGCCGCCGAGCGCGCCGGCGCCGGCGCCGAGCGAAACGACACCGCCCACGGCGACCACGGCGCCCCCGCCGGTCACGGCGACGCCGCAGGTCAGCGGCCAGAGCGCGCAGGGCGCGACGCCGGCGGGCCCGCCCGGCGGTGCTCGGCACGGAGCCAACGGCAAGCCGGGCAAGGAAGGCTCGTCCTCGAACGGCGGCACGGCGGCGAAGCCGCGCCGTGGCAGGCGCGCGCCGAAGCCCTCGGCGCTGACCCCGCCGCTGCCGCTGTCGCTGTCCTCGTCGATCGCCGGCGTGCCGGCGTTCTTCATCGAAAGCTTCCGGATCCCGCCGTTCCTGCTGCCGATCTACCAGGCCGCGGGAACCGCGTACGGCGTGCCGTGGCAGGTGCTCGCGGCGATCAACGAGGTCGAGACCGACTACGGGCGCGACCTCAGCGTCTCGAGTGCCGGCGCCGAGGGCTGGATGCAGTTCCTGCCCTCCTCGTGGGCGACATACGGCGTCGACGCCAACGGCGACGGCTACAAGGACCCGTACAACCCGGCTGACGCGATCTTCGCCGCCGCGCGCTACCTGCGCGCGGCCGGCGCTGCGACCGACGTGCGCGGCGCGATCTTCTCCTACAACCACTCGCAGGCTTACGTCGAATCGGTGATGCTGCGCGCGAAGCTGCTCGGTGGGACGCCGTCGGGCCTGCTCGGCGCGATCACCGGCCTGACCGAGTCGCGCTTCCCGGTCCACGCCAAATCGCACTTCGCCGATGGCTTCCCGACGGTCGCGACCGGCGGCTCGCCGGCGAGCAAGTCGATCGCCGGGACGACGATCTACTCCGAAGCGAACGCGCCGGTGATCGCCGTGCAGGACGGCGAGGTCGTGCAGCTGGGCGAATCGCCCGAGCTAGGCCGCTTCATCTCGCTGCGCGACGCGTATGGCAACACGTACACGTACGCGCGGCTCGGCAGCGTCGCGCAGCTGTACCCGGTGCTGCAGCCGCACGACTCCGCCGCCACGCGCGCGCCGCACGCGCCGGCGACGCAGGCCGCCGAACCGAAGCCGACAGGTCCGGCGAGCGCCGGCACGCAGGCGCACGCCACGCCGCCGTCCGAAGAAGAAGGCGCCGGCGTCTCCGCGCTCGCGCTCGGCGCCGGCAGCGACCTCGCCGCGACGGCGCCCGGCGCGCCGACGGAAACATCAGCCGCCAGCTCATCGCCCCCGGCGTCTGCGCCTTCGAGCGCGTCGCCGCCGGCGCCCTCGAGCGAAGCTGCCGCGCAGCTGACCGGCTCGGCGACGCCTCGCGTGTTCCGCGATGGGCCCAACGACGTCCACCTGTACGAGCTTCACAGCGGCGTGCAGGTGATCGCCGGAACCGTCCTCGGCCACGTCGCGGCAGCCGCCGTCGACGGGTCGGGCGAACCGAGCATGGTCTTCCAGATCCGCCCGGCCGGCGCCGGCGCGCCGCTGATCGACCCGAAGCCGATCCTCGACGGCTGGGTGCAGCTGGAGAACAGCTCGGTGTTCCGCGCCAAGGGACAGAGCCCGTTCTCCTCGACGCCGCCGAGCGCCGGCCAGGTGCTGCTCGAGTCCAAGGAACAGCTCGAGCAGCAGGTGCTGACGAACCCCGACATCGGAATCTACCCGTGCGGCCGTCAGGACATCGAGACCGGCCAGATCGACCGGCGCGTGCTCGCGACGCTCGAGTTCCTCGCCGTGTCCGAGCTGAAGCCGACCGTCTCGGCGCTGAAGTGCGGGCACTCGGAGGAGACGAGCGAAGGCAACGTCTCCGAGCACTCGACCGGCGACGCGGTCGACATCTCGCAGGTCAACGGCGTCCCGATCGCCGGGCACCAGGGCCCCGGTTCGATCGCCGACGCGACGATTCGCAAGCTGCTGACGCTGCAGGGAACGATGAAGCCGCACCAGATCATCAGCCTGATGAGCTATCCGGGGACCGACAACACGCTCGCGAAAGCCGACCACTACAACCACATCCACGTCGGCTTCTACCCGGCCGGCGCGCTCGCGGCGAGCGCGGGCGGCTCGCTGAGCTCGTCGATCACGCCGAGCGAGTGGATCAAGCTGATCGCGCGTCTGGGCGAAATCCCCGACCCGAGCGTCGCGAACGGCCCCTCGGCGGCCGCGATCCCGGTGCACGCGTCCTCGACGGGCGGGGCAGGTTAGGGCGATGGCGACGACGACGCCCCCGCGGCAGCCCGGCGCGCCGCCGCCGCGCGAGCCGACGCCGCCGGCGCCCGTGCGCCCGGCGCGCGGGCGCTACGGACGGCCGCTGGCGATCGGCGCGCTCGCGCTCGTCGTGCTGCTCGTCGCCTACATCGTGTTCGCCGGCGGCGGCGGTGCGACGTACAAGCTCGAATTCGCCGAAGCCGACCAGCTCGTGCGCGGCAACCAGGTGCAGGTCGGCGGCGTGCCGGTCGGCAGCGTCACGAACCTCGAACTGACGCACGACTTCAAAGCGATCGTGACGATCCACGTCGACTCGTCGCTGACGCCGCTGCACGCCGGCACGACCGCGCAGGTCAGGGTCCCGTCGCTGTCGAGCGTCGCCAATCGCTACATCGCGCTCAGCCTCGGCCCGAACAACGCGCCGGCGCTGGCTGACGGGGCGAAGCTGCCGGCGAGCGCGACGAAGGACGTGACCGACCTCGACCAGCTGTTCAACACGTTCAACCCGCAGACGCGCAAGGGGCTGCAGCAGTTCATCCAGGGGACGGCCGAACAATACGTCGGCCAGAGCAAGAACCTCGCTGCCGCGACCGAATACTTCGCGCCGTCGCTGACCTCGACGGATCACCTCTTCGCCGAGCTCGTCCGCGACCAGTCGACGTTCACGAAGTTCCTCGTCGAAACGGCGAAGGCGGTGACGACGATCGGCGCGCGCGCGCCGCAGCTGTCGAGCCTCGTCGAAAACGCCAACACGACGTTCACGGCCGCCGGCGAACAGCAGGCGAACCTCGCGCGCGGCCTCAAAGAACTGCCGATCGCGCTGCGCCAGGGCAACCGCACGTTCGCCGAACTGCCCTCGACATTCAGCGCGCTGACGACCCTGATCAACGCGCAGAAGCCGACCGTCAAGCCGCTCAGCCAGCTGCTCACGAAGCTCGAACCGCTGCTGAAGACGGCGACGCCGGTCGTCACGAACTTCGCCAACGCGTTCAGCAGGCCGGGGCCGAACAACGACCTGACCGACCTCGTCAACGCGCTGCCGCAGCTGGCGGCGGCGCTCGAAACGGGCACGCCGGCCACGGTTCGCTCGGCGCAGGAATCGACCCCGATCACCGCGTTCTTCGGCCCGTACTCGCCCGACCTGCAGGGTCTCTTGCGCAACTTCGGCCAGACCTCGGCGTACTACGACGCCAACGGCCACTACGCGCGTGTCAGCCCGCTGTTCCCCGACTTCACGCTCGGCGCCAAAGACAACCTCACGCCGGCCGGCGTCTCGGCCGCGCTCGCGCCGCTTCAGACCGGGCAGCTGCGGCGCTGCCCGGGCGCCGCGACGCAGCCCGCGGCGGACGGCTCCTCGCCGTTCACCGACAACGAACAGCTGTCCTGCGACCCGACCCAGCACCCATGAACCGGCGGCGCAACACATCGCTGGCGGGCAGCCCGCTGCTGATCGGGGCGGTCACGACGCTGATCGTCGTCGTCGCCGTGTTCCTCTCCTACAACGCCAACAACGGGCTGCCGTTCGTGCCGACGTACGACCTCAAGGTGCAGCTGCCCGAGGGCTCGGGGCTGCAGCCGTCCAACCAGGTGCGGATCGGCGGCACGCGCGTCGGGATCGTCGGCTCGCTGACGCCGCACCAGAACCCGCAGACCGGCCAGGTGACGGCGATCGCCAACCTCAAGCTCGAAAAGAAAGTCGAGCCGCTGCCGGCCGACACGAAAGCGACGGTGCTGTCGGTCTCGGCGATCGGGCTGAAGTACCTCGAACTGGAAAAGGGCACGTCGACGAAGACGCTGAAGGCGGGCTCGGAGATCCCGATCGACCAGTCGCGCGAACCGGTCGACATCGACGAGCTGTTCAACATGTTCGACGAAAAGACGCGCACGGCGATCCAGCAGAACACGAACAACTTCGGCGACGGCCTCGCCGGGCGCGGGCTCGAACTGAACGAAGCGATCGCGACGCTGAAGCCGCTCGTCACGCACGCGATCCCGGTGCTGCGCAACCTCGTCTCGCCGCAGACGAACCTGCGCGCGTTCTTCCCCGCGCTCGAGCGCGTCTCCGAACAGGCGGCGCCGGTCGCCGAACAGCAGGCGGCGCTGTTCACCGAGCAGGACACGTTCTTCAAGGCCTGGGCGGGCGTCGCGAAATCGCTCGAAGAAGCGACCGTCGGCGGGCCGCCGTCGCTCGAACAGGCGATCTACTCGCTCCCGCACGAGGCGCACGCGACCGAACTGACGACCGAGTTCATGCACCTGCTGCGCCCGAGCGCGAAGACGTTGACGATCGTCGCCAAGCCGCTCGGCGAAGCGATCGCGGCCGGCGCCGTCAACCTGAAGGAAGCGACGGCGCTGAACACGCGTCTGTCCGAAAGCGCGCAGGCGCTGGAGAAGTTCGCCGAAAACCCGATCGTCACGACGGGCCTCGAAGACTTCACGCAGACGCTGCAGTACGGCAACCCGGTGCTGGCCGGCCTGGCGCCGGAGCAGGCCTATTGCAACTACGTCACGCTCGCGTTCCGCAACCTCGCCGCCCTCGAGTCCGAGAACGTCGGCGTCGGGACGCTCGCGCGCGCCGGGCTCGTGCTCGCGCCGACCGGGCCGAACAACGAGGGCTTCCCGTCCTCCCAGCCGGCGAACGGGCCGTCGACCGAAAAGACCTTCGCGGGCGCGATCGTCGACAACGACCACGTGCACCTGAACCCGTACCCGAACGTCGCCGGCCCGGGGCAGCCGAGGCTGTGCGAATCGGCCAACGAGAAATATGAAGCGGGCAAGCTCGTCGACGGCAACAACCTGGCGGCGAACGTCGCGACCAACCGCGAATTCACCAGCCGTGAAACGAACATGTTTGGCGAAAAGTACCCGTCCGCGACGCTTGCGGAACTCGGCCTGCTGAAGAGCACGCCGAAGAAGAAGACGAAGAAGAGCGGCAAGGGGAAGGGCAAGTGAGACGCTTGCGCTGGTGGCGCCGCCACGACGAGATCCCGGTCCAGGAACTGAACCGGTCGAACCCGATCCGCTTCGCGGTCCTGTTCCTGATCGTGATCGCGATCGCCGTCTACTTCGGCTTCACGAAGGCGATCCCGTTCAAACACGGCTACCGGCTGAACGCGCAGTTCGCGAGCGCGCTGAACATCAAACCGAAGTCGCCCGTGCGGATCGCGGGCGTCGACGTCGGCAAGGTCACCGGCATCCAGCGCCAGGGGCGGGCGGCGCTCGTGAAGATGGAAATCGAATCGAAGGGACTGCCGATCCACTCCGACGCGACGGTCAAGATCCGCCCGCGCATCTTCCTCGAAGGCAACTGGTTCGTCGAACTGCAGCCCGGCAGCCCGTCGGCGAAGACGCTGTCCTCCGGCGCGACGCTGCCGAGCACGCAGTCCTCGGACCCGGTCCAGCTCGACCAGGTGCTCGACGCGCTGAACACCGACACGCGCAAGAACCTGCAGGAATTCCTGATCGGCTACGGCGACGCGCTGACGCGCAAGCCCTCGGCGGCCGACAACGCCGAACAGTACCCCGAAGTGCGCGAAGTGACGGCGGCCGAAGCGCTCAACAAAACGTATGCCCGCGCGCCGGCGGCCGAGCGTGGCGGGGCGGTTATCGCCCAGGCCACCAGCGGCGCCGAACCGCACGACCTCTCGAACCTCGTGCTGAGCATCGGCAAAGTGACCGCGGCGCTGAACGTGCACGAGCAGCAGCTCGGCGAACTGATCGGCAACCTCAACACGTTCTTCCGGATCTTCGCGACGCAGTCGACGAGCCTGCGACACGCGATCGCCGTCCTGCCCAGCTCGCTGCACAGCATCGACGCCGGCCTGCGCGAACTCGACGCCGCGTTCCCGTCGATCCGCACGTTCGCGCGCGACATCCTGCCAGGCGTGAAGAACACGCCGCAGACCGTCGCCGCGGCGCTGCCGTGGATCGAACAGGTGCAAGCGTCGCTGGCGCCGAACGAGCTCGGCGGCGTCGCCAAGGGCCTCGAGGCCGCGACGCCGCAGCTGGCGGCGCTCGAGGCCGAACAGATCCCGTTCCAGCAGCAGACCGAACTGTTCAACAAGTGCCTCTCGAACGTCTTCATCCCGGCCGGCAACACGAAGCTGCAGGACGGCGCGGCGACGAGCGGCGTCGAGGACTACAAGGAGTTCTGGTACTCGCTGACCGGCCTCGCCGGAATCGGCCAGACGTTCGACGGCAACGGCACGATGGGGCGCTTCCTCGTCGGCAGCGGCGGCCCGACGATCCGCTCGCAGCCGGCGTCGGTCCAGGGCAGCTCGATCAAAGGCCTGCGGCTGCTCGCGCACGCGTCGCTGCCGCCGCAGGGCACGCGCCCGGCGTTCCCGAAGACCGAGCCGCCGTACAAGCCGCTCGTGCCCTGCTACAAGCAGGCGCTGCCCGAATTCAACGGCCCGCTTTCGCAGGGCCCGGCGGACGGAACCGGATGATGTCGACGCCCGAGCCGAAGAAAGCGCACAAACACGAGGGCGGGCTCAGCGTCCGCGATCAGATCGAGCGCTACCGCACGGCGTTCATCGCGGTGATCACGATGGTCGTCATCGCGGCGGCGGTCGGCGGCTACATCCTCGCGCACGAGAACCTCAAGCTCCCCGGATGGGTGCCGGTGTTCGGGCGCGACTACTACACGCTGAAGGCCGAGTTCCAGACCGCGCAGGCGGTCACGCCGGGGCAGGGACAGGCGGTCACGATCGCCGGCGCGAAGATCGGCGAAGTCGACAGCGTCGACCTGCACGACGGCGTCGCGACCGTGACGATGAAAGTGACGCCTAAATACGCGCGGATCTACCGCAACGCGACGATGCTGCTGCGCCCGAAGACGCAGCTGCAGGACATCACCGTCGAGGTCGACCCGGGCACGCCGTCGGCCGGCAAGCTGCCGAGTGGCTCGACGCTGCCGCTGTCGCAGACCGCCCCGAACGTCAACTTCGACGAGTTCCTCTCCTCGCTCGACGCCGAAACGCGCGCGTACCTGCAGGAGCTGCTCGCCGGCGCCGGCGGCGCGCTGAAGGACAACGGCAAGGCGCTGTCGGCGGTGTTCAAGCGCTTCGACCCGACCGCGCGCCTGGTCCAGGAAATCGCCTCGCAGCTTGAAATCCGCCACGCCAACGTGGCGCGCTCGATCCACAACTTCCGGCTGCTGACCGAAGCGCTCGGCGGCAAGGACCAGCAGCTCTCGCAGCTCGTCGACGCCTCCAACGCGGTGTTCGCGACGTTCGCGCAGGAGGAACAGAGCGTCGAGCAGACGCTCAAGCTGCTGCCGGGCACGCTCGAAAAGACGCGGACCGGCCTCGGCAAGCTGGCGACGGCGGCGCACGTGCTCGGGCCGACGCTGCACGAGCTGCAGCCGTTCGCGAGCTCGCTCGGGCCGGCCAACGAAGCGACGCGCAAGATGGCCAACGCGGTGACGCCGATCATCAAGAACGACGTGCGCCCGTTCGCGCGCGAAATCCTGCCGACGGTCAACGAGATCGGGCCCGACACGAAACAGCTCGCCGAAGCGTTCCCGAAGCTCGCCGCGAGCTTCGGCGTGTTCAACGAATTCTTCAACGAGATCGCGTACAACCCGGGCAAGAGCCAGGGCGGCTTCCTGTTCTTCCTCGACTGGGCCAACCACAACCTCAACAGCGTGCTCAGCTCCTCCGACGCGCACGGCGTGCTCGGGCGCACGCTCGTCTACCTCAACTGCGAAATCGCGCGGCTGCTGAAAGCCGTCAGCTCGGTCAACCCGAACGTGAACCTGATCGTCAGCCTGCTGAACCCGCCCGAACGCGCCGCGTGCGTCTCGGCCGGGCTGCTGACGGCGTCGGTCCACCACCACACGGGCACGCCGAAGGCGCCCGGCGCAAAAGTCCTCTCGGGGCTCGGCTCGCCGTTCGGCAACGCCGCCTCGCGCAAGCCGTCAGGGGGTGGACGCTAGATGCAGAAGCGCGCGCCGACGCTCGGCAACATGGTCGTGATCGTCCTGTTCGTGCTCAGCTGCTTCGGGCTGCTGCTGTTCCTGTGGGAGTCGTTCGGCGGGCCCGTGCCGCTGAAGCCGAAGGGCTACCGGATGACGGTCTCGTTCCCGGCGTCGCTGGCGCTCGCCGAACAGTCGAACGTGCGGATCAGCGGCGTCGACGTCGGCCACGTCGTGGCGATCAAGCTCGGCCGCAGCGGACGCACGCGCGCCGAACTGGAAATCAACCAGAGATACGCGCCGATTCGCGCGAACATGCACGCGATCCTGCGCCAGAAGACGCTGCTCGGGGAGACCTACGTGCAGCTGATCCCGCAGGGCGGCGGGCACAGCGGCCCGTTCCTCCCGGACAACGGCCAGCTCGCCGACAGCCAGGTCGAACCGTCGGTCACGCTCGACGGGATCCTGTCGGCGTTCGACGCCAAGACGCGCCGCGACTTCCAGATCTGGCAGCAGGCGCTGGCCGCAGGGATCGAAGGTCGCGGCGAACAGATCAACGCCGGCTTCTCGGCGATCAACCCGTTCGTGCAGCACGCGAACACGCTCGTCGGGCTGCTCGCCTCCCAGGAAGGCGCGATCAGCGCGCTGGTCAAGAACACCGGCGTCGTGTTCAACGCGCTCGCCAGCCGCGACCACCAGCTCGAAGGGCTGATCGTTAACGGCGAGCGCACGTTCCACGCCGCCTCCGAAGCCAGCCAGGCGTTCGCCGAAGCGTGGCGCGCGCTGCCGACGTTCGAGCGCAGCTCGCGCGTCGCGCTGAAAGAACTCGACCGCTTCGGCGACAACGCCTCGCCGTTCCTCGAAGAATTCCAGCCGGTCGAGCGCAAGCTGTCGAAGCTGCTGATCGCCGCGAAGCCGTTCGCGCCGCAGTTCGACAGGTTCCTGACGTCGCTCGGCCCGCTGACGAAGGCCGCCAAGCGGGGTCTGCCCGACGTCGGCAAGACGCTCGACCTGACGACGACGCAGCTCGAAGCGATCCGCCCGGTGCTGCACAACCTCGACCCGTTCCTGCAGAACCTCGGCGAATACGTCCCCGAGCTGCAGGCGTTCTTCGCCAACCTGACGGCCTCGACGCAGGCGCACGGCGGCAACACGAACACGCCCGGCGGCTCGACGCAGCAGCACTACCTGCGGATCATGAACGTGCTCAACCCGCAGAGCCTCGCCGTCTACTCGCAGCGCGTCGGCAGCGACCGCGCCAACCCGTACTTCAAGCCGGGCGCGTTCCGCTCGATCGCCAACGGCGGGCTGCAGGTGTTCAGCAACAGCGCCTGCTCGAACCCGACGCCGTCGGCGAGCGGGCCGCCGAACGAAACGATCTCGCAGAGCCTGATCGAACAGCTGATCCAGTTCCACGTCGTCAACGCGCCGGAAACGCCCAACGCGATCCCGGCGCCGGCGTGCAACCAGCAGGGGCCGTTCACGTTCAACGGCTTCACCGGTCAGTTCCCGCACGTCGTCTACGGTGGGAAATGATGAGCGAGGACTACCAGTACGAGTACCACTCCGACGAGCTCGACCTGACGGGCGATCCGAGCACCGGCGACTGGTCGATCCGCTGCGTCGACGTGCACAAGCGCCTCGGCGGCGTCGCGGTGCTCAACGGGCTGACCGTCGCGTTCCCGGACGACACGATCACGGTCGTGCTCGGGCCGTCGGGCACCGGCAAGAGCGTGCTGATCAAGCACCTGATCGGCCTGATGTTCCCCGACTCGGGCGACGTCGTCGTGCATGGCGAACACGTGCCGAAGCTGACGATGCCGAAGCTGCTGAAACTGCGCCAGCGGATCGGCGTGCTGTTCCAGGACGGCGCGCTGTTCGGCTCGATGTCGGTGTTCGACAACGTCGCCTTCCCGCTGCGCCAGCACACCGACATGTCGGAGGCGGCGATCGCCGAGCGCGTGACCGCGCGCCTGACCGACGTCGGCCTGGCCGACGCGATGGACGACGCGCCGTCGCAGCTCTCGGGCGGGATGCGCAAGCGCGCCGGGTTCGCGCGCGCGCTCGTGATGGAGCCCGACATCGTGATCTTCGACGAGCCCGACTCGGGCCTCGATCCGGTGCGCACGGCGCTGCTGTGCGACCTGATCCAGGAGATGCACCAGATCCACAAAGGGACGTACATCGTCGTCACGCACAACATCGCCTCGGCGCGCCAGATCGGCGAATACATCGCGGTCCTGTGGAAGGGCCGGATCGTCGAGGCCGGCGACGCCGAGCGGATGTTCTCCTCGGACAACCCGTTCGTGCGGCAGTTCCTCAGCGGCTCCGCCGAGGGTCCGCTTACGATGGACTAGCAGCGCGTCGAGCGCTGCGGTCGTCTTCCACCATGAGCTTCCGTCCCCTCCGATCCAGGGCCACGCTCGCCGCGCTGGCGCTTGCGGCGACGCTCGCCGGCGCGATCTTCTTCGCGGCCGGCCCGGGGCGTGCGCGCGCCGCGACGGCGACGCCGGCGTGCGCGACGGGGGGTCTCGTCGTGTGGCTGGACACGCAGGGGTCGGGCACCGCCGGCAGCGTCGTCTACACGGTCGAGCTGACCAACCTGTCCGGGCGCGCGTGCGCGCTGTCCGGCTATCCGAGGGTCGCCGCCGTCGATCTCGCCGGGCGCCAGCTCGGCAGCGGGTCGATCCGGTTCGTCTCGCGCAAGCCGAACGTGACGCTGCGCAGCGGCGCGACCGCGTCGTTCGCGCTCCAGATCGTCGAGGTCGAAAACTTCCCGGCGTCGACCTGTCGCCCGGTGACCGCCGCCGGCCTGCGCGTCTTCCCGCCACACCAGAACGCGTCGAAGGTCGTGCCGTTCCCGTTTCGCGCGTGCTCGCGCAGCGGGCCGGACTACCTGTCGGCGCAGGCCGTGCAGGGCCACGCCTGACGGGCTCGCGGCGCTCGCCGCGTGAGGATCGCGCGCGACGCGGTCCGCCGAGACGTATGCGAACATGTGTTCGCCTATGGTCGTCTGCGTCCACCTGCCCCGCTTCGAGCTCGCGTTCGCCGCCGGCGGCGCGCGGGCGCTCGTCGGGCGGGCGCTGGCGATCGCGCCGCTGCCCGGCGGTGACCGATCACAGATCGGCCAGCGCGTAGGCGAAGTGTCGGGCGCGGCCGAGGCGTTCGGCGTGCGCCGGGGGATGGCGCTCGGCGAGGCGCTCGCGCGCTGTCCCGATCTCGTCCTCGTCGCCGCCGACCCGGTCGGGGTCGAGGAGGCGTGGGAGTCGCTGCTGCGCTCGCTGGAGTCGATCGGCGCGGCCGTCGAGCCGGCGCGGGCGGGGCTCGCGTACTTCGAGACGGGCCCGCTGCGCGCGCTGCACGGCGGCGACGCCGCGGTGATCGCTGCGGCGCAGCGCGCGAGTCGTGGGGATGGCGGGATCGAGGGAGAGAGCGGGGCACGAAGGCCGGCCGGCGCGTCCGCCGGCCGGCCTTCGACGCGCGCCGCCGGCGATCGCCACATGCGCATCGGCGCGGGGCCGACGCGCTTCTGCGCGCTGGCGGCGGCGCTCGCGGTGCGCTCGCGGCGCCCGTTCACGCTCGACGGCGCCGAGGCGGTGCGCTGGCTCGGTGGGCGCCCGATCGAGCTGCTCGGCTATCGCGCGGAGACCGAGGAGCTGCTCAAGCCGCTGATGCGCCTGGGCGTGCGCACGCTGGGTGAGCTGGTGCGCCTCGGGCGCGACGAGCTCGCGGATCGCTTCGGCGTGGCCGGCGTGCGCGCGCACCGGCTCGCGTGCGGCGCCGACACGCCGCTGCGCCCGCGCCGGCTCGAAGATCGGCTGGGGGAGACGATGGGCGTCGGCGACGCCAGCTCGGGGCCGGCGCTCGAACGCGTGCTCGGCGTGCTCGTCGACAGGCTGCTCGCGCGCGGCGAGCGGCGCGGGCGCACGCTGCGCGCGGTGACGCTCTCGGCGCGCCTGCTCTCGGGCGGCGGCTGGCGCGAGCGCGTCGTCTTTCGCCAGCCGCTCGCCGATCGCGAGCGGATCACGCTGGCGCTGACGCTGCGCCTGCTGCTGCTGCCGGCGCCGGCGGCGACGCTGGGGCTCGCCGTCGAGCGCTTCGGCCCGCCCGCCGGCGAGCAGCGGGCGCTGCTGGACGAGGCCCACGAGGCGCGCCTGGCGCGCCTGCGCGAAGCGGTCGCCCAGGTGCGCACGATCGCCGGCGAGGACGCCGCGATGCGCGCCGTCTGCGTCGATCCCGACTCGCGCGTGCCCGAGCGTCGGGTCGTGCTGACGCCGCTGCCGGGCTGATGGCGATCGCCGCGAAGGTGATGCTCAACCTGCCGCGCGCGGCGCGCGTGCGCACGGGGGCGGGCGGCGTTCCGGCGCAGGTCGACGGACGCGCGATCGAGGCGGTGCGCGAGTCGTGGCTGGTGGAGGACCGCTGGTGGACGGCGCAGCCGCTGCGACGGCGCTACTGGGAGGTCGTGACGACGAACGGGCGCAACCTCGTCGTCTTCCACGATCTCGGCGCCGACGCCGCAGCGGAGCCCGGCGACGCCGCCGGAAGCTCCCCTGAGCGTGCCGGCGGCTGGTTCGTGCAGAGGTCGTGAGGCGGTGGCGATGGCGCGCGCAGGCGTTCGGAGCGCCGGGCGATGACGGCGACGCCGCCGTACGTCGAGCTGCACTGCCACTCGGCGTACTCGTTCCTCGACGGCGTGTCGCTGCCCGAAGAGCTCGCGCGCAGCGCGAGCGAGCTCGGCCACGCGGCGCTCGCGCTGACCGACCACAACTCGGTGTCGGGTTCGATGGAGCTGGCCCAGACCGCGGCCGACTACGGCGTGCGGGCGATCCACGGCGCGGAGATCGACCTGACGAGCGGACGCCACATCACGCTGCTCGTGCGCGACGAGCGCGGCTGGCGCAACCTCTGCCGGATCGTCACGCACGCGCACGCGCACACGCGTGAGGGTTCCGCGCGGCGAACGCTCGCCGAGCCGGCGGTCGCGCTGGAGACGGTGCTCGACCACGCCGAGGGGCTCGTCTGCCTGACCGGATGCGCCGCGCGCTCGGCGATCGGCGCTCCGGCGGGCGCAGGGCCGGCGGCCGACGGCGTCGTCGGCGTCGGCGCGGCCGGCGTCGTCGGCGGCGAGGCCGAGCCGATCGCGACGGCGCGGCGGCTGCTCGACGCGTTCGGCGCCGAGCGCCTGCGCGTCGAGCTGCAGCGCCCGTACGCGCGCGAGGACCGCGCGCGCAACCGCGCGATGGCGGCGCTCGCGCGGCGGCTGGGGGTCGCGTGCGTGGCGAGCGGCGACGTGCACGCGCATGCGCGCTCGCGCGCGGAGCTGCAGGACGCGTTCGTCGCGCTTCGCAACCACACGACGCTCGACGCGTCCGAGCCGCTGCGGCGCGGCAACTCGAGCCACGTGATGACGACGCCGCAGGCGATGGCCCGGCGCTTCGCCGACCACCCGGAGGCCGTCCGCGAGACGGTGCTGCTCGCCGAGCAGCTGACGTTCGACCTGACGCATGACCTCGGCTACCGCTACCCGGGAGCCGAGGACGCGGCGGCCGAGCTCGAGCTGGCCGCGCTGTGCGGGGCGCGCCTGCACGAGCGCTATGCGTCGCCGGCGTCGCTTGGCGAGGCGCAGGCGCGCCTGACGCAGGAGCTGAACGTGATCGCCAAGCTCGGGCTGGCCGGCTTCTTCCTGCTGCACCACGAGATGCTCGAGCTATCGCGCGAGGTCGCGCGCGAGGTGCGCGGCCCGGACTCGGTGCGCGCGCTGCTGGCGCCCGGGCGGGGGCGCGGGTCGTCGGTCTCCTCGCTCGTCTGCTACCTGATCGGCCTCTCGCACATCGATCCGATCGCCAACAGGCTGACGCTCGGGCGCTTCCTGCACGAGGACCTGCGCGGGCTGCCCGACATCGACCTCGACTTCCCGCGCGACATCCGCGCGGTGCTGATCCCGCGCGTGCACGAGCGCTTCGGCGGCGATCGCGCGGCGCTCGTCGCCGCGTTCCCGACGTTCCGCGCGCGCGGCGCGATCCGCGAGCTCGGCAAGGTGCTCGGCCTGCCACCGGGCGAGATCGAGCGCGCGGCGCGCGGCGCCGAGCGCTACGGGTCGAGCGTCGAGCACGACACGGCACTCGGCGCGGAGACGGGCGCGGCGCGCGCGGGCGGCACGCGGCGCTCGCTGCGCTGGCGCTGGCTGGAGCGTCTTGTCGAGGAGGCGTACGGGCTGCCGCGCCACCTCTCGCAGCACTCGGGCGGGATGATCATCGCGACGCGCCCGCTGATCGACTGCTGCCCGGTCGTGCCGGCGGCGATGGCGGGCAGGCAGATGGTGCAGTGGGACAAGGACTCGTGCGCCGACGCGGGCTTCCTGAAGATCGACCTGCTCGGGCTGGGGATGCTGTCGGCGGTCGAGCGCTGCGTCGAGACGATCGCGCAGACGCGCGAAGAGCGGATCGACCTGTCGCGGATCGACTTCGACGACGGCGAGACGTTCGCGGCGATCGGCGAGGCGGACACGGTCGGCGTGTTCCAGATCGAGAGCCGCGCGCAGATGCAGTCGCTGCGGCGGACGCGACCGCAGAACCTCGACGACCTGGCGGTCCAGGTGGCGATCATCCGCCCGGGGCCGATCCAGGGCGGCGCGGTCAACCCGTACATCGAGCGGCGCCGGCGCCTGCGCGAGGATCCGGCGTACGAGATCCCGTACGAGCACCCGGCGCTCGAGCCGGTCCTGCGCGACACGCTCGGGACGATCATCTTCCAGGACCAGGTGATGGAAGTCGCCGAGGCGTTCGCGGGCTTCACGTCCGGCGAAGCGGACGGCCTGCGCCGCGCGATGAGCCGCAAGCGCTCGCAGGAGATGCTGCTGCGCCACCGCGAGCGCTTCGTCGAGGGGGCGATGCGCCACGCCGGCGCCGAGTCGGAGACGGCGCAGCGCGTATGGCGGATGATCGAGGGCTTCGCGGGCTTCGGCTTCCCGAAGGCGCACAGCGCCGCGTTCGGGCTGCTCGCGTACCAGTCGACGTGGCTGCGCGTCCACTACGGCCCGGAGTTCCTCTGCGCGCTGCTGAACGAGCAGCCGATGGGCTTCTACGCGCCGGACAGCCTCGTGCACGAGGCCGAGCTGCGCGGGATCGCGATCCAGCGGCTCGACGTCAACGTGTCGGCTGTCGAGTGCACGGTGCAGGACGGCGGCGTGCGGCTCGGGCTGGGCTACGTCAAGGACGTCTCGAGCGACGAGATGCACGAGCTCGTCGCCGAGCGCGAGCGGGGCGGTCCGTTCGCCAGTCTCGGCGAGCTCGCCGCGCGGATCGCCGCGCGGCGGCGCACGTTCGAGCAGCTCGCGTGGTCGGGCGCGTGCGACGAGATCATCGCCGCGGCGGGCGGCGGGCGGGCGACGGTTGACGAGGCGAGCAGGCGCACGGCGCTGTGGCAGCTCGGGATGGCGCCTCCGGGCGAGCGCGTCGAGGAGGGCACGCAGCTCGCGCTGCCGCTCGAGCTGCCGGCCGCGCCGCGGCTGCGCCCGCTGGGGCGCTGGCAGCGGCTGATCGCCGACTACGCGACGAGCGGCGTGACGGTAGGCGACCACGCGATGGCGATCCTGCGCGAGCGCCTGACCGTGCCGATGCTCGTCACGAGCGCGCAGCTCGCGCGGCTGCCGAGCGGCGGCGCGATCGCGATCGCCGGGCTCGTGATCGCGCGCCAGCGCCCGGGAACGGCGAACGGGACGATGTTCCTGCTGTTCGAGGACGAGTTCGGCACGGCCAACCTGATCGTGCCGCGCGCGGTGTACGAGCGCCACCGCCAGCTCGCCCGCGCCGAGCCGCTGCTGCTCGCGCGCGGCTCGCTCGAGCGCTCGGAAGGCGTCGTCAACGTGCTCGTGCGCGAGCTCGCGGCGCTCGAGCGGTTCGTCGCGGGCGGCGTCGACGGCGTGCGCGAGGACGTCGAGCGGCGCGTGCACCGCCTGCCCGCGTTCGACGGTCCGGCGCCGGTCGAGCAGGACGAGCAGGACGAGGCGCTCGAGGTCGGCTCGAGCATGCGTGCCGTCGCGCCGCCGATTCAGAGCTTCGCGATGGGCAGGAGGCGCTGAGCGGCGGCCCGCGCAGAGGGACCGCGGGCCGCCGCAGCTCGTCAGCGCGCGCCGGCCAGCGAGCGCTGCCTGTCCTCGGCGTCGTTGACGGCCCACGCGAGGCGCTCGATCAACTGCTCGGCCGCGTGGTCGTCGCTGAGATGCAGCGAGTGCACGCTCTCGTCCAGCAGCACGGGTGTGTCGTGGTCGTCGATGGGGTCGGTCGTGACGATGATCCTCGGCATAGCTCCCTCCTCGGGATTGCGGGTCATGTCCTCCCAGCGACAGTGTCGCGCGTCGCAGATGAAGGCGGGCTTAAAACTTGTGTCTGCGCGGCGCGGTGGACGGATGTCGACGATCGGCGGCTAGGCTGGGCGGATCGCACGACTGGCCGACACCGATCTCGACGTCTTCGGCGTGTGCCTGGGCGGCAACGTGTTCGGCTGGACGATCGACGAGGAGCGCTCGTTCGCGGTGCTCGACGCGTACGTCGCGGCGGGCGGCAACTTCATCGACACGGCCGACAGCTACGGCCGGCGCGGGCCGGGCGGCGCGGGCGAGTCCGAGCGGATCATCGGTCGCTGGATCGCCGCGCGCGGCAATCGCGAGCAGCTCGTGATCGCGACGAAGGTCGGGATGTCGCCCGAGCGCCCGGGTCTGTCGGCGGCGAACGTCCGCGGCGGCGCGGAAGCGTCGCTGCAGCGGCTCGGCATCGACCGCATCGACTTGTACTACGCGCACAAGGACGACCGCGAGACGCCGCTCGAGGAGACGCTGACGGCGTTCGGCGAGCTGATCGAGGACGGCCTGATCGGCTACGCGGCGGCGTCGAACTACGACGCCGAGCGCCTCGAGCAGGCGCTTGCCGTCGGCGAGCGCCCTGGCATGGCTTCGTACGTCGCGCTGCAGCCGCACTACAACCTGATGGAGCGCGACTACGAGCGCGAGCTGGCGCCGGTGTGCGAGCGCCACGGGCTCGCGTGCGTCCCGTACTTCGCGCTCGCGCAGGGCTTCCTGACGGGTAAGTACCGCCGCGACGGCGCCGAGATCGACAGCCCGCGCGCGGCCGGTGTGCGCGAGCGCTACGCCGACGATCGCGGCTGGGCGGTGCTCGACGCGCTCGACGCGATCGCGGCCGAGCACGCGGCGCCGGTCGCGGCGGTGTCGCTCGCGTGGCTGCGCCGGCAGCCGACCGTGCTCGCGCCGATCGCGAGCGCGACCTCGCCCGAGCAGGTCGCCGAGCTGAGCGCATCCGCGGCGCTCGAGCTCTCGCCGTCCGAGCTCGAGCGGCTCGATACGGCGTCGGCCGACCCGCGCTGAGCGAAGCCCGGGCGCTCGCCGGCGTCAGCCGCGTCAGCCGGCGACGACGGGCGCGACCGAGAAGACGAGCGGAACCCCGTCCGGGTCGGCGATCGCCAGCGAGCCGTCGGCGCCGGCGTCGACGGTCGCGCGCTCGCCGAGCGCTCGCAGCGCGTCGGCGTCGCCGAGCTCGAAGTCGATCTCGCGCAGCGCCGGCGCGCTCGCCGGCGATGGGCTCGCGCCGCGGCTCTGCCACGAGTTCAGGCCGATGTGGTGGTGGTAGCCGCCGGCCGAGAGGAACGCGGCCGAGGGCAGCTCGGCCTGCTGCTCGAAGCCGAGCGCGTCGCGGTAGAAGGCGGCGGCGCGCGGCACGTCGGCGACCTTCAGGTGCACGTGCCCGATCCGCGTGCCCGGCGCGATCGCCGCGCCGCCGGCGCCGTCGTCGGAGGCGCTCTGGGCGAGCAGGTCGTCGAGGTCGAGCGCGAGCGTGACCATCCGCACGCCGTGGCCGTCGGACGGGCGCTGCCACAGCTCGGGCGGGCGATCGGCGTAGATCTCGATGCCGAGGCCGTCGGGATCGCCGAGGTACAGCGCCTCGGAGACGCCGTGGTCGGAGGCGTCCTCGATCGGCCAGCGCTCGCGCGCGATCCGCCGGACGGTGTCGGCGAGCGCGCCGCGCGAGGGATGCAGCCAGGCGACGTGGAACAGGCCGGTCGCGTGCGGCGAGAGCGGCGTCGGCGCGTCGATCGCCGACAGCGCGAGCGCCGGGCGCCGCGGGTCGGGGCCGAGCAGCGCCGAGTCTGCCTCGCGCGCGAGCAGCGGCAGGCCGAGCACGCGCTCGTAGAAGTCGACGCTGCGCGCGAGGTCGGCGACGGCGAGTCGCACGCCGGCGATGCGCAGGCTCGGATCGATCGCGGCCGGTGAGGCCATCGACGCTGAGGCTACTACTCGTCAATACGCGCGTCGGCGCTGGGCGGCAAAGTAGCAGCGGGATGCGTAGAGGTGCAATAATTACGCACCAAGAGGTGCGGTATGGCGCACTAAATAGTGCTATATTCCTGCACTATGGGTAGCCCGTTCATCTATGAGGAGCCAGTCGAACCGCCAGAGCTGCTAGCCGACCGCACCGAGGAGCTTGCGCTCCTGAAAGACCGTGCGGCTGAGACGCGCAACAGCCGGCTCGAGGGTCCGCGGCGATATGGCAAGACGTCGCTGCTGAAGGCCGCGCTGGCCGCTGCTGACAAGGATGGCTTTGTCCCCATCTATGTCAACTTCCTCGGCGTGCTGACGGTGGCGGACGTCGCCGAGCGTGTTGAGAGGGCCTACCGTGAGCAGCTCGACGGGCCGCTGAGACAATGGTTCGCGGGAGTCATCTCGACCTTGCGCCCACATCTGAGAGCAGCGCCCGGTGGCGTTGGGATCGAGATCTCACCCGAGCTGCAGGCGCCAGCGCTATTGGACCGACTGAGCCTGCCACGACGCCTACAGGAACGTCACGGGCGACAGTGCACGATCGCCTTCGACGAGTTCCAGGACGTTGTCAGGGTGAGCGACGCGGTCGCGGGATCGATGCGCTCAGAGCTCGAGCAGCACGGGAATGCAGCCGGGTACATCTTCTCCGGCTCTCACCCCGGGCTGATGCGCGATCTGTTCTCGGATCGTCGCCAAGCGTTCTTCGCGCAGGCCAAGCCAATCCCGCTCCCACGCCTTGGGGCTGAGGATCTGGCCGAATACATCGCATCGAGATTCCAGGGCGGTGAGCGAGATCCAGGCGATGCGCTCGAGCTGCTGCTGAGGACCGCCGATGGACATCCGCAGCGGGCAATGCTGTTCGCGCATCACCTGTACGAGCGGACCGAGCGAGGGAGCCCCGCTTCGACCGACGAGTGGGTCGCCGCCTACGCGGCCGCAGTCGTCGATGCGACCCCGGAGGTCCAAGCGGCCTGGGATGCTTGGAGCAACACCGAGCGCCGCTTGATGGCCGTGATCGCGAGACGAACCATCCCCCTTCAGGGGAGGGTCGCGCAGGAGGAGTTCGCCGTAAGCAAGACGGGAGGGAACCAGCAGACCATCACCGGCCTCGAGCGAGAGGGCTACCTGGTTGCCGACGAGACGAGCACCGGTTGGCGCGTTGTCGATCCGCTGCTCGAGCAATGGCTGGCGAACGGCCGCAGCTGGCCGCGGCCGAGCTGACCAAGTCTGGTCGTCATCAGCGCGGCTGCACGACGAGCGTCTGAAACGAGCGGCCGACCGGCCCGTGCTCGTCGTGCAGGACGCCTTCGGCCGTGCCGGCGCCGCCCTCGCGCACGAGCGTGCGTGCGTCGAGCCCGATCCACTCGCCGCGCGGCGGGCGTTCGAGGTGGATCGTCAGGTCGGCGTTGATGAACAGGAAGCGGTCGAACGGCAGCGCGGCGCTGACGCCGTTGCCGAAGTCGGCGGTCGCGGCAAGCCGCGCGAGCGGCGTCAGCGGCTCGCCGGGCAGCAGCGGGTGGCGCAGGCGCATCCAGACGCGCCCCGGCGGCACGCCGTGGCGCGGCTCGAACGAGCGCATCTCCATCGCCGTCGCGGCGAAGCTCGCCTCGTCGGAGCCGTCGAGCGCGAAGCGCAGCGGCTCGGCCTGCTCGGGCCCCGGCATCGGCGCGTCGACGCGGCTCGGCGCGGCGGCCGCGCGCGCGGCGTCGGCCGGGACCGGCTGGACGCGCAGCGCGCTTGCACGCGCGATCAGCTGATCGCCGCAGGACAGCTCGGCGGCGAGCTCCTGCACGCGGCGGCCGGGGCGGACGACGCTCGTCGCGAGCGTCAGCGGCGCCATCGGGATCGGCCGCAGCAGCTCGAACGAGAGCCGGCCGATCGTCAGCTCCTCGCCGGGCTGCACGCGCTCGAACACCGCCGCGATCAGCGCCGCCGGCGCGCCGCCGTGCAGCGCGCGCGGGTCCCACGGGCCGCGCGCCTGCTCGGTGGGCACGAAGCGCTCGCCGTCGCGCAGGAAGACGCTCTCGCTCGTGGCGGCAGGCGAGCTCACGCGCGCCTCTGCTCCCACGAGAAGCCGCGCACGGCGAGGAAGATCCCGAAGACGCCCCACAGCGCGATGACGGCGAGCGCGTCGAGCTCGTCGCCGAGTCCCGAGCCGGTCACGAGCGCGCCGTAGAGCCCGTCGATCAACGGCTTCAGCGGCAGCGCTTCGGCGATCTGGCGCAGGAAGCCGGGCGCGCTGTGCGAGTCGAACACGTAGAAGGAGATGAACACGACCGGCAGGAACACGGCGTTGACGTAGGCGGCGGTCGACTCGAAGTTGGGGATCGCGTGCGCGAAGGCGACGCCGAGCGAGGCGAGGCAGACGACGCCGACGAGCGCGAAGACGATCAGCTCGGCCCAGTCGCGCGGCCAGCCGATGCCGAAGATCAGCTTGCCGGCGAGGATCACGATGCCGAGCTGCAGCGCGGTGTTGGTGACGGCGTTGGCGGCGACGCCGCCGAAGTAGGAGATCGTCGGCAGCGGTGTGCCGTGGATCCGCTTGAGCACGCCGCGCTCGCGCAGGAAGACGATGTTGTAGGCGAGCGCGGTGAACGTCGTCGACATGACGCTCATCGCGGCGATCGCCGGGACCAGGCGGTTGAGCTGGTGCTGGTTGCCGGCGAGGATCGCGCCGCCGCCGGCGAGGAACAGCAGCGGCAGCAGGAAGTTGAAGAAGGCGGCGCTCGGGTTGCGCCAGAACATGCGCCGCTCCAGGCGGTACTGGCGCCAGCCGAGCGTGAGCGCTTCAGGCATCGGCGGTCAGCTCCAGGTAGACGTCCTCGAGCGTCGGGCGCGCGACGCTCAGCTCCTCCAGGCGCTCGCCGCGCGCGAGCGCGTCGGCGGTCAGCTCGTGCAGCAGCGTCGTCGGGTCGTCGGTCTGGCGCTCGCGCAGCCGCCCGTCGCGATCGCGCCAGGCGACGCGGTAGTGCGAGGCGCCGACGCCGAGCTCGCGCGGCGGGCCGATCGCGAGGATCCTCCCGTCCTTGACGATCGCGACGCGGTCGGCGAGCTCCTGCGCCTCGTCGAGGTAGTGCGTCGTCAGGAGGATCGTCTTGCCGAGCTCGCGCAGCTTGCGCACGGTCTCCCACGCGCTGCGCCGCGCCTCGGGGTCGAAGCCGGTCGTCGGCTCGTCAAGGAAGATCAGCTCGGGGTCGCCGACGAGCGCGAGCGCGAAGTCCAGCCGCCGCAGCTGGCCGCCGGACAGCCGCCGGCTGCGGACGTCGGCGGCGTCCTGCAGGCCGGCGAGCTCGATCACCTCGTCGACGTCGCGCGGGTGCGGGTAGAAGCTCGCCCAGTGGCGCAGCGCCTCGCGCGGCGTGATGTGGCTGTAGATGCCACCCGACTGCAGGACGATGCCGATTCGCTGGCGCAGCTCGTGGCTGCGCCGCTCGGGGTCGTGACCGAGCACCGAGACCTCGCCGCCGCTGCGCGCGCGGTAGCCCTCGAGGATCTCGACGGTCGTCGTCTTGCCGGCGCCGTTCGGGCCGAGCAGCCCGAACACCTCGCCGCTGCGTACGCTGATGTCGATCCCGCGCACCGCCTCGAAGTCGCCGTAGCGCTTGGTCAAGGCGTGTGCTTCGATCGCGACGCGCTCTGCTACCAGTGAACGCCCCTGGTCAGCGTCGCCATCGCGATCTGCTCGAACGACGCGCGCTCCTCGAGGTTGTGCTGGCCCTTCGACGCGGCCGAGTCGGGGAACACGCGGTAGGCGAGGTGCAGGATCCGGTCGACGGCCTTCGGCGAGAGCGCGTAGGCGATCTCGCCGACGGTGCCCAGGCGGGTGCCCATGTGCTTCGGGCGCGAGCGCAGCGCCTCGCAGATCATGTCGGCGGCCTCTTCGGGCGTGATCGCCGGGAACGCGTCGTACATCTTCGTCGGCGCGATCATCGGCGTGCGCACGAGCGGCATGTGGATCGTCGTGAACGTGACGCCGTCGCCGATCACCTCGGAGGCGACGACGCGCGTGAACGCGTCGAGCGCTGCCTTCGAGGCGACGTAGGCGGAGAAGCGCGGCGGGTTGGTCTGCACGCCGATCGAGGAGATGTTGACGATGTGGCCGGAGCCGCGCTCGCGCATGTGCGGCAGCAGTCCGATGATCAGCTTGACGGCGCCGAAGTAGTTGAGCTGCATCGTCCGTTCGAAGTCGTGGAAGCGGTCGTAGCTGAGCGAGATCGAGCGGCGGATCGAGCGCCCGGCGTTGTTGACGAGCATGTCGACGTTGCGATGGTCGGCGAGCACGCGCTCGACGAGCGTGTCGACCGAGTCCATGTCGGCGATGTCGGCCGCGTACACGTATGCGGTGCCGCCGCCGGCGACGATCTCGGCGCGCGCCTCCTCGAGCTTCTCGACGTTGCGCGCGACGAGCAGCGGGATGCCGCCGGCCTCGGCGACCTTCAGCGCGGTCGAGCGGCCGATGCCCGACGAGGCGCCGGTGATCATCACGTGCTTGCCGTCCAGCGCCTCGCGCAGCGTGCGCCCGGCCGACATGCTCGGCTCCATGTCGCGTTCCCAGTAGTCCCACAGGCGTTTGGCGTAGTCGTGCAGCGCCGGCGGACGCTCGAGCGGCGTGCCGGCGAGCGCGCGGCCGGCCTCGCGCGCGTCGAAGCGCGGCTTCAGCTCCATGTGCGCGAGCACCTCCTCGGGGATGCCGAGCTCGCGCAGCGCGAGCTTGCGCAGCTGGCGCCACGGCGGCAGGTCGAGCGCGAGCGTCAGCGGCCACTTCGGCAGCGGGTCGGTCAGGCGTTTGTCGACGCTGACGGCGATCCGCGGCGCGTGCGCGGCCGACGCGAGCTCGTTGATCAGCTCGTCGACGCGCTGGCGGCGCGGGTCGGTCAGGTGGAACGCCTTGCCGTCGAGGTCGCGCTCGTGCGCGATGTGCTCGAGCGCGTCGACGACCCAGTCGACGGGCACGACGTTCGTGTTGCCGAGGTCGGGCGCGACGAGCGGCGCCCACTGCGGCAGCAGCTGGCGCGCGCGCTGGATCGCCTTGAAGAAGTAGTACGGCCCGTCGATCTTGTCCATCTCGCCGGTGCGCGAGTCGCCGACGACGATCCCCGGGCGGTAGACGCGCCACGGCACGTACGGCTGCTCGCGCACGATCCGCTCGGACTCGAACTTCGTGCGGTGGTAGGGCGAGGGCAGCTTCTGGCCCTCGTCGAACATGTCCTCGGTGAACGTCCCCTTGTACTCGCCGGCGACGGCGATCGAGGAGACGTGGTGGAAGTGCTCGGCGTCGACGGCGCGCGCCAATTCGACGGCGTGCGTCGTGCCGCCGACGTTGACGGCCGTGTTGCGCTCGGCCGGCGCCGTCATGTCGTAGACGGCCGCGAGGTGGAAGAAGTGCTTGATCTTGCCGCGCAGCTCGGCGACCTGCTCCTGCTCGACGCCGAGCAGCGGCCGGCGCAGGTCGCCGATCACGGGCTCGATCCGTTTGCCGGCGGCGGCGCCGTCGAGGACGCTCCAGCGCGCGATCAGGTCGTCGAGCCGCTCGATCGACGCCTCGCGCACGAGCACGTAGATCTTGCCCTGGCGTTTGTCGAGCAGCTGCTCGACGAGACGCCGTCCGATGAAGCCGGTCGCTCCTGTGACGAAGTAGGCCATCGTGCTCCAGAGCCTACCTGTAAACAGGCCGTGTCAGGCGCCCGCTCCGGCGCCGCCGCGACCCTCGCCGGCGGCGAAGCGCGCGGCGCCGCGCGCGCCGTCCTCGAACACCTCCGGGCCGGCGGTGGCCTCGAGCGCGAGCCCGTCGGCGAGCGGCATCCCGAGGCCCTCGATCGCGGCGCGGCGGTCGGCGAGCATCGTGCGCTGAGGGAAGCGCGCGAGCCCGTCGGCGAGCTCGAGCGCGCGGTCGAGATGCGCGCCGGGCGCCACGATCTCGGTCAGCATTCCGATCGCGTGCGCCTCGTACGCGTCGATGATCCGCCCGGTCAGGATCAGGTCGAGCGCGCGGCCGAGGCCGACGATCCGCGGCAGCCGCTGCGTTCCGCCGTCGATCAGCGGCACGCCCCAGCGCCGCTCGGGGTAGCCGAGCCGCGAGTCGTCGGTCGCGATCCGCAGGTCGCACCACAGCGCGAGCTCGAGCCCGCCGGCGAGCGCGAAGCCGGAGATCGCGGCGATCGTCGGCTTGCTCGGCGTCAGCCGCGTGAAGCCCATCGGCCCCTCGTCGCTCGTCAGGCGGTCGACGAACGTCTCCTGCGCCTTCAGGTCGGCGCCGGCGCAGAACGAGACGCCGCCGGCGCCGGTCAGCACCATCACGCGGGCGTCGTCGTCGGCCTCGAAGCGCAGATAGGCGTCGTGCAGCGCCGCCGCCGTCGGCCCGTCGACGGCGTTGCGCCGGTGCTGGCGGTCGATCGTGACGAGCGCGGCCGCGCCGCGGCGCTCGTAGTGGACGGCGTCGGCGCCCGACGGCCCGTCGCCGCTCGGTCGGTCGTCGTCGCTCATCGGCGCACCGGCTCGGCCGTCCGGAGGCGGCGCGCTACCAGCCGCCGCGCCACTGAGCGTTGCTCAGATGGCCCTTCTGCGCCGCCTTGCGCGCTTCCTTGCGCTTGTCGAGCGCGCGCTGCAGCATGCTCATGCAGAAGATGAACAGCGGGAAGAGGATGATCAGGATGAAGCCGGCGTCGGTGACGACTTTGTCGTCGGTCTCGCCGTAGAACCCGCGGCCGTTGTTCGTCGCGAGCGCGGCCGGCGCGAGCACGAACGGCAGCGCGAGGGCCCACAGGACGAGCAGTGTCTTTGCGCGACGCATCGACGCGGATCGTATCGACCACGCTCCCGGCACGCACACAAGCCGTCGCGCGCTTGGTATCACCAGTCCCGTGGCCCTCCTGATCGCCTCGGACATGCACAAGGACATCGCCGGCCAGCCGCTGCTGCGCGGCGTGTCGCTGAAGCTCGAGCGCCGCGAACGGCTGACGATCGCGGGGCGCAACGGCGCGGGCAAGACGACGCTGCTGCGGATGCTCGCCGGCGAGACGTCGATCGACAAGGGCGAGCTGAGCGTGGGCAAGGGCGTGCGGATCGTGCTGCACGACCAGCGCCCGCCGCGCGAGCGCGACGTGGCGCTGCGCGAGTACGTGCTGTCGGGGTGCGTCGAGGAGCTTGCGATCGAGTCGGAGCTGGCCGACCTGGAGACGAAGATGGCGGCGGGCGACGCGGAGGAGGCGGTGCTCGAGCGCTACGCGCGCGCGCAGGCGCGGCTGGGGGCGCTCGGCGGCTATCTGTGGCGCGACCGCGCGACGGTGATGCTGCGCGGGCTGGGGTTCGGCGACGCCGACGTCGATCGGCCGCTCGACACGTTCTCGGGCGGGCAGCTGACGCGCGCGTCGCTGGCGCGCGCGCTGGCGACGAACGCTGACGTGCTGCTGCTCGACGAGCCGACGAACCACCTCGACATCGAGTCGCTCGAGTGGCTCGAGCAGACGCTCGTCGAGCTCGACGCAGCGGTCGTGCTCGTCGCGCACGACCGCTGGTTCCTCGAGGCGGTCGGCACGGCGGTGCTCGAGCTCGAGGCGGGCCGCTCGCGGTTCTTCGCGGGCACGTGGGCGCAGTGGCGCAAGGAGCAGGCGGCGCGCGAGATCGCGCTGGGCAAGTCGATCGACAAGCAGCAGGCGGAGATCGCGCGGATGGAGCGGTTCATCGAGCGATTCCGCTACAAGGCGACGAAGGCGCGCCAGGCGCAGTCGCGCGTGAAGAAGCTCGCGAAGGTCGAGCGGATCGAGCGCGATCCGCAGGATGGCAAGGCGCTCGAGTTCCAGTTCGCGAAGGCCGAGCGCTCGGGGCGCGTCGTGTTCGAGTTGCTCGACGGGCGCGTCGAGATCGGCGAGCCGCCGATCGTGCTGCTCGGCGGCGCCGAGCTGTGGCTCGAACGCGCCGAGCACGTGTCGCTGGTCGGCCCGAACGGGACGGGCAAGACGACGCTGATCGAGACGCTCGCCGGCCGCCGTCCGCTGGCGGCGGGCAGGCTGAGCACGGGCCACAACGTGAAGGTCGGCTACCTGTCGCAGCACGCCGACGAGCTCGGCGCTGGCGGCGATCCGGGGCAGAGCGTGCTCGACGCGGCGCAGCGCGCGACGAAGCTGACGCCGAACAGGGCGCGCGCGCTGCTCGGACGTTTCCTGTTCAGCGGCGAGGAGGCCGAAAAGCCGCTCGCGGGGCTGTCGGGCGGCGAGCGCCGGCGTCTGTCGCTGGCGGTGCTCGTGCATTCGGGCGCGAACGTGCTGATCCTCGACGAGCCGACGAACCACCTCGACATCGAGAGCCGCGAGGCGCTTGAGGACGCGCTGCGCTCGTTCGACGGCGCCGTCCTGCTCGTGTCGCACGACCGCGCGCTGCTCGACGCGGTCGGCACGCGCACGGTCGCGGTCGAGGACGGCACCCTGCGCAGCTACGAAGGCGGTTGGCCCGAGTACGTGCGAGTGCGCGAGGAGCGCAAGGAGAGTGGGGCGGGAGGTTCGCAGTCGCCAAACGAGAAGAGCGGCCGCCATACCGCACGACCGTCGATCGGTCGGCCAGAGGCCGCGCGTGCGCTGGCTGCAACTACGGCAGCCGCAAACGGATCGAACGGCGCCGCGGCGAAGGCCAAGGCCAAGCCGAAGTCGAAGGGCCCATCGAAGAACCGCCTATCGGCGCAGGATCAGGCGACGCGCGAGGTCGAGCAGGCCGAGGCGGCGATGGCGGCGCTCGAGCAGGAGCTCTCAGACCCGGCCGCGTGGGCGAGCAAGTACGAGTCGGCCAAGTCAGAGGCGCGCCACACGGCCGCGCGGCGCGCCGTCGAGGAGGCGTACGCGCGGCTGGAGGCGCTGATCGACTGATCGCTGCTACTCGGGTGCTGCCTTGTAAACGCCTTCGTACGTCCACGAAACGTCGCGCCGACCAATTCATCGAGCTCGGTCGCTCGAAATGCCGACGGCCTGGCGCAAAGACCTCTCACGGCCGAGCGCGGAGAGATCGTAGGGGCGGGCCTTTCGCGAGCGCAAAGATCCTCAGAAGTATCGGGGACATCTACTTGACGCACGGAAGACCTGAAATTAGGGTCGGTCGGTGGTCGAACCACCCGAATCCGAGGGAAAGCCATTCGACAATGAGGCTGCGGCTGCGATCCGGCATGCCATCGAGACGTATCGTCGGGGCGAGAGGTTGCCCGCCCCTCGCACTTGGAATGAATACCTCGCTGGCGTTCTCGTCTGGCTCATGGAGAACTGGGCAGACGAGGACGGCGGCTACCGGCCGTGTACCAACTGTGGATCGCGCGATTGGAACATCGGGCCGGTCGTTTCGCTCGACGCTAGCCCTCGCTGGCCCAAAGTAGATCCGCGCCGCCCAGGGAGTTTTCCGTACATCCAGCGCGGTTGCCGCACATGCGGCAACACAATGTTCATCAACGCGCTTAAGCTTTTCCAACCGCAGTCACCGCAGGACGGCGACGAGGGCTCAGGTAGGTGAGCGCCGGCCTCCCGCAACTCCCCGAGTCGGGCCTTCCGGGGGAAGCGCCACTCGTCGAGCGCCCGTACGAGGTGCGAGCCGAGATGAGGATTCGCCACGTCGAGCTCAGGTCAGTCAGCGAACGGCTCGACCACGTGGCCAATGCTTCTCGGGCGAAGAAATGGGAGCTGAGCGCGGAGGTCGCTTTCGGGGCATTCGGGGCGGGGATACTCGGCCTGCTCCCGTTCTTTGCTAGTAAGCCGTCCTCCGCTCTCGAAGTCGGCTACTTCTTCCTGCTCGGCGCAACCGTTGTCCTCGGGGCCATTTCCTGGCGTGCGAACAAAGACATCGCCAGCGAACGCGTCGATTCCATCCTCGCGATCAAACAACACATCGACAATACGATGCTGCGAACCGAGACGCCTCGGCTGCAGGCGCCAACTAGGCGACTTGCGGTTGGCTCGCCTGCTGCGGAGCAGGCGACGGACTCTCCATCGCCTCGACCAGATCAACCCTCCGAGGGTTGATGCTGAGGATTCGTCCGTCGGGTTCCTCGATCTCCAGCATTGTGTCTGCTGCGAGTGCGCGCTGGTAGGCGCGGTTCCAGTCCTCAAGCGTGGTGTCCACCTCGATGACTTCGCTGCCTACGGTGATGCGGATCGGCATTGGCTACCAGTCGTCTTCCGGTCGTTGCAAGATCAACGGAAGCGGCTTGGAGCGGACATATGGGCGATCATACCCTCGGGTGCTACCCGGCGACTCCACATCTACGCTGCACTTCGGGCCGACTGTCACTAGTCCTCCCGGCGAGCTTCCTTTACTTTCTAAAGTATAGCGGGTTTATGGGCTGCTTCGGTGTGATCGGTCCTATCGCTTCGCTCGCGCCAGATACGCGCGTCGTTCTCGGACTGGCGCTCGTCGGGGCGGGCGCGCTCGACCTGGACGGTGTGCAGCAGCGCGTCGACCGAGCGCGCTGCGCTTAGACTCGAAGCGTGGACTTGCGCACGGCACGCAACATCGCGATCGTCGCGATCATCGCCGCGGCCGTCTTCCTGATCCCGGGCGGCGGCAAGGCGGCGAACACGTTCGAAGCGATCCTGATGATCGGCTTCGGCGTCGGCTTCGCGTACCTCGGGCTGCGCATGTACCGCGAATACCGCGTCACGCTGCACGGCCTCGGCGACCGCTACCGCGCGATCCTGTACGGCGCGCTTGCGCTCGCCGCGCTGCTCGTCGCCGGCTACTCGCGGATGCTGCACACGACGGCGCTGATCGGCCTGTTGTGGTTCGCGCTGCTGCTGCTCGTGTTGTACGGCCTGCTGGGCGTCTACCGCCACTGGCGCAGCTACTGACGCGCCAGCGCGCCGGTTCGGGCGCCTCGTATCCTCGAAGGAGATGCCGACGGAGACCGTGACGAGCGACGGCGAGGCGACGAGCGGCCTCGTCGACCGAGGCAAGGGAGACGCTCGCTCGAGCGAGCATCCCCTTCTCGGCCAGCGTCGCGCGCTGCCCGACCAGCCCGGCGTGTACCTGTTCCGCGACGGCAAAGGTCGTGTGATCTACGTCGGCAAGGCGAAGTCCGTTCGCAAGCGCGTCGCGTCGCACTTCTCGAAGGCACAGGTCCCGTCGAGTCCCGGCCACGCCGAGATGGTCGCGAGCGTCGAGAGCGTCGAATGCGTGATCGTCGCGTCCGAGGCCGAGGCGCTGCTGGCCGAGCAGAGCTTCATCAAGCAGTACCGCCCGCGCTTCAACATCCGCCTGCGCGACGACAAGTCCTACCCGTTCATCGCGATCTCGCTCGACGAGGACTACCCGCGCGTGTACTTCACGCGCGAGCGCCACCGGCCGGGGCGCGCGTACTTCGGCCCGTACTCGAACGCCAAGCGCGTGCGCGGCACGCTCGAGGTGCTCGCGAAGGTGTTCATGTTCCGCTCGTGCACCGGCGCCGAGCCGGGCCGGCGCAGCGGCAGCCCGTGCCTCGACTACTACATCAAGCGCTGCGAGGCGCCGTGCGTCGGGTACGTCTCGAAGGACGACTACCGCGCGAGCATCGACGGCGTCGTCGACTTCCTGTCCGGTCGCTTCAAGACGATCGAGCGCGAGCTCGAGCAGCGCATGCGCGCGGCCGCCGCCGCCGAGGAGTTCGAGCAGGCGACGGTCGAGCGCAATCGGCTGCGCGCCGTGCACTCGCTGCTCGAGCGTCGCCGCGTCGCCAACGAGGACGTCGGCACGTTCGACGCCGTCGCCGTCGCGCTCGACGCGCGCGAGGCCAACGCGCAGGTCTTCCAGGTGCGCGACGGCGTGCTGTCGGATCGCCAGTCGTTCTATCTCGCCAACGAGACCGAGCGCAGCGAGGCGGAGGTCGCCGAGGAGTTCATGCTCCAGTACTACGCAGGCCACATGTCGATCCCGGCGCTGCTCGTCGTCCAGCGCGGCGTCGACGAGCGCCCGGCGCTCGCCGACGCGCTCGCGAGCCGCCGCGGCGGCTCGGTCGAGCTGCGCGCAGCCGAGCGCGGCGAGAAGCGCCGGATCCTGCAGCTCGCCAAGCGCAACGCGCAGCTCGCGCTCGACCAGGAGCGGCTCAAATCCGAGCGCCGCCGCCAGAGCCGCGTCGAGGCCGTCGAAGGGCTGCGGCAGGCGCTCGGCCTCGACGCGCCGCCGATCCGCATCGAGTGCTTCGACATCTCGCACCTCGGCGGCACGCAGACCGTCGCGTCGATGGTCGTCTTCGAGGGCGGCGCGCCGAAGAAGTCCGACTACCGGCGCTTCAAGATCCGTACGCTCGAGGAGGGCGCCTCCGACGACTTCGCCGCGATGGCCGAGGTTCTGACTCGCCGATTCGCTCAGTGGGAGCGACAAGCGGACCTATCTCCGCACGACCCCGACTACGACGCGAGCTTCGCGTCGCTGCCGAACGTCGTCGTGATCGACGGCGGTAAGGGCCAGCTCGCCGCCGGCCTCGGGCCGCTGCGCGGCTTTCGCGATCGCGGCGTCGCCGTCGTCTCGCTCGCCAAGCGGATCGAGGAGGTCTTCGTCCCCGGCCGCCGCGCGCCGCTCGTGCTCGACCACTCGACGCCCGAGCTGCAGCTCTTGCAGCGCGTGCGCGACGAGGCGCATCGCTTCGCGATCACCCACCACCGCTCCCGCCGCGACAAGGCGATGACGAACTCGCTGCTCGACGAGCTGCCCGGCGTCGGCCCGGCGCGCAAGCGCGCGCTGCTCGCGCACTTCGGCTCGCCCGACGCCGTCGTCGCCGCCACGCGCGAGGAGCTCGAGGCCGTGCCGGGCCTGCCTGCGAAGGTCGGGCGCGAGCTCTACCAGCACCTCCGCAGGGCGGGCTGAGCGGGCCGGAGACGCCGATCGCCGCCGTTGGGCGGTTTCCTGCAAGTTCCCCGCAAATCAACAGGTTCGCCGCCGAAGCGAGCACAATGACGGTATGGCCGTCATCAGACCGCTGCGCCCGCTGCGCGCGGGCGCCGATCGCAAGCCGCAGAAGGCGCCGCAGCCGGTCGTCGAGACGCGCCTGCAGGATCTCGTCGTGATCACCGGCTTCTCCGGCGCCGGCAAGTCGACGGCGATGAACGTGTTCGAGGACGCCGGCTACTTCTGCGTCGACAACCTGCCGCCCGAGATGATCCGGTCGCTCGTCGAGCTGTTCGTCCATCAGGGCTCGAAGGTCGAGCGCGCGGCCGTCGTCTCGGACGTGCGCGGCGGCGTCTACTTCGAGGCGCTGCGCGCCGTCGTCGACGACCTCGACGCGCTCGGCCTGTCCCACCACGTGCTGTTCCTCGAGGCCGCCGAGCAGACGCTCGTGACGCGCTACAAGGAGACCCGCCGCCGCCACCCGCTCGCGCCCGAGGGCAGCGTCGCGGCCGGCGTCGCAGCCGAGCGCGCGCTGCTCGCGCCGCTGCGCGAGCACGCCGACCTCGTGATCGACACGACCGGCATGACTGCGTCGATGCTGCGCGGCAAGATCGCCGACGAGCTGCTGCCGCACAAAGCCGCCGGGCGGCTCGCGCTGACGTTCATGAGCTTCGGCTTCAAGCACGGCCCGCCGCGAGAGGAGGACCTCGCGTTCGACGTGCGCTTCCTCGCCAACCCGCACTACGAGCCCGACCTGCGCGAGCTGACCGGCCTCGACGAGCCGGTCGTCGAGTACATCGCGCGCGACGGCCGCCTCGAGGACTTCTACGCGCGCCTGCACGCGCTGCTCGACTTCCTGCTGCCGCAGTACGTCGCCGAGGGCAAGTCACACCTCGTGATCGCGATCGGCTGCACCGGTGGGCGCCACCGCTCGGTCGCGATCGCCGAGCACCTCGCCGCGCGCTACCGCGAGCACGACGGGCTCGACGTCGCCGTCGCGCACCGCGACATCGACAAGCGCCCGCGCGGGTCGCAGTAAGTCGCCTGCGCGGGCGTGAGGGGCGCCAAATGGGCGCGCTGATAGCCTCCGCCGCGTCCGCCGGGCGACGTGGGCGAGGATGCCCGAGACCCGGCATCGTTCACTTTTCGCTCAGGAGGACTGCATGTCGATACGCGTTGGGATCAACGGATTCGGCCGGATCGGCCGGAACGTGTTCCGCGCCGCCAAGGCCAGGGGGGAGGAGCTCGACGAGACGATCGAGTGGGTCGCGGTCAACGACCTGACCGACGAGGCGACGCTCGCGCACCTGCTCAGGTACGACTCGATCCTCGGCCCGTATGACGGCACCGTGCAGGAGCGCGCCGGCGCGCTCGAGGTCGACGGCAAGGAGATCAAGGTGCTCGCCGAGCGCGACCCGGCGGCGCTGCCGTGGGGCGATCTCGGCGTCGACGTCGTGATCGAGTCGACCGGGCTGTTCACCGATCGCGACAGCGCCGCCAAGCATCTCGCGCAGGGCGCCAAGAAGGTCGTCATCTCGGCGCCGGCGACCGACCCCGACGCGACCGTCGTGCTCGGCGTCAACTTCGACGAGGCGTACGACCGCGACAAGCACGCGATCGTCTCGAACGCGTCGTGCACGACCAACTGCCTCGCTCCGGTCGCGAAGGTCGTCAACGACACGGTCGGCATCAAGCACGGCCTGATGACGACGATCCACGCGTACACGGCCGACCAGCGCCTGCAGGACCTGCCGCACAAAGACCTGCGCCGCGCGCGCGCCGCCGCGATCAACCTGATCCCCGCGTCGACCGGCGCCGCGAAGGCGATCGGCCTCGTGATCCCGGCGCTCAACGGCAAGCTGCACGGCTTCGCCGTGCGCGCGCCCGTGCCGACCGGGTCGGTCGTCGACCTGACCGTCGAGTGCGAGCGCGAGACGACCGTCGACGAGGTCAACGGCGCGCTGCGCGCCGCCGCCGAGAGCGGTCCGCTCGCGGGCATCCTCAAGTACACCGAGGACCCGATCGTCTCGACCGACATCGTGCAGTCGCCGTTCTCGTCGATCGTCGACGCCAAACTGACGGCGGTGCTCGACGGCACGATGCTGAAGGTCGTCGCCTGGTACGACAACGAGTGGGGCTACTCGAATCGGGTGGTCGACCTCGTGCAGCGGGTGCTCTAGATGCGAACGCTCGACCAGCTCGACGTCGACGGCCGGCGCGTGCTCGTGCGCGTCGACTTCAACGTGCCGCTCGCGAAGGACGCCGACGGTCGGATCGTCGTCGCCGACGACACGCGGATCGCCGCTGCGCTCGAAGACGATCGAGGAGCTGCGCGCGCACGGCGCGCGGATCGTGCTCGTCTCGCACCTCGGCCGGCCCGAGGGGCGGCGCGAGGAGGATCTCTCGCTTGCGCCCGTCGTCGCGCGCCTGCGCGAGCTCACCGACGCGCGCGTCACGCTCGCGCCGGCGGTCGTCGGCGACGACGTCAAGGCGCTTTCGGAAGAACTCGCCCCCGGCGAGCTGCTCGTGCTCGAGAACGTCCGCTTCGAGGCCGGCGAGACCGACAACGACCCGGCGCTTGCGCGCGCTCTCGCCGAGCTGGCCGACGTCTACGTCGACGACGCGTTCGGCGCCGCGCACCGCGCGCACGCGAGCACCGAGGGCGTCGCGCATCTGCTTCCGAGCGCCGCCGGGCGCCTGTTGCAGCGCGAGGTCCAGACGCTCGGCAAGATCCTCGAGCGGCCGCCGCGGCCGCTCGTCGCCGTGATCGGCGGCGCCAAGGTCGCCGACAAGATCGGCGTGATCGACCGCTTCCTCGACATCGCCGACGTCGTGATCATCGGCGGCGCGATGTGCTTCCCGTTCCTCTGCGCGCAGGGCCACGCCGTCGGCGAGTCGCTGTGCGGCGACGACGACGTCGAGCACGCGCGCCGCGCGCTCGCGAAGGCGACCGACCCCGGCCGCGCGAGCGTCTCGCTGCCGACCGACCTCGTGATCGGCAGGGAGCTGACGGCCGACGCCGAGCATCGCGTGCTGCACGGCGTCGAGGTGCCGGCCGGCTGGATGGGGCTCGACATCGGTCCCGACAGCGCCGAGCGCTACGCCGCCGAGATCGCGCGCGCCGGCTCGGTCTTCTGGAACGGCCCGATGGGCGCGTTCGAGCTCGCGCCGTACGCCGCCGGCACGCGGCGCGTCGCCAAAGCCGTCGCACAGGCGCCGGGCGTGACGGTCGTCGGCGGCGGCGATTCGGCCGCGGCGCTTACGCAGTTCGGGCTCGAGGGCGCGGTCGATCACCTGTCGACCGGCGGCGGCGCGACGCTCGAGCTCGTCGAGGGCCGTCCGCTGCCCGGCGTCGAGGCGCTGCACGGCGCCGGCGCCGTGGCGTCGTGAGCGCACGCGTCCCGCTGATCGCGGGCAACTGGAAGATGTACAAGACAGAGCGCGACGCCGAGGACTACATCCAGGCGCTGCTGCCGCGCGTCTCGTCGATCGACGGCGCCGACGTCGCGATCTGCGTGCCGTTCACGGACCTCAAGGCGATGGTCGACAGCGCGCGCGGCTCGCGCGTCGAGGTGTACGCGCAGAACATGCACCACGAGCCCGAGGGCGCGTACACCGGCGAGGTCTCGCCGGTGATGCTGAGCGACGTCGGCGTGCACGGCGTCGTGCTCGGGCACTCCGAGCGGCGCGAGCTGTTCGGCGAGACCGATCGCGCGCTCGCGCTGAAGGTCCCGGCGGCGCTCGAGCGCGGACTGACGCCGATCCTGTGCGTCGGCGAGACCGAGTCAGAGCGCGAGAACGAGGACACCGACCGCAAGCTGCGCCAGCAGGTCAAGGACGACCTCGCGGGCGTCCCCGACGAGCGCCTCGCCGACGTCGTGATCGCGTACGAGCCGATCTGGGCGATCGGCACCGGCAAGGTCGCGACGCCCGAGCAGGCGCAGGAGGCGATCGCGTTCATCCGCGCGCTCGTCGGCGACCGCGACGCCGACGCCGCCGCGCGCGTGCGCGTGCTCTACGGCGGCTCGGTCAAGCCCGAGAACGCGCCCGAGCTGCTCGCGCTGCCCGACGTCGACGGTGCGCTCGTCGGCGGCGCATCGCTCGACGCCGACTCGTTCGCGCAGATCGTCGCGGCCGCCGCGGCCGCCGCGTAGCGATGGACGCGCGTGGCGGCGTCGCGGGACTGCCGGCGCCGTGCGCATGCCTCGTCGTGCTCGACGGCTGGGGCGTCGCCGACCCAGGCCCCGGCAACGCGATCTCGCTTGCGCGCACGCCCGTGTTCGACGAGCTGTGGCGCTCCTATCCGCACACGACGCTGACCGCGTGCGGTCGCGCCGTCGGCCTGCCCGAGGGGCAGATGGGCAACTCGGAGGTCGGCCACCTCAACCTCGGCGCCGGCGCCGTCGTGCGCCAGGACCTCGTGCGGATCGACGACGCGATCGCCGACGGCTCGCTCGCGCGCAACGACGCGCTGGCCGCCGCGCTCGACCCCGCGCGCCGCGTGCACCTGATCGGCCTCGTCTCCGACGGCGGCGTGCACTCATCGCTCGAGCACCTGCGCGCGCTGATCGCGATCGCGCGCGATCGCGGCGTTCAGGACCTCGTCGTGCACGCGTTCACCGACGGGCGCGACACGCTGCCGCACGCCGGCGTCGACTACCTCGCCGAGCTCGACGCGACGCTCGGCGTGCGCGTCGGCTCGGTCGTCGGGCGCTACTGGGCGATGGACCGCGACCGCCGCTGGGATCGCACGCAGCGCGCGTACGACATGCTCGTGCATGGCCGCGCGACGCACAGCGCCGACAGCGGCGAGCAGGCCGTGCGCGACGCCTACGAGCGCGGCGAGACCGACGAGTTCATCGAGCCGACGCTCGTCGGCGAGCCGGCGCCGATCGGCCCCGACGACAGCGTGATCGCGTTCAACTTCCGCCCCGACCGGATGCGCGAGCTGACGCGCGCGCTCGCCGAGCCGGGCTTCGGCGAGGGCGAGGAGGAGCTGCCCGGCTGGAGCGGTCGCGGCGGCGCGCCGGCGGTCGCCCGCTACACGACGCTGACGCAGTACGAGGAGGGCTGGCCGTACCCGGTCGTGTTCGGGCACGAGCACCCGGCGACGACGCTCGCCGTCGCGCTCGCCGACGCCGGCGTCACGCAGCTGCACGTCGCCGAGACCGAGAAGTACCCGCACGTCACGTACTTCTTCAACGGCGGCGAGGAGACGCCGCTGCGCGGCGAGCGGCGCGAGCTCGTCGCCTCGCCGCGCGACGTGCCGACGTACGACCACAAGCCGCAGATGAGCGCGCGCGAGGCCGCGCGCGCGTTCGCCGACGCCTGGCGCGAGGACCAGCCGGGCTTCGCGATCATCAACTTCGCGAACGCCGACATGGTCGGCCACACGGGCGTGATTCCCGCCGCCGTCGCCGCCGTCGAGACCGTCGACGAGTGCCTCGGCGTCGTGCTCGCCGCCGTGCGCGAGAGCGGCGGCGTCTGCGTCGTCACGGCCGATCACGGAAACGCCGACCACATGCTCGAGCCCGACGGCAGTCCCAACACGGCGCACTCGCTGAACCCCGTGCCGCTGATCGTCACCGTCCCCGGCGTGCACCTTCGCCCGCGAGATGGCATCCTCGCCGACGTGGCGCCGACCGTGCTCGACCTGCTCGGCCTCGACCAGCCGCCGGCGATGACCGGGCACACGCTGCTGACGCACGACGGAGACGAAGCGTGAGCCGTTCGCTGAAGGCGCTCGCCGCGTTTTTCGTGGCGTCCGGCGCCAATCACTTCGTCTCGCCGCGCTTCTACCGCGCGATCGTGCCGCCGTCGCTGCAGGGCCAGGCGAAGCTCGTCGTCGACGTCAGCGGCGTCGCCGAGCTGCTCGGCGGGATCGCCGTGCTGCTGCCGCGCACGCGCCGCGCCGCCGGCGTCGGCCTGATCGCGCTGCTCGCCGCCGTGTTCCCGGCGAATCTGTACATGGCGCGCGAGCCCGAGCGCTTCAACAAGGTCCCGCGCTGGGCGCTTTACGCGCGCCTGCCGCTGCAGCCGCTGATGATGTGGTGGGCGTGGCGCGCGACGCGCGACTGACGCGCGAGCGACCGTTCACGACGGCGTAACACCGCGCGACGCTGCTACATTCGGACCAGGAGGATCTGGGTACGCACCGTCCGTCATGTCGACCGCAACCTCACTCGAGATCGCGCCCGGCGAGCAGGAGGCTCCGGCAGCTCTTGACGAGCCGACCGACGTCGGCCAGCGCGCGTGGCGCGGCCTGCTGCGTGCGCATTCGTGCCTGTCGAAGCGGCTCGACGCCGCGCTCGAGCAGACGCACGGCCTGCCGCTCAGCTCCTACGAGGTCCTCGACAGGCTCGACGACGCCGCCGCCGGCAAGATGCGCATGTGCGACCTCGCCGAGCAGGCGCAGCTCTCGCGCAGCGGCCTGACGCGGCTCGTCGACCGGCTCGAGCGCGAGCACCTGCTCGAGCGCTGCTCGTGCGAACACGACGCGCGCGGTTCGTTCGCGTGCCTCACCGACAGCGGGCGCGAGCGGCTGCGCGAAGCGCGTGTCACGCACCTCGCCGTCGTGCGCGAACAGTTCTTCTCGCGCTTCACCGAGCCCGAGCTCGCGGCGCTCGCCGAAATGTGCCAGCGCGTCGCGCCGTGCAACGGCGGCGACGCGGCGTCGGCCTGCCAGTAGCCGGAGGCGGCGACGTCAGCGCTCGCCGTCGGGTCGCGCCGGCAACGCCGTCTGGCGCGCCGGCGGCGATCCGGCGTCGCCCGTCGCGTTAGGCGCGGAAGGCGTGTCCATCGACTGGTCCCGCCCGTCCGTGCGACGGCGCGCGCGCCGGTGCAGCACGAACGCGCCGAGCACCGCGACGACGGCCGCGGCGAGGCCGTAGATGCCGAACGCTTCGATCGCGTTGCCGGCCGAGCTGCCGAGGAAGTACGCGAGCAGGCCGATCGCCGTCGCCCACGACAGCCCGCCGAGCGCGTTCCAGACGACGAACGAGCGCCAGTGCATCCGCGTCGCGCCGGCCAGCCACGACGCCCACACGCGCAGCCCGAGCACGAAGCGTCCGAAGTACACCGCCTTCGGCCCGTGGCGTTCGAAGAACGGCTCGCCCGTGCGCAGCACCTCGAGCCGCTGGCGCTGGAAGCGTCCCGGCCGCTCGAGGATCCAGCGACCGCCCTTGCGCCCGATCACGTAGCCGATGTTGTCGCCGACGATCGCGCCGGCGACGGCGAGCGCGATGACCCACTCGATCTGCAGCTTGCCGCGGCTCGCGAGCACCGCGGCCGTGATCAGCGCCGTCTCGCCGGGGATCGGAACGCCGCCCGACTCGGCCATCACGAGCACGAACAGCAGCGGGTAGCCGGCTACTTCGATCAGGTGGTCGACGTTGAGCAGCGACGCGAGGATCACGAGCACCTAGCATGGCGGACTCGCGCTCCGGACCCCGGCGCACCCCGACCGCAGGCCCGCGCCGCGCCCGCCTCAGGCACCGACGACGCCGGCCTCGGGCGCTCGCGGCGCCGGCCTACTTGGTGTTTTCCGAGACGAGCTGCTTGAGCGCCGAGGAGGCCTGCTGCACGTCGGAGTAGACGACGTTGCGCAGGACGACCTTCGTCTGCGTCGGCGCCGTCGCGATCACGACCGCGACGATCACGACGACGAGCAGCAGCAGTCCGAGCAGCACCGGCACGAGCCTGTTGCGCCGGCGGTGGGCCTGCGGCGCCGGCCCCTGCGCGGCCGGCACGGCGGCCGCTCGGTTGCGCGGCGGTCCGGAGCGCGGGCGGCGCGGCGTGACCGCCGTCGCGCCGCGCTCGGGCTCGCGCGGCGTCGAGCGTCGCGTCGCGCCGAGCACGCTCGTCGCCTCGGTCGCCGGCGCGCGGCGCGCGGCGTTCGGCCGCTCGCCGGGGGCGATTCCGTTGGCGCCGTCGCTCAGCGCGCGTCCCATCTCGCGCGCCGTCTCGTAGCGCTCGCTCGGGTCGAGCGCGAGCGAGATCGCGACGGCCTCGGCGAGCTCGGGAGACACGGCGGCGACGAGCGTGTCGAGCAGCGGCGGCTCCTCCTGCTGCTGCTTCAGCGCGAGCTCGGTCAGCGAGCTCGCCTCGTACGGCAGGCGGCCGGAGATCAGCTGGTAGGTGACGACGCCGAGTGCGTACAGGTCGGCGCGCGGGCCGGCCTCTTCGCCGCGCGCCTGCTCGGGCGCGAGGTACGCGGCCGTGCCGAGGACCGACCCGACCTGCGTGATGCTCGACTGCTCGGTCGCCTTCGCGATGCCGAAGTCGGCGAGCTTGACCTCGCCCTCGCGCGAGCGCAGCAGGTTGCCGGGCTTGACGTCGCGGTGCACGACGCCGTGGCGGTGCGCGTAGTGCAGACCCTCGCACGCCTGGTCGATGATCGAGATCGCCTCGTCGACCTCGACCCAGCCGTCGTCGCGCAGGATCTCGGCGCACGACTGACCCTCGATGTACTCCATCACGATGAAGTACTGGCCCGTGCTCTCGTCCTGCCCCGAGTCGAACACCTGCACGATGTTCGGGTGCACGAGGCGCGCCGCCGCCTGCGCCTCGCGCTGGAAGCGCGAGACGAACGTCGGGTCCTCGGCGAGGTGCTCGGCGAGCAGCTTGACCGCGACGCGGCGCTCGAGGCGCAGGTCGAGCGCGAGGTGCACGGTCGACATGCCGCCGAAGCCGAGGCGACCCTCGACGCGGTAGCGGCCGGCGATCTCGACGCTCATTTGCCGCCGCCTTCCTGGCCGCGCCCGTTGCCGTTGCCCTGACCGTCGCCGGCGCGTGCGCCGCCCGAGCCTTCGCCGGCCGGTGCGCCGCCTTCGACTTCGCCGACGTGCGTTTCTTCGCCGGGCGCCGGCGTCCCGCCGCCCGGTCCCGACGGGCTCGGCGTGCTCGTCGGCGGCGTCGTGCTCGTGCTCGTCGTCTGCGTTTCGGTGCTCGTCGTCGGCGTCGTCGTGCTCGTCGTCTTCGGCGTCGTCTGTGTCGTCGTCGCCTGCGGCAGCGGCTGCGCGCACAGCGCGAGCGAGCGCGTGCGCAGGTTTTCGATGCCGCGATGCAGCGTGTCGCGCAGGCCGGCGTCGACGCTGCTCGGCAGGCGCGCGAAGTCCTGTTCGGTCTTCAGCAGCGCGCTTTCGGTCGCCGTGCAGTCGCCGTCGCCGTTTTCGGCCGCCTGCGCGACGGCTTCGAAGTCGCTCTGCAGCGGACCGGCGGCGCTCGTCGGGATCAGGCCCTTGCCCGAGCTCGAGCACGACACGAGCAGCGCCGCGCAGACGCCGAGCGCGCCTGCCGCGAGCGCGCGCGAGAGGCGACGGCGCGCGGGAGCGGGGATCGGCGGCCGCGCCGAGGGGGGAGCGGGATTCACGGTCATTGACCGTACTCCAGGCGCTCGGCGAGCGAGTCGGGCAGGCGCGCCGCGCGGATCGCGCCGGCGGCGCCGGCGACGTCGTAGTCGGTGCGCATGAACGACGCCGAGCGGCCGTCGAGGTCGAGCAGCAGCCACGACGCGCGCGGGTCGCCGTCGCGCGGCTGGCCGACGCTGCCGGGATTCAGTAGCCATTCGCCGTCGGCGATGTCGAGTCGCGTGCCGGCGCGGCGCGGTTCGCCGGTCGCCGGCTCGCCCTCGTAGCGGACGAATGACAGCGCGACGTGCGAGTGCCCGACGAGGCACACGCGGCTGTCCTGACGGTCCAGGCACAGCTCGGCGAGCAGCGTCGAGAGCACGTACTCCCAGACGGGGTCGCGCGGGCTGGCGTGATACAGGCCGATCGGCTCGCCGCCGGCGCTCTCGCGCCCCTCCGGGCGCAGGCTGCCGAGGAACTCGAGGTTGCCCGGCGCGATCACCTCGCGCGTCCACTGCGCCGCGACGCTCGCGCCGCGCGAGAACTCGTCGAGCGGGATCTCGCCGGTGACCGCGAGGTCGTGGTTGCCGGCGAGGCAGACGGCCGCGTGCTCGCGCGCGAGCTCGACGCACGCGTCCGGGTCGGCGCCGTAGCCGACGAGGTCGCCGAGGCACCACAGCTCGGAAGCGTCGCTCGCGGCGACGGCCTCGAGCGTCGCCTCGAAGGCCTGCCGATTGGCGTGGATGTCGGAGATGACCGCGACCTTCATCGCGTCGCCGTCCGCGTCCGCGCGGGCCTACTCCTCCTCAGGTCCGGCCTCCGTGCCGCCGTACTCGGGCAGGTTCTTGATTCCCTCACGCGTGCGCCACTTCGAGTAGTTGTCCTCCATCGCGTCGATCAGCTCGCGCATGAAACGCGGCGAGAGGTTGACGCGGGAGACGACGACGCCGGGGACCTCCTCGGCCTCGACCTCGTGGTCGACGCGCGCGAACGTGACCGTGAACTCGTAGTCGGAGTGGCTGACGTTCGCGAAGTTCGCGTACACGCCGCCCATGATCTCGGGGGACAGGTGGATGTTTATGTGGCGCTCGGCGCCTGAGTCTTGGTCGGTCACGCAGCTAGTATCGCAATCGCCGGGCCGGAACCCGGCAGGAACCGGATGAGCGAGCATTCTTCAAGCGATCGGCAGGCGACCACCGGTGCGCCCCCGGCCTGCGCCGAGCCATCGCTTCGGCTGCTGCGCGAGGAGGTGCTGCGCGCCGTCCGCGAGCTCGCGCCGGGCGCCGACGACGCCGACGGCGGCCCGCTCGCGCAGGGCGCGCGCGGCGGCGTGACGCTCGAGCGCCCGCCGCGCGCGGACTTCGGCGACTACTCGACGAACGCCGCGCTGCTGCTCGCGCCGCGGCTCGGCGCCCCGCCGCGCGACGTCGCCGAGCGGCTCGGCGGCGCCCTTCAGGCGGCGCTCGGTGAGCGGCTGCAGCGCTTCGAGGTCGCCGGGCCGGGCTTCGTCAACCTGTTCGTCGACGACGCGTGGCTGCTGAGCGCGCTCGCCGGCGCGCTCGCCGCCGGCGAGCGGTTCGGCGCCGGCGCGCCCGCGCGCCCGGAGCGCGTGCTCGTCGAGTTCGTCTCGGCCAACCCGACCGGGCCGATGCACGTCGGCCATGCGCGCAACGCCGCATACGGCGACGCGCTCGCGCGGATGCTCGCGTTCGCCGGCGAGCGCGTCTCGCGCGAGTTCTACGTCAACGACGCGGGCACGCAGGTGCGCACGTTCGGCGAGTCGGTGCGCGCGCTCGCGCGCGGCGAAGCGGTGCCGGACGGCGGCTACCAGGGCGACTACGTCGCCGAGCTCGCCGCGCGCCTGCCCGACGCCGCCGACGGCGACCCCGACGTGCTCGGGGCGGCGGCGGTCGCGGCGATGGTCGAAGCGATCCGCTCCTCGCTAGGCGCGTTCGGCGTGCACGAGTTCGACCACTGGAGCTACGAGAGCGCGCTGCACGCGGGCGACCCGAGCAGCGTCACGCGGACGCTCGCGCGACTGGAGGAGCTCGGCCACACGTACGTCAAGGACGGCGCGCTGTGGCTGCGCACCAGCGAGCTCGGCGACGACAAGGACCGCGTGCTCGTCCGCTCCAACGGCGAGCACACGTACTTCGCGTCCGACATCGCCTACCACGAGGACAAGCGCGAGCGCGGCTTCGAGCGCCAGATCGACGTGTGGGGCGCCGACCACCACGGCTACGTGCAGCGGATGAAGGCGGCGTACGCGGCGCTCGGCGGCGACCCCGACGAGCTCGAGCTGCTGATCATGCAGCTCGTCCACCTCGTGCGCTCGGGCGAGCGCGCGCAGATGTCCAAGCGCGCCGGCGAGTTCGTCACGCTCGACGACCTCGTCGCCGAGATCGGCGTCGACGCCGCGCGCTGGTACCTGCTGGCGCGCTCGCACGACACGACGCTCGACCTCGACCTCGACCTCGCGCGCAGCGAGTCGAGCGAGAACCCCGTCTACTACGTGCAGTACGCGCACGCGCGGATCGCCTCCGTGCTGGCGAAGGCCGGCGGCGAGCGCGTCGCCGCGGCGCTCGCCGCCGGCGCCGAAGGCGACGATCAGCCGCTGCACCCCTCCGAGCGCGCGCTGATCAAGCAGCTGCTCGACTTCCCCGTCGAGCTCGCGACAGCGACCGAGCGGCGCGCGCCGCACCGCGTCGCCGCGTACGCGCTCGAGCTCGCGCAGGGCTTCACCGCGTTCTACCGCGACTGCCGCGTGCTCGGCGCCGAGTCAGACGGCGTGCAGTCGCGGCGACTGGCGCTGTGCGTCGCGAGCAAGCGGACGATCGCGCGCAGTCTCGACCTGCTCGGCGTCGGCGCTCCGGAGGAGATGTAGCGCGCGCCGGCGGCCCGCCGCGCGGACGGCCGTCGGCGCGGTCGGCGCTTCGCTCCGCGGGCGGCAGGCGTCGCGGCCGGGGCGGAGCTCAGTCGAAGCGCTCGATGTCGGCTTCGAGCCGCTGTGCGTCGGCGGCGCTCAGCGCGGGCGACGGTGAGCCGGCGAGCGCCTGCGCGCGTGCGCGGCGGCGCCAGCGCGGGAGCAGCACGGCGAGCGTGCCGAGCAGCACGAGCACGGCGGCCAGCGGGACGAGGTACGCGGCGAGGTCGAAGCCGCTGTCGCTCGGCAGCGCGAGCACGGCCGGGCCGTACTGGCCGACGAGCGCGTGCTTGATCGCCGCTTCGTCCTTGCCTTCGTCGATCAGTCCCTGGATGAACGCGCGCTCGCGGTCGGCCTGCGGCGACTCGGCGACCATCAGCGGGATCTTGCACGTCACGCACATCACCTGACGCTCGATCTGCGGCAGCGACGCGCGCGGCGTGGCGCCGAGCGCGACGCTCGCGCCGAGCGCGACGCACCCGCACGCGAGCAGTGCCGCGACGATCCGGACGCGCGCGCTCACGTGCTCTGTGCGAGCGCGATCGCGCGGTCGACGAACGCCTGGCCGATCTCGCCGCGCGAGACCGCCGTGACGTCGCCGTTGCGGTCGATCACGAAGCTCTCGGGCAGCTGGTCGGTGCCGTACGAGTGCGCGAACACGCCGTCGTTGTCGCGCAGGTTCGGGTACGACAGGTGGAAGCGGCGGACGAACGACAGCGAGTCGGGCGTCGCGTCGAGGTACGTCACGCCGAGCACCGTCCCGCCGGCGCGCCGCAGGCGCGCCTGCGCGCGCTCGAGCAGCGGCGCCTCGACCTGGCACGGTTCGCACCACGACGCCCAGAAGTTGAGCACGACGACCTTGCCCTTCAGCGACGCGAGCGAGCTCTCGCCGTGGCCGCCGAGGATCGGCAGCGAGCGACTCGCGTCCGGCGCCGGCGGACGCTCGCCGTGCGCGACGCGCTCGTCGAGCGTCCGGCTCGCCGATTTCGCCGTCACGCCGTAGACCAGCAGGCCGATCACGCACGCGCCGGCGAGCGACGCGACGATCGGCAGCAGGCGGCGTCTCACGGCTCCAAGACTAGAGCGCGGTCGCGTAAGATCGGTGCAGCAGCAGACGCGCGCGGCGGTAGCTCAGTTGGTAGAGCGCGAGCTTCCCAAGCTCGAGGTCACGGGTTCGAGACCCGTTCGCCGCTTGTAGGATCAAAGCCACATTTGGCCTTCTGAAGCCGAATGCGCGCCCTGCCACCCGGGAAATGTGGCGGACGATCCGGGACAATAGCGGCTTATGGGGACATGGTTTTGCGGTGCCGGTGCGGTGCCGGCGCGATCGCGGACGTCGACCATTTCAGGGCGCCCGATCGGTATCTCCGCTCTCCGCGCCTGCTCGAAGTCGTCTGGTGGGGGAGCTGGGGGACGTGAGGTCCGCGTGGCTACCGTCTAGTGCAAGCGCGAGCTGCCCCACGTTTGGATCGGATGCGTCGCGGTCAGAGGCTGCCTATTGCGTGCTGATCGAACGCATCGATCCACGGGGCGCCAGCGCGAGCACAACGCATGCTCATCATGCGCGAGGTCGCACGTAAGGCGCGTCGTCGGCCCCGGCAGCAGCCCCCAGGTCGCCCAGATTTCCCCGGCATATCTCGCACTCTCTCGAGACGAAGACGGTCTCAATCTTCCGTAGCTTGCGGAGCTCGGTGAGGAGGGGCTGCTTGTCCGTGTAGAGCGTGTACCGTCGTCCTGCCTCCGAGATGGCCTCCACCTCGCTCCATGACTGAATCTCCGCAAGAAAGCCCGTAGCCTCGTCTCCAGCACGATCGAGCGCTCTTTCGTTATCCCGCTGCGCGGTAGCGATCCGATCCTCGTTCGCTCGCAGCGTTGGACCTAGACCATCGCGCGTGCGGGTCCACTTGATGAGGCTGGGGAACTGCTGCGCGGGCACTCCCTTGTGAAGTCGCGCCAGCGTCACATCCATCGCAAGCGTCGCGATGCTGCCCCTCCAGTACGGCGGGTCGTTGAAGCCGTGCTGCTGCGCTTCGCGGTTCACCCGATTCTTGAGGTCGCCGATCGGCTCATCACGGGCATATAGCGCGCCGTTCCAAGTTCCCAATCGTTCAGCTGCCTCGGAAAAGTGCGCGGCGAACATGTCGCGATGCGTATGGGCGACCGGCGATTCCTCGTCATACGCGTACTGCTGGTCTGCTTCGACAGCGCGGATCGCTCCATCTAGCAGTCGGTGCAACAACTTGAGATGCCCTGGCGGTATCGGAGTCCGTTCGGCTGACCCCACCTCGCGGTCAGCTGGCGCCGGTAGCCGCTTTCCCTGGACGGCTTTGATTTCGGTTGCGCTCGACAGGATCGTGATGCCGCGGTCAAGGTAGGCGCGTCGGCCGACCTTCTCAAGCTCGATCCCATAGGCCGTCAGCAGGAAGCCACCCGCATACGGCGCTGCGTCACCAAAGAACTTCCGAGCCGTCATTGGCTCTTCGCGCTCGAGTGCCTCCCACGTCCGGCGCGTCCAGCCAAACACAGGATCATCCCCTGCCGGCCGCTTTGCATCGGGTTCGGGCCACATGTCGAGAGTGCCCCGGAGTCGGATTCCCTCTCGCAACAAGTCGCGTAGTGTCTCGGGAGAAGGCGGTCCTTCCGCGCGCTGTGGCGCTTCATCTAGCAACCTTCCGAGGCACTTGGTTCCTGAGTCGAGCACCTGCTCTAGCCTCGATCTCGCCCGCTCCTCATGGGGCCAAGGCGTTGCAAGTTCGAACTGGGCGCGTGGCACGTTAGCGAGGTCATCTCGTACGCCTCGCCACCATCCTTCAACCTCCGGTTCAATCGCAGCGGCGAAGTCGGCTGGGTTGGCTCGCAAGATCGCGAGGAGACGCACGCCCTCTCTCAGCTTTGCTGCCACAAGGTCATTGTTGTCTCTCCTTGGCGATGGGGAATCGACTTGCTCCCCATCGTCTAGCTTGTTGAGAGTGTTTTTCAGCCAAGCTAGCTGTCGCTCGTAGTAAGCCTCCTCGCGCTCAAAGCCGGGTAGATGATCAGGGGGGTCACCTCGGTAGCTCACGACGAGGCTCGGAAACCGATCGGACAAGTCCTTGACGTTTTGAACATCCCAATCCCACATCGCCGTCCGATAGGCCGGTGCGCCGAGTGCGACGCGCTCGCGCTTGTGCTGGTTGGCCTCGTCGATTCGCCCTTTCAGCCATGCTTCGAGCGGGGTCACTCCCAGTTCGGCTTCGAGCTTTCCGGCGGTATGCCGCCTCGTTGGCAGAACGGACGATGATCGCGACAGGGTCGGCACGCCCCGTGAGCCCATCTCTGTCTCTTGGTCTAGTGGTCTATTGGAAGACTGTGCGTCCCGTCCGTGGGCCAAGGCTAGCCAGTGTTTGATGCGCTCCGGTCCAGCCAGAAGCACCGCGCAGATCACGGATACACCGATGGCCAAGAGCACGTTGAGACTGTGCGCATCTGCGAGCCCGAGGTCGCTAAGCCACCTAGCGGTTTCCGGTGCGCCGCGGGCGGTCTCAATGAGACCGAGCAACCCGAGACCTCCGACAAAGGCTTTTCCAAGGAATCGCAATACACGAATAGGGCTGCGCATTGTCGCCATCGTCTCCCGTGCGGGTCTTTCTCGGATTGCCGTTGGCGCGTCGGGCTCCGCCCTTCCGCGAATCTCGCGCGTGACCGGCTTGGGGGACTGCCGTCGTACCCGCGTTTTCGTCGTCTCGGCGCGGTAGGCGGCGTGTCGCTCGCGCCCCGTGCGGCTGATCAACACGCGCCGACGACGATTCTCTGGGATCAAGAGGCCTTCGCGTTCTAGCAGGGCCCAAGCTTCAAGCAGAGCATCGGCGAACTCCGGGAACGCCTCGTGTGCGTCGCCGGAATGGCCGACGATCACGCCGCTCGGGGCCAGCTCGCGGGCGTGCTGCTGGTAGGCGTACGTAACGTGGTGGTTGACGAACCCATCGCGGAACGCTAGCTCGCCTAGGCGTCCCTGCGGCGTGCAAACCAGGCGATCGAGCACGCACATCGCGAGCGACCCGGTGTCCATCGTCACTGCCTCCTGTGGGCTGGGAAACGCGCGGCGCATGTTCATGCTCAAACCGTAGCCGAGCGCCACGAGGCAAACCGACACGGCGACAGAGCCCTTCTGCGAGCCCGCATCTGGCTCGCTCTCGTTCCTGGCGCTGTTGTGTCTCGCCGACTCTTGAGCCCGGCGCACAGCGCCCAGCCCGGACGGACGGACGGACAGGCAAGATGCACGGCCTTCGCTATGTGAGCCGATCGCTCGCGATGGGGTGCGCCGAGACTAAGACTTAGATTGGGCAACGTACGGTCGCGGTGGCCGTCACGCGCGATCCGTCAAGGAATGACATGTAGGCGCGGAATGGGAAACCGTTGCTCGGGCATCGCGTCGGCACCAAGATACCCCTCGGACGAAACGGCACGACCAAGCCGTGGACATGTCGGTAGTAAGTCAGCCCGAGCGGTCCGAGCGTCGAGTCGAGCTGGGTCACGGAGACGTCGGGGCCATCAGCCCAAGCCGAGACGACCGGGACCGTCGTGTCCAAGTGTCCGCTGAATGCCGGCGAGCTCGAGGAGAGCAGTTCGCTCGGGAATGCCAGTTCCGTCTGGACCGGAGCGATGCTTTCGACATAGAACAGGACTTGCTCGTGATGGTTGACATTTGGACCCAAGACCGCCTGCACGGTCGCGGCCTCGCGGATCACTTCCCCGCCAGCGCGAAGCTCGCCCACGGCCCGGCCAAAGCCAACCCGTGCGTTTGCCGGACAGCCGCGGAGCCCAAGCGCCAGCAGAGTCTGCGGTTGGCAGACAGCAAGGCCGAGAGTGCTCGTTGCGAGGCCCATGCCCGCGGGTAGATATAGGTCGACGCCGATCACAGGCGAGGGGACTGCTCCCGGCGTGGAGCTGGAGACACGGAATCCGAACTCGATCGTCGTCGGGACGCCGAGCTTGTCGGGGTTGAAACGGGCGTCGAGCTTGACGAGCTGGGCCGCGTATGCGCCCTGGACGAGCAGTAGAGCCAGCCCGCATGCGATGGCCATCCCCAGTGATCGAGCCGTGCGCATCGCGCTCGGTGCCGCTCTAGACGTGCACGGTGCCGTGAACGTGGACGGTCGCGGCGAAGGTTTCGCGATTGAACTTGCCGCTGAAGCCGATGTTGTGCCCCGAGGCGTGCGCGAAGACGCCGGTGCCCTTTGTGATTGCGAGTGTGCCGCCGACGTAGCCGTTCGCTCCTTCAACCGAGAAGCTGGCCGATCCACTGCCGCTGACCGTGCCGCCCGAGGGCCTGACCGTGAAGGTGGCCGTAACGCGTTCGGCCGAGACGATCACGAGATGAACGGTTATCGAGCAGCGGTAGGTCCCGGTAGCTTCGCCCTGCTCGTTGATCGTGCTGCCGCCCTTCGTGACCGAATGTAGGTAGCCGGTCTCAGACAGGGAGATTGTCCTTGCGATCGAGGCAGGAGGGCGGGGAGCGAACGGGTCAGCACCGGTGCTTGCCGGCAGTGCTCCGAGCGGGAGGCAGACGCAAGCCGCTAGGGCGATGGACAGCACGGGTCCGCGTCGCCCCCGAGGGGTTGCACATTGCATACGCATCGTCTCCTTTTCCTCAATCGCTCGCAGGATGCGGATAGCCAGGGAGTAGGCTAGGGTCCGATCCAGCGGAGGCATTCTACTGGTCCGACAAGAAGGGTTTGCGGGGTCATGGCGTTGAAGCACGCGATTTTGGGACTCGTGATCGAGCGTCCTGGGTACGGGTACGAGATCGCAGGACGCGTGTCAGATAGGTGCGAGGGTTGGGGATGGGCGCCGACGGGTGTCTATGCTGCCCTCGACGGCCTCGTCCGCGAAGGGCAGATAGGGGTAATCGGCGAGAAAAGGCGCACGGATACAGGCCGCGCGGCGCCGCGGACGATCTACGAGGCAACCCCGGAGGGCCACGACTTCTTCGGCGATTGGGTGCATGAGCGATCTCCGGTGAGCCCTCACCGCGAAGAGCTCGATCTAAAGATCCAGCTGGCCAGTCCAGAGCATCTCCCCGGCCTGATCGCGGAGACGTTGGCGCAGGAGCAGGTGCTCATGGGCCAAGTGGCAGCGCTTAGGCGGAGCAGACCACCGAGCGGCGTCGAGTCGGGCTGGCTGGAGGCCAGGGCGCTCCTGCAGCGAAATGGCGAAATCAAGATGCGGCAATGCAGGATCGAATGGCTACAGGAAGTCCGCCGTACGATGCGGGAAACCATCGATGCTCCATCCGCATAGATGACTGAGCTGCTTTGCCTGGACCACGTAAGCAAGAGCTTCTGGCGTGGGCCATATGAGACCATCGTTCTCGCCGAGGTCTGCCTCGCAGTGCAGGCCGGCGAACTTGTCGTGATCTGGGGTCAGCGCGGCTCCGGCAAGACGACACTTGCGCGGTTGGCAGCGGGATTGGAGCGGCCCGACGCCGGGACCATCCGCTTCCTCGGCGAGGACATCGGTCGCTCGCGCCGTCGTTCGGCGCCGTTGCTCCACGACAAGATCGGCTGGGTACGACGCGCCGGCGCGGACGCAGCGGAGTTTCAAACGGTCGCCGACCACGTCGCGCTTCCGTTGCTCGACAAGCTCTCGCCGCGCAACGCCCGACGACGCGCGACCGACGTCCTGCGAACAGTCGGCGTCGGTGATTGCGCCGAGGTGCATTGGGCGAGTCTCACCGACAGCCAGCGAACGCTAGTCGCAGTCGCGCGTGCGCTCGTGCGCGAGCCGCGCCTTGTGATCGCCGATGATCCGACGGCCTACCTCAACGCACTCCAGCGCGAGCAGGTGATGCGGCTGCTGAGTTCGGCCTGTGTCGAGCGCGGACTCGGGGTTCTCGTGACGGTTCCCGACATGCCCGAGATGTCGTACGCCGACCAACTCGGCTCGCTAAGCGAAGGTCGGCTCGTCATGCCGCCCCGCGAGCCTGACCCCGAGAACGCAGTTGACTCAGAGAACGTGATCGACTTTCGCCGCCGCGAAGAATCCGCCTAGTGCTCGAGTTGCGAGACGTTGTAAAGCGCTTCCCGCTCGGAGACGCAGAGCCGGTGAGCGCCGTGGATGGGGTCTCGCTGTCGGTCGCCCCGGGGGAGCTTGTCGCGCTATACGGGCCAAGCGGCTCGGGCAAGTCGACGCTGCTGCTGCTTGCGGCGGCCATGATGCGCCCCGACGCCGGAGAGGTCTTGCTAGGGGACGAGCGCGTCTCTTCGTTTACGACGAGCGAAGCCGCGCAGTACCGAATGCACACCGTTGGCTTCGTGCGCCAGTCGCTCGACCTGATCCCGGGTGCAAGCGCTCTGGACAACGCGGCGGTGAAGCTGCTCGGCAAGCACGCCTCGGTGCGCGAGGCCAACAGGCAGGTCGCGCCGCTGCTCGATCGACTCGGTCTCGGGGAGCGGCTAAAGCATCGCGCCGAGGAGCTCTCGATGGGGGAGCGCCAGCGCGTGATGATCGCGCGCGCTCTTTCGACAGAGCCCCGCCTGGTGCTGGCGGATGAGCCGACCGGCAGCCTCGACACCGAACGTGGACGAGAAGTGCTCAGCCTGTTGAGCGAGCTTTGTTCCGAGCGCGAAATCGCTGTCCTGCTCGTGACCCACGACCCGCAGGCCGCGGCGTTCGCCGATCGAGTGCTGACGCTGCGCGACGGCAGGCTCAAGGGTGCCGCAGCTCAGGCGGACGACGCGCGTTGATCAGCAACTCCGGCGCGCGCATGAAACCGCTTGGCGTTCTACACCTCTATCGGATTCGCATCCGCGCACGCCTCGTACAGGAGGCGTTCGCTGCCCTGGGGATCGCCGTGGGCGTGGCGCTGCTGTTCGCGACTCAAGTCGCGAACACGAGCCTGAACGGGTCGGTTCACCAACTGACGAGCGGTCTTGTCGGGCGCTCGCAGTTGCAGCTAGCCGCTCGCGCTCCGAATGGCTTTGACGAAACGGTCCTTGAAGCAGCGCGCCACTTGCCTGGAGTGCGCTCGGCGGCTCCGATCCTCGAGGCACAAGCCAACGTGATCGGTCCCAGAGGACGGCGCTCGGTCGACCTCATCGGGGCGGACCCTCGCTTTGTAAAGCTCGGCGGCAGGCTACTTCGCCACTTCAGTGCAGACGCGCTCGCTCGCCAACGCGCGCTGGCACTGCCGGCCCCGATCTCGGAATCGATCGGGGCAACGGCGCTTGAACCAGTCCGCATCCAGATTGGCGAGTCGACGACGAGGGCGCTCCTAGGCGTCGTACTGGGGGAAGCGGAGGTTGGCTCTCTCTCACACAGCCCTCTCGCGCTGGCTCCGCTCCAGTACGCCCAGCAGCTGACCGGCATGCAGGGTCGCGTCACGCGGATCTTCATCCGCACGGCACCTGGGCGCCAGAGGGCGGTCGAAGCAGAGCTGAAGCAGCTCGCGGCCGGACGCCTCAACGTGCAGCCGGCCAACTACGACGCCACGCTGTTCGACAGCGCAGCGATGCCGACGAATCAGTCGACGACCGTCTTCGCGCTGATTAGCGCCTTGGTTGGCTTCCTGCTCGCGTTCGACGCGATCTTGCTGACCGTCCCAGCGCGCCGACGCCTCGTCGCCGATCTGAAGCTCGACGGATACGGGCCGCGGACCGTGATCGAGGTGCTGCTGGTCGATGCCCTCGCGCTAGGACTCTTCTCCGCGGCGCTCGGGCTCGTGCTCGGCGATGAGCTCTCGCTACACCTGTTCCACGCCAACCCCGGGTACCTGTCCTTCGCGTTTCCGGTGGGCTCGCAGCGGATCGTCACCTGGCAGGCCGTCGCAATCGCAGTGGTTGGCGGTGTCGTCGCCGCGTGCGCAGGGGTGCTCGGGCCGATGCGGGAGGACATCTTCTCCGACGTCCCGCGGGCGACGCAGCGTCGAAGGCGTGAGCGGCTCGCCGCAAAGTCGATGCCGCTCATCGGCCTGCTCTGCCTGCTCGTGACTACGCTCGTGCTCCTGCTCGCTCCAGCGGCCGCGATCGTCGGGATCATCACGCTGACCGCGGCGCTGCTGTTGCTGCTGCCTGTGCTGATCGGCGCAGTGGTCGGACTGACCTCGCGCCTGACCTTCGACCTGCGCGCCAGGGCTCCCACGGTTGCTGTGGCGGAGCTGCGCTCCTCTTGGACCCGTACGGTAGGCATCGCCGCTACGGGTGCCGTCGCGGTCTTTGGCAGCGTGGCGATCCAGGGAGCTCACGCAGACCTGCAACGTGGCCTGGACGGCTCGGCTCGAAGACATCAGCCAAGCCGGCGACGTTTGGGCTTTCCCGCCGGGCCTTAACAACCTGCTGGCGACGACGCCGTTTCGCCCGAGCGCGCTGCCGCTGCTTGCCCGACTCTCGGGTGTGGGTCACGTCTCCCTGTATCGCGGTGGCTTTCTCGATTACGGGGACCGGCGCGTGTGGGTGAGCGGACCTCCCCGTAGCCAGCGCCAGCTCGTTCCCCAGCACCAGCTCGTCGAAGGCAATCTCACGCTGGCCGACAGGCGCGTACGCAGCGGAGGGTGGGCCGTCATCTCCAAAGCGATCGCGGCCGAGCACGGCCTGCAAATCGGCGACTACTTCACGCTCCCCTCACCGCGTCCGACTCGCTTCCGTGTCGCTGCGTTGAGCACGAACATCGGCTGGCCGCCGGGCGCAATCGTGATCAACGCGCGCGACTACGAAAAGGCGTGGGAAAGCGCGGACGCCAGCGCGTACGAGATCACGACGGCGCCGGGCGCTCGTCCGGGCGTCGTCGCCGCCGAGACGAGGCAAGCGCTTGGCGCGAGCTCAGGTCTCAGCGTGCAGACGGCAGGCGAACGCGAAGCCAGACAGCGAACCGCGAGTCGTCAGGGCCTCTCGCGGCTCACGCAGATCTCGCTGCTCGTCCTGATCGCTGCGATCCTCGCGATGGCAGCGGCGATGGGCAACATGGCTTGGCAACGCCGGCCGCGGCTTGCGAGCCTCAAGCTCGATGGCTTCAGCGACCTCGACGTCTGGCGCACGCTGCTGCTTGAGAGCGTTCTGCTCGTCGGCTCAGGCTGTGCGTTCGGCGCACTGTTCGGACTGTACGGGCAGGTGCTTGGCAGCCGCACGATCCTCAGCGTGACGGGCTTTCCGGTCGTCTTCTCGCTCGGCGTCCTCGGGGCGATCGAGAGCTTCGTTCTCGTGACTGTGGTCGCGGTGACGATCACCGCCGTCCCGGGATATCTGTTCGCTCGGGTAGAGCCTTCGGCCAGCCCCGTGGACTAATCCGGGCCGCTCAATAGCATTTGAGGCGTTTCGTGCTGCGAAATGGACGATCCGACGCCACTGAGCGCGACTCAGCTCCGGGCGCTCGCGACGGCTGCCACACGCGAGCTGCTCTGGGGCATTCGTTCCGTCTCGACGGAGATCCGTCGCTGGCGTGCTTTGGCGCTCCTGATCCCGAACCCGGTTATACGGCAGGATGCGCTGGACGCGCTCTCACGAAAGCGCACCCATGCCGAGGGTGCGGCGCTGTTCTGGATACTCCCGCGCCGACGAGACCACGACTTGCTGCGCCTGCTGGTCGCCTATGAGCTGATCTGGGACTTTCTCGACAACCTGAGCGAGCGCGCGGCGGCGGCGGGACAGATCGACGGCTATCGACTGCACCTCGCGATTCCGGAGGCGATCGATCCGTACTGTGAGATCTCCGACTACTACTCCGAGCATCCCTGGCGCGGCGACGGCGGATATCTGCGGGCACTCGTCGAGTTCTGTCAAGACGGCTGCGCCTCGCTGCCGTCCTATCCGGCGATCCGCACTCGCGTGCTGCACGACGCCGAGCGCGCGCAGGTTCTCGCCCTGAATCACGATCCCGTCCCTGCGCGTCGAGAGGCAAGCCTGAAGCGCTGGGTCGAGCATCAGTTCCCGGGGCGCCTTGACGTACCGTGGTGGGAGCTCTCAGGTGCAGCGAGCGCTCCGCTGAACATCCACGCCTTGCTCGCGTTGGCGGCAGAGCCCGATTGCAGCGAGCAGGAGATCGCCGCGGTCCACGACGCGTACTTCCCGTGGCTCTCGGCAGCGACCACGATGCTCGACAGCTATGTAGACCGAGCTGATGACGTCCGAAACGGAGACCACAGCTACGTCGCGCATTACCCGAGCGAAGACACTGCTCTTCGCGGCGTACGGTGCTTGTTCTCGCGGGCTGTGGCAGAGGCACGCCGTCTCCCTCGTGGTCCAAAGCACGCGATCATCGCCGCCGCGATGGGCGCCATGTACCTGTCCAAGGCCGGCGCAAACGGCGCGACCCCGGGTGCTGCGACGACGAGCCTGATCCACGCCGGCGGTTCGCTTACGCGCCTTATCATGCCGCTCTTGCGGACGTGGCGGCTCCTGTATCGGCAGAGCGGAGCTTAGGCGCGAGGAGGAGGCAAGCTGGCCCACCGACGCTACTAAGCAATGAATACTAAGCGTGGTCTGACATAGGAGGGCTGTCGTTGGCAACGTCTCGGGCGTCTTGTCAACGAAGCCAACACGCCAAGTGCCGCACGCGGACTTCACGTGCGTAGCGCCCGAGTCATGCGGGCAGGATGGGGGATAGCGGCTGGCCGCCGATTGCGGCCCAGACGCGGCAGATCCGCGCGACCCTCGCGAATAACGTTCGCCACGAGCGCCAGCGGGCTGGGATGTCCCAGAGCGCGCTGGCTCGCGCGAGCTCGGTTCGACGAGAAACGATCGCGCGCGTCGAGGCTGCCGAACAGGAGCCTCGAATCTCGACGCTCGTCGCGTTCGCTGTGGCGCTTCGCGTGCCGTTGCACGTCTTCCTCGTCGGACTGCCGGACCCCGGCGTGGTCTGTCCTCCCCAAGAGCGGTTGTGATCTAAGAACATGAACGGTGTTCCAACTATCTGTGGCATATTTGCCACTTGACTACGTCGGTTACGGCCATATAGCTTTGCGCGGCACTGACCCCGCCTCTCCAGTCGGTGATGATCCCACGTCCGCACTGCGTAGGGACGTTGCCAGTCAGCCTGGGAGAGAGGGGGCGGGGTCAGTCAATTGCGACCGCGAGCCGTAGATGCCTAGCACTCCGATATCGATAACTTTGACCCCTACGCAGACCGCCAAGGTCGTTGGAGCTGCGATTGCCCAAAATCGCGGGGCATCACCCTTGCTCGCCGCGCTCAGTGACATCCAGGGCGTGACCTCACGGCCAGCACCTCAGCTCCGAAGCCAGGCGCGCACGCTGTTCCGCGGAATGCTCGTCCTGATGGCGTTCCCCGCGGACGGTTCGAAACGCGGCGTACTCGAGGCTGCGAGAGCAATCAAGTTGAACCAAGCGACGGCATACCGGTACATCGTCGCCTTGACGGAACTCGGGTTGCTCGAGCGCGATCAGAAGTCACGCGAATATGGGCGCGTCCAGCTGATCTAATGAAAAGCTCACCGGGGGTCGACATCTGTTGCCGTCAGAGCACACACGGCCGGCCACTAGAGTGGAATTGTGCGAGCGTGCCGCGATACGACGACAAACAACCGACACGGGTGCGACGGTCAATCTCGGTCGTCCATCTGAACGGAAGACTGGCATCACATTGCCCAGAGCGTCGGGACCAGAGGCCAATTGACTCGGCAAAGGAGATGGAATGAGGAAGGACGCGCAGTCGGGCTCGCAGGTCTCGGATTCGCTAGGAAGCGAGGTTCGCAGCTTCGTCGTGCTGCCTGCCGGGCGGGCTCCAAGCGCCGGAAACAAGAACGGAAGTCGACGGGAGGCAAGCATGAAAGCTGCGCTTGGTGGAATGACCGTTCTTGTGTGCCTGTGGCTTGCTCCCGGAGTCGCGCACGGCGAAAATCCGGGGTCCTCGCCTGTCCCCCTCAGCAACCCGCTCGTCGTGAGCGGATCGCCTGTCGAAGCCGAACAACGCGAAGCCGAACAACGGGCCAAGCAGAGCACGCCCGAAGCGATCGCCGAACGCGCAGCGAGTACGACCGCGTTCGCGAACCTCGACACCTCACAGTCCGCCAAGGTGGCGGCCGAAGCCTTCCCCGCCGCGATCCAAAATGCCGGTGGCGGGCCGCCTCCGCTGCAGCCTGGCCAGAAGATTCACGGGCTTCGTGACGCCCGGGGTGGCGACCGTCGATCTCGGAGACGGGCGCCGTGGCGTGATCGAATCAGCGGCGCCAATGGCCATTCGGTCCTCGAGCGGCTGGTCGCCGGTGGATCTTTCGCTACACGACGCCGGCAGCGACTTCGCTCCGGCAAACGCCATCGTTCCGGTCCAGATACCAAAGCACGCCTCCGAAGGCGTCAAGCTCACGGACCGAAGCATCTCGCTCACACCTATAGACCCGTCGACCGGCGGTCCGCTGGCTGGTTCCGAAGGAGCCCTCAATGGGGCGAGCGTCATGTACGCGAACACGCAGACGGACACGGACACGGTCATCAAGCCGATCACGGCGGGATTTGACGCGAGCTCTGTATTGCGCTCGGCACAAAGCCCACAGGAGCTTGCCTACAGGCTACTCGGGCCATCTGGCACGAGTTTGGAGCAGGAACAAGGCTCGGGGCCTGTCCGGCTCATCGCAAACGGCCAGGCCATCGCAACGATCCCCGTGCCAAGCGCGACAGATGCCGAAGGGACCAACGTGCCGGTCACGATGGTCGCTTCAGGCGACACGCTGACCTTGACTGTCGATCGTCGCGCTGGCAGCTATCGATACCCGATAATCGTCGATCCCACGGTGATCGACAACATCTTTTGGCTTGGGCTCGAACATAGCAATTGGGCGTACTCGACAAGCAATCCATCGGTGTTCCATCAATCTGGCTCGGAAATCTCGTACGCGAGCGGCACCTACGGCCCCGGCGAAAAGGCGTACTTCGTCTATCACACGCAGGGCAAATCACATATCTACGCGTTCTATACGGAAGCGGAAATCAACGATTACAACTTCGAAGGCGGGATCGCCGTGCTGAATGCCATGACGATCGCGAGCCCCGGACAGGGACAAGAAGGCGAAGAACACCTCAGCTATTGGGGATCAAAAACGGTAGGCGTCTGCGCCGAAGGCTCATGTGCACCAAAAGGTGTCGGCAAGAATGCCGAAAACCGGGCGTACTTTGAAATCCGCACCCTCGAAACCAGGCACGAATACTTCCGCGCCCAGCTCTGGGGAACGGACGTCTACATCCTTCAGGAACAGAGCCCGTCGGCGAGTCTCGACACCACGGACGCGACGCTCAACGGCAGCCCCAACGCAGCCAGCGGCGAATGGACGAATAGCACAAAAGCGGGAAATGCGGTTCTCGGGGTCAATGCTTGGGACCCCGGCATCGGTATCAATGCGGATGGTGCGAAATCCCCGAACAAGGCGGAATGGGGGTTCGCCCCTCGTGAAGAGCGTGCTGGGGAATGCGCAGGCGCGCAATGCAACGAGTGCGATCAGAGCGAATGCCCGGCGCATGCGACCGGAAAACCGCTGGCGCTCCCCTTCGCAAATCTCGGCGAACTCCCGGACGGAGAAGACACCGTCGAAGCGACAGTGCAAGACGGCGTCGGGCTGACGGCGACGGCGACCGGCAAAGTCCGAATCGATAACATCGCACCACACAACCTCGTCCTGACCGGACTACCGACAGGGAATGAAATAGGCGAAACACCAGTGTCGGTGCGTGTCGAAGCCACCGACGGCGCGGGCACAACGCCAAGCTCTGGCGTAAAGTCGATCGCCCTTGCGGTGGACGGGCATGAAATCGGCACACCGGCTGGTCACTGTGTAGCAGGGGCAGGGCCCTGCACCGCCAGCGCGGAATGGTCGCTCAACGGAGGCGAACTGGGGGTCGGGGAACACAAACTCACGATCACGGCGACGGATAACGCTGGGAACGTAGCCACCGAAACGATCGCCGCCAAAGTCCACCACGCCAGCCCTGTCGCACTCGGCCCTGGCGCAGTCAACCCGGAGTCCGGCGAGTACGACATGGCCGCGACCGACGTCTCGGTAGGTGCGCCGGGCGCCAACCTTACCGTCGAGCGGAGTTATCGGTCGCGTCACGCGGCCCCGGGCTCTGAAGGGCCGCTCGGGCCGCAATGGTCCCTGAGCGTAGGTGGCCAGGAAAGCCTCGCGAAACTGCCCAACGGCAACGTGACGCTTAGTCCGTCCAGCGGAGGCCAGGTAACGTTCGTAGATGGTTACGGGCACTTCGTTTCACCCACGGGTGACTCGAACCTTGCGCTCACGGAAGTGCACAACGAAAAAGGCGAACTCACGGAATACGTACTGCGCAACGCCTCTGATGCCGCGACCACCCACTTCACGTCCTCCAGCGGCCCATCCGCAAGCCTGTGGAAGCCAACCACGCAGGAAGGCCCGCTTGCCTCGCAGACGGTCAGATACGTCTATCAGACCCTCGAAGGGGTAATCGAGCCGAGGTACGCCTTGGCGCCTGAACCCGCCGGGCTAGGCTACTCGTGCATCTCAAAACTCGAAAAAAGCGAACATCTTGAAAAGGGGTGTCGAGCACTCGAATTCCGATACGCCTCCTCGACGTCGGCTACAGGCGAAAACGAGAGCCAATGGAATGCGTACAAAGGGCGCCTGCAGGAAGTGCGCTTCATCGCCTACGACCCCTCGAGCAAAGCGATGGCCGAACCGGCCGTCGCGCAGTACGCCTACGACTCCCAGGGTCGACTGCGCGCCGAGTGGGACCCGCGGATCTCACCTTTGCTGAAGACGCTATACGGCTATGACCCGGAAGGGCACCTCAGTGCCTACACGGCCCCTGGACGCGAGAGCTGGGGGCTGACATACGGAACGCTCGCCGGACATCTGGGCACAGGCTGGCTTCTGAAGGCTGCACAAGCGCCGGCGTCGAGCTCGCTGTGGAACGGCGAAGGCGCAAAAAACACGGTAGCGCCGAAACTCTCCGGTACACCCGTTGTCGGGGTGAGCTTGGGTGTCTCAACCGGCACGTGGAGCAATGGGCCGATCAGCTACGGCTATCAGTGGGAGGACTGCTACGCCGAAGGCACCGGATGCACTCCGATCGCCGGCGCGACGAACCCGAGCTACACGGTCACGGAAAGCGATGTCGGCTACGAGCTAGTTGCTCAGATCACGGCGACCAACGGGGGTGGCTCGGTCGTGACGGCGAGCGCACCTAGCGAAGAAGTCAAGCTCAGCGTCGTGACGGAATACAACTTGTCCGAAGCGATCAGTCCTCAGCAGATCGCCTCCGGACCGGACGGCAATCTGTGGGTGCTTGACGTACCAGGATCGGGCACTCAGAAGGTCGTCAAGGTGTCGACGACGGGAAGCGTCGGCGGCGAATACGCACTCCCGAGTGGCAGTGCACCCTCTTGCATCGTGGTCGGTCCAGATCACAACCTTTGGTTCACAGACCACGGGACAAGCAAGATCGGCAAGATCACGACGTCGGGGACGCTGACCGAATACTCGTTGCCGTCCGGCAGCAGCCCGGAATGCATCGCGTCGGGGCCTGACGGCAACTTGTGGTTCAGCGATTACGGGACAAGCAAGATCGGCAAGATCACGACGGCTGGTACGGTTCTTGCTGAATACGCTCTGCCGGCAGGCAGCCAGCCGAGCGGTATTGCTGTCGGTCCTGATGGGAAGCTGTGGTTCACTGATCGGGGAACCAAGAAGATCGGCAAGATCACGACGGCGGGCACGATTACCGAATATGCGCTCCCCGAAGGCAGCCCACCGAGCAGCATTATCGCTGGACCGAACGAAACGATGTGGTTCCTCCGTTTTAGCGGAATCGAAAAGACGACCACTGCCGGGGTGGTCACGACCGTCGTCAAACAGAACGCTTATATTGGATACGACGGAATTGCGCTCGGTCCCGATAACAACGTGTGGTTCACCAGCCACCGTCGGCAGATCGGACACATGTACGACATCGGCCGGATCACCCCGTCGGGCGGGAGCAGAGAAAGTCGACTGCCAAACGAAGCTGCGGGCGCGATCGTGGCAGGCCCAGAAGAAGATATGTGGTTCACGGAGGCTGCTCACGCCATCGGCAAGGCAACGACTACGCCACAGACCGCAAAAAACGGAGAAGCACGTGGCCCCGAACCCGGTTGGACGGTGGAGTACAGCGTTCCCGTCTCCGGTGCCTCCGCTCCGTACGCGCTCGGCGCAAGCGAAGTCGAAGCCTGGGCGCAGAAAGACGACCCAGTTGAAGGCGTGGCGATCTTTCCTCCAGACGAAGCGCAGGGATGGCCAGCCAGCGGCTACAAACGCGCGACCGTCAGCTATTGGGATTCTCACGGGAGCGTCGTTAACACGGTCACGCCCAGCGGAGGCGTAGCGACAAGCGAATACAACTCCAACAACGATGTCGTCCGAACCCTGAGCCCGGACAATCGAGCCGCTGCGCTCAAAGAAGGATGCGAATCGAAAGCGAAATGCAAATCGGCTGAAGCTGCAAAGCTCCTTGACAGCGAGAGCACCTACAACGAAGGAGGCTCAGAACCGGGGACTGAATTGCTGAGCACCCTCGGTCCGCAGCACACCGTCGAGTTGACCAATCGCACGCAGACAGAAGCGCGCACACACACCGTCTATAGCTACGACGAAGGTCGACCCTCAGAAGGCGGCCCGTACCACCTCGTGACCAAGACGACGCAGGGCGCGCAGATCGCTGGTGCAGAAGAACCTGAATCCGTACGGACGGCCACGCTCTCCTACAGCGGTCAGGAAGGGATCGGATGGAAGCTGCGCAAAGCCACTTCCACGACGACAGATCCCGCGGGGTTGGATCTCGTCACGAAGACGTTCTATGACCCGACCAGCGGCAATGTCGTGGAAACGCGCAGTCCCGCCGGCAACTCCGAAACGATCTATCCGCCCGCCTACGCCTCGATCTTCGGCAGCGAAGGCTCGGGCAACGGGCAGCTGAGCGAACCACGAGGTGTCGCGACGGACTCGGCTGGCAACATCTGGGTCGCCGACCAGAACAACAACCGGATCGAGAAGTTCTCCGCCTCGGGCACGTGGCTCGCCTCCTACGGCACCAAAGGCACCGGCAACCTCCAGTTCGAAAAACCCTGGGGAACCGCGATCAATCAGAGCACCGGCAACGTCTACGTCGCCGATCGCGCCAACAACCGGATCGAGGAGCTGAGCTCGTCGGGGACGTTCGTCGCCTCGTTCGGGAACTCCGGCGAAGGCAAACTCAAAGAACCGACAGGAGTCGCGCTCGACGTCGCCGGCGACGTGTGGGTCAGCGACAAGGCCAACAACCGCGTCGTCGAGTTCAGCTCCGAAGGCACGTTCACGCGCGCATTCGGCACGCTGGGATCGGGCAACGGGCAGCTCAGCGCCCCGCAGGGCATCGCGATCTCAGAAGGCTCGGTCTACGTCGTCGACTCGGGCAACAGCCGCGTCGAGCAGTTCTCCGCGACCGGCTCCTACATCGGCCAGTTCGGAAGCAAAGGCTCGGGCGCCGGTCAGTTCAAAGAACCGTTCGGGATCGCCGCGAACCCGAGCACCGGTGTCCTCTACGTCGCCGACGCCTCAAACTCCCGGATTGAGGAGTTCAGCCCGGCAGGACGCCTGTTGACCGAATGGGGCACCTGGGGACCCAAACACGAAAACTCCTCGCCCAACGGCCTCGCCGTCGCAGCCAACGGCACGCTCTATGACGCGAACCTCCACAGCGGCCAGGTCTTGACCTGGACCCCACCGGAAGCCGGTGCCGCGCACCTGACCTACGGCTCGCAGTTCGGCTCAAGCGGCTCGGGCAATGGCCAGTTCTCATATCCCAAGTACACGGCAATCGACGGCGAAGGAAACGTCTGGGTCAGCGACTGCGGAAACAACCGGATCGAGAAGTTCTCGGCCAAAGGCGCCTTCCTCGCCGCCTACGGCAAAGCCGGCTCGGGCGAAGTTCAGTTCAACTGCCCCACCGGCATCGACATCAACCAGAGCGCCCACGACATCTACGTCTCAGACAGCGAAAACAAACGGATCGAGGAGCTCTCCTTGACCGGCGCCTATGTCCGGAGCTTCGGCACCTCAGGCGAAGGCGCGCTGACCAAACCCGGCGGCCTGAAGATCGACTCCGCCGGCAACGTCTGGGTCCCAGACCTGAGCGCCGACCGCATCGTCGAGTTCTCATCGAGCGGTACGTTCATCGCGAAGTACGGCAAAGAAGGCACGGGCGAAGTCCAGTTCAAGAAGCCCGTCGCGCTCGCCTTCGCTGGCGAAAACCTCTACGTCTCAGACCAGCTCAACCATCGTGTCGAGGAGCTCTCGAACAAAGGCGCCTACATCCGCAGCTGGGGCATCGAAGGCGCAGGCTCAGGCGAATTCTATGCTCCGGAAGGGATCGCCTCCGACGCCGCGAGCAACCTCTACGTGGTCGATGACGGCTCAGCGCATGTCGAGGAGTTCACCTCCACAGGGGTCTACCGCGGCACGTTCGGCACGGCCGGCAGCGGCGAAGGCCAGCTCAAAGGACCCGCCGGCGACTCGATCGACGCGGCCGGGAACATGTACGTCGTGGACAACGAAAACAACCGCGTGGAGAAGTGGGATCGCATAAATCAAGCGGTACATGACAGCAAGACGATCTACTACACCGCCTCAGGAAGCGGCGAATGTCAGGGCCATCCAGAATGGGCAAACCTGCCGTGCAAGAGCGAACCAGCCGCCCAGCCGGAAACCAGCGGCCTGCCTACGCTGCCCGTCACCGAATACAAGTCCTACAACCTCTGGAACGAGCCTGAAGAAACGATTGAACACGTTGGTGCGAGCACTCGGACCGCTACGACGAGCTACGACGCGGCCGGTCGTCCCAAAACGAGCGCCACTAGCTCAACGGAAGGCACAGCGCTGCCGGCGGTCACATACGGGTACACGGCAGAAACCGGAGCTGAAACCGGAGCGCTCACAAGCCAGAGCGCGGAAGGCAAGAAGATCACGAGCGTCTACAACACGCTTGGGCAACTCACGACCTATACCGACGCCGATGGCAATGCCGCAACATATGAATACGACGTCGACGGCCGCATGAAGAACGCTAACGACGGTAAGGGGACGCAGACCTTCACCTACGACGGCACTACCGGACTGCTGGCTGAACTCGTCGACTCTTCGGCCGAAGGCATGAAGTTCACAGCTTCGCACGACGCCGAAGGAAAACTTCTCACCAAGAGCTATCCGAACGGCGTGGCCGCCACCTACACCTACAATGCGACGGGCACTGCTACCGGTCTCGAATACAAGAAGACGACGCACTGCACCGAAGAAGGCGGGAAATGCAAGTGGCTCACTGACACGATCGTGCCCTCGAGCCACGGACAGTGGCTCGAACAGACGAGCAGCTTGTCTCATCAGGCTTATACGTACGACGCTGACAGCCGCCTCACACAGGTGCAGAGCACGCCGGCCGGAAAAGGCTGTACGACCCATCTATACCACTACGATGAAAGCACCAACGACACGAGCACGACGACACGCGAACCGGGCACCGAAGGGAAATGTGCCTCAGAAGGCGGTACGACAGAAACACACACTTACGACGAAGCCGATCGCCTCGTGGATGGGGGTGTGAGCTACAGCACGTTCGGGGACATTACCGCCCTTCCGGCTTCGGACGCGGGTGGGTCCCCGCTGACCAGCTCGTACTTTGTTGACAATCAGCTGCAAAGCCAGACGCAGAACGGCGAGACGATCGGGTACTACCTTGATCCTGCCGGCCGGACTCGCGAAACGATCTCAAGCGGAAAAACGGCCTCGGATGTGGTGTCGCACTTCGCGGGAGCCAGCACTGCCCCCGCCTGGACGGTCAATACGTCTGGCGAAGCAACACGCTTTATCATGGGCATCAATGGGCAGCTCGCGGCCATCCAGAGAGGGCTTGAAGCTCCGGTGTTGCAGCTGACCAACCTCCACGGCGATGTTGTCGCGACCGCGGCAATGAGCGAAAGCGCGACGGAACTGGCATCCAAGACGGACACGTCCGAGTATGGCGTACCTACTGTCAGCGCCCCTCCGCTGTATTCGTGGCTCGGCGGCGACGAGCTGCCGACAGGACTGCCCTCGGGTATCATCGCGATGGGCGCACGCTCGTACGTACCAGAGCTTGGGCGTTTCCTGCAGCCAGATCCAGTCAGAGGAGGCTCAGCCAACGCCTATGCGTACACGTTTGGTGACCCGGTGAATGCAAGCGATCCATCAGGCGAATACACCATTACAATCGACGAATTCGACGAAAAATACACCACAGAACGCGCCGAAGCATCCGCAGCGGCGCGGGCGGCGGAAATCCGCGCGGCTGAAGAAGCGGCTGCACGCGCAGCCGCCGAACAGCGCGCAGCGCAAGCGGCACGCGAAGGAGAAATCGCGAGGATTCTGGGCGAAGGGGCAGGGCGTGTCCTCTATGAAGCTGAAGGATTTGGATGTTCTGGAGCGGACGCGTGCGCGGCGACTTCAATCTTCGGATTCAAGGTTGACTTGGGCGAAGTCGAAGACTGGTGGCAGCACGTAAAGACTGGCTGGAGGCTTGTTAAGGAAACGGTGGTTCAGCCGTTCCTGCAGAACCTAAAAGAAAACAGCACCGTCTGTAAGGCGACCAACTATGCTCTCGCGGCCGGGAGCTACTTCGTACCCGAGAACAAGTTCGCGAAGGCTCTAGGCGTTGCGCTTGGTCTCAGTGCTACGTATGCGTGCTGAGAACGAACCACAAGCGGCCGGGGGACGCACTGTAAGGGTGAACACAGTATTCACGTGGCTCTTTAGAGTCGGCCTGTCGGGAGTTGGTGTCCTCGCTCTATTGGGTGCGTCACACGTCGTCAGGTATGTGCTGTGCTTTGTTGTACTCGGGATTCTCGTTGGACAATGGGTGTGGGAGAGACGGCTCAAGCGTCACGCGATCTCTCCGCCAGAGAACTGCGAGCACTCAGATAGATAGGCAACGGGTCGCGTGCCTCGGCGAGTAGTTGGCGCGCCCGTCTGAGTCCCGGCTCCGGTTGCGTTGCGGGCTATGGCATCGGCCGGCGGGGGCGTGGCGTGATGGTTCATATGGGCTAGGCGCCCCATCCGGCCGGAGGAAATCCAGGCTCCCAGGTGTCTCTGACGCTTCCACGTTGCCGTTGCAGGATCTCGCTAAGAGTGCTGAGCTGCCCCTGAAACGCAAGCTCCTCTCGCGGGTCCTGCCCGTGATCGTCGATCTCTTGACGCCACACAGCCAGCGCCGCAAGTGACTCGAATTGCGAGGAGCGCTCCCACCACCCATCCTTGAGCGCGGATAGCTCCTCTGGATAGCGCCCATGCAGCGCGACGATCGCGCCCCATGTGATCGCCGTCCACTCGGGATCGCCCCCGTAGGGCTCGAGCCACGGCGGGCGCGTGTCGCTCCGACGAGCAGACGCAGGCATCTCAGCTGGCGCGAGCGCACGGACCTTGCCGCGCTTCACCGCCTGCGCGAGCCCATGTCTAAGGATTTGCGCCGCCACCGTCGAGGCCGGTTCCTGGGCACCGGCCGCAAGCTCCTCGAGCTGCTCGGCGAGAGGCTCCGCCAGCATGACTTTGACCGCCCGGCTCATCGGCTTCGCTCCGGCTCTGAGTGCGCCCGCGCGTTCCGAGCGATCACGCGCGCGAGCCCTGGCAGCATCTCACTCGGCGCGAGCGGAGCGCGCGGCATGTAGCGCTCGGGGCCAAGCTCAGCTTCGTGCAGCTCGCGGTGCTCGAGCGAGGGCGTCTGCGCCCTGCTCGATCGCATCAACTCAGCCAGCCGACCGACCCGCTCGGGGTCCTGCCCTTCGATCCCCAGCTCCTCGCGATTGACGAACCAGTCGGTCCCCTGACGTGCACGCGAGGCCTCGACGTAGGTGGACTCCTTCGAGGTCTGCCAGCCGCCGGTCACGATCAGCGCCCGCTGAACGGTCGCCCCCTGGGCGCGATGGATGTGCCGGGCGTAGTCGAGACGAAGCCGCGACAGCTCCTCATCTGCGAGCGTGCGCCGGCGCAGTCCGTGGTCGAACTCGACGAGCACCGCCCCCTCGGCGCTCACCGCGCGCACCTCTCCCTGAGTGCCGTTCTCGATCCGCTCCTCTCCGCTCGCGCCGATTCGGGGCTCAGCGCCCGTCCCCAGCCCAAGACAGCACGGCGGACAGCACGCGCCAGGCATGGACGCGTGCGGATGACCCAACCCCGGCGTGCTTCATCCCCTCTCGCCAGGCACGAGGAGCTGCCGGCTCGTTGAACTTCGCTGCGGGCTCCGCAGCGATTCGGACGGCGTACGGCGCGGGCGGAACCTCTCTTCCGCGATCGACGCCGGGGTGTCCGAGCAAGTGACGCTTGGCCGAGTAGCGGTAGGTGTGGAAGGTCGAGGTCGACAGCCCGTCCGGCGTATCGGGCGCGTTGAACGCAAAGTAGAGCTGAACCACCTCGCCGATCGTCATGGCGTCGGTGGAGCAGTTTGCATCCTTCGCGTCGAGATCGAGAAGAAACCGACGCAACGTCTCGAGGCCTCGCCGCTCTGAGGAGACGTAAAGGTCCGCCCATTCCTTCGCGGCCTTCACCGACGCGAACGACTTGGTCCTCTCGACACCGTCGTGGTCGCGGAAGCCAAGCCAGTACGTCTTGCGACCCGACTTGGAGATGTACGGCCATCTCTTCTTCCATGGCTTGGCCATTACCGTCCTCCTCCCGTGGGCAACTCGCGGTCGCATGTGCAGTAGGGCCTCACATTCGTTCGGCTCGTAGCGCATCCAGCACGGCGTTCGAGAGATCGTAGGGTCCGTGAGGCTTCGCGTTGCTCGGTCGCATGCGTCGCTTGCCGGTCCGCCGTCGTGCCTGCGCCCGATCCGCCTGCCGCGAAGCCCAACCGCGTTGCGGACGGCTCGCCGACTGTTCGGAGCCGTCGTTGGCTCGCCAGAAGTCCTCCACCGCCTTCTCCGAGATCCTGTAGTGCCCGCCAGGTAGCCGGCGGTACGCCAACAGGCCGAGCGACATGTATCTCCTGACCGTTCGCTCGTGCACCCCCAGCTCCGACGCTGCCTGGGCGGTCGTCAACATGCGATCCGTCGGTCGGTTCATCACGGCTAATGACCGCAGCGCCGGTCAAACGGCACAGGAATCTCGCTGCACGCTCGTTCTGGGGCGGATCAGGTGTTTCGCTTGGAGTCGCTATCGCTATGCAGTGTTCGCGCCGCCAGCGTGTGCGCCCTCTCGCCGAGGCGCTTCGCTCTGGCCGTCTGGTTTGCGGTGTCGGTGCGGTGTTCGCCGTCGTAAGCCGACCAAATCTCCACACTTTGCAGGGCATTTGCCACCCTCCTCCGCGAGCTTCCCAAGCTCGAGGTCACGGGTTCGAGGCCCGTTCGCCGCTTCTCGATCCTCGGCCCGAGCGTGCGCCGGCCAGCTCGGGCATCGGCCGCACGTCGACGGCGACGACCTTGTACTCCGGGCAGGAGGTGTTGACGTCTGCGGACGGGCCGACGAGCAGGTTCGCCTTCGTCTCGGGGAAGTGGAAGCTCGTGAACACGTGCCCCGGCTCGATCCGATCGGTGACGTGGCAGTGGAGCTCGACGCGGCCGACGCGGCTGCGCACCGAGACGGGACAGTCGTCGTCGATCCACAGGCGCTGCGCGTCGTCGGGATGGATCTCCAGCAGATCGCGGCCGACCAGCTCGAGGTTGCCGGTGCGGCGAGTCATCGTGCCCGCGTTGTAGTGCTCGAGTACTCGCCCCGTCACGAGGATCAGCGGGAACTCCTCGTCGACGGCGTCGCCGGGCGGCTTGAACGGCAGCGTCGCGAACCTCGCTCGGCCCGTCGGCAGCTCGAAGCGCCGCTCGTAGAGGATCGGAGTGTCCGTGCCGTCGGCCGCGACCGGCCATTGCAGGCCGCGGTCACCGATGCGCTCGAAGCTGACTCCGGCGAAGTGCGGCGTCAGCGCCGCGATCTCCTCCATCACCTCTGCGGGGCTCCCGTAGCCCATCTCGTGGCCGAGCGCGCGCGAGACGCGCGTGATGATCTCCAGGTCCGTTCTCGCTTCGCCCGGCGGCGGGAGCGCCGGCCGCACGAGCTGGATCCGCCGCTCGGCGTTCGTGAACGTGCCGTTCCTTTTCCAGGAACGCCGAGGCGGGGAGCACGACGTCGGCGTACTCGGTCGTCTCGTTCTCGAAGATGTCGTGACAGACGACGCAGCTCCAGCGACCGCAGCGCCTCGGCCACGTGCGCGCTGTCCGGGTCGGTCTGCGCGATGTCCTCGCCGAAGATGTACATCGCCTTCAGCTCGCCCGCGACGGCCGCGTCGAGCATCTGCGGGATCTTCAGGCCGGGCTCGCGTGGAAGTCGGCACGCCCCACGCGGCCTCGAAGCTCTGCGCGACCTGCTCGTCGGCGACGCTGCGGTACGCGGTGTACGTGTCCGGCAGCGCGCCCATGTCGGAGGAGCCCTGCACGTTGTTCTGGCCGCGCAGCGGCAACAGCGCCGCGCCGGGCTGGCCGATGTTGCCCGACATCATCGCGAGGTTGCTGATCAGCTGCACGACCTCCGAGCCGTACTTGTGCTCGGTCACGCCGAGCCCCCAGATGATCGATGCACGCGTCGCGCCGCCATAGAGGTGCGCGGCGGCCTGCAGATCGGCCGCCGGGACGCCGGCTGATCTCCTCGACCGCGTCCGGCGGGTACTGCTCGAGCAGCGCGCAGAGCTCGGCGTAGCCTTCGGTGCGCGCCGCGATGAACTGCTCGTCGATCAGCCCGTCGCGCACGAGCACGTGCGCGAGGCCCAGTAGCACGGCGGCGTTGGTGCCCGGCCGCGGAGACAGGTGCAGCTCGCCGTAGTCCGCGAGCTCGATTCGGCGCGGGTCGATCGTGATCAGCCGCAGCCCGCGCAGCGCCGCCTGCTTGATGCGCGCGCCGACGACCGGATGCGCCTGCGTCGGGTTGGCGCCGATGATGATCGCCACCTCGGCCGCCTCGATGTCGTCGAACGAGCCCGTCGCGCCGGAGAGCCCGAGCGAGCGGCGCAGCGCGAAGGAGGTCGGCGAGTGGCACACGCGCGAGCAGTTGTCGATGTTGTTGGTCCCGATCGCGGCGCGCATCAGTCGCGCCATCGCATAGCAGTCCTCGTTCGTGGCGCGCGAGGAGGCCAGGCCGGCGATCGCGTCCGCTCCGTGCTCCGCCTTGATCTCGGTCAGGCGATCCGCGATCAGCCCGATCGCCTCCTCCCAGCTTGCCGGTCGAAGGCCGTCGCGTTCGCGAATCAGCGGCGCCGTCAGCCGGTCCGAGGAGCGTGTGAAGGCGTGCGCGAAGCGCCCCTTCAGGCACGCGTGTCCGCGATTGGCCGGACCGTCGCGTCGCGGCGTGATCGACGTGATCCGGTCCTCCGCCGTGTGGGCCTCCAGACGGCAGCCCACGCCGCAATAGCCGCAGGTCGTCGTCGTGGTCTCCGCCCGGCCGCTCATGTCGGTCTCTCTCGGTTGGATGCGAGTACGCCACGCTCGATGATCGCGCCGGTCGGGCACGTGTCGGCGCACGCCCCGCACGACACGCAGGTCGAGTCGCGGAAACCGGCGTCCAGGCCGGCGGCCACGTTGGATCGAAAGCCGCGGCCGGTGGCCGTCAGCGCGAACGCGCCCTGCACCTCGTCGCACGCGCGCACGCAGCGCCCGCAGGCGATGCACAGCTCGTGGCGGAAGGCGAGGTAGGGATGGCGCTCGTCGTGCGCGACCGCGTGTGTCGGGCCTTGGAAGCGCGTCTCGAGGACCCCGAGCCGACGCGCGATCCGGGCGAGCTCGGTCTGCGGCTCCGGCGGCTCGGGGAGCTCGGAGAGCAGCAGCTCGACGACGATCCTCGCGACCCGCGCGGCGGCCGGATCGCGTGTGTCGATGCGCATCCCCTCGCGGCACGGGGTCGTGCACGCCGCCACCGGCCCGCTCGCGCCCGCCAGTCCCACCAGGCACAGCCGACACGCTCCGAACGGCGCCAGGCGGTCGTCGTCGCAGAGCGTCGGAAGCTCGCCGCCCAGTTGACGCACCGCGGCGAGCACCGTCGTCCCGGGCGTCACCTCGACCTCCGTGCCGTCGACGCTCAGCAGCATCACGCCAGTCCGAGCTCGTCGGGGTAGTGCTCGAGCAGGCTGCGGATCGGAGCCGGCATGCCGCCGCCGTGCGCGCAGAGGCTGCCGAGCTCGAGCGCCTCGAGCAGCTCCTCCAAGAGGCGCCGGTCAACGGCGGCGTCCGCCTCGAACATCTCGTGCGCGCGAGACAGGCCGACGCGGCACGGGAAGCACTTGCCACAGCTCTCGTGCGCGCCGAAGCGCAGCAGGTGTCGCGCGAGCGCCCGCATGTCGGTCTGCTGATCGAAGGCGAGGATGCTCCCGTGGCCGAGCATGCACCCCTCCGCCGCAAGCGCGTCGAAGTCGAACGCGGTGTCGAGCTTCCACGACGGCAGGATGCCGCCGAGCGGGCCGCCGACCTGCACGGCCTTCAACCCGTTGGGAACGCCGCCCGCGACCTCCTCGCACAGCTCCCGCACCGTCGTGCCGAAGCGAACCTCGTACACGCCGGGCCGGCTGAAGCGCTCGTTGAAGCACACGAGCTTGCTTCCCGCCGATGCCCCGGGGCTGAGCTGCTTGTAGGCGTGCGCGCCGCTGCGCGCGATGAACGGGACGTTGGCGAGCGTCTCGATGTTGTTGACGACGGTCGGCATGCCGTACAGCCCTCGTTCGGCGGGAAACGGCGGTCGCGCCGAAACCATTCCCCGCAGCCCCTCCAGGCAGGCGAGCAGCGCCGTCTCCTCGCCGACCACGTAGGAGCCGGCGCCCTCGAGCACGGTCACGTCGAAGCTGAACGAGCTGCCCTGGATGCGCTCCCCCAGCCAACCTTCGGCGTGGGCGGCGGCGATCGCCTGCTCCAGCGCCGGCTTGCAGCCGGGGTACTCCGAGCGCGTCAGCACGAAGCCCTCGCCGGCGCCGACGGCGTAGCCCGCGAGCGCCAGTCCCTCGAGCACCAGCGCGGGATTGCGCTCCATCAGGTACTTGTCGATGAACGAGCCCGGATCGCCCTCGTCGCCGTTGGCCACGATGAACCGCTGCGCGCCCTCGGCATCGCGCGCGAGCTGCCACTTCAGCCCGGCGGGAAAGCCCGCTCCGCCACGGCCTCGCAGATCGGAGAGCTTCACCTCCTCGAGAAGTTGCTCGGGGGCGAAGCGCTCCAACGCGTGGCCGAGCCCGCTCCAGTCGCCGGGACGGGTCAGCACCGGCTCCTCGAGCAGGCTCTGCCAGGCCGGCTCGGCTGCAGCGCTCGTATCCCCTCTCAGCACACGCGCGAGCACGTCGGCTCCGGCGTCGACCGTGTCACCGTCGCGAACCGCCGGCGCCGAATGGCAGAACCCGAGGCAGACGGTCTCGGCCAGTGAGACAGAGCGATCCGCGCTGCGCTCGCCCAGCTCGAGTCCGAGCGCATCCTTCAGCTGCTCGACGTGCTGGCCCGCGGTCGCCGCGAAGCATGCGGTCCCCGTGCAGACCCTCAGGTGACGCGCGCCGCGCGGCTGCAGCAGGTCGTCGTAGAACGCGGACACGCCGTACACGGCGGCCTCGGGCAGACCCGAGAGCGTGGCTGCACGGCGCCGGTCGGCGTCGGTGATCTCACCGCGCTGCCCGATCGCCTCCTTCAGCACCTCGATCGCCGTCGGCGCCTCGGTGAGATGGCGGCGCCGGATCAGTTCGACGAGGTTGTCCGACATCACCCGACATGATCGCACCGGTGCGCGCGGGCGGATGCCGGCACACGTCAGCGCGAGCCGGTGCCCTCCAGCTCGGAGCCGCGGTAGCACCCCTCGTGCAGGACGCGGTCCTCTGTCGCGAGCTCGTCGCGAAGCATCAGCCGCGAGCCCTTGCGCAACGTCCCGTCCGGCAGCAGGACCCGGATCGGCTCGTAGAACCCGATCACCTCACCACAGCGCGCGCAGCGCAGAGACTCCATGCGGCAACTCCTTCCCCGAGGACGCCGCGCGCGCATCGAGGACGATTCGCGACGGTCGAGCTTCGTGTTGTATCGTAATCTTAGAAGATGATTGGAAAGTAAGGATGCCTAGAAAGTAAGGATGCCTGACTCGAAGCGCGTGGTGATCAACGGGGTGATCGGGCCGGCGATGCCGTCGAGAGCGTCGGGCGCGGCGATTCCGTGCTCGGAGCGCTACGAGGCGCGGCTGGCGCGGTGCGTCCTCGCCGGTGGCCCCGACGCCGTTGCGGCGGCGATGGCGCTGTTGGAGCACGGCGATCCGCCGACGCTGGATGCCGCCGTCGCCTTGCTGACGACGGCCGGCGGCATCACCGAGGACGCCTTCGACCGCCTCGCCGACGCGTGGGAGACCTACCGTCACGTCAGGCATCTCAGTTGGGACTAGCGGCGGCACTGGCGGACCTGCTCGGATGAGCGCTCAGGAACTGGCGCACGGGTCGCGCAGTTGGTGAGGGCGACAGAGACGCTGGCGCTCGCCGGCCTGGCGGCGGTCGCTGCGGGCACGCTGCGCGCGGCGTCGGTCGCGCTCCGCGCGCCGGCGCTGAGCGTGCAGGCGGCCGGGATGGCGCTGCTCGGGGTCGCCGGCGCGTTGGGTGCTCGTCTCGGGACACGCCGTCGGCGCCGCGTTTCACAGCGAGGTGCGCCCGGCGTTCGGGCTCGACCGGCTCAGCGGCTTCTTCCTGCTGCTGATCGCCGTCGTCGGGGCGCCCGCCGCGCTGTTCGCCCGCGACGCGCTCGAGCGCGGATCGTCGCGGTCGTTCGCTGGCGGTCGCGACCGGGCGTCTTCCTGCTGGTGCTGGTCGGCTTCGTCGTGCGCTCGCGACGTGAGCACGTTCCTCGGCTTCTGGGAGCTGATGACGCTGGTGCCGGCGGCGCGCGATCCTGCTCGCGCGCCAGGACCGCGAGGCTCGTCACGGCGTGTTCATGTACCTCGCGATCACGCACATCGGCGGCGCGGGCGTGTGGGTCGTCGATGCTCGTGCTGGCGCAGCACGGCGCGCTGGGCGGGCAGCCGCTGGGCGGCGGCGCTGGCGGCGTTCGTCGCCTGCGCGTCGCTGTCGGGTTCTCGACCAAGGCCGGGCTGATGCCGTTTCACTCCTGGCTGCCGCGCGCGCACCCGCTCGCGCCGGCGCACATCTCGGCGCTGATGTCGGGCGTGATGATCAAGCTCGCGCTCTACGGGCTCGTGCGCGTGCTGTTCCAGTGGCTCGTCGCCGCCCGGGCTGTGGGTCGGGATCACGCTGATGGCGCTCGGCGCGCTCTCGTGCCTGGGCGGCGTGCTGTACGCGCTGATGCAGCACGAGCTCAAGCGGCTGCTCGCGTTTCACTCGATCGAGAACGTCGGGATCGTCGCGCTCGGGCTGGGGGCGTCGCTCGTGTTCGCCGACGTCGGGCGAGCCGACGTGGAGCGCGATCGCGTTCGCGGCCGCGCTGCTTCACGCGCTCAACCACGCGCTGTTCAAGGGTCTCCTGTTCCTCGGCGCCGGCGCGTTCAGCAGGGCCGTCGGCGCCCTCGAGCTCGACTCGGCTCGGCGGCCTGCTGCGGCGGATGCCGTGGACGGGCGCGGCGTTCGCGCTCGGCGCGATGGCGATCGCCGGGCTGCCGCCGCTGAACGGCTTCGCCTCGGAGTGGCTGACGCTGCAGTCGCTGCTGCATCTCGGCGTCGCGAGCCACCTCGGGGTCGCGTTCGCCGGCGCGCTCGCGACGCGCGGCGCTCGCCGCGACCGCCGCGCTGGCCGTGTACTGCTTCGTGAAGGTGATCGGGCTCGTGCTGCTCGGCCTGCCGCGCCGCCAGGAGTGCGCGCGGCGCCGGCGAGGTGCCGGTCGGGATGCGCGCGAGCATGGTCTTCCTCGCCGGCGCGTGCGTGGTGCTCGGGCGTGCTGCCCGGGCTGCTGCTGCCGACGCTCGCCGCGCTCGCGCCCGGGCAGCGTGACGCCTGCACGACGGCGCCGGGGCTGGACGTGCCGGGCACGGGGTCGCTGCCGACGCTCGCGCTGGCGCTCGCGCTCGTGGTCGCTCGTCGCCGTGCTCGTGCGGCTGGCCAGGGGCCGCTCGCAGCGCGCCTGCGCCGACGTGGGCGTGCGGCCAGCCGCCGGCCGCCGGGCTGCAGTGGACGCTCGGCGGGGTTCACCAAGCCGCTGCGGCTCGCGCTGGAGGCGCTCCTGCGGCCGCGGCGCGAGGTGCAGCGTGATCGCCTCGGCGGGCGTCGTCGCAGGCGGTCGCCTATCGAGGCGGAGGTGCCGCACCTGTTCGACACGCTGCTCTACGGGCCGGTCTCGCGCGGCGCGCTGCGCGGCGCGCGGGTCGCGCGCCGCGCTGCAGTCGGGCAGCCTGCGCGCCTACCTGGTCTACCTGCTCGCGCTGCTCGGCGTGCTGCTGGCGCTCGCGCGGGTGGGGCTGCTCGGATGAGCGCGCGCGACGCTGATCGCGGGCGTCGTGCAGATCGTCGGCGGGCGTGCTGGCGCGCGCCGGCGCTCGTCGGGCTGATCCAGCAGCTGAAGGCGCGGCTGCAGGGCCGGCGCGGGCCCTCGGTCGCTGCAGCCCTACCGCGAGCTTCGCCGGCTGTGGGGAAAGAGCGGCGTCGCGCCGGAGCCGCGCACGTTCATCTACGCGCTGGCGCCCGCGGTCGTGGCCGCCTGCGACGGCGCTGGCGCTCGCTGCTGCTGCCGATCGGCGGACACGCGCCGGACTGGGGGCTGGGCAACGACGCGCTCGTGCTGGTCGGGCTGCTGGCGCTCGCGCGCTTCGCGGTCACGCTCGCGGCGTGGGACACCGCGGGCGCGTTCGGCCTGATGGGCGCCGCGCGCGATCTGATGTTCTCCGTGTTCGTCGAGGGGCTGCTGCTGCTCGTGCTGGTGCTGCTCGCGCTGCCGCTGCACAGCACCGATCTGCTCTCGATGAGCCACGCCGCGACCCTCTCGTGAGGTGTGGTCGAAGCCCGCGCACTGGGCGGCGGGCTCGCGCTTCTGCCTGGTGGTCCTCGCCGAGACGGGCCGCCAGCCGATCGACAACCCCGACACGCACCTCGAGCTGACGATGGTCCACGAGGGGCCGCTGCTCGAGTACGCCGGGCGCGAGCTGGCCTACCTGCAGTGGGCCGCGGCGGCCCGGCACTGGATCGTGCTGGTGCTCGCGTGCGAACTCGTGATCCCCCACCCGGGGCCGTTCGCGGCGCAGCTCGCGGTGCTCGCCGGCGGCGTGCTGCTGCTGTGCGTCGCGCTCGCGGTGTGCGAGACGGTGCAGGCGAAGATGCGGATGCTGCGCGTGCCGCTGCTGCTGGGCTTCGGGCGCGGCGCTGTGCCTGCTGGGGCTCGCGAGCTGGTTCGCCGGGGGCGGCGGATGACCGGCGCGTTGATCTGGGGGCTGCTGGTCAGCTCGCTGGCGGTGATCGTGGTGCGTCGTCGCTCGATCGCGATCGTGCTCGTCGCGCTGCAGTCGCTCGTGCTCGGCGTCTACGCGATCACCCAGGGGTCGGGCACCTCGACGGCGCTGGCCGTCGCGGGACGATCCTGATCGCCAAGGCGCTGCGTGCTGCCCGCGCTGCTGCTGTTCACGGTGCGCCGGGCGCGCAAGGAGCGGCTGCTCGACGACCGAGCCGCCGGCGCTCGCGCGGCTGGCGATCGCCGTGGCCGTCGCGCTCGCCGTCGAGCAGCTGATCCCGCGCTTCGGTCTGACCGAAGCCGGCCGTGGAACACGCCGCGGTCGGCGATGCTCGCGCTGGGCATCCTCACCGCGCGTCGTGCGCCGGGCGGTGCTCTTCCAGGCGCTCGGGTTCCTGATCGCCGAGAACGGCATCTATCTCGCCGGCCTGTCGCTGCCCGGCGGGCTGCCGGTCGTTCATCGAGCTCGGGCCTCGTGTTCGACCTCGTCGTGATCGTGTCGGTCGCCGCGGCGTTCGCGACCAAGATCCACGAGCAGCTCGGCAGCGGCGACAGCTCCTTCCTGGAGGTGCTGCGTGACTGACGCGCTCGCTGATCGCCGTGCCGGCGGCGCCGCGTCGTCGGCGCGCTGCTCGTGCGGCTCGCCGCGCACGCCCGCCGGCGCCGACCGCGTGAACCTGCTCAGCGCGAGCGTCACCGCCGCGATCGCGCTCGCCGCGAGCGTGCTCGGCGCGCTCCACGGCTCGCAGGGGCCTGCACGGCTCGTGGTTCCTCCTCGACCGCGCCGGCGCCGAGCTTCCTCGCGGTGATCGCGGTGATCGGATGGCTGCAGCGCGCGTCGTCTCCCCGGCCTACCTCGCCGGCGCAGGCAAGAGCCTGTTCACCGCCCGTCGCGCGCGCGCCTGGTACTACACCGCCTTCCACCTGTTCTGGGCGGCGCTGCTCGCGCTCGCGCTCGTGAACAACCTCGGCGTCGCGTGGCTGCTGATCGAGGCGACCACCGGCGCCTCGGCGCTGCTGGTCGCCTACAGCGGCAGCGGCGAGCGCGCTGGAGGCCGGCTGGAAGTACCTGGTGCTGACGACGTTCGGCCTCGCCGTCGCGCTGCTCGGGATCCTCATCCTGTTCGTCGGCCTGGCGCCCCACGGCGGCGACGCTCGCGACGCTCGACTGGCAGAACATCGCGCGGCGACGCCGCCGGCCTGCCGCACCGAACGGCGCTGTTCGCGCTGGTCCTGATCCTCGCCGGGCTGGCCGCGAAGATCGGCTGGGCGCCGGTGCACAACTGGCTTCCCGACGCGCACAGCGAGGCGCCGCCGCCGGTCAGCGCGCTGCTCTCGGCCGCGCTGCTGCCGACGGTGATGCTGATCGCCTGGCGCCTGGTGCTCACCCTCGGCGCGGCGGTCCCGCACCATCTCGCCGATCATCTGATGCTCGCGTTCGGCCTCGCGTCGCTCGCGATCGCGATCCCGTTCCTGTGGCGGCCGATGCCGTGGAAGCGGCTGCTCGCCTACTCGAGCCTCGAGCACATGGGGATCCTCGCGCTCGGGATCGGGTTCGCCTCGCCGCTGGCCACGCGTCGGCGTGATCGTCCACCTCGCCGGGCACGCGCTGGCGAAGTCGCTCGGGTTCTACACGGCGATACCGCTGCTGCGCCACGACCCCGCGAGCGCGCGAGCAGGCCGCCGCGCGGGCTCGCGCGGCTCAGCGGCCCGGTCGCGGCCGCCGCCGGGATCAGCCTCGGCACCCTCAGCGGGCTGCCGCCGTCGCCGCTGTTCCTCAGCGAGCTGCTGATCCTGCTCGGCGGGGTCGCCGCCCACCAGGTCGCGATCGTCGCGATCGCCGCGGTGCTGCTGGCGCTCGGCTTCCTCGGCCTCGCGCACGCGCTGATCGAGACGCTCGCCGGCGAGAGCCACGGGCGTCCCTGGCGCGGCCGGGCGCACCGTGCGACTCGCCGGGCGGCTGACCGTCGCGCGTCACGCTCGGCCTGCTGGCGCTGTCGGTCGGGCGCGTACCTGCTCGTCGACTCGCCACGCCGGCGCCGGCCTGATGGGAGGCATCGCGTGAGCGGCCGCGAGCGCGCTGCGCTCGCGCCGGCGCAGGTGGAGACGCGTCAGCCGCAGCAGCACTGGCGCGCGGCGTGCGAACGGCAGGCCGCAGGCCGGCGGGCGCTTCTGCGGGCTGTTCGCGAGCGACGGCGCGCGCAGGGCCTGCAGGTCAGCTGCGTGTTCGCCCACGGCGGCTCAGGACCACGTCGCTCTGCGCTGCCGGTCCCGGCGGGCGACGCTCGACACGCTGGTCGACCTGTTCCCCGCCGCCGGCCAGGACGAGCGCGAGGCGCACGACTGCTACGGCGTGCGCTTCGACGGGCACGAGCCGCTGCGGCCGCTGCTCGAGCATCCAGCCGAGCCCGAGGCGTGGACGGTCCCCGTCGCGCGGCCACGACCCCTACCAGGTCGCGGTCGGCCCGATCCACGCAGGCGTGATCGAGTCCGGCCACTTCCGCTTCACCGTCGTCGGCGAGCGCATCCTGCACCTCGACCTGCGCCTCTTCTACAAGCACCGCGGGCTGCAGCTCGCCGCCGAGGGCGCGCCCGCTCGCCGACGGGCTCGCGCTACGCGCAGCGCGCGTGCGCCGCGTGCGCGGTGACGAACACCGTCGCCTACGCGCAGGCGTGCGAGTCGGCGCTCGGGCTGGCGCCCGACGAGCAGCTGCGCCGCGCGCGCACGCTGCTGCTCGAGCTCGAGCGCCTCTACAACCACCTCAACGACATCTCCGCCATCTGCGCCGGCGTCGGCTTCGCCCCGGGCGACGATGGCGTTCGCGGCGCTCAAGGAGCGCGCGCAGCGACTCAACGAGCGCCTGGCCGGCCACCGCTTCCTGTTCGACACGGTCGCGCCTCGCCGCGAGCACGCTGCGCGATCGCGCAGGCCGACGCGCTCGCGGCCCGCGACGAGCTGCGGACGCTCGAGCGAGGAGGAGCGGGCCTGTGGCGCGAGCTGCGGTTCGCCGCATCGCGTGCAGGACCGCCTCGCCGACGTCGGAGCGCTGACGCAGAGAGGACGCGCTCAGCCTCGGGGCGGTCGGCCCGTCGCGCGCGCGCCGCGGGCGTGCGCCAGGACACGCGCAGCGAAAGCCCGCGACTGCTCTACGGCGAGCTTCGCGCCCGCCGCACGCCGCAACAGCCACGCGGCGACGTCGCGCGCGCGCCTCGACGTCCGCCAGGTCGAACTCGAGCAGACCTTCGCGATCCTCGACGAGCTGCTCAGCGGCACCGTCGCGGCCGGGCGGCGCAAGCCGCGCTGGAGACCGCGGCGAGCGGCGTCGGCGTCTCGCGGGTCGAGAGCCCTCGCGGCGAGACCGTCTGCGTCGTCCAGCACGACGGCGGACACGATCAAGCGCCTGCACCTGCGCACCGGCTCCTACGCCAACTGGCCCGTGCTCGCGCACGCGGCGCGCGAGAACCTGCTCCCCGACTTCCCCCTGATCAACAAGAGCTTCGAGCTCTGCTACGCCTGCGCGGACCGCTAGCGCGATGTTCGTGCTGCTCAGACACCTGCAGCGCGCCCGCCGCGAGATCGCGCTGCCGGCCGCAGCCCGCGCCGGCTCGCTCGCGCTGCGCCACGTCGACGCCGGCTCGTGCAACGGCTGCGAGCACGAGCTCACCGCGACCGCGAACCCCTACTACGACCTCCAGCGCCACGGCCTGAACATCGTCGCCTCGCCCCGCCACGCCGACGTGCTGCTCGTCACCGGGCCAGATCACGACCCGGATGGCCGAGCCGCTGCGCCGCGCCTACGAGGCGATGCCCGAGCCGCGCCTGGTCGCCGCGCTCGGCGACTGCGCGCATCGGCTGCGGCGTCGCTCGCGCGACCCCGCGCAGCTCGCCGGGCCGCTCGAGGAGATCGTGCCGGTCGACCTGCGCATCCCGGGCTGCCCGCCGCAGCCCGCAGCAGATCGCCGACGCGCTGCTCGGCGCTCATGGCGAGATGTCGCAGAGCGGCGCACCGCGGCTAACCTGACCGTCTGATAAGCTATGAGATATGCTAACGACGAGCAGGCGCTCACAGCACCTGCCTGAGTCGCCTCGCAAGCACATTCACCGAGCGTCCAGATGAGCCCCCCGACCCAACGAGAAGGCAGCCGAGCCGGTACAGCATCGCGCCGTCTACCAGGTGAAGGCCGAGTTCTTCCGGATCCTCGGCCACCCCGTGCGGGTGCGCATCCTCGAGCTGCTGCAAAGACGGCGAGCGCACCGTCGGCGATCTGCAGCGCGAGCTGCAGATGGACTCGAGCGGGACCTCTCAGCACCTCGGCGTGCTGCGCAAGCACGGCGTCCTCGACAGCCGCCGCGACGGGCACGAGCGTCTACTACGCCGTGCGCGACCCACGCATCTTCCAGCTCCTGGAGGTCGCTCGCGGCAGATCCTCACCTCGAGCCTCACCGAGATCGCAGGCCGTCCTCGGCGAGCTCGCAGGTCCCGACCGAACTCCCTGAGCCAATATGGGCGCTACGGCGGATCACTCGAGGTTCTCGACGATCTCGTTGGCGCGCGACCACTGACCGGGAGGGACGACGAGGTAGATGTCGCCGCGTCCGTGGCGATCCAACTCGTGGTCGGCGACGCAGGCGGCGTCGACGCCGAGCGTCTGCAACTGATCGCGCCAGGCGACGGCGGTGCGCTGATCGTCGAACGTCGCGACGGTCTCCCAGCCGTCGAACCGCGGATCGCCCACCGCGACGGGCGGATCCTTGGCGGCGCGTCGTCTGGCGCGGAACGGTCTCATCGATACGAGCGTATTGAGCGGCGCGCGTCGAGCGGCGGGTGTTCCCGCTACGCCAGCGCGCGCCGCAGATCGTCGTCGCCGACGCCCTCGACGCGAACGACCTTCTCGCGCGACTTCGCGCCGCGGACGACAGAGACGCTGCGCACGCCGACGCCGACGCGCTTGGCGATCAGCCGGCAGAGCGCGGCGTTGGCGCGCCCGTCGAGCGGCGGCGCGGCGACGCGCACGAGCAGGACGCCGTTGCGCTCGCCGGCGATCTCGTTCGTGCGCGCGCGGGGGAGGACTCGGACGGTGACTTCGCCGCTGGTCATGCCGGCTACGTGCCGTTGTAGGAGCTCGGCGGCGACGGATCTTCGCGGATCGCGGCGATCTCGGCGAGCAGCGAGGCCGGCGAGGTGCCGCCGAGCACGCGCAGGCGCGGCAGGCGGTAGCGATCGTCGCGCGGGCCGGCCCAGCCGGGGACGACGGTCGTCGAGCCGCTGAAGCCGGCGGCTTTGACGGCGGCGACGACGGTCGCGTCGTAGTGCCCCGACGGGTAGCAGAACCAGTTGACGGGGACGTGGTAGCGGCGCTGGATGCTCGCGCGCGCGCCGGCGACCTGTTCGTGCAGCGCGCTCGCGCCGAGCGTGATCAGGTCGGCGTGGCTGATGCCCTGCGTGTCGAGCTCCCAGCCGGCGGCGAGCAGGCCGCGGATCTGATCGTCGCCGAGCCCGCCCTGCGAAGGCGGCAGCCCGGTCAGCTGGATGTTCTCGTCGCCGACCCAGTTGAGCGAGCGCAGGACGGGCAGCGCCTTGGTGAACTGCGACTGGTAGCCGTTGTCGAAGCTGATGACGATCGGTTTGCCGGGCGGCAGCGAGACGCCGCGCCGCCAGTATGAGTCGAGCTCGTCGAGCGTGACCGACGTCCAGCCGGCGGCCTTCAGCGCGCGCATCTGCGCGGCGAACAGCTCGGGCGTGACGTACAGGCCGGGGAACGGGGCGCCGGCGGGCGGCGGCGCGATCACGTGGTACATCAGGATCGGCGCGCTCGCGGCGCCGGGATGTCCGGTGGCGACGCCGCCGCCGCGACTCGGCGCGTGCGAGGCGCTCGTGCTCGTGTGGGTCCGAACGCCGCTCGTCGCGGTGCTTCGCGCGCCGCTGCTCGAGCTGTTGCCGCCGCCGGAGGCGGCGAGCGCGACGGCGAGCACGATCGCGACGGCGAGGCCGAGCCCGATCAGGGCAAGCGCGGCGCGCCGCCGTCGACGGATCGCGCGCCGGCGCTCGTCGCGTCGCGCGCGCAGGAGCTCAGCGTCCATCGCGTCCGCGTGCGGCGAGGTCGTCGATCAGCCGGCGCATCCGGCCGCAAGGATACGCGTCGACCGGGATGAGACGGCGTCTTTTATGAGATTGAATCTCGAATATGTTAGGCTCGCGGCGTGTCAGGCGGCCGTCGGTTCTCACTTGCGACGCTGCTCGCGCTCGGGTCGGTGGCGCTGGTGGCGCTGCTCGCGGGATGCGGCCGCTCTGGGAGCCAACCGGGCGGGGCGGGCGCCGCGGAGGTCCAGATCGTCGCGGCGGAGAACTTCTGGGGCAGCATCGCGGCGCAGCTCGCGGGGACGAAGGCGCGCGTGAGCAGCATCATCGTCAATCCGGAGACGGACCCGCACAGCTACGAACCGACGGCGCGCGACGCGCGCACGGTATCGGCCGCGCAGCTGGCGATCGTCAACGGCGTCGGCTACGACAACTGGGCGCAGCGGCTGCTCGAAGCGAGCCCCTCGACCGGCCGCGTCGTGCTGAACGTCGGCGACGCGCTCGGGCTGAAGGAAGGCACGAACCCGCACCAGTGGTACTCGCCGCGCAGCGTGCGCGTCGTGATCGCTCAGATCGCCGCCGCCCTGCAGCGGCTCGACCCGCGCGAGCGGGCGTACTTCGCGCAGCGCGAGCACGCGTTCGTGACGCACGACCTCGCGCGCTACGACGCGCTGCGGCGGATCATCCGTGCGCGCTACGCGGGGACGCCGGTCGGCTACAGCGAGAGCATCTTCCGGCCGCTCGGCGAAGACGTCGGCCTGCGCCTGCTGACGCCGTACGGCTTCGCGAAGGCGGTCGCCGACGGGACCGACGTGACGGCGCGCGACAAGCGGCTCGTCGACGCGCAGGCGCGCGAACGCAGGATCGCCGTGTGGGTGTTCAACAGCCAGAACGTGACGCCCGACGTGGAGCGGGTCAACGAAGTCGCGCGCCGCGCGGGCATCCCGATCGCGACGGTGACCGAGACGCTGTCGCCGGCGACGGACACGTTCGAGCAGTGGCAGGTCGCCGAGCTCGAAGGGCTGATACGGGCGCTGCACGCGGCGACGGGGCGCTGAGATGGGCCGTTCGCGGGCGCTGCGCGCGCCTACACTTGCTCGGATGACGACGCTCGGAGACGGACCGACGTGGGCGGCCGGCGCGGCGCGCGCGCTGAGCGACGCCGGCTACCGTCGCGGCGGCGCGCGGCGCGCGATCCTCGAGCTGCTCGACGAGCAGACGTGCGCGCTGTCGGCGGTCGAGATCGAGCGCACGCTGCTCGAGCGCGGCCGCGAGGTCTCGCGCGCGAGCGTGTATCGCGTGATGGACGAGCTCGAGGAGATCGGGCTCGTGCAACGCGTCGAGATCGGCCAGGGGATCGTCCGCTACGAGCCGGTGCGCGAGGGGCCGGGGCACCATCACCATCTCGTGTGCGACCGCTGCGGGCGCCTGCAGCCGTTCACCGACGAGGGGCTCGAGCGCGCGATCAAACGACTGAGCGAGCGCCTGCCGGTGCAGGTGTCCGAGCACGAGATCGTGCTGCACGGCGCGTGCGAGTCGTGCGCGGAGCGCTGAGCGCCGCGGCTCTCGGTGGCCGCCGAGCTCTCAGCCGCCGCTGAGGTTCGTCGGCAGCGGCTGGCCGGCGGGCGGCGGGTCGTCGTGCAGCAGCTGCGGCACGGTGACGAGCTGGAAGCCGCGCTTGCGCAGTTCGTGGATGATCGTCGGCAGCGCGGCGACCGTCTGCGCGCGGTCGCCGCCGGCGTCGTGCATCAGGATGATCGCGCCGGGCTTGGCGCCTTCGAGCGCGCGCTGGACGATCACTTCGACGCCGGGCTGCTCGTAGTCGCCGGTGTCGACCGACCAGAGCACCATCAGCATCTTCATCTGGTGCAGCAGGCGCAGGGTCGTTGCGTTGAACGAACCGTACGGCGGGCGGAACAGGCGCGGGCGCGGCGCGCTGAGCAGTTCGATGCGCGCGGCCTGTTCGAACAGCTGTTCGTGCTGGTCGTGCTTGGAGAGCTGCGCCATCATCGGGTGCGTCTCGGTGTGGTCGCCGATCACGAACCCGTCGCGGATCTCGCGTTCGGTCGATGAGCTGAAGTAGCGGAGCTCGATGCCGACGGGGAAGAACGTGGCGGGGGCGTGTTCGCGCTCGAGCACGGTCAGCACTTCGGGCGTGTACGGCCCGGGCCCGTCGTCGAACGTCAGCGCGATCTCGTGGCCGCGACCGCCGCCGCCGCGCACGAACGGCGTGTAGGCGAGCGTCGAGCCGATCGCCTTGTTGCCGGCTTCGATCGCATCCGGCGTCGGCTGGGCGGGCTTCGTGGCGGCGTGCGCGGCGCGCGCGCCGGCCGACGCACCGGCGCCGGTGTGGTGCGAGCTCGACGCGACGACGACGAAGACGATCACGATCAGCGCGAACACGAGCGCCGCGCCGAGCCGGCGCCGGCGAAAGCGCGCGCCGGCGCTCGGGTGAAGCGGTTGCGGAGCCTGCGCCGGAGCCGGCCGCGGCGGCATCGGCGGGACCCGGCGCGTCCCGCGGTGCTCGTCCTCGAAGTCCCAGTTCCAGCGCGGGCTCATGCGCGGATGCTAGAGAGCGCTCCCGTCGGGCGGCGGCGATTGGGCGGCGAGCGTCGGGCGGAGCACGGTTCGCCGGCGCGCGATCGACCTGCGTTTAGCGGGGTGGCCAAAGGGGTACACGCTGTCTGTCGTTGTGCGCGAGAGCCGGGAGGGACGGGCGGACGGGCTCGCAGACCGGACGAGCGCGCGCCTCGACGCAGCTGGGGAAACGAGCCAAAAGGGGATCTGGAGCATGGAGACGAGAGACGAGGTGCGAGGAGCGCACGGCGCGCGCCGGCACGGGCGCCGGCGCGCGAGCGCGCTGGCCGCGGTCGCGATGGCGGCCGCGTGCCTGGCGGTCGCCGGGCCGGCGTCGGCGGCGAAGGAACCGGTCGACAAGGAAGACTTCCTGCCGTTCGCCGACTGCCCGACGGCGACGTCGGCGGTGTGCATCGCGTCGTTCACGACGGGCGGCGAATTCCAGTTCGGCAGCAAGGCGGTGCCGATCCCCGAAGGCACGGTGATCACGCTCCAGGGCGGCCTGCCGCTCGAATCGTACGTCGGCCAGACGCTGATCGCGCCGCCGGACGGCAAGACGCTCTCGGAAACGCCGCTGACGGTCCCCGGCGGACTGCTCGGGATCGCCGGGCTGGGCGGCGAAGTGATCGCGACGGCCCAGCTCGCCGGTCCGGTCGAAGTCAACCGCGGACAGCTAGCGATCCCCGTCGGGCCGGCGGTGACGCTGCCGATCAAGGTGAAACTGAGCAACCCGACGCTCGGCGAAGAATGCTTCATCGGCTCCGACGCCGAACCGATCGTGCTGCACCTGACGGTCGGCAAGACGGCGCCGCCGGCGCCGGCCGAACCGATCGAAGGGCACCGCAACCCGATCGAATACAAAGACAAAAAACGGATCACGTACATCCCGAGCAACACGCTCGTCGACAACGACTTCGCGGTGCCGGGAGTGAGCGGCTGCGGCGGGTCGCTGTCGGCGATCGTCGATCCGATCGTCGACCTCGACATCGGCCTGCCGGCGGCGGCCGGCAAGAGCAAAGTCGTGATGACGGCGACGCTCGAGGAAACGGCTTCGGAGTGGGCGGCCAAGTACAAGCCGAAGGTCAAGAAGACGAAAAAAGCATGAGCGGCGCCGGCGTCCGCGCGGGTCGCCGGCCGCGCGCGTGAGGCTCTCGCGAACGTCGCTCGGCGGGTGGCGCAACCCGTCCGCCGAGCTTTTCGCGAGAATCAGCGAATGCACGTGACAGCGAAGGCCGATTACGCCGTGCGCGCGGTGATCGAGCTGGCCGACAGCAAGCAGGACGCGCCGCGCAAGGTCGACGACGTCGCGCAGAGCCAGGGCATCCCGGTGTCGTTCCTCGAGAACATCCTCACGCAGCTGCGCTCGTCGGGGATCGTGCGCAGCCAGCGCGGCCCGGAAGGCGGCTACTGGCTGGCGAAGCCCGCGGCCGAGGTCAGCCTCGCGCAGATCATCCGCGCCGTCGAGGGTCCGCTCGTCGGCGTCCGCGGCCAGCGCCCCGAGGAGATCGAGTACGTCGGCTCGGCCGAGGCGCTGCAGCAGGTGTGGATCGCGCTGCGCGCGAACCTGCGCAAAGTGCTCGAGCACGTGACGGTCGCCGACGTCGCCAACGGGAAGCTGCCGAAGGACGTCGTCGCCCTCACGCGCCAAGAGCAGGCCTGGGAAACGAGATAGGCGTCGATCGGCGGCGCGAGCGCCCGCCGTCGGTTCGGGTCCGTGGAATAAGAGACATGAGTTGCGGTGTGCTCCATCGCACACTTCACTTAAGGAGGATTCACGAGGCTTTCGTTCGTTTGAGCAACCGCCCACGGGGTATCTGCTCGGAGCCTCGGGGTCCCCGCCCTGCGCCCAAAGCACCTCACGATCGTCCCGCCCCTCGTCCACAGGAGATAGCTCGCCGATGTCAGCATCAGCTCCGTCCGCCGTTGCCGCGCCCGCTTCAACCGACGCCGCCGAAGCCGCCGTCGAGGCGATCGCGGGTTCCGCCGGCCAGGAGGTCGCGTTCTCGCTCGCGCTGAGCCAGGACCAGAAGGACATCCGCGACTGGGTCCACGGGTTCGCCGCCGACGTGATGCGCCCGGCCGCGCACGAATGGGACGAGCGCGAGGAGACGCCGTGGCCGATCATCCAGGAGGCTGCGAAGATCGGGCTGTACGGGTTCGAAGGGATCGCGCAGTTCTTCGCCGACCCGACCGGGCTCGGCCTGCCGCTCGTCAACGAGGAGCTGTTCTGGGGCGACGCCGGCATCGGCATGTCGATCATGGGCACGTCGCTGGCCGTTGCGGCGATCTTCGGTCAGGGCTCGGGCGAGCAGATCGGCGAATGGATCCCGCGCTGCTTCGGCACCGTCGACGACATCAAGGTCGCCGCCTTCTGCGCGTCTGAGCCGAACGCCGGCTCGGACGTGTCGGGCGTGCGCACGAGCGCGAAGTTCGACGAGGCCGCCGGCGAGTGGGTGCTCAACGGGCAGAAGGCGTGGGCGACGAACGGCGGCATCTCCGACGTGCACGTCGTGATCGCGTCGGTCGACCGCGAGCTCGGCTCGCGTGGGCACGCGGCGTTCGTCGTGCCGATGTCGGAAGCGAAGGGCATCTCGCAGGGCACGAAGGTCTCGAAGCACGGCCTGCGCGCGTCGCACACGGCCGACGTGTTCCTCGACGACTGCCGCGTTCCGGTGAACTACGTGCTCGGCGGCAAGGAGAAGCTCGACGAGCGTCTGGCGCGCGTGCGCGAGGGCAAGAAAGCCAAGTCGCAGGCGGCGATGCAGACGTTCGAGGCCTCGCGCCCGACGGTCGGCGCACAGGCGCTCGGGATCGCCCGCGCGGCGTACGAATACGCGCTCGACTACGCCAAGGAGCGCGAGCAGTTCGGCCGCAAGATCATCGAGAACCAGGCGATCGCGTTCACGCTCGCGCGGATGAAGCTCGAGATCGACGCCGCCCGCCTGCTCGTCTGGCGCGCGTCGTGGATGGGGCGCAACCAGGTCCCGTTCGAGAACGCCGAGGGCTCGATGTCGAAGTTGAAGGCCGGCGAGGTCGCCGTGTGGGTGACCGAGCGCGCGATCCAGATCCTTGGCGGCAACGGCTACACGCGCGAGTTCCCGGTCGAGCGCTGGCACCGCGACGCGAAGATCTACGACATCTTCGAGGGCACGGCCGAGATCCAGCAGCTGGTGATCTCGCGCGCGATCTCGGGGATGCACATCAAGTAGCGCGAACGCCGGCCGACGGCCGGCTCGGCCCGGCAGCGCACCGGCGGCGCGACGAGCCGGCTACGCCTGCTCGATCTCGAGCGCGTCGGTGCGCAGCAGCGCGGGTTCCTCGCTTGGCGGCGGGCGTCGCGTCCACGGACGCTTGACGGCCAACCATGCGACGCCGACGCCGAGCAGCGTGACGCACAGGATCCAGCCGAGCGCGGTCGTTTCGACGCCGACGTACTTCAGCCCCGAGGCGAAGATCACGAACGTGATCGCCGGCCTGATGTAACGGTCGGGCGCGCTCGAGGAGAGCAGCGAGCCGACGAACACGGCCGGCACGCTGCCGATGATCAGCGAGATGGTCACGCCGAATTCGACGTGACCGAAGGCGAGCGCGCCGAGCGCCGCGGCGGCCGTCAGCGGGACGGCCTGCGTCAGGTCGGTGCCGACGAGCTGCTTGGCGCCGATCATCGGGTAGAGGAACAGCAGCATGATGATCATCAGCGAGCCCGAGCCGACGGACGTGATGCCGACGACGACGCCGCCGATCATGCCGATCGCGATCGTGCGCAGCGGCCGCGCGGCGATCTCGTGCACCTGCGCCGTGCGGTCCTGCCCGCTGCGGCGATCGAGCACGTAGCGCAGCACCATCGCGCTCGCGCCGATCAGCAGCGCGATCCCGAGCGCCGTCTCGATGTTGGTCTGTGCGCTCTTGGCGTGCCCCATCAGGCTGAGCAGGTACGCGCCGAAGAACGCCATCGGCACCGAACCGAGCACCATCCAGCCGACGAGCCGCAGGTTGACGGTCCGTTGACGCAGATGCACGGTCGCTCCGATCGGGCGCATCAGGACGGCGGCGACGAGATCGCTCGAGATCGCGGCCGACGGCTTGACGCCGAACAGCAGGATCAGCATCGGCGTCATCAGCGCGCCGCCGCCTGCGCCGGTCATGCCGACGAGGAAGCCGATCACGGCGCTGCCCAGGACTATGAACGGATCTACGTGCAACCCCACCCTCCGAAATGCGACGCGGCCGACGGCCCGCTGCGGATCAACGGACTAAGCTCAGCGAAGATATCGACAATATCTAGAAAATCAAGTCAGTCGAGTCGGGGCGCAATGCCGACCTGAGTTGCACGCAGGGCGGGCCGGCCGCACGGAAGCGGCTCGGTCCGCGTCGGGCGGCCCCGGCAATGCTCAGACGACGGACTGGTCCGCTACCAGGCCTGCTCGGCGCGGCAGTGCGGGCAGGCGACGGTCGTCGAGACGGGCGCACGGAAGACGTAGCCGCACGCGCACGCGTACGACGCCTCGTCGACCGGCCCGCCGGCGCTGCGCGCGCGCTGGACGGCGAGATCGGCGGCGCGAGCCGGTGCGTCGGGTGCGGGTCGCACGACGTCGCGACGGTGCCGTTCTTCGCGTGTGCGCCGCGGGTGGCGCAGGCTGTCGGGGAGGCTGGTTCTCATGGCTCTAGAAGAAAAGACCCTGCTCACCTGGATTTGTTTCGCTCTGCACGCCGGTTTTCCTCGACGCGGCGGCGCGAACTGGACGATCGTAGGGTTCCGCCGCGGGCGGCACGGGGCGAAAAGCGGTTTGCGATACTGGTGGCGATGAATCCCGCGCGAAAGCGAACGGTGCGCTTGGTCGTGGCGTTGAGCGCTGCCGTGCTGCTTGCCAGCGCCCTGATCTACACGAGCTTCAGCGCCGCGAGCCCGGCGCTCAGCCCGAGCCAGCTGCTGCACGAGGCGCAGCCGGGGCGCAGCTACCAGCTGACGGGCAAGGTCGTGCAGGGGTCGGTCCGCCACGAAGGCAACGCGCTCGACTTCAGCGTCGCCGACCGCGCCGGCGGGACGACGATCCCGGTCTCGTACACCGGCACCGTGCCCGACCCGTTCCGCGAAGGGCGCGAGGTGATCGTGACCGTGCAGAAGCAGGGCGGGCGCTACGTCGGCGAACGCGACTCGCTGATCACGAAGTGCCCGTCGAAGTACAAGACCGCTCCGGCGGGCGAGAAGCAGAACTACTGAGTGGCCGACCTCGGTCGCATCTGCCTGCTGCTGGCGTTCGTCGTCTGCGCGTACGGGATCTTCGCGGCGCTGTACGGCGTCCGCGCGGCGCGCGTCGAGTTCACCGACTCGGCGCGCCGTTCGGTGTACGCCCTGGCGATCGTCCTGACGGCGGCGTTCGCGGTGCTCGAGATCGCGTTCCTGCGCAACGACTTCGCGTTCAACACCGTCGCCGACACGTCGAGCCGCACGACGCCGACGTTCTACCGCGCGGCGGCGGTGTGGTCCTCGCAGGAAGGCTCGCTGCTGTTGTGGGCCTGGCTGCTGTCGCTGTGGTCGAGCCTCGCGCTGTTCCTCGTGCGCAAGCGGATGCGCGACGTCGCCGCGTACGCGACCGCCGTGCTGCTCGGCTTCGCCGCCTTCTTCGTCGTGCTGATGATCTTCTACGCGACGCCGTTCGCGACGACCAGCCCTGCGCCCGCGGAAGGCGTCGGGCTCGATCCGCTGCTGCGCTTCCCGACGATGATGATCCACCCGCCGATGCTGTACTCGGGCTACACGCTCTGCACGATCCCGTTCGCGTTCGCCGTCGGCGCGCTGATCGCGCGCCGCGTCGACGCCGACTGGATCAAATCGATTCGCCGCTTCGCGTTCGCCGCGTGGCTGTTCCTCGGCGTCGGCATCCTGCTCGGCGCGCGCTGGTCCTACTCGGAGCTCGGCTGGGGCGGGTACTGGGGCTGGGACGCGGTCGAGAACGCTTCGCTGATGCCGTGGCTGACGGGCACGGCGTTCCTGCACTCGCTGATGATCCAGGAGAAACGCGGGATGCTGAAGGTCTGGAACGTCTCGCTCGTGCTCGCGACGGGCACGCTCGCGATCATGGGCACGTTCCTCGTGCGCTGCGGGATCCTCAACTCGATCCACGCGTTCGGCGGCTCGACGCTCGGCGTGCCGTTCGTCGCGCTGATCGGCGTGCTGATCGCCGGCTCGATCTACCTCGTCGTCTCGCGCCGCGACGTGCTGCGCTCCGAGCACCGGCTCGACTCGCTGCTCTCGCGCGAGGCGGCGTTCCTGCCAACAACGTCGTGCTCGTCGCGCTGTGCTTCGTGATCTTCTGGGGCACGTTCTTCCCGCTGATCTCCGAGGCGCTGACCGGTCAACGAAGCGTCGGTCGGACCGCCGTGGTTCGATCGCTACACGGTCCCGCTCGCGCTGATCCTCGTGCTGCTCAGCGGCATCGGTCCGGTGATCGCGTGGCGCCGCGCGACGCTCGCCAACGCGCGGCGCAACTTCCTCGCGCCGCTGTCGTGCGCGCTGCTCGCGCTCGTCGTGCTCGCTCGCCGCCGGCGTCGCGCAGCGGGCCGTCGCGCTCGCGATGTTCTGCTGCGCGGCGTTCGTGCTCGGCAGCGTCGGCCAGGAGTTCGTGCGCGGCGCGCGCGCGCGGCGGGCGATCGCGCGCGAGGCGGCGCCGCTCGCGCTGCTCGCGCTCGTGCGCCGCAACCGGCGCCGCTACGGCGGCTACGTCGTGCACGTCGGCATCGCCGTGCTGTTCGTCGGCGTCGCCGCGTCCTCGTCGTTCCAGCACGCCGTCGAGCTGGCGCTGTCGCCGTCGGCAGTCGGCGCGCGTCGGCGCCTACACGATGCGCTACGTGCGCCCGACGGCGACGATCACGCCGAAGGAAGATCGCGCGCACACCGGCTCGACGCTCGCGCTCGGCGCCGTGCTCGACGTCAGCAAGGGCGGCCGGCACGTCGCGACGCTGCGCCCGAGCGAGGGCTTCTACGACTCCGGCGAACCGGCGCAGGGCTCGGTCGGGCACCTGATCGGCGGCCAGGCGGTCAGCCACATCAGCATGAACGGCGGGCTCACGCGCGACGTCTGGACGGCGATCGCGCCCGACATCTCGACGCCGGCGCTGCAGCGGATCGTCGACGATCGGCAACCGCACGCTGTCGGCCGAAGAGGCGCCGATCGCGATCGGCGTGCTGGCGCGCGAATACCTGAAGAACCCGCCGCCGGCGCAGTTCCACTTCATCGTCTCGCCGCTCGTCATGTGGATCTGGATCGGCGGGCTGATCGTCTTCGGCGGCGGGCTGATCGCGATCTGGCCCGCGCCGAGCGCCGTGCGCCGTCGCGTCGCGCTGCGCGCGCGCTCGCGCGCCGCGCACGGGCTCGCGCGCGCCTGACGCGCGCATGCGCCGACGAGTCGCCGACGATCGGGCTGCGAGACGCTGAATGGAGCTCGTCGTGCTGCTGCTCGCGCTCGTCCTGCTCGCGGTCGTGATCGCCGTGATCGGCGCGCCGCTGCGCGCCAGCCTCGAGCGTCGCCCGGGGGACGACGACGAGCGCGCCTCGCCCGAGCGCGCCGAGCTCGAGGCCGAGCGCGAGTCGAAGTACCGCGAGATCCGCGACGCCGAGCTCGACTTCCGCACGGGCAAGCTCTCGGACGAGGACTACGCGTCGATCGACGCCGCGCTGCGCGCCGAGGCGGTCGCGATCCTCGACCGCCTCGAGGCGCTCGGAGCTGACGAGCGCGAGCGGGCGAAGGCGGACGGGGACGAGCGGGCGAAGGCGGGCGAGCCGGCGAACGCGACAAGCACGGATGAGGGAAGGACTAACCCTGAAGACAAGGGTTAGCCTTGGGGGCGCCTTGCGGCGCTAGGCCCAGGGGCGCTTCAGCAGGATCACGGCGTTGATGACGAACAGCACCGAGAAGAAGATCGTCCAGCGGTTCAGGTTGCGCTCGACCATCGAGCCGCCGCCGAGCGGGCCCGTGCCGCTGCCGACGCCGAACGCGCCCGACAGGCCGGAGTCCTTGCCCGAGTGCATCAGCACCAGGAACACGACGATCACCGCGATGATCACCTGAAGGACCGAGAGGACCGTTTCCATGCGGTGAGCCTACCGACTTGCGCCGCAGGATCGAAGCGTGGTGAGGGCAGAAGCGCTTGCTGGGCGCTGGATTGCGGGTCGTTTTCGCGTTTCTCTCCTGGGATACCCTTAGGCTCCGGGGCGCTTCGCACACGTCGGCGATCCGGGAAAAGCCGATTGTGGAACGCGATTACGAATCCTTTACTCGTTCATGGTTGCCTGCCGATATGAATCCCAGAGGGCGTGCCCCGCGTTTGTGGGCTGGCTGCGCCGACCACAACCATGGGACGACCAGACGATGATCACGATCGCCATCGCCGTATGACGTCCGCGAGCGCGCGACGCAGGTGGGCATGGCGCGCCCTCGTCTCGGCGCTGGCCGGTGGTGGGCTGACGGCGTTCGGGCCGCTCTCCTCGGGCGCGCTCGCCGCCGAAAACGGCGGCGGCTCGAACGAAGGCTCGCAAACCACGAGCACGTCGACGGAAACGACGAGCCAGCCGCCGCCGAACACGGAAACGTCGACGACGACCTCGACGACCACGCCAGCGACGCCTGCGCCCACGCCGCCGTCGAGCACGACGCCGTCACCGGCGAGCACGACGCCGACGACGCCGACGACGACGAGCGGCGACACAGAACTCCCCGCTCCGCCGAAGCCGACCACCAAACGGCCGGCCGTCGTTCTCCAGCGCGGGCAGAAGACGACCGAATCCAAGCGCGAAAACGCGAGTACGACCGGCGCGAAGCCGGCGAACGGAGCCCAGCCGAACGGCGCCGCGCTCGCCGGCGCCAACAACGTCGCCGCGCCGCCGCAGGTCGTCGCCGCGCAGATGGGCGCGCTGGCCGCCGAGCTCGCCGGCTCGGCCGCTTCGACGCAGGCGCTCGACTTCTACCGGATCCCGCTGTTCCTGCTGCCGATCTACCAGGCCGCCGCCGTGCAGTACGGGGTGCCGTGGCAGATCCTCGCGGCGATCAACGAAATCGAGACCAACTACGGCACCGACCTGTCGGTCTCGACGGCGGGCGCCGTCGGGTGGATGCAGTTCATGCCGGCGACGTGGATCCAGTACGGCGTCGACGCGCTCAACTCCGGTTACGCCGACCCGTACAACCCGGTCGACGCGATCTTCGCCGCGGCGCGCTACCTGCGGGCGGCCGGCGCCGCGACCGATCTGCACGGCGCGATCCTCGCGTACAACCACTCCGAGGAATACGTCCAGTCGGTGATGCTGCGCGCGAAGCTGATCTCGAGCTACCCGAAGAGCGTGATCGCGACGCTGACGGGCCTGACCGACGGCGAGCTGCCGATCGCGAGCAAGCACGTCACGTGGGGCGCGCTGGCGACCGAAGCGAGCGCGCCGGGCGCTGCGGGCACGTCGAGCGCGACCGCCGGCGCCACCGCCGTCAACGCGATGGCGAACGGCGCCGCGAGCGCGAGCGCCGCATCCACGCCGAACGCGAGTGGCGCACAGGGCGCGGCGCCGTCACCGTCGGCGGCCGCCTCGACCGCGAGCGCCGCCAAGAAGGCGCCGCCGCTTCAGCTCGTCGACCTGATGAGCTCGCCGAACGCCGACGTCGTCGCCGCGCAGGACGGGCGCATCGTCAGGCTCGGGCGCTCGCGCAAGCTCGGCCGGTACGTCGTTCTGCGCGACGTGTACGGCGACGTGTTCACGTACGCCGGCATGGGCAGCGTCGCCTCGCACTTCCGCAAGCCGAAGCCGGTGCGCGCGGCGGCGGCCTCGAAGACCGCGGCGCTCGCCGGCGCCGGCGAAGCGAAGCCGAAGCTGCCGGCGACCGCCGGCAACCATCCGCCGGTGACGCTGAAGGTCAAGTCGCACACGGCCGCCAAGCCCGCCGGCGCCAGCGCCGCCGGCTCGAGCGAAGCGGAACCGACGCCCGTGCAGACCGGCAAGGTGCGCCTGTTCGCGCACCCCGGCAACCCCGACGCGGTCGCCTCCGCGGCCGCCCGCCGCAGCGCCTCGAGCTCGACGAAGGTCGGCCGCCTGCTGCCCCTGCGCGTCGGCTCGGTCGTCGCGAAGGGCACTGTGCTGGGTCGCGTGGACATGCCGCCGCACGCGGCCGACGGCCACCTCAGGTTCGCGATCCGCCCGGGCGGCGACAACGCGACGATCGACCCGCGGCCGATCCTCGAGAACTGGGCGCAGCTCAGCACCGCGCTGCATCCGCAGGGCGCCAGCGGCAACACCGACCTGCTCGGGGCGACCGCCGGCGGCGTGTTCCTGCTCTCCAAGGGCGAACTCGAGCGCACGGTGCTGTCCGACCCCGGCATCGGCGTCTACGCGTGCGGCAGGCAGGACATCGCCTCGGGCGCGATCGACAAGCGCGTCCTCGCCGTGCTCGAGTTCCTCTCGCGGACCGGGCTGAAGCCGACGGTCAGCGCGCTTCGCTGCGGCCACAGCGAGATGACCGTCTCGGGCTTCGTCTCCGAGCACTACACCGGCGATGCGGTCGACATCTCGGCGATCAACGGCATCCCGATCGCCGGACATCAGGGCGCCGGCACGATCACCGACCTGACGATCCGCGCGCTGCTGACGCTGCAGGGCGAATTCGTCCCGCACCAGATCATCAGCCTGATGCAGTACCCGGGCGCGCCGAACACGCTCGCGATGCCCGAACACTGGGATCACATCCACGTCGGCTTCCGCCCGGTCGCCGGCGACGTGCCGCTGAGCCCGGCGGCCGCCGCGAAGGCCGCGCACTCGGCCGGCGCCGGCCAGACCGCGCCGGCGCCCGTGCTCGCGCTGAACCCGCTGAGCTCGACCCAGTGGAACCAGCTCGTGACGAGGATCGGCGCGCTGCCGACGCCGAAGGTCAGGGTCAAGCCGAGCAGCTCGGCGATCAAGGACCCGAGCTCGAAGCCGGCGCACTAGCCCCGGCGAGCCACTGAGCGTCGAACCTGAGCCTGAAGCTGAGGTCGAGTCTACGGCCGCGCTCCCGCCGCAGTCGGCCTGACGTGAGACGGGTGACGCGTCTGCCATGATCAGCCTCGATGGCGGCTTACGGCGGCATCGACCTGGGCGGCACGAAGATCCAGACGGTCGTCGTCGACGACGAGCGCACCGTGCTCGGCTCCGCGCGCCGCCCGACGCCGACGAGCGGCGGCCCGGCCGACGTCGCCGCGGCGATGGCGGCGGCGCTGACCGACGCGGCGGTCGAAGCGCACGTCGAGCCATCGGAGCTCGCGGGCGTCGGCGTCGGCTCTCCGGGAACGATCGAAGGCGGCGTCGTGACGAGCGCGCGCAACCTGCCCGGGTGGGAAGGCAGCTTCCCGCTGGCGAAGACGCTCGAAGACGCGCTCGGAACGCGCGTGGCGCTCGGCAACGACGTGCAGGTCGCGACCGACGCCGAGTTCGAGCTCGGCGCGGGCAAGCCGTACGCGTCGCTGCTCGGCGTCTTCTGGGGCACGGGCGTCGGCGGCGGGCTGGTGCTCGGCGGCAAGCCGTGGGACGGACGTGGCGCGGCCGGCGAGATCGGGCACGTCGTCGTCGAGATCGGCGGCGCCCGCTGCACGTGCGGCCGGCGCGGCTGCATGGAGGCGTACGCCGGGCGCGCGGCGATGGAAGCGCACGCGAAGAAGGAGGCCGAGAAGGGCAGGCGGACCGATCTCTTCAAGCTGATGAAGGAGCGCGAACGCACGCGCCTGACGAGCGGCATCTGGGCGCGCGCGCTCGAGCACGGGGACGAGCTCGCGACGCACATGATCGAGCGCGCGCTCGGCGCGCTCGGCGCGGGCGTCGCGTCGACCGTGAACGTGCTCGACGTCGAATGCGTGATCATCGGCGGCGGCCTCGGCGTGCGGCTCGGCGATCCCTACGCCAAGCGGATCGCCAAGGCGATGCACCCGCATCTGTTCGCCGACTACCGCCCGCCCGACGTGCACGTCGCGGCGCTCGGCGACCTCGGCGGCGCGATCGGCGCGACGCTGCTGCTCGACCGCGACCGCCAGCCGGCCGCGTCGTCCTGACCGGCGCGCCGGCCCGACGCGGTCAGATTTCGCCGACCGTCACCGCGACGAGCACGATCGACAGCACCGACAGGAGCACGACGGTCAGGCCGGTCGCGCCGTCGAGCGCGCCGCGCGAGCGGCGCTCGCCCATCACCGACTGCGAGCGCGACAGCCGCCAGATGAAGAACAGGTTGATCGGCAGCAGCAGGCCGTTGACGACCTGCACGGCGACGAGCAGCGAGATCACCGGCACGCCGGGGATCACGGCGACGATCGCGCTCAGCGCGATCATGACCGTGATGATCCCGACGAACACGGGCGCCTCCTCGCGGCGGCGGCCGATGCCCTTCTCGTAGCCGAGCGACTCCGAGACGACGTAGGACGTCGCGATCGGCAGGATCGCTGCCGCGAGCAGGCTCGCGCCGAGCAGGCCGATCCCGAACAGGAGCTCGGCGAAGCGCCCGGCGAACGGCGTCAGCGCGCGCGCTGCGTCGGCGGCCGAGCCGATTTCGTGGACGCCGTGCTTGAACAGCGTCGCGCCCGTCGCGATCACGATGAACGCCGAGATCACGCACGCGAAGACCGCGCCGGAGACGGCCTCGACTTCCTCCTTGCGCAGGTCGTCCTCGCGCACGCCGCGCTCGACGACGGCCGACTGCAGGTAGAGCTGCATGTACGGCGTGATCGTCGTGCCGATCGTCGCGATCAGCAGCAGCAGGTAGGTCGAGCTCGTGTGCAGCTGCGGGGTGACGAACGCGCGGCCGACAGCGCCCCAGTCGGGGTGCCCGAGGATCGCGGCGATCGGGTATGCGAAGAACGGGATCGTGAACCAGATGAAGATCCGCTCGGCCGAGCGGTAGGAGCCGCGGACGATGATCAGCCAGATCCCGAGCGCCAGCGGCGGCACCGACACCTGCGGCGGGATCCCCGCGAGGCTCAGCGCCGCGCCGGCGCCGACGAAGTCCGAGATGCAGATGCCGACGTTCGCGATCAGCACGGCGCTCGTCGCGAGCACCGACCAGCGGATCCCGTACTCCTCGCGCACGAGCTCGGCGAGGCCCTTGCCGGTGACGACGCCCATCCGCGCGGCGAGCATCTGCACGATCCCGAGCGAGATCGTGATCAGCAGGATCGTCCACAGCAGGTCGTAGCCGTACTTCGCGCCGACCGACGAGTACGTCGCGATGCCGCCGGCGTCGTTGCCGGCGTTGGCGGCGATCAGCCCGGGGCCGAGCAGCCCGAGCAGCGCGAACAGGCGGGCTCTACGAGGATTGAGCCGTGCAGGCAGACGCGGTCGGCCACGCGTGGCCGACCGGATCCGACGCATGACGGGCGGTACTCGGACCGCCATCGAACTGTCCGCCTGCAGCGCTCACGCGCGGCAGTGTATTCAGTCCTCGCCGAGCAACCCGAAACGGCGCCGCCAGCCGCGCGGGAGCATCGCGGCGAGCACGTCGTCGACGGTCACGACGCCGACCAGTCGCCCGTCCTCGGCGACCGGGATCGACGTCAGGTTGTAGTCGGCCATCTGGCGCGCGACCTCCTCGAAGGAGTCCTCAGGCGAGAGGCACGGTGTCTCGTGCTTGACGAACGACTCCAGGCGCTGTCCGGGGTTCGCGCGCAGCAGCGCCGTCACCGACACGCCGCCTTCGAGCGAGCCGTCGCTGCCGCGGACGAAGACGGTCGTCAGCAGCCCCGGCTCGATGCGGCTCCGGCGCACGGCGTCGAGCGCGTCGGCGGCGGCGGTCGAGCCCGACAGCAGGACGAAGTCGGGGCTCATCAGGCCGCCGGCCTCGGCCGGGTCGTAGCCGAGCAGCGCGCGGACCTTCACGCGATGGCTGACCGGCAGCAGCGAGAGCACCGCCTCGCGGCGCTCCTCGTCGACCTCGTCGATCACGTCGGCCGCGTCGTCGGGCGCCATCCGCGAGAGGATCGCCGCAACCTGGGCGTCGGAGCGGTCCTCGAGGAACTCGCGCTGGTGCTGATCGTCGAGCTCCTCGAAGACGTCGGCCTCGAGCTCGCGGTCGTCGTCGCCGACGGCCTGGATGATCTCCTCGCCCTCGCGCCGCGACGCGGCCTCGACGAGGTCGGCGATCTGCGCCGGGTGCAGCTTCGCGAGCTTCGGGTGCGGCACGCGCAGCCGCACGGTCGGGACGTGCCCGACGAACGGCTCGACCTCGGCCCAGTCGAGGAACTGGCCGGTCGCGATGTGCGCGCCGAGACCCTTCGGCAGCAGCCGGCGCAGGCCGCCGCGCGGGCCGGTGTCGACGCCGACGACCCGCCACGTGCCGGCGAGGAGCGCGAGCTCGATCTCGTTCGCGCGCACGAGCCGCGCGCCCTCGACGTTGATCAGCTGGCGGTCGAGCAGGTCGCGCTTCAGCAGCACCTCCTCCGGGCGCCGCTCGAAGCGGCGCAGGTCGAGCTTCGCCTTGCGCAGCACGACCCCGTCGGGGTCGATCTCCGAGACACGCTCGACGCCGAGGTAGGAGGTGCGCCCGGCGACGTTCACGAGCACGCCGGTGATCGGCGGGTAGCCCGAGCCGCCGAGGCGCACGATCAGGTCCTCGACCTTGCCCAGCCGCTCGCCGTCGGCGTCCCTCAGGGGACTGCCGACGACCGCCGAGAGGTGCAGGATCGGCGGCGCCTGGGTTGCGGGCGCTTCGGCGGAGCTCATCTGCTCGCGACATCGTACGCCGCGGCGGCGCGCCGGCCGATCTATCGTGACGGCGATGCTGCCGTTCTCGGTGTCGATCGCGCTGCTGTCGCTCGCCCAGGGGGCGATCGTCGCGCTCGCGCGCGCCCCCGAGATCGCGCGCGTCGAGCGCCTGCGCAGCCGTCGCTGGGCGCTGATCCCGCCGCTGTCGGTGATCGGCTTCGTGATCGTCGTCGGCGCCGCCGAACAGGTCAGCGCGAAAGGGCTCACGTACCTCGCGCTCGTCGCCGTGCCGCCGCTGGCCGCGCTCGCGCTCGGCTGGCTGACGCCGGGCGCGCGGCCGCGCCGGGCGCTGCTCGTCCCCGTCCTGTTCGCGCTCGCGTGGGCGCTCCCCGGCGAGCTCGTCGGGGAGGGCGCCGCGCTCGCGCTCTCGGCGCTCAGCTGCGTCGCGCTCGGCGTGCTGCTCGCCGCCGTCACGCCGCCGCGCTGGCTCGGCGCCGGGATCGTCGCGATGGCGCTCGCCGACGCCGCGCTCGTCATATCCGACCTGCTGCAGAAGCCGAACAGCGCGCTCAACGCCGCGCACCCGGCCGCCGGGCTGCCGCGCCTGCAGAACGCGACGTTCGGCTCCGCCGTGATGGGCTACGGCGACCTGTTCGTCGCCGGCGCGCTCGGCGCGCTGCTCGCGCTCTCGCTCGGCCGCTCCGAACAGCTGCGCGGCGCGGCGCTCGCTGCGGCCTTCGCGCTCGCGTTCGACCTGCTGTTCTTGCTCGTCGACGAGCTGCCGGCGACCGTGCCGGTCGCGCTCACGCTGATCGTCGTGACGGCCTCGCGCCGGCGGAGATCCGCGCCGACTGGGCCAGCTCGAGCGCCTGCAGCGTCTGCGGCGCGTCGGCCAGCGTCAGATCCGCGGGCGGCGCTGGCGCCGCCGCCGGGTCCTGCTCGGCGGACGCCAGCTGCGCCGTGACCGCGCGCGCCGTCGTCTCGGCCGCGGCCGGCGCGTCGACCGTGCGGTCCGAAGTTGCGCCGGCCGCCTCGATCCGGCGGACCTGCGGCACGACGCGGCTGTCGAACGAGCCGACCGCCTCGTTGTAGGCGGCCGTCGCCGAGTCGAGCTGGCGCCCGACCTTCGCGAGCGGCTCGACGAAGCGCCCGAGCCGGCGGTGGAGCTCGCGCGCGGACTCGGCGATCTCGCGCGCGGACTCGGCGATCCGCTCTTCGCGCCAGCCGTAGTGCGTCGCCCACAGCAGCCCGATCAGCGTCGTCGGCGTCGCGATCAGGACCTGCTGCTGGACGCCGAACTCGATCAGCGCCGGGTCGCCGGCGAGCGCCGCCTGGTAGATGCCGTCGGAGGGGACGAACATCACGACGAACTCCGGCGTCGCCTCCAGGTGCGCGTGATAGCCCTTCGCCGCGAGCTTCGAGATGTGATCGCGCGTCTGGCGCGCGTGACGCACGATCTGCTGCTCGCGCTCCTCCTCGCCCTCGGCCTCGAGCGCCGCGAGATACGCGTCGAGCGGCACCTTCGAGTCGACCACGATCAGCTTGCCGCCGGGCAGGCGCACGAGCATGTCGGGGCGCAGCGCGCCCTGCTCGCCACGGATCGTGCTCTGCTCGAGGAAGTCGCAGTGGGCGACCATGCCGGCCATCTCGACGGCGTTGCGCAGCTGGATCTCGCCCCACGAGCCGCGCGTCGAGGGGCGCTTCAGCGCCGAGACGAGGTTGCCGGTCTCCTGGCGCAGCGTGCCGACGCCGTCGCCGAGCGTGCGCACCATCTGCGCCAGCTCGCCGTGCGCCTGGCGGCGCTCGCGCTCCAGGCGCCCGATCTCGCTCTCCATCCGGCCGAGCTTCTCGTGCATCGGCTGGACGAGGCCCTTGAACTCCTCGCTGCGGCGCGCGAGCTCACTCGCCGCGCGCTCCTGCTCCAGGCGGCGCGTCTGCTCGAGCCGCTCCGCCAGCGAGTCGCCGGTCTGGCGCAGCGCGTCCAGCGAGAGCGCCTTCAGCTCGTCGCGCAGGCGCTCGTGCTCGCGCAGGCGCTCCTCGTCGCGCCCGCCGCGGCGCAGCACGGCGACCGCGGCGGCGACTCCGAGCAGCACTCCGACGATCAGCAGCAGCACGTTCATGGACCGACCAAAATCGCAGCCGCGTCGGACGCCAACGGTGCGCCGCGAGCGATAAACCACGCTTGACACATGAAGCACCTGATGGCTATCCTTGCCCCCACGCTCCCCGAGCTTCGCTTGGGGAGCTATTGCTAGAGGGACAATTCCATAGAGGGGGCTGCGCTTGCGACGGATCTCAGCCGACGGGGCCCCGTGAGGAGGATGTGAGATGTCAGCCATGAATGGCTCTCTGCCGCGCCGTTCGCGCGGACGACTGCTCGGGTGCTGTATGGCGCTCGCGCTCGTCGTCTCGGCGATCGTGTTCGCGCCGGCGGCCGCGCAGGCCGAATCGGAGCCCGCCACGACGACGTACCTGGCCCTGGGAGACTCGATCTCGTTCGGGTACTCGGCGGAACGCTTCAAAAACCACGAAGCGAGCGAGTCGCCTTCGTTCTTCGAAGAAGGCGTCGCCAACGACTTCCTGAAGGATCTGCACAAGTCGACCGAGGTCGGCAAGAGCATCAGGCTCGTCAACGACGCGTGCCCCGGCGAGACGTCGAACGGCCTGATCGGTGAAAACCCGGCGGTCGGCGGCAAAGAATCGACCGAGTCCTACGAAGAAATCGAAGGCAAACCGGCTGAAATGTTCCCGGCTGGGGGCTACCAGGGCCTGGGCGACTACCACCCGTGCGCGTACACGTTCCACACGCACCTGCCGCTGCACAACGGCGGCTACCAGCTCGGCGGCAAAGAAGTCTCGCAGCTCGAAGAGGCCCTCAGCGCGACCGCCGGCACGAAAAGCCCGGTGAAGGCGATCACGATCAACATCGGCTCGAACGACGAGCTCGCGGCGATCACGCAGTGCAAGAACGAAGTCGCGCTCGAATTCGGCAAAGAAGGCAAAAGCAAATACGGGCCCACGCCGACGATCGCGGTCCTGACGTGCGTCAAAGAAACCGCAGAAAAAGTCACGGTTCCGCACATCCTCGGCAACCTGGGGACGATCCTCACCGTGATCGACGAATCCGGCTACAAAGGCGCGATCGTCGTGATCGGCTTCTACAACCCGGACACGTTCCTGCTGCCGGGCAGCGACGAACTGCAGGCTGGAACGAACGCGGCGTTCGTCGAAAAAGTGCTGCCGGGCTTCCCGAACGTGACGTTCGCCAACCCGTTCCCGGTGTTCAACGCGGGCTCGTCCGCGCTGCCTGGGAAAGCGAGCGCGACGAAGGAGAAAGCAGCGATCTGCAAGTTGACCGAAATGTGCAACCCGAACGTTCCGGGCGGCGAAAAAGGCGAAGGTGACATTCACCCGTCGATCAAGGGCTACAAGGCCCTCGCCAAGCTGGTCAACGAAGCGTACCTCGCCAACCCGGCGAAATGATCCGCTGAGGCAAGCGCAGTAGGACGCACCCACGGGGCGCCTGGCCTAAGCGGCCAGGCGCCCCGTTTGCTTCTTCAGCTTCAGCTCGTCGGCCGCGCGGCCGAGCACGGCGAGCATCGCCGGCGCGGCCGGCACGAGCCGCGCGCCCTCGGGCGTCGCGGCGATCACCTGGCGCACCGGCGGCGCGGGGGAGAGGGCGCGGATGACGATGTCATCGCGCACGACCGACAGCGCGAGCTCGGGGATCAGCGCGACGCCGACGCCGGCGGCGACGAGGCCCTGGACGGTCTGGTAGTCGTCGCTCTCGAACGTGACGGTCGGCTCGAAGCCGGCTGCGTGGCAGCAGCGCACGACGTGGCGCGCGCACGGGCTCGCGCTCGAGGTCTGCACCCACGCCTCGCCGTGCAGCTGCGCGAGGCGCAGCTTCGACCGCTGCGCGAGCGGGTGCTCGCGCGGCAGCGCGAGGTACATCGGGTCCTCGAGCAGCGGCGAGCGCGCGAGATCGTCGGGCAGCGGCTCCTCGCCGGCGAACTCGAACAGCAGCGCGAGGTCGAGCTCGCCGGCGCGCAGCCGCGGCACGATCTCCTCGGGCTCGCCCTCGGCGAGCGTCAGCTCGACGTCGGGGTAGGAGGCGCGGAAGTTGGCGATCGCGAGCGGCATCAGCGTCGAGCCGGCGGTCGGGAACGAGGCCATCCGCAGGCGCCCGCCGCGCAGCCCGGCGATCGCCGACAGCGCCGCCTCGGCGGTGTCCAGGCGCGCGAGGATCCCCTCGGCGTGGCCGACGAGCGTCTGGCCGGCGGCCGTCAGGCTGACGCCGCGCGGATGGCGCTCGAGCAGCGCCATGCCGGTTTCGGCCTCGAGCGCGGCGATCTGCTGCGAGACGGCCGACTGCGTGTAGGACAGCGCGTCGGCGGCGCTCGACAGCGAGCCGCGGTAGGCGACCTCCTTGAGGATCTTCAGGCGCGCCACGTTAAGCATTAGCACTCCTTATAGCAGAGATCACAAAGATCATTGGAGCTGATGGGAGGAAAGTGCGATATTGAGCGAGAAGCAACGAACGAACGAAACTTCAGCCCGGCGATCGAAGCCGGGCCAGACTGAGGAGAACACCATGTCCACGAAGATCATCGTTTCCTACGACGGAACCGCGAACGAGGACGACGCGATCGCCCTCGGCCGTCTGCTGGCCGGCGCCGGCGCCGAGGTGGCGCTCGCCTACGTCCGCCACTCCCAGGAGCCCGACCTCGACCGCGAGAAGCTCGCGCAGAGTGAGGCCGAGGAGCTGCTCGCGCGCGGCGCGAGCCTGTTCGGCGACGCGAACGTCGCGCGCCACGTCGTGACCGACCGCTCGACGCCCGAGGGCCTGCGGGCGCTGGCCGAGAGCGAGGGCGCCGACGTCGTCGCGTTCTGCTCTGACTCGCACACGGCGAACGGCCACATCTCGGTCGGCAACTCGGCGCAGCAGCTGCTCGAGGGCGGCCCGGTCGCGGTCGCGATCGCGCCGGTCGGGCTGGCCGACGCGCAGGCGAGCATCGGCTCCGTCGTCGCGATCGGCGACGCCGACGGCGGCGCGCGTGCGACGGCCGAGTCGCTGGCGTCGGCGCTCGGCGCGAGCGTCGCGCCGGTCGCCAACGAGGACGCCGACCTGCTCGTCGTCGACTCGCGTCCGGAGGCGGAGCAGGGTCGCGTCGCGATCAGCGCTTCGGCGGCGCACGTCGTCGAGATCGCGCGCTGCCCGGTGCTCGTGCTGCCGCGCGGTCGCGCGCTGGCGTTCGGCCGCTCGGCGGCCGCGACGGTCAACGCGTAACGAGGCCGCAGGGCGCCCGCGCGCTATGCGCCCGGGCGCCACGGCGCTCGGGCGTCGTCCCTTCGGGCGGGCGCCGGTCTCAGCGGGAGCTGCGGCCGGCGCCCGCCCTTTTCGTGCGCCACGCGTGGCGCACGAGCGCTTCGCCGACGTCGAGCGCGCCGCCGAGCAGGTGGCCGAGCGGGCCGGTCCAGAACCAGCCGCGCAGGCGCCGCGGGGTGGGTCGAGCGGGCCGAGTGCTCACGGGACGGCACGGTATCGTGGCGCTGGTGAGCGCCGCCGTGGAGACGACCGTCACCGAGCTGCCAGAGTCGCGCGTGCGCGTGCAGGTGCAGGTCGCCCCGTCGGAGGTGCAGGGACGGCTCGAGCGCAAGGCGCGCCAGCTCGGCCGCGAGCTGAAGCTGCCGGGGTTCCGTCGCGGCAAGGTGCCGGCGACGCTCGTGATCCAGCGCGTCGGGCGCGAGGCGGTGCTCGACCAGGCCGTGCGCGAGTCGCTGTCGAGCTGGTACGCGGAGGCGATCGAGACGGCCGGCGTCGTGCCGGTCGGCGACCCGCAGCTCGACCTGTCCGACCTCCCGCCCGAGGGCGAGGCGCTCGAGTTCTCGATCGAGATCGGCGTGCTGCCGAAGGCGGAGCTCGGCGAGTACGAGGGGCTCGAGGTCGCGCGCCGCGAGCCGGCCGTCGAGGAGCAGCTCGTCGATCGCGAGATCGACGCGATGCGCGAGCGTCTGGCGCGCCTGGAGACCGCCGAGCGCCCGGCCGAGCAGGGCGACTTCGTCGTCGTCGACTACGTCGGCTCGCTGCCGCGCGAGGATGGCGAGCGCGCGCCGTTCGCCGGCGGCGAGGGGCGCGACCAGCTGATCGAGCTCGGCGGCGGCAACCTGATCCCCGGCTTCGAGGAGGGCCTCGTCGGCGCGAGCGCCGGCGACTTCCGCGAGGTCGCGCTGAAGTTCCCCGACGACTACCCCAACGAGGAGCTCGCCGGGCGCGACGCGGTGTTCGCGATCGACGTCAAGGAGGTCAAGCGCAAGGAGCTGCCGGCGATCGACGACGACCTCGCGATCGACGCCGGCTTCGACGACGTGCAGGAGCTGCGCGCGGACATCCGCAAGCGGCTGTCGGAGCTCGAGCAGGAACGGATCGAGGCGGAGTTCCGCGAGGCGGCGCTCGACGCGGCCGTCGCGAACGCCGAGGTCCCGCTGACGCAGGAGCTGATCGAGGCGCGCGCGCGGGAGATGTGGGAGCGGATGCTGCACTCGCTCTCGCACCGCGGGATCTCGCGCGAGGCCTACCTGCAGATCTCCGGGCGCGAGGAGGCGGAGCTCCTCGCCGATCTGCACGGCGACGCCGAGCGCGCGCTGCGCCGCGAGGCGCTGCTGACGGCGGTCGTCGCGGCCGAGCGGATCGTGCCGACGCAGGAGCGCCTGCTCGAGGCGGTCACGCCGACGGCCGAGCGCGAGGGCGTCGAGCCGGCGAAGCTGCTCGACGATCTCGCCGCGAGCGGGCGCCTGGAGGAGCTGCGCGAGGATCTCGCGGCGCGGATCGCGATCGAGCTGATCGCCGAGCGGGCGAAGCCGATCTCGGTCGCGCAGGCGCAGGCGCGCGAGCAGCTGTGGACGCCCGGGCAGGAGTCCGGCGCGCAGCCGGGCGCGGCGCCGGGCGGCGCGGCGGGCGGCGGCGGGCAGGGCTCGGCGCCGGGAAAGCTGTGGACTCCGACCGATCCCGCGGCGGGCAGCTAGCCTCTAGAGGATTCCGGCCGGCGAAGCGAAAGAGAAGCGAGCGACATGAGCCCACTTGTTCCAATGGTCGTCGAGCAGACCTCGCGCGGCGAGCGCGCGTTCGACATCTACAGCCGGCTGCTCAACGAGCGGATCATCTTCCTCGGCACGCCGGTCGACGATCAGATCGCGAACCTGATCGTCGCGCAGCTGCTTCACCTCGAGTCCGAGGACCCGGAGAAGGACGTCTCGCTGTACATCAACTCGCCGGGCGGGTCGGTCTACGCGGGCCTCGCGATCTACGACACGATGCAGTTCATCAAGCCCGACGTGCAGACGATCTGCGTCGGCATCGCGATGTCGATGGGCGCGCTGCTGTTGGCGGGCGGCGCCGAGGGCAAGCGGATGGCGCTGCCGAACGCGAAGATCCTGATCCACCAGGTCTCCTCGAGCTTCGAAGGCCAGGCGACGGACATCGAGATCCACGCGAAAGAGATCATCGACGTGCGCAAACGGCTCGACGAGATCATCGCCAAGCACACGCACAAAGACCTCGAGCAGGTCGGTAGGGACACCGAGCGCGACTACTTCATGTCCTCGGAGGAGGCCAAGGAGTACGGCATCATCGACAGGGTGATCTCCGAGCACTGAGCATCAGGCGATGGCGCGACCGACAGACTCCAACGAGCAGCTCCTGTGCAGCTTCTGCGGCAAGTCCCAGCGCCAGGTCAAGAAGCTGATCGCCGGGCCGGGCGTGTACATCTGCGACGAGTGCATCGACCTGTGCAACGAGATCATCGACGAGGAGCTCTCGGCGCCGCCGGCGTTCGACCTGGAGAACCTGCCGAAGCCGCGTGAGATCTACGACGTGCTCGACGAGTACGTCGTCGGCCAGGACCCGTCGAAGCGGACGCTGTCGGTCGCCGTCTACAACCACTACAAGCGCGTGCAGATGATGATGTCGGGCGAGACCGACATCGAGCTGCAGAAGTCGAACATCCTCTTGCTCGGGCCGACCGGCTGCGGCAAGACGCTGCTCGCGCAGACGCTCGCGCGGATCCTCAACGTGCCGTTCGCGATCGCCGACGCGACGGCGCTGACCGAGGCGGGGTACGTCGGCGAGGACGTCGAGAACATCCTGCTGAAGCTGATCCAGGCGGCCGACTACGACGTCAAGAAGGCCGAGACGGGGATCATCTACATCGACGAGGTCGACAAGATCGCGCGCAAGGCCGACAACCCGTCGATCACGCGCGACGTCTCGGGCGAGGGCGTGCAGCAGGCGCTGTTGAAGATCCTCGAGGGGACGCAGGCGTCGGTGCCGCCGCAGGGCGGGCGCAAGCACCCGCACCAGGAGTTCCTGACGATCGACACGACCAACGTGCTGTTCATCTGCGGCGGCGCGTTCGCGAACCTCGACAAGGTGATCGAGCGGCGGATCGGGCACAAAGGCGTCGGCTTCGCGGCGGCGATCGAGGCGAAGGCCGAGCGCGACCCGGGCGAGGTGTTCGAGCACTGCCTGCCGGAGGACCTGATCGAGTACGGCCTGATCCCCGAGTTCATCGGGCGCCTGCCGGTGATGTCGGCCGTGCACCAGCTGACGCGCGAGGACCTCGTGTCGATCCTCGTCGAGCCGCGCAACGCCCTCGTCAAGCAGTTCCAGCGGTTCTTCGCGTTCGACGGGATCGAGCTCGTGTTCTCCGAGGACTCGCTGACGGCGGTCGCCGAGAAGGGCCTCGCGCGCGAAACCGGCGCGCGCGGCCTGCGCTCGATCATCGAGGAGATCCTGCTCGAGGTGCAGTTCGAGCTGCCGTCGCGCCGCGACGTGAAGAAGTGCGTCGTGACGAAGGAGACGGTCGAGAAGGGTCTGACGCCGACGCTCGTGACCGAAGCGGCGCCGGAAGAGGCCGGAGACGACTCGCTGCGCGAGGAGTCGGCGTGAACGCGGCGCCGCGCGCGCGGCGCGCGCCGGCCCGCTAGGATCGCGCTGTGCCCAAGCGCAGCGAATCGACGTCGGTGGTCAAGAGCACGATCGCGGCCGTGCCGTGGCTGGCGCTGTCGCGCGCAGCGATGATCGTCAGCCGGCACTGGAACGCGCTGTCGTCGAAGGAGCGCGCGAATCTGACCCAGCTGGTCGGCGAATCGCGCGGCCGGGCCAGCAACCTGACCAGCAGGCAGCGCGCCGAGCTGCGCAAGCTCGCCGGCAAGCTCGACCTGCTCGGCATGGGTCGCGAGCTGTTCGCGCTGCGCGGCGGTGCTCGCAAGCGCGGCCGCAAGCGTCGCTGAGCCCGCGGCGCACGATGCGGGCGAGCGGCGCGCGAGGAGACGTGGGAGCGAGATGACCGACGACGAGCTCGACAAGCTGACGACGCACGAGCTGCACGACCGCGCCGTGCGCCGCGCCGAGCGCCACGTCGACGTGAAGTTCTTCTGGGACCTGCTGGAGCTGATTCCGGCGGCCGAGGCGGCCAGCGGCGACACCGGCGAGGCCGACTACGACATCCAGTTCTCCAAAGGGCTGATCTCGGACGCCCTGCACAGCGGCGACGGGCAGCTCGGCGAGGCGCTGCGCCCCGTGTTCATCGACTACCTGCGCAAACACCCGGACGCGTAGCGCGCCCGCGCGGCGGCGTCGAATCCGCATCGGCAGAGCATGAGCACGAGCAACCCGAAGGCGTGGACCGAGCGACAGGCCGAGCAGCACCTGCGCTCGCTCGAGCTGTTCGGCATGCGCTTCGGCCTGGACCGGATGCGCCGGATGATGACCGTGCTCGGCTCGCCGCAGCGCAGCTTCGAGTGCGTGCACGTGCTCGGGACCAACGGCAAGACCTCGACGACGCGGATGACGGCGGCGATCCTGCAGCGCCACGGGCTGCGCACGGCGGCGTACACCTCGCCGCACCTCGTCTCCTACCGCGAGCGCGTCCAGATCGACGGGCGCGAGATCTCCGGGGAGGAGCTGGCCGAGGCGATCGCGCGCGCGGCGTGGGCGGCCGAGCGCGTCAACCGGACGCTCGCCGGAGAGGACCACGTGACGCAGTTCGAACTGCTGACGGCGGCGGCGCTGTGGGCGATGGCGCGGCGCGGCGTGCAGGCGGCGGTGATCGAGGCGGGCCTCGGCGGGCGCTATGACGCGACGTCGGTGATCGACGCGCGCGTGACGGCGCTGACGAACGTCGGCCTCGAGCACACGCGCTGGCTCGGGCCGACGGTGCGCGACATCGCCGAGGAGAAGCTCGCGGTGCTCGCCGAGGGCGCGACGCTGGCGCTCGGCGCCGGGCTGCACGCCGACGCGCTGGCGGTCGCGCAGCGCGTCGCGCGCGAGCGCGGCGCGCGGCTCGTGCAGGCGCCGGCGCGCCCGAGCGTGCCGGCGCTCGCGGCGGCGGGCGAGTTCCAGCGGCGCAACTTCGCGCTGGCCGAGCTCGTCGCGGTGACGTTCCTGCGCGAGCTGGGAATCGAGCCGAGCGAGCGGGCGGTGCGCGAGGCGGCGGCGACGACGGACGTGCGGGGGCGCCTGCAGCTGCTCGACGGCGAGCCGCCGACGGTGCTCGACGGAGCGCACAACCCCGACGCCGCGCGCGCGCTGGCCGCGTCGCTGCCAGAGCTCGTCGGCGAGCGGCCGCTCGCGCTCGTGCTCGGCGTGCTCGAGGACAAGGACGCGGTCGGGATGCTCGAGGCGCTGCTGCCGCTGTGCGAGCGCGCGTGGTTCACGGCGCCGCCGAGCGGGCGCGCGCTGTCGCCGGCGGCGCTGCAGTCGCTCGCGCGCCAGCTCGGGTTCGAGGCCGTCGCGTGCGAGCCGAGCCCCGAGCGCGCGCTCGAGCAGGCGCGCGAATGGGCGCTCGAGCGCGGCGCGACGGTGCTCGCGACGGGGTCGGTCTACCTCGTCGGCGAGCTGCTCGCGCGGCTCGATCGGGAGCGCTCGGAGCAGGAGTCGGGCGCGCGCCGGCGAAGGGCGGCGGTGTGAACGGCGAAGGCCCTTCGGTGCTGACGATGATCGGCGCCGTCGCGCTGATCGTCGCGCTCGTGATCCTCGTGTTCTTCGCGGCCGGTTACGGCTTTGGCCGCCTGTTTCTCTAAACTCGGCCCGCCGATGCCCCCTATCGCATACTTCGGAATCGAAAGCAGCGGGCTCAACCTCGTCGTCGACCTGCTGATCCTGTTCGTCGTCGTCCTGTACCTGTCGCTGATCTACTGGACGTACTCGGACGCGCGGCGGCGGATCCACGACCCGATGCTCGTCGGCTGCGCGACGGCGGCGGCGCTGTTCCCGTTCGTGGGGACGATCGTGTACATGATCCTGCGTCCGCCGGAGTACCTCGAGGACGTGCACGAGCGCGAACTGGAGGTGCAGGCGGCGGAGGCGCGCCTGCACGAGTTCGACCACTCGCTGTGCCCGCACTGCGACTACCGGATCGAGAAGGACTTCGTGGTCTGCCCGAGCTGCCTGCGCAAGCTGAAGGACCGCTGCGTGAGCTGCTCGCGCCCGCTCGACCAGGCGTGGACGATCTGCCCGTACTGCGAGACGGAGGTCGCGCCGAGCGCGCCGGCGCGCCGCACGCGCCGGCGCCGCACGCAGGCGCAGATCGAGGCCGAGCAGGCCGAGCTCGCCGGCGAGGCGCCGATCGCGGGCGAGACCGAGCTCGCGACGGCGCGTCCGGAGACGGCGCGCGCGCGCGCGGCGCGCGAACGCGCCGAACGGCGCGCGGCGACGCAGGCGACCGACGAGGCGGCGAGCGTCGAGCTCGCCGACGAGCAGGAGACCCGGGCGACGCCCGTCGCGGCGAGCGATCCGGCGGGCGGCGCGCGCGGCGAGGGTCGCGCGACACGCCCGTCACACAGCCGCGCGCGCCCGAGCACCTAGAACGATCCTCAAACGGGAAGGAAGCCGATGGACCGAACGTTGATCCTCGTGAAGCCCGACGCGTTCGCGCGCGGGCTGTCGGGCGAGATAATCGCGCGCTTCGAGCGCAAGGGCCTTCAGATCGTCGCGCTGCGCAGCATGACGGTCGACCGCGAGCTGGCCGAACGCCACTACGCCGAGCACGCCGAGCGGCCGTTCTTCGGCGAGCTCGTCGAGTTCATCACGTCGGGGCCGATCGTCGCGATCGTGCTGCAGGGCGTCGACGCGGTCAAGGCGGCGCGGCAGGTGATCGGCGCGACGAACCCGCTGGAGGCGAGCACGGGCTCGATCCGCGGCGACTTCGCGATCGAGATGGGCGCCAACATGGTGCACGGCTCGGACTCGCCGGAGTCGGCCGCGCGCGAGGCGGCGCTGTTCTTTCCCGACCTGTAGGCGCCGTTACGCCACCGGCGCTCGTCCTCGCGTCTGCCTCGCCGCAGCGCCGTGAGCTGCTCGCGCGCCTGGGCGTGCCGTTCACGGTCAGGGTGTCGGACGCGAGCGAGCTCGAGCAGGGTGAGGACGCGGCGGCGGTGGCGCTCGAGAACGCACGGCGCAAGGCGCGCGCGGCGGCGCGCCCAGGCGCGGGCGAGGCGGTGCTCGGGTGCGACACGATCGTCGTGCTCGACGGCGTGATCTACGGCAAGCCGCCGGACGCGCAGGCGGCGCGCGCGACGATCACGGCGCTCGGCGGGCGCACGCACGAGGTGATCAGCGGCGTCGCGCTGCTGCTCGCCGAGGCCGGCGAGGAGCCGATCGAGCGCACGGCGCTCGCGCGCACGCGGGTCACGTTCCGCGAGATCGACGAGCGGCTGCTCGAGTGGTACGTCGCGAGAGAGGAGTGGCGCGGGCGCTCGGGCGGCTACGCGATCCAGGGCGACGGCGCGAAGCTCGCGGTCTCGATCGACGGCGAGGTCGAGAACGTCGTCGGCCTGCCGCTGCGCACGCTGCGAGAGCTCGCCCCCGAGTTGTTCGGAGATGAATGAGGGCGCCTGCCGGCGCCTTTGCGACGGGGATCGCGGCGGCTCGCGCGAATGCGGGTTTACCCGACGAAGTCCCTGCAAAACCGCTGGCGACCCTATCGGGCGGCGAAGGACGTTCGCTAGACTGCGCCATCGGGCACGCCCGACCGCTCGGAGACCTGCCGGCGAGCATGCAGAGCTCGTCTTGGTGGAGCGGCGGGGAGCGTCCGATGCATCTTTCTTTCCTATAAATGGGCATCTTCAGCTATCTGACAGGCTTTGGCGGTCGCGACATGGCCGTCGACCTGGGAACCGCGAACACGCTCGTGTACGTGCGCGGGCGCGGGATCGTGCTGTCGGAGCCGAGCGTCGTCGCGATCGACTCACGGACCGGCGAAGTGCACGCCGTCGGGATCGAGGCGAAGCGGATGCTCGGTCGCACGCCGGGCACGATCCAGGCGATCCGCCCGCTGAAGGACGGCGTGATCGCCGACTTCGACGTGACCGAGGAGATGCTCAGGCACTTCATCCAGAAGGTCCACCAGAACCGCTGGGCGCACCCGCGCGTCGTCGTCTGCGTGCCGTCGGGCGTGACCGGCGTCGAGAAGCGCGCGGTCGAGGAGGCGACGCTGTCGGCGGGCGCGCGCACGGCGTACCTGATCGAGGAGCCGATGGCGGCGGCGATCGGCGCCGGCCTGCCGGTCGGCGAGCCGACGGGCTCGATGATCGTCGACATCGGCGGCGGCACGTCCGAGGTCGCCGTGATCTCGCTCGGCGGGATCGTCGTCTCGCAGTCGATCCGCGTCGGCGGCGACGAGATGGACGAGGCGATCATCAACTACGCAAAGCGCGAGTACAAGCTGTTGATCGGGCAGCAGACGGCCGAGGAGCTGAAGCTCGAGATCGGCTCGGCGTGCCCGATGGCGGAGGAGCTGCAGGCCGAGATCCGCGGTCGCGACATGGTCGCGGGGCTGCCGAAGACGGTCGTGCTGACCAGCGAGGAGATCCGCCAGGCGCTCGAAGAGCCGCTGACGCAGATCCTCGACGCAGTCAAGGAGACGCTCGACCGCACGCCGCCGGAGCTCGCCTCGGACATCATGGACCGCGGCATCATGCTCGCGGGCGGCGGCTCGCTCCTGCAGGGGCTCGACGAGCGCCTGCGCGAAGAGACGCAGATGCCGGCGCACCTGGCGGAGTCGCCGCTGACGTGCGTCGCGGTCGGCTCGGGTCGCTCGCTCGAGGAGTTCGAGGCGATCCACCGCTCCAACCGCAACTCCCGCAATCGCCAGCAGCGGCGCCGGTGATTGCGCGTTCCAGCTGTGACGCAGGCGTAGGTCCGGGGGTACTCTTTCCCTTGAACGCTTCGGAAGGTCGCTATCGGTGCATGACAAGACGGTCCGGCGTCGACGTGCGGTGCTCGCGCTGCTCGTCGTGCTCTCCCTGATCCTCCTGACCGCCTACTTCGGCGAGGCTTCGGGCGGCGGCCTGCACTCGGTGCAGCGCGGCTTCCTGACGGTCGTCTCGCCGATCCAGAACGGCGCGAACAAGGCGCTGAAGCCGGTGCGCGACATGATCGGCTGGTTCGGCGACACGCTGCACGCGAAAGGCCAGCGCGACGAACTGCGCAAGCAGGTCGACCGGCTGCGCCGCCAGGTGATCGCCGACGAATCGGAAAAACACGGCTACCGCGAACTGCTGGCGCTGTACAAGCTCGACAACCAGCTGAGCGTCAGCGACTACCACCCGGTGACGGCGACGGTCGTCGCGAAGTCGCCGAACGTGTGGTACTCGACGGTCACGATCGACAAGGGCGAATCCTCGGGCGTGCGCGTCAACGACCCGGTGATCAACGACGAAGGGCTGATCGGCAAGGTCGCGCAGGTCGCCTCCGACGGCGCGCAGGTGACGCTGATCAGCGACAGCTCGGTCGGCGTGTCGGCGCGGATCGGGACGTCGGGCGCGACCGGCATCGTTCAGCCGAAGGTGGGGGACCCGAACGACCTGCTCTTGCAGTACCTGCCGGCGAACGCGCGCGCGAACAAGGGCGAATACGTCGTCACGTCGGGCACCGTGTCGGGGCCGAACGACTCGCTGTACCCGCCGAACATCCCGATCGGCCAGGTCACGTCGATCAACGAAGAAAGCGCGTACCGCTCGGTCAACGTGCACCCGCTCGCCGACCTGCACAACCTCGACGTCGTGCAGGTGCTGACCGCCGCGCAGGGATCGGTCCCGTCGAACGTCGGCCACCTGGCGAGCAGCCTGCCGCCGGGCCAGCACGCCGAAAGCCCGTCCGGCGAACAGTTCGCCTCGACCGGTGGCGGCTGATGAGCGTCGACTTCAGCTCGGCGCCGCTCGCGCGGATCGCGATCCTCGCGGTGGTCGTCGTGTTCTTCCAGATCGGCGTCGTCTCGGAGGTGCCGGTGTTCGGCGTCAGCGTCGACCTCTCGCCGCTGCTGATCGCGTTCGTCGGCCTGTTGTGCGGCTCGACGGTCGGCGCCGTGACGGGCTTCGCCGTCGGCCTGCTCGTCGACCTCGCGCTCGTGCAGACGCTCGGCGTGACGTCGCTGACGCTGACGCTCGTCGGCTACTGGGCGGGGCGGCTGCGCGAACTGCGCGACCCGCAGGCGGCGCTGACGCCGCTGCTCGTCGGCGCCGCGGCGGCGGCCGGCGCGATGGTCTTCTACTCGATCGTGCAGTTCCTGCTCGGCGTCGACGCGCCGGTCAGCCTCGAGCTGCTGCGCCAGATCGTGCTCGGCGTCGTCGTCGACACGATCGTCGCGCTGCCGGTCTGGATCGTCGTGCGCCGCAGCCTGATCGGCGGCCTGCCCGAGGACCCGCGCCGGCGCCGGCGCCGCGCTTACACGACAGGCGGTCTCAGCCCGCTGTCGCGTTCATGAGCGGGCGAGGTTCGCACGGATGAGCGCGATCGAACCGGGCGGCGGCGGCTGGTCGGGCGACGAGCGCTCGCGGTTGCCGGTCTCGCCGCAACTGGCGCTGCGCGTGGCGATCATCGGCGGCCTCGCGATGGCGATGTTCGCGATCATCTTCTTCCGCCTGTGGTTCCTGCAGGTGCTCTCGGGCGAACAGTACGTGCAGCAGGCCAACGCGAATCGCGCGCGCGATCTGCCGATCGCGGCGCCGCGCGGGGAAATCCTCGACCGCGAAGGCCAGCCGCTGGTCGCGAGCCGCACGACGAACGCCGTGCAGATCGTGCCGTCGGCGCTGCCGCCGGCCGGGCGCAGGCGAATGGCGCTGTACCGCCGGCTCGGGCATCTGCTGGGGATGAGCGCCGGACACGTCGAGGCGCTCGTGATCAAGGGGCGCACGGCGGTGCCGTACGCGCCGGTGACGATCAAGACCGACGCCGGGCGCGACGCGCTGACGGTGCTCGCCGAGCGCCAGAACGAATACCCGGGCGTGACGCAGCAGCCGGTCTCGATCCGCGCGTACCCGTACGGCGCGATGGCGGCGCAGGCGCTCGGCTACGTCGGGCAGGTCTCCGAAAACGAGCTGAAGCTGCACGCGTTCCACGGCGTCAAGCAGGGGACGGTCGTCGGCCAGGAAGGGCTCGAGTACTACTACGACCGCTACCTGCGCGGCGAACCGGGGATCGAGCGCGTCGAGGTCAACGCGCAGGGCTACCCGGTGCCGAGCAAGCTCGCGCCGACGCAGCCGAAGGCCGGCTACAGCCTGAAGGTGACGCTCGATCGCGGCCTGCAGAGCGAGGGCGAAAAAGCGCTCGTCGAGGGGATCGAAAACGCGCGCGCCGGCGGCAAACCGGCGAGCGCCGGCGCGTTCGTCGCGCTCGACCCGCGCAACGGCCAGATCCTCGCGATGGGCTCCTCGCCGACGTTCGACCCGAACAAGTTCGCGAAACCGCTGACGAAGGCCGAATACGCGGCGCTCGAGGGCAAAACGAAGACGAGCGGAACCGGCGAAGAAGCGCCGGCGCCGCTGACCGATCGCGCCGTCAACGGCACGTACCCGACGGGCTCGACGTTCAAGCCGATCACGGCGATGGGCACGCTCGAAGCGGGCGTGATCAACCCGAGCGAGGCGCTCGGCGCGGGCCAGTGCATCCACGTCTCGACCGAGCAGTTCTGCAACGCCGGCAAGGCCGACTACGGCGCGGTCGGGCTCGTCGAAGCGCTGAAGGTCTCCTCGGACACGTACTTCTTCGAAGCCGGCGAGTTCGCCAACAGCCACGGCGACGTGATCCAGGCGATGGCGCACAAGCTCGGCGTCGGCCAGCAGACGGGGATCGACCTGCCGAGCGAGATCACCGGCCTCGTGCCGGACGCCGCGTGGCGCGCGAAAGTCGCGCGCGAGGAGCTGCGCTGCGAGCATCGCCGCCACGTCGCCAGCTGCGGCATCTCCGACGGGCGGCCGTGGAGCGTCGGCGACGACATGCACCTGGCGGTCGGCCAGGGCGACCTGCTGACCTCGCCGCTGCAGATGGCCGTCGCGTACTCGACGCTCGCGAACGCGTACGCCAACGGCGGCGAAGGGTGGGTCGTGCGGCCGCACCTCGGGATGGAGATCGACGGGCCGCAGGGGCGGCTCGTGCAGACGCTGAGCTTCCCGGCGGTGCGCCACGTGCACCTGAACGACTCCTACCTCAACGACGTGATGCAGGGGATCCACGAGGCGGCGAGCCAGCCGGGCGGGACCTCGGCGGACGTGTGGACCGGCTGGAACCAGTCAGAACACCCGGTGTTCGGCAAGACCGGGACGGCCGAACACGCGGGCAAGGAAGACCAGTCGTGGTACATGTGCTACATCGGCGACCCCAAGCGCCCGATCGTGCTCGCGGTGACCGTCGAGCAGGGCGGCTTCGGCGCGGAAACGGCGGCGCCGATCGCGCGCCTCTTGGCCTCGCAGTGGTTCGGCAAGGAAAAGAAGTTCGTCTCGGGGACGTCGAAGACGTTTTGACGCCGCTCAGCCCGATCACCGCGCCCGAGGCGCCGGCGGCGCCGCCCGCGACGGGCGCGCGCGCCCTGCGGCTGCCGCTCGACCCGGCGCTGACGCTCGCGGCCGCCGGGCTCGGCGTCTGCTCGATCGTGACGCTCAAAGGCGCGACGAAGAACCTGATCCCGAGCCAGCCGCACTACTACGTCGACCGCCAGGCGATCTACCTCGTCGTCGGGCTCCTGTCGATGCTCGCGCTCTCGCGCCTGGACTACGCGCGGCTGCGGTCGCTGAAAAACGTGATCTACGGCGCGCTGATCTTCAGCATCCTCGCCGTCCTCGGCCTCGGCCACACCGCGCGCGGCTCGCAGCGCGCGATCAGCCTTCCGTTCTTCTCCTTCCAGGCGTCGGAGCTCGGCAAGGTGCTGCTGACGCTCGCGCTCGCCGCGCTCGTCGTCGATCGCGCCAGGCGGCTGCGCGAGCGTCAGACGACGGCGCTCGTGATGCTCGCCGCGCTGATCCCGGCGATGTTCGTGATCCTCCAGCCCGACCTCGGCTCGGGGCTCGTGTACGTCGTGATCGCGTTCACGATGCTGTTCGTCGCCGGCGCGTCGTGGAAGCACCTGACGGCGCTGGTCGCGCTCGGGCTCGTGTCGCTGACGTTCGTGCTCGTCGCGGCGCCGGCGGTCGGCGTGCACGTGCTGAAGCCCTACCAGGTGCAGCGCCTGACGGCGTTCCTGCACCCGTCGACCAATCCCCAGAAGGAAGGCTACCAACAGGAGGAGTCCAAGATCGCGATCGGCTCGGGGCAGAAGACCGGGCGCGGGCCGAACTCCTCGCAGAGCAAACTCGGCTACGTGCCGGAGAACCACACCGACTTCGTCTTCGCCGCCGTCGGCGAGCAGTACGGGTTCGTCGGCGCCGCGCTCGTGCTGCTGCTCTACGGCCTGACGATCTGGCGCGCGCTGCGGATCCTCGTGATGTCGAAGGATCTGTTCGGGTCGCTCGTCGCTGCCGGGGTAACGGCTATGCTGATGTTTCAGGTCTTCGTCAACGTTGGAATGACGATCGGGATCATGCCGATCACCGGCGTTCCGCTGCCGCTCATGAGCTACGGCGGCTCGTCGGTAATCACGACGCTGTTGGCGATGGGCCTGCTGCAATCGATTTACGTACAGGCGCGCGCCTCCCAAGCTCTGAAGGGCCGCGTCCTGCGCTAACACACAAATGAACGCCCTGCCACTCCCGCCAGACCTCCGTCCCGCAGCCGGCCACGCAGCCGCTGCCCGGGCGGACGAGCAAGCAGTCGCGGGAGGGCGGTCGGCCGACGGGGCGATCGCGAGCACGCAGACGCCCCGATCCAACATAGAGAGAGTCCACCTTGAAAAAGCAAGTACTTGTCAGCGTCGACCGCGCGGAGACGCGCGTCGCGCTCCTGGAGGCGGGCGGAGAGCCCGCCCCCGCACGTTCCACGGCGAGCCGCAAAGCGCCCGCCGCCTCGAAGGCGTCGGCCTCGAAAGCGGCCTCGAAAGCCGCGAGCCCGCGCAAGCGCGGCAGCGGCGGAGGTAAGCAGGCCGGCTATCGCATCGCCGAGCTGTACATCGAGCGCCGCGGCGGGCGCTCGATCGTCGGCAACATCTACAAGGGCAAGGTCGACAACGTCCTGCCCGGCCTGGAGGCCGCGTTCGTCGACATCGGCCTGGAGAAGAACGGCTTCCTGCACGTCGACGAGATCGTCCTGCCGGGCGTCGAGACGCCGCGCCGCGGGCGCGGCTCGGGCAGCGGGCGCAAGATCTCGGACCTGTTGAAACCCGGGCAGGAGATCGTCGTGCAGGTCGTCAAGGACCCGCTGAAGACGAAGGGCGCGCGGCTCTCGATGGAGCTGACGATCGCCGGCCGCTACATGGTCTACGCGCCGACCGGCGAGGGCATCGGCGTCTCGCGCCGCCTCGAGGACAAGGAGCGCGAGCGCTTGCGCCGCCAGACCTCGAAACTGGAGATCGGCGGCGGCGGCGTGATCGTGCGCACCGCCGCGCACGGCGCCAAGCGCGAGGACTTCGAACGCGAGCTGAAGTACCTGCACAAGCTGCACGAGGTGCTCGAGAAACGCGTCGAGGAGACGACCGCCCCGGATCTGGTCTTCCAGGAGGCGGATCTCTCGGTGCGCGTCGTGCGCGACATCTTCTCGGCGCACTTCGAGCGCGCGATCGTCGACGACGAGCAGCAGTACCACCGGCTCGTGTCATTCTTCACGCGCACGGCGCCCGAGCTCGTCGAGCGCGTCGAGCTGTGGCAGGCCGAGCAGCCGCTGTTCGAGGCGTACGCGGTCGACAAGGCGATCGACGGGCTGCTCTCGCGCCGCGTCGACCTGCCGAGCGGCGGCTACCTGATCATCGACTACGCCGAGGCGCTGACGGTGATCGACGTCAACTCGGGCTCGTTCATCGGCCGCGGCAAGGGCGCCGGCCTGGAGGACACGATCACGAAGACGAACCTCGAGGCGGCCGAGGAGGTCGTCAACCAGCTGCGCCTGCGCGACATCGGCGGGATCATCGTGATCGACTTCATCGACATGGCCCGCGCGCGCAACCGCGACGCGGTGATGAAGGTGCTGCGCAAGACGCTCGACGAGGATCGCACGAAGACCTTCACGGCGGAGATCTCCAAGCTCGGCCTGGTCGAGATGACGCGCCAGAACGTGACCGAGGGCGTGCGCGAGATCATGAGCCGCCCGTGCCCGACGTGCGACGGCGAGGGCGTGATCCGCTCGGAGGAGACGATCGCGATCGAGTTCGAGCGCCGGCTGCGCGACGTCGCCGCCGAGCACCCGGACGTCGAGGCGTTCCTCGTGCAGATCAACCCGCGCGTCAGCACCGAGTTCACCGGCCACGGCTCGCGCGTGCTGCACGCGCTCGAGGCGCAGACCGGCAAGTCGTTCCTGTTCGAGGGCTCCGAAGGGCTCGCGCTCGACCACTTCGCGATCACGTTCGAGGGCACGCGCGCGGAGGTCGAGGACCGCGCGCTGCCGTTCCGCCAGGGCGACGAGGTGCTCGTCGAGATCGTCGAGCCGCACATGTACGACGTCGACGACGCGGTCGCGAAAATCGACGGCTACATCATCTCGATCGCCGGCGCGGCCTCGGAGGTCGGGACGAAGCGGATGGTGCGGATCGACCAGGTCGGTCGCACGGCGGCGAGCGCGCTGCTGCTCGACGAGGCGGGCGAGGTCGTCAAGCCGCCGGCGCGCTCGAGCACGTCGCGCAACGGTCGCGGCGGCCGCCGCAGCTCGGGATCGGGCGAGGGCGGGCGCGCCGGCGAACGCGCGCGCTCGCGTGCGCGGGGACGCCGCGCGCCGGCCGACAGCGAGGACGCCGACGCGCGTCGCGAAGCGGGCCTGCACGAGTCGCCGACGGCGGTCGACTCCGAGCCCGAGGACGAGCCGGCGCCGAAGGACGCGCCGGCGGCCGACGAGCAGCAGGGCGAGGGCGCCGCCGATGGCCTACAATCGAAACCTCGGCGTCGTGGCCGCAGGGGCGGGCGACGCCGTTCCGCTGCCAAGGCGCCTGCGTCGCCGGAGTAGAGCTCCGGCGCGCGAGGGGCGCCGGCGCGGCGCCTCGCAACGAACAGAACCGAAACCGAGACAGACATGTACGCGATCGTGAAGACCGGCGGCAAGCAGTACCGCGTCGAGCGCGGCCAGCGGCTGCTGGTCGAGCGCCTCGCCGTCGAGGAGGGCGCGAACGTCAAGCTCGAGCCGATCCTCTACCGCTCCGATGAGGCCGTTTTCGACAAGGCCGGCCTCGAGTCGGTGCAGGTCACGGCGAAGGTCGTCGCGCACGTGCGCGGCGAGAAGCTGCGCGTGTTCAAGTTCAAGCCGAAGCGCGGCTACAAGCGCCGCACCGGCCACCGCCAGGACCTGACGCAGATCGAGGTCACCGAGATCGCGCACGGCAAAGCCAAAGCGAAAACGGCGAAACCGGTCGCGGCGACGCCCGCGGCCGACAAGCCCGCGACGGAGCAGCCGGCCGCGAAGGCGGCGCCGGCGCCGGCGCCGGCGACCAAAGCGAAACCGGCGGCGGCCAAGCCGGCGGGCGACAAACCGGCCGCCAAAGCGAAACCGGCCGCCGCGAAACCGGCGAAACCGAAAGCGCAGAGCGCGAAAGCGAAGGAGGAGTCGAGCGATGGCTCATAAGAAGGGGCTCGGCTCGAGCCGCAACGGGCGCGACTCCAACGCGCAGCGCCTCGGCGTGAAGACGTTCGCCGGACAGGCCGTGACGGGCGGCGAGATCATCGTGCGCCAGCGCGGCACGCGCTTCAAGCCGGGCCCGGGCGTCGGGATCGGCAAGGACGACACGCTCTACGCGCGCGCGGCCGGCACGGTGCAGTTCACGACGGGGCGCCGCGGGCGCACCGTCAGCGTGGTTCCCGCCGACGCCTAGGCGTCCTGCGAGATCGGCCGGATCAGGATCTCGTTGACGTCGACGTGGGGCGGCTGCGCGAGCGCGTACATGACGGCGCGCGCGATGTCGTCGTCGAGCAGCGCGTTCGTCGGCCGGTTGTCGAAGAACGGCGTGTCGACCATGCCGGGCTCGATCAGCGTGACGCGCACGCCGGTCCCGTTGAGGTCCTGGCGCGCGGCCTCGCCCATCGCGGTGACGGCGTGCTTCGTGCACGAGTAGAACGACCCCGGCAGCGCGCGGCGTCCGGCGACGCTCGAGGTCAGCAGCAGGTGGCCTTCGGACTGCTTCAGCGCGGGGATCGTCGCGCGCAGCGTCAGCGCCGCGCCGTAGACGTTCGTCAGGACCATCTCGCGCCAGTGCTCGGGCGTGTCCTCGAGGAACCCGCGCGGGCCGCCGAAGCCGGCGTTGGCGAAGACGGCGTCGATCTGGCCGAACGCCGACAGCGCGCGCTCGGCGAGCGCCTGCTGCTGATCCCACTCGGTGACGTCGCAGCGCACGGCGATCGCGCGCTCGGGGCCGCCGAGCTCGGCGGCGAGCGCGTCGAGCTTCTCACGCGAGCGCGCGGCGAGCACGAGCCGCCAGCCGGCGGCGGCCGCGTGCCGGGCGGTGGCGGCGCCGATGCCGGTCGAGGCGCCGGTGATCAACAGGACGTCGTCGCTGTTCGCTGCGGGCTCGGTGCTCATCGTCTCGGACGCTCCGTTCGTGGGGGTTTGTGGTCGAGGCCAAGATCTAGCACCGTCGCGCGCTGTTTGGCGGCTGCGCGTCGCTCTCGACAGCGCGCGAATGTCACGATGCACACCGTTGTGCTTCACGATCGCGCGAGAATCCACGTGCAGGCGGGCGCCGGCGGCGACGGCTCGATGAGCTTCCGCCGCGAAGCGCACGTGCCGCGCGGCGGCCCGGACGGCGGCGACGGGGGCCACGGCGGCGCGGTCGTGCTCGTCTGCGACGAGTCGCTGCGCGACCTGCAGGAGTTCCGCCGCAAGGCGCACTACCGCGCCGGTCGCGGCGGCCACGGCGAAGGCTCGCAGCGCCACGGCGCCGACGGGCGCATGCTCGAGATCGCCGTTCCGCCGGGCACGCAGATCGCGGCGCCGCTCGACGACGGCGAGGACCTCGCCGGACGCCGCTGGGAGCTGCTCGCGCACGGCCAGCGCGCGACGGTCGCGCGCGGCGGCGCCGGCGGGCGCGGCAACAAGCATTTCGCGACGCCGACGCGTCAGGCGCCGCGCTTCGCCGAGCGCGGCCTGCCGGGCGAGGAGGGCTGGCTCGAGCTGCAGCTGAAGCTGCTCGCCGACATCGGGCTCGTCGGGCTGCCGAACGCCGGCAAGTCGTCGCTGCTCGCGCGCCTGACGCGGGCGGCGCCGAAGGTCGCCGACTACCCGTTCACGACGCTCTCGCCGGTGCTCGGCGTGCTGGAAGCCGAGGACCGCCAGCTCGTGATCGCCGACATCCCGGGGCTGATCGAAGGCGCGAGCGAGGGCGCCGGGCTCGGGCACGACTTCCTCGCGCACGTCGAGCGCACGCGCCTGCTCGTGCACGTGCTCGACGTCGCGCCGGCGCTGAGCGGTGAGGAGGACGCCGACCCGGTCGCCAACCACGCGACGATCGAGCGCGAGCTCGCGGCCCACGACGAGCGCCTCGCGCGGCTGCCGCGCGTGCTCGCGCTGTCGAAGTGCGACCTGCTCGACGAGCGGGGGGTGGAGCTCGCGATCGCGGACTGGCGCGAGCGCCTGGGCGAGCAGACGCCGGTGATCGCGACGTCGAGCGCGACCGGCGCCGGGCTGCGCGAGCTCGCGAGCGAGCTGCTGCGCAGCGTGCCGGCGGCCGCGGCGCCGGCCGGCGAGGGCGGCGCCGGCGCCGAGGTGCCCCTCGCGAGCGCCGAGCGCGCCGGGCCGGTCGAGCAGCTCGCCGAGCACATGGTGTTCCGGCCGGCCGGCGCGAGCGGGTTCACCGTCGAGCGGCTCGGTCCGCGTGCGTTCGCCGTGCGCGGGCGGGGGATCGAGCGGCTGCTGGCGCGCTACGACGTCGACAACGAGGACGCGATGGCGCACTTCGAGGGCCGGCTGCGGCGGATCGGCGTGCTCAGGGCGCTCGAGGCCGAGGGCTTCCAGCCGGGCGACGAGATCGAGATCGCCGGCTCGGTCTTCGAGCTCGACCCGGAATGACGAGTACTTGACCGAGCCGTACGATGTCCGTACAGTGATTCTCATGCGCACTCAACGGCTCGAGCTTCGCTTGACTGACGACGAGCGGCAACTCGACAGTGCCGCGGCAAGCGCGGTGGGCGAGACGCTGAGCGACTTCTTCCGTCGCGCGGCAAGCGCGCGTGCTCGAGAGGTCCTCGCCGATCGACAGCGGATCGCGCTCAACGAGGACGAGGCCGCGCGCTTCCTGGACGCACTGGACGCTGTTGATCAAGACGCGATCGCGCGGCTGCGCGAACTGCGCCAGCGCGCGTGACCGCCGGCTTCGCCGGCACCGAACGCTACGACGCCGCCCGCCATGACGTCACGGGCTTCAGCTGTGGCAATGAGCTGCTGGATCGGTGGCTCGTCCGTTACGCGGGTCAGAACCAGCGCCGAGACGCAGCACGGACCTTCGTAGCCGCGGCCTCCGAGGACCGTGTGTATGGCTACTACGCGCTGCTCGCCGGGCAACTCGCTCATCACGAAGCGACGCCCGAGACGAGCAAGGGACTATCGCAACACTTTCCGATCCCAGTTGCGATCCTTGCCCGTCTGGCTGTCGATGTCGACCGGCAGGGTCAAGGGATCGGCGCCGCCCTGCTCGACGATGCGCTTGTACGCGTGGTTCGGGCATCTGAGCAGGTTGCGGTGCGCGCAGTGGTCGTGCACGCCGCCGATCAGAGCGCTTCGTCGTTCTATGAGCGGTTTGGCTTCCGAGCGCTGAGCGCTGCACCGCGAACGCTCATGGTCACCATGTCGTCGCTTCGCGCAGCAGGCTATGAGCCCGAAGGTCCGCAATAAGCTCCTGACATGAGGCGCGTCGTGGTCAAGCTCGGCTCCAGCGTCGTCGCGGGCAGCGACGGCGAGCCGCGCGTGGACGTCCTGCGCGAGGCGTGCGAGACGCTCGCGGCGCTGCACGCGCAGGGCGGCGAGGTGATCGTCGTCACGAGCGGCGCGATCGCGCGCGGGATGCGCGAGATGGCGCTGACGCAGCGGCCGAGCTCGATCCGCCACCTGCAGGCGGCGAGCGCGGTCGGCCAGGGCAAGCTCTACCGGATCTACGACGAGCTGCTGCGCGAGCGCGGCGTGACGAGCGCGCAGGTGCTGCTGACGTTCTTCGACATGAGCGCGCGCACGCACTACCTCAACGCGCGCCAGACGCTCGAGACGCTGTTGGAGTGGCGCGTGATGCCGGTGATCAACGAGAACGACACGACGGCGACCGACGAGATCTCGTTCGGCGACAACGACTTCCTCGCGGCGCAGGTCGCGGTGCTCGTGTCGGCCGAGGAGCTGCTGCTGCTGACCGACATCGACGGCCTGTACACGGCCGACCCGCGGCTGTACCCCGACGCGAAGATCGTTCGCGAGGTGGACGACTTCGACAGCGTCGAGCAGCTTGAGATCGGGCACACGACCTCGCCGCTCGGGTCGGGCGGGATGCGCTCGAAGGTCGTCGCCGCCGACATGGCGACGGCGGCGGGGATCGGGACGACGATCTGCAACGGCGTGCGCCCGGAGGCGCTGCGCGCGGTGCTCGCCGGCGAGCGCGAGGGGACGCGCTTTCCGCCGCGCGAGGCGCGCTACAGCTCGTTCAAGCTGTGGCTGAAGTACGCGAAGCCGGCGCGCGGCACGCTCGTCGTCGACGCTGGCGCCGCGCGCGCGCTGCGCGAGGGGGCGGCGAGCCTGCTGCCGGTCGGCGTCGTCGAGGTGGCGGGCGAGTTCGACGCGGGCGACGCCGTCGAGATCGCGCAGGCGGCGAGCGACGCCGAGGGTCAGTCGCACAAGCTCGGCAAGGGGATCAGCAACTACTCCGCCGAGGAGCTGCGCCGGGTGCGCGGGATGAAGTCGAGCAGCGCGCGCGAGGTGCTGCCGCGCGCGAGCGAGGAGGCCGTGCACCGCGACTACCTCGTGCTCGACTGAGCGCGCGCCGGCGACTGAGCGCGCGCCCGCGCGGGGGTCGTACCCTGTAGTGGCCATGGCCATCGCCGTCGCATCGGTCGCAGAGGTCTGCGGCGCCGCAAAGCGCGCGTCGCGCGCGCTCGCGCGCGCCGACAGCATCGTCAAGGACGCGGCGCTCGAGGCGATCGCGGCGGCGCTCGAAGATCGGCTCGAGGAGATCCTCGTCGCGAACACGCGCGACATGCAGCTCGGCGCCGAGGACGAGATCGGCGAGGCGCTGCTCGACCGGCTGCGGCTCGACGGCGAGCGCGTCGCGCAGATCGCGCGCGCGGTCAGGCGGATCGCGGCGCTGCCGGACCCGGTCGGCGAGGTGATCGAGGGGCGGCGGCTGCCGAACGGTCTCGACGTGCGCAAGGTGCGCGTGCCGCTCGGCGTCGTCGCGGTCGTGTACGAGGCGCGGCCGAACGTGACGATCGACGCGGCGGCGCTGTGCCTGAAGTCGGGCAACGCGATCGTGCTGCGCGGCTCCTCGACGGCCGAGCACTCGAACGCGGCGCTCGCGCAGATCGCCGCCGAGGCGGTCGTCGGCGCGGGGCTGCCCGAGGGCAGCGTGAGCCTCGTCGCGGGCGGCGGGCGCGCGGAGCTGGCCGAGCTTGCGACGCAGCGCGACAGCGTCGACCTGATCATCCCGCGCGGCGGCGAGGGGCTGAAGGAGGCGCTGCAGGCGGTCGCGACCGTGCCGGTGATCTACGCGGCGTCGGGCAACTGCCACGTGTACGTCGACGCGTCGGCCGACGAGGCGCAGGCGGAGGCGATCGTGCTGAACGCGAAGCTGCAGCGCCCGGGCGTGTGCAACGCGGTCGAGACGCTGCTCGTGCACGCCGAGCGGGCGCCGAGCTTCGTCCCGCGGATCGTTCGCGCGCTGACCGACGCTGGCGTCGTCGTGCGCGGCGACGAGCGAGTGCTGGAGCTTTCGCCGTCCGATTCGGCGCTCGTGCAGGCGGCGGGCGAAGAGGACTGGGAGAGCGAGTACCTGTCGCTGACGCTTGCGGTCGGCGTCGTCGACTCGGCCGAGCGCGCGATCGAGCACGTCGGGCGCTACGGCAGCGGGCACTCCGAGGCGATCGTGACGCGCGACACGGCCGCGGCGCGTGCGTTCCAGCTCGGCGTCGACGCGGCGTGCGTGTACGTCAACGCGTCGACGCGCTTCACCGACGGCGGCGAGTTCGGGATGGGCGCGGAGATCGGCAACTCGACGCAGAAGCTGCACGCGCGCGGCCCGATCGGGCTGCGCGAGCTGTGCACGTTCAAGTACCTCGTGGAGGGCGACGGACACGTCCGCGCGTGAGCCTCGCGCGGGCCGCGAGGAGCTTCGCTCGCTCGGCATTCTCGGCGGCACGTTCAACCCGCCGCACGTCGGCCATCTCGCGATCGTCGAGCACGCGCTGCGCGAGCTGTCGCTGTCGCGCGTCGTGCTGATGCCGGCGCGCTGGCCGCCGCACAAGCCGGTCGAGCACGACCCGGGCGCGGCGCAGCGGCTGGAGATGTGCCGGCTGCTCGTCGCCGGCGTCGAGCGCGTGTCGGTGTGCGCGCTCGAGCTGGAGCGCGAGGGGCCGTCCTATACCGTGGATACCTTGAGCGCCATCCACGAGAGCCACCCGCAGGCCGAGCTGACGTTCATCGCCGGCGCCGACATCGCCGCGACGATGCCCGACTGGCACGAACCGCAGCGGCTGTTCGAGCTGGCCGGCGTCGCGGTGGCGGCGCGCTCGGGGACCGAGCGCAGCGCCGTGCGCGCCGCGCTCGCGCCGCTGCAGCCGCCGGAGGCGAAGCTGCGCTTCCTGGACTCGCCGCTGCTCGACGTCTCCTCGTCGCTCGTGCGCGAACGCGCGGCGGCTGAGCAGCCGATCGAGCAGCTCGTCGGAGCGGACGTCGCCGGCTACATCGCCGAGCACGGTCTGTACGGGGCGCGTGCGCGCGAGGCGAGCCGATGAGGGGGGACGCGCTGCTCGGCGAGATCGTGCGGCTGGCGTCGGACAAGAAGGCGATCGACGTCGTCGAGGTCGATTTGCGCGGCGTGCTCGACTACACCGACTGGTTCGTGATCTGCTCGGGCAACACGACGCGCCAGACGAAGGCGATCCACGACGGCATCCACGAGGGGCTCAAGCGCGAGCACGACGCGCTGCCGCGGCGCGTCGAGGGGGCGAGCCGGGCCGACTGGATCCTGATGGACTACCTCGACGTCGTCGTGCACATCTTCACTCCCGAGGCGCGCGCGTTCTACCGGCTCGAGGAGCTGTGGGGCGAGGCGCCGTCGCGCGTCGCCGACAGCGCCTGAGCAGCGGCCGGTCGGAGACGCCGCGGGACGCGTGCGGCCGTCGCGGCGGCGGCGGCGCGGGAGCCGTGCGCGACGTATTGAAATGCGTCGTCCCAGCCGGATAGGGTAGGCGGGACAGCGCCCGCGGGAGGCGCGAGGCGCGCATCAGGGGGAGGAAGAGCATGTATCGGTTCTTGGCTGCTCGCAGCCGCAACACGCTTGCGCTGGCTCTGGCCGGCGGGATGCTGATGACGTTGATGCTGGCGCTGGGCGCGTTTACGCCGCGAGCGCTGGCCGACGGTCCGGGCGTCGGGGCGCCGTGGACGGCTACGGTCGGCGACTCCTACATCTCCGGCGAGGCAGGCCGCTGGGCGGGCAACACGAACATGAGCTCCTCGACGATCGACGCGCTCGGCTCGACGGCGTACGACGACAACTCGGCGGGCAACGCCGAACTGATCTCGGGCTGTCACCGGTCGAAGGCGGCCGAGGTGAACATCGGCGGTGGCGTCAGCGGCGAGAACCTCGCGTGCTCGGGCGCGAAGACGTACACGTTCAGCGAAGGCAGCACGTTCAAGCCGGGCATCGACTTCTACAACTCGGGCGGCAAAGAAGGCCAGGCGCTGATGCTGCAGCACTTCGCGGCGAGCCACAACGTGAAGCTGGTGGCGCTGTCGATCGGCGGCAACAACTTCAACTTCGCGAGCATCGTGCAGACGTGCGTGGAGGACTGGCTGCTCTCGCCGTCGTGGTGGCCGAACTACTGCAACGACGACAGCTCGGTGACGAGCAACTTCACGTCGAGCAACATCGCGAAAGTGAAGGGCGAAATCACGACGGCGATCCAGAACGTCGCGCAGGCGATGACGAACGCGGGCTACTCGAGCTCGCAGTACACGATCGTCGTGCAGGACTACCCGTCGCCGATTCCGCTCGGCTCGGGCTTCCGCTACTCGCAGAGCGGCTACACGCGCCAGGAAGTCGATGGCTGTGGCTTCTGGAACAACGACGCGAACTACGCCAACGAAAAAATGCTGCCGACGATCGACAGCACGGTGTTCGGCGCGGCGAGCGCGAGCGGGCTGTCGAACGTCAAGACGATGGAACTCGGCTCGGCGTTCAACGGGCATCGCCTGTGCGAGAAAGGCGTCGGCCTGCTCGAGGAAGAGGGCCTGTCCAACTGGAAAGGCGCGGGCGCCTCGGACAAAACGGAGTGGATCAACATGATCCGCACGATCACGGCGATCTTCCCGCCTTACGAAATCCAGGAAGACATCCACCCCAACTACTGGGGTGAGCTCGCGCTGCGCAACTGCCTGACGCAGGCGTACAACGCGGGCACGCCGAAGGGCGGCACGTGCACGATCTCCGGCACGGGCCTGAACTCGGCGGGCGAGCCGAACATGTCGCTGCACTAGCAGCCGGATAGCAGCCGGACGCACGGCGGGCGCCGGGCCGACTCGGCCCGGCGCCCCGGCTGCGCCGTGAGCGCGCGCGCGCCGGCTGCGAAGATGCGCGCGTGAGCGCGCCCGGTCCGAGCGAGTCGCACCGCGTCGGCGCGGCGATGCGCGAAGACGAGCGCGTGACGCCGCTCGAGCTGTTCTTCGACCTCGTGTTCGTGCTCGCGCTGACGCAGTGCACGACGTTGATCGTGCGCACGCCGACGTGGGGCGGGATGCTCAAGGGAGTGCTGGTGCTCGGCGTGCTGTGGTGGTCGTGGGTCGGCTACGCGTGGCTGACGAGCGTCGTCGACCCGGAGGAGGGGGCGGTGCGCCTGACGCTGTTCGCGGCGATGGGCGCGTTCCTCGTCGCGGCGCTGTGCGTGCCGGGCGCGTTCGGGTCGGAGGCGCTGCTGTTCGCGTGCGCGTACGCGGTCGTGCGCGCGGCGCACATCTTCCTGTTCATGCTGGCGAGCCGCGACGACCCGGCGCTGCGCAAGTCGGTGCTCGGGCTGGCGGTCAGCACGGCGGTCGGCGCGGGGCTGCTGTTCGTCGCGGCGGCGGCGTCGGGCAGCGTGCGCGTCGCGATCTGGGGAGTCGCGCTGCTGCTCGACATGGGCGGGCCGTTCCTGTTCGGACAGGACGGCTGGAAGCTCGTCCCCGGTCACTTCGCGGAGCGCCACGGCGCGATCGTGATCATCGCGCTGGGGGAGTCGATCGTCGCGCTTGGAGTTGGAGCGAAGCCAAAGATCGACGCCGGCGTGGTCGTCGCGGCGCTGCTCGGGGTCGCCGTCGCGGCGGCGCTGTGGTGGGTGTACTTCGACGTGACGGCGATCGTCGCGCGGCGCCGGCTCGCGAAAGCGCGCGAGGGGCGCGAGCGCAACGGGATCGCGCGCGACTCGTATTCGTACCTGCACTTCCCGATGGTCGCCGGCGTCGCGCTGCTGGCGGTCGGGATGAAGGTGACGCTCGAGCACGTCGGGCGCTCGCTCGCGCTCGTCCCGGCGGCGGCGCTGCTCGGCGGAACGGCGCTGTACCTGCTCGCGCACGTCGCGTTTCGCCTGCGCAACATGCGCACGCTCAGCGTTCGCCGCCTGCTGTGCGCGGCGCTGCTGCTCGCGCTGCTGCCCGCCACGCCGTCGATCTCGGCGCTGACGACGCTCGCGATCATCGCGGGGCTGCTGATCGGGCTGATCTCCTACGAGGCGGTCCGCTACGCGGACTCGCGCGAGCGCATCCGCCACGAGCTCGCGCGCGAGCCGATCGCCGAGTAGGGCGGCGCTTGTCTAGGCGACGACCGCGACGCCGGGGGCCGACGCGGCGGAGCTCGCGGCGGCGCGGTCGCGCAGCGAGAGGACGACGCGGCTGCCGCCGGACGGGCTGAACGTGATGCCGCGGCGGCGAGTCGTCTCGCGCGCGCCGGCGGCCGGGCGCAGCTCGTGGCGCGCGAGCGCGGCGCGCAGCACGAGCTTCATCTCCAGCAGCGCGAAGCTCGCGCCGAGGCAGCGCCGCCGGCCGCCGCCGAACGGGGTCCATGTGTACGTGCCGGGCGCGTTGTCGAGGAAGCGCTCGGGCCGGAACGCGTAGGGCTCGGGGTAGATGTCCGGGTCGTGGTGGAGCAGGTGGGCGCTGGCGAACAGCACGACGCCGGGCTGGTACTCGATCCCGCCGATCTCGATCGGCCGCTTGACGAGCCGCGGCTCGGCGTTCGGCACGACGGGGCGGCGGCGCAGGATCTCGTTGATCGTCGCAACCAGGTACTCGTCGCCGCCGTCGTCGAGCTCGGCGTGCAGCCGCCGCTGGACGCGATCGTCGTGCGCGATCTGCTCGAACGCCCAAGCGAGCTGCGACGCAGTCGTCTCGTGGCCGGCGACGAGCGCGGTGACGAGCTCGTCGCGCATCTCGGCGGCCGTCATCGGCTGGCCGTCCTCGTCGCGCGCGTCGAGCAGCAGCGAGAGCACGTCCTCGCCGTCGGGGCCGTGCGCGCGGCGCTCGTCGATCAGCGCGTAGATCAGCTCGTCCGAGCGCCCGCGGGCGCGTTCCATGCGCGCCATCGGCCCACGGCCTCTGAGCAGTCGCTGCGCCGGCGGCAGCAGCGAGAGCGGGCTCTCGCCGAACGCGAGCAGCTCGGTCATCTGCTCGCGCAGCTCGTCGAGCTGCGCGCCGCGCTCGAGACCGAAGACGGCGCGCAGGATCACCTCGAGCGTCAACCGTTGCACGCGCGGATGCAGCGCGACGGGCGTCTCGAGCGGCCAGGAGGCGACCTCGGCGTCGGCGAGCTCGCTCATCAGCCCGGCGAGCCGCTGCATCTTCTCGCCGTGGAACGCCGGTAGCAGCAGCTTGCGCTGGCGCATGTGCGGCTGCTCGTCGAGCAGGATGACCGAGCTCGGCCCGATGACCGGCTCGAGGATGCTCGCGCCCTCGCCCGGATGCAGCACGTCGGGAGGCGCCGTGAAGATCTGCTTGATCTCGTCCGGGTCGGAGACGATCACGAACGGCGACTGGCCGGTCAGGCGGATCGTGAAGCGCTTGCCGTAGCGCGCGCGGCAGCGCTCGAGATAGGCCGCCGGGCGGCTCCACCAGCCGAGCGTCTGCAGCACGCTCGGCGTACGCGGTCCGGGCGGCAGTTGGCTGTTCACGGCGGCCTCCTCGTGATCGGCGCGGGTCGCGATCAGTGTACGCCTCGCCTGGGCAACTTTTAGCACGATCGTGCTATAAACTGCGCTGATGAGCGCGACGCCGACTCGCACCGACTCCGACGGGCGGCGCCTGCGCGGCGAGCGCACGCGGCAGGAGATCCTCGCGACGGCCGTAGATCTCGGCTCGCGCGAGGGGCTCGAGGCGCTGACGATCGGGCGCCTGGCGTCGCACAGCGGCGTCAGCAAGAGCGGCCTGTTCGCGCATTTCGGCAGCAAGCAGGAGCTGCAACTGGCGACGATCGACGCGGCGCGCGCGATCTTCGTCGCGGAGGTGATCGACCTGGGCGCCGCCGCGCCGCCGGGGCTCGCGCGACTGCAGGCGACGCTCGCGGCGTGGCTCGACTACTTCCGCCGCGACGTGTTCCCGGGCGGCTGCTTCTTCCAGGCCGCGTCGCTGGAGTTCGACGGCCGGCCCGGGCCGGTGCGCGAGCGCGTGCTCGAGGTGATGAGCCAGTGGCTCGGCTGGCTGGCCGAGCTCGCGCGTCAGTGCGAGCTCTCGGCGGACCTGGATCCGGCGCAGCTCGCGTTCGAGCTCAACGCGATCGGCCTGGCGACGAACTGGCAGCGCCAGCTGCTGGCCGACGACGAGGCGATCGAGCGCGCCGGGAAGGCGTTCGAGCGAGTGCTCGCGAGCGCGTGCGCATGAGGATCGAGCGGCTGATCGTCGGCTGGTTCACGGCGCCGGCCGGGCTCTTCAGGAAGGGCGAGGAGCTCGATCGAACGGTCCGCTTCCCCGTGCCGGCGTACGTGATCGAGACGGCGAGCGAGCGGATCCTCGTCGACACGGGGCTGAATCCGGCGGCGATCGCCGACCCGGCCTCCTACTACGAGCGACCGGACGTGTTCTCCGTGTTCGCGCTCGAGCAGGAGCAGAGCGTCGCCGAGCAGCTCGACGTCGGCACGCTGACGAAGGTCGTGCTGACGCACCTGCACTGGGATCACGTCGGCGGCCTGCAGCTGATCCCGCGCTCGGTCCCGGTCGTGATCCAGCGCGGCGAATGGCAAGCCGGCCACGACGACGCGGCGGTCGAGCGCAACACGTTCCTGCCGCGCGACTACGCCGCGGAGGACGGGCGCGAGCTGGTCCTCGTCGACGGCGACTGCGACCTGCTCGGCGACGGCAGCGTCGAGCTGCTGCTGACGCCCGGCCACACCCCCGGACACCAGTCGGTCCGCGTCGGCGACGTCGTGCTCGGCGCGGACGTGGCCCATTTCGCGTCGGGCCTCGACGACCACCGTTTTCCGCTGTTCGCCGACGATCACGAGCGACAGGGCCGCTCGGCCGAGCGCCTGCGCGCGATGCGAGACGCCGGTCACGACGTCATCCCCGGTCACGATCCGGCGATCCTGCGCCCCGGGCCGGTGGCCGTTGCGGGTGTTACGGGGTCGTGAAAGAGCCACACGCGAGGGATTCGCTCTGTCAGAATCGGTCGACATGCCGGCCGCTCCTCGCTTCCACCTGCCTCGCGCACCGGCCCAGCGTCAGCTGCGGGGCCGCTCGCGCGCCGCGCACGTCGAGAAGCCGCTCCCGCTTCCGCCCCCGCGCGGGAACGCTCCCTACCGGCTGGACCTCGCCGACGTCGTCGGCGCGAAAGCGGTGGCGGCGATCGAAAGCGCCGGCAAGCTCGTGTTCCACTCGGTCGGCGACACCGGCGGGATCCAGCAGCCGGAATTCCAGGAGAACGTCGCGGCGGCGATGGAGCGTGACTTCGAAGCGCTCGCTCCGGCGCCCTCGTTCTTCTACCACCTCGGCGACGTCGTCTACTTCTACGGGCAGCGCGCGCGCTACTACGAACAGTTCTACGAGCCCTACATGCACTACCCGGCGCCGATCGTCGCGATCGCGGGCAACCACGACGCGGCCCTGACGCCGGCGGGCGAACCCGAAGAACCGCCCGAGTCGAGCTCGCTCGACGGCTTCCTCGCGAACTTCTGCGCCGCGCCGGGGACGCACACGCCCGAGGCGGCGGAGTCCCCGCGCGAGGCGATGATCCAGCCGAACGTCTACTGGACGCTGAGGACGCCGCTGGCGACGCTGATCGGCCTGTACACGAACGTTCCCGAGCACGGCGTCGTCGACTCCGAGCAGGCTGCGTGGGTCGCCTCGGAGATCGCCGCCGCGCCGAAGGACAGGGCGCTGATCGTCGCCTCTCACCATCCGGTCTACTCCGCCGACGCGTTCCACGGCTCCAGCCCGAACATCGGCGCGATCCTCGACGAAGCCTTCGCGAAGTCCAAACGCGCGGCCGACCTCGTCCTCAACGGACACGTCCACAACTACCAGCGCTTCACGCGTCAGTACAAGGGCAAGCCGATCACGTACATCGTGGCGGGAGCGGGCGGCTACCACCACCTCCATCGGATGGGCAAGGTCAACGGCCAGCCGCCGCCGCCCGAATGGCAGGATGAAGAACTTGGCGTCGTGCTCGACGCCTACAACCAGACCGACTTCGGGTACCTCACGCTGACGGTCACGAAGAAGGCGATCGAAGGCGTCTACAACGCCGTGCCGAAGCCCGGCTCGCCGGGCGCCGGCGTGAACGCGCCGATCGGCGACAGCTTCAGGATCGCGCTGTAGCGCTGAGCTCCTCGTTGTTCGGGTTAGTGTGCCGGCGGCTTGCGAACGGAGAGGTCACTGGAACCAACCGATCTCAAGTCGACTGCTCGGCACGGCTGTCCGGCGGGCGGATATCTCTGGACAGACGGACGCCGAACGGCTTCTACGCCGACATCTCGTCACGTGCTGTGTGACGGACTGCCCGAAGTCGCCCGACCTGTCGATCGGGCTTTGTCTATTCTATGCCCGGCTTGTGCGAACTATCCTGACAACGGGCATTCACCAGAATGGGCCCCGGATCTATGCGCCGCTCGCTGCGACGGTGGGGCGACCAGAGCGCGGCAACGCCGCGATCCGCACCGACCGCCGGTCGCGCGGCTATCTTCAGCGCCTCTCGGTGCCTGACATCGCCGAAGCTGGCACGCTCGACGCGAGTGGACTGGTCGAAGCGATCGCATCGGAGTTCGGCGTAGCTGAGGCCATCCCGATCGGGTGCGTGGCAGAGTGTTACCTCGGGGAGCCGTACGAGGTCCACGTGCTCGACCTGGCGGGAGGGATTGTCGAGCATTACCACGCATCGCAATCGATGCCGACGCCCTTCGAGCGCGCGAGGCGGCTCGCGTTGCATGACGCGTATATCGCGATCGAGGTGTACCACGATCGTCTGGTGTGTCTGCACGCCGACGGAACGGCCGTGACCATAGAGCAGTAGCACAAGGAGGATTGAATGTCGGATGTAGCCATACCGAGGGCCAATCTGAATAGACTTGAAAACGCCGTCGCGGCGATCGACCAGAAGCAAATGGCAATGCTCGCGAACATCGGGCAGATCGAGCAGCAGCAGACGGAGATGGACAACCGCGTGCAGCACCTGATGGCCGCCTTCTTGGAGTTCGTGCAGAACGACCGGATGGCGAAGGAGCTCCAGCTCGCGGAGACGCGCATCGTCAAGGTCCGTCAGGAGCTGGAGAGCACCTACGGTCACTACGGCGAAGTCCGCCGGCGTGCGGTGGGGTTGCTGCAAGCGCTGGACGCCGCGCTGGTCACTCACGAGACGATCCAGAGCACGACCGAGGACGTGATGATGGCGACGCCCCGGTATTGGCTCGCGCCCGCGCTGGTTGCGCTCGCGGCCTGGATCCGCGACGACAGGGATCTCGCACAACGAGCGTTGGGGGAGGCGCTTCGCCGGGATCTCGACAAGACATCACTGTTCTTCTCGCTCGTGCTGCGCCGCTACGAACGTCGTGCCGGTGCCGCGCGCTGGCTGGGGCAGTTCTTCGCGCGACAGGATCCGACGGCGCTCCACCGGGAGTTCGTCTTGATCCTCGATGCTGTCGCCACCGGTGCCTTCGGACCGGAGGCAAAGAGCGTCGCGAGCCATAGGATCGAGCAGTGGCTTGTTCAGCTGAGCTCGCAGAGCGGGTTCGCCGACAGTCAGCACCGGCGGTGGGAAACGACGCTCGCGTCGCTCACCCCCACGATGTCCGGCGAATACGAGCTACTACGCAAGCTGAGTCCGACCTGGCCGGAGTTGGAGGCGAGCCTGTGCGCCGCACGTCGCAACAAGCTCGTGATCGCTCACTTTGTGGCGATCTTCGACGGTCCATTGGAGATCCCTACGCATCTGCGTGACCAGGTCGACGACCTGCTCGCGACGTTGGTTTCGCGCTTTGACGTCGAGGAGCTCCCGCTGCGCCAGCAGGAGGCGGAGCTCGCCGCCATCATCGACGCTCGCGGGGATACCGAGGTGGCCTCCAAGCGCTTTGCGGTAGTCCAGCAGGCGCTCGTCGAGACGGTCGACTTCCCGACGCTGCTAGCGAATGCGGCGATGCACGCCGAGGAGGCGGGCGCCTCGCGCGGCACGCAGCGGCTCGCGGTGGCGATGTCGCGCGACTGGATCTTGGCGGCGCATGACACGCTCACGGCTGCCACCCGCGCGGATGTTCCAGACGAGATCGAGCTGGCCTTCGAGGACTGGAAGGAGTCTGTCGAGCGAAGCTGCGACCATGACGAACTGGCGAAGGATTTCGCGGAGCACATGGATATGAAGATCGAGGCCTCGGTGTCTGCCATCAAGTTCACCGGGGGGCCGCTCTTCTCGGCCGTTGCCTCCCCGCTGGTGCTGATAGTCGGTATCGCCTCGGGCGCCGTCGTGTTGATAGTCGCCGCGGTCATCGCTGCGCTGTACGGCGTCTACGGGTACCAGGGTCTCGGGCGTAAGCGCGAAGCCGCTCGCGAAGTGGGACTGGCCGACAAGAAGCGGGCTTGCGAGGAGTTGAAGGGTTGTTTGAGTGAGCTCGTCGACTACCGCGAGGAGTGGGCAGAGCAGGATCGCTATGCCGAGGAGGCACACGAGATGCTCGCGTCGATCTCCACCAGTCAATACGAACTGTCGCGGTCCGACGACGCTCGGGCGGTGATCTCGTGAGCGGTCCCAATGAAACCCCCACGACCAATCTGCCCAACGAGATCTCGACGGACGCGTCCCTGTTGCATGACTCTGTCGTGGGCGACACAGGCGGGAGGCAAGGAGTCGCACAGATGCCCATGAAGGGGACTGTGAGCAAGCCCCCTGGAGAACAGCTGCCGGACCTGTCCAAACCCAGCGGCACGCTCGCCCGGAGCCTGCCGGACTGGGATCTGGAGCCCCCGTCGTTTCTGGTCAAGCGCGGCGAAGACTCGTAGCGGCACGGCGTGACTGGAGGGGTCTACGGGCAATGGTCCGCGTGGTTGGCGGACTTCGGCGAGGACAGGGAAGACGTGCCTCTGGACTCGTTGCCGGCGCTGCTGATCGAGGGCGTCGGCGCACGGGCAGCGGCGCGTACCTGCCAGCGTTGCGTGGCTGCGCTGAACCAGCGTGTGCAGCTCTGGAGCCGGCAGTTTCGCCGGGACCTCGAGCGCGCGCGTTCGGTAGCCGAGCTGCGTCGCGCGCTCGGCTCCGCGCGCGCCCGCCTCGACCCGCTGCGCGCGCTGGCGGAGAGCCAGCTGCTGTTCGACGATCTGCGCGCTGCTCTGCAAGAGCAGCTCCAGAGCGTGCTCGATGAAGCGCAGGATGACCTCGAGCGTCACGCGCTCAGGGCGGGCGCCGAGCGCGACATTCTGCTGCGAGTCGTCCGCGAGCAGCCGGTAAACCGAGCGGTGCGCCTGGATCTGGCGGGCGCGTCGCAGGACCAGCCGCATCGCTCGATGGCTGTCGAGCGGCCGAGCGATGCGGCGTTGCCGGATCGGCCGCTTGACTTCATTGCACCCGAGCCGCCGAGCTCGACGGCCAGACGCGTCCTGATCGACTGACATGGCGGACGTAGCGGAGTGTCGTAGCACGCTCAGGCGCTATGTGAAGGCGCGCATCCCGTTCGTGTCGGTGCGCACGTCCGAGCGCTCGAGAGTGCTCAAGATCCTTGGCGACATCGCGGGCGAGACCCAAACGCCCTTCATCGTGCACACGCTGAGCCAGGGGTTGCGCGAACTGTCCAACGACAGAGCCGTGAGCGAGGAGCGCTCGCTCGTGGGTGCGCTCGAAGCCGCCAGCCAGAGCTTGCTCACCCGGCAGAACCTGACGTTCGTGTTCACCGACGTCCAGGATCTGACAGATGACAGCGCCACGGCGCGGCAGATGTACGACGTTGCGACGGTCGCTGAGCGCAAGGCGGGCAGCATCGTCGTGATCACCTCGGAGCCGGTCTGGTCGCCGCTGCAGCGGCTCGGTATGAGCATCGGCCTTGATCCACCCTCCGAGGACGAGATGCAGGTGATCCTGCGCCAGCAGATAGAGCCCTACCGGAGTCAAATCCAGGTCGAGTGGACCGACGAGGATTACCAGCAAGCATCTTCGATCCTTGCGGGCATCAGCAAGATCGAGGCCGAGAACGTCGTCGCGACGCTGCTCGCGGAAGGAGCCGTGCGCCGCTCCGACATAGCGGAGCTGAGCAGGGCCAAGGACAGGATCTTCAGCGACATCGCCGGTATCGAGCGCGTAGCAGTGACCGACGCGCTCGGGGTGGGCGGACTCGACGGGTTGCAGACCTGGCTCGACCGCGAGCGTCCGTTCCTCACCGCCGATCTGCGCCGGCGCCGGATACGTCCCCCACGAGGCGTGTTGCTGGTCGGTGTGCCCGGCTGCGGCAAGTCGTTGTCGGCCAAGTTCGTCGCCCAGTCGTGGGGCTTGCCTCTCTATCGCCTGGATCTCGCGAGCATCTTCGGGCAGTACGTCGGGCAATCGGAGTCGCGCTTCAAGGAGGCGCTCGGCTCCGCCGACCACGTGGCTCCTTGCGTCCTGTGGATCGACGAGATCGAGAAGGGCTTGGCGGGCGCGTCGACCGACAACACCGGCATCACCAACCGCCTGATCGGCCAGTTTCTGTACTGGCTGCAAGAGTCGATCACACGCGTGTTCGTGGTGGCGACCGCCAACGACGTGAGTCGGCTGCCTCCCGAGTTGTTGCGGCGCGGACGCTTCGACGAGATTTTCTTTGTAGACCTGCCCATCGTCGGGGAGCGTGCGGACATTATCGAGATCTACATGCGCCGCTATCTCCAGCGCGATGATGCTGAGCTCGTTCAGGAGCTGGCGGAGGTCTCGGAGGGGTTTACCGGAGCCGACATCGAGTCGGCCATGAGAGAGCTCGCCAAGGAGGCGGAGCGCAGCGGTGACGAGGCAGTCGGCCTCGACTTCGCGCGCAGCTGTTTCGAGAACGTCGTCCCGCTCAGCAAGACCAACCCGGAGCAGATCGAGCTAATCCGCGAGTGGGGCCGCTCACGAGCCGTCCCCGCGTCGAGCATTCCCGTGTCCACAATCGGCGCTCCGGTCGGCGCGCGCCGTGTGGTCATTCCCTGATGATGAGCTCGTTCGCGCAAGCGTTCTCGGAAACCATCGCGCGGATGCTCAGTGGGGCACCGGCTGCGATCGCGCGCAACTTGCCGAAATGGTTGGGGCAATGGACAAAGGCGTACATGAAGTGGCTGTGGCAACTCGATACCGCGATGTCCCTGGCGATGTTGGCAGTCAACGTGGTGGCACTGCAGCTGATCGTCGCCAGCGCCCCCGGGCCGACCACCGCCTACCGGCAGTTGGCTGGGGCGGTTTCCGTCCTGCTCGCGTTCTTTGTGCTCGCCTCTATCCTCTTCGGCGGCAGGAAAAGTGGCAAATGACGTGACGGTGCCCGAGACGCGATCGAATCGACCTTCCCCCTACCGGCGGTTCGACCGTCGAGGAGGACGGAGCCAGCCGAAGTCAATGCGAACCGGTTTGCGTTGGCGCAAGGCGACAGAAATGATGCTCGGCACGATGTAAGTTTTGTGTGCTAATCTAGGGATTATGTCCTCCGCGCAAAGCCAGAAGGTCCGCAAGGGCGAACCGTTCAGCGTTCGCTTTACGCTGCCGACAGATCGTGTGGTTGCGGAGGAGGCGAGACGCACCCATCGCTCCAAGAGCGCCATAGTTGAGCTGCTTGCGGAGGAGGCTGTGCGTACGCGGCGGTTCGCCGGCCTCGGCTTTCGCGGCGAGGACGCCGGCCGTCGCCCGTGGGTGATCGGCTCCGGCCTGGACGTTTGGGAGATCGTCCAGATGGTCGAGGATTTCGGTTCGACCGAGCGGCTCCTGGGAGAGACACAGCTGACCGAGCGCCAGGTGCGCCTCGCGCTGGCCTATCGCGAGAGCTACCCCGATGAGGTGGCCGAGGCGATCGCGCAGAACCGCCGCGCCCCTGAGGAGTGGCACGAGCTGTATCCGTTCGTCGAGTTGTCAACTACGACATAGCCGCGTTTGCGCCTGCTGCTCGACGCGAATCTTTCGCCGCGCGGCGTCGCCTCGCGGCTCCGTGAGAGCAAACACGACGTGCTCGCGCTGGCCGAGGACGCCTCCTACGAGGGTCTGCCAGATCCACAGGTGCTCGAGCTGGCCACGGCCGAGCAACGCATCCTAATAACCCGTAACAGCCGCGACTTTGCGCCGCTTGCGCGCCAGTGGGCCGAAGCCCAAAGATCGCATGCTGGCCTGATGCTCATATGGACGCTCGACCACAGCCGGTTCGCTGAGATCGTCGCTGGTGTCGAACGGCAGCTCGCCCAACATCCAACCCAGGCGCAATGGCGAGACGTCACCGTCGCGTTCTGAGCGACTCGCTCCATTTCTGCTGATGCTCCAGCTAGGCGGTCGCGCCTGTCTCTGTCCCGCCGGCACGCCGTCGGTTGGCGGGACGGTCGGCCGCCGGCGCAACGAGTGCGAGAGTGTCTGGTCCACTAACGACTTCGAGCGCGCTCACGCCGGGCGCTTGACGCGGGATGGAATCCAGGCGAGGCCGTCTACGGTGCGCGCAAGATGAGCGCCGCCCGGGCGTCGACACATCTGGGAATAGGACAAAGCCAGACGTCCGACGAAGCGCTCTCCGAGCGGCCGCTGCCGGACGCGGGAAAGCGCCGATCGGCGACAGCTTCAGGACCGCGCTGTAGCGCCGATCTCCTCCCGGCTCAGGCTCCGACCCCCTGGAAGCCGACCGGCCCCTGATTGAACGTTTCCCAGGCTTCCTCGGCTTTCAGCGAGGTGAGCCCGCCCGCGACGCTCTCGAGGTTGCCGCTCCCGCCGGAGGCGACGGACGCGTTGAAGTGGAGCTGTTTGCCGCTCGTGCCGAGCGGCAGCACGGCGAGCCAGTATTTGGCGCCGCTCGTGACGCTGATCGAGAGGCCGGTGGCCTTCACCCACGAGTTGGTCGCGGGTTCGCCGGACGCCGTCGCCTGGCCCAGCGCTTCGCCTGGTTTGCCGCTTTTTTCGGCGAACACGCCGAGCACGACGCTGCTGACGCCGGTGTTGGCGTTCCCGTTCGTGCGGAGCTCCAGTTCTTCGACTTTGCCCGTCGCTTTGGCGGTGAACTGGAAGGTTTCCTCGCGCCCGACCGTGGTCTGGTCGGCGACCGAGTACGTCGCCGTGGCGTCGCCGATCACGAGACCTTTGACCTTGCCGGTCGCGGCCGAGACGGCCGAGCTGGTGCCGCCGGCGTTGTCGGCCGATACTTTCACCACGATCTCATGCTGGAAGTCGGCTTCGACGAGCGTGTAGCTCGAGGCGGAGGCGCCCGAGATGTTCACGCATTCGGCTCCGGAGGAGTTGCATCGCTGCCACTGGTAGGTGTAGCCGGTCGGTTCGTTGGTCCACGTGCCCCTGCTCGCGGTCAGCGTCTGACCCTGCTGGGCGGCGCCGCTGATCGTCGGCACGGCGCTGTTCGACGGGGCGGAGGGCAGGCTGCTCGAGCCGATCGCCTCGAAGCCGACGGGCCCCTGGTTGAACGTTTCCCAGGCTTCCTCGGCTTTCAGCGAGGTGAGGCCGCCGGCGACGCTCTCGACGTTGCCGGTGCCGCCGGAGGCGACCGACGCGTTGAAGTGCAGCTGTTTGCCGCTCGTGCCGAGCGGCAGCACGGCGAGCCAGTATTTGGTGCCGCTCGTGACGCTGATCGAGAGGCCGGTCGCCTTGATCCAGGTGTTCGTCGCAGGTTCGCCGGAGACCGTCGCCTGGCCCAGCAGTTCGCCGGGTTTGCCGCTGCTGTCGGCGAACACGCCGAGCGCGACGCTGCTCACGCCGGTGTTGGCGGTCCCGTTCGTGCGGAGCTTGAGTTCTTCGATTTTGCCGGTGTAGGTGGCCGTGAACTGGAAGGTTTCCTCGCGCCCGACCGTCGTCTGGTCGGCGACGGAGTAGGTCGTCGAGGGGTCGCCGACGAGGGTCGTCGTGTAGCTTTTGGTGAAGTTCGCCAGCGCTTCCAGGGACGGTCGCGCGACGAACGGGCTTTCGCCGCTTTCCTGCGGTTCGATCAGTCCCCATTTGCCCGTGCCGTCGTCGTGGGTCTGGTAGTACCAGACGCCCTTCACGTACCCGTAGCCGATCAGTTCGGTGAGCACCGCCTTGATCTTTTCCGCCTGGTTGGCGGGCGAGCTCGAAGCCGGTCGGGCCTTCTTCGTTGAGCTTCACGCCGAACTCGGTCGCGTAGTAGTCGGTGTGTTCGAAGCCGAGCGACACGGCCTGTTCGTGCTCGACTTTGAGCGCCACGGGACCCCAGTCGTTTTCTTTGTTTTCGCCGACTTCGCCGTACGGGTGCATGGTGAAGCCGGCGACGCGTTTGAGCAGTTCCGGCTTGGCTTTCTCGGCCGTTGCGAGCCAGCCGCCGCCGCTGCCGACCTGCGACCATTTGCCGCCTTCGCTTTCCTGGTAGTCGCCGTAGCTGTTGAACAGGAGCTTGACGCCGGTGATGCCGGCTTCTTCGACCGCTTTCGAGAGCGAGACGAACATTTCGGCGTACCTGGCCGGTTCCTTCTGCTGGTAGCAGCCACCGCAACGGGGTCCCTTCAGGAACATCTCGTTGCCGACTTCCATCAGCGTCACGCCGTGCGCGGCCTCTTCTTTGACCTGCGCGAGCGTTTCTTCGGTCCATTTCGAGATGTTCACTTTGCCGAGTTCTTCTTCGTCGTTCGTGTTGCCGACGATCACCAGGTCGTTCTTCCAGCCGAGCGCGACCGATTCGCCGATCGTCGTGTGACCGGGGTTGGCGTTCAAGCGCTCCGAGGCGAAGCCGTCTTCGCGGAATTTGAGCGAATCCGGTTCGCCCCAGCCGGTGCCGTCGTTGACGCCGATGATCACCGACGGCGTCGTCGCCAGCGCGGCGCCGCTCGTCAGCGAGAGGAGCGTCCCGAGGGCGAGCAGCGTCGCCGACAGCAGAAGTCCCAGTCTTCCTGTGTGCGTACGCCGCTCAATCGCCATCTCGCCGCCTTTCGCAATTGTCAACCCAAGTCGAACGATCATAACTTTCGGGAAAGCACGGAATTGCGCGATCGGCGAAGTCAAGTGCCGACGATTCCCTGTGGAGCGCCTCGTCGGAGGCTTGCCCTGCAAATGGCTTGGTTTCACCCGCCCTCTTCGACGCGGACAGACGCGCGTGCGCTGGCTTGCGCCGTCTCTGACTGCTCACGCCGTCGCAGAGGCGCGGGCGGTCTCGGTAAGTAGTTCGCCGCTGCCCGGTGTGGCAAAGGACGCTGGCTCGGGCGCGCCCGCCGCCATACGCTCGGCGGGACGAGAGGAAGTCAGGTGATGGAGGGAACGACAGAGGATCGCGCGCGAGTTCCCCGCGTCCTTGCGATCGACGCGGGCGGAACGATGACCGACACGTTCATCGTGGACGAGCACGGCTCGTTCGTCGTCGGCAAGGCCCAGACGACGCCCGAGGACGAGCCGGTCGGCTTCATCGCCTCGGCCCGCGATGCGCTCGGGCAATGGGGCTCGACCCCAGAGGAGGCCTTTCCGGAGATCGTCTCCGGCATCTACTCCGGGACGGCGATGCTGAACCGTCTCCTGCAACGTCAAGGGCTGCGCATCGGCTGCATAGTCAACGCCGGTCACGAGGACTACCTGCGGCTGGAGCGCGGCATTCAGACCTACCTCGGCTCCTCCTACTCCGACCGCCTGCATCTGGCGACCCACTTCCACAACGATCCGCTCGTCCCCCGTGAGCGGATGAAGGGCGTGCGCGGGCGCATCGACGTGTTCGGCGACGAGGTGCTGCCGCTGCGCGAGCAGGACGCAGTCGAGGCGGCGTGCGAGCTGCTCGACGACGCCGTCGAGGGCATCGTCGTCTCGCTGCTGTTCTCCTACCGCAATCCCCTTCACGAGCGACGGGTGGCCGAGATCGTCGCCGCCGAGAAGGCCAGGCGCGGGATCGACGGAGCGGTCCCCGTCTTCCTGTCGTCCGAGCTCTATCCGATGCGGAGGGACCTGCCGCGCCTGAACTCGACCGTGATCGAGGCGTACGCGGCGGAGCCCTCGCGAGCCACGTTGAAGGCGGTACGCGACATCACCAAGGCCAACCGAGCGCCGTTCGAGCTGCGCGTGATGGCCGCCCACGGCGGCACCGTTTCGATCGAGGCCAAGGAGCTTGGACGCACGCTCGTCTCGGGTCCCGTCGGCGGCGTGGTCGGCGGGCAGGCGCTGGCGCAGAGGATGGGTCTGCGCAACGTGCTCTGCACCGACATCGGCGGCACGTCCTTCGACATCGCGCTGATCACCGACGGGCGCTTCGAGATCACCCAGACGCCCGACATCGCCCGCTTCGTCCTGAACATCCCGCTGGTGCGGATCGACTCGATCGGCGCGGGCACGGGTTCGTTCGTGCGCGTAAACCCCAACTCCAACCGGCCCGAGCTGGGACCTGACTCGGCGGGATCGCGGATCGGCGCGTGCTGGCCCGAGGGAGGAACGGAGACGGTCTCGGTCACCGATCTCAACCTCGTGCTCGGTCGGCTGAACCCGGACTACTTCCTCGGCGGGGACGTCGTGCTGGACGTCGAGGTCGCCCATGCCGCGATCGAGCGCCAGATCGCGCGGCCGCTGGGTCTCTCCGTCGAGGCGGCCGCGGCCGGGGTGATCGAGCTGTTCGAGCAGACGCTCAAGAACGAGGCGGTGGGGCGGATCCTCGGAAAGGGCTACTCGCCCGCCGACTACACGCTGCTGTGCTACGGCGGCGGCGGCCCGCTTCACGTCGCGGGATACACGGAGGGGGTGACCTACCGACAGGTGCTGGTGCCGGCCTGGGCGGCCGGGTTCTCGGCGTTCGGGTGCGCCTGCGCCGACTTCGACTACCGCTATGACCAGACCGTCGACATGCCGCTGCTGCCGGCGTTCGGCGAGGACGAACGCGCGGGCATCGGGACGATGATCACCGGTGCGTGGCTCGGCCTGCGCGATCGCGTGACGCTCGAGTTCGAGAAGTCCGGGATCGCCCGGGAGAGCATCCGCTTCACGCACGCCGTGCGCATGCAGTACTACGGCCAGCTCAACGACATCGAGTTCGTCTCCCCGCACGCCGAGCTGCGCGACGCCTCGCAGGTGGACGACCTGATCGCGACCTTCGAGGAGGCCTACGCGAAGATGTACGCGTCCTCGGCGCGTTCGCCCGAGTTCGGCTACCTCGTCACGCATGTGGTCGTCCACGGCACCGTCGACGTCGAGAAGCCCTCGCTGCCGCAGCTGGCCGAGGAGCCGGGCAAGCCGCCCGTGAAGGCGGTCAGGCAGGTCCACTGGGGCCGGGCGAGCCTCGACCAGTTCGTCGAGACCGAGGTCTTCCAGCTCGAGTCCGTGCGACCCGGCAACACGATCCACGGCCCGGCGATCGTCGAGCACACGGCAACCACCTTCGCGATCCCGCCGGGGCGCCGAGCGAAGCTCGACGGCCACCAGATCTTCCACCTCACAGACATGGAGGGCTCCGTCGATGGCCACCGTTGAAGCGAGATCGGAGCTGGAGCCGGTCGGCGCGGGAATCGGCTGGGACGGGCGGCGGCTGCAGGAGATGCTCGAGGAGTCCGAGCGGCTGTTCGCCGACACCGGTCACTACTACGGGATGCACGAGCTCGCGCTGATGGCCTCGGACCCGATCGGCTACGAGAAGCTGTTCTCGAGGATCCGCGGCGGCCTGGTCTCCGCACGGGAGACCGCCCTGAACATCTCGGCCTCGCCGATCGTGCGCGAGCTGGGTGAGCTGTGCTTCGCGCTGTACACCCCCGAGGGAGACTCGCTGGCCCTGTCGACCGGGATCATCGTCCACGTTCACACGATGTCCGACGCGATCAAGTGGATGGTCCGCAACGGATACGAGGACAACCCGGGGATCAGGCCGGGGGACATCTTCGCCAACAACGACCCCACGATCGGGGACGTGCACAACGCCGACGTGCAGACGTTCGTGCCGATCTTCTGGGAGGGCGAGCTGATCGCCTGGGCGGGAGGGGTCACGCACGTCCTCGACATCGGCGCGAGCACGCCGGGCGGCGTCCCGGTGGGACCGACCACGCGCTACGAAGACGGCATCGACCTGCCGTGCATGAAGATCGGCGAGCGCGACGAGCTCGCCCCGTGGCATCTGGAGCGCTGCAAGAAGCGCACGCGGGCCTCGGTCTACTACCTGCTCGACGAGCGCACGCGGCTGGCCGGCTGTCACATGATCCGCCAGGCCGTCGAACGGGTGCTCGCCGAGGAGAGCGTCGAGCGCTTCAAGTCCTTCAGCCGCGAGGTGATCGAGGAGGGGCGGCGCTCTTTCAAGTCGCGCATCCGTGAGATGACGGTGCCGGGCCGCTACCGCTCCCCGGCGGGGTTCGACGCGGAGTTCGCCGACAAGGAGCAGCTGCCGGCGCGGGCGCGGAGGGACATCATCATGCACTCGCCGTTCGAGGTGAGGATCGGCGGGGACGGCACATACGAACTCGACTACGACGGCTGCTCGGCCTGGGGCTGGCACTCGATGAACTGCACGCCGTCCGGGATGCAGGGCGCGATCTGGGTGATGTTCACCCAGACGCTGATCTGCAACGACAAGGTCAACGACGGCGCGTACTTCGCAATCGAGACTAACTTCCCGGAGGGCACGATCGCCAACCTCGGCGACGCCGAGGGCTCCACGGCGATCGCCTGGGCGTTCCTGCAGCCGTCGTTCACCGGCTTCCCGCGAACGATCTCACGGGCGCTGCAGGCGCGCGGGTTCATCGAGGAGGTGCTGGCCGCCTACTCGGTCTCGGGCAACGTGCAGCAGGGTGGCGGGATCGACCAGTACGGCAGCTCCTCGGCGATCATGAACTTCGAGATCTCCGCTCAGGGCATGGGGGCGAAGTACGTGCTCGACGGCACCGACTACTGCGCGGCGATGTTCAACCCCGAGGGCGACACCGGAGACGTCGAGATGTGGGAGCTGATCTCGCCGTTCGTGTACCTGTCGCGGCGGGTCAAGGCCTCCTCGGGCGGACCCGGGCGCCACCGCGGCGGGTCGAGCTTCGAGTCTCTGTTCATGCTCAACAAGACGCCTTTCTGGGAGCTGCAGAACATCGGCACCGGGCGCGTGCTCTCCTCCTCGGGACTGTTCGGCGGCTACCCGGGGGCGACGGCCTACATACACAACATCCACGGCGCCGACCTGATCGAGCGCGCCCAGCGCGGCGAGGCCTACCCGGTCGCCGACGGTGACTTCGAGAGCCCGGCGCTGATGGCGATCCAGGGCAGCTCGCGCGACTACAAGCGCGACGGGCTCACGCTGCTCGAGCCGTTCGCCAACGGAGACCTGTACCTGTCCGTGATGAAGGGAGGGGCCGGCCTGGGCGATCCGCTGCTGCGGCCGGTCGAGGCGGTCCGGCGAGACGTCGAGGAGGGCCACATGCTCGCCCGCTTCGCCGAGTCCGTCTACGGCATCTCCGACCGCGACGCGTTTCGCCGGCGGCGACTGGAGCGGGCCGTCCCCGTGCGCGAGTGGATGGCCGCCGAACGCGAGCGAATCCTGGCGCAGGATCTCGCCGAGCCGGTGAAGGCGATGTACGCGGAGTCGATGCGCCTGTCGCCGCGGTGGGCGGCCGAGTACCGCGGCTTCTGGGACCTGCCCGAGGACTTCGAGTACGACGTCCTCACGCCGACGGTCAAGGCGCAGCGCTCCGCTGCCGGCAGGCTCGATCCAGACGATGCCGCCGACGCGTTCCTGGCCCAGTCCGATCCGCATCCGGGCAGGGACGAGCTGCCACGGGCAGCCGGAGGCAAGCTCGAGCCGGACACGCTCGAGGCGCTGCTCGACGAGCGGCTGTCCCGGCGCGAGGTGAAGGAGATCCAATCCGCGTACAAGGACGCCGACCGCTTCGAGAACTGGGTGGCGCTGCTGCAGGAGCGGGTTCCCTACGACGACCCGATCGTGCTGCCCGCCGGCGAGGGGCTGAACATCGTCAGGCGCCGATCCGATCGGCAGCTCGTCTACCGCTGCGATTGCGGGCACGACTTCTGCGCGCACAACCGCAACTGGAAGATCGACGCCGTGGTCTACGCGCGCGACAGCGAGGAGACGCTGCTGGAGATCTATCCGAAGATGGCCGGGCCGGATCCCAAGCTCCAGCAGATTCGCGAGTACTACTGTCCCACCTGCGCGCGCCAGCTCGAGGTGGAGGCGCTGCAGCCGGGCTATCCCGTGGTCCACGAGTTCCTCCCGGACGTCGAGGGCTTCTACCGCGGCTGGCTGGGCCGCGAGCTTCCGACCTGACGGTCGCCGCCAGCGGCCGCCGAGCGCAGGCGTCGATCTCGGGCGGTTCAGGAAACGGGCCTGCGGGCGGCCACGAACTGAGCCAGGCCGGCGACCTGCCGATGGACGTCGGTCAGACCGCGAGCGCTCAGCGCGCCCGTGAGCTCGTCGCGGGCGAACATCCGCACGCCCGTGAGGCCCTTGACGAATGGGCCGGTCAGGGATATGGGCAGCGGGCCACGGCTGCAGCTCGACAGGATCGCCACCCTCCCGCCGGGGGCCAGCACCCGCGCGATCTCGTCCAGGGCTCTGATCGGCTGCTCGATCAAGTACAGGGCGGCAAAGCAGCAGACCGCGTCGAACGCGCCGTCGCGGAACGGGAGCGCACAGGCGTCGCCGAGCACGTAGGCGACGTTCTCGGCGTCGGTCTCGCGCAGCGCTCGCGCGAGCATCGTCCGTGACGCATCCACGCCCACGACCAGCCCGTCGCCGGCGAGTGGGGAGAAGGTGCGCGTGAAGTTCCCCGGTCCGCAGGCCACGTCGAGCACCCGCTCACCGGCGCTCAGCGAGAGCGCCTCGAGCGCGAAGCGGCGCTCGCCGTGCATGCCCGGCCCGCCCACGCCCATCAGCAGCCGCGCTCCCAGCGGGCGCCACAGCCGCTCGTAGATCTGCGGGAGGGCGCGGCTGGCCATCAACCGCTGACCCGGATGCGGGCCCGTCGCGTCGGCCTCGCCGAGCACGTCGAGGTAGCCATCGCGCACGCGCGGTCGGGCCGGCCGGCGCGCTGGGTCGAACAGCTCCAGGGCGCGCTCGAGCGCCGCCGAGGGCAAGCCGCCGCTCGTGGAGGGCGCGGGCGCGGTCACCGGGAAGCGGGCGGGCGCTGCGAGCGCGAGAAGAAGGCGCGCAGCGCGGCGTGGGTCTGCTCGGGTAGCTCGACCTGAGGGACGTGTCCGCAGTCGAGCTCGAGATGGCGGGCGCGGGGCAGGCTGTCGGCGACGTGTCGGGCGAAGGCGATCGGCACGAGCCGGTCGTGACGACCCCATACGAACAGGGCTTCGGGTTGAAGGGACTCGAGGCGCGTCCAGAAGCCACTTTCCCCGTGAGGCTCCTCGAGCACGACGTGGCGGGCCGCCGCGTAGAACGCCGCCCGTCCCGCCGGGGTCAGGTAGGCGCGCAGGAACTCGTCCACCCCCGCGGCCGTCCAGCCCTCCTCGGCGTCCGGGATCAACTGCTTCACGACGGCCTCGACGAGCGCCCGCGGGGCCAGCTGGACGAGTCCGAGCTCGGGACGGGTCAGGCGCAGCAGCGGGCGCAGCAGGCCCCCGCGCCGCCAGGCCAGCGACGGCGCCAGAAGGCCGATGCGCCCGACGCGGCCGGGATCGCGCAGACCGATCTCCAGCGCGACGCGCCCGCCGAGGCTGTTGCCGATCAGATGGACGCGATCCAGCGAGAGCGCGTCGAGCAGGTCAATCGCGGCGCCGGCGAAGAAGCGGGCGTCGTAGGCGGCGCCGATCGGCTTGTCCGAGTCGCCGAACCCGGGCTGGTCGACGGCGATGACGCGGAAGCGATCGGCGAGCGCCGCCACGGTCGGCAGGAAGGAGCCCTTCGTCGCGCCCAGACCGTGCAGGGCCAGGACCGCCTGGCCCGTCCCGGCTTCGAGGATCGACAGGCGGGCGGTGCGCGTCTCGACGCTGCGAAAGCGCAGTCTTCCCGCGTCCTGGCTCCCGCTCGTCGCCGCCAGGAAGCCCACGCCCACATGCATGTTGCGGCGCACCGACAGACGGCCCGACCGGTAGGCGTCGACGGCGCTGCGCAGGTCGCTCGACAGCTCGAGCCAGACGCCTGCGTCGGCGCTGATCACGGCGTCGGGCCTGCCCCTGGCTGGTTCGACGTCGGGGAGCCCGTCGGAGATCACGACGTCCCAGACCTCGCCGCCCGTCACGGCGAGGCGCACGCGGGTCGTCCTTCGACGGGCGTCGAACACGGACCCGTCGTAGCGGCTGACGAGCGTGCGGATGAACTCGGGCGCCGTCTGCGCCGGCGCCTGCACGCTCATGCGATCGCCGCGCCCGAACGCGCGTGGCTGAGCAGCTCGGCCATGGAGCTCTCGATTCCAGCACAGAGGACGTCGATGTCCGGTGCGGCGTCGTAGTCGCCCGTGACCCCGAACGTGCACGCCCCGTCGTAGGAGTAGATCGCCACCCCGACCCTGACGTGCCCGGCCAAGGGCACGTACGGGAGCGACTCGAGCATCCGCCGCCCGCACGCGTACAGCGGATACTGCGGTCCGGGGACGTTTGTGGTGACCGTGTTGACGTTGTGCTGCGGAACCCGTGTGGCGATCCGCTCGGCATGCGCCAGCAGGAGCGGCGCCGTGAGGTCGCCGAGCGAGGTGAGCAGCTCGCCCGCGACCGCCTCGTGGGATTCCTTGAGATCGGCCATCTGCGCCCGGATCGAATGCAGACGCTGCACCGGATCGTCGATCCCGACGGGGAGCTCGGCGAACATCGCCGAGACGCGGTTGTCGCAGACTCCGTGGTCGTCCGAGGAGCGGACCGACACGGGGACGAGCGTGCGAACGACGCGCTCGACGGACTCGCCCCGCGAGAGGAGCAGGCGTCTGAATCCGCCCGTGATGCAGGCGAGCACGACGTCGTTGACCGTTCCTCCCAGCGCCGTGCGCACCTCCTTGACCTCCGACAGCCGCGCTCGCGCCCAGCTCCAGCGGCGATGCGTCCCCAGTGATCCGTTGAGCGACGACCTCGGGGTCGGTCTCGTCACCTCCGCCAGGCGCAGCAGCCCGCGGGCCGCTTCCCGTCCGCGCTGGAGCATCTGCTCGGGGGCGGGCAGAGCCCGTGACGCCTCCCACGGAATCAGGAGGTTCTGCACGATCCCGTTTGCCAGCAGCACTGCGGCCGGCGGCGGCGCCTCAGGCGCGCGGTCCTGCACCGCCGGCGCCGCCGATACCCGCTCACGATCCAACAGGACAGTGATCAGATCGGAGCCAGCAACCCCGTCGACCATGCAGTGGTGGATCTTCCACACGAGCGCCCAACGGTCTGCGTCGAGGCCGTCGACCGCCCACATCTCCCACAGGGGCCTTGAGCGGTCGAGCGGCTGGGACATGATCCGTCCGACCAACCGGCGCAGCTCGTCGTCCGCGCCAGGGGCGGGCAGGCCGGTGCGTCGCAGGTGATAGTCGAGGTCGAAATGCGGGTCGTCCACCCACACCGGCCGTCCGATGCCGAGCGGAACGGTGCGGACGACCTGGCCGTAGCGGGGAACGAGCGGGAGCTTGCCGAGCACCATCTCCCGCAGCTCGCCATGCGCCGGCGGCGGGCCCTCGAAGATCCCGATCGAGCCGATGTGCATGTGGCTCACCGCATCCTCGACGTCGAGAAACGAGGCGTCGAGAGCGCTCATCTTCTCCATCGGATCACTCCTTCCAACGGGCACACCGTACGCCTGGCACAACTCCAGGCACTGGATGCACGCTAAGGCCCGCGCACGGGGAGCCGCATCCGGGGAAGCTACGTGAGGGCGTGGCGGCCGGCCACCCGGAGGTGAGGCACACGGACGTGGCGAAGTACGGAACCCGTGACGTGGCGGGACTCCGGAGCGGCTCTGAGTATGCCTGGGCGAACTCTCAGGCCTGCTGCAGCACCGGCTACTGCTTCCGGAACAGCCATTGGACTTCGGGGCGAAACTGGGCGGCGCGCAAACCAGCGGGTCGCTGCTCCGCCATAGATGTCAGCTGATCGAGCGCCTGGCGCTCTGTCGGACTCTTCAGGCAGCCGCGAGCGGCTGAATCTCATCAAGGGCGGGGCCGAGTCGATCCCGTTCCACCTCGATGTCATAGCGATCCTGGAGATTCAGCCAGAAGCGCTCGCTGGTCCCGAAGTAGCGCGCGAGCCTCAGGGCCGTGTCGGTGGTGATGCGCCGCTTGCCGTGGACGATCTCGTTGACTCGTCGCGGGGGAACGCCGATCGCCACGGCTAGACGGTGCTGCGTGATCTCGAGCGGCTGCAGGTACTCCAGCATCAGCACCTCGCCAGGGTGAATGGGGCCCATGACCGAGTTGGTGCTCACGATGGTCTCCTTGCCTGCATTTCAGTGGTAGTCGACGATCTCGATGTCCTCCGGCCCAGCGTCCGTCCACCTGAAGCAGATGCGCCATTGCTGGTTGATGCGGACGCTGAAAGAACCAGCCCGGTTCCCTTTGAGCTTCTCAAGCCGGTTTCCGGGCGGCACCCGCAGGTCATCGAGTGTCTCGGCGGCGTCGAGGATGAGCAGCTTCCGCAGGGCGGCACGCTGGACCTCCTGGTCGAGCTTGCGCGCTCGCCGTCGCTGCCAGACCTGCTCCGTCTCCTTGTCCGCGAACGACCGCAACACACGAGAGGAGCATAACGCACAACGTTATGAACGGCAAGCGTTATGCAGGGCCGATCGCCGCTCAGCCCCAGAAGATGCCGGCGGGATCGGCGTCAATCTCAGCGCGTCGTTCGAGGACCGTGATCGCGTTGCCGCGACGTATGCATTCGAGGCGGATCTCATCGCGGTACTGCTCGGGCACACGCGCCTCGCAGAAGACCTCGACAGCGGCGAGAGCGATCTCATCTCGCTCCGGCATGACATGCAACGCTAGCCAAACCCGTACGGGTTTGTTTGCCGACAGGAAAAGTGGGCGAAACGGCTCGGCGCGCGGACCATGCGTCGGCGCCAGCGGTTGGTGTCGGCTGACACGCCGCCGCTAGCCTTGCGCGTGGCGCGCCTTGGTTTCCCAGCCTCCGGCGTGCGAGAATGACGGCGTGACGAAGACCGAGTTGCACCAGTTGGTGGAGGGTCTGCCCGACGACACGCTCGACGGTGCGGCCGTGCTGCTGCGCAGCCTTGCGAATCATCGGATCGACCCGGACCAGGCGTCGTTTTGGGCATTGGACTGGCTCTCTGGCGAGCTTGAAGCCGACCGCGAGGCACGCACCGACTCGGGGACCGTGTACGAGGACGCCGAGTCCTTCAAGGCCGCGCTGCGCGCCGCGCGTAGCGAGTAGTGCCCACCTATCAGCCGCGGCCGAGGTTCGAGTAGCAAGACGACCTTTTCGCGCACGGCGCATCGATCATGACCGCTCCAGCGGACGGCTAGATGCGACTGAGCGGCAGGTCTTCTCGCGCCCTGCGGCGACGAAGATAGGCGCAGACCAAAACGGTGCGGGTACCAAGGGACTGCGGGCGCGTCTCTAGGCTCGTCGTCGGGTGCTGCGGCGAACCGCTCGGCGGCTGCCTTTCCCTCTACAGGTCCTCCCACGGCTCAGGCGAGTCGCCGCGATTGGCCTCGCAGCGGCGGAACAGGTAGTAGCCCACCGTCGACCCCTTGGTTGCGATGTTCTGTCCTGACGACGCGAACTTATCGCGGCTCTGCTGCCCTTCCTCTATGAATACGAACGAACCGTTCACCAGCTCCCATCCCTCGTCGCAAACCGAGTTGAGGATCGCCACCGGGTCGTTCGTCTGCTTGGTCGTATTGGCACCCACCATCGCGACAACAATTGCCTGCTGATTCATTACGTCAATCGAGAATTGAAAGACGTGATCCTCGGATTCGAACGCAAGCCGTGCCTTGCCGGCAGGTGTTGCGAAGAAGGCTCTCCGCACGCTCTCGCGACGCTCGGCACGTTCTCGTGCCTGTTTCTCGGCTTCAGCTTGTTCGCGCTGCTTTTGCTGGGCTTCGCGTTCCTGCTCCTTGATTCCAGCCTCGATAGCACGCTGCTCCGGGGTCTTTTTTGAGATCAACGACATGGCTTTCCTTGGTTCCTAGTCTTGCTTCGCTTCCGCGCGGCGGGGCCGCACGCCGTCATTCTTCGATGTACTTGTCCTTCGTTTCTGGCGCATAGGTTTCGCCGCCGATCTGCGTTTTGTATTCCTTTGGCCGGTGATTTCGCCGTAGACGGTACTGATGTCTTTCTCAGCAGCATCAGCACAAGCCGACTTGTTTGGCGCCGTATTCGGCTTGCGCCAAGGTGAATTTCTCACCAGCTGAGGAAGAGAGCTGCTCGATTAGCCCTTGGCATGAAAACGATGAGTTTTCGAGGTAGTCCTTGGCCGATTTAACGGCCTGCTTGTTCCAGTCCACATGCAGATGATCCACAGCCCAAACAGCGTCCGCGTGCGGGTAGTTCTCGCCAGCCGAGGAAGAGAGTTGCTCGATCAGCCCCGCTTCTGAAAACGCGGACGTTTCGAGGTAGCTTTCAGCGGAATGCAACGCATTCTGCTGAGACGGGGTGGCGTCTTCGACTTCTTGATGTTCTCGTTCTTTGCGTTCTTCGACTTCTTTATGTTCTCGTTCTTTGCGTTCTCTTTCTTTGCTGGCTTGAGCTTTTGCTTCTAGTTCGGCGTGAGTGTGGTGCCGGGTCACCGTGATCGTCCGGCTATTCGATTCGCGACCCGCGAGGGTAGCTTCCACGGACACAACGTTTCCACCAATTTCCAACGCAACGGTCTTGCTCCAATGCGTGCCGTGGACGTGCGCGTGTTCACCTTCAACCGTGACGGAGGCGCCTTTCGCAACAGTCCCGTGAAGCGTCGTATGCGAGCTAGTGACCGAGTAGTCGCCGGTGTCGAGCCCGAGCGCCACGGGTGTAGCTGGCGGCGTAGCGGGGGTGATCGGAACGCTGCCCGTTCCGGCCGATTCGATTGCGACTGGCGTTTTCTGTTTGCTTCCGCTGCCGGCCGCCGCCCCAATGGCGATGAGGAGGGCAAGAATTACGGCGGCCACGATGACGATGCGTGCGCCTTTGGGTATTTCTTTCCATCGGTCTCGGACGGACACCGGGCCAGACGAAGCCGCAGGCGGCGTCGCGGCAGTAGGTGGCGGGATCTCGGATGGACTTGCGGGTATCGGCTGTGGCGGGGGAGTGTCCCGGTATTCCAATGTCCAACGCTTACCGTCCCAGTAGCGGGCCGCGCCTTGTTTGAGGGGGTCTGGGTACCAGCCAGCAGGAACCCAAGATGGGAGAGGACGGACTGGACTTGGAGTGTCGCCCTGTGCCATGCGCGGGAATGTACCGCCTATCAATACATTCCCGTATCCAGCGCCCGCCTAAACCCCGCCCAGCGGACCTCACCGCTTAGGCTGGGCAGCCTCCGAGATGTGCCGACAGGTGCGGCTCATCTGGCCTCCATCTTTCGGGCACGGTAGACGATGTCTGCGGGTATGCGTCCCTGCGTGAGTCGCCCGTGGTGCACGCGGTCGTTGTTGTAGAAGCGCAGGTAGGTGTCGAGCTCGCGTTTCAGGCCGGTGTAGCGGGGATAGATGTAGCGAGCGAACGCTGGTCGCCAGCACTCATCGAGGATCGTCTTGTGCAGCGCCTCGACGTGTCCGTTGGTCTGTGGCCGTCCTGCATGAATGCGAGTGTGGCGCACGTTCAACGCGTCGACGGTCTTTGTGAAATCGCCCTTGAACTCGTTGCCGTTGTCGCTGAGCATCCGCTGCAGCTGCCAGCCGGCGGCCTTCAGCTCACGTGCGACACGTCTGGCCAGGACGGTGGTTTGTCGGGCGGTGGGGTTGCCTTGCTTGCAGATCACGAGCTCGGCCCAGGCGTAGGAGGATGCGATGTCGATCGCGGTGAGCTGCCAGATCGCGCCCTCGGTGCCTCTGAGTCTGCCGACGTAGAAGCAGTCGATGCCGACCAGCTCACCGGGCCGCGAGACGTCGATGTGCCGTTCTGGAGCGGGATCTCGAGGCGGCTCATAGGGCGCCGCGTAGCCGGCGATCAGCCCGAGGCGCTTCGCTCGGGTGTTCAGGCCGTGGCGGCAGAGGACCTTCCACACCCCGTTCGGCGAGACGATGATCCCGCCCCACTTCTCCCGGGCGAGCTCCGAGGCGACGCGCCTGGGGCCGAGCCCGGGGTGTGCGATCGAGAAGGACACGATTCGCTCCTCGATCATCTTCGGCAGCGCGTTGGGCATCTGCGGCCGCCGTCGCTCTCTGGGGCGCAGCATCTCAAGGCCGTGCCGGTCGACCTGGCGCTTCCAGTGGTAGTAGGTGGAGCGGTGCACCCCGAACGTTCGGCACGCCGCTGAGACGTTCGTCCTCGCTGCCTCTGCGAACAACTGTTGGCGGTAGCCGAACAGCACGTCATCCTTGGTCATCAGGCTCAACCTCTCTCTTCACTTGGCGGTGAAGGAGGCAGCCTGAGCCGAGGCACGGACGGGTTCCCCGGCCGGGGAACCCGTCCAAACCTCAAAGAGCTATCGAGCCCCCGACTGTCGGGAGCACCCGGAGACAGCCCAGCTTAGGCCCTACGTACATGCTTGGGTCGCCCGGTGTTTCGGAAAAGTCCAAGCTATGAAGGCCGCAGTCCTCTCTCAACTGACGACGATCTATCGCGACGGCGGCCTCATCCGAGACGCGATCGAGCAAGCCGCCGCGAGCAGCGAGACCGACCGCGCCGCGCTCATCGAGCAGCGGGCCTCACTCGCTAAGGAGATCAGCCGGGCCGAGCGCGCGATCGACCGCTACCAGGAAGCGTTCGAGGACGGCGAGCTGAAGCCGGCGCGATTCAAGGAGCGAATCATCGCGCTTGACACCCGCCTTGGCGCTCTCCGTGATCAGGACGAAGTGCTCACCCAGGACCCCGCCGCGGAGGCGCCGGCGGCGCCGGACGACGCGGCGCTGCGGGCCGTCGCCGACAACCTCGATCAGGTCATCGCGCGCGGCGAGCCAGAGCGAGCCAAGGCGCTGATCGCGACGCTGATCGCCGAGCTTCGCGTGAACAGCCGCAGCGAGATTCTGCCTACCTACCAAGTCGGCGCGCCAGTGGTTTCCGCGCCGAGCAGTTCAGTGGAGCTAGTCGGGCTCGAACCGACGACCTCCCGGCTGCCAGCCGGACGCTCTCCCAACTGAGCTATAGCCCCGAAACGCAGTCAGGAAGTCTAGCTGCCCCGGTCGGCCCGCGGCCTACTCCGGCGGGATGAACTCCGGCACCTCGAGGTCGTCCTCGCCGTCGTCGACGCCGCGCGCGCGGTCGTGGCCGCCGACGTCGCCCGGGCGCCGCGCGCCGACGCCGCCGCTCGGGCTCGCCTGGTCCAGGCGCGCCGTCATGCTGCCGTGCGCCAGGCGCACGTCGCGCAGCAGGCGCTCGGCGTTGTTGCGCAGCGACGCCGACAGCTCTCGCAGGTTGCGCGACAGCTCGCCCCCCTCGCGCAGGACCTCGCGCGCGACGACGTGCGCTTCGCCGACGATCTCGCGCGCGTCCTCACGTGCCTTCGCGCGCATGCGCTGCGCCTGCTCGAGCGCCTCCGCACGCAGCTTCTCGAGGTCCTCGCCACCCGAGCTGATCGCGCGCTCGGCTTGCGCCTGAGCGTCCGCGACGAGCGCGCTCGCCCGCTCGCGCGCCTCCGCCACGATCCGCTCGCCTTCGGCGCGCGCGTCCGCGAGCGCCTGCTCTGCCTGCGCGCGCGCCTCGCTCGACGCCTGCGCGAGGCTCTCGCTCGCCGTCGCGCGCACCCGATCGGCCTCTGCCTGCGCTTCGCTGCGCGCGCTGTCGGCGTCGGCCTGTGCCTCGGCCCGAACCGCTTCCGCGTCCGCACGCGCCTGCTCGCGTACGCGCTCGGCCTCGGCCTGCGCCTCCGCCCGCGCCCGCTCCGCATCCGTGTGGATCGCGCCGACGTCCGCCACCGCGTCGTTGCGCGCCGCCTCCGCCTGCGCGCGCGCCTCGTGCAGCAGCTCCTCCGCCTCCTCCTCCGCCGCGCGCACGCGGTTCGCCGCCGCGCGGTCCGCCTCGGCGATCCGCTCGCGCGCCCGCGCCTCCGCCTGCTCGCGCAGCTCGCTCGCCGTCCGTTCGGCCGCCTCGACGATCGACGCCACGCGGCCCGGCGCCGCGTGGAGCGCCTCGTGCTCCGCCGTCTCCTCGCCGCCGCCGACCCCCGTCTGACGCTCCATCCGATCATCGTAGACCTCGCGCACGGCCCGCGACGAGCGCCGCCTTGCGCGCGCATATGGCAGGAAACGTGGGAAATCTGTCCTTGCGGACAGACGCCGCGGCGGCGATGATCGGGTCATGCCGACGCGCAGCTCCACGCGCAACGTCGTCGTCCTCCTGTTCGACGGCGTCCAAAGCCTCGACGTCACCGGCCCGATCGAGGTCTTCGCCGGCGCCGGCCGCGTGCTCGGCGGCGACCGCCTCGGCGGCGATGCGCGTTCGCCTCGCGCCGATCGGCACGCCGGCGCATATGACATCCGCACGCTCGGCGCCGGCCGCGCGCCCGTCCGTACGTCGAGCGGCCTCACGCTCGTCCCCGACGGCTCGCTGTCCGACGCGCCTGCCGACGTCGACACGCTGATCGTCCCCGGCGGCCGCGGCGCGCGCGCCGCGTCGGCCGACCCGGCCGTGCTGCGCTGGGTCGCCGAGACCTCGCAGCGCGCGCGGCGCACCGCGTCGGTCTGCACCGGCGCCTTCGTCCTCGCCGCCGCCGGCCTGCTCGACGGCCGCCGCGCGACGACCCACTGGGCCGCCGCCGCCGCGCTCGCGCGCCTGCACCCGAGCGTCGACGTCGACCCCGACCCGATCTTCGTGCGCGACGGCGAGATCTGGACGTCCGCCGGCGTCACCGCCGGCATGGACCTCGCGCTCGCGCTCGTCGAGCACGACCACGACCGCGACGTCGCGCTTCAGATCGCACGTCACCTCGTCCTGTTCCTGCGCCGCCCCGGCGGCCAGTCGCAGTTCAGCGCCGCGCTCGCCGCGCACGAGCCCGCGCGCGAGCCGCTGCGCGACGTACAGCGCAGCGTGCTCGACGACCCCGCCGGCGATCACTCGGTCGACGCGATGGCCGCGCGGGCGCACATCAGCCCGCGTCACTTCGCGCGCGCGTTCCGCGCCGAGACCGGCGTCACGCCCGCGCGCTACGTCGAGCGCGTCCGGCTCGACGCCGCCCGCCGCCGGCTCGAGGACACCGCCGAGCCGATCGCCGGCGTCGCCGCCGCCTGCGGCTTCGGTACCGCCGAGACGATGCGCCGCGCGTTCCTGCGTGCGCTCGCCGTCGGCCCCGCCGAGTACCGCCGCCGCTTCCAGGCGGGCGGCGTTCACCGTGCCGACGCCGCGCACCGCCGCACACGCGGCGCCCGCCGACCCACCACCGACAAGGAGCCGAGCAGATGAACACCGCGATCCTGCTGTACGACGGATTCACCGCCCTCGACGCAATCGGGCCCTACGAGGTGCTCAGCCGCCTGCCCGGCGCGCGCGCGACGTTCGTCGCCGCCGAGCCCAGGCCCGTGCGCACCGACAACGGCATGCTGGAGCTCGTCGCCGAGCGCTCGCTGCGCGACGTCCCCGCGCCCGACGTCGTGCTCGTCCCCGGCGGACCCGGCGAGGTCGCCGCCCGCGCCGGCGGCCCCGCGCTCGACTGGCTGCGCGCCGCGCACGAGACGAGCACGTGGACGACGTCCGTCTGCACCGGCTCGCTGATCCTCGCCGCCGCCGGCCTGCTCGACGGCAGGCGCGCCACCAGTCACTGGCTCGCTCTGGACAAGCTCCGCGAGCTCGGCGCCGACGCCGTCTCCGAGCGCGTCGTGTTCGACGGCAAGCTCGTCACCGCCGCCGGCGTCTCGGCCGGCATCGACATGGCGCTCGCGCTCGCCGCCCGCATCGCCGGCGACGGCGTCGCCCAGGCGATCCAGCTCGGCATCGAGTACGACCCGCAGCCGCCGTTCGACGCCGGCTCGCCCGAGAAGGCGCCGGCCGAGCTCGTCGCGCGCCTGCGCGACAACAGTCGCTTCGTCGTCGGCGACGACGCGCTCGCGCCGGCTTCCTGAACTGCCCATTGACGCGCGCGGTCCCGGCTGATCGAATCGGCCAAACCAAACGCAAGGGAGACGACATGGCTGTACTGATGACGCTGAAAATCACCGGCGACCCCGATCGCATCGAGCAGGCGCTGACGAGCGATCCCGAGCGCCTCGCGGCGATCTCCGAGCGCGCGAAGGCCAAAGGCGCGCTGCACCACCGCTTCTACGCCAACCACGACGGCAGCGGCGTGCTCGTCGTCGACGAATGGGAGACCGCCGAGGGTTTCCAGCAGTTCTTCGGCGAAAGCCCCGACATCGGCGCGATGATGGCCGAGGCCGGCGTCACGAGCGAGCCCGAGGCCGCGTTCTGGCGCCCGCTCGACACGCCCGACGCCTTCTGACGCGGCGCCGGCGCGTTCGCGCGCCGGCGAACGCCACGGACGCCCCCGGCGGCAGAAGCCCCCCGGGGGCCCGTGGTGACCGAGCCTCGCGCAACGTCAGCCACACAAGCGACCGCTAATCTGCGGCGCGATGTCTGACCCTCAATACGACCCCCACGAGATCGAGGCGCGCTGGCAGGACGTCTGGGCCACGGAGCGCACGTGGGAGGTCACCAACGCGCACGACGCCGGCGGGCGCTCGAGCAACTCCTACGTGCTCGAGATGCTGCCCTACCCGAGCGGCGAGCCGCACATCGGCCACCTCAAGTGCTACGCGCTCGGCGACGCGATCGCGCACTTCCACCGCCGGCTCGGCCGGCGCGTGCTGCACCCGATGGGCTACGACGCGTTCGGCCTGCCCGCCGAGAACCACGCGATCAAGACCGGCGAGCACCCCCGCCTCTCGACGGCTGTGTCGATCGCCTCCTTCCAGCGCCAGTTTCGATCATGGGGGATCTCGATCGACTGGTCGCGTGAGCTCGCGACACACGAACCGAGCTACTACCGCTGGACGCAGTGGATCTTCCTCGAGCTGTTCCGCGCCGGGCTCGCCTATCGCAAGGAGGCCGCCGTCAAGTGGTGCCCGCACGACCAGACCGTGCTCGCCAACGAGCAGGTCGACGCCGACGGGCGCTGCGAGCGCTGCGGCAACCTCGTCGAAGTCCGCCAGCTCGAGCAGTGGTTCCTGCGCATCACCGACTACGCCGAGCGGCTGCTGAACGACCTCGACACGATCGACTGGCCGGCCAACGTAAAGACGATGCAGCGCAACTGGATCGGCCGCTCCGAGGGCGCCGAGGTGACGTTCCGCTGCGACGAGCTCGGCATCGACTATCCCGTCTTCACGACGCGTCCCGACACGCTGTTCGGCGCGACCTTCTTCGTCATGGCGCCCGAGCATCCCGACGTGCTGCGCCTCGCGCAGGGCGCCGACCACGAGCACGAAGTGCGCGAGTACGTCAACGTCGCCCTCAACGAGACCAACGAGGAGCGCGGCAACGTCGACAAGCCGAAGACCGGCGTCCCGCTCGGCCGATACGTCGTCAACCCGGTCAACGGCGAGCGGATCCCGATGTACGTCGCCGACTACGTGCTGATGGAGTACGGCACCGGCGCGATCATGGCCGTGCCCGCGCACGACGAGCGCGACCACGCCTTCGCCAAGGCGTTCGACCTGCCGATCCGCCGTGTCGTCGAACCGGCCGGCGGCAGCGACGCGGCCGACGACGGCGCGCTGCCGTACTCGGGCGACGGCGTGCTCGTCAACTGTGGCCCCGACTTCGACGGCACGCCCAACCGCGACGCGCTCGGCGAGATCGTGCGCTGGCTCGACCGCGAGGGCAAGGGGCACGCGTCGGTCAACTACAAGCTGCGCGACTGGCTCGTCTCGCGCCAGCGCTACTGGGGCGCGCCGATCCCGATCCTCTACTGCGAGCGGTGCGGCGTCGTCCCCGTGCCCGACGACCAGCTCCCGGTCGAGCTGCCCGACGTCGACGACTACACGCCCAAGGGCCGCTCGCCGCTGGCCGCCGTCGAGGACTGGGTCAAGACGAGCTGCCCCGACTGCGGCGGTCCCGCGCGGCGCGAGACCGACACGATGGACACGTTCGTCGACTCCTCCTGGTACTTCCTGCGCTACTGCGATCCGCACAACGACCTCGCCGCGTGGGACCCCGACGCGCTGCGCGAGTGGATGCCCGTCGACCAGTACATCGGCGGCGTCGAGCACGCGATCCTGCACCTGATGTACGCGCGCTTCTTCTGCAAGGCGCTCGCCGACCTCGGCCACCTCGACTTCCAGGAGCCGTTCCACGCGCTGTTCACCCAGGGCATGGTCACGAAGGACGGCGCGAAGATGAGCAAGTCTCGCGGCAACGTCGTCTCGCCGGCGTCGATCGTCGCGCGCGTCGGCGCCGACGCCGCGCGCTGCTACATCCTGTTCGTCGGCCCGCCCGACCAGGACGCCGACTGGTCGGACAGCGGCGTCGAGGGCGTCCACCGCTTCCTCTCGCGCCTCTGGCGGCTCGCCGCCGAGACGGCCGAGCGCGGCGGCGGTCCCGCGAGCGGCCCGCTCGCAGGCGACCCCGGCGCGCAGGGCGAGAACCTCGTGCTGCTGCGCAAGGCGCACTGGGCGATCGACAAGGTCGGCGGCGACCTGCGGCGGTTCGCGTTCAACACCGCGATCGCCGCCGTGATGGAGCTGCTCAACGACTGCTCGCGCCTGCGCGACTCGGTCGACGTCGAGATGATGCGCTTCGCGCTCGCCACCGCCGCATCGCTGCTGTTCCCGTTCGCCCCGCACGTCTCCGCCGACGTCTACGAGCGGCTGACCGGCGAGCGCGTCTGGGAGACGCCGTGGCCGAACGCCGACGAGGAGCTGCTCGAGCGCGACGTCTACGAGCTCGTCTGCCAGGTCAACGGTAAGCTGCGCGACCGCGTGCAGGCGGCGACCGGCGCGAGCGAGGACGAGCTGAAGCAGCTGTGCCTCGCCGCGCCGAACGTCCAGGCGCACGTCGACGGAAAGCAGATCGTCAAGGAAGTCGTCGTCCCCGGCAAGCTCGTCAACCTGGTCGTTCGATAGCCGCTCAGCCTTCCGCCGTCTTTGCGTAGCCGCTGAGCCCGCCGAAGTCGAGCAGGATGCACGCCTCGTCGCCGACGATCCAGGCGTCGTGGCCGGGCGGCATGTGGAACACGTCTCCCGGGCCGACCGTCAGCTCCGCGCCGTCGTCCATCACGACCTTCATCTGGCCCTGCTCGACGTAGCCGATGTGCTCGACCTGGCAGCTGTCGGTGCCCGACAGCGGCTTGACGTGCTCCGACCAGCGCCAGCCTGGCTCGAACGTGCCGCGCCCGACGGCGCTGCCGCCAAGCTGCACCAGCTCGACCTTTCCCCGGTCGGCGACGAACTGCCGTACCTCATCGGGTGACTCGAACCTCTTTGCTTGGAGCTCTGCCATGACGTTCCCCTTTCGTGCGTCTTGGATGACCGTCGGCTCTGTTGCTCCCTCGCTGTTCGCACGCTACTGCACGGGGCGCCGGGTGTGTGACGGCTTAGACTCAGCCGCGATGGCCGAGCTCAAGCCCGCGTACCTGATCCACGGCGACGACCACGGCGCCGTCGCCGAGCGCCGCGCCGGGCTGCGCGCGCTCGCCGAGCGGCCCGAAGCCGACGGCGGCGTCGCGAACGTCGAGCTGCTCGACGGCGAGCGCGCGACGCCGGCAGCCGTCGCCGACGCGCTCGCCGCGATGACGCTCGCCGTCGGCCGGCGCGTGATCGTCGTCGAAGGCGTCGAGCGCTGGCGCGACGCCGACGTCGAGCGCGAGCTCGATCCCGGCGATGGCGCAGATGCCGCCCGACACGACGCTCGCGCTGTTCGCGCGCGAGGAGGCGCGCGCGAAGGCGCCCGCCGCGCTGCACGACGCCGTCAGGCGCGCCGGCGGGCAAGTCGTCGCGCAGCTGAACGTCAAGCCGTGGGAGCTGCCGAAGTGGGCGCGCGAGCAGGCCGCGCGGCTCGGCCTCGCGCTCGACGCCGCCGCCGCCAAAGCGCTCGTCGCGCAGGTCGGCGAGCGCCAGCAGCGGCTGCTGCGCGAGCTCGAGAAGCTCGCGCTCGAAGGCGACGACGGCGGGCGGACGGCGGCGTGCGAACGGTCGACGTCGACGCGATCGAACGCCGCGCCGCGCACTCCTCCGAGCTGCGCGCCTACGCGCTCGCCGACGCGCTCGCCGGCGGCGACGCGCGCGCCGCGACGCAGCTCTACCTGCGCCTGCGCGAGCAGGGCGAGCGCCTGTCGGGGCTCGTCTACCTGATCGCCTCGCGCCTGCGCGACGCGCTGTCGGTCGCGCAGCGCCTGGAGAGCGGCGAGTCGGCGGCCGCCGTCAAGCGCGGCCTGCGGATGCCGTCGCGCGCCGCCGATCGCCTGATCGCCGACGTGCAGCGCAGCAGCCCCGAGCGCCTGCGCGCCGCGCTCGGCGCGCTCGCCGACCTCGAGCTCGACTCGCGCGGCGGCGCCGTCGTCACGTCGATCCCGCTCGACGTCGGCCGCGCTCGGCGAGGACACCGTCGCGGTCAGGGCGATCGCGAAGATCGCCGGCTGAGGGGAGCTACTTGCCCGCGCGAACGCGGGCGGCGCGGGACTTCTTGTGCGCGCCGTTGTTGCGGTGCAGCGCGCCCGCTTGACGGCCTTGTCGATCTGCGAGACGAGCTCGCGATGCTCGCGTCGGCGCTCGCGTCGTCGCCGTCGGCGACGAGCGACGCCAGCCGGCGGAAGTGCGTCTTGATCGCCGACGTGTACTGACGGTTCTCGATGCGCTCGCGCTCGGAGCGCAGGATCCGCTTCTTCTGTGAGTGGATGTTGGCCATGAAAAAGAGCCGCGCGAGCCCGTGATTCGACTGCCGGGGCGCGCCGCGGAGAGCCGTACTATAGCGGCCTTGTCCGAGCCCGTTGAAGCCGCCGCGGAGGAGCCGACCGCTCCGGCGCCGCCCGGCGGCGGGCGCGTCGCGCGCAACACGGCGATCTTCTCGATCGCGACCGGCGTCTCGCGGATCGCCGGCCTCGTGCGCGAAATCGCGACGGCGAGCTTCTTCGGCACGCGCGGGCCGTTCTCGGCGTTCACGATCGCCTTCCAGGTGCCGAACCTGTTCGCGAACCTGTTCGCGAACGCGGCGCTGTCGGCGGCGTTCGTGCCGGTCTTCACCGAACTGCTGCAGAAGGGACGGCGCAAAGAGGCGTTCCGCCTCGCGTCGACGCTGTTCTGGATCATGCTGATCGCGCTCGGCGCGCTGACGGCGTTCTTCGTCCTGACGGCCGGCGTGATCATGCCGCTGTTCACCGGGAGCAAGTTCAACGGCGTGCTCGACGGCATGACGGCCGGCTTCGCGCAGGTGCTGTTCCCGGTGATCCTGCTGCTCGGCCTGACCGGCCTGCTCGTCGGGATCCTGCAGTCCTACGACCACTTCTCGATCCCGGCGATCTCGCCGGCGGTGTGGAACGTCGTGATCCTGCTGCTGCTGCTGATCCTGCGCCCGCACTTCCACGGCGAAGAAGCGCAGCTGTACCTCTACGCGGCGGCGATCCTGGTGGCGACGTTCGTGCAGTTCCTGATGGCGGCCGGCGCGCTCACGCGGATCGACTTCCGATTGCAGATGCAGATCGACTGGCACGACCCGCGGATCAGGCAGGTGTTCACGCTGATGCTGCCGGTCACGATCGGCCTCGGGATCGTCAACCTCGACCAGCTGATCAACTCGGTCTTCGGGACGCTCGTCTCGGCCGAAGCGCCGCGCGCGATCGACAACGCGTTCCGCGTGTACATGCTGCCGCAGGGGCTGTTCAGCGTCGCCGTCGCGACCGTTCTGTTCCCGACGCTCAGCCGGATGGCGGCCGATCGCGACGTCGTCGCGATGCGCCGCGCGCTCGGCATCGGCATGCGCCAGATCAACCTGCTGCTGATCCCGGCGGCGACGTTCATGATCGTGCTCGCGACGCCGATCGTGCGCCTGCTGTTCCAGCGCGGCGCGTTCTCGCCGCACTCGACGCACATCGTCTCGGTCGCGCTGTTCTGGTTCGCCTTCAGCCTGCCGTTCGGCGGGCTGAACCTGCTGCTGACGCGGACGTTCTTCGCCGTGCAGCGGCCGTGGATCCCGACGCGCCTGGCGGCGATGAACATCGTCGTCGACATCGTCGTCTCGATCGGCCTGTACAAGCCGTTCGGCATCGCCGGCCTGATCATCGGCACCGTCGCGGCCAACGCGGTGATGACGTTCCTGCAGGTCCAGCGCCTGCGGATCGGCTTCAACGGGCGCCTGGAGGGCGCGCAGACGACGATGATCACCGCGCGCATCGCGCTCGCGTCGGCGTTGCTCGCCGGCGTCTCGTGGGCGGTCTGGAAGCTGCTCGACGACCTGCTCGGCACTTCGCTGCCGGCGCAGGTCGTCAGCGTCGGCGGCGCCGGGCTCGCCGGGCTGTTCGTGTACGCGCGCGCGGTGCTCGCGATGCGCGTGCCCGAGGCGCATCAGGTGCACCGGCTGATCGTCAACCAGCTCGCGCGCCGGCCGGACACGCCCGACGCCGCCTGATCCGAAGAGCTGCGCCCGCACCGAGCAGAGGCCGGGTGGGCCGAAGCCCACCCGGCATACGCCCGATCAGAGATCGCCGCTTACTACATACGTCCCAGGACTGTGTGTCTATCGCCTGGGCGGCTTGACACTCCCGACACCTGGACTGGCCGCCGGCCCGAGGGCCGGCGCGTTGCCGCGGTTGGATCTCGAAGATCCGTAGTCGAGTTGGCGATCCGCCGGAACCATCAAGGCTAGCGCGCCTTCTACGCTGTAGCGGCCCATGGACCAGTCGCACATCCGCAACTTCTCGATCATCGCGCACATCGATCACGGCAAGTCGACGCTGGCCGACCGGATCCTCGAGCTGACGCACACGGTGGCGGCGCGCGAGATGCGCGCGCAGCTGCTCGACTCGATGGACCTCGAGCGCGAGCGCGGGATCACGATCAAGGCGCAGGCGGTGCGCGTGTTCTACACGGCGCGCGACGGCGAGACGTACCAGCTGCATCTGATCGACACGCCGGGCCACGTCGACTTCACATACGAGGTGTCGCGCTCGCTGGCGGCGTGCGAGGGCGCGCTGCTCGTCGTCGACGCGGCGCAGGGGGTCGAGGCGCAGACGGTGGCGAACACGTACCTGGCGATCGAGTCGGGCCTCGAGCTGATCCCGTGCCTGAACAAGATCGACCTGCCGGGCGCCGAACCGGAGCGCGTCGCGGGCGAAGTCAGCGAGCTGATCGGCGAGGACCCGGAGTCGATCCTGAAGATCAGCGGCAAGACGGGGGAGGGCGTCCCAGAGGTGCTGGAGGAGCTGATCGCGCGCGTGCCGCCGCCGTCAGGCGATCCGGACGCGCCTCCGCGCGCGCTGATCTTCGACTCGGAGTTCGACCAGTACCGCGGCGTGATCGCGTACATCCGCGTCGTCGACGGCGTGTTCAAGAAGGGCGAGGCGATCCGCGCGATGGCGACCGACACGCACGCGGACATCGACGACATCGGCGTGTTCAGCCCGCAGATGATGCCGACCGACCAGCTCGCGGCGGGCGAGGTCGGCTACCTGATCACGGGGCTGAAGGACGTGACGCTGCTGCGCGTCGGCGACACGCTGACGACGCGAGCGCGCGCGGGCACGCAGGCGGGGGCGACGGCGAGCGAGGCGCTGCCGGGCTACAGGGAGGTGAAGCCGATGGTCTTCTGCGGGCTGTTCCCGATCGACTCCGACGACTACCCGGATCTGCGCGACGCGCTGGAGAAGCTGGTGCTGAACGACGCGGCGCTGTCGTGGGAGCCGGAGACGTCGGACGCGCTCGGGTTCGGCTTCCGCTGCGGCTTCCTCGGCCTGCTGCACATGGACATCGTGCGCGAGCGGTTGGAGCGCGAGTACGACCTCGAGCTGCTGGCGACGATGCCGTCGGTCGAGTTCGACGTGACGCTGACGAACGGCGAGGAGCTCGAGGTGCACAACCCGTCGGACATGCCCGACCCGGGCACGATCGAGGAGATCCGCGAGCCGTTCATCCAGGCGTCGATCATCGCTCCGAAAGAGTTCGTCGGCGCGGTGATGGAGCTGTGTCAGGAACGCCGCGGCGTGCACGCGGGGATGCACTACCTCTCGCCCGAGCGCGTGCAGCTGACGTACGAGCTGCCGCTGGCCGAAATCGTGCTCGACTTCTTCGACCAGCTGAAGTCGCGCACGCGCGGCTACGCGTCGCTGGACTACGAGCTGAGCGGGATGAAGCCGTCTGACCTGGTCAAGCTCGACGTGCTGCTGGCGGGGGACACGGTCGACGCGCTGTCGATGATCGTGCACCGCGACAAGGCGTATGAGATGGGGCGCACGCTGACGGAGAAGCTGCGCAAGCGGATCCCGCGCCAGCAGTACGACGTGCCGATCCAGGCGGCGATCGGCGCGCACGTGATCGCGCGCGAGACGGTCAAAGCGTTCCGCAAGGACGTGATCTCGGGCTGCTACGGCGGCGACATCACGCGCAAGAAAAAGCTGCTCGCCAAACAGAAGGAGGGCAAGAAGCGGATGAAGCAGGTCGGCCGCGTCGAGGTGCCGCAGGAGGCGTTCCTCGCCGTGCTCGAGCTCGGCGACGACGGGGACTGAGCGATGGCGGGGCGAGTCGCGCCGACGCGGATCGCTGTTCGTCTGCCTCGGCAACATCTGTCGCTCGCCGACGGCCGAGGGGACGATGCGCGCGCTCGTGCGCGACGCCGGCCTGCAGGACGAGATCGAGCTCGACTCGGCCGGGACGGGCGCGTGGCACGTCGGCAGCCCGCCCGACGAGCGCGCGACGGCCGCGGCGGCCGGCCGGGGCATCGTGCTCGAGGGCGTCGCCCGCCGTGTGGGCGAGTCCGATTTTTATGACTTCGACCTGATGATCGCGATGGACTCGGCGAACCTCGACGACCTGCGGGCACTCGCGCCGGGCGAGGAGCAGCGCGCGAAGGTGCGGCTGCTGCGCGAGTTCGAACCGGGCGCCGACGGCGCGGCCGAGCTCGACGTGCCCGACCCGTACTACGGCGCCGGCGACGGCTTCGAGCGCGTGCTCGACATGGTCGACGCGTCGTGCCGCGGCCTGCTCGCGCAGATCCGCGCGGGCGAGCTTCGGTGACGCTGCCGCCTGGCGCGCGCGAGGCGCGGCCGGTCAGCGGCGGCGACGTCAACGAGTCCTACCGCGTCGTGCTCGCCGACGGGCGCGACGCGTTCGTCAAGACGCGCGCGGGCGCGGAGCCGGGCGAGTATGCGGCGGAGGCGGCCGGCCTGCGCTGGCTGGCCGAGCCGCGCGCGCTGCGCACGCCGCGCGTGCTCGCCGTCGCCGACGGCTACCTGGCGCTCGAGTGGGTCGGGCCGGGGCGCCTCGACGCGGCCGGCGCCGAGGAGCTCGGGCGCGGCCTCGCGGCGCTGCACGCGGCCGGCGCGCCGGGCTTCGGGCGCTTCGCGCCGGCGTCGGCTGTGGGGCGGGGGGACGCGGCGGTGGAGCGGGCGGACACGGGCGGGGCGGCGGTGGGCGACACGGGCGGGGCGGCGGCAGGCGACGTGGGCTGGCTCGGGTCGTTGCAGGTGTCGAACGCGCCGTGCGAGACGTGGGCGGCGTTCTACGCCGAGCGGCGCCTGCTCCCGCTCGCGCGCCTCGCGGTCGATCGCGGAGTGCTGGGTCATGGCGCAATCGCAGCTGTAGAGCGGATTTGCGCGAAGATCGACGAGCTCGCCGGGCCGCCGGAGCCGCCGGCGCGACTGCACGGCGACCTGTGGTCGGGCAACGTGCTCGCGGGCGCCGACGGGCGCCCGTGGCTGATCGACCCGGCGGCGTACGGCGGGCACCGCGAGGTCGATCTGGCGATGCTCGCGCTGTTCGGCGCGCCGGCGGGCGCGCTCGAGTCCTACCGCGAGGCGGCGCCGCTCGCCGAGGGCTGGGAGGAGCGCGTCGGCCTGTACCAGCTGCTGCCGCTGCTCGTGCACGCGCTGCTGTTCGGCGGCTCCTATCGCGAGACGGTCGAACGCACCGCGCAGCGCTACGCGTGACCAGGCGGGCGGCCGCGGCCGCCCGGCGGCGCAACGGCGTGACCACGCGGCCGCGTGTCACGCCGGGCGCTGCTCGTCGGATCAGCAGACGTGCAAGACGAGACGCTCGCGGCGCGACGGCGCCTGTACCTGCTGACGCGCGTGTTCGTTGCGCGCAACTACCGTCGGCGGCTGACGCTCGCGGAGGTCGCCGACGCGGTGTCGAGCTCGCCGCGGCAGGTGCAGCGCGCGTATGCGCAGTTCGGCGAGCTGAGCTTCCACGAGGACCTGCGTGCGCGGCGGATGGCGGTCGCGGCGCAGCTGCTCGCCGAGCAGCCGGCGATCCCGGTCGGCGCGGTCGCGCGGCTCGTCGGCTACCGCCACGCTCCGCACTTCGCAAGCGCGTTCCGCCGCCGTTACGGGATCGCGCCGGCGCTGTTTCGCGAGCGCGCGCGAGCGCACCGCGCTCACGTCGAGAGTCCGGCCAGACGCTCTGCGACGGCGTCGGGCGGGAGCGTCTCGGCGCCGGCGAGGCGCACGCGCATCAGCGTGCCGCCGCCGGGCGCGCGCTCGGCCGAGACGCGGCCGCCCTGCTGGTCGACGACCTGACGGACGATCGCGAGGCCGAGGCCCGAGCCGGGCCGCCCGCGCGCCTCGGCGCCGCGGTAGAAGCGGTCGAACACGTGCGGCAGGTCGGCGGTCGAGATCCCGGGGCCGTGGTCGCGCACGGTCAGCTCGCCGCCGCGCAGCGCGATCTCGACGGACTCGTGCGGCGGGCTGTACTTGATCGCGTTGTCGATCAGGTTGCTGATCGCGCGCTCCAGGCGCGCGGGGACGCCGGCGACGAGCGTCGGCGCGAGCTCGAGCTCGAGCTCGGCGGTCGGCGAGTGGCGCCGCGCGCGCTCGACGGCTTCGGCGACGAGCAAGTCCAGGCGCACGTCCTCGGCCGCGGCGAACGGCTCGTCGCCGCGCGCGAGTTCGATCAGGTCGTTCATCAGCAGCGTCAGCTCCTCGATCTGCTCGACGACGTCGCCGAGCAGGCGCCGGCGGTCGTCGGGGTCGATGTCGTCTGCCTGCTGCAGCAGCTCGATGTTCGTGCGCAGGCTCGTGACCGGCGTGCGCAGCTCGTGCGAGGCGTCGGCGACGAGCTGGCGCTGCGCGTGGACGGAGGCGTCGAGCGCGCTCATCGAGCGCTCGAGCGCGTCGAGCATCGCGTTGAAGCTGCGCGCGAGGCGGCCGATCTCGTCCTGGCCGACCGGTTTGATCCGGCCGCTGAGGTCCTGCGTCAGCGCGACGTGCTCGGTCGCCTGCGTCAGGCGCTTGAGCGGCAGCACGGCGGCGCCGGCGACGAGCCGTCCGAGCAGCGCCGCGAGCGCGATCCCGCCGAGGTCGAGCAGCGCGAGGATCAGGCGCAGGCGGCTGAGCAGGCTGTCGACTTCGGTCAGCGGCTGCGCGAGCTGGACGCGCGCCCTTTGCCGAACGGCTCGGCGAGCACGCGCAGGTGCAGGCCGTTGACGCGCGCGTCGCGAAGAACGACGCGCCGCCGCGCTTGGCGAGCGCGAGCGTCGCGCCGTCGACCGGCAGCGAGACGTTGTGCGCCGAGCGCACGACGATCGTGCCGCTCGCAGTTGACGACCTGCTGGTAGCCGCGGACCTGATCGGGGCCGGGCGTGAGCCGCCCGAACAGGTTTCGCGCGATCGGACCGTAACGCGGGGTGCTCGCGGCGGCGCCGGCCGGCGCCCGCGTGCCGCCGGTCGCGCCTTCGTCGGACTGCTTGTCGGAGCCGTCGAGCCCGTTGAGGTCGAGGTTCAGGCGTTCGCTGTCGCGCTTGACGATCGCAGCGTCTTTCGCTCGCGGCGCCGGGTTTGAGGTAGCGCTGCAGGTGGCTCGCGGTGCGCGCGCGGTTGCGCAGCTGCTCGTCGACCTGGCTGTGCAGCTGGTTCGGACGTCAGCACGTACGTCAAGAGCGACGCGAGCACGACGGCGATCGCGACGGCGGCGGCCGCGGCGAGCGTGATGCGGCGGCGGAAGCTCACGTCGCGCCTCGCAGGACGTAGCCGACGCCGCGCACCGTGTGCAGCAGGCGCGGCTCGTCGCCGACCTCGGTCTTGCGCCGCAGGTAGCCCATGTAGACGCCGAGCGAGTTCGAGCGTCGCGCCGAAGTCATAGCCCCAGACGTGCTCGAAGATCGCCGAGCGCGTCAGCACCTGGCGCGGGTGGCGCATGAACATCTCGAGCAGCAGGAACTCGGTGCGCGTCAGCTGCAAGCAGGCGCTCGCCGCGCCACGCCTCGTGCGCGAGGCGGTCGAGGCGCAGGTCCTCGAACGCGAGCGCGCGCTCCTGCTCGTCGTCGTCGCTCGGTGCGCCGCAGCAGCGCGCGCACGCGCGCGAGCAGCTCGCGCAGCGCGAACGGCTTGACGAGGTAGTCGTCGGCGCCGGCGTCGAGGCCGGCGACGCGGTCGTCGACCTCGTCGCGCGCGGTCAGCATCAGCACCGGCGTGCGGTCGCCGCCGTCGCGCAGGCGGCGGCAGACCTCGAGCCCGTCGACGTGCGGCATCGAGACGTCGAGGATCACGGCCTCGTAGGCGGCGCGCCCGAGCCGCTCGAGCGCCTCGCGCGCCGTCGGCGGCCTGCGCGACGTCGTAGCGCTCGAGCGAGAGCGCGCGCGAGAGCGCGCTCTGCACGGCGGGCTCGTCGTCGACGACCAGGATGCGGGCTTGCTCTGCCATTACTCGTCGAACCATGAGGCTACCGTGCAAGGTGTGGTCGATCGCCAGGCGAGGGAGCTGGAGCCGTTCGAGGAGAGCGCGGGCGTGCTGCGCGCGCAGTCGCGAACGCTGCGAAACAGCATCGTCAGCCTCGCGATCTTCGTCGGCCTGGAGGCGGCGCTGCTGCTGTCGGTGCCCGACCTGCGCTCGGCGCTCGACCACCTCGCCGACGCCGATCCGTCGCTGATCGGCAGCGCGGTCGCGCTCGAGCTGCTGTCGTGCGCCGGCTACGCGGTGCTGTTCGGGCTCGTCTTCGGGATGCTCAGCGCGAGGCTGACGTCGCGGCTGTCGCTGTCGGAGCTCGCCGTCAACTCGGTGATCTCGGCGAGCGGCCTCGCGGGGATCGCGCTCGGCGCGTGGGTGCTGCGCAGCAAGGGGCTCTCGGTCGAGCGGATCGCGCGGCGCTCGGTGCTGATCTTCGTGCTGACGAGCGCGGTCAACGTCGGCGCGGTCGTCGTGATCGGCGTGCCGATGTGGCTCGGCCTGCTGCCGGGCTCGCGAAACGCGCTGCTGACGCTGCTGCCGGCGGCGGCGGCGCTCGCGACTGATCGTCGGCACGCTCGCGCTCGCGCGCTGGGCCGGACGCGCGGCGGCGCGGCGCGAGGACGGCAGCGGCCGGATCGCCGTCGCGCTGCGCGCGCTGTCGGACGGCGTCGCGGACGCGCTCGAGCTGATCCGCGCGCACGACTGGCGCCTGCTCGGCGCCGTCGCGTACTGGCTGTTCGACAACCTCGCGCTGTACGCGTGCCTGGCGGCGTTCGGCGACGGGCCGACGGTGTGGGTCGTGTTGCATGGCGTACCTCGTCGGCATGCTCGCCAACTCGATTCCGATCCCGGGCGGCGTCGTCGCGGTCGAAGGCGGCCTCGTCGGGATGCTGCTGCTGTTCGGCGTGCGGCCGGCGTCGCACGTCGTCGTCGCGGTCGTGATCTACCGCGCGATCTCGCTGTGGATCCCGGCGGTGATCGGCTCGCTCGCGTTCGTCAGCCTGCGCCGCGAGATCGGCAAGCCGCTCGCGCCGCGCACGTCGAGTTAGCTCGGGTAGATGCTCTTGGCGAACGCGAGCGCGGCGCTCGCGCGCTGGCAGGCGTGGCCGGGCAGCGCTTCCATCACGCGCCTGAGCTGCGCGTCCTGTGCGCCGGACAGCCCGGGGCAGTAGATCGGCGCCGGCAGCGCGCCCTGCGCCGAGCCGGGCGCGTTGATCGGCAGCAGGCGCTCTGCGGCGGCGAGCGCGTGCGCGTAGGTGTTCGAGAAGATGTCGATCGCGACGCGGCCGCTGTAGAGCTCGATCGAGCGGCCTTCGTCGTAGACGGTCGCGGGCACGCCGCGCACGACGATGTTGCGCTGCCTGCCGAGCGCGGCGTTGGAGTGCAGGCGGTAGATGACGGTCGTGACCTGCAGCGGCAGCACGCAGCTGCCGCCGCCGAGGAGGCCCTTGCCGCGGACGCAGTCGCCGTAGTAGACGCTGTCGCCGAGCGAGCTGATGTAGCCCTTCAGGCCGTCGGCGGCGGCGAGCGCGCTGCCGAGGAAGCTCGGCCCGACCCAGTAGACGCGGTAGTACGGGAACGTCTGCGCTTCGGCGAGCTCGTCGGCGAGGATCGGCTTCGGGTGGCGACGTGCCGCAGCCGGCGAGCGGCGATCGCGCCGAGCAGCGCGACAGAGCAGCGCCGGCGGCACGAGCTTGCGGTTGCGTCGGAGGTCATCGGCCGTCATTATCTCGGCGTGCGGTGCGCGACACAGCTACTTCGGGCCGCGTGAGCGGTTCTAGCGGGTACACATCCGCCGCGACACCGGCGGGTAGGCCGGGGTCCGGTGGGGTAGCACACCGGACCCCGGTCGATCTTCCCACCAAGCGCGTGCGCGCGGCGCCGCGCGGCGTCGTGGCGGCGCTGGCGCTGCTGCTCGCGTGGCTGCTCGTCGCGCCGCGCACGCCGGATCTCGCGGCGGCGGCGTACCGGCTCGACCTGTTCAAGCACGTGGGCCTGGCCGTGTACGACGAGCACTGGTACGCCGGGCACGACCTGCCGGGCTACAGCGTGCTGTTTCCGCCGCTAGCGTGGCTGCTCGGGCTGCGCGTCGTCGGCGCGCTGTCGGTGCTCGCGTCGGTCGCGTGCTTCGAGGCGCTGCTGCGCGTCGCGTACGGCGGGGAGCGGAGCGCGACGCGGTGGACGCGCTTGGCGGCGGTCGCGTTCGCGGCGGCGGCCGTCGGCGACGTGTGGATCGGGCGCCTCGCGTTCGCGCTCGGCGTGTCGTTCGCGCTTGGCGCGGCGCTCGTGCTCGCGCGGCGCGGCGCGTCGGCGGCGGGCGTGACGGCGGCGGGGCTGCTAGCGGCGGCGAGCGCGGCGGCGAGCCCGGTCGCGGGCGCGCTGCTGGCGCTCGGCGCGCTGACGCACGCGCTGTGGCGGCGCTCGCCGCGGGCGCTGCTCGCGCTGGCGGTGCCGGCGTGCTTCGTCGTCGCGGCGCTCGCGGCGCTGTTCCCTGAGGGCGGCTCGGAGCCGTTTCCGACCGTGTCGTTCGTCGCGACGGCGCTCGTCGTCGCGACGTTCGCGTGGGCGCTGCCGCGCGAGGCGCGCGAGCTGCGGCTGGGGGCGACGGTGTACGCGCTCGCGTGCGTCGTGTTCCTGCTCGCGTCGACGCCGATGGGCAGCAACATGCAGCGCTACGCGGTGCTGCTCGCCGGGCCGCTGCTGCTCGCGGCGCGGGCGGGCGCCCCGTCTCGGCGCGGCGGCGCGCTGCGCGCGGGCGGCACGGTCGCGCTGGCGGTGGCGCTCGTCGTGTGGGGCGCGTGGGCGGCGTGGGGGCCGCTGCGCGAGACGCTCGCGGTCGCGGGAAACGCGTCGACGCAGAGCGCGTACTACGCGCCGGTCGAGCGCTTCCTCGACGAACGGGGGACGGCGCCGGTGCGCGTGGAGGTGCCGCTGACGCGGACGCACTGGGAGACGGCGGAGCTCGCGCCGCGCGTGTCGCTGGCGCGCGGCTGGGAGAAGCAGCTCGACACGCGCTACGACGGCGTGCTGCTGTCGGACGGGCTGAACGCGGCCGGATACGAGCGCTGGCTGCACGAGCTGGCGGTGTCGTACGTGGCGCTGCCGGACACGAAGCTCGACCCGTCGAGCGCGCGCGAGGGCGAGCTGATCCGCGCGGGGCTGCCGTACCTGAGGCTCGTGTTCGCAAGCCGCCACTGGCGGATCTACGCGGTGCGCGACGCGACGCCGATCGCGGCGGGGCCGGGGCGGCTGACGTCGCTCGGGCACGAATCGTTCGCGCTCGCGGCGAGCGCGCCGGGCAGCTTCGTGGTGCGCGTGCGCTACACGCCGTACTGGACACTGACGCGCGGTGACGGGTGCGTCGGACGCGCGGCGGGCGGCTGGACGCGCGTGGTGGCGCGCGCGCCGGGCGCGCTGCGGGTGAGCGCGCGCTTCTCGCTCGCGCGGGCGTTCGGGAGCGGCGGCGGGTGCGCTGCTAGCGCGGGGTGAGTGCGTAGAGGCCGGTGAGGCCGGTGAGGTAGATGTTCTTGCCGTCGCTGACGACGGGGTCGAACGCGCCGGTCGACATCTGGAAGTCGGGGCGGCCGGTGGAGATGCCGAGGCCGTAGGTACGGTGCGTGGCGAGGTCGGCGAAGTAGACGGTGCGCCCGACGATCGTCGCCGAGCCGGAGATCTTGCCGTGCGCGTCGAACGTCCAGGCGACCTGTCCGGAGCGGGCGTTGAGCGCGTAGAAGGTGCCGTCGTAGGAGCCGAGGTAGACGGTCGGGCCGAGGCCGGGCGCGTTGGTGACGGCGGGCGAGGAGTAGACGTAGGCGCCGGTCTGCACGGCCCAGTCGAGGGCGCCGTTGCCGGCGTCGTAGGCGTAGATGCGCCCGTCGGTGTTGCCGAGGAAGACGCGGCCGTAGAAGACGGCGGGGGTCGAGTAGAACGTGCCGCTGCCGAGCAGCGCGCCTTCGGAGCCGCTGATCCAGATGCGCCGCCCGGTGCCCTCGCTGACGGCCTGCACGTGGCCGGAGTAGTCGCCGAAGTAGAGGACGCCGCCGGACAGCGTCGGGCTGGCCTTGACGGCGCCGCCAGCGTGGTAGGTCCAGGCGACGCTGCCGTTGCCGGTGTTGAGCGCGTAGACGGCGCCGCTCTGCGAGCCGAAGAAGACGCGGCCGTGGTCGACCATCGGCGAGGACTCGCAGCGGCTGGAGAGGCCGCGCGACCAGATCGTCTTGCCGTTGCCGGCGCTCAGCGCGAACACGCGCCCGGCGCTTTCGCCGCCGGCGGCCGACAGGACGCAGGCGTAGACGACGCCGCCGACGACGGCGGGGGAGGAGGCGGACAGGCGGCCGAGGCTGCGCGACCAGATCGTGTGGCCGTTGTGCTTGTCGAGCGCGCGCAGGACGCCATCGTCGCCGAGCTGGAAGATGCGGCCGCCGCCGATGACGGGCGGGAACTCGAGCAGCGTGTGGGCGTTGTTGACCCAGAGGCGCTTGAACGGCGCGTGCAGGCTCGCGGGGGCGGGGAAGAAGCGCGTGTGGTCCTGCGTGTAGCCGTAGAACGGCCAAGCGAAGTCGTCGACCTTCTTCGTCGCGGGGGGAGCGTCGGCGTCGGCTCGGGGACGAAGCGCGCGTGGGGGTGGTAGATGCTGCCGGTGCGGTTGCGCTCGTAGACGTAGCCGCCGATCGCGAGGCCGGCGAGGACGACGACGAGGCCGGCGAGGATCAGCCGGATGCGTTTGGAGCGCGGAAACAGGCGCTTGAGGCGATCGCTCACGCAGCGGGCGGCCGCGTCAGGCGGCGATCTTGCGCGAGGAGCGCGCCGAGGAGGCGGACGCGGCGCGCTCGGCGGCCGGCTTCGGCGCGGCGACCGGCGCCTGCCGCGCGGCGGCAGGCACGCGCGAGCTTCGCCGGCCGCGGCTCGCGCGGCTCGCGCCGCGCGTCGTGAGCGCGAGCAGGCGCGCGGCGGTCAGCGCGATCAGCCAGAGGCAGGCGATCGCAAGCGGCGGGAGCGTCAGTCCGGACACGAGCGCGAACGCGTCGTGATTGGCGTTCAGCGACCAGTTCCACAACAGGTAGTCGCCGATCGTGAGCCCGGAGACTATGGCCAGCGGCCTGTAGGGCACGGACGAAGAGTAAAGGGAACGTAAGACGGACGGGAGGCCGGGTGGACCGATCGGCGCGCGGCGTCGGTCGGGCGCGAACGTATGATCGGCGCGTGAGCGGCGCGAACGAGCGGTCGGGGGAGCGGTCGGGGGACAAGCGGTCGGCGATCTTCGCGGAGGGGATGCTGCGCGGGCGCAAGGCGCTCGTGACGGGCGGCGGGACGGGCCTCGGCCGGGCGACGGCGCTCGAGCTGGCGCGGTGCGGCGCGGCGGTGACGATCGCCGGGCGCCGCGCGGACGTGCTCGAGCAGGCGGCGGGCGAGATCGGCGAGCAGACGGGCGCCGACGTCGGGTTCGTCGCGGGCGACGTGCGCGAGGCGGACGACGCGCGGCGGCTGATCGGCGAGACGGTCGAGCGGATGGGCGCGCTCGACGTGCTCGTGAACAACGCCGGCGGCCAGTTCTTCAGCCCGGCGGAGCTGATCGCGACGAAGGGCTGGCGCGCGGTGTGGCGGCTGAACGTCGAAGGGATGCTGAACATGTCCGAGGCGGCGCACGAGCTGGTGCTCGGGTCGAGCGCGAGCGCGGGGGCCGACGCGGGCGCTGGCGCGGGCGGCGGAGGCGGGCGGAGTGCGGGCGGGCGGATCGTCAACGTGACGCTGTCGCCGCACCACGGGATGCCGGGGATGGCGCACTCGGGCGCGGCGCGCGCGACGGTCGAGGCGCTGACGCGCGAGCTGGCGGCGCGGTGGGCGGGCGACGGCGTGACGGTGACGGCGGTCGCGGCGGGGATGTACGACACGGAGGTGATGGTCAAGTACCCGACGGCCGTGCGCGCCGGCATGTCGCGGTCGGTGCCGGTGCAGCGGCTCGGGCGGCCGGAGGAGCACGCGTGGCTCGTCGCGCTGCTGTGCTCGCCGCTCGGGGCGGCGTTCAACGGGTCGACGGTGACGCTCGACGGGGCGCGCGACAACTGGTTCGGGCCTTGGCCGCCGCCGGGGCTTGTGGATGAGGAAGGGGCTGTGCCGGTGGAGGAGCGGAAAGGGTAGGCGGCCGGCGCTGGTGGGGTGGGCTGGTGCGGCGTGGCACCGGCCGGGCGGTGGGACGGGGCCGAACCCGGGGCGCGCAGCCCGCGGCGACTTGGGCCAACGCGACGTGGCGCCGGCCGCACGGTACGCAGCGCGCAGCGCTCCGGCGTGTGCCGAAGCGGCGAGCGGGAATCGAACCCGCATCATCGCCTTGGAAGGGCGAGGCTCTACCGTTGAGCTACCGCCGCGCGCGAATCCGGCCCATCGGGCGGTCCGGCGTCGATGACAGTTTGCACGAGTCGCGCCGGGTTTGGCGGGTGGGGGTCCAGCGACTCGACGAGCGACGCTCGCGGGCGGGTGGCCGTAGAATCGGAGGGAGCCACGGGGAGTGGCGCAGTCTGGTAGCGCACCCGGCTGGGGGCCGGGCGGTCGCAGGTTCGAATCCTGTCTCCCCGATTAGAAACAGCCTGCAAATCAGCACTTTTCGTGTTGTTGCCGCGTCAACGATATGGCCCACGGGGAACAAACGGGGAACAAGGTCGCGACGCGGGCATTGCGCGCCGGCTTGGGCTGGCAATGACGTCTTCGGGACGAAGACTCCGATGTCCGGGTCGCGACGCGAAACGCATGAACGTTTCCGCGCCAGGTTCGCCCCGAAATCTTGACTTGCGCCGCCCGCTCAATACGGTGATCTGACCCAGCAAAAAGTGGCGCCGGCGCGGCTGGAACCGCCCGGCGCCTGACACGGAAAGGACACAGGCCTTCCCATGCCACGTGAACGTAACAAGGTCCGCTGCGAGGCGGACCGCCGCGCACAGCGCGTGGTCGTCCTGCAGCTCCTGCGCGATGACCACGAGGACTTCTGGCCACGCAGCGAGCTGGAGGCCGAGTTCGGCGACATCGGGCCGCGGTTCATCGCGCGCGCGATCGCGAGCTTGCAGGAGGCGGGAGTGATCGAGCTCGACGGCGACGCGCTGTCGGCATCGCCTGCGGCGCGGCGGTTGCAGGAACTGCTGCTGATCGGCCTCTGATCGCTCACCGACCGACGCGACGCGCTGCCCCTACACGCGCCGTACGAGCACCTCCCGCGGGGTTGGTGGTGCTCGTTCCTTGCCCATTTTCGTCGCCGACCTTCGTCTAGGCGTGGCTGTGGCGACAGCGGCGGCTCCGTGTCTGCGCGCGGTTCGGTTCAGCGCGTCGGTCGGCGGCGTTGGGGCGGCGTAACGAGCACCACCAACCAATCAACCACGAAGCGAAAGGACGCGACGATGCGCCAGAAACCACTTGACGACCAGACCTTCAAGAACCTCGAGGCGCGCCGCGCACGGCTGGAGGCGCTGTGGAGCATGAGGCCCAGCCAGCGCGTTGCGGCGATGCGCCGTGGTGAGCTCTCACTCGAGCAGTGCGCGGCGTGGGCTGCGCGCTACCCCGAGCAGGTGCCGCAGATCAACGGAGAGTTCGAGTACCTCGCCGCGTTCACGCCGGAGGTGCGCGAGTAGGCGGCTGGACAGCAGGGGGATCTCACCGGCCCGCTACCGTACGGGCCGGTGAGCGCTTGGCGCACGATTCCACTCGTAGTCAAGCTGGACGGCGAGCAGATCGCCAGCGAGACGGTGTGCGTCACGGCCGGAGCGCACGCGCTGACGATCGTCACGGCGCTGCCCGACAGGGGACTTGCGCTCGAGCTGACCTCGAGCTTCGTCGGGCACGACGGCGTCGCCACGCACGCGACGCACCTCGCGTTGGGTCCGCCCGGGCACGAACCGCAGGTCTCCGTGTGCGAGTACGAGCACGCGCACGTAGACCCGGTGCTCGGACGGCGAGACTGCGCCTACGAGCACGTCGCGATCCTCGTCGAGCAGCTCACCGAGCTCGGTTACGAGGTGTCGATCGAAGTCCCGGACGACGCCTTCGAGGAGATGGAAGGCTGTTGAAACGGCGTCAGCCGCGATCGAGTCGTAGCGCCGTCGTGCGCCGTATGTCGCGCGCACTGCCGCCCGGAAAGCCGGCGTCGCGCTGCGTCAACTGTACGGGTTGTGGTCCAGGCGGTCGGGGTTCGAGTCCCCTCGCTCACCCTCAAGAAGTGCCTGCACAGCGGCGATTTTCGACGATCACGCACTTGAGCCGATAGGCCGCTGGGGAACAATTGGGGAACAATTCTGCGCCGAGCCGTTTCCGCGACCGGCTTGGTGGGCCGACGCTCGCGCTCATAACCCGACGGTCGCGGGTTCGAATCCCGCCCCCGCTATGTCGTTGATCCGCGACCATCCTTCGGGCGGTCTCAGTCATTGGAGTAAAGATCGGGCAGCAACTCGGCATGATCGTGGCCGCGAGGTGGAGCCGCTACTCGGCCTTGTCTTAGGTGATCGTAAGGTCGAAGGCTCGCGTAGGCCAGGTACGTCCACGACAGCCATCACCGCACGGGGGGGGGCCTGCCCGCCCCACGGGCTGTCGGTCTATGCAAAGGCCGGGTGGATCGTGATGGCCGGGTCGTAGCGCACTTCGAGCTCGGTGACTGCGATCCCCGCAGCACGCAGCCAAGAGACGCCGGCAGCGATCTCGCCACCCGAACCGGATAGGGTGGCGCGCCCCCGGGCCCCCCGCGTGAATTGCAACCACGCGACCCTGCCTTCATTGGCCGCCTCCTTGTACGCAGTCACTGTCGCCTCTGGCAGGAAGCCGATGGCGACATCACGCTGGAGATACGGTGCGAGGATCGCCTCGACCGCCTGCTGCATCACCTCCTCCGACGGTGCCAGCACGACGAGCTCGGTCGCGTCGCCGTCGCCGTCGCGATAGACGAGGACGCCGTGGGTGCGCATCAGGTTGTTGAGATTTGCCGCCTTGTCCCGCAGCCAGTGACCCACGCGACGACCTAGCTTGATCGCGCGGCTTGGCCCGTCGACCAGTTGTCGTACTGTCGTAGCTGCCGAGGAAGCCTCGGCTTGGTTGGCTGCGCGAACCGTGATCGTGAACGTGGCGCTCGCAAGTTTCAGATCGGCGCTCGTGAGCTCGCGCAGCGTGACGATCAGTCGGCGCGCGCCCATTGCCTCCAGCAGTGAGACCTTGTGCGCCATCGGCTTCACCTCTGCGCGGCCCAGCCAGCCCGATAGCTGCACTCGCTGCTCGGCCGCCTCAACCTCCAGTACCCGTACGGGTACTGCCGTTTCCGGCCGGAGCGCCCCCTCGTCGTCGCGGGCCTCGCGCTTGCCCAGTAGGCCGGTGGCGCCGCCGGGCAGTGCGATCAGATACCCGCCGCGCTCCAGCTCGCGGATCACCGTGCCCTCGAGCACGTCGCCTGCCGTGAGCTTCAGATACGGGTTGGTCGCCGGATCCTTGAAGGTCAACTTGAGTTCGCCACGGTCGGCATCGCCCGAGCGGACGTAGGCGCGGAGCGCTGCCCCGACTTCGGGTGCTGGGGTGCCGTACTGCCATCCCAGCTCGCGGCGCGGCACCCAGCTGCGAGTCCCGTCGCCCAACTCGACATCGACATTGCCATCGTGGACGGCCAGCACCCGGGCGTCGGCGTAGCCTTTCGACACCACCGTCCGGATGCCTGTGACGTCGACCACGTCGAACATCGGCGTCGCCCCTCGCCTCCAGAGATGGGTGATCGCTTTGATGACTTCGGCGACGTTCGGCTCCTCGGGAACACGCGCCACAGCCGCGATCAGCTGCGCTCGAGTGCCCACGCTGATCGGCTGATCGGACACAAGCGAGCCGCCGTGGATCTCGACCCCGGACACTGCCCCCAACGCCGCGCGCAGGCTGTCGGAGCTCTGAGGCAGCTCCACGGCCCAGCGCCGAGCCTTTGGTGTCTTCGCTCGCATCCGCACCACCTGACCGATGCGCATCTCGCTCGGGCGGTTGGGCAGACGGTTGGCACGTGCCGTGAGCACCACGAACGGATCGCCGTTGTCGACGCGGAGGTATACGCGATCCTCGAAAGCGTCGACGATCGTCGCCTCCCGGAGCTCGGTGCTCCGGGTCAGCGCTGCCAGCGCCTGCGCTGACGCCGTGGTCCGGTCCAGCACCACGAACTGCTGTCCCCTGTCCACCCACACGACGTCCATGGCGATGGTTGCTGCGAGATCGGCGAGGACGACATCGCGACAGCCGACACCGAACGCCTCGGCACTGCACGGGACCACCAACCCGGTCTGCTCGTGCTCGAGCTCGACCACCAACCGGGAGTCGTTCTGAAACCGCGCGACGCGGACGACGCGGAACTCGGTGAGCTGCCCGCTCGCGTGGCCCTCTGGCGCGAACCGATCAGCAAACGCCTGGAAGCGCTCTTCGGTGTCGTCGAGTGCGCATGCGGTCTCGGAACGGTCACCAGCGGTGCACACGACCGGTGCCGGCAGCCGCTCGTGCGGTCCCGTGTAACGCGCTGCCGGCAGCGCATCGGCGTGGTTGACCTCGCGCTCCTGCGGCGCCTGTTCCCCTTGCAACGGAGCCCCGTCGTCTCCGGACAGCGTGTCGTACGCGTTGCCCTCGTCGTCAAGCTCGTCGCTACCCAGATGTGTCTGCGCCGTATCGCCGGTGTCGATGACCTCGTCGGCGTCCTCGCCCCACGCGGTGTCGGGCAGCACGACGCTCGGCAGGCGCTCGAGGAGCTCGACCATCCCGTCGAAGTCTCGGGGGCCACTGCGGAAACGCTCGCCCGGGAGCACGTCTGCCCTCCACCAGCCGCGATCCGGGTGCTCTGCGGTCTCGGCTGCCCGCTTCAGGTGGACTACCAAGGGCACCTCACCGGCGTGGAGGTGGCGGTCCTCCAACGCGCAGATCAGGTCGACGTGGACGACGTCGACCGGGTCCTCCAGCGGCGAGATCCAACGTCGGCGCCTCTGGCGGGCGAACGGCACCATGAGTGCTGGTGCGGTGACCACGCAGCGGGAGCGACGGTCTAGCTCGACGAGCGCACCAGCATGCAGACCGTCTGACACAGTGGGCGCATAGGTCCCCTCGTCGGTCAAGGTGTATGTCTGCGCACCCAGCGTCCAGCCAACGACGGCGCGCAGCCGGTCCAGCAGCGAACGATCGAGGGGGCGCAGCTGCTTGGTCTTGGTGATGCTGAGCAGCGGTGCCATGAGCTGCTCCCGCTTACGTAGGAGGGCGTCGATGCTTCCCTGCTCGACGTACCGTCGCTCCGCCCAGTCGTCGCGGTCGATCGCTGGGGTGCCTTCCCAGTCGGCGATCAAAGTGCAGACGACGTCGAGGTCATCGACGCAATCGGCTGCGAGTACGCGGTGGATGCGGTCGACGGCGAGCTTGGTGACTGCTGGCCACCTCCGGTTCCAGCGGAGCATCGCTCCTGCCCCGCCGATCGCTAGTGCACTGAGCACTGTCGCTGCCTCGACTGCGCATCCGGCGAGGTCGGCTCGGAGCAAGACGGTGGTGGAGGCAAACGACTCGCGTGACGCGCTCAGCTCATGTCCGAATGACGTCGGGTCACCGTCGTCGTCGATCGCGCTGGTCGATCGCAGCAGCGTCTGCGCTCGCTGCAGCTCGCCCTCGAGCGGCCCCGGCGGCAGCCAGCGCAGTGCGCGCGGATCGGGGTAGCCGGCGGCTGAGCACGCCAGAAGCGTGACCTCGAGCGGCGCACGGACGATCTCGGGTGGCGTGTCCGGCGCGAGCGCGGCGTGCTGCTCAGCGGTGAGCAGGCAGTGCCAGACGCCCGACGCCACGCGGCCGGCGCGCCCCCGGCGCTGACGGAGACCGGCGCGGCTGTGGAGCGCCGGTCGAACGATCTGCGTGATCGTCGCCGGGTCCCATTCTGTGGTGTTGATCAACCCGGAGTCGATGACGTGGCGGATTCCCTCGACTGTCAACGAGGTCTCGGCGAGGTTCGTCGAGACGACCACCCGCCACCGTACGTGCTTGGGACGCTTGGAACGTCCCAGCGCGCGTCGCCGCTGGCCGGCCGGCAGTTCGGCGTACAGGGGCAGCACCTCCACATTGCCCCGTAGGCGGTCGTCGTCTTCGATGAGCGCCTTGAGCGTGCCGATCGCGGTGTCGATCGCCCGCTTGCCGGGGAGAAAGGCCAGGATGTCGCCGTCGTGCGGGTCGCAGCCCGGTGGTGTGTCAGGCGGTGGATCGCCGCCCGCCATCCAGGTCAGTGTCTGGTAGGCGCGCTCGGCCACCGCATCCGGCATGGCGGCGACAAGCTGGCGGTCGGGGGCCACAGGAGCCGCGCTGAAGAGGTCCACGATCGGATACAGCGTCTTACCCGGGAACTCCGTGGAGAGCACGTCGAAATCCGGCTCGAAGAAAGAGCGGAACATGGACTCGTCGATCGTCGCCGAGGCGATGATGAGTTTGAGATGGGGTAGCGCCTGCAGCTCGCGGCGCATCAGGGCGAGGATCAGGTCGATCGTCAGGGTGCGCTCGTGGGCCTCGTCGATCACGACGATGCTGACGTCGTCGAGCTGGCCACGCCGCAGCATGTTCAGAAGCGTGCCGTCGGTCAGGTAGATGAGGCGGTTTCGACGGCCCGATTTGTCGCGGGCCTTGGAGTGCCGATAGCCGATGTCGACCATTGCGTCGGCCCCGCCCGAGGCGCCGAAGAGGTCCTTGGAGACGAACTCGGGAATGCCAGTCGTCGCCTCGATGCGCGGTTGCGTGACGAGGATCCTGCCGTGCCGGGTGAACATGTCGCGCGGTAGCCCTGCCGGTGGCTCCATCAGGCGGAACGGGAAGAACGTGCTCTTTCCGGAGCCGGTGGGCGCTTGTACGATGCTGACCTGGTGGCGCTCCAGCTGCGGCAGGTAGGTGCGCAGATGGCAGTCCCTGATTCCGAACTCGTCGGCGTCGATCTCGGGTGGGGGCTGGTTGATTGGTAGGTGTGCTCGCTCGCCGTGCGAGAGGCGTCCAAGGCGCCCCGGCTTGATACCACGCTCGGGCAACCGCCCCTCGGGGATGAGGTCGACGTATGCGGCGCCGATCCGGGAGGTCTGACGGCTGTGCTTGGCCGTGCATTCCGGGCAGCGCTCAGGTGCGCTCTCGCCGCGGCGGCTCGCCTGGAGTACGGAGTACTCCGAGTAGATGAACCGCTTGCCGCAGTCCTTGCAGTGAACCTGCGACTCGCGAGTGCTCACGAGGACCACGCCGTCCCGACCGCAAGGCCATCGGTCTCGCTGAGATAGCGCGGGATGATTGTCATCTTCCCGCCGTCGTGCAGCCATTGTGCAAGACCGCGGTAGAAACCGACGACTGCGGCCTCGTAGCCGGTTTGGACGATCTCGATTCGATGTACGCCTGACGCTGCAAGGGCGTCCAGCTCCTTGATGGTCTCGCGCGCGCAGAACGCATCGGTTTCCGCGAACGAGCGGGTGTTTGTCGACACCAGACGGTTGCGGAACCAGTAAGCGTCGACACTGGCGTCCATCTTCGTGTGACGTTGGCTCATCAGGCCGATGCGTAGCTGCGGTTCGGCGTCCTGCCGAGCGCCTGCCGGGCCGAGTCCGGCCGGCAACGGCTCCGGCTCGGAGCCGTCGACGTAGACCAGGCGCAACCGCCCCCAGGGCAGCGTGACGTACTCTCGTAGCGCCTCTGTGATCACGTCGTGGCGAGCCTGGCTGCCGATGGCGAGCGGCGCCCCGGTCCGCAGCGCAAGCTCGATCTGGCTGCGCAGGCTCGCAAGCGCAGCGAGGCGAAGCTGGCGCTCCGCGAAGCAGACGTCGCCGGTGCGGGGGGCCGCGGCGAACGCGTCGGCGACCTCGTCGTCGCCTGCGGGCATGGCGGGTGGCGTCAGGGGCTCGTGCTCGATGGTCATCGGTGCGGTGTCTGTGTGATCCGCGAACATGACGATGCCGGCGCGGAACGATCCAACCGCCTCGGCGTACTGACGCAAGACATCGGCGGCCGCGACGGGCGAGGACTCCAACGCGGCGATGAGCGCCGGAATGTCTTCGGGTGCGTGGAAGCTCGCGTTGACCCGGTCGACTGGCTCGGACGCGAGCTCTTCGGAGCAGAGCATGTCGCCAGCAGCTATCACGAGGTCGGGTAGGTGCTCGGGGGGGCGCGCTCGCGCGACGCGCTCGATCAGCTCACAGGCACGTTGGTGGCGCAGCATGTCATTGGGGACCTCCTCGCGCTTGGTGACAAGCCGCTCTACCGTCAGCGCGGTGATCACCGCCGCGGCAAAGCCGGATGTGTCCTGAGTTGCCTGGCCAGGCCACACGCCGTTGACTGTGCGGACGCGAAGAGCGGTCACAGCCGCGTAGTGCGAGCGCGGGCCAGCCGTCGGCCCGCGTCGGAGTCAAGGGTCAGCACGTAGTCGGGCGCGACCAGGATCGGCACATCGTGCAAACGGGCCACGCGTAGCCACTGGTCACGGTCAGCCTCTGGCAAGGACAGGAAATCACGGGCCACCAAGAGAGCAGCACCTTGCGAGGCGGCGCGAGCGAGTGCGCTCGGCAGCCGCTCGACGAGGGTGTCCTTTGTCGCGGCGCACGGCAGGACATTGAGCTGCCGCTCCGGCTCGGGCGCCGGACCTTCCCACCACGTGCAGCTCAGCGGCGTGTCAGACGTGTAGCGCAGGAGGCCGTCCGCGAACTGAAAGCCGACCTCGACGAGGTCGTCCTCGCTGTCGTAGCGGCCGTTGGGGTCGAGTTGCTGGAAGGTCCGCAGCAGCGTGTCGGCCATCACTGCGGTGCGCAGTATCTCCAGGTCCCGCAGGTGACCAAGGCGGCGCAACGGGTGGACGCCTCCTCGAAGCAGCAGCTCCGGATCATCGGCGCCCGTGAGCAGGACCTCGAGGTGCACGGCACTCCATAGCCCGCTGAGTGCGGCATACGAAACTGCGCTGCTCAGGCCGGTCGAGTGCGCACCGAGGTGCGTGTGGATGCTCGGCGGCAAGCGCGCGCAATATCGGAAAAGCGTGGCGGCGTCTGCAGCCGAGATCGCTGTGCTACGCGGGTGAACGTGGCATCCGGCTGCCCGTAGCAGCTCTGTGACCTGTGCTGGCACGCGCAGCGGTCGGCCCTGCCGGCCCTTACCAGACTGAAAGCGGATCTCCAGGGTCCCGCCGCTGCGGTAGGCGTCGCAGAGCACGACGCCCATCGCTACCCGTGCCGGCTCCAACCTCGGGAAGTCCGGAAGCGTGGAGATCGGCAGCGCGGCAACCCTTGTCACGCTGGCGTCGCGGTCGTGTGTCAGCATCGCAAGCGCGACGATCACGTCCTGCGAGCAGATCCGATAGGACCGCCAGTCGCTCGGGCGGTGGGCTTGGTCTGGGGCACGCCGTCCCTTGCGTATGTCTGCCTCCACGTCACGCGAGCGACGCAGCACGGTGCCGACGGCGTAGACGTCGTTGAGCCACTCGTTGGCGAAATCGGAGAAGCGGCGGCTCAGCCGCGGCCCTACGCGCCGGGGGTCCTCCAGATCGACCTGGAGGACCGCTGGATCCGGCGAGCCGTCGAGCCTCACGCAGGCGAGCTGATTCCCGGCAAGAATCTCAACCGGCAGAAGGTACGCTGGGAACGGGCCCGATGTGCGAGCCAGATACAGCGTCGAGGCGATCGTTGGACGACGCTCGAGATCGTCGCTGAGCCCAAGCAGGCGCCAGCCGATCGCCGCATCTCTGGCGGTGAGGTCACCGTAGGCCGAGACGAAACTGCGCACCTGCTCAGGGAGAGTGAGCGAGTAGGCCTCCTCGAAGCGTGAGATCCGCTTGTCGCTGACCGGCCCTGCGATGCGCACCGGAAGATTGCCGGATCCCTCCAGGCGCCCGGCGAGCGCCTTCACGGTGCGTCCTCGAATGCGACGGGGCCACTCATGGCGGCCAGTGCGCGCCCGTGCTCGTCGACGCTGTAGGGCTGCATCGTTCCGTGGACATGGTTGACCGCCATCACGACGACATCGACTTCGCGCGCCGAGACGTGCGCGAGACCAGCAGCCGCCTCCAGTCGCGCGTCGATCCACTTGTGTCCCGTCTGCTTTCCGTCATTGGTGTTCGACAAGGTCGGCACGATCTTGTCCGGGTCGAGCGTCGACTTGACCTCGACCACGGTGATCCGGTCGGTCTCCGAGTCAAAGACGACGAGATCGATCCCCTTCTCGTTGGGGGCGGTGTTCACGTGGAGGACCTCGAGCCCCTTGCCGGCCAACGCGCTCGCCACCTGCGCCTCGGCCAGATCACCAACCTCTGCCGCCAGACCGCCTCGCGCCGTGTTCACGCCGGTCTCCTTCGTGATCCGGACAGCCTCTGTGCCGAAGTCGAGGTTGGCGAGCAGCGCGGTGGTCACCGCGCTCATCGTGGTCTCCTGCAGGATCGAGGCGACGCCGACCGCGGCCATCAGCTCGTTGAGTGTGATCTCGTTTGTGCAGCCCACGCTGTCTTGGCTCGTGACTCAAACTGGACGGTGCCGACGGTCGAGCCGAGGTCACGCTCAGAAGACGAAGATTAAAGCAAGTTCCAGTATTTTGCGGAGTGGATCCGGCAGGCTAACGCGGGGGCCTAAAGCGCCACCAGGGCATCGTTTTGTCAGCATTCCGCCACGGGGCCCCCGGGGCAGCTTGGGCGGTACCGCGGAATGCGCTGCTCCCGGAGCCGCCCACGAACCGTTCCCCGCCCGCGTGAGGTGGCTGGGTGGAGCGCGCTACCCAGTCTTCTGCCCACTCTGTTGCTCGCGGCACCATCGTGCGCTCCCACTCGTCGATGTACAGGCCGGCGACCTTCTTCTGAACCTCGACAGCTCTCGCGGTCAGCTCTTCGCGCGCCTCGACCTCGAGTTGTCGGCGAGCGTCGGCGGCGTCGACCGCCGCGGACGCGATGATTTTCCGGGCCTCGGCATTGGCTTGGTGCGCATCGGCCACGGCTTCGCGAGCGTCGTCCTCGACCTCATTGAGCACCTGCTCGTAGAGTGACGGTCGTCCAAGCGACATCATCGTCTTGACGAACGCCGGGAGCGTGTCGACGGTGAGGATCAGCAGCCAGAGCAAGGTTGCGAGGCTCGCCAGCGCCGAGCTGTGTTTCGTCAGGCGGTCGAGGGCTTCGATCCGGTCGAGCAGACCGGGCTTCGCTTCAGTGTCTTTGACATATTTCGCTTCCCGCTTGTGCTGTTCGGATTCGAGTTTCTTCAGCTGCGGGTTTATCACCGCCAAGCGCTTGCGGCTGAACTTGTATTTGTCTGCAAGAGCCGCGCTTTCTTTGCCGGCAAGTTCGCGTTCGAGTGCATTTCGCTGTTCGCGCACCTCTGCGACCTTGTCACTGATCGATTCGGCGATGCCGTTCTTGTCGTTGAAGACTTTCCCCGCTCCCACCTTGCCGGTGCCGCACCGGCCTTCGAGCTCGCACGTCGCACGTTTCTGCGCGACGTGTTCCTGGTGTTCCAAGTTCTCGAGTTCGCTTGTCAACGCTCGGTAGCGAGGATTGTCGGTCGGAGCTTCCTTGCCATGGTTGCTTTCGAGTGCTTCCTGGAGATCCTTCTTTTCGTTGGTCAGCGTTTCGATCGGCTGATATTCGTTCTTCAGGCGCGTTCGATCGACGGAAAGCTGTTCACCTTTGTCGATGCTGACCTGACGAGTGACTTCCGATTGGAACGCTCGCAGCACGAGCGGCTTCGCCACGACGAGCCCGACAACGACTGCCAGCAGCAGTCGCGGAATCGCCATCCCGACGGTGAGCCACCACGTGCGCTGGCGACGAATCGACATCAAAAGCCAGCGGTCGAACGTCATGATTGCCGCGCCCCAACCCAAGGCGAGCACGACCGCCAGCACAGGTGAGAGGTGGAGGAATTCGTAGAGCGTGACCCCCATTGACAGCACCGCAAGCGTTGCGGCAACGAGCACTACTCCACCCGTGACCGCGAACTTCCTCTCCTCGGTTGGACAATCCTCCAGCACCTCGGGAACAGCGCCGGAGAGCCATATGAAAAGCCGCCTCATCGATCGCCTCGCCGTCTCGAGTCAAGCCGCCACTCAGGTGGGATTTTCACGGACCCGAGGAACTCCGCTGCGAGCAGGTCGGGTACAGGGGGAAACCCTGGCACCGGAGGTCCGGCCGGGCGGCGGAGCCTCGACCTCTTGCGGACCCCTTGGAAGGCCGCTTCGGCCGGCGGCGGCAACGGGAACGGGTTGTGCTCTGCAGTTGCGAACTCGGGCCAGGGCGCGGCGACGCTCATCGCGAACCCGGGAAAGTCTGGGACCGGAACCGACTCGATGCGCGGCAACGGCACGGTTCGCACTACGGGCGAGGACCAGGGGGTCCGCCCCCATCTGTTGACCGCGGTCAGGGTGATCACTGTCGGCCCTCCGATGGGTACTGTCGTCTCGCCACTCGGGTCGAGTTGCCCGAGCAGTGCGCTCTCGACAGCTCTGGCGTTGTCCGTCTCCCAGTTCACGGTCACTTCGCTCCCCTCGAGCGCGAGCAAGCTGGAGATACGGGTGGCCATGAACCGCGGCGGTTGGCGCACCGCGTCGAGAGCGTCCACCCAGTCGGCCGCGGAGGGCCGCCGATCGCCGATCGAGCCGGCAGCGCAGAAGGCGGCAAAGGTCGCCGCGATCCCGCGCGGCAGCAGCTTTTCGATGTTGGGCCTGACCTGTTCATAGACGGCGCGAGAGCCAGGCTCGAACAGCGGCCCGTCCATATCGATCGCGGGCCAGCGAAGACCGGAAGCGGCGTATTCGTCCAGCACTTTTGCGGAGATCGAACGCAAGAAGAACAAGGGCGGCAGGGCGAGGATGATCGTTGTCGTCAGCATCCCAACCGACCACCGCTCGGCCGCCAGGGTGTGGGGGTGGCCTCCTTCGCTGATGCCGTCGCCCTTCACCTCGATCGGAACGAACTCGTCTTTCTTGCCTCCGTTCAACGGTCGCTCATCGCCATCGACGAGCACCGCCCCCATCTCGAAGTCGATGATCTGCACGTCTGCGGTCGCGTAGTTGACCATCAGGTTCTGGAGGTTCTGGTCTCCGTGTATGTAGCCGAGTTCTTCGAGCAACGCCGCGTGGAAGCAGTAGGAACGGGCCATGTCGAGCCGCTCGTCGATGCCGTTGGCCTTCTGTCGCAGCTCTGAGCCGCTCAGGGGTAGCGGGTCGTAGCCGAAGCTGCTGAGGTTGAGCATCACTGACGCCAGCTTGGGCTGACCAGAGATGCGTGTCGCAATGAGCGCGAACGGAACCCCGAGCAATGAGTCTGCCCAGGACGCTTTGTTTTCTCGCAGGGCGGTGTGAAGCGTGTCGATCACGCTGATCGTGGCGGGATCGTGCTCGTGCAGCTTGATCGCGAGTGGCACACGCGGCGCAGCACCGTTCCGTGAGAGGACAGGATGGACGGTGCCGAACCCTCCGTCGCCAAGCTGATCGCCGAGAACGCAGGTGTCCCCGGCGGTCGGCAGCTCACAGCGATGATGCCGGGCGAACTCCAGGAGCTCGGCGTGGACGTCCTCGACGGTGATCTGGATACTCATGTCGGTGCCCTATGCCCCTTGCACCTGCGGCCTGGCCATGACGCAGCCGATGCTCGCGTCGTCATCGAGCATGTTCTCGTCGAGCAGCCCCTCCAGCGTCCGCTGTATCAGGTCGTGGAGCATTTGACCTGCGGCCTCGCGCTCCGCCCGGACCAACTCGAACCAACGGGAGGCAAGCCCATCGAGAAGCCTCACCAGCGTGCTCGGCACCGCCTTCCAGTACTCGCCCGTCGCTGAAGTGGCTTGTGCGCGCTCCTCGTCTGTCGAGATCCCGTCGCTGCAGGCAATGAGCAGACGCGGCCGGAGCAGCCCGACGGCTCGCGTTCCCTTCTCCGCCTCGTACCCCTCCTCCGGCGCCGGGAGAAACGACCGTAGCGCGGGCCGACCGGACTCCCACTCGATCTGCGGAAGCGCGAGGTCGCACCACCGCAGCCTTGCGGTGCTACCGGAATCGGACTGGGGAACGACTTCAAAGAGTCCGCCGTTGCCGATGTAGCAATAGGCGGCGACACCGGACACCTCGGCTCCGACTGCGAGCAACGTGGTCGCGCCGTCCTCGCCGAACTCTCCTTCGGCGCACACCATGTCGAGCTGGGAGATCCCGTCGACCACGCCTGTCTCGGCGACGTGGGCAGTCGCCAAGGCAACGACTTCGCGGGCGACCTTCCCTGAGTTCGGCTGCGAGCCGACGCCATCGCAGACGATCACTCCGGCACCGCCCGAAGCCTGCGTGTCACCGACACTGAAGGCGCTGACGCTGTCTTGATTCTCGTCTTTCCCAGGCGCAGCCACCGTCGCGGCCGCCGAGATCACATCGCACCGGACCACCTTATTCAGTTGCTTTTCGGTGCGGGCAAGCCCCGGCGGGCCGTGATCGAATCGTGGAAGAATTTCCTCAGACCGGCGGTGTCATAAGCCCGCTGGTACAGCTTTCGATCGCTGACGATGGATTCGAGCAGGGCCGTCCCCATGGGTTTCTCCCCATGCGTGGCAAACAGACATGCCGCTAGATCGGTGTTCGGCAGCTGACAGATCCGGTTGGCCACGAGCCTGGTTTGATCCTCGTTGCGATTCTCTTCGCCGTCTGACATCAACGCGACTACAGCCGACACCGGGAGCTCTCTCGCTTTTCCCTCTGAGAGGTACGCTTCGACGATCTCAGCCGCCGCTTCCAGGCCCTTGAAGATTGCCGTGCCACCGATCCCATGCTGGGTCGGCTCGAAGCTCTCATCCGTGGGGATCTCGAGCAGTTTTCGAGGAGGGCAACAACTCGTGACCTCCTCGTTGAAGGTCACAAACGCGAAATGGAAGTTCTGGGGAACTCTCCCGCCCCGTATGCCATCGAGCAGGACTTTTACCTCCGCATCCACCGCTTCACCCTTGCTGCGGGAGCTCGTAGGCAACTCGGAACTCGGGCTCGACTCGGCTCGGAGTGTCATCGAGCCTGACCCGTCATTCACCATGACGGCCAGCTCGTACCATGTCGGCGACGCGACGACCTCGACGTCGACGAAATCACTGAATCCGCTCATCACCACCTCCAGAGTTTGAGGCAACACGGAGCGACATCCATGTGGACCCCCCGTCACCTGTTAGTCCGCCAGCTCCTCCGCCAGCCAGGCTGGCAGCATTCTCACGAGCCGTCGGAGCGCGAGACTACCTGATCGGCCCTATTCGGTCAAGCAGAATTGGGCCGATTTGCTCAGAGGTGTCGTTTGGACTACATGCACTGGCGATACTGGCGACTCGTAGCAGCGATCCTCATCGCTCGCGGGTGGCGACCAGCCATCTCGACCTGCTCCACTCCGGTGACGCGGATAGCTGTTCTGAAGCCGAGGATCTCGCAGGGACAGCCCGTGCCAGATTCCTGAGCCAAGCCGAGATGCTGGTGTCGCCGCTCGTTGACTGTGATCGCAGTGATCTCAGGGTTCCATTCAAGGTTCCGTTGTGAGCAAATCGGACCCCGTCGAACCCGACCTAACCCCAGCAAACACGGGCAACCTGACCGTACCCAGCCCTCCTTGGGCGACCTCATAACCCGAAGGTCGCGGGTTCGAATCCCGCTCCCGCTATGCGAGAAAGCCCTCCAAATGGAGGGTTTTCTTGTTGGAGCAGAGAGTGTCGGAGGGTCCCGCGGGGTGCAAACGGGGTGCAATCTCCGAAGGGAAGGCGTTGGGCTTTGGCGCCACGGACGAGGTGCACAAATTGCCAGGCTCGCGGGTGCATGGCCCAGCGTGGAGTTGCTCGATCGTCATCGCAGGCGCAGCACTGTGTTCGGGTGGCCGACGACCCGCTGCTGGCATGGCCGACGTCGATTGGCTGGACTGGAGGCCGGACGGTCTCCGACGCTTCTGTCAGCGAAGGCGGGCGGGGCGCCAGCGGGCATGCGGAGTCGCGCCGAATGCCGCCTCGGGGACGTGCTGTCAGGTGCTCGCGCCAGACTCTTACGGTGAGCAAACCCCACATCCCATCAGCGGTGCGGCGGGAACTTGAGCAACGCGCGGAAGGTCGCTGCGAGGTGTGCTGCATGAGCTTCGCCCGCTCCAAACGCAGACCAGAAGCGCATCACGTGACGAGCGAGCGCCGCGGCCACGAGCTCGTGGCCGATCTGCTGCTCGTCTGTCGCCAATGTCACGGAGCGTGCCACGATGCGGAAGGCACCCCGCCGCTCCCTGAGGAGGTGGTGGAGAAGCGACGGGCTGCCGAACGGCGCGCAGCACGCCGCCCGGCGGCGCCGTCGATCAAACGCGGCCGCGCGTTCGGTCCGGCGTACGATCGTGAGCGGCAAGCAGGCTACGGTCACGAGGAGGCCGCCGAGACAGCGGCCGCATACGCGCTGGCGCTGTACCCGAGCCGGACGCTGCGCGCATGAGCTCCGACCTGATCCCCGCCGCGGCGGTCGTTGTCGGAGGTCTGCTCACGATTGCTGGCGGCGTTGTGCGAGAGCAATACACCTCGCGTCGGGACCGCGAGGCGCGAACCGCCGATCGCGAGCTTGCGCGAGAGGGACGGGCCGCTGAGCGTGACGTCGCGCGCGTCGCATTTCAGCGCGAGACCCTGCTCGAGCTGCAGGACGCGATCCTGCGCCTCATGCGAAACACGGCGCTCCTCCACATCAATCACCGCACGGTGTATCGCGAGAACCACACGTATGCCCGGGAGAAGGACCCGCCCGAGCTCTCAGACGAGAACCGCGAAGCGAACGCGGCTGTCAATCGCCTTCGACAGCGCGTGCTCGACGACAGCGTTCGCCAGGACGTGCGAGTCGTTCAGGAATTGTGCACGCAGATCATCATGCCGATCCAGCTCACAGGCGAGTCCGACGACGAGGCGGCGCGACGGGCCGATGAGCAAAACACGCGACTTGCGCACGAGTACGACGACCTGGCAAACCATCTCGGCGAAGTACTCCGCGCCCTGCTGTGAGGCTGCCGGTGTCCCTGTTCGTCATCGACTCTGCGTCTGACCGGCTCCGATTGCGTGCGCTGCGAGTGGCCCCGCCGTCGCGCGCACGAAGCGCCGAGCGAAAAGCCGTTTTCGCCGCTGCGCTCGGCCGGTCGATGAGCTGCTGACCGCCGCGGAAGTAGTCGGACCAGCCAGCGTGCCGCTCCCGCTCTACTACGCGTTGAACCAGGCGGGGAGAGTGATCGCGGCGGTGCGCTAGATCGACGCGCTGCGCTGGCGGCCGCGCCTGCGACGCCGGCCATGCACCGGACGTTTCGTTCTCTCGGTTCGGACCACGTGAAAGGGTCGGCTGGACGGGAGACGGGCTGATCCGGCATGCTCCCGTCCTCAGCATGCCGTTGGTAGACCATTCAGCCGCTGGCCCCGCCGCCGGATTTGAGCAGCAACGCCAGCTCGCACTGGTGCTGCTGTGTGAGGCATACGCCCGAGACCCGTCGGTGAAGGTGCGCCTGGAGGCGGTTGAGGACATCGACGTTGTGTCCGACATTGCCTCGATCGATGCACGCGTGCAGGTAAAGCATCATCTTGAGGATCACGCGCTTGGCGACTCGACTCCGGAGCTGTGGCGAACGCTGACCGTCTGGATGGATTTCGTGGAAAGTGCTGGCCCTGGCACTCTGCCACAGCTGCATCTCGCGACCACCTCTGTCGCCCGGGCTAACAGCGCCGCGGCAGTACTCGGGGCTGAGAGCCGTGACGTCGAGGAGGCGTCGCGGCGGCTGCTGCGGGCAGCGGTAGAGAGCACGGATGCGAGCACAAAGCAAGCGCGAGGGCGGTTCATAGCGATGAGCCAGCCAACCCAGGTCCGTTTGTTGAGCGTGGTCACGGTGCTCGATTCAAGCGTCCAGATCACCGGCTTGCACAAACGCCTTGCCCGAGCGCTCGGTTTGGTTGTGCCGTCCGAGAACGCCGGCGCATTCCTAGAGCGCCTGCAGGGATGGTGGGTGGGTCGAAGCGTGCAACTACTAGTCGGCGAGTTGCCGTACGTCTCAGGCGCCGATCTCTATAGGTATTGCGACGCGCTGCGCGATGAGTTTCGTCGCGGTGATCTCACTGTCACCGAGGAGCTCTTTACCGATCCTGACGATGAGCAGAAGGCGCCGTTGCAAGACAAGGTGTTCGTTCGGCAGCTGAAGATGGTGATGGCAACCAGCGAGGCGCTGGACCTCGCGGTTCGTCATTATTATCGGGCGTTTGCCCAGCGCGGTAGGTGGGTGCGCGATCTTGAGGACGTCGATGACGATCTCGCGGTCTATGAGCAGCGTCTGATCGATGAGTGGGAGATCGCTCACGTCGCGATGCTGTCGCGTATAGGCAGCGATGAGGCCGAGCGCCGCCGCGCCGGGCTTGAGTTGGCGCTCAGCCTAGGAGGGCAGGTCAGCGCGCGTCTGCGCGGTCTCGATGAGCCCGTCCTGTGCCGCGGCACCTTGCACGGACTCGCCGACGGTCTACAGATCGGTTGGCATCCAGACTTCCGCGAGCGCGTCGGCGAGCTGCTGGAGGGGCTATGAGCGTGAATCGCAGACAGCGTCCGACCGAGCGAGAGGCGTTGCTCAATCCAGCCTTCATCGCGTTGGTACTCGCACGGGCAGCGGCCGGGCATGAGCGTCGCACCGGCGAGCCCATGCCGTTGGTCCTCGGCTTCCTCGCCGTGCCAATCGCGCTGCACGCCGCAACTCGTCAGGCGCTGCCGCGTAAGGTCACAAGCAAGGTGGGTCCGTGGCTTGAGGCAAACCCGCTGCTGCGCGCGGGGTTCGCTGCGCGGGCGCGAGCGACGGCACCGGCCGTACGTGCCGGATTGCGTGAGGGCCTGCGAGCGCGCGTTCTGCTTCTCTCAGGAGAGCGCATCAGCGGTCGACCGCCCAGGAAACGCCCCAGCGTCGTACTGAGCACTGAGATGCAAGAGATCTTCAAGCGTGCTGAGTTCGTCGGGGGTTGGCTTGGCCTAGCGGGCTCGCCGGCCGGCAGCTATGCAATGTGGCGTGTGAGACCCTGATCCAGATGCAGATCGATTCATTTGTTCTCTATCACCGGGATGGCGTACGTCGCAGGGTCGTGCAGCTCCACTCCGGGCTAAACGTCATTACCGGCTGGCGTAACACCGGGAAGTCATCCCTGCTCGAGATCGTGGACTACTGCTTCGGGCGCTCGCGGCTCACGGTGAGCCGGGGCAAGGTTCGCCGGACTGTGAGCTGGTATGGGCTAGTGCTTTGTGATGGCGACCGGTACGCCTTCGCGGGCCGCCCGGCGCCTCGCGGCAATGCTGCCAGCACCGCCGACGCGATGTGGTTGCCGCTAGCGAACTCGACGCCGCCAGAGCCTGAGCAGTTGCAGGCGAACACAAATGCGACTGCGCTACGCGAGGAGCTGAGCTCGTTCTCCGGGTTCGGCGACGTCCTCTTCCAACCTCCAGCCGAGGCGGTTCGACCCGCGTTGCGGTTGCACGTGGGGCATGTGCTGCCTGTCTGTATGCAGGATGAGGAGGACATCGATTCCAAGACGCGTCTCTTCCATCGCGGTCAGGAGCGCGAGGTTATGCAGGCGCTGCGCGACTCACTGCCCTATCTGGTGGGCGCGGCCGATGAGCACGGTCCTGTGTTGCGCTCACGGCTGAACAGCGTCAATCGCGAGCTTTTGCAGACGGAGCGAACGCTCGAGCGCCTACAGGACGCTGAATTGGATGCGGACGAGCGTGACATGGTGTTGCTAACGCAGGCCGCGACCTTGGGTCTTGTAGCGCGGCCAGATCCACTGGAGCGTCCGTCTGGCGCGGAAGTGCGCTCAGCGCTGCGCGCCATAAACGCTATCGACCCAGAGGAGCGCTCCTCAACTGCGTCCGCGGGTGAGACAGAGGCGCTTCTTTCGCAAAGGCGTGAGCTACACGAGCGTCTTGCGCATGCCGAGCGAGACGAGGCGTTGCTGCGCGATTTCGGAGCCGATCGGAGGGCCTTCACGGATGAGACCACAGAGCAGCGGGCACGGCTGGCGTCGATCGGTCTACTCAATCACGATTCCGACGCTGCGCGATGCCCTGTCTGTGAGCGCTCATTGCAACAACCAGATCCAAGCTCCGAGGCATTGGCCGAGCATCTGCGCCAGCTCGACGACGAGCTGCGCTCGGTCGCAGAGGTCGAGCCACGAGATCAGGAGGCGCTCCGATCGGCCAGTGCGGCCACCGAACAGGTGCGCGAGCAGCTTGCCGTGATCAACGCAACTTTGCGCGATCTCGCAGATCGCGACCGCAACGCCGCGTCAGTGCGCAGTCTCTCTGCGCGACGAGCGTACGTGCAAGGAGCGGTCAGCGAGTACCTGAGGACGCTCGCGGACGAGGATCCATCAGCCGAGCAGCGTATGCGTCAGCAGATAAAGGACCTCGAAAATGAGCGCGCCGAACTCGAGCAGCAGCTAGATGCCGCCGCCGAGGGGGAGCGTCTGTCGGGCGCGATCAACATCGTCGGTGCCGAGATGACCCAGGTCGCCCGACGACTTGAGCTTGAGCATTCTGAAGGAGGGCAGGTGCGGCTTGATCTGGGGCGAATGACTCTCGTCGCAGATACTGTGCGCGAGGGCTCCTTCCCCTTGAGCGACATCGGCGGCGCGGGGACCCGGGTGGGCTATCACCTGGCCGCGCACCTGGCGCTGCATCGACTCTTGCGCGAGCGCGACCGACCGGGTCCAGCCTTTCTCCTTCTCGACCAACCGACGGGGCCGTTCTACCCGGACGACACTCCAGATGGCCAGGAGCCCCGGCTGCGCCACGAGGATGATCGGGCGATCGTCGCGTCGATATTCGAGCTGCTGCGTGAAGTCGCCCAGGAACTCGACGGTTCGCTACAGATCCTCGTCGTCGACCATGCCCGCCTTGGCGAGGACTGGTTTGAGAGCGCCACTGTCGAGAACTGGCGCGACGGGCGGGGTCTCGTGCCGGATGGGTGGGAGGATGAGACGGTCAAGGAACTTGAGCCGCCCGCGTAGTTCCCGTGAGTTGCGCACAAATCGGTAGTCAGACGCCGAGGTTCAGAGGCAAGGATCACCAAACGACCACTTGGCGTGTCCCAACTGCTCCCGAGTGAACCATCCCGGCTTTCCTGGAGGCGATTTCTATTGTGTGCGTGATCTCTCCCTGGCCTGCTCAAACTCAGCGGGAGGAAGTCCTTCGCAGGCTCCGTGAAGGCGCCTGTGGTTGTACCAGTCGACCCACTCGAGCGTGGCGAGCTCGACTTGGTCGAGCGTCTTCCACGGCCCTCGGCGATTGATCAGCTCGGTCTTGTAGAGCCCGATCGTGCTCTCGGCCAGGGCGTTGTCGTAGGCGTCGCCGACGGAACCGATCGAGGGATCGGCGCCGGCGTCGATCAGGCGCTCGGTGAAGGCGAAACTCGTGAATTGAGAGCCGGCATCGGAATGAACCACGAGGCCGCCTGCGACCGGCTGGCCGTGGTGGTCTCTGGCCCACAGCGCCATCTCAAGCGTGTCGAGCACGAGGTTCGTCTTCATGCTCCGGTCGGCCTTCCAGCCGACGATCCGCCGGCTGAAGACGTCGATCGCGAAGGCCACGTAGACGACGCCCGACCACGTCGCCACGTAGGTGAAATCTGAGACCCACAAGCGGTTCGGCGCCGAGGCTTTGAAGTCGCGATCGACGAGATCCCGGGCCCGCTCGGCCTGAGCGTCTGAGATCGTCGTGCGCCGCCTCTTGCCGCGCAGGGCGCCTTTCAGGCCCTCTGCTCTCATCAGGCGCTCGACCGTGCAGCGCGCCACATCGATCCCTTCGCGGCGCAGCGCCCACCAGACCTTGCGCGCGCCGTAGACGCCGTAGTTCTGCTCGTGCACCTTGCGGATTCGCTCGCGAAGCTCGCGGTCGCGCAGGGCTCGTGGGGAGGGATTGCGCTCGCGCGCCTTGACCGCGTAGTAGGTGGAGGGGGCGACCTGCAGGATCCTGCAGGTCGACTCGACCCCGTGCTCGGCGCGCAGCTCGTCGACCACGGCGCTCATCTCCTGGGCTGCGGGTCGAGTTCCCGCGCGAAGAAAGCCGAAGCGGCCTTCAGGATCTCATTGGCGCGACGCAGCTCGCGATTCTCGCGCTCGAGCTCCTTGATCCGCTGCGCCTCGGCGGTGGTCGTTCCCGCTCGCATGCCGCCGTCGACTTCGGCCTGGCGCACCCAGCCGCGCAGGGTCTCGGCCGAGCAGCCGAACTTCTCGGCGACCGAGGTGATCGCCGCCCACTTCGTCGCGTACTCGTTGCGGTGCTCGATCACAAGCCGGACGGCTCGCTCGCGCACCTCTGTCGGATACCTCGTGACTTTTCCCATCGGCCCATCCTCTCAGGGGGTTGGGCCTCCAAGGTTTCCGGGGCGGTTCACGAGGACCACTTGTGGAACGGAGGGGCGATCGCTTGTCTCTGAGGCGCTGTGCACGGCGAACGTTTCCGCGCCAAGTTCGCCCCGTTTCCTTGACGGCGGCCGCGACTTTTTGTATGCAAGGGGACGACAACCCACAACGCTAATGACCCCGGCGACAGCGCGAACTGCCCCGGGGCCGTGGCAAAGGAGCGTTACCTCCGATGCACGATGAGCCTACCCCGAGCCCGGCCGAGCGGATGGACCGGGCCGATCAAGACCTCCTATCGACGCTGACCTCCGACGAGTCGCATCGCCCCTGGTCGGTGCAGGAGATCGCGCGTCAGGTTGGAGAGGACCCGAGCGCCGCCTTGGCGCGCCTGTCGCGCGAAGGGCTGATCCATCGCCTCGGTGACTTCGTCTGGGCCTCGCGCCCGGCGGTGAGGGCGCGCGAGCTGCAAGACGCCTGACAAGAGCCAACTAATCGACAAGTTGGCCCCGGCGGCAGTGGTCGCTGCCCCGGGGCCGTGACACGGAAAGGAAGGACCTTCCCATGTGCTCGCACCGTACCGACTGCCCGCTTCGCGGGCTCGCGACCGAGACTCAGCGCATCGTCCTGATGGTGCTGCTCGCAAGCGGGCAGAGCCCGTGGACGCGCGCGGAGCTACAGCGCGAGGTCTCAGGCTCGAAGGATGAGCCGATCGACCTCTCGAAGGCGATCGACGCCCTCTACAGCGCCGGCCTCGTCCACGTCTCGGACCAGTTCGTCACGCCGACGCGCGCGGCGTGGCTGATGGACGAGCTGAAGCCCTAGGAGACCCATGCCAGCGAAGAAATCGAAGACCAACCAAGCCCTCGGCCGTGCGATTCGCGCGACTCGCAAGGAGCGCGGCTATAGCCAGGAAGCCTTCGCCGCGCACGCCGGCGTCGACCGCAGCTACTTCGGCGCGATCGAGCGCGGCGAGTTCAACACGAGCATCGACACGGTCGTCAAGCTCGCCACCGCCCTCGGCATCTCTACGGGCGAGCTGCTTCGCCGCGCGAGGCTCTGATGCCTCGCACGGGCAGGCCCGACCCCGCGCTGGCGGCGAGCATCCGCCGCCTGCGCGAGGAGCGGGGCATCACACGCGAAGCCCTCGCGATGCGCGCCGGCATCACCAACGGCACGCTCGCGCGGATCGAGCTGGGCCGATCCTCGCCGAGCTGGGACACGGTCTGCCACATCGCTGTCGCTCTCGATTTGTCGATCGCGCGCCTCGCGGCGGCGGTCGAAGTAGATTGCGCGCGCGTGGTGCGTGTGGCGTAGTGCGACGCCACCGTTGACCGTCGCGCAGGCGCACTCAGGCTTCGACGCGCATATTGAGCTACGGCGAAGTTCTGCCGATCAGAATATCCACTCATGTTCAGAGCTCCGGGAACCATCAATGAGGTTGATGTCATCGCGTTCTGGCGCGCGGTGGAGCTGTTCGGCCCGCAGGAGGTCCCGAAGCTGCGCGAGGATCGCGTCCAGGACGTAGGCGACGCGGTGCTGCCGTGGGAAGATGACCGGGGCAGGAAGGGGCTGCGGTCCACGCAGACATTGCAGCACGACGTCTTTGTGGGGGTGTTCTCGCTCGATGACGCGTATGCGGAGCTGAGCAAAGCACTGAGCTACCCCGACGAGGGCGAGAACGGCGATCCGCCCCCGGCCGGCGAGAGTGCGCTGGCGGCGTTCACGGTGGCGGATGACGGCCGGGTCATCCTGGGGTCGCAGGTTCTTTCGAGTTGCGCATGGGCCATCGGTCGGGCATTCGTCGATGGGGCGGGGTCGCTCAGGTGGCTCCAGGACTTCGAGCGCGCGGCGGGCGAATTCAGAGACGGATTTGAGAAGTTGATGACCGCACCGGACGACGCGGACACCGAGGACGTACCGTACGAAGATCGCGTGGGCCCGGTGCTGGACTTGACCCTGCTCGAGGAGATCGGCCAGTTCGTGGGGGAATCGCTCGTGTCCGATGGCGTCAGGTGCGCAGTCGCGATTCGCGACGCGGTGGGCGTTCGTGTGCGCACTCGTGTTGTGGGGACGGTCAATCGCTACCGCGCCACGGAACGCAACTTCCTCAATAGCTTCATCGCACAGGATCTCGACGTGGTCGCGCAGGCGCTTGGCCGACAGGCGTTCGGCCCAGGGCTGAGCAGATACCTGGCGAGCGCCGCGAAAATAGCTGGTGACGGCGATCGGACGAGGATCGATGTAAACAGTCCGGACGCGATCGACTTTGTTCGCACGAAGCTGCGGCCGAACTCGACTCCGTTGGGGCGCTGGCCGTCGAGCGTGACTTCGCCGGCCGATCTCGGCCAGCAACTGGCTGTGAATACGATCGTCGATGAGAGCGAGAGCAGCGAGTCCGAAGGCCTGTACGCGGTCAATGGGCCGCCGGGGACGGGCAAGACGACGTTGCTAAGAGATCTGGTCGCGGCGCTTGTCGTGCAGCGCGCGGAACGCCTCGCGGAGCTCGAGAGCCCAGAGTCCGGGTTTACGGAAACCCCGGTGACGTTCCAGTCGCGAACGCGAACGAGCACGGTGCACCGGCTGATCCCGGACCTGACAGGGTTTGAGATGGTGCTCGCCTGCGCGACGAACGCGGCGGCGGAGAATGTGACGACCGAGATCCCACTCGCCGATGCGATCGCGCCGGAATGGCGTGGAGGGAGCGGCTACTTCACCGGCACGGCGGCGAATGTGCTCAACTCAAAGCGCGAGGAGGCGGAGGAGGATCGCGAGGCTTGGGGGATGCTCGCGGCGTGTCTTGGCAGCCTCTCGAGATGCAAGTCGTTCTCGACGGCATTCTGGTTTGAGGAGACTGACGGCTTGCTGCACGTCCTGAAGAACCACAGGTCGACGCCCGAGGACTGGCCTGAGGCAGTGTCGGGCTTTCGCGCGGCGCTGGCTCGTGCGAGGGAGGGCTGCGAAAGGCGGCAGCAGTACGCGCAGTTGTTCGACGACCGCAAAGTCGCACTGCAAGTCGCCGACAGGCACGCCACGGAGTTCCGGCAGGCGACGGAGCGCGTCGATGAGGCCTGCGGCGAGCACGATCACCAGCAGGGAGCCGTCTCCGCAAGCCAACGCGCGCACGAGGCTGGCCTCGCGGCGCGAAAGACGCACGACTGCGAGCGCCCGTCGTGGTGGCAGACGCTGTTGAGCTTCGGCCGCGCCCTGAGGGACTGGCGCCGCCGCGACCTTGCACTTGCGGCGCAGGTCGCCGAGGCGGAGCAGGCGCTGGCGAAAGCTCAGGAGCGCTTGGCGCAGTTCGCGATCGCGATTGCTGATGCCATGGAGCTGGTGAGGACCCATCAGGCCGGCGAAGCTGAGGAGAGAGCGAGAGCCGAGCACCTCGGCGAAGAAATCAAGAGCGTGGGTGAGCTCTGGCGCGAGCGCTTCCCGGACGCGATCTTCCCGGACGACAACTGGGCGATGGATTCCGAGCGTGCCCGCCGCGAGCTCCGGGCACCCTGGGCCGATGAGGCTTGGAACGAGGCGCGCACCGAGCTGTTCTTGGCGGCACTCAGCCTTCACGAGGCGTTCATCCTCGGCGCGGCGAACAAGATGAAGCAGAGTCTGAGCGTCGCGATGGATGTGATCCAGGAGAGCTCGCGGGTGCAGATTCCGGCGACTGCTGTGCTGGCGGCGTGGCAATGCCTGTTCGTGGTGGTGCCGGTGATCAGCACGACGTTCGCCTCGTACCCGCGGCTATTTCGTCGCCTGGGTCGGGAGGCGCTCGGATGGGTGCTGATCGACGAGGCAGGACAGAGCACGCCCCAGAACGCAGCGGGGCCGATCTGGCGCTCGTCCTCGGCAGTAGTGGTCGGCGACCCTTTGCAGCTTGAGCCGATCGTGACGCTGCCGCTCGGCACCCAACGCGCGCTCGCGCGGTCCCACGGAGTCGCGGAGGCGCTACTGCCCGGCTATACCTCGCTGCAGCAGGTGGCCGACCACGCGACTGTCGTCGGTTCCTACCGTGGCGACGGTGACGTCTGGGTGGGCTCTCCGCTGAATGTGCACCGCCGCTGCGAGGAGCCGATGTTCGCGATCGTGAACGAGATTGCATACAACGGGCAGATGATCGACCACACCCCGCCCCGCGGCCCCTTCCCGTTTCCCGCGAGCGCATGGCTGCACGTCGCCTCGGAGCGGTCCAAAGGCCACTGGATCGCAGAGGAGGGGGAAACGCTCACGAGGCTCTTGGAGGAGCTGAGCATGATCGCTGGCGGCCACGCGGAGCGCGGCACGCAAGCTTTCCTGATCGCGCCGTTTCGCGACGTGGCGAACAGGCTGCGCGCCTACCGCGCCAAGCACCTCGACATCACGGCGGGGACGATTCACACCGCGCAGGGGCGGGAGGCGGATATCGTCGTCATCGTGCTCGGCGGCGATCCACGGCGCACGGCCGACAAGCGCTGGGCCGCGGAGAAGCCGAACCTCCTGAACGTCGCGGTCAGCCGCGCAAGGCGCCGCCTGTACGTGATCGGCAACCACGACGTGTGGTCCTCGCACAAGTACTTCAGGACCCTCGCCGAGCACCTGCCCCTCGCGAGATAGCAGTGGGCACCCTGACCGCACGGCACAGCCAAGGATAGGTGTGGCCCCAAGCGTGAAAGCCGAGCAGACTATACGCACCAAGGGTGCTCACCCCATCCCTTTACATAAATTGTCTGCCTGCTGAAGTGAGGTGCGTGCCGCTCAGGCTCTCTGCGTTTCAGCGCCCTTGAGTTCCCACGGCGAGCGTCCTACGTTCGCCGCAGATGCAGACGACGCACAAGATCGCGGGCACCTCAGCCGACGCGTACGCGACCTACCTGACCTCGACCTCGGATCGCGGCGACTACTACACGACCGGCGAGGGTGAGGGAGACGCAGGCGCGGTGATGGGCCACAGTCGCTGGCACGGCTCGCCGCAGATGCTCGCCGAGCTCGGCCTCTCACCCGACGCCCCGGTAGCTCGCGAGGAGCTGGCGGCGCTGATGCGTGGCGTCTCGCCGGCGGATCAACGGGAGCTTCGTCCGGCCGGCGGCAACGGCTCGCGGGTGGCGGGGATCGATCTGACATTCAGCGCGCCGAAGTCGGTGTCGGCCCTGTGGGCGGTCTCCTCGCCCTATGAGCGCGCGCAGATCGAGGCCGCGCACGGCCGCGCGGTCGCGGGCACGATCGAGCGGATCGAGCGCGAGGTCGAGTTGGTGCGCACGCGGGTCGAGGGCGAGCTGCGCTGGCAGCGTGCCGAGCGTCTATTGGCCGCGGAGTTCGTGCACACCTCCAGTCGTCTCACGCGCGAGCAGGAGAACGGAGGCGTGCCCGACCCGCAGCTTCACTCCCACGTCGTGGTGCTTGGCGCAGAGCGCGCGGATCGCCGCTTCGCCGCGGTCGACTCGCGCGAGCTGTTTCGCTCCGCGCGCGCCAACGGCGCGTGGTATCGCGCTGAGCTCGCGAGCAACCTGCAGCAACTGGGCCTCGAGGTTCGCGGGCGCACGGGTCGTGGTGGGCGCTACTTCGAGCTGGCGGGCGTTCCCGAGCGGCTCACCGAGCGCTGGTCGGCGCGCGCGGCCGACATCGACCGCGCTGCCCGTGCCTTTCGCACCCGCTACGGCCGCGACCCGCGCGCGGGCGAGCTGGGATCGCTGACGACGGCGACGCGAGGCACGAAGGCGTTGACGGCGCCGGTGGACGTCGACCGCGCGTGGCGAGCGGTCGCCGAGGAGTACGGGCTCTCGCGTGAGCGCGTTCAGGGCCTGTTCGCCGGCGAGCGCATCGCGACAGAGCGCGACGGGCGCGACCTCGCCGCGGAGCTGCTTCGGGGCGTTGTCAGCGAGCGCTCGATGATCAGCGAGCGCGACTTGCGCGCCCGGGCGTATGAGCTCTCGGCGGGCGTCTGTCATCCGGTGCAGGCGGACCGCACGCTCGCCGCCCTAACGCGCTCGGGCGAGCTGGTCGCGCTGGAGGGCGGGATGTGGACGACGCGTGAGTTGCGCCAGCGCGAGCGGCAAACGCTCGCGCTGGCGCAGCAGCGCGCGAGCCAGCGCTCGGCGCCGGTGAGCGAGCAGACGCTCCGGCAGGCGCAACGCGAGGCCGGCCGGAAGATCGGTGGTTCGCTCAGCGCCGAGCAGCGCGAGGCGCTTCAGACGATCACCGGCCCGGGCGGGGTGAGCATCCTCGTCGGTCAGGCGGGAACGGGCAAGGGCGTAGTTCTCTCGGCGGCGACGAGCGCGTGGCGCCAGGAAGGCTATGAGGTGATCGGCACGGCGATCGCGGGGGCGACCGCGAAGCGCCTGCAAGCCGATACGGGCCTTTCCAGCTCGAGAACCACCGATTCACTGCTGAACGGAGTGCAGCAGGGATATGTCGAGTTGAACTCGCGCACGGTCGTGGTGATGGATGAGGCCGGGATGGCCGACAGCGATCGTCTCTCGCGCCTGGTCAAGGAGAGCGCCGCGCGCGACAGCAAGCTGGTGCTGGCCGGTGATGCTGCGCAGCTCTCCTCGATCGGCGCGGGCGGCGTGTTCAAGGAGCTGGAGGGGGCGATCCCGACGGCCGAGCTGACCGAGGTGCACCGGGCCAATCATCAGTGGGAGCGCAACGCATGGATAGAGATCCGCGGCGGCGAATCTGCGCGGGCGCTGGCTCGTTATCAGGCTCACGATCGGCTGCACGTGCATGAGACGCGCGCGCAGGCTGCTGAGGCGATGGTCGAGGACTGGGATCGCGCAAGGCGGGATCTGCCCGCCGGCCAGGCGGTGATGATCACCGACGCCTCGAACAGGGAGCGCGATCAGATCAACATGCTCGCCCAGGAGCGTCGTGCCCGAGCTGGGGAGCTCGGTTCCGGGCGCGTCGAGTTGCCGGAGAAGCCCTACGCTCTGGCCAGCGGCGACGAGGTCATGTTCACCGGCCAGTACCAGATCCCGGGCTCACGACGGGTTGAGAACGGGATTCTCGGGACGGTCGTCGAGACCGGTGATCAGGATCGCGTGACGGTCAGGACGAAGGAGCACGAGCCGCGCGAGGTCGAGGTGCGGACCGGCGAGTTCTCCGAGATCAGCCTCGCCTATGCCGTGCACGTGCGCAAGGGACAAGGCCTGACGGCCACGACCGCGGGCGTCCTCACGGGTGGCTGGCAGACCGATCGCGAGCACGCCTATGTCGCGGTCAGCCGTGCGCGCGAGCGCACCGACATCTACGTTTCCCGCGAGGATCTCGGCGAGCAGGGCTTGGACGCCGGCGCGATCGAGCGCCTCGCCGAGGCGATCGCCGAGAGCCACGCGCAGCAGGCGAGCATCGCCATGTCAGAGCGCGATCGCGAGCCGGGCTCCGAGCGTGAGAGCGAGGCGGCGGAGATCATGCGCGCGTCACAGCCGGATCAAGACCACCATCTCGACTGGGAGATCGGCTAGACAAGTGCAGCGTTCCCGAAGTGACTTGTCGATTCGTGGCGCTGGTGGCGTTCGCTGGCACGCTTGCTTTTCGTCCAGAGCGCAAGCGCCCACGGCGAGGACTTGGACTGCTGCTATCGACGAGGGGAGCAGTCGTGATCGGGCGTCAGCGCCGGCGCCTCCAGGTCGTCAATCTCAGCAGTCTCGGCGGTTCTCACCGACACGCTCGCATCCATCACGAAGCATTCGTGTCGGGCGTTCGCCGACGTCGCCCTCTCACGGGGCACCTGCTCCTGACCGTTACGTCGTCGGGGTCTACGGTTGCACCCGTCTCACCGTGAGACAGATTTCGCTCGGCATGATATTCTCGCGTCGATGGCGACGCTCTATCGAGAACGCGACAAGCGCGCCGAGCGCGCGCATCAGCTTCAGGTGTCGTTCTTCCGCACCGAGCTGCGTCAGTCGGCGGCGGCTCGCGCATCATCCCTGGTCGCCGCTGAGGAAGCTGAGCGACGCATCGAGCGGCTGCTGCCCGGCGCGCTCCACGCTGGACTCGCGGTGTCCGAGGCGGCGGCACTCACCGGCATCAGCCGCGCGACGCTCTACCGCATGATCGCTCGCGCAGGCAGGCAGCAGACCGCCGCAGAACTCGCGGAACAGGTTCAGGCGAGGCTAGCGTTGCTCGGAGACACGCTTGATCACTCCCCGGAACCGGCAGACCTTCAGGAGCACCTCGGCGGGTCCGTCGAGGAGGTTTATCGTTTGCTCGCGTCGCTGTATCCGATGCTTGAGGGGCGGATCGACGAACTCGATCCCGTGTCACTGACGGCCCTCGTGGATCTCGTGCCCGGCCTCATGACGTCGGAGAAGATCGCCCTAACAATGCTCTTTTTCCATCGTCGGTCGCCAGAGCATGTCGCCCAGTCAATGAGCATGCCCGAACTGACCGTTCTCGGCCGGGCCGCGCTGGGGTTGCTCCGACTACTCCCCGAGATCGAGGCACGCGCCGCAGCCTACCTGCCTCCCGCCGGAGCCTAGCTGGCGCCGACTTGCGCGCCGCTAAGTGCCGGATGTCACGCTGAACCGTCGCGTCTCCGTGCCAGACTCGGGGCGTGGACGACCAGCCGATCAAGATCGACTCCAACTGGGTCAGGATCGATGTTGAGTCCATCGAGGTAGGCGAGCCTCAACCGGACGGCACGCGGCCGCTTCAGGTCCGCTTCTCAAAGGCTCGCTACAAGCTCCAGGAGGACGGGAGCGTGCGTGACATTCAGACCAACGATGTCTACCCGGCCGAGGTCTGGAAGAGCGCGATCAGTCAGATGATCGGTGCCGTCGCCAACGGGCCGACCGTCAAGTCGCCCAAACGCCGGGACCTTTACGAGAGGCTTCAAGAGCGCTCGGAGGCAATCGGCTACGCCCTTGAGCACCCCGAGTCGATCGAGCAGACACAGTCGCCGGAGAACCCGCTGGCCGCCTTGGTCGGCTCTCGGGTCGCGCTCGCCGCCCTGTGCATCGATCTGGTCGGCTCGACCCAACTGCAAGCAAGCAATCCGGATGCCTACGGGCGAATCGTCCCACTCCTACTGCGCGAGCTCGCCGAGATCGTTGGGGACTTCGATGGGGTGATCGTCAACTTCACGGGCGATGGTCTGATCGCGGCCTTCGACGGCCAGGGCATCTCGATCGCCGCCTGTGACGCGGCGGTCCATGCCGCCTCGGTCATGGTCGCGGTCGTCTACACGGCGCTCAACACGCAGCTTGAACGTCACGGCCTGCCCACCGTGGATATCCGCATCGGAGCTGACGCCAGCGAGGCGTCGGTGCGCGTCGTTGGCAGCGCGGCCTCCCGTACTCAGCCCGACGTGTACGGGATGGCCCTCACGATGGCAGCGAAGATTCAGGCCGTCGGCACGCCCGGCGAGGTCTGGATAGGTGAAAGGCTCCACGGCCATCTGCACGTCGATAGCCAAGTGACCTGCGTACCCGTGGAGTCGCCTGCGAGCTGGCGCTTCGTCAACGGCGGAAACTGGACCTACAAGCTCTACGCGATCCCTGTGCGATCGTGGGTAGCGAGGCCCGAGGCCGCCTGACGCACCCGTGATAGCAGCGGCGTTTGGTTGGCTTCCTGAGCGGAATCGCAGGGCTCTTGACCCGTTTTCGCCGTAGACGGCCCGCCGGCTGTTTACACGGGCAATCGCCGAGATCGTCGTTGCGGAACGGTTCTGTACGGCTCACGCCTGCTTGCCGAGCTGTGGGAGCGCAAGCCAGTCCCAAGGGCAGACTTGCGCAAGGGACGAAAAGTAGGCATGCGAGCGATCGTCACCAACGCCGCGAATCTACACGCCACTTCCACGCTGTACCGGGCGATGAGCCGCGTTTGATTGCTCGCGGTGCTCACGACCGTTAGCGCTCGTATGCGCGACCACGCGGCAGAATGCGCACAACGATCACCGAGCAGGCGTCGAAGTCCAGGCGCAGCCGCACGCGCCAGTCGCCGACGCGAAGGCGCCACTCGTCACTTCCTTTCAGCCGACGCAGATCGAGCGACGGGTCACGAGCGAGCAGGCGATCGAGTGCAGCGATCACGCGCCGAGCTACCGGCCGATCGAGACGGCCCAGATCCCTCTCCGCGCGTGACTCGAAGCTGAGCGTCCACGGGGCGTCCCCGCTCACGCCTGTGCGTGCCTGCGCTTGACCTCGTCAAACGAAACCCTCGGAATACCCGCCACGTGATCGGCCTCCGCTTCGGCGACAGCGGCCTCCTCATCGGCGCTCACCGGCTCGTCCTCGAGCGGCGCAGCGTCGAGAAAGCGCAGCAACGGATCTTCGCGCAGCGCGTCTATGCGCCGAAGCGTCGCCTCGGCCTGCTCGTCGGTCATCTCGTCGACGACACGGTGCAAGCGCTCTTTGACGGTCATCGATTCAGAGTAGCGCTTGGATCTGGCTGCGGGCAAGCGGCGCTCACCTGCCGAGCGTAATCCCACCACCGGCCCGCCGGTGGATCGCGTCGCTGCGACTACACCGTTCCGTCGAGCACGCGCGCCTGCGGCTCCGCCACCGCCACCCACGGTTCGTTGCGATACCAAGGCGCAAGCCGCAGCAGCCCCCAATCGGTCCCGCGCAGCAGCAGCCCGTGGCCGCTCGGCAGCTGCGCAATATCCCCCGGCGGCAGCGTCCGTTGGCGGGCGGTGTGGTAGGTGACGCTCTCCGAGCTGGTGCCCGGCCCAGGCAGGAGCTTCTCAGAGCGCGTGCGCCCAAGCGTGGCGGAGACGAGCTTGCGGTCGTATTCCCCGAGCGCCAACGAGATCGCCTCGAGCGTCCGACTGTCGGCGATCCCGCTGAGGATCAGCTTGGTCTGAAACAGCGAGAGAAAGCCGTCGGCAGCAGCATCGCCCCATCGCTGCCGCGCCTGGCTGAGGTCCTGCAGGCAGGCCATCACGTGCAGCCCCTGGCCGCCGGCTTCTGAGACGAGCGCCGGTAGGTCGTGGATCGGCGCGATGTTCGCGACCTCGTCGAGGCAGAGGAAGACCGGGACATCCACGCCTGGCGCTCCGGCGCGCGCATAAGTGGCGTGGCGGATCTGCTCGAGCAGCCCGACCACGAGCGGCGCGCTGAGCGCCTGCTTGTGCGCGGGAGCTGTGATGTAGAGCGTGTCGCGCGAGACGACGAAGCGGGCGGGATCGAAGTTAGTCTGCGCGGCGCTGCGACGCGTCGCGTCGGCGTTGTAGGCGGCGAGCACGCCGGCGGTCGCCGAGAAGATCGAGGAGCGCTCGCGCCCGTCGGTCTTGGCGATCCCGACGAGCACGTCGTTTGCGACCCGGGCGTTGTGATCTTCGAGCGTGAGGCCCGCTGCCTCCAGGTCCTGGCGCAGCACCCAGCGCAGGACATCGGCGATCGGGCGCTCGCGGAGGTTGGCGGCGAACAGCAGCGGCGCGAGCAGCGCCGTGGAGCGCTCGCGCCAGTGCTGCTCGTTGGTCGTCCCTGCGCCCGGTGAGGTGCACGCGGCCATCGCACGGGCTGTGATCAACGCCGCGTCCCACGTCGAAGCCGCGCTGACCGGCGACCATGACAGGCGGCGGATCTGCCGCGGCAGCTCAGCCTGCTCGCCGGTCGGATCGAACAGCCACACCTGGCCGATCTCAGCGCGCGCCCGCCAGGTCGCCTCCAGGACGTCGTGCTTGGTCGCGGTCGAGACAGCCGCTCCCGGCGCCCCAAGCATCGCCGGGATCACGATCGAGCTCGTCTTGCCCGAGCGCGGCGGTCCCAAGACCATCACGGCGTGCTCGGGGTCGGCCGTGACCCAGCTGCCGCCCGGGGCGAAACCGAGGAAGGCGCCGCCGCCGAGCCGCCGCACGTGTTCACGCACGGCCTCGCCGGGATGCTCGGCGCCGGCGAGTCGATCGGCGAGGCGGATTGCCGGAGAGCGTCTTTGTCCGAGCGGCAAGCGCAGCCGGCCGCTCTTCACGGCACGGAACAGCAGCCAGAGCGCTCCGATGATCAGCCCGTCGCGCGCGATCGTGCCCAGCGTCGAGCTCGCCGCTCCGCCGGCTCCCTGCGCCAGCACGCGGTGCGCGAACAGCTCGAAGACGACCAGCACGAACGCAATCGCGCCAAGTTTCAGCTTCAGGCGGTTGCTCTTGGGAGGGTCGCGGTGCTGGCGGGAGGGTCCCCAGCCGCGCGATATCGGTGATCTTGACATCAGACTGACATCATATATGCTGATGGTGTGATTGCAAGAGCGCGACAGCGAAAGGTGGGGGAGCATGGCTGAGTCCAGGGGAGCCGGCGGCAAGGGCGCACGCGGGGTCGTGCGCGAGATCGACCATGAGCTCGAGCGCGTGAACAAGGGGCTTTCGGGCTATGAGCCGCTGCTGCGCGAACGCGAGCGCCTGCTGGCGGCGCGCGCGGCCCTGACTGGCGAGCCGCCTGCGAGTAGCTCGAAGGCGCGGATCTCCCAGGATGACGTCGCGGCGTTCCTGGCTGAGCACCCGGACTCCTGGCCGGCTGATATCGCGGCGGCGCTGGACGTTCCCGTGACGAACGTCTCGGCGCATCTCTACCGCGGCAAGACGACGCGCTTTACCCGCGGCGAGAACGGCTGGCGCCTACGTTTGGGAGGGGGGGCAGATGACCGCTAACGGCGACATACCCATGTATGCAGAAGAAGCCATCGCTCAGCGCGTACCTGATCGACGTCCGCGAGCTCGCGCCGGCCTGGCTGTTGCTCTACGCCGTGAGCGTCGTGATCCAGGCGTTCCTCGCGCCGCTGCGCGCCGCAGTCGTCTACGGCCTCTTGTGGCTGACCTTCACGATCCTCGGCTGGTCGACGGCCTCGGTGCACGTCTTCTCCTGGATCGCCGGCTATGGCCCGCTGATCCTCTCGCTTGCGACGCTCGTCCTTCCGCTCGGCGGCTGGTGGTGGCAGCAGCAGAGCGGCGGGCGGACGCCATCCGAGCGCGAGCGCTTGATCTACGAGGACGCGCTCGCGGTCCTCTCGCAGGCCGATCCGAAGCTGCGCCCGCCGCGACGCTGGTTCGTGCTCGACACGCACACCCTCAACGCGGCGGCGTACTTCGGCACGCTGATGCTGACGCGCGGCCTGATCGAGAGCGGCTACCTGGAGGCGGTGCTTGCTCACGAGCTCGGGCACCTGAACAGCTCAGACGCGCGCCTGACCGCTGCGCTTCATCGGCTGACGACGCCGCCGCGCACGCGCCTTCGCTTCCCGCTGCGCACCCTCGGCTTTCTCGTGAGCGGCGCCGCCGGCGCTTGGCTGATGCGCCTGCCCTGGGCGAGCTACTGGCGCTCGCGCGAGTTCGAGGCCGATCGCTATGCCGCACGACTCGGGCAGGGCGAGGCGCTGTCGCGCTTTCTCGAGCAGCACGCGCTCGAGTACGACCTGCCGGTCCCGTTCCTGTGGCTGACCGAGCACTCCCATCCGGCGACCGAGCACCGGATCGACCGGCTCGCGCAGCTGGAGGCGCGGGAGTGACCGGAGCCGGGTGCGACGGCCCAGGTAGCTCCGGTGTCGGAACCCGTCAAGGTCGCCCCTTCGGGGCCGCCTGCGGCGGGGCCTGTCGGCCCGACCTTGACAGAACCCGCCCCCGGAGCTTTGGAGCAGTGAGGTCGGCAGGGCGGGCCCTGCCGACGTTTTCGAGAACCGACTGACGACTGGAGGATGTGATGGGCGCACTCGTAGCAATTCCCATGCGACACGGAGGGCGCGCCCGTGTGCGGCCTGGCGTGCGCTCTCCTCGCCTCGGACCTCGCCGCGGGCTCGGGGTTGCTCCGCAGCCGGGAGCGGGCGCTCCGCGGATTGGGACCGATCCGCTGCTGACGGCCGATGAGGTCGCGGCGCTCTTGCAGGTGACGAAGGCTTGGGTGTATGCCGAGACGCGGGCCAAGCGGATTCCGCACGTGCCGCTCGGGCGCTACGTGCGCTATCGGCGCTCGGCGGTGCTCGCGTGGATCGCTGCGCTCGAGCGGCAGGCATCACGTGGGGTGCGGGTGCCGATCGGCGAGGAGTAGGCGATGGGGAGGAGGCGATCCGCCGGCACCGGCCACGTCTATGAGAAGTGGGGTTCCTACTACGGGCGCTGGCGCACATCGGACGGGCGGCTGCTGAACCGCAAGGTCGGGAAAATCAGGAGCGTCGGCGAGCGCGACGGCCTCACGCGCACGCAGGCCGAGCGCGAGTTCCGCCGGCTGCAGGAACGAGAGGAGCTGACACCGCGGCCGCGACACGACGCCGAGATCCCGAACGTCGACGCGGTCGCGGACTCGCTGCGCCAGAAGCTCGCGCTCAGCGGCGCCCGTCGCTCCTACCTCGAGAATTGCGCTTCCATGCAGCGCGTGCACATCGGTCCACACCTCGGGTCGATCCGTGTTACTGACGTGACGACGGCCGACATCGAGAGGCTTGCCGCCGCGATGCTCAAGAAGGGGCTCTCGCCGAAGACCGTGCGCAACACGCTCAGCTTCACGCATTCCATCTTCGAGCATGCGATCTTCGAGCATGCGATCGGTCGTGGTTGGACGCGCGAGAACCCAGTGCGTCGTGCCACTCGACCCGGTCGGCGCAGGCACGGCGATATCGACCCCGACCTGCAGTTCCTCGCGCTCGACGAGCTGGAGGCCGTGCTACGTGTGATCCCCGATGAAGTCGTCGTCCGCGCGCCCGCGCCGATCCGCAAAGGCCGTCGCGGGCCGGCTCCTCCGCCACCGCCCGACGTCCTCGGGCCGGTGCTGCGGGTGCTCGTGCTCGCTGCGGCGATGACCGGCCTGCGCCAGTCCGAGCTGCTCGGCCTGCGTTGGCGCGACGTCGACTGGGCCGCGCAGCGCATCCGCGTTCGCAACACGTTCGTGCGCGGCGAGCACTCCACCGACGGCAAGTCCGACCTGTCGACCCGCCGCTCGGTGCCGATGGCCGACCGGCTCGCCGGCGAGCTCGACCGCTGGTCCAAGCGCACCGCCTACGACACAGACGAGGACCTCGTCTTCGCCCACCCGCAGAAGGGGACGCCGATCGACCGCTCGAAGGTGACCAAGCGCTTCAAGGCCGCCTGCCGCGCTGCGGGAGTGCGCGAGGTCAGGTTCCACGACCTGCGGCACACCTTCGCGACGCGACTTGCCGCGTCCGGGCAGCCGCTGCGAACGATCCAGGAGTTCCTCGGCCACGCCGACAGCAAGACGACGCAGATCTACGCTCACTACGCGCCCTCCGAGCGCGAGGTGCAGATGGTCAACGATGCGTTCTCGCCAGCGCCGGGCCGGGCCGAGAGCTCCCGCGAGCCGTCCCGCGGGTAGGCGATCACGCCGCAGGTGAGGATCGTCTGATGGTGGGATCGTCCGCAGTGGCGGTAACGTGACGAGTGGCATGAGCACCGCACCGGCGACTATAGACCTCGACGGCCTGCGCGGTCGTCGAGATGAGATCCTTGGTTACGCGGCGAGCCACGGCGCGCGAAACGTCCGCGTGTTCGGCTCGACCGCTCGGGGTGAAGCCGGGAACGGCAGCGACGTCGACCTGCTCGTGGAGATGGAGCCTGGCCGCAGCCTGTTGGACCTCGTGGGGCTGTGGCAGGACCTCGAAGACCTGCTCGGCACGCACGTCGATGTGCTCAGCGACGGCGGCGTGAGCCCGCATCTGCGCGAGCGCATCTTTGCCGAGGCCGTTCCGCTGTGAGAGACGAGCGGGTTTACCTGATCCATGCGATCGACTCGATAGACGCGATCCAGAGCTACACCGTCGACGGTCGCGATGCCTTCTTTGCCGATCCCAGGACCCAGGACGCTGTCATCCGCAACATTGAGATCATCGGCCAGGCCGTCAAGGGCATTTCCGAGCAGACGCGCTTGATGGAGCCTACGGTCGCGTGGCGGCAGATCGCCGGAATGCGCGACAAGCTCATTCACGAATACTTCGGCGTCGACCTGGCGCTCGTCTGGGACGTCGTCAGCCGCGAGCTGCCGGTGCTGCGACCTCAGCTTGAGCGGTTGACGGAGCGTTTGGCATAACCTCTGCTCGGATACTGGTCCCGCCGGGACGATTAGACCCCTCGATAGCACGTGATCTCCAGGAACGTCGAGGCGGTTAATATCATGCCGTCGCGCGTCCTGAACGCCTAGGATGGGCCGCCGTGTACACGGCGGTTAATCCTGAAGAGCGCTATCTCGACTGCGCCAACGCCGGCGCTGATCGTGGGTGAGGGTGGACGATGACCATAGAGGAACTGCTGCGTCGCGGAGGTGAGTGCGAGGTAGCCAGAGACTTGGACGGGGCTGAACAGGCTTACCGAGAAGCCGACGAGCTTCAAGATCCCGAGGGGGCGATCCTCCTTGGTCTCGTCCTGCAGCGGCGCGGCGAGCCGCGCAACGCTGCCGAGGCGTTTCAGCGCGCTGAAGCTCGCGGACACCGCGAGGCTGGGTCGTGTCTCGGCAATCTGCTCGCCGACCACGGCGATCTCGAAGGGGCTAAGGCTGCGTACGAACGCTCCATCAGGGTCGGAAGCACCGATGCGGTGATCAACCTGGGGCTGATGTTGGCCCAGCAGGGCGCGGTGGATGAGGCGCTTCCGCATCTGCACGCGGCAGAGGCGAACGGGGAAGCAGCAGCCTCCTGGGCGATTGGAAGGCTCCTCGAAGGCCAGCAGGATTTCCAAGGTGCTGCAGCCGCGTATCGCCGCGGCGCCGAGGGCGGCAATGCGGACGCGGCCTACGGTCTCGGAAGCATCCTGGAGAAGCTGGATGACCGCGAGGGTGCGCGGACAGCATTCCAACTGGCGCGCGACCTCGGCTATGACGGTGCCGGCAGCATCCTCGAGACGATGGCAACCGCTCACGCGTCGGCCGAGACGACGGCAAACTGGGCGCAACTGTATGTCGCCGCATGCGGTGAGGTTCTTGCAGCCGCCAACACGTGCCTCGAGGTCACCAACCAAGCCATCGGCGCTCGAAACGTGGCCGCGAAGCGCCCGCAGGCAGAGGTCTCGATCGAGACGTTCACGCGCTACGCGGAAGACGCGGAGCGCAACTTCGCTCCGCTGTACAGCGTCTTCGAGGCTGCATGCGCCGCGGCTCGTGACAAGGCCGCCAAGCTCCTGGCTGCTGCCCCGGAGCCGACTCCGGAGTTTCTTCTGGCGGCGACCGCTGAGCCGGCAGCGCTCGACGACGTGGCGACGGTGAAGGGGCTATTGGGCGCAAAGTACGGGCCTACTCCCGCTGCCTTCCTCCAAGGTATCGAGGAAGCAAACGGGCTCATGCAGAATCCGCGGGATGAGGGCAACATCTACCGGCCTCGCGTCACGACGCAGTCAGTTGAGCGGACCTGCCCTTGGTGTGCCGAGACGATCAAAGCCGGCGCAGTCATATGTCGATTCTGTGGCCGCGACGTCCCAGATGCAAGGTGACGTAGACTAGTCACCCTTCCACTCATAGTGGCTGGTTGACTAAAGATCCGACTGTCCGTATAGTCCCGATAATGACTATGCGCCATGTGAAGAGTAAGACGTGACGTTCTTGGACAGGCTGGGTGAGGTTTTCCCCGGCTATGAGGGTTACGCGAATCTCCTGCGCGGTGGCTACACTGAGGCCGAATTCGACGCGGTCAAGCCCGACGGCCGCGTATATGATCTACCCGCCGGCCCTATCTCACATATGGTCTCGTTGGAGGTTCGCGGACGGGCGGCGCGCTTCTCCCTTCCCGAGGGCTGGGCGGAGCGAGACTCCGCGGAACAGGGGTATGCGGGAGCTCGAGCCCTTGAGCGACCAGACCACGCTTCACTGGGGCATGTATCGCGAAGACGTTCCTCGCGAGGCCGTCTACAGCATGTCCATATACAGCTTCATGCGCTCTGAAGTGAGGCCGACGGGCTTCATGGCTCAGCCACACGTCGAGCAGTGGCCGCTGAAAATGGCACGCGACACCGGTCTAAAGATCGTGGCCCGATCCGGATCGTCAAGTTTGGCGGCGCCACTGGCTATTACTGGGACCTCTCAGGCATGATGCCGGGTTTCATGCTGAGCCGCCCCCATCAGCCCGTTCTCCAGATGCACAGCATCGAAATGTGGGCACCCATGCCGGGGAACGCGATCATGAGGCTGCTCGGCGTGGCGCCCCTTGAGAGCGCCGAATCGATGGCACGTGACTTCAATACAGTGGTCGCGTCCTGGCGATGGTGAACATCGAACAAGTGGCCTTTGCGTCTTTCGAGTTCTTGCGGGAAGGTCGTCCGCACCGATAGATCGTCAGCGGGCGTGAGCACGGTGACGTCCAGCGTCGTGCCCGGAGCATGTCGCGAACGTCTGAGTCGTGATCGTGGACGACCCTCAGGGTCACGACAACGCCCCAAGTTGGCGGTGCTCGCGGCGCCCCGCCCAAGGCAGTTCGACAGTCGCGCTGCTGCTTACGGCAACGCTGCGTAGGTACAAGAGGCTTCAGCGTGAGCTTGCGGCAAGCTGCATCTAATCATCGAAAATCGCTAGTTTGGTGCAGATGCAGGCTCCCGAAGCATGGGAGGCCTCGCAATTCGCGATCTGCCAGACGCGCTGATCGCGAGGGGTTGACGCCCGCGGACTGGTTCGTCGACGACCTCATGCGTCGTCATGGAGCAGCTCGGCAGCAGGCTCGCCGGTGCGCCCCCGGTCTCGACGAGATACGCGGGGGCCGCTGGCGCTCGGCAGACGTCGGCGTTGCCTGACGCATCGAGCGGGCCTCCGACGGGTTGCCGGTCCGCCCGAGGCAGGACCGAGATGTCTATTGAGATCAAGCGAACGTATGTCCGGGGAACAAAACGGGGAACAAAATGAGCGAAACCGGGAAGCACTGAGGAGCAGAAAAGCCAATGAATTCGGGCCTCCTTGCCCAAGCGATACCCCGGTCCTCGCGCTGGGGGCCGGGCGGTCGCAGGTTCGAATCCTGTCTCCCCGATTAAGGAAATCCCTGCAAATGGGTGTGTTTTGGGATCTGCGCGGTTCCCCGGGCTGGTCTGGCATGTTCTGTCTGTGTTCTATTCGGGCTAGGATGCATGGTGTCGCAGGAGCGTTAGTGGTCGAGCTCAAGCGGACTCGTTGCTGTCGTTGCGCTGTCTGAGCGGACGGATACCGTCGGAAGCAACGATGGACGACATGCCACCGTTGCCTGACAAGGCCGTCGACGCTGCGCTTCACGAGTTCGATGGGCTCCGGTCGCTCATGGCGATCCGTTTTCAGATGCTGAGCAGTTTGCTCATTGGAGTACTTACGGCAACGGGCGTCATCGCAGGACTGGCCTTGGCTCAGCATGGCAACAGACACCTGCTTCTGCTCATCCCGCCGCTTGCCTCCTCTGTGGCAATCATCCACACGGAGCAACGCCGCCGCATCAACCTACAGGGCCGCTACATCCGCGATTGTCTATGGCCCTATCTGCAGGAGCGCGTCGATATGGGCCTTCCGTCGTGGGAGGTTTACTTTGAAGAGAAGGCCGGCTCGCTATTCGTCATTTTTGAGAATATTCAGACCCTAGGCTTGCTCCTGCTCATCAGTGCAGTGGCGCTCGTCGCCGGACGTGATGTGGGCGCTAGCGGTGGCTACGAGTTGCTGCTTGCGGTAGGCGTATTCCTAACCCTTGCAGCCGCGGCGTTCGCCCTGTTGAGCGCAATGCACAAGGAAGGCGACACACGAGTGGGGCGAGAGGTCCGATGCTTGATAAAGCGTCACCACCTTCCCGCCAAGGGCGCGGATGACAACTGTAGCTCCTAGTCGACCTCAGACAGATAGTCTCAATGCATGGACGCGCCCGGGGCGATCCCATGCGTCGTCTACGCCGCCAAGAGCACCGAGGACAAGCGCGGCTCGATCCCAGACCAACTCGCCGAGTGTCGCGAGGCGATCGAGGGCGACTCACGCCGGCGCTTCGTCGCTGAATACAAGGACGAGGCGTTCTCGGCCTATCGCGCCAACCGCGGCCCAGGCTTGGCCGAGGCCCTGCAGCACGCCGCCGACCTCGCAAAGGAGCGCGGAGGCACCGAGCTGTGGCCCGGCACTCAGACCGTCTCGCACGCGGTGACGGGCTCTCGGCTCGCCACACCGTCGAGGTCGCCCTCTGGGCGCTCAAGCACGAGGTCAAGATCCGCACGATCCAGGATCCCGACACGTTCCGCGATCTGCTCTATGCGGTCGTCACGGGCCAGCGAAACCACGAGGACTCCCGTCGCAAGTCGCTCGCCGTCCAGGCCGGGTGCCAGCGCGCCGCGGCGCGCGGCGACTTCGTCGGCTACAGGCCCGACGGCTACAGCCGAGCGCGGCTCAGTTAGGAGAGCGAGGCCTCACACGCAGCTACGCCGGGCACCTTGGCGAACTGCGCGTGCGCGTCGAGCTCGAGCGCGTGCGTGCGCTTGAGCCAGGACGCAAGCCACGCGGGCATGAGCTCCGGATGCCCGGGCAGCCGCAGCGCCAGCTCGACGAAGTCCGGACGAGCGAGCATCGAGCCGAGCATGCTCGTCAGCGTCGTGTCGTCGCCCATGCCAGCGCGAAACGCGCTCGCGTAAGGCGCCGGCGCTTTCAGCGCGGCGAGCTGCGCTACCTCGCTGCGGTAGACCCCGAGCACGCGGTGCATGACCTGCATGCCTTCGGCGACGGTCGTCGGCTCGGCCGGGACGCGCTTGGCTTCCTTGCGGCTCGTGAGGCAGAGCGATTGCGCACGCGCGCTGAAGCTAGAAGACCCTCTAGCCCCGAGAAGCAGCACGATCGCTACCGCGAGCACCGCCACTGCCGCGATCGCAAGGGCCCAGCGCGCTTTCGGTGACATCCCGCGCTTGGCGGCGTCGTCCGTCCCGAAGCGTACGACGTGTTGCGGATCGACTGGGGAGCGCTCGTCCGGGCTCATCGCCTGAGGTATCGGAGGGAGCGGCCCTCTGCTTGATCCCGGAAAGCCGGATCGGATCGACATGTAGGCAGACACCCAGCGCCTGACGGAGATGCCCACAGCGTTGCGCTGCGGCTATGTTCCTCCCATGCGCTCTGCGCGCGTTGCGGTCGACAAGCTCGCCGAGACAGTCGGCGCCACGTCGCTGCCGCTGCGCTGGGCGCTCGCCGGGGCGGCCTTCGCATTCGTCCTCGGGGCGATCGTGGGGTTGGTCATCGGGTTGCTCGCCGACCCGCCGACCGCCTGGTTTGCCGTGTTTGAGATCGGCATTCCCGTCGGCGCGCTCGGTGCCGTCGTCGGGGGCCTGCTCGGTGCGCTTTTCGCTGCGGGCCGAGGCGTCGCCTGGCGCTGGCCCTAGCCTTAGCCTCGAGACGTGCTGAGAGTCCGCGATGCAGAGCCCGCCGATGCCGACGAGATCGCAGCCGTCCACGTCCGCTCATGGCAGCTCGCCTACCGCGGCCTGATCCCCGACTCCTACCTCGACCAGCTGCGACCCGAGGACCGAGCCGCCCGTTACACGTTCAGACCACCGCCGGCCTGGCCGCAGACGCTGCTGGCCGTCGACGAGGACGAGGCGATCCGCGGCTTCGCGAGCATCGCGCCCTCACCCGATCTCGAGGACGCCGGCGAGCTGCGCGCGCTCTACGTCGACCCGCCGCATTGGGGCACGGGGGTCGGTCGCCTGTTGATCGATCACGCCTGCGCGCGCCTGCGCGACGCCGGCTTCAAGCGTACCGTGCTGTGGCTGCTCGCCGGCAACGAGCGAGCCGCCCGCTTCTACCGTGCCGACGGTTGGGCGCCGGAGGGCGTACGCCGGCGTGAGGAGCCGTGGGGAGTGGAGGTTGAGGTGGGGCGGTGGGGGCGAGTCTTGTAGTCCGCTGAGGACGCTGGTGCGTCCTCAGCGGGTTCGCATCGATGGCCGTGAAGCAGATCGTTGAAGTGCCAGAGTTATTCGTCCAAGTCTCTCATGGAAACGCGGTACGGTCAGAATCAGTTATCACAATACCGCGCGCTTTTCGCTAGCTCTCTTGACATCGGAAACGTTTCCCGTAACTCCTTGACAATCGTATGGGGGTGCGCCACCCTATTTCAGTGCTGGCTCGCTGCCCGACGGTGCACTTGATCCAAGCGTGTCGTCGCGACACCGCACCACAGCAGCACCGGAGCTTCTGAGAAGCTCCGACTCAAGCAAAGGGGGCAACCTAATGCGTACCTTCAAGCTCGCCGGCGCGATCTTCGTGGCACTGGCCTCTACGGCTCTTGCCATCGCATCGACGGCCTCGGCCGAAATCACGTTATGGCGGTTCTTACCCGGGGAAGCCAATACGTTATTTTCGGGCACTAGCGGGAAAGCCACGCTACAGGTCGTCGGCAGCGGTACGATCACCTGCAAAGAATCGAAAGTCGGCCTCCACCAGGGAGAACTCCTCGACGAAACGTCAGCGTTAGCAGTCATCTCCTTCAGCGGCTGTAAAGCGTTCGGCCTGGCCGCTGAGTCCTTAGGCAACAACTTGGGCTTCATCTTAGCCCATGTAGAGATTCACACGTGCGTGATCGACGGATTTCTGGGTCATTTTGGACTCATCGTCGAAGTGTTACCGCTCCACGTCGATATCCCGTCGACGGGCTTATTAATCACCGTCGATGGTGGCTTCATCGCGTTAGTCGCACCGCTTGGGGTGGAACCGACGACGACGTGGCGGCTGAACATCGCACAGGTTGAAGGCAAACAGGAAATCGAAACATGCGAAGGCGGTGAAGCCTATACGCTCGAATCAAGCGTCGACTCCGGCGCTTTCGAGCGGTCCGGTGAGGCAGTCGTGGAAGGCACCTTCACATTCGAAACCGCACAGGAAATAACGCTCTAGTAGTCGCGCTGACTTGCATCAAGACTCCGGAGCGCTGGCGGGTTGTTGTGTGCCTTCCAGCGCTCTTATTCGGATTGCCATCCGGCGCTTCTTCGGCATCGGCAGCTCCTCGATCAGCTCTTCGACGCTGACGCCGAGCGTGTCGGCGAGGATCAGAAGCGAGGAGAGCGAGGGCTCACGGCGGACCGTGCTCGAGAAAGCCGATGTGCGTGCGGTTATTATCGGGGTATCGCGCGAACCATGTTCGCGCGAGGTGGGCGCCGAGCAAATGCGCTGCGCTAGGCGACCTTTACCCGGGCTCGGGTCGCGCTGGTGCAGTCTCATCCGCATCCTTCTCCAGCCGCACTGCTTCCTCCATGAACTTGTCGAGCGCGGGGGCCTTATCGCTGACGCCTTTGATTCTCCAGGCCTCCCATCCGAGGTATGCAGTCGTGGCGAGGTACAGCAGTCCGCCCGTGATCGCAATTGCCAGCGCGAATGATCGATCTCCGTCGGGCAACTTGTGGTCCGCAGCCGCATAGCCCAAGAGCACGATCCCGGCGACTGCCATGAGGCCGTACAAGGCGAAGCTAGCGATTATCGAGGGCGCCGCCTTTGACACCCACAGCGGGTCGCGCACCTTAGTGCGGTAGCCCCGCCACCTCTCCCAGATGAGGGGAGGTATTCCCTCGGCTGGCACTGGACCGCGACTAACGGCTCGCTCAAGACCGCGGAGGAACAGCGCTGCTCGCTCCATGCGCATGACCTCGCCGAACCAGATCGCTTGCGAGAACGTAGCGATGGCGACGGCAAGCCCCGCAATGGCCACGAAGACAAATGGTTGCCCCTTGCGCACGCCACTAGAAAGGAGGCCTGCCAAGATCACAGCGAGTGCGGCGAGCGTCCACTGCAGCGTGTGCTGCTGTGCGTCGCGGGAAAGAAGCCACTCGGTACGAACCGACGTGTACTCAGCCGCGCGAAGCTCGTGTCCGATTGGGTGTCCGCCTACATCGTTGTGCGGTGCAGCCACGAACACAGGATAAGGCCTGCCATCGCTGCTGATCCAATATGCCGGCCGCGAGCACTCGACGCTAAAGGCCGCTCTGAGGGTCGAGGGAGGTTGGGGATACCCCAACCTCCCTGCACTCGAAGGCCCCACAGGCCAGAGCTGAGGCGGGCCCTACGCAGGCTTTCCTCGATCAGCCCGCCGCTTCTGCGGTGTCGCAAGCCCGGCCGCCAGGCGATCGAGCGGCACCTCGAGCGTGCCGGCGATCAAGAGCGTCGAGAGCTCCGGCTCGCGCTGGCCGTGTTCGAGCAGGTAGACGTGCGAGCGCGCGGGCTTGGCTGCTTGCGCGAATGCTTCTCGGGAGGGGAACTTCGCGCCGCGCAGCTCACGCAGCGTTGCTCCGAACTGTTTGAGCATCGCTTCGCGCTCGGACTCGTAGGAGGACGCCATCAAGCGGAGCCTCTTGTCAGAGAGCGCTTTGTACCACAGACAAAGGGCGACGCCGCTCTTGCGCCCCGGCATCTCACGAGCGTTTTCGCGCCAGCTTGCTTGACCTGCCCGTTATCAGCTGTCAGCATTACCCCAACCCCTATACAACGCACATGGCCCCGGCGACAGCTTCTCGCGGCCGAGATGGCCGCGGACCCAGAGTTCGCAGTGGAATGGGAGCGCTTGGCGCTGGCGCGCATGGTTGCCAGCAGCTTGGCCGGCTATCGATTCGATCATGGGCTCTCGCGGCGTGAGCTAGCCGAGCGTCTCGGCGTGAGCCAGCCGCGAGTGGTCGAGCTCGAGTCTGGCGAGAAGAACCCGCAGATCGAGACCCTCGTAAAGATCGCGGCGGCGACGGGCTTGGAGTTTGCAATCGACATCGCGCCCGTCGGCCAGGAGCCCAAGCTCATTAGTAAGGCCGTCGCGGATACGCCGACGCATGTCTACGCGGGTGCGTCACTGCTTGTCGCTGCTCGTTTGACCCGGCCTGGATGGTGCCGGCCACGTGAGCGGGCAGAGATCCCTAGAGAGCGCGCTGGAGGTCACGACGCCCCGTCCAAGGCGCCGATCATGGCGGTAACGTGATCTCCAGATGGACGCCGTACAGACCCCACTCGACCTTTCCGGACTCCGCGCCAGAAAGCCGGAAATCTTGGCGTACGCCGCCGAGCACGGCGCTCGCAACGTGCGCGTGTTCGGGTCGACCGCGAGGGGCGAAGCGGAGGCGAGCAGCGATGTCGATCTCCTGGTTGAAATGGAGCCCGGACGTAACCTGCTCGATCTCGTGGGGCTCTGGCAGGACTTGGAGGATCTGCTTGGCACCCAGGTCGATGTGCTCACCGACGGCGGTGTGAGCCCCTACATGCGGGAGCGCATCTTCGCCGAGGCCATCCCGCTGTGAAGGATGAGCGGGCACGCCTGCTCCATGCGATTGACGCGGTAGACGCGATCCAGCGTTACACGGTGGAGGGCCGCGAGGCATTCTTCTCGGACGACAAGACGCAGGATGCGGTGATCCGCAACATCGAGATCCTCGGCCAGGCGGTCAAGGGCATATCCGACGCCACGCGCGCTCTCGAGCCGGCGATCCCGTGGCGAAAGATCGCCGGCATGCGCGACAAGCTGACCCATGAGTACTTCGGAGTGGAGCTTGGACTGGTGTGGGATGTCGTCGAGGACGAATTGCCGGTTCTCCGTCCGCAGCTAGAGCGTCTGAGCAAGCGCCTGGATGGGGGCGATTAGTTTCGGACGCTCCGCGGGCCCTTTGTGCGCCGTGGATACCATCGAGCTGTGCCCGCGGACGACGATGACTGGCGTCTGAGGCGCCAGGAGCGCTATCTCCAGGGAGCCACGCTGGTATGGCGAGAGTGGTCGTCGCCAGCCGCCACAGACCTGCGCGCCTGGCGCATGAGCGACGGATCGGTGAGGGAATCGTCTGAGCCTGTTGAGGCCCCTGCCGGTGCGGTGGAGCGCGTCGAGCCGCGCGGATGGGACCACGACCATTGCGACTTCTGCTGGGCGAAGTTTATGGCACCTGAGATCGCAGATCGGAACCCCGAGATGCTTGCTGCTGGCTACACCATCGCCTCGGAGGAACGATCAACGTTCTGGATCTGTCCGAGCTGCTTCGAGGACTTCAAGGAGCGCTTTGCCTGGACCGTGGTTCCCAGCGAAGAGGCGGGGTAGCTCCGACTCAGCGGTGCGCTCGCCGCTGACGATCTCTCCTGCGGAGCCCTCGACGACCGCGCCGCCCATGAATCCGCCCACGCCTCGCCAAGTCCTGACCACCCCAAGCCCTCCAACCCCTGCCTCCCCGACCTGCCGCGACCGGGAGCTGTGCTGCCGCCGGCGGTCCTCGCCGGCTCGGTGGGACCCTCAGCGAACCAGCACGGCCTCCTCGGTGCTCCTGCTCCGAGGACCGACGCGGAGTCGAGCTACGTACCGGCCGGGCGCGATGCGGTGTCGCGCGGACAGTCGCAGCTGCATCCCCGATCTGAGTCGCGTCGCGGTTCCACTTGCGGCGACGACCCCGTTGCGGACCAGTTCGGCCGTGATCGCCTTTCCGGTGCTCGTGAATTTCACCGTCCCGGACAGGAGCTTGCCGGTGCATCGCAGGCTCTTGACCTTGACCTTCTCGCTCTTGCCGTGAACCTTCCTGACGACGGTCTTTGCGACGGTCGCGCAGCTCACGAGCTCGATCTTGCCCGGCGCGCCTGTCGCTCCGGGCGCGCCTGTCGCTCCCGTCGCTCCGGTCGCTCCGGTCGGCCCCTGGGGCAGTGCTCCGCCGATCCCACTCAGGCTGACGTTGATTGGACCCGCGGGGTCGTCGCTGGGGACGCTCAGAGTCGCGGCCCTCGGACCTCCGGCGCTGGGGCCGAACCGGACGCCGAGCTTGCACGAAGCGCCCATCTGTAGGGTCGCTCCGGAACAGTTGTCGGAGGACAGCAGGAAGTCATCTGCCTGGCCGCTCAGCGTTGCGTCGTTCAGGAGTAGGTGCCCGAACTTGTCGTTCGTGATCGTGCTCGAAAGTGGCGCGCCGAACGTGTCGAGCGCCTGCGTTTCGAACGCCAACGAGGTGGAGCTGACTGTCACCGATCCGGACGGCAGGCCGTCGATCGCGATGCCGCTTACGCTTGTCAGACCGGGGATCAGGTTCGTGGTCACGCCGGTGCCGTCGAGCTTGGCGCGGCCGACGGTCCCGGCGTCGTTCGACCAGTAGATGTAGGTGCCGTCGACGGCCAGCGCGCGTGGGAAGGCGCCGGTGTTGATGAACGTGGGGATGATCCCCGTGCCGTCGAGGTTCGCGCGCCCGATCGATGACCCGGCGGCCCAGTAGAGGTACGGTCCGTACGAGGTCACGCCTATCGGGTTCCCGTTCGACACTGGGATGAACGTCTGTTGCACCCCCGTGCCGTCGAGGTTCGCGCGCCCGATCGAGAGGCCGAAGTTCGCCCAGTAGATGTGCGATGCATCGACGGCGACGCCGTTGATCGTGTTCGACGCACGGATGAACGGATCGACGATGCCGCTGCCGTCGAGGTTGGCTCGCCCCACCGAGACGTTCCCGGCGTCGGCCCAGTAGATGTGAGCGCCGTCGACGGCCACTCCGTCGGTGATGTTCGGGGTCGTTATGAACGCCGCGTTCGGCGTGCCGGAGCCGTTGAGGTTCGCGCGTCCGATCTTGCTGGCGCCGGCCCAGTAGATGTAGCCGCTGTCGACGGCCACGCCCGCCGCGCTGCTCGCGCCGGTGATGAAGCTCGCGCTCGGTCCGCTGCCGTCGGAGCTCGCGCGCCCGATGGCGTTGCCTTCGAAGTTCCCCCAGTAGACGTACGCGCTCGCATCGCCGACCCACGCCCACGCGCAGATCGCGATGGCAACCGACACGACGGCCGTCCCGCCGGCGAACGGGCGGCGAAGCAGGGCAGAAACGGGGGCACTCGTCCCCAGGAACCTCGACAACGTCATCGTGCGTCTCCTCCGTTTGAGATCAGGCAGTGCAACCTCGTGCGCAACCGACCGAGCACCCTCCGCGACCGTCTGCGGCGCTCGGCGTACCGGTCCACGGCCTCTGACTGCTGGGCGGACAATGACACGAAGGCCAGATGCTTCCGCGCGTAGGACGTGAGCTACGGCGCCAGGCGTGGTCATCCAATCGGCGCCGTCGCGCTGGTAGATGATGCGGTCGTGGAGGCGATCTGGCGCTTCGCTCCACAGCTCGATCGGCCCGCCCGTCCGCGCATTTGAACACGACCAGAGCCGATAGTGGGGCGTCCTGTGATTGGGACCGGCGAGCTACCGAGACTGATCGAACACAAGTCGTGGGCGCGACGCCGAGCGTGGGCGACGAGCGCACCCGTCGCCCACGCGCAGCGCCGCAGCCGATCGGCGCGACCGGCTATGCCGCTGTCGCGGCCACCGGGTCCGGCCGGACGATGACCGTGTCGGCGACGAGCGTGATCTCATCGGCCGGCATGCCGACGCGCTCGGCGTGCTTGCGGATCGCCTCGGGCGTCGTCGCCTGGTAGATGCAGACGCTTCCAAGCGTGCCGTCGCTCTCGGCGAGCACGTAGCTGCGGATCCAGCGGATCTCCTCGGGGAACTCGCTGTCGGCGACCTCCCTCGATCGGCCCGCGGCGGCCTGAAGCTCCTCGACCGAGGACCACGCGTTCCTGCGGCGGATTGTGTACGTGTCCATGTTCACCCCCTTTCGGCTGCTCGATGTATCTCGATCTGCTGCGTGGCACCAGGTTCGCAGCCGCACAACACTGCCGCAAGTGGCAGGATTGACGACGTGCGATAAATTCCTGCCAATGTCCGCTCACCGCGTGGTCGCGATCGTCCAGGACGGGCTGTCCGTCCTCGACCTCGCCGCGCCCGCTCACTTCTTCGGGCATCTCGGCGGCCGGGACGGGATGTACGAGTTCACGGTCGCCTCCGCCGGATCGCGGCCGGTCACGACATCGAGCGGCTTCGACGTCGCCGCCGAGCATGGCCTCGCCGCGGTCGCCGCCGCCGACACGATCGTCGTGTGCGGCTACGGCTCGATCGACCGCGTGCCAGACGACGAGCTGCTCGACGCGCTCCGCGACGCCGCGCGCAGCGGCCGTCGGGTGATGTCGATCTGCTCCGGTGCGTTCACGCTCGCGCACGCCGGCCTGCTCGACGGCCGTCGCGCCACGACGCACTGGAGTGGCGCCGCCGAGCTCGCCGCCCGCTTCCCGGCTGTCGTGGTCGATCCCGACGTGCTGTTCGTCGACGAAGGCGCGATCCTCACGAGCGCCGGAGTCGCCGCCGGCATCGACCTCTGCCTGCACGTCGTAAGGCGCGACCACGGCGCCGCGATCGCCGCGCGCTTCGCGCGCATGGCCGTCGTCGCGCCGCACCGCGATGGCGGTCAGGCCCAGTTCGTCGATCTGCCGCTGCCCGACGCGCGCGACGGCGACGAGAGCGTCGCCGCGACACGCGCGTGGGCGCTCGAGCGGCTCGACCAGTCGCTCGACGTCGCCACGCTCGCCCGCTACGCGCTCGTCTCGCCGCGCACGTTCGCGCGACGCTTCAAGGGCGAGACCGGCACGACGCCGCACCGCTGGCTGACGCAGCAGCGGATCCTCGCGGCGCGGCGGATGCTTCGAGGACACCGACGCGTCGATCAACGAGATCGCGTCGCGCTGCGGCTTCGGGACCGCGGCCGCGCTGCGGATCAGCTTCCGCAAGCAGACCGGCACGACGCCGAGCGCCTATCGAGCTACGTTCGCAGGGTACGCCGCGGGCGCTGGGCGCCCGCCAGGCGGTCCCGAGGCATGACTTCGAGACCGCTTCGAACGATCCTTTAGGGCGACAGTGGACTCGAGCGACCGGGCGATGTAGGCTCGCGGCCGGAGTTGACTTTGAGCTTCGAACGGGTTCATCTTCGCCGGTGGCTGCCGGCGCTGCTCGGCGTCGCACTCGCGCTGCCGATCCTGCTGCTTGCGCATGTGTCGGCCAGCGCCGCTGCGCCGCTGTCGATCGCGATCTCGGGCGATCACTTCGTCAACGGCGCCGGCCAGCCGATCCGGCTGCTGGGCGTCAATCATCCGAGCTCGGAGTACGCCTGCGTCGACGGCTTCGGTTACAACGACGGCCATCAGGACGATGCCGACGCGGCGGCGGTCGCGTCGTGGAACGCCAATGCCGTCCGGGTTCCGCTCAACGAGGACTGCTGGCTCGGCATCAACGGGCAACCGAACAGCAGCGAACAGCCGCTCACGGCGGCCGGATACCGGCAGGCGGTGGAAAGCTATGTGAGCGCGCTCAACGCGCACGGCCTGTACGCGATCCTCGACCTGCACTGGACCGCGCCGGGCGCCGCCGTCGCCAACAGCCAGGAGCCGATGCCCGACGCGCACTCGCAGGCGTTCTGGGCATCGGTCGCGCAGACGTTCAAGACCAACGCGGCGGTCGTCTACGACGTCTTCAACGAGCCGTTCGATCCGACCGATCCACGCTCCGGCGACGACCCGAACCCGGCCCACAAGGTCAGCTGGGAATGTTGGGACGCCGGCGGCTGCGTCACAGCGGCGTACACCGACAACGGCTCCGGCACTGTCCGCACGGGTGGCACGTATCAGGCGGTCGGCATGCAGACCTTGGTCGACGCGATCCGCTCCGCGGGCGCCACGCAGCCGGTCATGGTCGGCGGCCTCGACTACGCCAACAACCTCACGCAGTGGGCCGACCACGCGCCCGACGACCCGCTAAACCAGGAGGCGGCGTCGTTTCACAACTACATGGGCAAGGAATGCGACAACGTGACCTGCTGGAACAGCGAGGTCGCACCGGTCGCCGCCAACGTGCCGGTCGTCACGGGCGAGTTCGACGAGGACAACTACACGGAGTCGCACTGCGCGAACAAGACGCCGTCGACGTTCGACCAGGACTACATGAGCTGGGCAGACCAGCACGGCGTCGGTTACCTCGCGTGGGGCTGGTGGGTGCTCTCGCAGCAAGAGAAGGACGACGCGGGCTGCAGCGCGTTCTACCTGCTCGAAGATTACGGCGGGACGCCGGCCGCGCCGAACGGGACGGCGCTGCACGACCACCTGCTGACGCTCCCGCCCGGTGGTGTCATCGCTACGAGCGGCAGCGGCAGCGGCAGCGGCGCATCGACGACGCCGGCGACCGGCAACGGCGCCGGTGGCCCGCTGAGCGGCGCCGCGACGGAAAAACCACCGGTGACGCTGAAGACGCTGACGGCGGCCGTCAGGCCCGGCGGATCGAGCGTCGCGTTCAAGCTGCTCTCGGCGCAGAGCTGCAGCGGTACGCTGACCGGCCAGACGGTCAACGCCTACGCGATGACGTCGGCAAGGCGCAAGCGCCGGCCGGTCTCGCTCGGAACCGTCCGTTTCGCGCTTACGGCGGGCAAGCCAAAGACCGTCGTGCTGACGCTGTCCAAGGCCTCGCGCAAGCTGCTCGCCGCGAAGCCCACGCTGAGCGTGCAGGTCACGGTCACGTTGACGAGCGCTGGGCACCAGACGACGGTCGTGCGTCGCAGGGTCACGCTGAGAGTGCCGGCCAAGCGCTAGTGCGCGCGCCGATGAAGGTCGGCCGATGACCGTCGGTTTTCCCCCCTGTCGCGCCCCGCGCCCCCGCGCGAACATCGCCCCATGCCCACGAGCGTCCTGATCGTCGACGACCACGAGCGCTTCCGCCGCAGCGCGCGGCGAATGCTCGAGGTCGGCGGCTGGGACGTCGTGGGGGAGGCGGACGACGGTGCGAGCGCGCTGCGCGCGGCCGCCGAGCTCGAGCCGGAGCTCGTGCTGCTCGACGTCGGCCTGCCCGACATGAGCGGCCTCGCCGTGCTCACGCGCCTGCGCGAGACGGCGCCGCGGACGGCGGTCGTCGTCATCTCGACACGAGACTCAAGTGACTATCGCGAGCTCGCGATCGCTCGCGGCGCGCGCGCGTTTCTGCCAAAGTCCGAGCTGAGCGGCCGGGCGCTGCAGGAGCTTCGCCTCGGCTGACGCGGGACGGCAATGCGACCGGGGGCCAAACACGCAGCACCTGCGATGGCGACGCCGCGCGTCGACGGCATGTCGATGCAGCGGGACGTCGCCGTGGCCGTCGCCGGCGCGCGGGACGTGCACGACGCGTACACGCGCGCGCTCGCCGCGATCGCTGCCGCGCTTGGCTGGCGCTTCGCCGCCGCGTGGGAGCAGCGCGGCGAGCAGCTCGCGTGCGTCGCCGACTGGTCGAGCGACGACGACGCGCGCGTCGCCGGATTCGCGCAGGCGACGCGCGCGCTCTCGCTGAGCGTCGGCGAGGGCCTGCCCGGACGCGTGCTCGCGACGTGCGAGCCCGTGTGGGTGAGCGACGCCGCCACCGAGGCCGGGCTGCCGCGCGCAAGCGCCGCAAGCGCCGCCGGACTGCACGTTGCCGCCGCCTTTCCGCTGCGCAGCGAGCGCGGCGTCGTCGGCGTCGTCGAGCTGTTCGGCGACCGCGCGCTGCACGCCGACGAGCAGCTGCTGTCGGCGCTGCACGTGCTCGGCGTGCACCTCGGCCAGCTCGTCGAGCGCCGCCGCGCCGAGGACGTGCGCCACGCGGTCGAGCAGCGCCACCGCGCGACGCTGCAGGCGGCGCTCGACTGCGTCGTGACGATGGACCACGACGGTCGCGTGCTCGCGTTCAACCCCGCCGCCGAGCGCACGTTCGGCTATCCCTCGGACGCGGCCGTCGGGCGCGAGATGGCCGAGCTGATCGTGCCGCCCGAGCTGCGCGACGCGCACCGGCGCGGGCTCGCTCGCTACCTCGCCGGCGCCGGGCCGCGCATGCTCGAGCGCCGGATCGAGATCGAGGCGCTGCGCGCCGACGGCACGCGCTTTCCCGTCGAGCTCGCGATCACGCGCATCGACGTGCCCGGCCCGCCGACGTTCACCGGGCACCTGCGCGACATCACCGAGCGCCGCGCCGCAGAGGCCGAGCTGAAGGACTCGCGTGCCCGCATCGTGCAGGCCGGCGACGACGCGCGCCGGCGGATCGAGCGCGACCTGCACGACGGCGCCCAGCAGCAGCTCGTCAGCGTCGCGATGAACCTCGGCGTCGCGCTCGAGCTGAGCGGGCGAGACCCTGCCGGCGCGCGCGAGCTGCTGCACGAGGCCTCGAACGACCTCCAGGAGGCGATCGCCGAGCTGCGCGAGCTCGCGCGCGGCATCCACCCGGCCGTTCTCACAGAAGGCGGCCTCGACCCGGCCGTGCGCGGCCTCGTGCGCCGCAGCGTCACGCCCGCGGCGGTCGTCGCCGTGCCGAGCGAGCGCCTGCCCGCGCCCGTCGAGGCGGCCGCGTACTTCGTCGTCGCCGAGGGCCTGACGAACGCCGCGCGTCATTCCTCCGCCGCGCGCGTCGACGTCGAGCTCGTACGCGCGAATGGGCGCCTGACGGTCGAGGTGCGAGACGACGGCGTCGGCGGCGCCCGCCTGGGCGGCGGCGGCCTGCGCGGTCTCGCCGACCGCGTCGCGGCGCTCGACGGCGTGCTGACGCTGCACAGCGCGCCCGGCGCGGGAACGGTCTTGAGGGTGGACTTGCCGTGCGAGTGTTGATCGCCGACGACAGCGTGCTGCTACGCGCCGGCGCAGCAAAACTGCTCGAAGGCGCCGGCCTGGACGTCGTCGCCGAGGCGGGCGACGCGCCCGAGCTGCTGCGCAAGGCGCGCGCGCACAAGCCCGACGTCGCGATCGTCGACATCCGCATGCCGCCCGAGCACACCGACGACGGCCTGCGCGCCGCGATCGAGCTGCGCCGCGAGCTGCCGGGCACGGGCGTGCTGATCCTCTCGCAGTACGTCGAGGAGCTGTATGCCAAGCGGCTGCTCGACGAGGGCGCCGAGCGCGTCGGCTACCTGCTGAAGGACCGCATCGCCGACGTCGAGCACTTCCTCGAGGCCGTTCGCCGCGTTGGCGACGGCGGCGTCGTGCTCGACCCGGAGGTCGTCGCGCACATGATGGGACGGCGCAGCTCGGGCGGCCCGCTCGACGCGCTCACGCCGCGCGAGCGCGACGTCCTCACGGCGATGGCCGAGGGGCTCACCAACCGCGCGATCGCAGAGCGCCTGTTCGTCTCCGAACGCGCCGTCGAGCGCCACGTGACGTCGATCTTCGACAAGCTCGACCTCGCGCGCGTCGACGGCGGCCACCGGCGCGTGCTCTCCGTGCTCGCGTTCCTCGAGCGCTGAGCGCTCGCACGCGTTCGGTTCTCCGCCACGACGTGGCGGCCAGCTCCCATGTCTCGCGGCGTCGTGCGCACGCAGACTGGCCTGCGCAATGTCAATCGCACACCGGAGGACAACCGTGAAACGCATCAACCCCTTCGCGCGGGCGGGGCTGGCCCTGCTCGTCGCCGGCGCTTTCGGCGTCCCGCTCGCAGGCGCGCAGAGCGCCTGGGCGGTGCGCTATGCGAGCCCGTCAGGCAAAGCGTCGAGCGACTGCAAGAGCGCGGCGAGCGCCTGCGACATCGTCACCGCGATCCACGGCAAGCCGGGCAACGTCCCGTCGCTCGGCGAAGAAGTCGTGCTCGCGCCAGGCGAATACACCGTCGACGAAATCACCCCGGGCGCATCCGACCTGATCGTGCGCGGCGCCCCGGGCGGCGCGCGCCCGGTGATCAAGGCCAATGAAGTCGAGGCGTTCCAGGCCAGCTACCTGACGCTCGCCGACCTCACGGTCGAACACACCGGCGGCGGTTACGGGCTGCTGGACTCCGGCGGCACGCTCGAACGCGTGCTGCTGCGCGGCATGCAGGCGGGCTGGCCGCTCTGCCAGTGCTACGGCGGCAAGCTGATCGACAGCGTCGCCGTCGTGCTGCCGGGCTCGACGGGCCCGGCCGTCGGGATCTACTCCAACGGCGGCACCACCAGCGAGACGCTGCGCAACGACACGCTGTACTCCGAGTCGGCGAGCGCCGGCGCGCTCGAGCTCCTGCAGGAAGCGAGCACGGGCTCGCTGTCGCTGGAAGCGATCAACACGATCGCCGTCAACGCCGCCGGCGGCGCCGGCGTGCGCGCGTCGGCGCGAACGGGCATCACGCTCGGCAGCTCCGACTTCGCCAAACCGGCCGGTGCAGGCTCAATCAGCAACATCGGCGGCAACGTCTCGGCGCCGCCGCTGTTCGCCAACGCCGCCGCCAGCGACTTCCGCGAGCTGCCCGGCTCGCCGACGATCGACGCCGGCGTGAGCTCGGCGGCCGACGGCGCGCTCGACTTCGAAGGCAACGCGCGCGTCGCCGGATCCTCGACGGACATCGGCGCGCTCGAGTACCAGCCGCCGTCGCCGCCGCCGGGATCGACGTCCACACCGACGAAAACGCCGTCGAGCGCCGGCAACGGCATCCCGACGGCCGCGGGGCACGGCTCCTCGCCTGGCCCCGGCGGCTCGCAGGTCGCGCTCGCGGCGATCCTGCGCTCGAAGCTCGTGCGCGTGAACGCCAGGCGCGGCACGGGCGCATTGACGGTCACGTGCGAGGCCCCCGCCGGGCGCCGGTGCACGATCGCCGGCGCGCTGTTCGCGGCGCCGAAGCGCTCGGCCGGCGCGCGCCGCGCCGCGAAAGCGCGCGAGCTGGGCACGTTCGCGGGCACGCTCGCGGCAGGGGCGACCGGTCGGCTGCGGTTGAAGCTCACACGCGCCGGTCTGCTCGCGCTGCGGCGCGACGGCTCGTACGCGGCGGTTCAGTCGGCGGTCGTCAGCGACGGGCGCGCCCACGTCGCGATGGGCGGCGTCGAGCGCCTGCGCGTGGCGTAGCTCGCGCGAGCGCAGCGAGATCGACGGGGCCGGGGCCGAGCGCCTCGGCCCCGTCGATCTTCAGTCGTGGTGGCGTCTCGATGCCGGAGCCGGTCAGGCCGCGTCCAGCGCGCCGCGCCTGGGGAACTCCTGCGAGCCGACGACGGCGAGCAGCGCGAGCCGGTCGGCGTCCTCGGAACCGGGGCTCGCGGTGAAGACGACGAGCCTTTCGGTGAGGTTCTCCGAGGAGAGGATCTGGCAGTCGAGCGTCAGCGGGCCGATCAGCGGATGCAGGAAGCGCTTCATCTTCGCGGGGCGGCGCCCAACCTCGTGGCGCTCCCACAGCGCGGCGAACTCTGCGCTCTCGCGCAGCAGGCGCTCGACCAGCTCGTGCGCCTCGGGGTCCTCGGCGGAGCGGCCGTGCACGGCCCGCAGCGAGGCGACGTGACCGCGCGAGAGCAGCGGATGGTCGGCCTCGGGATGGATGCGACGCTGGTCCGGCTCGGTGAACCAGCGGTAGATCATGCTGCGCCGCGGCCCGGTGTAGCGGGTCTTCACGCCGAGCAGCGCCTCGGCCAGCGGGTTCTGGCTCAGCGTCACGCCGAGGTCGGACACGATCTGCGCGGGGGTGTCGAGCCGGTCGAGCACGCGCAGCAGCTCCGGGCTCGCGTGGTTCGTGCGGAACGCGCGGGGCGGGGCGGTGTGCCCGGCCAGCGCGAACAGGTGGTCGCGCTCGTCCTGCGTGAGCCGCAACGCGCGCGCGAGCGCCGCGGTCGTCTGCTCGGATGGCCGCGAGCCGCGCCGCTGCTCCAGGCGCGCGTAGAAGTCGGTCGACATGTGCGCGAGCCCGGCGACCTCCTCGCGCCGCAGGCCGCGCGTGCGACGCCGCTCGCCGGCGTGCAGCCCGACGTCGTTCGGCTGTAGCGCCTCGCGCCGGCGCCTGAGGAAGTCCGCCAGCTCGTCGCGATCCATGTGACCAGTATGCAACGCGCCCGAGCTCGCATCCAGGGACGGCGTGTCCCTGGACACAGCGACCGCTTTTCACACGCGCCGGCGGCGCCCACGATGCGTCTACCACCAGGAACGGCCGGTCGGGCTCGATGGCCGGGACGCCCGCGACCTGCAACCGACGAAACGAAGGATCGCCGATGACAACGCAGACACTTCCCGGAGGCACGTTCGCGATCGCCGAGGACCTGACGGTCGCTCGCGTGGGCTACGGAGCGATGCAGCTGGCCGGCCCACACGTGTTCGGCCCGCCGGCCGACCGCGACGCCGCGGTGGCCGTCTTGCGCGAGGCGGTCGAGCTGGGCGTCACGCACATCGACACCAGCGACTTCTACGGCCCGCACGTCACGAACCAGATCATCAAGGAGGCTCTGCACCCCTACCCGGACGAGCTGCGCATCGTCACCAAGGTCGGCGCGTATCGCGACGTGAACGGCGGCTGGCCGCACGCGCGGTCCCCCGAGCAGCTGCGCCAGGCCGTGCACGACAACCTGATTCACCTCGGCCTCGAAGCGCTCGACGTCGTCAACCTGCGCGTCGGCGGGTTCGACAGTCCCACACCCGGCTCGATCGCCGAGCCGTTCACCGCGCTCGCGGAGATGCAGCAGGAGGGACTGATCAAGCATCTCGGCATCAGCACCGTCTCCGCGGAGCAGGTCGCCGAGGCCCAGTCGATCGCGCCGATCGTGTGCGTGCAGAACCTCTACAACCTCGCCCACCGGGTCGACGACGACCTGATCGAGTCCCTTGCCGCGCAGGACATCGCCTACGTGCCCTACTTCCCGCTCGGTGGCTTCACCCCAATCCAGTCCGACACGCTCGAATCGGTCGCCACCCGTCTGGACGCCACGCCGATCGCGGTCGCGCTCGCCTGGCTGCTGCAACGCTCCCCGAACGTCCTGTTGATCCCCGGCACCTCATCCGTCGCGCACCTGCGCGACAACGTGAAAAGCGCTGAGCTCGACCTCTCCGAGGACGATCTCACCGAGCTGAACGGCATTTCGCAGTAGGCGGTCCGAACCACTTGGTCAGCGCGTCGGAGAGCCCACGGTCGGCTGGTTCTCCGACCCAGGCGACGTATCCGTCGGGCCGGATCAACACGGCGGTGGGAGCGCTGACCTCGCCGAGCACCGGAAGCTCCCATGGGCCGTCGTATTCGGCGTCGATCAGCCGGACGCGGTCAGCCCACGCTGCGATGTCAAAGCTGTCGGGCTCACCGAGGTTGAGCAGCACCGGCCTGGCGCCGTGCAGCAGGGTGGAGACTCGGAGCGAGCCGTCGGCGCTCACGAGGTCCAGATCGGGCATGCGGCGTCCGAGCAGGGGGTGGCCCTCGCCGAGCTCGTAGTGGACGTCGAGCCCGGAGACGATCCCGGCGAGTCGTTTGCGGGGCTCGTCCATCATCGCCAGTTCCGACACCACATCGGCCAGGGCCTTCGTGCGCTCGTCCTGGCGCTGCAGCGCGGTCTGAGCCATCGTGTGCTTCAGCGCGCGCGCACCGACCGGGTGGCGCTCGTCGTGGTAGGTGTCCAGCAGGCTGTCCGGGGAGGTTCCGTTGACCACCTGAGCCAGCTTCCAGCCCAGATTCACCGCATCCTGCACTCCGAGGCTGAGACCCTGCCCACCCGCCGGGTAGTGCACGTGCGCCGAGTCACCGGCGAGCAGGACCCGTCCGGCGCGGTAGGCCGCCGCCTGACGCGTCATGTCGGTGAACCTGGAGATCGAGGTGGGACTGTGGACCCCGAAGTCGGTGCCGTACACGGCGACGAGCGCCTCGCTCAGATCGCGCAGGGTGGGCTCGCCGCCGGTCCCGATCTCCTGCTCGGTCACCATCACCCGCACCGGCCCTCGATCGGCGTAGACCACCTCGCCGTCGCGGATCTCGTACTCCAACCTGCCGATGCCGTGGACGCCGACGGCGTCCTTGCGCACGCCCAGCTCCGGCTCCTCGGTCATCTCGGCCTCGGCGATCAGGTTGCTCCTCGTCGCATCCCAACCCGGGAACTCGATGCCGGCCGCTTTGCGGACGACGCTGCGACCTCCGTCGCAGCCGACGAGATACCGCGCCCGCAGCGACCGGCCCTCGGCCAACTCGACGTCGACGCCGGTGTCGTCCTGCGCGAAGCCGGTCACCTCGCACCCGTAGTGGATCCGCACCGGCAGCTCGGCGATCCACGCCGCCATGATCCGCTCGATCTGGTTCTGCCAGATTCCGAGCGAGTAGGGGTGACGCGTGGGGAAGTCGCTCATGTCCAACACGGTCGTGCCGATCATCGAGGCCTGCGCGACCTGTCCCTCCGCCAGGAACCGGTCGGCGACCCCGCGCTGATCGAGCACCTCGATCGTGCGCGAGTGAAAGCCGCCGGCTCGTGAGCCGACGAGCACGTGATCGGGACGCCGCTCGACGATCGCGACGTCGACCTTCGCCAGCGCCAGCTCAGCCGCCAGCATCATCCCCGCCGGACCGCCTCCGGCGATCACCACCGCATGCTCGTTCATTCACCCTCCCATATCCGTAGTTCCGTCTTGCGGCGGGCGATTATGCGGCACGGATCGGGCTTGAAACAAGCCCCCCACTCGGGTATAAATTGGAAGTGGAAAGGGTGCTCAGGTGCGAAGTCGCTCGAGGCCGTCGAGGATCAGATCGAGCCCCCACGTGAACTCGACGGCGTTGTCGTACCCGGATTCGGGGAGCTTCGTGGCGATCTCGACGAGGTAGGGGTAGTCCTCGAGCGCGCCGTTCGTCTCCGCTCTTCTCTGCGCCGCTTCTCCGGCACTGTCGGGAGTCTCGAATCCCAGATCCCTTTCCTGCAGGGCGAAGCCATAGATAAAGGCGTCCTGGACCGAGTAGGCATGGATCGCCAGCTCGAACGAGAAGCCCGCCTGACGCAGACAGCCCATCACAGCGTTGTGGTTTCGAAGGTTCGCCGGACCCGGACGGCGCGACTCCATCATCCCGATCGCCCATCCGTGGCGCCTCAGCGCCTCGCGCGTCGAGATCGCTCGACTCCGCATGGCGGACCTCCAGTCGACGTTCGCAGGGGGGAGCTCGATCTCGCCGAAGACGATGTCGACCATGCCGTCGAGCAGCTCGTCCTTGTTCGCGACGTGCTTGTACAGCGCCATCGGCACGACGCCGAGCTCCTGCGCGAGCGCGCGCATGCTGAACGCTTCCAGGCCGGCCCCGTCCGCGAGGGCGACGCCAGCTTCCAGCACGCGAATGCGGCTCAGCGGTTCCCTGGTTGCGATCTTCCGTTTCGTCATCGGCCTTGACAAGTGTACACCGTACACCTATAGTCCCAGGAACGAGTGTACGCCGTACACCTCACTGAAAGGCATCAGATGAACCCCGACGCGCCGTATCCCGTCCAGTACTCCGTCGACTATCCCGACCGGCCGCTCAACCGCATGACCAGCTTCTTCCGCCTGTTGACGGTCATCCCGATCGCGATCGTGCTCTCGCTGATCGAGGGCGGCGGCTATGCCTCGGGCAGCAGCGGGAAGGTCGCCGGGGCCGTCGGCCTGGTCGTGCTGCCGACGCTGCTGCTGATCCTGTTCCGGCAGAAGTACCCGCGCTGGTGGTTCGACTGGAACCTCGAGCTGATGCGCTTCTCAGCCCGCGTCGGCGTCTACCTCTCGCTGATGGACGACAACTATCCCTCCACCGACGAGCATCAGGCGGTCCATCTCGACTTCCCCTATCCCGACGTGCCCAACGAGCTCAACCGCTGGCTGCCGCTGGTCAAGTGGCTGCTGGCGATCCCGCACTACGTCGTGCTGTTCTTCCTCTACATCGCCGCGTTCTTCGTCGTGATCGCCGCCTGGTTCGCGATCCTCTTCACCGGTCGCTTCCCGCGCGGGATGTTCGACTTCCTCGTCGGCGTCGGCCGCTGGACGAACCGCGTGATCGCCTACGCCCACGTGCTCGTGACCGATCGCTACCCGCCGTTCAGCCTCGCCCCGTAGTGCGTCAGCTCACGCGGCGGGCGGCTGGTCGATCCGCACCATGTTGCCCGACGGATCGCGCACGGCGCAGTCCCGCGTGCCCCACGGCTGGTCGGTCGGCTCCTGCACGATCTCGGCCCCCGCGCCGCGTGCCTTCTCGAACGTGACGTCGAGGTCGTCGGTGTGGAAGTGGACGCCGTTGAGCGCGCCCTTGGCGAGCAGCGCGGCGAGCGCGTCGCTGTCGGCGGGGCTGCCGTTCAGGTAGTTGGTGAGCACGATCGCGACATCGGGCTGCGAGGCGCCGCCGACCGTGATCCAGCGGAAGTCTCCGCGGGCGACGTCGTTTCGCAGTTCGAGGCCGAGCGTGTCGCGGTAGAACGCGAGCGCGACATCGGGGTCGTGCACCAGGACGAAGCAAGTGGAAAGAGTGAGGTTCATGCCGGCAAGGCTAGGGGGCCGGCGCCCCGCGCGCTTCTCTGATCCTGCTCGGTTTGCTCGGCCGTGTGAGATCCCTGGCGACGCAGCCCGGCACGTTCGCGAGCGCGCCGTGGTCACGGGCCCGGTAGGCCGTCGGCGTCTCGCCGACGAGCTGCGTGAAGCGCGCGCTGAACGAGCCGAGCGACGAGCACCCGACCGCGATGCAGACCTCGGTGACCGACATCTCGCCGCCGCGCAGCAACGCCTTCGCGCGCTCGATTCGCCGCGTCATCAGGTACGCGTAGGGCGTCTCGCCGTACGCGGCGCGGAACTGCCGCGAGAAGTGCGCGGTCGACATCAACGCGGCGCGGGCGAGCGCCGCGACGTCGAGCGGGCGCGCGTACTCGCGGTCCATCAGATCGCGCGCGCGGCGCAGATGCGCGAGGTTGGCGAGCTCTTCGGGCGTCACGATTGCGAGCGTAGCGGTGCGCCGGCGACGGCCGGCCGCTGCTCACGCTTCGGAGAACGCCGTCCCCTCGCTCGAGCCCGCCGACGGGTTGCGGCGCACGACGAGCACCGCGATCGCCGCGGCGGCGAGCAGGATCGCTAGCGCCGCATAGGGGAACTCGCTGTACGGGGAGGGCTGGCCCGGCTTGAACAGCTCGACGAACGGGACGATCAGGCTCGCCGCTCCCAGGATCGGCATCGCGACGTGCCGGATCGCCGAGAACGACTCGCGGTGCCGGCGCCACATGAAGACCGGCAGCGAGAGCGTCGTCAGCAGGTAGACGAACAGGATCACGATCGTCCCCATCGTCGAGCACTCGGCATACAGGCCGACCGGGTTCGTCGAGCCCGACAGCGCGCCGACGGCGTGCGCCGCCCACCAGACGGCGATCAGCCCGAGGCCGCCGACGGCCATCGTCGCGAGCGCGTTGACCGGCGTGTCGAGCGGAGCGCGCAGACGGCCGAGCCAGGCGGGAAGCAGCCCCGAGCGCCCGCCGTCGAAGATCATCCGCGACTGCGAGTTCACGCCGGAGACCAGCGCCGCGAGCACCGACACGATCCCGGCGAGCCACGCGAGCGCGGCCGCTCCGCCGAGATACCTGCCGGCCATCGTCAGGAACGGGACCGACGAGCGGCCGATCGACGAGACGTCGTAGTGAAAGCCGGTGACGGTCGCATACGCGAACAGCACGAACAGCGCCGTGCCGAGCGCGACCGACATGTACAGGGCTCGCGGGATCGTCCGCCGCGGGTCGCGGGACTCCTCGGCGAGCGCCGGTCCGTTTTCCCAGCCGATGAACATGTACAGCGCCAGTGGGAACCCCGCCGAGAGGCCCGCGAGGCCGCCGGACAGGTGCGACCAGGAGAACGGGATGCCCGAGATCTCGGCGCGCCGGTCGACGAGCACGACGACGCAGACCGCGACCATGATCAGCACCTGAACGAGCACCGCCAGCCCGACGGCCGTCGTCGAGAGCTTGACGCCGCGCGCCGTCAGCCAGATCGCGGCGACGGTCAGGACGAGGCTCAGCGGCTCCCATGCCGGACGCCACGACGTGTAATGGGCGAGCGCCAGCGTCAGCATGCCCCCCGACATCGTGAACACGCCGGCGATCGCCACCGTGAACCCGACGGCGACCAGCACGGCCGCGACGACGCCGACGATCGCTCCGAGCGACGTCTCGATGTAGGTGATGAAGCTTCCCGCCGACGGCTCCATCCGGCTGAACTCGGCGACCGTGAACGCCAGGAAGGCGATCGCCACGCCGGCCGCGAGGATCGTCAACGGCGCGGCCACGCCGGCGGTGACGGCGATCACGCCGAACGCGAAGTAGAAGTCGATCCCCGGCCCGATGTTCGCGATCGTCGACGCGGTCACGTCCGCCGTGCCCAACTGGCCGGCCTCGAGACGCTCTGTGCCGTCGCTCGCCGTGCGCCCTCCGGCCGGCGGCTGACCGTCGGTCGACGCCTGCCCACGATTGGGTCGCTCCACCCGCGGAAGAGTACGGGCGGCGCCGAGTCCGGGCGCGATGCGGCCGACCGTCTAGCATGGGTCCATCGAGCTTCGAGGAGCGAGCGGCAGCGTGAAAGATTCGGCGACGGATCCGGTCGGCGCCGTCGTCAGGCGGCTCGCCCGTCCCCACGCCTCCGGCGGGACGGTGATAGAGCGTTCCGTGATCATCGCCGAGGGCGCCAGCTCGGCCGCGATCCTGAGCTGGATCTCCGACCACCGCGGCGTCGCCGATTCGACCGCGAGCGCCGGCGCCGCGCGCAGCACCGGCCTGCACGGTTCGCGAATCAACGCCGCCGGCGGGCAGGAGGCCGGTCCGGCGCGTCGCTTCGTGCTCCCGGCCGATGCCTTCGACTGATCGACCCGCGACGGTCGACCAGCGGCGAATCGAGGAGCTTCGGGCCGAGGCTCGCTACCACCAGGAGCGCTACGACCTCTACAAGGCGAAGACCTACGGGCCGCGGCCGACGAGCGACAGCCGTCTCAGGGAGCTCGAGCGCGCCCACCGCGCCGCCGACGCGCGCCTGCTGCGGGCGCTGCGAGAGCGCGACTCCGGCTGAGCTCAGCGCACCGGCCGCGCGTTGGCTTCGAGCCAGTCGAAGACCCGTTCGCAGTGCAGCTGCGGCGCCATCGGCTCGCAGTGGAACTGGGCGCCCTCGGCGACCGTGAACGGCAACAGCGCCTTGTGGCGTGTGCGCAGCCAGTCGAACAGCGTCTGCGACTGGCCGGGGAAGAACTGCTCGAGCTCCGGGTCGAGCACGGCCATCGGCGAGCTGATCCGCCCGACCTGCCGCCGCGTGAGCACGTACTTGCGCGCGTGCGTCAGCTGCTCGAAGACGTCGCGTCCCGGGTAGATCTCCAGGCGCTTGGCCAGCTGGAAGCGCTGCGCTTCGGGCACTTCGCTCCGCCCTTCGTTCCAGTACGCCATGAATTCCTTGTGGTTGCCGGCGTACAGCATTTCGAGCAGCGGCTTGGGCAGGCCCTCGCTCCAGCTGATGAACGCGTCGACGACGCCCGGGTCGGCGACGACGCCGGCGAGGCGGTGCTCGTAGGCGGCCGCGCGCGTGACGAGATACCCGGCGAAGCTCTCGCCGGCGAGCGAGATCCGCTTCGTGTCGACGCCCGGCTGGTGGTGCAGCCAGTCGACGATCGGCGTGATCACGCGCTCCCAGTCGGGCCGGAAGCCGATGTTGCGCAGGAACAGGTTCCCGCCCTGCCCGGGGCCTTCGAAGATCAGCGCGTTCCAGCCGCGTTCGAGCGCCGCGGCGCCGCCGAGCACGTACATGTCGATGTTCTGTGCGTCGCTGCCGTTGTTGAGGATCACCGTCGGGCGGCGCGCGCTCCCGCCCGGCCGCAGCATCCAGCCGGGCAGGTGCGAGCGGCCGTACGGGATCCGCACGCGCTCGAAGCGCGGCTGGAACAGCGCCGCCGCCGCGGCCCACGCGGCCTCCATCTCGCGGTACACCGCGCCCTCGTGCGCTCGCGTCGGCTGCGCCGAGGCGAGCGTGTAGAAGAGCGCCTGGTCGAGGTAGCTCGCCGCGCGCAAATACGAGCCCCGCGCGCTCGCGACGCGCCCCGCCGCGCGCTGCTCGTCACCGCGCGTGCGCAGCGAGCGCCCGACCGCGAGGAACTCCTCGAACACCGCGCGGTAGCTGTCGCCGCGCGCGTGGATGCGGTCGAACGTCGCGAGCACCTCGCCCGTCTCGGCCGCGCCGTAGCCGGCGGCGCCGAGCGTGAACAGCAGCTGGAAGTTGATCGCCGGGTCGCTGAAGAACGTGATCGCCGCCTGGCCGGGGCCGGCCGGCTGCGGGCTGATCGGGCCGGCGCCCGCGGCGCGCGCGCCCGGCACGCGCGCGAGCGCGCCCGCCGAGCCGGCTGCGAGGGCGCCGGCGAGCAGTCGGCGGCGGCTGATGCTCGCGTCGAGATTCACGCGAGCCTCATCGGCAGGCCGGCGGGTGGACTTGACCTGCGAGCGGCTCGAACCCGCCGCCGAGATTCAGAGGCCGGCATCGGGCCCGCGTGGCCGGTCTGCCATCCTGACGCCCGGGAACAGCGAAAGATGCGCGCCGCCATCCTCCAAGCCGCCGGCGCCGACCCCGTCGTCGGCGCCTTCGACGATCCGACCGCCGCCGACGGCAACGTCGTCGTCGAGGTCGCCGCCGCCGGCGTCAACCCGATCGACATCCGCCTCGCCTCGGGCCAGCTCGGGCAGCCGCGCACGCCGGCGGTCGTCGGCCTCGAGGGCGTCGGCACGCTCGCCGACGGCGCGCGTGTCTACTTCGGCGTGTGCGTGTGGCCACATGGCTCGTGGGCCGAGCGCACGCTGATCGACCCCGCCCGCGCATACCCGGTCCCGGCCGGCCTCGACGACGGGCTCGCCGTCGCGATCGGCATCGCCGGCATCGCCGCGTGGGCTCCGCTCGCGCACCACGCCAACGTCCAGCCCGGCGAGAGCGTGCTCGTGCTCGGCGCGACCGGCAGCGTCGGTCGCATCGCCGTACAGGCGGCGAAGCTCCTCGGCGCAGGGCGCGTCGTCGCTGCGGCGCGCGATAGCGGGGCGCTGCTCGAGGTCGAGGCGCTCGGCGCCGACGAGAGCGTCGTGCTTGGCGGCGAGGACGACGCGCGGGCGCTGAAGGATGCCGCCGCGGGCGGCTTCGACGTGATCATCGATCCGCTCTACGGCGCGCCCTTCGAAGCGGCGCTGCCCTCCGCCGCGCGCGGCGCGCGGATCGTCACGATCGGCGAATCCGCGGGGCCGACCGCGAGCGTTCCGTTTCGCGCGCTGCAGGGTCGCACGCACATCGGCCACGGCAGCGGCCTGCTGCCGGCCGATGTCGCCCGCGACTCCTACGCGAAGCTCGCCGAGCACGCCGCCGCGGGACGGATCGGCGCCGAGATCGAGCGCTTCCCGCTCGACCGAGCCGTCGACGCGTGGCACGCGCAGGCGCGCAGCCCGCACCGCAAGCTCGTCGTCGTGCCCTAGCGTCAGCGGCGCGCGAGTCGGCGTCCGCTCTCCGTATCGATCGGGGTGTAGTTGAGCTCGTAGTGGTGATACAGGCTCGACTCGTCAGCCTGCGAGAGCTCCTCGCCGTGCAGTTCGATGTCGGGCGCCGCCTCGACCTGGCTCTTGTACACGGCCACCTGCAACTCGTCGGGGCCGACCTTGATCCCGCCCAGCGGCACGAACGTCAGGTGCCTGCCGATCAAGCCTTCCTTGACGGTCGCGAACTGCGGCACGTCGGTCTCGACGTCGACGTAGACGTCTTGCAGCTTGCCGATCTTCTCGCCCTCGATGTCCACGAGCTCCTTGCCGTGCCACTCGGCCACATTCCACTCCGCAACCGGCTGATCGTCCTCGGACATGCCTGCTCCTCCCGGCTCGCTCTTCTCAGACCTCTGGGCGATGCTAGCTCGCCTCAGCCCGCTTCACGATTCGGAGAACGCCGTTCCCCGAGCAGGTCGCGGCGCCCCTCGGGAGTCGACTGCTCGGACTGTGAGTCCGGACGCGTGACCTCGACCGCGCCGAAGCCGTCGAGCGGTCGGTCGACGAAGAAGATCTCGATCGTGATGTCGGGATCGACGTGGGCCTGGCTGAGGAACGCGAGGACCTTGCGGTCGGTCAGCTCTTCGATCGTCTTCCTGTAACGAGCGGCCATCACGCGTTGGAAGTCCTCGCGCATCGCGATCACGCGATCGGGCTCGCCGCTGTCCATGATCGTCTGCTCGAGCGCGGTGAATCCGCTGCCGCGCATGACGACGACGATGATGTCGTCGAGCGCGTAGGTCTTCGCCTTCATCGGACCGCGCCCGTAGTGGTCGTGCAGCATCCCGACGATGCTCGTCGAGATCGCCGCCAGCAGATGCCCGCCGGTGAGCGGATCGTCGTGGCTGATGGACTTCGACTCCACTGTCGTCACCCCCGGTTGGCGAGGCCCACGAACCTCAGCCGCCGTGCTTCCAACTAGCTTTTCACCTCGCTACCCGACGGGCACCACCCCATGACCCGCACACGGAATTTTAGCGCCAGCTGACCGAACGTTCAAGCTGGCAAGTCGAAGTGAATGATGTGACTGCGATCCGGTCTCTGCCGCTATCAGGCAGGCGTCCAGTCCCATCAAGCTCCGCACTCCTCGCGCGCGCTATGCTTTCGTCCAACGCGATTCTCCGCACGGTCAAGACTGTGCGGTGAGTTGTGGCACAAGAGGACGGAGCGACTTCGCGGTCACACGCTGGCCGTCGATTGCGATCCGTGCAGCCACTCGTCGGAAGGTATGCGAGTCATGCGCACGGACGGCCCTGTCGCAAGCGCGCGAGTAGAGAGCAGGATGGTCTGCCCCGTGGGTGAACGGCGCTGTTCGTCGTGATCCCGATCGTCTGGCTCGCCGTCGCGGCGATCGTCCTCGCCGTGTGCCGCGCCGGCGCCGAGCGATCGTCGGGCGAGCCGAGCGCCGCCCGCGTCGGGGCTCGCCGGCGGCAGGCTCGACCGGTGGCGTGGATCGATCGTGAGACCTTGAACGGCGCCGCCGCCATCCTCGGCCGTCGTTCCGGCGGCACGGAGAACCCCCCGTCCCTCCTCCGTGCCGAGGAGGCGCGAGGGCATTCCCCCGATGCCCTCGCGCCTCGACTGTTCGATTCGAGCGCTCGGCGGCGGGGCGCCGCGGCCCGTGGCGGCAGCGCCGAGCTGCGCCGTCACTCGCGCTCGTTCAGGCTGTCTCACCCGACTCGCGCGCGGCGTCGCTGATTCAGGTCGCCAAGGCCGCCGACACCGGCACGGGCTTGCCGAGGAAGAACCCCTGGCCGTAGTCGACGCCGTGCCGCTTCAACACCTCGACCGTCTCGCGATCGCCGACGAACTCGGCGATCGTGTGCTTTCCGAGTCCTTTCGACATCTGCACAATCGAGTCGAGGATCAGCTGGTCGGTGCTGCTCGTCGGCAGGTTGCGAACGAACTCTCCGTCGATCTTCACGTAGTCGAACGGGAGGTGCTTGAGGTAATAGAACGATCCGAATCCGGCGCCGAAGTCATCGAGCGCGAAGCCGCACCCGAGTGACTGCAATCTGCTCGCGAATCCGCGCGCGCGGTCTATGTTTGCGATCGCGGCGGTCTCCGTGAGCTCGAATATGAGACTCGCCGGACCGATCGCGGTGTTCGCAAGCTCGCGCTCGATCAGTGTGAGAAGCTCGCTGTCGCCGACCGAGCGGCCCGAGATGTTGACCTCCAGGCGCAAGTCGTTTCCGATCGAGCTCTGCTCGGCGAGCAACCTGAACGCCTCGCTCACGACCCATCGATCGATCTCCAGCACCAGACCGGAGCGCTCCGCGGTGTAGAGGAACTGCGAAGGGAGGATCAGCTCGCCGTCCTCGCCCGGCAGCCGCAGGAGCAGCTCCCATTGCGTCGTCGTGTCATCCGCGAGATCGACGATCGGCTGGCAGTGGAGCTCGAACAGTCCCTCCTGCACCGCACGTCTGAGGCGTTCGGCCCATGTGACCCTCGCCGTCGTGTGCTCGTGCGTCCCCGCGGCCGCGATCGCGACGCGATCCTTGCCCGCCTGCTTCGCCAGGTACATGGCGTCGTCGGCGTCGACCACGATGTCCTCGGCGGTCGAATCCTCTCCGGGCGCCTCGAAGTCGTTGACGCCGATGCTCAGCGAGATGCGCCTGCCGTCGGCGAGCGAGAGGCCGCACTCCGCGCGCACGGCTTCGAGCAGCAGCGTCGAGAGGATCTGTGCGTCGCTCATCGTCGTGCGAGGAAGCAGCACCGCGAACTCGTCTCCGCCGAGGCGGGCGAAGACGTCCGTCTCGCGCAGGCGCTTGAGCACGATGCGCGCGACTTCGCTGAGCACCTGATCGCCGGCGGCGTGCCCGAGGGTGTCGTTCACGTACTTGAAGTCGTCGACGTCGAGCAACAGGACCGCGCCGCCGCCGCCGTAGCGGCGCGCGTAGGCGAGCTCGTGCGTCAGTTCGCGGATGAACCCCCGGCGATTGAGGAGCCCTGTCAGCGGATCGTGCTCCACGAGATACCCCAGCTCGTCCTCGTGGCGCTTGCGCTCCTCGATGTCCAGCAGCTGGCGGATGCAGTAGAGCGGCCTGTCTTCGGCGTCGAGCACCAGCGAGGCGCTCACCGACACCCACACCGCGTGTCGCTCGGCGTGGAGCAGCCGCTGCTCGAGCTGGACGTCCGCGATCTTCGCCGCCTTCAGCTGTCCCATCGCCGCGAGATCGGTCGCGGTGTCCTCGGGATGGACGAGTGCGCGGACGTTCGTCCCCTCGAGATGCTCGCGCGGGTAGCCGGTCAGCTCGCAGAACGCCCGGTTGACGCGCAGCAGGCACCCCTCCGATTCCGGGTTGACGCTGACCAGCGCGATGCCGATCGGGGCGTCGTCGAACGCGCGGCGGAGGTAGGTCCCGGCGCCCGGCGTCCATTGCTCGCGGCGGTCGACTCCGATCTCCTGCTCGCTCGTCGAGATGCCGACGACGACTCCACCGGCGGGGTCCGTGATCGGCGCGATCCTGACGGAGACGGCCTTGATCGTTCCGTCCTTGCACAGACGCTCGCTCTCGTAGCGATCGCTCAGCCGCGCCGTCACGGCCGTACGGGCGATCTCCGATTCCGAGCCTCGCCGAGCGTCGGGCACGATCAGGTCGAACTGCTGTCCGACGATCTCCTCCGAGGAATAGCCGTACGAGCTCGTCGCGCCGGCGTTCCAGGTGTTGATCGCACCGTCCAGGCCGCGGCCGATCACCGCGCCGTCGAGCGACTCCAACGTGGCGCTCGCGTCGATCCACTCGGTCGCCTGACGCGACCGTGACGGCCTGCGACGCGCAGCGCCGCCGCTGGCAGCAGACCGATCGCGACGCGACACGTCTGCACGACTCTGAAAGAACATACCGTGACCCTCCGTGGACGAACACCTTTGACCGTGAGGCGCGTCCGTGAGGGGCGGCACGTCGTGCCTGCGCCTCCGTCCGGGGCCCGACAACAAACGGCCCGTCCACCGAATCGGCAGCGTTGGACCATCCGTTTATGACTCGCGACGGTAGCACACCGGTCGAGTCGACCAAGTCGACTCACCCTCTGTCGGCGACCTGCCGATACACAGCTGGGCCGAAGCCGACCCGGGAAGCGATTCCCTTTCCATCGCGGTGCTCAGCCTCCGCAGTCGGGAGACGTCATGCACGATGGCGTTCCACGGACCTCGACCGGTGACCCCGACGCCGCCTCGAGCGGCGCCCCCGGCGAGCCCGCGGGCGGCGGCGCCGATCGACCGATCCGACGCCCCCGAAGGGCGCTGATCGGGGGGCTGATCGTCGTGCTCGGCCTCGCCGTGACCGTCTTCCTGGCGGCCGAATGGCGCTCGAACGTCCGCGACTCGAATCGCACGGCGTTCAACGCGACGGCCATCGACGTGAGCAACGCGCTGAGCGCGAAGCTGGCGGCGAACATCGCCCTGACGCGCGCGATCCGCGCCCGTGCCGCAAGCTTGCCCGGAGACGGCGAGACGCCCTTCCTTCGCTGGTATCGGGAGCTGCAGCGTGGCGCACCCGCTCCCCCCGACATCGTCGCCACGTTGATCCAGCTCGTCCCCGCGTCCGAACTCGCGGCGTTTCGCCGCCGCGTCGAGAGCGATCCGGCGTTCGAGGCGCTGCCCGCCTCGAAGTTCGAGGTCGTGCCCGCCGGCGAGCGCCCGACCTACTGCCTCACTCGCGCGATCTTCGGCGCCGGCGCCGATGCGGCAAGGCTCTTTCCGGGGCTCTTGGACTACTGCGCGCCGGCCCTCCCGGGCATCGCCCAATCGCCCTATCCCGGCCTGGTCCGGACCGCAACCGACACAGGGACGTTCGTCGTGACCCGGCTTTCCGCGACATCGAGCTCTTCGCTGATTGCGATCGGCGGGGCGATCTACCGGTCCGGGTCCTCGCCTGCGACAGTGCCGGCGCGGCGGGCGGCGGTGACGGGGTTCGTCGGCACGACCTTCGGCAGCGCGGGGTTGATCGGGCCGATCGTCGGCGCCCGCTCGTTGACGCTGGCGCTGTATCACAGAGATCGCGGCGGCTCGCTCGAGCTGATGGGCAGGGCGGGCGCCAACCCGAACGGTCGCACGCCAGGCGACATCAAGCTGACCGACCTCGAAGAAGGCTGGCTCGTCGAGGTGACCGGGACCGCCGCCGGCGCGGCGTCCGCCGACGGGCAGGGCCTCGCCGTCCTCGGCTTCGGCGTGCTCATGACCGGCCTGGTCCTCCTCGTCTACCGGTTGCTGACCCGCTCGCGCGAGCGTGCATGGAGCCTGGTCGGGGAGAAGGCCGACGAGCTCGAGTACCGCGCCCTCCACGACACGCTGACCGATCTGCCCAACCGAGGCCTCGTGATCGACCGCGCGGAGCAGATCCTCGCCCGAGCGCGACGAATGGACGTCCCGGCGACCGCGCTGTACATGGACATCGACGGCTTCAAGCAGATCAACGACCGCTTCGGCCATCAGGCCGGCGACGAGGTCCTGCGGGCGGTCGGAGCGCGGCTGAAGACCGTGCTGCGCGACAACGACACCGTCGGTCGCCTCGGCGGGGACGAGTTCGTGATGCTGGTCGACTCGGTCGGGCTCGACGCTGCGCCGGAGCTCGTCGCCGAGCGGATCCTGGAAGTGCTCCGCCTGCCGATCGAGCTGAGCGAGCCGGCGGGTTCACAGGTCTCGATCAGCGCGAGCATCGGCATCGCCAGCGGGCTGCCCGCCTCGGCCGAGCGGCTGCTGCAAGACGCCGACCTCGCGCTGTACAAGGCGAAGGCGCTCGGCAAGGACGGCTTCGCGCTGTTCGAGTCCGCGATGCACACCGCCGCACAGGATCGGATCAGCCTCGAGATGGACCTCGCCGGCGCGCTCGAGGCCGATCAGCTCTTCCTCGCCTACCAGCCGATGCTGGACCTCGGCGACGAGCGCGTCGTGGGCGTCGAGGCGCTGCTGCGCTGGCGTCATCCCACGCGCGGCGTGATCCCGCCCGACGTGTTCATCCCGATCGCCGAGGAGAGCGGCCTGATCGTCCCGATCGGCCGCTGGGTGCTCGAGCGCGCATGCGCGCAGGCCGTCGCCTGGCGAGAGCGCAGATACGACCTCGACATGTCGGTCAACGTCTCCGCGCGCCAGCTCGAACGGCCGGAGTTCGCCGGGGAAGTGCGCACGGTGCTGGGCGACAGCGGGCTCGACCCCGCGACGTTGACGCTCGAGATCACCGAGACCGTTCTGATGCGCAAGCCCGACGCGACGGCGAAGCTGCTCGCCGAGCTCAAGCAGCTCGGCCTGCGGATCGCGGTCGACGACTTCGGGACCGGCTACAGCTCGCTCGCCTACCTGCGCCAGTTCCCCGTCGATTCGCTGAAGATCGACCGAACCTTCATCGACGGACTCGCGCGCTCGGGCGCGTCGCACGCCCTCACGCACACGCTGATCCAGCTGGGCAAAGCGCTCGGCTTGCAGACGCTCGCCGAGGGCGTCGAGCAGCAGGGGCAGGTCACGCAGCTGCAGCGCGAGGGTTGCGACCTCGTCCAGGGGTTCCTCTACGCCCGACCGCTCAAGCCGCGTGCGCTCGAACGCTTCCTCTGGGACCGGCGCGCGAGCGCCGAGCCCGTCGCCGGGTAGCGATCGGCCACGACGATCCGGTGGCCGGCGGGCGCCCGTGGGGCGCGTTCGGGCCCGAACCGCCCACGCGCGGCTCGCCGATATGCTCGAGCGAGCGCCGATGACCGACGAGCGGAGATCGAACGACACGAGATCGAGCGGGCCGCATGCCTCGTCGAGGCCGATGGGTCTCGGGATGGTGCTCCTGCGCTACGTGCTGCCGGCCGCGGTCGTCGTCGCCGGTGCGGTCGTGATGGCGCTCGGCAGCGAAGCCGAGCTCGAGGGCGGCGCCGGCATCGCCGGCGCCGGCATCGCGATCTTCGCGATGAACTGGCTGATCCGCGCGTCGACCGAGGGCGACCGCGAGCGCGATCGCGAGGAGCGGGCGCGCGAGTACCTCGACGCCCACGGGCACTGGCCCGACGAAGCGGCGCGGGGCCGCTGAGCGCGCCGCTGCCCGCCACCGCCTGCGAGGCGCTCACGGTGCTGCGCGAGCGCACGCTCGGCGCGACCGAGCTGATCGACGCCGCGATCGCCCTGATCGAGGAGTCGACGCTCGGCGCCGTCGAGCTGCTCGACGCGGCCGGCGCACGCGAGCAGGCGAGCGCGGCCGACGCGGCGCTCGCGCGCGGCGACGCCGGCCCGCTCGCCGGCCTGCCGATCCTCGTCAAGGACGTGATCGACGTCGCCGGCCTGCCGACGCGTGGCGGCGCCGCCCGCTGGCGGCGCGAGCCCGAGCGCGACGCCGACTGCGTCGCCGCGCTGCGCGCCGCCGGCGCCGTCGTGCTCGGCAAGGGCCACACGAACGAGCTCGCGTTCGGCATCGACGGGCGCAATCCGCACCGGCCGCCGTGCCTTAACCCGCACGACGCGAGCAGGCTGCCCGGCGGCTCGTCCTCCGGCCCGGCCGTCGCGCTCGCCGGCGGCCTCGTCCTCGGCGCGCTCGGCACCGACACGAGCGGCTCGATCCGCGTCCCGGCGTCGCTGTGCGGCGTCGCCGGCCTGCGCCCGACGCGCGGCCTGCTCCCGCTGCGCGGCGTGCTGCCGCTCGCGCCGTCCTACGACGTCGTCGGCCCGCTCGCGCGGAGCGTCGCCGACGTGCGGCTGCTGTTCGACGCGCTCCTGCGCGGAGCGCACGCCGGCGCCGCCGCGCCCGCGCCCCGCGCGATCGGGCGCGTCGCCGTGATCGACGAGCTGCTCGACCCGGCCGTCTGCGAACCGGCGGTCGCCGGCGCGATCCGCTCAGCCGCGACCGCGCTCGAACACGCCGGCGTCGCCGTCGCGACCGTCTCGGTCCCCGAGATCGACGGCGCGCTCGCCGTCCACCGCGACGTCCAGGTGCCCGAAGCGGCCGCGTCGGTCCACGCGCTCGGCGTCCCCGAGGACGAGCTCGGCGCCGAGGTGCGCGAGCGCGTGCAGAGCGCGCGCGAGATCTCGCCCGAGCGCCACGTGCAGGCGCGGCGCGAGTGCGCGCTGATCGCCGGCGCGCTCGACCGCGCGATGCCGATCGGCGGCGCGCTGCTCGCGCCCGGCTGTCCGATCCCGGCGCCGCGGCGCGACGCGCACGAGTGGCGCTTTCGCGCGGGGAGCGTCCGCTCGATCCGCGAGACGCTGCTGTCGTGCACCGTGCCGCTGAGCCAGCCGCCCGGACCAGTCGTCGTCCTTCCCATAAAGATCTCCGACGGACTGCCGATCGGCGCCCAGCTCCTCGCCCGTCCCGGCGACGACGTGCGGCTGCTCGAGCTCGGCGTCGTGCTCGAACGCGCGCTCGCGTAGTCCGGCAACCGCCACACCGCCCTCGCCGCGGCGCCTACCATCAACCGTGCGCGCCGGGAACGGCGCATGCGCATGAACACACTCCGCCGGCGACCCCGCATAGCGACGCTCCTGTCGGTCCTGATCGCCGGCGGCACGGTCGTCGCGATCGCCGCCGACGACAGCCCGCGCGCGCTGTGGCGCACGTTCGAGCAGCTGCAGCCGATCTGGCTGCTCGCGGCGGTCGGCGTCGAGCTCGTCGCGTACCTCGGCTACGCGCTCGCCTACCGCGCGACGATCGCCGCGACGAGCAGGCGCGGCATCTCGCTGATCCTCGCGATCCGGCTCGTCGTCGCCGGCTTCGGGCCGTTCATCCCGCTCGGCGGCTTCGCGTTCGACCGCCAGGCGCTGCGCAGCGTCAACGCGAGCCGGCGCACCGTGCGCCGCCAGGTGCTCGCGCTCGGCGTGATCGAGTACGGCCTGCTCGCGCCGGCCGCGTGCGTCTGCGCGCTGATCCTGCTGCTCGAATCGGGCCGCGCGTCGCATGCGCTGACGCTGCCGTGGGTGTTCGGCGTGCCGATCGGCTTCGCGCTCGCGTGGTGGGCGACGCAGCGCCACGTGCTCGACCGGTTCGAGCGCTCCGACGGGCGCGTCCGGCGCTCGATCGGCGAGCTGCTCGGCGGCTTCGAGGTGCTGCGCAAAGTCGTGCTGCGCCCGCTCGAGCGCCCGTGGGCGCTCGCCGGGATGGCGGTCTACTGGGCCGCCGAGATCGCGTGCCTCGCGTTCGCGCTGTTCTGCTTCGGCGTCGAGCTGTCGGCGCCGGCGCTCGTGCTCGCGTACGCGACCGGCTACGCCGCGAGCCGCCGCTCGCTGCCGCTCGGCGGCGCCGGCATCACCGAGGCGCTGCTGACGCTCGCGCTGATCTGGGTCCACGTGCCGGCGACGTACGCGCTGCTGTCGGTCGTCGCCTACCGGCTCGTCAACTTCCTCGCGCCCGTGCTGCCGGGCCTGCTCGTGCACTCCAAGCTCGCGCCGCTGCTCGAAGGTCAGGAGGGCATCGGCGTCAGCGCGTCGCCGAGCGCGACCGCGCCCGGCTCGAGCACCTCGCCGTAGACGCCGAACGCGAGCGGTTCGCTCGTCGGCGCATCGGCGCGGAACGAGCGCAGCAACTCGAGCGTCGGCAGGTCGACGACGCCGCTCTCCGGGTGCCGGCTCGTGACGATGCAGCGCCCGACGTGGCCGCGCAGCCGCACGAGCGCGTCGCCGACGCGCAGCTCGCGACCGACCCACGCGTCCTCGGCGAACGGCTCGACGCCGTCGATCTCGATCGTCATGCGAAAGCGCCGCGCGTCGACGCTCGCCTCGCCGGCGACCTGCGCCAGGCGCGCGAGCGACCCGCGTGAGATCAGGCTGACGGCGCCGTCCGCGCCGCGGTCGATCGCCGGCGCGCCGTCGGCCGCGCGCACGAGCCGCAGCGCCTCGCCGGCGTGCTCGGAGATCGCCTGCGCGAACGAGCCGCCGACGAGCCGCGCGCGCCGCTCGCGCGAGAAGAAGCGCGTGTCGAGCTCCTCGCCGAGCGCGGCCGCGCCCGACACCTCGTGGCCGTCGGGGAAGCGCAGCGTCAACGTCCCGCCGGAGCAGTCGCCGGACGCGCCGCCGTCGTCCAGCTCGGCGACGATCTCGTTCAGCGCGCCCGAGTGCTTGCCGTTGATCATCCGCGCGCGATCGTCGATCAGATAGAAGCGGCGGTCGCCGCGCGCGCCCGCGCGCTCGAGCGCGATCCGCTCGCGCGCGGCGATCCGCAGGCCCTTGACCGGCGTCGTCGAGAGCGCGGTGACGCGGATCGCGCCCGTCACGTCAGCGCGCGGCGTGCCCGTCGGCGGCGCCGGACAGCAGCTCGAGCGCGTGCGCGAGCGGCTCGGCGAGCGCGTCGGCCGTCTGGTCGATCGCCGCCGGGTTGCCCGGGAGGTTGACGATCAGCGTCGCGCCGCGCGTGCCGGCGAGCGCGCGCGAGAGCATCCAGAACGGCGTGTGCGCGCGCGAGGCGTCGCGCATCGCCTCGGCGATGCCCGGTGCGTCGCGCTCGAGCACCGCGCGCGTAGCCTCGGGCGTGACGTCGCTTGGCGACAGGCCCGTGCCGCCGCTCGTCAGCACGAGCGCGTAGCGCTCGACGTCGGTCCACTCGCGCAGGTGCGCCTCGATCAGCTCGCGGTCGTCGGGTACGACGGCGCGCGCGGCGACGACCGTCCCGAGCCGTTCGGCGAGCGCCGCCAGGCGCGGCCCGCTCTCGTCGTCGCCGGCGCCGGCGGCCTTCGACGTGCTGATCGTCAGGATCGCCGCCGTGCGCACCGTCTCAGCGCTCATCGTCGCGCCGCCAGTCGCTGCGCCCGCCGGTCTTCTCGAGCAGCACGACGTGCTCGATCTCGACGCCGCGCTCGATCCCCTTGACCATGTCGTAGACGGTCAGCGCGGCGATCGCGCACGCCGTCATCGCCTCCATCTCGACGCCCGTGCGGTCGACGGCGCGGACCTCGCTCGTCAGCTCGACGACGCCGGCCTCGGCGTCGACGCTCGCGGCGACGTCGATCAGCGTCAGCGCGATCGGATGCGCGAGCGGGATCAGCAGGCCCGTCTGCTTGGCCGCCTGGATGCCGGCGAGGCGCGCCGTGCTCAGCACGTCGCCCTTCGGCGCGTCGCCGTGCTCGACCGCGCGCGCCGTGTCGCTCGACATGCGCACGCGCGCCCGCGCGCGTGCGACGCGTTCGCGCGCGTCCTTGCCGCCGACGTCGACCATCCGCGCGCTGCCGTCGGCGTCGAGGTGCGTCAGGCGCGGCTCGCTCATCGGCTCGGCGCTCCGGCGACGCTCGCACCCGGCGCCGGCGCTCCGGCGACGCGCCGCGCGTCGCCCGCCGCGTCGACCTCGACCTTCCAGATCGGCGCCTCGGCCTTGACGCGATCGATCGCCGCGCGCGCGCCGGCGAACGCTTCGTCGCGGTGCGGCGCCGAGACGGCGACGATCACGCTCGGCTCGCCGAGCGCGACGGGGCCGACGCGGTGCTCGACGGCGATCGCGCAGAGGCCGTGCGAGCGCGCGCAGTCGCCCGCGATCGCCGCGATCCGCTCGCGCGCCATCTCGGCGTACGCCTCGTAGTCGAGCCGCGCGACGTCGCGCGTGACGCCGGCGAACGTGACGAGCGCGCCGGCGCGCGGGTCGGCGACGCGCGCCGACAGCGCCGCGAGGTCGAGCGGTCGATCGCCGACGGCGACGTGCACGCGCGGCGCCGCGCCGTCGTCGGCCGCCGGCCCGCCGCCGCCGCTGAGCGGCGGGATCAGCGCGAGCTCGTCGTCGGCGGCGAGCGTCGTCGCGGGCGTCGCGTAGTCGCGGTTGACGGCCAGCTGGACGGGCAGCCGCGCGAGCACGTCGCGCAGCGACGGCAGTCGCGCGAGCGCGGCGAGCGCGTCGGCGACGGTCGCGCCGTCGTCGAGCCGCAGCTCGACGCGATCGCAGCCGGCGCGCTCGCGCAGCAGCGAGAACAGGCGGACGCTGACGGTCATCGCGCGCCCGCGGCGGGGTCCGCCGTGAGGTCGGGCTCGAGCTCGGGGCGTGCGCCCGGCAGCAGCTCGATCGCGACCCGCTCGCCGGCGCTCGCGCCGGCGCTGTCGCTCGGCAGCAGCGCGAGCGCGTCGGCGTCGAGCATCGACGTGAGGACGTGCGAGCCCTGCTCGCCGGTCGGCTCGGCGACCCAGCCGCGCTCGCTCGCGCGCAGGCGGCAGCGGACGGCGTGGGCGCGCCCGGGGCGCTTCTCCAGGTCGGACCCGAGCAGCGCCGTCGTACGCCGCAGCTCGGCGGGCGCGCCGGCGAGCGCGCGCAGCGCGGGGGCGACGAGCAGCGTGAACGTGACGATCGCCGAGACGGGGTTGCCGGGCAGGCCGAAGACGAGCGTCTGGTCGCGCACGCCGAACCACGTCGGCTTACCCGGCTTCAGCGCGACGCCCCAGAAGCGCTCGGCGACGCCGAGCTCGGCGAGCGTGGGGCGGACGTGGTCGTGCTCGCCGACGGAGACGCCGCCGCAGATGACGACGACGTCGGAGGTGTCGAGCGCGCGCACGAGCCCGTCGGCGGTCGCGCGCGGTTCGTCGCGAACGGTCGTCGTCAGCCCGACGCGCGCGCCGGCGTCGAGCGCGAGCGCCGGCACCGAGTAGGCGTTCGAGTTGTAGATCGCGCCGCGCGGCAGCTCGCGGCCGGGGGAGACGAGCTCGTCGCCGGTCGTCAGCACGGAGACGCGCGGGCGCATGAAGCACCTGATCTCGGCGCGTCCGAGCGAGGCGAGCACGCCGAGGTGCGCCGGGCGCAGGCGCGTGCCGGCGGCGATGACGGCCTCGCCGGCGCCGATGTCCTCGCCGGCGCGGCGCACGTCGTTGCCCTCGGGAACGGCGGCGAGCACGTCGACGTAGCCGTTGCGTGCACTCGTGCGCTCGAGCGGCACGACGGCGTCGGATCCGTCGGGCACGATCGCTCCGGTCGAGATCGCGATCGCCTCGCCGGCGCCGAGCGCGCGGTCGCAGGGATGGCCGGCGCGCGACTCGCCGACGACGGTCAGCGTCGCCGGCCGGCGCTCGTCGGCGTCGCGCACGTCGGCGAAGCGCAGCGCGAAGCCGTCCATCGCGGAGCTGTCGAACGGCGGGACCGGATCGACGCTGCGGACGTCCTCGGCGAGCACGCGCCCGAGCGCGTCGGCGAGCCGCTCGCTCTCGTACGTCAGCGGTCGCACGGCGTCGAGCACGGCGCGACGCGCGTCGTCGATCTCGATCAGCGGTGACGCCATTGCGAGAGCGTAGTTCACGGGTGCGTGGGTATCGTCGTTGCGGATGGTCTCGATGATCGATTCGATGGATCGACGCCTGCGCGACCTTCGCGTGTCGGTCACGGACCGCTGCAACCTGCGTTGCCCGTACTGCATGCCGCGCGAGGTGTTCGGCGACGCGCACCGCTTCCTCGACCGCTCCGAGCTGTTGACGTTCGAGGAGATCACGCGCTTCGCGAGCATCGCGGCGGCGCACGGCGTTCGCAAGATCCGCCTGACCGGGGGCGAGCCGCTGCTGCGCCGCGACCTGCACGTGCTCGTCGCGATGCTCGCGCGGATCGACGGCGTGCAGGAGCTCGCGCTGACGACGAACGGCACGGCGCTCGCGTCGCACGCCGATCGCTTGGCGCGGGCGGGGCTCGATCGCGTGACGGTCAGCCTCGACGCGCTCGACGAGGACGCGTTCCGCTCGATGAGCGACACGCGCGTGCCGGTCGCGCGCGTGCTGGAGGGAATCGACGCGGCGCGCGACGCCGGCCTCGATCCGGTCAAGGTCAACATGGTCGTTCGGCGCGGCGTCAACGACCACTGCGTGCTCGAGATGGCCGAGCGCTTCCGCGGCAGCGGCCAGGTGCTGCGGTTCATCGAGTACATGGACGTCGGCGCGAGCAACGGCTGGCGCCTGGAAGAGGTCGTGCCGGCGGGCGAGATCCTCGCGGCGATCGACGCGCGCTGGCCGCTGCAGCAACTGCCGCCGCGCGTCGACGGCGAGGTCGCCGCGCGCTGGGCCTACCGCGACGGGGCGGGCGAGGTTGGCGTGATCGCGTCGGTCACCGAGCCGTTCTGCGACGGCTGCTCGCGCCTGCGGTTGTCGGCCGACGGACAGCTCTACACGTGCCTGTTCGCCGAGCGCGGGCACGACCTGCGCGCGCTGCTGCGCGGGAACGCGAGCGACGCGCGGATCGCCGAGCGGCTCGGCGCGATCTGGAGCGCGCGCGCCGACCGCTACTCGCAGCTGCGCGCGGGGCGTCCGGTGTCGAGCGCACGGCGCGTCGAGATGTCCTACGTCGGCGGCTGAGCCGCGGCGGACTCGAGCGGCCAGACGGAGATCGCGTCGGGCGCGAGCGCGACGCGCACGGGCGCGCCGCTCCGCACGTCGGGGCGCGCGAGCGTGCGCATCGTCAGCTCGAGCGTGCCGGCGAGCGCGAGCGTCAGCTCGCGGACCGAGCCGAGGTCGGCGGCGTCGAGCACGATCGCCTCGTAGCGCCCGGACGGGTCGAGCGCGATGTCCTCGGGGCGCACCGACCAGGCGACGTCGGCGCCGGGCGCGAGCGGCGCGCCGGCGACGTCGAGCTCGGCGCCGTCGCTCTCGATCCGGTGCGCGGCGAGCGCGACGCCGCGCTTCGCGTTGGCGACGCCGAGCAGGCCGGCGACCTGCGGCGAGGCCGGCGCGGCGAACACGTCGGCGCGCGCGCCGGCCTGCAGCACGCGGCCGTCGTCGAGCACGACGAGCTCGTCGGCGAGCAGCGCCGCCTCCTCGGGGTCGTGCGTGACGAGCACCGTGTTGAGGTCGAGCTCGCGCTGCAGCCGTCGCAGCTCGCGCCGCAGGCGGTCGCGCACGGGTGCGTCGAGCCCGGTGAACGGCTCGTCGAGCAGCAGCACGCGCGGCGCGACGGCGAGCGCGCGGGCGAGCGCGACGCGCCGCTGCTGACCGCCGGACAGCTCGTCGGGGTAGCGGTCCTCGAGGCCGGCGAGCCCGAGCCGCTCGATCCACCACGCCGCGAGCCCGGGCTGCGCGCGCGCGCCGAACGTGACCTGGCGCCACAGCGTGCGGCGCGGCATCAACGCCGGCTGCTGCGGGACGTAGCCGAGCGCGCGCCGCTCGGCCGGGAGCGTGTCGAGCGCGTACGCGCCGAGCCGTACGCGCCCGCCGCGCGCCGGCGCGATCAGGCCGGCGAGCAGGCGCAGCGTCAGCGTCTTGCCGGCGCCCGACGGTCCGAGCAGCGCGAGGCGAGGGCTTCGCGCGCGGTGCGCGACGTCGAGCGAGAAGCCGCCGAGGCGCTTGGTCAGGACGAAGTCGAGCGCCGCGCCGCTCGCGTCGAGCGCGTCGGCGCCGGCGTCGAGCACCCGGCCGGCGGCGCCGGCGGGCTCGTCGCTGTGCGTCCGTGTGACCGCGCGCGCGGGCGCGAGCGGCATGACGCGCGGTGCGCGGCGCCGGCGTGAGCGCGGCAAGCGCACGTTGACGAGCGCGAGCACGGCGAGCGCGGCGGCGAGCGCGAGCGCGATCGGCAGCATCGTCGCCGGCAGGCCGGTCGCGTCGAACTGGACGAACGTGTAGATCGGCAGCGAGTACGGGTGATAGGCGAGGATCACGGTCGCGCCGAACTCGCCGAACGCGCGCAGCCACGCGAGCAGCAGCCCGGCGCCGATCCCCGGCAGCGCGGCCGGCACGGCGACGCGCCAGAAGCGCGCGAGCCGGCCGTGGCCGAGCGAGGCGGCGACGTCCTCGAGCGCGGGGTCGACGGACGCGAACGCAGCGCGCGCGGCGATCACGAGGAACGGCGCGGCGACGAACGTCTGCGCGAGCACGATCGCCGCGCGCGTTTCGGTCAGCTGCCCACCGAAGAGTTCGCCGAGCGCGGTGCGCGGCCCGAGCACGTACAGCAGCAAGAGGCCGCTGATCAGCGGCGGCAGCGCCAGCGGCAGCGCGACGAGCGCCGTCAGCGCGCGCCCGGCGAAGCCGCCGATCCGCGCGAGCACGTACGCCAGCGGCGTCCCGAGCAGCGCGATCAGCGCCGTCGCGACGGTCGCCGTCAGCAGCGATGTGGCGAGCGCCGCGCCGACTTCGGGCGCGGCCGAGACGCCGCCGCCGAGGCGCACGACGAACGCGACGATCGGCGCCAGCAGGTACAGCGCGAGCAGCGCGCCGAGCCACGGCAGCGGGCTGCTCGCCCGCCTGATCACCGCTTCGTCGCGCCGACCGCCTTGCGCAGGCTCTGCGGGACGCTCGTGACCCTGCCGGAGAACGTCGGCTTCAGCGCGCTCAGGCCGTTCTTCTTCAGCGTGTAGCCGCGCCGAGCGTTCAGCAGGTAGCGGACGAGCGCCGCCGCGCCGTTCGGGTTCGGCGCGCGGTCGAGGATCGTCACCGTGTAGTCGGCGTACTTGTAGACCGGCGTCAGCGCGACCGTGCGCAGTTTCGCCGACGACGCCTCGACGGCGTAGAAGAAGCCGGCGTCGAGCTGGCCCGACTGCAGGCGCCCGACGAGCGCCGTCTCGGGGTACACGGGAAAGCCGCCGAGCGCTTGCGACAGCGCCGGGTCGCGCAGCTTGCGCGCGGCGCCTTCGACGGCTTCGACCGTCAGCACGCCCTTCGGGTCGAGCTTCGGGTCGGTCCGGCCGACGAGGATGCCCGGCTCGGTCAGCACCTGGTACCACGGCTTGCCCTGCGCGAGCTGCCTGCCGAACGAGCTGCTCGGGTTGTACGCGAGCATCAGCGGCGAGGCCGCGAACGTCGTGTACCACGAGACCCAGTCGCCGTTCGCCGAGCCTTCGAGCGCGTTGTCGGCGGCCGCCGCGGCGCTGATGAAGACGTCGCCCTGGCGCACGCCGCCCTTGATCTGCGACGCGAGTTCGGTCGAGCCGCCGCCGAAGCCCCTGTAGCCGTAGCCGCTCGCCTTCGAGAACGCCGGGCCGAAGTCGCGTTCCATGTAGTTCAGCAGCGAGCCGGCGAACAGCGCCGAGACGGTGCCCGAGGCGGCGCGGCGTGCGAGCGGCGCGCCGCTTGCGCCGCCGACGGGGACCAGTGCGATCGTCGCGCCGGCCAGCAGGCCGAGCGCGACCGTCATCCGTCTTCTGCTCATGCGCGTCTCCAGTCCTCTCAGTTGCGTTCGACCATCACCGAGGTCGCCTTGACCATCGCCGTCGCGGGCACGCCGGGAGCGAGCCCGAGCTCCTGCACCGAATCGCGCGTGATCGCGGCGGTCACGAGGAACGGCCCGGCCTCGAGCTCGACGAGCGCCATCACGCCGTCGACCTCGACCGAGCGGACGGTGCCGGCGAAGCGGTTGCGCGCCGAGCCGCGCGTGCCGGTCTCGTGGCGCGTGGGGCGCCTGCTCAGTCGGCGGACCTCGGCCGCCGAGACGCGGCGGCGGTTGCGCTCGTCGCGGTGCGTGCGCAGCTTGCCGGCGCGATCCCAGCGGCGCAGCGTGTCGGCGCTGACGCCGAGCGCCTTCGCCGCCTCGCCGATCGACAGGTCGCGCGTCGCTTGCCTAGGCATTGCATAGGCATACAGCAAAGCCGGCGGCGACGCCGGCTCGCGCGTGCGAGCGGAGCGGCGCGCGCGGCGTAGGCGGGCGTGTTAGAACCGTGGCGACGAGGCCGGATCGGCTGGCGACGAGTTCAGATCGGAGCGCTCGATGGCACCAATTTCTCGCGGTTTCCACGGTCGGCGCCGGCCCGAGGTCGACCCGGCGCGCGTGCCGCCGGGGCAGTACGTGACCGACGACTTCCCGGTGCTGTCGGCCGGGCCGACGCCGCGCACGCAGCTCGCGGACTGGAGCTTTCAGATCGGCGGCGCCGTCGCGGCGCCCGTCTCGTGGAGCTGGGAGCAGTTCCAGACGCTGCCGTCGGAGACGTTCACGGTCGACATCCACTGCGTCACGAAGTGGTCGAAGCTCGGCACGAGCTGGCGCGGCGTCTCGCTCGACACGCTGCTCGCGGGCGTCGAGACCGACGCGGCGTATTTCACGGCGTTCTGCGACGGCGGCTACACGACGAACCTCGCGCTCGCCGACGTCACCGGCGGGCAGGCGTGGATCGTCTACGAGTTCGACGGTCGGCCGTTGGAGGGCGAGCACGGCGGGCCGGCTCGCCTGCTCGTGCCGCACCTGTACTTCTGGAAGAGCGCCAAGTGGGTGCGCGGGCTGACGCTGACGCGCGAGGATCAGCCCGGCTTCTGGGAGGCGGCCGGCTACCACAACCACGGCGACCCGTGGAAGGAACAGCGCTATTGGGGGGACTGATCGCGCCGAGCGGCTGGCACACGGCCTCGGCGGCTGAGCTGATCATCGAGACGGCGCGCGCGAAGACGATCGTGCTCGACGATCCGCAGTGGCCGGGCCACGCCGCCGGCCAGCACCTCGACGTGCGGCTGACCGCCGAGGACGGCTACCAGGCGCAGCGCTCGTACTCGATCGCCTCGGCGCCGGGGGAACCGCTCGCGCTGACCGTCGAGCGGATCGACGACGGCGAGGTCTCGCCGTACCTGACCGAGGATCTGCTGCCGGGCGACGAGCTCGAGCTGCGCGGCCCGATCGGCGGCCACTTCACGTGGCACGTCAGCGACGGCGGCCCGCTGCTGCTGCTCGGCGGCGGCTCGGGGCTCGTGCCGCTGATGGCGATCCTCCGCCACCGGATCGCGCGAGGCGACACGACGGACACGCGCCTGCTCGTGTCCACGCGCAGCATGCCCGACCTGCTCTACGAGCGCGAGCTGATGCGCGCGGGGGCGATGCCGGGCATCGACGTGCGGACCGTGCTGACGCGCTCGCAGCCGCTCGGTTGGAGCGGCTATGCGCGGCGCGTCGACGCCGCGATGCTGGAGGAGCTCGGCCCGCCGCCGAGCGAGCGCCCGCGCGTGTTCGTCTGCGGCCCGACCGCGTTCGTCGAGCACGTCGCCGACGCGCTGATCGGGCTCGGGCACGCGCCGGAGGCGATCCACACCGAGCGCTTCGGGCCGAGCGGCCCGGGCGCGTCGCCGTCGTGAGCGCGCCCACCGCCGCGGCGCGGCGCGGCGCGGCGATCGTCGCCGTGCTCGCCGGCGGCGGCGGCTCGCGGATCGGCGGCGCCAAGCCGACGCAGCCGCTCGCCGGCCGCTCGTTGATCGCGCACGCGCTCGACGCCCCGCGCGAGGCGGGACTGGAGACGGTCGTCGTCGCCAAGCGCGACACGTCGCTGCCGCCGCTGGAGGAGCACGTGATCGAGGAGCCCGACGAGCCTCGCCATCCGCTGTGCGGCGCGCTCGCGGCGCTCGACTACGCCGCGCGGCGCTCGCCCGCGCCGGCGGTCGTGCTCGTCGCCTGCGACATGCCGTTCCTGAGCGCCGGCCTGCTGTTGGCGCTCGCCGGGCTCGACGGCGCGGCGCTGCTCGAGCTCGACGGCAAGCCGCAGCCGCTGCCGGCGCGCTGCCTGCCCGAGCACGCGCCCGCGCTGCGCGACGCGCTCGCGCGCGAGTCCTCGCTGCGCGCGGCGTTCGCCGCACTTCAGCCGCAAATCGTCGACGAGCGCGAGCTGCGCGCGTTCGGCGACCCGCGGCGGCTGCTGTTCGGCGTCAACACGGCCGAGGACCTAGCGTGCGCCGCGCGCTGGCTGGCGCCGGGAACGGCGGCGGGTTAGGAAGGCTCGTCGCCCGGCGCGACGCGCTCGGCGGCGGCGCGCAGCTCGGCGAGCGACAGGTTCGAGCGTCCGGCGATCCAGCACGCCAGCGGCGCGGCGGTTCGTTCCGAGGCGTGCGCTGCGGCGCCGGCGAGGTCGAGCAGTTCGCGGATCTGCTCGACGCTCGGCGGCGCCACGCCGGCCTCGCGCGCGAACGCGGCGATCCACTCGTCCCTGGTCATCGTCGCGACAGCGTAGCCGCCGCCATCCGCGCCCGCGGGGTGCGCCCGGAGAGTTCGGGGTAGAACTACCGGGTGGCCTCGCGTGCGCACCTGAGTCGGCTGCTTGCCGACTGGCCGCTGCTGCGCCAGCTGCGCGGCGGGGACCGGCGCGGTCGCGGCGCGGCGGTCGAGGCGTCGGCTGCGGCGTCGGGCGCGCTGCATCGCGAGGTCGTGCGCGACGGCGAACGCGACCTCGTCGCGATCGAGGAGCCGCTGGAGATCCGCGTCGACGGCGCGCCGCTGGCGGTGACGATGCGCACGCCCGGGCACGACGAGGAGCTCGCGCTCGGGTTCCTGCACGGCGAGGGGCTGATCGCCGGCGTGGTCGAGGTTCGCCTGACCGACGACCTCGCGGCGAACACGGTCGAGGTGCGCGGGCCGCTGCGGCGTGATCCCGGCGCGCGCAGCTTCTACACAACGTCGTCGTGCGGCGTCTGCGGCAAGGGCGCGCTCGAGCAGGTCGCCGTCGACTGCGCGCCGCTCGGCGACGGCCCGCGCCTGCCGCGCGCGTTGCTGGCTTCGCTGCCCGACCGGCTCGTGCAGCCGGGCTTCGCCCGCACCGGCGGCCTGCACGCGACCGGCCTGTTCGACGCGCGCGGCGAGCTGCTGTGCGTGCGCGAGGACGTCGGCCGGCACAACGCGATGGACAAGGTCCTCGGCTGGGCGCTCGCAGGCGGGCTTGTGCCGTTGAGCGACTACGTGCTCTGCGTCAGCGGACGGCTCTCGTTCGAGCTCGTGCAGAAGGCCGCCGTCGCCGGCGCGCCGATCCTCGTCGGCGTCGGCGCGCCGACCTCGCTCGCCGTCGAGCTCGCGGACGATCGCGGGCTGACGCTTTGCGGGTTCGCGCGGGGTGGGCGCGTGAACGTCTACACGCGCCCTGAGCGGGTGCTCGGCGCGGCGTAAACCCGGTCGGGGGAGTCGCTGGCTCGGCTCTCACCGGGATTGAGAATCCTAGTAGTCAGCGGGCTCATTGAGATGAGAGGAGCGCCGCGGCCCGAGCTCGGATGGCTGTAGCGAAAGTCGTGAAGCTCAAGTCTGACGCTGGCTCGTGGATGGGCGAACCTACATCTGCTGACGCTGTGACGAAGCAAACGGCATCGTAGAGTCGCTCGAGGATGAGTCGACGGCACAGGATCTCGTAGCGATCCTTGTAGGAGGCGTCAAGAAAGACAGGATCAACCTCGAAGAACGGCTGTCTCACCTGTACCGGCCTGGTTGAGCCGGGCGCCTCCTCCAGGAGGAACAGGTACCCCAACCAGGGACGCATGGTTCCGAAGCGGCCCTCGCGATAGGCGGTCCAGATGTCTATGGCGTTGCCAATTGCCTCCTCGCTTCGGTTGTTGTAGTTGTTGCCAAATGACGGCCCTACCTGGCTCTTGAACTCAATTGCCGCAGCGAGCGCGTCGCCGTGGACTACGACGAGGTCCCACTTCTTCTCGGGGCGGAAGTAGCCGGGCAGCTCCACGGCTGACCCTCGGCTTATGCTCGACGGCGGGAATCCGGCGTCGAGAAAGATCGACTCCATGAGCTCGGCCATCGGGTCCATGTGAGCACCGCCTGTGACGGCGCCTCGAAGGCCGGCGTCCAGGCGCCCGGAATCGCGCTGTCTCTGCGCCTGACTCTCGCGAACGATCCAGTATTGGCGGATCGCTGCGTCAAAAGCTTGCTGCTCCATACCGCAGGGTAGATTCGCGGCGCCTGCGCACCTTCCTACCGTGGAAGCTCTTGGAGTCCATAGGCATCTAGAGCTGCCGCGGTCGCATGCTCAACGTCCCGCGCGCCAAATGCGCGCGCCAACTCACGACCGATGCGGCTTGAGAGCAAGTCAAGTCGGGGAACACGAATTCGACGCAGGTATTGAGCTTGGAAACGGAGGTATCCGCCGCGCATCTTCACCGCGTAGCACTCAATGAACATCTGGGCCACGCCGGATAGCAGGAGCCCGCCGAGGATTTCGGGATCCCAGCGGTCGCTCGCTACCCAATAGAGGTTGTGATGTGGGTAGAGAAGGCCCGAGTCCAACACCGGGTGTATCTCGGCCTTGATATCGGGGATCAGGAGCTTTGGCTTGCTTGTGAGCGAATGGTCGACTCGGTCGATCGTGCGGAACCACTGTTCTGGTCTGCGACCAGCGACGTTGCGCTTGCAGAGCGCGGGTGCGTTGGAGTCGAAGTACTCGCGCAGTCGCGGGTGGTCGTCGAGAGAGACGAGAGCGCCTGTGTCGCCATCCCAGGGATTTACGAGGAAGTGGCCAGACCATTCCAAGCGTCCGCTGAGAGTGTCGCGTCCCATCGCGAGCGGCAACAGTCGGGTCTCCTCGACTATCGCCGGGTCCTTGGTCACAAATACGCGGTCGGCACCGGTCGCCACGCCAATACCTACACGTGTCGCTGTCCTACCGTCCTCCAGTGGCGGCAAGTCTCGCTCCAGTTGGGCTACGAGCGCAAGCCGCTCCGGTGAGCCCGTCGGCCACGACGACGCACCATCGAACCATGCCGGGAGACGTGCTGCCTCGAAGGTCGGATCGCTCAGCCTGAGATCGTTCTTGCGACTGGCCCACAAGCGGACTCGCCGCGCGGCAGATTGATCGAAGTCGCCACGGGCTGTCGCGACTATCGCGGGCCCCTGCTTCTCCCGACGAAGAATTGTCACTGATGGGTACGCGCTCACTTCCTCGTCGAACGCATCAACATCGTGCATCTCGATCACAGCCTCAACACAGAATCCCGTGGCGACCATGCGCCGAAGGCGTTGCCCATACTGGTTACGCATCCAGCGGTCTGCGCAGATGAATCCGAGCGCTCCACCAGGGCGGAGTGTGTTCAGGCCAACCTCAAAGAACCCAACGTATACGTCTGAGCGCCCCCCCATGGTGGAGCACGCACGACGATACGCTTCGCTGCGAAAAGGCGGGACAGACTCCAGTCGTATGTACGGAGGGTTGCCGATGACAAAGTCCGCGCTGCCAGTGTTCCTCCCACTGAGCAGGAAGTCATCGTGACTAACCCACTCTTTGGCGAGTGCTTGCGCCGCCTCAGCTGGATGTCCGGCCGCAACTAGACGTTCCTGTACTACGCGGCGACTCTCAGCAACGCTGGACGGCTGCAGATCGCATGCGCGGATGGCCGCGCTGGCCGCGCTGATCTCTTGGTCATGCGCACGGCACGAAAGCGCCAGTCGCTCGACCATCGGACCCAGGAAGGCGCCTGAACCGCACGCGGGCTCGACTGCCCGAAGAATGGCCAGGTCCCGATCGGCCGTGTAGCCGACCAGATCGAGGATTAGCTCAACGATCCAACGTCGCGTAAAGACAGCGCCATACTCGTGATCTTCATCAACGGTCGAAGCGGCGATCGAGGCAGCGTGCGCCGCGTCGCTAAGAACTTGCTGTTGGGGATAGGCCATCTAACGAGCGTACATCCGGCCGGCGATAGTTCCCGCGGTAGGTGTTCCGGCGCCCCGCGACGGAGAGCTCACTGAGCAGTTGAGGACGAGCGGGCCAAGACGATTGCGCATGTCCACGAACTACAGCCAGTCGCGACTCTTGAAGGCGAGGTAGAGCCCGACCGACATCACGACGATCAGCGCGCTCGAGAACCAGAAGCCCCAGTGCGCCGAGAAGCCGGGGTAGGGGACGTTCTGACCGTAGAAGCCGGTGATCGCGGTCGGCACGGCGATGATCGCGGCCCAGCTCGTGACCTTCTTCATCACGAGGTTCATCCGATTGCCCTGGATCGCGAGGTTCGTCTCGAGGATCGTCGTGACGAGGTCGCGCAGCGACTCGGTCCAGTCGGTCGCGCGCAGCACGTGGTCGTAGACGTCCTGGTAGTACGGCGTCATCTCGGGATCGATCACGTGGAGGTCGCGGCGCATCACCGAGTTGATCACCTCGCGCATCGGCAGCACGACGCGCCGCAGCAGGACGAGGCTCTTGCGCAGCTCGAACGAGCGGCGCTGGACCTCGACTTCGCGGGCGGTCGTGTCGAACAGCGCGTTCTGCAGCTCCTCGATCTCCGTGTCGAGCGACTGGACCGCGTCGAAGTGGCCGTCGACGATCACGTCGAGCACGCCCCACAGCAGGAACGCGACGCCGTTGCCGGCGAGGTCCGACGATTCGTCCCAGCGACGCAGGACGCCCTCGATCTCGACGCCCTCGTCCTTGCGCACGGTGACGAGCGCACGTGACGTGACGAAGATGCTGACCTCGCTCGTGCTCAGCTCGCCGCTGTCGCTGTCGAGGTGGACGACGTAGGCGTTGATGAACAGGTGCGACTCGTAGCGGTCGAGCTTCGGGCGCTGATGCTCGTTGACGGCGTCCTCGACGGCGAGCGGGTGCAGGCTGAGCTCGCTGGCGATCGTCTGGAGGTCCTCCTGCGTCGGCTCGCAGTAGTCGAGCCAGACGGTCGCCCCCGGATCCTGCACGTGCTCGGAGATGTCCGAAGGGGGGAAGTCCTCGAGCTCGAGCTTGCCGTCGCGATAGAGCCGCGTGTGCGCCACCGGCGCAAGATACGTCCCGGTCCGGTCGCGCCGGTGTGGTCCGCGGGCGTCGCGGGTAGCCTTCGCGAATGCCGACGTACACGCCGCCCCAGCAGTTGCTCGAGCGCTACGCGTCGGTACTCGTCGACTTCGCGCTCGGCGGCGGCAGCGGGATGCGGCCCGGCGAGGTCGTGCGGATCGCCGCGGCCGAGAGCGCCAAGCCGCTGTACGTCGAGCTCGCGAAGGCCGTCTGGCGCGGCGGCGGGCACGTGATCAGCGCCTACCGGCCCGACGACGACGACCGCTTCAACATCTCGCGCGACTTCTTCGAGCTGGCCGACGACGCGCAGCTCGACCACTTCAACTCGCACTACATGCGCGGCCTCGTCGACGAGATGGATCACCAGGTGAGCGTCCTCGCCGACGCCGATCCGCACGCCCTGGACTCGGTCGACCCGGCGAAGATCATGCGCCAGGGCGCGGCGATGCGGCCGCTGCTGGACTGGCGCGGCGAGAAGGAGAACGCCGGGCGCTTCAGCTGGACGCTCGGCCTGTACGGCACGCCGGCGATGGCGGCCGAGGCGGGCATGGGCGTCGAGGAGTACTGGGAGCAGATCGTCCACGCGTGCTTCCTCGACGCCGAGGACCCGATCGCCCGCTGGCGCGAGGTCGGCGAGCGCGTCAGCCGCACGCGCGACTGGCTCGACTCGCTGCAGATCGAGCGCGTGCACGTCGAGGGCGAGGACGTCGATCTCTGGGTGTCGCTCGGCGAGCGGCGCAAATGGCTCGGCGGCCGCGGGCGCAACATCCCGAGCTTCGAGCTGTTCACGAGCCCCGACTGGCGCGGCACCGAGGGCTGGATCTACTGCAACCAGCCGCTCTACCGCTACGGCAACCTCGTCAAGGGGATCCGCCTGCGGTTCGTCGACGGCCGCGTCAGCGAGGCGAGCGCGGAGGAGAACGAGGCGGTGCTCACGGAGATGATCGCGACCGACGGCGCCGACCGGATCGGCGAGTTCTCGCTGACCGACCGGCGCCTCTCGCGGATCACGCGGTTCATGGCGCACACGCTGTACGACGAGAACGTCGGCGGGCAGTTCGGCAACACACACATCGCGCTCGGGCGCTCCTACCAGGACGCCTACGACGGCGACCCCAGCGAGGTCTCGACCGAGCGCTGGAGCGAGCTCGGCTTCAACGACTCGACCGTCCACACCGACGTCGTCTCGACCGCCGATCGCGTCGTCACCGCGACGCTGCGCTCCGGCGAGCAGCGCGTGATCTACCGCGACGGCGAGTTCCAGCTCGACGAGGAGTGACGGCCGGCCGCAGCCTCAGGCGTCGCTGACGGCTGCGTCGGGCCACAGCGCCAGGCGTAGCCGGCGCAGCAGCGCCTCGAGCCGCTCGAGCTCGCCCGGCTCCATCGCCGCCGCCCACTCCTCGCGCAGCTCGGCGATGATCGCGCGCCCGTCGCGCTCGACCGCGCGCGCCCGCTCGGTCGGGTGCACGAGCTTCGCGCGCCCGTCGGCCGGGTCGGGCGCGCGCGTGGCGTAGCCGAGGCGTTCGAGCTCGTCGACCGAGCGCACGATCGTCGCCTTCGTCAGCTGCGTCAGCTCGGCGAGGTCGGTGATCCGCGACCCGCTCTCCTTGACGTGCTGGCCGACGGCGAGCAGCGCCGGCGAGATGTCGGTGTGACCGCGACGGTGCAGCTCGCGCGCGACGAACTCGGCCGCGGCGCGCGCCGGGTCGCGCAGCAGGTTGGCGAAGTTGTCCGTGCCGGCCGGCGTGCGCGTGCCTTGCCAGCCTTCGGAGATTTTGTTACGCTCTCGAACCATCTAGTTACGCATTCTAACGAAAGGGCAGGTCATGTCCGTCGCGCAGGCCGGGAGCTGGTACCAGAACGTCAAGACGAAGGAGCTTGCGCGCGTGAACGTCGCGCCGCAGGACACCGAAGGCCGCCGGCTCGTCGCCGACCTCTGGCTGCAGCCGGGCGCGGCGGTGATCGCCGAGCACGTGCACGACCACCTGACCGAGCGCTTCAGCGTGATCGACGGCGAGCTCGGCGTGTCGCTCGACGGCGAGCGCAGCACCGCGACGGCCGGCGAGTCGGCGTTCGTCCCGGTCGGCGTCGCGCACGACTGGTGGAACGCCGGCGACGGCGTCGCGCACGTGCTGTTCGAGCTCGAGGCGGCGCCCGGCAGCGGGCCGATGGCCGCGCGCTTCGTCGAGATGATCGAGACGGGGTTCGGACTCGCCAACAGCGGCCGCACGAACGCGAAGGGGATGCCGACGCCGCTCTGGCTCGCGGCGCTCGCACGCGAGTACCGCGACGTTCTGCGCTTCACCAGGCCGCCGGCGGCCGTGCAGGCGCTGCTGTTCGCGCCGCTCGCCGCGCTCGCGCGCGCGAGCGGTCGCGATCCGGGCGCCGGTTGGCTGCACGGCGAGGCGAGCCCCGCGCGGATCCCGGCGCCCGACGCCGAGCCGGAGGGCGCCAGCGCGCTCGCGACGGCGGCTGCCTAGCGCGGCGGCCGCGGCGGCAGCCTGACGATCCCGACGAAGAACTCGTCGATCTGGCGGACGATCTCGCTGAAGCGGTCGAAGTCGACGGGCTTGGTGACGTAGGCGTTCGCGTGCATCTCATACGAGCGCAGGACGTCCTCTTCGGCCTGCGAGGTCGTCAGCACGACGACCGGGATCGTCGAGAGCTTCGGGTCGCCCTTGATCTCGGCGAGCACCTCGGCGCCGCTCTTGCGCGGCAGGTTGAGGTCGAGCAGCACGAGGTCGGGGCGCTCGAACTCCGCGTACTCGCCTTCGCCGCGCACGAACCGCATCGCCTCGACGCCGTCGCCGACGACCGACAGCGTGTTGCCGACCTTGTGGTCGGAGAACGCTTCGCGCACGAGCATCACGTCGCCGGGGTCGTCCTCGACGAGCAGCACCGACACGAGGTCTGCATTCATTGCGTCGTCTCCTCCAAGGTCGGAAAGGTGAACCGAAAGCATGCCCCGTCCGAGTACTCGCGGTCGAGCCAGATCTCGCCGCCGTGATACTCGACGATCTTGCGCGCGAGCGCCAGCCCGATGCCCGTGCCCTCGTAGGCCTCCCTCGAGTGCAGTCGCTGGAAGATCATGAACACCTTGTCCAAGTACTCGGGGTCGATGCCGATGCCGTTGTCGGCGCAGCTCAGCTCCCACACGCCGCTGCGCTGCGACGCCGCGATCCGCACCACGGGCGGCTCGGCGCCGTGGAACTTCAGCGCGTTGGAGATCAGGTTCTGGAGCAGCGAGACCAGCTGCGCGCGCTCGCCGCGGATCGTCGGCAGGCCGTCCGCCTCGACGCGGCCGCCGGTGCTCTCCAGCTGGCCGGCCAGCGCCGAGCACGCGCTCGCGACGACGTCGCCGAGCGCGACCGGCTCGGGCTCGCGCCCGCTCCTGCCGACGCGCGAGAACTCGAGCAGGTCGTTGATCAGCGCCTGCATCCGCTTCGCTCCGTCGACGGCGAACTCGATGTACTGCTCGGCGCGCGCGTCGAGCTGGTCGCCGTAGCGGCTCTGCAGCGCCTGGCAGAAGCTCGCGACCTTGCGCAGCGGCTCCTGCAGGTCGTGCGAGGCGACGTACGCGAACTGCTCGAGCTCGGCGTTCGAGCGCGTCAGCTCGAGCGCCTGGGACTCGAGCTGCGCGCGGGCCGCTTCGACCGTCGCGAGCTCGTCGACGATGCGCTGGCGCATCGCGTCGATCTCCACGCCCATCTCGGCGACCTCGCGCGGACCGTCGGCGATCGCCAGGGGCCGCGAGAACTCGCCGCCCGCGACGCGGTGCGCTTCGCGGCCGAGCCGCGTCAGCGGCCCCGTGATCGTGCGGCGCATGATGACCCCGGCGATCAGCAGTCCGCCGAGGATCAGGATGCCGGCGATGATCAGCAGCAGCTGCAGCGTGTCGGCGGCCGTGTTGAGATTGGAGCGCGCACGGGAATCCTTCGCTTCGAGCGACGCGATCAGCCGCGCGACCGAGATCCGCACGCGGTCGAACAGCCGCTTTCCCCGGATGTCGTAAGCGACCGCCTGGCGCCGCGGCGGGTGGGGACGGATCAGCGTCGGCGCGACGTAGCCGGCGCGCCACGCGTCGGCGCTCGTTCGCACCGCCGCCACTTCCCGCGCGAGCGGCGGACCCACCGTCGCCTCGCCCGCTTCGAGCGTGACGTACGCGCGTTTCTCGGCGCGCAGGCCGTTGTCATACGGTTCGAGGAAGCTCGCCTCGCTCGTCAGCGCGAACCCGCGCACGCCGGTCTCCTCGTCGATCAACGCGTTTTCGAGCCTCACGGCCGTCCGTCGCGCCGGTCCGACCTTGTCGAGCAGCAGGTGGCGGTTGTGCGTCAGCTGGCCGTTGGCGATCAGCGCGAGACCGATCCCGATCACGGCGAGCGCGAGCAGCACGCCGATCGTCGCCGCGAGCAGCGCGCCGACGCTCATCTCGGCCGTGCGCCGTGCGATCCACCCGCGTGCTCGCGGCCGCTCGCTCACGCCGCGCCGAGGTCGGGGCGCGCGCCGAGCAGCAGCATCGCGACGTCGTCGCTGAGCGCTCCGCCGTTGAGGCGCTCGGCGTCCTCGGTCAGCGCTTCGAGCAGCGCCTGCGGCCGCGAGCGCCAGTCGCCGTCGCCCGCGATCCGCTCGGCGAGCAGCCGGCACAGCCCCGCTTCGCCGAGCCGCTCCGGGCCCTCGCCGATCCGCCCCTCGATGATCCCGTCGGTGTACAGCAGGATCGTCCAGTCGGGCGGCAGCGCGAGCCGCTCCGCACGCCACTCGCTGCGGGCGAGCCCGATCGCCGGGCCGCCGGCCTGCACGCTGGACAACGTCGAGACCGAGCCGCCGGCGATCAGCACCGGCTGCGGGTGCCCGGCGCGGATCATCCGGACGGATCGGCTGCCGGGCTCGATCTCGAGCGTGCACAGCGTCGCGAACAGGCCTGGCACGTGGCGCTCGCGCTCGAGCAGGCGCTGCATCGTCAGCAGCATCACCTCGTGCTCGTCGCGCGCGAGCGCGAGCGCGCGCCACGCGGCGCGCAGGCTGACGCCGATCGCCGCTTCGTCGGGTCCCTGCCCGCAGACGTCGCCGACCATCGCGTGCAGGCGGCCGTCCTCGGTCTGCACGAGGTCGAAGAAGTCGCCTCCGAGCAGCGCGCGACTGCGACCGGCGCGGTAGCACGAGGCGACCCACAGCGTCGCGTCCTCGACGAGCGGCCGCGGCGCGAGACCGCGTTCGAGCCGGTCGGCCTCGCGCGTCTGCGCCTGCGCGAGCAGCAGCGCGCGCTCGGCCTCCTCCGCCCGCCTGCGCCCGATCGCGTAGTGGATCGAGCGCGCGATCTGTTCGCCGTCGACGATGCCCTTCACGAGGTAGTCCTGCGCGCCCGCTTCGACCGCCGCCAGGCCAGCGTCCTCGTCGTTCAGCCCGGTCAGGACGATCAGCGGGGTCGCCGGCGCGTGCTCGCGCAGGCGCGCGACCGCGTCCATCCCGAACGCGTCGGGCAGGCCGAGGTCGAGCAGCACGCAGTCGATCCGCGAATCGAGCGCCGCGAGCGCCTCGGCGAGGCTGCGGCTGCGCGCGAGGCGCGCGCGTGGGAGACGTTCGGCGAGCTCGTCCTCGACGAGCCGCGCGTCGCCGTCGTCGTCCTCGACGAGCAGCACGGCGATCTCCTCGCGCGCCACCGCGGGGCTGCCGCTGGTAGTCATCGGCGTCCCTCCGAGCGTGTGGACCGATCGGCACGCTCCATCGAGCTGATCCTATAGAGCGCATCCACCCGCGCACGTACGATTGCTCGCTTCATGGAGGCGCTGCAGAAGCTGCGCGATCGCATGGCCGAGCTGGCCGACCTGTCGGCGGTCGAGATGCTCGCCGTGTGGGACCAGCTCGTGACGATGCCCGGCGAGGGGGCGCCGGCGCGCGCGCACCAGCTCGGCACGCTCGCGCGGCTCACGCACGAACGCGCGACGAGCGCCGAGGTCGGGCGCTGGCTCTCAGAGCTCGACGGCTCGACGCTGGAGGGGCTCGACGCCGATCTCGCGCGGATCGCGCGCCGCGACTGGGAGCGCGCGCGGCGGATCCCGACCGAGCTGGCCGTGGAGCGCGCGCAGGCGAGCGCGCAGGGGCAGGAGAGCTGGCGCGTGGCGCGCGAGAACGACGACTTCGCGGCGTTCGCGCCGGCGCTGCAGCGCAACGTCGAGCTCGCGCGCGCCTACGGCGAGTGCCTCGCCGAGCCGGGCGAGCGCCCGTACGACGCGCTGCTCGGCGACTTCGACTTCGGGCTCGCGACGGCCGACGTGCGCCGCCTGTTCGACGCGCTCGCGACGGCGCTGCCGCCGCTCGTGCAGGCGGCCGAGCAGCGCTCGCCGCGGCGCACGCTCGCCGTGCCGGTCGCCGCGCAGGAAGCGGCCGTCGCCGGCACGCTGCGCCGGGTCGGCGTCGATTCCGCGAGCTGGCGCGTCGACGTCTCGGCACACCCGTTCACCGCATGGGTCGGTCAGCGCGACAGCCGCCTGACGACGCGCTACGGCGACGGCGAGGTCGAGTCCCTGCTGAGCTCGCTGCACGAGTTCGGGCACGCGCTGTACGAGCGCCAGATCGATCCAGCGCTCGACCGCACGAACCTCGGGCGCGGCACGTCGATGTCGATCCACGAGTCCCAGAGCAAGCTGTGGGAGAACCACGTCGCGCGCGACGCCGCGTTCGCCGAGGTGCTCGCCGCCGAGCTCGCCGCCGGCGGCTTCGAGGTCGGCGCGGCCGAGCTGCACGCGACGCTCGTCGGCGTCGAACGCTCGCTGATCCGCGTCTCGGCCGACCCGCTGACCTACCCGCTGCACATCATCCTGCGCTTCGAGCTCGAGCTCGCGCTCGTCGAAGGCGACCTCGCCGTGCTCGACCTGCCGGGCGCCTGGCGCGAAGGGATGCGGCAGCTGCTCGGCGTGCAGGTTCCGTCCGACGCGCTCGGCTGCCTGCAGGACGTGCACTGGGGCGCCGGCAGCCTCGGCTACTTCCCGAGCTACGCGCTCGGCTGCCTGATCGCCGCGCAGCTGTGGGAGGCGATCGAGCGCGATCTCGGCTCGCGCGAGGAGGACCTGCGCCGCGGCGAGGTCACGCCGATCCAGATGTGGCTGGCCGAGCGCGTGCACCGCTACGGGCGGCGCCTGGACACGCTGCCGCTGGTCGAGAGCGCGACCGGAGCGCCGCTCGCGGTCGAGCCGTTCCTGCGCTATGTCGCGCCGCTGGCCGGCGACTGAGTCCCGCCCGGCTACGCTCGGCGATGAGTTTCGCGCGCGTGCGTCGTCTGCACTGGCACTGCAACGAACTCGACCGGCAAGGAGACTGAGATGACGGGCATCGACGACGATCGAAAGCGCTGGCTTGCGCTGTACGTGCTGTGCACGGGCGTGCTGATGATCGTGCTCGACGTGACCGTCGTCAACGTCGCGCTGCCCTCGATCCAGACCGACCTCGGTTTCTCCGGCTCGGGCCTCGCGTGGGTCGTCAACGCCTACCTGATCGCCTTCGGTGGCCTGTTGCTGCTGGCCGGGCGGATCGGCGACCTCGTCGGGCACAAGCGCGTGTTCCTCGGCGGGCTCGTCGTGTTCACGCTCGCCTCGCTCGTCTGCGGCCTCTCGCAGAGTCAGACGATGCTCGTGATCGCGCGCTTCGTGCAGGGCGCTGGCGGCGCCGCGACCTCGGCGGTCGTGCTCGGGATGATCGTGACGATGTTCCCCAACCGGGCCGAGCAGGCCAGGGCGATCGGCGTGTACGGCTTCGTCGCCTCCGCCGGCGGCTCGGTTGGGCTGCTCGCCGGCGGCGTGCTGACGCAGGCGATCGACTGGCACTGGATCTTCTTCATCAACGTGCCGATCGGCCTCGTCACGGGCTTCTTCGCGCTGCGCCTGCTCGCGGACATGCGGATGCCCGGCGCCGGCAAGGGCGCCGATCTGCCCGGCGCGGCGCTGATCGTCGCCTCGCTGATGCTCGGCGTCTACACGATCGTCTCGCCGGCCGCCGAGAAAGGCTGGGGCTCGGCGACGACGCTCGCGTTCGCCGCCGGCTCGCTTGTGCTGCTCGTCCTGTTCATCTGGCGTGAGGCCGTCGTACGCGAACCGCTGATGCCGCTGCGCCTGTTCCGCTCGCGCGACACGGCCGGCGCCAACGCGATCCAGGCGCTGCTCGTCGCCGGCATGTTCGGCACGTTCTTCCTCGGCTCGCTGTACCTGCAGCGCGTGCAGCACTACGACCCGCTGAAGATCGGCCTCGCGTTCCTGCCGACGACCGTCGTGATGGGCACGCTCTCGCTGCGCTACTCCGAGCGACTGATCATGCGCTTCGGCGCCAAGCGCCTGCTGATGCCGGGGATGCTGCTCGTCGCCGCCGGGCTGCTGCTGTTCGCGCGCGTGCCCGTGCACGGGCACTACTACAGCGACGTGCTGCCCGTGATGCTGCTGCTCGGCCTCGGCGTCGGCTCGACCGTCCCGGCGCTGATGACGCTCGCGATGGCCGACGTCGCGCCGCAGGACGCCGGCCTCGCCTCCGGGCTCGTCAACACGTCGGCGCAGGTCGGCGGCGCGCTCGGCCTCGCCGTGCTCGCGACGAGCGCCGCGACGCACTCGAGCTCGCTGACGAAGGCCGGCAGGCCGCTCGCCGACGCGCTGACGAGCGGGTATCACGTCGCGTTCGTGATCGCCGCCGGGCTCGTCGGGCTCGCGGTCGTGCTGAGCCTCGCGCTGCGCACGCCCCGCGGAGCGGCCGCCCCAGCGCGGGAGCCGCTCGTCGAGGCGGCCGACGCCGGCGACGGCATCGCGCCGGCCGGCCAGCGCGCACACCGCGAACCACAGGGCTCGGAGGCCGGTTAGCGAGCGAGCTGGAGGCGCGGGCGATGAGCTCGGCGGCCGCTTGGCGCAGCGTTACGATCGCGCTCCGCGCACCGCTCTTGCGCGAGGACCTGCCCGGGCTGCATCGCCGGACCTGTGTGCTGCTGTGCGGCCGCCCCGCGCCCGAGCTACTGCTGTGCGACGTGCACGGCATTGCCGCCGACGGCATCGCGATCGACGCGCTTGCGCGCCTTGCGCTCGCCGCGCGCCGCGAGGGCGCTCGCGTGCGCCTGCGCGGCGCCTCGCCGCAGCTACTCGGGCTCGTCGAGCTGACCGGGCTGGGCGGCGTGCTGCCCGTCGACCCCATCGTGCGCGGTCGCTGATCTCGCTGCGGGGGCCCGTGCCTTCGCTCAGGATCACGTCCGGTCCGGTCGTCTTGCCGCGCTCGTGCCTTCGTCCATCGCAGGAGCGCGAGCAGGGTTCCCCGACGCGCTCGCATCCAAGGAAAGCGGCGCTGCCCCTCTGTGCTCTTCACAGCGGCCAGACGGGGCTCGAAACCGAGCCGGGCATCGCCTTCTCCCACAGCTCGCCCAAGCGTTTCAGATCTCGCTCGCTCAGTCGGTCGAGCAGTTGCTCGCGGACGACCGCGTGGTGGGTGACCTGTGCCGCACGAAGGCGGGCGAAGCCCTCCGAAGTCAGTCCGACGAGCAGGCTGCGCCCGTCGGCCGGGTTGGCGCTTCGCTCGACCAGCCCGATCTTCGTGAGCCGGTCTACCGACCTCGAGACGCCGCTCGGGCTGAGGTTGCGCCGCTCGCCCAGCTCCCCGATCGTGAGCGTGCCGCCGGGTGCACTGACCAGTGTGATCAGTACTCCGTAGGCATCGACGCCAAAGCCGTGATCGGCAAGCAGGGCGCGATCCAGCTCTCGAAAGACCGTGGCGTGCGCTCGCAGCATGCCACGCCACGCGCCGAACTCGCTGGGCGTAAACGGGTTCGGCTCGGGCGTCCCTTCGAGGTTGAGCAATGTCCTCGCCTCGGTCCCCGAACTACTTGACATCCGCAAATACTCTGCTGTATTGTTTGCGCATTGCAAATACCCTAACACCTGCACACGAGCATTCAAACGGGAGATGCACGATGACGAGCGCCACCGCTGAGCACACGGTTCTGGCACCGGACGAGGGAATGCGGCTGCAATCCGGCCCGGGACGGGACCTCGTCTTCAAGGTCACCGGAGAGGACACCGGCGGCGCCTTCGACTACTTCACAGTCGAAGTCGCTCCGAAAGGCGGACCCCCTCTGCACGTGCACCACAGGCAGGAGGAGACGATCCATGTCCTGACGGGGCGCTTCAGGGTCAGGATCGGCGAGGAGGTCTTCGAGCTAGAGCGCGGCGGCTTCGCCTACCTGCCGTCCAAGGTGCCGCATACGTTCCTGAACCTGACCGATGAGCCGGGTGAGGTCATCGTGGTGTACACGCCCGGCGGCGGACACAAGTTCTACGAAGAGTTGGGACCGGCTACGCGGAACGGAGTACCGGACCGAGCGGTCGTTGCAGCGATCTTCGAGAAGCACGACATGTCGCTCCTCGGGCCGCCCCTGAGTGCCGACTGATCTCTCTCGCGTCGGGCGCCCTTGACCGCTGCTTACCGCCGCCGACCGACCGTGTGAGGAAGTGGATCCGAAACTGCCGTTGCGGACGAGAGGCATCTCGTAAAGGGCTGGCGGCGCCGGTGTACGCCTGACGGCTCAGGACCCTGAAAGCTCGACGTTCTCGAATGTGAGGACTTCGGCGAGCTTGTCGAAGTGGGTGTCACGGTGAAGCAGCGCGATGCCGCCATGCTCGGCGGCGGCTGCGGCGACCAGCGCGTCGGTCAGCGGCACGCGGTGGTAGCCGTCACTGCGCTCGGCCAGCTCACCGACCGCACTCATCGCCGCATCAGCGACGGCTCGATCGTTGCGCAGGATTCGGAACCCGTCGAGGTCTGTCTCGACTGCGGTGTACTCGGAGGTGCTGCGAGTGGAGTAGAGGATCTCCATCCGCACGATCGGCGTAATCCACAGCCGTCATCGCCGATCGCTTGCTTGACGAGCCCGACAAGCACAGCCGGAAGGGAGGAGAACCGCCACCATGCCGACGTGTCGGCGATGAACGGCGCCTCGCCTTCCAGCAGCTCGACGGCATCCACCGCAGGTCGCTAAGGCTCGTTGTCCGTCAGCTGCTCGATGTGCTCAAGCGTATTCCGATCAAGCCCGCCCGGGCTAAACGCGCGCTCGGCGAGCCGCCGCCGCCGCTCGGCGCGCTCCTCGTCGCTCAGCGCGGGCTTCTCAGCCGTTGGAGTGGTGCTCAAAACGGAATGCCTCACGACTTCAAGGGTAGCGCCAGAACACGACATGAACCGATCGGCAGACGCGTATCGGGAGTCTCCGGCGGGCTGGTAGAGCAGCAAGAACTGCTCGCTGTCTTGATCCCGAGGAGGATCCCATGACCGTTTCCGCCGTTCTCGATTCCGCCGGACGGCGTCGCTCGCCAGCGACCCTGCCCGGCTTCCACGCTGGACGGCCGCCGCGCAATAAGGGGATGCGCTACCCGGCCGACCCGCCGACGGTGCAGGAGATCATCGCGGTGATGCGCGAGGCCGGCACCGAACGCCACGGCGCTCGGCTGCGTGCCCTGATAGTCGTGCTCTGGCGAGGCGGGCGACGCATTCAGGAGGCGCTCAGCCTCAGCGAACGTGACCTTGACCCACAACGCGGCTCTCTGCTGGTGCGCAATGGCAAAAGCGGGCGACTCCGCGAGATCGGGATGGATGTCTGGGGCTGGGAGCAGCTTCGGCCGTGGCTCACAGCGCGCGTCGAACTGCCGGTCGGGCCGATGTTTTGCGTGATCGACGGGCCGACGCGCGGCAGGCCGTGGTCGAGTGCCGCGGTGCGGAGCGAGCTTCGTCGCCTCGCTGCCCATGCCGGGGTCCGGCGCCGGTTCGCGCCGCACCGGCTACGCCACGCCCACGCGGTCGAGCTCGCACGCGAGGGAGTGCCGCTGAACATCATCCAGCGCCAGCTTGGGCACGTCAACCTCGGGACGACGTCCGTCTACCTACAGGGGATCGACACAGAGGAGATCATCGCGGCCGTGAATTCACGGCGAGCGCCGATGATGCCCGCCAGCGCCGATCTACAGTTCTGAAAACCAGTCAGCGTAAGGGGGGAGCCCACTGGGCTCCCCTTAGCCCTGCCGATACAGCAACTCGCGTCGCGCGTCGCCGAGACCACCGCCTTTCGTCCGCAGCAGGTGTGTCGCCGGGCCCGCTGCTAATGGTTACCATGCGACGCAGGGCATTGCGAACCCGTGAACCGAGACCTGCGGGTCGTGCCCCGCTTCCGTTGTGGGGAGACTATCGTCCTTGCGGCTTGTTCGGCTCGGCCGATGTGGTCCGGGCCACAGGGAAGAGGATCGGGCTCAGGAGATACAGGCGCCTGGAGGGGGTCGCCCGATAGGCCCTGGCGTGGTCAATCGCGGCCGTGACGTCGTGAACTAGCTCGTGCAGCTCGGTGGTGCTCAACCACAAGGGGATCTGCCGGTACGCGACGCTGTCAGAGCTCGGAGTTGCGTCGGCCTGTGTCAGGTACATCTCGAAGTCGGCGATGAGCACCGACACGGCCGCGACGAATGCCCGGCGGTGGTCGCTCTTCGACATGCGCTCAGCGTCGTCTTGGTCGATTGCCGCCAACTCGCGGTTGAGTTCGTAGCGCCGTTCGCGGGTGCCGCGCACCTGGTGCTCGCTTGCAACTCGGAGGACGCCGTGCTGGGCGAGTAGCGCGACATGGCGGTACATCGTCGCCTGTGCCACGTCGGGCATCTGCGCGCATAGCTCGGCGGTGCTGAGCGTCGTGTCTAGCGAGGCTGCGCGCACGATCCGCATTCGGATCGGGTGTAGAAGTAGGTCGAGATTGTCCATCTCAAGATCATGTTATCATTCTCGATAATGAGAACGATCGGGAGAAGTCGTGTCGTGACAGCACCGCCTCGCGGATCGTTCCGGCAGATCAAGGGCCGCGACCTGTTGACCGACGAACGCGGAATTGGCGACCCGACCGTCGTCATCGTGCCGGGCGCGGGCCTGACTGGGTTGGATTACTGGCCGATTCACGAGTTGGCCTCAACCACCAGACGCAGCATCGTCTATGACCGTGCAGGCACCGGCTGGAGCGATCCCGTCAAGCTGCCGCGCACGGCACGCGCCGTGACCGACGAGCTGCACGAGCTGCTCACTGTTGCCGGCATCGAGCAAGCAGTGCTGGTCGGACACTCGCTCGGTGGGTTGTACGCCCGCCACTTCGCCACGCGCTTCCCCAACCAGGTTGCGGGGCTTGTTCTGCTCGATCCCGCGCATCAGGATTACGACAGCTACATGCCGCCAGAGCTGACGACCGCTCAGGCATCGAAATTCTTCGACGTCCTCAACGCGGTGGCGGACGTCGCGCTTACGACGCCAGTGACGCGGGCGCTCCTGCAACGAGTCCCGACGATTCGGAACTATCAGCGCACCTACCAGGATCTCTTCACGAAGGAGATGCGCGACTGGCCCGTCGACCTGCGCGATGCCCTCGTGGAGCGGCACAGCACTCTGGACTGGTTGGCGTCCGGGCTGCGCGAGTCCCGACACATCGACGAGCTCTACAACGAGGTCCGCTCAGCCGCTCCCACGCCCGACCTCCCGATGATCATCTTGGCCTCCGTAGCCACGGACGCATTCCAAGAGGCAGTCGCAACCGACGACACGCGACGACTCGCCCAACAAGAGATAGACGGTCGCCTGAGGCTGTACTCGGCTCTTGCCCAGCCACTGACCCGTGCCGAGGTGCGCCGCATACAAGCGGGCCACATCACGCTTCCGTTCCACGACCCCGACGCCGTCCTCAGAGCAGTTCACGACTGCCTGACCTGAGACGCAGTCGCGCTTCGGAGCAATCCCAACGGACCTGGGCAAACGCTGTCAAGGCCGCTCGAAGAGTGTCCCGCTGGCAGCGGTTCCAAGAGTGTCCAACCTGGGGTGGCAGTTGGATAGCGACTTTCGGCGAAGGCGGCGCACGGACGACGGCACTCGCCAGCTCATCCTGACAACCAGGCGCGCTCACAGGAACTGCCAAACGATCGCTTCGGACGAAAAGGAGGCGTCCCGAGCGATCGTCACCTACGCCACGAATCGACAAGTCACGTCGGGAACGTGTCGGAACGCTGCGTTAGGCGTCCGGGTACTCCAATGGCACGCCGAACAGCGGGAACAGCGTGTCGGTCGCGAGGAAGAACGTCATCTCAACGATCTTGCCGTCGTTGACCTCGAGCACCTGCAGCGCCCACCGTTCGTAGCCGGGCCGTCCGTCCTCGCGCGGCTTGTACTGCGCGAACGCCGGCGAGCCGTTCGCCGTCTGCGTCGCGAACACGCGCGAGCCGCGGCAGCCGGCGCCGCGCCCGACCCACCACGCGAAGATGTCCTCGCGGCCGCGCAGCCACAGCTCGTACGGCGGCATCGACTGCGTCGCGTCCTCGTGGATCAGGCTCGTCAGCGCGTCGATGTCGTAGCGCTCGAACGCGTCGACGTAGCGCGTCAGCAGCTCGCTGTCCTGCTGGGAGAGCGCGCCGTCGCCGGCGTCGAGCGTCGGCGTCTGCTCGAGCGTCGCGCGCGCCCGCTGCAGCGCGCTGTTGATCGCCGGGACGCTCGTCTCGAGCAGCTCCGCGACCTCCGACGCCTTCCAGTGGAGCACCTCGCAGAGGATCAGCGCCGCGCGCTGGCGCGGCGGCAGGTGCTGCAGCGCGGCGACGAACGCGAGCCGGATCTTCTCGCGTGACTCGGCGACCGCCGCCGGGTCGCCGTCCTCGGCGATCACGAGCGCGTCGGGCACCGGCTCGATCCACGTCGTCTCGGCGAGGATCTCGCCGATCGGCCCATCCGGCGCGCGCGCGTCGCCGAGCTCCATCGGCCGCGCGCGGCGCTGCTTGGCGTCGAGCATGTCGAGGCACACGTTCGTCGCGATCTTGTACAGCCACGAGCGCAGCGAGGCGCGCCCCTCGAAGCGATCGAGCGAGCGCCACGCCTTCAGCAGCGCGTCCTGCACCGCGTCCTCGGCCTCGAACGGCGAGCCGAGCATCCGGTAGCAGTGGGCGGTCAGCTCGCGGCGGTGCCGGTCGAGCTCGCCGAAGTCCTGCGTGACGGTGCTTGTGGAGCCCTCCACGCGACCATCGTAGGGGACGCCGAACCGGACTTCGCCGGCGAGCGCCGGCGGCTCATCTGATCGGCGCGCCCATCGCGTGATAGCCGCCGTCGACGTGCACGATCTCGGCGGTGATCCCGCGTGAGCGCGGCGAGAGCAGGAAGCAGATCGCCTCGGCGACCGGACCGGCGTCGTCGACGTCCCATTCCAGCGGCGCGCCCTCGCGCCAGCTCTCGGCGAGCCGCTCGAAGCCGGGGATGCCGCCGGCCGCGAGCGTCCGGATCGGCCCGGCCGAGACGAGGTTGACGCGGACCCCGAGCGGTCCGAGGTCGCGCGCGAGGTAGCGCGCGACGCTCTCGAGCGCCGCCTTCGCGACGCCCATCCAGTCGTACACCGGCCAGGCGACGCCCGCGTCGAAGTCGAGCCCGACGATCGCGCCGCCGGCGCCGCCGTCGCCCTCACGCAGCAGCGGCGCGAGCTCCTGCGCGAGCGCCTTCAGCGAATACGCGCTCGTCTCGAACGCCGTCTTCGCGCTCTCGCGCGAGGCGCCGAGGAAGTCCCCGCCGAGCGCGTCGGCCGGCGCGAACGCGACGGCGTGCAGGAGCCCGTCCAGTGCGCCCCAGCGCGAGCGCAGCTCGGCGGCGACCGCGCGCGCGTCCTCGTCGCGGTCGACGTCGAGCTCGAGGATCTCGACCGGCTCGGGCAGCTCCTTCGCCGCGCGCTCGGTCAGCCGCCGCGCGCGGCCGAAGCCGGTCAAGACGACCTCGGCGCCGGCAAGCTGCGCGCGGCGCGCCGCCTCGAACGCGATCGACTTGCGTGTGACGACGCCCGTGATCAGCAGCCGGCTGCCGTTCAGCACGGGATCACCCCGTGCGCGCGGCTGAACGGTTGCACCTCGTCACGCGCCTCGACGTCCGCCGCCGGCTCGGCCTCGCCGCACCGCCACAGCACGTCGAGCCGCGCGCGGCAGACGAGCGCGCCGTCCTGGTTGCGGATCGAGATCGCGCAGCCGACGAGCCCGACCTCGCCGTCGAGCTTCGCCAGCTCGGCGATCCTGCCGTCGGCCCTGATCGTCTCGCCGAGCTTCAGCGGGCGCTTGAAAACGACGTCGGCGATCCGCCGCAGCGCGACGACGCGCTCGGGATCGAACGGCATCAGCCCTACCGCGTAGGAGACGATCAGCATCCCGTGGGCGATCCGCTCGCCGAAGCGGCTCTGCGCGGCCCATGCGGCGTCGGCGTGCTGCGGGTGCCAGTCGCCGGTCAGCGCCGCGAAGCCGACGACGTCGGCCTCGGTCACCGTGCGCCCGCGCGTCTGCAGTCGCTGCCCCAGCTCGAGCCGCTCGAACGGCGCCGACCAGTCGACCGCGCTCGCCGTCTCGCCCGCGACGGCGCTCACAGCGGGATGTTCCCGCCCGCGGGCGCGTGCCAGGCGCTCTGCTCGAGCGTCGCGAACGCGCCGGCGACGCGCGCACGCGTCTGCGCCCGGCGCGATGACCTCGTCGACGAAGCCCTCGGCCGCGGCCGCGTCGGGGTGCAGGTGCTCGCGCGGCGTACGCGTCGGCCAGCGCCGCCCGCGTCGCCGGCGGGTCCTCGGCGGCGGCGATCTCGCGCCGGTCGACGATCTCGACCGCCTGCGTCGCGCCCATCACGCCGAGCTGCGCGCGCGGCCACGCGAACACGAAGTCGGCGCCGAGGTGCTTGCTGTTCATCGCGATGTACGCGCGCCGCCGAACCCTTGCGCAGGACGACCGTCACGCGCGGCACCGTGCACTCGGCGAACGCGTGCACGAGCTTCGCGCCATGGCGGATCACGCCGTCGCGCTCCTGCCGAGTCGCCCGGCAGGAACCCGGGCGTGTCGACGAGCACGAGCAGCGGGACGCCGAACAGGTTGCACGTGCGCACGAACCGCGCAGCCTTCTGCGAGGCGGCTCGACGTCGAGCACGCCGCCGAGGTAGCGCGGCTGGTTGGCGACGATCCCGATCGAGCGGCCGTCGAGCCGGGCGAACGCGCAGACGACGTTGCGCGCGTAGCGCGGCGAGATCTCCAGCAGCCGTCCGCCGTCGACGAGCGCGCGGGCGACGTCGCGCACGTCGTAGACGCTGCGCTCCTGCGCGGGCACGGACAGGTCGGGCGCGACGCCCGGCGCCGATCCACGGCCGGCCAGCGCGATCGGGCGCTCGTCGGCGCTCTGCGGCAGGTGGTCGAGCAGGTCGCGAGGCGAGCAGCGCGCGCGTCGAAGTCGGTCGGCGCGACGAGGTGGCAGACGCCGTTGCGCTCGTGCACACGCGGTCCGCCGAGCGCCGCCGCGTCGACCTCCTCGCCGGTCACCTGCGCGACGACGCCGGGTCCGGTGAGGAACATGCTCGCCTGCTCGCGTCATGACGACGAAGTCCGTCAGCGCCGGCGCGTAGGAGCCGCCGCCGGCGCAGGCGCCGCAGATCACCGAGATCTGCGGGACGACGCCCGAGAGCGCGACGTGCGCGCGGAAGATCCGTCCGTAGCCGGCGAGCGCGGCGAGCCCCTCCTGCATCCGCGCGCCGGCCGACTCGATGCAGCCGATCGTCGGGATCCGCGCGCGCTCCGCCAGCGCGAGCACCGCGACGACCGTGTTCGGCGTGCTCCTCGCCGAGCGAGCCGCCCGGCGAACGTGGCGTCCTGCGCGAACACGGCGACCGGCACGCCCGTCGACGCGCCCGCTCGCGCCGAGCACGCCGTCGCCGTCGCGCGCCTGCTCCGCCATCCGTCGCGAGAGCACGCGCGTGCGCAGCGGCTGCAGCGTGCCCGGATCGCACAGCACCTCCAGGCGCTCGTGCGGCGTCAGCCGCTCGCGCGGGAGCGTGGCGACGGCGACGCTCATCGGCGCCGACCCGTCATCCCGTCGCTCCGGCGAGCGCCGGCGCGCCCTCGATCACGAGCACCGCGTTGTGCCCGCCGAAGCCGAACGAGTTGGAGATCGCGAGCGGCGGACGCGCCCTCGGACAGCTGCAAGCGGCGCGCCGAGCCGGGCACGTAGTCGAGGTCGAGCTCGGGGTCCGGCTGCTCGAGCCCGAGCGTCGGCGGCACGATCCGCGTCGTGCAGCGCGAGCACGCCGGCGACCGCCTCGACGGCGCCGGCCGCGCCGAGCAGGTGGCCGATCGAGCGACTTCAGTCGAGGAGACCGGGATCCGCGCGGCGCGCTCGCCGAGCGCGAGCTTCAGCGCGCGCGTCTCGGCGCGGTCGTTGAGCGGCGTCGAGGTGCCGTGCGCGTTGACGTAGTCGACGTCGTCCGGCGCGACGCCGGCGTCGCGCGAGCGCGCGCGCCGATCGCCGCGCGCCGCGCCGGCGCCGGCGGCGTCGGGCGCCGTCAGGTGGTGCGCGTCGCTCGGTTGCCCCGTAGCCGCGCAGCGTCGCCAGCACGCGCGCGCCGCGCGCCCGCGCCGCGCTCGCCGTCCTCGAGCACGAGCACGCCCGCGCCCTCGCCCATCACGAAGCCGTCGCGGCGCGCGTCGAACGGGCGCGAGACGCCGCACGTCGAGAGTCGCGTCCATCGCCGCGAACGCGGCGCGCGCGAGCGGCGTCAGCGCCGCCTCGGCGCCGCCCGCGACGACGGCGTCGGCGTCGCCGCGGACGATCGTGCGCATCGCCGTGCCGATCGCGTGCGCGCCGGCGGCGCAGGCCGAGACGACGCCGAACGCGGGGCCGCGCAGGCCGTAGCGCATGCTCACGCGCGGCCGCGCCGGCGTTGCCCATCATCAGCGGCACCGCCAGCGGCGAGACGCCGCGCACGCCCCTGCTCCGCGAGCGACTCCTGGTTGACCTCGATCGTGCGCGATCCCGCCGATCCCGGTGCCGATCAGGCAGCCGATCCGCTCGGGCGCGTAGGGGAGCTCCCGCTCCCAGCCGGCGTCGGCGATCGCCTCAGCCGCGGCGGCCAGCGCGAGCTGCGTGAAGCGGTCGGCGCGGCGCGCCTCCTTGACCGACAGGAAGTCGCCGGCGTCGAACTCGGCGCAGCGGCGCCTCGCCGTCCCGCGACGCCGCTCGCGCCGGCGATCCAGCGCTCGAACAGCGTGCGCGCACCGACGCCGAGCGGCGAGACGCTGCCGACGCCCGTGACGACGACCTCCGTGACGGCGCCGTCCGTCATCGCTCGGCGCGGCTCGCGATCAGATCGATCGCGTCGCCGACCGTCTTGATCCCGGCGACGTCCGAGCTCGTCAGCTCGACGCCGAACTCGCTCTCGACGATCTGCGACAGCTCGGCGAGGTCGAGCGAGTCGATGTTCAGCTCCTCGAACGTCGCCTCGCGTCCGATCGCGTCGGGCTCGGCGCCGAAGCGCTCGAGCGACTCGTTCACGACCTGTTCGATCGTCTGGGTGTCGGTGGGCATTGCGCGTCCTTTCGTTCGGGGGTCAGGCGGACAGTCCGCCGTCGACATAGAGGGTCGTTCCGGTCACGTACGCGGCACGCTCGGAGGCGAGGAAGGCGACGCACTCGGCGACCTCCTCGGGCCGTCCCGCGCGACGCGCCGGCACGCGGTCGAGCAGGGCCGTGGAGACGTCTTCGGTCATCTCCGTCTGGATGAAGCCCGGCGCGACCGCGTTGACCGTCACGCCCCGCCGCGCGACCTCGGCGGCGACGGTCCTCGTCAGGCCGATCAGCCCGGCCTTCGAGGCGGCGTAGTTGGCCTGGCCCGGATTCGCCAGCGGGCCGACGACCGACGCGACGTTGACGATCCGCCCGAAGCGGTTGGCGATCATCTGGCGCAGCGCCGGGCGGATCAGGCGAAACGGCGCCGACAGGTTGGTCGCGATCACGCCGTCCCACTGCTCGTCGGCCATGCTCAGCGCGAGCCCGTCGGCGGTGACGCCGGCGTTGTTGACGAGCACCAGGACCGGGCCGCGCAGCTCCTCGCCGGCGCTCAGCAGGCGCTCCGCGGCGCCCTCGTCGGACACGTCGCCCTGCGCCGCCCGCGCCGCGCCGCCCTCGGCGAGGATCGCCTCGACGGTCCGTCGCGCCGCGTCCTCGTCGCTGCGGTAGTTGACGAGCACCGGCCAGCCGTCGCGCGCGAGCGCGCGCGCGATTGCCGCGCCGATCCCGCGCGAGGCGCCGGTCACGAGCGCGCAGCCGAAGTCCGGCGGGCGCGTGCCGGGCTGGCGCGCAGCGGCTGGCCGCTGCGCGACCGCGTTCACGCGAGCTCCCACTCGACGACGCTCGCGCCCCACGTGAAGCCCGCGCCGACGGCCGCCAGCAGCACCTTCTGGCCGTCGTGCAGCAGTCGCTCGCGACGCGCGTGCACGAGCGCCAGCGGGATGCTCGCCGCCGACGTGTTGCCGAGCGTCGCGATGCAGTCGACGACGCGCTCGCGCTCGACGCCGAGGCGCTCGCACAGCGCCGCCGTGATCCGGCCGTTGGCCTGGTGGAAGACGAGCAGGTCGAGCTCTTCGAGCGCGACGCCGGCGGCCGCGCAGGCGTCGAGCGAAACCTCGAAGAGCCGCGCGACGGCCTGCTTGAACGTCTCGTGACCGTCCATCCGCAGCGTGCCGCTGTCGGGGTCGGTCCCGATCAGGTGCGCCTGCGCGCCGTCGGCGCCCATCGCGAACGGGCCGAAGCCGCCCGGCGCGTCGCCGCCGAGCACGAGCGCGCCGGCGCCGTCGCCGAACACCGCCGCCGTCTTGCGGTCGCCGGGGTCGAGGTGGCGCGAGATGATCTCGGCGCCGATCACGAGCGCGCGCTTCGCGCTGCCCGTGCGGATCAGCGCGTCGGCGGCGGCCAGCGCCGAGACGAAGCCCGAGCACGCGTTGTTGAGGTCGAACGTACTCGCGCTCGTGGCGCCGAGCAGGTGCGCGACCCGTGCCGACGCCGGCGGGATCACCGCGTCCGGCGTGAACGTCGCGACGATCAGCAGGTCGAGCTCGCGCGCGTCGACGTCCGCGTCGGCGAGCGCCGCGCGTCCGGCCTCGGCCGCGAGCTCGGCGAGCCGCGCGCCGGCTCCGGCGTGGCGGCGCTCGTGGATCCCCGTCCGGCGCACGATCCACTCGGCGTCGACGCCGATCGCGCTCGCGACGCGATCGTTGGCTATGACCGTCTCGGGCAGCGCCGCGCCGAGGCCGAGCACGCCCGCGCCGTCAAGCACGGACGCCGCCGGCCGGCTGCGCGTCGAGCTCGTCGGCCAGCGCGTGCGTCTCGACGTCGTCCAGGCTGCGCGTCGCGATTCGCGCGAGCACGCGGTCGGGGCCGACGTCGACGAACCGCCGCGCGCCGGTTGCATACAGCGCGAGCATCGTCTCGCGCCAGCGCACCGGGCGCACGAGCGCCAGCGCGAGCTCGGCGCGCACGTCGCGAAACGGCGCCGCCGTCATGCCCGAGTAGACCGGCGCGCACGGCGGCGCGAGCTCGACCGCCGCGAGGGCCTCGAGCAGCGGCGCGCGGGCGCTGTCCATCGCCGGCGAGTGGAACGCGCCGGCGACGTCGAGGCGCATCGCGCGCAGCCCGCGAGCGCGCGCGTCCGCGGCGGCCGCGTCGAGCGCCGCGTGCGAGCCCGACAGGATCGTCTGGCCAGGCGCGTTGTCGTTCGCGACGTGCACGCCGTGCGCGTGCGCGAGCCGCTCGGCGTCGGCCGGACCGCCCTTCAGGATCGCGAGCATCCCGCCGTCGCCGTCGCGCTCGGCCGCCGCCGCCATCAGCTCCCCGCGCAGCACGACGAGCGCGAGCGCGTCCGCGAGCGCGAGCGCGCCCGCCGCCGCCAGCGCCGAGAGCTCGCCGAGCGAGTGGCCCGCAAGCGCGCGCGGCGTCGGGCACCCGAGTGCGACCCACCCGGCGATCGCGGCGAGGAAGATCGCCGGCTGGGCGAAGCGCGTGCTCTGCGACGCCCGTTCGAACGGGTCCTCGCCGAGCAGCTCGCGGCAGCGCTCGAACAGCTCGGGGCAGTGCTCGAGCACCGGCTCGCGCGCCCCGGCGAGCGACACGCCCTGTCCGGGGAAGAGCAGGACGGCGCTCGCCGGGGGGTGGGTGAGGGGCATCGCGTCGAGCCTCCAGCAGCGGCGCGGCCCGCGTCAACGGCGTGAGCGCGCATCGCCCCCGGGCGTGGGGGTCGCCACCGACGAATGGGGGGTCTCGGCGCGTCCGCCGGCGTCGCGTCGCGCTCGCGGCGTTACTGTCAAGAGGTGTCCCCCAGTGAGGTGCGCGAGGAGCTGCTCTCGGCGGCGCATGCGAGTGCGATCGAGCTGTTCGCCGACGTCCTCGCGCAGGGTGAGCTGAGCGCCGCCGAGGACGACTTCTACAGCCGGCTGTGCGAGGCGATCGTGCGCGCCACGCGCCTGCGCCGGGCGATCATCTTCCGCTATGACTCTGCCCGCCGGCGCGTTCGCGCCGCCGGCAGCTTCGGGATCGACGTCTCGATCTTCGCCGACGCGTTCATCACGGTCGAGTCGGCGCCGCTCGCCAGGCGCGCGCTCGAGCTCGACCGCGTGATCGAGGTCACCGACGGCCTCGAGCGCGAGCTGCCGGCCGAGTACGTGCGCCTGCTCGGCTGCGACGCCGTCGTCTGCTCGCCGATGAGCGCGCGCGGGCGTTGGCTCGGCGCGATCGTCGCCGAACGCGACGACGACGCGGCGCCGCTCGACGACGCCGAGCGCGACGTCCTCTGGATCCTCGGCAAGACCGCCGCGCTCGCCGCGATGGCGCGCGTCGCCACGCGCCAGCGCGAGAAGGCGCGCCAGCTCGAGCACCGCATCGACCTGACGCGCGAGGTGCACGAGAACGTGATCCAGCGGCTGTTCGGCATCTCGCTCGCGCTCTCGCCCGAGCGTCCGCTCGACGAAGCCACGCGCCGGCGCTGCGCCGAGGAGCTGCAGCGCTCGCTGCTCGAGCTGCGCACGGCGCTCGAGCGCCCGCTCGGGCGCTCCGCGCCGGACACGAACACGACGCTCGCCGAGGAGGTCCGCCGCCTGCAGCGCCAGCACCCCGACCTCGGGATCGAGCCCGACGGCGACGCCGCGCTCGCGGTCCCGCCGGCGCTCGAGGCGCTCGCGCAGTCTGTCCTCGCCGAGGCCGTGCGCAACGCGCACAAGCACGCGCGGCCGACGCGCGTCCTCGTGCGCGCGGGCCAGCACGACGGCGCGTTCGTGCTCGAGGTCCGCAACGACGGCGTCGCCGGCGGCGCCCGCCGTGCCGGCGTCGGTCTGCGCCTGGCGGCGATGGAGGCGCTCCAGGCCGGCGGCGTGCTCGAGTTTGGCGAGCGCGAGCGCGGCGGCTGGCGCGTGCGGCTCGTCGTGCCTTGCGGCGGCGGGGCGCGCTCGTGAGCGTGGCGGCGTCGAGGCCTTCGCTTGAATCGCCGGCGGACGCCGATCGGCGGGCGGACGCCGATCGCCCGCTGCGCGTGCTCGTCGTCGACGACCACGACGTCGTCCACTGGGGCTTCCGCCTGATGCTCGGCAGCCAGCCGTGGGTCGAGCGCTGCCTGTCGGCGCGCAGCGGCGAGGAGGCGTATGCGCTCGCGCAGCGCTACGCGCCGCACGTCGCGCTCGTCGACCTGTTCATCGGCGAGGAGTCCGGCGCCGACGTCTGCGAGCAGCTGCGCAAGCGCTCGCCGATCACCAGCGTGCTGATGATCTCCGGCGCCGGGCGGATCTCGCCGGGCGCGGCGAAGGCCGCCGGCGCGTCGGGCTTCATTCCGAAGGACTGGAGCGCCGCCGACATCTCGCGCGCCGTGCGGATGGTCGGCCTCGGGCTGACCGTCTTCGAGCCGAACGTCGGCGTCGAGGCGACGCCACTGTCGCCGCGCGAGCGCGAGGTGCTCGAGCTGATCGCCGGCGGCGGCACGAACCGCGAGATCGCCGCCGCGCTGCATCTCAGTCCGCACACGATCAAGGACCTGACGAGCTCGCTCTACCGCAAGCTCGGCGCGAAGAACCGCGCAGACGCGGTCAGGCGGGCCGAGCGGCTCGGTCTGTCGGCGGGCTGAGCGGCGCGAGCTTCTCGCGCTGGCGCTCGGGCGTGATCCGGACGACGTCGCTGACCAGGCCGACGCGCTCGAGCAGCGCGATCGCGAGACCCGACGGATCGAGCTCCCAGCGGCGCAGGCCGTGCACGGCCGCGCGCGGGAACGCGTGGTGGTTGTGGTGCCAGGACTCCCCGAGCGACGGCAACGCCAACCAGAAGACGTTCGTCGAGTGGTCGTCGACGTCGAAGCGACGGCGGCCGAAGAAGTGGCAGACCGAGTTGATCGACCACGTCACGTGATGCAGCAGGAAGATCCGCACGAGGCCGGCCCACAGCAGCGTCAGCAGCGCGCCGGTCAGCGTGCCATGGATCAGATAGCCGGCGGCGAACGGGATCAGCAGCGAGAGCAGCACGAGCGCGCCGAACTGACGGCTGATCAGCCGCAGTCCGCGGTCTTCGACGATCTCGGGCGCGTAGCGGCGCGTCGCGGCCTGGCCCTGCGTGCGATAGAGCCAGCCGATGTGCGCGTGCCACAGGCCGGCCACTCCCGACCCCGCACCGACGTGCGGGCTGTGCGGGTCGCCCTCTTCGTCGGTGTGCGCGTGGTGCTTGCGGTGGTCGGCGACCCAGTCCGACAGCGGCCCCTGTACGGCCATCGAGCCGAGCACGGCGAGCGCGTAGCGCAGCGGCCTGCGCGCGCTGAACGCGTTGTGCGTGAACAGGCGGTGGTAGCCGATCGTGACCCCGAGCGCCGTCAGCAGGTACATCGCGGCCATCACGACGAGGTCGGCCAGCCCGACGCCGTCGCCCCAGAAGACGCCGACGGCGGCGACGAACGCGAGGAACGGCAGCAGCACGGCGGCGATGTTCACGGTGCGCTCGAATCTCGTCACGGGCCGCTTCACCATAAAGCGCGATACAGAGCCGCCTCTTGACGGATAGAGACAATCTCTAGCGACCGTTCTTATCGGTTCCTGTATAAACGACCGATGACCACCGCGCTTGCGACGCGGCCGTGGGAGGGGCTCGACCCCGCCGTCGCGCGCGTCCTGCGCCCGCAGCTCGACGGGCTCGCCGACGAGATCATCGACACGATCGTGCTCGACGTGCGCGAGTACCGGCGGCCGCTCGACGGCGGCTTCGAGCGCGGTCTGCGACTCGGCGTGTTCGAGGCGCTGCGCCACTTCCTGCAGCTGATCGAGGATCCCGTCGCCGGCCGCACGCAGGACCGCTCGGTCTATCGCGGGCTCGGTCGCGGCGAGCTGCGTCAGGGCCGCAGCCTCGACGCGCTCCAGGCCGCCTACCGGATCGGCGCGCGCGTGGCCTGGCGGCGCTGGGCGCGCGCCGGCAGCGCGGCCGGCCTCGACGCGGCCTCGCTGCAGCTTCTCGCCGAGTCGATCTTCGTCTACATCGACGAGCTCTCGGCCGAGTCGGTCGAGGGCTACGCCGCGGCGCAGGCCGAACGCGCCGGCGAGCGCGAGCGCCGCCACCGTCGGCTGTTCGCCGCGCTGATCGCCGAACCGCCCGACGAGGAGAGCGTGCGCGCCGCCGCCGCCGCGGCCGGCTGGACGCTCCCCGGCGCGCTCGCCGCGATCGCCGTAGGGGGGACCGGCGGCGCGCGGATCGCCAGCGCGCTCGGCGACGACGCGATCACCGTCGTCGACGGCGGCGACACGCTCGTGCTGTGGCCCGATCCCGAGCGGCCCGGCGCGACGGCGCTGCTGCGCGGCGCGCTGCGCCGCCAGGCCGCGATCGGCCCGACCGTCGCCTGGCGCGAGGCGAGCCGCTCGCTGCGCCTCGCGCGCACGCTGCTCGAGCTCGGTCGGCGCGGCGGCGCGCCCGACGGCCCGCGCCGGGTCGTCGATCACCTCGCGGCGATCGCGCTCGACGACCCCGACGGCGTGCTGGCGGAGCTGCGCGGCGCCCGCCTGCGCGCGCTCGAGTCGCTCGGCGAGCGGACCCGCGCGCGCCTGGAGCGGACGCTGCTGAGCTGGCTGCAGGAGCAGGGCAACCGCGCCGCGACGGCGCGCGCGCTCGGCGTCCACGAGCAGACCGTCCGCTACCGCATGAACCAACTGCGCGAGCTGCTCGGCGACGCGCTCGACGACCCCGACGCGCGCTTCGAGATCGAGCTGTCGCTGCGCGCCACGTCGTTGCGCGCCACCTGTTATCAAGGCGGCGACGATGCCGGATGAGCACGCCGACGACGCCGAGCTGATCGACCTGCGCCATCTCGGGCGCGAGCGCGTGATCGGCGCGTGGCGCGTCGACGACGTGATCGTCGACCCCGGGCCGAGCAGCTGCCTGCCGACGCTGCTGCCGCTGCTCGAAGCCCGCTCGCCGCGCGCGCTCGCGCTGACGCACATCCACCTCGACCACGCCGGCGCGAGCGGGTCGCTCGCGCGGCGCTTTCCCGAGCTCGAGGTGTGGGTGCACGAGCGCGGCGCGCCGCACCTCGTCGACCCGACGAAGCTGCTCGACAGCGCCGGGCGCCTGTACGGCGATCGGATGGAGCGCCTGTGGGGCGAGGTCCTCGCGGTGCCGGCCGAGCGGATCAGGGTCCTGCGCGGCGGCGAGCGGCTCGGCCCGTTCGCCGTCGCCTACACGCCGGGCCACGCCTCGCACCACGTCTCCTACCTGCACGAGCCGAGCGGGCGCGCGTTCACCGGCGACGTCGCCGGCGTGCGAATCGGCGCCGGCCCGGTGATCGCGCCGACGCCGCCGCCCGACATCGACCTCGACGCGTGGCGCGCCTCGCTCGACGTGCTCGAGGCGTGGCGGCCGCGCAGCCTCGCCGTGACGCACTTCGGCTCGCACGAGGACGTCGGCGAGCACCTCGCCGCGCTGCGCGCGCACCTCGACGAGGTCGAGCGCTGGGCGGCGGACGGCGACGAGCAGAGCTTCGTCGCGCGGATCCGCGCCCGCGCCGCCGGCGGCGACGGCTCGCCCGGTGGCTCGGCCGCGGCGGGAGGCGACGCCCCGGCGGCCGGCTCCTACGGACAGGCGCTGCCGCCGGAGCAGAGCTTCCAGGGGCTCGTGCGCTACCTGCGGAAGCGCGAGCTGGCGTGACCGACCTCTAGGGTGGCGCGTGTGAACGTCGCCGAGGAGCTGCTCGCCAACAACCGCGCGTTCGCCGACGCGCTGACGCCGGCGCATCTCGACGTCCGCCCGAGCCGCCGGCTGGCGATCGTCACGTGCATGGACTCGCGCCTGGACGTGTTCGCGGCGCTCGGCCTCGGCGACGGCGAGGCGCACGTGCTGCGCAACGCCGGCGGCGTGATCACCGACGACGTGATCCGCTCGCTGGCGGTCTCGCAGCGGCGCCTGGGCACGCGCGAGGTGATGCTGATCCACCACACCGACTGCGGCATGCTGAAGCTGACCGACGACGGCTTTCGCGCCGAGCTGCAGGAGGCTGGGGGGATCGCGCCGTCGTTCGCGATCGAGTCGTTCACCGACCTCGACGCCGACGTGCGCCAGTCGATCCTGCGCGTGCGCCGCTCGCCGTTCCTGCCGCATCGCGACGCGGTTCGCGGCTTCGTCTACGACGTCGACACGCACCGGCTGCGCGAGGTCGAGGCCGGCGAGTCCTCGGGCGAGCCGCGGTAGGTCGCGACCGCGGTAGGGTCCGCGGCGATGGCCGATCCCGAGAGCGCGCAGCGGCTCGACTTCGCGTCGTTCCAGTACGAGATCTACGCCGGCGGGCTGAGCGGCGCGCGCCCAGAGCTGCCGATCGCCGCGAGCGAGCTGCAGCAGCGCGCGCGCGAGGCGCTGAGCGTCGAGGCGTACGGCTACGTCGCCGGCGGCGCGGGCGCCGAGCGGACGATGCAGGCGAACCTCGACGCGTTCGAGCGCCGGCGGATCGTGCCGCGGATGCTCCGCGACGTGTCGGTGCGCGACCTCGGCTGCTCGGTGCTCGGCACGGCGATGCCGGCGCCGCTGATGCTCGCGCCGGTCGGGGTCCAGTCGATCGTCCATCCCGACGGCGAGCTCGCGTCGGCGCGCGCCGCGGCGGCGCGCGGCGTGCCGTACGTCCTCAGCACGGCGTCGTCGCACTCGATCGAGCAGGTCGCCGAGGCGATGGGCGAGGCGAGCCGCTGGTACCAGCTGTACTGGCCGCGCGAGCGCGAGCTGGCGGCGAGCTTCGTCGCGCGCGCCGAGCGCGCCGGCTACGGCGCGATCGTACTGACGCTCGACACGTGGTTCCTCGGGTGGCGCCCGCGCGACCTGACGAACGCGTACCTGCCGTTCTTGAAAGGAGAGGGCGTCGCCAACTACTTCAGCGACCCGGTCTTCCGCGCAGCGCTCGAGCGCCCGCCGGAGGAGGATCCGGGGCCGGCGATCGGGCACTGGGCCTACCAGTTCGCCAACCCGACGGTCACGTGGGAGGACCTCGCGTGGCTGCGCGAGCAGACGGCGCTGCCGATCGTGTTGAAGGGGATCGTCGACGTCGAGGACGCGCGGCGCGCGCTCGACGCTGGCGTCGACGCGCTGCTGGTCTCCAACCACGGCGGGCGCCAGGTCGACGGCTCGATCGGCGCGCTCGACGCGCTGGCGCTCGTGCGCGAGGCCGTCGGCGAGGACTTCCCGCTGCTGTTCGACAGCGGCGTGCGCACCGGCGCGGACGTGTTCAAGGCGCTCGCGCTCGGCGCCGACGCGGTGTGCGTCGGACGGCCGTACATGTGGGGCCTCGCGCTCGCGGGGCAGGCGGGCGTCGAGCACGTGCTGCGCTGTCTGCTCGCCGAGCTCGACCTGACGCTCGCGCTGAGCGGCTACACGGCGATCTCGCAGCTCGACGAGACGGCGCTCGCGCCGCTGGTGTGAGCTAACGCCCGAGCACGCGCACGAGCTCGCGCGCCCGCCCGCCGAGCGGCCCGAGCAGCTCGCGCACCTGGCGCAGCCCGTCGCGCAGCTCGGGGTCGCCGACCTCGATCGGCGCGAGCGAGTCCTGCAGTTCGGAGAGCGTGGCGTCGGCTTCGGCGATCGCCTGCGCGGCGGCGTCGATCAGGCGGTGCGCGCCGGTCGAGGGGTGGACCTCTGGCGCTGGGGTGAACGTGCGCGTGGGGAGCTCGTGCCGCGCGGCGAACGCCGAGCACGTCCGTTGCGCGCGTCCGTAGGCGAGCTGCACGGGGCCGAACAGCTCTCGCTCGAGGCGATCCCCGGTCTGTTCGTCGAGCTGCTCGTAGGCCTCGCCCAGCGCGGCAAGCGCGACCCCGAGCTGCTCGATCGCGACCGCTACGGTGTCGAGCAACCCCTGTCGTGCGTCCGCGCTCGTGTAGGGCATCGATCCAGACTAGTGGCGCAGCGCCGATGCAGCGGAGGTTCGACCGTGTATCTCACAAAGCAGCCGTGTTCGTCGTTGTGCGGTCATGACGAAGCTCGGTAGGAAGCTCGGTCGAGGACCGGCCTTCTGGCTGCTGGCGAGCACGCTCGCGGGCTTCCTGTTCGCCTCCAGCGCGCCGTCGCCGCTGTACATCGTCTACCAGGCGAAATGGGGCTTCTCGGCGATCGTGCTGACGGCGGTGTTCGCCGCGTATGCGCTCGGCCTGTTGATCGCGCTCGTGCTGGCCGGCTCGCTGTCGGATCATCTTGGCCGGCGCCCGACGCTGCTGGTGGCGCTGGCGCTGCAGATCGCCGGCATGCTGCTGTTCGCCGAGGCGCGCAGCGTGCTGTGGCTGTTCGCGGCGCGCACGCTGCAGGGCGTCGCGACGGGGATCGCCACGGCGGCGATCAGCGCGGCGCTGATCGACCTGCAGCCGCCGCACAGGCAACGGCTCGGCGCACTGCTGGCCGCGTCGGCGCCGATGACGGGTCTCGCGGCGGGCGCGCTCGGCAGCGGGCTGCTCGTCGAATACGCCCCGGAGCCGACGCGCCTGGTCTACTGGCTGCTGATCGGCTTCTTTGCGCTCGCGGCGCTCGGCGCGCTGGCGATCCCGGAGACGATCGAACGCAGGCCGACGTGGGCGCGGTCGCTGCGCCCGACGGTCGGCGTGCCGGTCTCGCTGCGGGCGGACTTCCTCGCGACGATCCCGTGCATGACGGCGACGTGGGCGCTCGGCGGGCTGATCCTCTCGCTGGGCCCGTCGCTGACGGCGAAGGTGCTGCACGACTCGAGCCACGTCGCGGGCGGCCTGTGCATCTTCATCATGGCCGGCGTCAGCTCGCTGACGTCGGTGGTGCTGCGCGACACGCACGCGCGGCTGGCGGCGCGCGGCGGGCTGAGCGCGCTGATCGTCGGCGTCGTGCTGGCGCTGCTCGCGCTGCACGACGGCTCGACGGCGCTGTTCCTGGTGGCGACGGGCGTCGCCGGGCTCGGCTTCGGGCCGGCCTTCGCGGGCGCGTTCCGCGCGATCACGAACCGTGCGCCGATCGACCAACGCGCGGAGCTGGTCGCGTCGGTGTACGTCGCCTCGTACCTCGCCTACAGCCTGCCGGCGCTGGCGGCGGGGATCGCGGTGACGCGCTTCGGCCTGCACGACACGGCGGACGTCTACGGCGCGGCGCTGATCGTGCTCGCGCTGCTGGCGCTGTCGCTGTCGCATCGCCTGCAGGACCCGGAGTCGCCGCGGGCGCGCCCCGCGCTCGAGTTCCAATAGGGTGGCGGCGGTCTTCTAGGTTCGGGAGGGTCGGAGATGGCGGGCGAGCTCAAGCTGGGGCTGAACACGGGCTACTGGACGGCGGGCCCGCCGGCGGGCGCGGCCGAGGCGATCGCCGAGGCGGAGCGGCTCGGCGTCGACTCGATCTGGACGGCGGAGGCGTACGGCTCGGACTGCCTGACGCCGCTGGCGTGGTGGGGGGCGTCGACCGAGCGCGTCAAGCTCGGCACGGCGATCGTGCAGATGTCGGCGCGCCAGCCGGCGGCGACGGCGATGGCGGCGATGACGATGGACCTCCTGTCGGGCGGGCGCTTCATCCTCGGGCTCGGCGTGTCGGGCCCGCAGGTCGTCGAGGGCTGGTACGGGATGCCGTTCGCCAAGCCGCTGGCGCGCACGCGCGAGTACATCGGGATCCTGCGCGACATCTGGGCGCGCAAGGGCCCGGTGACGGCCGACGGCGAGCACTACAAGCTGCCGCTGCCGGGGGGAACGGGCCTGGCGAAGCCGCTGAAGTCCTCGATCCACCCGCTGCGCGAGGAGATCCCGATCTACCTGGGGGCGGAGGGGCCGAAGAACATCGCGCTGTGCGCGGAGCTGTGCGACGGGTGGCTGGCGATGCTGTTCAGCCCGACGCACCAGGACGCGAACGTCGCGGCGCTGCAGGAGGGGTTCGCGCGGCCGGGCGCGCGACGCACGCCCGAGGAGTTCGAGGTCTGTGCGACGGTGCCGTTCGTCGTCTCCGACGACGTCGAGGGCTCGATCGACGCGCTGCGCCCGTTCTACGCGCTGTACTTCGGCGGGATGGGCGCGAAAGGGACGAACTTCCACGCGAACGTCGCGATCCGGATGGGCTACGAGCGCGAGATCGAGGAGATCCAGGAGCTGTACCTCGGCGGCAAGAAGGACGAGGCGGGCGCGAGGATCCCGCGCGAGCTGATCGAGGAGCTCTCGCTCGTCGGCCCGCCGGCGAAGCTGCGCGACGATCTCGAGAAGTGGCGCGAGTCGATCGTCGACACGATCCTCGTGTCGGCCGACGCGGCGTCGCTGCGCACGATCGCCGAGATCGTCCTCGGCTGACGAGCCGCTACGGCGCGATCCGTCGAGCGGGTCGCTTCGCGGAGGGCTCGCTGGCTAAGGTTGGGCTGGTGCGTGCGGCCTCCTCAGCACTGCTGGCGATTGCCGTCGGGCTCCTGCTCGCGGCGCTCGTCGCGACTCTCGCGGGCTGCGGCTCCGGCGCCGGTGCGTTCGCGTCGCCGGCGCAGATCCGCCCGCAGGCGCTGTCGTTGATCGCGCCGGTCGCCGGCGCGCCGACGGCGCGGGCGGAAGGCCTGTACCGGATCGTCGGCTGCCGCAGCCACGGGAGCAGCGACTACACGCACGGCCCGCATCGCTACGAGGTCGCGATCGGCTTCGACGACGGCCCGTGGCCGGACACGCCGGCGTTCGTGCGGATGCTGTCGGCGAGCCACGCGACGGCGACGTTCTTCATGATCGGCCGCCAGGTCACGGGCGCCTACCGCGAAACGATGCTGCGGATGCTGCGCGAAGGCGACGTGATCGGCGATCACACGTGGAGCCATCCGGACCTGACGCGCGCGGCCAACGTCCGTGGTCAGCTGCAGTCGACGCTCGCGGGGATCCGCGCGCAGACGGGCTACACGCCGTGCATCTTCCGGCCGCCGTACGGCAGCTACGACTCCTCCGTCGTGCGCACGGCGAGCTCGCTCGGGCTCGCGACGGTGACGTGGAACGTCGACCCGACCGACTACGCGCAGCCGGGCACGGGAGCGATCGTGCACCGCGTGCTCGCGCAGGTGCAGCCGGGCTCGATCATCATCTCGCACGACGGCGGCGGCCCGCGCGGGCAGACGCTCGCGGCGTATCCGCAGATCATCTCGGCGCTGCGCCGGCGCGGGTTCGGGATCGTCTCGATCCCGCAGCTGCTCGGCTTCCGGCCGGTCTACGAGCCGTGCGTGAGGCTGTGCGACGGGCTCGGCGTGACGCGCGCGAAGGTGCCGCGCGAAGCGATCATCCAGCCGGCGCCATGACGCCTGCCCGCCAGCGCCTGCCGGGCGCGAGGCGCGCTAGTGGAAACCCGGCTCGACCCAGTCGGGGAAGATGTCGGGCAGCCCGTCGCTGACGCGATCGGGGAACTGCGCGGGACGCTTCTCGAGGAAGGCGGTGATGCCCTCGGCGGCGTCGGCGGACTGCCCGCGCGCGAGCATGCCGCGGGAGTCGGCGCGGTGGGCGAGCATCGGGTGCTCGGCGCCGAGCATGCGCCACATCAGCTGGCGCGCGAGCGCGACGGAGACGGGGGCGGTGTTGTCGGCGATCTCGCGGGCGAGGGCGCGGGCGGCGGGCAGCAGCTCGTCGGCCGAGTGCAGGCTGCGCAGCAGTCCGGCGTCGAGCCCCTCCTGCGCGGAGAAGACGCGGCCGGTCGAGACCCACTCCATCGCGCGGCTGATGCCGACGACGCGGGGGAGGAACCAGGAGGAGCAGGCCTCGGGGACGATGCCGCGGCGCGCGAAGACGAAGCCCATGCGCGCGTCGTCGGAGGCGAGGCGGACGTCCATCGGCAGCGTCATCGTCGCGCCGACGCCGACGGCGGGACCGTTGATCGCGCCGATCACGGGCTTCGTGCAGGCGTAGATGCGCAGCGTGAACTGACCGCCGTTGTCGCGCGGCACGCCGCCGTCGGCGGGCGTCAGCAGCGAGGCCTCCTCGGCGCGCGCCTTGTAGTCGAAGGTCTCGCCGCCGGAGGCGAGGTCGGCGCCGGCGCAGTAGCCGCGTCCGGCGCCGGTCATGATGATCGCGCGGACGTCGTCGCTCGCGTCGGCTTCGTCGAACGCTTCGATCAGCTCGCGGCCCATCGTCGCGGTCCACGCGTTCAGCCGCTCGGGGCGGTTGAGCGTGATCGTGAGGATGCCGTCGTCGAGGACGGTCGTGATCTGCTCGAACGCCACGGGGCTAGGCGACGCCGCTGAGCGTCGGACGGCGATCGGCCCAGGGCAGCGCGTCCTCGAGCTGGGCGCAGAGGCGGATCAGCGTCGCCTCGTCCCAGGGGCCGGCGGTGAGCTGGACGCCGACGGGCAGGCCGTCGTCGGTCTGGTGCAGCGGCAGGCTGGCGGCGGGCAGGCCGGCGACGTTGCCGAAGGCGGTGAACGAGACGCTCTGGACGACCTCGACGACGGGGGCGTCGGGCGTCGCGTGCTGAGCCTCCATGATCGATCCGGCCGCGGGCGGCAGGATCGCCGAGGTGGGCGTCAGCAGGACGTCGAAGTCGCGGCCCCAGCGGGCGACCTCGTCGCGGCTGAGCAGCTCGAGCGAGCGCGCGGCGAGCACGTAGTCGTAGGCGCCGGTTTCGCCGCTGAGCTTGCGCTGGTGGGCGATGTGCGGCTCGACGGCGGACCAGTCGACGCCGTCGTAGTCGGCGAGGCCGCCCTGCGTGAGCGCGATGAACGGCGGGATCATCGCTTCGGAGATCGTCGGCACGTCGACCTCCTCGACGGCGTGCCCGAGGCGTTCGAGCGCGGCGGCGGCGGCGCGCGCGCCGGCGACGCACGCGGCGTCGGTCGGGATGCCGAGCGGCGCCTGCGCCATCAGCCCGATCCGCAACTGGCCGGGCGCGGCGCCGAGCTCGTCGGCGAACGGGCGTGCGGGCGCGGGGGCGTTGTACCAGGCGAGCGGGTCGAAGTAGGCGATCGCGTCGAGCACGGCGGCGGAGTCGGCGACGGTGCGCGCGACGACGCCCTCGACGACGGCGCCGAGCCAGCTCTGGGCGAGGCGCGGCACGCGGCCGCGGCTCGGCTTCAGGCCGACGAGGCCGCAGTAGGAGGCGGGTATGCGGATCGAGCCGCCGCCGTCGTTGGCGTGGGCGATCGGGAACATGCCGCCGGCGACGGCGGCGGCGGCGCCGCCGCTGGAGCCGCCGGGCGTGCGGCTCGTGTCCCAGGGGTTGCGGCTGATCCCGTGGCGGAGGTTCTCGGCGGCGGTGATGACGCCGAAGGCGGGCGTGTTGGTGCGCCCGCAGAGGACGAAGCCGGCGCGCCGCAGCGCGTCGACGACGAGCTCGGAGCGCTCGCTCGGACCCTCGGGCGCGCCGTGGGAGCCGTAGGTGACGGGCCAGCCGGCGACGGGCGTGAGGTCCTTGATCGGCAGCGGCACGCCGAGGAACGGCGCTTCGTCGCCGCCGGCGAGCCGGCGGTCGGCATCGGCGGCGTCGGCGCGGGCCTGCTCGTCGTCTCGCCAGGTGACGGCGTTCAGCTCGGGGTCGAGCCTGTCGACGGCGGCGAGGCAGGCGTCGAGCAGCTCGACGGCGGAGAGCTCGCGCGCGCGCAGCGCGGCGGCGAGCTCGAGCGCGGGCTGCGTGGGGTCGGGCGCGGCCATCCGCGGCGAGCCTACCCGAACTCCAGCACCGAGCGGATGCCGTCCTGGGCCTCCATCAACTCGAAGGCGCGGTTGACGTCGTCGAGCGGCATCCGGTGCGAGATGAACGGGTCGACGTCGATCTCGCCGCGCATGTAGCGCTCGACGAGCTGGGGCACCTGGTCGCGGCCCTTGACGCCGCCGAACGAGGAGCCGCATACGCGCCGGCCGGTGATCAACAGGCGCGGGACGATGTCGAGCGTCTCGCCCTTGCCGGCGACGCCGGCGACTGTGCACAGGCCCCAGCCCATGCGCGCGGCCTCGACGGCCTGGCGCATGACGGCGACGAGGCCGGTCGCCTCGAACGTGTAGTCGGCGCCGAAGCCGCCGGTCTCCTCGAGGACACGCTCGACGGTGTGCTCGTCGGCGAGCCACGCGTCGGTCGCGCCCTGCCCGCGCGCGAGCTGCAGGCGCTGCTCCGAGAGGTCGACGCAGATCACGCGGTCGGCGCTCTGCAGGCGGCAGCCGGCGACGGCGCCGAGGCCGACCATGCCGGCGCCGAACACGACGCAGGTCGAGCCGGGCTGCACCTTGGCGGTGAACATCGCGGCGCCGAGCCCGGTCGAGAGGCCGCAGGCGAACAGGCAGGCGCGGTCGAGCGGCGCGTCGGGGTCGACCTTGGCGAGCGCGATCTCGGGGACGACCGCGTACTCGGCGAACGTCGAGGTGCCCATGAAGTGGCGGATCGGCTCGCCGTCGAGCGAGAGCCGTGTCGTGCCGTCGGGCAGGAAGCCCTTGTTCTGCTGCTCGCGGATCGCGAGGCAGAGGTTCGTGCGCGGGCTCTGGCAGTGGATGCACTCGCGGCACTGCGGCGAGAACAGCGTGACGACGTGGTCGCCGACGGCGAGATCGCGGACGCCGTCGCCGATCGCCTCGACGACGCCGGCGCCCTCGTGCCCGAGCACGGTCGGCGCGTAGCCGGAGGGGTCGACGCCGGAGGCGGTGTACATGTCGGTGTGACAGACGCCGCAGGCGACGAGCCGGACGAGGACCTCGCCGGCGCGCGGCTCGGCGAGGTCGAGCTCCTGCACGACGAGCGGCCGGCCGAACTCCTCGAGCAGCGCGGCGCGAACCCTCATGTCGTCCCTCCTCGTCCCATCTCGACGATCGTATTTGTTTTGGAGAGGACGATCGACACGCCGTGCTCGACGGCGCGCGGTGGCGCGATGTTCCGACGGCGGGTCAGCGTCCGAGCTTGAACAGTGGCCAGCGTCCGGGTACGCCCTTGAGCTCGTGAAAGCCGCGGTCGGTGAACGTGAACGGACCGCCGACGACGGTTCCGAAGACGGTGCCGGAGACGAGCACCTCGCCGGCGCCGGCGAGCGCGCCGACGCGCGAGGCGATGTGCACGGCCATGCCGCCGACGTCGTCGCCGATCAGCTCGCACTCGCCGGTGTGGACGCCGACGCGCAGCTCGACGCCGAGCGCGCGGGCGGACTCGACGATCTCAAGCGCGCAGCGCAGTGCGCGTGAGGGGGGCCCGACGAAGGTGGCGAGGAAGCCGTCGCCGACGGTCTTGACCTCGGTTCCGTCGAAGCGGCGCAGCTCCTTGCGCACGTCCTCGTCGTGGCGCGCGAGCAGGTCGCGCCAGCGGCCGTCGCCGAGCTGGGCGGCGCGTGCGGTCGCGTCGACGATGTCGGTGAACATGACGGTCAACAGCGCGCGCGAGCGCCCGCCGCCGGCGCGCGCGCCGGTCAGGAACTCCTCGATCTCTTCGACGATCGCTTCGCTGTCGCCGAGGAACGGCAGCGAGTCGACGCCGTCGAGCTCGACGTAGCGGGCGCCGGGGATGTGCTCGGCGAGGTAGCGCGAGTGGCGCGGGTCCCAGGCGGTGTCGCCGGCGCGGTGCATGACGAGCGCGGGCACGCGGATCCGCGGCAGGTGCTCGCGGACGTCGAGGTCGGCGGCGGCGGTCAGCAGCTCGCGCGCGGCGCCGGGGCTCGCGGCGAGGCGCTGCAGGCGGGCGAACCAGCTGACGAGCGTCGGGTCGTCGGCCATCGACGGCGCCATCACGGGGATACCGGGATGGTCGGCGGCGCCCCACGACTCGACGGCGCGCTCGATCCACTCGCTGCGTTCCTCGCGCGTCATCGCCCAGTCGTAGTCGGGCGCCCACAGCGCGCGGGCGATCGACGCGTACATGATCAGCGCGCCGACGCGGTCGGGGCGCTCGGCGGCGAGCAGCGCGGCGACGGGGCCGCCGAGCCCGTAGGTGAACAGCGCGGCGCGCTCGGAGCCGACGGCGTCGAGCACGGCGAGCGCGTCGTCGGCCTCCTGCTGCAACGTATAGGGCTCGCCGGCGCCGTCGGACAGGCCGGTGCCGCGCCGGTCGAACAGGATCAGGCGCCCGAACACGGCGAGCCGTTCGAGCAGCCGGCGCATGCCGGCGGACTCCCAAAGCTGCTCGACCTGCGAGACCCAGCCGGTCATGAACATGATGTCGAGCCGGCCGTCGCCGGCGACCTGGTAGGCGATGCTCGACTCGCCGCTGCGCGTGTAGCGCGTGACCGGCCTCATCGCCGCCTGACCCTGATCCTCGGCTCGCGCGGCGGGCTCACAGCTCCTCCAGCCACGTGCGGAAGGCGTCGGATGGCTGCACGGTGGCGCCGGCGGCGTGGATCCGGTCGACGAGCCACAGGTCCGAGGTGACGACGCGGATCTGGGCGGGCTCGGGCTCGGCGGCGACGCGGCGGACGATCTCGTCGTCGGCCGAGTCGCGGCGCGGTCGCGGCGCGTGGGCGACCTCGATCACGGTCGAGGAGATCGGCGGGCGCGGGGGCTGCTCGAAGACGACGATCACGTCCTCGCCGTTGGCGGCGGCCCAGTGCTCGAGCAGGTGGACGAGCCGGACCATCGCCGCGTGACGGTCCTTCCACCAGGCGTCGGGCCGCGTCCCGATCACGTTCATCCCGTCGACGAACCAGCGCACCGGGCCAGCGTACGTGGTCGCGCCGCGCGAGCGGACGGCGAGCCGTGGCGCCGCCGCGGCGGCGACGGCCGGATCTGCTGGACTGGTGCGCGATGCGGCTCGAGGGAATCCAGACGGGGGATATCGTCGAGGTCGACCGCGGCGGGCGGCGCTTCCACGCGATCGTCACGGCGCCGGCGCCCGGCGGTCTGGCGCTGGCGCCGCTCGATCGGCGCGTCAGCTACTTCAGCTGCCGCAGTCGCGAAGTCGTCGGCCACTGGGCCAGGCGCGGGCGTCCGCGGGCGAGCTCGGAACCGCTGCGCCCCTCGCCGCGCCAGCTCGAGCTCGACATGTGAGGCGCCCGCCGGCCGCACTGAACCGTTCCAAGCTGTGTGTATCTTCCCTGCGATCGGAAAACGGCCGCCCGAGCCCGACGGGGGCAGCCGGCGCCGCGCACTGGAAGGAATGGCTCCCATGGATACAAAATCGAGCGGGTCGCGGGACGGGGGCGAGCAGCGACTCGAACGGGCGATCGTGCTCGAGCTGCTGAGCGACGATCGGGAACGAAGCCGCTCGATCGCCGAGCTCGAGGTCGAGCTCGGAGCGGCGGCGGGCGAGCTCGGAGCGGCGCTGCGCGATCTCAGCGACGTCGGCGTGCTCGACGGCTCGGAGGGGCGCGTGTGGGCGTCGGCCGCGACGCGGCGACTCGACGAGCTCGAGCTGATCGGCATCTGATGCCGCGCACGGGCGGCGGCGTGCGCCGCAGGACGCCGGCCGGCGGGCGGCTGCAGTGGGGGCCGAACGCACCGCGCGAGAGATAGGGTCTGCGGATGGGCAATCGCGTGCTGCTCCTCTCCTGGGAGTACCCGCCGGTGATCGAGGGTGGGCTCGCGCGCCACGTGCGCAAGCTCGCGGAGGCGCTCGTGCGCCAGGGCGTGAGCGTCGACGTGTTGACGCGCGGCGTCGAGGACGGGCCGCAGAACGGCCAGCCGGGCGTCGACGAGCTCGGCGGGGTGACGGTCCACCGCGTGCGCGAGCCGAGCTGGCCGCGCGATCTCGACCGCTTCGTGGCGTGGGTCGAGCAGATGAACAGCGACATGCTGGCGGCGGGCGAAGCGCTCGCCGAGGAACATCGCTACGAGCTGATCCACGGACACGACTGGCTCGTCGCACGGGCGTCGGCGTCGCTGGCGGAGCGCGCGGGCGTTCCGTACGTGACGACGATCCACGCGACCGAGCACGGTCGCCATCAGGGGTGGGTGCACGAGCCGCCGCAGTCGCACATCCACTCGGTCGAGCGGTGGATGGCGCGCCGGGCGGACGCGGTGATCGTCTGCTCGTACTACATGCGCGGTCACGTCGCCGACATCTTCGACATCGACGAGCGGCGGATCGTCGTGATCCCGAACGGGATCGATCCGAGCGAACTGCGCCCGGCGGCGGACCTGCTCTCGCTGCGCGAGAAGTTCGCGGCGCCGCACGAGAAGCTCGTGCTGTTCGTCGGGCGGCTCGTCTACGAGAAGGGCTTCCAGCTCGCGCTGGACGCGCTGCCGGGCGTGATCGAGCGGGTCGAGAACGTGCGCTTCCTGGTCGCGGGAAGCGGCACGCACGAGGCCGAGCTCAAGCAGCAGGCGCAGCGGCTCGGCCTGAGCGAGCACGGCGGCTTCCTCGGCTGGATCGGCGATGACGTGCTGCACTCGCTGTACCGGATCGCCGACCTGTGCGTGGTGCCGTCGATCTACGAGCCGTTCGGGCTCGTCGCGCTGGAGGCGATGGCGTCGGGCTGCCCGTGCATCGTCGCCGACACGGGCGGGCTGCGCGAGGTCGTGCCGGTCGGCGAGCGGGTCGGCCTGCGCTTCAACGGCGGCGACGCGGAGCACCTCGGGGTGATGATCGAGCGCCTGCTGGTCGACGACGCGCTGCGCGAGCGGCTCGTGACGGAGGCTTCGGAGCACGTGCTGCGCTTCGACTGGGACGACATCGCGGAGCGCACGCGGGGTATCTACGGCGAGCTGCGTGAGCTTCGCCCGAGCGAGGAGGGAGTGGGGAGAGGATGAGCGCTGTGGGAGGAGCGAGCGACGAACGGTTGGCGAGCGGCGCGCTGCCGGGGCTGATGCAGGACGACTTCCCGCTGACGCTGCACCACATCAGGCGGCGGATGACGACGTGCAATCCGGACGCGCAGGTCCTGACGCTGACCGAGCCGGGCGTCGTCGAGCGCGCGCGCCTCGGCGAGGTCTCGGGACGCGTCGATCGCCTCGCTCGTGCGCTGTCGCGCCTCGGCATCGGGCAGGGCGAGCGCGTGGCGACGTTCGCGTGGAACAACCAGCGCCACTTCGAGCTGTACTTCGCGGTGCCGTGCATCGGGGCGGTCCTGCACACGCTCAACATCCGCCTGTTCGAGGAGCAGGTGACGTACATCGTCAACCACGCCGAGGATCGCGTGATCTTCGTCGACGACTCGCTCGTTTCGGCGCTCGAACGTCTGGCGCCGACGTTCTCGACGGTCGAGCACTACGTCGTGATGGGCGGCGGCGGCGGCGACGTCGGCGGCCTGCCGAACGCGCTGCGCTACGAGGAGCTGCTCGAAGAGGCGGGCGAGGGCGCGTTCGACTACCCGGAGATCGACGAGCGTCAGGCGGCGGCGCTGTGCTACACGAGCGGGACGACGGGCAACCCGAAGGGGGTGCTGTACTCGCACCGCTCGATCAGCCTGCACTCGACGGTGACGCTCGTGCGCGACGGGCTCGGGCTGAGCCGCGCCGACCGCGTGCTGGCGGTCGTGCCGATGTTCCACGTCAACGCGTGGGGGCTGCCGTACGGCGCGGCGCTGGCGGGCGCCGACCTGCTGCTGCCGCACCGCTTCCTGCAGGCCGAGCCGCTCGCGTGGCTGATCGAGGCCGAGCGTCCGACGCTGATGGGCTGCGTGCCGACGATCTTCGGCGACCTGCTGCGCTATGCGGACGACCATCCGGGCGTCGACCTGTCGTCGCTGACGAACGCGACGTCGGGCGGCTCGGCGGTGCCGCGACAGATGATGAAGGACTACGAGGAGCGCCACGGCGTCGAGATCTTCCAGGCGTGGGGGATGACCGAGACGAGCCCGGTCGCGACGTTCTCGCGGCCGCTCGAGGGCACGCACGACGGCGCGTACTGGGACGCGCGCGCGAAGCAGGGGCGTCCGCTGCCGTGGGTCGAGCTGCGCCTGATCGGCGACGACGGCGCGGAGGTGGCGTGGGACGGCGAGTCGACGGGCGAGATCGAGGTCCGCGGCCCGTGGATCGCGGCGCGCTACTTCAACGACGAGTCGAGCGAAGCGAAGGCGAAGTTCGACGCGGGGTGGCTGCGCACGGGCGACATCGCGTCGGTCGACGGTGACGGGTTCGTGCAGATCACCGATCGCGCGAAGGACGTGATCAAGTCGGGCGGCGAGTGGATCAGCTCGGTCGAGCTCGAGAACGAGATCATGTCGCACCCGGACGTCGTCGAGGCGGCCGTGATCGCCAAGCCGGACGAGCGCTGGCAGGAGCGTCCGCTGTGCTGCGTCGTGCTGCGCGAGGGCGCGAGCGCGGACGCGTCGGGGCTCGTTGAGCACCTGCGCGAGCGCGTCGCGAAGTGGTGGCTGCCGGACGAGTTCGCGTTCGTGGCGGAGATCCCGAAGACGAGCGTCGGCAAGTTCGACAAGAAGGTCCTGCGTGCGCGCCTGCGCGAGGACGCGCTGGAGGGTCGCGTGCTCCTGTAGTCGCCGTGGTCCGCCGCCGCCCGCGCTTGAAGCGGTTCTTTCGGTCGTGTCGCGGCGCCGGTGACGCGTGTGCGAGGCTGTCGCGTGCCGTTTGGCGACCGCAGGCGCTGGTAGATGTTTCGTGCTGCGAGGCAGGCGATGACGCTCGCGCGACGAACTAAATTCGACCGACTAGCGTAGAATCCGCCCACAACAAGGGCAAGATGCCCTGAAGGGCTCGAGCAAACACCTAAACCATCAACGGGAGGTTGGCATGACTCGGACCGATGTCGTGGCCTCGAGTAGGCCGCAGAAAGCAGACGCAGCACCGACGCGAAGGGGATCGTTCAACGCGGTGCGCAGACTTCTGGTGCTGCCGGTCGCTTTCGCTCTGACGATGGCGCTCGTGTTGCCGACGACGGCGCTCGCCGCCGAAGAAGGCCTGTCGGGCTACAGCAAAACGACGACGACGACCACGACTACGACGCCGGCGACGACGCCGACGCCGACGACGGGCACGTCTCCGTCGAAAGAAAGCAGCACGCCGGAAAAAACGACCGCTCCGGAAAAAACGAGCGAACCGGAAAAAACCAGTGAACCGACGGCGAAGAAGGCCACCTCGCTTCCGTTCACGGGCTTCGACCTCCGTTGGACGATCGGCCTGGGCCTGCTGCTGATGGCGATGGGCGTGTCGATCGTCGTCGTGCAGCGCCGCCAGCGCCACGGCAGCGACAACGTCTGAGTCGACCGCTCGAGCACCCTTCGTAACTGCAAACGGCCGCCGATCGCTCGGCGGCCGTTCTGCGTTCCGGGCACCACTTGCGCGGCTGACGCTTGTGCGGCGTAGCGGGTAAGGAACCGGACGACCTGCCGGGCCTCCTGGAGCTGGTCGCTCGGCGAGCACGGCGACGGTCCTTGCAACCTTCGACGGCGGCCGGTTGAGCCAATGACAAGCCTCCGTCGTGGTAGTACCAGTGGTGCCACCATGGTGCCGTGGCGAAGATCAGCATCAGTCTCGAGGATGATCTCTATCGGCAAGTCCAGGACGCAGCTGGAGCCGATGGCGTGTCTGGATGGCTTGCGGCGGCGGCGACTACGCGTTTGCGTGTGGAGGCACTGCGGTCGGTAGCGGACGAGATCGCCGACTTGACGGGCGGCTCATACTCTGACCGCGAGATCAGCGAGGCTCGGGAGTGGCTGCCCTCGTCTTCGACACGGGCGGTCTGATCGCTCTGGACCGCGGCGAGCGGAAGGTCGGTGCGCTGCTCGCCACCGCCGCAGCGAATGGCATTGAGGCGGTGACCTCGACTGCGTGCGTGGCACAGGCGCGGCGCGATCCAGCCCGCCAGGCGAGGCTGGCTCGTGCCCTCGTGGGATTCTTGGAGCGTTCGCTTGATCCTGCGGTAGCTCGTGATTGTGGCCGGCTGCTTGCCCGTGCGGCGATGATTGACGTGGTCGACGCTTCGCTCGCTCTTCTCGTCGAGGCCGGCGATACGGTAGTGACCAGCGATCCTGAGGACATCACACGCCTGCTCGAAGTGCAGGGAAGACAGGCGCGTGTGCTTGTCGTCTGAGCGCCTTGGACGCTATCCACACAGCTACAAGGAGTCGTCCGTGGAACCAGGCTATGTCGCAGCGCTTCTAGGCAATCCGTTCTACGCCATCCAGATCGATCCGATGCTCGCTGAACCGCACGAGCCTCTCGTAGTCGAGGAGACGTGGATCAAAGCCAACGTGCAAAGCATCGGAGAGCTCGGCCCGGAGGCGTACTTGCGCAATCTGCTCAGCGTGCTCAAGGGCAACTACCCGAGGTCAGGCGACTGATCCAGCAAGGCCGCCGAGGCGGCGACGGCGGGTTTGGGCAGACGCGCTGAGACGGAGCGTGGGCCTGAAGTTGATGCGGATGAGAGGACTCGAACCTCCACCTGGTTTCCCAGACACGGACCTGAACCGTGCGCGTCTACCAATTCCGCCACATCCGCGTGTGGTGAAGGGCGAAGATACCGCAAGGCGCTCGCGCCGCCGCGTGCGAGGACCGGCGCGCAGGCCGTCGCCGCCGGCCGTTCGGCGTGTGGCCCGCGTCGCTCCTCGCTCCGAGCGCTTTGCTAGCCTCGATCCGGCAGGAACGCGCCGCTATCGTCCAGGGGACTAGGACGCCGCCCTCTCATGGCGGAAACCCGGGTTCGAATCCCGGTAGCGGTACTCGCGCGCTAGTCGGCGAACACGCGTACGAGCACCGCCGTCGACGCGGCGGAGCCGGACGTTGTACCTGAGCACTCGGCCGGATGCTTGATCCAGTCGGTGCGCACGCGCTTGACCCAGCGGCTGCTGGAGACCGTCGCCGCGCCGGAGGCGCCGCCACGTTCGCGGCCCGAGGCGCTGACGCAGCGAAGCGACCAGCGAAACGAGATCGAGGCATCGGTCGGCTCGGTGACGACGAGCAGGAACGATGCCGGCGGTCGCACGTTCGAGAAGCTCGTTTCGAGCGACGCCGACGGCGTGGCGTCGCGGCGCGCGAGCAGCGTGCCGTACGTGCTCGCGCCGGCGGCGAGCGGAGAGATCGCGGCGACCGCGAGCACGACCGCCACAGCGATCGGCCCGAGTAGCCGCTGTCCAGTGGACGATGCCACGTGCGAAGGCTAGAGGAATGCGCATTCTGCGGATCTTTGAGCAGCTCTCGGGCTCGGGCTGGAATTCCAAGGACCGGAACCGAGAGTTGGAGACGCGCCTCGACTTAAGGGTCTTGATCCACGAGTCTTCTTGATTGACATTGCGAGTCGTGGCGTTCTTTGGGGATGGGGCGTCGATCGCGGCACGCGAAATACGTGGGCAAGAACCCCCTTTTCTTACTGTCGAAGGCGAGAACGCGAGGAAGAAAATGGCTTTTGTCCACCAGAAACGCGCCGCAGGAACGCGGCGACGTCCGGGATCGAGTGGGTTGTCACGAGGACGTGTGACGGAGATCCAGCGCAGCCGCATGCTCGCCGCCGCGCTTTCGGCGGTCGAGGAGGTCGGCTACGGGCGGATGACGGTTGCGCAGGTGATCAGCAGGGCGAAAGTCTCGCGCAAGACGTTCTACGACGTGTTCGCCGACCGCGAAGACTGCTTCCTGGCGGCGCTCGAGCAGGCCGTGACGCAGGCCGGGCGACTCGTCAAGGACGCGTACGACGGCGAGAGCGTGTGGCGCGAGGGAGTTCGCGCGGGCCTCGCCGAGCTGTTGATGTTCTTCGACGAAGAGCCTGCACTCGCGCGGCTCTGCCTCGTCGAGGCGCTCGGCGCGGGACCGCGAGTGCTCGAGCGGCGCGCGGAGGTGCTCGAGGGGCTCGCGAAGGTCGTCGACCAGGGTCGGTTCGCGACGAGCGCGGTGCGTGAACCGCCGGAGGTCGTCGCCGAAGGCGTCGTCGGCGCCGTCTTCGCCGTGCTGCACACACGCGCGCTCGAGGACAGCGGCGCCGACCGCTTCACGTGCCTGCTCGGCTCGTTGATGAACATCGTCGTGCTGCCGTACCTCGGCTCGCGCGCCGCGAGCAGGGAACTGAGCAGGCCGGCGCCAGAGCGACGTCGTGAGAGCGACGCGCGCACGCGGACGCAGAGCCGTGACCCGATGGCCGGCCTGAGCATGCGCCTGACCTATCGGACGGTTCGCGTGCTCGTCGTGATCGCCGAGCACCCCGGTGCGAGCAACCGCGAGATCGCCGAGCGCTCGGGCGTCGCCGACCAGGGCCAGATCTCCAAGCTGCTCGCGCGACTGGCGCGGCTCGAACTCGTCGAAAACACGGGTGACGGTCAGGAGAAGGGTGGCTCGAACGCCTGGCACCTGACACCTCGCGGCGCGCGGGTCGAGCGCGCGACGCGTCCGCGCTGAAGCATCTGAGCGACTGAGCAGTCCCGTCGGCCGCTCGCGGTCGGAGCAGAGCGTGAGGTGCTGCGCTTCCTGTTGTGGCGACTGCTCGCCGTGCTGGCCGTAATCGCGAGCTACACGCTCGTCGGCTGGCTTCTGCACGGGGGTCCCGGCCGGCTGCTCCGCGGCACGACGCTGCGATCGCCGCTCGGGTCGCTCGCGGGGATCGCCGGCGTGCCGGCGGCGATGGCACGCGACCTGAGCGGCTGGGCGCCGATCCGGCCGCTCGCGGGCGTGCTCGCCTGCGGGCTGGCGGGACTTGCGCTCGCGCGTGCCGTCGCTCGCGCTCGGCGCCGCTACGTGCGCGTTCGGATCGAGCCATACCGAACCGACCGGGCGAGCGCCGCAGCCGTCGTGAGCATGTACGAGGCGCTGCACAAGCGACTGCTGCAGCGCTGGTGGCGCCGTCTGCTCGTCGGTCAGCCGTCGCTCGCGCTCGAGGTCAACCACGGTCGGGCGACGTGCGGAGATCACGACGGTGAGGCGGCGGGTCGTGCATGGATGACGCTGAGCTGCGCGCACGAGCTGCTGCCCGCCGTCGAATCGGCGCTGCGCGTCGCATATCCCAACTGCGCGCTGGTCGCGGAACGGCGACCGTTCGTGGTTCCGCGTGCGATGTTGCGGCTGAAGAAGCGCTCCGAGTTCATCGAGCGCGTCAAGGCGCTCGATCGCTTCGAGCACGAGCGCGAGCCGGCGATGGACAGGCTGCTGAACGCGATCGGCGCGACCGATCGACCGCTTCTCGTGCAGTTCGCGCTGACGCCTGCGCCGACGTCCTTCGAGCGATTGGCCAGGCGCGCGTTCAAGGCGCGCGAGGCGCGGATTGCGCGTGAGCGTCGAGCGCATGCGCTGGCGCGCGATCGCTCGCTCGTCGACGACGCCGAGCTACGCGGAGGCCTCGACGTCCAGCACGCCCCGCTGTTCTTCGCCGAGATTCGCATCGCCGCAGGTGAGCGCCGCACGTGCGAGCGCGTCGCATCGGCGCTGCGCGCGGACGGTGCCGAGAACCGGCTCGTGGAGCGCGGCGCGGCGGTCCGTCACGGCTTGCTCTCGCTCTACGGGCGGCGGATCGAACGCGGCGAGGGGAACCCGCTGCCGTCGTTTCGCAAGGGTGTCTTCGCTACGAGCGAGCTGGCGTCGCTGTGGCATCTGCCGTCCGTCGAGTACGTCGCCGTCCCTTTCGCGCGCGACGCGCTCCCGCGCGCCCCGGCGCCGCCGTCGATCCACCGCCCGCGCGACGGGCGCGGGACGCTGCGCGACGCGATCGGGCCGGTGTCGATCCACCCCGAGCTGCGCCGTCAGAACACCGCCGTTCCGGGCACCGTCGAGCAGGGCAAGTCGAGCTATCTGGTCGCGACCGTCGCCGAGGACCTTCGCCGTGAGCGCTGCGCCGTGATCGTGCTCGACCCGAAGGGCGACGCCGCCGACGCCGCCGTCAGCCTCGTCGAGCCGACGCGGACGTGCACGCTGCTCGACTTCGCTCACCCGACGTGCGGCTTCAACCCGCTCGCGGTCGACGCGCCGGCGGACGTGATCGCCGACTACGTCGTCGCCGCGCTCAAGGGCCTGTTCACCGATTCGGACATCAAGGCGTCATCGGACCGCTACCTGCGAAACGCGATCATCGCCGTGCTCGCGTACGACCGCCGCTCGACCCTGTGGGACGCGGCGCGCCTGCTGTCGGTCGGCGAGGAGGGGTACTCGTACAGGCGCGCCGTCGGTTCGCGCGTGCGGATGCTGCCGGCGTTCAACGAGCGCCCGAACTACTTCGATGTGAGCACGTACGGACCGACGGCCGAGTCGGTTGCGCGCTTCATGCACCGGGGAAGCCGCGTCGGCGTCGACGGCAGGCTCGAGTGGCGCGAGTGGGAGACTGCCGAGCACGAACGGCGCCAGGCCGTGAGCGTCGTCTCCGACGTCGTCCAGTTCCTCGACGGGCCCGGCTCGGGGCGGGCGCCCGCCGATGACGCGGACGCCGACGGCGGTGGCAGGGTCGACGACGGCGAGCTCGTCGGCGTCGGAGTCGAGGAGCACGAGCTGACCTTCTAGGTCCCGGGGCGGCGACCGGCCGGCCAAGACGCGCGCGCTAGGCGTAAACTGGCGCGCCGCGCCGGCCGGTCGCCCGCGCCATCCAGAGCGATGCCCGTCAACACGCAAGCAATCGGCAAGACCTACGAGCCCGTCGTCTACGCGGTCGGCCGCGAGAAGATCAGGGAGTACGCGCGCGCGGTCGGCGAGACCAACCCGCTGTACCTCGACGTCGATGCGGCGTGCGCGGCGGGCTATGCGGATGTGGTGGCGCCGCCGATGTTCGCCGTCGTCTACAGCGCGCCGGCGGTCGGTCCGCCGATCTTCGACCCCGAGATCGAGCTCAACTTCGCGATGATGGTGCACGGTGGCCAGGAGTTCGAGTGGGGACCGCTCGTGGTCGCCGGCGATGAGATCTCGACGACGGCGAGCGTCAAGGACATCTCCGAAGCCGACGGCCGCGGCTACTACGTGTTCGAGTCGATCTCGGTCAACCAGCGTGGCGAGCAGGTCTGCCGCGGCACGTGGACGAATATCGTCCGAGGAGTGTGAGCGATGTCCGAGCTGAACGCCGGCGAGCAGATTCCGCAGTTGAGCATCACCCCGGACAAGTACCTGACCAATCGCTACGCGGGCGCATCCGGCGACTACAACCCGATCCACATCGATGAGGAGTTCGCGCGCGCGGTCGGCCTGCCCGGCCGCATCCTGCACGGCCTCTGGACGATGGCGCAGGTCGCGCGCGCGCAGACCGACGCGGCCGGCGGGCCCGAGCACCTGAAGCGCTTGTCGGTCCAGTTCCGCGGCATGGGCATGCCCGAGCAGGAGGTCGTCGTCACCGGCACGGTGCGCGAGGTCGCGGATGGCCGCGCGATCGTCGAGACGGTCGCCGAGCAGGCGGGCAAGCAGATCATCCGCAACGCCGAGGCCGAGCTCGAGATCTGAGCGCTCGCGCCAGCGGCGGCGGTCACGGCTCGGCCTACAATCAAGCGATGCTCACCTCCCGGCAGGAGCGAATCCTGTGCAAGGTGGTGGACGACTACCTGCGGACCGGACAGCCGGTCGCGTCGAGGTCGATTGCCGCCGATCCCGAGTTCGATTGCGGACCGTCGACGATTCGCAACGAACTGGCGCTGCTCGAGGAGCAGGGCCTGCTTGCGCACCCGCACGTCTCGGCCGGGCGCGTGCCGACCGACGCGGGGCATCGCTATGTCGTCGACCTGATGCTCGACTCGGGCGAGGGGCTCGAGGTCCAGCGCCGGATGGAGCTCACCCTGATTCGCCGGGAGGTCGAGGAGGCGATGCGCACGACTTCCGAGACGCTCTCGCAGATGACGAACCTGCTCGCGGTCGTCTCGGCTCCGTCGCTGACGACGGCGACGATTCGCCACGTCGAGGTCCTCGCACTGCAGCCGGAGGTCGTGATGGTCGTCGTGATCACGTCGAGCGGCGGCGTCTCGAAGCTGTTCGCGACGTTCGACCGCCCGGTCGATCCCGGCCTGCTGACGTGGGCGGGCGAGTACCTGCGCGAGCGGCTCGTCGGGCTCGGCCTCGGCGCGCGGATGCTGCAGCAGCGGTTGCTCGACCCGAGCCTGCCGAGCGTCGAGCTCGCGTTCCTCAGGCGGCTCGCGCCGGCGTTCGGCGATCTCGCCTCCGAGAACGAGGAAGAACTGTACGTCGACGGCACCGCGCGGCTGTTCTCCGCCGGGCGGATCGACGACGCGGCACAGCTCGAGGGCCTCGTCGGCCTGCTCGAGCGGCGCGTCTCGCTGCTGCGCGTGCTGCGCGTCGCGCTCGGCGAGCCCGACGTCTATGTGCGGATCGGGCGCGAGAACGAGATTCCGGCGATGCGCTCGCTGGCGCTCGTAGCGACCGGCTACGGAGTCGCCCAGCGCAAGCTCGGCGCCGTATCGCTGATCGGGCCCGTGCGGATGGACTACGCCGGCGCGATCGTCACGGTGCGTGAGGCGGCGCACCAGCTGTCGCGCTTCGTCGAAGACGCCTATGCCGAGAGCTGACGCGAGCACGATGCCGCGCGACCCGTACGAGGTGCTCGGCGTCGAGCGCGACGCCTCCGAGCAGCAGGTCAAGAAAGCCTTTCGCAAGCTCGCGCGCGAACTGCACCCGGACGTCAACGCGCACGACGCGGACGCCGAGGAGAAGTTCAAGGAGGCCGCCGAGGCGTACGAGATCCTCTCCGACGAGGAGCGGCGCGCGACGTACGACCGCTACGGTCACGAAGGCCTGCGCTCGGGCGGCTACGCGCCGAACTTCGACGCGTTCGGATCGATCGGCGACCTGTTCGAGGCGTTCTTCGGCGGCGGGGCCGGCGGCTTCGGCGGCCGCCCCGGTCCGATGCCGGGCGGCGACGTCGCGGTGGCGGTCGAGATCGAGCTGCTGCAGGCCGCGAACGGCGCGACCGTCGAGGTCTCCTACGAGGCGATCGATCGCTGCGAGCACTGCCACGGCAACGGCGCCGAGCCGGGAACGGCGATTCGCACGTGTGAGCGCTGCGGCGGCGCCGGGCAGTTGCAGGCGGCGACGCGCACGCCGTTCGGGCAGATGGTGCGTACGGTCGCCTGCGACGTCTGCCACGGGGACGGCCGCGTGCCCGAGCAGCCGTGCCGCGAGTGTCGTGGGCGCGGGCGGCGTGCGGTCACGCACGAGCTCGAGGTCGACGTTCCGGCGGGGATCGCGGGCGGCCAGCGGATCAGGCTGAGCGGCCGCGGGCACGCGGGCGAGCCCGGCGCGCCGTCGGGCGACCTGTACGTGCTCGTCCGCGTGAACGACGACAGCCGCTTCGTGCGCGAAGGCGACGACCTGATCACCGCGCTCGATGTCCCGGCGCCGCTCGCCGCGCTCGGCGGCACGCTCGAGGTGCCGACGCTCGAAGGCAGCGCCGAGGTCGAGCTGCAGGCGGGGACGCAGCCGGGCGAGGTCGTGACGCTGCGCGGCGAGGGCATGCCCGCGCTCGGTCGTGGACGGCGCGGCAACCTTCGCGTCGTCGTCAACGTCGTGATCCCACGGCGTCTGAGCGCCGAGCAGCGTGAGCTGCTCGAGCAGCTGAAGGACACGCTGACGGAGGAGAACCTGCGCTCGGACGAGTCGATCTTCGCGAAGCTCCGACGCGCGCTCGGCAGTCAAGCTGCGTGATCCGCCTGGCCGTCCGCGTGCGGCGCGAGCAGGCTGAGCTGGTCCTCGCCGAGCTGCTCGATCTCGTGCCGGGCGGCGTCGAGGAGTCCGAGCCCGCGCCCGGCGTCGTCGAGTACGCGGTCTACGGCGCGCCCGGCGAGCTGCCCGAGCTGCCCGACCTGCAGGCGGCCGCCGGCGACGCGCTCGTCGAGATCTCGACGAGCGAGACGGCCGACGACTGGCACGAGCGCTGGAGGCGCTTTCACCGGCCGATCCTCGTCGAGGCGCCCGAATCGGTCTCAGCCGGCGCCGTCGAGGTTCCGCGGCCGCCGCGATCGCCGGGGCGCGGCAAGGCCAGGATGGCGCCCGCCCTGCATGTGCGCCCACCCTGGGAGCCGCCGCTTGCCGGGGGCGATCGACGCGGCAGCGGCGATCGGGTGGAGGAGATCGTGATCGACCCCGCCCGCGCGTTCGGCACCGGCGCGCACGCGACGACGCGCATGTGCCTCGAGCTGCTGCTCGCGCTCGCCGCCGAGCAGCCGTCGCTCGGCCCGCTGCTCGACGTCGGCGCCGGCTCGGGCGTGCTCGCGATCGCCGCCGCCCGCCTCGGCTTCGCGCCGGTGCTCGCGCTCGACCACGAGCGCGAGAGCGTCGTGGCGACGCGCGAGAACGCGCGCGTCAACGGCGTCGCGATCGACACGCGTCGCTTCGACCTGCGCAGCGAGCGGCTTCCGTGGCTCGGCCGTCCCGATCCGCCGCCCGGCCGGATCGTCGTGCTGGCGAACCTGCTGCGCCCGCTGCTGCTCGACCTCGCGCGCACGATCTCGGCGCCGCCGGCGCAGCTGCTCGCGAGCGGCCTGCTCGTCGAGCAGGTCGACGAGGTCGTCGCCGCGTTCGACGAGCGGCTCGGGCTGCTCGAGCGTCGGCGTCTGCAGAGCGGCGAGTGGGCCGCCGTCTGGCTCACCGCTCCGGACGAGTAAGCCGGTCTAGTCGGGAACCTCGGTCGCGGCACGCACGATCGCGCGGTACACGAGGTCGATCGCCGCGCGCACGCCGTCCTCCTCGCGCATCAGAACGTCGGCCGCGCCAAGCGCCGCGCCGATTGTCGCGAGCGCCTCGCCGTCCTCGCCTGGCTCTGGGTCGCGGCAGGCCGCGCGCGCCATGTCGAGCATCGCGTGCCCCTGCTCTGCCGCGCCCGTGAACAGCGCCGGGCCGACGAGGCTCGCGTAGCCGTATGCGCGCGCCAGTCGCCCCGACAGCGTGATCGACGCGCCTCGTCGCGGCGCGTGCGCCGGCGGCAGCCCGCGCCCGTCGAGCAGCGAAGCCATCGTGCCGCCGAGCACGGCCTTCGTCGTCTGCTCGTCGAGGCCCGCTTGGCGCGCGACGCGCAGCGCCAGGTACAGCGTCGTCGCCGGCATCCCGTACGGCGGGTCCGACGCGAACACGATTCGCTCGGCCGGCACGCGCGCGAACAGCTCGATCACGTCGAGCGGGAAGAAGCACGAGATGTCGTAGAGCACACCCGGGTGCTCGGCCAGGCGCGTCGTCAGGATGCCCTGGTCGCAGATCGCGCCGTGCGCGAGGATCAACACCGCGTCGGGGTGGTTCAGCGCGAGCTCGGCGAGTCCGTCGGCCAGCGGCGGCAGGCCGCGTCCGGCGTGGATCAGGATCGGCACGTGTGCCTCCTCGGCGAGCGCGAACACGTCCGCCATGTCCCCGCCGTCGAACACGAACTCCTGCGCACGCGGATGCAGCTTGATCCCGCGCGCTCCCGCCGCCAGGCACCGCTCGGCCTCGTCGAGCGGGTCTTCGGCCGGGTCCAGGCGGCAGAACGGGACGAGTCGTCCGTCGCTTTCGCCGGCCCAGCCGAGCACGCGGTCGTTCGGTACGCGATAGGACGGGTGGCGTTCGGGATCGTGCAGCGGGAAGACGCACGCGCGTCGCGCGTCGGCGGCGTCGAGCTGCGCGAGCAGTTGCTCGAGCGTCAGCGAGCGCCCATCCTCGTCGAGCCCGAGGTGCGTGTGTGCGTCGATCACTTCGGCGTCGGGCGGGCGCAGGCGCTCGGCCTCGGCGAGGAACGGCGCGAGCGCGTCGGCGTAGAGCGAGTCGTTCACGCGCGCCACGATATTCACTCGGCCAGATCCAGCCGTCCCGATCGTCGTTGCGGCGGCGTATCCTGAGTTGCGGATGGCGATACTCGACCAGATCAAGCTCGACCTGCAGGGGGCGATGCGTGCAGGCGAGAAGCAGCGCGTCGGTGCGCTGCGCCTGGTGCTCTCCGAGCTGCAGAAGTCGCTCAAGGAAGGCTCGGACGACGAGCTCGCCGTGCTGCGACGCGAGCGCAAGCGTCGCCTGGAGGCGGCGAAGGCCTACCGCGAGGCCGGCCGCGAGGACCTCGCCGGCGCCGAGGAGGCCGAGGGCGAGCTGATCGGCTCCTACCTGCCCGCCGAGCTCTCCGACGCCGAGCTGCAGGCGATCGTCGAGCGCGCCGTGCGCGAGAGTGGCGCGCAGTCGGTCAAGGACATGGGTCAGGCGATGAAGCAGGCGATCGCGGCCGTCGACGGTCGCGCCGACGGCAAGCGCGTCTCCGGACTGGTGCGGGCGTCGCTGCAAGGATGAGGACGCAGATCGAGCTTCCGAACGACGTCGCCGTCGAGCTCGCCGGCAGCCAGGACGCGGTGCTGCGTGCGCTGCAGGCGCATCTCGACTGCAAGGTCTTCCTCCGCGGCAATGTGCTCACGTTCGACGGCGAGGAGAGCGAGACGAACGCCGGCGAGCGGGTCGTGCGCGAGCTGTCCGAGCTGATCGCCCGCGGGCATCAGATCGGGCCGGGCACGATCGCCGCGGTGACCGGCGCGCTCGATGCGCACGAGTCGCCCGCGCGCGTGCTCGAGGACGTCGTCTGGCGCCATCGCAGCCTGCGGGTCGCGCCGAAGACGGTCAACCAGAAGCGCTACGTCGACTCGGTGCGCAACAACACCGTGACCTTCGGCGTCGGTCCGGCCGGCACGGGCAAGACGTTCCTCGCCGTCGCGATGGCCGCCGCTGCGTTGACGCGCCACGAGGTCAACCGGATCATCCTCACGCGCCCGGCCGTCGAGGCCGGCGAGCGGCTCGGCTTCCTCCCGGGCGATTTGATGGCGAAGGTCGATCCGTACCTGCGCCCGCTGTTCGACGCGCTGCACGACATGCTCGATCCCGAGAAGGTCACGCAGTTCATCGATCGCGGCGTGATCGAGATCGCCCCGCTGGCGTTCATGCGCGGTCGTACGCTGAACGACTCGTTCGTGATCCTCGACGAGGCGCAGAACACGACGCCCGAGCAGATGAAGATGTTCCTCACGCGCCTCGGCTTCGGCTCGCGGATGGTCGTGACCGGCGACATCACGCAGGTCGACCTGCCGCGCGACCAGCGCTCGGGACTCGTCGTCGTCGGCGACGTGCTCGAGGAGATCGAGGGCATCGAGTTCGTCCGCTTCGGCGGTGAGGACGTCGTGCGTCACAAGCTCGTGCAGCGCATCGTCGAGGCCTACGACGTGCACGCCCAGCGCGAAGCGCCCGAGCTGCGCGCGGCCGATCGTCGCGCCTGAGCGGCGATGATCGAGCTCGAGATCGTCGGCGACGGGCCGCTGGCCGCGGTGGAGCTGCGTCGGCTGTGCACGATCGCGGCGGCGTCGGCCGGCGTCCGTGACGGTCACGTCGCGATCGAGTTCGTCGACGCTCGACGGATCGGCGAGCTGAACGCGCGCTATCGCGGGCGCGCGCGGCCGACCGACGTGCTCTCGTTTCCGGTCGACGGCGCCGAGCCGGTCGGCGGCGGGCGCGAGCTCGGCGACGTCGTGATCTGCCTGGAGCACACCGCCGACGTGCGCGAGGCGGTCGTCCACGGGATGCTGCATCTGCTCGGCATGGACCACGAGGCCGACGATGGCGAGATGCTCGCGCTGCAGCGCGAGCTGCTCGCCGCGGAGCCGAGTTGACGCGCAGCGGCTTCGTCGCGCTGGCCGGTCGGCCGAACGTCGGCAAGTCGACGCTCGTCAACGCGATCGTCGAGGACAAGGTCGCGATCGTCAGCGACCGGCCGCAGACCACGCGCCGAGCGATTCGCGGGATCCGCTCGCGCGGGGACTGCCAACTCGTGCTCGTCGACCTCCCCGGCGTGCAGCGCCCGCGCGATGCGTTGACCGCGCGGATGGCCACGCGCGTTAGCCGGGAGCTCGAGGAGGCCGACGTTGCGCTGCTGCTGCTCAACGGCGAGCAGGGCGTCGGTGCCGGCGATCGTTTCATCGCGGCATCGCTTGCGGCGGCCGGCGCACGCGTGACGATCGCCGTCAACAAGATCGACCGGCTCTCGCGCGGTGCGACGGCCGCGGCGCTGACGCAGGCGGCCGAGCTCGAGGTCGGAGACGAGTTGTTTCCGATTTCGGCGCGCACCGGCGCTGGCGTGTCCGCGCTGATCGAGCACCTCGAGGCGCAGATGCCGGAGGGGCCGTTCATGTTCGCCGAGCGCGCGCACACCGACCAGCCGCTCGCCGTGCTGCTCGCCGAGCTCGTGCGCGAGGCGGCGATCAAGCGGACCTTCCAGGAGGTGCCGCACGCCGTCGAGGCCGTCGTCGAGGACGTCGAGTGGCCGCGACCGGACCTGGCGCGCGTGCGGGCGCTGCTGTGGGTCGAAAGCGCCTCGCAGAAGGGGATTCTGATCGGTTCCGGCGGGCGAATGATCAAGGCGATCGGGACCGCCGCACGGCGCGAGATCGAGCGCGAGCTGGACTGCCGCGTGCACCTCGACCTCTCCGTCCGCGTGCGGCGCGACTGGCGCGCCGACGACGGTCTGCTGGACCGTCTCGGGATCACGTGAGAGACGTCATCGAGGCGCTCGCGCGCCTCGCCGGCGGACGCTCGCAAATATACACACGATCTCGATTGGCCCAAGAATTCCACTCGGTCTGATTCATGCCATGTTTGGAATGCAGGCGGTCGCCAATTCGAGTACCTTCTACGCAGGAAGCCGTTGACGAGGAAGGGCGAAGATGTCGGCCAAGCATGCGGTGTTGGGGCTCGTGATCGAACGACCGGGCTACGGGTATCAGCTTGCCCAGCGGCTCGATGAGCGTTTCGGCTCCTCGGGCTTCGCGCCATCGGGCGTCTACTCGGCGCTGGACCAGCTCACGCGCGACGATTTCGTCCGCAGCGCAGGCGAGTTCGGTCCCGGTCCCGCGCGCCGCGCCGCGCCGCGGACGATCTACGAGGCGACCGAGGAGGGTGTAGAGCACTTCGAGTCGTGGATGCTCGACCCCTCGCCCGCGCCGCCTCTGCGCGACGAACTGCACATGAAGATCGCGCTGTGTCGCCCGCGCAACGTTCCGCGCCTGATCGAAGCCGTCGCCGGGCAGGAAGTCGTGTGCCTGGGGCGTCTGCAAGATCTCAAGCGCCGCGGCGAGGAGCCTGTGTTCTCGCGCGATTGGTCGAGCCTGATGGGGACGCTTGCGACGGAAGCCGAGGTTGCGTTCTGGAAGGCGCGGATCGAATGGCTGCAGAACGCGCGCGAGCTGCTCGAACAGCTTCGCGAGGAGCACGAAGCGTCGCGGGCGGGCATCGCGCTCGATGCGACCACGCGGATGAGCGGCCTGCGAGAGGCCTGATGACCGACGCGCTGCTCTCGCTGGAGCAGGTCAGCAAGAGCTACTGGCGCGGATCCTCGGAGGTGCGCGTGCTCGTCGACGCGTGCCTCGAGATCGGCGCCGGCGAGTTCATCGGCGTGTGGGGGCGGCGCGGGGCCGGCAAGACGACGCTGCTGCGAATCGCCGCCGGGTTGGAAACACCGGACCGCGGCTCGGTGCGCTTCGCCGGCGAGGACCTGTCGACGCTGTCCGAACGCGGACATGCGCGGCTGCGTCGCGGCGAGATCGGCTGGGTTCGGCGATCCGGTCCGCGCAGCGACCTGACGATGCTCGACTACGTCGCGCTGCCGCTGCTGATCGAGCACGGCCGGCGGCAGGCCAACCGGCTCGCCGACAGCGCACTGAAGCGCGTCGGGATGGGGCAGTGCGCGGAGCAGCGCTGGGAGAGCCTGTCCGACGGCGAGCGCGCGCTCGTGGCGATCGCGCACGGAATCGCCCGCTCGCCGCGGCTGCTGTTGATCGACGATCCAACTGCCAACCTCGGCGTCCGCGAGCGCGAGGAGCTCCTGCTGTTGCTGCGCTCGCTCGTCGGCGAGACCGACGTTGCGGTGCTGATGACGGTCCCGGACATGCCTGCCGCGATGGGTTCGCACCAGCTCAGGGCGCTGAGCGGTGGGCGGCTGATCACGCCTTCGGTCGACGGCGACGGCGACCCGCCGCCGACCGACGACGAGGACGAAGACAACGTGATCGAGTTCCCCGGTTACAAGCGCTCCGCGTAGATGCCCGCGGGGGCGTTCCAGTGCTCGAGCTGAACAAGCTCGTCAAGCACTTCCCGGTGGCGTCCGCCGCTCCAGTGCGAGCCGTCGACGGCGTATCGCTGTTCGTCGCCGAGAGCGAGTTCGTCGCGCTGTACGGACCCAGCGGATCGGGCAAGAGTACGCTGCTGATGCTGATCGCGGCGCTGTTGCGACCGGACGCAGGCTCGATCCACGTCAACGGGCGCGATGTCTCCCAGCTCACCGACCGCGAGGCTGCGCAGTACCGCCTGCACGAGCTGGGGTTCGTGCGCCAGTCGCTCAACCTGATCCCGGGCGCGAGCGCGCTCGACAACGCCGCGCTGAAGTTGATGGGGGCCGACATCGGCTCGCGCGAGGCGCGGCGGCGGATCAGGCCACTGCTCGACCGCCTCGGCCTGTCCGAGCGCACGGGCCATCGTGCCGAGCAGCTCTCGATGGGCGAGCGCCAGCGCGTGATGATCGCGCGGGCGCTGTCGATGGAGCCGCGGCTGCTGCTGGCCGACGAGCCGACAGGAAGCCTCGACAGCGAGCGTGGCGCGCAGGTGCTCGCGCTACTCGCCGACACGTGTCGCGAGCGCCGGATCGCAGTCGTGCTGGTCACGCACGATCCGCAGGCGGCGGCGTTCGCCGACAAGGTCCTCACGCTACGCGACGGGCGGCTGACCGACTACGAGGCGAGCAAGGGGCAAGCAGCCGTAAATGTCGACTGACGTGCGCGCTGGGGGTCTGCGATGAGGCTCTCCAGCATCCTGCGGCTCTATCGCGTCCGCATTCGCGCCCGGCTGACCCAGGAGCTGTTCGCGGTGCTCGGCATCGCGATCGGCGTCTCGCTGCTGTTTGCCTCGCAGGTCGTCAACACGAGCCTCAACGGCTCGGTCGAACGACTTGCCGACGGAATCGTTGGGCAAATGCGCTTCCAGCTTGCGGCGCGCGACAGCCACGGCTTCGACGAGAGCCTGCTGCGCCAGGTCCAGGCGCTCCCCGGCGTGCAGGCCGCCGCACCCGTGCTCGAGCAGAACGCGAACCTCGTCGGCCCCGGTGGGCAGCAGTCGGTCGACCTGATCGGCGTCGACCCGCGACTGGCGCGCTTCGCCGGACCGATCGCTCGTCGCGTCAACCTGATCGGGGTCACTCAAGCGAAGGTCGTGACGACCTCGAGCGTGGTCGGGGAGAAGATCGGGGCCGACACGCTGCGACCCGTCGAGCTGCAGCTCGGGGTGGGAACCTCGCAGGTCCTGCTGATCCCCGACCTGCTCGGGCCGGGCACCGGTGCGCTCGGCGCGAGTCCGATCGCGCTCGCGCCGCTCGGCACCGTTCAGCGCCTCGCGCAGCTACCCGACCGCGTCACGAGCATCTACGTGCGCTCCCCGCCGCGCCTCGATCGGCTCGTGCGCGCAGAGCTGAGGCGCCTTGGCGACGGGCGGCTCAACGTGCGCCCGGCGAACATCAGCAAGCTCCTGTTCCGCCGGGCCGCCGGTCCGGTTGATCAGTCGACCGGGTTGTTCGCCGCGCTGAGTGCGCTCGTCGGCTTCCTGTTCGCGTTCAATGCGCTGCTGCTCACCGTCCCGCAGCGTCGCAGGCTGATCGAGGATCTCCGCCTCGACGGCTACACGCGACGGATGATCGTCGAGGTGGTGCTGCTCGACGCGCTCGTGCTCGGCGTCGTCGCATCCGCGCTCGGCCTGGTGCTCGGCGAGGAGCTGTCGGTCGCGCTGTTCAGCTCGAGCCCCGGGTACCTGTCGTTCGCGTTCCCGATCGGCACCGAGAGGATCGTCACGCTCACGGCCGTCGTGGTCGCGGTCGCCGGCGGAATGCTCGCGGCGGCCGTCGGCGTGCTCGCGCCGCTTCGCGCCGAGATCGTCGAGCGCCCCGCCGGGCTTGTGCAGGTCTCACCAAGGCGCGATCGAGCGCGACTGCTGCTGCTGGCGGCCGGCGCGTGTCTTGCAGCGACTACGGCGATCCTGCTCGCGGCGCCGCAATCGGCGATCGTCGGTGTCGTCAGCCTCGCATTCGCCCTGCTGCTCTGTCTGCCGGCCCTGCTCGATTTGACCGTGCGCGCAGGAGAGCGCGCGCAGCGCCTGTTCAGTGGAGCCGCTTCGTTCCTCGCGTTGATCGAGCTGCGCTCGCGCTCGAATAGGGCGCGGTCACTCGCGATCGCCGCCACCGGTGCGATCGCGGTGTTCGGCAGCGTCTCGATCCAGGCGGCGCGCGACAACCTGCAGCGCGGCCTCGACGCCTCCGCGCGCGGCATCGATTCGCGTGCCGACGTCTGGGTGAGTCTCGACGGCGAATCGAACTCGCTCGCGACGAACTCCTTCAGCGACCGTTTCCGCACAGCGATCGAGCGGCTTCCCGGGGTGGCCAAGGTCGAGCTCTACCGCAGCAGCTTCCTCGACTGGGGCGATCGGCGGACATGGGTGATCGCGCAGCCGAAGGACGACGTGCGTCCGATCGCGTGGAGCCAAATCGTCAGCGGCGACCCTGTGCTGGCGACTGCACGTCTGCGGGCCGACGGGTGGGTCGTCGTCTCGCGCGCGATCGCCGAACAGCACGACCTGCACATCGGTCAGGCGTTCATGCTTCCGACCCCGCATCCGGTCGTGCTGCGTGTCGCGGCGCTCAGCACGAACCTCGGTTGGCCGCCGGGCGCGCTCGTGCTCAACGCGAACGACTACGCGCGTGCGTGGGCAAGCCCGGACCCGAGCGCCTATGAGGTGCAACTGGCGGCGGGCGCCTCGCCGGCGATCGTCAGCCGCGAGGTCAGACGCGCGATCGGGCCCGGCTCGGGGTTGCGCGTCGAAACGAGGGCCGAACGTCAACGGCTCCATTACGGCACCGCCTCGCAGGGCCTGTCGCGGCTGACGCAGATCCGCAGCCTGGTGCTGATCGCGGCCATCCTCGCGATGGCCGCCGCGATGGGGGCGATGATCTGGCAGCGTCGTATGCGGCTCGCGGACATGAAGGTCGACGGCTTCAGTCGCATCGTGCTGTGGCGTGCGCTGCTGTGGGAGAGCGCCATGCTGCTCGGGCTGGGCTGCGCGCTCGGAGCTGTGTTCGGCGCCTACGGCCAGCTCGTGTTGAGCCGGGCGCTGGCTACCGTGACGGGCTTCCCCGTGATCGAATCGTCGCCCCTTCGGGTCGCGTTCGGGAGCTTCGCGCTGATCACGGCTGTCGCCGTCGCGACCGCTGCGGTTCCGGGATATCTAGCCGCCCGCGTGCGCCCGACGGTCGTGCTGCCGGAGTGAGCACTAACGTGCATGGGGAGACGACCGACCCCACAACTACTATCCGGGAGAGTTCCGATGCATGGATAGATGCCCGACCCGCTACCCCTCTCTCCGCGGCAGGTCTGGGCCCTACTGAGCGCCGCCACACGCGAGCTGCTCTGGGGCTTGCGTGTCGCGTCCTCCGAGATCGACGCCTGGACCGTTCGCGCGCGCACGATCCCGGACGCCGCGATTCGCGAAGACGCGCTGAGCGCGATCGCGACCAAGCGCGGGCACGCTGACGGCGCCGCCCTGTTCTCGATCCTGCCGCGCCGGCGCGATCCGAACCTGCTGCGTCTACTGGTCGCCTACCAGACGATCTGGGACTTCCTCGACACAGTCAACGAGCGCGGAGCCGAGGTCGGGACGGGCAACGGTCGCCAGTTGCATCTCGCGCTCGTCGAGGCGCTCGACCCGGCGCTTCCGATCTCCGACTACTACCGCTATCACCCTTGGCGCGAGGATGGCGGCTATCTGCGCACGCTCGTCGAAGTCTGTCGCCGGGACTGCGCGAGGCTCCCCTCGTACGGACGCGTCAAACCGCTGGTCGTGCGCGAAGCGCGCCGAGCGCAGGTGCTCGCGCTCAACCACGACATCGATCCGCGCGGGCGTGACGGGGCACTGCAGGAGTGGGCTGGGCGCGAGTTCGAGGGCGAGCGACGCGTGAGTTGGTTTGAGCTCAGCAGCGCCGCGAGCGCGTCGCTCACCGTTCACGCCGCGCTCGCGCTTGCGTCGCAGCCGGCGTGCTCGGAGGTTGAGCTGCGCCGTACCTGTGCCGCCTACTTCCCGTGGATCTCGGCCGCCGCAACGATGCTCGACAGCTATGTCGATCAGGTCGAAGACGCGCAGAACGGCGATCACCGCTACGTTGAGCACTACGTGACCTCGGTGGCTGCCGCCGAGCGGCTGCGCGATCTCGTCGAGCGCTCGGCGGCCGAAGCGCGGCGGCTGCGCGACGGTCGCAGGCACGCCGTGATCGCAGCGTGCATGATCGCGATGTACCTTTCCAAGGACAGCGCTCGCACGCCCGAGATGCGTGCCGGAACCGCCGCGCTCGTCCGCGCTGGTGGGTCGCTCACGCGTCTGCTTCTGCCGGTCCTGCGCCTATGGCGAATCGCCTTCGCGCAGCAGGGTGCATAGGCGGAATTTCCGCACGTTGCGAGAACTAGTCAGAACTGAATATTCAGAACAGTCTTAGCGCGGACGCCCAGGCCCGCCATCATTGCGGCACACGATGATGGATGACAACGGGACTGGAGTCTTGCCGACCAGGAGAGAGAAGAAACCGCGCCGCTCGCGGCGCGTGAAGTCGGCGGGCTCGGGCGCCGCGTCTAAATCGTCGTCGTCTCGCCAGTGGCAGCGAGCCGGACGTCCTTCGCGGCGTTCGGCTCGCAACGAGTCCGAGCCGCGCGAGGGCGCCGTGCTGATCGAGCTCTCGAAGTCGCAGGTCGACCAGGTCGTGCGCAGCGCCGGGCAGGGTGGCACGCTGTCGGTGCTCCTTTCCGCCGTGAGAGATCCCGAGTGGCCGCTGTCGCTCGACTCCGGAGAGTGGTCCTATCCGTCGCAGATGGACGATCGGCGACTGTCGCGCTCGCTGCTGTCAGGCCTGCTCGTGCTCTCCTGCTTCCCGTCCGACGGCGGGTACCTGGGGATCGCCGAACTGGCGCGCATGTTGAACATGAACACGAGCACGACTCATCGCTATGTCACGACGCTCTTGGCGGTCGGGTTGCTGGAGCGCGACCCGGGCACGCGCAAGTACCGACTCGTCGCCCAGTAGCTCGGCGTCCTGGCGGCGTCCGGCCTGTCGGCGCCCGCGGCGTGCGCCGCTCAGAACGTGTGGCGCAGGTGCGCGGCGATTCGTCGAACGCTCGGAAGGTCGAGCTCGGCGGTGAACTGGAACGGCACCGAGATCACCGGGAAGCTGCGCCGGCGCAGACGCGCAAGCTGGTTGCGCTGAAAGCGCGCGCGCTCGGACACCGCCCGCGCCGCAAGCAGCGCCGAGCGCCTGACGGCGGCCGTCGCGACGGCGCCACCCGCGGCTGAGCCTCCGCCGGTCTCGACCTGCGCGCCATCGCGCCCAGCCCTCGCTCCGTCGCCGTCGCCGTCGTGCAATGGGGCGAGCAGCTTCAGCTCGCTCGTGTTGAAGCGCTGCGGCAGCACGCCGTTGACGATGACCGCGTCGAGCTCGCGGCCAAGCTGGTCGCGCAGCCTGTCCTGCAGCTCGAGCGTCTCGGTGATCGCCATCTCGGTTCCCTGCGCGACCGCGAAGTAGCTCGAGCGCGCCGGGTCCTCGAGCAGCGCCCGCACGCGCTCGGCTTGGCTTGCGATCGGGCCGACGCGCGCGATCCGACCGAACGTGCCCGGCGAGCCGAGCATCCCGAGTGCGTGGCCGGTGGCCGGCGCGTCGAGCACCACGAGGTCATAGCCACGTCCACGCCCGCGCCAGCGTCGTCCGCTGGTCAGCTCCCAGATCTTGACCATGCTGACGAGCTCCTTCGCGCCGGGCGCCGCCGCGGCGAAGTACTGGAACGTGCCGCTCGATGCGAGCACGCGGCCGGACACGCGTCCGCCGAGCGCCTGCAGCCATTCCATCAGCGCGCGGTCGGGATCGATCGTCAGACTCGACAGTCGCTCATCCAGCTTCGTCTCGACGCCCGGCTCGGGCTCCGACAGGCCGAACAGCGCCGGCAGGCGCGCCTGCTCGCCGACCTCGACGACGATCGTTCGCAGTCCGCGTTCGCTCGCGAGCAGCCCGAGCGCGCTCGCCAGCGTCGTCTTGCCGACGCCGCCCTTGCCGGTCACGACGAGCAGCTCGCGCTGAAGTGCCGATGCCATCGACGGCCAGTGTGCCTCAAACGGTCCGCGCGCTCGCCGGCCGTTCCTCGCGGGCCCGCCGCCCGGCGCGCCCTTGCTGGACCTACAATCGTCCGCATGAGCACCGCCCAGGCGAAAGATTCGATCGAGACCCGCGTCGCCTACGACGAGCGCGGTCTCGCGCCGTGTGTCGTGCAGGACTGGAACACCGGCGAGGTGCTCACGCTCGCGTACGTGAACGCGCAGGCGCTCGCGCGCACGCGCGAGACGGGTGAGCTGCACCTCTACAGCCGTTCGCGCGAGGCGCTGTGGCACAAGGGCGAAACGAGCGGCAACGTGCAGAGCGTCAAGGCGCTGCGCCTGGACTGCGACGGCGACGCCGTGCTCGCGCTCGTCGAGCCGGCCGGCCCCGCCTGCCACACGGGCGAGCGGACGTGCTTCCACGACGGCGAGACGTCGGCGATCGCGCCGTGCGAGGTGCTGCCGGCGCTCGAGCGGACGGTGCGCGAGCGCGCCGAGCAGCGTCCCGAGGGCTCGTACACGGTCGAGCTGCTCGACGACCCGACGCTGGCCGGCGCGAAGGTGATGGAGGAGGCCGAGGAGGTCACCCGCGCGGCGCGCGAGGAGTCCGACGAGCGCGTCGACGAAGAGGCCGCCGACCTGATCTACCACCTGCTCGTGCTGATGCGCGGTCGGGGTCGCACGCTCGTCGACGCCGAGCGGGTGCTCGATGAACGCCGCCGCTGAGCAGCTGACCGAGGGCCCGAGCGTCGCGCCGAGCCTCGAGCAGGTGCGAGAGATCGCGCTCGAGCACAACCTGATCCCGCTGCGCCACAGCTACATCGAGGACTGCGAGACGCCGGTCTCGGCGTTCCTGAAGCTGCGTGAGCTCGCGCCCGGCGAGCCCGCGTTCCTGCTCGAGTCCGCCGAGCAGGGACAGCGCGTCGGGCGCTACTCGTTCATCGGCCTGCGGCCGCGCAGCGTGCTGCGCTGGTCGCTTGGCGACGACGGCGATCCATACGCGCTCGCGGCCGCCGAGCTCGCGCGCTACAGCCAGGCGCCGATGCCCGACGCGCCGCCGTTCACCGGCGGAGCGGTCGGCTTCTTCGGCTACGACCTCGTCCGCACGGTCGAGCCGCTCGCCGCGCCCAACCCGGACCCGCTCGGGCTTCCGGACATGGCGCTGATGCAGACCGACCTGCTCGTCGTGTTCGACCATCTCAAGCACACCGTGACGATCCTCGCAAACGCCGATCTCGACGCAGAGCCCGACGTCGAGCGCGCGTACGCGAGCGCCGCGCAGGCGATCGCCGACGTCCGCGCACGTCTCGCTGGAAGGGTTCCGCGCGCCGAGCGGCGCGAGCGCACGCGAGAGCTGCCGGCGTTCGAGTCGAACATGACGCGCGAGCGCTTCGAAGCGATCGTCGCGCGGATCGTCGAGTACATCCACGCCGGTGACGCCTTTCAGGTCGTTCCCTCGCAGCGCTGGTCGGCGGCCGTGCCGGTGCAGGCGTTCTCGATCTACCGCGGGCTGCGCGCGGTCAACCCGAGCCCGTACATGTACTACCTCGACTTCGGCGACTTCCAGATCGCCGGCGCGAGCCCCGAGCCGCTGCTGACGGTCGCGGGGCGCCGCGTCAGCACGCGCCCGATCGCCGGCACCAAGCATCGCGGCGCGACGCCCGAGGACGACCGCCGGATCGCCGAGGAGCTGCTCGCCGACGAGAAGGAGCGCGCCGAGCACGTGATGCTCGTCGACCTCGGCCGCAACGATCTCGGGCGCGTCTGCGAGTACGGCAGCGTCGTCGTCGACGAGTTGATGGAGGTCGAGACCTACAGTCACGTCATGCACATCGTCTCCCAGGTCTCCGGCACGCTGCGCGAGGGCGTCGGCGCGATGGACGCGTTGCGCTCGGCGCTGCCCGCCGGCACGCTGTCGGGCGCGCCGAAGGTCCGTGCGATGCAGATCATCGACGAGCTCGAGCCGGTCAAGCGCGGCGGCTACGGCGGCGCGATCGGCTACCTCAGCTACGGCGGCGACCTCGACACGGCGATCCACATCCGCACCGTCGTCGTCAAGGACGGCGTCGCCCACATCCAGGCCGGCGGCGGCACCGTCGCCGACGCGAAGCCGGCGTACGAGTACGAGGAGTCGGTCGCGAAGTCGACCGCCGCGATCCGCGCGATCGAGCTCGCCTGTCGTCAACCCGACTGGCCATGAGCGTGCCCGATCCGATCGGCACCGCCGGAACCGACGCACAGTCCAACGGAGCGTCACACGCGCTGCGCGTGCTCGTGCTCGACAACTACGACTCGTTCACGTACAACCTCGTCCAGTACCTGGGCGAGCTCGGCGCCGAGGTCGACACGGTGCGCAACGACCGCGCGACGGTCGACGAGCTGCTGGACGCGGGCTACGAGCGTTGCGTCGTCTCGCCGGGCCCGTGCACGCCCGACGATGCGGGGATCGCGCTCGAGCTCGTGCGGCGGATGCCGGAGGCCGGCGTGCCGACGCTCGGCGTCTGCCTCGGCCATCAGGCGCTCGCGCAGGCGTTCGGCGGGCGCGTGCTGCTGAACCCGCCGGTCCACGGCAAGGCGACGACGGTCGAGCACGACGGGCGCACGATCTTCACGGGCCTGCGGTCGCCGCTGACGGTGGGCCGCTACCACTCGCTCGTCGTCGATCCGCAGCTGCCCGACTGCCTCGAGGAGTCCGCGCGCGGCGGTGGCGTCGTGATGGGCGTGCGCCACCGCGAGCTGCCCGCCGAGGGCGTCCAGTTCCATCCCGAGTCGGTGCTGACGGCCGAAGGCAAGAAGCTGCTCGCGAACTTCCTCGGCGAGCGCTGATGGCCAACCCGACGCTGACTCGCGCGATCGACGCGCTCGCCTCGCGTCGCGACCTGAGCGCCGACGAGACGGCCGACGTGCTGGCCGAGATCATGCACGGCGACGTCTCCGAGACGCAGATCGCCGGATTCCTGATCGCCCTGCGCACGAAGGGCGAGACGGTCGACGAGATCGTCGGCCTCGCGCGCACGATGCGCGAGCTCGCGGTGCATGTGCCGACGAGTCGCGACGACCTGCTCGACACGGCCGGCACCGGCGGCGGGCGGCGCACGTTCAACGTCTCGACGACGGCCGCGCTGATCGCGGCCGGCGCCGGCTGCGCCGTCGCCAAGCACGGCAACCGCTCGGCCACGAGCTCGTCCGGATCGGCCGACGTGCTCGAGGCGCTCGGCGCGCGGATCGACCTCGATCCGCAGGCCGTCGCGCGCTGCATCGAGGAGGCCGGCTTCGGCTTCATGTTCGCGCCGGCCCACCACCAGGCGACGCGCTACGTCGTGCCCGTGCGACACGATCTCGCCGTTCGCACGATCTTCAACTTCCTCGGCCCGCTGACGAATCCGGCCGGCGCCAGCCGCCAGTTGATCGGCGTATCCGACGCGCGGTTCCTCGAGACGATCGCCGGCGCGCTCGCTCGGCTGGGGGTCGATCGCGCGCTCGTCGTCGCCGCCGAGGACGGGCTCGACGAGGTCTCGATCGCCTCGGGCACGAAAGTCGTCGAGGTCAACGGCGAGCGGCTCGAGCGCTACACGCTCGCGCCGGCCGACGCCGGAATCGAGTCGGTCGACCCGGACGTGCTCGAACGCGACTGCGCCGGCGGCAAGCCTGAGCAGAACGCGGCCCTCACGCGCGCGATCCTCGCCGGCGAGGACGACGGCGCCGGCGCCTCGACGCGAATGCGACTTGCCCTGATCAACGCCGGCGCGGCGATCTACGCGGCCGGCGCGAGCGACTCGATCGCCGACGGGGTCGAGGCGGCGCGCGCGGCGATCGCCGACGGCTCGGCGACCGCTGCGCTCGAGCGCTACGTGCGCGCGAGCCGCGAGCACGCGCCGTCGAAGGCGCCGTCGTGAGCGACCCGACGCCGAGCGTGCTTGCGCGGATCCTGCAGAGCACCCGCGAGGAGGTCGAGCGGCGCAAGCGCGAGCGGCCGATCGACGCGCTGGAAGCGCTGGTCGAGGAACGCGCGCAGGACGATCGCGCCGCGGGCGCGTTCAATGCTGCGCTCAGGTGCGACGGGATCGCCGTGATCGCCGAGTTCAAGCGGCGCTCGCCGTCGGCCGGCACGATCCGCGACGGCGCGACGCCGGAGGAGATCGTCGCCGCCTACGAGCGCGGCGGCGCGAGCGCGCTGTCGGTGCTGACCGAGGAACCCAGCTTCGGCGGCTCGCTCGAGGATCTGCGCGCAGCGCGGCGCGCCAGCGAGCTGCCGATCCTGCGCAAGGACTTCGTCGTCGATCGCTATCAACTGCTCGAGGCGCGGCTGGCCGGCGCCGACGCGGTGCTGCTGATCGTCGCCGCGCTCGCCGACGCGGAGCTCGCGACGCTGCACGACTCGGCGCGCGCGCTCGGGCTCGACGTGCTCGTCGAGGTCCACGACGCGGGCGAGCTCGCCCGCGCGCTCGCGCTCGACCCCGACGCGATCGGCGTCAACAACCGCGACCTGCGCGACTTCAGCGTCGACGTCGCTCGCACGAGCGCGCTGCGCGCGGCGATCCCGGCCGGCGTCGCCGTCGTCTCGGAGTCCGGTATCGCCGCCCCCGAGCAGCTGCGCGAGCTCGAGCGCGAAGGCGTCGACGCGGTGCTCGTCGGCGAGTCGCTGATGCGCGCGCCCGACCCGGCCGAGGCGCTGCGGGCGCTGCTCGGCGGTGTGGGGGAGGCCCACGCGCGCTGAGCCGCAGAGGGGTCGGAGATAGCGCAAGTAGGCTTTATTTCGCCTTCATCGCCCCTGCTCATCATCCTTCGCAATGAAGCGCACGTTCCTGGTTCCGTTCATCTCGGCCCTGATCGGCGGTGGCATCGTCGTGGCGGTCATCGCCGCAGCCGGCGACCTCGGCACGACTGAAAGGTCGGTCACGACGGTGCAGGCGGCGCCGATCGCGCCGTCGAACGCCTCGCAGCAGACCAAGGGGCTGACGCCGCACGACATCTACGTCAAAGACGCGCCGGGCGTCGCGTTCGTCACGTCGACGATCGTGCAGAAAAGCGAATCGCCGTTCAACCTGTTCGGCGGCGGCGAAACGCAGCGCCAGGGTCAGGCGACTGGTTCGGGGATCGTGATCGACCAGAACGGGACGATCCTGACCAACTACCACGTCGTCGAGAACGCGATCAAGGTGACGGTCAGCTTCGAAAAGGGCAAGACCGTCAACGCGCAGGTCGTCGGCAAGGACCCGTCGAACGACCTCGCCGTGCTTCGGATCCACCCGGACGGCCTCACGCTCCACCCGCTGACGCTCGGCGACTCCAGCTCAGCGCAGGTCGGCGACCCGGTGCTCGCGATCGGCAACCCGTTCGACCTCGAACGGACGCTGACGACGGGCGTGATCTCGGCGCTGCAGCGGCAGATCACCGCGCCGAACGGCTTCGCGATCGACAACGTTCTCCAGACCGACGCGCCGATCAACCCCGGCAACTCGGGCGGCCCGCTGCTCGACTCCTCGGGGCGCGTGATCGGGATCAACTCCCAGATCGAGACGGGCGGATCGGGCGGTGGCAGCGTCGGCATCGGCTTCGCCGTTCCGATCAACACGGCGAAGTCCGAGATCTCGCAGCTCGAGAAAGGCGGCACTGTCCGCGGCGCTTACATCGGTCTCACCTCGCTGACGATCGACGGGTCGCTCTCGGCGCTCAACCTGCCGGTCAAAAGCGGCGCGCTCGTGCAGAGCGTGCAGAAAGGGACTCCCGCCGAGAAGGCCGGAATCCGCGGCGGCACGGTCAACGGCAGCGTCGAAAACGGCCAGGTCGCGGTCGGCGGCGACATCGTCGTCTCGATCGACGGCAAGGCGGTCAACAGCTCCGAAGATCTCGCCAACGACATCTCGGCGAAGAAACCGGGCGACGCCGTGACGGTCGGCCTGCTGCGCGGCAACGGCAAAGGCGGCTACGAACACAAGACCCTGAGCGTCACGCTCGCCAGTCGCCCCAACTCGGTGCCGAACGCGAACACGCCCGAAGGCTAGCGAGCCGTCGACGCTGCGCGGAGCAGCGTCCTCGGTCGCTCGCGTGCAAAGCACGCCACGCTCCCTGCGTCCTTGCTCCGCTTGGTCGACGACTCGCTAGAGCTGTCGTCATGACCAGACAACCAAGCGCCCCGCTACCGTTGAGGCATGTCCACGCCTGTCGTGAGCCCTGCCGCGAAAGCTGCGCCGAAGGTCAAGATCTGTGGGCTCACGAGCCTGCCGGACGCCGAGCTCGCGACGCAGCTTGGCGCGTGGGCGCTCGGGATGATCTTCTACGAGCGGAGCCCGCGGCGCTGCTCGCCGGCGCAGGCGGCGCAGATCGTGACCGCGCTGCGGCGCAAGGTCGAGCTGTGCGGCGTGTTCGTCAACGCGCCGCTGGAGCGCGTCGTCGCGCTGAGCGAGGACCTCGGCCTGACGCTGCTGCAGTTCAACGGCGATGAGGGACCGTCGTTCTGCGCGGAGGCCGCGCGCCGGACGGGCGCGCGGGTGATCAAGGCCGCGCAGGTGTCGGGCCCCGGCGACGTGCGCGACCTCGAGCGCTTCCACGTCGACTTCCACCTGCTCGACGCGCGCTCGAAGGACCCGCACAAGCGCGGGCTGCGCGGCGGCACCGGAGAGACGTTCGACTGGGAGCTCGTGCGGGCGCGTCGCTCGCGCGTGCCGCTGATCCTCAGCGGCGGCCTCGACGCGGAGAACGTCGGCGAGGCGATCGCGACGACGCGCCCGTTCGCCGTCGACACGGCCAGCGGCACCGAGGCCGCGCCGGGACGCAAGGACCCCGAGAAGCTGCACGCGTTCTTCGACGCCGTGGCACGCACCGCCCAGGCCGGCGAGGCCGCCGAGGGCGCCGAGCCCGTCCCGGCCGCCGGGCCTGCGCACGGCGCTGAGCCCGACGTCGCGCCCGCGACGATCGGCGAGGCCAGCTCGTGAGCTCGAGCGCGGCGCAGCAGCCGCTCGTCGAGCACCACTTCGGCGTCTACGGCGGGCAGTTCGTGCCGGAGACGCTGATGCCTGCGCTCGCGGAGCTCGAGCAGGCATGGGCGCTCGCGCGCGTCGACGAGGGCTATCGCGCCGAGCTCGGCGCGCTGCTGCGCGACTTCGGCGGCAGGCCGACGCCGCTGTATCGCGCGCGCCGGCTCTCGGAGGAGCTCGGACGGCCGCTGTACCTCAAGCGCGAGGACCTCAACCACACGGGCTCGCACAAGCTCAACAACGCGCTCGGCCAGGCGCTGCTGGCCAAGCGGATGGGCAAGCGCCGGATCATCGCCGAGACGGGCGCCGGCCAGCACGGCGTCGCGACGGCGACCGTCTGCGCGCTGCTCGACCTCGAATGCGTCGTGTACATGGGCGTCGAGGACACGCGCCGCCAGCGCCCGAACGTGCAGCGGATGGAACTGCTCGGCGCGAGCGTGCGGCCGGTCGACGCCGGCGCGAAGACGCTCAAGGAGGCGACGTCGGCGGCGATCCGCGATTGGGTGACGAACGTGCAGAGCACGCATTACGTGATCGGCTCGGCCGTCGGGCCGGCGCCGTACCCGTCGCTCGTGCGCGATCTGCAGCGCGTGATCGGCGACGAGGCGCGCGCGCAGCTGCTCGACGCCGAGGGCAGGCTGCCGGCGCGCGTCGTCGCATGCGTCGGCGGCGGGTCGAACGCGATCGGCACGTTCGCGGCGTTCATCGACGACGAGGGCGTCGAGCTCGTCGGCGTCGAGGCCGGCGGCGAGGGGATCGACACGCCGCGCCACGGCGCTCCGTTGACCGTCGGCGGCCGCGCCGGGGTCCTGCACGGGTCGCGCTCGGCGGTGATGCAGGACGAGGAGGGGCAGATCGTCGAAGCGCACTCGATCTCGGCGGGACTCGACTATCCGGGCACGGGCCCGCAGCACGCGTTTCTGCGCGACAGCGGCCGCGCGCGGTACGTGGCGGTGACCGACGCGCAGGCGCTCGACGCGTTCAGGCGCGTCGCGCGGACCGAGGGGATCATCCCCGCGCTCGAGACGGCGCACGCGCTGGCGTGGGTGCTCGCGCAGCAGGACGGCGAGCTCGACCTCGTGTGCCTGTCGGGCCGCGGCGACAAGGACCTCGCCGAGGTGCTCGGCAGCGCATGACCAAGCACGACGCATGAGCACGCAACAGGCCACGACGGGCGTGCAGCGGATCGCCGACGCGTTCGCGCACGCGCACGGACGCGCGGCGCTGATGCCGTACCTGATGGCGGGCTACCCGACGCTCGCGCAGTCGACGGCGATCGGCGAGGCGTGCGTGCGGGCCGGCGCCGACCTGCTCGAGCTCGGCGTGCCGTACAGCGACCCGCTCGCCGACGGTCCGGTGATCCACGAGGCCGGCACGCGCGCGCTGGCCGCCGGCGCGAGCGTCGCCGGCGTGCTCGAGGTCGCGCGGGCGCTCGCGCCGAGCGTTCCGGTGATCCTGATGTGCTACGCGAACATGGTCTACGCGCCCGGCGTCGACGCTTTCGTCGAGCGCCTCGCGCGGACAGGCGCGTGCGGCCTGATCGTTCCGGACCTGCCGTACGAGGAGGCCGGCGAGGTGTTCGAGGCGTGCGAGGCGCGCGGCCTCGCGCTGGTCCCGCTGGTCGCGCCGACGACGCCGCCCGAGCGCCTGCGGGCGATCGGCGAGCGCGCGCGCGGCTTTCTCTACACGGTGTCGGTCGTCGGCACGACGGGCGAGCGCGCGGCGCTGCAGGACAGCTTCGCGGAGGTCATCGCGCGCGCGAAGGCGAGCACGGAGGTCCCGGTCGCGGTCGGCTTCGGGATCAGCACGCCCGAGCACGCGCGCCAGGCCGCCGAGGCAGGGGCCGACGGCGTGATCGTCGGCACGCGCCTGGTGCGCGCCGCCGGCGAGGGCGAGGATCCGGCGAGTGCGGTCGGTGCGGTCGTCGCCGAGCTGGCGGGCGGGCTCGCGTCGACCGACGGGCGAGCGGACAGCTAGGATTCGCCCGGCATGGGACTGATTCTCACCGTGACAGCCGGGCTCGTCGTCTGGATCGTGCTGTGGGCGCTGGGCGCGAAGGGATTCGACGCGTTCATGCTCGCCACGGCGATCATCCTCGTCGGCGCGACGCTGCGAATCCTTACGGGCTACCTTCCCGGCCGCCGCAGCTAGCCGAGCAGTGCGGCCGCGCTGGCTCTGTCTGGCCGCTCTCGCCGCGGTTGCGCCCGCGCTTGCCGGCTGCGGCGGGGTTGGCGTGTCCGGGGCGAGCGAACCGGCGAGCAACCCGCTTGCGATCTACTCGAGCCTGCCGCTGCAGGGGCCGAGCGCGCCGTTCTCGACCGAAATCGTCAACGGCGAGCGGCTCGCGCTGTCGCAGGCGGGCGGCCACGTCGGCTCGCTCGAGGTCGGCTACGTGTCGCTCGACGACGCCAACCCGAAGACCGGCGGGCTCGATCCGAGCGCGACGGCGACGAACGCGAAGATGGCGGCGCAGGACACGAGCACGATCGCCTACCTCGGCGAGCTCGGCTCGCAGGCGACGGCCGTGTCGCTGCCGCTGATCAACGCCGCCGGCATCCTGCAGGTGAGTCCCGGAAGCCCGTACATCGGGCTGACGTCGGCGCGCGACGCGGGGCAGGACGAGCCCGAGCGCTTCTATCCGAGCGGCAAACGCAACTTCGGGCGACTTCAGCTGGGCGATCCGGCGCAGGCGATCGCGCAGTCCGAGCTGATGCGCAGCCTGCACGTGCACAAGCTGTACGTGCTCGATGATCAGGACCCGTTCGAGGCGCCGCTGGCGGAACTCGTCGCCGGCGAAGCACGGCGCATCGGGATCGGCGTCGCGGCGCACGACAGCATCGCGACGACGTCGGCGACGCCCGGCGCGTACGCGGGCGAGCTCGAAAAGATCCAGCGCAGCGGCGCCGACGCGGTGTTCTTCGCCGGCGGGCCGGGCGAAGGGACGGTCGCGCTGTGGCGCGAACTGCACGCGGCCGACCCGGCGCTGCTGCTGCTCGGGTCGAACAGCCTCTTCGAGTGCTGCGTTCACGGGCGCGATCGGCGGCGCCGGCGGGCGGACGTACCTGACGACGCCGATCCTCGCGCCGGGCGAATACCCGCCGTCGGCGGCGCGCGTGCTCGCCGACTATCGCGCCCGCTTCGGCGGGCAGCCGGGCGCGTACGCGCTGTACGGCTACGAGGCGATGAGCGTCGTGCTCGACGCGATCCGGCGAGCGGGAGCGCGCGGCAACGAACGCCAGTCGGTGATCGACGCGTTCTTCGCGACGCCCGAACGCGACTCGGTGCTAGGTCGCTACAAGATCGGCGCCGACGGCGAACCGACGTTCAAGCGCTACGGCGTCGATCGCGTCGTCGAAGGCCGCGCGCAGTTCCTGCGCGCGTTCGACGTAGGCTGAATCAGCCGCCCTGCAGCCCGAGCACGAGCCGCACGCGCTCGATCCCGTTGCCGAGGTCGTGCGCGCCGGCCGAGAGCGTCGTCAGCGAGCGCAGGTAGCCGACGAACGGCGCGACGGAGGGGTCTTCGCTGAGGCCGACGCCTTCGAGCAGGCCGAGCAGCGTCGGGAAGTCGACGATCGCGATCGGCTGGAAGCCCTCGCCGAGCGCGGCCGACGCGGTGCCGTACGGCGCCGAGCCGGAGATCGTGCTCGACGGGTTGAGCGCCGCCTGGACCGACTGTTCGCCGAGCCCGACGATGAACTTCGCGTGGCCGCTCGAGTCGGTGCCGGCGGCGACGTCGAGCACGACGGGCAGGCCGGTGAGGCGCACGGCGACGGCGGCTTCGGCGCCGGGGACCTTCGTCGACTGGACTGAGGCGCCGCCGCGTCGCAGGATCGCCCCGAGCTCGGCGACGGCGGCGCGCGAGCGCGCGGCGTCGCTCGAGTCGATCACGACGCCGCCCTTCAGTTCGAGCAGGCCGGTGCCGGAGGCGAACAGCCCGGCCGAGCCCATCCAGCTCGCGAACTGGCGCTTGGTCGCGGCGCTCTCGCCGCCGAGCGCGCGCAGCGGCGCGAGGATCCCGCCGAGCAGCCCCTTGACGGAGATGCCGGCGCTCGGCGCTTCGGCGGCGGAGCCCGACAGCGAGCCGCCGACGGACGCGAGACCTTCGAGCGCGCCGACGTCGGCGCTGAGCGTGTGGCCGGCGTCGCCGAGCCCGACGGCGAGCCACGATTCGCCGGGCAGCGCGCCAAGCGCGGCCGCGGCCTGCGAGCTCGACGCGAACAGACCGCCGGGGGCGGCGCCGGAGGCGCCGAGCGCGTCGGCGTCGACGGCGATCGACGAAGCCGTGGGAACGAGCGAGGCGTTGACGTAGCCGCCGCCGGCGAGCAGTGAGAAGCCCGAGACCGACGCCTGCGCTCCAGCGCCGCCGCCGAATGCGGCGGCGTTCGCGTAGACGTTGGCGAGCGCGCCGGCGGGCGCGGCGGCGGCGAGCTTGGAGTAGGAGGGAGCGCTCGCAAGCGCCGGGGCGCCGGCGGTCGTGTCGATCACCGCGCGCACGCCGGTGTCGGTGCCGATCACGGCGAGCCGCGAGACGATCGCGAAGGCGATCCCGCCGGCGGTCGCCTGGTAGGAGACTCCGCGGTAGCTCGCCGCATGCGCGCCGGCGCGCGTCGCGAGGTTCTGCAGGAACGAGCGTGCCTTGGCGGCGTCGCTCGTGTCGAGCACGATTGCGCCTTCGACCGAGTGCGCGGCGAACGGGAACGCGCCGCTGGACGAGGTGCCGCCGAGGATGCCCTGCTCGATCAGCGTCACGAGCCGGTCGACGGCGCGTTCCTCGGAGCTGCCGGTCGCGGTCAGGAAGACGCCGGCGCGCGGGCCGAGCCACGGCGCGACGTCCTTGTCGAAGTTCGGCGTCGCGGAGCCCGGCGTCTGCAGCGCCGCGAGCAGGCGCAGGAAGGGGTCGGACTGGTGCGTGAGCGCCTTCGCGGCGGCGCGGGCGGAGGTCTGCAGCTGGCCGGTAGGGCGCACGACGGCGCCGGCGTAGAGCGGCGCCGACGCGGGCACGGCCTTCGCGGGGTCGATCGAGGTGCCCGACGCGCTCGAGCCGCAGCCCGCGGTGAGCAGCGACCCGGCCGCGAGCGCCGCGGCGAGCGCGGCGGCGAGCGCTGCTCGATTGGCGGACATCGCGGGCGATCGTACCTGCTGGCGTGGCCGGCTCGACGCGCTTACAGCCTGCAAGCTCCCGTCCAGAGCGGCGATTTGCACGTCGCGTTGCGCGATTCGTCCAGCGGCGCAACGACGGCGCCACGCCGCAGAAGCGCCCGGTTTGCAGGCGTTTGTCCATTCCGAGTGCGCGAGGGGCGACATGGTGGGAGAAAATGTGCAATTAGAGTTGCGTTGTGGGAGAAAGTGGGGTATGTTCGCGACAGCGAGCCGGGGTGGAGGGGCTCCTCCCACTCCTCCACCTCGGCTCGGTTATTCGACCCGGAGCCCCAACTTGTGGTCCCCTTTCGTGGCACGTTCGACCATACGCTCGACGCGAAGAACCGCCTCACGGTGCCGGCCCGCTACCGCGCGGCGCTCGCGGAGGGGGTCGTCCTGGCGATGCCGGTCGATCTGAAGCCGTGCGTCGGGGTGTGGCACCCGGAGGAGTACGAGCGCTACAGCCGCCGTGCGCTCGCCGAGCTGCCGCCGCTGTCGCCGCGCAGGACCGAGCTCGAGCGCTTCTTCTACGGCAGCTCGCAGGACGCCGACCTCGACGCCGCCGGGCGGATCATGGTGCCGGGCTTCCTCGGCGAGCACGCGCAGCTGCAGAAGGAGGTCGTCGTCGTCGGCGCCGGCGACCGCCTCGAGCTGTGGAGCAGGGACGGCTGGAACGACCACCGACCGGCGCTGCTGAGCGGCGTCGCCGAGATCACCGCGCATGTCGACGACACTGCTTGAGATGAGACGCTCCGAGCGCCGCCGCTCGCACGGGCGGCCGCCGACCCCTCGCGCGCCGCGCCGCGCGCCGGGCGGGCACGTGCCGGTGCTCGCGAACGAGCTGCTCGAGCTGCTCGGCGCGCTGCCGGGCCAGACGGTGATCGACTGCACGTTCGGCGACGGCGGCCACGCGCGGCTGCTCGCCGAGCGGCTCGGCGCGCGCGGGACGCTCGTCGCGATCGACCGCGACCCGCTCGCCGAGGAGCGCTTCGCGGCGCTCGCGCAGGACGTCGAATGCTCGGTTCGCTTCATCCGCGCCGGCTACGCCGAGGCGCTCGAGCTGCTGGCGCGGGAGCGAGTGCGCGCCGACGCGGCGTACTTCGACCTCGGGATGTCGTCGATGCAGGTCGACACGCGCGAGCGCGGCTTCTCGTACTCGTACGAGGCGCCGCTCGACATGCGGATGGACCCGGAGCAGGAGCTGAACGCGCGGGAGATCGTGAACACGTGGGATGAGCGCAGCTTGGCGCGCGCGCTGCGCGACTTCGGCGAGGAGCGCCACGCCGGCGCGATCGCGCGCGCGATCGTCAGCCGCCGCGCGCAGGCGCCGATCGAGACGACGCTCGAGCTCGTCGAGACGATCAACTCGGCGATCCCGGCGCCGGCGCGGTTCGCCGGCGGGCACCCGGCGAAGCGCTCGTTCCAGGCGCTGCGGATCGCGGTCAACGACGAGCTCGACCAGCTCGACCGCGCGCTGCCGCTCGCATGGTCGCTGCTGCGCCCGGGCGGCGTGCTCGCGGCGATCTCGTTCCACTCGCTCGAGGACCGGCGCGTCAAGCGCTTCCTCGCGGCCCGTGCGCAGGGATGCGTCTGCCCGCCCGACCTTCCCGTGTGCGCGTGCGGGCGCGAGCCGGAGGCGGCGCTGCTGACGCGCCGCTCGGTCGTGCCCTCGCCGGAGGAGATCGCCGAGAACCCGCGCGCCGGCTCGGCGCGCCTGCGCGCCGCGCGCAAGCTGACCGACGACGACGACGCCGACGACGTTGACACCGACGCCGACGCCGACGCCGAGATGGCCCCGATCGACGAGGAGTCACGGCGATGACGCCGCCCGCCGCCGCCGCAGCGCCCGCCGTTCGCCCGCGCCGCGCGCCCGCGCCGCGCGGTCCGCGACGCGTGTCCGGGCCGGCCCGCCCGACCCGTACGGCGCGTCCGAACGCGGCCCCGCGCTCGACCGGAGCGCGCGCGGCGACGGCCGGCACGGCGCTGCCGTTCGCGGCCGTGTCGGCGCTCGAGGCGCTCGCGCAGCATCGCCTGCTCGACCGCCTGATCCGCGGTCGCACGTGGATCGGGATCGTCGCGTTCGCGCTGATCGGGATCGTGACGCTGCAGCTCGGGCTGCTGAAGTTGAACGGCGGGATCGGGCGCGCGCTCGAGCGTGAGGCGCTGCTGCAGCGCCAGAACGCGGCGCTGAGCATCGAAAACTCGGAAATGGCCGCCGGCGTGAAGGTCGAGAAGGGCGCGGCGCAGCTCGGCATGGCGTTCGCGTCGACCGGCGAGCTGCGCTTCCTCGGCTCGCGCCCGGGCGCGGACGTGGCGAAGGCGGCGGCTGCGCTGACGAGCGCCGCGCGCGCGGCGGCGGCGGCGCGCGCGAGCGAAGCGTCGGCCTCGACCTCGGCGGAATCCTCGGAATCCTCGCAGTCGCAGTCGGGCGAAGCGGGCGCATCCGAATCGAGCTCGGCTGAAGCATCGTCGTCGTCCTCGTCGTCGGGCGCATCGTCCGAAGCCGAATCGAGCGCGTCGCCGGCCGGCGGCGAAGCGTCGAGCGCGTCGACGAGCGAATCGCAGGCGTCGGGCGCGACGAGCGAAGCGCCGGCTGCCGGCGAAGCGGAACCGTCGGGCGGGACGCAGCCGACGCCGGGGGGCTGAGCGGGTGGCGATCGTCCAGCGCCGGATCGGCGGGATCTTCGCGCTGTTCTTCGGGCTGCTCGTGCTGGCGGGCGCACGAACGCTGTACCTCGGGGCGCTGAAGAGCGGAAGCCTGCGGAAGGCGGCGGCGACGCAGCAGCTGACGTACGAAGTCGTGCCGGCGCTGCGCGGGTCGATCACCGACCGCAACGGCGTCGACCTGGCGGTGTCCGAGCCGGCGCAGGACGTCTCGGCCGACCCGTACCTGATCCGCGAACCGCTGACGGCGGCGCAGAAGCTCGCGCCGCTGCTCGGCAAGCCGCAGGACGCGGTGCTGCGCGAGCTGTCGCAGCGCAGCGGCTTCGTGTACCTCGCGCGGGCGCTGCCGGCGAAGCAGGCGAAGGCGGTGATGGCGCTGAAGCTGCCGGGCGTGACGGGCGCGCCGGTGATGCGCCGCGTGTACCCGCGCGGCGATCTCGCGGCGCAGGTGCTGGGCGCGGTCGGGACCGAAGGCAACGGGCTGTCGGGCCTGGAGTACTCGAGCAACGCGCTGCTGCACGGGCACACGGGCCAGCGCCGGGTCGTCAGCGACGCGCGCGGCCAGCCGGTGTCGATCACCGAACCGCATCCGGAGGAGGCGGGCACGCCGCTTTCGCTGACGCTCGACGCGAACGTCCAGCAGCGCACCGAAGACGTGCTCGGCGCGGTCGGGCGCGTGTTCAGCCCGAAAGACGCGACGGCGATCGTGATGAACCCGAACACGGGCGCGATCCTGGCGATGGCGAACTGGCCGCAGGTCAATCCGAACGACCCGGGCGCATCCTCGCCGGAAGCGATGGAGAACCGCGCGGTCGGGTTCGACTACGAACCGGGGTCGACGTTCAAGGCGGTGACGGTCGCGGGCGCGCTGCAGCAGGGGCTCGTGACGCCGAGCAGCAGCTTCTTCATCCCGGACAAGATCCAGGTCGCCGACCGGACGATCCACGACGACACCGAACACGGCGACGAGACGCTGACGACGGCGCAGATCCTCGCGCAGTCGAGCAACGTCGGCGCGATCAAGATCGGCGCGCTCGAGGGCTCGAACGACTTCTCCAACTGGGTTACGAAGTTCGGCTTCGGCCGGCGCACGGGAGTCGAACTGCCGGGCGAGGAAATCGGCCAGGTGCTGCCGGTCAGCAGGTACTCGGGCTCGTCGATGGGCAACCTGCCGATCGGCCAGGGCCAGCTCGTCACGCCGCTGCAGATGGCCAGCGCGTACTCGGCGATCGCCAACGGCGGGATCCTGCGCCCGCCGCACATCATCCAGTCGGTCGCCGGTGAGCCGCAGAGCGCGCCGGCGGGCCGACGAGTGATCTCGGCGCAGACGGCGACGTCGCTGCGTCAGATGCTCGAGGGCGTGCTCGCGCCGGGCGGCACGGCCAGCGAGGTCTCGATCCCGGGCTACCAGCTCGCGGGCAAGACGGGGACGGCGAGCAAGGTCGACCCGGCGACGGGCGAATACTCGAAAACGGCGTACGTCGCGTCGTTCATGGGCTTCGCGCCGGCGTCGGACCCGAAGCTGCTGTGCGCCGTGATCGTCGACGAACCGCAGGCGGGATCGATCTTCGGCGGGACGGTCGCGGCGCCGGCGTTCGGCGAGATCATGAGCTTCGCGCTCCCATACCTGCGAATCCCGCCTGGTTAGAGACCGCATCCGCCGCGAGTAGCATCCGCGCGATGAGGCTCGAGCAGTTGACCGCCGGTACGGCAGTCGCCGCCGGCGATCTCGGCGCGGTCGCGGACGTTGAGATCGCGGGGCTCGCGTACGACAGCCGCGCGGTGCGCGGCGGCGAGCTGTTCTTCTGCGTGTCGGGATTCAAGCGCGACGGGCACGAGTTCGCGCAGCGGGCGGTCGCGCAGGGCGCGGCGGCGCTCGTCGTCGAGCGGCCGCTCGGGCTTGGCGTGCCGGAGGTGCTCGTGCGCTCGGCGCGTGCGGCGATGGCGCCGGTCGCGGCGCGCTTCTACGGCGATCCGACGGCGAAGCTGCGCGTCGTCGGCGTGACGGGGACGAACGGCAAGACGACGACGGCGTATCTCGTGCGCGCGCTGCTCGAGGCGGTCGGCGTGCAGTGCGGGCTGCTCGGGACGGTGACGTCGGTCGTCGGCGGCGAGCAGCGCGAGGTGCAGCGCACGACGCCGGAGGCGATCGACCTGCAGCGGACGTTCCGCGAGATGCTCGACGGCGGCGACGCGGCGTGCGCGATCGAGGTCTCCTCGCATGCGCTCGAGCTCGGGCGCGCGGACGCGGTGCGGTTCGCGGCGGCGGTGTTCACGAACCTGACGCAGGACCACCTCGACTTCCACGAAACGATGGAGGACTACTTCCTCGCCAAGCGGCGCTTGTTCGTCGAGCACGCGCCGGGCGTGAGCGTCGTCAACGTCGGCGACTCATACGGCCGGCGCCTGGCGGACGAGCTCGACGGCGTGCGCACGTTCGCGGTCGACGCGCCGGCGCAGTTCAGCGCGAGCGAGCTGCGCTGCGACATCGCGGGCTGCACGTTCACGCTGCACGCGCCGGGCGTGACGCGCGAGCTGCGGCTGCCGATGCCGGGGCGGTTCAACGTCGCGAACGCGCTCGGCGCGCTGGTCGCGGCGCACGAGCTGCTCGGCGGCGAGCGCCTGGAGGAGCTGATCGCGGCGCTCGAGCGCGGGGTGCACGTGCCGGGGCGGTTCGAGCCGGTCGAGGAGGGGCAGGAGTTCGCGGTGCTGGTCGACTACGCGCACACGCCGGACTCGCTCGAGAACGTGCTGGCGGCGGCGCGCGAGCTGATCGCTCGAGACGAGCGGCGGCAGGCGCGCGTCGTGTGCGTGTTCGGCGCCGGCGGCGACCGCGACCGCGGCAAGCGCCCGCTGATGGGCGAGATCGCGACGCGCCTGGCGGACGTCGTGCTGGTGACGTCGGACAACCCGCGCTCGGAGGACCCGGAGCAGATCATCGCCGAGATCATGGCGGGCGTCGCGCGCGTGCAGGCGTCGTCCGGCGTGCGCTCGATCGCCGACCGCGCGCGGGCGATCGACGAGGCGATCGCGGCGGCGCGGCCGGGCGACGTGGTCGTGATCGCGGGCAAGGGCCACGAGCAGGGACAGGAGTTCGCGGCCGGGCGCAAGCTGCCGTTCGACGATGCGACGGTGGCGCGCGAGGCGCTGCGCGCGCGCAGGGCGGCGGCGTCGTGAGGGAATGGGACGTGACACGGCTTGCGGCGGCGGCCGGGGCAGAGGCGCTGCTGGCGCCGGGTGCGAGCACGGCGGCGGACGCGGACGCGTACGCGCCTGGCCCGTCGCGTGCGGCGATCGACTCGCGCCGGGTCGCCGCGGGCGAGCTGTTCGTCGGGCTGCCGGGCGAGCGCGTCGACGGCGGCGCGCACGCGGCGCAGGCGCTGCGGGCGGGGGCGTGGGGGGTGCTGGTGGCGCCGGAGCACGCCGAGTCGGCGCGCGTGGCGGCGCGCGAGGGCGGCGGTGCGGCGGCGGTGCTCGTGCACGAGCGGCCGCTGCAGGCGCTGCAGGCGCTCGCGCGCGCGTGGCGGCGCGAGCTCGGCGCCGGTGGCGCGAAGGTCGTCGGGATCACGGGGTCGACGGGGAAGACGTCGACGAAGGACATCCTCGCGGCGCTGCTGGCGACGCGCCTGGACGCGGTCGTCGCGAGCGTCGAGAACTTCAACACGGAGATCGGGCTGCCGCTGGCGGTGCTGGCGGCGCCGGCGGGGACGCGGGCGCTGGTGCTCGAGATGGCGATGCGCGGTCGCGGGCAGATCGCCGAGCTGGCGGCGATCGCCGAGCCGGACGTCGGCGTGATCGTCAACGTCGGGCCGGTGCACCTCGAGCTGCTCGGATCGCTCGAGGCGATCGCGGCGGCGAAGGCGGAGCTGATCGCGGGCCTCGAGCCGGGCGCGACGGTCGTGATCCCGGCGGGCGAGGCGCTGCTTCAGCCGCACCTGCGCGCGGACGTGCGCACGGTGACGTTCGGCGACGGCGGCGACGTCGCGATCGAGCAGCTCGGCGCGGGCGGGCGCGTGCTGATCGACGCGCACGGGCGCATGATCGCGCTGCAGCCGTCGTTCGCGCAGGCGCACAACCTGCGCAACCTGCTGGCGGCGACGGCGGCGGCGCTGGCGCTCGGCGTCGAGCCGCAGGGGCGCGTCGAGGTGCGCTTCTCGGCGCTGCGCGGCGAACACGTGACGCTGCCGGGCGGCGTCGTCGTGATCAACGACTGCTACAACGCCAACCCGATGTCAATGCGCGCGGCGATCGACGACCTGGCCGAGACGGCGCCGGCGCGGCGCGTGGCGGTGCTCGGCGACATGCTCGAGCTCGGCCCGGACGCGCCGCGGCTGCACCGCGAAGTCGGGCTGTACGCGGCGGGGGCGGGCGTCGACGCGCTGATCACGGTCGGCGCGCTGGCGGCGGAGATGCGGACGGAGTTCGAGGGCGAGTCGTACACGACGGCGGACGCGGAGGCGGCGGCGGAGCTGCTTGAGACGCTGCTCGTCGAGGGCGACACGGTGCTCGTCAAGGGCTCGCGCGGGGTCGGGCTGGAGCGCGTGGCGGAGCGGCTCGTGCAGGCGCGGGCGGCCTGATGGGGCGGGTCCTGTTCGGCGGCACGGCGGCGCTGCTGATCTGCCTGTTCCTCAGCCCGAAGTTCATCGAGTTCCTGCGCAAGCGCGAGTTCGGCCAGCAGATCCGCGAGGACGGGCCGGAGGGCCACCATCAGAAGGCGGGCACGCCGACGATGGGCGGCGTGATCATCTTCATCGCGATCTCGGTGCCGTTCCTGATCCTGACGGACTACGACTGGCGCTCGGTCGGGATCTTCGGGGCGATGATCGCGTGCGCGCTGCTCGGGTTCGCCGACGACTACACGAAGCTCGTCAAGCGCCGCTCGCTCGGCCTGCGGGCGCGGACGAAGCTGATCGTGACGATCGCGATCTCGCTGGGGCTGTGGTACGTCGCGCGCTATCAGGCGCATCTGGCGCCGACGCTGAGGTTGCGGTTCGTCGACTACCAGATCGACCTCGGCTGGGCGTACCCGATCCTGATCTACTTCGTCGTCGCGGGGACGACGAGCGGCGTCAACCTGACGGACGGGCTCGACGGCCTGGCGGCCGGCTGCGCGGGGATCGTGCTGCTGGCGTACATCGGGATCACGTTCATCACGGGCGAGGACGACATGGCGATGCTCGCTGGGTGCCTCGTCGGGGGGTGCATCGGCTTCCTCTGGTTCAACGCGTTCCCGGCGACGATCTTCATGGGCGACACGGGCTCGCTCGGGCTCGGCGGGGCGATCGCGGGGCTCGCGGTGATGACGAAGACCGAGTTGCTGTTGGTGCTGCTCGGCGGCATCTTCGTGATCGAGGCGCTGTCGGTCGCGATCCAGGTGATCTCGTTCCAGACGACGCGAAAACGCGTGTTCCTGATGGCGCCGATCCACCACCACTTCGAGCTGCGCGCGTGGGGCGAGACGAAGATCATCCTGCGCTTCTGGATCGTCGCGGCGATCTGCTGCGCGATCGGCTTCACGATCTACCGGCAGAGCATCGGCTGAGGTGAGGGCGCGGCCCGCGATCCCGGCCGGCCCGTACCTCGTCGTCGGCCTCGCGCGCTCGGGCGTCGCGGCGGCGCGCGCACTGCGGGCGCGCGGCGAGCGGGTGATCGGGCTGGACTCGTCGGCGCCAGCGGCGGCCGCGGCGTTGCGCGAGGTGGGGGTGGAGCTGTTTTTGGGAGAGGAGGAGGGGTTCGGGCTGCTCGACGACGTTCGCGCGGTCGTCAAGAGCCCCGGTGTGCCGTCGCGGGCGCCGGTGCTGGCGGCGGCGCGCGAGCGCGGTTTGCCGGTGCTCGGCGAGCTCGAGCTCGCGTGGCGCCTGCTTCCAAACGAGTTCGTCGCGGTGACGGGGACGAACGGCAAGACGACGACGGTCGAGCTGATCGGGCACGTCCATCGCGAGGCGGGGCTTCCGGTGGCGGTCGCGGGCAACGTCGGCACGGCGCTGAGCTCGCTCGTCGGCGCGATCGACGCGCGCGCGACGGTCGTCTGCGAGGCGTCGTCGTTCCAGCTCGAGGACACGCTCGCGTTCGCGCCGGAGGCGGCGGTGCTGCTGAACGTGACGCCCGACCATCTCGACCGCCACGGGACGTTTGCGGCGTACACGCAGGCGAAGCTGCAGGCGTTCGCGCGGCAGGGCGCCGAGGACGTCGCCGTGCTGCCGGCGGACCTCGACGAACGCCTCGCGCGGCTCGGGGTCGCGCCGAGGCCCGGGACGGCCGCCGGCGACGGCGAGCCTTCACGCGGCGGCACGATCCCGGGCGAGGCGCGGCGCGTCGAGTTCGGCTGGGACTCCTCATCGGCGCTGTTCGAGCTCGACGGCGAGCTGTGGTGGGAGGGTCGCCCGCTGGTCGCGCTCGCGGACATGCGCCTGCGCGGGCGCCACAACGTCGAGAACGCGATGGCCGCCGCGGCGGTGTGCCTGGCGCGGGGCGTCGACGCCGCGGCGGTGCGCGCCGGCCTTGCGTCGTTTCGCGGCGTCGCGCATCGCCTCGAGGAGGTCGCCGAGCTCGACGGCGTGCTGTACGTCAACGACTCGAAGGCGACGAACGTCGCGAGCACGCTCGTCGCGCTCGACGCGTTCGCCGGGCGCCCGGTGCACCTGATCGTCGGCGGCCAGGGCAAGGGCCAGGACTTCGCGACCCTGCGCGAGCCGGTCGCGCAGGCGTGCGCCGGCGTGTACCTGATCGGCGAGGACGCGGCGGCGATCGCGGCGGCGCTGCAGAACGTCGCGCCGCCGGTGCTCGACTGCGGCGAGCTCGAGCGGGCGGTCGCGGCGGCGCGCGCAGCGGCGCGCGCCGGGCGAGGTCGTGCTGCTCTCGCCGGCGTGCGCGAGCTTCGACCAGTTCGCCGACTTCGAAGCGCGCGGCGAGCGCTTTCGCGCGCTCGTCGAAGCGATGCAGGCATAGGGCGATGTGCGTCGAAGTGAGCCTGGATGCCATCGGCCGCAGCACGGCGCGCCCGCTCGGCGGGCGCTTCGCCCCGACGTAAGCGCGGTCGCGGCGCCGCGAAGCGGCGCCGCAGCCAGCCGCTCGAGCAGCGGATCCTGATCACGGCGACGCTCTGCCTGCTGGCGTTCGGCGCGGTGATGGTCTACAGCGCGTCGTCGGCGACGTCGCTCTTGCAGAGCGGCGGCACCGGCAGCGGCTACCTGATCAGGTTCCTCGTGCTACGGCGCGATCGGCCTCGTCGTGATGCGCGTGCTCGCGCGCGACGGCGTCGAGAAAGTCGCAGCAGCATCACGCCGCCGCTGCTGGCGGTGTCGTTCGTGCTCGTGCTCGCCGTGCACGTGCCGCACGTCGGCGTCAGCGTCAACGGCGCGCGGCGCTGGCTCGGAGCCGGCCCGCTCCAGTTCCAGCCGTCGGAGCTGATGAAGCTCGCGCTCGTGCTGTACGGCGCGACGCTGCTCGCGAGGCGCCCGCAGCGCGTGCACGACCTGCGCGACCTGCTGCAACCGCTGCTGTTCGTCGTCGCGGCGGCGATGCCTGCTCGTCGTCACGCAGCCGGACCTCGGCACGGCGATGGTGATCGCGTTCACGACGACGGCGCTGCTCGTCGCGGCCGGGATCCCGCTGCGCAACCTCGCGATCGTGCTCGGCTGCGCGTTCGCCGCTGGTCGTGCTGCTACGCGCTCGTCAAGCCGTACGCGCGCGCGCGCCTGACCTCGTTCCTCGACCCGTGGGCGCACGCGTCGACGAGCGGCTTCCAGGCGGTGCAGGGCCAGATCGCGATCGGCTCGGGCGGGCTGTTCGGCGTCGGCCCGGGGCAGTCGGTGCAGAAGATCTTCTACCTGCCGGAGGCGCCGACGGACTTCATCCTCGCGGTCGATCGGCGAGGAGCTCGGCGCGTCGGCGTCTGCGCGCTGCTGTTCCTGTACGGGCTGATCGCGTACGCGGGCCTGCGCGCGGCGAAGGGCGCGCGCAGCCTGCACAGCGCGCTGATCGCGGTCGGCGTGACGTCGCTGATCGTCTCGCAGGCGCTGCTCAACGTGTTCGCGGTGCTCGGCCTCGCGCCGCTGACGGGCGTGCCGCTGCCGTTCGTCTCCTACGGCTCGAGCAGCCTGATCGTGATGCTTGCGGCGATGGGGCTGCTGCTCAACGTCGCGTCCGGCGGGACGGCGCACGTGCGCGCGGTGCCGTCGCGCAGCAGGCGCTCGTCCGACGCGCGACCGCGCGAAGCGGCAGGATTGGGCGGTGAGTCGAGCGAAGCGGATCGTGATCGCGGCCGGCGGGACGGCGGGGCACGTCGTGCCGGCGCTCGCGGTGGCCGACGCGCTGCGGGCTGAGGGCGCCGAGGTCTCGTTCATCGGCGGCGAGCGCGCCGAGGCGCAGCTCGTGCCGGCGGCCGGCTACGAGCTGCACGCGATCTCGGTCGAAGGCCTGAGCCGCACGCAACCCGCTGCGCGCCGCGCGCGCGCTGCTGCGCGCGGCGCTCGCGCTGCCGCGCGCGCGCAGGCTGCTGCGGCGGATCGGCCCGGACGCGGTGATGGGCGGCGGCGGCTACGTCGCGGGCCCGGTCGGCGCTCGCGGCGATCACGCTGCGGATCCCGGTCGTGCTGACCGAGGCCGACAGCCACCTGGGGCTGACCAACCGGCTGCTGGCGCCGCTGGCGCGCGCGCGTGTGCCTCGCGTTCCCGCATCGGCTGGCGCCGGCGCGGCGCTCGCTACCTCGTCACGGGGCGGCCGGTGCCGGCGTCGGCGGCGGACGCGCGACGGCGCGCGCGAGCGCGCTCGGGATCGCCGCGGAGGAGACGTGCGTGCTCGTGTTCGGCGGCTCGCTCGGCGCGCGCAGCGATCAACCGCGCGGCGGTCGAGGCGTTCGACGGCAGCGCGCTTCCGCGTGCTGCACGTCGCCGGCGAGCGCGACTACGCCGAGCTCTCGGCGCGCGACGCTGCCGCCGGGATACGACCTGCGCGAGTACCTCGACCGCGAGCGACTTCGCCGACGCGCTCGCGGCGGGCGACCTCGTCGTCGCGCGCGCAGGCGGCTCGGTCTTCGAGATCGCCGCCACGGCGTGCCGGCGGTGCTCGTGCCGTACCCGCACGCGGCGGCGCGACCATCAGAGCGCGAACGCGCGCGTGGATGGTCGACGCGGGCGCGGCGGTCGTGATCGCCGACGAGGAGCTGAGCGGGCCGCGCCTCGCGCGCGAGGTCGCGGCGCTGCTCGGCGACCGGCAGCGGCTGGCGGCGATGGCGGCGGCGTCGCGCGGCCTGGCGCGTCCCGACGCGGCGCGCGAGGTCGCGGCGCAGCTGCTCGAGGCCGCGCGGCGCGATGAGCGCGCGGCCGTGGGCGGGGCGGCGCCTGCACTTCGTCGGCGTCGGCGGCGCCGGGATGAGCGCGTATGCGCGCGCGGCGCACGCGCTCGGCGCCGAGGTCAGCGGCTCGGACGCTGCCGAGAGCCCGTACACGCGCGCGCTCGCCGCCGACGGCGTGCTGCATGCGAGCGATCGGCCACGCGGCCGCGAACGTGCCGGCGGGCGAGGACGTCGAGGTCGTCTACTCGTCAGCGCGTCCCGGCCGAGAACGCCGAGCGCGCGGCGGCGCGCGAGCGCGGCCTCGCCGAGCGCCCGCGCGCGGAGCTGCTCGGCGAGCTGAGCGCGCTGCGGCGGACGATCGCCGTCGCGGGCGACGCACGGCAAGACGACGACGGCGTCGATGGTCGGTGCACGCGCTGCGCGCGGCCGGCCTCGACCCGGGATGGCTCGTCGGCGGGTCGATCGGCGCGGGCGAGCCGAACGCGCACTGGAGCGAGGGCGAGTGGCTCGTCGTCGAGGCCGACGAGTCCGACCGCTCGATGCTGAGCCTCGACGTCGACGATCGCGGTGCTGACGAACGTCGAGCTCGACCATCACGCGACGTTCGTCTTCGCTGGCGGAGCTGCGCGAGGCGTTCGCGGCGTTCGCGGCGCGCGCACGGCAGGCGATCGTCGTGTGGGACCGGCCCGAGCTGCTGGCGCTGATGCCCGACGGCGGTGCGGACGGCGACGGCGCCGGGGCGCCGGAGATCGTGCGCTTCGACGTGCCGGCGCCGGAGCTCGACGCGCGCGGCTCCGGCTTCGAGTGGCGCGGGATGCAGGTGCGCCTCGCGGTGCCGGGCGCGCACAACGCGCTGAACGCGGCGGCGGCGCTCGAGGCCGCGCGCGTGGCCGGCGCCGACCTCGACGCGGCGATCGCCGGGCTGGCGCGCTTCGGCGGCGCCGGTCGTCGCTTCCAGCGGCTCGGCCGCAGCGCGGGCGGGGCGGAGGTGTACGAGGACTACGCGCATCACCCGACGGAGGTCGCGGCGACGCTCGCGGCCGCGCGCACGCTCGCGCCGGAGCGGCTCGTCGCAGTGTTCCAACCGCATCTGTACTCGCGCACGCAGCTGCTGGCACGCGAGTTCGGTAGGGCGCTTGCCGCCGCCGACGCGGTCGTCGTGCTCGACGTCTACCCGGCGCGCGAGCGAGCCGAGGAGCATCCGGGCGTCAGCGGCCTGATGATCGCCGAGGCGGCGGCCGACGCGGCGCGCGGAGCGCCGGTGTACTGGCTGCCGCGGTTCGCCGACGCCGAGCCGGTCCTGCGCGAGACGCTCGGCGCGGGCGACCTATGCATCGTGATGGGCGCCGGCGACGTCGACGCGCTCGCGCGCATGCTCGTCGACGCGGGCGGGGGAGGGATCGCGTGAGCGGCGCCGTCCCGCCGCCGCCTGAGATGGTCCGGCGCGACTTCCCGATCGCGCGCCTGTCGACGGTCCGCACGGGCGGCGAGGCGGAGTTCTTCGCGCGCGCGGGCAGCGAGGCCGAGCTGCTCGAGCTGCTCGCGTGGGCGCGCGCGGCCGGCGCGCCGATCAGCGTCGTCGGCTCGGGCTCGAACCTGCTGATCGCCGACGACGGCGTCGCCGGCCTCGTGCTGAAGCTCGACCGCGAGCTCGCGCGGATCGAGCGCGACGGCGCGCGGATCGTCTGCGGCGGCGGTGCGCGGCTGCCGGCGGTCGCGGCCGAGTCGGCGCGCGCGGGGCTGTCGGGGATCGAGTTCGGCGTCAACATCCCCGGTACGGTCGGCGGCGCCGTGCGGATGAACGCGAACGCGTACGGCGGCGAACTGGCGAGCGTGCTCGAGTGGGTCGAGATCGTCACGGCCGACGGCGCCGAGCGGCGCGCGCCGTCGGAGCTCGGCTTCGGCTACCGCAGCTCGAACATCGCGCCGGGCGAGATCGTGATGCGCGCGAGCTTCGTGCTCGCGCCGGCCGACCCGGCGAGCGTCGCGGCGACGCTGGCGCAGATGCGCGAGCGCCGCCACGAGGCGCAGCCGCAGGGGATCAAGACGTTCGGCTCGACGTTCAAGAACCCCGACGACGCGCGCGCGCAGGGACGCACGGCGGGGCTGCTGCTGTCGCAGGCCGGCTGCAACGGCCTCGCGGTCGGCGGCGCGCGCTTCTCGCCCAAGCACGCGAACTTCGTCGAGAACACGGGCGCGGCGAGCACGGCCGACGTGCTCGCGGTGATGGCCGAGGGCCGGCGCCGCGTCGCCGAGCGCTTCGGCGTCGAGCTCGAGCCCGAGGTGCAGACGCTCGGCGACGTGCGCTTCCCGTGGTCGTAGCGTCGCGCCGAATCGCGGCGCCCGAGCGTGCGCGAGCGCCGATGTAGGGGTTCGCGCGCGGAGGTCGAAGATGAAGGCCGATGGATCGCTCGTTTGCCGGCCGCCTCGGAATCGGCGGTGTCACGACACGCCCGCCGCGCGCCACCCGACCCCGCCGTAGCGGACGCTCGCCGCGCCCGAAGACGGCGACGGGCGTCGACCGGGCGATCGCGCTGCTGTGGCGCGGGCCGGCGCTGCTCGCGCGGCTGCTCGCCCGCGGCTGGGCGCTTGTGCGCTTGCATCGGCGCGTGCGAATCGCGGCGATCGTCGCGGCGATCGTCGTGCCGCTGCTGGCGGGCGGCTGGCTGTGGCTGCGCGACTCCTCGCTCGTCGCCGTCCGTCACGTGCGGATCGCCGGCGCGCGCGGCGCGGACGCGGCGGCGATCGAAGCGGCGCTGACGCAGGCGGCGCGGCGGATGAGTACGCTCGACGTGAACACCGGCGAGCTGCGCGCGGCGGTCGCCGGCTATCCGGTCGTCGGCGAGATCGAGGCCCACGCGAGCTTCCCGCACTCGCTCAGCATCCGCGTGATCGAGCAGCCGGCGGTCGCGATCCTGACGGTCGCCGGCGCGAAGACGGCGGTCGCGGCCGACGGCGTCGTGCTCGGCCCGGCGCACGTCAGCGGCTCGCTGCCGTCGCTCCCCGGCAAGACGCCGCTGAGCGTCGGCGAGCGCGTCAGGAGCCCGGCGCTGCTGATGGCGCTGACCGTGCTCGGCGCCGCTCCGGCGCCGCTCGCGCGCGACGTCGAACGCACCTACCAGGGCTCGAAGGGGGTGACGGTCGTGCTGCACGGCGGGCTGCGCGCGTACTTCGGCGACGGCTCGCGCCCGCACGCCAAGTGGCTGGCGCTCGCGCGCGTGCTCGCCGACTCGAGCTCGGCCGGCGCGGCGTACGTCGACGTGCGCGTGCCGGAACGGCCCGCCGCGGGGTTCCCCGCGGGCGTCAAGCCGCCGAGCGGCTCCTCCGAAACCGAAGCGTCGAGCGCGCCGCCGGCGTCGGAATCGAGCCAGGCGCTCGCCGAAGGGCTGAGCTCGGCCGTCGGTCCAAGCGCGTCGACGTCGGGCTCGCCGTCGCCGGCCGAACGCGAAGAAGCGGCGTCGAAGGAACACGAAGAAGCGCCGTCGAGCACCGGCGAAGCCGAATCGGCGACCGCCGGCAGCGGCGCCGCGAGCGCAACCGGCGCGGGTGAAGGGCACTGAGCGACGAACGCAGGCGTCGCTTTCAGGGACTCTCAACCTCTACTCGAGATTGACTGCCAAACCTCGACGATCCTCACCCGCCGGTCGAGAGTTCGGCGTTCTGCAACGAACGTTGCGGAACTCGTCGCCGTCGTTGACAGGGCGAAGATCCCTGCATAACGTGCACATCTCGGCGGGTCGGCAGCGAGTATGCTCCGAACCCTAATTTTCTACTGAAGGGTTCGGACAGAACCATCATGGAGAGCAGCGGAAGCTATCTGGCGGTGATCAAGGTCGTGGGCGTCGGCGGCGGCGGCACGAACGCGGTCAGCCGCATGGTCGACGCGGGACTGCGCGGAGTCGAGTTCATCGCGGCGAACACCGACGCGCAGGCGCTCGCCATGTGCGACGCCGACATCAAGCTCAACATCGGACACGAGTCGACGAAGGGTCTCGGCGCGGGCGCCAACCCCGACGTCGGCCTGTCCGCCGCATCGGAGTCGCGCGACGACATCAAGGAGGCGCTGAAGGGCGCCGACATGGTCTTCGTCACGGCCGGCGAGGGCGGCGGCACGGGCACCGGCGCCGCGCCGGTCATCGCCGAGATCGCCAAGAACGAGATCGGCGCGTTGACCGTCGGCGTCGTCACGCGCCCGTTCGACTTCGAGGGCTCGCAGCGCGGTCGCCAGGCGACCGAGGGCATCGAGCGCCTGCGCGAGGTCGTCGACACGCTGATCGTGATCCCCAACGAGAAGCTCCTGACGGTCGTCGAGCGGCGCACGTCGATGCTCGACGCGTTCCGCGAGGCCGACAACGTGCTGCGCCAGGGCGTCCAGGGGATCACCGATCTGATCACGATCCCCGGGCTGATCAACCTCGACTTCGCCGACGTGCGCACGATCATGGCCGACGCCGGCTCGGCGCTGATGGGCATCGGCGTCGCCGGCGGCGAGAACCGCAGCGCCGACGCGGCGAAGGCGGCGATCAGCTCGCCGCTGCTCGAGGAGTCGGTCGACGGCGCGACCGGCATCCTGCTGAACATCACCGGCGGCAAGGACCTCGGCCTGTTCGAGGTCAACGACGCCGCCGAGACGATCCAGAACGCGGCCGACCCGAACGCGAACATCATCTTCGGCGCGGTCATCGACGAGTCGATGTCCGACGAGGTCCGCGTGACCGTCATCGGCACCGGCTTCGACCACCGCCCCGGACGCAGCGCGCGCAAAGAGAGCCGCGAGCGCGGCCGCGACCGCCGCCCGTCGATCGACGACCGCCAGCGCTCGTCGCTGGAGATCTCCGACGACGACATCGACGTGCCGCCGTTCCTGCGGTAGTTCGAGCGTCACATCTCTCGCTCGGCGTCGGAGTCGGGAGTATCGTGTCCCTCGTGCCTGAGCAGCTCGATTTGACGATCGTCTACGAGCCCGGTGAGGAAGGTTGGGTGATCGCGTCGATCCCCGAGGTCGCAGGTGTCCTCAGCCAGGGCCGGACGCGCGAGGAGGCTCGCGCGAATGTGATCGACGCGCTGCGGCTGATGCTCTCGCCGCTGCCGCAGTCCGCCGACGACGACCGCGAGCGCGAGGCACTGCATCTGACGATCGCCGCGTGAAGCGTGGCGATCTCGAGCGCTACCTGCGCGCTGTCGGATGCCGCCACCTGCACGGCGGCGGCAAGCACGACCGCTGGGTTGGGCCGCGGGGCGCACACTCGGTCGTTCCGCGTCATCGCGAGGTCGACTTCCGGTTGGCGCGCAAGATCTGCGACGAGCTCGAGGTCGCGCATCCGCGCGGGCCGCGTTGACCGCCTCATTCATCCCGGCGCAAAGGCTGCTCCAGAAGATGCGCGCGCACGCGTTCAAGACGACGCTGGGACGAGCTGAAGGATCGGGATCTCGCGACCTACGCGGGCAGCGCTCTCGCGGTATGAGGCGAACGCCGGGAAGACGCGGTCGGCGAGCTGCCACAGTCGTGCGCGCTCGGTCTCGTCGGTGACGATCTCGGCACGGAACGGGTGGCCGCCGAGCGTGACGTCCGGGTTGGCGCGCGCGTTGTAGAACCACGCGGGGTTGCCGGGGCGCCCGGCCTGCGAGGCGACGATCGTGACGCGCTCGCCGTCGTGGAAGTAGATGACCGCGTTGCGGCGCACGCGGCCGCTGCGTGCGCCGCGCGTCTGCAGCAGCGCGGTCGGGAGCAGCAGCCCCGTACCGAGGCGACCGCCGGTCAGCCGCAGCAGGACCGGATCGATCCGCCAGACGATCGCGCTCCAGATCGCCCGCTTCGACAGCCACGTCGCGAAGCGGCTGCTGGCGAGGCCGGCGAACGTCCGGTAGAGCGGGCCGCGCGAGACGCGCGGATCGACGTGGCGAAGGGGCCGTCGCGAGGACATCGGCGTCGCCCGATTGTCCCAGACGCGCTCGGGCCGGGAAGTGGGGGTCGGGGGCGTTGTCGCTAGCCTGCGGGCCGTGCCGACGCTGCGCCGCACGTCTCTCTACGACACGCACGTCGCCGCCGGCGCGAAGATCGTCGACTTCGCCGGCTGGGAGATGCCGGTGCAGTACGACGGCGTCGGCGCCGAGCACCGCGCCGTGCGCGAGGCGTGCGGAATCTTCGACGTCTCCCACATGGGCGAGATCGAAGTGACCGGGGCGCAGGCGAAGGACCTGCTGCAGCGCCTCCTGTCGAACGACGTCGAGCGGATCGCGCTCGGGCGCGACGGCGGCGGCGCGCAGTACAGCGTGCTGTGCCGCGAGGACGGCGGCGTGCTCGACGACGTGTTCGCGTACCGCCTCGACACCGAGCGCTTCCTCCTCGTCACGAACGCGGCCAACCACGAGCGCGACCTCGCGTGGTTCAGTGAGCACGCGAACGACTTCCCCGATGCCGAGGTCGCCGACCGGATCGACGACTACGCGATGCTCGCCGTCCAGGGGCCGCTCGCGCGCGGCATCGTCCAGGCGATCTCCGATGCGCCGCTGCCTGCGCGGATGACGGCCGCGACCCGGCGCCTGTCCGGCGAGGACGTGCTCGTCTGCGGGACCGGCTACACCGGCGAGGACGGCGTCGAGCTGCTCTGCCGCCCGGCGCTCGCACCGGAGCTGTGGGAGGAGATCGTGCGCCGCGGCGCGCGTCCGGCCGGTCTCGCCGCGCGCGACACGCTGCGCCTGGAGGTCTGCTTCCACCTGTACGGCAACGACCTGATGCTCGAGCGCGGCCCGATCGAGGCCGGCCTCGGCTGGTGCTGCAGCGAGGACACCGGCTTCGTCGGCTCCGACGCGGTGCGCGCGGTGCGCGAGGCCGGCCCGAGCGAGCGGCTCGTCGCGTTCGAGATCGACGGCCCGGGGATCGCGCGGCAGGGCAACCCGATCGCCGGCGGCGGCGTCGTCACGAGCGGGACGATGTCGCCGACGCTCGGCGTCGGCATCGGGATGGCCTACGTGCCGGCCGCGCAAGCGGCGCTCGGCAGCGAACTCGAGATCGACGTTCGTGGCAAGATGCGCCGCGCGGTCGTCAAGCAGAAACCGCTCTACCGAAAGGCCGCGTGATGGCAGACAGCAGCTACCCCGACGATCTCCTGTACCACGCCGAGCACGACTGGGCGCGGATCGACGCCGACGGATCGTCGGCGACGCTCGGGATCACTTGGTACGCGCAGGACTCGCTCGGCGAGGTCGTGTTCTTCGACCTTCCGAAGGTCGGCGCGAGCATCGGCAAGGACAAGCCGTACGCCGAGGTCGAGTCGGTCAAGGCCGTCTCGGACGTGATCGCGCCGTTGTCGGGCGAGATCGTCGAGGTCAACGAGTCGCTCGCCGACAGCCCGCAGGCGATCAACGAGGACCCGTACGGCGAGGGCTGGCTCGTCAAGGTGCGCCTGTCGGACCCGGCCGAGCGCGACGCGCTGATGGACGCGAGCGCTTATGTCGCCACGCTCGGCGGCTAGGCTGACTCAAGCACCTTGAGTCGCTACACAGCCATCACGCCCGCGGACCTCGCCGCGATGCTCGACGCGATCGGCGTCGGCTCGGTGCAGGAGATCTTCGAGCGCCAGATTCCCGCGGGCGTGCGCCTCGACCGTCCGCTCGAGTTGCCCGACGGGCAGGCCGAGCAGGACGTCTTCGCGCACCTCGCAGAGCTCGCCGCGCGCAACACGAGCGCCGAGGACGAGCTCTGCTTCCTCGGCGCCGGCATGTACGACCACTACGTGCCGGCGCTCGTCGACATGCTGACCGAGCGCTCCGAGTTCCTCACGCCGTACACCCCGTATCAGCCGGAGATCTCCCAGGGCGGGCTGCAGGTGATGTTCGAGTACCAGACGGCGATCAGCGAGCTGACCGGGCTGCCGGTGTCGAACGCGTCGACGTACGAGGGTCCGTCGTCGGTCGCCGCCGCCGCGTACATGGCCAAGCTGCACAACGGGCGCACGCGGATCGTCGCGAGCGCCGGGCTGCATCCGCACACGCTGCAGACGCTGCGCACGTACGCGCACGGCTACGGCATGGACGTCGTCGAGGCGCCGCTGCGCGACGGCGTTACCGACGCCGAGGAGTGGGCCGCCGCGATCGACGCCGACACGAGCGCGGCGATCTTCGCGCAGCCGAACTTCTACGGCGCCGTCGAGGACGCGGCCGCGCTCAGCGCCGCGGCGAAGCAGGCCGCCGGCTCCGACGGCGCCGGCGATGGCCCGGTCGTGATCTGCCAGGCCGATCCGATCACGCTCGGGATCCTCGCCTCGCCAGGTGAATGCGGCGTCGACGTGTGCGTCGGCGAGGGCCAACCGCTCGGCAACCGCCTGGACTTCGGCGGGCCGTCGTTCGGCTTCTTCGCGGCGCGCGAGGAGTACCTGCGGCGGATGCCCGGGCGGATCGCCGGCGAGACGGTCGACGTCGACGGGCGGCGCGGCTTCGTGCTGACGCTGCAGACGCGCGAGCAGCACATCCGTCGCGAGAAAGCGACGTCGAACATCTGCACGGCGCAGGCGCTCAACGCGCTCGCCGGCGTCGTCTACCTGTCGTGGCTCGGGCGCGAGGGGATCGTCGAGCTCGGCGAGCTGCTGTTGGCGCGCACGCACTACGCGCGCGAGCGCCTTGCCGCGATCGACGGCGTGCAGAAGCTGCACGAGCAGCCGGTCGTGCGCGAGTTCGCGCTGCGGCTCGACGCCGACCTCGCCGCCGTGCGACGCCGCTGCATCGCCGACGGGATCAACCCGGGCGTCGACGTGCACGCGCTCAGCGGCCGCGAGTCCGACCGCGGCGTGCTGCTCGTCGCGATCACCGAGCGGCGCTCGCGCGCCGAGATCGACCGGCTCGCCGACGCGCTGGCGGCCGCCGTCGCAGCCGAGCGGGAGGCGGTACCGGCGTGAGCACGATCGACGAGAACCACCTGCACGCGGACCCCGGCGTCGAAGGTCACCACCCCCACCACGGGCTCGACGCGCCGCCGGCGCACGGAACGGTCGCGAGCCCGATGCAGCGCGAGCGCGCGCGGACGATCTTCCAGAAGGGCGCGCGCGGGCGGCGCGCGTTCGTCTGCCCCGAGCGCGACGTGCCGGCGCTCGACGCCGAGGCGCTGCTGCCGGCGCGCTTTCGCCGCGCCGAGCGCGCGCGCCTGCCGGAGGTCTCAGAGCCGGAGATCGTGCGCCACTACGTCGGCATCTCCAAGCGCAACTTCGATCTGGACTCGGGCTTCTACCCGCTGGGCTCGTGCACGATGAAGCACAACCCGCGCCTGCACGAGCGCGTCGCGGCGCTGCCGGGGCACGCGCGCCTGCACCCGCTGCAGGACTCAGAGCGCTCGCAGGGCGCGCTCGAGCTGATGTGGAACCTGCAGCAGGCGCTCGCCGAGGTCTCCGGCCTGCCGCACGTCTCGCTGCAGCCGTCGGCCGGCTCGCACGGCGAGCTCGCCGGCGTGCTCTTGACGCGCGCCTACCACGAGGATCGCGGCGAGACGCGCACGAAGGTCCTGACGCCCGACACGGCGCACGGCACGAACCCGGCGACCGTGACGATGGCGGGCCTCGAGGTCGTCAAGCTCGCGACGAACGCCGACGGCGGCATCGACCTCGACGACCTGCGCGCAAAGGCCGACGTGGACGTCGCGTGCCTGATGCTGACGAACCCGAACACGCTCGGCCTGTTCGACGCGAACATCGCCGAGATCGCCGAGATCGTGCACGGCGTCGGCGCGACGCTGTACTACGACGGCGCGAACCTCAACGCCGTGATGGGCCTCTCGCGCCCGGGCGACATGGGCTTCGACATCGTCCACTTCAACCTGCACAAGTCGTTCACGCAGCCGCACGGCGGCGGCGGCCCCGGTTCGGGGCCGATCGCGGTGTCAGATCGCGTCGCGCCGTACCTGCCCGTGCCGGTGCTCGTCCGCGGCGAGGACGGGACGTTCGCGCTCGAGCACGACCGCCCGAAGTCGATCGGGCGCCTGCGCGGCTTTCACGGCAACTACGGCTGCTTCGTGCGCTCCTACGCCTACATCCGCTCGCTCGGCGGCGACGGCCTGAGGGACGCTTCCGAAGCTGCAGTGCTGAACGCCAACTACCTGCTCGCGCGGCTGCGCGCGCAGCGGCTGGCGAACGGGCACACGGTCGCCGACTACCTGCCGCTGGCATACGGCGAGCTGTGCATGCACGAGTTCGTCCTCTCCGGCGGCCCGATGAAGCGCGAGCTGAAGGTCAAGACGCTCGACCTCGCCAAGCGGCTGCTCGACTACGGCTTCCATCCGCCGACCGTCTACTTCCCGCTGCTCGTCGACGAGGCGCTGATGGTCGAGCCGACCGAGACCGAGACGAGGGAGACGCTCGACGCGTTCGCGGAGGCGATCGCGTCGATCCTCGCCGAGGCGGCTGAGGACCCGGAGATCGCGCTCAGCGCGCCGTACTCGACGCCGGTGCGGCGGCTCGACGAGGTCGCCGCCGCGAAGCACCCCGTGATCCGCCAGGCGCTCGACTAGGTCGGGAGATGGCGATCGAGTACCGCGAGCTCGGCAGCACCGGCGTCCAGGTCAGCCCGCTGTGCCTCGGCGCGATGATGTTCGGCGCGTGGGGCAACGCCGACCACGACGCGTCGATCGCGATCGTCCATCGCGCGCTCGACGCCGGGATCAACTTCATCGACACCGCCGACGTCTACTCGCGCGGCGAGTCCGAGGAGATCGTCGGCAAAGCGCTGGCCGGCGGCAGGCGCGACTCGGTCGTGCTCGCGACGAAGGTCCACGGCAGGATGCACGACGAGGACCCGAACCAGTTCGGCAACTCGCGCCGCTGGATCGTGCGGGAGGTCGAGAACAGCCTGCGCCGGCTGAAAACCGACTGGATCGACCTCTACCAGATCCATCGCCCCGAGCCTGACACCGACATCGACGAGACGCTCGGCGCGCTGAGCGATCTCGTGCGCGCCGGCAAGGTCCGCTGCATCGGCAGCTCGACGTTCCAGCCGAGCCAGATCGTCGAGGCGCAGTGGGTCGCCGAGAAGCGCGGGCGCGAGCGCTTCGTCTGCGAGCAGCCGCCGTACTCGCTGCTGCACCGCGGCGTCGAGGCCGAGGTGCTGCCCGTCTGCGCGCGCTACGGCATGGGCGTGATCCCGTGGAGCCCGCTCGCCGGCGGCTGGCTGTCGGGCAAATACGGCAAGGGCGGCTCCGAATCGCCGGCCTCGAGCAGGCGCGCCGTGGCGATGCCCTCGCGCTTCGACATGTCGCTGCCCGGCAACCAGGCCAAGCTCGCGGCGGTCGAATCGTTCAGCGAGCTCGCCGAGCGCTCCGGGATGACGCTGATCGAGCTGGCGCTCGCGTTCGTCACGACGCACCCGGCCGTGACGGCGGCGATCGTCGGCCCGCGCACGATCGAGCAGCTCGAGAGCCAGCTGCCGGCGCTCGAGCTGACGCTGGGCCAGGACGTGCTCGACGCGATCGACGAGATCGTGCCGCCGGGCGTCAACGTCAAACCCGACGAGCGCGGCTGGGACCCGCCGTGGCTCGCCGACGCCGCGCAGCGGCGGCGCTAGGCGGGCGGTGCGCGACATGCGGATCTTCTCGGGCATCCAGCCGACCGGGCGAAAGCACCTCGGCAACTACATCGGCGCGATCGTCCAGTACGTCGCCGGGCAGGACCGCGGCGAGGGGATCTACTGCATCGTCGACCTGCACGCGATCACCGTCGCCTACGAGCCGGCCGAGCTGCGCGAGCGCCTGTACGACACGACCGCGATCCTGCTCGCCGCCGGCCTCGACCCGAAGCGCTGCATCCTGTTCCGCCAGTCCGACGTGCGCGAGCACACCGAGCTCACGTGGCTGCTGTCGAGCGTCACCGAGCTCGGGCGCCTGCAGCGGATGCACCAGTTCCGCGACAAGTCGCTCGCGCAGCGCGAGCTCGTCTCGGCGGCGCTCCTGCTGTATCCGGTCCTGCAGGCCGCCGACGTGCTCGCCTATCGCGCGCAGGAGGTGCCCGTCGGCGAGGACCAGCGCGAGCATCTCGAGCTGATGCGCGACGTCGCACGGCGCTTCAACGCGCGCTTCGGCGACGGCGAGGAGGTGCTGGTCGTGCCCGAGCACCGCATCCCCGAGGTCGGCGCGCGGATCATGGACCTGCAGGAGCCGACGCGCAAGATGTCGACTTCGGTCGGATCCGAGCAGGGGACGGTGTACGTGCTCGACGAGCCGAAGGCGATCGAGAAGAAGCTGAAGAGCGCGGTCACCGACTCGGGCGAAGAGGTGCGTCGCGGCGCCGAGAAGCCGGGCGTCAGCAACCTGATCGAAATCCTCGCCGCCGTCCGCGGCGTCGGCCCGGACGCGATCGAGGCGGAGTTCGCCAAGGCGCGCTACGGCGAGCTGAAGGGCGCCGTCGCGAGCGCCGTCGTCGACTTCCTCGCGCCCGTGCGCGAGCGCTACGAGCAGCTGCGCGGCGACGAGGACGCGCTCGAGGCGGTCCTGCAGGACGGCGCCGCGCGCGCGTCGGCGATCGCCGCCGAGACGCTCGCCGACGTGCGCGAGCGGATGGGCGTCGGCGCGCGTCGGGACCGGGCTGTACGGTGAGCGCGATGGCGAGGAGAGGCCAGGCCATGAACATCGCACGGCTCGAGCTCGACCTCGATCTGTTCACGGGCCCGTTCGACCTGCTGCTGACGCTCGTCCTGCGCGAAGAGATCGACCTGCTCGAGCTGTCGCTCGCCGACGTCGTGCTCGCCTACCTCGACCACCTCGAAGCGCGCGGTGAGCTCGACCTCGAGAGCGCGACCGAGTTCATCGTGCTGATCGCTGCGCTGCTCGAGCTGAAGTCGCGGCTGATGCTGCTCGGCGACGAGGACGAGGAGCTCGACATCGAGCCCGAGGAGGCCGCCGAGGAGCTGCTCGCGCGGATGCTCGACGCGCGCCGCTACCGCGCCGCCGCCGGCCATCTCGGCGGGCTGCTCGAAGCCGAGCGCGGCCACCGCTTCCGCGAGGCGCCGCTGCCGGTCGGCCTGCGCCGCACGGTGCTCGCGCCGGCCGAGGGCTCCGAGAACCCCGACGCGCTCGGCGCCGCGATCGGGCGCCTGCTGAGCATGCCGCCGGAGATCAGTTTGCGCCACGTCTCGATCCCGCGTGTCTCGGTGTCCGAGCGCCTGGCGCTCCTGCGCAACCTGCTGCGGCGCGGCTCGTTCACCTTCGACGAGGCCGTGCGCGGCGCCGATCGGATGACGGTCGCCGTCACCCTGTTCGCGCTGCTCGAGCTGTACAAGCGCGGCGAGGTCGATTGGGAGCAGGACGAGAGCTTCGGCGAGATCGACGTGCATCGGCCGGCGTCCGCGCCCGCACGCGGCGCGCTCGCGCTCGCCGGCGCCGTGAGCGCCGATTCCGCCGCCGCGGGGCTGGCAAGGTGAGCGAGGAGTCCGAGGAGGTCCCGCGCCTGGCGCGGACGGTCGAGGCGCTGCTGTTCCTCTCGACCGACCCGCTCTCGCCGGCCGAGCTGGCCGAAGCGTGCGAGACCGGCGAGGGCGCCGTTACGGCGGCGCTCGCGCTGCTCGGCGAACGTCACGCGCCCGGGCGCTCGGGGATCGTCCTGCGCGAGCTCGCCGGCGGCTTCACGTTCGCCAGCGACCCGGCCAGCGAGGACGCCGCGCGGCGCCTGTTCAGCCGCCCGCGCGTGGCGACGCTGACGCCGGCGCAGGCCGAGACGCTCGCGATCGTCGCCTACCTGCAGCCGGTCTCGCGCCCGGAGATCGCGCGGATCCGCGGCGTCAGCGCCGACTCGGCCGTCGCGACGCTGCTCGACCGCGGCCTGATCGAGGAGGCCGGCCACTCGCAGTTCGGCGCGATCGTCTACCGCACGACGACGCAGTTCCTGAAGCTGTTCGGCCTGCGCTCGCTCGACGAGTTGCCCGACGTCGCGCAGTGGGATCCGACGCCCGAGGAGCAGGCCGAGCTGCGCGAGCGGTTGCTGAAGGCCGGCGAGGCGCGCGCGAGCTAGCTGAGCGGGCGAGGCGTAGTACGGGCCCTGTGCGGACAATCGTCTACATTGACACTGACGGACTGCCGGTGATTCACGCACCGACTGGGACTCCGCCTATCACGCTCGAGCTGGTTCGGCGTGCACTTGAAGAGGACTGACTAACCGCTGCGGGCGGCGAGCTGCCCGCACGCCGCGTCGATGTCGCGGCCGCGTGTCAGGCGGATCGTGGCGGGCACGTCGTGCGCGAGCAGCGCGTCGCGGAAGGCGGCGATCGAGGCGCGCGTCGAGCCCTCGTAGGGCGAGTGCGTCGGGTTGTACGGGATCAGGTTGACCTTGAAGGTCGAGCGCTCCTCGGCGCGCGCCGGCTTCAGCAGGCGCGCGAGCGAGAGCGCCTGCTCGTAGCGGTCGTTGACGCCGGCGAGCATCACGTACTCGACGAACACGCGCCGGCGCTTGCGCGCGTAGAACGCGCGGCACGCGTCGATCACGTCGCTCAGCGGGTAGCGCTCGTTGACGGGCATCAGCTCCGAGCGCAGCGCTTCGTCGGCGGCGTGCAGCGAGAGCGCCAGGCGCAGCGGCATCTCCTGCTCGGCGAGGCGTTCGATCCCGGGGATCCAGCCGACCGTCGAGATCGCCGTGTGACGGTGGCCGATGCCGAGGTCGGGCAGGCGCTCGCACGCGGCGAGCACGTTGTCGAGGTTCAGCATCGGCTCGCCCATGCCCATGAACACGCAGTTGGTGATCGGCGCCCGCTCGCCTTCCAGGCGCCGGAAGTGCAGCGCCTGGTCGACGATCTCCGAGGCCGTCAGGTTGCGCGCGAACTTCATCTGGCCGGTCGCGCAGAACGTGCACGTCAGCGGGCAGCCCGACTGCGAGGAGAGGCAGATCGAGCGGCGACCATCGCGGTAGCGCATCAGCACGGCCTCGAGCTGTCGCTCGTCGCCCGTCGCGAACAGCGCCTTTACGGTCCCGTCGCTCGCGCGCGCCTCGTGGCGGAGCGTCAGGCTCGAGAACGGCAGCTCGCGCGCGAGCGTCTCGCGCAGCTCGGCCGGCAGGTCGGTCATCTCCTCGTAGCCCCGCGCGCCGCGCGCCGTCCACGCCCAGATCTGCCGCGCGCGGAAGCGCGGCTGCTCGCGCTCGGCGAGCTTCTGCTCCAGCTGAAGAAGGTCCATCGCCTGTAATGGTTGCAGCAGATGAGCCCGCTCCCGGAGCCGCGCTGATGCGCCTCGCCAAGTACCTCGCGCACGCCGGCGTCGCCTCGCGCCGCGCCGCCGAGGCGATGATCGCCGGCGGGCGCGCGAGCGTCGACGGCGAGGTCGTGCTCGATCCGGCGCACGACGTCGACGAGCGCTCGCGCGTGAGCGTCGACGGGCGCGCGTTGGTCGGTCCCGAGCCGCGCGTCACCTATGCGCTGAACAAGCCCGTCGGCGTCGTCTCGACGGCGCGCGACACGCACGGGCGCACGACGGTGCTCGACCTCGTGCCGGCCTCCGCTGCGCGCCTTTACCCGGTCGGACGACTCGACGCCGACACGAGCGGCCTGATCCTCGTGAGCAACGACGGCGAGCTGGCCAATCGCCTGACGCATCCACGCCACGAAGTGCCGAAGAGCTACCGCGCGCGCCTCGCCGGCGGCGCCGTCTCGGACGCGGCGCTGCGGCGGCTGCGCGAGGGCGTCGAGCTCGACGACGGCCCGACGGCGCCGGCCCGCGTGCGCCGGGTGGGCGCGCACGAGCTCGAGCTGACGGTCCACGAGGGCCGCAACCGCCAGGTGCGAAGGATGTGCGCCGCGGTCGGCCATCCGGTGCTCGCGCTGCGCCGCGAGCGCTTCGGGCCGCTCTCGCTCGGCGCTCTCGCGGAGGGCCGGCATCGTCGCCTGAGCGAGCGCGAGCTGGCGTTGCTGCGCGAGCTCTGAGGCGGCGCGCCGTCGCAGCCGCGGCGGCCGCGTCGCCCGCTCTGCCACAATCGCCCGCGCATGCGACTCTTTGCCCTGCGGGGAGCGATCAGCGTCGAGCGGAACGACGCGCAGCAGGTCCTCGACGCCACGACGACGCTGATGCGCGAGATCATCGCGCGCAACGAGCTCGTGCCGGAGCGCGTCGTCAGCTGCATCTTCACGGCGACCGGCGATTTAACGGCGGAGTTCCCGGCGGTCGCCGCTCGCTCGCTCGGGTTCGAGACGGTGCCGCTGCTGTGCGCGCGCGAGCTCGACGTGCCGGGCTCGCTGCCGCGCGTGATCAGGGTTCTGATCCACTACTACGCCGAGGAGGAGCACGTCGCCAAGCACGTCTACCTCGGCGAGGCTCGCACCCTGCGCACGGATCTGCAGGCGGCACAATAGGGCGCGTGTCCCTCGAGTTCTCAGCGCGCGTCGCGCGCCTGCCGAGCTATCCGGTCGCCGGCGGCTACGCCGGCGAGGCGCCGCCCGTGCGCCTGGCGAGCAACGAGTCGCCCTACCCGCCGCTGCCGGCCGTGCGCGAGGCGATCGATCGCGCGCTCGGCGACCTCAACCGCTACCCCGACCCGTCCAACTCGCTGCTGCGCCGTCGCTTGAGCGATCGCTACGGCGTGCCGCAGGCGCGCATCGCGATCGGCAACGGCTCGTGCGACATCCTGCTGGCCGCGGGCGAGGCGCTGCTCGAGCCGGGTGCCGAGCTCGTCCACGCGTGGCCGTCGTTCTCGGTCTACCCGCACCTCGCCGCGGCCTCGGGCGCGCGCGCGATCACGGTTGCGCTCGACGCCGAGGACCGCCACGACCTGCCGGCGATGCTGCGCGAGATCACGGTCGCGACGCGTCTTGCGATCGTCTGCAACCCGAACAACCCGACGAGCACGGCGCTGCCGCTGCGCGAGATCGCCGCCTTCCTCGACGAGGTGCCGCCGCACGTGTGCGTGATCGTCGACGAGGCCTACTGCGAGTTCAACCTGCTCGAGGATCCCGACGCGTCGATCGGGCTGCTCGCACACCACCCGAACCTCGCGCTGCTGCGGACCTTCTCGAAGGTCCACGGCCTGTCCGGGCTGCGCGTCGGCTTCGCGCTGTGCGGCTCGGAAGCGCTGCCGCGCGCGCTCGACCAGGTGCGCCAGCCGTTCTTCTGCAACGCGCTCGCGCAGGCCGCCGCGGTCGAGGCGCTCGCGCACGAGGACGAGGTCACCGATCGCATCACCCGGAACGTCGCCGAGCGGATCTCGGTAGACGAGCGCCTGCGCGCGCTCGGCCTCGACGCCGGCCGAGTCGCAGGCGAACTTCTGCTGGTTCCGGCTCGGCGAGGGACGCGACGAGGCCGACGTGATGGCGGGCCTCGAGCAACGCGGCGTGCTCGTGCGCGCCGGCTCGGCGCTTGGCGAGGAGGGCGCGCTACGAGTCACGTATGGCACCTCCGAGGAGAACGCACGCTTCCTCGACGCGCTTGCCGAGGTGCTGTGAACTTGCTACAACCTTCGAGAACGACCATGTCCATGCTCGCATCCGCACCCAGCCGCACCGCTGCTCGCAGCTCGCTCGCGTGCGCCACGTGGTCGTATCCCGTCGCCTGGCGATTTAGCTAGGCGCTTCGGCTTGAGCCCGTGCGTGAGCGGGCTCCAGCGGCCGCACTGGATCTCCGAGCGGGAGATCGAGCGCCTTGCACGGGGGCGGCAGGCCCCCTCCTCCGCAAGCGTCGTCCGTCGCGACGCGGGGCTCACGTAGTCGTCCGGAGCATGTTCGGCGCTGGCGCGGCAGGTTCCCACACCATAAGATTTCGGCTTGTTGAAAGGATGAATCGATGATGATCGTGATGAAGGAGACCGCGACCGACGAGGAGGTCGAGGCGGTCGTCGAGAAAATCGAGCGAGCGGGCGCGCTCGCCCATCGCAGCACGGGCGCGCGCGTGACGGTGATCGGTGCGATCGGCGACGTCGAGCAGGACGTCACCGTCGAGGGCCTCGGGCTCGAGGGCGAGCCCGGCGTGGACCGCGTCGTGCCGATCCTGAAGCCGTACAAGCTGGCCTCGGCGCAGATCACGCACGGCGAGCGCACCGTGCTCGAGATCGAGGGGCGCAAGGTCGGCGGCGAGAACTTCGCGCTGATGGCCGGGCCGTGCACGGTCGAATCGCGCGAGCAGACGCTCGAGACCGCGCGCGTCGTGCGCGACGCCGGCGCCTCGTTCCTGCGCGGCGGCGCGTACAAGCCGCGTACCTCGCCCTACGCGTTCCAGGGGCTCGGGCAGGAGGGTCTGCGGCTGCTCGCCGAGGCGAAGTCGGAGACGGGCCTGCCGATCGTCACCGAGCTGATGGACATGCGCGACCTCGATCCGGTGCTCGAGGTCGCCGACGTCGTGCAGATCGGCGCGCGCAACATGCAGAACTACCCGCTGCTCGCCGAGATCGGACGCTCCGGGCGCCCGGCGCTGCTCAAGCGCGGGCTGTCCTCGACGCTCGACGAGCTGCTGATGGCGGCCGAGTACATCCTCAAGGAAGGCAACCCGAACGTGATGCTGTGCGAGCGCGGGATCCGCACGTTCGAGACGGCGTACCGCTTCACGCTCGACCTGATGGCCGTGCCGGTGCTGAAGGAGCTGACTCACCTGCCGGTGATCGTCGACCCGAGCCATGCCGCCGGGCGGCGCGACCTCGTCACGCCGCTGTCGCTCGCGGCCGCCGCGATCGGCGCCGACGGGATCATCGTCGAGGTGCACCCGAAGCCAGAGGTAGCCGTCTGCGACGGGCCGCAGGCGCTGCGCGCCGAGGACTTCGCCGGATACGTGACGGCGGTCGAGCAGGCCGCGCAGCTCGCCGGCAAAGCGCTCAGTCGCGTGCCGTCGGCCTCGACGCCGGCGTGATGCGCCGGCCGGGGGCTCTTTGAGAGTCGCGGTGCTGGGGGTCGGGCTGATCGGAGGTTCGATCGGCCTGGCCGCCCGGCGGCGCGCGGACGCGCGCGTGTGCGGCTACGACGCCGATCCGGACGTGCTCGCGCGGGCGCTCGAGCACGGCGCGATCGACCGCGCTGCGGCGAGCGTCGCCGACGCGGTCGCCGACGCCGACGTCGTGTTCGTCGCGACGCCCGTCGGTGCGCTCGTCGAGACGGTGCACGACGCGCTTGAGGCGGCGAGCGCCGGCTGCGTCGTCAGCGACGTCGGCTCGACCAAGCGCGTGCTCGCCGAGGCGAGCGCCGACGAGCGCTTCGTCGGCGGCCATCCGCTCGCCGGCGCCGAGACGGCCGGCGTCGAGCACGCCCGCGAGGACCTGTTCGACGGCGCCGTCTGGTACCTGACGCCCGCCGCCAGCACGGCCGGCGTCCTGTACGAGCGCCTGCACCGCCTGCTGACGGCGATCGGCGCCCAGCCGACGGCGATCGACGCCGAGACGCACGACCGCCTGCTGGCGGCCGTCTCGCACCTGCCGCACGTGCTCGCGAACGTGCTCGTCGCGCAGGCCGCGAGCACGCTCGGCGAGGCCGCGCAGGGGCGCGTCCCGGCCGTCGGGCCGAGCTTCCGCGACGCGACACGCGTGGCGGGCGCCAACAGCGCGATCTGGACGGACATCTACATGTCCAACCGCGACGCGCTGATCGACGCGATCGACGAGCTCTCGACGCGCGTCGAGCGCGTGCGCGCGGCGCTCGCGGCGGGCGATTCGGCGGCCGTGACCGATTGGAACGAGGCGGCGCGCGCCGACCGCGAACGGCTGCTCGGCGCCGGGCTGACCGGCGACGCGGTCGCCGAGCTGCGCGTCTCGGTGCCGAACAGGCCGGGCGTGATCGCGCAGATCGCGCTCGCGCTCGGCGGCGCCGGCGTCAACATCCGCGACCTCGCGCTCGCGCCGTCGGAGGACAATCGCCAGGGCGTCGTCTCGCTGTGGCTGGGGGGCGACGAGGACGCCGAGCGCGCGGGCGAGCTGATCTCCGGGCTCGGCTTCCCGGTCGCGAAGGCATGATGGGGGCATGAAGATGCGCTTCGAGCCCGCGAGCGGGCTGAGCGGCGAGCTGCGCGCGCCGCCCGACAAGTCGATCTCCCACCGCGCCGCGCTGCTCGGCGCGATGGCCTCCGAGCCGGTGCGGATCGAGCGCTACCTGCACGCGGCCGACACCGACTCGACGCTCGCCGCCGTCCAGGCGCTCGGCGCGCTCGTCGAGCTGCGCGAGAACGACACGGTCGTCGTGCGCGGCACCGGCCTGCGCGAGGCTCGCGAGCCCGACGGGCCGATCGACGTCGGCAATGCCGGCACGCTGCTGCGCCTGTTGCCCGGCTGGCTGGCGGCGCAGGAGGGCTCGTCGTTCACGCTCGACGGCGACGCGTCGATCCGCCGCCGGCCGGTCGATCGGATCGCCGAGCCGCTGCGGCTGATGGGCGCCGAGCTGAATGCGCGCGAGGGCCGCTTCCCGCCGCTGACCGTGCGCGGCGCGCACCTGCGCGCGATCTCCTACGAGCTCGCGGTCGCCAGCGCACAGGTGAAGTCGTGCGTGCTGCTGGCCGGGCTCGCGGCCGACGGCGCGACGACGGTCGGCGAGCCGACGCGCAGCCGCGACCACACCGAGCGGATGCTGCTCGGCGCGGGCGTCGCAGTGCACCGCAACGGTCGCCACGTGACGGTCGTCAACGCCGACGAGCTGCTGCTCGACGGCATGCGCGTGCCCGGCGACCCCAGCTCGGCCGCGTTCCTCGTCGCGGCCGGCGTGCTCGTGCCCGGCTCGCGCCTGTTGATCGGCGACGTCGGCGTCAACTGGACGCGCACGGGCTTCCTGCGGATCGTGCGCCGGATGCAGGGGATCGTGCTCGGCGATCTCGAGGAGGAGACCGGCGAGCTCTCGCCGCAGGAGCCGGTCAGCGACCTCGACGTCGCGCACGGCCAGCTCGAGGGCACGGTCGTCGAGGCCGACGAGGTGCCGCTGGCGATCGACGAGCTGCCGCTCGTGGCGCTGCTCGGATGCTTCGCCGAGGGCGAGACGCTCGTGCGCGACGCGCAGGAGCTGCGCCTGAAGGAGTCCGACCGGATCGCCGTCGTCGTCGACGGCCTGCGCGGCCTCGGCGCCGAGATCGAGGCGACCGAGGACGGGTTCGCCGTGCAGGGCACGGGCGGGCTGCGCGGCGGCGTGATCGACGCGCACGGCGATCACCGGATGGCGATGCTCGGCGCGATCGCCGGACTCGCCTCGCGCGAGGGCGTCGAGGTGCGCGGGATGGAGGCCGCGACCGTCTCCTATCCGGGCTTCGTCGAGGATCTGGCGGCGCTTTGCTCGTAGCGATCGACGGCCCGGCGGGCGCGGGCAAGTCGACCGTGGCGCGCGAGCTCGCGCGCGAGCTCGGCTTCACGTATCTGGACAGCGGCGCGATGTACCGCTGCGTCGCGCTGCTGACGCTGAGCGCGCCGGCGCGCGAGCCGGCCGAGCTCGCCCGCGCGGCGCGGATCGAGCTGCAGGGCGAGCGCACGCTGCTGAACGGGCGCGACGTCAGCGAGACGATTCGCGGCGCGGACGTCTCGCAGGCCGCCTCGCGCGTCGCGAGCGACCCCGGCGTGCGCGCGGCGCTCGTCGCCAAGCAGCGGGCGCTGATCGCGGCGGGCGACTGGGTCGCCGAGGGGCGCGACATCGGCACGGTCGTCGCACCAGGCGCCGAGCTGAAGGTCTTCCTGACGGCGAGCGCCGAGGAGCGCGCGCGACGGCGCGCGGCCGAGCTCGGCGCCGATCCGGCGGAGGTGCTGGCCGAACTGGTCCAGCGCGACACGCGCGACACCGAGCGCGAGCACAGCCCGCTGCGGGCCGCCGAGGGCGCCGTGACGATCGACACGACGGGGCTCGACGTCGCGCAGGTCGTCGCGCGGATCGCCGCGCTCGCGCGCGACGTCGCGTCCGCATAACGAAACCGTCTCGCTCAAGTGGCGGCGCCGGGTCGCCGACAGGCTCACATGGGCAGACTTGCCGCGATGGCTGTGTCGCCTCTCGTCAGAGGAGGCACGAAGACCCGGTCCGCCTTGGGCGCTTGGGACGGTTTGGACAGGCGGTTGTCCGAGCGGATACCGCCGCCGGGACCGGAGCGTGCGCCGGTCATCGCATTCGCGGTGATCCTTGCGCTGGGCGCGACTCTCCGTGTGCTGCTGATGCTCGCATGGAGCCCGGCGTTCATGGGGTTTCCCGACGCGTCTGCCTATGCGATGGGAGCCGCGCGCTCGCTTTGGGCCGATCCGACGCACGAGATCGGCTACGCGCTGTTCCTCCGCGACCTGCATGCCCTGGATCGACAGCTTGGACCGACGATCCTGATCCAGCACATCTCGGGGCTCGTCAGCGGCGTCCTGTGGTGGTCGATCGTCCGGCGCTGCGGGGGGCGCCCGTGGTTGGCTCTCATCCCGGCTTCAGTCATCGCGCTCGACGGTGGCGAGATGTTTCTCGAGCACAGCACGCTGAGCGAGTCGCTCTTCATCTGCCTGCTCTCGGCCGGCCTGTACTTCGCCGTACGCAGCCTGGATGCCGCAGGTTCCCGCTGGGCGGCGCTGGCGGGGCTGTCGATCGCCGCGGCTTGCCTTGTGCGAGTCGTCGGGCTGCCGCTGCTCGCCGTTCTCCTTCTGTGGCTCGCGCTGATGTCGGGCGGAGACTGGCGGCGCCGGTTTCGGCGCGCGGCGACAGCCGGAGCGTGCGCCGCCGCGATACTGGGCAGCTTCGCGGTCGTTCAGCATCAACAGACGGGCTATTGGGGCCTGACGACGCCGGCGGGCGCATGGAACCTCTACAGCCGCGTGGCGCCGTTCGCCGATTGCGGCGAGTTCAAGCCGCCGGCCGGCACGTCGGTCCTGTGCGAACGCACGCCCCCGGCGCTGCGCACGGCGAGCGTTGCCGACTATTCCTACAGTCGAGCCTCGCCAGCAGTGCGCGCTTACAGTTGGGGCGATGGTCCCTACTCCGCGACGCCGGCTCAGAATCACGAGCTAACGAGCTTCACGTGGGCTGTGATCCTGCACCAGCCGGTCGACTACCTGAAGACCTTTCTCGAAGGCATGTCGGCATATGTCGCGCCGACCCGAATCGAGTTCAGCAACCGGTCAGAGCTCGGGCCCGACGACCAGACCTTCTTCCACGGCCTCCTATTCGAACCGGCGACGCTCGCCTACGCCGCCAAGAACGATCTTCCCTTCTACGGCGCCCGCGCGTTCCACGAGAACCGCTCGCTGATGAGCTTTCTGTTCGCCTACGAGTCGGACGCTCGCGTGACCGGTCCGATCATGGCCGCGATGATGCTGCTGTCGTTCTTCGCGCTCTTCCTGCCTGCCGGCAGGCCTCGTCAGACGGCATGGCTGATGTTCCTCGTCGCCTGGGTATCGCTGATCGTGCCGCCGGCTACGCACATGTGGGACGCGCGATACACGATCCCGGCGCTCGGACCGCTCGCCGCGGCGGCGACGCTCGGGGCCTGGCAGGTCGGTCGCCTTGCTGCGCGCATGCGCGGGCGAACTGCGGCGAACTGACAAGAGCGCGTCGCTCACCCTTGCGACAGAGCGCGCCGGGCGGTGCGCGCAACTAGATCGGCTTCAACGCCGGCCCCCTGAATATCCGCGCCGAGTAAGCCTTCCGGCGTGAGGCGAGGAGGCATCGTCGGAGACCCGCTGTTTTCCCAGCCATACTGCTCTTCATGAAGGTCGCCGTCGTCGGCTATCCGAACGTGGGGAAGTCCTCGCTGATCAACCGCCTCACCGGCTCGCGCGAGGCGGTCGTGCACGAGCGCCCGGGCGTCACGCGCGACCGCAAGGAGATCGACTGCGAGTGGAACGGACGTCGCTTCACGCTGATCGACACCGGCGGCGTCGACTTCGAGGACGAAGACCCGCTCGCCGGGTCGATCCGCGACCAGGCGCGCGCGGGGCTCGCCGACGCGCAGGTCGCCGTGCTCGTCGTCGACGCGCGCGCCGGCGTGCGGCCGGGCGACGAGGAGATGGCCGACCTGCTGCGCCGCTCGCCGCTGCCGACGATCGTCGCGGCGAACAAGTGCGACACGGGCGTCGAGACGCCGCTGGCCGCCGAGTTCCACCGTCTCGGCCTCGGCGAGCCGCTGGCCGTCTCTGCGGCCCAGGGGGTCGGCTCGGGCGATCTGCTCGACCGGATCGTCGAGCTGCTGCCCGAGGGCGAGCTCGAGGAGGAAGAGGACACCGTGCGCCTCGCGGTGATCGGCCGCCCGAACGTCGGCAAGTCCTCGCTCGTCAACCGCTTCCTCGGCGAGGACCGCGTGATCGTCTCCGAGCTCGCCGGCACGACGCGCGACGCGATCGACATGCCGCTGCTCGTAGGCGATCGGCGGCTGACGCTGATCGACACGGCCGGCATGCGCCGCCAGTCGAAGGTCGCCGACTCGGTCGAGTACTACACGGCGCTGCGCTCGCAGCGCGCCGCCGAGCGCGCCGACGTCGCGCTCGTCGTGTGCGACGCGAGCGACGGCGTCACCGCGCAGGACCTGCGCGTCGCCGAGCTGGCGATGAACGCCGGCTGCGCGACGGCGATCGTGCTGAACAAGTGGGACGTCCACGAAGGCGACGAGGACGATCTCCTGCACGAGCGCGCGCGCGTCGCCGAAAAGCTGCGCCTGCGTCCGCGCGTGCTGACCGTCAGCGCGAAGACCGGCCGTCACGTCGCGCGCCTGTTGACCGAGGCGATCGCGCTCGGCGACCGGATGGCGACGAGAATCCCGACGCCCGAGCTGAACCGCTTCCTCTCCGAGGTCGTGCAGGCGCGCCAGCCGCCCGTCGGCACGCGTCGCGGGGCCAGCGGACACCGCCTGAAGCTGATCTACATGACGCAGATCGGCCAGCGTCCGCCGCGCTTCGCGATCCAGGTCAACTCGCGCACGCGCGTCACGCGCGACTACGCGTACTTCGTCGAGAACCGCCTGCGTGCCCGCTACGGCATGGAGGGCGTGCCGCTCGTGATCGACTTCGTCGAGCGTGGGGAACGCGGCCGCGGCGCGCGCGAGGAGAAGGCGAGCGCGGGCGCGCGCTGAGCGCGTTCGTGCAGATCGCGTGCATTCGCCTAGACTTTCCCGGCTTTCGCCGGACCCCTGCCCGACGTCGACCCCTGGAGCGAACCGCTGCGCATGACTGAGTATTCAGACAACGAATTCCTGTTCACGTCCGAGTCCGTCACCGAGGGACACCCGGACAAGATCGCCGACCAGATCTCCGACGGCGTGCTCGACGCCGTGCTGCGCGACGACCCGTACGGCCGCGTGGCCTGCGAGACGCTCGTCAACACGGGCCTGATCGTCGTCTCGGGGGAGATCTCGACCAAGACGTACGTCGACATCCAGGAAATCGCACGCGAGACGGTCCGCGGGATCGGCTACACCGACGCCGACCTCGGCTTCTCGGCCGACTCGTGCGCGGTGCTCAACGCGATCGACAAGCAGTCGCCGGACATCGCCCAGGGCGTCGACCAGGCGTATGAGGCGCGCACCGACGCGAGCGACGAAGACGAGCTCGACGTCGCCGGGGCGGGCGACCAGGGGATGATGTTCGGCTACGCGACGAACGAGACCGACGCGCTGATGCCGCTGCCGATCTCGCTCGCGCATCGGCTCGCCGAGCGCCTCGCCTCGGTCCGCAAGGCCGGCACGCTCAACTACCTGCGCCCCGACGGCAAGACGCAGGTGAGCGTCCGCTACGCCGACGGCAAGCCGGTCGAGATCGAGAAGCTGCTGATCTCGACCCAGCACGGCGAGGGCGCCGAGTCGCTGATCCCCGACGATCTCTGGGAGCACGTCGTCGAGCCGATCCTGCCGAAGGATCTCTACGACGTGGCGAAGCTGCGCAAGAACTTCCTCGTCAACCCGACCGGCCGCTTCGTGATCGGCGGGCCGGTCGGCGACGCGGGACTGACGGGGCGCAAGATCATCGTCGACACCTACGGCGGCATGGCGCGCCACGGCGGCGGCGCCTTCTCGGGCAAGGACCCGTCGAAGGTCGACCGCTCGGCGGCATACGCGGCGCGCTGGGTCGCGAAGAACATCGTCTCCGCCGGGCTGGCCGAACGCGCGGAAGTCCAGGTCGCCTACGCGATCGGCGTCGCGCACCCGGTGTCGGTGATGGTCGAGACGTTCGGCACCGAGCTCGAGGGCCGCACGCGCGGTCAGATCGCGAGGGCCGTCGACGAGGTCTTCGACCTGCGCCCGGGCGCGTTCAGGGAGGAGCTCAACCTGCACCGCCCGATCTACCAGAAGACCGCCGCCTACGGGCACTTCGGCCGCGAGGACCACGACTTCACGTGGGAGAAGACCGACAAGGCCGCCGCGCTGCGGTCTGCCGCCGGGTTCTGACCTAACGTCAGAGGCGATGCCCAGCATCGCCCAAGTCGAGCCGATGACGACCGCCCGCGCGCTGCGCGGCCCGTTCGACTACCGGCTCCCGGAGGAGCTGCGCGGCGGCGCCGTCGACGTCGGCTCGATGCTCGTCGTGCCGTTCGGCCGGCGCGAGGTGCTCGGCGTCGTCGTCGGCCTGACCGACTCGAGCGAGGTCGCCGCCGAGAAGCTGCTCGCGCCGCTGCGAGCGCTCGAGCTCGGCGTGCCCGCGGAGATGGTCGAGCTGGCCGCTTGGATCGCCGAGGAGTACTGCTCGACGATCTCGCGCGCGCTCGGCCTCGTGCTGCCGCCCGGCGCGACGCGCCGGCTGAGCGGGCGGCGCCGTCGCCCGGTGAAGCTCTCTCCACGCCTCGCCGTCGGCTCGCGCTCGCCGCGGCCGCCGGCGCTCAGCGCAGACCAGGAGGCGGCGCTTGCGTCGTTGCGCGACGCGCTCTCCCAGTGCGCGGCGCACACGCGCCTGCTGCACGGCGTCACCGGCTCGGGCAAGACCGAGGTCTACCTGCGCGCCGCCGAGGCGGCTCTCGCGCAGGATCGCGGCGTGATCGTGCTCGTGCCGGAGATCGCGCTGACGCCGCAGACGGTCAGCCGCTTCGTCGAGCGCTTCGGCGAGACGGTCGCCGTGCTGCACTCGCAGCTGCGCGGCGCCGAGCGCTACGCGGAGTGGCGGCGACTGCGCGAGGGCGACGCACGGATCTGCGTCGGTCCGCGCTCGGCCGTGTTCGCGCCGATCGAGCGGCTCGGGCTGATCGTGATCGACGAGGAGCACGAGTCCTCGTACAAGCACGAAGGCGACCCGCGCTACGACGCGCGCGACGTCGCCGCCGAGCGCGCGCGGCGCAGCGGCGCGGTGCTGCTGCTCGGCAGCGCGACGCCGCGCGCCGAGAGCGCGCATCGCGTCGCGGCCTGCGTCCTCCCGCGGCGCGTCGACGGCCGCCCGCTGCCGCCCGTCGACGTGCTCGACATGCGCGACGAGGGGCAAGGCCTGCATCCGCAGACGGCGCAGGCGCTCGCCGACGTGCGCGCGGCGCGGGGCAAGGCGATCGTGCTGCTGAACCGCCGCGGCTGGTCGAACTTCCTCTCGTGCCGCTCGTGCGGGCGCGTCTGGAGCTGCCCGCACTGCGACGTCGCGCTCGTGCTGCACCGTGCCGGCGGCTTCGTCGCCTGCCACCACTGCGGACACCGCGAGCCGGCGCCCGAGCGCTGCGGCGCGTGCTCGTCGGTGTCGGTCGCACGCCACGGCGTCGGCACCGAGCGCCTGCAGCACGAGCTCGCGAGCGTGCTCGACGACGGCGCCTTCCCGATCTTCCGGCTCGACGCCGACGTCGCTGCGGCGGGCGGCGCCGAGGCGACGACGAGCGCCAACGCCCCCGACGGCGTGCCCGGCGCGCTGCTGCGCCGCTTCGAGGCGGCCGACTGCGGCGTGCTGATCGGCACGCAGATGGTCGCGAAGGGCCACGACTTCCCCGACGTCACGCTCGGCGTCGTGCTCGACGCCGACGCGACGCTGCGCTTCCCCGACTTCCGCGCCGAGGAGCGCACGTTCTCGCTGATCGCGCAGCTCGCCGGGCGCGTCGGGCGCGGCAGCGACGGGCGCGTGTTGGCGCAGACGATCGCACCGCAGGCGCGCGCGATCGTCCATGCCGCCGGCCACGACAGCGACGGTTTCCTCGCCGGCGAGATCGAGCGCCGGCGTGCGCTCGACTACCCGCCGTTCTCGCACCTGATCAGGGTCGTGTGCTCGGCCGAGGACGCGCAGGCCGCGCGAGCGGCCGCGACGGCGGTGCGAGGGCGACTGCGGGCGGACGGCGCCACGACCGACGGCACGCGCTCGGTGCTCGGGCCCGCGGCGCTGTTCCGTCTGCGGGGGCGCGAGCGCGAGGCGCTCGTGATCAAGGCCGCCGAGCGCCGTCCGGCGGTGCACGCGGTCGGCGAGGCGGTGAAGGTCATCGCCGGGGGAGGCCAGCGCGCCGGCGTGCACTTCAGCGTCGACGTCGATCCGCAGTAGCTCCGCCTTCGTACTCGAACGTATTCATTTCTTTCCTTTTTGCAGGTGCGGCTGTATGCTGCGCATCGCACGGATGCGAGACAAATTCTGATTGGGGGAACTTTGCGATCACGCTTGAGCTGTTCACGGGTCGTTGCAGGCTTCTGCTCGCTGGCCACGGTGCTTGCGCTGGCCGGCGCGGCGTCACCCGCGGGCGCGGTCGTGGCGAAGGTCGGCGCACGCGGCTACGGCGTCACGCCGATCAACAGTGCTGACGAATCGAGCCTGATCGCAGCGAACCGCTCTCGCGCGGCCTCGCCTCGAGTGCACGCGCGGGCTTTTGATGAACCGCCGCTCGGCGGATCGCAGCTCGAAAACGTCGAAAACGGTCCCGTGATGCACAGCGCGACGACGCATGTGATCTACTGGGATCCGACGAGCCAGTTCACGAGCACGACGAAAGGGATCGTCGACGGCTTCTTCACCGATGTCGCTCACGACAGCGGGCTGCCGACGAATGTCTTCGCGGTCGCCGGGCAGTACACCGATTCGACCGGCCACGCCGCATACAGTTCGACCTTCGCCGGTGCGCTGGTGGACAGCAAGAAATACCCGACCGAAGAAAACTGCACAACTCCCACCGGAGTCGGAGCCGACAAAGGCCCGTACGCGACGTGCCTGTTCGACGCGCAGATACAGACGGAGCTCTCGGAGTTCATCGCGAAAGAAGGGTTGCCAACGGGGCCAACCCAGCTTTATTTGGTGCTGTTGCCACATAACGTCGCGACCTGTCTAGAAGAAACATTCAACGGCAAACAGGTCTGCTCGAATAACTTCTTCTGCGCGTACCACGGCTGGATCAAACCCGGACCGAACGAGATCATCTACGCCGACATCCCGTTCTCGCTGATGGACAGCACATTCGCGAAGGGCTGCCAAGCCGACGGTAACGAAGAACTCCAGCTTCCCAACGGCGACAAGGGAACGAGCAAGAAAAGCGACACGGAAACGCGGTTTGCGGATGTCGCGCTGAAGTACATGAGTCACGAGTACATCGAGGCCGTCACCGATCCACTCGTGGGCGTTGAAGGGCAAACCGCCTGGGTCGACGAATTCGGACTCGAGATCGGCGACAAGTGCAACGCGGTGCCGTTCTCCGAAGGGGAAGAAGAAGGAATCGGCCTCGACAAGCACGCGTTCACGCCGCCGCTCGGCGGAACGGCTGCAGCGGGCACGCTCTTCAACCAGTCGATCGACGGTGGTTCGTTCTACCTGCAGAGCGAGTGGGACAACGCCGCTAGCTCGTGCCTGATGAAGCCGCTCTCGCTCGGCGCCGGCTCATTCAGTCCTCCGTCCGGAACCGCCGGCTCGTCGATCGCGTTCCACGGCACGGCGTCAGACCCGTACGGCGACCTCGAAGTGAGCTGGGAATTCGGTGACGGCACGATCGCGGCCGGCACGTCCGTCAGCCACACCTACACGACGCCAGGCGAATACGCCGTGACGATGAAGCCAAGAGACGGGTTGACCGGCTCGACCGGCGCCGCCGTGAGCCACACGGTCACTGTTGCGCCGGTCTCATCCGGCGGCGGCGGCGGTGGTGGTGGTGGAGGAACCGGCGGTGGCACGGGCGGCGGCACCGGCGGAGGAAGCGGGAGCAGCGGCTCTCAACCCGCGCCCGCCGGCGGGACCCTCGCCTCCATCACGGCGGCGCCGACTGCGACGGTCGCGCTCGCGGGCTCGGCGATCTCGATCAACTCGAAGGGCGCGGGCGCGATCAAGCTGTCGTGCGTGGGCACGGCGTCGTGCTCCGGCACGCTGACGATCGTCGCGAGGATGCCTGGCAAGCGCGGGCGCAGCGTGAAGATCGGCTCCGCGAGCTTCTCGATCGCGGCGGGGACGACGAAGTCCGTCGCGGTGAAGCTCAGCGCGACCGGTCGCTCGCTGCTGAAAGCGGGCCACGGCCACCTGGGCGCGAGCCTGACGATCGACAAGTCCTCGCCGGCGCCGCAATCGAAGCTGACGCGTGCGGTTCGCCTGTCGCAGAAGCGATAGCGATTCGGTGAGAATCCTCCGCAAGCGCTCGCGCATGGTCGCGCGGGTGCTTGCGCACCGCGCCACATAGACTGAACGGCGTCTCCGCGAAGGGGGCGCACGCTACTGCGGGCTGCCGGCGCCGCGCCGGCGGCACGCGCTCGGCGCTCGGGCCGACGCAATGACCGCGCCGGCGTGGATGCGCCGTCTCGGACGGCCCTCGCATCCCCCGTCAGCGCACGAGCCTTCAAGTCCAATATAGGATCAAAGTCCAATATGGGAACTTGCGGGCAGCGCGAGGACGCGGGTCGTGCATGGCGATGCTGTGGCTGCAGAGGCAGCGTGGGTCATCACCGTGACCGGGTCACGACCGTCGCGGTCACGCTGGTCCTCGCGACGGCAGCTCTTGCCGCTGCACCCGCGGGCACGCGCGCATCGCAGGAGCTGGCCGCATCCGCGACAGTTCAAGGCAGGCCCACTCATACGACGCTCGGCCGGCCCCGTTCGACGGGTCCGACGATCGTCCGGCTGCTGGGAGCAGACTCCGCAACCTATGCGCGAGAGAAGCGGCGAGCGGCCCTGCGCGCCCGGATCGGCTCCAGTGGCTCGTTTGCACAGCCCGGCGCGGCGCCGCTGGCTGCCGCGGTGTTTGGATCGTTGAACGCCCCCGGCGTGAGCGCGGCAGCGCAGATCGAAGACCTCGGCTCGGCGGGCGATACGACGCCACCCGATACGACCGGGGCGATCGGGCCGAACGACTATGTCGAGTTCGTGAACGACGAGATCGTCGCGTACGCCCGCGCCGATCTTGCCCAAGTCGGCGCGCCTAGCGCCATGACGTCATTCGTCGGCGACAAGAACGTCGAAGGGAGCGCGTGCGATCCGCAGATCAAGTACGACCCGCAAACGAGCCGCTGGTTCTATGCGGCGATCGAGTGCAACGGAACGACAACCGAAAACACCCTGTACCTGGGCTTCTCCAAGACCAGCGATCCGACGGATCTCAGCACTGCGCCCGGTCACGGCTGGTGCGGATATGAATACAGCTTCGGCACCGTGTTCGAGGACTACCCGAAGCTGGGGCTCGATTCGCAGCACATCATCATCGGAGCGAACAGCTTCAAACCGACGAGCCCGTTCACCTTTCTCACCGCGCACATCTTCTCGCTGCCGAAGCCCGCCGCCGGGGAAATCGGCGCCTGCCCGGCGGCGCCGGCTCTCACGGCCTTCGGCTCGGAAGCCGAACCGCTGAGAACGACCGTCGCCTCACACGAGGCATCCACGCCAGAGCCGGCCACGGTCGCCGACGGCTCTCCCGACGGCTATGTCGTTGCCTCTGACGAGGCATCGCCGTTCTCGGGCGAAGGAGAACACATCATGATCTGGCAGGTTGCAGGCACCGGAGTCGAACCGAAACTGATTGCGCTCGGCGCTCCTGCGGTGGCCGCGTTCGAACTCCCGCCGTCGATTCCGCAGCCAGCGAGCACAGACGAGATCGACTCGCTCGACGGACGCCTGACTCAAGCCGTGGCGGCGAGGGATCCGTCCGCGTCCGGCGCGGAGGCGGTCTGGACGCAGCACACGGTGGGTGGTGGCGCGGGGAGCGTGGTCAGGTGGTACGAGCTGATCCCAAGCACGTTGACCGTCAGACAGGCCGGCACGATCTCCGACCCCGGCGGGTTCGTCTTCAACGGAGCGATCGCTCCGACGCTCGGCGGCGGAGCGGTGATCGACTACAACACCGGAGGCGATGGTGGACTCGTGCAGATCATGGCGCAGTCGAGGGTCGCGACGGCGCCCCCTGGCACGATGAACACGCCGATCCTCCTGAGCTCCTCGAGTGCGGTGGACACCGACTTCAGCTGTCCGAGCCAGCCCCTTGGTGAAGCCTTTGAAGCGGAATCATGTCGCTGGGGCGACTACGCGGGCGCAAGCGTCGATCCTGCGAACGGCGAAGTCGTGTGGGGCTCGAGCCAGGTGAATGGGCCGATCGGACCGGAAACGGCAGGAGGGCACGAGGCGCAATGGGCGACGCGGAACTTCGCCCTGGAAGCCAACGACGTTGCACCCACCGCCTCGTTCGGCGTTGCCGGCGCCCCCGGTCTGGTCGGTGCGCCGGTCGGCTTCGACGCGAGCGCATCCAGCGATGTCGACGGTCCGATCGTGTCCTACGACTGGAGCTTCGGTGACGGCGCCGCCGGCAGCGGAGTCGATCCGAGCCACACGTACGGCGCGGCCGGCAACTACACAGTCGGGTTGACCGTGACCGACGTCGGCGCCAAGACGGGTACGGTCACGCGGTCGCTGACGATCGACTCCACTCAGGGGCCGGCGTCTTCCACCGCGACAGCGACGGTCGGGACGTCGCCCAACAGCAGCCTCGGCAGCCCGCGTGTGACGATCAATCGCAGGACCGGGGCCCTCACGGTCACGACGGTGGTTGCCAATCCGGGCCTGCTCGTTTGGGCTTCGACGTTCAAGAACGGCAAGTTCGGCGCGTTCCGGTCGAGCGCGCGATGCAAGAAGGGGCGAATCAGACTGGGTGGCAGGTGCCTCCCGGCAAAGATCGTCTTCGCCAAAGGACGCCGGACGATCGAGGCGGCGGGGGCGGTGAGCGTGACCTTGAAGCCGAGCGCATCGGCGCTGACGGCGCTGAGGAGCGCGCGCAAGCACAGCAAGGGCGTACGAGTCTCGATCGTGCTCACGTTCCGCTCGTCGCTCGGCGGTCCGCCGGGCTCCCGCACGCGGACGGTGATCGTCAAGCTGAAGAGGTAGTCGTCGATCGGAGCTCGCACGAGCCGGGCGTCCTCATAGACTGAGCAACATGAATCCGCAAGGCGACACGGCCGGCGCGCCCGCGCTCGACGAGCTCCCGATCCCGACCTCCGAGGACGCCGACGTCGAGGTCGAGCGCGAGGAGGACGCGCCCGAGCCCGAGGAGCTCGACGCCGAGACGCGCGCGCGGCGCGACCATGCGCTGCGCTTCGTGCGCAAGCTCGGAGACCCGGTCCTGCGCGCCAAGGCGCTCCCGGTCGAGCGCTTCGACCAGGGACTTCAGCGCGAGGTGGAGCGGATGGGCGAGCTGATGCACGACGCGCTCGGCGTCGGCCTCGCGGCGACGCAGCTCGGCGTGCTGCACCGCGTGCTCGTCTACCGCGCCTATCCCGAAGATCCGCTGACGGCGCTCGTCAACCCGGTGATCGAATGGCGCAGCGACGAGCTCGAGACGGCCGAAGAGGGTTGCCTCAGCCTGCCCGGCGTGCACGTCGAGGTCGAGCGCCCGGCGCGCGTGCGCGTGCGCGCCCAGGACGCCGAGGGGGCGGCGGTGGAGATCGAGGCCGACGGCCTCACCGCGCGCGTGATCCAGCACGAGGTCGACCATCTCGACGGCGTCCTGATCCTCGACCGCATCTCGCGCGAGGCTCGCAAGGAGGCGATGCGCGCGATGCGCGAGGCGCAGGAGACGGCCGCGGCCTAGCGCGGCCGGCTCGCGCGTTGGGCGTCGTCTTCCTCGGCACGAGCGACTTCGCCGCGGCGATCCTCGGGCGGCTCGCCGAGAGCGAGCATCATAGGCCGATCTTCGTCCTGACGCGCCCGGACCGTCCGCGTGGACGCGGCCGCAAGCTCGCCTCGCCGCCGGTCGCTGACGCCGCGCGGACGCTCGGGCTGACGCTCGCGCAGCCGGCGAGCGTCAACGACGCCGACACGCTCGCCGCAATCGACTCGGTCAGACCCGACGCGGTCGTCGTCTGCGCGTTCGGCGCGCTGATCAAGGAGCCGCTGCTCTCGGCGCACGAGCTGCTGAACGTGCATCCGTCGCTGCTGCCGCGCTGGCGCGGCGCGGCGCCGATCGAGCGGGCGATCATCGCCGGCGACGAGTCGACCGGCGTCTCGATCATGCGCCTGACGGCGGGCCTCGACAGCGGGCCGCTGTGCCTCGTCGGCGAGGAGCCGATCGCCGCGCAGGACAGCTACGGCACGCTCGCGCCGCGCCTGCAGGAGCTCGGCGCGCGGCTGCTGCTGCAGGTGCTCGACGCGAAAGTCGACGGGCATCCGCCCGAGTTCGTCGAGCAGGACGAGCGCCGCGCGACGTACGCGGAGAAGATCGACGCCGGCGAGCGGACGCTCGACCCGGCGCGCCCGGCGGTCGAGCTCGAGCGCGTCGTCCGCGCGCTGCACCCGCACATCGGCGCGCGCGCGGCGCTCGACGACGGGACGCTGCTCGGTGTGCACGAGGCGGCGATTGCGCCAGAGCCGGACGCCGACGCCGGCGCGCACGCGCGCGGTGTGATCGCGCGCGACGGTCGCCTGCTGCTGGCGTGCGCCGACGGCGCCCTGGAGCTATGCGTCGTGCAGCCGCCCGGTGGGCGCGCGATGGCGGCCGAGGCGTACCTGCGCGGTCACGGGCTCGCCGGCCGCCGGTAGGCGGCGAGCGAGTCCGGCAGCGCGACGCCGGCGTCCATCCGCGGGTCGGGCTGCGGCGTGCCCGGCTCGCTCGCGAGCGGGATCACGCCGGCCCACACCGGCAGCTCGTAGTCCTCCTCGTCGTCGAGCGGCGGGCCGCTGCGGACCTTCGCCGAGACCTCGTCGATCGGCAGCGCGAGCACGGTAGTCGCCTTCAGCTCGTTCTCGCTCGGCGGTCGCGCTTCGGCCCAGCGCCCGGGCACGATGTGCTCGACGATCGCCTCGAGCGCCGCGAGCTTCTCGGCGTGCGAGTCGACCGCTCGCGCGGTCCCGAGCAGCATCGCCGAGCGGTAGTTGGCCGAGTGGTGCATCGCCGCGCGCGCGAGCACGAGGCCGTCGAGCAGCGAGACGGTCAGGCAGGCGGGCGCGCCCGCGCGAAGGGCGCGCAGCGTGCGGCTGGCGCTGGAGCCGTGCACGTAGACGACGTCGCCGTCGCGCGCATGCAGCGTGGGGGTGACGAACGGCTGACCGTGCTCGTCGACGATCCCGAGGTGCGCGACGAGCGCCTCGTCGAGGATCGCGTCGATCGTCGCGCGGTCGTGGTGTCCGCGTTCGCGCTTGCGGCGCAGGCGCACGCGCTCGGAGATCGGTTGCGGCACGGCGTCTCTCCCATCTGTAATAGTACAGATTGATGACTGATCTGAAACAGTACCGGATCGCCGCGAGCGGCGCCGCGGGGCTCGTCGACAGCATTGAGCGGGCGGTCGCGCTCGGCGAGCTTCAGCCGGGCGAGCGGCTGCCCTCGGTCCGCCGCCTGGCGGCCGAGGTCGCGCTGAGCCCGGTGACGGTAGCGACCGCGCTGACCGAGCTGCGCCGCCGCGGCGTCGTCGCGAGCGAGCCGCGCCGCGGAACGCGCGTCGTCGAACGGCCGCCGATCGGCTCGACCCGCGCTCCTCTCCCGGTTCCGCCGGGTGCGCGCGACCTCTCGCAGGGCAACCCCGACCCGGCGCTGCTGCCCGACCTCAAGCGCGCGCTCGCCGGCACGAACCTGCCGCCACGGCTGTACGGCGAGCCGGCGGCGCTGCCCGAGCTGGCCGAGCTCGCGCGCGAGCGCTTCGCCGCCGACGGGATCGACGGCGAGGCGCCGTGCATCGTCAGCGGCGCGCTCGACGCGATCGAGCGCGCGCTCGACGCCCACGTGCGTCCGGGCGACCGCGTCGCCGTCGAGAACCCGGGGTATGCGGCGCTGTTCGACCTGCTGCGCGCCCGCGGGCTCGCGCTCGAGCCGGTCGCCGTCGACGAGCGCGGGATGCGCGCGGACGCGCTCGAAGCGGCGCTTGCACGCGGCGCGAGCGCGGTCGTGCTGACGCCGCGCGGGCAGAACCCGACGGGCGCCGCGCTCGACGCGCGCCGCGCGGCGGAGCTTCGCGCGGCGCTTGCCAACGCGCCGCGCGCGCTCGTGATCGAGGACGATCACCTCGGCGACGTCGCCGGCTGCGAGCTGCACACGCTCGTCGCCGGCCGCGAGCGCTGGGCGGCGACGCGCTCGGTCGCGAAGGCGCTCGGGCCCGATCTGCGCCTGGCGGCGCTCGCCGCCGATCCGCAGACGCTCGCGCGCGTCCAGGGACGCCAGCAGTGCGGGCCCGGCTGGGTCAGCCACATCCTCCAGCGGCTCGTGCTCGGCCTGTGGCGCGATCCGCACGTGCTCGAGCTCGTCGAGCGCGCCGGCGTGACGTATACGGCGCGACGCGAGCGCCTGCTTGGCGAGCTGGCCGTCCGCGGCGTCGGCGCGACGGCGGCGTCGGGCCTGAACGTGTGGGTGCCGGTCGCCGACGAAACGGGCGTCGTCGGTGCGCTCGCCGCGCGCGGCTGGGTGCTCGCGCCCGGCGCCGCCTACCGCCTCGGCGCGAGCCCGCCGGCGGTGAGGATCACGATCGCGACGCTCTCCGAGGACGAGTCTGCCCGCCTCGCGGGCGACCTCGCCGAGGCCTGTGCGCCGGCGCGCGCCGCGCGCGCCGGCTAGCGCGTCGTCGATCATGGGCTCCGTGTCGAGCAGTCCGAGCACCGCGATCGCCCCGGCGCGCCGCTGCGCGTTCGTCGTCGTGCGCCGCGTGTTCGAGCGCGGCGCGTACGCCGACCTGGCTCTGCACGCCGAGGCGGCGAAGCTCGACCGCCGCGACCGAGCGCTCGCGACGCGCCTAGCGTTCGGCACCGTGCAGCGCAGGGGCACGCTCGACCACCTGATCGAGCGGCTCGCGGACAGGCCGGTCGAGCGGCTGGACGCGCCCGTGCTCGCCGCGCTCCGCCTCGGCCTCTACGAGCTCTTGTACCTCTCGGGCGCGCCCGACCGCGCGGTCGTCGCCGACGCGGTCGAGCTGGCGAAGGGCGGTGGCGCGACGCGGGCACGGCCTCGTCAACGCGGTGCTGCGCCGCGCCGCGCGCGAAGGGAGCGAGCGGTTGCTCGGGACGCTCGACGACGCGACGCCCGAGCAGGCCGCGATCATGCACTCGCACCCGCTGTGGGTCGCGCAGCTCTGGTGGGAGCGAGCTCGGCGCGGAGGACGCGCGGGCGCTGATGGCCTGCGACAACGTGCCCGGCGAGGTCGCGCTGCGCGCGAACACGCTCGTGACCGACACGCCGACGCTGGCGGCCGAGCTGATCGGCGCGTCGGTCGCGCTGCACGCCGATGACGCCATCTCCGAGGCGCTCGTGCTCGACGGCGCGTTCGACGCGCACGCCTCGCCGCTGTGGCGCTCGGGCGCGTTCGTTGCGCAGTCGCGCGCCGCGATGCTCGTCTCGCGCGCGCTCGATCCGCGCCCGGGGGAGCGCGTGCTCGATCTGTGCGCGGCGCCGGGCGGCAAGACGACGCACCTCGCCGCGCTGATGGGCGGCGAAGGCGAGGTGCTCGCCGTCGAGCGCAACGAGTGGCGCGCGGCCGAGCTGCGCGACACGGCGCGACGCCTGCACGCCGGGATCGTGCGCGTCGAGGTCGCCGACGCGGCGCTCGCCGCGGCCGGAGCGCGGATCGTTCGACCGGGTGCTCGTCGACCCGCCGTGCTCGGGTCTCGGCACGCTGCAGGCGCGCGCGGACCTGCGCTGGCGGGCGACCCCCGACGCGGTCGAGCAGATGGCGCTCGCGCAGCGCGCGATCCTCGCGGCCGGCGCCGAGGCGGTTCGTCCGGGCGGCGTGCTTGTCTACTCTACGTGCACGATCTCAGCGACGGAGAGCGAGCACGTCATCGCCGACTTCCTGGATTCTCACGCCGACTTCAGCCTCGACGACCTCGCCTCTGAGCGATCGGACGTCGGTCGGCCGGTCGCCGCGGCGGCGGCGATGACGAACGCGTCGGCGAGCGCGCGGCGCGGGGGGATCGACGGGACCGTCTTGACGCTTCCGCACCGCGACCGCACGGCGGGGTTCTTCATCGCCCGCCTGCGCCGGAGCTGAGCGGTGGAGGGCGAACGGGACGCACCGCCGAAGTCGGTCGTCGAGCTGGGACCGAAGTGCCCGAACTGCGGCGAGCCGTGGCTGCGCCCGACGAACCTGCCGGGCAGCTATCGCTGCGTGTACTGCCTGCACCGCTTCGAGCTGACGTCGGTCTGCCCGAACTGCGGCGAGCACTCGACGATCGTGCGCATGTCCTCGACCGCGATCCTCAAGTGCAATCACTGCGGCGACAGCATGCTGCAACCCATATGACCGCGATCGGCGTCCGCAGGCGATGAGCGAGCTCGCGCGCGAGCTGCTCGACGGCGTGCGCGTCGCGCCGTCGATCCTGTCGGCCGACTTCGGACGGCTGCGCGAGCAGGTCGGCGAGGTGCTCGCGGCGGGCGCGCGCGTGATCCACGTCGACGTCATGGACGGGCACTTCGTGCCGCCGATCACGCTCGGGCCGGTCGTCGTCGAGGGGATCGCCGGGCAGGCGCGCGACGCGGGCGCGATCCTCGACGTGCACCTGATGATCGAGCGGCCCGAGCGGCACATCCCGGAGTTCGTCAAGGCCGGCGCGGACTCGGTCACGTTCCACGCCGAGGCGACGCCGCACATCGACTACGCGGCGAGCGTCGCGCGCGAGTGCGGCGCGTGCGTCGGCGTCGCGATCAACCCGGGCACGCTCGTCGGCGCGCTGTCGGAGGTTCCCGGCGCGATCGACATGGCGCTGTGCATGACCGTCAACCCCGGCTGGGGCGGGCAGGCGTTCATCGAGCACTCACTCGAGAAGCTGCCGCGCGTGCGCGCGATCGTCGGCGACGGCGTCGCCGTGCAGGTCGACGGCGGCGTATCGACCGACACGGCGCCCGCGTGCCTGCGCGCCGGCGCGAGCGTGTTCGTCGCCGGCTCGGCGATCTTCGGTGCGGCCGACCCGGGCGCGGCCTATCGCGCGATCGCCGACGCGGTCGGCGCAGCTTGAGCGCGCCTACGCGAGGCCGCCGGCTTCGATCCGCCGCGTGCCCTGCCGGTAGAGCAGCGTCAGCGCGAGCGCCAGCAGCGCGGTCGCGCCGGCGTAGCCGACCTCGGCGCGCAGCAGCTGTTCGGAGATCGCCGGCAGCAGCATCCAGCCGACGAACGCGGCCGCGGCGAGCAGCCAGCAGCAGGCGGCGGCGCGAGCGCGGTCGCGCGCGAGCGCGGCCTGGTTGAGCGCGCCCGAGCACAGGTGAAGGCCCATGCCGACGCCGATCAGCGCGAGCCCGGTGCCCTTGTAGTCGAAGTTCTGTCCGAAGAAGACGTGGCGCATCGCGAACGGGCCGAGCAGCAGCAGCCCGACGGCGACGGCGCCGGCGAACGCGGCGATCGCGAGCACGGTCGTGCGGATCGCGCGCGCGAACGCCTCGTGGCCGGCGGTCGCCTCGAGGCCGGTCAGGTGCGGCAGCAGCGACGTCTGGATCGCCTGGAACAGCTGCAGCGGCGCGCGCGCGATCAGCAGCACGTTGAACACGATCCCGGCGAGCGCGCGGTTCGGCGAGGTCGCGTCGACGGTCAGCACGGCGGCGTTCAGCAGCGTCTGCTCGGACAGCATGATCCCCGAGACCCACACGGCGAAGCCGCCGCCGCGCCGCAGCGAGAGGTCGTCGTGCGCGGCGGTCTCCTGCACGCCCTCGGTGCCGGGGCCGGCGAGCGCGGCGTCGGCCTCGTCGACGGTGATCGCCGCCTGCAGCGCCGCCTCGTGGCCGCCGCCGGACTCCGCTTCGCCGCGTGCGCGCTCGGCGCGCGTGCGCGCGAACGCCGCCGGCACGACGACCAGCGAGACGAACGGCGCGGCGGCGATCCCGAGCGCGACGGCGGTCTGCCCGCTGGCGATCCCGAGCGCGACGGCGAGCGCGAAGCAGACCCGCGAGACCGACTCCATCAGCACGAGCCCGCCGAACAGGCCGAAGCGCTGATGCCCCGCGAGCCAGCCGCGCGCGAAGTAGCTCGCGGCGTATGCGAGCGTGCCGACGATCAGCACCAAGTACAGCGCTTCGTCGCCTTCGAAGACGTGTTCGACGAGCTCGTCGTGCAGCGCGAGCGCGACCGCGAGGAAGACGAGCGCGAATGCGCCCTGGATCAGCATCGGCACGCGCAGCGTGTGCTGCGCGTGGCCGCGCGCGCGGCGTTCGGCGATCGTGCGCGACAGCAGCTGTTCGATCGGCCGGTAGATCACCGAGATGATCACGAACATGACCGACCACAGCAGGTCGATCCGCTTGGCCGGCTGTTCGCCGAGCACGTGACTGGCGATCGAGAAGTACGCGAACGTCAGCAGCCCCGTCGAGGCGATGCCGATCGACAGGATCCGTGCGCCGCTTCCATACGAGCGCTTGTCGCCGCCCGGCGCGCCGGGCGCGCCGGAAGCTGACGCGCCGGTTTTTCGGGAGGCGCTCGCGGCCTTCTCCGAAGCGCTAGAGGCGGACAAGCAACATCGTCCAGGGGAACGGCGAGCGCGCCTCGACGACTTCGCCGTGCCGGGCGAGCAGCTTCGTGAACGAGCGCTTGGACCAGTGGTTGAGGTGCCCCGGCGTGTTGCCGAGCTGGCCGATGTACGCGCCGCGCGCGATGTTGAGCATCCGCCACAGCGGCTCGCGCGGGACCGACACGAGCAGATGGCGCTCGGCGCAGCGCGCCATCTCGGCGAGCGTGTGCTCGGGGTCGGGCACGTGCTCGAGCACCTCGATCGCGCTCGCCAGCTCGAACTCGTTCTCGGCGAACGGCAGGTCCTCGGCCGCCATCGTCCGGTACTCGAGGTTCGGCGCGCGGCGCTCGGCCCAGCCGGCCTGGATCGACTCCTCCTCGAGGTCGATCCCGACGATCCGCGCCTGCGGCATCTCGAGCGCCCAGCGGTGCACGAGCACGCCCTCGCCGCAGCCGACGTCGAGCAGCGAGCCGGGGCGGGCCTGCGCCATCAGCTCGTCGAGCGTGCGCTCGAAGCCGTCCATCAGCCGGCGCACGACGGGGTTGCGTCGAGCCGTACTTGTCGTAGGTGTTGCCCGTGACGATGCCGTCCTCGGAGACGGTCACGCCGCTCACAGCCGCAGCGCCTCCTCCCGACGCTCGCGATCCTCGCTCGCCGGCGTCGCCGGCTGCCCGGCCTCGGGCGGCCCGGCCTCGGGCTGGCCGGGTTCGTAGTGCGACGGCGCGACGCCGAGCTGCAGCTCGATCCGCCGGACGCGCTCGAACGTGCGCTGCGTCATCACGCGCTGCGCGGCGAGCAGGTCGCCGATCACGCCGAGCGCCCACATCAGCGCGGCGGCGATGAACAGCACGGCGCCGAGGATCAGCGACTGGACGTGGCCCTTGCCGTTGCCTTCGACGTACGAGACGGCGAAGCGCACCCACACGGCAATCGCCGCGAGGCCGACGATCAGCGCGAGGCTCCAGAACACGCGCAGCGGCTCGTACTGCGCGTAGATGCGGAAGATCGAGACGGCGTTGCGGCGCACGTACGCGCCCATCGACGGGAACAGGCGCGACTCGCGCGTCTTCGGGTTCGTGCGCACCGGGACGTGGTCGACGGCGACGAGCTGCTTGCCGGCCTGGATGATCGTCTCGAGCGTGTACGTGAACTTCGAGACGACGAGCATCTGGATCGCGGCCTCGCGGTTGTACGCGCGAAAGCCCGACGTCGTGTCGGGCACGGACGTCGAGGAGGCCTGGCGCACGACCCACGAGCCGAGCCGCTGCAGCGACTTCTTCAGCGGCGAGAAGTGCTCGATGCCGGTCACCTCGCGGTCGCCGACGACCATGTCGGCGCGGCCGTCGAGGATCGGCTCGACGAGTCGGGCGATGTCGCCGCCGTAGTACTGGTTGTCGGCGTCGGTGTTGACGATCACGTCGGCGCCGAGCTTCAGCGCCGCGTCGATGCCGGCCTGGAAGCCGGTCGCGAGGCCCTTGTTGTTGGTCAGGCGCACGATGTGGTCGACGCCGTGCGCGCGCGCGACCGCGACCGTCTCGTCGGTCGAGCCGTCGTCGACCACGAGCCACTCGACGACGTCGAAGCCGTCCACCTCGCGGGGCAGGTCGGCGAGCGTCTGCGGGAGCTGGTCTGCCTCGTTGAAGCAGGGAATCTGGATGATGAGCTTCATCGGCGCGATTGCCTAGACTTGGCTCCCGGCAGTATCCCAAAGCGCGGCGGCGGTCCCGGCAGGCGCCGTGCGGACGGGCGCCGACGGCCGCGCCGGCGGCGGCCAGGCCGGCCGACTCTCGATGGAAAGCGCGACGCTCACCCGGCGGCGACCGGGCTCGATCCGGTTGGGGCGCCTGCGCGCGGCGCGCTCGTGGCCATGGGCGCGGATCGCGTTCGCGCGTGATGTGCGCCGGCGCGCTCGCCGGCTACTTCCTCTACCCGACCTATCCCACGTACGACTCGTTCTACGCGCTGTTGTGGGGCCGCGACGTGCTGCACGGGCACCTGCCCGACTTCCACGTCTACCGCGGGCCGACCGAGCATCCGCTGGCGATCGCGTTCGGCGCGTTCTGCTCGCTGTTCGGAGGAGGCGGCGCGCGCCTGATGGTGCTCGGCTCGATCGCGTCGTTCGTCGCGCTAGTGGCGGCGCTCTACCGACTCGGGCGCCTGTGCTTCGGCCCGGTCGTCGGCGTCGTCGCGGCGCTGCTCGCTGCTGAGCCGCTTCTACCTCGAGTACCTCGCGGCGCAGGGCTACCTCGACATCTCCTACGTCGCGCTGATCGTCTGGGCGGTCGTGCTCGAGGTCGAACGGCCCAGGCGCGGGCGGCCGGTTCTCGTCGCTGCTCGCCGCCGCCGGGCTGCTGCGCCCCGACGCGTGGCTGCTGAGCGGCGCGTACTGGCTGTGGTGCGTGTGGCCGACGAAGGCGAACCGCCCGTCGCGTCGCGCCGCCGTCGCGTACACGGCGATCGCCGCGATCGCCCCGGTCGTGTGGGTGCTCGTCGACCTGATCGTGACCGGCAAGCCGTTCTACTCGCTGAACTCGACGGCCGGCCTCGCGCAGGAACTCGGGCGCACGCAGGGTCTTGCGAGCGTCGTCGGCTCGGTCTTCACGTTCGCCGAACGGATCGACAAGCTCCCGGTCCTGCTCGGCGCGCTCGCCGGCGCCGGGCTCGCCGTGTGGCTGACGCCGCGGCGCGCGCGCACGCCGCTCGCCGCGCTCGTGCTGCTGCTCGCCGTGTTCGTGCTCGAGGGCGCCGCCGGCGCGTCGGTGATCGACCGCTACCTGCTCGGCGCGGCGGTGATGATGCTGCTGTTCTGCGCCGTCGCCGTCGGCGGCTGGGCGATGCTCGAGCCGGGCACGTCGATGCGGCGCGTGTGGATGGGCGGCGCGGCGGTGCTCGTCGTCTACGGCGTGTTCTCGGCGGCGACGACGCTGAGCCTGTCGAGCCTGCGCACGACGCTCGCCTACCACGAGGACTTCCACAAGGGCCTCGCCGTCGCGCTTCACGCGCCGGCGGTCGAGCGCGAAATGCGTCGCTGCCCGCTGCTGACGCTGCCGAACAACAAGCTGATCCCCGACGCGCGCTGGATCCTCGACACGACCAACCAGCACGACATCGTCGCGCGCAGCCAGGCGCGCGCCGACGTGAGCAAGGGCTCGCACGCGCTCGAGAACCGGATCAAGCGCGGCAGCGTCGCCGTCTACCCGCTCGGCAGCGCCGTCTTCCACGAGGCGATCGTCGACATCGGCGACGATCCGCGCGACCAGGTCCCGCAGGCCGGCTACCGCCGCATCTTCACGAGTCGCTACTACGCGATCTATGGCAACTGCTGAGCCGCCCGCCGCCGGCCCGCGCGCTGGCGAGCCGGCGGGCGCCGGGCCGCACGAGGTCGCGGCGGGCGCGCAGCTGTCGCGGCGCTGGGCGTGGCCGGCGCTAGCGCTCGTGCTGCTCGGCGGTCTCGGTCTGCGCCTGTGGGGCATCCGGCAGGGGCTGCCGTACGCGTACAACGCCGACGAGGCCGACCACTTCGTGCCGCACGCGGTCGCGATGTTCGGGCACGGCCTGAACCCGCACTACTTCGCGAACCCGCCGGCGTTCACGTACGTCCTGCACTACCTGTTCGCGATCGCCTTCGGCGGCGCGCACGGCGTGCGCGACGCGTTCGCGTTTCACCCGACCGAGCTGTACACGCTCGCGCGCGCCGCCGCCGCGCGTGCTCGGCGTCGCCGCGCTGTGGCTGCTGTACGCGACCGGCGCGCGCCTGTTCGACCGGCGCGTCGCGCTGCTCGCGGCGGCGCTCGAGGCGGTCGCGTTCCTGCCGGTCTTCTACTCGCACCTCGCGCTCAACGACGTGCCGGCGCTCGCGCCGCTGACGCTGTCGCTGTGGGGCACGGCCGGCATCGCTGCGCCGCGGGCGGATGCTCGACTACGCGCTCGCCGGGATCGGGCTCGGGCTCGCGTGCGCGACGAAGTACACCGCCGGCATCGTCGTGCTGCCGCTGCTCGCGGCCGTGCGATCCGCTTCCTCGACGACGAAGCGGACGCCGCGCGCGAGCGCGCCGGCGTTCGCGCGCTGCTCGGGCTGCTGCTCGCGGCCGCGCTCGCGTTCGCGGCGTTCTTCGTCGCGAACCCGTACTCGCTGCTCGACTACTCCGCGTTCCACGCCGAACTCGTGCACCAGTCGTCGCTGTCGGCCGAAGCGCAGGGCAAGCTCGGCGCGCCGCGCGACGGCGGCTTCGCCTACTACCTGTGGTCGCTGACTTGGGGGCTCGGCTGGGCGCCGGCGCTCGCGGCGCTCGGCGGCGCGATCGCGATCTGGCGGCGCCGGCCGGCGCTCGGCTGCTGCTCGTGCCGGCGCCGCTGCTGTTCCTCGTGTTCATGGGACTGCAGGGCCGCTACTTCGGCCGCTGGCTGCTGCCGATCTTCCCGATCGTCTGCCTGCTGGCGGCGTTCTTCGTGCTCGGCTCGCAGGCGCGCTCGCGCGGCCGCTCTCGCGACCCGCCGGGCGGCGAGCGTTGCGCGCGCCGGCGCTCGCGCTCGCGCCGGCGGCGCTGCTCGTCACGCTCGTGCTCGCGCAGGGGCTCGTCTACAGCGTCCACTCGGGCGTCGTGACTGGCGCGCGCGGACACGCGCAACGTCACGCGCGAGTGGATGCTCGCGAACGTCCCGGCCGGCTCGAAGATCGTCGCCGAGCCCGTATCGCCGGACGTGTGGGCGCGCGAACGGACCGGCAGCCTGCCGGGCGAATCGAACCCGTACCGCTGGCGCAAGTACCCGTCGTTCGTCTCGCGGATCGCGCCCGACGGCGCGTTGACGCCGGCGCTGCGGATCGTCGGCGTCGAGGACTACGAGCGCACGCTCAGCCCGGCGCTGCTCGGCTACTACGAGCAGCACGGCTACTGCTCGTGCTGACCGGCTCGACCGAGTCCGGCCGCGCGTTCGCCGACCCGAGGGCGGTGCCGCTGGCGATCGCGTACTACCGCGCGCTCGCACGCCAGGGCGAAGTCGTGTTCCGCGCCTCGCCGTACGCGCGCGGCGCCGGCCCGGTCGCGTTCAGGTTCGACTGGAGCTTCGACTACTACCCGCTCGCGTACGCGCGGCCGGGACCGTACGTGACCGTGTACCGCCTGCACGGCGGCCGGTGCGCGACCTGAGCGGAGTTATCCTGGGTGGAAGGCATGCCGATCAGCACCGACACCGACAAGGCGCACCTGTCGCGCGCGATCGACCTGGCGCGCCGGGGCACCGGCGCGGTCAAGCCGAACCCGGTCGTCGGCGCCGTCGTCGCGCGCGGCGAGCAGGTGCTCGGCGAGGGCTGGCACGAAGAGTTCGGCGGCGGCGCACGCCGAGGTCAACGCGATCGAGGCGTGCGGCTTGGAGGACCTCGGCGACGCGACGCTGTACGTGTCGCTCGAGCCGTGCTGCCACGAGGGCAAGACGCCGCCGTGCACCGACGCGATCATCGCGGCGGGGATCCGGCGCGTGGTCGTCGGCTCGCGACGACCCGACCGAGAAGGCGTCGGGCCGCGGCCTCGGCATCCTGCGCGACGAGGGCGTCGAGGTCGTGCTCGCCGACGGCGAGCTGGCGACGCAGCGCGCGCCTGCTCAACCAGGCGTTTCGCAAGCACGCGCGCGTCGGACGCCCGTGGGTGCTGTTCAAGTCGGCGATGACGCTCGACGGCAAGGTCGCCACGCGCGACGGGCGACTCGAAGTGGATCAGCGGCGAGGAGAGCCGCGACGCTCGCGCACCACTGGCGCGCGTCGGTCGACGCGGTCGTCGTCGGGATCGGCACGGCGCTGGCCGACGATCCGCAGCTGACGGCGCGTCCGGAGGGAGAGCCCGCCGAGCCCTCGCACCAGCCGCGGCGCGTCGTGTTCGACTCGCTCGCGCGCCTGCCGCTCAGCTCGCAGCTCGTCACCGCCGCGGCGGAGATGCCGCTGACGGTCGTCGTCTCGCGCGCGGCGGCGCGCGCCGAGACCGACGCGCTCGAGGCCGCCGGCGCGCAGGTGATCGTCGCGACCGGCGAGAACGAGCCGGCGCGCGTGCGCTCGGCGCTCGACCAGCTCGGCGCGCTCGGCGTCGCGGCGGTACTGCTCGAGGGCGGCCCGCACCTCGCCGGCGCGTTCCTCGACGCCGGCGAGATCGACGAGGTCGGCTGTTCCTCGCGCCGATGCTGCTCGGCGGCAGCGCCGCGCGCGACCCGCTCGAGGGCGAGGGCGTCGAGCGGATCTCCGAGGCGATGCGCGCGCTGACGCTCGAATGCGAGCGCGTCGGCGAGGACCTGCTGATCTCGGCCCGCCTGCGGGAGTGGTGATCCGATGTTCACGGGCCTGGTCGCGGACCGCGGCAGCGTGCGCTCGGTCGAGCGCGACGATGACGGCGCGCGCGTCGAGATCGACACGGCGCTCGCGGCCGAGCTGAGCGAGGGCGACTCGATCGCGGTCAACGGCGTCTGCCTGACGGCGACGCACGTCGCCGACGGCGGCTTCGACGCCGAGGTGATGGCCGAGACGCTCCGGCGCTCGTCGCTCGGCGAGCTGCGCGAGGGCTCGCCCGTCAACCTCGAGCTGCCGCTGCGCGCGAGCGACCGGCTCGGCGGGCACGTCGTGCTGGGGCACGTCGACGGCGTCGGCACGGTCGCGGCCGTCCGCGAGGACGGCTTCGCGCGCGAGATCGAGATCGAGCTCGATCCGAGCCTCGCGCGCTACGTCGTCGAGAAGGGGTCGGTCGCGCTCGACGGCGTCAGCCTGACGGTCAGCGCGCTGAGCGAGCGGGGCTTCGCCGTCTCGCTGATCCCCGAGACGCTGCAGCGCACGACGCTTGGGCGAGGCCGCGGTGCGGGACCGAGCTGAACGTCGAGGTCGACGTGCTCGCCAAGCACGTCGAGCGGCTGCTGGGGTCACGACAACAGCCACAGGCGCCGGTGACCGAAGGAGTCCCATGAGCACACGCACGACAACGCCGTTCGCGACGATCGAGGAGGCGATCGAGGAGATCCGCCAGGGCAGGATGGTCGTCGTCTGCGACGACGAGGACCGCGAGAACGAGGGCGACCTGGTGATGGCCGCGCAGTTCGTCACGCCCGAGGCGATCAACTTCATGGCGAAGGAGGCGCGCGGCTGGATCTGCCTGGCGCTGACGCCCGAGCGCTGCGACGAGCTCGGCCTCGAGCTGATGACGGCGAAGAACGAGTCGGCGCTGCAGACGCCGTTCACGATCACGATCGAGGCGCGCGACGGCGTCACGACGGGCGTCTCGGCGCACGACCGCGCGCACACGATGCGCGTCGCCGTCGACCCGCAGTCGCGGCCCGACGACCTGCGTCCAGCCGGGGCACGTCAACCCGCTGAAGGCCAAGCCCGGCGGCGTGCTCGAGCGCACCGGCCACACCGAGGCGAGCGTCGACCTCGCGCGCCTGGCCGGGCTGATCCCGGCGGGCGTGATCTGCGAGGTGATGAACGAGGACGGCTCGATGGCGCGCGTGCCCGACCTCGCCCAGTACTGCGAGCGCCACGGTCTGAAGATGATCACGATCGCCGACCTGATCGCCTACCGGCGCCGCAACGACCGGCTCGTCGAGCGCGTCGTCGCGACGCGCCTGCCGACGACGTTCGGCGACTTCGAGGCCGTCGGCTACCGCTCGCTGGTCGACGACAAGCACCACGTCGCGCTCGTCAAGGGCGACGTCGACGGCGCCAGCGACGTGCTCGTGCGCGTGCACTCGGAGTGCCTCACCGGCGACGTCTTCCACTCGCTGCGCTGCGACTGCGGCGAGCAGCTCGAGTCGGCGCTCGCGATGATCGAGCCGCGAGGGCCAGGGCGTGCTGCTGTACCTCGCGCAGGAGGGGCGCGGCATCGGGCTGCTGAACAAGCTGCGCGCGTACCGGCTGCAGGAGGAAGGCCTCGACACGGTCGAGGCGAACGAGCGCCTCGGGCTGCCGGCCGACCTGCGCGACTACGGCATCGGCGCGCAGATCCTCGCCGACCTCGGCCTGACGTCGATCCGGATCCTGACGAACAACCCGAAGAAGATCCGCGGGCTGGAGGGCTACGGCCTGTCGGTCAGCGACGCAGATCCCGATCGAGCATGCGCCGAACGCGCACAACGAGGCGTACATGCGCACGAAGGCGCGAGCGGATGGGGCACACGCTGCACCACCAGGGCCTGAACCTCGACGAGGAGCTGCTGCACGCCGAGCGTGAGCACGACCGGCGCGCGGCCGCCCGGCGCGCGGACGACGCGCGCGCCTCCGCGTCCGAGGTCTCCGACGACGCGAGCTCCTTCGCACCCGAGTCCCCCGACGAGCGGAACGGCCGGTGAGCTCGTTCGCGATCGTCGTCGGCCGCTTCTACGAGGACCTCGCCGAGCGGCTCGTCGACGGCGCGAAGACGGCGTTCGCGCAAGACGGCGAGCACGACGTCGAGGTGTTCGACGTGCCCGGCGCGTTCGAGCTGCCGCTCGGCGCGAGCTACGTCGCCGCGTCCGGCCGCTTCGCCGGCGTCGCCTGCCTCGGCGCCGTGATCCGCGGCGAGACCGACCACTACGACTTCGTCTGCGCCGAGGCCGCGGCCGGCGTGATGCGCGTGCAGCTCGACACCGGCGTGCCGTGCGCGTTCGGCGTGCTCACGTGCGCGACGATCGAGCAGGCGCTCGCGCGCTCCGGCGGCGGCAAGCGCGACCAGGGCGCGCACGCGGCCGAGGCCGTCCTGCGGATGGCCGCGCTGCGCGGTGAGCTGGCCCCGCGTTGAGGCGCAGGCGTAGCGATCATCCGATCACGATCGAAAACCATCTAGACTGCGCGCGATGGCAAAGGTGTGTCACAGCTGCGGGAAGGGACCGGCGTTCGGCCAGAGCCGCAGCCACTCGATGGTCGCGACCAAGCGCCGCTTCGACCCGAACCTGCAGAAGGTGCGGATCCTCGTCGGCAAGGCGCCCAAGCGCGTCTACGTCTGCACGCGCTGTCTCAAGGCCGGCAAGGTTCCAAGGCCGTCTAGGCCGATCGTCCGCGCTTCGCGCACCCGCGGGGCACGACACCCGCCGCAAGTGATAGACGTGTCTGCGTGACCGATACCAACCTGGGCCGCTTTCGCGCGGCCGTGGCGGGCGCGTTGGCACATCTGGAATCGCGCCGCCAGGAGGTCAACGACCTGAACGTCTTCCCCGTCGCCGACGGCGACACGGGAGACAACATGGCGCTCACGCTGCGCGCCGTGCTCGACGAGCTCGACCGCCTGCAGGGCGCCGACGACCGGCGCACGATCGACGAGATCGGCCGCGAGGAGATCGTCCAGTCGGTCGCGCGCGCAGCGCTGCTCGGCGCGCGCGGCAACTCCGGCGTGATCCTCTCGCAGCTGATCCGCGGCGCCGCCGAGGAGCTCGTCTCGCCGCCCTGGGCAGCTGATCGACGCGCCGCTGATCGGCGCCGCGCTCGCCAACGCCGCCGACCGCGCGTACTCGTCGGTGCGCGAACCCGCCGAGGGCACGATCCTGACCGTCGCGCGCGAGATGGCCCACCAGATCGTCGCCGACCTCGCCCACAGCTCCGAGAACCCGCGCCTCGGCCCGGCGACCGAGCCCTCCGAGCAGGACGCGGCGATCGCCGCGGCGCTCGAGCGCGCCGTGATCGCCGGGCAGGAGTCGGTCAAGCGCGGCCCCGAGCTGCTCGCCGCGCTGCGCGACGCCGGCGTCGTCGACGCCGGCGGCTACGGGCTGACGATCATGTTCGCCGGCCTCGTCGCCGCGCTGCGCGGCGACGCCCCGCCCGAGCTCGACCACTACGCGCCGGCGCGCATCACGCACCCCGAGCACACCTCGAGCACGTTCCGCTTCTGCACGAACTTCGCCGTCACCGGCAGCGACCTGCGGCCGGGGCGCTTCATCGAGCCGCTCGAGCGACTCGGCGACTCGGTGCTCGTCGTCGGCGACTCGAGCACGCTGAAGGTCCACCTGCACACCGACGATCCCGAGCGCGCGACCGCCGTGTTCGCCGGCGCCGGCGAGGTCTCGCACTTGGACGTCGCCGACATGCGCCTCCAGGTCGAGGAGCGCGAGGGGCGCCTCGGCGCGCTTGTCGCAGACCGCGCGCCGGGCGCCGGCGCGAACGGCACGAGCGGCGCAAACGGCACGAGCGGCATGAACGGCGCGAACGGCGCGGCGGCCGCGCAGAACGGGCACTTCCCGCACGGCGCGACGCGCGAGCGGCCGGTCGCGCGCTGCGGCGCCCTCGCCGTCGTCAGCGGCGCCGGCCTCGCCGAGCTGTTCGCCGAGCCTCGGCGTGCACACGCTCGACGGCGGCCCGACGCTGAACCCGTCGACCTACGAGCTGCTCGCCGGGATCCACGAGGTCCCGGCCGAGGAGGTCGTCGTGCTGCCGAACAGCGCCAACGTGATCATGGCCGCCGAGCACGCCGCGCGAGCTGTCCGAGAAGGAGGTCAAGGTCGTCGCGCACGACCAGCCAGCAGGCCGGCCTCGCGGCGGCCGTCGTGTTGAGCCCCGACCGCTCGGTCGAGCAGAACGCGCAGGCCGTCGACGAGGCGCTCGCGCGCGTGCGCACCGGCGCCGTCGCTCCGGCCGCCCGCGACGACGCCCAGGGGCGCTTCGCGCGTGGCGAGGCCGTCGGCTTCGTCGGCGAGCACGTGCACGCGTGGGGCGACCCGTCGGAGACGCTGCGCGCGGTCCTGCTCGCGCTCGCCGCCGGCGACGAGGGGCGAGCCCGAGCTGATCAGCGTGCATCGCCGGCGACGGCGCGCCGCTGCGCCTCGGCGAGATCGAGGGCTGGCGACGGAGGCGTCGAGCTCGAGCTGCGCGAAGGCGGCCAGCCGAGCTACTGGTGGCTGATCGCCGCCGAGTAGCGGGCCGTCGACGCTGCGCGGAGCGGCGTCCTCGGTCGCTCGCGTGCAGAGCACGCCACGCTCCCTGCGTCCTTGCTCCGCTTGGTCGACGGCCCGCTACCGAGTGATGGCTAAGACTTTGGCGACGACCGGTGCGCCGATCATCATGGGCGGCCGATGTCGGCCGCCGCAGAAACCGTCTCGCTCGACGACGAGCCGCTCGCGGGCGGGCGCGCCGAGCGGATCGTCGCACCCGTGCGCGCGTTCGCCGGCGAGCGCGAGCTGAGCCGCGCCGAGCTGCTCGGCGCCGGCGTGCGCTGGCCGCGCCCGTCGCGCCTCGCCGAGCCGCTGCAGCTGCCGAAGGGCAAGCTCGCCGACGGCGTGCACGCGCTCGGCCTGAACACCGTCGGCGACCTGCTCGAGCACCTGCCGCGCGACAGCCGCGAGTCGCGCACCGTCGCCGAGCTGCGCGCCGGCGAGCAGGCGACCGTCGCCGTGCAGGTCCGCGCGATCGGCGCGCGGCCGGTTCGCCGGCGCGGGATGCGCCCGCTCGTCGAGGCGACCGTCTTCGACGAGACCGGCACGATGCGCGCGACGTTCTTCAACCAGCCGTGGCTCGTCGACCGCTACCCGCCCGGCACGAGCGTGCTGCTGCACGGCAAGGCCGACGCGCGCGGCGGCTTCCGCGTCTCGCATCACGCAAGCGACGCGCAGCTCGCGCTCGGGCACGCAGGCGGCGACGCGCCGCGCGCCGCCGATACGAGCGCCCCCGCGCCCGCCCCGGCGCCCGCGCCCGCCCCCGCGCCGCCGCAGCGCTCGGTCGCGCACTACCCGGCGACCGAGGGCGTCAGCTCGACACAGATCCTCAAGCTCGTGCAGGGCGTGCGCGAGCGCCTCGCCGACGTGCCCGAGCCGCTGCCGGCGGCCGTGCGCGTGCGCGAGCGCCTGTCCGACCGCGCGGCGGCGCTCGCGGCGATGCACTTCGCGCGCGAGCCCGACGACACCGAGCGCGGGCGCGAGCGTCTCGCGTTCGACGAGCTGCTGCTCGCGCAGACGGCGCTCCTGCGCCGGCGCGCGCGGCGTCGCGCGTGCGAGGACGCCGAGCCGCTCGCCGAGCCGCCCGAGCTGAGCGCGCGCTGGCTGGCGCACGAGCTGCCGTTCGCGCCGACCGGCGACCAGCTCCGTGCGCTCGCCGAGATCGACGCCGACCTCGCCGGCTCGTGCGCGATGCAGCGCCTGCTGATGGGCGAGGTCGGCAGCGGCAAGACCGTCGTCGCGCTGTACGCGATGCTGCGCGCCGTCGAGCACGGGCGCCAGGCGGCGCTGATGGCGCCGACAGAGACGCTCGCCGAGCAGCACTTCGCGACGATCCAGCGCCTGCTCGGCGGCGAGCAGGTCTCGTGCGCGCTGCTGACCGGATCGACGCCGGCGGCCAAGCGCCGCAACACGCTCGGCAAGCTCTGCGAGCGGCGAGCTGTCGCTGATCGTCGGCACGCACGCGCTGATCGAGCCCGACGTCGCGTTCCGCGCGCTCGCGGTCGCCGTCGTCGACGAGCAGCACCGCTTCGGCGTGCGCCAGCGCTCGGCGCTGCGACGGCGCCGAAGGGCTCGCCCGCACGTGCTGCACATGACCGCGACGCCGATCCCGCGCACGCTCGCGCTCGCCGGCTACGGCGACCTCGACACGACGCACGCTGCGCGAGCTGCCCGCGCGGGCGCCAGCCGATCGACACGCGCGTCGTCGCCGGCGAGCGCGGGCGGGCGCGCGCGTACGAGCGAGCTGCGCGAGCAGCTGCGCGCCGGGCGCCAGGCGTTCGTCGTCTGCCCGCTGATCGACGAGCAACAGGAGCCGGCCGACGGCGCCGAGCCGCCGCCGTCGGCGCGCGGCGCGCTGGGAGAGCTGCGCGCGGCGAGCGCCGAGCTCGAGCGCCTGCGCGGCGGCGAGCTGCGCGACCACGAGCTCGTGCTGATGCACGGCGGCATGCGCACGCGCGAGAAGCAGGACGGCGATGGCCGCGTTCGCTTCCGGCGCCGCCGACGTGCTCGTCGCGACGACCGTGATCGAGGTCGGCATCGACGTGCCGAACGCGACCGTGATGCTCGTCGAGAACGCCGAGCGCTTCGGCATCTCCCAGCTGCACCAGCTGCGCGGGCGGATCGGCCGCGGCGCGCACCGCGCGAGCTGCCTGCTGATGCGGACCGCCCGGCTCGCCGCGGCTGCGCGCGCTGGCCGAGCACGCCGACGGCTTCCGCCTCGCCGAGATCGACCTCGAGCTGCGCAGCGAGGGCGAGCTCGTCGGCACGCGCCAGTCGGGCGTCGGCCAGTTCGACGTCGCGCGGCTGCCCGACGACGCGCAGCTGCTCGAGCGCGCGCGCGTGTGGGCGCAGGAGATCGTCGCCGCCGACCCCGAGCTGCGCGCGCCCGAGCACGCGCTGCTCGGCGACGCGCTGCTGCGCGCGTTCGGCGCCGACGCGCTCGAGCCGATCCCGGCCTGAGACGGCGCGCGCGCCGTGGCGCCGGCGCCGGACCCGGCGCCCGCTACGGTGCGCTGCATGCGCGTGATCGCGGGCGAGCTCGGCGGCAGGCGCCTGCAGGCGCCGCGCGGACGCGCCACGCGGCCGACGTCCGATCGCGTCCGCGAGGCGCTGTTCTCGATGCTCGGCGACGTCGACGGCGCGCGCGTGCTCGACCTGTTCGCGGGCAGCGGCGCGCTCGGGATCGAGGCGCTCTCGCGCGGCGCCGCCGAGGCCGTGTTCGTCGAGCGCGACGCGCCGGCGCTGCGCGCGCTGCGGGCGCAACCTCGACGCGCTCGAGCTCGTGCCGCCGCGCGCGAGCGTGCGCGCGAGCGACGCGCTCGCGGCGCTGCGGAGCGCACGCAGACGCGAAGAGACATACGATCTGCGTGTTCCTCGACCCTCCCTACGCCAGGCGCGCGACTGGGGGCCGGAGCTCTCGACGGCGCTGCCGCCGCTGCTCGGGCCGGGGGCGCGCGTCGTCGTCGAGAGCGATCGGCGAGCTCCGCTTCGGCTGGAGTTCGAGCTGCGAGCGCGAGCGGCGCTACGGCGACACCACTGATCAGAATCCACCTGCACCGATGACGCCTGCCACGACAGTCGCATCGCCGTCGTGCCCGGGCTCCTACGACCCGATCACCAACGGCCACCTCGACGTGATCCGCCGCGCCGCGCGCGCTGTTCGACGAGGTCGTCGTCGCCGTCGTCAAGCGCATCCGTGCGCAAGAGCGGCGACGCTGTTCGGCATCGAGGAGCGGCTCGAGCTTCATCGCGAGCCGCGACCGCCGATCTCGAGGGCGTGCGCGCCGAGCCGTTCGACACGCTCGTCGTCGAGTTCGCGCAGGCGCGTCGGCGCGCGCGCGATCGTCAAGGGCCTGCGCGCGATCTCCGACTTCGAGTACGAGCTCGAGATGAACCAGCTCAACCGCCGCCAGGACCCGCGAGATCGAGTCCGTGTACCTGATGGCGAGCCCGCAGTACAGTTTCCTGTCGTCGAGCGGCGTCAAGGAGCTCGCGACGTTCGGCGGCCGGATCGACGAGCTCGTGCCGCCACGAGGTCGCCCGACGCTTGCAGGAAGAGCTGAAGCGCTGACGAATGGGACGTGACACGTGATCTCGAACTGCTCACCGCGGCTCGATTGGGCCGCAGTTACCGTGCAGCGCTAGGCCCGATGGACGTCCTCGTACTGATCGACAAGCTCGACGACTTGGTGCACAACGCCAAGCCGGTGCCGCTGACCGATCAGGTGCGCGTCGACAAGGAGGAGATCTACGACATCCTCGACCAGATGCGCGCGACGATCCCCGAGGAGATCAAGCAGGCGCGCTGGATCGTCAAGGAGCGTCAGGAGATGCTCGCCGAGGCCAAGCGCGAGGCCGAGCGGATCATCAAGGAGGCGCGCGAGCGCCAGGAGCGGCTCGTCGGCGAGGAGGAGGTCACCAAGGCGGCCGAGCGCGCCGCCGAGGACATCGTCGAGGACGCCCGCGCCCGCGAGCGCGAGATCCGCCTCGGCGCCGAGGACTACGCCGACGAGATCCTCAACACGCTCGAGGTCAACCTGTCGAAGTTCATCGCCGCCGTGCAGCGCGGGCGCGAGCGACTGCAGGGCAAGGACGAACCGGCGGAAGTCAGCTAGTCAGGACGCCGTCGGGCGGCGCGAGGCGGCGTCCTCGGTCGCTCGTGTGCAGAGCACACTTCGCTCCCTGCGTCCTTGCCTCGCTTGCCCGACGACGCCCTGACCGCGTGGCAGCAGGAAACGGCGGTGCTTGACGGCACGGCCGTTGGGGTAGGGTCCGCCGCGTGGATGCGCAGGAGGTCAAGTACAAGCTGCAGGTCGCGCGCGCGCTGCTCGGGACGGGCATCGTGCAGCCCGAACGCGTCGACCGGGCCGTGCGCGCCGTCGCGGCGCTCAGGCGCTGGGGGCCGAGCCCGCCGTCGGCGTACATCGGCGGCGCGGCCCGCTTTCCCGACCGCGCGGCGATCGTCGACGACCGCGGCACGGTCACGTTCAGCGACGTCAACGCGCGCACGAACGCGCTCGCGAACTCGCTGCGCGAAGCCGGCGTCGGCGAAGGCGACGACGTCGCGATCATGTGCCGCAACCACCGCGGCTTCATCGAGGCGACGGTCGCGTGCGCGAAGCTCGGCGCCGGCGCGCTGTACCTGAACACGGCGTTCGCCGGTCCGCAGATCGCCGACGTGCTGCGCCGCGAAGACCCGGTCGCGGTGATCTACGACGAGGAGTTCGCCGGGCTCGTCGCCGACGGCGCCGAGGGGCGCAAACGCTACGTCGTGCGCGACGAGCCGCGCAACGGCGACGGCGCCGAGACGACGCTCGAGCAGCTGATCGCGGCGGGCGCGCGCAGCTGAGCCGCAGCCGCCGGCCGAGAAAGGCCGCGTCGTGATCCTCACGTCGGGCACGACCGGCACGCCGAAGGGCGCGGCGCGCAAGCAGCCGCGACACGCTCGAGCCGGCCGCCGCGCTGTTCTCGAAGATCCCGCTGAAGGCGCGCGAGACGACGGTGATCGCCGCGCCGATGTTCCACTCGTGGGGCTACGCGCACTTCACGCTCGCGCTCGCGCTCTCCTCGACGCTCGTATCTGCGCCACCGCTTCGACCCCGAGGAGACGCTGCGCGCGATCTCGCAGCACCGCGCGAGCGCGCTCGCGGTCGTGCCGGTGATGCTTCAGCGGATCGTCGACCTCGGCGAGGAGACGCTCGCGCGCTACGACACGAGCTCGCTGCGCGTGATCGCCGTCAGCGGCTCGGCGCTGCCGGGCGAGCTCGCGACGCGCGCGATGGACCTGTTCGGCGACGTGCTCTACAACCTGTACGGCTCGACCGAGGTCGCGTGGGCGTCGATCGCCACGCCCGACGACCTGCGCGCGGCGCCGGGCACGGCCGGCCGGCCGCCGCTCGGAACGGTCGTCAAGCTGCTCGACGCCGACGGGCTGGAGGTGCCGGCCCGGCGCGAGCGGGCGGATCTTCGTCGCCAACGAGATGATGTTCGACGGCTACACCGGCGGCGGTGGCAAGGAGATCCTGCACGGGCTGATCGAGCACCGGCGACGTCGGCCACCTCGACGCCGGCGGGCGCCTGTTCGTCGACGGGCGCGACGACGAAATGATCGTCTCCGGCGGCGAGAACGTGTTCCCGCGCGAGGTCGAGGACCTGCTCGCGAACCACCCGTCGATCGAAGAGGTCGCCGTCGTCGGCGTGCCCGACGACGAGTTGGGCCAGCGCCTGAAGGCGTTCGTCGTGCTGCGCGACGGCGCCGCGCTGAGCGAGGACGCCGTGCAGGAGCACGTCAAGGAGAACCTCGCGCGCTACAAGGCGCCGCGCGACGTCGTCTTCCTCGACGCAGCTGCCGCGCAACGCGACCGGCAAGGTGCTCAAGCGCGAGTTGACCGTCGCTTAGCGGCGACGGATGCGTAGGGCGCGGAGCGCTCGCTAGCCTGGAGCGATGGCCGCACGCACGCACGATTTCGACCTCGGCGCGCTGCGACTGAGCTCGGGCGAGGGGCGCCGGCTGGAGCTCGGCGTGCCGATCGAGCCGCTGCAGCTCGGCGGCGAGCCGTATCGCGCCGAGCCGGCCGAGCCGGTCGAGCGCGGCGCGACAGCGGTGCCGGTCGCGCTCGACGTGTCGCGGATGATGGGCGGCGGCTACGCGCTGCACCTGCGCTTCTCGGCGAAGTTGAGCGGCCCGTGCATGCGCTGCCTGAAGCCGGCCGAGCCGACGATCGCGGTCGACGTGCGCGAGGTCGACCGGCCGGGCGAAGGCGAGGAGCTCGAAAGCCCGTACGTGCACGACGAGGTGCTGGACGTCGCCGCGTGGGCGCGCGACGCGTTCGCGCTCGCCGCGCCGGTCAAGGTGCTCTGCCGCGAGGACTGCGCCGGGCTGTGCCCGGTGTGCGCGGCCGACCTCGACGAGGCCGGGCCCGAGCACGGCCACGAGAGCGATCCCGACCCGCGCTGGGCGAAGCTGCGCGAGCTGAAGCTCGATTAGCTCCGGCACGCGCGCACGCGGCTGGTAGCCTTCTCCAGCGCATGGCCGTCCCGAAGAAAAAGCAATCGCACAGCCGCACGGCGAAGCGTCGCGCGCAGCACAAGATCGGCACGCCGGCGGTCAACGCGTGCCCGCAGTGCCACAGCCCGCGCCGACCGCACCGCGTGTGCCCGGTTTGCGGCTTCTACGCCGGACGCGAGGTCGTCGCACCGGCCGCCGCCGGCCACGATCACGCACACGAGCACGACGAGTAGCCGGGCGGTGGCGTCGACGCCGCTGTCCGCCGGATCGCCAAACGACGCCGCCGCCGAAGACGACGCGCGCGAGGGCGGCGCTCGGGCGATCGTCGCGGTCGACTGCAACGGCGCCGACCTCGGGCCGGGTGAGGTGGCGGCGGGCGCGGCGCTCGCGGCGGCGCGCGGCGCGCGCGTGATCCTGTTCGGCCCGGCGGCTGAGCTCGGCGAGGCGCGGGCCGGCGTCGAGATCGTCGACGCGCCGCTGTCGATCGCGAAGAGCGCCGACCCGGCGAGCGCGGTGCGCGCGAATCCCGACGCGTCGATCGTGCAGGCGGCGCGCGCGGTCGCGGACGGGCGCGCGCAGGCGCTCGTCTGCGCGGGCGGCACGGGCGCGGCGCTGGCGGCGGGCCTGTTCAACATCAAGCGCACGCGCGGCATCTACCGCCCGGCGCTCGCGCTGCCGCTGCCGTTCCCGGGGCGGACGGTGACGCTGCTCGACGTCGGCGCGAACGCTGCTGCGCGCCGCGAGCACCTGGTGCAGTTCGCGTTCATGGGCGCGGCGCTCGCGAGCACGGTGCTCGGCGTCGAGCGCCCGCTCGTCGGGCTGCTGTCGAACGGCGAGGAGCAGGCGCGCGGGAGCGCGCTCGTCGTCGAGGCGCACGCCGAGCTGGCGCAGCGGGCGGGAGCGGGCGAGGCGCCGTTCGAGTTCGCGGGCAACGTCGAGGGCGACGACGTGCTGGGCGGCGCGGTCGACGTCGTCGTCTGACCGACGGGTTCACCGGCAACGTGTCGCTGAAGCTGATCGAGGCGACGTCGCAGACGATCCTGCGAGCGATCAGGGACGCGGCGATGTCATCGCCGCGCGCGAAGCTCGGCGGCGCGCTGCTGAAAGGCGCGCTCGGGTCGTTCCGCGCCGAGATCGACCCGGAGCTGCAGGGCGGCGCGTATCTGCTCGGGCTGCGGCGGCTCGGCGTCGTGCCGCACGGGCGCTTCTCGCGCGTCGGCTTCGCCGAGGCGATCCTGCGCGCGCAGCGCGGCGCGCGCGAGGACATCGTCGCTCGCACCGAGCGCGCGCTGGCCGACGCGGGCGCGCTGCGCCAGGCGCCCGCGTCCGCGTCCGGCGCTAGCCTGCGGCCCAGCGTATGAGCTCCCCGTTCTGACGCGCGAGCAGGTGTTCGCGTTGATCCGCGACCACCTCGCCGACGAACTCGACGTCGAGCCCGGCGCGATCGACGACGGGACGCGCTTCAAGGAGGATCTGGAGGCCGACTCGCTCGACCTGTACACGCTCGTGCAGGAGCTCGAGGACAGCTACGGCGTGAGCATGTCCGACGAGCAGGCGGCGCAGATCCTGACGGTCGGCCAGGCCGTCGAGTTCGTGCTCGCGCAGCAGAGTCAAAACGGGGCAAGCGATGGCTCATGAAGCTGCTGGCGGAGCTGCTGGAGGAGCTGCCACAGGACCTGGAGCGCCAGGTGTTCACGCACGCGTCGTGGAGCGAGCGGCGCGGGGACTCCTACGCGCGGCTGGCGTTCCTCGGCGACAGCGTGCTGGCGCTGGCGGTGACGACGCACCTGTACCCGCGGCTGGAGGCCGACCGGTTCGGCGCCGGACGGTTGACGAAGATCCGCGCGCAGGCCGTCTCGGGGCCGTCGTGCCGCGCGGTCGCCGTGCGGCTCGGGCTGCCGCAGCGCCTGCGCGCGGCGGCGCCGGCGGGCGTGCAGGGCAGCGCGGCGGCGCTCGTCGAGACCGAGCGCGTGCTCGCGTCGGTGATCGAGGCGGTGATCGGCGCGTGCTACCTGCACTCGGGCTACGAGCGCACGGCGCAGGCCGTCGTCGAGGCGTTCGCGCCGGAGATCGAGGAGGCGCTGGAGCACCCGGTCGACTTCAAGTCGGCGCTGCAGGAGCTGCTCGCGCGCCGCGGCGAGGAGGTCAGCTACGAGGTGGTCTCCGAGGAGGGGCCGCCGCACGAGCGGACGTACACGGTCGCTGCGAGCGTCGGCGGGCGCGAGCTGGGGAGCGGTCGCGGGCGCAGCAAGAAGCACGCCGAGCAGGAGGCCGCCCGCGAGGCCGTCGAGCGGCTGGAGGCGTGAGCGCGCGATGCGCCTGAAGTCGCTGACGCTGAAGGGGTTCAAGTCGTTCCCCGATCGCACGACGCTCGACTTCGGGCCGGGCGTCAGCGTCGTCGTCGGGCCGAACGGGTCGGGCAAGTCGAACGTGACCGACGCGGTCCTGTGGGCGATGGGCGAGCAGTCGCCGCTCGCCGTCCGCGGCCAGTCGATGCAGGACGTGATCTTCGGCGGCGGGCACGGCGTGCAGCCGCGCAGCTCGGCGGAGGTCGAGATCGTGCTCGACAACTCCGACGGCACGGTCGACCTGCCGCTTTCGGAGATATCGATCGAACGACGCCTGGACCGCACCGGCGAGGGCGGCTATCGCCTCAACGGGGCGCGCTGCCGGCTGACGGACGTGATCGAGGTGCTCTCGGACACGGGCCTCGGCAAGGAGAACCACTCGGTCATCTCCCAAGGCCGCGTCGAGCAGATCGTGACGTCGAAGGCGCGCGACCGGCGGCTGTTGATCGAGGAGGCGGCCGGCCTCGGCAAGCACCGCAAACGCCGCCGCCGCGCGCAGCTGAAGCTCGAGCGCACGCAGGAGAACCTCGACCGCGCGCTGGACGTCGAGCGCGAGGCGCGCACGCGGCTGCGGCCGCTCAAGCGCCAGGCCGAAGCGGCCGAGTTGCACGAGCGCCTCGAGCGTCAGATCCTGCAGGTGCGCTGGGAGCTCGCGCAGGACGCGCTCGGGCGCTGCCGCGTCGAGCTCGCGGCGGCCGAGCGCGAGGCGGCGCAGGCGCGCGCCGCGCGCGGCGAGGTCGAGGCGGCGCTCGCGCAGATCGTCGAGCGCCGCGGCGGCGCCGAGCGCGCGCTGTCCGAGTGCGCCGAGCGACGCGACGCGCTGTCGCAGCGCGCGTACGAGTGCCGCTCGGCGAGCGAGCGCCTCGCGCTGCGCGGCGAGCAGGTCGCGGCCGCGTGCGAGACGCTCGCGCGCCGCGGCGAGCGGCTGCGCGCCGAGCTCGCGGCGCTCGAGGCGAGCGCGACGGATTCCGGCGAGCAGCGGTCCGACGACGGCGGCGGCGGCGAGCGGCGGATCGGCGAGCTCGAAGCCGAGCTCGCGCAGGTCGCGGGCGAACGCGAGCAGGAGCTGCAGGGCGCCGTCGGCGGCCTCGAGCAGGAGCTCGTGGAGCAGGGCGGGGTCGTGCGCGAGCGCGCCGAGCGAGTCGCCGCCGCGCGCGCTGCGCGCGAGCAGGCCGACGCCGCTGCGGCGGGTGCGCGCGAGCGCGTCGCCGAGGCCGAGCGCGCGGTCGAGCGCGCGCGCCGCGACGCGGCGCGCGTCGGCGCCGAGCTGGCGGCTGCAAACCAGTTCCTGCGCGGGCACGCGAGCGTGCGCGGCGCCGGCGCCGAGGACGCGCCGAAGGCGCTGAGCGAGGAGCTGCGCGTGCGCGACGGCTACGAGCTCGCGCTCGCGGCGGCGCTCGGCGGCCGGCTCGACGCGGCGCTCGTCGAGGACGTCGCCGGCGCCGAGTCGCTGCTCGACCGCGCTGGACCGGACGGAGGCGCGGCGCTGCTCGCCGGCGCATCGAGCGCGCCGCCGCCGTCGCAGCGGGCGGCGCCGGTCGCGGGCGCGGAGCGGTTGCTCGACCTCGTCGACGGGCCGTCGCAGGCGCTCGCGCTCGCAGAGCGCCTGCTCGCCGACGCGTGGGTCGTCGAGCGCCTGGAGAGCCTGCCGCGCGAGTTCGCCGGGATCGCCGTGACGCGCGCGGGGCGCGTGTGGTTCGCGGCGTGGGGCGAGGTGCGCCAGCTCGCCGAGGGCGGCTCCGAGCGGGTGCTGGCGCGCCGCAACGAGCGTGACCGGCTGATCGCGGCGACCGAGCGCGCGGCGCAGGAGGAGCAGGCGGCGCGCGCCGGCGTCGAGCAGGCGATCGCGCAGCAGCAGCTCGCCGACGAGCAGCGCGCGGCGGCGGAGGAGGAGGTGCGCCAGTGCGAGCGCGACCACGCCGAGGCGGGCGAGGCGGTGCGCCGGACCGAATGGCTGATCGAGCAGCGCCGCACGGCGCCGGCCGAGGGGCCGCTGGCGGTGCGCCACGCCGAGCTCGAGGGCGCGCTCGCGGCCGAGCGCGCGCAGGCGTCGCGCGTGGAGCGCGAGCTGGCCGAGCGTCGCGCGCGGATCGAGCTGCTCCGCACGCAGCTTGCGAGCGACGCCGAGACGGCGCCCCGCGCCGAGCGCCTGCGCACGGCGCTGGCGGCGGCCGCCGAGGCGGTCGGCGCGCGCTTCGCAGAGCTCGAGCGCGAGCTCGCGGCAGATCGCGTCGCGGCCGAGGAGATGGCGGGCGAGCTGCGCGAGTGCGCCGCGCGCGAGGCCGAGATCCAGGCGGCGCTGCGCGGCGCCAGCGAGACGGTGACGGCCGCCGAGGTGGCGGCGCAGCGGCTGCGCGACCAGTCCGCGGAGGCCGAGCTCGAGCTCGCCGGGCTGAGCGAGCGCCTCGGCCTCGCCGAGGCCGAGGACGCCGAGCGTACGGAGCTCGGCGAGGAGGAGCGCGAGGCGCTGCGCACGCGCGTCGAGCGCCTGTCGCGCCGGCGCGAGCAGCTCGGCCCGGTCAACCCGCTCGCGCAGGAGGAGTACGCCGAGGCGGTCGCGCACGTCGAGGAGATGGAGACGCGCCGCGCGGACCTCGAGACGGCGCTGCGCGAGCTGCGCGGCGTGATCGCCGAGACCGACCGCCAGATCCCGGAGGCGTTCGAGCAGACGTTCGCGGCGGCGGCGGCGAACTTCGAGGAGCTCGTCGGCGACGTCTTCCCGGGCGGCTGCGGGCGGCTGCGGCTCGTCAGCGAAGAGCAGCCTGCGCGCGCGGTGCTCGGCGGCGAGCGGCTGGCGCAGGGCGGCGCCGGCGCGAACGGCGCGCGCGCGCTCGGCGGCGCCGCGGCGGAGGGCGATCAGGCGAGCGCCGCCGAGGCGGCCGAGCTCGCGGCCGAGCGCGAGGCGGAGATCGAGGAGCAGCGCGAGCAGGACCCGTCGGAGATCGGCCAGCTCGGCGTCGAGATCGAGATCACGCCGGCCGGCAAGTCGAGGAAGCGCCTGTCGCTGCTGTCGGGCGGCGAGAAGTCGATGACGGCGATCGCGTTCCTGTTCGCGGTGTTCCTCGCGCGCCCGTGCCCGTTCTACATCCTCGACGAGGTCGAGGCGGCGCTCGACGACCTCAACATCGACCGCTTCCTGGCGCTGCTGCGCCGCTACGCCGACCGCGCGCAGTTCATCGTCGATCACGCACCAGAAGCGCACGATGGAGGCGGCCGACTGGCTGTACGGCGTGTCGATGGGCGGCGACGGCGTCTCGAAGGTCGTCTCGCGCCGGCTGCCGGCCGAACGCCCCGAGTCCGACGGGCGCGCGCAGGCTCCCGAGGTGGCCGAGGTCGCCTGATATCTTCGCTCGCCCTGATGGCGCGCGAGTGGAGCGAACTGTTCATCCTCGACGGGAGCCCGGCGCAGGCGGCCGCGGGCGCCGCGAGCGACACCGAGGCCGGCGAGGAGCAGACAGGGAAACGTCGGCGCGGCCTGTTCCGGCGGCTGCGCGAGAACATGGCGAAGACGCGCCAGGCGCTCGGCTCGGAGATCCAGGCGACGCTGTTCGGCGTGCTCGACGAGCACACTGGGAGCGCCTGGAGGAGGCGCTGATCATGGCCGACGTCGGCGCGAGCACGACGCGGCGCCGTCGTCGCGACGCTCGAAGCGGAGGTCGCCGAAGGCAAGCTCGAGGGCGGCGAGGCGCTGAGCGAGCGGCTGATCGAGCTGCTCGCGCAGACGACGCGCGTCGGCGAGGGGACGATCGACCTGCGCAGCCAGCCCGACGGTGATCATGGCGGTCGGCGTCAACGGCACCGGCAAGACGACGACGATCGGCAAGCTCGCGTGGCACCTGCGCAACGAGCTCGGGCTGCAGCGTGCTGCTCGGCGCGGCCGACACGTTCCGCGCGGCGGCGAGCGAGCAGCTCGAGGGATGGGCCGAGCGCGCGGGCTGCGAGATCGTCACCGGCGCGCCCGGCTCGGACCCCGGCGCGGTCGCGTTCGAGGCGGTCGCGAAGGCGCGCGCGGAGGGCGTCGACGTCGTGATCGTCGACACGGCGGGGCGGCTGCACACCCAGGACGACCTGATGGCCGAGCTCGCGAAGGTGCGCCGCGTGATCGCGCGCCAGCTCGACGGCGCGCCGCACGAGACGCTGCTTGACGCTCGACGCGACGACCGGCCAGAACGGGCTGCGCCAGGCGAAGCTGTTCGCGCAGGCGCCGACGTCAGCGGCATCGTGCTGACGAAGCTCGACGGCACCGCGCGCGGCGGCATCGCGCTGGCGATCGCGCGCGAGCTGGGGCTGCCGGTCAAGCTGATCGGCGTCGGCGAGTCGGCTCGAGGACCTGCGCCCGTTCGACCCCGAGGAATTCGCGCGCGCGCTGATCGCGCCGTGAGACGCCCACGCGATCGCGCGCGTACGGGCATAGACTGAGGTCATGGACGTGTGGATCATCTGGCTGATCGCGGCATGCGTCCTCGGCGTCGGGCGAGATGCACACAGGGCGGCTTCTATCTGGCGCCGTTCGCCGCCGGCGCGGCGCTCGCCGCGATCGTCGGACTGCTCGGCGTCGGCGCGCTGCTGTCGCGACGGTCGTGTTCGTCGTCGGCTCGGGACTCGTCTTCGCGACGCTGCGGCCGGTCGCGCAGCGCCACCGCCGCCTGCCGCCGCCGATTCGCACCGGCGCGGCGGCGCTCGTCGGCCAGCCGGCGGTCGTGCTCGAGCGGATCGCCAACGACGAGGGCGTCGGCTGCGTCAAGATCGACGGCGGCGAGGTGTGGACGGCGCGCAGCTACGACGAGGACGAGGTGATCACCGCGGGCGAGCGGGTCGAGGTCGTCGAGATCCGGGGCGCAACGGCGCTCGTGATGCACTAGCGCTCGAAAGGAGCCAGCACCATGGTCGCTCTCATCGTCGTCGTAGTCGTCGTCGTCTTCGCGCTCGTCGTCGCCGCGCGCACGATCCGCGTGATCCCGCAGGCGCGCGCCGGCGTCGTCGAGCGGCTCGGCCGCTACAGCCGCACGCTCGAGCCGGGCCTGACGATCATCACGCCGTTCATCGACCGCGTGCGGCCGCTCGATCGACCTGCGCGAGCAGGTCGTCAACTTCTCGCCGCAGTCGGTGATCACCGAGGACAACGTCGTCGTCGGGATCGAGACGGTCCTGTACTTCACGATCACCGACCCGCGCGCGGCGACGTACGAGATCGCCAACCCGCTGCAGGCGATCGAGCAGCTCACGGTGACGACGCTGCGCAACGTGATCGGCGGGCTGACGCTCGAGCAGACGCTGACCGCCGCGAGAACGTCAACACCGAGCTGCGCGCCGTGCTCGACGAGGCGACCGGCAAGTGGGGGATCCGCGATCAACCGCGTCGAGATCAAGTCGGTCGACCCGCCGCCGGACATCAAGACGGCGATGGAGAAGCAGATGCGCGCCGAGCGCGACCGCCGCGCGGCGATCCTCACGGCCGAGGGCGAGAAGCAGGCGCAGATCCTCACCGCCGAGGGCGCCAAGCAGGCGGCTGTTCTGACGGCGGAAGGCGCGCAGCAGGCGGTCGTCCTCGACGCCGAGGGCCAGCGACAGGCGGCGATCCTGCGCGCCGAGGGCGAGGCGAAGGCGATCGCGACGGTGTTCAACGCGATCCACGAGGGCGACCCGACCGCAAGCTGCTCAGCTACCAGTACCTGCAGATGCTGCCGAAGCTCGCCGAGGGCGACGTCGAACAAGGTGTTCGTGATCCCGTCGGAGTTCGCGCAGGCGTTCGGCGGCATCGCGCAGGCGTTCTCGACGCACTCGGCGCCGCACGAGCCCGACGGCAAGCCGGCGGGACCGCGGTCCGTGCCGCCGCCGGCCGACGCGTAGATGTTCGACTCGCTCGCCGAGAAGCTCCAGGTCACGCTGACCGACGTCCGCAACCGCGGCGACGCTGACCGAGCAGGACATCGACGCGGCGATGCGCGAGATCCGCCTCGCGCTGCTCGAGGCCGACGTCAACTTCAAGGTCGTCAAGGAGTTCACGTCGCAGCTGAAGGAGCGCTGCCTCGGCGCCGACGTCGTCGGCGGGCTGAACCCGGGCCAGCAGGTCGTCAAGATCGTCGACGAGGAGCTGACCGGGCTGATGGGCGGTGCGTCGGCCGGGCTGACGTTCTCGCCGCGCCCGCCGACGGTGATCCTGATGGCGGGGCTGCAGGGCTCGGGCAAGACGACGGCGACGGCGAAGCTCGCGCGCTGGCTGCGCGAGGAGCGCTCGGCGTCGGTTGCGGTCGCCGCGTGCGACGTGTACCGGCCGGCGGCCGTCGAGCAGCTCGTCAAGGTCGGCGCGCAGGCGGGCGCCGAGGTCTACGAGCAGGGCACCGACCGCGACCCGGTCGAGATCGCCCGCTGGGCGCTCGAGCGCGCGCGCGAGGACGGCAAGGACGTGCTGATCGTCGACACCGCCGGGCGCCTGCACGTCGATCAGGCGCTGATGGACGAGCTCGTGCGGATTCGCGACGCCGTCAAACCGCACGACGTGCTGCTCGTCGTCGACGCGATGACCGGCCAGGACGCGGTCAACGTCGCCGAGCAGTTCGCCGAGGCGGTCAAGTTCGACGGCGTCGTGCTGAGCAAGCTCGACGGCGACGCGCGCGGCGGCGCGGCGCTGTCGGTCAGGGCGGTCACCGGCCGGCCGATCCTGTTCGCGTCGACCGGCGAGAAGCTCGACCAGTTCGAGCGCTTCCATCCCGACCGGATGGCCCAGCGGATCCTCGGCATGGGCGACGTGATGAGCGCTGATCGAGCAGGCCGAGCGCCAGTTCGACGAGGACGACGCGGCCGCGCTCGAGCGCAAGCTGCGCCGCAACGAGTTCGACCTCGAGGACTTCCTCGGCCAGCTCAAGACGATTCGCAAGATGGGTCCGCTGACGAACCTGCTCGGGATGATCCCGGGGCTCGCCGGTCACCAGCTGCAGAACATGAAGGTCGACGAACGCGAGCTCGACCGGATCGAGGCGATCATCCTCTCGATGACGCCCGAGGAGCGCCGCTCGCCGGAGCTGATCAAGGGCTCGCGGCGGCTGCGCATCGCGCGCGGCTCGGGCACGAACGTGCAGGCCGTCAGCCGCCTGATCAAGCAGTTCGGCCAGATGCGCAAGATCATGCGCCAGGTCGGCCGCGGCAAGATGCCGGATATCGGCGCCTTGATGCGCGGCGCGCGCTGAGTCGGCCTCGCCGGCGCGCACCGTCTAAGCTCTGACCTTCAGATTTCGCAGCAACTCGAACCCGCAGAGAGGAAACCGTGGCGGTAAGGCTCAGGCTCACGCGAGTGGGCGGCAAGAAGGACCCGATCTGGCGCGTCGTCGTCGCCGACCAGCGCTCGCCGCGCGACGGTCGCGTGATCGAGACGATCGGCCACTACAACGCGCAGACCGAGCCGTCGACGATCGTGCTCGACGAGGAGCGCGCACGCAGCTGGCTCGCGCGCGGCGCGCAGCCGACGGACACGGTCCGCAAGCTCCTGCGCATCCAGGGGATCGAGGCCCGCGGCAGCTAGCCGCCGGCTGGCGCACGTCGGGCGGCGAACGCCATGGACGAACGCAGCGCATCTGACCCGAGCGAAGTGCCGCGGAGGCTGCTCGAGTACCTCGCCGAAGGCCTCGTCGACGCGCCCGAGGAGGTGTCCGTCGAGCAGTTCGACGGCGACGGCGGCACGCTCGTGCTCGAGCTGTGCGTCGCCGACGACGACTACGGTCGCGTGATCGGCCGCGGCGGGCGCACCGCGCAGGCGCTGCGCACCGTCGTCAAAGCGGCGGCGACGAGCGAGGGCTGCCACGTGCTCGTCGACATCGTCGATTGAGCGAGCCCGAGGAGCTCCAGGCGGGCCGCGTCGGGCGCGCGCACGGGCTCGACGGGAGCTTCTACGTCACCGGTCCGCTGACGCAGCTGCTGACGGTCGGGACGAGCGTGACCGTCGCCGGACGCGCCGCCGAGGTCGTCCGTCGCGCTGGCACCGACGCGCGCCCGATCGTGCGGTTGGACGGGATCGACGATCGCGCTGGCGCCGAGGCGCTGCGCGGCGTCGAGCTGATGATCGCCGTGCTCGACGCTCCGCAGCTCGGCGAAGACGAGTGGTGGTCCTACGAACTGGAGGGGTGCGAGGTCGAGGACGCGAACGGACGGCGGCTCGGATCGGTCGTGCGGCTGCTGGCGCTGCCGTCGTGCGAGGTGCTCGAGGTCGCGCCGGGCGGCGGCCGCGATCTGCTGCTCGTGCCGATGGTCAGCGACGCGATCCGCGACGTCGACGTGGAAGCGCGACGGATCGAGGTCGACGCCGACTTCCTCGATCTGCGAGGGCACGATCTTGGAGATCGACGTCTTCACGCTGTTTCCCGAGTGGTTCGAGTGGTTGCGCTGCGAGCGCCACGTCGCCAACGCGCTCGCGTCGGGCTCACGGCTGTCGCTCGTCAACTACCGCGACCACACGCCGCTCAGCGGCCGGCCAGGTCGACGACATGCCGTTCGGCGGCGGCGCCGGGATGGTCCTGCGCGTCGACGTCGTCGAGGACGCGCTGCGCGCGCACTACGGGATCGATCCGGTGCTGCTGCGCGAGCGCCGGCGCGTGATCGCGCTCGCGCCGGCTGGCCGACTGCTCGACGACGCGCTCGTCGACGAGCTCGCCGCAGAGCCGGCGCTGACGCTGCTGTGCGGGCGCTACGAGGGCTTCGACGAGCGGATCGTCGAGCACTTCGCGAGCGAGCAGCTGTCGATCGGCCGCTACGTGCTCTCCGGCGGCGAGCTCGGCGGCGATGGTCGTCTGCGACGCCGTCCTGCGCAAGCTCCCCGGCGCGCTCGGCGACGAGCGCTCGGCGCTCGAGGAGTCGTTCAGCGCGGCGCTCGGCGGCGACCCCGAGTACCCGCACTACACGCGGCCGGCCGAGTACCGCGGCTGGCGCGTGCCCGACGTGCTGCTGTCGGGCCACCACGCGCGGATCGAGCAGCTGGCGGCGCGAGCGCAGCCGCGAGCGCGGCGAGCGCCAGCGGGGCGCCGGGCGCACCGGAGGGCCGCCGTCGCACTGACGCGGGCGGCGTCGGCTGTCCGCTACCATTGCTAGCCGCGCCGGCCGGGAGCCCCGCCGGGGATCAGCTCCAGCCGTCAGCGCCACCTCTTCATGTCATGAGCAGCGTCATCGAAACCATCGAGCGCGCCCAGCTGCGCCGCGTCCCGAGCTTCGCTCCGGGCGACCGCGTGCGCGTGCACTTCCAGGTGATCGAGGGCATCGCGCCGCCGCGTGCAGGTGTTCGAGGGCGTCGTGATCAAGCGCCAGGGCCACGGCATGCGCGAGACGTTCACCGTGCGCAAGCAGTCGTTCGGCGTCGGCGTCGAGCGGACGTTCCCCGTGCACTCGCCGAAGATCGAGCGGATCGAGGTCGCCGCGCGCGGCGACGTGCGCCGCGCGAAGCTCTACTACCTGCGCGACCGCGTCGGCAAGCGCGCGCGCGTTCGCGAGCGCCGCTACAGCGGACCTGAGGAGACGGTCGAGCCCGGACTGCTGCACGGCCCGCTGGCGCGACCGACGCCGACGGAGTTGACCGCGGAGGAGACGGTGCTCGAGCAGGACGCCGCCGTCGAGGCGCCCGAGCAGTCCGATGGCGGGCAGGAGGCGGCCGCCACGAGTGCCGGCGACGGCGCCGAGCAGGCTTCGGCCGAGACGGCGGCGCCGCAGGCGCCGGCGGACGAGTCCGACGTCGAGCCGGCCGCCCGGGCGCAGGACGCCGGCGATGAGGCGCCACCGGCGCCCGACGCGGACGCCGGCGAGAACGCGACCGCCCCCGATGCCGAGGCGGACGGGGAGACGTCGCCGGCGACGAGCCGGCGTGAAACTCCGCTCGAAGGGGTCGAAATCGACCGTCGGCTCGATCGTCGAGCTGGTCGTGATCGTCGCCGTCGCGCTTGGCCTGGCGCTCGCGATCCAGGCGTGGATCGTCAAGCCCTACCGGATCCCGAGCGGCTCGATGGAGCCGACGCTGCACGTCGGCCAGCGCGTGCTCGTCGATCGCATCGGCATGCACTTCAGCGAACCGCACGTCGGCGAGATCGCCGTGTTCCACCCGCCCGAAGGCGCGACGCAGGAGGAGTGTGGCAGCGGTCAGCGCGTCAGCCCGGGCGGCGCGCCGTGCTCGTTGCCGATCGACAAGGAGGCGAGCGTCAACTTCATCAAGCGCGATCGTCGCCGGCCCGGGCGACACGATCAAGATCGTCGAAGGACACGTGTTGCGCAACGGCAAGCGCGAGAAGGACTCTTACATCCGTCCGTGCCCGGGCGTCTCGGAGTGCAACTTCCCGGTCGCGATCAAGGTTCCGCCCGGACACTGGTTCATGATGGGCGACAACCGTGGCGAATCCGACGACAGCCGGTTCTGGGGACCCGTCCCACCGGTTGGATCATCGGCGAGGCCTTCGCCACGTACTGGCCGCCCGACCGGATCGGCTTCCTCTGAGGCGAGCCCGAGCGGGCGCGTGGGCGACGGCGAGGCGACGATCGGCGACGCGCGCGCCGCTGCGAGCGGGACGTCGCGCACGCGTCGGCGCGCACGGCGCGGCCGCGGCGGGACGGGACGGCGCCTGTTCGCCTTCGACCGCCGGCTCGGCGTGCCGCTCGTCGCGGGCGCCGACGAGGCCGGGCGCGGCTGCCTCGCCGGTCCGCTCGTCGCGGCCGGCGTGCTGTTCGACTACGACGCGCTGACGACGCGCGAGCTGCGCGCGCTGAGCGCGCTGAACGACTCCAAGCAGCACACCGCCGACGCGCGCGAGGAGCTGTTCCCGATCGTGCTGCGCACCGCCGCGCGCGTCGTCGTCGTCTCGCGCTGCGTGCGCGGGATCGACGCGCGCGGCCTGCACAAGACGAACCTCGCCGCGCTGCGCGACGCGCTGCGCGCGGTCACACGCGACGTCCACGGCGAGGTGCTGTGCCTCGCCGACGGCTTCTCGGTGCCCGACTTCGGGCGCCCGCAGCGCGCGATCGTCGACGGCGACGCGACGAGCGCAGCGATCGCGGCGGCGTCGATCGTCGCGAAGGTGACACGCGACCGCTACATGCGCCGCGCCGACGGCGAGCACCCCGGCTGGAGCTTCGCCGAGCACGTCGGCTACTCGACGCCCGAGCACCGCGCGGCGATCCTGCGCCAGGGCGTCTCGCCGCTGCACCGCATGTCGTTCCAGTCGCTCGCCTATCAGCAGCTCGCGCTGTAGCGCGGCTCCTCACCACGCGTTCTCGATGTGCTCGAGCCGGCGCAGCCGCCCGTGCGCGTCGAGCACGACGCCGATCGCGTCGAAGCGGATCGTGCGGGCCGCGATCGCCGGGCGGGCGTCGTCGCAGAGCCACGCGGCGGCGAGCCGGCGCAGCCGCACGCGCTGGCGCGCGCCGAGGCCGGCGAGCGGCAGCTGATCGGGGCGCGCCGCGCGCTGACGTGCGGCGATGCGGCGCGTCTTGACCTCGACGAAGACGAGCGCGCGTGCGTCGCAGACGATCAGGTCGATCTCGCCGTGGCGCGTGCGCGCGTTGCGCGCGATCACCGCGTAGCCGCGGCGCTGCAGGTGCGTCGCGGCGAGCTGCTCGCCGCGACGGCCGGTCGTGCGGCGTCGGTCTTCGCTCATCGCGCCGACGCTAGCGGCGGCTTGGGATGGGCCGTGCGTGCGGGCTGCGCGCGGACCGCTCGATAGCCTGCGGGCCGTGAGCGACGCTCCGAAAAGCCCTGGCGCGATCGACGGTGTGACCGAGTTCATGGGCATGCGCTGGGAGGATCCGCAGACGGTCCGCCTGAGGATCCGCCCCGAGCTGATCAACGCCGGCGAGATGCTGTCGGGCGTCGTCACGTACGCGCTCGTCGACTACTGCATGGGCTCGGCGCTGTGGGTGCAGACGAGCGCCGAGGAGGGCATCGCGACGACGAGCATCTCGGTCAACTACGTGCAGACGGCCGTCGAGGGCGAGATCGTCTGTCGCACGACGCTCGACCGGCGCAACCGGCGCACGGCGGTGCTGCGCAGCGAGGTCAGCCACGAGGACGGCCGGCTGCTGGTGACGGCGATCGGCAGCTACTCGATCTTCCCGCGCCGCCGCGACGCGCCCGCCGCCCCGGCCTCCTGAGCGATGCCCGCTGCGCGCACGCCCGTCGCGCTGACGATCGCCGGCTCGGACTCGGGCGGCGGCGCCGGCATCCAGGCCGATCTGAAGGCGTTCGCTCGCTGCGGCGTGCACGGGACGAGCGCGATCACGGCGATCACCGCGCAGAACACGCTCGGCGTCGATGAGATCCACCCGGTCCCGGCGGCGATCATCCTCGCGCAGGTGCGCGCCGTCTGCGCGGACATCGCGCCGGACGCGGTCAAGGTCGGGATGCTCGGATCGGCCGACGCGGCAAGCGCGGTCGCCGACGCGCTGGCGGAGCTGCCGGCGCGGACGCCGGTCGTCGTCGACCCGGTGATGGTCGCCGAGTCCGGCGCGCGGCTGCTCGACGCCGGCGCCGAGCGCGTGCTCGTCGAGCGGATCGTCCCGCGCGCGAGCGTGCTCACGCCGAATCTGCCCGAGGCGCGCGCGCTGCTCGGACGCCCGGCCGCGGCGGGCGGCGAGCAGCGCGAGGTCGCCGAGGCCGAGGAGCTCGCCCGCGCGCTGCTCGCGCTCGGGCCCGGCGCCGTCGTCGTGACCGGCGGGCACCGCGCGCGGGCGATCGACGTGTTCCTCGCCGCCGGCGCCCGCGCGCGCCCGATCGAGATCGCGGGCGAGCGCCACCCCGACGGCGCCGCGCACGGGTCGGGCTGCACGCACTCCTCGCTGCTCGCGGCGAACCTCGCGCTCGGGCGCGACCCGCTGAGCGCCGCGCGCGTCGCACGCGCACTGGCCGGCGAGGCGGTCAGGGACGGGCTGCGCGACGTCGGCGCCGGCGCCGGACCGGTCGACGTGCTCGGCCTGGCGCGGACGCGCGGCGACGGGCACGCGGACGCGGAGCCGGCGGCCGAGATCGAGCCGTAGTTTCGTCGCAGGCTGTTTGCCATAATCCGAGGACGATGGAGAGCACGTCAGCGGCGCCGACGGAACGATGAGGCTTCTGCGGATGAAGCCGGGGCACGGCGAGGTCCTGCTGGCCGAGGGCGACGTCGAGGTCGCCGAGCAGGAGCGGGAGCTGATCGAGGCGTTCCGCCGCGAGCTCGACGCTGGGATGTGGGCGGCCGTGCCGAGCGAGCGCAGCGACGGGCGCCGCCAGGCCGAGCTCGTCAAGAGCTTCGGCGACGTGCCGCGCGACGCCGAGCGCGTGATCTTCTTCCCGCGCGCCGCCGGCGGCGCCGCGCGGGCGGCTCGCTGAGGCGCGGATGCTGCTGGCGCTGGGCACCGCGGCGCTCGTGCTCGTGGTGCTCGTCTGGGAGCTCGCGCGCTCGCGTGTGCTCGGCGCGCTGGCGAACGCGCGGACGAGGCTTCGGGCGGCGCACGCATGCTCGCGCGAGCCGGCGCAGGTCAGCTACGACCCGGGTCGCGAACGCCGCGCCGAGCAGCGCGCGCGAGAGCTGCTGCGCTCGTGCGTCGAGCAGCGCGAGTGGGAGATGTACCGCGATCTCGGCTTCCTGCGCGTCTGGGGCGGCCTCGGCGAGCGCAGGCACGCGGCCGGCGCGTCCTACGCGTACCTGATCTACCCGCACCGCCCGATCGTCGCGTACGTGCCGCGAACCGGCGCGCTGCTGAACGAGTACTGCGTCGCGTTCCCCGACCACTCACGCCCTTACGGCAGCGCGCGCCTGCCCGACGCCGACGACGTGCTGGCGAAGTGGATGGCGCTGAACGCCGACGAGCGGCGGCTGATCGAGGAGGCCAACATGCACCTCCCCGGACGCCAGATCGATCCGGAGCGCGTGCGGCGCGACCTCGCGCGTCTGGAGCGCTGGGAGCGTGAGCAGGGCGCCGCCGCGGGCGGACGCGACGAGGGCTCGGGCGGCGCAACGGATATCGTGCGCGCCGCGTGAGCACCGAGACCGCCTTCGACGTGAAGCACCGCAGCCGCGCCCTCACCGAGGGCCCGGAGCGCGCCGCCGCGCGCGCGTACCTGCACGGGATCGGCTACTCGGCCGAGGACCTCGCCAAGCCGATCGTCGGCGTCGCGCACTCGTGGATCGAGACGATGCCGTGCAACTTCAACAACCGCGTGCTCGCGGCGAAGGTCAAGGAGGGGATCCGCGCCGCCGGCGGCACGCCGATGGAGCTGAACACGATCGCGATCTCCGATGGGATCACGATGGGCACGGCCGGGATGCGCGCGTCGCTCGTCTCGCGCGAGATCATCGCCGACTCGATCGAGCTCGTCGCGAGCGCCCATGCGTTCGACGCGCTCGTGACGATCTCCGGCTGCGACAAGACGATCCCCGGCACGGTGATGGCGCTCGCGCGCCTGGACATCCCCGGGCTGATGCTCTACGGCGGCTCGATCAAGCCCGGCCACTACAAGGGCGCCGAGGTCACGATCCAGCAGGTGTTCGAGGCGGTCGGCGAGTTCGCGTCGGGCAAGATCACCGAGCAGGAGCTTCACGAGCTCGAGGAGGCCGCCTCGCCGGGCGCCGGCGCGTGCGGCGGTCAGTTCACGGCAAACACGATGGCGATGGCGTTCGAGGCGCTCGGCATCTCGCCGTCGGGCTCGGCGATGGTGCCGGCCGAGGACGGCCGCAAGCTGGCGGTCGCTAAGGAGTGCGGCGAACTGGTGATGGACGTGCTGCGCCGCGGCCAGCGCCCGAGCGACGTGATCACCAAGCCGGCGCTCGAAAACGCGATCGCCGCCGTCGCGACGAGCGGCGGCTCGACCAACGGCGTGCTGCACCTGCTGGCCGTCGCGCGCGAAACCGGCGTGCCGCTGAAGATCGACGAGTTCGAGGCGATCTCCGAGCGCACGCCGCTGCTGTGCGACCTGCAGCCCGGCGGCAGGTACGTCGCGACCGAGCTCTACGAGGCGGGCGGCGTGCCGCTCGTGCTCAAGCGCCTGAACGACGCCGGGATCCTCAACGCCGACGCGATCACCGTCACCGGGCGCACGATCGGCGAGCACGCCGACGAGGCCGAGGAAAGCGCCGGTCAGCAGGTCGTGCGGCCGCTCGGCGACGCGATCAAACCGACCGGCGGCTTTGCGATCCTGCACGGCAACGTCGCGCCCGACGGCTGCGTCGTCAAGCTGTCCGGCCACGAGCGGCGCAAGCACGTCGGCCCGGCGCGCGTGTTCGACGGCGAGGAGGCCGCGATGGCGGCCGTGCTCGCGCACGAGATCGAGGCCGGCGACGTCGTCGTGATCCGCGCCGAGGGTCCGGCCGGCGGACCGGGCATGCGCGAGATGCTCGCCGTCACGGCCGCGATCGTCGGCGAGGGCCTGGGCGAAGAGGTCGCGCTGATCACCGACGGACGCTTCTCCGGCGCGACGCACGGCTTCATGGTCGCGCACGTCGCGCCCGAGGCCGTCCGCGGCGGTCCGATCGCCGCGCTGCAGACGGGCGACGAGCTGACGATCGACGTCGACGCAGGTCGGCTCGACGTCGCGCTGAGCGACGATGAGATCGCCGCGCGCGTCGCCGCCTACGAGCGCCCGCCGCGCGCCGACGAGCACATCGACGTCGCGATCCGCAAGTACGCCAAGCTCGTCGGCAGCGCCTCAGAAGGCGCCATCGCCACCTAGCTTCTCAGCACGTCACGGGCAACCAGGGCGACGTCCTGGCCTATTCGGAGAGGAATTCGTCTAGCAGCGCGTTGAACGCCTCGGGGCGCTCGAGCATCGCCATGTGGCCGGTGTCGCCGAACACGACTTTGCGCGAGTTCGGGATCAGCTCGGCGAACACGTCGGCGTCGCGCACGCTGATCAGCCGATCGCGATCGCCCCACACGATCAGCGTCGGGCACGCGATCTTGCCGAGGCGCTCGCGGATCTCGTAGTCGAGCACCGCTTCGAAGCCCTGGATGAAGCCCGGCTTGCCGGCGCCGCGCACCTGCTCGGCGGCGAGCGCCGCGTCGAGCCGGTCGGGGTGGCGCACGACGACGCCGAGCGCCGCGTCGCGCAGTCGCGTGCGACGCACGACGGCGTCGGACTTCGACGCGGTCCACGCGCCCGAGGCCATCAGGATCCGCTCGAACCGGCGCATCGCCGGCAGCACCGTGACCGAGCCGCGGTGCTGGTGGGTGGAGATGCCGGCGGCCGAGACGAGCACGAGCCGCTCGACGCGCTGCGGAGCGGAGATCGCGAGCTCGGCTGCGATGAAGCCGCCCATCGAGTTGCCGACGACCGCCGCGGCGTCGACGCCGAGCTCTCCGAGCAGACGGTCGAGCAACTTCGCGTAGCGGGCGATCGAGATCGGGTGCGGCGGCATCGGCGAGTGCCCGAAGCCGGGCAGGTCGAGCGTGATCACACGATGCTCGGGCGCGAACGCGGGCAGCTGCTCGAGCCAGTTCGGCCACGATCCCGACAGGCCGTGCACGAACACGATCGGCTGCGTCGTGCCGTCGTCGCGCTCGGGGCCGAGCTCGATCACGTTGACCGGCGAGCCGTCGACGAGCACCCAGCGCTGGTGCGATCGCCAGTCGACGTCCTGCCAGCGGGGGCGCGCGGCGGTGTCGAACACCTACGCGCCCTCGAATCGGCGCGAACGCGGGCGGCGATGCGAGCGAGCTACGGTCACATGCGTGAATGTAGCGGTCCGTGCCCGGCAGGGCGCGGGGGCGGTCATGGCGAAGTACGCGACGGCATGAGCACGAACAAGGGGGACATCGGGCTCGCCGCGGCGGACGAGACGCCGCGGCATGAGCTGCGCGAGGGCTGGCGCACGGCGATCGGCCTGCTGATGGACGATCTCGTGCGCCGCGACGCCGCCGAGCGCACGCGTCGCGCGTACGGCGTCGACGTCGAGCAGTTCGCGCGGTGGGCGGACCAGCAGGGACACGCGCCGGCCGACGTCGCGCCGAAGACCGTGCGCCGCTACATCGCGCACCTGTCCGAGCGCGGCGTCGCACCGAGTACGAGCGCGCGCAAGCTCGCCGCGCTGCGTGCGCTGTTCGCCAGTCAGCGCGAGCACGGCGAGATCGCCGAGAACCCGGCCGACCTCGTCTCGACGCCACGGCGCCCGTCGCATCTGCCGCGCGTGCTCAGCGCGCGCGAAGCCGCCGACCTGCTCGACGGCATCCCCGCCGGCGGCGCGCTCGAGCTGCGCGACCGCGCGATGTTCGAGCTCGCGTACGCGTGCGGCCTGCGCGCCGAGGAGCTCGTCACGCTGCGGCTCGCCGACGTCGATCACGACGACGAGCAGCTGCGCGTCGAGGGCAAGGGCCGCAAGACTCGCTTCGTGCCGGTCGGCGAGCCCGCGATGAGGGCGCTGCGCGAGTACCTCGATCGCGCGCGCGGCGCGCTGAGCAGCCCGTCGGCGCCGTCCGACGCGCTGTTCCTGTCGAAGACCGGCCGCGCGCTCGGCACGAGCGACGTGCGCCGGCGGTTGCGCACGTGGACCGCGCGCGTGCAGGCGCTCGCGGGCAGGGGAGGCGGCTCGATCTCGCCGCACGCCCTCAGGCACAGCTTCGCGACGCATCTGCTCGACGGCGGCGCCGACCTGCGCAGCATCCAGGAGCTGCTCGGCCACGCCAGCGTGTCGAGCACCCAGATTTACACTCGGGTAGAGTCCGCCAAGCTGAAAAGCGCCTACGCGCGCAGCCACCCTCGGGCCTGATTACAAGGGGAAACGACCCTGGAGACCAATGTCAAACCGATCGAGCTGCGGGAACTCTGGCGGCGGTATAAGTCCGATGGCGACACCCAGGCGCGCGAGCGGTTGGTCGTCGCCTACTCGCCGCTCGTCAAGTACGTAGCCGGTCGCACCGCGGCCGGCCTGCCGCCGCACGTCGAGGAGGCCGACCTGATCTCCTACGGCCTCGTCGGGCTGATCAGCGCGATCGAGCGTTTCGACCTGTCGCGCGACATCAAGTTCGAGACGTACGCGATCATGCGCATCAAGGGCGCGATCATCGACGAGCTGCGCTCGATGGACTGGGTCCCGCGCAGCGTCCGCGCGCGTGCGCGCGAAGTCGAGCGCGCCAACTCGAAGCTGGAGAACGCGCTGCAGCGCGCGCCGACCGACCAGGAGATCGCCGACGAGCTCGGCATCACGATCGACGAACTGAACGAGTCGCTGCTGGCGATCTCGCACAGCTCGATGGTCGCGCTCGACGAGCTGTGGAGCGTGTCTGACTCAAGCGGCGACCAGGTCTCGCTGATGGACACGATCGAGGATCCGAACGCGCCCGATCCCGCGCGCTCGCTCGACGTCGGCGACCTGAAGGATCGGATCGCCGACTCGATCGCCAAGCTGCCCGAGCGCGAGAAGCTCGTGATCGCGCTGTACTACTACGAGAACCTGACGCTGCGCGAGATCGGCGAGGTGCTCGGCGTGACCGAGTCGCGTGTCTCGCAGATGCACACGAAGGCCGTCCTGCGCCTGCGCTCGCGCATGCAGGAGGAGTCCTTCGACGACTGAAGCCCCGGGGTCGCCGGGGCTTCGGTCAGGAGCAGCACGATTGGCTGGCGCTCGCGCGCCGCAGCGCTACGTCGCGGTGATGTAGCCGCTCATGTAGCCGGCGTGTTCCATCGCCCATCCCTTCGCGTCGCTGTCGCACGGGATGATGCAGTACCACTGGAAGCGTCCGGCTTCGTTGACGGTCAGCTTGTAGTCGTGAACGCCCGGCTGGACCGTGATGTTCACGCCTGCGACCGGCGAGGTGATGCTGTGTGGGACGTCGTCGGTGTTGTCGATCTTCAACGTCAGCGGCTGGCCGACGTGGACCGCGAATTCGGTCGTGGTGAACGCGTCGTGGCGCTTGCCGTCGGGACCCCGCTTGTAGGAGCCGATGATCTTCAGCGAAACCGGCTTCAGTGGCGACGCGCTGGCGCTCGCGCTGCTCGTCGGCGTCGTCGCCGGCGTCGTGTTGCCGCTCGAGACGAGCACTTCCTTGTGTTCACCGCTCTGCACGAGGGCGACCGTCGACATCAGCACGGCGGCGAGGATGCCGACGCCCGCGAGCCACTCGAGCACGACCTTGCCTTTGTTGTTGACAGCCTCATCGAACTGACGCTGGTCTGCTCTCTCTGTGTCCGGCTTGGGCTCCGGGACGTGGGCGCTCATCTGCTCACCTGCCTGGTTGACGTTTGACATTTGACAATCGATTCGGGTCGAGCCTAGGCGGCGGCAAAGAGGGCGGTAAGCGGGTTTCGCCACAGGCCCCGACGGGGGTTCTACGGTGGGTCTCCGGGGGAGGACCGCGACGCTCGTCCGCACCGTCCGCGCCACGTCGACGCCGCCGCTGGCGCACGAGCGCAAACGGAGGTATGGTCATCGGACAGCTCAGAGAGGAGATCGCATGCGTTCCAACGGAGGCCGCCAGCCGGCGGACCGGATTCGCAACGTCGCCCTCGTCGGCCATCGCGGCGCCGGCAAGACCTCGCTGCACGAGGCGCTGTTGTTCGAGGCCGGCGCGATCGGCCGGCTCGGCTCGGTGCCCGACGGCGGCACGGTGTCAGACGCCGACCCCGACGAGCGCTCGCGGCAGATGTCGATCTCGGCGTCGCTCAGCTCGTTCCAGTGGCGCGAGCGCAAGATCAACCTGCTCGACACGCCCGGCGAGCCGAGCTTCGTCGCCGACGCGGTCGGCGCGCTGCGCGTCTGCGAGTCGGCGATCTTCGTGATCAACGCCGTGATGGGCGTCGAGGTCTCGACCGCGCGGCTGTGGGCGCGCGCGGCCGAGCTCGACATCGCGCGGATGCTGTTCGTCAACATGCTCGACCGCGAGCGCGCCGACTTCTTCCGCACGCTCGAGCAGATCAAGCGCGCGTTCGGGCCGCACGCCGTCGCGACCGAGATCCCGATCGGCTCCGAGCACGACGTCGAGGGCGTGATCGACCTCGTCGACGTGAAGGCGTTCCGCCAGGACTCCGCCGAGCGCGGCGCCTGGAGCGAGATCCCGATCCCCGACGCCGAGCTCGAGCGCGCGCAGGAATATCGCGAGAAGCTGATGGACGAGGTCTGCGAAGTGTCCGACTCGTTGATGGAGAGGTACCTCGAAGGCGGCGAGATCTCACATCAGGAGATCGTCGACGCGCTCAAGGAGGGCACCAACCACGGCAAGATCTTCCCCGTCGTCTGCGGCGTCGCGACGCGCAACCTCGGCACCGCGCGCCTGCTCGACGCGATCGTCGAGGACCTGCCCTCGCCGGTCAAGCACGGCTCGCTGCGCGTCGGCGAGCTCGAGCTCGCGGCGAGCGCCGACGGCGAGCTGTTCGCGTTCGTGTTCAAGACCCGCGCCGACCCGTACGCCGGCAGGATCAACCTGCTGCGCGTCTACCAGGGCGTGCTGCCGGCCGAAAGCCAGGTGCTGAACACGCGCGCGCACGCCAAGGAGCGGATCGGGCAGCTGCTCGTGTTCGCCGGCAAGGACGTCGAGCACGTCGACGAGTTCGGCCCCGGCGACATCGGCGCCGTCGCCAAGCTGAAGGAGACGCGCGCCGGCGACTGGCTGGCCGACCGTGACGAGCCGATCGAGATGCCGCGGCTGAAGCTGCCCGCCCCGGTGATGGCGTTCGCGATCGAGCCGAAGAGCAGGGGCGACGAGGACAAGGTCTTCGCCTCGCTGCGCCGCCTGCAGGAGGAGGACCCGACGATCGACCTGCACCGCGACCCGCAGACCGGCGAGCAGATCGTCGCCGGGCTCTCGCAGGTGCACGTCGAGGTGGTCGTCGACCGCCTGCGCGAGCGCTTCGGCGTCGAGGTGACGCTGCAGCCGCCGCGCGTCCCCTACCAGGAGACGATTCGCTCCTCCGCGACCGGGCACGGCCGCCACAAGAAGCAGTCCGGCGGGCGCGGGCAGTTCGGCGCCTGTCGAGATCGAGATCGAGCCGCTGCCGCTCGGCGAGGAGTTCGAGTTCGTCGACAACATCAAGGGCGGCGTGATCCCCGGCTCGTTCATCCCCGCCGTCGAGAAGGGCGTGCGCGAGGCGATGGCCGCCGGCGTGCTCGCCGGCTACCCGGTCAAGGGCGTGCGCGTGCGCCTCCTCGACGGTCAGCACCACTCCGTCGACTCCTCCGAGATCGCCTTCAAGCTCGCCGGCATGCAGGCGATGAGGCAGGCGCTCGAGCAGGCCGACCCGGTGCTGCTCGAGCCGATCATGCTCGTCACGCTGTCCGTGCCCGAGGCGTACGTCGGCGACGTGATCGGCGACCTCAACAGCCGTCGCGGACGCCCGCAGGGAATGGAGCCGGCGGGCGCGATGACCGAGATCAAGGCCGAGGTGCCGATGTCCGAGATGCTCAGCTACGCGCCCGACCTGCGCTCGATCACCGGCGGCCAGGGCGACTACACGCTCGAGTTCATGCGCTACGAGGAGCTGCCGGCGCACCTCGCGCAGAAGGTCGCCGGCACGGCGCCCGAGGAGCGTGCGGCGACGCACGCGTGACGCCGACCGCTTGACGGCCCAGCTACGCTGCTGGGCTCATGGCAACACGATCGATCGTCACGTCCCAGCCCGACGTCGCCTGCGACGTCTGCGAACGCCGTCTGCTGCGCGGCGAGCAGCCCGACCTGTTCCTCGCCGCCGGACAGCCGCGCACCGTCTGCGAGCTGTGCGCGCCGCGCGCCGCCCACCAGGGCTGGAAGCGGAGCGCCGAGCTGCACACGCTGAGCTCCGAGCCGCTGTCCTCGCGCCGCGGGCGCCGGCTGTTCAGTCGCCTGCGCCAGTCGCGCCGGCTCGAAGGACGCGACGTGCCGGGCGGTTACGACGAGCCGCTCTCGGCGGCCGCCGAGCCGCGGCCGTACGACCTGCTCGACGACGGCGCCGAGCAGTCGCCCGAGCGCTCGCCTGGCGGCCGTGCTGCGCCCGTCCGCGCCGGCGCTCCGGCCGCAGCCGCGGCGCTGCCCGATCGCGCGCCGGCGCCGGCCGTCCTCGACGGACCGCTGCAGGGTGCCGTCGACGTCTTCAACGCGAGCGAGTACACGCGCCGCGTCGCGAGCCTCACGCGCTCGCTCGGCGCCCCCGAGGTGACGGTCCGCCCCGGCGAGGCCGTCGAAACGTGCGTCGTAGTCGTGCTCGCGTGGGAGCTCTGCTGGTACGCGTACGAGGTCGACCTCGACGACATGCAGGGCGTCGACGTGCGCGCGATCGCGCAGGGCACCGAGCTCTCCGAGCTGGGCCCCGACGATCGCCTCGCCAACGCGCTCGCCGACGAGCGCGGCGGGCTCGCGCTGATCTGAGCCGGCGACGCGGCGGGCCGGCGCACACCAGCCGGCCGGCACAACCCGTCGCGACGCCGCAGGGCATTGCGGCTCTTGCTATCTCCGAAACAGGCTGTAGCATTCGACGGGCGATGGTCTACTGCGTAGTGCCCAAGCCGCTCGCCGACGAGCTCTATCCGAAGCTCGCCAAGCACTACGAGAACGACGACAACGTCACCGTGATCGTCGATCGCCGCGTCGCCGACCGGCGCGCTCGCCACGGGCGCTCCTCGATGCGCGACGCCGGCGAGCAGGCGCAGCGCCGCGTCGTGCGCGACCGTCGCCGCGCACGCGTCGCCGGCGACCAGCTGCCGCTCGCTCACGCGTAGCGTCCTGAGCGCGCTCGATACTTCGCGCCAATGAAGCTCGTTGTGCAGGTCGACGGCGGTGCTCGCGGCAACCCCGGACCGGCCGCCGCCGCGTGCGTCGTCGCGACGGCCGACGGCGAGCAGCTCGTCGAGGACGCGCAGCTGCTCGGCCGCACGACCAACAACGTCGCCGAGTACCGCGCGCTGCTGCTCGGTCTCGAGCGCGCACGCGAGCTCGGCGCCGACGACGTCGAGGTGATCGGCGACTCCGAGCTGATCGCCAAGCAGGTGCGCGGCGAGTACAAGGTCAAGAACGAGGCGATGCGCGATCTGCACCGCCAGGCGCTCGCCGCGCTGCGTAACTTCGATCGCTGGTCGATCCGCACCGTCCCGCGCGCGCAGAACGCCGAGGCCGACCGGTTGGTGAATGCCGCGCTCGACCAGGCGCGCGACGCGAGCCGACTCTAGTGAAGCGGCTTCGCTGAGCGGGCGATAGCGAGCATCTGCTCGTTCGTGAGGTCCTCGAGCAGCGTGTTCGTGACCCAGTAGAGCATGCCGCCCTGGCGCCACGCGACGACGTGGATGTGCGCGCCGTCGGTGAAGATCATGTATGTCACGCCGTTGATTTTGCGCTGCTGGTTGGGGTGCGCGACGATCGGCGGATGCGGCCAGTCGGTGCCCTCGAAGTCGTAGTAGCCGCCGAGCGTGTTGACCTGCCAGACGGCGACGTACGCGTGGCGCAGGCGCCCGCCCTGGTCGCGCAGGGCGTACGCGCGCGCCGGCTGCTCGGTCGCGGTCGTCGTCTGCAGCGACGGGTAGAGCACGTGCAGCGGCATGCTGACCGTCTGTTTGGCGAGTTCTTCGTCGCCTGTCAGCGACGCCGACATCAGGCCGAGCGACGCCGCCGACGGCGCCGAGGCGTGGTGTGAGCGATGGTGGCCCTGGCTCGCGTGCGCCGGCGGGCTCGGTTTCGGTTCGGTCACGCGCTGGTCGCCGTTGAGGAAGTCGTCGAGCGTCGCCCGCTCGAGCTCCGGCGTGCTCGTCACGTACGAGCCGCCCTTCAGCGGGAAGTTCGCGCTCGCGCTGCGGAACTTGACCTGGCGCAGCGGCTTGCCCTGCGAGAACGCGATCAGCTTCGCCAGCTGGATCACCTGGTCGGCCGAGCGGCTGAAGCCGGCCGTCACGATCGCCTTGCCGACCTGTTTGGCGACGTTGTTGATCTGTCCGAGCACGTCTTCGGGCGAGATCTGCTCGCGCAGCGCCCGCAGGAAGTCCTGCTGGCGGGCGACGCGCACGAAGTCCGAGTCGCCGTGGCGGTAGCGCACGTAGCTGAGCGCGTTGTTGTAACAGAGCTTCTGATACCCCGGCTGCAGGTTGATTTCCGAGTACAGTTCGCCGCCTTCGCCGTTGATGTGCAGGTAGCGGTGGTCGACGTTCACGTACACGCAGCCGAGCGTGTCGACGACCTTGATGAAGCCGGAGAAGTTGACGTCGACGATCCCGTTCAGCTTCAGCCCCGGGAAGACTTCGTGCTCGATCGTTTCCGCGGCGAGCACCATCGACCCTTTGACGCCGTGTTCCCTCGCGCCGTACGTGTACGCCGCGTTGATCTTTTCCTGCGGGTAGTACGCGCCGGTGCGGCTTTTGATGTTGACGAGCAGATCGCGCGGGATCGACATCAGCGACGTCTGTCCCTGTCCGGGGTCGAAGCGCACGAGCAGGATCGTGTCGCTGTGCGGCGGGTCCGTGCGGTCGAACGCGTCCGACGATTTCGCGCGGCGGTCCGAGCCGAGGATCAGGTAGGTCTGCGGGCCGCCCGAGTACGACACGAGGCCCGGCGGCGTCGGCACCGTTTCTTTGAAGATTTCCCGCGCGACGCCGCTCGCCGTGTTCAGCGCGACCGTCGCCGTCGCGCCGCCGGCGAGCAGCACGATCAGCAGCGCGGCGATCGAGAAGCGCAGCCACATCCCGCGTGCGACGGACGGGAAGCGCTGGTCATCCATGGTGTGTCGAACCTGGGCAGCTCATCGGCTGAAACGGGGCGCGCGCAAGCCCCCCGGCGGAGCGCTCGTCGGCGTAGGGTAGCGAGCCGGGCGGCGTGTCCGCGCCGCGTCGCGAGGTACGCTCGCACCCGTGCTCAGCGCGAGAAACCGCGAGCTGTTGGGCCTCGTGCCCTCGGCGGTGCTCGTGATCGCCGGCTTCACCGCGATCTTCATCCAGTCCGAAGACAACGCGCCCGGCGCGCCCGCCAACCTGACGCTCAACCACGCCTCGAGCGTCTCGCTGACCTACGGCGCGCTGTTTCTCGTGCTCTGCATCGCCGGGCACCTCGTGATCCGCTTCGCGCTGCCGTACGCCGACCCCTACCTGTTCCCGATCGCCGCCGTCCTGGCAAGCGTCGGGATCGTCATGGTCTACCGGATCGAACCGACGCTCGCGCGCCAGCAGGCGCAGTGGATGGTCGTCGGGCTCGTCCTGTTCGGCGCGACGATCCTCGCCCTGCGGCGCGGCGGCGTCGCCGTGCTCGAGCGCTACCGCTACACGATCGCCGCGCTCGGCATCGGCATGACGATCCTTCCGCGCCTGCCCGGCATCGGCGCGCAGGTCAACGGCGCCTACCTCGACATCCACGTCGGCAGCATCTCCTTCCAGCCGTCCGAGCTCGCGAAGATCGCGATCGTCGTGTTCCTCGCCAGCTACCTGCACGACAACCGCCAGCTGCTTGTCACCGCCGGGCGGCGCGTGCTCGGCCTGACGATCCCGCCGATGAAGCAGTTCGGCCCGATGCTGATCGTCTGGGGCGCCGCGATGGGCACGCTGCTGCTGACGCGCGAGCTCGGCACGTCGCTGATGTTCTACGGCGCGTTCCTCGCGCTGCTGTACGTCGCGACCGGACGCTTCTCGTTCCCGCTGATCGGCCTCGTCCTGTTCGCGATCGGCGCGTGGTTCGTCGCCACCCACGTCAGCCACGTGCACGCGCGCGTGCTCGCCTGGGAACACCCCTTCGACCCGGTCCTCTACAACAAGTCGTTCGGCGGCAGCTACCAGCTTGCGCAGTCGCTGTTCGCGCAGGCCGACGGCGGCCTGCTCGGCACCGGCTTCGACCAGTCGCTGCTGCGCCTGCCGCACGGCGGCGGCCCGATCCTGCCCGTGCCTGAAAGCGACACGATCTACGCCGTCATCACGAACGAGCTCGGGCTCGCCGGCGCCGCCGTGCTGCTGCTCGTCTACCTGCTGTTCATCGCGCGCGGGCTGAAGACCGCCGCGCTCGCGCGTGACTCGTTCTCGAAGCTGCTCGCCACCGGCCTGTCGTTCGTCGTCGCGATGCAGGTCTTCGTGATCGTCGGCGGCGTCACGCGCGTGATCCCGCTGACCGGCGTCACGCTGCCGTTCGTCGCCTACGGCGGCTCCTCGGTCGTGATGAACTTCGTCCTGCTCGCGCTGCTGCTCGTCGTCTCCGACCGCGCGCGCCGGCCGTACGAGGGCCGCGCGGCGCGCTGAAGCGGCCGCGCAGCGCGCTGAGCGCCGGGCGGGATCACGCGATTCGCGCGCCGATGACAATCGTACATACGCTGTATGTACATTTGTGTCGACGCGCTCGTGTCCGCATGCGAAACAAGGCCCACGGCGCGTGACTCCGCAGGGGACGCGGCACGCCTGTCGAAGTTCTCCGCCACGATGCGGACCTCCACGATCGCCCAGGCCAAGTCGCGCCTGCTGATTCGAGCGCCCGCACGCGCCGCGCAGCAGCGCTACCGCGGCATGCCGATGCCGCAGCCCGGCGCCGAGCGGATCTGCTCGCCCGCCGGCCTGCAGCGCCGGCCGTGGCTCGGCCGCCTGCGCCGCGCGCTGGCGAACGACCTGCTCGTGCTGCACTACCAGCCGATCGTCTCACTCGCCGACGGGCGCGTCGCCCACCACGAGGCGCTCGTGCGGCTGATCGACGAGCACGACGGCAACCTGATCGGTCCGGCAAGCTTCCTGCCCGCCGCCGAGCGCTACGGGCTGATCGGCGAGATCGATCGCATCGTGCTCGAGAAGGTCGCCGAGCAGCTCGGACGCAGCTACGGCGACGGCCCGCGCGACGGCACGGGCCGCGACGGCGCGGGCGAGCAGGCGCACGATCCCGGCGGCGGCATCGCGATGAACCTCTCGGCGCTGTCGGTCACCGACCGGCAGATGCTCGCGCACGTCGAGCGCGCGCTCGCGCGCCACGGCGCCGACCCGTCGCGCCTCGTGATCGAGGTGACCGAGACCGCCTCGATCTCCGACATGCGCCGCGCGCGCGACTTTTGCGAGGGCGTGCACGAGCTCGGCGGCGCGATCGCGCTCGACGACTTCGGCGCCGGCTTCGGCTCGTTCCACTACCTCAAGCACCTGCCGTTCCGCTATCTGAAGATCGACGGCGCGTTCATCCGCGGCCTGCCCGACTCGCCCCACGACCAGCTCGTCGTCAAGGCGCTCGTCGGGCTCGTCCACGCGATGGGCCAGCAGACGGTCGCCGAGTTCGTCGGCGATCGGCGCACGCTCGAGCTGCTGCGCGAGCTCGGCGTCGACTACGCGCAGGGGTTCCACGTCGGGCGCCCCGGCCCGGCGCTCACCGAGTAGCGCCGCCCGCTCAGCGGGGTTGAGGGAACTGCGCGCGCATCGCGGCGTCCCACGTGCGGTCGGGCATCAGGCGGCGCATCGCGATCGTCAGCTTCGCCGAGGGGGTGATCGTGATCCGGGCGGGCGGGTGCCTTCGCTTCAATGCGCGCTCGATCGTCTTGGCGACGCGGTCGGGACCGGCGCCGAGCATCCGCATCGGGCCTTCGTAGGCGCCTTTCGTGACGGCGCCGACGGTCGCGTTGAACTTGCCGTACGGGTCGCCGTCGCTCGCGGTCACGTCGGCCATGCTCGCCGTCGCGGCCTCGCCGAACTCGGTCGTGATCAGCCCCGGCTCGAGCAGGACGACGTCGATGCCGAAGCCGCGCAGCTCGAAGCGCATCGCATCGGAGATCGCCTCGAGCGCGTGCTTGGTCGCGTGGTAGTGCCCGCCGCCGGGAAACGACAGGCGCCCGCCCATCGAGCCGACGTTGACGATCCGCCCCCAGCGCTGCGCGCGCATCTTCGGCAGCACGAGCTGCGTCAGGCGCACGAGCCCGAACACGTTCGTCTCGAACTGGCGGCGCACGGCCTCCAGGGGCACCGTCTCGATCGCGCCGCTCTGGCTGTAGCCGGCGTTGTTGATCAGCACGCCGACCGCGCCCTCGGCCGCCTCGATCCGATCGACGGCCGCGCGCATCGACTGCTCGTCGGTGACGTCGAGCGCGAGCGTCTCGCAGCCGGCCTCGCGCAGGTCGGCGATTGTCTCGGGCCGTCGTGCCGTCGCGTAGACCTTCCAGCCGCCGCGCGCCAGGCGCAGCGCCGTGGCGTGGCCGATGCCCGACGAGCAGCCGGTGATCAGCACGGCCTTCGACGGTTCGGACATGTGGGCAGCGTATTGACTCATGCCGCGCTTGTGGCAGCCGGTGTGACCGGCATCCTGCCTCTTGGCCGAGCCGGTCCTCACTTCTCGTTTCAATTTGTGACCGTTCGGGCCGCCACGGCAGTTACGTTTGCCGGCCATCCGGGCCGGCCTGTTGGCCCGGTCCAGGCCGGTCGGCTCGTCGCCGGCCATCCGGGCCGGCATAGTAGGGTCCGCCGATGCGCGCGGTCACATTCCAGGCGCCCGGCGAGGTGCGCGTCGAGGACGTTGCCGAGCCGCAGCTGATCGAGCCGACCGACGCGATCGTGCGAATCGAGGCGAGCGGCGTGTGCGGCTCGGACCTGCATATCTACCACGGGCGCGTGAAGATCGAGCCGGGCTTCACGATCGGCCACGAGTACGTCGGCACGGTCATCGCCGCCGGCGATGAGGTACGCGACGTCGCCGTCGGCGACCGCGTGCTCGGCTGCTTCCAGACGGCGTGCGGGCACTGCTTCTTCTGCCGCCGCGGGCTGTTTCACAAGTGCGACGCCTCGCGCACGTTCGGCCACGGCGCGACGCTCGGCTCGCTGCAGGGCACGCAGGCCGAGCAGGCGCTCGTGCCGAACGCCGACCTCGTGCTGCGCAGGGTGCCCGACGGGATGAGCGACGACGTCGCGCTGTTCGCCGGCGACGTGATGGGCACCGGCTTCCACGCCGCCGCCGAATCGGGCCTGCGTCCGGGCGACACGGCGGCCGTGCTCGGCCTCGGCCCGGTCGGCCTGTGCGCGGTGCAGGCCGCGTTCGCCGTCGGCGCGGCGCATGTGATCGCGATCGACACGGTGCCCGAGCGTCTCGAGATGGCGGCGTCGTTCGGCGCGCAGGCCGTGCACCTGAGCGACGACGATCCGCGGGCGGCTGCGCGCGAGGCGACCGCCGGTCGCGGCGTCGACGTGTGCATCGACGCCGTCGGCGACCCGCGCGCGCTCGAGCTCGCGATCCGCCTGACGCGCAAGTGCGGCTCGATCCAGGCCGTCGGCGTCTACGCCGAGCGCTGCGAGGTGCACATGGGGCTGCTCTGGATCAAGGTGCTCGGCATGCGCTCGGGCCACGCCAACGTGATCGGGCACGTCGACAGCGTGCTCGAGCTGATGGCGAGTGGGCGCCTCGACCCGGCGCCGCTCGTCACGCATCACATGAAGCTCGACGACGCGCCGGAGGCGTACGCGATGTACGACCGGCGCGAGGCACTTAAGATCGTGCTGCAACCGTAGATCCTCAGAGGGAGAAGGAGCCGCCATGACCGCCGCCGCCGACACCACCGACGCCCTGCCCGATGCGCTGGGGGCGCAGGCGCGCGAGTTCCTCTCGCGCCCGCAGCAGCTGCTGATCGGCGACGAGCGACTCGACGCCGCCGACGGCGCGACGTTCGTCACGCTCGACCCCTCCAGCGGCCGCGAGATCGCGACCGTCGCGCAGGGCGGCGCCGAGGACGTCGCGCGCGCGGTCGCGGCGGCGCGCGCGGCGTTCGAGCAGGGCAAGTGGGCGACGACGGGAGCGACCGGGCGCGAGCGACTGATGCACGCGCTCGCCGCCGCGATCGACGAGCGCGCGCAGGAGCTCGCCGAGCTCGAGTCGCTCGACAACGGTAAGCCGGTCGGCCTCGCGAAGATGATCGACGTGCGCGGCGCCGCCGCGCACCTGCGCTACTTCGCCGGCTGGCCGAGCAAGATCGAGGGCGGCGTGCTGCCGGTCAGCGCGCCGGACGTGCTCTGCTACACGCGCCGCGAGCCGGTCGGCGTGTGCGGCCAGATCATCCCGTGGAACTTCCCGCTGCTGATGGCCTCGTGGAAGCTCGGCCCGGCGCTCGCCGCCGGCTGCACGGTCGTGCTGAAGCCGGCAGAGCAGACGCCGCTGACGGCGCTGCGCCTCGGCGAGCTCGCGCTCGAGGTCGGCTTCCCGCCGGGCGTGATCAACGTCGTGACCGGCGACGGCTCGACCGGCGCCGCGCTCGTCGACGCCGACGGCGTCGACAAGATCGCGTTCACCGGCTCGACGGCCGTCGGGCGCGAGATCGGCGCGAAGGCCGGGCGCGCGCTGAAGCGCGTGACGCTCGAGCTCGGCGGCAAGTCGCCGAACATCATCCTGCCCGACGCCGACCTCGAGCGGGCGGTCGCCGGCTCCTTCCAGGGGATCTACTTCAACTCGGGCCAGGCGTGCAACGCCGGCTCGCGCCTGTTCGTCCCGTCGGAGAGCTTCGACCAGGTGATGAGCGCGCTCGCCGACGCCGCCAACGCGGCGAAGCTCGGCCCGGGCCTGGACCCCGAGACGCAGCTCGGACCGCTCGTCTCGGCCGAGCAGCGCGAGCGCGTGATGAGCTACATCGATTCCGGGCGCGAGCAGGGCGCTGAGCTGCTCGCCGGCGGCGAGGCGACGCTCGCCGACAGCGGCGGCTACTTCGTCGCGCCGACGCTGTTCAGCACGACCTCCGACGAGCTGAAGATCGCGCGCGAGGAGATCTTCGGGCCGGTGCTCGTCGCCTCGCCGTACGACTCGCTCGAGGAGGTCGCCAAGCGCGCGAACGAAAGCGAGTACGGGCTCGCCGCGGGCGTCTGGACGCGCGACATCGGCAACGCGCACCGCCTCGCGGCGATGCTGCGCGCCGGCTCGGTTTACGTCAACACGTGGGGGAACGTCGAGCCGCCGGCGCCGTTCGGCGGCTTCAAGGCCTCCGGGATCGGGCGCGAGCACGGCCACGACGGCCTCGACGCCTACCTCGAGACCAAGACGGTCTGGACCGCCCTGTGAGCGACGCGGCGTCGTGAACGTCGCCGCGTCGGGCCAACTTCCGCTAGCACGCACGCGCTCGGCGCAGTGGGCGGCGCCGCTCGCCGCTGCGTGCGCGCTGCTGCTCGTCGCGGCGACCGCCGAGATCGTGCTCGACGCCGCCGTCGGGCACTCGATCCTGATCCCCAAGCAGCCGCAGATCGCCGGCTGGCTGAGCGGGATCGGCGAGCGCCTGGGCTTCCGCGTCTTCCTGATCGCGCTGATCGCGTTCACGGCCGGCTACGCCGGGCTGATCGCGCTCGGCCGGGCGATCTCCAAGCGCTGGGCGATCGCGCTGCTCGCGGTGCTGCACCTGCTCGTGTTCGTCGGTCCGATCCTGCTGTCGACCGACGTCTTCAGCTACATCGCCTACGCGCGGATGGGCGTGCAGCACGGGCTGAACCCGTACGTCCACGGGCCCGGCGCGATCGTGCACGATCCGATCTACCACTACGTCGGGCAGGACTGGAAGAAGGTCGCGACCGCGTACGGTCCGATCTACACGCTGCTGTCCTACCCGTTCGGGCTGCTCGGCGTGACCGGTGCGCTGTGGGGGATGAAGCTGCTCGCCGTGCTCGCGAGCGCCGGCACGCTCGCGCTGACGTGGCGCTGCGCGCGCGTTCGCGGCCGCGACCCCGTGCTCGCGACGCTGCTCGTCGGCGCCAACCCGCTGTACGTGATCTACGCGCTCGGCGGCGCGCACAACGACCTGATCATGCTGCTGTTGATGATGGGCGCCGTCGCGCTGACGTTCGCCGGGCGCGACGCGCCGGCGACGGCGACCGTCGTCGCCGGCGCGCTCGTCAAGGCGACCGTCGCCGCGCTGCTCCCGTTCATGCTGCTCGCGCGGCGCAGCCTCGCACAGCTGCTCGGCGCGCTCGGCGCGCTTGCGCTCGGTGCGCTCGTCGCCTACGCCGTGTTCGGCGCCGACGGCGTCAACATCGTCGCCGCGCTGAACCGCGACGCGGCGTTCGTCTCGAGCGACAGCTTCCCGACCGAGATCGCGCACCTGTTCGGCAAGCCCGGCGTCTTCCCGATCGACCACGACCTGCTGAAGGCCGGGCTCGTCGTGATCGTCCTGCACCTGCTGTGGCGCACGTGGCGTGGGTACGACTGGGTCGCCGCGTCCGGCTGGGCGCTGCTGGCGATCTCGGTCACGAGCACGTGGCTGCTGGCGTGGTACATCCTCTGGCCGCTGCCGCTCGCGGTGATCGCCCGCGACCGCCGCCTGCTCGTCGCGACGCTAGCCGTCCAGGCGCTGTTCGTCATCCACCAGATGTCGCCGCTATTGGCGCCCGTCAAATGAGCGATGTGAGCGGACACGTGGCCGGCGCGCCGACCCGCGAGAGCCCACCGCCGGCGCCCGACGCGAACGCGCTCGAGCGCCGGCTCGCGCGCCTGCCCGAGCCGCTGCGTCCACGCACGAGCGAGAAGCGCGGGATCGGGCAGTTGTGCCTGGTCGAGACGCTCGTGCTGATCTTCGCCGGCCTGTTCTTCGCGATCGCGACGGTCAACGACCTCGTGCTCGAGACGCACGTCAACCACCGCCTCAACGCCGACCTGCGCACGTGGCGCTCGTACACCGGCCACCAGTACAAGAACGTCAGCGTCGAACAGGACGTGCTGCACCACACGACGATCGACGTCGCGTGCGGCAACACCGAACCGGGGCCGCCGAAAGCGCGCACGCAGATCTGCCTGCAGATCACCGGGCCGGTCGTCGACGGCCGGCGCGCGGCGCGCGGCGGCTGGTACCTGCCGCCGAAGGCCGAAGACCTGCACCGCTACCGCTACGGCTGCTTCGGGCCGCCGAAGGCCGAGGGCAAGTGCCCGTGAGCGTCGCGCGCGAGGCCCGCCGCGGATGAGCGCGCTCGCCACGGCGGAGACGCCCGCGCGGCCGGCGGCGGGCCGGCTTCCCTCGTGGTGGCCGCTGGCGGCGCTGACGCTGCTCGCGGCCGTGCTGCGCTTCGCGACGCTCGGCGAGCAGAGCTTCTGGTACGACGAGGCGTTCACGCCCGTGCACGTGCTGCACGGCGGCATCGGCGCGACGTGGCGCTCCTACGTGCACAGCGAGAACTCGCCGCCGCTGTGGTACGCGATCGCGTGGGTCGACGCGCGGATCTTCGGCGACGGCGCGCTCGCGCTGCGCTTCCCCTCGGCGCTCGCCGGCGTCGCGACGGTCCCGATCGCGTGGGCGCTCGGCGAGCGCCTCGGCGGCGCGCGCTCGGCGATCGGCCGGCGCGGCGCGGTGATCGCTGCGGCGATCGTCGCGGTCAACCCGCTGCTCGTGTGGTACTCGCAGGAGGCGCGTGCGTACGGGCTGTTCGTGCTGACGGCCGCGCTGTCGATGCTGTGCTTCGTGCGCGCGCTCGAGGCGCCGACGCGCGGGCGCCTGGCGGCGTTCGCGCTGACGGGGGCGCTCGCGCTGCTGACGCACTACTTCGCCGTCTTCCTGCTCGTGCCGATGGCGCTGTGGCTGCTCTGGGACGAGCGCACGCGCCGCGCCGCGCTGCCCGCGCTCGGGGCGATCGCGCTCGTCGGCCTCGCGCTGCTGCCGCTGGTCTCGGCGCAGGGCGGCCACGGCACGCAGTGGATCGGCCGCTGGGCGCTGTCGAGCCGCCTGGAAGCGGTCCCGCAGTACTACCTGACCGGCTACTCGGGATCGCCGCTCGGGCACGGCGTCGAGCTGCTCGTCGCGCTGCCGCTGCTCGCCGGCCTCGCGCTTGGCGCGTGGCGGCTGTTCGCGGCGCCCGCTGCCGATGCTGACGCCTCGGAGCGACCGGCAGCCGGCGCCGGCGGTCTGCCCGACGCGCGCCGCGGCGCGACGATCGCGTTCGCGATCGCGGCGTTCGGCGTGCTCGCGCCGATCGTGCTCGTCGCGCTCGGCGCCGACTACCTCGCGCCGCGCAACCTCGTCGGCGCGATGATCCCGGTGACGTCGCCGTGGCGATCGTGCTGGCGGCGATCGACGCGCCGCCGGCGCTCTGGGGCTTGCCGGGGCTCGGCGCGGCGCTCGCGGCGATCGTCGTGATGGCGTTCGCGATCGTGACGATCGACGTCGACCTCAGCCCGCGCCTGCAGCGCGGCGACTGGCGCGGGGTCGCGCACGCGCATCGAACGCGGCGGCGCCGGTCCGATCGCGATCACGACGGTCGAGCTGGGCGCGGCGCCGCTGGAGTACTACCTGCCGGATCTGCGCCTGCGCAACCTCGCGCGCGGCGCGCGCGTGCGGCTGAGCGAGATCGACGAGACCGGCTACGCGCCGCTGCGCGCGGGCGCGGGGAGAAGCCCGGCGCCGGGCTTTCAGTTGCGCGAACGCCGTAACGTGCACGGGCTGATCGTGTACCGCTTCGTATCCTCGGTGCCGCGCCTCGTGTCCGAGGCAGAGCTGCGGCGCCACGTGATAACGCTCGCCCACCCCGAGGTGCTCGTGCCGGGTAGGAGCGCGATGAGAGCTGCATGCGCGTCCGTCGCTGGATCCGAAAACGATTTAAGTTCTCGCCATGGCGTCGTCGACCGTAGAAGCTCGCAACGAGGCTGAGGTGGCGCTGGAGCTCGCGTGCGAGCGCCTGCTGGCGCTGCAGGAGCGACGGCGGCTGGTGGCAGGCCGAGCTGCAGACGAACGTGACGATGGACGCCGAGGACATGCTCCTGCGCGAGTTCCTCGGCGTGCGGCGCGAGGACGAGAGCGAACGCTCGGCGGCGTGGATCCGCTCGCAGCAGCGCGCCGACGGGACGTGGACGAACTTCTACGGCGGCCCGGGCGAGCTGTCGACGACGATCGAGGCGTACTGGGCGCTGCGGCTGGCCGGCGACGAGCGCGAGGAGCCGCACATGCTCGCCGCGCGCGAGTTCATTCGCGCCAACGGCGGGCTCGCGCGGGCGCGCGTGTTCACGCACCTGTGGCTGGCGCTGTTCGGGCTGTGGTCGTGGGACGCAGGTGCCGTCGCTGCCGCCCGAGGCGGTCCTGCTGCCGTCGTGGTTCCCGCTGAACATCTACGACTTCGCGTGCTGGGCGCGGCAGACGATCGCCGCGCTGTCGATCGTCAAAGCGCACCGCCCGGTGCGCGAGCTCCCGTTCGACCTCGACGAGCTGCGCGTGGCCGCCGAGGAGACGGCGCCGGCGCCGCTGTCGCTGCCGGCGCGCGTGCTCGCGCTGCTCGACCGCGCGCTGCGCGGCTACGAACGCCGGCCGATCGGCCTGCTGCGCCGGCTCGCGCTCGTGCACGCCGAGCGCTGGATCGTGCGCCATCAGGAGGCCGACGGGTCGTGGGGCGGGATCCAGCCGCCGTGGGTGTATTCGCTGATCGCGCTGAGCCTGTCGGGCTATCCGCTGGACCATCCGGTGATGCGCCGCGGCCTGGAGGGGCTCGATCGGTTCATGGTCGAGGACGAGGACGACGCGCGCGAGGTCGGCGCGCCGCCCGGGCGCAGCCGGCGCCTGGAAGCGTGCCAGTCGCCCGTGTGGGACACGGCGCTGGCGATGATCGCGCTGAGCGACGGCGGGCTCCAGGACGACCACCCGGCGCTGCTGCGCGGCGCCGAGTGGCTGCTCGGCAAGGAGGTGACCGACCGCGGCGACTGGTCGGTCGCGCGGCCGCGCCTGGAGCCCGGCGGCTGGGCGTTCGAGTTCGACAACGTCAACTACCCGGACGTCGACGACACGGCCGAGGTCGTGCTGGCGCTGCGCCGCGTCAAGCCGGACGCGCGGATCGAGGGCGCGATCGAGCGGGCGACGCGCTGGCTGCAGGGAATGCAGAGCTCGGGCGGCGGCTGGGGCGCGTTCGACGCGGAGAACACGCGCGCGCTCGCGCGCCAACTGCCGTTCCTGGACTTCGGCGAGGTGATCGACGAGCCGAGCGCGGACGTCAGCGCGCACGCGCTGGAGATGCTCGCGGCGCTCGGGCTGCTCGACACGCCGCAGGCGCGCAGCGGGCTGCGCTGGCTGATCGACCAGCAGGAGCCGAGCGGCTCGTGGTTCGGGCGCTGGGGGATCAACCACGTGTACGGCACCGGCGCGGCGGTGCCAGCGCTGGTCGCGGCGGGCATCGACCCGGGCGAGCCGTGCGTCAGGCGCGCGGTCGACTGGCTGCTGGCGCATCAGAACGAGGACGGCGGCTGGGGCGAGGATGCGCGCTCGTACGACGAGGAGGAGTGGATCGGGCGCGGCGCGAGCACCGCGTCGCAGACCGGGTGGGCGCTGCTCGCGCTGCACGCGGCCGGCGAGCGCTCGCAGGCGCTGCAGCGCGGGATTGACTGGCTCGTGCGCACGCAGCGCGCCGACGGCGGCTGGGACGAGCCGCAGTACACGGGCACGGGCTTCCCGTCGGACTACTACATCAACTACCACCTGTACCGGCTCGTGTTCCCGATCATGGCGCTCGGACGCTGCCGGCCGTGAAGTCGCCGCCGGGATGATGCTGCTGGCCGACGCCGCGCCGCCGGCGCCGAGCGCGCGCGAGGTGATGGCGCGCGCGGAGGGCGAGAACTTCCCGGTCGCGAGCCGCGTGCTGCCGCGGCGCGAGCGCGAGCACCTGCTCGCGGTGTACGGCTTCGCGCGGCTCGTCGACGAGCTCGGCGACAGCGCGCCGGGCGATCGCCTGGCGGCGCTCGACTGGCTCGAAGGCGAGCTCGACGCGGCGATCGCGGGGCGCGCGGAGCATCCGCTGATGCGCCGGCTCGGACGGACGCTCGCGGCGTGCTCGCTGCCGCGCGAGCCGTTCGCGCGGCTGATCGAGGCGAACCGCGTCGACCAGCGCGTCGCGCGCTACGCGACGTGGGAGCAGCTGCGCGGCTACTGCGCGCTGTCGGCCGATCCGGTCGGGGAGATCGTGCTCGGCGTGTTCGGCGCGGCGACGCCGCAGCGGATCGCGCTGTCGGACTCGATCTGCACGGCGCTGCAGCTGGCCGAGCACTGCCAGGACGTCGCCGAGGACTACGCCGCCGGGCGCGTGTACCTGCCGGCCGAGGACATGGAGCGCTTCGGCTGCACCGAGACCGACCTCGATCCGGCGAGACGCGCCGGCGATCGCGACGGAGGCCCGCTGCGCGCGGTGCTCGCGTTCGAGGTGCGGCGCGCGCGCGAGCTGCTCGCGGAGGGGACTCCGCTGCTCGGCACGCTGCGCGGGCGCGAGCGCCTCGCGGTCGCGGCGTTCGTCGCCGGCGGCCGTGCGGCGCTCGACGCGATCGAGCGGGCGGGCTACGACGTGCTCGCGGGAGCGCCGCGGGCCGGCGGCTGGCGCCGGCTGCTCGCGCTGCGGGCGGTCCTCGCAGCGTCGTCGTGAGCGCGGCGCCGTCCACGGCGGAGGCGTACGACCGCTGCGAGGCGATCACGCGCGAGCAGGCGGCGAACTTCTACTACGGGATCCGCCTGCTGGCGCGCGAGCGGCGCCGGGCGATGTGCGCGGCGTACGCGTTCGCGCGCCGCGATCGACGACATCGGCGACGGCGAGCTCGATCGCGCGCGAAAGCGCGAGCTGCTCGACTGGTCGGCGGCGCAGCTCGCCGAGCTCGAAGCGACGGGTGCGGCGCCGCTCGCGGCGAGCGACGATCCGGTGCTGATCGCGCTGGCCGACGCGCACGCGCGCTTTCGCCTGCCGCCGGGCGCGCTCGGCGAGCTGATCGAGGGCGTGCGGATGGACGTCGACGGCGTCTCCTACGAGCGTTTCGACGATCTCGTGCTGTACTGCCGGCGCGTGGCTGGCGCGATCGGGCGCGTGTGCCTGGCGATCTTCGCGACGCGCGAGGGCGGTGGCGTACAGGAGCGCGAGGACCGTGCACGCGTCGAAGCGCTGGCCGACGATCTCGGGGTCGCGCTGCAGCTGACGAACATCCTGCGCGACGTGCGCGAGGACGCCGCGATCGGGCGCGTCTACCTGCCCGACGAGGACCTGCGGCGGTTTGGTGTGATCGATCTCGCGGAGGGCGTCGGAGGGGTTCTTGAAGGGGAGGACGATGACGGGTTTCGCGCTGCGCGCCTGCGCGCGCGCATCGACGAGGCCGGGGCGAGCGACGAGGAACTCGTCGCGCTCGTGCGCTTCGAGGCCGAGCGCGCCGAGCGGTGGTTCGCGCACGGGATGACGCTCGTGCAGCTGCTCGACCGTCGCAGCGCGGCGTGCGTGGCGGCGATGGCGGGCATCTACCACCGCCTGCTGCAGCGGATCGAGGCCGAGCCCGAGCGCGTCCTGCATGAGCGAGTGTCGCTGTCGGGCGGCGAGAAGGCGTGGGTCGCGCTGCGCAGCATCGTCAGGGGCGGCGCGTGAGCGAGGGACGGCGCGTCGTCGTGATCGGCGGCGGCCTCGCGGGGATCGCGGCGGCGCTCGACTGCGCGGCGGCCGGCGCGCGGGTGACGCTCGTCGAGGTCCGCCGCCGGCTCGGCGGCGCGGCGTACTCGTTCGAGCGCGAGGGGATGCACCTCGACAACGGCCAGCACGTGTTCCTGCGCTGCTGCCACGCCTACCGGGCGCTGCTCGAGCGGATCGGCTCCGAGCGCCACGTGGCGGTGCAGAAGCGCCTGGAGATCCCGGTGATGAGCCCGGGCAGGCCGACGGTGACGCTGCGCCGCGGGTCGCTGCCGCCGCCGCTGCACCTCGCCGGCGCGCTCGCGCGCTATCCGCACCTGAAGCCGGCGCAGCGCCTCAGCGCGGCGCTCGCGGCGCGCGCGCTGTCGGTCCTCGACCCTGCCGACCCCGAGCTCGATCGCCGCACGCTCGGCGAGTTCCTCGGCGACCTCGGCCAGGGCGAGCAGTCGCTCGCGGCGCTGTGGGACCTGATCGCGCTGCCGACGCTGAACGTGCCGGCCGCGCAGGCGTCGCTCGCGCTCGGCGCGTTCGTGTTCCAGACGGGGCTGCTCGCGAGCGCCGACGCCGGCGACATCGGCTTCCACGTCGGCACGCTGGCGCAGACGATCGGCGAGCCGGCCGAGCGGGCGCTGATCGACGCGGGCGTCGAGTTCCGCCTCGGCTGGCGCGCGGAGGGGCTGGTCCGGACGGACGGGGGGTTCGAGGTCGAGAGCTCCGAGGACGGCCTCAGCGCCGAGGCGGTCGTCGTCGCGCTGCCGCACGCGCGCGCGGCGCGGCTGATCGAGCCGCTGCTCGCGCCGACGGCGGCGGCGCTCGATCGGATCGGCAGCTCGCCGATCGTCAACGTGCACGTCGTCTACGACCGCGTCGTCTGCGAGGAGCGCTTCGCGGCGGGCGTCGGCACGCCGGTGCAGTACCTGTTCGATCGCAGCGCCGCGGCCGGCGCGCCGGCGGGCTGCCAGTATCTGGCCGTGAGCCTGTCCGGAGCGGAGCGCGAGATGCAGCTGAGCGTCGAGCAGCTGCGCGAGCGCTACGTGCCGGCGCTCGCCGAGCTGCTGCCGGCGGCGCGCGGCGCGAGCGTCGAGAGCTTGTTCGTGACGCGCGAGCACGCGGCGACGTTCCGCGCCGTGCCGGGCGTCAACGCGCTGCGGCCGGGGTCGCGCACCGACGTGCCCGGCCTGGCGCTCGCCGGCACGTGGACCGACACGGGCTGGCCGGCGACGCTCGAGAGCGCGGTGCTCAGCGGGCACGCGGCCGCGCGCGTGGCGCTCGATGCGCTCGAGCTCGCGCCGGCGCCGGCCGACGGCGCGAGCACGGCGAAAGCGGGCGCGGCGTGAGGCGGATCGTCGTCGCCGCGCCGCTGGCGGTCGAGGAGGCGCTGGTCCGCTCGGCGGTGCGCGGCGCGCGCGTGCGCAAGACTGGAATGGGGCCGCACAAGTCACGCGCGGCGGTCGCGCGGCTGCGCGAGGAGCGCGCCGAGGGTCTGCTCGTGCTCGGCTTCTGCGGCGGCCTCGACGAGCATTCGCGCCCGGGCGAAGTGATCGTCGCCGAGGAGGTGATGTCGAGCGAGGACGAAGGGCACGCGTTCGTGCGGGCGAGCTGTCACGGCGCCGAGTCGCTGCACGGCGCGCTCGACGCGACCGGCCTCAGCGTGCGCCGCGGCGCGATCGTCGGCGTCGGCAAGATCGCGACGGGCGAGCGGCGCGAGCAATTGCGCGCGGCGGGCGCCTTGGCGGTCGACATGGAGTCGGCGTGGCTCGCCGAGGCGGCCGCGGGACGCCCGTTCGCGGTCGTGCGCGTCGTGCTCGACAGCCCCAGCCACGAGCTGTTTCGCGTGCAGGCGGTGGGCGGCGCGCTGCGCGCCGCGCGCGCCCTGCGCCGCGCCGCGGCGGTCGCGCTTCATGACTGGGACACGGGGGGCTAAGGTAGCGACATGGCGGTCCGGGTCAGGCAGAGCACGCGCATGGGTTGGTACCTGATGCGCCAGCGCCTGGCCAAACGCGAGAAGTTCCCGCTGATCGTCGAGCTCGAGCCGCTGTTCCAGTGCAACCTCGCGTGCTCGGGCTGCGGCAAGATCCAGCATCCCGAGCACGAGCTGCGCCGGCGGATGCCGGTCGAGCAGGCGATCGGGGCGATCGAGGAGAGCGGCGCGCCGATGGTCTCGATCGCCGGTGGCGAGCCGTTGATCCACCCGGAGATCCACGTGATCGCCGACGAGCTGCTCAAAAAAAAGAAGTTCGTCTACCTGTGCACGAACGCGCTGCTGCTGGAGAAGAAGCTTCCGAACTTCAAGCCGAGCCCGTACTTCTCCTGGGCGGTGCACATGGACGGCCTGCAGGAGCGCCACGACGCCTCGGTCGAGCGCGAGGGCGTGTTCGAGAAGGCGGTCGCGGCGATCAAGGCCGCCAAGGCGGCGGGCTTTCGCGTGACGACGAACACGACGTTCTTCACGCAGGACTCGCCGAAGACGGTGCGCGAGGTGCTCGACTTCCTCAACGACGACCTCGAAGTCGACGAAATGATGATCTCGCCGGCGTACGCATACGAGAAAGCGCCCGACCAGGAGCACTTCCTCGGCGTGACCGAAACGCGCAAGCTGTTCAAGGAGGCGTTCAGCGAAGGCCGGCGCAAGAAGTGGCGTCTGAACCACAGCCCGCTGTTCCTCGACTTCCTCGAGGGCAAGGCCGAATTCGACTGCACCGCGTGGGGCATCCCGAGCTACTCGCTGTTCGGCTGGCAGCGCCCGTGCTACCTGATGGCCGACGGCTACACGAAGACCTACAAAGAGCTGATCGAGACGACCGACTGGAGCAAGTACGGTCGCGGCAAGGACCCGCGCTGCGAAAACTGCATGGCGCACTGCGGCTACGAGCCGACGGCCGTGCTGCAGACGACCAGCTCGCTGCGCCAGTCACTCCGCGCGTTCGCCGGCTGAGGACCCGGCGCCGGCGCCGTCGCCCTCGGCCCGCTCGAGCCGGGCGTTCGTCTCGAGCGCGCGCTCGCCGGCGTCGAGCTCGCTCTCCTCGCGCCGTCGCTCGACCGAGGACTCGGCGCGGATCTCGCGCCACGTCAGGCCCTCGCCCAGCAGCGCCGGGACGCCGAGCGCGAGCGCCGTCAGCACCTCGACGGCCTGCAGGATGATGCCGTAGGCGAGCCCGGGCCCGCCGCCGACGCCGTAGGCGGCGAGCACGACCAGGCAGGCGGCCTGGAAGACGCCGACGTTCGACGGCGTCGCGGGCAGCACGGCGCTGACGTTGACCGCGAGCAGGACCGCGGCGGCGGCGGCGAGGCCGGCCTCGTCCTGCAGCCCGAGCGCGAGCAGGATCGTGTAGCAGGCGAGCCACTGCAGCGCCCACGCGAGCAGCTGCGCGACGATCGCAAGGGCGCCGTCGCGGGGGCGCGCGAACACGACGAGGCCGCGCCGCGCGAGCGCGAGCAGGCCGGCGAGCGTGCCGGCGATCCGCGCGAGGCGCTCGGAGCGCGCGCGGCGTCCGCGCTCGAGCAGGCGCGGGCCGGCGAGCACGAGCGCGCAGATCAGCAGCGGCACGGCGATCGCCGTCGCGATCCCGGCCGGATGCCCGTTGAGCAGCGGCACGCTCGAGAACGTCACGCCGGCGAGGATCGCGAGCGCGAGCAGGTTGATCAGCGTCTGCGAGAAGACCGTCCCGGCGACGACCGGGATCTGCTGCCGGTTCGAGCCGTCGAGCCGGCGTGTCAGCACGACGACGCGCGCCGCCTCGCCGACGCGTCCGGGGACGACGGCCGAGCCCATCACGCCGATCATCGTCGCGCGCGTGACCGGCAGCCACGGGATCCGCGTCTCGGGCAGCGCCGCGCTGAGGACGGCGTGCCAGGAGATCGAGCGCAGCACGAGCGAGGAGCCCATCAGCACGAACGCGAGCGCGACCCAGCCGGGCTTGGCGGTGACGAGCGCGTGGCCGATCCGGTGAAGTCCCAGGCGCGAGAGCGCGAACGCGAGCAGGCCGGCGAGCAGGACGATCGCGACGAGCAGGCCGGCGCGCCTGCGCCCGAGCCACCGGCGCGCGGGCGGCGGTTTCTCGCTGGCGCCCATCGTCCGGGGTCTATCAAACAAGGCCGCCGGCTATCCTCGGGGCGGGATGGAGCGCGGATGAGGGTTCGGGCGATCGCGACGGCGCCGCTGGCCGTGCTGGCGCTCGCCGCGAGCGCGCTCGGCATCGACATCGCGAGCGCCACGTCCGCCACCGCCGCGCAGCCGGTCGAGCTCGCGGCGCCGTACGAGTACCTCGGCTGGGGCGAACCGCAGCCGCCGGCGAGCGTGCTGTCGGCGAGCGGGATCGAGGACCTGACGCTCGCGTTCGTGCTCTCGCACGGCAGGTGCAATCCGCAGTGGGACGGGCGCCGTCCGCTGCTCGGAGGCGCCGACCAGCACGCGATCGAAGCGATCCGCGCGGCGGGCGGCGAAGTCGACGTGTCGTTCGGCGGCTGGAGCGGCGCGAAGCTCGGCAGCTCGTGCAAGAACGCGGCGGCGCTCGCGGGCGCCTACCAGAAGGTGATCGACGCGTACGCGCTGCACGCGATCGACGTCGACATCGAGCACGGCGAGATCGCGAGCGCGAAGACGCGCCGGCGTGTCGTCGAAGCGCTCGCGGTCGTCCAGCGCGCGAACCCGGGGATCGAGATCTCGATCACGTTCGCAACCGGCCGGAGCGGGCCCGAACGCGCCGGGCAGAGCCTGATCGCCGACGCCGCCGCGATCGGCTTCCAGCCGAGCGTGTGGACGGTGATGCCGTTCGACTTCGGCGCGCCGGTCGCCGACATGGGGCAGGCGTCGATCGTGGCATCTGAAGGACTCGAGCGCGAGATCGCGGCTCGCTACGGGCTGGCGGCGCCGGCCGCGTTCGCGCACGTCGGGATCTCCTCGATGAACGGCGACACCGACGAGCCCGACGAGACGGTCGGCGCGCACGACTTCGCGACGATGCTCGCGTTCGCGCAGCAGCGCCACCTCGGACGCCTCGCGTTCTGGGCGGTCAACCGCGACCGTCCGTGTGGCGGCGGCGAGACGGTGTCGGACTCGTGCAGCGGCATCGTCCAGCAGCCCTACGAATTCACCGACCTGCTCGCGCAGTACCACGGCTGAGCGCCGGACCCAGCGCGCGCTAGCCGGCGCGCCGGTGGCGCGCTCCGTGCGCGGCGGCGTCGAGGTCGAGCACGGAGGAGGTCACGCGCGCGGTGCGGGCCAGGTCGCGGACGGCCTCGGCCGGCGGCGTCACACGCGCGCTGAGGATCGCGATGTCGTCGCGCACGCCCTCGTCGAGCTCGACGAGCTCGATCAGCGCGTCGATCGTCTCCTGCGCCGTGTGCGGCACGCTGCGGCGCATCCGCGCGATGATCAGCTCGGGGGTCAGCGTGCGGCGCGGAGCGTGCGCCTCGAGCAGGCCGTCGGTGTAGAGCGCGAACGAGTCGCCCGGCGCGAGCACGGTCGCGACCTCCTCGATCTGCGGGTCGGCGAACACGCCGAGCAGCGTGCCGCGCCCGCCGAGCTCGACGGTCGTGCCGTCGCCGCGCGTGAGCAGCGCGGGGGGGTGGCCGGCCGCGGCGACCTTGACCTGCGCCTCGCCGCCGGCGAGGCGCAGGTTGACGAGGATCGCGGTCGCGAAGCGCCCGTCGAAGTCCTGGTCGAGCATCACCTCGTTGACGCGCGCGAGGACCGCGCACGGGCTGTCGGCTTCGCGCGCGTAGGCGACCGTCGTGTGGCGCAGGAAGCCGGTCAGCGCGGCGGCCTCGGCGCCCTTGCCGCAGACGTCGCCGACGACCAGCCAGCAGTTGCGCTCGTCGCCGAACGTGTCGTAGAAGTCGCCGCCGACTTCGCTGCCGGCGCCGAGCGGGCGGAAGAAGCTCGCGAGCTCGAGCCCGGGGATCGCCGGCAGCACCGACGGCATCAGGCTGCGCCGCAGCGTGCGCGCGACGCGCGTGCGCTCGGAGTACAGGCGGGCGTTGTCGAACGCGAGCGCGGCGCGCCCGGTGAGGTCCTCGAGCACGTCGAGGTCGCCGCGGCCGTAGCGCGCGTCGTTGTCGACGTGCAGGAACGAGATCGCGCCGTGTGTGCGCCCGCGCGCGACCATCGGGAAGACGGCCGCCGAGCGATAGCCGGCGTCGCGCATGAACTGCTGGTGCTCGTCGCTGTCGGCGATCTGCGCGAGCGCGGTCTGATCGGTCAGGTCGGCGACGACGCGCGGCTCGCCGGTGCGCAGCACCTCCGCGACCGGATGCGCGCCGCCGAGGTCGAGCGGCACCTCGGCGCGCACGCGCTCGACTTCCAACGCGACGGCGGGGTCGACGCCGGCGGCGACGGTGGTCGCGATCGAGCCGTCGTCGTCGAGCAGGTAGATCACGCACAGCTCGGCCAGCTCCGGCACCGCGGCGTGCGCGAGGTTGCGCAGCGACTCGGCCGGATCGAGCGAGCTGTCGAACGTCGCCGTCGCGTCGATCAGGAACCTCAGGCGACGGCGGTTCTCGCGCAGGCCGTTCAGCGCGAGGTGGATCACGACGCAGGTCAGCACCGCGAGCACGATGCCGACGCAGGCGATCGCGCCGAACATCTCCGGCACGCTTTCGTAGGTCAGCGGCAGCAGGAAGGCGCCGAGCGCGACGAGCATCACGACGAGGAAGCGGCCGCGCGGCTGGAACGCGGCGGCGTGGCCGATCGCGAACAGGTAGATCAGCGCGAACGGGCTGCTCGCGCCGCCGCCGGCGGCGCAGAGGATCGCGATCAGCACGACGCCCCAGAGCTCGCCGGCGAACACGAGCGTCAGCCCGACGCGCCCGCGCCGGGCGCCGAGCACGAGCGCGAGCGCGACGAGGATCGCGTCGACGCCGACCGCGGCGATCGCCTCGGGCGCGCGGACGTGCGGGATCAGGAGCGCCGTCGCGCAGAGCATCCCGCCGACGACGTACAGGCCAGCCTCGGCGAGGACCGCCGCGCGCACTTCGCGCGCGTTCAGCGACTCGCCGGGAGCCTCGGCGTCCAGGGCTGCTCTCGAAGTTGGGGCGCTACGCGTCATCCTCCTCGCTTCCCCCACGGCAAGCATCCGGTGCGGCCCCGGTGCGGAGACGAGCCGGCTCGCTGCATCTTTCTGCGCCTATCGTAGGCGCATCGCGACATGTGGGTGGCGCGTGCAGCGGCGCGTGCGACGTTCGTCGCGGCGAGGAGCCCGGTAGGATATCGACCGGTCGATATCGAGGGAGGCGTACGAAGATGCGAGCGCTGACATTCCAGGGCCCGGGCGAGGTGCGCATCGAGGAGCGCCCGATGCCCGAGCTGCAGGCGCCCGACGACGCGGTCGTGCGGGTCGACGCGACGGGCGTGTGCGGCTCGGACCTGCACATCTACCACGGGCGCCTGAAGATCGAACCGGGCTTCACGATCGGCCACGAGTACGTCGGCACGGTGATCGAGGCCGGCGACGCCGTGACGCGCGTGCAGGTCGGCGACCGTGTCGCCGGCTGCTTCCAGACGGCGTGCGGCATGTGCTTCCACTGCATGCGCGGCGAGTACCAGCGCTGCGTCGAGTCGCGCAGCTTCGGCCTCGGCGCGACGATGGGCTCGCTGCAGGGCACGCAGGCCGAGTTCGCGCTGGTGCCGCGCGCGAACCTGACGCTGCAGCGCGTCCCGGACGCGGTCTCCGACGACGTCGCGCTGTTCGCGGGCGACGTGATGGGGACCGGCTACCACGGCGTCGCCGCGAGCGGGCTCGCGGCCGGCGAGACGGCGGCGGTGCTCGGGCTCGGGCCGGTCGGCCTGTGCGCGGTGCAGGCGGCGAAGCTCGCCGGCGCGCGCGTGCTCGCGATCGACTCGGTCGAGCAGCGCCTGGCTGTCGCCGAGTCGTTCGGCGCGATCCCGCTGCACCTGACCGAGCAGGACGTGCGCGGCGAGGTCAAGAAGCTGACCGAGGGACGCGGCGGCGTCGACGTGACGATCGACGCGGTCGGACACACCGACGTGCTCGACATGGCGATCCGCCTGACGCGCGCGTGCGGGCGCGTGCAGTGCATCGGGATCTACGCCGAGCGCGGCGAGATCCACCTCGGCCTGGCGTGGTTGAAGTCGCTGACGGTCAGAGGCGGGCAGGCGAACGTGATCGCGCACCTCGACCCGGTGCTCGAAATGCTCGCCAACGGGCAGCTCGACCCGGCGCCGCTCGTGACGCACCACATGTCGCTCGACGACGCGCCGCGCGCGTATGAGGTCTTCGACCGCCGCGAAGCGCTGAAGATCGTGCTGACGCCGTAGCGGGGCGCCACGGCGAGCCGTCGGCCGTCGCTGCGGCTACCAGGAGACCTCGGCGAGGCGCTCGGTGACGATGATCCGCCCGGCGGCCTCGATCAGCGCCAGATGCGAGAACGCCTGCGGGAAGTTGCCGAGGTGGCGGCCGGTGCGCGTGTCGAACTCCTCAGCGAACAGCCCGAGCGGCGAGGCTACGCGCAGCAGCCGTTCCATCAGGTCGCGCGCGCGCTGGTGCTCGCCGACGATCTCGAGGCCCGAGACGAGCCAGAACGAGCAGATCAGGAAGCTGCCCTCCTCGCCGTGCAGGCCGTCGTCGGTCTCCTCGGTGCGGTAGCGCAGGACGAAGCCGTTGTCGGTCAGCTCGTCGGCGATCGCGAGCACGCTCGCGCGCAGGCGCTCGTCGCCGCCGGGCAGGAAGCCGAAGATCGCGGCGAGCAGGTTCGAGGCGTCGAGCGCGGTCGTGTCGTAGTGCTGGCGCAGGACGCCCTGGTCGGTGACGCCGCGCGCGAGGATGTCCTCCCTGATCTCGTGCGCCGTCGCCTGCCAGGCGCGCTCGCGCTCGGCGTCGCCGCGCAGCGCGGCGAGCCTCGCGGCGCGATCGAGCGCGACCCAGCACATCAGCTTCGAGGAGACGTAGTGGCGCGGGGCGCCGCGCGCCTCCCAGATCCCCTGGTCGGGCTCGCGCCAGACGGCGCTCGCGCAGTCGGCCTGCGCCTGCACGAGCGGCCACAGGCGACGCGGCAGGCGCTGGCTGCGGTGCGTGTGCAGCGCGATCGCGTCGAGCGCGGCGCCGAACACGTCGTTCTGGCGCTGGTCGAACGCGCCGTTGCCGATCCGCACCGGTCGCGCGCCGGCGTAGCCGGAGAGCTCATCGCGCGTGGACTCGGTCAGGTCGCGCCGGCCGTCGATCCCGTACATGATCTGCAGCGCGCCGTCGTGATTCGGTTCGAGGTCGGCGACGAACTGCATGAACTCCTCGGCCTCCCAGTCGAGGTTGAGGTAGTGCAGCGCCTTCAGCGTGAACGAGGAGTCGCGCAGCCACGTGTAGCGGTAGTCCCAGTTGCGTTCGCCGCCGGGCGTCTCGGGCAGCGAGGTCGTCGGCGCGGCGACGGTCGCGCCGGTCGGCATGTACGTGAGCCCCTTGATCGTCAGCGCCGAGCGCTGGATCTGCTCGCGCCAGCGGTGGTCGGGCATCCGCGCGCGGTCGAGCCAGCCGCGCCAGAAGCGCGCGGTCGCGGCGAGCAGCTCGTTCGCCTCGTCGAGGCTCTGCGGGGCCTGGAGCTCCTCGGCCCACGAGAGCGCGCAGAAGACCTGCTCGCCCTGCCGCAGGACGTGGCGGCCGCGGACGCTGTCGCCCTCGACGCCGACGGCGAGGTCGCTGCGCAGGCGAACCGTCAGCCCGGCGCCCGAGGCGTCGGCGGTGTGCCCATCGTCGCTGAGCGACCAGTCGGCGGGCTCGCGGCCGTAGTCGAAGACGGGCGCGCAGCGCAGCTCCATCTCGACCTCGCCGTCGAGGCACATCGCGACGCGGACGAGCATGTGCGCGCCGTCTTCGTCGGTCGGCGGGCGCGTGTGCGGCGTGACGCGGTCCTCGCCGCGGCGCGGGCCGACGATCAGCGCGTCGCGGACGATCGCCCAGCCGGTCGGCGTCTTCCACGTCGTCAGCAGGATGTTCGTGCCGGGCTCGTAGGAGCGCGCCGAGGGCACGTTGATGCCGAACGGCCCGAAGCGGGAGTTGCCGGCCTCGCGGTCGAGCAGCGCGCCGAACACGCTCGGCGCGTCGAAGCGCGGCACGCACAGCCAGTCGATGCTGCCGTCGGGCGCGAGCAGCGCGCTCGTGTGACAGTCCGAGAGGAAGCCGTAGTCGGCGATCGGCGGGAACGGCGAGGGCATCGCCGCGCTCTGCCCGTCCGGCGGGCGGCCGGGACCGGCGGCGCCGCTCATGCGCGTTCCCGCTCGGCGCGCCGAGCGCGTGGCGTCGTTCGATCGCTGCGTTTCGTGCTCAGGTCGGGCAATGGTTCCCCACGCGCGAGGATTGCGCCGCCGTAGCTTAGATGGGCGCCGAGCGGTTAAGATCAGACTTCATTGAGTGCGCCGACGCGGAGCTGCGGCGACTCGGGATGTGAGAGCTGTGGAGGGCGGGGTGGCGAAGCGCATCGGCAGGAAGACGGCGGCTTTGCGCTTCTCACGCGTGACGTCCGACGAGCGGCTCGTGGCGCTCGTGCGCCGCGGCGACGGCGCGGCGTTCGCGGCGCTCTACGACCGCCATGCGCGCGAGCTGCTGTCGTTCTGCACTTACGTGCTCGGGTCGCGCGAGGACGCCGAGGACGCGGTCCAGGCGACGTTCGCGTCCGCGTACGCGGCGCTGCTGTCCGACGAGCGCCACGTCGACGTGCGCCCGTGGCTGTTCACGATCGCGCGCAACGCGTCGCTGACGATCTTGCGCAAGCGCCGCCCGGCGCTCGCGATCCTCGAGCGGGCTTCGCGCGACGAGCTGACCGAACAGGTCGAGCTGCGCGAGAGCGTGCGCGAGGTGCTCGACGCCGTGCTGTCGCTGCCGGAGCGCCAGCGCACGGCGCTCGTGCTCGCGGAGCTGCACGGCCACAGCCACGGCGAGATCGGCGCCGTCCTCGGCGTCTCGCCGGAGAAGGTCAAGGCGTACGTCTTCCAGGCGCGAACGAGCCTGACGTCCGAGCTCGAGGCGCGCAGCGTCGCGTGCGAGACGATTCGCGCGGAGCTGTCGACGGCGCACGGGGCGGCGCTGCTGCGCGGTCGCCTGCGGCGGCACCTGCGCTCGTGCGCGGAGTGCCGAGCGTTCGCTTCCGAGGTCGCGTCGCGGCGCCGTCGGCTCGGCGCGCTCGTGCCGGTCGTGCCGTCGCTGGCGCTCAGGCAGCGCGTGCTGCACGCGACGGTCGGCAAGGGCGGCAGCGGTGGCGCGTATGCCGGCGGCGCGGCAGCGACCGGCGGCACGTCGGCGGCTGGCGGCGCCTCGACCGCCGGCGGCTCGTCGCTCGCGAGCGCGACGGCCGAGCTCGGCGGCGCGGGGATCAAGCTGCTGGCGGCCAAGGCGCTCGTCGTCGTCGCGGTCGCCGGCGCCGGCGCGACAGCCGGGACGCTGACGCTCGCCGCCGTGTCGCCGCGCACCGGCGACGGCGACCGGTCACGCACGGCGGCCGGGTTGGCGAGCGTGCGGCTGGCGGCCGATGCGAGGACGGCGTTCGGCGGTGCGCCGATCGTCGAAGGTCGCGCAGGCGCGCCGGCGCCGCGAGCGCCGGTTGCGGCCCGCACGCCCGAAGTCGCCGCGAGCCGGATCGCTCGTGGCGCGGCGACGGCTGCTGCGCCGCTCGAGCAGGCGCGCGCCGCGAGCGCCGGCGGTGCGGGCCCGGCGCGCGGCAGCGGGGCTGCACACGGCGGCGGGAACGCCAACGCGAACGGGGGTGGCGGCTCGGAAGGGCACGGCAACTCCGGCGGTCACGGCAACTCCGGCGGATCGGGCAATCAAGGCGCCCACGGGAACTCGGGCGTTCACGGGAACTCGGGCACGCATGGGAATGCTGCACACGGGAACGCGGTCGCACACGGGAACGCGGTCGCACACGGCAACTCCTCGCACGCCGGCGGCGGCAACAGGGGCGCCACGCACGGCGCGGCCGGCCACGGGCGCGTGGTGGGCTCGGAACACGCGGGCGGCGCGGCGAACGGGCGCTCCGGCGGGACCGGACGACCGTCTGCACCGACGGGCTCGGAAGGCGACGCCATCGGAAACGCTCACGCGGGCGGCGGTTCGGGTGCGCCGGCCGGTTCGGGTGGCGGCTCGCCAGGTGAACCGCACGGGCAGGGCGCCGGGCGCTCGAGCGAACCGGCGCCGGCGACGGCGGAACCGAAGGACGGCGGACCGGCGCACGGCTCGCAGGGCGCCGGTTCCGCGAGTGGCGGCCCGCCGGACGAATCGCACGGCAACGGCCACCCAGGGCGCTGACCGAGCCAGGACGAGGCGATATCGCTTGGTCCCCATCCAACCTTTGCGCATGAGCCGGCGTTAACAGGACCGGACGTGACTGGTACCCCACGCCCGTCATGCCCATCCAGCCCCCCTGGCCGTCAGGAGGCTCCGCCAGCCCGACGCGAGCCGGCCGAGCGGAGCCTCCGAGCGGCCCGTGCAAGGCGCGCCCGGCGCTTGGTCACGCCCAGTGCGTCGCCGAGCACGGGGGCCGGCTGCGCGAGCGCCCAGCCGACTACGCTCCCGATGAGGCGATGCGGGGCTGCATCGTTATGACGAAGGAGGAGCGATGAGCGACGTCGAGACGCCAGCGGAGTTCGTCCGCTACGAGCAGGACGGGCCGGTCGTGGTGATCACGATCGATCGCCCGGAGCGGATGAACGCGATCGGCCCGCAGGTCTCGGCGGAGCTGATCGCGGCGTGGGACCGGTTCCGCCTCGACGAGTCGGCGTCGGTCGGGATCCTGACGGGCGCCGGCGAGCACGCGTTCTGCGCCGGCGGCGACCTGAAGGCGGGCTATGAGATCGGGCAGAGCGCGCTGTTCGACGCCGCCGAGCTGGCGGCGCACGCTCGCGGAGAGCGCCCGGGCGTGCTCGGGCCGTCGCGCTGGACGGACATCTATAAGCCGACGATCGCGGCGGTCAACGGCGTCGCGTACGCGGGCGGTCTGGAGTGGGCGTGCTGGACCGACATGGCGATCGCGGATGCGCACGCGACGTTCGGTGTGACGTGCCGGCGCTGGAACATCGGCCTGGCCGACGGCGGCACGCAGCGGCTGCCTCGGATCGTCGGCTTCAGGCGCGCGATGGAGCTGATCGTCACCGGGCGTGTGATCGACGCGCAGGAGGCGCTGCGGATCGGGCTCGTCAACGAGGTCGTCGAGTCCGGCCGCGCGTTGCCGCGTGCGCTGGAGCTCGCGCGGGAGATCGCGGCGTTGCCGCAGTCGGCGATCCGCACGGACAAGGAGGCGGCGGTGCGCGGCTTCGGGCGCCCGCTCGAGGAGGGCCTGCGGATCGAGGCGGAGTGCTTCAACCGCCTCGTCGGCACGCCGGAGATCGTCGAGGGCCTGCGCCGCTTCAACGAGCGCGACCATCCGGACCGGCGTGCGGGCGAGGCGCCGGCGACGGCGGGACTGGCGCGGCCGGTCGGCGGCTGAGCCGCAGCGTCGAACGGGCCTCGCGGGAAAGCCTCGACGGACCGCGTGTTCGCGCGTGTCGGCTGCTGGTAGGTTCAACCGCATGCAGGGGGGTCATTCGCGAGCAGGCCTCCGGGCGCGCACCGGTGCGTTCGCGTCGATGCTGCTCGCGTGCGCGCTCGCGCTGGCGGCGTTTGCGTCGACGGCGTCGGCGGGCACGATCGCTGTGACGAACCTCAACGACAGCGGTGTGGGATCTCTGCGCGACGCGATCGCAAAAGCCGAAGCAGGCGAAACGATCACGGTGCCTGCGGGGCAGATCACCCTCACGTCGGCTCCGCTGCAATTCGAAAAGAACCTGACGATCGATGGCGCGGGGTCGGGCGCGACGACGATCAGCGGTGGCGACACGTGGCGCGTCTTCACGATCAAAGGGACGCCGACGGTGAAGCTCGCAGGGCTGACGATCGCGCACGGCAAGAGCTCGACGGGGGCCGGCATCAGCGCGACGGGCGAACTCACGCTCGAGAACGTCGTGGTGTCTGGCAACCACGCAGGTGGAGCGGGTGTCGACGGCTTCGGCGGCGGGATCGCGTTCGGCGGGAGCATTCTGACGCTGACGGAAAGCGTCGTCAGCGAAAACACGGCCGGTGGGGGAGTTGAAGCGGCGGGCTTCGGCGGTGGCATCGAGTACGAACCGACCGCCCCGGCGCAGACGTTCACGCTGACGCTGACGCGCAGCCGCGTGACGGGGAACCGCGCTGGCAACGGGAAAGAAAGCAGCGGCTTCGGTGCGGGTATCGACGCGAGCACGGGCGCCGAACACGGTGCGATCTCGATTGGACTGATCGAAAGCGTCGTGTCGGGCAACGTCGCCGGCGGCGGAGTCGAATCGTTGGGCTTCGGGGCCGGGATCGAGCTCGAAAGCGGCGGAAAAAACAACGCGCTCGCGCTGACGTTGACCGGCTCTGCGGTGACCGGCAACACGGCGGGCGGCGGCGAAAAAAGCCCGGGCTTCGGTGGCGGCATCGATTTCTCCTCGGGGGGAACCGGCGTCACGCAGACGCTGACGGCGACGAACAGCACGATCTCCGCGAACACGGCGGGCGGTGGGATGGGCGCGGCCGGCAACGGCGGCGGTCTGCTGTTCGGCGCGGGCACGGCGACGCTGTCGTACATGACGATTGCCGGCAACACCGCCGGCGGCGGTGGCGGGGCGGCGTTCGGCGCGGGCCTTGACATCGGCTCGGCCGGCGCGGGCGGGATCGGCAGCTCGATCGTCGCGGCGAACTCGGGCGGCAACTGCGCGACGGCGGTGCCGTCGCTCGGCCACAACGTCGACGACGGCACGTCGTGCGGCTTCAAAGGCGCCGGCGACAGGTCGGGCGTCGACGCGCGGCTAGGGCCGCTGGGCGAACACGGCGGCCTCTCGCCGACGCTGATGCCGCTGGCGGGCAGCCCGGCGATCGACGCCGGCGATCCGGCGACGTGCCCGACGAGCGACCAGCGCGGCGTCGCGCGCCCGCAGGCCGGCGGGTGCGATGTCGGGGCGGTCGAGGTCGCGCCGCCGGCTGTCACGACGGGTGCGGCGAGCGCCGTCGGCGACAGCGCGGCGACGGTCAGCGGCACGGTCACGCCGCAGTTCAGCGCGACGAGCTATCACGTCGACTTCGGCACGACGACGGCGTACGGGAACTTCACAGGGCAGGTGAGCGCCGGCGAAGGCGGCGCCGCGCAGGCGGTGTCGGCGGCGCTGACGAAACTGAAAGCGCAGACGGTCTACCACTACCGGATCGTCGCGAGCAACGCCGCAGGGACGGTCGTCGGCGGCGATCGGGCCTTGACGACGGCGAAAGCGCCGATCGTGCCGCCGAAAAAATCGAAACCGCTGGCGCGGCCGACGCTGAGCGCGGTGAGCATGACGAACCGGCGGTTCCGCGTCGGCCGCCAGGCTACGGCGATCTCGGCCACGGCCGTCGCCGCGCGCAGGGCGCCGCTCGGCACGCGCTTCCGCCTCCGGCTGTCGGTCAGCGCGAACGTTCAGATCGCGTTCACGCGCTCGGTCGGCGGCCTGCGCCGCGGTCGCAGCTGCGTCGCCCCGACGCGCAAGCTGAGGCGTGCGCACGCGAAGCGCTGCACGCGAACGCTCGCGGTCGGCAGGCTGACGCGCGCGAAAGTGCGCGCGGGAGCCAGCGCGATCGCGTTCAGCGGACGGCTCGGGCGCAAGCCGCTGCCGCCGGGCAACTACCGCGCGACGTTGAGCGCGAGCAACGGGTCGGCTCGCTCCAACGTGGTCGCGCTCGGCTTCTCGATCGTCCGCTGATCGAGTCGCCGGCGAGGCGCCGGATCGTCACGCGCGCACGAGGTAGTCGCCCGTCAGCCAGTCGAGCGTCGCCTGCAGGCCGGCGCGATAGTCGACGCGCGGCTCCCAGCCGAGCGTCTCGCGCGCTCTGCGATTGCAGAAGTCTTGGTCGCGGCCGAGCACGTGCACGGCCTGGCGCGAGAGCAGCGGCGGGGCGCTCAGCCCGGTCGTCCGGCGCAGCAGGCGGTAGCCGTGCTCGAGCGAGAAGCCGACGCTGTTGGCGAACCAGTAGGGCATGCTCCAACGCACGCTCGAGCAGCCGAGACCTTCGGCGATGCCGTCGGTGAACTCCCTCCACGTCACGGGCAGGCCGTCGCTGACGTTGAAGGCGTGGCCGGGCGCGGCTTCGTGGCGCAGCGCGAGGACGGCGGCGTCGAGCAGGTTGTCGACGTAGCAGAGCCCGGCGACGGCGCGGCCGCCGCCGACGAGGACCATGTTGCGCGAGCGGATCGCGCGCGCGATCTCGCCGACGACGTCGATCGAGCCGGGACCGTAGACGGTCGCGGGGCGCAGGATCACGGCGTCGAGGGCGTGCGCTGCTTCGGCGCGGCGGACCTCGATCTCGGCGTCGCGCTTGGTCTGCGCGTACCAGTTGGCAAAGCGCGTGCCCGCGTAGGACTCGTCGATGGCCGAGCCACCGGGGTAGCCGTAGACGTCGGTCGTGCTGAAGTGGATGAAGCGCCGCACCGAGGCGCCGGCGGAGGCGTCGAGCAGGCTGCGCGTGCCGTGGACGTTGGTCTCGGTGATCTCGTCGGTCGTCGCCCAGTCGCTGACGAGCGCGCCGCAGTGGAACACGTAGTCGCAGCCGTCGACGGCGCGAGCGAGTGAGCGTTCGCTGGTCAGGTCGCCGACGGCGATCTCGACGTCGAGCCCGTCGAGGTGCGAGGTGTCGCTGTTCGCGCGCACGAGACAGCGCACGGGATGCCCCTCCTGCACGAGTCGTTTGGCGAGACGGCCGCCGATGAAGCCGCTCGCGCCGGTCACGAGGCAGACGTCGTCGCGCGAAGGGTCGACGGGCGTGCCGCGCAGCGGCGTCCAGTCGCTCGCCGGCGCGTCGCTGACCGAGACCTCGCGCGATCCGCGCCGGCGCAGCGTCGCGGCCGCGATGTCGCGGACGATGCTCCAGTTCTTGCTGCCGGAGCGTTCGCAGTCGGCGAGCACGGCGTCGAACGCGTCGAGGAAGCTCTGCGCCTCGCGCTCGCTGAGCGTCAGCGGCGGCAGCAGCTTGATCACGTCGTTCTTGCCGGCGGCCATCGTGATCACGCCGTGGTCGCGGTGCAGCGGGATGACGACGAGCTGCGGGAACAGCCCCTCGCTGGCCATGTGGATCAGGCGCCAGTTCAGGCGCGCGCCGCGCGAGTCGGGCGCGCCGAGCTCGATCCCGATCATCAGGCCGCTCGCGCGGATCTCGGCGATCAGCTCGTGGCGCGCCTGCAGCTCGAGGAGGCCGTCTCGCAGCATCGCGCCGATCTGTGCGGAGCGCTCGACGAGGCCGTCGCGCTCGATGATTCGCAGCGTCGCGAGCCCGGCGGCCATCGACAGGCGGTTGCGGCCGTACGTCGACTGGTGCACGTATGAGCGCTCGAGCGTTCCGACGGCGTTCTGGAAGATCTCGCGCCGGGTGACCATCGCGGCGACGGGCATGTAGCCGCCGCTGAGCGCCTTGCCGATCAGCACGAAGTCGGGTTCGAGACCGTGGTGATCGAGCGCGAACCACTTTCCCGTTCGCCCGAGCCCGGTCTGGATCTCGTCGAGCACGAACAGCGTGCCGTGGCGGCGGCAGAGCTCCTGCGCGGCTCGCAGGTAGCCGTCGGGCGGCGAGCGTCACCTCGCGGCCCTGGACCGGCTCGAGGATGAACGCGGCGACGTCGCCGCGGCTCAGCTCCGCCTCGAGCCGCTCGAGGTCGCCGAACGGGACGCGCTCGCAGCCTGGCAGCAGCGGGCCGAAGCCCTCCTTGAAGAAGTCGTCGCCGACGAGCGAGAGCGGCCCGAGCGTGACGCCGTGGAAGCTCGAATCGCACGAGATCAGGCGCGGTCGGCGTGTCGCGGCGCGCGCGAACTTCATCGCCGAGTCGACGGCCTCTGCGCCGGTGCTCGCGAAGAACACGGCGTCGAGCCCGTCCGGCAGGCGCCGCGAGAGCGCCTCGGCGAGCATGCCCGACAGCGGCGAGTAGTGGATCTGCACGCCGTCGGCGAGGTCGGCGGCGAGCGTCGCGCGCAGCACGTCGCGCACGTCGGGGTGGTTGTGGCCGAGGCTCGCGAAGCCCTCGCCGGTGTGCATGTCGAGGTACGCGCGCCCGGCCGCGTCGTAGAGGTAGGAGCCCTGCGCCGTCGTGTACTGCTTGTCGAAGCCGAGGATCCGCAGGACGTCGACGAGCGACGGGTCGAGGTGTCGGGCGGCGAGATCCAGCGTCTCGTCCGTGCGCGCGAGCGCGTCGGCGGTCACGCCGAGCGAGTCGAGCTCGTGCGCTCGCGGAGGCGGGCCTGATGATGTAGCGTCCATGGTGATTGGGCTCGTTCTGTTGCCGGGCGCCGGTCTGCCCGACGGCCGCTGTCGCCCGATCGCCGCGTGCGAGGACCTCGGAGTCGGGGGCGAGTTGTCGAGGAAGTTCTACAGGGTCGCGTTGCGCGGCGACGCCGCTCGGACCGCGAGAGCACGTCGGCGGGGAACCCGCGGCGCGGGCGCGGGCTTTGTTCGGATGGCCCGCCACGGCACCGGGCTTACTGTCCGGCGTATGGATTCGACGAGGGAGATTCCGGCGCTCGAGGTGCGGGACCTGCGCAAGGTGTTCGGGACCGACAGCGTCGAGGTGCAGGCGCTGCGCGGCGTCGATCTCGCCGTCGCGGACGGGGAGTTCCTGGCGATCATGGGCCCGTCCGGCTCGGGCAAGAGCACCTTGCTGCACATCCTCGGCGCGCTCGATCGGCCGACGTCGGGCTCGGCGTCGATCCACGGCCGCCGTTACGACGACCTCGACGACCGCGCGCTGACGAGGCTGCGCGGCGAGGTCTTCGGATTCGTCTTCCAGTTCTTCAACCTGCTGCCGACGCTGACGGCGTCGGAGAACGTGCTGCTGCCGGCGCTCGTCGCCGGCGAGTCGTCGAGCCGCTACGCCGATCGCACGGACGAACTGCTCGCGCTCGTAGATCTGTCCGATCGCGCCGGCCACCTGCCGTCGGAGCTGTCCGGCGGCGAGCAGCAGCGAGTGGCGATCGCCCGAGCGCTGCTGCGACGACCGGAGGTGCTGCTCGCCGACGAGCCGACCGGGAACCTCGACTCGGCGAGTGGCGCGAACGTGCTCGGGCTGCTGCGCCGGCTCGTCGACGAGGGGCAGACGGTGGTGATGGTTACGCACGACAGCGGCGCCGCGGCGCTCGCCGATCGCGTCGTGTTCCTCCGCGACGGGCAGATCGTCAGCGAGATCTCCGGAGGGGACGGTGGCCGCGTCGCCGAGGAGCTCGGTCAGCTTCCGGCGCTCGTACCGGCGATCGGCACGGGGGCGGCGTGAGCCCGCGCCGGCGACCGGCCGGCGCGAAGGTCGCGTCGCTGACCGGTCTGAGCCTGCGCTCGCTGCGCGCGCGCCCGCTTCGATCCGTGCTGACGGCCAGCGCGATCGTGCTCGGCGTCGGCATGGTGTTCGGCGTGCTGCTGCTGGTCGGGACGATCCACTCGACGTTCAATCAGCTGTACGACTCGATCTACGGCAAGACCGACGTCGTCGTCTCAGGCCAGCAGTCGGCTGGATCGCTACCGCTGTCGACGATCGATCGCGTGCGCGCCGTACCGGGGGTGAAGGCCGCGTCGGGCAGCGTCGGCTCGATCTTCCGCACGGTCGACAGTCACGGTCGGGCCGGAAGGACGCAGTCCTCGCAGGTGTTCGCCATCGGCGTCGACCTCGCTCAACCGGAGATGAGCGACGCGAAAGAGACCGCTGGGCGCAAGCCGATTGAAGGCCGGCACGAGATCAGGCTCGACGAGGAATGGGCGCACAAGCATGGGATCTCGGTCGGCAACCTCGTTCGCTTCTCGACGCCGACCGGTCTCGCGACGCTGCGCGTGTCGGGCCTCTACACGTTCGCCGGCGGCCTGAACCTCGGCGGCTACGGGACGGGGGAGATGTCGCTGGGCGAAGCGCGGCGGATCATGGACAAGCCGGCGGTGTGGGACGAAGTCTCGGTTCAGGCGCGCTCCGGCGTCGGCGCGGAAACGCTGCGCAGGCGGATCGCCGCGGCGCTCGGCCGCGGCGTCGAGGTCGCGACGCCGGCGACGAAGAGCAAGGAGAACCAGGAACAGCTCGCGTCGTTGAACATCGTCCTTTACTTCTTCTCGGGCATCGCGCTGTTCGTCGGCGGGTTCTTGATCCTCAACTCGTTCAACATGACCGTGCTCCAGCGGATGCGCGAGATCGGCACGCTGCGTGCGCTCGGCGCAAGCCCGGCACGGGTCGCGCGCACGATCCTGCTCGAGGGCGCGCTGCTGGCGGTCGTCGGCTCGGCCTTCGGCTTGGCGCTGGGCGCCGGCGTGGCGGCGCTGTTGCTGAAGGCGATGCAGGGCTTTGGGATGCCGGTATCGAGCGTTCACTACTCGCTCGGCGCCGCGGCGGAGGCCGTCGTCGCGGGCTTCGTCGCGACGCTCGTCGGCTCCGCGTGGCCGGCGGTGCGAGCCGGGCGCATCGCGCCGGTGCGCGCGCTGATCGGCGGCATGCGCCCGCCGCGCACGATGAGCGCGCGCCGCGCGATCGTCGGCCTCGTCCTGTTCGTGCCGTCGATGCTCGCCGGCGGCCTGTTGTGGTTCGGCACGACCTCCGAAGACCCGCTCGTCGGGATCGGCGCGACCCTTTCGACGATGACGATGTTCGTCGGGATGGTGCTGCTCGCGCCGTTCGTGATCCTGCCGCTAGTGCGGCTGATGGCGCGTCCGCTGCGGTGGGTGATGCCGGCCGAGGGTCGCCTGGCGTCGGACGCCGCGCAGTCCAACCCCGGTCGCACGGCGGCGACAGCGGCGACGCTGCTGATCGCGCTGTCGGTCGTCGTCGTCAACGCGACCGTCGCCTCCAGCTTCGTCGGCTCGGTCGAATCGGAGATCGACCGCGCGTTCTCGCGCGATCTGACGATCCAGCCGATCGGCTACCAGGAAACCGGACCGCCGCAGGCGGGCCTCTCGCAGCGGCTGCACGCCCAGATCGCGGCGCTGCCGCAGGTCGGCGCGGTGGCGAGCCGGCGCTCGCTGTACGTGCACAGGCTTCCGCACAGCAGTTCGCAGGGCGTCATCGTCGGCTACGACCCGTACGAGTATCGACGCGTCGACCGCGTCGAATACGTCGGGGCCCCGGTGAGCCAGGTGCTGCGCGGGCTCGCCGCGGGCGGCGTCGTGCCGGCGAAGGCGTACGCGAAAGCCAACGGCCTGCGCGTCGGCGGCAAGCTGCGCCTGGAAGGGCCGAGCGGCGTGCGCGACGCACCGATCGTCGGGCTCGCGAACACGCTCGAACTCGGCGGCGAGACGCTGCAGATGTCGCTGCAGACGATCGCGGCGGTGTACGGCGTGCGCACTGACTCGCAGCTGATCATCAAGGCCGCCTCGCCGCAGGCGCGGACGGCGCTGGGCGCGCGCGTCGACGCTTTGCTCGCGCGCGAATATCCTGGCCTGGAAGCGCTGTCGCAGGCCGAGTTCAAGAAGCACACGACGGACGCGATCAACCAGCAGTTCTCGTTCTTCAACGCGATCGTCGGCATCGCGGTGCTCGTCGGCATGCTCGGGATCATCAACACGCTGAGCATGTCGGTGCTCGAGCGCACGCGCGAGATCGGCGTGCTGCGCGCGCTCGGCGCGTCGCGCTGGCGCGTACGGCGCACGATGGGCGACGAGAGCCTCTTGATCTCGCTCGCCGGGACGATCGCGGGGATCGTCGTCGGCGTCGCGATCGCGCTCGTCTGGATCCTCGGCATGCGCGAACGGTCGTTCCCGGGGATGTCGCTGCACTTCCCGCTGACGCTGCTCGGCTCGATGGCGCTGCTCGGCGTCGTGATCGGCGTCGTCGCGGCGATCTGGCCGGCGCGACGGGCGGCGAGGCTGGAGCCGTTGGCGGCGCTGCGGTACGAGTAGCGCGAGGTCCGGATCGTCGGTCTGCGGAGGTCGGCGAGGCGTCGCTAGAAGTGTCGTGAGTTCAGCGACTGCTGAAGCTGCCGCGTGGTTTCAGGGCCCCAGACGCCGTCGATCCCTGCGCCAACGTGCCGTTGGAGAGCGCGTACCGTTTGCGCCCCGATGATGCCGTCGACGGTCACGCCGAGGCGCCGCTGGAGCGCGCGCTTGGTCTGCTCGCCGAAGACGCCGTCGTCGGGGAGGGACATAGCCCACTGCATGGCAGCGACCGTCTGACCGCCGAGCACGCCGTCGACGGCGAGCGGAAGGTGCGGGTTCGCGGTTGGATGCGCTCCCACTCGCCATTGACCGAAGTCCTTTCCCAGTCCGTGGTCGTAGTCACAATCGACGCCGCCGACGGTGTGCCCGTTGCTGAACTGCCGCACGTGGGCCCGTGCGTCCCAGTTGCCGCCTGACCACGCGTATGTCTGCCAGCCCCAGCGCACGAGGCCGGCGTCGAAGAGCCTCTTGATCACCCAGTAGCCGCCGTAGGCTCCCGTGCCGTTGAGCCCAAGCACGGACGCCACGCCGCGAAAGTAGTCGTCGATCGCGCCCTGCTGCTGCGGGTCCGCATCGAAGTCGACCGCGAAGAAGATCGGACGGCCCTCCGGCATGCCCACCGCGCTCGCCTGCGCCTCGGCCGACGTAGCGTCCGTGCGTCCCGCCTCACGGCCGGCGAGAGCGCGTTCGGCAGTCGTCTCGAACACCAGCAGGATGTCGATGCCAGCGTTGGACATCTCCTGGGCTTCCGCCGCCGTGAGGTTCTTCGGGTTTCCGGGGGTCGACGCGTAGCGGCCGATGAAGTCCGCTCCGACGGCGCGCAGTGCCGCCACGCTCATGTCGCCGTACGCCCAATCCAGCCCGAACCTCATCGCGCCACTCCTAGCACTGTTCTGTGAGCGTCGACGACCAATCGATGGAGACCGGCGACTCGGCGCCGTGCGGCATCGTGTTCTGCGTTCAGATAGAGACTCGGGCTCCCACCGTCCACAGGACCGGCGAGGACGCGGCGTCGGCGCTCAGCAAGCGAGAGCGTGAGAGCTTCTGTCTTCGTGCACCGAGGAACTACCGCTGTCGAGCCAGCGGGCGCTGCTTCGCCTCGGCGTACAGCGGCTCAGGCGCCATGTCGAGGCCGTCCTCGGGCCAGGCGATCGTCCCTGCTTCGACCTGTACCTTCGCGAAGCGCGCCGGATCACGCAGCGGCTCGAACACGCCCGTCCACTCGTCGTCGCCGAAGCTGACGTCGCCGACCGTGCCATCCTCGAAGGTCAGGCGCAGGTCGTGCTCGCCGATCACCTCGACGCCCGTGACGCGGACGAGTGGGGGGATCTCGATCACGATTCGATGTTAGGGGAGAGGGTCGATCGGCGCGACTGGTTCATGTCGCCGAGCGCGCCTCCAGTTCGCCAGCAGCTCATCGTGGTGCAGGTGAGCCCATCGGCGGACCAACCCGACAGCTCGGGGAGGAAGGCTCCCGGCGAGCACTGTGCCGGCCGGGTCGAGATGACTGCGCGCCGAACGTGTGCTCCACTACGCTTGTGCGGTGCGATGCTGCCTGCTCCGACCCGGCCCTAGCGTCGGGACCAATTCGGGACCAATTTCGTCTGGCGAGGCCGCGCCCCAATGTCGCAAACCCGCATTCCAGAGCCAAACGAGGAGTGCCTGAGGAGGGGCCGCTCAAACCCCCGACACGCGGATCATGATTCGCTGCGCCTGCCGGGATCGGCCACACGGCCGTGGTTTAACGGCCACACAAACTTGAATTATCGGCCATACGACGGTACAGTCGCAGCATGGACTCCCTCGGGCGAGCCGCATCCGAACTCGAGATCCCCGAGCGCACGCTGCGTCGCGCAGCATCCGAGGGACTGGTGCACGGGGAGCGTCTGAGTCCGCGCCGGTTTCGTATTACGTTTCGCGAGGAGGCGTACCTACGCACTCATTGGGAGCTGTTGCGGGCGCTGCGCGCAGCGCTTCGCACCGAGCCCAACGTCAGGCTTGCGGTCCTGTTCGGCTCGATGGCCATCGGGAACGACGATGAGCAGTCAGACATCGATGTCCTCGTTGTGTTGCGCGATCCGAGCGTTAGCCGCCTGGCGGAGCTCTCAGAGCGACTCTCCCGCAGTATCGGTCGCGAGATGCAGCTTGTCCGGCTTTCGGAGGCGCAGACCTCGCCGGTGCTCATGTCAGACGTCATCGATCATGGGCGCGTGCTTGTCGATCGAGGCGACGTCTGGTCCGCCTTGAAAAGGCGCGCTCCGAGATGGCGGCGTCTTGTCCGTGGTGCCGAAAGATCCTCGATTGCTGCGATTGACGAGCCCGATCTCGATCACGCCGCATGACTCCCGCCGCACCGGCCCCCGCTCCGCTCGAGGCGAGTGACCTCCAACGTGCGAGGGCACTGAAGGCGAAGATCGGCGATCGAGTCAGCGACGTGCGCCGCCATCTGCTTGCGCTGCGCGCAGCGATGGCGGAGTTTGGCGATGACTTTGAGCTGGATTCCTTTCGTGTGGCCTACTCGTCGCAGGATCCCGTCGAGCTCAACCGTGTGAAGGCAGTCGAGCGGGGCGTCGATCAGCTCTACGACTACATCGCCGAGCTCGCCGCGTTTGGACTGGAGCTCGCCGAGCTTCGTGGGCGTCGCGATGAGACCAACGCGAGGCGCGATCTCGATGCGCTGAAGGATGCCGGTGTGATCTCGGCCGAGCTGACTCGGCGACTGCAACGACTCCGGGAGCTGCGGCGAATGCTCGTCCACGGATACGCAACGGCCACCGCCGAACTGGTGCACGAGTCTGCGCTCATCGTGTCTGGCAATTTCGCGGCTTTCTACGACGCCTACCGCGCGTGGATCAGACGTGGGTTTGCGCCCCGGTCGTGACGGATGCCGAAGTGGACGCGAACCTGCCGAGCGCTCGCGGCGGGCCGCCGCAGAGAAACCGGCGGCGATGCCCGGAGGAGGGACTCGAACCCCCGACACGCGGATTATGGTCCACGTGTCGGCACGCGAAAGTTGATCTGTGCGAATTTCGGGCGAGCGCTGGCAACGCGTCCAGGTCAGCTATCCGCGGGAAGCTTCCATGCGAACTTGGTCGCCGCAGCAGATCGAAGACAGCATGCTGCCAAGACCCCGGTGCGCGAGACACCGAGCAACTCCGTGCTTCGGTAGGGTTCGGCTAGTGTCCCGTCCGGTTGATTCGTTGACAGTAACGACTGATCGAGTCGAGGATCTGATCGGCGGTCTTGCTCCAGACGTAGGGGCGCGGGTTCTCGTTCCAGGTCTCGATCCACTGGCGGATGTCGGCGTTCAACGCGCGCACGGAGCGGTGCGCACCGCGACGCAGGAGCTTGGTCGTGAGCTCGCCGAACCAGCGCTCGACGAGGTTGATCCACGAGCTCTAGGTCGGGGTGAAGTGCAGCTGAAACCGGGGGTGCGCCGCGAGCCAGCGGCGGACCTTCGGGGTCTTGTGGCTGGAGGCGTTGTCGAGCACCAGATGCACGTCGAGGTGCCTGGGCACGTTCTCGTCGATCGTCTGAAGGAACTTCAGGAACTCGAGCGCTCGGTGGCGCTGGTGCAGCGAGCCGATCACCTGCCCGCTGGTGACGTTCAGCGCGGCGTAGAGGCTGGAGGTGCCGTGGCGCTCGTAGTCGTGCGTGGCCCGCTCTGGCGTGCCGGGAAGCATCGGCAACGTGGGCGCGGTGCGGTCAAGCGCTTGGATCTGGCTCTTCTCGTCCACGCAGAGCACAACGGCGCGCTCGGGCGGGTTCAAGTACAGGCCGCAGATGTCATGCACCTTCTCGATGAACAGCGGGTCCTTGGAGAGCTTCCAGGTTTCCTGGCGGTGAGGCTGCAGCCCAAAGGCGTGCCAGATCCGCATCACCGCGTCCGGGGTCATCCCGAGCTCCTTGGCCATCGAGCGGGTCGACCAGTGCGTCGCGTTCTTCGGCGCGCGACTCAAGGGTCTTGGTCACGACCCGCTCGACCTGCTCGTCGGTGATCGTCCGCGGTTTGCCGGGCCGCGGCTCATCGGCAAGACCTTCAAGGCGGCGCTGAGCGAACCGGTTGCGCCACTTCGTGACCGTCGGGCGCGAGATCGCCAGCGCTTCGGCGATCTCGCCGTTGGACCACAATCCCTCCGAGGCCATCAGCACGATTCGCGCCCGCAGCGCCAGCGCCTGAGCACTGCTCCGCCGGCGCGTCCAGCTCTCCAGCACGGCGCGCTCTTCGTCGGTCAACTCGATTGAAACTGCAGTAGGAATGGGCATGACCACCAACTACCCTAACCGCAAACGAATTAAACCGGCGGGACACTAGGATCGCACGCATTTCAGAGGCACCAGACCAAGACGACGGAGGGAACAACAGATGAATGCAGTCAAATCTCGGCGCAGCCTGGTCGTGGTAGTTCTCGGATGTGTGCTGTCAGCCTCGATGCTCGCCGCCGGCCCCGCGGGCGCGGCCAGCCGCGGCTTCAAGCTCCACAACAAGAGCAGCGTTGAACTCAAGCTGATCGAAGCCAAGGCCGTCCCGACGTACGTGTGCAACAGCACCGTCCACTGCGTCCCGAATCACTACCCGATCGATTTCGAGGGACGCCCCGGCGATGGCTCCGTGTTGAAGCCCAACGGTACCGACACCTGGGAGCTGAAGTGGAAGTTCAGTCCTTTCGGCGGCACCGGGTACGCGGCGAACCTCTGGTACAAGATCGTCGGCACCAACGACGAGGTGACTTACCAGATCGAGACCTTCAACACTGACACCGAGTCGTCATGCAAAGTCATCGGGACGAAGAAGTACACCTGCGCCGCCGGGGGCTCGGGTCTCGAGTTCAAGAACTAGAAGCGCTGCAGAAGCTTCAAGCTGTGACGAGAGGGCCCGCTCCGGCGGACCCTCTCCATATCTCAGCCCAGGCGCCGTTTTACGGTGCTTGGTCGGCTTCGACCTTGGACGCCCTTCCGGGCACGACGGTGACCTCCTTGGTGCACTGGTCGCCGTAGTACTTCGTGTACGCACTGTTCTTTATGCAGAATCGAAGCCGGTATGTCATCCCGTCTTTCCACATGAACGGCGGAACCGGTCGTGGGACGCCGATGCTCACGCGCCACTTGAACTGCCACGTGCACTTCTCGTAGTTGTCCGTGAACGAGTGGCACTCGTGGGCCAGGTTGCTCGCGAAGGGGGTCTGCTCTCTCCAGGGCAGTTCGTCGGAGAACTGCTCGTAGCCGTTCGGGGCGACCCATGTGGCGCTCGGGGTGCTCTTCCCGGCATCGGGGATGACCGCGGAGAGGACGATGGACGCGTCTGCTTGTCCGGGCCCGAGGGTGCCCTGTGCGCGCATCTCCCGTGCCGGATCGTCGCCGGTCTTGAACGTCAGTTCGCTCGTGTGAGCATCGTCCCCCACGTAGTCGATTCGACTGCGGATGTAGTACCGGGTGTGGTTGCTCAGGTCGCTCAGCCGGATGTCTCGTACGGTCCACTTCTTGCTCTTTCGGTCGCTGGACTTCGTGAACTCGCTGCCGACCTCACGCCAGCCGCCGTCGCCGGAGCGGATCTCGATCGAAGACTTACGCCGGGAGCAGGCAGTCGTCCCAATATTCGAGCCGCACGAACGCGTGCAGGCTGCCGATCTCTTTGAGCTCCGGTGCCCTCACCCCCAAGCACCAGTCCTTCTCCTTGGGGAGATAGGCGTGCGATCCTCCGTTGGTGGCCTGAGCTGCTGGCCCGCCCAACAGCGCCGCCGTCGCCACGAGAGACAGGAACGCGAGCGTGCGCCCCTTCGTCGCCGGACGGGCCCATCGTAGACCTCCGCTCATCGTTCTCCTCTCTGGCTCATCCTCCGCACCCTCCTTCGGTCACGACCGGGTGCAGATGGATCGGCGCCGGGATCGTAGGTAGGGAAATCTAACCGGTTTGGGAGACCTCGCAACCTCCCGGCACAGCCGAACGCATCGGCTGCTCCCGTGCCCTCGCCAAGCAAGACGACGAGACCCCGTTACGTCGTAGGCGGAGGGGCCTCTGCCGTCTCGGAGTTCTCATGGACGAATGCGGATGATCGTCTTCCCATTGCGCCGCTCGATCGGGTTGAGGGCGGCGACAGCATCGTCGAGGGTCGCGACCTTGCCGATGTTCGTCCGCAGTCGTCCATCCCGCACCCGTTGGACGATCTCACTCAGTTGGGCACGATCGGACTCGACGACGAAGTCGACCGCCAGGCCGTCGGCGGGCCGCGCCTCGGGCGGCCCTACGACGGTCACCAGCGTTCCTCCGGCCCGAATCAGGCTTGCGGACCGCTTCTGGATGTCCCCACCGATAACGTCGAACACCAAGTCGACGCCGCCGACGTCTTCCAGGGCGTCGTTGTCGAGGTCGACGAACTCCTGTGCGCCGAAGTCGAGCGCCTTCTGACGGTCGGCGGCGCGCCCGGTGCCGATGACGTAGGCACCGGCCTCAACTGCGAGCTGCGTACGCAGCTGCGCGGCATAGAGCGACGCCGAACACGAGCCCGACCAGCAGGCAGAAGGCGATTACCACGAACAGCACTTGCTTCCGCGTCCTCCTCTATCTGCGCCTTCGGTCATCTCCCGGACAGCAGTCCCAGCGACTTACTCGCCATGCTCGGTCTGAGCTAAGACACTCACGTCTCTGGCGTGGCCTCGCCGAGCGAACCGATCAGGACCAGACCACAAGGAGCACGGCCGCGAACGTCATGTAGGCGGTGATGATGGCCATGCCCGTGCGCCGGCGCAGGCCGCGCTGCGCGTAAGCGCAGGTGAGCGCGAGCACGCTTATCGCGAGATAGGAGGCGGCGACGAACGTCGTCGACGCGGACGGTGTGCTCAGACCGAGGATCGTCGTCGGAATCAGCAGGCCGGCGAGGATGTTGAACATGTTGCTGTTGAGCGCCGTGCTGAGCACCGCCGCTCCCCTGCCACGTGCGGCCAGATAGACAGCCGCGACCGCGTTTGGAAGGCTCGTCACGGCGGCGAGCACGAGCGCGCCGGTCACGATTCCCGGGACTGCGTCGCGAGCACCAAGCTCCGAGGCGGTGCGCTCCATCGCCACGCTCGCGCCAACGACCACGACCACGGCGCCCGCCGCGATCAGGGCGTCGCGGGCGCGGCCGCGGTCGGGGTGGATCGCGACGTCGAGCTCCATCTCCTCCTCCCGGATCGCCGCCGCCAACCAGCGCGACCACGCGGCGGGAAGCCGTAGCGCGCCCAGCCGCTCGTGGTGCACGCTGAGGATCGCGATGTAGGGCGCCAGTACGGCCAGAACCACGAGCAGGCCGGCGAAGGGGGAGAGGAGGCCCGTGATGACTGCGAGCGTTGTGGCAGCGACCCAAACCGCAACGGCGCCGGCCAGCTCGATCACGCGTCGATGCAGCGCGATCTGGCCGGCGACGATGCCTGCGAGACCGAGCAGGGCAGCCAGGTTGAACACGTTGGAGCCGATCACGACGCCCGCTCCGACGCGGGGGTCGTTGCGGACGAGCGCCGTCACGGCCGCGGTGATCTCCGGTGCGTCGGCCGCGAGCGCCGCGAGCATGCCCAACAGCGACTCGGAGAGGCCCAAGCGCGCACCTACGCGCTCGAGCCTCGTCACGAGCACCCAGCTGAAAGCAATGCTGACCGCCGCGGCCAGCACGAACACGCCGCCGAGCAGCGGGTCAGACACCCGGGCCCTCGGTGCTGCGGCGGCTCAGGCCGCTCGCGGCTCCCGCAGCGTTGGCACCGGCGCAGGAGTCGACCATCTCGCGGTAGGAGCCTACATCGCGCCTCTGTGAGCGGGCGCTCTGCGCTTGGGACCGGGCTACCTCGTAAAGCCAGTAATGCGCTAGCCGGCTTCGGCCATCGTCGGCAGCTCGCCCGGCGGGCCCCCGTGGAGGACCCAGCCCTTTCCGGTCGCGCTGATCAGCCCGCGCTTCTGAAGCGAGCCGAGGGCTCCACTGACGGTCGGGCGGCGCGCGGCCAGCAGGTCGGCGAGGATCGCGTGGGTCAGGTGCATCGGCACGAGCACTCCGTTAGGTCGGACGGTCCCGCAGCGGTCGGCCAAGTGCCATAGCAGCATGTGCAGCCGCGTTTCGACCCGAGGCTGGTGGACGATCGCCATGATCACGGCCAGATAGCGCGCCCGCCTGAGCATGCGTGCCATCAACTGCCCGACGATCTCCGGATAGGGCGCGATCCGCCGCGAGAAGTCCAGGTCGAGCACCGCCACATGTGCGCGCTCGAGCACCTGCCATCCCGAGCTGCGCGAGACCGACGCGATCGCATCCTCCTTTTGCCACGGGCGCAGCAGATCTCCACCCGCCAACAGCTCGGCGCCGTAGCGCCCGTCGAGGCTGACGCGCCGGAGCAGCAGGCCGTCGAGAACGAGCAGGCCGACGCCCGCGCGGGTCTCCTCGCTCCAGGTCTGCTCTTCCCAGGTCCCCGGCTCGAGCGCTTCCGAGAACGCGCGAACCTCCGCCGAGGCTTGGCTGAGCCGGTCCGGATCAAGGCCGTCGCCGAGATCTGGATCGCAGTCCAGCACTCTGACGACTCGTCCGCTCATTCGGCTTTCGCCCTCGCGCTCTGTTGGCTGATCGCACTCACACGGCTCACACGGTACGCCCGCAGCAGGCGCCGGTGGGTGATCCAGCCGACGAGCTGGCCGTCCCGGCCGGCGATAACCGGCAAGCCGTCCTCCTCGCTCGTAGTCAGGGCTGCGATCGCCTCCTCGAGTGACTCGTCGCTACGCAGCGTCGGCGTACGGTGCACGAGCGCCGCGGCGGTCAGGCCGTCGCGATCCTCGCCGATCGCGCGCTCGACGTCGCTCGCCGCGACGACGCCGACAAGCACGCCGTCCGCGTCGAGCACCGGCAGCGAGTCGGTGCGCTCGCTGGCGAAGCGAGCGATCACCGACTCCAGCGGGACCTCCGGCGCGAGCGCTCGCGGCGCCGTGCCCATCGCGTCGCCGACCGCAATCGCCGCCATCCCGCTCGGCGCTGGCGCTTCGATGTCGATCCCTCGCCGGCGTAGCTTCAGCGTGTAGATCGTGTCGCTCGTGATCAGGTTGCTGAGCGCCGTCGCGACGACGACGGCGAACATCAGCGGCAGGATGATCCGGTAGTCGCCGGTCAGCTCGAAGATCACGAGCACGGCAGTGATCGGCGCGCGCGCCGTCGCGGCGAACACGGCGCCCATGCCGACGAGGCCGTACGCGCCGGCGGCCGCCGCCAGTCCCGGCAGCAGCGCATGGACGCCGGCGCCGTAGGCGGAGCCGAGCATCGCGCCCATGAACAGCGACGGCGCGAATACGCCGCCCGAGCCGCCGATCGACATCGTCAGGCTCGTCGCGAGGATCTTCGCGGCCATCAGTCCGAGCAGGACGAGGACCACGTAGTGCCCTGCGACGGCGCGCTCGAGCACCGGGTAGCCGACGCCGTACATCTGCGGCACGGCGAGCAGCAGCAGGCCCAGCAGCGCGCCGCCGACCGCCGGGCGCAGCCAGTCCGGGCGGCTGCCCCACGCGCGATCGGCGAGGTCCTCGCTGCGATAGAGCACGCGCACGAACGTCAGGCCGACGCCCGTCGCGAGGACCCCGAGCCCGGCATAGAGCACGAGCTCCAGCGGCGAGCTGAAGGCAAAGCTCGGCAGCGCGAGGAAGGCACGACTGCCGAACGCCGCCCGCCCGATCGCGTCGGCGGTGACCGAGCTAAGCACGACGAGCCCGAACGAGCGCGTCTCGAAGTTGCGCAGGATCAGCTCGAGGGCGAAGAACACGCCCGCGATCGGCGCGTTGAACGTCGCCGAGATGCCGCCGGCGGCGCCGCAGGCGACGAGCAGGCGCAGCTGGTCCTCAGAGAGGCGCAGCGCCTGGCCGACGACCGAGCCGAGCGCCGAGCCGATCTGCACGATCGGGCCCTCGCGCCCGACCGAGCCGCCCGAACCGATACAGAGCGCCGAGGCGAGCGACTTCACGACGGGGACCTGTGGGCGCATCCGCCCGCCGAGTCGGTTCACCGCGTACATCACCTCCGGCACGCCGTGGCCGCGCGCCTCGGGCGCGAAGCGGCTGACCAATGGTCCGTAGAGCAGGCCGCCGAGGACCGGTGCGAGCACGACGAAGTAGATCCCGAGTCCCGGCACCCACGAGTCGGGTGCGTGTCCCGCGGCGCTGTAGTCGCGATGGCCCGTGAACACGTACGTCAGCCCGAGGATCATGTAGCGGAAGGCGATCGCGCCCGCGCCGGCGCCGGCGCCGACCAGCAGCGCCAGCGCGGTCAGGGCGCCCGAGCCGCTGGCCGCCGAGTCACGAACGCGGGCGACGTATTGCGCCAGCGCGGACCTCTCGGCGGGCACATGCCCGGAGCCGGGAGCTCGCCGACTGGCGGCAGACGGTTGCGGCATGGTCAGGGAGCGGGGCGCCTTGCCTTTATGGCCTGGCGGCGTCCGGGGGCTCGGCACGCGGCGTCGACGGTCGCATCGTCAGCCAGCCTAGGCGAGCGTCTCGGCCGTATACCTGCCGCCGAGTCGATCTTGGCGCCGACAGTCACATCTCTGACCGCGCGGCTGGAAGATCGCCCGCGCAGCTGCTATGGCCAATGAGGCCGACCGAGCACGGGTCGAGCGCTACCAGGTGCCCGTCACGCCGGAGACGCGCTCGCAGCCGCCGTGCGGCCTGGCGCGCGCCGGGATCTTGCAGGTGCGCACGATCGAGCCGTTGGAACGTCGCTGGAGCGTGAATTTATCGCCAGTCTCGCTCGAGGTGACGGTCAATGTGTAAGTGCTCTGCGTGCCGCTCGCAGCGCTCAGATAGGCCCCGCTGCCCGTATTCGTCAGCACGAGCGCTGGGTCAGAGCGGCGAAGCGCCGTCTTGTTCACTTCGACGTAGCCGCCGCCACCCACTCCAAGCGTCTCGGCGTCGCTGTACGCCTGTGCGGCCATCGACTTCGCTGTGACGTCTCCCGCTTGGCCTTGCGCGTCCAGAAACGAAGGTATGGCGAGCGCTGCGAGCAGGCCGACGACAGTGATCGTCACGAGTAGCTCGACGAGAGTGAAACCCTGCTCACCCAGTCGCTGTCGCTCGACGCCTGTCATCGCGAGCCTGTCGGCCGAAGCACGCTACGGCCGGAGCATGGATGTCAGAGCTATGACAAACCGTCAGAGAGTCCGCCGACTAGGCTTGCCTCCGAAGGCGACGTACCTTCGTCGGGGGGTGAGCCAGTCCGGGAGCGCACATGGCCGCGGAGCGTACGCTCCGCGGCCACCCCGGTTGTACGCCGGGCATGACCAGCCGCTCGGGGGTGCAAGTCCCCTGTGGAGGTTGATGGCACCAACCACAAGCCAAGGGCAACTGCGTCGTCGTGAGGCGGGGTGGGAAGGAAGCCGGAGGCGAAATCGCGACCCGAGGGACACGAACCGCATCAGAGGCGGGGCGGTCCGGGCGAGCCAGCAACGCATGGCGAAGCCCGATGCCATCAAGGGGCCGTCACGTAAATGCGGCGGGTGCGCGAGGAAGGTGGCTGGCCTTATCCCGGGAGATCTCTGCGGGTGTCGCTGGATGCCCGACCGGCGCTTGGGCGCCGATCGTCGGGTGGGATGCGACGGTGGTGGCCGGAAGGCCACCGCTCGCCGCGGAGAAGTCAGCAGAGGTCGTAGTACCGGCGGGATCGTTGATCGCCGGGAAGGACCGAACGCGAAGCCGAGCGAAAGGACGTTCGTGCTCGCGGTCGTTGCGCTGACCGCAGCCAACCCCCTCGGGGGCCTGGACGGGAGGTTCGGAGGGTGAAGCCCGATGGCGTCCGTCCAGAGCGCAGCAGCGACCCGGCGCCGGACGGGACCGCCGCTCACCCCGCCGAAGCGAGCCTGTGGGAGCAGTTCATGGCCCGCGAGAACCTCGCCTCGGCGCTCAGACGCGTCGAGCGAAACGCCGGTGCCGCTGGCATCGATCAAATGAGCACCAAGGAGCTGCGGCCGTGGTTGAAGGACCACTGGCCGCAGGTCCGCTCGCAGCTCGACGCGGGCACCTACCGGCCGCAGGCCGTGCGCCGGGTGATGATCCCAAAGCCCGCGGGCGCTCAGCGGCCATTGGGGGTGCCGACGGTGCTGGATCGGCTGATCCAGCAGGCCGTACTGCAAGTGCTCGAGCCCGCCTTCGAGCCGCGCTTCTCAGAGCACAGTTTCGGGTTTCGACCCGGCCGTTCGGCCCATCACGCGGTCGAGCGGGCACGCCAGTTCATCGAGGATGACGCGGCGTGGGTTGTGGATGTCGATCTGGACGCGTTCTTTGACCGTGTTCAGCACGACGCGTTGATGGCACGGATCGCCCGGCGGGTCAAGGACAAGCAGCTGCTCAAGCTGATCCGGCGTTTTCTAGAGGCCGGGGTGATCGTGGACGGCGCCTGGCAGGCCAGCGAGGAGGGAACCCCGCAGGGGTCGCCGCTCTCGCCGCTGCTGGGCAACGTCATGCTCGATGACCTCGACCGCGAGCTGGAGCGGCGCGGGCATCGGTTCGTGCGCTACGCCGACGACGTGATGATCTATGTCGAGAGCCGCCGCGCGGGCCAGCGAGTCCTTCAGGGCGTCACGCAGTTCGTCGAGCAGCGCCTGCGGCTGCGCGTCAACGCCGAGAAGTCGGCGCTCGCCCCGGCAACGGGCCGGACCTTTCTCGGGTTCGGCTTCTTTCGCCGCGACGGCAAGGTGAAGATCGGAGTCGATCGCAAGGCGCCCAAGCGCGCCAAGCAACGGCTGCGAGAGCTCACCGCGCGTAGCTGGGGCGTGCCGATGGACCGGCGCATCCACGCCATCAACCGCTTCACGGTTGGGTGGACGGCCTACTTCGCGTTGGCCGACGGAGAGCGCCCGTTCTCAGACCTCGACGAGTGGCTCAGGCGGCGGATGCGGCAGATCCGCTGGAAGGAATGGAAGCGCTACCGCACACGGCGGCGCAACCTGCGTGCATTGGGGATGCCCGAGCGATCGGCCCGTGAGTGGGCCGCATCGCAGAAGGGACCCTGGCGCATCGCAGGCTCCTATGTCCTCTCCCGCGCCCTGCCCAACGCCTACTGGGTCGATCACGGCCTCAAGGGGTTCATCGACCCCTACCGCCGTCTCCGGGATGCTGAGCGAACCGCCGGATGCGGACCCGCATGTCCGGTGGTGTGGGAGGCGCCGGGGTGAGCCCGGCGCCTACCCGATTCGGGCGCAGGCAGCGCTCAAGCAGCACGACGCTCGGATGACTCGGAGTCATCCCAGAGCCCGCCCGCAGCGCGCGGTGGACCGATCGCCCGCCTCCCGCCCGGCGCGCGCTCGTCCGCGGAGCGTGCGCCGGCCGGTTGAGGCTCCCTCGGCCTATTTCGTGTGCTTCATCGAGTGGTGCATCGAGCAGTGCGAGGTGTGGTGCGTCATCACCTGGTGATGCGTGCAGGCCATCATGTGGTGCATCGAGGAGCTCGAGGTCGCCAGCGAGCTCGCGGGCGCCGCGGCGAGCGCAACGAAGGCGGCGATCGCGGCGAGTAGGCGTACGGGGGTGGCGCTGATCTTCATGGGTGATCCTCCTGTCGCAGTTGAACGAGCCTCTGCTCGACCGCGGCGACCATCCCGCACGGGTATTACGAGTTCCTTACCACGCAGGGGCGCGCCGCCGTAAGGAACGCGCAAGATCTGCAGCGCACAGTCCGTGCATGGCCCTGTTGATCGTCTTCGCATTCATCGCCGGCGCGGCGACGGCTGTCTCGCCGTGCGTGCTCCCGGTGCTGCCTGTCGCGCTCGCGGCGGGCGTGACGGGCGGCAGGCGCCGCCCGCTCGGCGTGGTCACCGGTCTGGCGCTGTCGTTCACGGTCGCGACCGTGGCGCTCGTCTACCTGATCTCGGCGCTGGGGCTGCCCGACCAACTCCTGCGCACGCTCTCGATCATCGCGCTGATCGGCTTCGGCGTCGCGCTGCTCGTGCCGCCGATCGGCGACCGGCTGGAGGCGCGGCTGAGCACGATCGGACCGCGCCTCGGGCTCCGCGCGCCGCGCGGCGGGGCGGATGGCGGCTTCTGGTCCGGGATGCTCGTCGGCGGCGGCCTCGGCTTCGTCTACGCGCCCTGCGCCGGGCCGATCCTCGCCGGCGTGATTACCGTCTCGGCCTCGCAGAGCTTCAGCGCCGCGCGCCTGGCCGTCGCGCTTGCCTACGGGATCGGCTCGGCCGTCGTCCTCTACGGGCTGATGCTCGGCGGCCGGCGCCTGACCGGCCGCCTCGCGCGACGCAGCGGTCGCTTTCAGATGTCGATGGGCGCGATCATGGTCGTGATCGCGCTGGCGATGCTCGGCAACTACGACACGCGCTTTGAGACCTCGATCGCCTCGGACCTGCCCGCGTTCCTCGTCACTCCGGCGAAAGGCCTCGAAACCGACAGCGCCGCCGCCCATCAGCTGGCGGCTCTGCATGGGCACAAGGCGCGGCGCACCGGCGGCCTGAAGGAGGCCGACGCCGGCGAGCGCCTGCCGGTGCTCGGCACGGCGCCTGAATTCGTCGGCACGCAGAAGTGGTTCAACACGCCCGGCGGCGCGCCGCTCAGCCTGCGCTCGCTGCGCGGACACGTGGTGCTCGTCGACTTCTGGACCTACAGCTGCATCAACTGCATCCGCACGCTTCCGTACCTGAACGCGTGGAACGCGCGCTACGCGAGCAAGGGCCTGACGATCGTCGGCGTGCACACGCCCGAGTTCCCGTTCGAGCACTCCGCCTCGAACGTCCAGGAAGCGATCCACCAGAACGGGATCGGCTACCCCGTCGCCCAGGACAACAACTACAGCACGTGGAACGCGTACAAGAACGAATACTGGCCGGCCGAGTACCTGATCGACGCACGCGGGCGGATCCGCGTGGCCGACTTCGGCGAGGGCGAATACGCGGCCAAGGAGCGGGCGATCCGCAGCCTGCTGGTCGAAGCCGGCGCGGAAGGGCTCGGTCAGGCGACGAAGGTGAACGCACAGGCGCCGTCGGAAGTGGAAGTCACCCCCGAGTCCTACCTCGGCGCCGAAAAGGCAGAACGCTTCGCGAACGGAACGCTGCGCCCGGGTCTGCAGAACTTCGGATCGGGCCCTGCGCCGACGCACGAACACCTGCGCTACGAAGGCAGCTGGCGGGTCGGCGCGGACTCAGCCGAAGCGGTCGCAGGCAGCCGGCTGCGGCTGAGCTTCAACGCGCGCCGCGTGTTCCTCGTCGCGGGCTCGGCTCGAAGCGGCGCCTCGGCGCAGATCCTGCTCGACGGCCGTCCGATCCCGGCGGCCGAGTCCGGCGCCGACGTGCACGGGGGGAAGGCGAGCATTGGCTTTCAGCGGCTGTACCGCCTCGTCGAACTGCCGCGCGTGGAGCACCACGTTCTGACCGTGCGGGCGTCGCCCGGCGTCTCGGTGTACTCGTTCACCTTCGGCTGAGCTCCGCTGCGATGATCACCCGTGCGATGCGCTCCAGCTCGGACCCGGTAGGCCCGTACGTGCTGGTCGTCGACGACGAGCCGACGATCGGCGAGATCATGGCGCGCTACCTGCAGCGGGCGGGCTACCGAACTGGAGTCGCGCTGGCCGGCCCCGAGGCGGTTGCGATGAGCGCCGAGCATTCACCGGCGCTCGTGATCCTCGACATCATGCTGCCCGGCTTCGATGGTCTCGAGGTGATGCGCCGGCTGCACGAGAGCGAGCACGCGCGGCCGGCGGTGATCCTGCTGACGGCGAAGGGCGAGGAGTCCGACCGGATCGCCGGGCTGCGGCGCGGCGCCGACGACTACGTCGTCAAGCCGTTCTCACCGGGCGAGCTCGTCGCCCGCGTGGAGGCCGTGCTGCGCCGGGGCGCCGGCGAGCCGAGCGAGGAGCCGCCGCTTCAGCTCGACGGCGTGCGGATCGATCCCGGCGCGCGCACGGTGCTCCGCGACGGGAGCGAGGTCGCGCTCACCCCGCGCGAGTTCGACCTGCTGTGGTTCATGGCTAGTCATCCGGGCATCGTCTTCTCGCGAGCGCAGCTGATGGAGCACGTGTGGCAGTTCTCCTCGTGCACCGACAGCTCGACCGTGACGGTGCACATCCGCCGGCTGCGAGCGAAGATCGAGTCCGACCCCGACGACCCCAGCCTGATCCAGACCGTGTGGGGCGTCGGCTACCGGTTCAGGCGATGAGGCGTTCGCTGCTCACGCTCGTCGGGGCGCTCGTCGCGGCGTGTGCGGTGATGGCGCTGATCGGCGGCGCGCACGCGGTGGCGCTGACGAGCGCGATCCTGCTCCCGGTCGGCCTCGTGGCGCTCCTGCTTGCCCACGCCGCCGATGCTCGACGACTACGGGTGAGCACGCTGAGCCATCGCTTTCAGTTGGGCATCGGACTCGCGCTCGGCCAGCTGCTCGCGGCGCTGCTGATCGGAGCGGCCGTCATGTTCGTCTCGCCCGACGACGCGTGGACGACGGCCGGGATCCTGCTGTTCGCGGCGGTCATCGCAGCGCGCGCGGCGCAGATCCTGCTGCGCGACGTGGTGGGCGACGTCGGCTCGGTCTCGCACGGCCTGCACGCCGTCGGCCAGGGAGAGCGCGACGTCCACGTCGAGGCGCGCTCGGGCAAGGAGCTCAGCGACCTCGCGGACTCGGCCAACACGATGATCGCGACGCTTCGCAGCGAGGAACGCTCGCGCGACGAGGCCGACGCGGCGCGCCGCCAGGTGATCGCTGCGGTGTCTCACGATCTGCGCACGCCGCTGACATCGCTTCAGCTGCTCGCGCAGGCGCTCGACGACGATCTCGTCGACCCCGCGACGGCGCGCAGGTACGTCGCGACGATCGGCGCGAACGTCCGCGCGCTGGGTGCGCTCGTGGACGACCTGTTCGAGTTCTCGCGACTGAACGCCGGCGACTTCGCGTGGAGCACCGAGGCGGTGCCGCTCGCCGAGATCGTCGCGGAGATGCTCGAGGCGATCCGGCTCGAGGCGCAGTCGCGTCGGGTCTCCGTGCGCGCCGAGATCGCCGACGACATGCGCCCGGCGCGGGCCAATCCCGAACAGCTGGCGCGCGTGCTGGCGAACCTGCTGACCAACGCGATTCGCCACACCCCTGCCGACGGCAGCGTCTTCGTACGCGCTCACCAGCGAGACGGCTCGGCCGAGATCGAGGTGTCGGACACGGGCGAGGGGATCGCCGAGGGCGACCGGCTGCGCGTCTTCGAGCCGTTCTACCGGGGCGGCGAGGAGGCGGCTCGCACCGGCTCGGGAAGCGGCCTCGGCCTGGCGATCGCGCGGACGATCGTCGAGGCGCACGGCGGCAGGATCTGGCTGGGCGAGGCGCGCACGGGCACGCGGATCTGCTTCACGCTGCCGCTCGCGAGCTGAGCGGCAGAGATCCAGTGCGGTCGCCGGCGCGCCTTCCCGGCCGCCGGTGTTGGCTGAGCAGATGCCTCGACGGCTATGGGATGCATCGGCCGGCGAGTGTCGACCGAGGTCCGCGCGTCAACGATCGCGCCGCTAGACGGGATTTGGCTCACGTGCGCGTTGTTCGCGAGCAGTCTCAAGCAGTACCGCCTCGGTCTCGGTCAGCAGGTCATAGCCTTCGACGGTGAGCGACACCGGTTCGCTTGGCGCGGCGTACTCGATGTAGCCGAGCTCCTCTAGCTCGTGGAGAAGCTCCTCGACGATCGAGGTCTTGCAGCGCGCACGAGCGGCGAGCTGCGTCGCAGTCAACCCGTCGGGTCCCGGCGGGTAGAAGATCGGGAGGTGCCTGGCCGCGACGTTGCCGTGGCGCGATTCGGTCCAGCGTGCGACGACTCGCTCGATGATCGCCTGATCGAGCAGCTCGCTCGCCTCCGGGAGGCTCCTGACCGCCTCGCGGCGGCGGTGCGTGGCGCGACGGCCGATCACGTAGAGGACGACGACGGGCACGACGAACGGCAACCACTCCTCCACCGGGATGTTGCCGATGTGCGCCAGCGGTGACATCTCTGTTTGATTGTCTCGCACGCCGCCAGCTCGCGGTGCGACCGCCTGGCATAGACTCGCCCGCGGAATGAAGCCTGCTCGCCGGTTGCTCGCGCCTGTCCTCGGCGCGCTCGGCGCCGGCGCCGTGCTGTACCCGGCGAGCGCGCAGGCGCACGGCATCGTCGGTCGCGCGGACCTGCCGATCCCGGTGTGGCTGTTCAGCTGGGCCGCCGCGATCGTGCTCGTCGTCTCGTTCGTCGCGCTGTCGGTCCTTTGGCGGCGCCCGCAGCTGCAGAGCGAGCATCGCGCGCGGCTGTTTCGCATGCCGGTGGCGCTCGCGCGCCTGGCGAACGCGGTCGGGCTGGCGCTGTTCGCGCTCGTGCTCTACAGCGGCTTCGCCGGCACGCAGGTCTGGTCGGCGAACTTCAGCGTGACGTTCATCTACGTGATCTTCTGGGTTGGCACGCCGATCGCGAGCGTGCTGTTCGGCGACGTCTTCGCCGCGCTCAGCCCGTGGCGCTCGAGCGCCCGCGCGATTCGCTGGGCCGGTCGTCGTCTCGCCCCGCGCGTGCTCGATCGCGCTCGATTCACCTACCCCGAGAAGCTCGGTCAGTGGCCGGCCGTCGCGCTGCTCGTCGGCTTCGCGTGGCTCGAGCTCGTCTACGTCGAACGCGACAGCCCCTCGACGCTCGCCGCGCTGTCGCTCGCCTACTTCCTCGCGATGCTCGCCGGGATGCTCGCGTTCGGCGTGGAGGAGTGGAGCGAGCGGGCCGACGGCTTCGGCGCGTACTTCGGCCTGCTTGCGCGGATGTCGGCGCTGCGCGTCGAGGACGGCGTCGTCTATCGGCGCCGGCCGCTGAGCGGGCTGACGCAGATGCCCGTGCGCGCCGGGACGGTCGCGCTCGTCTGCGCGGTGATCGGCACCACGACGTTCGACGGGTTCTCCAACGACGTCGTCTGGCGCAAGCTCGAGCCGCACCTGCAGAGCCTCTTCGCCGATCTCGGCCTGCACGCGACGCCGGCCACCGAGCTCGCATACACGGTTGGGCTCTTGCTCTGCGTCGCGCTGATCGCAGGCATCTACGAGCTCGGCATCCGCGGCGTGCAGAGCGTCAGCCGGCGCTACACGAGGGCCGAGCTGAGCAGCAGCTTCGCGCACACGCTCGTGCCGATCGGCTTCGCGTACGTCCTTGCGCACTACTTCTCGCTGCTGATCTGGCAGGGGCAGGCGATCGGCTATCTCGCCTCCGATCCGCTCGGCAACGGCGCCAACCTGTTCGGCACCTCCTCCTACCAGATCGATTACGCGATCATCTCCTACGCGGCGATCTGGTACGTGCAGGTGACGGCGCTCGTCGCCGGGCACGTCGGCGGGCTGACGCTTGCCCACGACCGCGCGCTCGGCATGTATCGCAACGCGCAGGAGGCCGTCCGCTCGCAGTATTGGATGCTGACCGTGATGGTCGCGTTCACCAGCTTCGGGCTGTGGCTGCTCTCCGCGGTCGGCACGTGACCCGGGGGGCGGACGCCCCGTGGCGCGCGCGGAGTAAGGTTTCGTCGGTCGTGTTCGAGCCGAACAAGCCCGGTGCTCGAATCGCGCGCGTTGCGCGGCAGCATCGCCTTGCGCTTGTCGGACTGCTCGCGCTCGCCGCCGCCGTGGCGACGCTGGCGTCGCTCGATTCCGGCGTGTTGTGCACGCTGCCCGCGCTGGCGCTGGCGCTGCTGACCGCGCTGCGCCGCTACCCCGGCGAGCGTGCGCTGATGGCGTTGTCGAGCAGGCGTCGGCGGGCTCGTCGGGAGCGGTCTGTCGCCAGCGTGCCGACTGGGCGCGCGAGGATCGCCCGGCCGCGGGGCGGTCTTCTGCTGGGCTGCTCGCTCGCCGTGCGCCCGCCGCCCGTGGCGCTGGCCGCCGCGAACTAGAAGCCTGCTCGGCGCGGGTCGGCTGCTCACGCCGACGCCGCGCGATCGCGGCGCCCGATTCCCGTCCCTTCAAGCTCGACCAGGAGCTGCGATGTCACGACGTCGAACACTTGCCCTGCTCGGGGCGTTGATCCTGCTGCCGGTCGCCGGCGCGCGTGCCGCCAGCACGCAGACCGACACGACGGAGAGCGGCAACCCGATCAACGACCAGGGCTCCAGCTATCACTACCGCACTTACATCACCTCGATCACGCCGAAGACACCCGGCCTGAGCGTCGAAGTGCTCGAGTTCGCCGACCGGCTGCTATTGCGCAACCACACCGGCAAGACCGTGACGATCTACGGCTACTCGGGCGAGCCCTACGCGCGCGTCCTGCCCGGCGGGGCGACCGAACAGAACTCGCGCTCGCCCGCCGTTTACCTGAACACGAGCTTCTACGCGAACGTCACGGTGCCGCCATCGGCCAGCGCGAGCGCGCCGCCGCGCTGGCAGGCCGTCGATCGGACCGGGCAGTTCGAATGGCACGACCACCGCATCCACTGGATGAGCCCGGTCACGCCGCCGCAGGTCAAGGACACCGGCAAGCGCACGAAGATCTTCGATTGGACCGTGCCGATCGAGATCGGCACGCAGCCCGGCGCGATCAAGGGCGAACTGTTCTGGGTCCCTGAGAGCTCGAAGGCGCCGACCGCCGTGATCGCCGTGTTCGTCGCGATCGCCGCGATCGGGCTGCTCGCGGTGCTGCTCGTACGCTGCCGCCGGCGCCGCGGCTCGCCTCCGGGCGGCGAGGACGCCGGCGCCGCGCAGGGCTCGACCGGCCGAGAGGCGTGGTGAGCGCACACCGGCCGACACGCTCCAAGCGCCGCCTCGCGCCGCTCGCGATCGTCCTCGTCGCCGCCTGCCTAGCGACGCTCGCAAGCGCGCCGCAGGCGCTCGCCCACGCGCAGCTGCTCGGCACCTCGCCGCTGTCGGGCGCGACCGTCAAGACCCAGCCGACTGAGGTCATCTTCAAGTTCAACCAGGATGTCGGCGGCACGCTCGGAGCCGTGCGCGTCTACAACGCCCAGGGCGCCGAGGTCGATGACCTGAACGTCTCGCATCCGGGCGGCAACGAGCACTGGATGGGCGTCGGGCTAAAGGCGCATCTGCCGGACGGGACGTACACCTGCACCTACCGCGTGATCTCCGCCGACACGCACATCGTCTACGGCGGTCTGGTCTTCAACATCGGCCACGCCGGGGCCGCGCCGAAGTTCACGGTCGCCGGCCTGATCGGCAAGAACGAGTCCGGCGAGGTGACGAGGGTCGCGTTCGGCGTCGTGCGTGGCCTGAATTACTTGACGCTCGCCTTGATGGTCGGCGGCCTGGCGTTCCTGTTCTTCGCCTGGATCCCCGGCTTGGCGGCCGTCGCGAGCGGCGAGGAGCGCTGGTCGTTGGCCTCGCGCGCGTTCGCGTCGCGCCTTGCGAGGCTGCTCGCGGTCGCCGTCGTGCTCGGCGCGCTCGTCAGCGTGCTCGGCGTCCTCCTGCAGGGCGCGAGCGCCGCCGGCGTCTCGCTGTGGGGCTCGCTGAAAGGCTCGATCGTCGAAAACACGCTCGAAAGTCGCTTCGGCGAGGTCTGGGGTCTGCGCGCGATCGACTGGGTTCTGCTCGGCGCCCTGCTCGGGCTGACGAGCGCGATCGGCAGGGGCGCGATCCCGGTGCTCGGGCAGAGCGCAGAGGGGGGAGGGAGCGCGGCCGTGGCTCGGCGTCCGCCGCACGCGATCGTCGCGCTGCTCGCGCTCGGCGCGCTGTACCTCGCGATCACGCCGGCGTTGGCGGGTCACGCGAGCATCGAGAGCCCCGTCGGTGTGTTCTTCTCCTCCGACGTTCTCCACGTCCTGTCGGGCAGCGTGTGGGTCGGAGGGATCGCGTGCCTGCTGCTCGCCGTGCCCGCTGCGACCCGGCGTCTCGATGCCCCCGAGCGCAGCCGGCTGCTGCTGGCGACGCTCGTGCGCTTTTCGCCGCTTGCGCTCGCGGCGGTCGTCGTGATCGCCGCGACCGGCGTGATCCAGGCGTACATCGACGTGCGCAGCTTCAACGGTCTCCTCCACACGACCTACGGCGCGCTGATCATCGCCAAGGTCGTACTGCTCTCGACGTTGATCGGGCTCGGCTGGGTCAACCGCAAGCGGGTCATCCCGGCGCTCGGGCGCCTGGTCGGTGACGGCCGGTCGCCCGGTGGCGTCGGCGCGCTGGCTCGGCGCACGATGCGTGGCGAGCTCGCGCTGATGCTCTGCGTGTTCGGCGTGACCGCGGCGCTGATCAGCTACGCGCCGCCGATCGACGCCGCGTCCGGGCCGTTCTCGGCGAACACGACGATCGGGCCGGCCGAGCTCGAGCTGACCGTCGAACCGGCGAAGGTCGGGCTAAACACGGTGCACCTGTACCTGATCGACGCCAAGACCGGCACACAGTTCACGGCGACGAAGGAACTGACGGCGAGCGCGAGGCTGCCCGCCAAGGGAATCGGCCCGCTGCCGCTGAAGGCGAGCCTCGCGGGGCCGGGGCACTACATCCTGAGCTCGGCCGTGCTGAGCCCGGGTGGCACGTGGGAGATCGAAGTCGTCGACCGCGTGTCCGAATTCGAACAGCACCGCCGGATCGTGAAGGTGCCGATCCGATGAGCTGTCTCGCAGGCTCGAGGCATCGAGGCGCACTGCTCGCGACGAGCCTTGCAGCCGCGGCCCTATTGCTTGCTGTGCGTCTACCGGGAGCGGCGCAGGCGGCGACGTTCCTCGCCCCGGCCTGCCTGCTGCTTCTGCTGCTCGGGCTGGGGCGGTATCCCGGTGAGCGCGCACTGCTGAGCGTCACGCGACGCAGCCGAATACGCGTCGCGGTCGGCGCCGTCACGCGCGTTCACAGACGTATCACGGCGAGCATGCCGCGCGGCGGCGCCCTGCTGGCCTCGGCGCTGGCGGGCCGAGCGCCGCCTCCTCTCGGCTGGCCTCTCTGAGGCCTTTCGAAGGCACCCCAGGCCGACCGCGTCGCAAGGCCGGCGCGCCGGCCGGGCGATCCCATCCACTGAGAAGGAGGAAGCGAAGATGAACAAGAAGCTTGCAGTCCTGCTCGCGGCCGGTGCGCTGCTCGCCCCGGCCACTGCGCAGGCGCACATCAGCCTGCATCCCAACACGATCCCGGCAGGGGCGTTCGCGACGCTCGACGTGCGCGTTCCCGGCGAGCAGGAAGGCGCCTACGTCAAGAAGGTCGACGTCCTATTCCCACAGGGCTTCACTGGCGTCGATTACGAAAACGTCGCCGGCTGGAGCACGAAGGTGATCGAAAGCAAGCTCGCGACGCCGATCAAAGAAGGCGGTGAAACAATCAACACCGAGGTCTCGCAGATCGTCTGGACTTGGACCGGGCCGCTGGGCAAGGTGAACAACGCCCAGTTCATCAACTTCCCGCTGTCCTTGGCGATCCCCGAGAACGCGGCAGGCAAACCGCTCGAATTCCGCACGGTTCAGACCTACAGCAACGGACAGGTCGTGCACTGGATCGAACCCTCGCTGACGGCCGAACATCCCTCACCCAGAATCAACGTCACGGCCAAGGGTGGCGTAATCGAGGACATCGCCGGCGATGAGGCAGGGCCGACAGCGGGGCAGACGGCTGGGAGCCCGGCCACATCCACTCCGGCGCCGGTCGCGTCGAAGTCGAGCAGTAGCGGCGCGAGCAAAGGACTGGGCGTCCTCGCGCTGATCGTTGGCGCACTCGGTCTGATCGTCGGCCTTGGGGCGCTCGTCGCCGCACGCCGCAAGCCAGCCGCGTAGGGATCGGAGCGCGGAGGCGGTCGCCAGGCTGCGGGTGGCTGCCTTCGCAAGCTTTGGGCGTGTCTGAGACACTTCGTGCCAATGAGCGACGAGGCGTCCGGCCAGAGCAGCATGGACTCCTCGGCCGGCGACGACGATCTCTCGTCGCCTGGACCTCCGGCGCGGTCGGTCGGGCGGCTGCAGCTCCTTCTGCCTGTCGTCGTGATCCTCATCATCGTAGGCGGCGTCGCGCTCGTGATCGCCGGCGGGTCCAGCAGCAGGCAGCGCCTTCCCGACGGCGCGCACAGCGCGCATGTGGCCAAATACGATGGGCTGCTGCTGCGGCCGCTCAGGTCTGCGCCCGCGCTCGCCTCGCTGCACAACTACGAGGGCCAGCCTGTCAGCCTGTCTGACTATCGCGGCAAGGCGGTGTTCGTCACCTTCCTCTACACGCACTGCCCCGACATCTGCCCGCTGATCGCCTCGCAGCTACACAACGCGCTCGCTCGGCTCGGCTCGCGCGCCGGCGAGGTGCAGCTGATCGCTGTGTCGGTCGATCCGCGCGGCGACAAGCCGGCCGCCGTGGCGAAGTTCCTGCACGAGCACGAGCTGACCGGCGAGATGCAGTATCTGATCGGCACCGGCAGCGAACTCGCGCCCGTCTGGAAGGCCTGGAGCGTCGGCTCCTCGCAGGACGTCGGCAACCCAGAATTCGTCAACCACTCGGCGCTCGTTTACGGGATCAGCGCGAGCGGGAAGCTGACGACGATCTACGCGTCGAGCCTCTCGCCGACGGAAATCGTCCACGACGTGCCGGCGCTGCTCGCGAGCTGAACGTCGAGGCGCTACGCGCCGGCGCCCGCCGGACCGTCGTGACCGCCCGACGAAGCCGACTGTTCGATGCGCCGGCGCAGGACGGCGCCCTGTCCGGCGCGGACGGCGCGCTCGGCGCGTCCGTCGGCGAGCTCGACCCCTCGTGCCTCGGCGAGCTCGACCAGCTCCTGGCGCTCCTCCGACTGGCGCATCGCCGTCAGGAACAGCCACGCGAACAGGCACAGCGTGAGGATGCTCTCCTCGACCATCATCACTCCGCCCGCGATCTGCTGGTCGGTCACCGGCGAGAGGTGCGACGCCGCGTCGCCGGAGTTGTAGAACGGGTAGAAGGCCGTCCCGGACCAGACGAAGATGTTCGCGAGGATCGTGCCGGCCAATCGCACGGCGAGGATGTAGAGCACCTTGCCGGCGTTGTTGAACCAGCTCGGCATCGGCAGCGGGCCGAACAGGCACATCCACATGTTCGCGCCGAAGGCGATGAACATGACGTGCTCGAGCGCGTGCACGCCGCCGTCGCGCAGCGCCGCCTGGTAGAAGATCGGCAGGTGCCAGGCGTACAGGTCGATCGCCCACAGCGGGAACGCGATCGCCGGGTTCGACAGCACGCGCAGCCGGTTGAAGAAGCCGATTCTCAGCACCGGCGCGATCACGGGGCCGGTCAGGCCGAGCACGAGCAGCAGCGCCGCGATGTCGCCCATCAGCAGGTGCTCGATCATGTGCACGTACAGCAGTTCCTGGCTGCCCGAGCCGAGCGCCGTCAGCGCGACGCAGATCGTCGCGCAGCCGCTGTAGAAGCACGCCTGGCGCCAGTGGGGCACAGCTTGCCGCGTGTTCGCCAGGGCGCGAGCGCGGCGCGCGTAGAGAACCGCCAGCAGCACGAGCGGGCCCAACTGGATCACCGCGCTGATCATCGCCGCCTCTCAACTGGGATCGACGTCATGGCCTAGAGGGTACGCCTGAGGTCTGCCCGGGCAGCGGGCGGCTTCAGCAGCCGACGCCGTACACCGGCTCGGGACCTAGGATGAGCCGTCTGTCCGAGCAAGATGTCCGCATACGCAGTTGAATAGCGTGAGAAGCATCCTCCTGGGCTTCATTCCGAGCCCCTCCTCAAACGGGCTGCACCTCGGCCCGTTCTTCCTCCATGCCTACGGCTTGGCCTACGCCGTCGCGGTCGCCGCTGCCGTGCTCATCACCGTCCGGCGCTGGCAGGCGCAGGGCGGCGAGCGCGAGCTGGTCTATGAGGTCGCGCTGTGGGGCTTCCCGGCCGGGGTGATTGGCGGACGCCTGTACTTCCTGGCGACGAGCTGGAACGAAGTCCCGCCGCACTGGTGGGGGCCGTTTGCGATTTGGAAAGGCGGCCTCGGCATCTGGGGCGGCATCGCCGCCGGCACGCTCGCCGGGCTCGTCGTCCTGCGCCGCCGCGGCGCGAGCATCCCGTTGTTCCTCGACGCCGCCGCGCCGGCGCTGCTCGTCGCGCAGGCGATCGGGCGGATCGGCAACTACTTCAACCAGGAGCTGTTCGGCGGCCCGACGATGCTGCCGTGGGGTCTTGAGATCTCCCCGGCGCATCGCCCGGCCGGCTACAGCCACTACGCGACGTTCCATCCGACGTTCCTCTACGAGCTGATCTGGAACCTGCTGCTCGCCAGCGCGCTCGTCTGGCTCGACAGGCATCGGCGGATCCGCGCGCCCGGCCTCTTCGCGCTCTACGTCGCCGGCTACTCCTTCGCGCGGATCGGTGAGGAGCTCTTGCGCGTGGACCCCGCACATCACATCCTCGGCCTGCGCCTGAACCTCTACGTCGCGAGCATCCTCTGCCTCCTCGGGGTCGCGTGGTTCTTCCGCATCCAGCGCGGCGGCGCGGAGGCCGCAGCGGCAGTCCGGCGCGGCGGCGCGCTGCTCGCCACCGGCGGTCTGCTCGCGCTCGCCGGCTGCGGTCAGATCACCCGCGCGAAGAGCGCGCACGAGCAAGCAGACAGCCTCGTCGCCGCACGGCCGGTCGCCGACCGCGGCAAGCCGTAGCTGCGCAGCGTCCCTCTCGAGTTCTCCAGCCTGGCCAGAGGGAGAGGGGCGATCGCTCGCGTCGCTTCGCGTCGTCATCGAACGCCTGACGTCCTGCGTTCGGGAGGCGCACGCTCGGACGGCCCATAACAATAATGAGACTCAATCCTATGTTATGGTTGCCGCCGTCATCGCTCGGCCACCGTCAAACACCCCCGATATCGAGGTTCCAATGAACTCATCAGCCCCGCGCACGTTCTCGCTACTGCTAGCCCTCCTCTCGCTCACGGCGCTCCTCGCCGGCTGCGGGAAAAGCTCCCCGTCCGGCTCGTCCGCTTCGCTGGCGAGCTCAGGCGGCTCGGGCGGAGCTGCTCACGGCTTCGAGGTCGTCGCCGGCGAGAACTTCTGGGGCAGCATCGCGACCCAGTTGGCGGGCGAGAAGGCAACGGTCCGCAGCATCATCGTCAACCCGGCCACCGATCCGCACAGCTACGAACCGACCGCGCGCGACGCCCGCGTGATCGCCGGCGCGAAGATGGCGATCGTCAACGGGATCGGCTACGACAGATGGATGTCGCAGGATCTCGAAGCGAGCCCGTCGAGCGGGCGCGTCATGCTCACGGTCGGCGACGTGCTGGGACTGAAGGACGGCGACAATCCCCATCAGTGGTATTCGCCGAGCAACGTCTACAAGGTGATCAACCAGATCGTCGCCGACTACGACAAGCTGGACCCGGTTGACAGCGCCTACTTCGCCGCTCGCGAGCGGACATTCGAGACACAGGGGCTCGCTCGTTACAACCAGCTGCGCCAAGAGATCCGCTCGAGGTACAAAGGCGTTCCGGTCGGCTACAGCGAGAGCATCTTCCAGCCGCTCGGCGAAGACCTGGGGCTGAAGCTGCTGACGCCCTACAGCTTCGCCAGGGCGATCGCCGAGGGTACCGACGTCACCGCGCAGGACAAGCAGACTGTCGACGCTCAGGCGCAGAACCGCGAAATCAAGGTCTGGGTCTACAACAGCCAGAACGTGACGCCCGACGTGCAGCGGATCACCTCGATCGTCAAAGCGCAGCACATCCCGATCGCGACCGTCACGGAGACGCTCTCGCCGGCCTCAGACAGCTTCCAGCAGTGGCAGGTGGCCGAGCTTGAAGGCCTCGCAGCGGCGCTGCACCAGGCAGCCGGAAGATGAGCGTCACGCCTGGGCTCGCGTCCCTGCACTGACACCACCCGCCCGTCGGCAGGAGGCATCGCGGAGGGGCCGAAACCCGGTGCGATGAGTGCCTCGGATCTCGAGCTGATCGATCCTGACGAGTTCTTCTCCGACTACGACCGCCGTGCTCGGGAGCGCCGAGAACGTCGCTCGCGCAAGCGCCGGCGACAGGTGCGCCGGCCACCGGCGGCAGACGACGGCGATTCGCTCGCCCGCACGCCCGGCGGTCGCGCCCTGATCGCCGCCGTGGCCGCGCTGGCTGCTGCGACGCTGATCGGGCTGCTCGTGCTCTGGCCCTCCGGAGGCTCGTCGCAGAAGACGCGCGGCTTCGTCCATACCGTCCCGGCCTCGGTCGAGCGCTCGTTCCTCGCGCCGTGCGCGCCGTCCACATCCGCGCGCTGTCGCGAGCTACAGATCACTGTGCGCGGGCAGCATGCGACCGTCGATCTGGGGCCGGAGAGCACCACGCCCGCGATTGCGCGGGGCACCACGGTTCGCGTCAGCCCGGTGACGCTGCCGCGCGTCGGCTCGGCGGCGCCGGCGCAGCAGCAATGGGAATTCGTGAACATCGACCGCCAAAGCTCGTTGCTGTGGCTCGCCGGGGCGCTGCTGTTGCTCTCGCTGCTGGTGATCCGCCTGCGCGGGCTACTTGCCGCCGTCGGGGTCGGCCTGTCGCTGCTCTTGCTCACCAAGTTCCTCGTGCCGGCGATCCTCGACGGAGAGCCGGCGCTGCTCGTCGCGTTGGTCTGTGCGCTGGCGGTGATGTTCGTCACGCTGATCCTCACGAGCGGGATCGGTCCGCAAAGCTTCGCTGCGGCGCTGGGGATCGGCTCGACGCTCTTGCTGACGAGCCTGCTGGCGCTGTTCGCCGTGCACTTCGCGCACATCGACGGGCGCACCGACGAGCTGTCGGCTTACCTGGCAACCGTCAGCCCGAACGTCTCGCTGCAGGGCATCGTGCTTGCGGGCATGGTGATCGGCGCGCTGGGCGTGCTTGCGGACATCGCGGTCACGCAGGCCTCGGCCGTCATGGTCCTGCGGCGCACCGATCCTGGGCTCGGCTCCGGCGCGCTGTATCGCGCCGCGTTCCACGTCGGCCGCGATCACCTCTCAGCGACGATCCACACGCTCGTGCTCGCCTATGCGGGGGCGTCGCTGCCGCTGCTGTTGATCACGCACTCGAGCGGCGTCGGTCTGACCGACGCCCTCAGCACCCAGGACATCGCGCAGCCGATCGTCGCGACGCTCGTCGGCTGCATCGGGTTGGTCTGCGCGGTGCCGCTCACGACCGGACTCGCCGCGGTCCTCGTCGCGCGCGTCCCGCCGCGCGCGCTTGACGGCGTACACGCGCACGCCCACTGAAGATGAGGAGCGCCCTGCCGCTGCTCCTCTGCGTTGTGCTGTGCGCAGGCTGCTCGGCGGCGGGCTCGGCCTCCAGCGCCGCTTCGCGCTCGCCGCCTGAGCTCACCTGGGCGCGCAGCGTCGGCCAGGGGCCTCGATTTAGGCCCGGTCCGACCGGCCCGCTCGTGGCGCGTGCGAGCCCCGTCGACGGGATGCGCTGCCGCGTCGTAGCGCCGATCCTCGCGGCGGCTCACGTCGAAGTCTTCTCCTCCGGCCATGTCGTCGTGATCCCCGCCGGGATCGGCGTCGCGCCGCCGTTTCATCGCCGGGGCGCCTACGTCGACGCTGGCCGCTGCGTCTATCCGCTGTTGACAGTCGAACCCACGGGGCTGCTGCTGATGAGAAGCACTCGGGTGCTGACGCTCGGTCAGCTCTTCGAGCTGTGGGGAGAGCCCTTGAGCGAACGGGAGGTCGCGGGCTTCCTCGGGCCGGCGAGCAGCGGTGTGTCGGTCTTCATCGACGGCGCGCGCTGGCGCGGAAGCCCGTCCTCTGCGCCGATCGACCCGGCGGCGCAGATCACGATCGAGGTCGGCCCCTACGTAACTCCTCACAGTCACTACACCTTCCCGGCGCTGCAATCGCTGCTGGTGGCGCGAGGCCTGCGCTGATGTCGCGGGCGCCGAGCTCGCGTAGCCTGCGAGTCGTGGACGCTGCGTCGCCGCGCGCTTCGGGTGCTCTCGGTCAAAGCCGCGTGCTTGCACTGGCCTGCTGCGCGCTCCTCGCCGCGGTGCTTCTGATCGGCGTCGGGCGCCCCGCAGCTGCACTGGCGGACGCCGACCCGGCCAGCGACGTACTGCTCGCGCAAAGCGCCTTCTATCCCTACCAGCCGGCGGTCTCGCACAGCCTCGAAGGTGCTCTCAACGGGCTCCTGCGTTCAGCCGCGCGGGCTGGCTTGCCGCTGAAGGTCGCGGTGATCGGCTCGCGTGAAGACCTCGGCGCGATCCCCGACTTCTTCGGGCATCCACAGCCCTACGCGCGGTTCCTCGACAAAGAGATCGCCTTCAACAACCAGCCGCCGCTGCTGGTGGTGATGCCCGCCGGCTTCGGGGTCGTGGCCGCGGGAAACATCGCTGCGCTCGCGGGGCTCAAGATCGACACGCGGCATGGCTCTGACGGTCTGGTTCGCTCGGCGACCGAGGCAGTCGTCGTGCTGGCGCGCTCGACCGGGCGGTCGCTGAAGCAGCCATCGCTCGCTTCCGCCGGTTCGGGGGGCGGGGGTCCGCCGACGTTCGTCTTCTTCGTCGTGCCGATGGGACTGCTCCTGCTGATCGGCGCGATTGGGCTTCGTCGCGGCAGATCCGGTCGCGAGCGACCCGAGCGCTCGCGCGAACGCGGCTGAGCCGATCTCCGGATCGGGCGAACGGCGTCCGCAGGTCACAGCCGCGGCTTCACAGACCGGAGAGATTGCGAGGCGGCGGCTGATTCCTCGGAGGGGGATCGTCGTGCAGCAATTGCCAGACAGTCACGAGGCGAAAGCCGCGCTTGCGAAGGCCGTGGATGATGCGCGGCAGCGCAGCGAGAGTCTGAGCGCGTCGGCCGTCGCCATCGTGGAAGAGGATGATCGCTCCGGGACGCGCGCCGCTCAGCGCTGTGTAGGCGATCTTCGCGGCTCCCGGCTGCAGATAGTCGCTGGTATCGACGCTCCAGAGCACCATCATCATGCGCCGTGAGCGCAACAGCGAGAGCGTCTTTGAGTTGAACGAGCCGTAAGGCGGGCGAAAGAGCAGCGGCGCCGGCGCGCCGGCGCGGGCGATCGCGCTCGCCGCTCGGGCGATTTCACGCCGCTGCGCGGCGCTTGAGAGCTCGGCGAGCGGCGGATGAGTCTCGGTGTGGTCGCCGATGGTCATCCCTGCGCGCGCCAGCTCGGCTGTGTAGCGAGGGTAGGCGTCCACCTCGCGGCCGATCTCGAAGAAGGTCGCCTTCGCGTGCTTTGCGCGCAGGACTCCCAGGATCTTCGGCGTCCAGACAGAGGGTCCGTCATCGAATGTGAGCGCCACCTCGCGGCGCCGCGGCGAGCCGAGCGAGACGTAAGAGGTGTAGGCGAGCAGGCGGTCGACAAGGTGGAGCTGCGGCATGCGATGGTCCGTGTGGGTGGCCGTCGGTCGCACGGTCTTCTCCGCGCTTGTTCGCGGTCGCGAGAGCGCTCGAGCATGGGGACCAGCGCCAGTCAGGGCCAGCACGAGTGCGGCGATCAGTCCTGCCGCTCCAAGGGCGCACGTCGCAAGCGCCCACCGGCGCCGCCGGGCCGGCTCGAGCAGGCTCACGGAGTCCCACGACGGTCGATCGTCTCGCGGCCGTGGCTGTGGGCTCTCATCGGCCGCGGCACGACGTGGCGTACGTCCCAGGCACTCGATTGGCTGCCTGTTGTCATCTCGACGGGGGCCTTGGGCCGGAGTAGGCTCGCTGGACAGGTTCCGACAGAGAGGATTCCGATATGGCTGGCGATGCGTTGCTCCTTGGTTGGGGACCGGTCGCTCGGGGTCGGGAGCTCAAGGCTCTCGAGGTCTTTCAAGAGACTCTCACCTACTACGGCACACTGCAGAGCGATGGCCGGATCGACAGCTTCGAGCCAGTGCTGCTCGCACCGCACGGCGGGGAGCTGGCTGGGTTCATCCTGTTGCGGGGCGCACGGACCTCATTGGACGAGATCCGCTCTAGCGACGAGTTTCGCCGACTCGTTGCGCGCGCAGCCGCGATCGTCGACGACGTGGGTGTGATCGATGCCTACACCGACGAGGCGCTGGCTCAGCAGATGGCCGTCTTCCGGAGCGTCTCTGAAGAACTTGGCGGTTGACATCGCCCGTCGACCCCGACGTCGGACAAGCTGGGCGGCGCTTGTCTGAATCGTCTCGTCCATGTCGAGGGCACGCGGTGCACGCGTGCCACGCAGGCAAGAATCCGAGCAGGAGGAAAGCTGATGTCCGCCAGGCTGTTCCGCTGTCTTGGGGTGTTCGTGAGTGGCGTGCTCGTGGTCTCGATCGCACCGCCAATGGCGTTTGCGCGTCCGATCGTGACCATGAAGGTCGCCAAGAAATGACGCTGAGCGCGAGTCGATGAGCGGTCCGCCCGCCGGTAGACAGCCGGGAAGTCCTCTTCACAGAAGCTGGGTATGGGCGAAGCGTCCACGGCCGAAGTGTTTCCGCGAGAGCGGACGGATGTCAGTCGGCAATGCCGTGCAGCGTGGGCGCCTCCCGCTGTGAACTCTAGAGCGAGCTTCTTGATGAGCTCAACCGAGACGACCGGATCGGACGACTCGCGAGAGCGTGAGGCTGCCGGCATTTTGGTGCTTGCATCGATGCGATCTTTTGCGAACTGGCGCTGTAGACAGGTCGGTGCGCCGCTTCAGCTTTGCGTGAGAGCCGCACGTAGCGGCAGCATCCGTCGAAGGCGTCACTTGTGATCGATACGGGCAGGCGTTCCATCCGGGCGAACGAACGAGATGTCGATCCCGAGTCGCATGGCGTTGGCGATGTTGGCGAGCTGGCCGAGCGTGAGATTGCGTCGACCCGCTTCGACGGCGGACATGTAGGACGGCGAGACCCCAAGGCGTTCAGCGACCTCGGCCTGGGTGAGCCCGAGCGCTTGGCGGGTCTCTCGGATCTCGCGCCCAACGACCTTTGCGTGGATCTCAGATACCGCGGTTCGCGGCACGGGCTCACGCCGCAGTGGAGTAGCGGAACGCCACGTCAGCGAGTTCGGCAGCGGCGACCTCACGGACCTCGACGTCGATGTCTCCGGTGCGGAACGCAAAGGGCAGCAACCGTGCCCAGCGCTCAGCGCCGTCGGCCCTTGTCACGCGCTCCCTGGTCTCCGGGTCGATGACGGCGATATCGAGATTGATCCACTCTGCGCGAGGGCCGCTGATCCGCACCTCCCCACCATCGGCGATGAGTTCGGCGATTGGTATCTCACCCCACTCATGCGTTCCTCGGTTGAACTCGGATGTCGTAAAACGGACTCGGATCATGGTGAGGCTCCTCTACGTCATCGACCATCCAGCTTGACCTCTTGAGTTAAGCATACCACCATCGCCGACGGGTCTGCCTGACGGTCCTAGAACTCACCAGGTCGAAGAACCTCACTCCGCGCGAGCATCTGCTCGGCGCGCTCCCGGAGCGCCTGTGCGCGATCGGGCAGGAGCAGGCTTGCGATTCCGAGCAGGTCGCTGTCGCGAACCAGACGCTCCAGCGCCAGTCGCTCGGTGTTCAGCAGCGCAGCCGCGCCGTGGTCGCGGCGGGCCACAAGCAGATCGGTGTGGTTGAGGATGTCGCCAGGACGAGCGAATGCGTACCCGTGGTCGATCAGCGTCAGGCGGCTTCCATCCCAGCGCCAGTTGTCAGCGTGACGATCCTGCTGGGCGATCAACGAGTCGAAGAACGCCGCCGACGAGCACCACGTTGGGCTCAGGGTCGGCGCGAGATCGCCCGGCCACCCCGGCGCCTGCAACGACAGAGCTCCATCGTCGCCGGCGTGCTCGCGCAGCACGCACGGCGAGACCAGGCTCTGCCACGGCTCCCCGAGGGCGACGGCAAGGCGCCAGGCGACAGCGTCGTGTAGCGGCGGCGTCTCATCCGTCTGCCCGTAAGCGAGAGCGTTGACGACGTTCACTCCCGCGAACGGCTTGTGAAAGACGGTGGCGCCCCCCGTAAGCGCAAGGCGCTTCGTCGCGTTCACGCCGGGGGAGCTCGTCGGCGATGGCGGGCCAACGAACGCCTCGTCGAGCATCTGCCGTTCGATCTGGTGCCCACCCTGGCTCACCCGGACAGCCGCTATCTGCGCGTCGATCTTCACTCGTCCAAGTGTGCCCGTGCGTTAGGACGCCCTGGTCGGTGCCCTTCCGACGCCTTCCAGGGAAATCCCTGGGGAAATCCACCGCCGCCGTGATACTCTGCAAACCACCCCATTTGCAGGCCTTTCGCGATGCCGGAGGAGGGACTCGAACCCCCGACACGCGGATTATGATTCCGCTGCTCTAACCAGCTGAGCTACTCCGGCGGGGTGGCGCAGTTTAGCCTCGTGGCCGTGACGCCATCGATCCTGCTCGCCGTGCCGAACGTCTCCGAGGGGCGCGACCCGGCGACGGTCGCGCGGATCGGCGCCGCGTTCGCGCCGCACACGCCGGCCGGCGCCCCGGCCGGTCCCGTCGCGTTGCTCGACGTCCACTCCGACGCCGACCACCATCGCTCGGTCTTCACGCTCGCCGGACGCGCGCCCGAGCTCGCCGACGCGCTGCTGCGCGGCGCTGCGGCGGCCGTCGCCGAGATCGACATCGTCGGGCGCGCCGCCGGCGACCCGACCGAGGCCGGCGCGCATCCGCACGTCGGCGCGGTCGACGTCGTGCCGCTCGTCTACTTCGACACGAGCGCGCGCGGCGCCGCCTGCGCCGCGGCGCTCGTCGTCGGCGATCGCATCGCGTCCGAGCTCGACGTGCCGGTGTTCCTCTACGGCGAGCTCGCCGGCGGTCGACCCGGCACGAGCCGCGCCGACTTCAGGCGCGGCGGGATCGCCGCGCTCACGCGTCGCATGAAAGGCGAAGACGCCGACGGGCGGCCGCCGCTCAGGCCCGACTTCGGCCCGCCGGCGCCGCATCCGCGCGCCGGCGCGACGCTGCTCGCCGCGCGCGAGCCGCTCGTCGCGTTCAACTTGCAGCTGCGCCCGCCCGCCGGCCTCGACGACGCCAGGCGGATCGCCGCGCTGATCCGGGAAGGCGGCGAGCGCGGGCTGCCCGGCGTGCGCGCGATCGGCGTGCTCTTGAGCGGCGGCGTCGCGCAGGTCTCGATGAACGTCGAGCGCCCGCTCGAGCTGCCGCTCGCCGACGTCGTCGCGGCCGTCGCCGAGCACGCGCCGCTCGAGAGCGCCGAGCTCGTCGGCCTCGCGCCGCGCGCCGCGCTCGAGCGCTTTCCCGACGATCTGCCGATCGCCGGCTTCGATCGCGAGCGCCACGTGCTCGAGAGCGCGCTCAGCGCGACTGGCCTCGGCGCCAACGCGGCGCGCGAGAACCACTAGGCTGCTCTCATGGCGCAGACGCGACGCAAACGCCGGACCAAGCACCGCGGCAACGCCGCCGGCTTCGTCGAGTCGCGCGGGCGCACCGGGCGCAAGCCGACCGCCGCCGAGAAGAGCGGCAACGCGGCCGAGGCCGCGAAGGCGAAGAAGCCGCGCGTCGATCCGCGCGACAGGCCGCCGACGTGGCGCGGCGCCGCGCTGCGCGCGCTCGTCGCCGCCTGCGCGCTCGCGCTGCTCTCCGGCCTCGTCCTGAAAGCCTCGCCCGGCCAGACCGTCGCGTACTTCGCCGTCGGGCTGATCGCGTACACGCCGATCAGCTACTACACCGACAACTGGATCTTCAAGCGCCGTCAACGTAAGAAGGGCACGCAGGGGGGCGGCAAGGCGGCATCGCGGTGAGCGCGCTCGACGTACGCACGTTCACCGTCGGGCCGGTGCAGGAGAACTGCTTCGTCGTCGCCGATCCCGCCGTGCCGGCCGGCGCCGACGGACTGCGCCCGGCCGTCATCGTCGACCCCGGCGAGGAGCCGCGGCGGCTGCTCGACGCGATCGCGCAGCTCGGCGTGCGGATCGACGCGATCCTGATCACGCACTGCCACTTCGACCACATCGGCGCCGTCGCGCCGCTCGCGAAGGCGACCGGCGCGCCCGTCTACTGTCCCGAGATCGAGCGGCCGCTGCTGAGCGACGTGATGAGCTGGGTGCCGCCCGGCTTCGGCCCGTTCGACAGCTACGAGCCCGAGCACGTCGTCTCCGGCGGCGAGCACATGACGCTCGCCGGCCTCGACGTCGACGTCGTCTTCACGCCCGGCCACAGCCCCGGCCACGTCACCTACGCGATCGCGCCGAGCGGATCGAACGCCGGCCGCTCGCTGCTCTCCGGCGACGTCCTCTTCCAGGGCTCCGTCGGCCGCGTCGACCTGCCCGGCGGCGACTGGCCGACGCTCGAGCGCTCGATCGGCACGCTGCTGCGTGCATACCCGCCCGAGACGATCGTCTATCCGGGCCACATGGGCGTCACGACGCTCGGCCGCGAGCGCGACACGAACCCGTTCCTCGCCGAGCTTCGCGAGCGCGTGCCGCGGGCGACCGTCGCGCCCGATGCGACCAGCGCGGCCGGAACTTGAGCGAGCCGAAGCTCAAAGCGCCGCGCGGCACGTTCGACGTGCTCGCCGAGCAGGCGCAGGAGCGCGCGACGCTAGAGGTGCGCGCGCGGGCGCTGCTCGAGGGCGCCGGCTACGAGCGGATCGAGACGCCGGCGTTCGAGGCGACCGAGCTGTTCGCGCGCGGCGTCGGCGAGTCGACCGACATCGTCCGCAAGGAGATGTTCACGTTCGAAGACGCCTCCGGGCGCTCGCTGACGCTGCGCCCCGAGGGCACCGCGCCGGTCTGCCGCGCGTACGTCGAGCACGGCATGCACAAGCGCCGCCAGCCGGTCAAGCTCTGGTACCTCTCGAGCTTCTTCCGCCACGAGCGCGCGCAGGCCGGCCGCTACCGGCAGTTCTGGCAGGTCGGCGCCGAGGCGCTCGGCTCCGAGGACCCCGCCGTCGACGCCGAGTCGATCGTGCTGCTGAACGAGCTGCTCGGCGAGATGGGCGTGCGCGAGGTCCGCCTGCGCCTGTCGAGCCTCGGCAGCGTCGACGCGCGCGCCGAGTACCGCGAGCGCCTGCAGGCGCACCTGCGCGAGCGCGAGCAGAGCCTGTCGGCCGACGTGCGCAGTCGGATCGAGCTGAACCCGCTGCGCGCGTTCGACTCAGACCACGAGGGCACGCGCGAGGTGATGCGCACCGCGCCGCGCCTGCTCGACCATCTCAGCGCTGACGACGCCGAGCACTTCGCCGAGGTGCGCGCGCTGCTCGACTCCGCGTCGGTGCCCTACGAGGTCGACACGACGCTCGTGCGCGGCCTCGACTACTACACGCGAACCGTCTTCGAGTTCACCTCCGACGCGCTCGGCGCGCAGAGCGGCGTCGGCGGCGGCGGCCGCTACGACGGGCTCGTCGAGCAGCTCGGCGGGCGGCCGACGCCCGGCATGGGCTGGGCCGCCGGCGTCGAGCGGGTCCTGCTCGCCGGCGATCGCGAGCACGTCGCCGCGAGCCCCGTCGACGTGTTCGTCGCGCTCGACGGCGCCGGCGCCCGCCGCGCCGCGTTCGGCCTGCTCGAGACCGCCCGCTCGGCTGGGCTGCACGCGCAGATGGAGCTCGCCGGACGCTCGCTCAAAGGCCAGCTCGGCCACGCCGACGCGCTCGGCGCGCGCTACGTCGCGATCGTCGAAGACGGCGAGACCGTGCTGAAGGACATGCAGGACGGCGGTCAGGAACGAATCGCGACCGACACGGTCGTGCACGCGATCCTGCGCGGCCTGCGCACGCTCTGAATCGCCCGGCCGGCGGGCCAAGCGCCGCGTGCGCCGTTCAACTATTCCGCGCGAACTGCCGAAGGTAGGGACGTGACGCACATCTCGCGCCCGTTCCAGATCGCCCTCGCCGCTGTCGCGCTGATCGCCGTCGTGTGGTTCGTCGCGCTGCGCGGACACTCCTCCGGCGGCGAAAGCTCCTCTGCGAGCAGCGCCACCGCGCCGACCGTCGCGCAGACGACGCCCGCGAGCGCTCCGACCGCCTCGACGAAAGTCTCGACGGGCGCGTCGAACCTGACGAAGGCGATCGACAAGGCGCGCGCGACGGCGAAGCAGAACGAAATCAAAGCGCAGCGCGCCCGACACGCCCAGTCGCAGGCGAACGCCAAGCCGGCGCCGAAGCCGGCGGCGAAGCTCGTCAGCCCGCAGCACGCCGTCGAAGGCGAGCTGAAGCAGGGGCGCACCGTGATCGTGCTGTTCTGGAGCCCCAAAGGCACCGACGACGTCGCCGTGCGTCGCGAACTGCGGCAGCTGCTCGCGTTCGAGGCCAAGCACGGCACACCGCGAAACAAGAACATCGCCGCGCACTACTCCTCGATGGCCGAAGTCGGGCGCTACGGCTCGATCACGCGCTCGCTGCAGGTCTTGCAGACGCCGACGCTGCTCGTGATCGCGCCGAGCGGCAAGACGAAGACGCTGACCGGCCTCGTCGACGCCTACGCGATCCGCCAGGCGATCAAGGAAGCGCGCTTCTCCTAGCGCTTAGACTCGGTCGCATGGACGCGACCGGCGACGAGCTCCGCCAGCACCTCGAACGCCCGCTCGCGCGCGGCCACGTTCCGCCCGACGCGTGCACCGGCGCCGCCGGCGGCGCCGCGTGCGGCGACCTCGTGCGCATCTCGCTCGCGCTCGACCCGCGCAGCGCCGACGGCATGATCGCCGACGCCGGCTTCGACGCGAGCGGCTGCGGCGCGAGCATCGCCGCCGGCAGCGCCGTCGTCGGACTCGTGCGCGGCGCGCCGCTGCTCGACGCCGCGCGGATCGGCAGCGAGCGGATCGCCGACGAGCTCGGCGGCCTCGCGCCTGCCAAGCGCCACGCGGCCGAGCTAGCCGCAGACGCGCTGCACCGCGCGCTCGGCTGGGCCGCGCGGCGCCACGCGCGGCTCGCGCCCGCGCCGCGGCGCACGCTCGTCGCGATGAGCGGCGGCGTCGACAGCGCCGTCGCCGCGCTGCTGACCGCGCGCGACGGCGGCGAGGCGGTCGGCGTCACGCTCGAGCTGTGGTCCGACGCCGAGAACGACGGCGAGCTCAGCTGCTGCTCTGCGCAGGCCGTGCGCGGAGCGCGCACGCTCGCACACGCCCTCGGCATGCCGCACCTGTCGATCGACCTGCGCGCCGAGTTCCGCGCAGGCGTCGTCGACGGGTGGCTCTCCGATCACGCGCGCGGGCTGACGCCGAACCCGTGCGTTCGCTGCAACGGCAGCGTGCGTCTCGACGCGATGCTCGAGCTCGGCGCGCGGCTCGGCGCCGACGCGCTCGCGACCGGCCACTACGCGCGCGTGCACGACGGGCGGCTGCTGCGGATCGCGAGCGACGTCGCCAAGGACCAGAGCTACGTGCTCTCGGCGCTCGCGCCCGACTCGCTTCGGCGGCTGCGCTTCCCGCTCGGCGAGATGCGCAAGGACGAGGTTCGCGAGCTCGCCGCGCAGGCCGGTCTCGCCGTCGCGCGCAAGCCCGACTCGCAGGACCTGTGCTTCCTCGCCGGCACGCGCCACGGCGACTTCCTCGCGCGCCACGGCGGCCTCGGCGTCGCGCCCGGCCCGATCGTCGACGAGCGCGGCGCCGTCCTCGGCGAGCACCGCGGCGCGCACTCCTACACCGTCGGCCAGCGCCACGGCCTCGGCATCGGCGGGCGCGAGCCGCTGTACGTGCTGCGCACCGACACGCACGCGAACACCGTCGTCGTCGGCCCGCGCGAGGCGCTGCTCGCGCGGCGGCTGCGCGTGCGCGAGCTGACGCTGCACCGCGACTCGGCGTGCGTCGACGCCGTGCGCGTGCGCTCGCACGGGCGGCTGTTCCCGTGCCGCGTCGAGCGCGAGCTGACGTCCGGGACGCACGCGAGCGCGAGCGTCGTGCTCGAGCAGCCGGCCGAGCGCACCGCGCCGGGTCAGCTCGCGTGCCTGTACGCCGGCGACGTCGTCGCCGGTTACGGCACAATCGCGCGATGACGTCCGACGAGATCCGCGAGCGCTACCTGGCGTTCTTCGAGCAGCGCGGCCACCGCCGCATCCCGTCGGCGTCGCTCGTGCCCTCCGCGCACGACCCCTCGGCGCTGTTGACCGTCGCCGGCATGCACCCGCTGAAGCCGTACTTCCTCGGGCAGGAGCAGCCGCCGGCGCCGCGGCTGACCGACTGCCAGAAGGTCTTTCGGACGGTCGACATCGACAACGTCGGCAACACCGCGCGCCATCTGACGTTCTTCGAGATGCTCGGCAACTTCTCGTTCGGCGACTACTTCAAGCGCGAGGCGATCGCGTTCGCGTGGGAGCTCTCGCGCGAGGTGTTCGGCTTCCCGGCCGACGACGTCTGGGTGACGGTGTTCGAGGGTGACGAAGGCCTCGACCTCGGACCCGACGAGGAGGCGATCAACTTCTGGCTCGACGTCGGCGTGCCGCGCGAGCGGATCGTCGAGTGCCCGCGCTCGGAGAACTTCTGGCAGGCCGGCCCGAGCGGGCCGTGCGGGCCGTGCTCGGAGCTGTACCTCGACCGCGGCGTCGAGCTCGGCTCGCCCGACGACCTCCCCGGCGGCGAGAACGAGCGCTTCCTCGAGTACTGGAACCTCGTGTTCATGCAGTACGACCAGCAGGACGGCAGGCTCTCGCCGCTGCCGGCGAGCAACATCGACACGGGCATGGGCCTGAACCGGATGGCCGCGATCCTGCAGGGCAAGCCGTCGGTGTTCGAGACCGACCAGTTCGAGCCGCTGATCGCGCTCGGCGAGCAGCTCTCGGGCGCGCGCTACGGCGAGCAGTTCGAGCGCGATCGCGCGCTGCGGATCCTCGCCGACCACACGCGCGCGATGACGTTCCTCGTCGCCGACGGCGTCGTGCCGTCGAACGAGGAGCGCGGCTACGTGCTGCGCCGCGTCATGCGCCGCGCGATCCAGCAGGGCCTCGCGCTCGAGCTCGCGCCGGGCTTCCTCGTGCGCTACGCCGCGCGCGTGCGCGAGACGATGGGCGCCGCGTACCCCGAGATCGTCGAGCACGCCGAGTCGATCGACATGTGGCTGTCCTCCGAGGAGGAGAGCTTCGGGCGCACGCTCGCCAACGGCATGGACCTGCTGCGCGCCGAGATCGCCAAGGCGCGCGAGGGCGGCCGCGAGGCGATCGCCGCCGAGACCGTCTTCCTGCTGCACGACACGTACGGCTTCCCGCGCGAGATGACCGCCGAGATCCTCGGCGAAGAGGGGCTCGCGATCGACGGCGACTTCGACGAGCTGATGGACGCGCAGCGCGGTCGCGGGCGCGCGCAGGCGAGCGCCGGCGTCGGCGCCGGCGGCGGCGCGCACGACGACGCGCTGATGAGCGAGCTCGCGGCGCTCGTCGCCGAGGCCGGCGGCACGCGCTTCACCGGCTACGAGACCGAGGACCAGCGCACGACGGTCGGCGCCGTGCGCAGCATCGGCGCGCGCTACCTCGTCAAGCTCGCCGAGTCGCCGTTCTACGCGCCCGGCGGCGGCCAGATCGCCGACGTCGGCACGCTCGAGTGCGACGACGGCGACTGCCGCGCGCGCGTCGAGAACGTGCTGCGCATCGGCGACGACCAGGCGCTCGAGGTGGTGCTCGACGCCGGCGAGCTGCGCGCCGGCGAGACGGTGCTCGCGCGCGTCGATCACGTCAAGCGCCACGCGACGGAGGCGAACCACACGGCGACGCACCTGCTGCAGGCGGCTTTGCGCGAACGCCTCGGCAGCCACGTGCGCCAGGCCGGCTCGTACGTCGGCCCGGACAAGCTGCGCTTCGACTTCAGCCACGGCCAGGGGCTGACGGCGGAGGAGCTGCGCGACGTCGAGGACCGCGTCAACGAGTGGATCTCGCGCAATGACCCGGTGCGGCCGATCACGACGACGCTGGACGAGGCCAAGCGTCTCGGCGCGATGGCGCTGTTCGGCGAGAAGTACGGCGACGTCGTGCGGATGGTCGAGATCGGCGACGGCGAGTACTCGCGCGAGCTGTGCGGCGGCACGCACGTGCGCGCGACCGCCGAGATCGGCCCGTTCCGGATCGTCGCCGAGACGTCGAGCGCGGCGAACGTGCGGCGGATCGAGGCGCTGACCGGTCCCGAGGCGGTGCGGCTGCTGCGTGAGCACGACCGGCTGCTCGGCGAGGTCGCGCAGGCGCTGCGCGCGCGGCCCGACGACGCGCCCGAGCTCGTCCGCACGCGCGAGCGCGAACGCCGCGAGCTGGAGAAGGCGTTGAAGCAGGGAGCCGGTCCGGGTGGCTCCTCGAACGGTTTCGATGTTGATCGATTGATGGATGGCGTCGTCGACGTCCACGGCGCGCCGGTGCTCGCGAGCGTCGTCGACGTCGCCGACGCGAAGGCGCTGCTCGACCTCGCCGATCGCCTGAAGGGCAAGCTCGACGGCGCCGCGATCGTGCTCGGCACGGCCGTCGACGGACGCGTGCACCTGCTCGCGAGCGTCGCGCCCGAGCTCGTCGCGCGCGGCGTCAAGGCCGGTCAGGTCGTCAAGCTCGCGGCCGGCGTCGTCGGCGGCGGCGGCGGCGGACGCGACACGCTCGCGCAGGCCGGCGGGCGCGAACCGGAGAAGCTCGATCAGGCGATCGACGCCGCGCGCGAGGCGATCGCGGCGGCGCTCGCCGGCTGATGCGCGTGCTCGCGCTCGACTACGGCAGCGCGCGGTGCGGCTGCGCGCTCAGCGACCCGACGGGCACGATCGTCACGCCGATCGAGCCGGTCGAGCGCGCCGGCACGCGCCGCGGGATGGCGGCGCTCACACGGCTCGTCGAAGAGCGCGACGTCGAGCGCGTCGTCGTCGGCCTGCCGCTGTCGCTGCGCGGCGAGGACACTGCGCAGACGCGCGAGACGCGCGAGTTCGCCGAGCGCCTCGCGCGGCGGCTCGGCGAGGACGTGCCGGTCGAGTTGCACGACGAGCGCTTCACGACGCGCATGGCCCAGCGCCTCGACGGCGACGCGAGCGCGAGCGAGGACTCGCGCGCGGCGGCGCACCTGCTCGAGGGCTGGATGGCCGCGCAGCCGCACTAAGCTCCCTGCCTTGTCCCGCGGCGACCGATCAGACGGATCCGAACGCAGCGCCGAGGAGCGCGAGCGCGCCCGGCTCGAGCGCGAACAGCGCCGCGCCGAACGCGCCGGCGAGGCGCCGCCCGCGACCGACCCGCCGCCGCTCGACGAGCCCGATCCGTACGACCCGCCGACCGACGAGCAGTCGCTCGAAGCGCCGGCCGTCGAGCCGCCGCTGCCGGAGCCGGAGCCGCGGCGCACCGTGCAGATCGGGCGCTCGGTGCGCGAAGCGTCGGGGGAGCTCGTGGACGGGCCGCCTCCGCGCGGGCCGGGCGGCCCTCGCCGACGTGCCGGGAGACCCGCGGGGGCGGGCGGGCCCCGCCGCCGTCTGACGCGCGCGCGCGTCGCGGCGCTCGTCGCGCTGGCGCTGGCGGTCGTGCTCGTGTGGTTCCTCGTGTCGCTGTTCCAGCCGTTCGCGGGGTCGGGCAGCGGCAGGGTGATCGTCGTGATCCCGAAGGGCGCGAGCTCGAGCAAGATCGGTTCGATCCTCGCGCGCGAAGGCGTCGTCTCCTCGGGCTTCTTCTTCGACCTGCGCGCAACGCTCGAGGGCAAGCGCGGCTCGCTGCACTCCGGCCGCTTCCAGCTGAAGCACGGGATGAGCTACTCGGCGGCGATCGACGTGCTGAGCAAGCCGCCGCCGAAGGCGATCGTCGTCAAGGTCGTGATCCCGGAGGGCTACACGCGACGCCAGATCGCGGAGCTCGTCGGCGAAGACGCGCTCGCCGGCAGCTACCTGGCGGCGAGCAGGCGCTCGCTCGTGCTCGACCCGCGCCACTACGGCGCGCCGCGCGCGACCCCCGACCTCGAAGGCTTCCTGTTCCCGGCGACGTACGAACTGAAGGCGGGCGCGCCGGCGAAGCGGCTCGTCGAAGAGCAGCTCGCGGCGTTCCGCGAACGCTTCACGAGCGAGGACTCGCGCCGCGCGCGGGCGCTGCACGTGACGCCTTACCAGCTGCTGACCGTCGCGTCGATGGTCGAGCGCGAGGCGCAGACGTCCGGCGATCGCCCGAAGATCGCCGCGGTGATCTACAACCGCCTGCGCGAAGGCATGCCGCTGGGGATCGACGCGACGATCTACTACGCCGTCGAGGAGCAGAAGGGGATCGCGACGTACACCGGCGAACTGACGCAGTCGCAGCTGCGGATCGACTCGCCGTACAACACGCGCACGCACAAAGGGCTGCCGCCGACGCCGATCTCGAACCCGGGGACGGCGTCGATCGATGCGGCGGCGCATCCGGCGCACGTGCCGTACCTGTACTACGTCGCCGGCGCCGACGGCTGCGGCGAGCAGGTCTTCTCGCGCACGTCGGCCGAATTCGAAAAGAACGTCGCCTCCTACGACGCGGCGGTCACGAAGAACGGCGGGCGTCCGCCGGCGTGCAAGAAGAAGTGACGCGCAGGCTCGGCGTGCTCGGCTGGCCGGTCGCGCACAGCCGCTCGCCGGCGATGCACAACGCGGCGCTCGCCGAGCTCGGCCTGCGCGAGTGGCGCTACCAGGCGCTGCCGGTCCCGCCGGAGCTGTTCGACGAGACGGCGCGCGCGCTTGCCGACGCCGGGTTCGTCGGCGCGAACGTGACGATCCCGCACAAGCACGCGGCGCTCGCGCTCGCCGACAGCGCCAGCGACGCGGCGCGCGCGATCGGCGCGGCGAACACGCTGACGTTCGCGCCGGGCGGCGCGATCGCCGCCGAGAACACCGACGCGCCGGGGCTGCTCGCGGCGATCGGCGAGCCGCTGACGGGGCGTCGCGCGCTCGTGCTGGGCGCCGGCGGCAGCGCGCGCGCGGCCGTCTGGGCGCTGCGAGAGGCCGGCGCGGCCGACGTCGCCGTGTGGAACAGAACCGCCGAGCGCGCCGAGGCGCTCGCGGACGAGCTCGGCGCGCGCGCGGTCGCGAGCGTCGAGCCGGCCGACGTGCTCGTCAACTGCACGTCGGTCGGGCTCGACCCGGCGCCCGACGAGCTCGCGCGGCTCGGGCTCTCGCGCGAGCGCGCCGGCGAGTACGCGCTCGTCGTCGACCTCGTCTACCGCGCCGGCGCGGCGACGCGGCTGCTCGCCGCCGCGCGCGAGACCGGCGCGCGCGTCGTCGACGGGCTCGACGTGCTCGTCGAGCAGGGCGCGCTCAGCCTCGAATCGTGGACCGGCCGTCCGGCGCCGCGCACGACGATGCTGGAGGCCGCGCGCGACGGCTGAGCGCCGCGCACTACGACATTCGTCCACTGGCCCTCAACTCGCCGCGATCTTTGCTTTCGGCGCGTCGATGCGCGGCACCATGGACATCGATTTCGCGGATCTGCTGATGGAGGTCGTCTCGCGCCGGGCGTCCGACCTGCACCTGAGCGCCGGCGCACACCCGACGGTGCGCGTCCGCGGGCGGCTGACGCCGCTCGAGGAATATCCGAAGCTGTCTCCGTCGGACACGCGCGAGATCATCTACTCGATCCTCACCGGCGATCAGCGCCAGCGTCTGGAGACCAACTGGCAGCTGGACTTCGCGTACTCGATCCCCGGCCACGCGCGCTTCCGCGTCAACGCGTACTTCCAGCGCGGCGCGCTCGGCGCGGCGTTCCGCCTGATCCCATTCAACCTGTCCTCGATCGAGGAGCTCGGGCTGCCGGCGTCGGTGCACGAGTTCGCGAAGAAGCCGCGCGGCTTCGTGCTCGTCACCGGGCCGACCGGCTCGGGCAAGTCCACCTCGCTGGCGGCGATGATCGACGAGATCAACTCGACGCGCGAGGAGCACATCATGACGATCGAGGACCCGATCGAGTTCCTGCACGGGCACAAGAAATGCCTCGTCAACCAGCGCGAGCTCGGCTCCGACGCGCACAGCTTCTCCGAGGCGCTGAAGGCCGCCCTGCGAGAGGACCCCGACGTGATCCTCGTCGGCGAGATGCGCGACCTCGAGACGATCTCGACGGCGCTGACCGCGGCCGAGACCGGCCACCTCGTGTTCGCGACGCTGCACACACAGGACACGGCGCAGACGATCGACCGCATCATCGACGTGTTCCCGTCCCACCAGCAGGGCCAGGTCCGTGTGCAGCTGTCGGTCTCGCTGCAGGGGATCATGACCCAGCAGCTGCTCCCCAACGTCGACGGGTCCGGCCGCGTCGTCGCGACCGAGGTGCTCGTGCCGAACCCGGCGGTGCGCAACCTGATCCGCGAGGGCAAGACGCATCAGATCTACTCGGTCCTGCAGACCGGCTCGGCGACGGGCATGCAGACGATGGACGCGTCGCTGGCGACGCTCGTGCGCCAGAACAAGATCAGTCGCAAGCTCGCCGAATCGCGCTCGTCGACGCCGGACGAGCTCGCGCGGCTGCTCGGCGCCGCGACGCTCGACCTCGGCCAGCCGATCGCGGCGTAGCGAGGCAGCGCGATGAGCACGTACGTGTTCAAGGCGATGGACCTCGCCGGCGTGAAGGCGCGCGGCGAGCTCGAGGCCGACTCCAAGCAGGCCGTCTCCGATCAGCTCAAGCAGCGCGGGCTGATCGTCCTCGAGATCGCCGACAAGCACGCCTCGCGCGAGATCGAGCTGACGTTCCTGCAGTCGGTCAAAGCGACCGAGCTCGCGGTCTTCGCGCGCCAGCTCGCGACGATGATCACCTCGGGCATGAGCATCCTGCGCGCGCTGTACGTGCTCGAGTGGCAGACCGAGAGCAAGTTCCTCAAGGAGACGATCGTCGCCGTGCGCAAGGACGTCGAGGCGGGGCTCTCGCTGAGCGACTCGATGGCGCGCCACCCGAAGGTCTTCAGCCCGCTGTTCGTCGCGATGACGCAGGCCGGCGAGACCGGCGGCGTGCTCGAGGACGCGCTGATGCGCGTCGCCGACCAGCTCGAGAAGGACGCGTCGCTGCGCCGGCAGGTGCGCTCGGCGATGATCTACCCGGCGCTCGTGATCACGTTCGCGGTCATCGTGATGATGGCGCTCGTCGCGTTCCTCGTGCCCGTGTTCGAGGGCGTGTTCAAGCAGTTCGGCGGCAAACTGCCGAAGATCACGCAGGTCTCGGTCTTCATGTCGCACGCGATCACCAGCTACTGGTGGCTGATCTTCCTGATCGCCGGCGGCGTCGCGTTCGGCTTCATCAAGTGGAAGAGCTCGTCGTGGGGGCGGCCGCAGTGGGATCACTTCCGGCTGCGCATCCCGATGAAGATCGGCGCGATCGTCCAGCAGGTCGCCGTCGCGCGCTGGGCGCGTACGTTCTCGTCGCTGACGAGCGCCGGCGTGCCGCTGCTGCTCGCGCTCGACATCGTCGGGCGGACCGGCGGCAACGTCGCCGTCGAGGAGGCGATGGCCGGCGTGATCGCGTCGGTCAAGCGCGGCGGCACGATCGCCGCGCCGCTCGCGCAGGCGCCGATCTTCCCGGTGATGGTCACGCACATGGTCGGCGTCGGCGAGGAAACGGGCGCGCTCGACGCGATGCTCGACAAGATCGCCGAGTTCTACGAGGACCAGGTCGAAGCGTCGGTCAAAGCGCTGACGTCGATCCTCGAGCCGATCATGATCATCGTGATCGGCAGCATCGTCGGCTTCATCGTCGTCTCGATGTACATGCCGCTGTTCTCGATCTACAACAACATCAAGTAGCGCGCGAGCGCCGCCGCGGCGCACGGCAACGCGTGCCGCCGGGTGCGGTGCGCGGCCGGCGCGCTCAGCTCGCCGCGTCGGCGATCCGCAGCGCGCCGCCGGCGACCGACAGCGCGATGCGCCCGTCGAGCAGTTCGAGCAGCTCGCCGCCGACGAGCTCGCGCCGCCAGCCGCGCAGCGTGCGCACGTCGGCCTCCTCGCGCCCGGTGCGCCACGCGGCGACGATCGCCTGCAGGTCGGCGCGCGCGGCGAGCAGCTCGTACGCGAGCCCGGCCTCGCGTGCGCGAGAGCGCAGCAGCGCCTCGCCGAGCGCGATCAGCGGCGCGTCCTCGGCGCGCGGCGCCGGCGGACGCTGCTCGCGCGGCGCCTGCTCGGGCTCGAGCTCGCGCGCGCGGCGCACGACGTCGAGCACGTCCTCGCCGCGACGGCGCAGGTTCGCGGCGCCCGAGCCGCGGATCTGCTCGAGCTGCTGCGTCGAGGACGGCTTGCGCTTGGCGATCTCGACGAGCGCCGCGTCGCTCAGCACGCTCTGCACCGGTCGGTCCTGGCGCTCGGCCGTCTGCTCGCGCCACTGCACGAGCGCGCGCGCGATCGGGCGCGCGCTCGGGCTCAGATTGCGCACGCGCGGCAGCCGCAGGAAGATCGCGTCGAGCTCGCGCTCGTCGCTCGAGCGCTCGAGCGGCCGGCACTCCTCGCGCGCCCACTCCAGGCGTCCGAGCTCGTGCAGGCGCCGCTGCAGCTCGGCGGCGAGCTCGAGCAGGTGCTCGACGTCCTCGCGCGCGTAGGAGAGCTGCTCGTCCGACAGCGGGCGCTTGTCCCAGCGCGTGAAGCTCGCGCTCTTGGCGACGCGCAGCCCGAGCGCGTCGCCGAGCAGCGAGTCGTAGGAGCTCTGCGCGCCCATCCCGGCGAAGCCGGCGGCGACCTGCGTGTCGAACACGTTGCTCACCTCGGCGCCCAGCGCGCGACGCAGCAGCGCGATGTCCTGGCGCCCGGCGTGCACGACGACCTCGACGGCCGGGTCGGCGAGCACGGCGGCGAGCGGCGCGCCGTCGAACTCGGCCGCGAGCGGGTCGAGCAGCTCGACGTGCGTGCGACCGTTGAGCGGCACCGCCAGCTGGATCAGGCACAGCAGCGTGCGGTAGCGGCCCTCGCCGATGAACTCCGTGTCGAGCGCGAGCCGGCCCGCCTCGCATGCACGCTCGGCGAGCTCGGTCAGCGACGGGCCGGCGCTCGGCATGCTCACGGCTTCACCCCGGGCAGCCGCCACAGCACCCCGCCGCGTTCCAGCCCGGCCTCGCGCGAGACGTCGGTCGCGTGAGCGCGGATCCACTGCGCCGGCGCCGAGCACGCCGGGTTCTTGCTCCTCGCCGCCGAGGAGTGGTGCGGGCACGGCGAGTTGAGGAATGCGTAGCGGACCTCGCCGGCCGCGATCAGCGCCTTCAGCTTCGTCACCGACGTGAACTGGCGCGCGCCGTAGCTCGTCAGGATCACGACCGGCCGCACGTCCTTGACGATCAGCGAGCCGATCTGCGTCGCCGACTGCGCGGCGACCTCGTAGCGCGCGCTGCCCTGATGCGCGCGCAGGTAGCTGCTCAGCGCGTCGAGCTCCGGCGCCGGCAGCGCGCCGACGTAGCCCGCGTCGGTCACGTGGTTGTCGATCGACGTGATGTCGGTGCCGACCGAGATCGACAGCGCGGCGCACAGCGTCAGCGCGAGCACGCCGGGCGGCGCGAGCGCGCGGCGCAGCACGCGCGGGACGGCGCTCACGCGTGCGAGCGCCGCGCACGCGAGCGCCAGCAGCGCCGCGATCAGCGAGATCCACCACTCCGAGGACGTCCCGTAGAGCAGGCGCTCGCCGTAGTAGACGATGACGGCGAGCGTGATCGCGAGCACCGCCGCGCGGAGCACGCCGCGCGGCTGCGAGGCCCACGCGGCGCCGATCCCGAGCGTCGCGCCGACGGCCGGGACGAGCCCCTCGACGTAGCGCGGGTGCAGCCGCGCCATGTGGCTGAACAGCACGATGCCCGTCGCCAGCCACAGCACGACGCCCGCCGCGATGGCGATGCGCAGGCGGCGGCTGCCGGCGCCTTCGCCGATCGACTCGTCGCCCTCGTCGTCGTCGCCCTCGTCCTCGGTCTCGCGACGCCGCCGAACGACGCTCCACAGCAGCGCCGGGATCCCCAGCAGCAGCCCGACGAGCAGCTCCATTCCGAGGCGCTCGCCCGACAGCGGGCCGATCCGCGCGAGCAGGCGTGTCGGCGAGGGCGTTACGATCGGGATGTGGTCGCGCTCGGACTGCGTCGCGACGGGGTACTGGTGTCCCGGTTCGTACTGCGTGAACTGCGGTTCGGGCGATTTGCCGCCGAGCCGTTCGGTGCCGTTGAACACGAACACGGCGTTCCACGCGCTGCCGTCGGTCGAGCCGATCGCCCACGGACGATCGTGCGCGGGCGCGAGCAGCGTCGCGCCCAGCCACGCGAGCGCGACGACGACGTAGACGGCCGCCGCCGCCGCGAGCTTCAGCACGCGCGCACGCGGCGAGCCGGGGAAGCCGAGCAGCGCGAGCAGCGCGAGGCCCGGGAGCGCGACGAACGACTCGAGGATCTTCACGTCGAACGCGATCCCGAGCACGGCTGCGCCGGCCAGCAGCCAGCGCGTGCGGCCGGTCTCGCACGCGCGCACGACGAACACGAGCGCGAGCACGATCAGCAGCATCATCACGCCGTCCATCGTGTCGCTGCGCGACGTGATCACGTCGACCGGCAGGACCGCCAGCGCGAGCGCCGCCGCGAGGCCGGCGGTCGTGCTCCACATCCGCCTGACGGCGACGAACAGCAGCGGCACCGCGACGATCCCCGAGATCGCCTCGGGCAGCTTCAACGTCGTCGAGTTGAAGCCGAACAGCTTGACCGTGATCACCTGCAGCCACAGGTCGACCGGCGGCTTGTCGATCGACACGCTCGCGCCCGGCTCGAACGCGCCGAAGAAGAAGTTGTGCCACGAGAGCCCCATGCTGCGCACGGCGGCGTCGTAGAACGGGTCGGTCTCGACCTGGCCGATGCCGATCAGGCGAAGGGCCGCCGCGGCGCCGGTGATCAGCGCCAGCAGCGCCCACTCGTAGCCGCGGACACGTCTTCTCATCGGCGGAACGCTAGTGTGCTCGCCCCATGGCGAGCGAGCAGGGCGACAACGAGGATCGAAGCGAGGAGGCTCACGAGCCGCGGGAGTGTATGCCCTGCCGCGGCACCGGCGAGCTGATCTCGAACCTCGGCGGCAGCCCGAGCAAGGTCACGTGCCCGTGGTGCGAAGGCGGCGGCGTGCGCATCCCCGGCGTCGACGCGCAGGCGCGCTGGGGCGCCGAGGCCGACGCCGAGACGCCGTCCGCCGAGTAGCCCAATCGGGCATGCGTCCAATGAGCCTGCAGCGCTAAAGGTCGCGCCCGCGCGAGTCGATGCTCGCGCAGACAAAGCCAGTGTCGAGGCGCAAGGCAATCGCCTTTCGGGGTGTGTAGCAAAGCCGGCGGCTCTCACTAGCCGGTCTCATTTGATCGACTGCAGGGGGACCGCATCGCCGCGTGTGGGCGATGGGCCGAGTGCTGGCGCCAAGAACCGATCCTAGGAGGATCACATGCTGCATCGACTGCGCCAGCGCTTGAGCAACGAGGAGGGTTTCACCCTCATCGAGCTGCTGGTCGTCATCCTGATCATCGGCATTCTCGCCGCGATCGCAATTCCGGCTTTCCTGAGCCAGACGAGCAAGGCCAACGACGCTGCCGCGAAGACCCAGGTGGGGACGCTGCAGACGACGATGGAGACGTACGCGGCCGAAAACAACGGCAGCTTCGAAGGCGCGACGCTTGCGAAGCTGCAGGCGATCGAGCCGACGCTGAAGGACGTCTCGACGGCCTCCGCGCAGGCGGTTACCGTCGAAGCCGGCGGCGAAGGCTTCACGGTCGAATCGATCGCGAAGGGAAGCAACGACAAATACAAACTGATCAACAAAAAAGGTGAAGTCGAACGTAAATGCGCTCCGGCCGGCAAAGGTGGCTGCAGCGCGAGCGAAACCTGGTAGCGACGCCGTCGCCGTCTGAGCATTCAGGCGACGCGGCGAATTGAACGAGGGGCGGTCACTTCGGTGGCCGCCCTTTGTCGTTCTCGTCCAAGTCGCGATCTCGTTGGGCCGAGCCGCTCAAGGGGGCCGCGCTCACGGCCGATCATCTCCACATGGAGGCTGCTTTCGCAGGAGTGCTCGGCGCGATCGGAGGTTCGTTCCTGAACGTCGTCGCCTACCGCCTGCCGCGCCACGAGTCGCTGCTGGGCCCGGCCTCGCACTGCCCGTCGTGCGGCACGCCGGTCAAGCCGTACGACAACATCCCGATCCTCTCCTACCTGCTGCTGCGCGGGCACTGCCGCAGCTGCGGCGTGCAGATCTCGCCGCGCTATCCGCTCGTCGAGGCGCTCACGGCGCTGCTCTGCGCCGGCGCCGTGCTGAGCCACGAATCGGCGGCGGCCGTCGCGCTCAGCATCGCGCTGATCCTGCTCGTCGTGCCGGCGGCGCTGATCGATCTCGAGCACCGCATCATCCCCAACAGCCTGACGGCGCTGGGCGCCGTCCTCGCGCTCGTGCTCGGCCTCGCGCTGGATCCCGGCGGCGAGCCGCAGCGGCTGATCGCCGGCGCCGCGGCGGGCGGCTTCCTGCTGCTGGCGGCGCTTGCGTATCCCGGCGGGATGGGCATGGGCGACGTCAAGCTCGCCGGCATGATCGGGCTGTTCCTCGGCCGCGCGGTCGCCCCGGCGATCCTGATCGCGCTCCTCGCGGGAGTGCTCGTCGGCGTCGTCGTGATCGCGCGCAAGGGTGCGCAGGCGGGACGCAAGACGGCCGTCCCGTTCGGGCCGTTCCTCGCGCTCGGCGCGCTCGTCGCGACGTTCGTCGGCGACGACCTCGTCAGCGCCTACACGCATCACTTCCTGTAGCGCACGCGCCGATCCTAAAGCGGCGCTTCGCTCGCGCCGATACCCCTCGTGCGGTCGCCGGAGCGACTCTCAGGCCGCAACTCGACAGATGCCCAAGCTTCCCTCACTCTCCCTCGACCTCAAGCTCGGCCACCGCCGCTCGGCGACGGACGTCGTCGGGCTCGACGTGCAGCCCGGCCTCGTCGCCGCCGTCAAGGCGCGTGTCAACGGCGCGATCTGCGCCGAGCGCGCGGTCACCCGGCCGCTCGACGCCGACACGATGCGCGAAGGCGAGGTGCTCGACGTCGAGGCGCTCAGCGCCGCGCTGCGCGAGCTGTTCGCCGACAGCGGGCTCGGCAAGCGGGTACGTCTCGGCATCGCCAACCAGCGCACCGTGATGCGCACGCTCAAGCTGCCGCCGGTCAGCGACCGCAAGGAGCTCGCGGCGGCGATCAGCTTCCAGGCTCAGGACCAGGTCCCGATGCCGCTCGCCAGCGCCGTCCTCGACTTCTACCCGCTCGGCATCGTCGACACGCCGAACGGCCCGCGCCAGCGGGTCGTGCTCGTCGCGTCGCAGCGCGACATCGTCGAGCGCCTGCTCGCCGCCGTGCGCGGCGCGGGGCTGACGCCGATCGGCGTCGACCTCTCCGCGTTCGCCCTGATCCGCTCGCTGCACGACCGCGCGGCGCCCGAGGACGGACGCGTGCTGTACGTGAACGTCGACGGCCTGACCAACCTCGCGATCGCCGACGGCGTCGTCTGCCGCTTCACGCGCGTCGTCGGCGGCGGCGTCGAGACGATGGCGCTCGAGCTGGCCACGCGCCGTGGAATCGCGCTGAGCGACGCTCGCGCGCTGCTGGCGAGCGTCGACCTCGGCGCACCCGTCGCACCCATCGCACCCATCGCGCCCGAGCGCCCGAGCGCGCCCGCCGTCCAGGCGCCGCAGCCGAGCGCCGAGGCGACCGCCTCCGGAGCATCCGACATTGCGACCGCCGGTCTCGAGCGAGACGCGATGGCCGAGACGCCCGCGCCGGGCGCGGCGAGCGCCGCCGCCGACGGCGAGGAGCGGGAGCCGACGCTCAGCCGCGAGGAGCACGAAGCGCGCGAAGCGTCGATGGGCTACGCCGAGACGATCGCAGCGGCGCAGCCGCCCGCGCCCGCGCCCGAGCCGGAGCCGGCGCGCTCGGACGCCGACATCCGCTCCGTGCTGGAGAACGGCGTACGCGAGCTGACCGGCGAGATCCGCAACTCGATCGACTTCCACCGCACGCAGGACCAGGGCGGCGAAGTCGCGTACGTGTCGCTCAGTGGCGCGGCGCTCGACCTGCCCGGCTTCGCCGTCGCGCTCGAGTCCTCGCTCGGCATCGAGGTGCGCGGCGAGGCCGTCGGCCTCGCCGACGTGAGCCTCGAGGGGTCTGTCTCGACCAACCGGCTGTCGGTCGCCGCGGGGCTGACGACCGTGGAGGCGCCGCAATGAGAGCCGTCAACCTGATCCCGTCCGAGGATCGCCGTGGCGGCGTCGGCGGCGTCGGCGCCGGACGCTCGGAGGGCGCCGCGTACGCCGTGCTCGGGCTGCTCGCCGGCCTGGCGGTGCTTGCGCTGCTCTACGGCGTCGCACGCCACCAGGTCTCCAGCCGTCAGGGCGAACTCGCGTCGATCACCGCGCGCACGCAGCACGCGCAGGACTCGGCCTCCCTGCTCAGTCCCTACACGAGCTTCATGACGATGCGCGAACAGCGGGTGCAGTCCGTCGATCAGCTCGTCGAATCGCGCTTCGACTGGGCCCACGCGCTGCACGAGCTCGGGCGCGTGATGCCGAGCGGCGCGTCGATCACCTCCTTCAGCGGAAACGTCGGCGCCGCGGGCTCGAGCGGCTCGTCGTCGAGCGCGAGCTCCACTTCGGCGACCGGCGCCGTCAGCTCCTCGACGCCGCCCGGCAGCGTTCCGACGTTCCTGCTCGGCGGTTGCGCCACGAGCCAGGCCGAGGTCGCGGTGACGCTCCAGCGCCTGCGCCTGATCGACGGCGTCGGCAACGTCACGCTGCAGAGCTCGACGAAGGCGGCGGACGCGACCGCCGGCTCGAACACGTGCGGCAGCGGCCCGGCCTTCAACCTCGAGCTGACGTTCGAGGCGCTTCCCAGCGTGTCGAGCACCGGCAAGTCCGGCACGGAGCTCACGTCGGCGAGCGGAGGCGCACGATGACCACGCGCGACCGTCTGGCGCTGATCGGCGTCTCGGCGATAGCCGTGCTCGTGGCCGTCTGGCTCGTGCTGGTCGCGCCGGAGCGAAACGAAGCGTCGAAGCTGGGCGAACAGGTCGCGCAGGCGAGCACGCAGCTCGCGAGCGCCGAAAGCGAAGCCGCCAACGCGCGCAGCGCGCAGGCTCGCTACTCGGCGGCGTACGCGTCGGTCGTCAACCTCGGCAAAGCCGTGCCGCCGAGCGAAGAAGTCCCGTCGCTGATCTACCAGCTGGCGCAGGCGTCGAACGACAAGCACGTCGAATTCAACTCGATCACCTCCGGCGGCGGGACCGGCGCGAGCCCGAGCGCGAGCTCGTCGGCCGCCAGCTCGGCGACGCCCACCGCGGCCGCCGCCGGCTTCACGCAGATGCCGTTCACGTTCGTCTTCAACGGCAGCTTCTCGGACCTGTACCACCTCTTCCAGCAGCTCAACGCCGCGACCGTGCGGACCGCCTCTGGCGGCCTGCAGGTCAGCGGCCGGCTGCTCACGCTGCAGGGCGTGAAGCTCGAACCGAAGGGCACCGCCGGCGGTCAGTCCGGTCAGCTCACGGGCACGATCACGGCGACGGCGTACGTGCTTCCGAGTGGCGCCGGCCTCACGGGCGGCGCAACCGCGGCAGCGCCGGCGACGAGCGCGCCGGCGACGAGCGCCACGAGCGCCGCGAGCGCGGCCGGGGCCGGCTCGAGCACACCGCCGGCCGCGATCGCGACGGGAGCGCCGGTCCGATGAGCGCGTTCTTCGACTCGCTGCGAGCCGACCTGCTCGACAGGCGCCTGCGGCCGCTGCTCGCGCTGCTCGCGCTCGCGCTGATCGGCGCGATCGTCTACGCCGTGACGGCTGGCTCGGGATCGTCGACGCCGACCGCGACGAGCTCGCCGTCCCCGGGCGCGTCGACCGGCGTCGTCGTCAGCGCGGCAAAAACCGAAAGCGCGAAGGCGGTCGCCGAGACGACCGGCGGCGCGGCCAACCAGACGATCGGCGGCAGCACGCGCAACCCGTTCACGCCGCTGCCGCAGCCGAAGGCGAAGAGCACGGCGACCGCGAGCGGCTCGGGCGCGAGCTCCTCCTCGTCGTCCTCGAGCGGCGTCTCCGAATCCTCGTCCGGCGCCGGCTCGGGCTCCGGTTCAGGCTCCAGCTCGGAATCGGGCTCCGGCGCGGGCTCGAAATCGGAATCGGGCTCGTCGAACAGCGGCGGCACCTCGCCGTCGAAGAAGAAATCGGGGCAGGCCAACCCGCGGACGCTGTACGCCGTCGCGGTGCTGCTCGGCACCGCCGTGCCCGGGACGCCCGCGCCGAACGCCGAGCTGACGCTATACGAAGGCTTGAAGCTCCAGCAGCCGCTTCCGTCGGCCAAGGAACCGCTGGTCGTCTATCGCGGCGTGATGGCCGGCGGCAAGAGCGCGACGTTCACGCTCGTCGGCGAAGTCATCCTGCGCGGCAGCGCGACGTGCATTCCAAGCGCGGCGCAGTGCACGTCGATCGCGCTCCAGCCGGGGCAGACCGAGGAACTCGAACTCACGCCGCCGGGCGCCGCGCCGGTCACCTACGACCTTTACGTCGTCGCGATCTACACGCTCAAACGCACGAGCGCGCCGTTCGCGAAGGGCGCGTCTGCACGGGAATCGAAGGCCGGGCGCGCGTTGCTCCGCAGCAGAGGGTTGGAGCAGTTGCCCGGGCTGCGCTACTCGGCGGCGAAGGGCGTGCTCGTGCCCGTCCATCGGCGCCGGTTCGCGGCCCGCGCGCACGCCGCGGCGCTGGACGTGCTCGGCTCGGAACCTCAGGGTCTCAGCGCCAGCAAATAAGCTAGGAGCGTGTCGCTCCGTCTGATCACAGCCGGCGAGTCGCACGGTCCTGGTCTGACGTGCGTCGTCGAGGGCCTGCCGGCGGGGCTGCCCGTGGCGCAGGAGGAGCTCAATCGCGACATGGCGCGCCGCCAGCTCGGCCACGGTCGCGGCGGGCGGATGAAGATCGAGCGCGACGCGGCCGAGGTCACGGGCGGGATCCGCCACGGGCGCACGCTCGGCGGCCCGATCGCGCTGCAGGTCGCCAACCGCGACTACGCCAACTGGCAGGAGCGGATGAGCCCGTGGCCGATCGACGAGGAGATCGCCGAGGTGCACCTGCCGCGGCCCGGCCACGCCGACCTCGTCGGGACGCAGAAGTACAAGCAGTCGGACGTGCGAAACATCCTCGAGCGCGCGTCCGCGCGCGAGACGGCGGCGCGCGTGGCCGGCGGCGCGCTGTGCAAGGCGTTCCTGCGCGCGCTCGGCGTCGAGGTTCGCTCGCACGTCGTGCAGATCGCGTCGGTGCGCGCACCGGACCCCGGCCGTGAGCTGGCGCTGTCTGACTTCGACGCCGTCGACGAGTCGCCCGTGCGCTGCCTCGACGCGGTCGCGACGCGCGCGATGGTGCGCGAGATCGACGACCTGCGCAAGGCGAACGAGTCGCTCGGCGGCGTCTTCGAGGTGCAGGCGTTCGGGCTCGTGCCGGGGCTTGGCTCGCACATCTCGTGGGAGCAGCGGATGGACGGGCGCCTGGCGATGGCGATCTGCTCGATCCAGGCGGTCAAGGGCGCCGCGATCGGCGATGCGTTCACGGTCGCCGGCCTGCCCGGTTCGCAGGCGCACGACGAGATCTTCTACTCCTCCGAGCGCGGCTTCTACCGCGAGACGAACCGCGCCGGCGGCCTCGAGGGCGGGATGACGAACGGGCTGCCGCTGATCGTGCGCGGCGCGATGAAGCCGCTGCCGACGCTGACCAAGCCGCTGCGCTCGGTCGACACCGCGACGCACGAGCCGGCGCAGGCGCTGCGCGAGCGCACGGACTCGTGCACCGTCCCGGCGGCGGGCGTCGTCGGCGAGGCGATGGTCGCGCTCGTGCTCGCCGACGCCTACCGGCAGAAGTTCGGCGGCGACCACATCGACGACGTCGTCGAGGCGTTGCGCGCCTACGAGCGGCGGATCGGATGGCCGACGTAGAGCGCGCGCCGCAGCGCACGCTCGTGCTGATCGGCTTCATGGGCGCGGGCAAGTCGACCGTCGCCGCCGAGCTCGCTCGCGCTCTCGGGGTGCAGGCGCTCGACAGCGACGCGCTGCTGACCGAGCGGCTCGGCCACCCGCCGGCTCGCGAGTTCGAGCTGCACGGCGAGCCGGCGTTCCGCGAGGCCGAGGAGCGGCTCGTGTGCGAACTGCTCGACACGGCGCCGCCCGGCTCGGTGATCGCGCTCGGGGGCGGCAGCATCCTCTCCGAGCGCGTGCGCGTCGCGCTCGAGCCGCACGTCGTCGTGCTGCTCGACATCGAGGCCGAGCGCGCGTGGGCGCGCGTCGGCACGCCTCCGGAGGCCGCGCCGGACGCGCTCGGGCGTCCGCTCGCGCGCGACCGTGAGGCGTTCCTCGCGCTGCACGCCGAGCGGCGGGAGCTGTACGAGCGCCACGCCGACGCGATCGTGCCGCCGCTCGCGCGCGGGCAGGCGAGCGGCGTGCTCGGCGGGCTGCGCGCGCTCGCGGCGGCGCCGGCCGGCACGCGCATGCTGTGGGCGCAGAGCGCGTCCGGGGCGTATCCGGTGCTCGTCGGGCGCGGGTTGCTGCGCGCCGTCGGCGCCGACGGCGGCGAGGAGCTGTGGCCGCTCGACCGCGCCCGCTCGCGCGCGTTCTGCGTGACCGACGAGGTCGTCGGCGAGCTGTACGGCGGCGAGCTCGGCCGGCTGTCGGGGACGATCGCGATCGCGCCCGGCGAGCGGCACAAGACGCTCGCGAGCGCCGAGCGCGTGTGGGGCGAGCTCGTGCGCGCCGGGGTCGATCGCGGCGACCACCTCGTCGCGCTCGGCGGCGGCGTCGTCGGCGACCTCGCCGGCTTCTGTGCGGCGACGTACCAGCGCGGCATCCCGATCGTCCAGGTGCCGACGACGCTCGTCGCGCAGGTCGACTCGGCGTACGGCGGCAAGACCGGCGTCGACCTGCCGCAGGCGAAGAACTACGTCGGCGCCTACCACCAGCCGGCGGGCGTGGTCGTCGATCCGGACACGCTCGAGAGCCTGCCGGCGGCCGAGCTCGCGGCGGGCTGGGTCGAGGTGCTGAAGACGGCGCTGATCGCCGGCGGTGCGCTGTGGGAGCGGGTGTCCTCGGGCGCCGACCTCGACGACTGGACGATCCTCGCGTGCGCGCGCACGAAGCTCGGCGTCGTCGCCGCCGACGAGCGCGACGGCGGGCGCCGGCAGGCGCTCAACCTCGGACACACGGTCGGCCACGCGATCGAGACGGCGACCGGCTACGGGCGCTATCGCCACGGCGAGGCGGTCGGGCTCGGCCTGCTCGCCGCGCTGCGCCTGTCGGGGGCCGATGAGCTGCGCGCGCGCGTCGGCGGACTGCTGGAAGAGCGCGGGCTGCCGACGGTCCTCGACGGCGCGAGCGTCGAGCAGGTGCTCGAGGCGACGGCGCGCGACAAGAAGCGCGTGGGGGAGAGGCTCCCGTTCGTGCTGCTCGAGCGACCCGGCGAGCCGCGCACCGGCTGCGAGGTCGCGCCGGCCGAGCTGCGCGCCGCCGTGTCCGAGCTGGAGGTTCGCGTATGAGCGCGAGCGGCGATGATGCGTTGATCTCGAAGGTCACGCACAACCGCGTCGAGGTGATGCACGGCGTTAACCTCGACCAGCTCGGCCGACGCGACCCGGCGCTGTACGGCACGCTGACGCTGCTCGAGCTCGAGCGTCGGATCGAGGAACGCGCCGCGGGGCTCGGGCTGCGCACGAGCTTCTTCCAGAGCAACCATGAGGGCGCGTTCGTCGAGCGCCTGCACGCGGTGCGCGACGAGGCCGACGCGATCCTGCTGAACCCCGGAGCGTGGACGCACTACTCGTGGGCGATCCGCGACGCGCTCGAGATCGCGTCGCTGCCGGCGGTCGAGATCCACCTCTCCGACGTGCAGGCGCGCGAGCCGTGGCGGCGCGTGTCGGTGATCGGCGAGCTGTGCATCGCGACCGTCTCCGGCCGCGGCGCCGACGGCTACGACGACGCGCTCGAGCTGCTGCGAGACGAGCTCGCGGACGCCGAGCGGGACGGCGGACGATGAGCGCCGGCGCGGCCGGCGAGGACGCGCGCGCCGAGCGCCTCGCCGGCGAGCTGCGAGAGCGCGACCTCGACGCGCTGCTCGTCAGCGCGCCCGTCAACGTGCGCTACGTGACCGGCTTCACGGGCAGCAACGGGCTCGCGCTCGTGCTCGCCGGCGAGGACGCCGGTGAGGAGCGCGCCGGCTCGGCGCGCGGAAGGTTCTTCACCGACTTCCGCTACCGGACGCAGTCGGCCGAGCAGGTCGTCGAGTCGTTCGCGCGCGAGATCGTCGTCGGCGGCCTGCTCGACGCCGCGGCGGGGACGCTCGCCGGGTCGAACGGGACGCTCGGCTTCGACGACGCGCACCTGACGGTCGCGGCGCACGCGCGCCTGCGCCAGGCGCTGCCCGACGGCTGGGAGCTCGCTCCGTGCGCCGGCGTCGTCGAGCAGCTGCGCGCGGTCAAGGACGAGCTCGAGGTGCAGCGGATGCGCGCCGCGGCGCAGCTCGCCGACGAGGCGCTCCGCGGCCTGCTCGAGGACGGCGTCGTCGGGCGCAGCGAGCGCGAGGTGGCGATCGAGCTCGAGCTGCGCATGCGCCGGCTCGGCGCCGAGGCGGCGAGCTTCCCGTCGATCGTCGCGGCGGGCGCTCACGGCGCGCTGCCGCACGCCGAGCCGCGCGATCAGCCGATCCCGCGCGACGTGCTGCTCACGATCGACTGGGGCGCGGTGCTCGACGGCTACTGCTCGGACTGCACGCGGACGTACGCGACCGGCGAGGGCCTCTCGGCGCGTGCGCGCGAGATCTACGAGCTCGTGCTGGCGGCGCAGGAAGCGGGCGTCGCGGCCGTCGAGGCGGGGCCGACCGGCCGTGAGGTCGACGCGGTCGCGCGCGCGGTGATCGAGCGGGCCGGCGAGGGCGAGCGGTTCGGTCACGGGCTCGGGCACGGCGTCGGGATGGAGGTGCACGAGGGCCCGCGGCTGTCGCGCACCGAAGGCGAGCGCGCGCTGCTCGCCGGCAACGTCGTGACGGTCGAGCCGGGCGTCTACCTACCGGGTGAGCTCGGCGTGCGGATCGAGGACCTGCTCGTCGTCCGCGAGGGCGGTCACGAGATCCTCAACGGCCTCGACAAGGCGCTGACGGTCATCGCCTGAGCCGGCGAGGACGGCGGGTCGTGGCGATGCGCCAGGCGGCGCAGCGCCCGCGGCGCGAACAGCTCGGTCGCCAGCGCCGCCGCAAGCGGCAGCGTCCAGGCGAGGAACAGCGCCGCCTGCAGGTCGCTGGAGGCGTGGTCGGGCAGCCACAGGAACGTGACCGAGGCGAGCGCCGTGCACGCCGGGGCGAGCAGGTGCACGCGGCGGACCGGCCCGCGCGCCTCCCAGACGAGCAGCGCGAGCAGGAACGGGAGCGTGTAGTAGGCGGTGTCCCACGTGTCGAACACGCAGCGAAGCAACAGCAGCAGGGCGAGCGCGAGCAGCGCCGAGCGTGCGCTCGTCGGCCCGTTGCGCCGCTCGCGACGCCACAGCGCGACGCTCACGAGCAGGCCGAGCGCGAGGATCAGCGGGTGGCTGACGGTGGCTGTCCAGCCGGGTCCGACGCGCGTGCCCGGTTCGGCGGAGGCGGCGGCCGTCCCGGCGGGAGCGGCGTGGCCGAGGAACCACCACAGCTGCCACGGGTGGAAGATCTGGGTGCCGGCCGAGGCGCTCGCGCGCGTGGCGGCGACGAAACCGCCGGAGTGCACGAGCACGAGCGGCGCGAGCACGGCGGCGGCGACGGCGAGCGCGACGGCGGAGCACGCGAGCCTGCGCCGCGGCGGCAGCGCGAGCAGGACGGGACCGGCGGCGAGCAGCGCCCACTCCTTGTTGGCGACGGCGAGGCCGAGCGCGAGGCCGGCCCACAGCGGGCGCTCGCCGGCGGCGAGCAGCACGGCGGCGATGCACAGGCAGGCGCCGAGGATCTCCTCGGGGTGTCCGATTTCCAGAGCGCGGAGCGTCATCGGGTTGGCGACGCAGACGAGCAGCGCGAGCGCACGCGCCGGGCGCGGACGGCCTTCGGCGCGCATCTGCGCGAACAGCCAGACGCCGAGCGCGGCGATCGCGAGCAGGCACGGAGCGGCGACGGCGCGGTAGATGGCGAGCGCGCCGCCGCCCCACAGCCCGGGAAGGAGCGCGAACGGGGCGCGCTCGACCAGCGAGCCGCCGTACGCGGGCGCGAGGCGCAGGAACTCGGTGACGTGCCCGTGAGCGAGCGCGGCGAGCGCCGGCGCGACCTCGTGTTCGTAGTCGCTCCAGATGAAGCTTTCGAGGCCGAGGTAGCCGATCAGCGCGCAGGCGGCGAGCGCGACCAGCGCACAGGGACCGTTCTCGCGTATGGCGCGCGGCATACGCTCCCATCGGTCCGCGGTGCGCCGTGCTTGAGCGTAGGTGGCGGCTGGTCGAGCGCGCGGGTTGCTAGTGCGGATCGTGGCCGTGGACCGTCTGCCACGAGTGCCACGTGATTCGCAGGATCACGCCGCAGATCGCCAGGCCGATGATCGGATCGGCGATCGGCAGCCCGATCGCGACGACGAGCGCCGAGCCGATCACGGCGAGGCTGACGTACGCGTCGGCGCGCGCGTGCTCGCCGTCGGCGATCAGCGCGGGACTGCTCAGGCGCTCGCCGGCGCGCGTGCGGATGCGCGCGGCGAGGAAGTTGCCGGCGTAGCCGACGGCGCCGGCGAGCGCGAGCGCCGCGAGGTGGGTCGGCGCGCTCGGATGGACGAGGCGAGCGATCGCCTCGACGCCGGCGACGCACGCGCTGATGAAGATCGCGGCGACGACGGCGAGGCCGGCGCGACGCTCGGCGAGCGGCGAGCGCAGCGCGAAGGCGATGCCGAGCGGGACGGCGGTCAGCGCGTCGCCGAAGTTGTGGATCAGATCGGCGAGCAGCGCGACGCTGTCGCTGAGGACGAAGATCGCCAGCTGCGCGACGGCCGCGACACCGAGCACGGCGAGCGCGAGCAGCACGGCGCGGATGCCCTCGCGCGAGCGCTTGATGCTCGGGTCGATCAGGCCGTGAGAGTGACCGTGGTCGGCGTGCGCGTGGTGATGGTCGCCGTGAGCGTGGCCGTGCCCTGGGTGCGAGCGGTCGTGCGCAGCTGGGCGGGAGAGCCGCGGCGCCGTGAGGTGGCGGTGCGGACCGTCGTGCGCGTGACTGTGCACGCGGCGCCCGTGGTAGTGCGATGCGGGCTCGATCGAGGGTGCGTTCACACAGGGAAGGCTAGGAGAACGGACGGACCCCTGAGACTGCGGCAAACTACGCATTCAAGCGGTGAGCGGCGGGTACGGCGTGGGGATGGGCAGCTTTTCGTGTCCGATCTGCGACGAGGACGTTCCACCGGTCGCCTGGCTGGGGAGGATGTCCGCCTCGGACGAGATCCTCGCGGTCGAGTTGCCGGTGCACGGAGCGGGGCATGTGCCGCTGGAACGGCGCGACTGCCCGACGTGCGGATCGCGGATCGAGCGCATGCCGCCCGATCGCTGGCGCGTAGCGGCGTAGTCGACTGGCTGCACGTCGGTGCGCCGCGTCGATAGTGAGCGTTGATCTTTCTTGCCGAGCGCGCGGGTTATCTCGTTCTCTTCAGACTCCGTTAGATCCCTGTAGTTCAGTTCGTCAGCGGACCACATCGATCGGCCATGCATCCGGGCCTGTGTGCATGCTCGGACCTATGGCGACGTCCGGTCCAGGCGAAGCAGTCGATCCAGCAGGCACGCGGGTCGTCCTCGACGAGGATGTCTGGCGGAAGAAGATCGTCCAGGGTCATCCAGAGATCGCGGGACATCGAGACGATGCGCTGAAGGCGGTCTCGTCACCCGATCATGTCGCGCTCGACCCGAGCTTCGAGGGCCGCAAGCGCTACTACGCGCGCGGCGTCGGGCCGAGCCGCTGGCTGCTCGTGGTCGTAAGCTATGAGCAGACGCCGGCACGGATCATCTCCGTGTTCGCAACACGAAAGGACCCGAAGTCATGGAGCGCGTGAGCATCAAGATCGGGCCGTTGAGTTTCGATCACGCTGACTACGACGCGGCAAGCGACGTGCTCTACCTCCACATCGGCGAGCCCCAGGCAGCAGAGGGCGAGGAGACGCCTGAGGGCCATGTTCTGCGCTACGCGCCGGGAACGAGCCGGGTAGTCGGGCTGACGGTGCTTGGCGCACGGAGCACGCTCGAGCGCGACGGGCGCTTGGTGGTCACGGTGCCCGAGACGGTCGAGACGAGCGCCGACGACCTGGCTCCGGCTCTGGCCGCGGCATAGGTAGCGCATTCGCCGCGATTGGACCGGCAGTCGCCTAAGCTGGCGAGCCGAACCACATCGGACTTTGGCTCTATAACAGGGCACGACATGGCCATAAGCACCAACCAATTCAAGAACGGCAACCACATCGAGGTCGACGGCACGATCTTCAAGATCGTCGAGTTCCAGCACGTGAAGCCGGGCAAGGGCGGCGCGTTCGTTCGCACGAAACTGCGCCGGGCGTCGGACGGCAACGTGATCGACAGGACGTTCCGCGCGGGCGAGAAGTTCCGCGACGTGCGGACGGAGGCGCGCAAGATGCAGTTCCTGTACGCGGACGGCAGCGACGCGCATTTCATGGACACGGAGTCGTTCGAGCAGATCGCGGTGCCGGAATCGACGATCGCGAGCGCGCTGCGATGGACGGCGCCGAGCAGCGAGGTCGAGGTGCTGTTCATCGACGACAAGGCGTCGGACGTGCAGCTGCCGAGCGCGGTCGAGCTCGAGGTGACGCAGGCGGACCCGGGGCTGCGCGGCGACTCGGTGTCGGGCGGCGGGACGAAGCCGGCGACGCTCGAGACGGGGGCGGTCGTGCAGGTGCCGCTGTTCGTCGAGCAGGGCTCGCGGATCCGCGTCGATACGCGGTCGGGCGAGTACGTGGCCCGTGCGTAGCGTGCCGGTGCCCGCGCGACGGCACGTCCGGGGACGCTGATGCGCCGCTCGGACCAGCGCAGGGCGGCGGTGGTGGCGCTGTACCAGCACGATCTGACGGGCCGTCCGCTGGCGGAGACGCTGGGGCGCAACGACTCGCTGTTCGTGCGGGCGCTGGCGCACGCGGCGGCGGACCGCGCGGAGGAGCTCGACGAGGTGATCGACCGCCACTCGCACGGGTGGCCGGCGAGCAGGTTGCAGCCGCTGGAGCGCAGCATCATGCGCGTGGCGCTGATCGAGATGCTGCACGGCGACGCGGTGCCGGGTGAGGAGCCGATCCCGGCTGAGGGGGCGATCGAGGAGGCGGTCGAGACGGCGAAGACGTTCTGCGGGGCGGACGCGCCGGCGTTCGTCAACGGCGTGCTGGGCGCAGTCCTCCGCGACGTGCGCGAGAATGCGAGCATCTGATGACGAGCACGAGCACAGAGCGACTGGATGACGTGATCGGGCGCCTGGAGCGCGCGGCCGAGCAGCTGCGCTCGGGCGAGCTGTCGCAGGACGCGGCGGCGACGATGGTCGAGGACTGCGCGACGCTCGCGACGCAGGCGGCGGCGGAGCTCGAGCAGCTGACGCGCGCCGAGGCGTCGGCGCCGCCGCCGGGTCAGGACACCCTGCTGTAGTGGCCCGAGTCCGCGACCGCTCGTGAGCGCGACGTATCCGGAGAACCTGCGCGCGGAGGTCGAGCGCTACCTCGAGGACATGCGCTTCTCGCAGGAGCCGCTGACGGTCGGCTTGGAGGAGGCGATGCGCTATTCGTTGCTGGCCGGCGGCAAGCGGATCCGTCCGGTGCTGGCGCTGGCGACGGCGAAGGCGATCGGCGTCGAGCGGCAGGCGATCATGCCGCTTGCGGCGGCGCTCGAGCTGATCCATACGTACTCGCTGATCCACGACGATCTGCCGGCGATGGACGACGACGCGCTGCGGCGCGGGCAGCCGACGTGTCACGTCAAGTACGGCGAGGACGTCGCGATCCTGGCGGGCGACGGGCTGTACGCGGAGGCGTTCAGGCACCTGCTGACGCATCAGCGCTCGGCGCCGGAGCGGGTGCTGGGAGCGGCGGCGGAGCTGGCGGCGGCGACGGGCGTCGACGGGATGGTGGGGGGGCAGTATGCGGACGTCAACGCCGAGACGCCGGCGGGCGGCGCGGCGCTGCGGCGGCTGCACGAGCTGAAGACCGGACGGCTGATCGGCGCGTCGGTCATTTGCGTACTACTGTTGGGAGGGGTCTCAGGGGACCCTGCAGCGGCTTCGTACCGTCGTTTCGCGACCGAGTTGGGCGTGTTGTTCCAGATCGTCGACGACATACTCGACGTAACCGGCACGGACGAGGGGCTCGGCAAGCCGCGCGGCAGCGATGAGCGTCATGGAAAGCGGACATACGTGAGCGAGTTCGGGATCGATCGTGCGCGGGAGCTCGCGGCGCAGTCGCACGCGACGGCGATGGAGGCGCTGGCGCAGGCGGCGCGGCTGACGCCGGCGCCGCTGGCGCTCGCGGGCGCGGGCGGGCGCGACGCCGAGGACGAGCGCGCGACGGCCGAGCTCGAGCGGATCACGGACTTCGTGTACACGCGGACGTCATGAGTCGGAAGCAGAAGGCGTCGAGCGGGAGCGAGCAGGGCGAGGAGCGCGCGAGCGGCGAGGCGGGCGCACGGGCGCCGCGGCTGCTCGACTCGATCGAGGGCCCGGCGGATCTGCGAGAGCTGTCGGAGGCGCAGCTGGCGCAGGTGGCGCAGGAGGTGCGCACGCACATCATCGACACGGTCGGCGAGATCGGCGGGCATTTCGGCGCGAACCTGGGGACGTGCGAGCTGGCGGTGGCGCTGCACTCGCTGCTCGAGTCACCGAAGGACAAGATCCTGTGGGACGTCGGCCATCAGGCTTATCCGCACAAGATCCTGACGGGCCGGCGCGACCAGCTGGCGACGATCCGCCAGTACGGCGGGCTGGCGCCGTTCTGCTCGCGCGAGGAGTCCGAGCACGACATCATGGGCGCGGGGCACGCGTCGACGTCGATCGGGTACGCGGTGGGGATCAAGGAGGGCATGCGCCATCTCGGCGGTGAGGCGGAAGGCAAGGTCGTGGCGGTGATCGGCGACGGCGCGATGACGGGCGGCGTGGCGTTCGAGGCGATCGGCCAAGCGGGCGGCCTGGGGACGCCGATGGTCGTGGTGCTGAACGACAACGGGATGTCGATCGCGCCGAACGTGGGATCGCTGTCGCGGTACTTCAACCGCGTGCGGCTGAACCCGAAGCTGTGGCACGCGCGCGCGGACATCGAGGGCGGCCTGACGCGGCTGCCGATCGGGATCGGCGCGGCGTTCGAGCGGCTCGGGCCGCAGCTGAAGGAGTCGATCAAGGCGTTCTGGGCGCCGGGGCTGTGGTGGGAGGAGCTCGACTGGGCGTACATGGGCGTGATCGACGGCCACGACGTGCGTCAGCTGCGCGAGGCGCTGCGCGAGGCGCTGGCGGCGGAACGGCCGGTGGTGGTGCACATCGCGACGGTCAAGGGCAAGGGGTTCGCGCCGGCCGAGGAGGGCGGCCTGGAGGGGATGGAGGAGTGGCACGCGGCGAAGCCGAAGTCGATCGTCAACGGGCTGCCGGCGAGCGCGACGGCGCCGCGCAAGGACCGGGTGACGAGCAAGCCGGCGAAGGCGCCGGCGCCGCAGTACACGAAGGTGTTCGGCGAGGCGCTCGTGGCCGAGTGCGAACGCGACGAGCGCGTGGTGGGGATCACGGCGGCGATGAACTCGGGGACGGGGTTGAGCATCCTGCAGAAGGCGATGCCGGATCGGTACTTCGACGTGGGGATCGCCGAGCAGCAGGCGATCCTGTTCGCGTCGGGGCTGGCGCTCGAGGGGTGCAAGCCGGTGGCGGCGATCTACTCGACGTTCCTGCAGCGGGCGTACGACCAGATCGTGCACGACGTGTGCCTGCAGCGGCTGAACGTGGTGTTCGCGATGGACCGGGCGGGGCTGGTCGGCGACGACGGGCCGACGCATCACGGGGCGTTCGACATCGCGTACCTGCGGTGCCTGCCGAACATCGTGCTGATGGCGCCGCGCGACGAGGCGATGCTCGTGCACATGCTGCGCACGGCGCTGCTGTTCGACGGTCCGATCGCGCTGCGCTATCCGCGCGGCGAAGGGACGGGCGTCGAGCTGCCGGCGGAGCCGCATGCGATCGCGATCGGGACGGGCGAGATCGTGCGCGAGGGGGGCGCGGGCGAGGCGGCGGGCCGGCGTGTGGCGCTGATCGGGTACGGCAGCGGCGTCGGCAAGGCGCTGGCGGCGGCGGAGCAGCTGTCGGCGGGCGCGGAGTTGTCGGCGACGGTCGTCGACGCGCGCTTCGCGAAGCCGATCGACGCGGGATTGATGGCGCAGCTGGCGGCCGAGCACGACCTGCTGGTGACGGTCGAGGAGGGCGTGCTGGCAGGCGGCTTCGGGTCGGCCGTGTGGGAGACGTTGAACGAAACGGGCGCGACGCCGCGGATCCTGCGCGTCGGGCTGCCGGACCGGTACGTGACGCACGGCAAGCCGGCGCTGCTGCACGAGGAGATCGGCTTCACGCCGGAGCGCATCGCCGAGCGCGTGGCGGCGGCGATCAGCGACCGTCAGTCAGCGATCGTCGAGGCTTAGAGCCGCTTTTTTGAGGGCGGTCGGCGGCGGTCGCCGTTCGGGCGCGCGCAGGCTAACGTCTCGCGCGTCGGCGCGCGCGAGGACCCCGGTCGCCGGGTGCTCTGCGAGGTGGCCGAGACCGCGCGAGCGGCAGGCGCAAAAGAAACGGCCCGCCGGGGAAGCGGGCCGTTTCGAGGGAGGAGGGATGATGCAGTGCTGCGGGGTACGGCAACCATCATGCTTGGCCGACCCGCCAATCTGTGTGAGCTTGCTCACATATGGTCATCCTCTGTATAAGTGCTGATCGGCACAAGCTGTGCTAGGGCCAATGCAGCTTGGCCGCGCTCGCCTGGAGCCGCGCCAGGTCGCAGCCGAGATCAACGAGTTCGGGCGGTGGCTCCGAGAACTCAACGAGCATCCGAGAAATGAACACAGCGGACCGGGTTCCCCACTCCTTGAAGGCGAGGCGATTGCCGATGCTTGGTTCCGCCGTGACGCGCAGCTTCACGTCCAGCTCGGGGTTCTTCCCGGTCTTCCGCACGCCGATGTATGCCAGCTCTGCATCGACCTCCAGCGCATCCTTGTTGCGCCGCCACCCAAGGCGCGGAACCTCGCAATCCCGCGCGTCCGTGACTTCTATGTTGACCCGAGTGGGCTGGCTCCAGAGTGGCTGGATCGTCCTGTGCTTGTCACCGCTGTTGATGCCAGCGAGCAACGTAAGAACGTGCTTGGCGCGGGTCCTCGCGCTGTAGTGGTAGGGCTGACGCCGACGCACCTCTGCGATGTCTGCTCTCCGGACGCCGGGGAGCTTGATCGGGAGTTCCCCATTGAACTGCAATCGGTCGTCCTTGATCGGAAAGTAGATGCCGTTCCGCTGCTTGGCCCTGAGTACGTCAGGCGGCGTCCTTCCTCGCGTGACGAGCGCCCACGCGAGATGGTCGAGCGAGGCCCTGTAGTTGTTCGCGACGTCTCCGAGGAGCAGCCGCCAGCGCGCCGGGAGCGGCTTGACGTCCTCGACGATGACGCCGAACCCGTGACGTTTCGCGTAGTACTCCGTCCGAAAGGCGCGGAGTGGATCACGGCTTTCGTCTTCGCTACAGGCGTCGATCTCGTCCTCCAACGCCTGGGCGTGTTCCAGCGCGTGCCCCCACTTGAGCCACGCGCTGGCGAATAGAGGATCACGCACAGAGCGGAGCCTATCCGCGCCTAAATCTCGCTGTCAAGGCCCTTGACACCGTCCGATGTGTCAAGTATATTGACAGCATGGCCGCAGGAAACCGACATGATCCGACCCGGACGGCGTGCTCTGACTCCACGTTCTCGCTCATGGAGTTCATGCGCGACTACCCGGACGACGCCGCTTGCCTTGAGCACCTGTGGCGCTCGCGCTTCTCGCCTGATGGCGAGCACGCCGAGTGCCCGAAGTGCGAGTGCGAGCGCGTGTTCAAGAAGTACGCCACGGCACAAGGTCGCCAGTCGTGGACCTGCACCGGCTGCGGGCACCACGTCCACCCGACGGCCGGGACGATCTTCGCGAAGTCCTCGACCTCGCTGCACCTGTGGTTCTACGCGATGTACCTGATGGCGAGCACTCGCTGCGGCCTGTCGGCCAAGCAACTGGAGCGCGAGATAGGCGTCTCCTACCGGACCGCATGGCGGATGCTCAACCTGATCCGCAGCCAGCTCATGGCCGACGACGGAGAGCCGCTGAGAGGCGACGTAGAGGTCGATGAGGCGTCCGTGGACGGCAAGCCGCGCAAGCGCCAGGGCGAGGACCGCTACCTGACCGATCCGAGGACGCGACGCTCGGAGGCGGCCAAACTGCGCGAACGTAGTAGAGCGACCGTCTTCGCTGCCGTTGAGCGAGGGGGACGGATCAAGGCGACGGTGCTGCCGTCGCGACGCGGCCCGCAGCTAAAGCGCCAGGTCGTCCAGTGGGTCGAACCCGAATCGATCATCATCACCGACGACTGGCCGGCCTACAACGGCCTCGATCAGCACTTCATCGCCCATAGTCGGATCAACCACTCCGCCGGTTGGTACGTGCAGGGCGACACGCACACGAACACTGTCGAGGGCTTCTTCGGCCACCTGAAGCCCGCGATCCGTGGCACCTACCGCAAGGTGTCCCACCACTGGCTACAGGGCTACCTGAACGAGTTCGTTTGGCGTCGCAACGCCCGCTACTCGCCGTCCTCGATGTTCGAGACGCTGCTCCACGAGGCGACCGGATGAGCGAGTCCGAGGCGATCAAGGGGATTCGACGCGCGGCGAAACGGCGCGAGTACGCCGAGCGCCTGCGCGTGGCAGCGACGAACGATCTACGCGAGCGCTGCCGAGCGGCGCAAGCCGAGGGCGTGCCTATCGCTCAGATTGCTCGGGAGGCTCGTCTGTCTCGGCAGGGCGTCTACGACCTGCTGGCGGCGGCGCAACCTTCTTGACGAGCCGGTCGAAGTCCTCGCGGCTCGGGATGCGGATGCGGTGCCCTGCTGGCGTCGTCTGTTTCGGTTCGTCTTCGGGCTTGTCGGCCATCGTTCACAGGCTAGCCGCGTGCTCGGGGGCCGTCTCCGAGACTTGCCCGGTCGGGAGACGGCCCCCTGCCAGCTTTCGGTGAGGCATCCACAAGCTATCCGCCACTGCCGACGACGTTTCCGCCGGGCGCGGGAGTAGCTTCAACACGAACAGAGGTTCGCCAAACCCGCCCGGTCGGGCGAGCCGCAATAGCCAGTTATTCCAGGAGGCAAGATGAGCACATTTGAGATCACGGGCGTCCGCACCGAGAAGACCGACGACGACCCCCACGAGCACATCACGAAGGTGAAAATCGGCACGGGCGACACGCTCCTGTCACGCTCGACGGTCGTCAAAGACCTCCGCGATCCCGACGGGGACCGCTACTACACCTACGGGGGCGGGAAACGCGCCGACGTGATCGTCGTGACGTGCCCTCACTGCACGTTCCGCGACTACATCACGACCGAGCCGGACACGACGACCGCAAACAACCTGCTCAGCCTGTCGCGGGTCTAGACGGACAGGCCGGCGACGCGCTCCGGACGTGGGAACGGGGCGCGCGCCAAGGGCCGGGGCGTGTCCTCGTCGGGATGCGCCCCGTAGCCCAAGGCGACGGCTATTGCGTCGGCCACGAACGGGACGACGCGCTCTGCCTCTTGGACCGAGAACTCGGCACCTAGCCGTCGATTGAGCACGAGCAGCACTCGGTCCTCGCTACGCATTTGCGCCTGTAGGAGGGGCACACGCCAGCCGTTGACAACGACGTCATGGTGCTCGAACGGGCCGGGATAAGTGACCGCCAAGCTCGGCATGTCGGAACACTCGTGCTGATCCACCTGTAGATGTTCGCCGTTTGACATATCGAACCTCCCTCGTTTCGTGTGGTCGACGGTCGAAGTAGGGGCACGGGGAGCGCCACGCCCAGCCATGTGACGTGGCGCTCTACCCACTCAGAGCCGCGCCCGGCGAAGCAGCTCGCTCGCACGGACGCCGAGCGCGCCCGCGAGCTTGACGATCGTGTCGAGGCTGACGTTGAACTCGCCCCGCTCGATCCCTCCGAAGTAGCTCCGATCCATCCCGGCGACTGCGGCGAACGCCTCTTGCGCGTATCCGCGCTCGCGACGCATCTCGCGCAGCGCACGCCCGAACGCCTGCGCCGCCGCCGATCTCTTGGCAGCCATCAGACCGCCCTCGCGACGAGCTGCGCCATCCGCACTCCGGCGCGCGTCGCGAACACGAAGCCGTCGCAGGTCCGATGGATGAGACCCGCGCGGAGCAGCCCTCGGACCGGGACCATCGGGTCGGTGCTTTCAAGCTCTCGACCGATGTCCTCGACGGACCACAGAGGCTGCCCGTCATCGGGTTCGGTCAGCAGATAGAGCACGTCGCGTTCCATCTCGTCGTACGCGCGTGCCGGGTCCGACATATCCTCGTCGTGCATGGGAGTTCACGCTCCTGTGTCACGGCTCGGGGGCGGTTCGCCCCGCCGCCCGAGCCAACTATTTGATTGGGCGAGGACCGTAGGGGCTCAGAACGACGGAATCGCCCGGCGGCGCGGGCTTATACAGAGGATGCCCAACTGTGAGCTTGCTCACAGTTGCGTAGCGATTGCGGAAGCCGCTTTGCGCCGGATCGCTCACCACGCGAGCCGGGTGCGGAGGCGCGCAGTAGCCTGCCGCTGTGGACCTGACGAGCCGAAGCGGACCGCCTGTGGGGCGGCCAGGATCTGAGCCGATGAGATCCTGGCGGCGCCCTTTGCAGCTTCTCGGCTACTTGGCCTGGATGCTGATGACGGTGCTGCTGGTGGCGATCGCTGGGCTCGGGTTGGCGGGCGCAATCGCTCACTCCGCCTACGACCCACACGAAAACCGCGCGCCCGCGGCCCGAATAGCGGTAGCCGCCGTAGCACTGGCTGTTGCTCTCGCGGCGCTCAGCATCTCCGTACGGCGACTGCGCGGGACACGCGGCAAGCCGGAGCTCGGCGCAGGGCTCGCCCTAACTGCGGCGACGATCCTGCTGCTGTTCCTGCTCGTTCTAATCGAGCTTGCCAGCGGACCGCTCTAGGATCGTCGGCGCGGTCGCGACCAGGCCGTAGCAGTAGCCCCGTCGCTGGAAAGCACAGCCTGTAGTCTCGGACGCAGATGGATCTGTACGTCTGCTACGGAACCTTTGGCCCCGCCAATCGCCACCCGTGCGCGAAGGCGCACAACGCGCTCGTCGCAGCCGGCCACGAGCCGAACGTCGTGCGTACGTACGGCTGCTACGGCGCCGACCGCTTCTTCAGCGGCCGGCGCGAGATCAGGCGACTGACCGGCAACTACAAGGTGCCGACGCTCGTGCTCGACGACGGTTCGCTCGTCGACGGCTCGGACACGATCGCCGCGTGGGCCGCGGCCAACGGGGCGTGACCAGGCGATGCCTGAGCCGCTGAGGCTCCTGCGCCAGGCGGCGACCGCTCCGGAGGCGCAGATCATCGAGTCGCGGCTGCGCGAAGCCGGCATCGAGGCGATCGCGCAGCGGTCGATCGGCGGTCCCGAATGGGGACTGTCGGGCGCGCAGACGGTGTACGTGCAGGACGCCGACCTGGCTCGCGCGCAGGAGGTGCTCGCGGCCGACGAACAGCCGATCGACGACGACGAGCTGGCGCGCCTGAGCGAAGAGGCCGGGCGCGAGGGCGGCGCGGCGGCCGACGAGTAGCCGGGCGTCGCCTGGCGCCGGCGCGCGCGGGCGGAATCGTTCAGTGCGCCGGGCGCACATGTGCAAGGGTTTCGAGCGCATGGCAAAGCGACGTCTCGATGCGCTGCTCGCCGAGCGCGGGCTGTTCTCGTCGCGCAGCCGTGCGGCGGCTTCGGTGATGGCCGGCGAGGTGCGCGTCGGCGCGTCGCGGCGGCGGGCGGCGAAGCCGAGCGAGATGGTCGACGCCGGCGAGGAGCTGAGCGTCGACGAGCGCCCGCGCTACGTCTCGCGCGGCGGGATCAAGCTGGCGAACGCGCTCGACGCGTCGGGGCTCGACGTGCGCGGCCGGCGTGCGATCGACGTCGGCTCGTCGACCGGCGGCTTCACCGACTGCCTGCTGCAGCGCGGCGCAACCGAGTCGATCGCCGTCGACGTCGGCTACGGCGAGCTCGCGTGGAGCGTCCGCAACGACGAGCGCGTGACCGTGCTCGAGCGGACGAACGCGCGCGAGCTGACGCCGCCGATGCTTCCGTACGAGCCCGACCTGGCGGTGATCGACGTGTCGTTCATCTCGCTCGCGAAGGTGCTCGGGCCGGTGCTCGCGTGCCTCGCGCCCGGCTGGGACGTTTTCGCGCTGGTCAAGCCGCAGTTCGAGGTCGGGCGCGGGCGCGTCGGCAGCGGCGGCGTCGTGCGCGATCCCGCCGAGCGCCGCGCCGCGCTCGTCGACGTCGGCCGCGCGGCGCTCGCGCTCGGCGCGGCGCTCGTCGGCTACTACTCCTCCGGCCTGCCCGGGCCGAAGGGCAACCGCGAGACGTTCGTCTGGCTGCGCGATCCGGCGGGCGCGCGCGAGCTTCCCGACGGCCGCGAGGCGCTCGCGCCGGAGCGCGAACCGGGAGACGGCGCGAACGCGCGCCTGCAGCTGCTCGCGCGCGAGGTCGAGCCGTGAGGGAGTTCACCGTCTTCACCCACCGCCGCCCGGAGGAGACGACGCCGGCGCTGCGAAAGATCGCCGAGCTCGCGGCGGCCGAGGGCGTGACGTTGCGCCTCGATCCGGACGAGACGGCCAAGCACGGCCTCGCCGCCGCTCCCGGGCTCGAGCTGGACGCGGACGTCAAGGACGACGCCGAGCTGTGCATCGTGCTCGGCGGCGACGGCACGATCCTGCGCGCGTTGCGCCTCTACCGCGGGACCGACGTGCCGGTGTTCGCGATCAACTTCGGCCAGGTCGGCTTCCTCGCGACGGTCGAGCCGCGCGAGCTCGAGATGGGCATGCGCCGCGCGTTCGAGCGCGACTTCGAGCTGCTGCGGCTGCCGGCGATCCGGCTCGACGCTGCCGGCGCGCAGGCGGGTGCGAGTGACGGCGCGCCGCCGCACATCCGTTCAGACAGCCGCGTCGCGGTCAACGACGTCGCGATCCACCGCAAGGTCGGCGAGCGCGTCGCCGACATCGCGTACGAGGTCGACGACGAGGTCGTCGGCAGCGTGCGCTGCGACGGGCTCGTCGTCGCGACGCCGGCCGGATCGACCGGCTACAACCTCGCCAACGGCGGGCCGGTGATGGCGTGGGGCGTCGAAGGCTTCGTCGTGTCGTTCATCGCGCCGCACTCGCTGACCGCGCGAGCGCTCGTCGTCGCGCCGTCGGACCGCCTGCGGATCCACAACCGCTCGCGCGAGCCGCTCGACGTCGCCGTCGACGGCCGTCCGGCCGGCGAGATCGCGGCGAGCGACGCGATCGACGTGCACTTCGTCAAAGACGCGGGCACGATCGCGCAGTTGTCGGGCTCGTCGTTCTACCGGCGCCTGCGCGAGAAGTTCGGTCGCCTGGCGAGCTGACTCGCTAGGCGGCGCGGACGGTCGGCGGGCCCGGCTCGACGCTCACGGCGGGCTCGTGCTCGACGTGCCCGTCGCGCTGCATCGATGACATGAACTCGTCGAGTTGCTCGCGCGCGAAGCGGCGCTGGCCGCCTGGCGTGCGGTAGCAGCTGACGTGCCCGGCGTCTGTCCAGCGGCGGATCGTCGCCAGCGAGACGCCCAAATAGCGGGCGGCCTGCGAGCTCGTGAAGACGAGCCGGCGGTCGTTGCGGGGGAGCATGGCGCTTGCGGTCATGTGTTTCGCCTCGTGGTGGAGTTGTGCGGACTCGGACGAGCCCCTCACGACGATCTTCGGCCGCGCGGCCGAAAAGGTTGAGCGGCGAACACCTTTGTGGACATTTGAGCTGCGCGCAGCCCTTGCGCGGAGGGCGTCTCAGACAGGCGTCTCAGACTTTTTGACGGGTGGCCCGGGAGAACGTCGATGCGTGCTCAGGTCACCCCGGAATCCCGCATTAGGACTGGGATCGCGGCATCTCGCAGCGCTTGTACGACAGGTCGAACGAAGGTGCAACAGCTCATGCACAAACCTACGCAAACTGGACATATCTCCGCATACCGTTAGGATCTTCGTCGAAGCTCCCAGGATGGAAACGAGTGCGTCGTCGATGTAGACGGCGCGAATGGAGACGGAGAAATGGCCGAATTCCACAGCCGATAGGACATCGCATCGGTCACGAATGACCAAGCTTCGGGGGCGTCGCGGTTGCGGCGCCCCCGGCAGTTAACGGCCGCCTCAGCGCGCGGTCGGCTGGGCCATCTTGCGCACGCGCTGCTCGAAGCGCAGCTCGTCCTCGAAGCTGACCTGCTCGTCGTGGAACGTCGCCGGACCCTCGCGTTCGAGCATCGCCGCGAAGCTCTCGACGAGCTCGGCGTCGAGCTGCGTGCCGGCGACCCTGCGCAGCTCCTCGATCGCGTCGCTCGCTGGCATCGGAGCGCGGTACGTGTCGCGTGCCGTCATTCGGTCATACGTCGAGCAGATCGCGACGATCCGCGACGCGAGCGGGATCTCGTTGCCGATCAGCGCCGCCGGGTAGCCGCCGCCGTCGACGCGCTCGTGGTGGTAGAGGATCGCGTCGGCGACCGGTCCGAAGCCGTCGAGCTTGCCGACCAGCGTCGCGCCGTCCTGCGGGTGGCGATGGATCACGGCGAGGTCCTCGTCGGTCAGCTTCTCCGGGTGCAGCACGCGGTCCGACCACGTGAACTTGCCGATGTCGTGCAGCAGCCCGGCCGTGTGGATGATCTCCTGCTCCTCCTCGCTGCAGCCGACCTCGACGGCGAGCGCCTTCGCGTAGCGCGCGACCGCGGCGGCGTGCGTCGCCGTGCTGCGGTCGCGCAGCGCGAGCGCGTCCATCAGCGTCGCCAGCACGCCGAACTGCAGTGACGCGAGCTGGATCGAGCGCGCTTCGAGCTGGTCGGCGCGGTCCTCCGAGCGCAGCAGCGCCGCTCCGAGGTACTGGAAGATCGAGAGGATGATGATCGCGCCGAACAGGACCGGCAGGCCGAGGTTCTCGTACGCGACCGCGAGGATCGTCGCGAGCGCGCCGGTTGCGAGCTGACCGGGGAGCGTCGGGAAGAACTGCTCGCGCACCTGGCGGCGCAGCGAGTAGCCCTCGTCGAGCCGTACGTCGAGCGCGACGAGCGCGAAGTTGACGGCGACCGCCGCCATCAGCACGCCGAACACGAGCAGCCCGAACGTGATCGTCTCGGGGAAGTGGTTGCTCGCATCGTGCACGTTTCCGGCGATCGCGCGCACGACGAGCGCGCCGGCGAACGGCACGATCGTGAACGTCGAGAGGTTGTTCAGCCACTGTGCGAGCGGCAGTCGCCTGATCGCCGATTTCAGGACCATCGCGGCCGCGCCGAACGTGACGGCCGGCGCCGGGCCGAGCAGGCTGATCGCGAGCACGAACGCGACGAGCGACGCGCTCAGTTCGCCGCTGCGCGTCGTCACGCTGAAGTACTGGCCGGAGATCGTCAGCACGAACAGCAGCCCGACGAGCAGCGCCGGCTGCCATTCCTGGGCGTGCGAGAGCAGCACCGCGCCGGCGATCGACACCGCGAGCAGCAACGACTCGATCGTCCAGAAGATCCGTGTGGTGAGCTTCTCTGTGAGCATCGGCTGTGCCGGTTCCCGAGATCGGCGCCCCCGCGCCAACTCTCTGTGGTGCTTAACGACCGATCGCCGGTCGTACTTAAGGTGAGGCTCGGCAGTGGGCGATGTATCGAACGCGCGATCGCCCGATGCGCCGCAGATTTCGGGCTGTACGTGCGTGCGGCCCCGTCCAGCCGGGCTCGTCCATCCGTTGAGAGCTCGCCTCGATCGTCGCCGAGCTGCTAACGGCGCGTCGGTCCAACGGGACGACGCCGATCGCCTGCGGCGACGTCGTTCGGGTCCTCAGATGCCGCCGACTTCGTGCGGCAGCGGCTCGTGCGCCTGGTCGATCGCCGGCGGGTGCGTGATCGTCGGCGCCGGGCCCTCGCGCTCGCCGGCCTCGCGCGGCGCGACGCGCAGGAACCCGAGCGTCGTCGCGAGCGCGCCGGCGCCGACGACGACGAACGCGATCCGCGGCGAGCTGACGGCGACGAGCGCGCCGCCGAACGTCAGCCCGAGCGCGAGGCACAGCGCGCCGAGCGATTCGACGGCGCCCATCAGGCGTCCGAGCAGCGCCGGCGGCGTCAGCGTCTGCACGATGCTGATCAGCGCCGGCCACTGCAGACCGTTGCCGATCCCGCCGACGAGCGCCGCCGGGCACGCGAGCGCGAGCGACGGCGCGCCGGCGAAGCCGAGGTACGCGGCGCCGATCGCGAACGCGCCGACGCTCAGCAGGATCCCGAGCGCGCGGTTGACATAACGCGCGAACACGACGCTGCCGAGCACGCCGCCGGCGCCCCACGTCGTCACGAGCAGCCCGAAGCCGCGGCCGCCGGCGTGCAGCGTCGCGTTCGCGTACGTCACCTCGATCGGGCCGGCCGATTCGAAGCAGATCAGCGCGAGCGCCTCGAGCGCGAGCAGCCCGCGCAGCGCGCCGGCCTCGTTGATGTGCGCCCACGTCGCGCGCAGGCGCGCGATGACCGATTCGCCGGCCGCCTGCTCGACGTGCGGATGCAGGTCGAGCAGCAGCGCGCCGCACAGCACGAACGAGCCGGTGTCGATGAACAGCGCCGTCGACGCGCCGGCGGCCGCGACGACGACGCCGCTCAGCGCCGGCCCGAGCACGAACACGGTCGAGAACGCGACGTTCAGCGTCGCGTTCGCCTTGCGCTCGGCCTCGTCGACGTCCGCCTGCAGCTTCTCCGGCGCCGGCGGATCGTCGGCGTGGAACGCCTCGACGTGCTCGCGCGCCGCACGCGCGAGCTCCGAGCGCAGCAGCGAGCTCGCCGTCAGCGCCGCCGTGCCGTCGAGCGCCGCGATCAGCAGGATCAGCGGCAGCGAGAAGTGCCACAGCAGCACGGCCAGCGCCGCTGTCGCGATCGCCTCGAAGAAGTACAGCCCGCTCAGCTCGCTGCGCCGCCGCGACGCCTCGACGCGCGCGACGACGGCTGGGACGACGAACGCCGGCAGCGCCTGCCCGGCGAGCAGCAGCCCCGAGACGGCGAGCGCGCTGTGCGTGTGGTCGTACACCGACAGCATCAGCGCGATCAGGCCGAGCCACGTGCCGAGCCGGTTGATCGCGTATGCGCCGATGATCCTGCGCAGGCGTCCGGAGCTGAGCGGCGACGGCACGGCGCTGGGCGGCGTTGACACGGCGGGCACGCTACATCCTCGTCCGGGGACGATCGAGCGGTGCAGCGTCCATCTCAGCGAACGCGCCGAAGCGCCGCCTCGGCCCGTCGTACGCGGGCGGCGCGGCCCGCGACTCAGGCGCTTCGCTCAGGCGTGTGCCCGTGCCGTCGACGTCGACGGCGCGTCGAGCGCGACGACCGGCAGCGTGGGGTAGCGGTGACCGAGCATCCGCATCAGCGATTCGGTCGGCATCTCGTCGAGCTCGCCGCTGACGATCACCATCCGGCTCGAGCCGGCGTGCACGAGCACCTCCCAGAACGCCGACGCGTGCACGAAGCGCGTGCCCGACGGCATCGTCGCCTCGAGCTCGGCGATCATCGCGTCGCGTCGCGTCGCGTCGTGACCGGCGACGAGCACCGGCCCGTCGGCCGGCGGGCCGAGCTCGCGCTCCGCCGCGCCCGCCGTCGCGGCGTCCGCCGCGGCCGGTGCGTGGATCGCGGCCGGCGCGTGCTCGAAGCGCGGCTGCTCGCCGCTCGGCAGCAGCCGCAGCTTGGCGGCGCCCGAGTAGCGCCCGGAATGGACTGCCGGTGCGGTGATGGTCGTCATGGCCGACATGATGAGCCCTCGACGGGCGTTTGTCTGCCGTCTGAATGGTGCTGATCGTGTCGTCCCAAAAGGGCAGATTCGTGTCGTCCCTTCCGGCGCGTTCGTGTCGTCCCTTGCGACCGTCAAGATCGGTCCTCAGCTGCCGATACGGTAAGCACGATGGAGGCAAGCGTTTTGCCAACGGAACCCGGTGCCGCAGGCGTCGATCGTCCGATCTCGGTAATCATCGCCGACGATCACACGGTCGTACGTGACGGCATCCGCGCCGTGCTCGAGCGCGAGAAGGACGAGTTCCAGGTCGTCGCCGAAGCCGCCGACGTGCCGTCGACGATCCGCGAAGTGCGCGAGCACAAGCCCGACCTCTTGACGCTCGACCTGTCGATGCCCGGCGGCTCGAGCCTCGCGGCGCTGCCGGCGTGCTTCATCGCGCATCCGACGCTCGCCGTCGCGATCCTGACGATGCGCGAGGACCCCGAGTACGCGCGCCAGGCGCTGCGCGCCGGTGCGCGCAGCTACGTGCTGAAGGAGGCCGAGCCGGCCGAGCTCCTGCAGGCCTTCCGGCTCGCCGTCTCCGGCGGCAACTACCTGCACCCGCGCCTCGGCGCGCTGATGGCGACCGGCGACGAGGCCTCGACCGACGGCGTCGTGCTGTCAGAGCGCGAGCGCGAGGTCGTGCGCCTGATCGCCAACGGCTTCACAAACCCGCAGATCGCCGAGCAGCTGCACGTCGCCGAGCGCACCGTCAAGACCTACCGCGCCCGGGCGATCGAGAAGCTCGGGTTCTCCTCGCGTTCCGAGATAACCGCGTACGTGCGGCGAATCGGCCTAGTCGACTAGCCCGCGACGATTTTCTAGGAGTTCGATGAAGCGACGTCGAGCGTCGCGGCCGGGTCCCGCGCGCGCAGACGCCGCTCAGCGGCCGACTGCGTCGAGCGGCGCTTCGGCGGCGCGCACGTGCTCGGGCGACGGGCGCCCCGCGAGCGGGACGGTCAGGCTGACGCGCGTACCACGCTCGGGCGCCGGGCTGAACTCGAGCTCGCCGCCGACGAGCTCGGCGCGCTCGCGCATCCCGCCCATGCCGAACCCGCCCTCGAGGCCGTCGCCGCGCGGGCCGAGGCGCTCGGCGCCCGGCATGCCCTTGCCGTCGTCGGTCACCGACGCGACGACGTTGCCGCCGCGCTCTGAGATCCGCACGACCGCCCTGTTCGCCTCGGCGTGACGGCTGACGTTCGTCAGCGCCTCCTGCACGATCCGGTAGACGGTGCTCTCGAGCTCCGGGTCCAGGCGGCTGCCGTCGTCGCGGTCGAGCTGGATGTCGACCTCGACGTCGAGCCCGTCGATCGCCTGTGCGCGCCGCGCGAGCGCCTCGAGCGCCGCCGCGAGGCCGAGGTCGTCGAGCGCCGCCGGGCGAAGCTCGGTGATCAGGTGGCGCAGGCCGTCGATCTCGTTGCCGAGGCCGTCGAGCACGACGTCGACCGCCGTGCGCAGCTCCGTCGGATCGTCGATGTCGCGCGCGTTGGCCAGGCGCAGACGCAGCGCGCCCATCCCCTGGATGCTCTCGTCGTGGATCTCGCGCGCCCACCGCGTGCGCTCGCGCTCGCGCGCCTCCATGCCATAGCGCAACCGTTCGATCTCGACCGAGCGCTCGGCCGCGAGGCGCTGCGCGACGCTCGTCGCGAACGCCTTCAGCGCGTCCTTGTCGTGACCTTTGAAGCCGTTCTTCTCGCGCAGCGCGATCACCATGCCGCCACCGTGGCCCTCCATGCTGAGCGGCTCGATCAGCCCGGCGCGGACCTCGACGCCGAGTTCGTGCAGCCAAGCGGCTTCCTGCCCGCGCGGCTTGTCGACCGCGATCGACTGACCCGCGCGGTAGATGTCGCCGAGCGCGCTGCCCTCGACCGGCACGATCCGCAGGCGCACCGTCACCGTTCCGCTCGCGCCGGCCACGCGCAGCTCGCCACGCTCCTCGATCAGGATGATCAGCGCGTCGGCGTCGAGCAGCGCGAGGCCGCGATCGGCCATCAGGCGCAGCAGCCAAAGCTCCGAACCGGAGAGCACGAGCTGATTATGCAGGTCCCGCCGGCCGTCCTCCGACCGGCGGCGGCGACGTGCCCGCGAGCCCCGTTCCGTTGCCGTTGCCCGGGTCGCGCCGCCCCGCGGCGCGCGCCAGCTCGAGCAACTCCGCGGCGTCGAGACCCTCGCGCCACGCCGCGAGCCCGACCGACACGCTCAGCGGCCGGCGCTCGCCGTCGGATTCGACCTTGATCGTGCGCAGCCGCTGCAGCGCGCGGCGCGCGACGATCTCGCCACGCGGTCCGTCGGCGCCGGGCAGCAGCAGCAACAGCTCGCCGTCGCTCGGCATTCCGATCCGGTCGAAGTCGCGAACCTGGCTGCCGAGCGCGCGCGCGACGTACGACAGCGTCTGCTCGTACAGCTCGCCGCCGTGCCCGCGCGAGAGCTCGTCGAGGTTGCCGATCGTCACGACCAGGCAGCTCAGCGGCGTCCCGTAGCGCGCCGCGCGGTTGACCTCCTCGGCCAGGCGCCTGCGCAGCGCGCCCTCGGACAGGCACGCGACGGCGTCGACCGCGGGTCGCTCTGAGCTCGAGTGTTGATCGTTGGCAGCCATGCCTTATGGGGGGAGGACTTGGGCGAGGAGTCACAGCCCGTGATCGGCCGGATCGCCCGTTCGCTGAAGGTTACGGTCCCTTATCGTCAGCCCCGCGTGAGCGCTACAGCGCCGCACGATCCGTCGGCAGTCGCTGCTACACCTGCGCTCATGCTATTGGAGCTGCGCGTCGAGAACCTGCTGCTGATCGAGCGGGCCCAGCTGCGCCTCGCGCCGGGGCTGAACGTGCTGACCGGCGAGACCGGCGCCGGCAAGACCGTCCTCGCCCACGCGCTCGACCTGCTGCTCGGCGGGCGCGCGCGCCCGGGCATCGTCCGCCCCGGCGCCGAGGAGGCCTACGTCGAGGGCGTGTTCGAGCTGCCCGCGGCGCTGCCCGACGAGCTCGCCGAGCGGATCGCGCCCGACGCCGAAGAGCTCGTGCTCGCGCGGCGTGTCGGCGCCGACGGCCGCACGCGCGCGTCTCTGAATGGCCGTGCAGCGACCGTCGGCGAGCTGCGCGACCTCGGCGCCACGCTGATGTCGTTCTACGGCCAGCACGAGCACCGCAAGCTGACGATCGCCGGCAAGCAGCTGCAGATGCTCGACGACACGTGCGGGCCCGAGCACGCGCTGCGCCTGCGCGCCTGCGCCGAGTGCTACGCCGAGACGCGGCGCCTGCACGCGCGCCTGGACGAGCTGCGCACGCTCGCCGGCGCGCGCGAGCGCGAGCTCGACCTGCTCGAGTTCGAGCTCGCCGAGATCGACGACGCCGCGCCCGACGAGCGCGAGTACGACGAGCTGCTCGCCGTGCGCGAGCGGCTGCGGCGCCTCGACGCGCTCTGCGCCGCCGCCGCCGGCGGCGCAGAGGCGCTCTCACCCGACTCGTCCGACGCCACCGGCGTCGCGACGCTGCTCGCCGGCGCCGCCGGCGAGATCGACGCGCTGACCGGCGTCGATCCGCGCCTCGACGCGCTCGGCGAGCGCGTGCGCGCGCTCGCGATCGACGCCGACGAGCTCGCGCGCGAGCTGCGCTCCTACGTCGACGACGCCGACGCAGGCGGCACCGACGGCGCCGAGCTGACGCTCGACGGCGTCGAGGAGCGCCTCGCGGCGCTCGAGCGACTGATCCGCAAGCACGGCGGCGACATCGCGAGCGTGCTCGAGCACGCTGCCCGCGCCCGCGCCCGGCGCGATGAGATCGCCGGCGCCGAGGTCGCGCTCGAGGACGCGACCGCCGCGCTCGCCGCCGCGCAGACGCAGCTCGACGAGCACGTCGCCGCGCTGCGCGCCGCGCGCGAGCGCGCCGCGCCGACGCTCGAGCGCGGCGTGCGCGAGCAGCTCGGTGCGCTCGCGATGCCCGACGCGACGTTCGCCGTCGCGCTGAGCGCGCGCGAGCCCGGCCCGGCCGGCGCCGACGCCGTCGAGTTCCTGATCGCGCCGAACCCCGGCGTCCCGGCCGGCCCGCTGCGTGAGATCGCCTCCGGCGGCGAGCTCTCGCGCGTGATGCTCGCGCTGATCGTCGCCTCCGGCGCGAGCGCCGGCGCGGGCGGCGCGAAGTCGCCCGCGAAGGGCGCCCGCGCGCGGCGCGGGGCCTCGCGCGCCGCCGAGCCGAGCGAGACGTTCGTGTTCGACGAGGTCGACGCCGGCATCGGCGGCCACGCGGCGCGCGCCGTCGGCGAGCGCCTGCGCGAGCTCGGGCAGGCGCGGCAGGTGCTCTGCATCACGCACCTGCCGCAGATCGCCTCGCTCGGCGACCGCCACTTCGCGATCGTCAAGCAGACCTCGGAGGAGCCGGCGCGGACGACCGTCGTGCAGCTGGACGAGCGCGACGTCGTCTCCGAGCTCGTCCGGATGCTCGGCGCCGACACCGACGACGTCGCGGCGCGCAGGCACGCGCGCGACCTGCGCAGAGCAGCCTGAGCGGCCGCGAATTCGCCGCCTGGGCGGGCACGAGTTCGTCTACAGCACGTGCGCTCGACGCCGGTGGGCGTTACTCTCGCTGGGATGGCCTCGACACGACCGAGACCTTCGGCGCCCGCCGCGGCGGACGTCGACGCGCTGCCCGCCGCGAGGCGGATCGTCCCGGCCGAGCGGCGGATCGTCGCGCGGACGGTCAGCGGCCCGGTCCGTCCGGGGCGGCGCACGAAGCTGCTCGTCAAACACCTCGTGCGCGGCGACATCGCGCTGATCGACCACGAAGACCTCGATCGCGTATCCGCCGAGGAGCTGATCGCGGCCGGCGTCGGCGCCGTGCTCAACTGCCGGCGCTCCTCGTCGGGCACGTACCCGAACCTCGGCCCGCAGCTGCTCGTCGAAGCGAACATCCTGCTGATCGACCTGCCCGACGACTCGCTGTTCGACGTGCTCGACGACGGCGACCCGCTCGTCGTCGTCGCCGAAGGGCCGGCCGACGGGACCGTCGGCGAGGTGCGCCGCCGTGGAGAGCTGCTCGCGTGCGGCGAGGTGCTCGGCCTGGCGCGCGTGCGCGCCGAAACCGAGGCGCGCCGGCGCGAGATCGGCGACGCGCTCGAGCGCTTCGCGCACAACACGATCGCGCATATGCGCGAGGAGCGCGAGCTGCTCGCCGGGCGGATCGAGCTGCCGCGCTTTCAGACCGACTTCCGCGACCGCTCGACGCTCGTCGTCGTGCGCGGCGTCGACCACCAGCGCGACCTGCGCGCGCTGCGGCCGTTCATCCGCGACCTGAAACCGGTGATCGTCGCCGTCGACGGCGGCGCCGAGGCGCTGCTCGACGAGGGGCTGAAGCCGGACATGATCGTCGGCGACATGGACTCGGCCGGCGAGGCGGCGCTGCGCTGCGGCGCCGAGCTCGTCGTCCACAGCTACCCCGACGGCCGCGCGCCGGGCCGCGCGCGCCTGGAAGCGATGGGCGTCGCGTTCAAGCTCGTGCCCGCGCCGGGGACGAGCCAGGACGTCGCGATGCTGCTCGCCGCCGAGAAGGGCGCGCGGCTGATCGTCTCCGTCGGCTCGCAGTTCAACCTCGTCGAGTTCCTCGACCGCAACCGCGAAGGCATGTCCTCGACGTTCCTCACGCGCCTGCGCATCGGCGAGATCCTCGTCGATGCGAAGGGCGTCAGCCGGCTCTACCAGCCGCGTCCCGGCCTGACGCCGCTGCTCCTCGTGATCGCCGCCGGCCTCGTCGCGCTGATCGCCGTCGTCTGGACGACGCCGGCGCTGCGCGACGTCGTCGACCTGCTGTGGCTGAAGCTGCAGCTGCTGCTCGGCGGCTGAGCTCCTCCACACCCGCCGTACGTGTTCGACTTCCGCTACCACGCGCTCTCGCTCGCCGCGGTCCTGCTCGCGCTCGCCGTCGGCGTCGTGATCGGCGTCGCGATCGGCGACTCCAACCTCGTCTCCTCGGCCAAGAGCGGGATCGTCCACGACCTCAGCTCCGAAGTCCAGGGCGCCCAGCAGCAGGCCGAACAGGCCCGCGCGCAGCTGACGAGCGAGGAAGCGTTCGCGAACGGCCTCTACCCGATCGCCGTCCACGGCCTGCTCGACGGGCGCAGCGTCGGCCTCGTCTTCCTCGGCGGCTCCTCCAACAGGATCAACGCGCTCGCGCGCGACGCCGTCACGCAAGCCGGCGGCGACCTGACGACGGTCGTCGCCGTGCGCGAGCCGCTCGACCTCGGCGGCCTCGCCGCCGCCGCCGAAGGCACGCGCTTCGCCGCGCTCGCGAGCGCAGCGAGCGGAACCTCGACGTCCGGCGCGGGCGGCGCGAGCACGACCTCGAGCACCGGGTCCGGGTCGAGCACCGCGTCCGGCTCGGGCGGCGAAGGCGCGAGCGGCGAAGCTGCGGCGAAGCTGCTCGAAGAATTCGGCGTGATCGTCGGCAAGCAGCTCGTCAGCGGCGGGCAGGCGGTCACGCGCGAGCTGATCAGCCGCGTGCGCGGGCAGCTGCTGAGCGCGTTCGACGGCCAGCTCGCGAAGCTCGACGCGCTCGTGATCGTGCGCAACCAGCCGAAGACGATGACGCCTGAGCAGCTGAGCGCCGCCGCGCAGTTCGAAACGGGCCTGCTGAAGGGCGTCGGCGCCGTCGACATCCCGGCCGTCGGCGCCGAGCTGAGCAACGCCGAACCGTCGCAGATCTCGTGGTTCCAGGGCAAGGACCTGTCGAGCGTCGACGACCTCGACGCGACCGCCGGGCAGGCGGCGCTGATCTACGCGCTGACCGGCTCGCGCGGCTCCTACGGCACGAAGTCGACCGCCGACTCGCTGCTGCCGAACGTCGCCGGCGGCTCGACGCAGCCGTAGCGCAGCCGTAGCGTCCCATCCGCGTTCGTCGGTACTTTCGAACGATGCACGCGCTGCCGTTCGTCCTCTCGCTCGCGAGCGCCGCGATCCTCGCTCCGGCGCTCCTGCGGATGCTGCTCGCTGGCGGTCACACGCGCGCCAACTACCGGCAGCGGATGCTGCCGTTCCCGTTCGGCGTGCTCGTCCTCGCCGCCGCGCTGCTCGCGCTGATCCCGCTGATGCTGCTGCAGGTGCTCGCCTCCGAGGACGTCTTCCACCCCGAGGCGGCGCCCGTCGCGCTGTACGCGCTCGGCGTGATCGCGCTCGGCCTCGTCGACGACGCGCTCGGCGAGCGCGCCGGCGCGTCGGGCTCAGGCGAGGGGCGCGCGCCGGCGCGCGGCTGGCGCGGCCACGGCGCGGCGCTCGCGCGCGGCGAGCTGTCGACCGGCGTGCTGAAGGCCGTCGGCTCGCTCGGCCTCGCGCTGCTGGCGACGAGCATGCTCGGGCTCTCGAACGGGCGCTGGCTGCTGGCGAGCGGCGTGCTCGTGCTGGCGACGAACGCGTTCAACCTGCTCGATCTGCGCCCGGGGCGCGCGGTGAAGGCGTTCGTGCTGCTCGGGCTGGGAGTCGGCCTCGGCTCGGGCGAAGCGCGGCCGCTGTGGACGCTCGGCCTGTTCGCCGCGCCGGCGCTGCTCGCCGGCGTCTACGACCTGCGCGAGCGCGCGATGCTCGGCGACACCGGCGCCAACCTGCTCGGCGCGCTCGCCGGCCTGTGGCTCGTGCTGGCGCTGTCGGGCACGGGGCAGATCGTCGCGCTCGTGCTGCTCGCCGGCATCACGATCTTCGGCGAGCTTCGCTCAATTTCCGAGTTTGTCGAACGGACTCCGGGGCTTCGCCAACTAGACTCCCTGGGCAGGCCCGCATGACCTCGCAATACTCCGACCGACACGCCCAGGTCCCAAGCGACACACGCTTCATCTTCGTGACCGGCGGCGTCGTCTCCTCGCTCGGAAAGGGGATCGCCGCGGCGTCGATCGGCCGCCTGCTCGTGGCACGCGGGCTGACCGTCGGGTTGCAGAAGTTCGACCCGTACATCAACGTCGACCCCGGCACGATGTCGCCGTACCAGCACGGCGAGGTGTTCGTCACCGAGGACGGCGCCGAGACCGACCTCGACCTCGGCCACTACGAGCGCTTCACCGACTCGAACACGAGCCGCGCGTCGAACGTCACCGCCGGCGGCATCTACGACACGGTGATCCGCCGCGAGCGCCGCGGCGACTACCTCGGCGGGACCGTCCAGGTCGTGCCGCACATCACCGACGAGATCAAGCAGCGGATCGCGCTGATCGCCGAGTCCAGCGACGTCGACTTCGTGATCACCGAGATCGGCGGCACCGTCGGCGACATCGAGTCGCTGCCGTTCCTCGAGGCGATCCGCCAGTTCCCGGTCGACGTCGGGCGCCGGCGCTGCCTGTTCATCCACCTGACGCTCGTGCCGTACATCGGCCACGCCGGCGAGTTGAAGACGAAGCCGACGCAGCACTCGGTCAACGAGCTGCGCCGGATCGGGATCGCGCCGGACATGGTGATGCTCCGCTCGGAGGGGGCGCTCTCGCCTGAGATCCGCAAGAAGATCGCGCTGTTCGCGAGCGTGCCGATCGAGGCGATCGTCTCGGCGCGCGACGTCGACGACATCTACAAGGTGCCGCTGACGTTCCGCGAGCAGGGCGTCGACGACTTCATCCTCGAGCAATTCGGAATGCAGGCGCCGCCGCCGGACCTGACGAGCTGGGAAGAGTCGATCCACCGCTCCGAGCGCGCGACGAAGACCGTCCGGATCGCGCTCGTCGGCAAGTACGTGCAGCTCGAGGACGCCTATCTGTCGGTCTCCGAGGCGCTGCGCCACGCGGCGTCCTCGAAGGACAGCACGGTCGAGATCGACTGGATCGACTCCGAGCGGCTCGAGCGCGCCGACGGGCAGGAGCTGCGCGAGCGCCTGCAGCACGCCGACGGGATCCTGATCCCGGGCGGCTTCGGCGGGCGCGGGATCGAGGGCAAGATCGCCGCCGCGCGCGTTGCGCGCGAGCAGCGGATCCCGTATCTCGGGATCTGCCTCGGGATGCACATCGCGGTGGCCGAGTTCGCGCGCCACGTCGCCGGGATGGACGGCGCGAACTCGACCGAGATGGACGTCGAGACGCCGTACCCGGTGATCGACCTGCTGCCCGAGCAGAAGGAGGTCGCGAACCTCGGCGGGACGATGCGCCTCGGCGCCGACCCGATCAAGCTCCACGACGGCTCGCTGGCGCGCGCGATCTACGACGAGGCGGTCGTCTACGAGCGCCACCGCCACCGCTACGAGGTCAACAACCTGCTGCGCAAGCGCCTGGAGGCCGCGGGGCTGCGCGCCTCCGGGACCTCGCCCGACGAGCGCCTCGTCGAGGTCGTCGAGCTCGACGACCACCCGTTCTTCGTCGCCTCGCAGTTCCACCCCGAGTTCAAGTCCCGCCCCGAGCGCCCGGCGCCGCTGTTCCGCGACTTCGTCGCGGCGGCGCTCGAGCGCGCGAGCGAGCGGGACGGCGTCCAGCCGGACGCCGACGGGGAGGACGAGCGCTCGGACCGGTCGCCGGTCGGCGAGCGCGCAGACGTGCTGTGACGCTCGACGCGGCCACGCCGGCGGCCGCGCGCGTCGGCGCCGATGAGCTGCGCTACCTGAACGGCACGTTCGCCGAGCTGTGCCGGATCGAGAGCCCGTCCGGGCATGAGCGTGCGTGCGCCGATCGCGTGATCGCCGAGCTGCGCGCGCTCGACGTGCAGGGGAGCGAGGACGACGCCGGCCCGCGCGCGGGCTCTGAGTGCGGCAATCTGCTCGCGCGAATCCCGGGCGGCGTGGCGGATGCGCCCAGCGTGCTGCTGTGCGCGCACCTCGACACGGTGCCGGCGCTCGCGCCGATCGAGCCGGTCGTCGTCGACGGCTTCTGGGAGAACGCGAACGACGGCATCCTCGGCGCCGACAACAAGGCGGCGCTCGCGGTGATCCTCGCGCTCGCGCGCCACGTCCATCGCCATGGCGCGCCGGTCGACGTCGAGCTGCTGTTCACGGTCTGCGAGGAGCTCTCGCTGGCCGGATCGCGCGCGTTCGACGCGACGCGGCTGCGCAGCGAGCTCGGCTACGTGTTCGACCACGCGAGCCCGATCGGCGAGGTAGTGGTCGACTCGCCGACGCACTTCCGGGTCGACGCCGAGTTCCGCGGCGCGGCGGCGCACGCCGGGATCAGGCCCGAGCAGGGCCGCAGCGCGATCCTCGCGGCGGCGCGCGCGATCGCGGCGATGCGCGTCGGGCGCCTCGACGCCGAGACGACGGTCAACGTCGGGACGATCGAGGGCGGCAGCGCGATCAACGTCGTGCCCGAGCGCTGCGCCGTCGTCGCCGAGGTGCGCGCGCTGAGCGCCGAGCGCGCCGAGGAGGTCGTCGCCGAGGTCGTCGACCGGATCCACGAGGCGGCGAACCTGCCGGAGTGCGAGTGCGACGTCGACATCGGCGTGCAGCGCACGTTCGCCGGCTTTCACCTGCCAGCCACGCGCCCGGCCGTGCGCGCGGCCGAGGCGGCTCTGAGCGCATGCGGCTACGAGCCGGTGCGGATCGCGAGCGGCGGCGCATCGGACGCGAACGCGCTGATCGCGCAGGGCATCGAGGTCGTCAACGTCGCGAACGGGACCGAGCGCAACCACGAGCCGGGCGAGCGCGTCAGCGTGCAGGCGCTCGAGCGGATGCTCGACGTCGCGCTCGCGCTGCTCGACGCGTCCGCCGGCTCGCCGGCGGACGCCGCGCGCTAGGTTCGGCACCGATGCTGAAGCTGCGCCGCGCGATCGTGCTCGAGGCCGGGCCGGTGAACGGTCCCGAGCAGGCGCTCGTCGTCGAGCGCGCCGAGGAGCCGGGCTTGCGCCGCAGCGCGATCGCCGACGTCGCGCTGCTCGGCGCGGCGCAGCGCGGCGACGAGCTGATCGTCAACGTCGAGGCGAACGACCTCGGCCTGGGCTCGGGCGGCTTCGACGTCGTCCACGTCAACCTCACGCGCGGCCTGGCCGCGCCGGGCGACGCGGAGGCGAACGTGATGAAGCTCAACTACACGAGCCTGCAGCACACGGTGCGACCGGTCGAGGACGAGCGCCTGGAGCTGCCGCTGGGGCGCCCGGTCGCGGTGCTCGCGCTGCACGGGCAGCTCGCGCCGGTCGCGTGGGCGTTCGCGCAGGCGGCGCCGGACGCGCGCGTCGGCTACGTGCAGACGGTCGGCGGCGCGCTGCCGGGCGGGCACTCGCGCACGGTGCGCACGCTGCGCGAGCGCGGCCTGCTCGCCGGACACCTGACGGCCGGCGCGGCGTTCGGCGGCGAGGGCGAGGCGATCACGACGGCCGGCGCGCTGCACCACGGCGTGCACGCGCTCGGCTGGGACGCGGCGATCTGCGGCCCCGGCCCGGGGATCGTCGGCTCGAGCTCGCCGCTCGGGCACGGCGGGATGGCGGCGCTCGACTCGGCGCACGCGGCGCTCGCGCTCGAGGCGCCGACGCTGCTCGTCGCGCGGATGTCCTCGGGCGACGAGCGCGAGCGCCATCGCGGCATCTCGCACCACACGCTGACCGTCCTCGACCTGCTGCTCGAGCCGGTCACGGTCGCGCTGCCGGCCGGCATGCGCTCGCCGGCGGGCGCCGACCTGCGCGCGCGGCTCGGCGAGGTGTTCGGCGGGCAGGGCGGCGGCGGGCGCCTCGGGCTCGCGCTCGACGTCGAGCGCCCGGTGCGGATCACGCGCCACGACTGGCGCCGCGCGGCGGTCGACCTGCCGGCGTACGCGGCGAGCGGCCTGCCGGCGCAGACGATGGGCCGCGACGCTCGCGCAGGACCCGCTGTTCTTCGGCGCGGCGCTCGCCGGCGGCAGCGTGCTCGCCGAGCTCGCCGCCGACGTCCACGCCGTCGGCGAGGACGCGTGAACGGCGACTTGGGCGCGGGCGCGGGCGTCGGCGCTCGCGGGGACGGCGGCGGCGCGTTCACGTACGTCGGCGGCGAGACGCTGTACAGCGGGCGGATCGTCGACGTGCGCGTCGAGCGCTTCCGCCACGCCGACGGCGAGGAGGTCTCGCGCGAGGTCGTCCGCCACCAGGGCGCGGTCGCGATCGTCGCGTACGACGAGTCGTGCGTATGGCTCGTGCGCCAGCCGCGCGAGGCGGTCGGCGAGGCGGCGCTGCTCGAGATCCCGGCGGGGCGCCTCGACGTGCCCGGCGAGGAGCCGCTGGCGGCGGCGCAGCGCGAGCTCGCCGAGGAGATCGGGCGCGGCGCGAGCGTGTGGCGGCCGATCGTGACGTACTACACGGGCGCGGGCTTCACCGACGAGCGCGTGCACCTGTTCGAGGCGAGCGACCTGCGCGAGGCGCGCGCCGAGAGCGAGGAGAACGAGCGGATCGAGATCGTGCCGTGGCCGCTCGATCGTCTCGACGAGGCGATCGCCGAGTGCCGCGACGCGAAGACGCTGATCGGCCTGCTCTGGCTGGCGCGCGAGCGCGGCGTCTGAGCGCGCCGTCTGAGCAGGGCGGCGAGACGCCGCGCTGCTCCGGCCGGGCTCGCCGGTACTGAACGCCGGGTTGCACCGCCAAGGAAGCGCGCGCGGCGGGCCGAAACTCCAGCGGTGAGCACGGCCGAAGTCCTCAGGTCGCCGGCGCGCGGCGAGATCGAGCCTCTGATGCTCGACTTCCTCGCGTACCTCGAGCTCGAGCGCGGGCTCTCGCGCAACACGCTCGAGGCTTATCGATCGGACCTGCTGCAGTTCGGGCGCTTCCTCGAGCAGCGCGGCGTCGGCGTGACGGAGGCGACGCACAACGACCTCGCGGCGTTCATCTCCGAGCTGGCGAGCGTCGCGGCGGCGGCGACGCTCGGACGCAAGATCGCGTGCCTGCGCTCGTTCTACCGGCACCTGCGACGCGAGGGGCTGATCGAGCACGACCCGAGCGCCGACCTGCACGGGCCGCGCAAGACGCAGCGCCTGCCGCGCGTGCTCAGCCGCCAGGAGGTCGCGCGGCTGCTGCGCGAGCCGAGCGGGACCGAGCCGCTGGCGCTGCGCGATCGCGCGCTGCTCGAGCTGATGTACGCGTGCGGCCTGCGCGTGTCGGAGGTGACGGGCCTGGAGCTGCGCGACGTCGACGTCGAGGAGGGCATGCTGTGCGCGCGCGGCAAGGGCTCGAAGGAACGGCTCGTGCCGATCGGTCGTCAGGCGATCGCGGCGCTGCAGGCGTACCTCGCGCGCGGGCGCCCGGCGCTGGTCGGGGTCAAGCGCGAGTCGAAGCTGTTCGTCAACCGCCGCGGCGGCGGGCTGACGCGCCAGGGGCTGTACAAGATCGTGCAGGGCCACGCGCGCGGCGCGGGCCTCGAGGATCGGATGAGCCCGCACACGCTGCGCCACTCGTTCGCGACGCACCTGCTCGCCGGCGGCTGCGACCTGCGCTCGCTGCAGGAGATGCTCGGGCACGCGGACCTCGCGACGACGCAGGTCTACACGCACCTTTCGGCCGAGCGCCTGAAGGACGCGTACTTCAGCGCACATCCGCGCGCGTCCGTGCGTTGAGCGCGATGGGGGCGCGGGCGCTCGTCGTCGTGATCGACGCGTGCGGCGTCGGCGCGCTGCCCGACGCGGCGCAATACGGCGACGCGGGAACGAACACGCTCGCGCACGTCGCCGAGGCGCTCGGCGGGCTCCAGCTGCCGGCGCTCGCGGACCTCGGCCTCGGCTCGATCACGCCGCTGCGGGGCGTCGCGCCGGCGCGCGACCCGGCGATCTACGGGCGCCTGCACCCGCTCGGCCCGGGCAAGGACTCGGCGACGGGGCACTGGGAGCTGATGGGCGCGGTGCTCGAGCGGCCGCTGCCGACGTACCCGGACGGCTTCCCGCCGGACGTGCTCGCGCGGTTGGCGGCGGCGACGGGGCGCGAGCTGATCTGCAACCGCCCGTACAACGGGATCGCGGCGATCGAGGACTTCGGCGCGGAGTCGCTGCGCACGGGCGCGCTGATCGTGTACACGTCGCAGGACTCGGTGCTGCAGCTCGCGGCGCACGTCGATCGCGTGCCGCTGGCCGAGCTGTACGGCGCGTGCGCGGCGGCGCGGACGGAGATGACCGGCGAGCACGCCGTCGGGCGCGTGATCGCGCGGCCGTTCGCGGGGGCGCCGGGTGCGTTCGAGCGGACCGAGGGACGGCGCGACTTCGCGCTCGCGCCGCCGGGCCGCACGTACCTGGAAGAGCTCGGCGACGCCGGCGTCGCGGTGCACGGCGTCGGCAAGGTCGACGACCTGTTCGCGGGCGCCGGCATCGCGCATGCGCATGCGGGCGCGACGAACGCGCAGGCGCTCGCGAGCGTCGGCGAGCTGCTCGCGACGCTCGACGACGGGCTCGTGTTCGTCAACCTGATCGAGACCGACCAGCTGTACGGGCATCGCAAGGACGTCGCGGGGTTCGCGGCGGCGCTGCGCCAGATCGACAAGCACGTCGCGCGCTGGACGGCGGGCCTGCGCGAGCGCGACCTGCTGATCGTGACGGCCGACCACGGCGTCGACCCAGCGCACGCGGGCACCGACCACACGCGCGAGTACGCGCCGCTGCTCGCGGTGACGGGCGCGATGGCGCGTGCGCGCGCCGCCGGCGGGCGCTACGCCGGCGCGCGCCACGACGGGCCGCTGGCCGACGTCGGCGCGAGCGCGCTGCGGTGGCTGGCCGGGCGCGACTGCGCGGAGCTGCCGGGCGAGCCGTTCGTCGGCTGAGCGCGCTTCGCGGGGACGGGCGCCTCGGCGGGCTGGGCGCGCCTCATATGCTGGTCGCGTGCCCGAGCTGCCGGAGGTCGAGACGATCCGCGTCCAGCTGGCGCCGATCGTCGAGGGCAGGACGCTGCGGCAGGTCGAGATCGTCGACGAGCGCTGGTCGCGCCCGCTGGCGCCGCAGGAGCTCGCGGCGGCGCTCGTCGGGCGGCGCGTCGAGTCGCTCGGGCGGCGCGGGAAGTACCTGCTGTGGAACCTGAGCGACGACGTGCACCTCGTGCAGCACCTGCGGATGACGGGCGCGGTGCTGCTCGAACCGAAGCCCGAGCCGAAGCACGTCAGCGCGCGGCTGGACCTCGGCGCGAAGCGGCGGCTTGTGGTCGTCGATCCGCGCCGCTTCGGGACGGGCGAGCTGCTGCTCGGGCCGGAGGCGCTCGAGCGGTTCTTCGCGACGCGGCTCGGCGTCGAGCCGTTCGGAGACGCGTTCACCGGCGAGTACCTGCGCGCTCAGGCGCGCGGGCGGATCGGGCCGATCAAGTCGTTCCTGCTCGACCAGCGCCACGTCGCGGGCGTCGGCAACATCTACGCCGACGAGGCGCTGTTCCGCGCGTTCGTGCATCCGCTGCGCCCGGCCGGGCGGCTGACGCGCGAGCAGTACGAGCTGCTGCGCGACGCGGTCGTCGAATCGCTGCAGGCGGGGATCGATGCGAAGGGCGCGTCGATCGACGACTTCCGCCACGTCGACGGCGTGCGCGGGTCGTTCCAGGACCGCCTCCTCGTGCACACGCGCGCGGGCGAGCCGTGCGTGCGGTGCGGCACGCCGATCGTCAAGCTCGTCGTCGGCGGGCGCGGGACGTACGTGTGCGAGCGTTGCCAGCTGCGCCCGCGCGCGCGGCTGCGCAGGGCGCCGCGCAGGGGCGAGGAGGCCGGGCGAGCGGCGCGCCGGCGTCGCGGCTCGCCCTGAGGGCAGGCCCGATCTACTAGGCGGCGAGCAGCTCGTCGAGCGTGCCGTCGTCGGCGGCGCGCTGGACGTCGGCGTAGCCGCCGAGCAGGCGCTCGCCGACGAGCACCTGCGGGAAGCTCATCATGCCGGTGCGCCGCGCGAGCTCGGCGCGGCCGGTCGGGTCCTTGGCGAGGTTGATCTCGGCGAAGTCGACGCCGCGCGCCGAGAGCAGACCCTTGACGCGATTGCAGAACGAGCAGGGCTCGGTCGTGTAGACGGTGACGTTGCTCATTACTTCACAAAGTATAGCGGCACCTGTGCACCGGCCCCGATCGCGGAGTTTGCCGCCGCGGGCGCCCGTAGACTCGAAAAGTTATGCCGGGACCGGTGAAGACGGAGGCGATCGTGCTGCGGTCGATGCGCTACGGCGAGGCCGATCGGATCCTGCACCTGTACACGCCGGCGCGCGGACGCGTGGGGGCGATCGCGAAGGGCGTGCGCCGCGCGCGCAGCCGCTTCGGCGGGCGTCTGGAGCCGTTCTTCCGGCTGAAGATCGAGCTGCACGAAGGGCGCGGCGAGCTGCTGACGGTGACGGGGGCGCAGACGGTCGACGCGTACGCGCGGCTGCGCGAAGACGCGCGCGCGCTCGACGCGGCGGCGCGCGCGTGCGACGCGGTCGGGCGCCTGTTCGAGACGTCGGAGCCGCATCCGGGCGTGTTCAACCTGCTGTGCCGCAAGCTGGCGCTGCTCGACGAGCATGCGGGGCGCGGCGGCTCGCCGATCACGGCGCGCGCGGGTGCGCTGGCGTTCCGCCTGAAGCTGCTGATCGCGGCGGGCCTTGCGCCGCAGCTCGGCGCGTGCGCGTCGTGCGGCGAGCGCGAGCACCTGGTCGGCTTCTCGGGGGCGGCGGGGGGCGTCGTGTGCGCGGCGTGCGAGGCGGGGTCGTTCGCGCTCGGCGAGCACGCGTACAGGTTCATGGCGGACGCGTTCGGCGCGCCGCTGCACGAGGCGCCGGACGCGCCTGACGCGGCGCTGGGGCAGGTCGAGCGGGCGATCTCGGCGACGCTCGAGCATCACGCGCACCTGCGGTTGATGCCGGCGTCGGCGCGCGCGGCGTGAGCAGTCGGGGCGCGGCTATCGTTTACAACGTGGACGAGGGTCTTCCGATCGCGTACGAGGTGCTCGAAAAGGGCGTGCCGGTGCTGGCGAGCGACGGGAGGCAGGTGGGGACGGTGCACCACGTCGTGGCGGCGCCGCAGCAGGACATCTTCCACGGGCTGGTGATCAGCGTGCCGGGGCACGGCCGGCGGCTGGTCGAGGCGGCGGACGTCGCGTCGCTGCACGAACGCGGTGTAGACCTGAAGATCGACTCGGCGGCGGCGGCGGAGCTGAAGGCGCCGAACGGGCGCGCGCCGGTGTTCACGGAGGACCCGGGCGAGCAGAAGGGGTGGCATCACTGGGTCAACGTCGTGACGCTGCGCGGCGACTGGAAACGCGACAGTTGAGCGCAGTCGCGACGCGCTACGCGGAGCGCGTGGCCGAGCAGGAGGAGCGGCTGCTGTCGCCGCTGGCGGCGCGCTCGTACCCGGCGTTGCGGGCGCGCGAGGAGGAGGACTGCGCGCTGCGGACGCCGTTCCAGCGCGACCGCGACAGGATCGTGCACTGCAAGGCGTTCAGGCGGCTGACGCACAAGACGCAGGTGTTCGTGGCGCCGCGGGGCGATCACTACCGCACGCGGCTGACGCATACGCTCGAGGTGACGACGATCTCGCGGACGGTGGCGCGGGCGCTGCGATTGAACGAGGACCTGGTGGAGGCGATCGGGCTCGGCCACGACCTCGGTCATCCGCCGTTCGGGCACATCGGCGAGGAGGTGCTCGACGAGTGCGTGAAAGAGCGGTTCGGCCTCGACTTCCGCCACTACGAGCACTCGCTGCGCGTGGTCGACGAGCTCGAGCGGGATGGGGCGGGGCTGAATTTGACGGAGCAGGTGCGCGACGGGATCGTGGGGCATTCGAGCCGCGCGCGGGAGCCGCGGACGCTCAAGGGGCGGATCGTGCGGGTGATCGATCGGGTGGCGTACATCAACCACGACATCGACGACGCGGTGCGGGCGGGACTGCTGCGCGAGCAGGAGCTGCCGGCGCAGCCGATCGCGATCCTCGGGCAGAGCGGCTCGCAGCGGATCGACACGCTGGTGCACGACATGGTCGAGCAGTCGGCGGTGGCGGAGGAGATCGTGCAGGGGCCGGAGGCGGGGCCGGCGATGGCGGCGCTGCGCGAGTTCATGTTCGAGCGCGTGTACCTCGGCCCGGCGGTGCGGGCGGAGCACGAGCGGATCGCGCGCGTCGTGCGGCGGCTGTTCGAGCATTACGTCGCGCATCCGGAGGAGCTGCCGGGCGGGGCGGCGGGCATCGGGGACGAGCGCGCGCTGGCGCAGCAGGTGACGGATTACGTGGCGGGGATGACCGATCGGTACTGCATCGCGCGGTTCACGGAGCTCGAGGTTCCGCAGGCGTTCGCGCGGTAGGTTGCGGCGATGGCGCTGTACACGAACGAGTCGAGGGATCGCGTGCGCGACGCGGTCGACTTCGCCGAGCTGGTGGGAGCGCGGACGGAGCTGCGCCGGGCGGGTCCGGCGCGGATGGAGGGGCTTTGCCCGTTCCACGACGAGCGGACGCCGTCGTTCGGGATCGATCCGGTGCAGAAGGTGTACCACTGCTTCGGCTGCCAGGCGTCAGGCGACGTATTCACATTTGTGCAGGAGACGGAGGGCGTCGACTTCAAAGGCGCGCTGGAGCTGCTGGCGGAACGGTACGGCGTGGAGCTGCAGCGCGAGCAGGAGGATCCGCGCGAGGCGGAGAAGCGCCAGCGCCGCGAGCGGCTGCTGGAGCTGCTGAAGCGGACGGCGGCGTACTACGAGCGCTACCTGTGGGAGTCGAGCGAGGCGGCGAAGGCGCGCGAGTACCTGCTCGGGCGCGGGCTGAGCGAGGAGATCCTGAAGGAGTTCAAAGTCGGGTACTCGCCGAGCGCGTGGGACAGGGTGCTGGTGGCGTCGCGCAGGGGCAAGTTCTCCAACCGCGAGGTGTACGACGCGGGTCTCGCGCAGCGCTCGAAGCAGTCGGGGCAGCTGTACGACAGGTTTCGCGCGCGGATCATGTTCCCGCTGTGCGACACGCGCGGACGCGTGCTGGGGTTCGGCGCGCGGGCGATGGGCGAGGAACGCGGGCCGAAGTACGTGAACACGTCGGACAACGAGCTGTACCACAAGGGCAGGCACGTGTACGGCGCGGATCTGGCGCGGGCGCACGCGACGCGCGCGGGGCGGGTGATCGTGTGCGAGGGGTACACGGACGTGATCGCGCTGCACCAGGCGGGGATGCGCAACGCGGTGGGGCTGATGGGGACGGCGCTGACGGACGAGCAGGTGGGGGAGCTGTCGCGGATGGCGCAGACGGTGCTGCTGGCGCTGGACGCGGACAGCGCGGGGCAGGAGGCGATGCTGCGCGCGTCGGGTCTGGCGGCGAAGCGCAAGCTGGAGCTGCGCGTGGTGCCGCTGCCGGCGGGCGCGGACCCGGCGGAGCTGATCCAGCGCGAGGGCGCGGAGGCGATCACGGCGGCGGTCGAGCGGTCGGTGCCGTTCGTGCGCTTCCGTGTGGAACGGGTGCTGGAGAGTGGCGACGACGCGACGCCTGAGGGGCGCGACCGGATGATCGAGGAGCTGCGGCCGGTGTTCGCGCAGCTGGCGCCGGGGGCGATGCGGATGGAGCTGCTGCGGATCGCGTCGAGTCGCCTGGCGGTGCCGGAGAGCGTGTTCGAGCGTCAGATGACGGCGGGCACGGTTGGCGGCGGGACGCGTCCGGAAGGTCGTGTTTTGGAGGGCAGGCAGGGCGGGCTGCAAAACGAGCGGGCTGGGAACGGAGCGCGGGCGGCGGTTACGCCGATGTCCGGGCGCGAGGACTCCGAGCGGGCGTTCCTGGCGCTGTGCATCGCGGCGCCGGTCGAGGGGGCGAAGATCCTGGCGAGCGTCGACGTCGAGCGCGACTTCTCGAGCGAGCTGCTGCGCCGCGCGGCGCGGCGGTTGCACGCGGTCGACCTGCGCGAGCCGATGGCGGCGGCGCGCGAGGGCGGCGAGGTCGACGCGGAGCTCGAGCGACTGCTGGCGGAGCTCGTCGTCGAGGCGGGTCGCGGCACGGCGAACCCGGCGATGCTCGAGGCGCAGCGCCTGCAGCTCGAGCTGGCGCGCGTCGAACGCGAGATCGCGCAGGCGCGCGGCCGCCACAGCGGCGAGGTGAGCGACCTGGCGCAGCGCAAGGCGATCGTCAAACGCGACTTCGACAGGGCGTATGCGCGGGTGCTGGAGGAGACGGGGGAGCGGGAGGATTAGGCAGTCCACCAGACGCCGCCGACACGAACACCCGTTCGTATTTCCCGTCCGGCGCGTTGTAGACAATACGGTGCATGGATCGCACCACGCTGAAGCAGATGCTCGACGAAGGCCTGTCGCTCGCGGAGATCGGACGGCGACTCGGCCGTCACGAATCGACGGTCGCATACTGGCTGGATCGGCATGGATTGAGGGCGAACAATCGCGAGCGGCACGCCGCAAAAGGAAGCCTGACCCTGGACGAGTTGGAGCCGATGGTCGAGGAAGGATTGACGATTGCCGAGATCGCGGCGCGGTCTGATCGAAGCAAGGCGACGGTGCGTTACTGGTTGCAGCGTCACGGCCTGAAGACAAGCAGCCGCCGGGGGCGACGGCGATCGCCGGAGTCGCGGGCGGCGAGCGAGGCCGGCGTGGCCGTGATGAGGATGACGTGCCCGAGCCACGGAGGCACGGAGTACGTGCGCGATGGCCGGGGCTACTACCGCTGCCGGCGTTGCCGAGCCGAGGCGGTATCGCGACGTCGCCGCAAGGTGAAGGAGATCCTCGTACGCGAGGCGGGCGGAGTGTGCGCGATCTGCGGATACGCGGGGAGCATGCGCGCGCTGCATTTCCACCACGTTCGGCCGCACGAGAAGCGGATCGAAATCAACGCGAAGGGCGTGGCGCTGTCGCTGACGAGGCTGCGTGCCGAGGCTCGTAAGTGCGTGCTTCTGTGCTCTAATTGCCATGCCGAAGTCGAGGATGGCGCCGTGTCGCTCCCAGCCGCTACGCTGGAGCGAGATCCGACACCGAAGCATCCAAGTGATCCGGGGTAACTCAATTGGCAGAGTGCGATCCTGTTAAGATCGAGGTTGTGGGTTCGAGTCCCACCCCCGGAGCTGAAGGAGGTCCGCGAAGGCGCTCAGGCGAAGTTCACGAGCAGCGCCGGCACGGGCTCGGCGCGACCGCGGACGTCGACGCGCAGCGCCTGGGCCTCGGGTAGCTGGGCGGCAAGGTCGTCGAGCAGGTTCTCGGCGACGAGCAGCTGCCCGGCCCGAGCATCGCCTTGCAGCCGGGCGGCGACGTTGACGGCGTCGCCGAGCGCGGTGAAGTCGACGACGGCGGAGCCGACGTTGCCGACGTAGGCGAGTCCGGCGTTGAGCCCGACGCCGAGGGGCAGCCAGGCGCCGTCGGGCGTGCCGTAGCCGACGGCGTGCAGCAGGTCGACGGCGGCGGCGAGCGCCTTGCGGCGGTAGTCGGGGCCGGCGACGCCGGGGATGAACAGCGCCATCGCCTCGTCGCCGATCAGCTTGTCGATCAGCCCGTCGTGACGCAGCACGACGTCGGTGGCGACGGAGTAGAAGCGGTTGAGCAGCTTGGCGAAGTCGCTCGCGCCGACGTTCTCGCCGAGCGTGGTCGAGCCGCGGACGTCGGCGAACAGCACGGCGACGTCGACCTCGGCGCCGCCGGGCGGCATCTGGTCGCAGCAGCGGGCGCAGACGTTGGGGTTCTTGCGCGACGGAGCCCAGCCGACGTGGCGGACGATGCGCCCGCCGACGCCGCCGAACGGGCTGGCGCAGACCTTGCAGCGCGGGGCGGAGGGGACGTGCTGCCAGAAGCGCCGGGCGAACACCATGCTGCGGTGGCCGTCGGTGAGGATCGTCTGCCATTCGGACTCGGCGGACCCCATCACAACGAGCATCTTCGCACGGGCGTGGGTACAGGTGTGGGCGCGCGCGGCGAGCCGCCGCTCATAGCTCGAGCACCACATCGTCGCGTGGCCGCGAGCAGCAGATGAGCGCGCTCCCGTCGGCCGGCGGCTCGACTGGATCGGGGTCGTAGTCGAGGTCGCCGGCGATCAGGGTCGTCTCGCAGCTGTGGCAGACGCCGGTCCGGCAGGACCAGCGGACCGGCACGTCGCAGGCTTCGGCGAGCTCGAGGAGACTGCCGTAGTCGTCGCTCCACGGAAGCGAGAGGTTGCTTCGGGCGAACTCGATCGTCGGCCCGTGTCCGCAGTGGCCGGAAGGCAGGTGCGGAGCTCGTGTCGGCGCTGCTGCGATGCCGGGCGTCGAGCCCGCTTCGGGTCCGAACGGCTCGGTGTGAATCCGCGAGGCGTCGAGGCCGATCGAGGCCAGGGCGGCGCTGACTTCGTTCATGAAGCTGGTCGGGCCGCAGATGTAGGCGTGCGCGTCTCGCGGCGGCTCGAGCTCGAGCAGCAGCGCGGGGGTGAGGCGCCCGGCCGTGTCGAAGTCGCGACCTTCCAGGTCGCCGTCGCCTGGGTGGCTGTAGTAGATGCGGAGGCGCGTGTTGGGACATGCTGCGAGGAGCGCCCGAGACTCTGCGGCGAAGGAGTGCTCGCGGCCGCTGCGTGCGCTGTGCAGCCACCAGATCCGCCGAGCGGAGCGCTGCTCGGCCAGCGCGTTGAGCATGGCGAGCACGGGAGTGGCGCCGATGCCGGCGCTGATCAGGAGCGCCGGATCGTCTGACTCGTCGAGAATGAAGGTGCCGCGCGGCGCCGCGACGTCGAGCTGGTCGCCGACGGCAAGCCGGCTGTGCAGATAACCGCTCGCGGCGCCGTCGTGCTCGCGCTTGACGGCGATGCGGTAGTAGCCGGCGTCGGGCGGCCCCGACAGCGAGTAGTTCCGCAGCAATGGCCTCGCGGCGTCGTCCGACTGGATTCGCAGCGTGAGGTACTGCCCGGGACGCGCGGCGGGCAGCGCGTTGCCGTCGGGGTCGTCGAAGCGGATGGAGATGACGGAGTCGCTCTCGTGCTCGACGGCCGTCACGTCGAGTCGACGGAAGCCGGTCCACGCCGGAGGCGGACTCGCCGCGCTCAGTCCCGCGTTGCCACGGCCGGGTTCTGCATCGAGCAAGGCGCGGAACGACGCCTGCCAGCCGACGCTGAGCGCGGGGATTCGCAGGGCGCGAAGCAGCTGCTGCCGCGGATGGCCGGGGAGATAGAGGAGCGCGCCGACCTCGGCGACCGTCATCTCCTCGGGGCCGGCCGCGAGCTTGATGATCTCGTCGCCGGCCTGTACCTCGCCCTCGTCGAGAACGCGGAAGTAAAAGCCCGGGCGGTGGTGCGAGACGAGCAGCGCGGGAATGCGCGGATCTTCCATTCGGATGCCGACGCGGTAGCAGGTCACGCGCGGCTGCGTGACCTCGAAGGTCGCACTGCCAATCCGGTAGCGGTCGCCGATGCAGACCTCGTCGTCGCCGAGCCCTTCGATCGTGAAGTTCTCGCCGAACTGCCCGTGGACGAAGTCGTCGCGCTCGAGCTCGCGTTCCCAGTGCCGGTAGGAGTCGAGCTGATAGACGAAGACGGCGCGCTGCTCGCCGCCATGCCCGGCGAGGTCGCCCTGCCCGTCCCCGTCGACGTTGAGCTTGCCGACCCGGCGAGGACCGGTCACAGGCTCCTTGAAGACGCCCGTGAAGACCGTCTTCCCGCGCCAGGAGACGTCCCTCGGCAGGCCGACGTTGACCGACACCAGCCTGCCGGCGGGAGTCAAGACGGTGGACGCCAGCCTCTGTCGAGGGTCGTCTGGCCGACCTCGATGATGTAGCCGTCGGGATCGCGGATGTAGCAGCGGATCTCGGTCGCGTGCCGCTTGGGCGGTGTCAGGAATTGAGCGCCCCGCGCGCTCCACTCGTCGTAGACCGCTTGGATGTCGGCGACGCGGATGTTGAGGAAGCTGCTGACCCGATCTGGGTCGGGCGGCGTTTCGAGCGTGACGGTCGGCTTGTCGTCGGTCGGGCCGCCGCCGACGTTGATGATGATCCAGCTGTTGGCGAGCGCGACGTACGTGACCTCGTCGCCGGCCTCGCTCGAGATGACGGTCGTGCCGCCGAGCACGTCGGTGTAGAAGCGGCGGGAGCGCTCGACGTCGTCGGAGACGATGAAATGGGCGACGACCATCTGCTGATCGATGGTGCTCATGCTGACCTCCGTGGTGGGAATGGTTCCATGGTCGCGCCTCACATCGCACGTCGCGCCTGTGCATATCCCTGGTCCGTCGCCCGGGCGGCGAGACGCTCGACGTGCAGCGCGGCGTCGGTACCGGAGTCGTGGCCGTGCGCCCACGCGGCAAGCTCGCGGGCACGAGCTCTGATCGAGCCGTCGCCAAGCGCACGCTCGACGGCCAACCGCAGCACGCGCGGCGAAGCAAAGCGCCGCGGCACGCGCACGCCGACGCCGGCCCAGTCGAGGCGGGCGGCGTTCTCGCTCATGTCGCCGGTGGCGGGGCAGGCGACGACGGCGCAGCCGCTGGAGAGGGCGCGGACGAGGGTGCCGTGGCCGGCGTGGCAGACGACGACGTCGGCGTGGGGCATCGTGCGCGAGTAGGAGAGCCAGGGGACGACGCGCGCGTTGTCGGGGACGGGCAGCGGCTCGGGCGGCAGCCGCCGGTTCCATGTGGCGAGGACGCGGACGGGCGCGTCGGCGAGCCCGCGCAGGGCGGCGCGGAGCAGCCGGTGCTCGGCGTCGTGCGCGGTCGAGGGGGCGACGAGCACGAGCGGCGCGTCGCCGGGCGGCAGCTCGACGTCGGCGCTCGGCGGCTCCCACATCAGCGGCCCGACGACGTGAACGCCGGGAGGCCAGGTGCGCGGGTACTCGAGCTGCGGGAAGGTGGCGACGAGCGCGAGCCGCCGGCTGATGCCGCCGTGGACGTGGTCGAGCGGCGCGAGCCCGAGCCGCTCGCGCGTGCGGTTGAGCTCGACGCGGCCGAGCTCGAGCCCGCGGTCGACGGGCCGCTGGGCGACGCGCCAGAGCGAGCGCCCGAGCGCGCTGCGCGGCATGCGCGCGCCGAGCGAGTAGATCGGGAAGTGGCGCTCGCCGTGGGGATGGACGTGGGGGATCAGCGTGGCGACGGGGACGCGCTCGGCCTCGGCGGCGAGCGCGGGGGCGAGCGTGAGGATGTCGGCGACGGCGACGTCGGGGCGCAGCTCGCGCACGAGCGGCTGCGTGTCGCGGGCGGCGTGGACGACGGCCTCGTAGAAGTCGAGCGGCTCGGGGCCGGTGGGGAAGACGTCGTACTCGGGCGCGGGCGCGAACGCGATCCCCTCGGCCTCGACGTGCTCGCGCCAGCGCTTCCAGGTCTGCAGCGTGACGTCGTGCCCGCGCGCGGCGAGCGCGCGGCCGAGCGCGATCATCGGGAAGGCGTGCCCGGGGTCGCCGAAGGCGCCGAGCAGCACGCGCAGGCGCTCGGGGGCGGCGTCGCTCGGAGGTGCGGCCGCGCGCGGGCGGGCGGCTTGGCTCACGCGCGGCTCAGGCGGCGAGCTCGGCGAGCAGGCGCAGCTGCTCGAGGCGCTCGGGCGCGGTGAAGGCGGTGGGCGTGACGCCGAGCGTGCCGACGCCGGCGTCGCGGTAGACGGCGAGCCGCTCGCGGACGACGTCGGCGGGGCCGCAGAGCGAGACGGAGTCGATCAGCGAGTCGGGGATCGCGGCCATCGCCTCGTCGCGCTTGCCTTCGAGGTAGAGGTCCTGGATCGTCTTGGCGTCGGCCTCGTAGCCGTAGCGCTGGACGAGCTGGTTGTAGAAGTTCTGCTTGCGCGAGCCCATGCCGCCGACGTAGAGGGCGACGAAGGCGCGCATCGTGTTGCGCGCGGCGTCGAGGTCGTCGCTGATGCAGAGGCTGACGGTCGGGGCGATGTCGAAGCCGTCGAGCGATTTGCCCGAGCGGGCGGCGCCTTCTTCGAGCAGAGGGCGCAGCTCGGAGACGTGCTCGGGGCTGAACAGCGTGGGGATCCAGCCGTCGGCGATCTCGCCGGCGAGCGCGGTGTTCTTCGGTCCGATCGCGGCGAGGTAGATCGGGATGCGCTCCTGGACGGGGGAGATCGTCAGCTTGAGCGCCTTGCCGGGGCCGTCGGGCAGCGGCAGCTCGAGCGTCTCGCCGTGGAAGTCGACGCGTTCGCGCGCGAGCGCCATGCGCACGACGGCGACGTACTCGCGCGTGCGCTGCAGCTGCTTGGCGAAGCGCTGGCCGTGCCAGCCCTCGGCGACCTGCGGACCGGAGGAGCCGATGCCGACGATCATGCGGCCGTTCGAGAGCTGGTCGATCGTGGCGGCGGTCATGGCGGTCATCGCGGGCGAGCGGCCGGGCATCTGGAAGATGCCGGCGCCGAGGCGGATCTTGCTCGTCTGCCCGGCGAGCCAGCCGAGGACGGTGGCGGTGTCGGAGCCGTAGGCCTCGGCGGCCCAGACGGAGTCGTAGCCGAGGCGCTCGGCCTCGTGGACGATCGTGAGCTGGTCCTGCGAGGTCAGGCCGAGGCCCCAGTAGCCGATGTGCACGCCGAGCTTCATGTGCAAGTTTCCTTTCAGCGGGAGGGTTCGTTTGCGCGAGTGAGACGCGCGACCTACTGTTCGACGCCGCGCCCGCCGCAGGCCGAATCGCGACCGTCGGCGAGCAACACCCTATGGCAATTCGTCATCGCTCCGGCAGCCGCCACGTCGAGGATCTGCGCCTGACGATCGACTGCCTGCCGGTGGCGACGCGCGTGGCGATGCTCGAAGGTGTGCGCGAGGCAGAGCGCGTGATCGTCGGCGCGTACACGGACGGCGCGGGGGGCGTGTGCCCGATGCTGGCGGCGCACCGCCACGGCGGACGCACGAGCTTCGTGTCGTTCGCGCACGCGTGGGACCGCTTCACGCGCGCCGGCCGCCGCGCGCGCAGGGCGACGCGGCGCGAGCTGAGCATCCTGATCGGCCAGCTCGAGGGCAGCCTGCTGAGCGCCGAGCAGGGCGAGCTGGCGGCGGCGATCGGCGAGCACCGCGCGAGCGTGCGGCGCCGCGAGCGCGCCGAGCGCGACCCGACAGGCGAGATCGTCGTGCAGCGCCGCGCGCGGGCGCGCGGCGCGAGCCGCTACAGCGTGTCGCCGGGGCGGATGAACATGATCTCGGGCACGACGCAGGCGGGCGAGGTCTTCAGCAGGTAGCGAACGGACTCGGCGATGTCGTCGGGCCGGATCATCTCGTCAGCGGCGACGTGCTCCTTGACGAAGTCGGTCATCGGCGTGTCGACGAAGGCAGGGCAGAGGGCGGTCGACTTGATGCCCTCTTTGCCGAGTTCCTTGTTCATCGCTTCGGTCCAGCCGACGACGGCGTGCTTGGTGGCGCTGTAGATCGACAGCCAGCCCTCGGCGCGCTTGCCGGAGATCGAGGAGGTGTTGACGACGAGCGCGTTGCGGTGCTGGGCGCCGGCGTCGCGCAGCATGGCGACGGATTCGCGGTAGAAGAGGACGATCTGGCGCAGGTTGATGTCGAGCTGCATGTCGAGGTGCTTGGTCTGGATGTCGGCGACGGTCGAGCCGATGCCGACGCCGGCGTTGTTGACGAGCACGTCGAGCCGGCCGTAGCGCTCGCGGTGCGCGTCGACGACCTTCTTGATCTCGGGCTCGTCGGCGACGTTGGCGGCGACGCCGTGCACGTCGAACCCGTCGGCCGCGAGCCCGGCGACGGCCGCGTCGAGCTTCTCGGGCCTGCGCGCGGCCATCGTGACCGCGTAGCCCTCCTCGCCCAACACCCGGGCGATCGCCAGCCCGATCCCGCTCGACGCCCCCGTGACGATCGCTGCTCGCTCTGCCATTGCTGTCCCTCCGTTGATGAGAAAGAGATGATCGACGCGTGCTCGGCCCGCGACCGTTGCGCCGGACGCCGTCCGGCGGACGGCGGCTGTGAGCATTCCAGATCCGCTCGGCCGCTCGCTCGTGAGAACCCGCTCACGGAGCCTCACGCTGCCCGCGAGAGCGCCGATCACCCGGAACGTCCGGCATTCGACAAAGGAGCAGCAGATGAGCATCAGCCCAATCGCAGGCGTCGGCCATGCCGCGCCGACGACACCCAGGCCCGAGGCCGCCGAGGTCCCGGGCGCGGCCGACCACGACGGCGACGGCGACGACGCGGCAGGACGCGCCGCGGCGCGTCCGGCGAGCGTCGCGCCGCCCGTCCCGGGACGAGTCGACACCAAGGCCTGACGGCCGCACGGCACTGGTAGCGTCTGGCCCACCGAGCCCCCCGGAGCGATCCGGGGAGCGCGGCGGGCCCGTAGCTCAGTTGGTCAGAGCTGCCGACTCATAATCGGTAGGTCGCTGGTTCGAGTCCAGCCGGGCCCATACCGAAACGCCCTGCAAACCGCTCCGGGGCGCGACGCCACGAGCCATGGACGGCCATCTGCCGCTACGGTAAGGTTGTCGGTACGGTTTACCGATAGGAGCCCATGATGGAGCGAACCATTGGCGTCGATAAGGCGCGCGCGAGGCTCGGTCAGATCGCTGACGAGATCGCGACTGATGACGAGGCCGTCGTCCTTACGCGGCGAGGGCAGGCGGTGGCCGTGCTGATCAGCCCATCGGAGTACGATGCGCTGATCGAGAGCAGACGAAAGATGGCCAGGGAGGATCTGCAGTCCCGGCTTGCAGAGGTCCGCGAGAGCGTTGCCGCGGCGGGGCTGGACGTGTCGGTCGTCGATGAGGCGATCGCCGCGGCGCGGGCTGCCGCGTGACGCCGAGGGTCGTTCTCGACTCGAACGTCATCGTCTCCGGTCTAGGTTGGTCAGGCCCTCCAGCCAGGATCGTCAATGCCGCGCTCGACGGCCAGCTCGAGCTCCTGACCAGCCAGGCCCTTCTCACCGAGCTGCGCCGCGTCCTTGCGTACCCGAAGCTCCCGCGGGGAGGTAGACAGACGGACTCGATTCCCTGACCTCCGAGCTCGAGCTCCAATGTGGCGAAGCTCTCAGGAGAGCTTCGCCTTGTCGAGCATCTCGATGAGGGCTGGGCGGCGGCGGTGTTGCTCGCGCAGCTTGACGAGCTGGTCCGAGAACCAGCGCTCCTGGCCCGCTGCGCTCGCGGCGCGGCGGGCACGCTTTAGCATCGCGATCGCCCGCGCGTACGCGCGGCGGCCTGTCTGGAGCAGCTCTTCCCCGGCGACGAGCATGTACAAGGAGAGCGCCTCATCTGGGCGCGTGGGCTCGCGTGCTTCGGCGAGGCGGACGCGGCGATCGCCGCCTGGGTCCCAGGTTGGGTCCTCGGTCGCGATGATCCACGCGGTATCGGCGTCGTCTTCCTGCAGCAGCGCATCGACGTAGCTGCCGCGGTCGCGCTCGCACAGCGCTCGCCTGGCGGCGTCGCGCTCGAGCTCCCAGGTGCCGAGCGCCTCCGCGGCGCGGCGCAGCGTCGAGTAGGTGCTCGCGGAGGGCGTGCGCTCGTGCTGCTGGCGACGCAGCGCGAGCACCTCTACCGGCGCGCCGGCGCGCTCGTGTACGCCGCAGGCGAGGTCGTAGAGCTTGTCGACCTGCCAGCCGCTCGTCTCGGCGATGCCGCGCAGCGCAAACGAGAGCACATCCTCCTCGCGCCCAAGCTCCGCCATCGCCTCGCACACGGCGATGAACTGATGCGGAGCGCTGAGGTCTGCGCCGAGCAGGGCGAGGATGGCCTCGGTGTCGCCGTCGAGCACGGCGAGCCGCTCGCGTGCCCACCGCACCGCGAACAGCTCGCTGCCGTCGGCGTGGCGCTGTTCGATCGCGCGTCTGTAGGCGGCGAGGCCGCTCTCGCCGAGAGCCTCGCGGTAGCGGACCGGATCGATCTCGAAGAAGTCCTGATCGTCGCAGCTGAAGCGCACGATCCACTCCGCGAGCTTCAATGGGTCGGCGACCCGCGCGTCGCACAGCTGCGCGTGCAGGTCGAGCAACTCACGGGCGAGATCGCCGATCATCCCGTTCGAGTCATCCGCGTGCATGATCACCTTCACGACATGCCCGACTGCGCGCTCGACCAGAGCAAGAAGCTCGGCTGAGGGTGATGTCTCTGCGGCGACACGCAGCTCCTCGAGGACAGGCTGCGCTGCGTGCGCCCAGCCCGAGCTCTCGTGGTAGTCGAGGAACCGGCGTGTGCGCAGCCCACGGTCGACCTCGCGACGCAGCTCGCCAAGATCCCCTTCGCTACGCGCTGCCGCGAGCAGGACGTGGCGTTCAACGTCGGGATGGCGATCGACGGCGGAGCGCACGACCTCGCGCAGCTCCTCCGCCGGCAGACCGCGCACGATCTCATGCACGTCCTTCAACTCACTGCGAGCTCGTGAGGGCACTGCGCAATCGTCTCATCTGGTTCGGCGCGGCGAGGCGCCGTGGTGTGGCTACGATCGCGCGGTGAGCGCGTCGCGTGACAGGCCCGAGATCGTGGTCGTCTCGCCGCTGAAGGAGTGGACGTGCGCTGCGTGTGGGGACATAGATGCGGGATGGCTGACGATGGACGACGGCGGTCCGCTGTGCCTTTCGTGCGCGGATCTCGCGCACCTGACGTTCCTTGGCGCCGGAGATGCCGCGTTGACGCGCAGGGCGCGTAAGGCCAGCCGGCTCTCCGCTGTCGTCGTGCGTTTCAGCCGTGCGCGCAGGCGCTACGAGCGCCAGGGCGTGCTCGTCGAGGAGTCGGCGCTCGAACGAGCCGAGGCGGAATGCCTCGCCGACGAGGACGCCCGCTCGCGGCGTCGTCAGCGAGAACGCGAGCGCCGCTGTGTCGAGGATGCGGACTTCGAGCGTGAGCTCGCGAATGAGATCGGCCAGCTGTTCCCTGGCTGCCCGTCCGAGCGCGTGAAGGAGATCGCTTCATACACCAGCCAACGCGGCAGTGGTCGTATCGGCCGGACCGCCTCCGCACGCGCACTCGACTCCGCCGCGATCACGCTCGCAGTCGTTGCGGCTGCACGTCATCGTGAAAGCGAGTACGACAATCTCTTGATGGCCGGCGTCGACCGATCAGAGGCACGCGAACGCGTACGCGCAACGGTAGACAGCGTGCTGAAAGAGTGGCGCACGCGTCCGCGGATGCGCTAAAGTGCTCCTTTGTAGGGGTCATTTATGATGTCGGCAAGAGTCACGAACCGGGGAATGCTCACGCGCCGCGAGGCCGCTGAGCTCGTTCACGTCCCGCTCAGTGCTCTCGACAAGGCCATCGAGCAGAAGGTCGTCACGGCCTACCGGCGCCGGGGTCGCACATGGCTGCGCAGCGAGGACATCGGCGTGGTCGTGCTTCTGCAAAAGACAGCGCTCCCGTTGCCGGTGGCGCTCAAGCGGAAGGTCAAGCGATGGGTGCGCGAGACGGAGCCCTACCGTGCCGCGCACGACACGGAGTTCGCGATCGGCGACACGCTCGTCATTCGCTGGACTCCCGAGATGACCACGGCGGTTGAGACCGCCGAGAGCTATGCAACGCTGCGCGACCGGTGGATCGAGATCAACCCAGACATCAAGGGTGGCGAGCCAGTGATCCGCGGAACGCGCATCACCGCGCGCGGGGTCGCGGGGCGCCTCGACGATGGCGACACCGTCGAGATCCTCACCGAGGAGTACCCCACCATTCCCGTAGAGGCCTTCCTGACCGCCTACACCTACGGCCGAGCACATCCCCGTCGCGGACGACCCGTCAAGCCGTGGCGGAGCGGCGATGAAGCTCTGGATCGACGAGGACCTGTCCCCGTCGCTGGTTGACGTAGCTCACGTTCACGGACTCGACGCGACCTGCAGCCGGGACCGGCGAATGCTCGGCAGTTCCGATCTCGAGGTGCTGCGATGCTGCATCGACGAGGACCGCACGCTCGTGACGAACAACGTCGGCGACTTCCGTCGCCTTTGCGAGACGCGCTCAGTGCATCCTGGCTTGATTGTGCTCCCAACGGTGGCTCGCACGGCGCAGAAGAAACTGCTGGCGGACGCGTTCGTCCACGTGGGTCGCCGCACAGCGGACACCGGAGCTGCCGACCCGGGCGAGTTCATGATCAACAGGGTCGTCGAAGTCAGCGACGCTGGCACCTGCGTGGACTTCCCTCTCCCGACCGGCGCGTAGCCGTGGCCGGTCGAAAAGGCACGTCTGCCCAAACCCCGCGAACACCCCGCAAATAACGGCCATCACGCGTCCATTCGCCAGTCGCCCCAACTCTCGAAATCCCAGCATTCATGCGGCTTCTTGCCACTTCGCGCCCGCCTGGCGACACGCCTCATGATCAGGTAGGTCGCTGGTTCGACTCCAGCCGGGCCCATGCTCGCTAGCGTTTGCGCCTTGCCCGAGCCCTTCCGACACGAGCTGCGCGTGCGCTACGGCGAGTGCGATCCGCAGGGCATCGTGTTCAACGCCAACTACCTGCTCTATTTCGACGTCGCGTTCACCGAGCTGTGGCGCGCCGCCGTGGGGCCGTGGCAGGAGATGGTCGAGCGCGGGGTCGACGTGGTCGTCGCCGAGACCAACGTCAGGTTCCTCGCGCCGGCGCGCTTCGACGACGTGCTCGCGCTCACGGCGACGATCTCACGTCTCGGCCGCACGGCGATGACGACCGAGATCGACGTCGTTCGCGACGGCGAGACGCTGGTCAGCGGCTGGCTGCGTCACGTCTGCGTCGCGATCGACACGTGGGCGAAGGTGGACATCCCCGATTGGGTCCGCGAAGGCCTGCGGCCGTTCGTCTCAGGGGAGACGGCGCAGTAGGTTCCGCAGGGATGACGTTGACGAGAGCGATCGGAGTGTCGACGGTGGCGCTGATGGCGACGGCGCTCGCCGCGTGCGGCTCCTCGTCCGGTCCGACGCCGGTGCAGGTCGGCGAACAGTGGTACCGCGCTACGGCGAAGGCCGACGGGACGAAGCTCTGTGAGCTCAGTACGCCGGCCCGGCAGCGCCGCTTCATCGACCTCGGCCAGCACCTGCCGGGCGGCAGCGGCGTGAGGACGTGCGCCGCGGCGGTCGACCTGACGCTGAAGCACTTCGGCGGCCGCGCGAGGTTGAGCAAGCTCGCCGATGTGCACGTACGCCTCGTCTCGCAGTCGAAGGACGCGGCCGAAGTGCAGGCCGAAAAAGCGGCTCCGCTGAGGCTCGTCCGCTCGGGATCGACGTGGCTCGTCTCCGAAGCGGGCGGCGGCTGAGACGGGCCGTCGCGCATCGGTCCGCGCGGTACGCCGCATATCCAACGGGTAACAGCCCGCCGCAGGCGGTCGGCGATGATCGGAAGCGCACGGCGCTTGCTGCGTCGTACGCGCGCAACGTGAGGCGAGGAAACCCAGACCGGAAGGGACGAGCGTGCGGACCTTCCCGAGATCGGAGGAGGATCAGATGCGCAAGCGAATCACCCCGCGCTCGGTCGGCGTCATCGCCGTCGCGGCCGCGGCGCTGCTGCTCGCGATGTTCGTGACGGCCAACGCCGACGTGAGCGAATCGACGATCTACGCGTGCGTCAAGAAAAGCGGCGTTCCGCGGATCGTCTCGAACGGCGCCGTATGTAAGTCGAGCGAGACGGGCCTCTCGTGGAACTCTGCCGGACCTCCCGGGCCTCCGGGGGAAAAAGGCGAACGTGGCGAAGCCGGCCCCGGCACTGTCGCGTACGCGGCCGACGATCGCGAACAGACCGCGCTCTCGGGCGAAACGACGCTGCTGACCAAGACCTTGCCTCCCGGGAGCTACGTCGTCGCTGCCAAGGCGTGGATCGTCGCAGGCGCGAAAACGCAGGTGCGAACGGGCGCGCTGTGCTTCCTCTGGAACAGCCCGATCGGACACCCCGGGCAGGGCACCGCGATCGACATCGGATCGTGGGCGGGCGTATCGGGCGAATACGAACCCGAACGGACCGAAGGCGCGGCGACGATCTCGTTGCAGGGCGCCGTGACGACGACGCCGACGACGGGCGAGTTGACCGTCACGTGCCGGAGCACGTCGAACTCGGCGGCCTCGGCGAGGGCGGAAGGCGCCTCGCTGAACGCGATCCAGGCGAGCGAGATCCACTAGCCGTCCGACGACGCCTCGGGCCCGGTGGCGCCGACCGCCAATTTGTCCAGTTCGCACGCTGTCGGCACCGAAACCCTCTAGATTCCGATATGTGGGCTACTTCGGGTGGCCCGCACCGTTGGAGGACGACGACCGGGGGTGTCAGATGGTGGGCCTGGCGTGGCGCAGCGCTGTTCGTGTCGTGATCGTGTCGCTCGTACTCGCGGCGCTCGTAGCGCCGGGCGCGAGCGCCCAGGCGGCGAGCGCGAGCTTCGAATACACCGGCGCCGAGCAGACGTTCGTCGTTCCGGCCGGAGTATCGAGTGTCCACGTGCTCGCCGTCGGCGGCAGCGGCGGAGAAGCCTTCACCGGCGGCGGCGCAGGCGGCGCAGCAGCCGAAGTCGGCGGCGACTTGACCGTCACGCCCGGCGAGACGCTCTACGTCGAGGTCGGCGGCGACGGCCACAGCGAGCTCGAAGGCGGCGGCGGTGGCTTCAACGGCGGCGGCGCCGGCGGCCCGGTCCCGTTCGGCGCGGGCGCCGGCGGCGGCGCGAGCGACGTTCGCACGGCTCCGATCGCTGCCGGCCTGAGCCCCGACACGCGATTGCTCGTCGCGGGCGCCGGCGGCGGCGGCGGCGGGTTCGGGATCTTCTGCCTGGCGGCCGGCGGCGCCGGCGGCGCGGCCGAACAGGCGGGCGAAAATGGCCACTGTGGGAACAACGGCGGCCATCCCGGCACGCAGACCGAAGGCGGGCAGCCGGGCACGAACGGATGCGGACCCGGCGAACCAGGCCGGATCGGAAACGGCGGCGCCGGAGGAGGCGACGGGCTGTTCGGCAACTTCTGCGAAAACTCGACCGGCGGCGGAGGCGGCGGCGGGCTGTACGGCGGCGGCGGCGGCTGCGGCGGCAACCAGAACGCCGGCGGCGGCGGAGGCGGCGGCTCCTCGCTCGTACCGCCCGGCGGCAGCAACGCGATCGCCGCCGCCGACACGCAGCCACACGTCGAAATCAGTTACACCTCCGGCGGCCCTGGGCCGTCTCCGACGATCAGGACGCTGTCGCCGAGGAAGGGTCCGGCGGCCGGTGGCTCGTCGGTGACGATCACCGGAACCGGCTTCGAAGACGTCACGGCCGTCGACTTCGGCGCGGTCGCGGCTGCGAGCTACGTCGTCGAATCGCCGACGTCGATCGCCGCCGTCGCTCCGGCGCACGCGACCGGAGTCGTCGAAGTCAGCGTCACGACCGCCAACGGATCGAGCCCGGCGGCCGGCAGGGGCAAATACACGTTCGAACCGCCGACGATCACCGCGATCGCACCGACCGCCGGCCCGCGAACGGGCGGCACGCTCGTCGCGATCTCCGGCAGCGGCTTCGCGCCCGGCTCCTCCGCGACGGCGTTCAAGTTCGGCACGCACGCGAGCGCGCTCGTCGAATGCGCGTCGAGCACGGCCTGCACCGCGCTCGCGCCCGAAGTGCCGAAAGCGGGAGCCGTCGACGTCGTCGCGCTCGTCGCGCGCCGGCGCAGCGCCGCGGTCCCGGCAGATCGCTTCACGTACGAACCGACGTCGCCGTGACGACCTGCGTCCCGCCCCGACCCGCGAGCCCGTCGGCGGCCGCGTCGAGTGCGCAGATCACCGCCCGCCGTCCGCCCGTCGCGAACCGCGCCGCCGCCTCGGCCTTCGGCCCCATCGAGCCGGCCGCGAGGCCGAGCGCGCGAAGCTCGTCCGGCGTCGCCGCGCGCAGCGGCCGCGCGTCCGGCGTGCCGTGGTCGAGCTCGACGTACGGCACGTCGGTCAGCAGCAGCAGCGCGTCGGCGCACAGCTGATCGGCGAGCAGCGCCGCCGCGAGGTCCTTGTCGATCACCGCCTCGACGCCGCGCAGCGCGCCCGACTCCTCGCGCGCGACCGGCACGCCGCCGCCGCCGACGCAGACGACGAGCACGCCAGCGTCGAGCAGCACCCTGATCGAGTCGAGCTCGACGATCGCCTGCGGCTCGGGCGAGGGCACGACGCGGCGCCACGCGTCGCCGTCGGGCGCGACGTCGATCCCGCGCTCGGCCGCGAGGCGCTCGGCCTCCGCGCGTGAGTAGACCGGCCCGATCGGCTTCGACGGGTGCGCGAACGCCGCGTCGCCGGCGTCGACGAGCACCTGCGTCAGCAGGCTCGCGACGTCGCGGCCGGGCAGCTCGTTGACGAGCGCCTGGTCGAGCATGTAGCCGATCATGCCCTCGGACTCGGCGCCGAGCACGTCGAGCGGATACGGCGCGACGTCCACGTACGCCGCCGCCTGCAGCGCGAGCAGCCCGACCTGCGGCCCGTTGCCGTGCGTCACGACGAGCTCGTGCTCGCGCGCGATCGCCGCGAGCGACGTCGCCGCGACGGCGACGTTCGCCAGCTGCGCCTCGGCGTCGGCCGGCTCGCCGCGGCGCAACAGCGCGTTGCCGCCGAGCGCCGCGACGACGCGCATCCGCTCAGCCCTCGCCCATCAGCTCGGCCGCGTCCTGCGCGAGGCGCGCGTACGCGTCGGGCCGGCGCGTCGTCAGGAACGGGAACAGCTCGAGCCAGTCGTGGCGCTGGTCGAGGTCGAGGTCGGCGACGAGCACCGCCGGCCCGATCGCGCGGCGCCTGCGCGAGCTTGCGCCCGTACGGGTCGCAGATGAACGACGAGCCGTAGAACGTCAGCGGCGCGCCGCCGCCCGGCGCCGGCTCCTCGCCGATCCGGTTGACGGCGACCATGAACACGCCGTTGGCGATCGCGTTGCCGACGATCACGCGCTCCCACAGCGGCTGCGTGTCGAACTCCGGGTGCTCGGGCTCCGAGCCGATCGCCGTCGGGTACACGAGCACGTCGGCGCCCTCGAGGCTGTACGCGCGCGCGACCTCCGGGAACCACTGGTCCCAGCACGTCGGCAGCCCGAGGTGCGCCTCGGCCGAGCGCGAGCACCGGGAACGGCGCGTCGCCGCCCGGCCCCGGACGGAAGTAGCGGTCCTCGTGATAGCCGGCCGTCACCGGGATGTGCAGCTTGCGCGTCCGCGCGACGAGCCGGCCGTCGGGTGCGACGACGATCGCCGTGTTGTAGCCCGAGCCCGTCGTCGCCGTCTGCGCGCTCGTACAGCGACGCGTGCACGTGCACGCCGTGCTCGCGCGCCGCGTCGCGCTGCGAACTCGAACGTCGGGCCGCCGGGCAGCTCCTCCGGCTCGACGCCGGCCGCCGCCGGCCCGCCCGGGTCGACGGCGAAGTAGCGGCTCAGCGTCAGCTCCTGCAGGCAGACCAGCTCGGCGCCCGCCGCGGCCGCGCGCGCGATCCCCGCGTCGAGCGCCGCGGCGTGCTCGCCGGCGTCCTCGCGCCAGCGCTCCTGGACCGCGCCGATCCGGAAACGGCGTCCGGCGCGGGGGACGCTTGCGCGCCGGTGACGTGGGCGGCCCGACGGCCGCGATCAACGGGATGTCATCCGTCATACAAAGACTCTAAAGCGGCATCCGAGCGCGAACATTCGCGCCGCGCCCGCTCCGTAGTTCTTGCGTATGTACCTGCGGCGGCGCCACGATGGACGCCCGCGCCGCTCGTCGCAGACTGCCGGGTGCATGAGGAACTTCATCGACACGCAGGACTTCAGCCGCGCCGAGCTGGAGGAGCTGCTCGAGCTGATCCGCCTGCTGAAGGACGCCGACCGCGACGCGGCCGTGCCGCAGCTGCTGAGCCATCGCTCGCTGGGCATGATCTTCGAGGAGCCCTCGACCCGCACGCGCGTCTCGTTCGAGGTCGCGATGGCCAAGCTCGGCGGCCACGCGCTCTACCTGAAGCCCGGCGAGATCCACCTCGGCGTGCGCGAGTCGCTGTACGACACGGCCAAGGTGCTCTCGCGGATGTGCGACGTGATCGAGGCGCGCACGCTCAAGCACGACACGGTCGTGCAGCTCGCCACACGACTCCGACGTGCCCGTGATCAACGGCCTGACCGACTTCAACCACCCGACGCAGGTCGTCGGCGACCTGCTGACGATGAGCGAGCACCTGCCCGACGGCCGTCGCCTGGAGGACTGCACGGTCGTGTTCGTCGGCGACCGCACGAACGTCTGCAGCTCGCTGATGTTCATCACGACGCAGTTCGGCATGAACTTCGTCCACGCCGCGCCGTCCGCCTACAGCGCCCCCGCCGAGTGGATGGCGATCGCGCAGCGACAACGTCGAGCGCTCGCCGGCGGCGTCAGCGTGACGGTCACCGACGGACGTCGAGGACGCCGTTGCGCGCGCCGACTTCGTCTACACCGACCTCTGGTGGTGGGTCGACCAGACCGACGAGATCCCCGAGCGCCGCGCAGGCGTTCATGCCGCGCTACCAGGTCAACGCCGAGCTGATCGCCCGCGCGCCGGCGCACGCCAAGTTCATGCACTGCCTGCCGGCCTCGCGCGGCGTCGAGGTCACCGACGAGGTGATCGACGGTCCGCGCTCGATCGTCTTCGACCAGGCCGAGAACCGGCTGCACACCGAGAAGGGAATCCTCGTCTGGCTGACCTACCCGACGCTCACGCAGCCGACCGACGAGCAGCTTCGCCTCCACGACGGGCGCGTGCGCTCGTTCCTGAGCGACGCGCATCTGCAAACCGATCCGATCCACACATAGGGGGGAGCACCGATGAGCAGCGAGCAGACAGTCACTCCGGCGGCGGGCGCCGGCGCAGAGCGCGTCGAGCGCCGCCGCGTGATGGGCATCCTCGACGTCACGCTGTTCACCGTCTCGGCGATGCTCGTCGTCGAAACGCTGACCGCGTCGGCCGCGATCGGCCCGAAGACGATCGCCTGGTGGATCCTCGCGATCGTCATCTTCCTGTCCCGTACGCGTTGATCACCGCCGAGCTCGCGACCGCCTACCCGACGCAGGGCGGCATCTACGTGTGGGTCAAGCAGGCGCTCGGCAGCCGCTGGGCGGCGCGCACGACCTACTGGTACTGGGTCAACGTCGCGCTCTGGATGCCCTCCGTCTTCCTGCTGTTCGCCGGCGTCTTCTTCCAGCTGTTCGGCCACCACTACGCCGCATGGCCGGCCGGCAAGTGGCCGCAGGTGATGATGGCGGTCGCGCTCGTCTGGCTCGTCGTCGGCGTCGGCGTGATGCGCCTGGAGATCGGCAAGTGGGTCAACAACATCGGCGCGATCCTGAAGGTCGATCATCATCCTCTCGCTCGGCGTCGGCGGCATCGTGCTTCGCGATCCGCCACGGCGCCGCGAACACGATCAACGGCTCGAGCTTCGTGCCGTCGTTCGGCATCACCAAGGAATTCCTGCCGGTCATCGTCTTCCTGCTGCTCGGCTTCGAGCTGATCTCGAGCATGGCCGGCGAGGTGAAGGAACCCGAGAAGCGGATCCCGCGCGCGATCTTCACTTCCGGCGCGGTCGATCGCGTTCCTCTACATGTTCGCGACGATCGGCATCCTGCTGGCGCTGTCGCTGACCAAGCTGAGCCTCGTCGAAGGCCTCGTCGAAACGTTCAAGGCGATCTTCGGCACGACGGGCGTCGGCAACGTGCTCGTATACGTTCTCGGCATCGCCGCGCTGTACACGTACTTCACGAACATGACGACCTGGACGATGGGCGCCAACCGCTCGGCCGTCGAGGCCGCCGCCGAAGGCGAGCTGCCGAAGGTGCTCGGCGCGCGAGCACCCGACGCGTCACACGCCCGTCGGCGCGTTCGTCCTGACCGGGCTGATCTCGACCGTCGTGCTCGTCGTCTCGGCGCTGTTCATCAACACGCAGGACTCGCTGTTCTTCGCGATCTTCGCCGCCTCGTCGGTGATCTTCCTGCTGCCCTACCTGCTGATGTACCCCGCCGTCGCGATCCTCCGCTACAAGGACCCCGACCGGCCGCGTCCGTTCAAGATCCCCGGCGGCGACAGGGTCGTCGTCGCGATGGCCGTCGTCACGAGCCTCGTCATCGTCGGCGGCGTGCTGCTGTTCCTCTGGCCCGAGATCCCGCACGCGCCGAAGGAATGGTCGTACACCGGACCGCTGCTCGGCATCGTCGCCGTCACGCTGCTCGCCGGCGAGATCATCCTCTGGCGCATGAGCCACCCGCGCCAGCCGCGCCCGGCGCGTGGACAGGCCGTCGAGAGCGTCGCCGTCTCGCCGACCGTCTCGCCGAGCGCGGGCGCGCGCACGTGACGCCTTCGAGCAGGAAGCCCGCGTGAGCGAGACGCTCGCCTCGACGCCCGCCGCCGACGGCTACCGGATGCCGGGCGAGTTCGAGCCGCACTCCGGCTGCTGGATCGCCTGGCCCGAGCGGCCCGACAACTGGCGCCTCGGGGCGAAGCCCGCACAGGAGGCCTACGCCGCCGTCGCTGAGGCGATCGCCGCGTCCGAGCCGGTCACGATGGCGGTCTCCGACGCGCAGTTCGAGCACTGCCGCTCGGTCCTCTCGCCGGCGATCCGCGTCGTCGAGGTCTCGACCGACGACGCGTGGATCCGCGACATGGGGCCGACGTTCGTGCTCGACGACCGCGGCGGGCGGCGCGGCGTCGACTGGCGCTTCAACGCGTGGGGCGGCCTGCGCGGCGGCCTGTACTTCCCGTGGGACCGCGACGATCGCGTCGCCGCGAAGGTGCTCGAGATCGAACGCGCCGACCGCTACCGCGCGCCGATCGTGCTCGAGGGCGGCTCGATCCACGTCGACGGCGAGGGCACGGTGATGGCGACCGAAGAGTGCCTGCTGAACCCCAACCGCAATCCCGAGCTGACGCGCGAGCAGATCGAGCGGGCGCTGTTCGACCACCTCGGCGCGAGCAAGATGATCTGGCTCGGCGGCGGCGTCTACAACGACGAGACCGACGGGCACGTCGACAACCTCGCGTGCTTCGCGCGGCCCGGCGTCGTGGTGCTGACTTGCGCCGAGGACCCGTCGGACCCGCAACACGCGATCTCGCGCGATGCGCTGCAACGCCTCGAAGCGGCGAGCGACGCGCGCGGACGCTCGCTCGAGGTCGTCAAGCTGCCGTCGCCCGGGCCGGTGACGATCACCGCCGAGGAGGCGCGCGGCGTCGACGCCGTCGCCGGCACGCTGCCGCGACGCGCCGGCGACCGCCTGGCGGCGTCGTACGCGAACTTCTACATCGGCAGCTCGCGCATCGTGCTGCCGCTGCTCGACGAGCGCCACGACGACGAGGCGGCCGAGATCCTCCGCGGCGTCTTCCCCGAGCGCGAGGTCGTCGGTGTCCCCGCGCGCGAGATCCTGCTCGGCGGCGGCAACATCCACTGCATCACCCAGCAGGTCCCCGCCGTCTGACGAGCGCGTCAGCTGAGGCGAGTCAGCTGAGCAGGACGCCGCCGTCGACGACGATCTGCGTGCCGGTCGTGTAGCTGGAGAGGTCGCTCGCGAGGAACAGCGTCGCGCGGGCGATGTCGTCGGGGTCGCCCATCCGGTGCATCGGGATCATCGCCTCGAACGCCTTCGTCGTCTCCTCGTCGGTCGCGCCGGTGCCCGGCGTCTTGATGCCGCCGGGCGCGATCGCGTTGACCCAGATGCCGTGCTCGGCGAGCTCGAGCGCGACGTTCTTCGTGAAGCCCCACGCGCCGTGCTTGGAGGCGTCGTAGTGCGCGAGCCCGACCATCGACGGGTGCAGCGCGTCGATCGACGTGATGTTGACGATGCGCCCGCCGCGCCCCTGCTCGATCATCCGGTCGGCGGCGGCCTTCGTGCAGAGGAACAGCCCGTAGAGGTTGACGTCGATCACGCGGCGGAACGTCGCGGCGTCCATCTGCACGAACGGCACCATCGGGTAGATGCCCGCGTTGTTGACGAGCACGTCGACGCCGCCGAACGCGTCGAGCGTTCGCGCGAACGTGTCGCCGACGCTCGCCTCGTCGCTGACGTCGCAGTGCACGGCGAGCGCGCTGCCCGCGCGCACGTCGAGCAGCTCGGCGGCGACGCGCGCCGCCGCGTCGTCGTCGACGTCGGCGACCGTCACGTTCGCGCCGGCCTCGTGCAGCCGGCGCACGATGCCCAGGCCGATGCCCATCGCGCCGCCCGTGACGAGGGCCGTGCGTCCGCTCAGGTCGATCAGCTCGGCGAGCGGGACCTGCTGTGGGGATGCGACGTTCGATGTCATGCGCGCAGGCTCGCACGACGCGCGTGCGCAGTCGTCGGGGCGGCGCCGTAGCGGGGCTGCGGAGACCTACGCAGCCGAACGACGCGCGCCGCGTTGCGGAAACGGCAAGAAGAAGCCGGCGAATGCGGAGCTTTGCGTCGCTCCGAACGACGATGTGATCTGAAACACCGGGGTTTCCCGTAGTAGACTGCGTGGCACAGCAGGTCGGATACACGCAAGCGATACCGACGGGAGGACGTCATGACGTTTACGCCCATGACTAACTCGACTGCCACGAGCGAGCCGCGCAGTCGCGCGAACGCAGGTGTGGAGGCGCAGCTGTTCGAGCGCCACAAGCAGGGCGACCGGGCCGCGCGCGAGGCGCTGGTGGCGCGGTTCATGCCGCTCGCGCGCAGCCTCGCGCGCCGCTACGACCGCTCCTCGGAGCCGTTCGAGGACCTGTTGCAGGTCGCGTCGCTCGGCCTGCTGAAGGCGCTCGACCGGTTCGACCCCGAGCGCGGCCACCCGTTCGCGTCGTTCGCCGTGCCGACGATCCTCGGCGAGATGCGCCGCCACTTCCGCGACGCCGGCTGGTCGGTGCACGTGCCGCGCGGCTCGCAGGAACGCGCGCTGAAGGTGCGCGACGCGCAGGAGCGGCTCGCGAACACGCGCGGGCGCGCGCCGACGGTCAACGAGATCGCGGAGTACGTCGAGCTGAGCACCGAGGAGGTGATCGACGCGCTGCAGGCGATCCAGGCGTACGAGTCGCTGTCGCTCGACGCGCCGCGTCCGGGCGCGACCGACGAGGCGACGTCGTACGGCGACGCGATGGGCGAGGAGGACGAGCGCTACGAGCTCGTCGAGCTCGACGCGACGGTCAGCGCGGTGATGGGCCGCATCCCGCAGCGCGAGCGCGAGATCCTCAGCATGCGGTTCGTCGAGGACCTGACGCAGACGGAGATCGCCGCGCGCATCGGGATCTCGCAGATGCAGGTCTCGCGCCTCTTGCGCCGCTCGCTCGACCAGCTGCGCGCGCTGACGAGCACGACGAGCTGACCGCGCCGGGAAGCTCGGCGGGAGCGCTCAGATCGTCGACGCGTCGTCCAGTGGCGGTGGGCAGCACGCAGGAGTCGGCTAGCGTCGGAGGCTGATGGCCGCGTCGCCGAACGTCTGCCTGACGCTCTCGAACCAGCCCGACAACGTCGTGCTGGTGCGCGAGGCGCTGAGCGGGATGGCGGAGACGGTCGGCGTCGACGGCGTCGAGCTCAACGACATCCGCACGGCCGTGACGGAGGCGTGCAACAACGTCGTGCTGCACGCGTACGAAGGTGACGAAGGGCCGCTGCAGCTCGAGGTGTTCGTCGGCGGCGAGGCGGTCGAAATCGTCGTGCGCGACCACGGCACGGGGATCAGGCCGCACATCCGCGCCGACGACGAAGCGGCGCTCGGGATCGGCATGTCGATCATCCAGGCGCTGGCGCCGCGCGTCGAGTTCCGCGACGTTCCGGGCGGCGGCACGGAGGTGCGGATGGAGTTCGCGACGCCGAGCGCGATCGCGCTCGAGCGGGTCGCTCGCAACGGGTTCGAGGCGCCGGTCCTCGCACGCTCGCAGCTCGCGACGACGACCGGATTGGCGGTCGCCCCGAGCGCGCTCGCGCGCAAGGTGCTGCCGCGCGTGATGTGCGTGCTCGCGGCGCGCGCGCGGTTCACGACCGACCGCATCTCAGACGCCGAACTGGTCGCCGACGAGCTCGCCGCGCACTCGTCGCTGCTGAGCGCCGACGAGCACCTGCGGATGTCGGTGTGCGTCGAGCCGCGCAGCGTCGAGCTGCGCGTCGGGCCGCTCGAGCGCGATCGCGGCGCGGAGCGGATCGCGCGCTCGGTCGTGGACGAAGCCGGTCCGGTGATCGAGAAGCTGACCGACGAGCACGAGCTGCTGTCCGAGGGCGGCGCCGAGGTGCTCGCGCTGCGCCTGCGCGACGAGCGCTGAGGGCGTTCGGGCAGAAAAGAGGCGGTGACCGCCGGGGGTAGCGGCCACCGCCTGAGGGAGGACAACTCCAGACGTACTTTTGCCCTGCGCGAAGCGTCCTAAACATCTTCTTCAAGGAATTTTTTCAATGAAGGGATCGACGCCGGCTCGGGCCGGCGGTCGACGCACGGACGATCGGAGCGCGAGCGGGCCGGGCAGGAACAACCGTCCAGTCGCGCCCGACCACCCTGAAAAGCAGGCGCCTCGCTGCCGAGGACCGATTGGCGGCCGATGAGACGGGGTAGACCTGAGCCAGCGCCCGCGAGCAGCCGCGGGTGCACACGTGAAGGAGGAACGAGATGGTTGCCATCGTCGCGCTCGTGTTGATACTCGCGCTTCTCGGAGGACTGGGGTTCGCCGCGCACGTGCTGTGGTACGTGCTGATCTTCGCCGTGCTGCTGTGGCTGATCGGCTTCTTCGTCGGCGGCGTCGCGGACGGCGGACGGCGGCGCTGGTACGGGCGGTAGCGGAGCGGCGGCGCGTGGCGAAGCTTGCACCTCCCAGGAGCGTTCACCGAGCGGTCGAGCTGTCGACGAGCGCGGCGGCGGTGAAGGTGGCGCTCGTGGAGGACTCGTTTCGCCATGAAGCGCTGTTCTACAACGGCGAGGACGGCTTCCTGCGCGGGACGCTGCCGTTCGCGCGCGAAGGGCTCGCCGCCGGCGAGCCGCTGCTCGTCGCGGTCGGCGAGCAGCGCGCGCGCCTGCTCCGTGACGCGCTCGGCGCCGACGCCGAGCGCGTGCGCTTCGTCGACATGCAAGAGGTCGGGCGCAACCCGGCGCGCGTGATGCCGGCGTGGCGCGACTTCCTCGCCGAGCACGCGGGACATCCGCGCGGGGTTCGCGGGATCGGGGAACCGGTGTGGCCGGGTCGCAGCGCGGCCGAGCTCGACGAGTGCGCGCGCCACGAGTGGCTGATGAACGCCGCGTTCGCGTCCGAGCCGGCGTGGCGCCTGCTGTGCCCGTACGACCTCGACGCGCTCGATCGCGAGGTGATCGACGCCGCGCGGCTGACGCACCCGGCGTTGATGCACGAAGGCGTTTCGCGCCGCAACGGCGCGTACCTGCCGCTCGCGATCGCGCCGGGCCCGTTCAACGGGTCGCTGCCGGCGCCGCCGGCCGACCACGAGCAGCTGCTGTTCACGCGGCTCGGCCTCGGCGCGGTGCGCAACCTCGTCGCGAACCGCGCGAGCGACGCCGGGCTGAGCGTCGAGGCCGGCGAGGAGCTCGTGCTGGCGATCAACGAGCTCGCGACGAACAGCGTGCAGTACGGCGGCGGCGGCGGAACGCTGCGGACGTGGAGCGAGCCGGGCGCGTTCGTCTGCGAGGTGCGCGATCGCGGCTTCATCCGCGACCCGCTCGTCGGCCGTCTGGCGCCGCCGGTCGACGAGTACGGCGGGCGCGGCCTGTGGCTCGTCAACCAGCTGTGCGACCTCGTGCAGATCCGCTCGGCGCCGAGCGGCACGGTCGTGCGCGTGCACACGCAGACGCGCTGACACGCGCGGCGCCGTCGGCGGGCGTTTCGGCGTGCCGCGGCTCGGGTAGCGTAGTGATGGCGCGTCGCAGGACGGCCAGACCTTCGAGAACGCAGTACGTCCAATCGTCAAGGCTTGACGGAAACGGCCGCCTGACGGGCCTGGGCGTGCGGTACGATTGGGCCGTGGGCGCTCAGGAGCACCTACGCGTCGAGGTCAGACGCCAGCCGGACCGCGTCGTCCTGCGCCTCGACGGTGAACTCGACCTCGCCAGCTCGCCGATCCTCGAGCGCGCGCTGGAGGGGCCGGAGATCGTCGATGCGCCGCTGCTCGTGCTCGACCTCGACGATCTGCGCTTCGTCGACTCGACCGGGCTGCGGATCATCCTGCTCGCGCACGAGGGCGCGCGCGGGCGCGGCCAGGAGTTCGCGATCACGCCAGGCTCGCCGCAGGTCCAGCGTCTGTTGAGCATCACGAGCGTCGCCGAGCACATGCGCGTGATCGCGACGCCCGACGACCTGCTCGTCTGAGCGGAGCGGGTCCTCGGGGCCCGCCGACACGGTGAATACGCTCAGAGAATGAAGCCCGACGAGCGCTTGGCCGTGATCGATCTCGGCTCGAACTCGTTCCGCCTCGTCGTGTTCCAGGCGGGGCGCGGCTGGTGGAAGCGCACGGACGAGATCTACGAGCCGGTGCGGATCGGCGAGGGGCTCGCCGCAAGCGGCGAGCTCGCGCCGAAGCCGATCGCGCGGGCGCTGGCGACGCTCGACGTGTTCGCGCACTTCGCGAAGGCGAGCGGCCTCGAGCACGACTCGCTCGACGCGGTCGCGACGAGCGCGATCCGCGACGCGGGCAACGCCGAGCAGTTCCTGCGCGAGGCGCGCCACCGCTCGGGATTGCCGATCCGCGTGCTCTCGCGCGAGGCCGAGGCGCACTACGGCTACGTCGCGGCGGTCAACTCGACGACGCTCGCCGACGGTTGCGTGCTCGACCTCGGCGGCGGCTCGCTGCAGCTCGTGCGCGTCGCCGGGCGGCTCGAGCGCGAGAGCGGCTCGTGGCCGGTCGGAACGGTGCGGATGAGCGAGCGCTTCCTGCCGCCGAACGGTCCGGCCAAGCGCCGCCAGCTCGACGCGCTGCGCGAGCACGTCGGTGAGCAGTTGGCCGAGGCGGGGTGGCTCGCTGAGGCGGCGGGCGAGGAGGCCGGCGGCGGGCGGCGGCTCGTCGGGATCGGCGGCACCGTGCGCAACCTCGCGGCGGCGGCGCAGCGCGCGGCCGGGCTGCCGTCGAACGGCGTGCAGGGGATGGTGCTCGAGCGCGGCGCGCTCGACGAGCTGGTCGAGCGTCTCGCGGCGCTGCCGGCGGCCGAGCGCGCGAGCGTGCCGGGGATCAAGCCGGCGCGCGCCGACCTGATCCTGGCGGGCGCGGTCGTCGTGCAGAGCGTGCTCGAGGCGGGCGGCTTCGACGGCCTGGAGACGACCGAGGCGGGGCTGCGCGAGGGCGTCTTCTTCGAGCGCCTGCTCGAGCCGGCCGACCCGCCGCTGATCGCCGACGTGCGACGCGCGAGCGTGCTGAACCTCGCCGGCCAGTACCACCTCGACGTCGCGCACACGCGCCACGTGGCGACGCTCGCGCTGGGGATGTTCGACGAGCTCGCGGCGCTCGGGCTGCACGACGGCGACGCGCGCGAGCGCGAGCTGCTGTGGGCGGCGAGCATCCTGCACGACGTCGGCATGTCGGTCGACTACGACGACCACCACAAGCACTCGCGCTACCTGATCCTCAACGCCGGGCTGCCCGGCTTCTCGCCGGTCGAGGTCGCGATCATCGCGCAGGCGGCGCGCTATCACCGCAAGGGCATGCCAGAGCCGGGGCCGCTGCGGGCGCTGTTCGGCGAGGGCGACGCCGAGCGCCTGAACCGCTGCGCCGTGCTGCTGCGGCTTGCCGAGGATCTCGAGCGCTCGCGCGACCAGCTCGTGCGCGAAACGCGGATCGCGCTGCACGGCGACGAGGTCGAGCTGACGCTCGTCGCCGAGGGCGAGTCGGCGGTGCCGCGCTGGGCGGCCAACCGCGAGACGGAGCTGTTCGCGCGCGCGTTCGGGCACGAGCTCGCCGTCGCGGCGTGAGCTACGCGCTCTGCAGCTCGCGCGCGAGACCGCCGCAGTCGAACAGGATCAGCCCATTGGCCTGCAGCGGCCGCGGCAGCCACGTGCGCGTCGGCACGGCACGGCAGACGCGCTGGACGGCGACCGTCGCGCGGTTGCCGCCGCGCGTGGAGAACTCGCCGCCGAGCAGCACGTAGCGCGCTTCGCCGCGCGTCACGAGCCGCGCCAGCCCGGGGCCGTCGAGCGCCGGGTCGGTGCCGCTGAAGCCGCCGAGCGAGCCGGCGTCGCGGCCGAGCAGGATCATCGGCGAGGCGGTGTTCGACGCGTCGGCGAGCACCGACCAGCGCGTGCCGGGGCGGTGCGCGACGACGTAGGCGAGCAGCGCGCGGTCGACGGCGACGTGACTCGAGTCGACGCCGTAGCCGCCCGGCCCGGACGCGGCGCGCGGGCCGGCGGCGGGGAACGTCGACTGCACCGGCGCGAGCCAGTTGCTCGCCGAGTAGGCGGTCGGCGCGACGATCAGCGCGCCGAGCACGAGCGCGACGCCGACGGGAGCCGCGCCGCGCCGCGCGATCGTCGCGAGCGCGAAGGCGAGCAGCGCGAGCGCCGTGGCGAGGATCAGCGGCGCGGTGAACCACGCCATGTAGTGCGCCTTGCGCAGCAGCGAGAGCTGGACGGGCACGGTCGCGCCGGCCGCCAGCAGGAGCAGCACGAGGCGCACGTCGCGCCGCTGCGCGAAGCGCGCGCAGGCGAACGCGCCGGCGCCGACCATCGCCGCGACGCCGGGGCCGAGCGCGGAGACGTAGTATGGGTGGACGATCCCCTTCGACAGGCTCAGCACGCCGCCCTCGGCGACGAGCCAGCCGCCGAAGACGACCAGCAGCGCGAGCTGCGGGCGCTCGACGCTCGCCCACCGGCGGCGCAGGCCGTGCGCGGGCGCGTCGTCGGGCGCCGCGCCGCCCGGCTCGTCAGTCGTGTCGGGAGCGCCGCCGCCGGGCGGCCACAGCACGAGCAGCGCGAAGGCGAGCAGCCCGACGACGGCGAACGGCAGCAGCCAGGCGCCCTGGTCGCCGAGGCCGCGGCCGAACAGGCGCAGCGGGCCGACGGGGCCGCCGAACGGGATCGGGTGGCGTTCGCGGCCGTCGGGCAGGAATTCGGAGTGTTCGCGGGCGGGCGGCGCGGTGCGCGTCGCCGGCGCCTTGGCGGCCGGCGCCTTGGCGGCGTTTCCCGGCGCGGGTTTGACGGCGCGGGCGACGCCGCCGGCGCCGACGGGGATCTGCCCGGGCCCGCCGGTCTGTCCGCCGACGCGGCCGAAGCCGTTGTAGCTGAACGTCAGCCCGAGCTCGCTGTTGTTCGTCGAGCTGCCGACGTACGGGCGCTTGGAGGCGGGCGTCAGTTCGACGGCGAGCATCCACGCGCCGGAGACGAGCACGAGGACGGCGCCGGCGGCGAGCAGCTGCAGCAGCCGGCGGCGGATCGAGCCGGGCGCGCACAGCAGGAAGGCGAGCGCGATGCCGGGGACGATCAGGTAGGCGGCGAGCGTCTTGCAGTTGAACGCGAGGCCGACGAGCGCGGCGCTCCACAGCAGCGTGCGCCAGCGACCGTTCTCGCACGCGCGCACGCCGGCGTCGCAGGCGAGGATCATCAGCAGGATCAGCAGCGCGTCGACGTTGTTCGTGCGCGAGATCGCGACGAACGAGGGGAAGGCGGCGAGCGCGAGCGCGCCGGCGACGCCGGCCCAGCCGCCGATCCGGCGCGCGAGCGCGCGATACAGCAGCGCGACGGCGAGCACGCCGACGATCGCCTCGGGCAGCAGCAGGCTGAGCGGGTGGAAGCCGAACAGCTTCGCGCTGGCCGCCTGCAGCCACAGCGCGAGCGGCGGCTTGTCGACGGTGATCAGCCCGCCGGGGTCGAACGAGACGAAGAAGAAGTTGTGCCACGAGCGCAGCATCGAGGAGACGCCGGCCGAGTAGAAGATGTTGCCGTAGCCGTTCTGCGAGAGCCGGTGCACGTCGAGCACGGCGGCGAGCGCGAGCACGGCGGCGAGCGCGAGGTGGTGCAGGCCGAGGCGCTGCAGCGCGCGGTCGAGCGCGGGGCGCGGTCTCGGCAGTGTCGCCGCCTGCGGCGTCGCGCTCATGCCGAGAGCGACTTGAGCAGGCGCGCGAGGTCGTTCTCGTCGTTCCAAGCGCCGACCGACGCACGCAGCCAGGGGCGGCCGGGGATGTTGCGCACGACGCAGCCGCGCTGTGCGAGCAGGTCGCGCTCGCCTTCGGGATCGGCGCTGTCGAACGAGACGAGCGTCGTCTGGCCGCGCGGCGCGACGGCGCGCCCGCGCTCGGCGAGCTGCTCGGCGAGGCGCGCGGCGAGCGTGCTCGCGCGCTCGTGCACGGCGCTCCAGCCGGCCGACTCGAGCAGGTCGATCGCGGCGAGCGCGCAGGCGACGGCCTCGGCGCTGAGCGCCATCGTGTCGAGGCGGCGGGCGTCGTCGCGCAGTCGCGCGTCGAGGCCGTCGCCCGCGTTCTCGAGGTTGGCGTAGCCGCGGCGCGAGACGGCGATCCGCTCGCGCAGCTCGCGCGTCGTGTAGAGCGAGCCGGTGCCGTCGGGTCCGCAAAGCCACTTCTGCCCGGCGCCGGCGTAGGCGGCGCAGCCGAGCGCGCGCACGTCGACGGGCACGGCGCCGATCCCCTGGGCGCCGTCGAGCAGCACGGGCACGTCGAGCTCGGCGAGCTCGGCGGGCGCGAGCAGGCCGCTGACCCAGCCGACGTGCGAGCAGGCGAGCAGGCGCGTGCGCGGGCCGACGGCGTCGGCGAGCTCGGGCATCGGCGCCGTGCGGATCTCGGCGCCGTGCAGCTCGCGCGCGGCGATCAGCGCGCCGAGCAGGCCGGGGTGCTCCTCGTCGCTGGTGAGGATCTCATCGCCGGGGTCGAAGTCGAGGCCGCCGATCACCTGCGCGATGCCTTCGCTCGTGCAGGTCGTCAGCGCGACGTCGGCCGGGTCGGCGCCGAGCGCGCGCGCGTAGGCGGCGCGCAGGCGGTCGTTCAGCTCGGAGCGGCGTTCGAAGTGCGCGAACGTGCGTCCGTCGGCGGCCTCGCGCTCGAGCTCGTCGGCGGCGGCGCGGACGGCGCGCTGCGGCAGCGGCCCGTCGGTGCCGGCGTTGAGGTAGGCGAGCGTCCGCAGGACGGGAAACTCGGCGCGCAGCCCAAAGTGATCCACAAACCGCGAGAATACCCGCATGTCCAGCGCCCAGACCCCAGCGGAGACGCCGCTGTGGCAGCCGAGCGAGGCCGACGTGGAGGCGGCGGCGATGACGCGGTTCATGCGCTTCGCGGCCGAGCGCAGCGGGCGCGAGCTTTCGAGCTACGACGACCTCTGGCGCTGGTCGGTCGACGAGCTCGAGGACTTCTGGGCGGCGGTGTGGGAGTTCTTCGGCGTGCGCGCGTCGCACGGCTATGAGCGAGTCCTGGCCGACCGGAGCATGCCCGGCGCGCAGTGGTTCACGGGCGCGCAGCTGAACTACGCCGAGAACATGCTCGCGGCGCGCGCGCACGACGGGCGCCCGGCCGGCGGGCTGCGCGAGCGCGACGCGGTCGCGGTCGTGCACTGCTCGGAGCTGCGCGAGCTCGATCAGCTGACGTGGGGCGAGCTGAGCGATCGCGTCGCCGAGGCGGCGGGCGGGCTACGGGCGCTCGGCGTCGGGCGCGGCGATCGCGTCGTCGCGTACATGCCGAACATCCCGGAGACGCTGATCGCGTTCCTCGCGACGGCGTCGCTCGGCGCGATCTGGTCGAGCGCGGCGCCGGAGTTCGGCGCGCGCAGCGTGATCGACCGGTTCGCGCAGGTCGAGCCGAAGGTGCTGCTGACGGTCGACGGCTACCGCCATGGCGGCAAGGACTTCGACCGCGTGGCGAACGTCGCGGCGATCCGCGCGGAGCTGCCGACGGTCGAGCAGACGGTGCTGCTTCCGTATCTCGACGCGCAGGCGCGGATCGACGGCGCGCTGTCGTGGGATCAGCTGCTCGCGCGCGGCGCGGGCGCCGAGCTGACGTTCGAGCAGGTGCCGTTCGACCACCCGCTGTGGGTGCTGTACTCCTCAGGCACGACCGGCCTGCCGAAGGCGATCGTGCAGGGTCACGGCGGCATCCTGATCGAGCAGCTGAAGAAGTGCCTGCACCTCGACCTGCGCGCGGGCGACCGGATGTTCTGGTTCACGACGACGGGGTGGATGATGTGGAACTTCCTCGTCGGCTGCCTGCTGTCGGACGCGGCGATCGTGCTGTACGACGGCAGCCCGGCGCATCCGGACCTCGGCGCGCTGTGGCGGTTGGCCGAGCGCGCGCGGATCACGTGCATGGGATTGTCGGCGGGGCTGATCGCGAGCTGCGAGAAGGCGGGGATCGAGCCGGGACGCGAATACGACCTGAGCGCGCTGCGCGCGATCGGCTCGACCGGCTCGCCGCTGTCGCCGGAGGGGTTCAAGTGGGTGTACGAGCACGTCGGCGCGAACGTCTGGCTGTTCTCGACGAGCGGCGGGACGGACGTGTGCACGGCGTTCGTCGGCGGCTGCCCGCTGCTGCCGGTGTACGAAGGCGAGCTGCAATGCCGGATCCTCGGCTGCGCGGTCGACTCGTGGGACGAGCAGGGCGTCGGGCACGTCGACCGCGTCGGCGAGCTGGTGATCACCGAGCCGATGCCGTCGATGCCGCTGTTCCTGTGGGGCGACGAGAGCGGCGAGCGGTTGCACGACAGCTACTTCGCGATGTACCCGGGCGTGTGGCGCCACGGCGACTGGATCAGGATCACGCCGCGCGGCGGCGCGGTGATCTACGGGCGCTCGGACTCGACGATCAACCGCCAGGGGGTGCGGATGGGCACGGCCGAGATCTACCGTGCGGCGAGCTCGGTCGCGCAGGTGCTCGACGCGCTCGTCGTCGACGTGCCGGCGCGCCCGGGCGAGGACGAACTGCGGATGATCCTGTTCGTCGTGCTGGCCGACGGCGTGACGCTCGACGAGGAGCTGACGCGCGAGATCAAGCGCGCGATCCGCGAGGACTGCTCGCCGCGGCACGTGCCGAACGAGATCCGCCAGATCGCGGAGGTGCCGCGGACGCTGTCGGGCAAGGTGCTCGAGGTGCCGGTCAAGCGGATCCTGATGGGCGCGCCGGCGAACGAGGCGGCGAGCGTAGACTCGCTGGCGAACCCGCGCTCGCTCGACTACTTCGTCGACCTCGCGGCCGAGCTCGGCGCCGAGCCGGCCGACTCGCCGGTCCGGAGTTAGACTGCACGAGCCTCCGCTGTGCCGAGGCGCACGCCGTCACGATCCGTAGCATCAAACTATCGGTTCAGCGACTGCGACAAGCAAGTGGGCACCGCTCGCCGGGTACAGCCGGTCCCAGATCAATCGGGCAGGTTCACGCCTCCGTCGCTTCCAGCTGGAGGGCGACATCACGGACGACACGATCGACGCGTTTGTGGCCATGATCGCGTTTCGCGAGTCCTTCCAGCTCCCGCTGAAGAAGACCGTGATGGGTCTCCGCTCGATGGTCTGTAGCGAGTGTCCGGAGCTGAAGCGCCAGGGCGGTCGCGTGCCCGTTGCTCAACGCCTGAAGAGGCGCGAGCAGATCATCAACAAGCTTGCGCGCATCGAGAACATGCAGCTTTGGACGATGGGCGACATCGGCGGCTGCCGCGCCGTTCTGCCGGCGAGAGAGTTCGTCGAGGCGTTCGGCGCAGCGCGCCAACGCGCGGTACCGTATCTCAGGAGGTCATGACGATATGCCGCTAGTTCACTTCCTGCTCGTATATGACCGCAAGGCACAGCGGCTCGTCTCGGAGCAGGCCTATTCCGATCCGGCCGAGGCGCTTCACGCGTACGAGCAGATGGAGGAGAAGCACCGCCATGAGCGCGAGATGGAAATTGTGCTGGTGGGTGCAGACTCGATCGAGACCGTGAAGCTGACGCACGGGAACTACTTCGAGCCCTCGCCGGAAAACAAGCCCTCGGCATCGCCGTACCTGGCCGGCGTCTAGCCTGCACAGCAAGATCCAGTCCTGAGGCTCACCTACAACCCGAGCGAGCGCCCGACGATCTCCTTCATGATCTCGTTGGCGCCGCCGTAGATGCGCGTGACGCGCGCGTCGGCGTAGGCGCGGGCGATCGGGTACTCGAGCATGTAGCCGTAGCCGCCGAACAGCTGCAGGCAGCGGTCGGCGACGCGCCCCTGCAGGTCGGTGGTCCACCACTTGGCGGTCGCGGCGTCCTCGGGCGTGAGGTCGTCGGCGTCGAGCGCGCGGGCGCAGCGGTCGACGAACGTGCGCGCGATGTCGACTTCGCCGCGCAGCTCGGCGAGCGTGAAGCGCGAGCTCTGGAACGAGCCGATCGGCTGGCCGAAGGCCTTGCGCTCGCGCACGTAGTCGAGCGTCCAGCCGAGCATCGCGTCGGCGGCGGCGACGGCGGAGGCGGCGATCGAGAGGCGCTCCTGCGGCAGGTTCGAGACGAGCTGGAGGAAGCCCTCGCCCTCTGGGCCGAGCAGGTTCTCGACGGGCACGCGCACGCCGGCGAACGACAGCTCGGCGGTGTCCTGCGCGTGCTGGCCGATCTTCTCGAGGTTGCGGCCGCGCTCGAAGCCGTCCATGCCGCGCTCGATCACGAGCAGGCTGATGCCGCGATGGCGCTCCGACGGGTCTGTCTTGACGGCGGTGATGACGAGGTCGGCGTTGATGCCGTTGGTGATGAACGTCTTCGAGCCGTCGACGACGTAGTGGTCGTGCTCGCGCCGCGCGCGCGTGCTCATCGCGGCGAGATCGGAGCCGATCCCGGGCTCGGTCATCGCGATCGCGGTGATCAGCTCGCCGGAGACGATTCCGGGTAGCCAGCGCTCGCGCTGCTCGTCGGTGCAGTAGCGCAGGAAGTAGGGCAGCGCGATGTCGTTGTGCAGCGTGATGCCGAGCCCGAAGCTGCCGACGCCCGCGCGCTGGGCCTCTTCGCCGATGACGAGATTGAGACGGAAGTCATCGACGCCGGCTCCGCCGTAGCGCTCGGGCACGGACATCCCGAGGAAGCCGCGTTGCCCGGCGAGCGCGAAGACGTCGCGCGGGATGATCCCGTCGCGCTCCCACTGCTCGTAGCGGTCGTGCTCGCCGACGACCTCGCGCGCGAGGAACGTGGCAAAGCTCTCGCGGAAGTCCTCGTGGACGTCGTCGAACAGATCGCGGCGCATCGTGCGGGACCCTACCGCCGCGGGGCGCGCGCGGCGGCTCAGACGGCGCGCGGACGGAAGCCGGGCTTTGCGAGCAGCAGCTGCACGTCCTGGATGCGGCGCTCGCGAAAGCCGCCCTCGCAGTAGCACAGGTAGAGCTCCCACAGGCGCCGGAAGCGCTCGTCGTAGCCGAGCTCTGCGAGGCGGTCGGCGGAGGCGAGGAAGCGCTCGCGCCAGAGGCGCAGCGTCGTGGCGTAGTGCGCCGTGATGTCCTCGACGTGCGCTTCGCGGAAGTCGGTCACGCGCGCGACGTTGCGCGCGATCAGCTGCAGCGAGGGCAGGCAGCCGCCGGGGAAGACGTGCGTGTTGACGAAGCTGCGACCGGCCTTCTCGACCTCGTAGGCGCCGTCCTCGATGACGATCGCCTGCAGCAGCATCGCGCCGTGCTCGGCGACGAGCTCCGAGCAGCGGCGGAAGAACGTCGGGAAGTACTGCCAGCCGACGGCCTCGATCATCTCGATCGAGACGAGCTTGTCGTACGGTCCGCGGTTGTCGAGCTGCGCGCGGTCGCGGTAGTCGGCGAGCAGCACGGTGACGCGATCGTGCAGGCCGGCCTCGCGAATCCGCCGGGTGGCGTAGCCGTGCTGCTCGGCGGAGATCGTCGTCGTCGTCACGCGGCAGCCGTGGCGCTCGGCGGCGTACTGGGCGAAGCCGCCCCAGCCGGTGCCGATCTCGAGCACGTGGTCGGCGGGCGAGAGCTCGAGCTTGGCGCAGACGCGCTCGAGCTTCGCGAGCGAGGCCTCCTCGAGCGTCGCGTCGGGCCGCTCGAAGACGGCGCACGAGTACATCATCGTGCGGTCGAGGAACTGCGCGAACAGCTCGTTGCCGAGGTCGTAGTGCGCGGCGATCCGCCTGCGTGCGCGCGTGGGCGTGTTGCGCGTGAGCCAGCCGCCGGCGCGCTGCAGCGGCGCGAGCACGGGGGAGAGCGCGCGGCGCAGCGCGTCGAGCGCGTGCACGTTGCGCGCGGCGATGCGCGTGAGCGCGACGAGGTCGTCGCAATCCCACAGCCCGTCGACGTAGGACTCGCCGAGACCGACGCTGCCGCGCAGCAGCGCGCGATAGAAGCGCGGCGAGCGGACCTCGAGGCGCGTCGCGACGGGGCGCTCGCGATCGACTTCGCCGAGACGAACGCGGCGCGGGCCCTCGGTGAGGACGAGCTCGCCGCGGCGCACGTTCGCGAGCAGCGCGAGCACGAGGCGCCGCGCGAGGCGGTCGAGCACGCTCGCCCGCTGCGCGGCGGCCGGAGCCGGGCGCGGCTGGGTGAGCGCGCTCACGCGCGGCCGCCGATCGCCTCCGCCGGGCGCTCGCGCGCGAGTGCGCTCATGCGCCGCCTGCCCCCGCGCGCGCCGGGTGTGCGTGCCAGTGCGCGCCGCGCAGCCGCAGGCGCAGCGCGTGCGTGTAGATGTGCGCGCCGAGGCGCAGCGTCGGCAGCGGGTCGCGCGCGAGCGCACGGCGCAGCGCACTGGGGGTGATCTCGCGGCGGCGCAGCGACAGCGTCGCGTCGAATACCGGCTCGCGGCCGCCGAGCGGCGTCGAGGCGATGTGCACGGACAGCCGCTCGCGCGGCTCGGTCAGGCGCCAGTCGTAGACGTGGTCCATGCCCATCAGCGGCGAGACGTGCAGCGCCTTGGCGAGCTCGCCGCGGATCACGGGGCCGGGCTCCTCGTCGGCGACCGGCAGGACGTAGGCGTGGCGCTCGCCCCACGGCGTGTTCGTGACCTCGGCGACGACCGCGCGCACGCGCTCGCCGGCGGCGTCGTGGCAGTAGTAGAAGCTGACCGGGTTGAAGCAGTGTCCGAAGTGGCGCAGGTGCGTGAGCAGGCGGATCGGGCCGTCGAGCGCGACGTGTGCGCGCTCGCGCACGAGCTCGCGCACGGCGTCGGCGAGCGGCTGCTCGCGCGCGCCGAGGTAGTCGGCGCGGCGGAACCAGACGACGGCGGGGCGCCGCGCGGAGAACAGCAGGCGCCCGTCGAGGAGCTCGGGCAGCTCGTCGAGGTCGAGGTAGGCCATGCACAGGCGGTGGCGCAGCTCGTCGTGCAGCGCGCCGTGGCGGCGATGGCGCACGACGCCCTCGTACAGGCACGACGCGTGCGCGAGCGACTCGCGCACGCCGGGCGCCGGCGGCGCGTCGACGGCGCCCGGCGCGATGGCGCTCACAGGCTCACCCCGAACGGCTTGCACGCGCGCAGCGCGCTGATCACGCCGTCCTCGTGAAAGCCCCAGCCCCAGTACGCGCCGCAGTAGTGGGTGCGCGTCGACAGCGCGCTGATCGAGCCGTGCTCGCGCTGCGCGGCGACGCCGCGCGGCGTGTAGATCGGATGGGCGTAGGAGATCGTGCGGATCACCTTCGACGGGTCGATCGCCTCGCTGCGATTGAGCGTGACGCAGAAGTGCTGCGCGGCGCGCAGGCGCTGCAGGTGGTTCATGTAGTACGTGACGGTGCTGAGCGGCTTCGGTTCGCGCAGCAGGTGGAAGTTCCACGCCGAGCGCGCCCAGCGCCGTCGCGGCAGCAGGCTCGCGTCGGTGTGCAGGACGGCCTCGTTCGGCTGGTAGCGGATCGCGCCGAGCAGCTCGCGCTCGCGTGCGGAGGCGTCGCGCAGAATTCGCAGCGCCTGGTCGGAGTGGGTCGCGAGGATCACGTGGTCGTAGCGCTCGGCGCCGGCGCCGGCGGCGATCACCTCGACGGCTTCGGCGCCGCGCGTGACCGAACTGACCGGCGCGCCAAGCCGGATGCGGTCGCGAAACGGCGCGGTCAGCGCCTCGACGTAGCGCGCCGAGCCGCCGGCGACGGTCGACCAGCGCGGGCGGTCGCGGAAGCCGAGCATCCCGTGATTGGCGAAGAACTCGGCGATGAAGCGCGCCGGGAACGAGCCGGCCTGGCGCGGGTCGGCCGACCAGACGGCGGACAGCTGGGGCATGATCAGGCGCTCGACGAACGCGCGCGAGAAGCGGTCGGCGCGAGAGGAACTCGTGCATCGACTCGCCGCTTTCCTCGCCTTCGAGCAGTCGGGCGAGGGCGCGGTTGAAGCGCAGCAGGTCGACGATCATCCGCTGGAAGCGCGGGCTGGCGACGTTGCGCGGCTGGCAGAACAGGCCGCGCGGCGTGCCGCTGTACTCGAAGTCGTGGTCCTCGCCCTTGACCGAGAAGCTCATGTGCGTCGGCTGGCGCGCGACGCCGAGGCGGTCGAGCAGGCGCGTGAACGTCGGGTAGTTGCGGTCGTTCATCACGACGAAGCCGGTGTCGACGTGATGCGTCTCGTACGCGGTATCGACGCGGATCGTGTTCGTGTGCCCGCCGGCGTAGGAGTTCGCCTCGTAGACGACGATCTCGTGCTCGCGGTGCAGCAGGTGCGCGGCGACGAGCCCCGACACGCCGGCGCCGACGATCGCGATCCTCATGCCGCCGCGAGGCTGTCGTGTGCACGCCGCATCACGTGTGTGACTGTACGCCGCGGACCGTACGGCGGATCGTTCGACGCTCGTTCGCGGCGACGCGCGAGCGGGCGAGGAAATCGGCTTGGCAGGAGAGCGACGCGCCCGCGTCGAACAAATGCGCCGAATGAAGCGCGTCGCCACCCCAACGAGCGATCGCCAGCCGCCGGTCGGCGGCACGAGCGAGCATCAGAGCCTGTCGAAGTACATCCGCGCGCGCTTCGAGGAGTGCTCGCGCTCGCAGAAGGACGTCGCGCAGTACATCGTCGACCACCTCGACGAGGCCGCGTTCCAGACGGCCGAGGAGCTCGCGCGCCGCGCGAACACGTCGAGCTCGACGGTCGTGCGCTTCTCACAGGCGCTCGGGTTCGAGGGCTTTCCCGAGCTGCAGGCGGCCGCGCGCGAGGAATACCGCCGCGTGCACGCGACGGCCGACGCGGGCGCGCCGAGCTCGCTCGGCGCCGCTGTTCTCGCTCGACCAGAACGAGTTCGAGACGGCGCTCGCGGCCGACCACCTGAACGTCGAGGAGACGCGCGCGCAAGGTCTCGCGCAGCGAGGTCGAGCGCGCTGATCGAGCGCGATCGTCTCGCGCCGAGAAGGTGCTCGTCGCGGCGACCGACCAGATGGCGTTCTTCGCCAGCTACCTGCGCCACCTCCTGATGCTGCTCGACCTGCGCGTCGACGTCGTCGCGAGCCCGTCGCAGGAGGCGCTCAGCCGCCTCGGGCGGATCGACGTCGGGCACGCTCGTGATCGGCCTGTCGGCCGGCCGCCCGCATCCGCTCGTCGTGCGCGCGATGAAGCTCGCGCGCCACCGCAAGGCGCAGACGGCGGCGATCACCGACGCGACGCTCTCGGAGGTCGCGAAGCTCGCGCAGATCAAGCTCTACTACTCCTCGAACAGCCCCGCGTACGTGCGCTCGCACACGGCGCTGCTGAGCCTGATCCAGGCGCTCGCATACGGCGTCTACGCGCGGACGCGGCGCAGTACGACGATCGCATCAAGGCGTTCCGGCTGAAGTAGGCCCGCGCGCGCAGGCTAGACTCCTGCGCATGCGCGACGAGGCGACGTTCCGGGTCAAGGCGGGCCTGGCGGAGATGCTCAAGGGCGGCGTGATCATGGACGTCGTCACGCCCGAGCAGGCGACGATCGCCGAGGAGGCGGGCGCCGCGCGCGGTGATGGCGCTCGAACGCGTGCCGGCCGACATCCGCCGCGACGGCGGCGTCGCGCGGATGTCCGACCCGGAGATGATCGCGCGGCATCCAGGAGGCGGTCAGCGATCCCGGTGATGGCGAAGGCGCGGATCGGCCACTTCGTCGAGGCGCAGGTGCTGCGAGGCGCTCGAGGTCGACTACGTCGACGAGTCCGAGGTGCTGACGCCGGCCGACGAGCGCAACCACATCGACAAGTGGGCGTTCAAGGTGCCGTTCGTGTGCGGCGCGACGAACCTCGGCGAGGCGCTGCGGCGGATCGGCGAGGGCGCGGCGATGATCCGCTCGAAGGGCGAGGCCGGCACCGGCGACATCGTCGAGGCCGTCCGCCACATGCGCACGATCAACGGCGAGATCCGCCGCCTGACGATGCTCGAAGACGCCGAGCTGGCGACGGCCGCGAAGGAGCTGCAGGCGCCGCTCGACGCTCGTCCGCCAGGTCGCGACCGACGGGCAAGCTGCCGGTCGTGCTGTTCTGCGCCGGCGGCATCGCGACGCCGGCCGACGCCGCGCTGATGATGCAGCTCGGCGCCGAGGGCGTGTTCGTCGGCTCGGGGATCTTCAAGTCCGAGGACCCGCCGACGCGCGCCGCGCGCGATCGTCGAGGCGACGACGCACTGCGCAGGACCCCGAGCGCGTCGCCGCCGCCTCGCGCGGCCTCGGCGCCGCGATGGAGAGCCTCGAGAGCTCGAAGCTCGAGGACGAGCAGCTCCTCGCCCAGCGTGGCTGGTAGCGACGCGCCGCCGGCACCGACGGCGCAGCCGTTGGTGGGCGTGCTCGCGTTGCAGGGCGACTTCGAGGCGCACGAGCGCGTGCTCGAGCGGCTCGGCGCGCGCGTGCGCGAGGTGCGCGTCGTCGCCGACCTCGACGCGATCGACGGGCTCGTGATCCCCGGCGGCGAGTCGACGACGATCACGCTCGGCGTCGAGCGCGAGGGCCTCGCCGAGCCGATCCGCGAGCTCGCGCGCGCGGGGATGCCGGTGCTCGGCTCGTGCGCCGGGCTGATCATGCTCGACCGCGACCACCTCGGCCTGATGGACATCCGCGCCGAGCGCAACGCGTTCGGCCGGCAGATCAGCAGCTTCGAGGCCGACGTCGCGCTGGCCGGCCTCGACGGCGGGCCCGTCCGCGGCGTGTTCATCCGCGCACCGTGGATCGCCGAGCACGGTCCCGGCGTGGAGATCCTCGGCGAGGTCGACGGCCACCCGATCGCGGCGCGGGAGGGCGAGCGGCTGGCAGTCGCCTTTCACAGCGAGCTCGGCGACGACGACCGCCTGCACCGCCGGTTCCTCGAGCGCGTCGAGGCTACGCGCGGTTGAGCTTCCTCGCGGCGCCTCCGCACCCGGCGAGCAGGTGGCGGCGCAGGAAGGCGAGCTGATCGGCGACGAGCGCCTCGTGCGCGGGGCCGTCGTAGATGTCGAAGTGGTCGATGCCCGGGTATGTGCGCAGCTCGCCCAGCGGCGCGCGCCGTGCGGCTGTGATCGCCGGACCAGGCCGCGCCACGCGATCGGCCTCGCCGACGCACACGAGCCACGGGCAGTGCAGCCGGGCGGCGTTGCGCACCGGGCGGTAGGGACGGCCGAGCAGCCATCGCGTCGAGATGCGATCGCGCCAGCGCGAATCCTCGCCGATCGCCACGACGTGGCGCCAGCCTGCGGCGGCGCCGGGCGCGTTGAGCACCGCCGCCTCGTGCGGCTCGCCGAGCACCGGCAGATGCCGACCCTGCGCGGCGGCCGCCAGCACCTTCGCGGTCACGCGCGGGGAGGAGCGGTGCGCCTGCGTCACGACGTCGAGGAACGGCACCTGGCTGATCGCGGCCGCCACACGCGTGTCCGCGGCCGCCGCCGCCAGCGCGTTGCCGCCGCCCATCGACGAGCCGAACGTCGCGATGCGCTCGCCATCGACGTCCGGCAGCGAGCGGCCGAAGGCGATCGCCGCCCGCCAGTCCTCGAGCTGGCGCGCCGGCTCGAACAGGTCCGGCTCGCCCTCGCTGTCGCCGAAGCCGCGATGGTCGAACACGAGCGCGGCGACGCCGGCCGCGGCGAAACGCTCGGCGAACGCTCCCAGGCGATCGCGCCGCGTGCCCGACAGGCCGTGCGCCATCACGATCAGCGGAGTCGCGCCGCCGGCCGAGCCGGCGTCCCGAGCGGGGTACAGCCAGGCGGCGCATCGCTCGGCGCCGACTGTGAAGCGGAGGTCCTCGCGTGTGCTTGTCATGACGGAACAACGCCGGGCGTCGCCAGAACGTGAGACGAGCGTTCGCGGCTCAGCCGGCGGGCGCCGGCGGCGCGGTGCGCTCCAGCGCCTCCCAGCCCTGGTCGATCGCGTTCTCGGCCCGCTCCGCGGCGACTCCGCCGCGCAGCCCGAACAGGCGCTTGGCGCGCAGCAGGTAGACGACGACGGCGACGTTGACGACGAACGCGATCGCCTTGAACACCGTCGCGCGGTTGGCGAGCTCGTAGACCTTGAGCGGCAGCAGCGACGTCGTCACGACGAACGTCAGGTACTCGGCCCAGCGGCGCTGGTGCCACAGGCCGACCGCCTCGATGCCCTCGACCGCGCCGTACACGAGCAGCACGGCGCCGAGCAGGTGCAGGTGCGACGAGGACGTCGTGAACGCGCTGTCGATCGTGTGCAGGAAGCCGTGCGCGTGCGACTGGTTGGCTGCGACGCCGCCCTGCAGGTCGGCGATCACCTTGTAGAACGTGTGCCGCAGCGTCGCGCGGTCGGTCGAGAACACGAGCACGGCCACGCCGAGCGCGGCGAGCACGACGAAGTGGAACGCGCGGTCGATCGCGATCAGCCGCAGCACGACCTTGTCGCGCAGCGGCTTGCCGCGCAACGGCAGCTCGATCTGCTCGCGCGCCGGCGGGCGCTCGCGGGCCGGGTGCTCGGGCGCCGGCAGCGCCAGCCAGCTGTCGCAGCGCAGGCAGCGAAGCCAGCGCACGCCGGCGGCGTCCTCGCGCGCGAAGATCGCGTCCCGCGGGTCCAGCGCGGCGGCGTCGGCGCCGACGAGCGCGTGCCCGCGCACGCTGCAGATCAACAGCTCCCAGTGAAGCCGCGGACGCAGCCGGCTCGGCGCGACCGTCCCCGGCGGGCGGTGCGAGTGGTGGCTGATCGACGCGCGCGCTTCGGCCATCGCCGCGCAAGCCTCTCACGCGATCCGGCCGTCGTCGGCGATCGGCCACCTCGGCGAGATCGAGCGGGGGACCGGGCCCGGCTGAGCGGGTCGGGCCGGCTCGGCGCCCTACGCCTCGCGGAAGCGCACGATCCCGTCGGTCTCGACTTCGGCGACGCTGCCGTCCTGCAGCAGCAGGTCGACGTGCCCGAGCACCTCCGACAGCGTCAGGTAGGCCTGCGTCACGGCGACGTTGCCCCACAGCTCCTGTGCGATCTCGTGCGCCGTGCGCGGCTCGGCCGCGATCAGCCGGCGGATCTTCTCCGCGCGGCGGCGGTGCATGCGGAAGCGTTCGTCGATCAGCGCGACGTGGTCTGAGATCGGGTCGCCGTGGCCGGGCAGCACGAGCGACAGCTCCATCGCGCGCGTCTGTTCGAGCGACGCCATGTACGTCAGCAGCGCGTGCGGGCGCTCGCCGCCGACGTCCGGCTCGGCGCCGAGCGGGCGCGCGAGCAGCGGGTTCGACGAGATGTGCGCGATCAGGTGGTCGGCCGCGAGCATGATCGAGCTGGACTCGTCGACGAACACCGTGTCCGACGGGCTGTGCCCCGGCCGGTGCAGCACCCGCAGCGTGCGATCGCGCAGCGCCAGCTCGCTGTCGGGCGCGAGCGGCCGCGTCACCTCGACCGACGAGCCCCAGCCGCGGAAGCTGGAGGAGACCGCGCGCAGTGCCGTGACGACTTCCGGCGGGATCCCGTGGCGCAGCATCAGCGCCTGCGCGAACGCGTCGTCGAGATCCGTCTCCTTGCCGTAGTTCGCCAGGAACGGCGCGAGCACGTCGAGCGCCGCGACCTCTGCGCCGGAGCGTCGCGCGAGGATCGACGCGAGGCCGAAGTGGTCCATGTGCTGGTGGCTGACGACAAGCAGCTCGAGATCCTCGATCGCGTGCCCGCGCTCGCGCAGCTGCTGTTCGAGCTCGTCGAGCGCCTTCGCCGAGTTCGGCCCCGAATCGACGAGCGTCAGCGGCGAGTCCTCGATCAGGTACGCGTTGACGCGCCCGACCTGAAACGGCGTCGGGATCGCCAGGCGATGGATCCCCGCCGCCGTCGCCTGCGCGAGCCGCTCGCGCGCCCGCTCGCGCTCCTCCTCGTCGCTCACGAGCGGATCAACGCCAGCACCTCGTCACGACGGCGTTCCATGTCCTCGCGCGAGACGAGCGACTCCAGGCACAGGCGCAGGAGCGGCTCGGTGTTCGACGGGCGCACGTTGAAGTGCCAGTCCTCGTAGTCGATCGAGATCCCGTCGAGCCGTTTCTGCTCGGCGTCGGCGTAGCGCTCGGCGATCTCTTCGATCTTCGCCTGCGGGTCTGCGACCTCCGAGTTGACCTCGCCCGAGATGAAGTAGCGCGCGTGGTACGGCGCGAGCAGCTGCGACATCGACTTGCCTTCGGCCGCGAGCAGCTCGAGCACGAGCAGCGCCGGGATCGTGCCCGAGTCGGCGCAGTAGAAGTCGCGGAAGTAGTAGTGCCCCGAGACCTCGCCGCCGAACAGCGAGCCCTCCTTGCGCATCCGTGTCTTGAAGAACGCGTGCCCGACGCGATTGACGTACGGCGTGCCGCCGGCGCGCTCGACCGTGTCCGGCACCGCCCACGACGCGCGCACGTCGTACAGGATCGCCTCGGGGTGGGCGGGATTCGACTCCTTGCGCAGCAGCGACTCGGCCAGCAGCGCCGTCAGGAAGTCGCCGTCGACGAACGCGCCCGTCTCGTCGATGAAGAAGCAGCGGTCGGCGTCGCCGTCCCACGCGATCCCGAGGTCCGCGCCCGTCTCGCGCACCTTCTCGATGATCAGCTTGCGGTTCTCCGGCAGCAGCGGATTCGGCTCGTGGTCGGGGAAGTTGCCGTCCGGCGTCCAGTACGTCTCGATCAGCTCGAGCCCGAGGCGCTCGAGCAGCGGTCCGACCATCGGCCCCGCCATCCCGTTGCCGCCGTCGACCACGACCGTCAGCGGCCGCGACGACGAGCCGACGACGTCCGGGTCGATGAACCGCAGCGCCGCCGCCTGGAACTCCTCGTAGATCTCGACCTCCTCGAGCGTCCCGCGCGTGCCGTCCGCGTCCGCGGCGGCGCCGTCTTCGGCTTCCACGCGGCGGCGGACCTCCTCGATGCCGCTGTCGCCCGACAGCGCGATCGCGCCCTCGCGCACGAGCTTCGCGCCCGTGTACGCCTTCGGGTTGTGCGACGCCGTGCACATCAGCCCGCCGTCGAGCCCGCGCGAGCCGACCAGCCAGTACAGCATCTCGCTGCCGACCTGGCCGGCGTCGATCACGTTCGCCCCGGCGCCGAGCAGCCCCTCGCGGTAGCGCGCCGACAGCTCGGGCGCCGACAGGCGCATGTCACGGCCGACGCCGACCTTCAGCTCGGCGACCGGCTTGCCCTCGAGCTCGGCCAGCACGAACGCGAACGCGCGGCCGATCCGCTGCGCGACATCGCCGTCGATCTGCTCGCCGTACAGGCCGCGGATGTCGTACGCCTTGAAGATCTCGGGCGTGATCGGCGCGTTCACGACGCGCATCCTACGGGTCCGCGGCGAGGCTCCACGCCTTCGTGTGGCCCGGACCCGCGGCGCCGCCGCGCCGCCCCGTCCACGTCCGGCTCCTAAAATGAATGTCATGTCAGGACACTCCAAGTGGGCCAGCATCAAGCACAAGAAGGCGATCGTCGACTCGCGCCGCGGCAAGCACTTCTCGAAGCTGACGCGCGCGATCATGGTCGCCGCGCGCGACGGCGGCGGCGATCCGGCCGGCAACCCCGCGCTCGAGCTGGCGATGCGCAAGGCCAAAGAAGCCTCGATGCCGAAGGACAACGTCGAACGCGCGATCGCCAAGGGCACCGGCGAGGGCGGCGAGGCCGCCGCGATCGAATCGGTCCTCTACGAGGGCTACGGCCCCGGCGGCGTCGCGCTGCTCGTCGAGGCGTTCACCGACAACCGCAACCGCACCGGCGCCGACGTCAGGCACGCGTTCACGAAGAACGGCGGCAGCCTCGGCGAGCCCGGCTCCGTCGCCTACCTGTTCGACAAGAAGGGCACGATCGTGCTCGACGCGACGCGCTACTCCGAAGACGACCTGCTGCCGGCCGTCGAGGCCGGCGCCGAGGACGTCTCGCTCGACGGCGACGTCTTCGAGGTCGTCACCGAGCCGGCCGACTTCACCGCCGTGCGCGACGCGCTCGAGACCGTCGGCGTCGAGCTCGACAGCGCCGAGATGGCCTATCGCCCGTCGAGCGTCGTCCCCGTCGACGAGGGCCACCTCGCGACGCTGATGCGCCTGATCGATGCGCTCGAAGACAGCGACGACGTCGACGCCGTCCACGCCAACTTCGACGCGCCCGCCGACGTCCTCGAGCGCGTGGCCGGCTGACGCGGCGTCTCGGCTGAGCCCGCGACCGCCCTACACGGCGGTCGGCTCGACACGCCGCGCGCGGTACAGCGGCACCGCCTCGCGGATCCCTTTCAGCCGCCGCTCGCCGGCGAACGACCAGTGGAACGCGTCGGGCGCCGACTCGCGCAGCTCGCGCTCGACGAGCAGGCTGCCCGGCCGCGCGATCCCCGTGATCCGGCTCGCGAGGTTGACCGGCCGCCCGTACCAGTCGCCCGCGCGCGGCAGCGCCTGCCCGAGCGCCGCGCCGGCGCGCAGCTGCGGGAACTCCTCGCCCTCGGCGTCGGCCGCGTCGATCAGGCTGAGCGCCGCGCCGAGCAGCGGCTCGGGCTCGGGCGACGCGAGCATCGCCGCGTCGCCGATCGTCTTCACGAGGCGCACCGGCGGCTCGGCGACGTCGCCGGCGAGCGCTTCCAAGCGTGCCGCCAGGCGTCCGAGCTCGTCCGGCGCCACTTCCTCACCGAGGCGCGTGAAGCCGACGAGGTCGGCGAAGCAGATCGTCACCTCGCGCGAGCCCGGCAGCTGCCCGTCGACGCGCTCGAACGCGCTGACGACCGTGCTCTGCGTCGCGTGTTTGAGGTGCAGCGCGAGCAGGTTGCCGACCAGCGGGTCGACCAGCGGATACAGCGCCGCCGAGGCCTGCGCGTAGCGCACGGCGAGCTCCGGCTCGCTCATGCCCGGCTCGAGCACGAGCCGCAGCGGCAGCGCGCGCAGGCTTTCGGCCGCCTGCGACAGGCCGCGGCCGAGCACGCGCAATAGCTCGAGCAGCTCCTCGTCGGTGATTCCCGCGTCGCGCGCGACGTGCATCATCTGCGTCAGCTCGAGCTCGGCGTCGGTGTACGCGGGCTCGTCGGGCTCGGGGATCGGCAGCCCCATCGCGCGGCGCGCGGCCACCAGGAAGTCCTCCGTGACGCCGCTCTGCTCGGCGACCTCGCGCGCCGTGTAGCGCTCGGCGCCGACGATCACCCGATCGGCCGGCAGGTACACGATCGTGCCGGCCGCCGTGCTGCGCCGCAGCTCCGACAGCGGCACGCCGTCCTCGGCGAGCGCTCGCAGCAGCTCGACGCGCTCCTCGCGCTGGCGCCCCTCCAGCCCGTCCAGCAGGCCCGCTGCCGCGAAGTCGATCGGCTCGCCGCTCATCCTGCGCGCAGGGTATGACACGAAGGCCGGCGCAGGCAGGCGTCCGAAGCCGGGCGCAGAATCACGCAGGATGATCGTCCTCGGCATCGATCCCGGCCTCGCCAGCACCGGCTACGGCGTCGTCGCCCGCCGCGACGGCCGCCTCGTCGCGCTCGACGGCGGCGTCATCGCGACGCCGGCCGAGCTCGCGCGCGAGCGGCGCCTGGCCGACATCCACGCCGAGGTCGAGCAGCTGATCGCCACGCACGAGCCCGACGCGGTCGCGCTCGAGGAGCTGTACTTCGGCCAGAACGTGCAGACCGCGTTCGCCGTCGGCCACGCGCGCGGCGTCGTCATGCTCGCCGCCGGCCAGCGCGGGCTGCCGTGCACCGGATACACGCCGCAGCAGGTCAAGGCCGCCGTCTGCGGCAGCGGCCGCGCGAACAAGGAGCAGGTCATGCGGATGGTCACGACGCTGCTCGGCCTCGAGCGCGAGCCGCGCCAGGACCACGCCGCCGACGCGCTCGCCGTCGCGATCTGCCACGTCAACTGCGCGCCGCTGACGCGCGCGCTCGCCACCGCCCTCGACGGCGCCGGGGCCGGCGCATACCCCGTGGCGGGGCGCACGTGATCTCGCTGCTGCGCGGCGAGGTCGCCGTGCGCCGCTCCGACCACGTCGTCGTCCTGTGCGACAGCGTCGGCTACCGCGCGGCCGTCTCGGCCGAGACGCTGCGCCACGTGCCGCCGATCGGCGAGCAGACGACGCTGCACGCGCACCTGATCGTGCGCGACGACGCGCTCGCGCTGTACGGCTTTCACTCTGAGCAGGAGCGCGATCTGTTCCTGATGCTGCTCTCCGTCCAGGCCGTCGGCCCGAAGGTCGCGCTCGCCGTGCTCTCCGGCGGCTCGCCGCGCGAGCTGATCGCCGCGATCGCGGCCGGCGACGCCGCGCGCTTCCAGGCCGTCCCGGGGATCGGCAAGCGCACGGCCGAACGGATCATCGTCGAGCTGCGCGAGAAGGTCGTCGTGCGCAGCGACGGCGAGGCCGCCGACGGCGCGATCCTCGCCGCACGCGGCGAGCGCGCGGGCGCCGACGCCGGCGACGGCGACGGACGCTCGCTCGCTCGCGCCGGGCTGATCGAGCTCGGCTACGCGCCCGGCGAAGCCGACGGGCTGCTGCTCGACGCCGAGGGCGAGTCGGCCGAGGAGCTGATCGCGCACGCGCTGCGCCTCGCGCGAGCCGCGACATGAGGGCCGCGCGGTGAGCATCGAGTCGAGCACGGTCGCCGCCGGCGAGCGGATCCAGACGCCCTACCTCGTCCCCGAGGACGAGCTCGACCGCTCGCTGCGCCCGCGCCGGCTCGGCGACTTCGTCGGGCAGGAGGCGCTGCGCGAGCAGCTCGCCGTCGCGATCGAGGCGGCGACGGCGCGCGGCGACGCGCTCGACCACCTGCTGCTCGCCGGCCCGCCGGGGCTCGGCAAGACCTCGCTCGCGCAGATCGTCGCCGCCGAGCTCGACGTGCCGTTCGTGCAGACCGCCGGGCCGGCGCTCGAGCGCAAGGGCGACATCGCCGCGTTCCTGACGGCGCTCGAGCCGCGCAGCGTGTTCTTCGTCGACGAGATCCACCGGCTGCCGCGCACGCTCGAGGAGACGTTCTACCCGGCGATGGAGGACCGGCGGCTGCCGATCACCGTCGGCCAGGGCGCCGGCGCGCGCGTCGTCACGCTCGAGCTGCCCGAGTTCACGCTCGTCGGCGCGACGACGCGGGCGGGCCTGTTGACGACGCCGCTGCGCGACCGCTTCGGGATCCAGGCGCGCCTCGAGCCGTACTCGGTCGACGAGCTCGCGACGATCGTGCGGCGCTCGGCCGGGATCCTCGAGATCGAGCTCGAGGACGACGGCGCGCGCACGATCGCCTCGCGCAGCCGCGGCACGCCGCGCGTCGCCAACCGGCTGCTCAAGCGCGTGCGCGACTTCGCCGAGGTGCGGATGCACGGCGTCGTCACCGCGCCCGCCGCCGACGCGGCGCTCGCGATGCTCGAGGTCGACGAGCTCGGTCTGGACCGGCTCGACCGCGAGATCCTGCGCGCGATCTGCGTCAAGTTCGAGGGCGGCCCGGTCGGCCTCTCGACGCTCGCCGTCGCCGTCGGCGAGGAGCAGGACACGATCGAGGACGTCTACGAGCCGTATCTGCTGCGCGAGGGCCTGATCAAGCGCACGCCGCGCGGGCGGGCGGCGACCGCCGCCGCGTTCGCGCACCTCGGGCTGGAGACACCGGCGCCGAATCACTCGGCGCTGTTCTGAGCCGCACGGCTGAGCCGCGCAGCTCGCCGCTTTCGTAGTCTGTGTCGAACCATGGCTCACCCGTTCATCTGCCCGAACTGCGGACACCGCACGACCGAGGTCGACCGCAACATCGGCTTCACACGCCAGCCGAAGGGCTGCGCGAAGTGCGGATTCGCGTTTCTGTTCGAACTGCTCGACGACTACTACCCGGCGCCGGACGCGGCGTTCTTCGTCTGCGACGGCGAGGGCCGCGTGATCGGCTGCGGCAAGAACTCGTTCGCGTTCACGGGCCTCGAGGAGGAGGAGGTGATCGGCCAGCGCGTCGAGCAGGTGCTCGGCCTCAGCTTCCAGAACGGCGACGACCCGGTCGCCACGGTGCTCGAGTGGGGCGTGCGCAAACTCGAGGTGCCGGTCGAGGTCGCGGGCGAACGCGACGTCGTCGCGAGCGCCAAGGCCGACATGTTCCCGGCCTACGACGACGGCGGCGGCCTGTTGCTAGTGCTGACGCCGGACAAGTAGTCTGAGCTGGCGATGGGTGCGAGATGACCGACCGGCGCCGCAACACATTGATCCTGCTGATCGTCGCCGGACTGATCGCCGCGTCGGTCGCGGTGATCGCGACGAAAAAGACGCGCCTCGGGCTCGACCTGAAGGGCGGCGTCGAGCTCGTCTACCAGGCGAAGCCGACCGCCCAGTCGAAAGTCGACTCCGAATCGCTCAACCGCGCGATCGACATCATGCGCAAGCGCGTCGACCAGCTCGGCGTCTCCCAGCCGGAAATCCAGCGCTCGGGCTCGGACGAAATCAACGTCGCGCTGCCGGAAGTCAAGGACGCCAAACGCGCCGAAGGCGAGGTCGGCAAGACCGCGCAGCTGTTCTTCTACGACTGGGAGCCGAACGTGATCGGCGCGACCGGCAAGCCGGCGCCGACCGAAGGCACGGTGACCGGCGACGCGACGAACCTCGGCGCCGGCGGCGCGACCGCCGGCCTGCCGCAGTACCAGGCGATCCAGCGCGCGATCAAACGCGCGCCCGAACCGCGCAAGAGCGACACGACGTGGACGAAGGGCTGCACGCCGGCGCAGACCGGCGAATGCATCTACGGCAGCTGGTACCTGATCGAATCGAAGCACGAAAAGGTGCTGCGCGGCCCGGAGGAAACCGAAAAGAACCTGTATTCCGACTACAAGGTCGCGCCGGGCGCGCAGGTCAAGGCGGTCCGCGTCAACCCGGGGACGCTGCTCGTGCAGGCGCGCCCGATCGAAGGCGCCGGCGGCAAGGTCACGCAGAAGAGCCCGAACAGCTGGTACGTGATCAAGGACGACCCGGTGCTGACCGGCGCCGACGTCAAGAACCCGCGCCAGGCCTTCGACGAAGGCGCCGGCGGCACCGGCGCGCCGAACGTCACGTTCGAATTCACCGGCCACGGCCAGAGCGTCTTCCAGCAGGTCACCAAGGAAATCGCCCACCGCGGCCAGGAAGCGCAGCTGCCGGGCGTGCCGCGCGAAGCGGCGCTGCAGCACTTCGCCGTCGTGCTCGACGGCCAGCTGATCACGACGCCGTCGATCGACTACACGAAGTACCCCGAAGGGATCGACGCCTCGACCGGCTCGCAGATCTCCGGCGGCTTCACGATCACCTCCGCGCAGGAACTCGCGCAGGAGCTCCAGTCGGGCGCGCTGCCGATCAAGCTGCAGTTGATCTCGAACTCGCAGGTCTCGGCGACGCTCGGCAAAACGGCGCTGAACCAGGGCCTGCTCGCCGGTCTCGTCGGCTTCGCGATCGTCTGCCTGTTCCTGCTGCTGTTCTACCGCGTGCTCGGCGCGATCGCGGTCGGCGGCCTCGTGATCTACGGGATCTACTTCTTCGCGCTGATCAAGCTGATCCCGATCACGCTGACGCTGCCGGGGATCGCCGGCCTGATCCTGACGATCGGCGTCGCCGCCGACGCCAACATCGTCATCTTCGAGCGTGTCAAGGAGGAGATCCGCGGCGGCAGATCGATCATCTCCGGGATCGCGACCGGCTACAAACGCGGCTTCGAAGCGATCGTCGACGCGAACGTCGTCACGTTCATGACCGCGTTCATCCTGTTCGCGCTGGCGACCGCCGAAGTCAAGGGCTTCGCGTTCACGCTCGGCATCGGCACGCTCGTCTCGCTGTTCACCGCCGTGCTCGCGACGCAGGCGGCGCTCGGCGCGATGGGCCGCTCGAAAGTCGTCTCGCACCCGGCCGCGCTCGGCGCCGAGCGGCGCGGCAAAGGCTGGACGTTCGACTTCATGGGCGCGTCGAAGTGGTTCTTCTCGCTGTCGGGCACGATCCTGCTGATCGGCGCGCTCGCGATCGGCGGCAAGGGCCTGAACTTCGGAATCGACTTCAAGTCCGGCACGCGGATCCAGACGGCGTTCGTCAAACCGGTCAGCGAGAGCGAAGTCGCGAAAGAGATGGCCGCCGCCGGCTACGGCAACGCCGAGGTGCAGAAGTTCAACAACAAGAGCATCGGCGGCAGCGGCTACCAGATCTCGACGAAGACGCTGAAGCCGGGCAACGTGCAGAAGATCAAGCAGGACCTCGACACGCGCTTCGGCACGAAGAACTTCTCCTCGACGTCGATCGGCCCGACGTTCGGCCGCACGGTCGCCAACAGCGCGGTAATCGCGATCATCGCGTCGCTGCTCGTGATCTCGGCGTACATCGCGCTGCGCTTCTCGTGGAAGTACTCGATCCCGGTGCTGATCGCGCTGATGCACGACCTGCTGATCACGGCCGGCGTGTACTCGCTGACCGGTCGCGAAGTCACGACCGCGACGGTCGCCGCGCTGCTGACGATCCTCGGGTACTCGCTGTACGACACGATCATCGTGTTCGATCGCGTGCGCGAGAACGTGCCGCGAATGCCGCGCGCCGCGTTCTCGCAGATCGTCAACCGCTCGATGTCCGAGGTGCTTACGAGGTCGCTGGCGACGAGCTTCTGCACGCTGCTGCCGGTCGTCTCGCTGCTGCTGTTCGGCGGCGAAACGCTGAAGGACTTCGCGTTCGCGCTGATGGTCGGGATCGCCTCGGGCGCGTACTCGTCGATCTTCATCGCCTCGCCGGTGCTGACGCACTGGAAGGAGCGCGAGCCGACCTACCGCAACCGCCGCGCGCGGATCGAGCGCGAGCTCGGCGCCGTGCCGGCGTACGCGACGGCGCTCGGCGGCGAGCCGGTCGACGTCGAACCGGCCGACAAACGCAAACGCAGCCGGCGCGGCAGCGTGATCGCGCCCGAGGAGCCCGGCGCGCAGATCTCGCGCGACGAGTTCCAGGAGCTCGTCCGCGACCTCGACATCGAGCGCGAGCCGAGCCCGCCGGCGCCCGCAGGACGGGCTCCGAACGGCCGCTCGCGTCGCTCGGCCGGCGCCGGCGTCGTGCAGAAGCCGCCGCCCGAGGCCAAGCCGCCGCGCGCCGAGCCCGACGAGCAGCTCGACCAGCCGGCGACGCAGGAGCCGCAGCGCGACCCAGCCGCCGACCTGACGCCCGAGGACCTCGTGCTCAAGGACGACTCGAAACCGACGGCGAAACGCAAGCGCGCGCGCAACCGCAGGCACGGGAGGCGCTGATGCTCGTGCGATCGAGGAGCAAAGCGGGAGGTGGGCGCTGATGGGCATGCTCGGCTGGGTGATGATGGGCCTCGCGATCTGGCATTTCACGATCTTCCTGCCCGACCGCTTCTGGGGCGGGATCGTCGGCGCGTTCGTCGGCTCGCTCGCCGGCGCGATCGTCGTCGGGCTGATCATCTACAGCGCGAAGGTCTCGGCGCTGAAGATCCCCGGCGAAAAGGCGACCGACATCGGCGTCGTGCTGTACGCCGTGCCCGGCGCGCTGATCGGCATGGGCTTGGTGTACCTAGAGGGCATGCGCCGCGAACGCCAGCACGCCGCTCGCCTCGACGCCTGACGCGGGCGGTTCCGTCTCGGCCTGGCCGTAATGTGGCTGGGCTGTGCAGAGCCCGCGTTTCGAGATCTCCGACTGCCCGAGCGACGACGTCGCGCGGCTGCGCCGCGAGCTCGGCGTGAGCGGCGCGCTCGCGCAGGTGCTCGTACGCCGCGGCCTCGCCGAGCCGAGCCGCGCGGCGGCGTTCCTCGCGGCCGACGAGGAGCATCCGGCGAGCGCGTTCGACGGGATCGAGCGCGCCGTCGCGACGATCCTCGAGCACGTCGCGGCGGGGCGTCGGATCACGGTTCACGGCGACTACGACGTCGACGGCGTCTGCTCGACGGCGATCCTCCTGAGAGCGCTGCGCGAGCTCGGCGCCGACGTCGACCACTACCTGCCCGATCGCCTCGGCGACGGCTACGGGCTGAGCGCGGCGACGGTCGAGCGGCTCGCCGCGCGCGGCACGCGCCTGTTGATCAGCGCCGACTGCGCGATCACGGCGGTCGAGGAGGTGGCGCTGGCGCAGGGGCTCGGCGTCGACGTCGTCGTCACCGACCACCACTCGCCGCGCGCCGACGGCGCGCTGCCGCAGGCGCCGATCGTGCACCCGGCGCTGTGCGGCTATCCGTGCGCGGAGCTGTGCGCGACGGCGGTCGCGTACAAGCTCGCGCAGGCGCTGTACGCGACCGCCGGGCGCGACGAGGTCGAGCTCGAGCGCGAGCTCGACCTCGTCGCGCTTGCGACGATCGCCGACGTCGTGCCGCTGCGCGGCGAGAACCGGACGCTCGTGCGGCGCGGGCTGCGCGCGCTCGCGTCGACCGCGAGGCCGGGACTGCGTGCGCTGATGCGCGTCGCGCGGGTCGATCCCGGCCGCGTCGACGAGCGCGCGATCGGCTTCGCGCTGGCGCCGCGCCTGAACGCGGCCGGACGCCTGTACCGCGCCGACGCCGGCCTCGAGCTGATCCTGACCGAGGACCCGATGCGCGCGATGCAGGTCGCCGAGGAGCTCGACCGCGCCAACCACGAGCGGCGCGAGGTCGAGACGCGGATCCGCTGGGAGGCCGAAGCGCAGATCGCGGCGCTCGGCGAGCGCGCGGCGTACGTGCTCGCCGGCGAGGGCTGGCACGCGGGCGTGATCGGCGTCGTCGCGGCGCGCCTGGCCGAGCGCCACCACCGGCCGGTCGTGCTGATCGCGCTCGACGGCGCGCGGGGGAGGGGCTCGGCGCGGAGCATCCCGGCGTTCGACCTGCTGGCGGGGCTCGACGCGTGCGCCGAGCACTTGCTGCGCCACGGCGGCCACCGCGCGGCGGCGGGCCTGGAGATCGAGCGCGAGCGCGTGCCGGCGCTGGCGCACGCGTTCGCCGAGCACGCCGAGCGCGCGCTGACGCCGGCCGATCTCGTCGCGGTCGAGCGCGTCGACGCGGTCGTCGGCGGCGAGGAGCTGTCGATGGCGCTCGCCGAGGAGCTGCAGCGCCTGGCGCCGTTCGGGCGCGGCAACCCGGCCGTCTCGCTGATGCTCGCCGACGCGACGTTCGCCGACGTGCGCAGCATGGGCGAGGGCAAGCACGCGCGCTTCACGGTCCACTCGCGCGGCGCGCGCGCTCGCGCGGTCGCGTTCGGCGTCGGCGGCGCGCTTGGAGTCGCCGAAGGCGAGCCGGCGCAGGCGACGTTCAAGCTCGAGGTCAACGAGTGGAACGGCGTGTCCGAGCCGCGCCTGGTGCTGCGCCACGCGCGTGCCGTAGCGCCGCCCGAGATCGTCGCGGCGCGGTTGCAGCTGCCGTCCGAGCGGCCTGCGGAGCGCGCGGCCGAGCCGTCCGAGCGCGCGCCGGCGCCGCGCGAGGCCGGGCCGATCGAAGAGCGCGGCGAGCTCGTCCTGTTCGCGGCGACGTAGGGCGTGTTGGATCCGGGGAGGCGGTCCCCTACCCTTTAGACATGGCGGTCGCGAAGGATCCAAACAGCGTCGAGGTCGCCGAGCAGAACGGCTCGGCGCCGGCGCGCGCCGACGTTCGCTCGGACACGAAGACGGCCGGCGGCGCCGGCGGGCGCGAGCGCCCGCGCGCGGTCGAGCCGCCGGCGCGCCTGGACCTGTCAGAGCCCGAGCGCCGGCTGCTGGCCGACCTGTTCGCGATCGTCTCCGAGCACGCGGCCGACTTCACCTTCGATGACGACGCGGCGGTCGAGATCGATCGCGCGCGCGTGCAGGACGCGTTCGTGTTCGCGTGCGAGCACCACTCGACGCAGCGGCGCAAGTCGGGCGAGGACTTCATCACGCACCCGGTCGGCGTCGCGCGGATCTGCGCGGGCATGCGCCTGGACACGGAGACGCTGTGCGCGGCGCTGCTGCACGACACGATCGAGGACACGTCCGCCTCGATCGAGGAGGTGCGCGAGCGCTTCGGCGAGGAGATCGCGCAGATCGTCGACGGCGTGACGAAGCTGACGGGGATCACGTTCCAGTCGCACGACGAGGCGCAGGCGGAGAACTACCGCAAGATGATGGTCGCGATGGCCACCGACGTGCGGGTCATCCTGATCAAGCTCGCCGACCGGCTGCACAACATGCGCACGATCGACGCGATGCCGAAGCAGAAGCAGATGGAGAAGGCGCGCGAGACGCTCGAGATCTACGCGCCGCTTGCGCACCGCCTCGGGATCCACGCGCTGAAGTGGGAGCTCGAGGACCTCGCGTTCGCGACACTGCACCCGCGCAAGTACCAGGAGATCAAGGGCCTCGTCTCCCAGCAGCGCGAGGACCGCGAGGGCTACGTGTCGGAGGCCGGCGAATACCTCTCGCGCGAGCTGTCCGAGCTCGGCATCCAAGCCCAGATCGCCGGGCGGGCGAAGCATTTTTATTCGATTTATTCGAAGATGACGAAGAAGGGTCGGGAGTTCAACGAGATCTACGACCTCACGGCGATGCGCGTGATCGTCGACTCGGTGAAGGACTGCTACGGCACGGTCGGCGTGATCCACTCGCTGTGGAAGCCGCTGCCCGGCCGTTTCAAGGACTTCATCGCGATGCCGAAGTTCAACATGTACCAGTCGCTGCACACGACCGTGATCGGTCCCGAGGGGCGGCCGCTGGAGATCCAGATCCGCACGCAGGAGATGCACGAGATGGCCGAGTTCGGCGTCGCCGCGCACTGGGTCTACAAGCAGGGCAAGGGTCCCGGCGGCGAGGAGGCGCAGGGCGGCGACGCGAAGCTCAAGTGGCTGCGCTCGATGCTCGACTGGCAGCAGGAGCTGTCGGACCCGCGCGAGTTCATGGAGACGCTGCGCACGGATCTGTACGACGACGAGGTGTACGTGTTCACGCCGAAGGGCCAGGTCAAGTCGCTGGCCGCAGGCGCGACGCCGCTGGACTTCGCCTACGAGGTGCACACGGAGATCGGGCACCGCTGCGTCGGCGCGCGCGTCAACGGCAAGATCGTGCCGCTGCACTACGAGCTGCGCTCGGGCGACATCGTCGAGATCCTCACGGCCAAGCGCGAGCGCGGACCGTCGCGCGACTGGCTGGCGATGGTCAAGACGACGCGCGCGCGCAACAAGATCAAGGCGTGGTTCAAGGCCGAGTCGCGCCAGGACACCGAGCACACCGGCCGCGAGCAGTTGCAGGAGCACCTGCGCAAGGCGGGCCTGCCGGCGCAGAAGATCACCGGCTCGGCGCTGCTCGCCGACGTGATCCGCGAGGTCGGCTACCGCAAGGCCGACGACTTCTACATCGCGCTCGGCGCAGCGAAGGTCTCGCCGAAGCTGGTCGTCGACAAGGTGATGCAGCGCCTGAAGCAGGGCGAGGCGGCCGACGCCGAGGGGCCGGCGGCCGACCTGTTGAAAGTCGGGCGCTCCTCGCGCCGGCGCCCGACGAAGTCCTCCGGTCAGTACGGGATCAGGGTCGAGGGCGTCGAGGACGTCATGCTGCGCCTGGCGAAGTGCTGCCGGCCGGTGCCGGGCGATGAGATCGTCGGCTACATCTCGCTCGGACGCGGGATCACGATCCATCGCGAGGACTGCCCGAACGCGGCGCTGCTGCGCAAGGACCCCGAGCGCTTCACGAGCGTCGCGTGGGACGGCGACCAGTCGACGGCGTTCGTCGTCGAAATCCAGATCGACGCGTGGGATCGCCACCGCCTGCTGGAGGACCTGTCGCGCGTCTTCTCGGAGTCGGGCGCGAACATCCTCGAAGCGCGCTGCATGTCGGCGCCGCCGATGGTCAAGAACCGCTTCGTCGTCGAGGTCGCCGACACGCACACGCTGAAGGGCGCGATCACGCGGATGCGCAACATCGACTCGGTGTTCGACGCCTACCGCGTCACGCCAGGTGGAGCCGGCTAGGCGACCACTGTGAGCGCGCGCGGCTTGATCGAGTAGCGCGCCTCGTCGACGTCGCCGATGAAGTCGCCGTCGACCTGCAGCGGCAGCGCCCGGCCGTCGGCGCTGCGCACGACGAGCTGCTCGACGTTCTGGAAGCCGGTGATCTGGCGGTGGTTGGTCGTGCGCAGGCGCGGGATCAGCGTGCGCAGGCCGATCGCGGCGAGCCCGAGCGGCGTCGCGCGGCGCAGCGCGGCGCCGGTCAGCGCGCCGGAGTCGAGCGCGGCGCCGTCGGCGATCTCGATCGGGCGCTCGTGGAAGTACGTGAACGGCGCGCCGTTCTGGACGATCGTCGTGACGCCGCGCAGCGTCTGACCGCCGACGTCGACTTCCATCTGCGGCGCGTTCACGAGATAGCGCCCGGTGTACGTCGTCAGCGCCTTGTACGCGAAGAAGTACGGACCGAAGCGCGCCTTGCGATCGGGGCGGGCGTCGACGCGCTGGACGACGCTCGCGTCGAGTCCGACGCCGGAGTTGAACGTGAAGCAGCGGCCGTTGACGACGCCGACGTCGACCTCGCGCGGACGCCAGTCGTCGGCCATCGCGAGGACGTGCTCGGTCGCGTCGACGAGCTCGCCGGGGATGCCGAGGATCTTCGCGAACACGTTCGCCGAGCCGCCGGGCAGCGCGCACAACGGGGTCGAGGAGCCGAGCAGGCCGTTGGCGGCCTCGTTGACGGTGCCGTCGCCGCCGAACGCGACGACGACGTCGTAGCCCTCGTGCGCGGCCTCGCGGCACAGCACGGTCGCGTGCCCGCGCGCCTCGGTGTCGACGGCGTCGACGTCGTAGCGGCCCTTCAGCGCGTAGACGACGAGGTGGCGCAGCCGGTCGGAGACGGTCGCGGCGTACGGATTGACGATGATCAGCATGCGCCGCTTCGGAGCCGTCGCGAACGGCTCGAACGGCGCGGGCTCGCTCGCGAGGCCCGGATCGCGCTCGCCTGTGGTGCTCTCCATCGAAAGCGCGTACACCGCACGCGGCGCACCGTTACCGGCGCCTTCGAGCGATCGCGCGAAGGCGTCCAAGTCGCCTGGACGGGCGCTTGCGTCCGTCGGACGGATTGCTAAACTGGCGCGCACATAGCTGGACACATCCAGAGGGGTGAAGGGACTGGCCCTACGAAGCCCCGGCAACCACCGTCCGTCACTGCGGGAAGGTGCCAATTCCAGAGAGATGTGTGGTGAGCCTCCGCGCTCTTCGCACAGGTGACATTGCGAAGACGATACGACGGAGGTTTCCGATGGCTGTCAGTCACCTGCAGTGCAAGGAGTGCAAGGCCGAGTACCCGCTCGAGGCGCTCTACGTATGCGAGCAGTGCTTCGGTCCGCTCGAGGTCGCATACGACCACAGTCGCCTGGGCGACGACGTCGCCGAGCTGCGCCGCCGGATCCAGGGCGGTCCGCAGAACATCTGGCGCTACGCCGACTTCCTGCCGCTCGCCGGCGGCCCGCCCGGCCCGTCCGGGCGCCTGGCCTCGCGCGTCGGCCTGCCGGCCGGCTGCACGCCGCTGATCCGCGCCGACCGGCTCGCCGCGCGCCTCGGCCTGCGCGAGGTGTGGGTCAAGAACGACGCGGCGAACCCGACGCACTCGTTCAAGGACCGCGTCGTGTCGGTCGCGGTGACGCGAGCGCGCGAGCTCGGCTTCGAGACGATCGCGTGCGCGTCGACGGGCAACCTCGCCAACTCGGTCGCCGCGTACGGCGCCGCGCTCGGCCTGGACTCCTACGTGTTCATCCCGGCCGACCTCGAGGAGCAGAAGGTGCTCGCGACGGGCGTCTACGGCACGAAGCTCGTCGGCGTCGAAGGCAACTACGACGACGTCAACCGCCTCTGCACCGAGCTGTGCGCCGAGCGCGACTGGGCGTTCGTCAACATCAACCTGCGCCCGTACTACGCCGAGGGCTCGAAGACGCTCGCGTTCGAGATCGCCGAGCAGCTCGGCTGGGAGCTGCCGGACCGGCTCGTCGCGCCGATCGCGTCGGGCTCGCTGTTCACGAAGATCGCGCGCGGCTTCCAGGAGTTCGCCGAGCTCGGCCTCGTCGAGGGCGAGCTGCCGCGGATGAACGGCGCGCAGGCCGAGGGCTGCTCGCCGGTCGCGAGCGCGTTCTCGGCCGGGCACGAGGTCTGCCGGCCGGTCAAGCCCGACACGATCGCCAAGTCGCTGGCGATCGGCAACCCGGCCGACGGCCCGTACGCGCTCGACCTCGCCCGCCGCACGGGCGGCTCGATCGACGCGGTCTCCGACGAGGAGATCCGCGCCGGGATCAAGCTGCTCGCCGAGACGACCGGCGTCTTCACCGAGACGGCCGGCGGCGTCACGACGGCGACGCTCGCGAAGCTCGCCGAGCGCGGCGAGATCGACCCGGACGAGCGCGTCGTGCTCGTGATCACCGGCGAGGGCCTGAAGACGCTCGACGCCGTGCGCGGGACGTTCGAGACGAGCACGATCAAGCCGACGGTTGAGGCATTCGAAGCCGGCGTTCCCCAAACCGTCTCGGTCTGATGGCGATCACCGTGAAGATCCCGACGCAGCTGCGCGCTGCGACGGGCGGCGAGGCGGAGGCCGAGGTCGACGGCGCGACCGTGCAGGAGGTGCTCGACGGTTTGTTCGAGCGCCACGACGAGCTGCGTGCGCGGCTGTACGACGACGACGGCGGCCTGCGCCGCTTCGTCAACGTGTACGTCGCCGGCGAAGACATCCGCTTCCTCGACGGACTGAAGACGCCCGTCGCCGACGGCTCTGAGCTGACGATCCTTCCCGCTGTCGCCGGCGGTTAGCCGCTCAGCGCTTTGGCATCTTCGCGGCGTGTGCGCTCGCGTGGTGCGCGGCGGCGCTCGCGGGCGCGGTCGAGCCGCTGATGCCGACGGTCGAGACGAGCCCGGCGGCGCACATCGCGGCGAGCGTCAGCGCGCGCATCCGCTTCGGCGTCAGCCAGGCGAAGTGGTGGTTCTGGAGCCACGTCCTGAAGCCGGTCGCCGCCGAGGCGGCCGCCATCGCGCATCCGGCGCACATGGCGCAAGCGTAGCGCCGGCGCTCGGCGCCCTGCGTCAGGTCGGCTCGACGGTCTCGGTGGTGCGGGCGTCGAGGCGCCGGCGCAGCTCGGCGCCGCGGCCGGCGGCGACGGCGCGCGCGGCGCGCTCGTCGCTCAGCTCGAAGACCCTGCGCGTGAGCGTAGTCGAGCAGGTTCTGGCGTTCCTCGCCCTCGCGCGCGGCGCGCAGGAACAGCCAGCAGAACAGCCCGAGCGTGAGGAACGACTCCTCGACCATCATCACCGCGCCGGCGATGTTCTGGTCGGCCAGCGGCGAGATGTGGTGGACGGCGTCGCCGTGCTGGTAGAACGGGTAGAAGACGGTGCCCGACCAGAGGAAGATGTTGCCGAGGACGGTGCCGGCGAGGCGCACGGCGACGATGTAGAAGAGGCGCGCGAGGTTGCCGAACCAGCCGGGCGTCGGCAGCGGGCCGACGAGGCACATCCACATGTTGACGCCGCACGCGAGGAACATCGCGTGCTCGAGCGCGTGGATCCCGGTGTGGCGCAGCGCCGCCTGGTAGAGCGCCGGCGCGTGCCACACGTAGATGTCGACGGTCCACAGCGGGAACGCGATCGCCGGGTGCGTCAGCACGCGCAGGCGGTCGAACACGCGGATTTTGAGGACCGGCGCGAGCAGCGGGCCGGTCAGCCCGAGCACGATCAACAGCGCGGCGATGTCGCCGACGAGCAGGTGCTCGACCATGTGCATGTAGAGCAGGTCCTCGCTCGCCTTGTCGAGCGACGTCAGCGAGGCGGCGATCACGACGACGCCGCCGTAGAAGCACGCCTGGCGCCAGCGTGGCACGGGGTGTCCGCCGCCGGCGCTCGAGCGGGCGGCGAGCGTGCGCGCGCGGCGCGCGTAGAGCAGCGCCGCGAGCACGAGCGGCCCGACCTGCACTGCGGCCTCGAAGCCGAGCGAGCTGGCGATCGGGAGGGCGGTCATGCAGCTTGCAGGGTACGCGAGGGCGGGCCGGGAGGGACCGATCGACGGGCGCGGAGGTCCCGCCGGCGAGGTCGTCGCGAGGCCGCGCCGAAGCCGTGCCGGGCGCTCGGTAGGGCGAATCCCGCTGCGAGCGGACGCGGCAGCGTGATCTTCAGCATCTCTTTACGGGTTTCTTCGGAGTCGTTCAGGGGCACATGAGTAGCATTGTTTGGAGTAACCGCATGACCGCTCAGGCACCCATCCGCTCATCCCCGGCAGAAGGTCTCACCGAGCGCGTCGATGCGATCGCGTGCCTCGACGAGAGCGTTCGCCGCAAGGCGATCGCCGAGCGTCCGACCGGGCCGGGTCGCTACCTCGAGGTCCACGGACCGGGCGAGTCGCTGCTGATCCCGATCTCGAGCGGCGTGATGCACATCGGCCGCGGCCTGTCGGCCGACCTGCATCTCGACGAGAAGTCGGTCTCACGGCGTCATGCGATGCTCGTCGAACGTCCCGGCGGTGCGCGCCTGCTCGACGATCGCAGCTCCAACGGCACGTTCGTCAACGGGCGCCGGATCGTCCAGGCGGACCTCGAGAACGGCGACGTCGTCGTCCTCGGGCGCGTCGTGCTGCGCTACCTCGAGATCTGAGCGGCACGCGCGAGGCGGCCGTCGTGGCGGCGCTGCGCCGGTGCACCGCGCGTACGCGCCAACCCCGTCGTGGCGGCGTGTGAAAGGTTTGCAAGGCGTGCCATACTTGCGGGCTTCTCGGGGGCTCTCGGCCGTCGGGCCAGGGTCAACCTCAAACCACGCAGGAGGGTCCAGATGAGAAAGCTCGTTGCCGCATTCGGTGCGGCCGTGCTCGTCCTCGTCGCACTCGCAGGTTGCGGCAGCAGCAGTAGCAGCAGCTCGTCGACGGCGTCCTCGAGCTCGACGTCGACCTCGACTTCGACGGGCGCCGCCAATGCGGCGATCGCCGCCGAAGTGCCGGCCGCGATCAAATCGAAAGGGACGCTGACGGTCGCCTCCGACGCGACGTACGCGCCGAACGAGTTCATCGCCTCCGACGGCCACACCGTCGAAGGGATGGACGTCGACCTGATGAACGCGATCGCCGCGCAGATGGGCCTGAAGGTCAAATTCGTCAACGCGACGTTCGACACGATCATCCCAGGCCTCGCCGCGGGCAAGTACGACCTCGGCGCGTCGTCGTTCACCGACACGAAGGAACGCGAGAAGACGGTCGAATTCGTCGACTACTTCGAGGCCGGCATCTCGTTCTACGCGAAGAGCTCGGCCAACCCCGGCGTCAACACGGTCGCCGACCTGTGCGGCAAGACGGTCTCGGTCGAGAAGGGCACGGTCGAGCAGGAAGAAGCCGAAAAGCAGAGCAAGGCGTGCACGAAAGCCGGCAGCAAGAGCGTCAGCGTGCTGACGTTCCCCGACCAGAACGGCGCCAACCTCGCGATCTCGAGCGGGCGCGCGGAAGTCGGCATGGCCGACTCGCCGATCGCCGACTACCAGGTCAAACAGTCGGGCGGCAAGTTCAAGCTGATCGGCAAGGAGTACGAAGTCGCGCCGTACGGTCTCGCGATCCCGAAAGGCAACGGTCTGGCGAAGCCGATCCTCGCGGCGCTGAACGCGATCATCGCCAACGGCGAATACGCGAAGGTCCTCGAAAAGTGGGGGCTTCAGTCGGGCGCGATCAAGACGCCGGCGATCGACGGCGCGACCGGCTAGCGACTGAGCAGCAGCAGCGATGTCCTCGGGCCAGGCCCTCCCCGAACCGGCCGAGCGGCCCGAGGACATCAAGGCCGTGCCGGTGCGGCGGCCGGGGCGGTGGATCGTCGCCGTGGTCGTCATCGTCGTCGCCGTCGCGATCGTCCGCTCGGTCGCGACCGACCCGCACTTCGAATGGGGCGTCGTCGGCGAATACGTGTTCGACGGGCGGATCCTGCACGGGCTGCGCGTGACGATCGAGCTGACCGTGATCGCGATGGCGATCGGCATCGTGCTCGGCGTGCTGCTCGCCGTCATGCGCCTTTCGCCGAACTGGCTCGTGTCCGGCGCGAGCTCGTTCTACATCTGGTTCTTCCGCGGCACGCCGGTCCTCGTGCAGCTGCTGTTCTGGTACAACATCGCCGCGCTGTACCCGAAGATCGCGCTCGGCATCCCATTCGGCCCGTCGTTCATCCACGCCGACGCGAACACGTTGATCACTCCGTTCACGGCGGCGATCCTCGGCCTCGGGCTGAACGAGGGTGCCTACATGGCCGAGATCGTCCGCGCCGGGATCATCTCGGTCGACCCGGGCCAGTCCGACGCGGCGCAGTCGCTGGGGATGACGCGGCTTCAGACGATGCGCCGGATCGTGCTGCCGCAGGCGATGCGCGTGATCATCCCGCCGACCGGCAACGAGACGATCTCGATGCTGAAGACCTCGTCGCTCGCGAGCGTGATCGTCGTCACCGAGCTGCTGTACGCCGCGCAGCTGATCTACTCGGTCAACTTCAAGACGATCCCGCTGCTGATCGCGGCGAGCATCTGGTACATCGTCTGCACGAGCATCCTGTACGTCGGCCAGTACTACCTCGAGCGCTACTACGGGCGCGGCACCGCGCATGAGCAGGAGGCCGCGCTGCCGACCCGCGTGCTGCGCGGCGTCCTGAGCTTCCGTCATCAGGGCGGGCGCGCCCGGCCGGGCGGCGGGGAGGACCGATGAGCGCGACGGCGCCGTCCGCGACGCCGATGGTCAGCGCCGAAGGCGTGCACAAGCGCTTCGGGCGCAACGACGTGCTGAAGGGGATCACGCTGCAGGTGGCGGCCGGCGAAGTGATGTGCCTGCTCGGGCCGTCCGGCTCGGGCAAGTCGACGTTCCTGCGCTGCATCAACCACCTCGAGAAGATCAACTCGGGACGGCTGTCGGTCGACGGCGAGCTCGTCGGCTATCGCCAGGACGGCGAGCGCCTGCACGAGCTGCGCGAAGCCGACGTCGCGCGCAAGCGCGCCGAGATCGGGATGGTCTTCCAGCACTTCAACCTGTTCCCGCACATGACGGCGCTCGACAACGTCACGTGCGCGCCGATCCGCGTCAAGCGCGAAGATCGCGGTGAGGCGCGCGAGCGCGCACGCGAGCTGCTCGGCCGCGTCGGGCTCGCCGACAAGCTCGACGCCTACCCGGCGCAGCTCTCCGGCGGCCAGCAGCAGCGCGTCGCGATCGCCCGCGCGCTGGCGATGCAGCCGAAGCTGATGCTGTTCGACGAGCCGACCTCGGCGCTCGATCCCGAGCTCGTCGGCGACGTGCTCGCCGCGATGCAGCAGCTCGCGCGCGAGGGCATGACGATGATCGTCGTCACGCACGAGATGGGCTTCGCGCGCGAGGTCGCCGACCGCGTCGTGTTCATGGACGGCGGCCTTGTCGTCGAGTCCGGCCCACCGGCCGACGTGCTCGGCAACCCGCGCGAGGAGCGCACGCGCGCGTTCCTCTCGAAGGTGCTTTAGCCGCCGAGCTCCTTGCTCATCAGCACGACCGTCTTCTCGGCGTGCTCGAGCTGCTCGAGCGGCTGGTAGCCGCGCGCGGCGTGGAACGCGAGCGACGGCTCGTTCGGCGGCTCGACGTTGACGTCGAGCACCATCCGCCCGAACGGTCGCGCGGCCTCCTCCATCGCGTCGTACAGCGCCGCGCCGAGCCCCCGCCGACGCGCCGTCGCGGCGACGGCGATCCGGTCGAGGTAGAGGAAGCGGTCGTACAGCTCGCCAAGGCGCACGTAGTTGGCGCTGTCATAGGTGGCGCCGGGAGCGATCGCGATCGCGAACGCGAGCGTCTCGCCGTCGCGCTCGATCAAGAGGCTGCGGTGCGCGAGCGCGAGGATGTAGCGCAGGCGCGCGTCGTCGAGCGGGCTCAGCTCGAGCACCGAGTCCTGGTTCAGCGCGAGCAGCGCCGCGTGGTCGGCCGGCGTTACCTCTCGGGGTCGCATCGTGCCCGCAGCTTCGCAGGCTCGTGCAGCGCAGGCGCTCCGTCGCGCTGCTCCTTGGCGCGGTACATCGCGTGGTCGGCGCGCTTGATCAGCTCGTCGGGCGTGCACGTGCCGGCGTCGGCGCACGCGACGCCGACGCTCGCCGTCAGCTCGACGACGCCGTCCTGGCGGAGCTCGACCGGCCGGCTCAGCGAGTTGCAGACCCGCTGGCCGACGCGCAGCGCGACCTCGCACGAGCGGATCTCCGGCAGCAGCAGCAGGAACTCGTCGCCGCCGAGGCGACCGACGACGTCGGCGCGGCGCGTCAGCTCGCGCAGGCGCTCGGCGACGCGCGCGAGCAGCTCGTCGCCGGCCGCGTGCCCGAGCGTGTCGTTGACCGGCTTGAAGCGGTCGAGGTCGACGTACACGACGCCGACGCTCACGCCGTCCTCGCGCGTCAGCTCGCGCTCGAGCAGGTCGAGGATCGCGCCGCGGTTGTAGCAGCCGGTCAGCGCGTCGAACGTCGCGCGGCGCTCGAGCTCGCGGTGGGCCCTGGCGCTGTCGGTCACGTCGAGCACCGACGTGATCGCGCCGCCGACCTCGCCGTCGACGCGGCGTAGCGCGCGGATGCTCATCAGCACGCGCCGCCACTCTCCGTCCGCGGGCACGACGTCGGCTTCGATGTCCGCGTCGACGCCGTCGCCGAGCACGCGCGTGAGCGCCGCTTCGAACTCGGCGATCGCCTCGCGCGTGAGCGTCGAGAGCAGCGAGCGCGCGCTCGGCGGCGGGCTGTCGGCGTCCTGCGCCGCCGCCGCCGGATCGCCGGCGTCGGTCGTCGGGTCCTCCTTCGAGACATCGCCGAGGTCGCCGTCCTCGTCGAGCCCTCGCTCGGCGGCCGGTGCGCCGTCGAGGATCTCTCGCAGGCGCGTGTTCCAGTAGACGGCGTTGCGGTCGCGGTCGAGCTGCATCAGGCCGATCGGCATCGCCTCGGTCAAGCGCCGCAGCAGCTCCTCGCGCTCCTGCAGCGCCTCCTGCGCGGCCATCTCGGCCGAGACGTCGATCAGCTCGACGAGCACGTAGTTGCGGTCGCTGCGGTTGAGGTAGTTGTGCAGCGTCGTGTCGACCCACACCCAGCTGCCGTCCTTGCGCTTGCGGCGCAAGCGTGTCTGCTGGCTGCGATGCGTCGAGACCGTCGTCAGCCAGCCCTCGACCGCGCGCCCCTGGTCATCGGGGTGGATCTGGTCGAGCACCGACTTGCCGATCAGCTCAGCCGGCGTGTAGCCGAACATCTGCGTGAACGCCTCGTCGCACTCGATCACCTTCGCGCTCTCGTCCTCGAGCAGCGTCGCGAAGCGCGGCGCCGCCGGGCGCTCCTCGAAGTCGTCGGACTCCTCGCTCACCGGCGCCGGTTCGTCGCTCGGCAGCACGACGCACATGCGCACGCCGTGCGTGCCCGTCAGATCGAGGAAGTGCAGCGTGACCCAGCGCGACGGTCGGCTCAGCATCCGCACTTTGCCGTTGACCGCGAACTCGTCGTCGAGCCGGTTCCACAGCGCGACGACCTCGGCGCGGTCGGCCGTCACGACGCTGTCGATCACCGCGCGGCCCTCGATCGTCGTCTGCCCCCACAGCGGCACGCTCCCCGGCAGCGGCACGATCAAGCCGGTCCGCGACAGGGCGCAGACGAGCGCATCGGGATGCTCGCGCAGGAGCGCTTCGGCGGCGCGCTCCACGGTCTGATCCCGCTGACTGGTCGAGCCCGTCATCTGCCTCGGCTTCCGGTCGACTTCGCGCGCCGTACGCGCGGCGCCTCGCCCGGCGTATCGTCAGTCGTAGGTGCGGCCATGAGCCCGTCCAGCCCGACTGGACAGCTCGTGCAACTCCGCTTGTGAGCGACGTGAATCGGCGTTCGAGGACTGCATCGAGAAGCGTCGTTTGCGCGCTACCGTGAAGGGGCGATGAGGGTGCGTGGCGAGCATCTGCGAGCCGAACCGGGCGACCGGGGTGAGTGGATGCGATGAGCGCCGTGAGCGGAGCGATCGCGCTCGCCAGCGGCGTCCAGGGCGGACACGCGAAGGCGACCGACGCCCTGCTCGCCGCGCTCGTGATCGCCGCGCTCGCCGCGCTCGGCGGCGCGCTGCTGTGGTTCTTCCAGCGTCGCCCGCGCCGGCCCAAACCGGTCAACGACCAGTGGGGCGCGCTCGCCGTGATGGGCGAGCTCTGCCCGCACGGCTGGGACGCGCAGATCACGCTCTACGGCTGGGGCGCGCCCGTGCCGCCCGACGCGCCGCCGGCGCGCGCGCCGCTCGTCGCGCTCGAATGGAAGCAGTACGACGAGGGCGTCGACGGCGAGCCCGGTCGCGTCGTCGTCGCGCGCCGCGTCTGGGCGCCGACGATCGACCACGCGCTGCAGAGCATGGTCGACGACCGGCGGACCGACATCGCGCTCGAGGAGATCGAGCGGGCGGCCGGCGAGGAGGGGAGGTTGGGCTGGGATTGAGGCGATGCGACGCACCGCGGAGCCGAGTTCGTCCGGTGGGTGTCGGCGTCAGGCGCGGGGTTCGATGCCTGGGTCGAGCAAGCGGTCGACGTCAGCTCTGAAGCGGGCCGAATCGATCGGCGCGGAGCCTGCGAACGCCTTCAGCACGGTTGCTATCGGGACGTACTGTCGGCGTTGCGCCGGGCTCGGCTTGCCTACGGGCGTGCCGTCGCGCAGTTCGGGTTGGGTGATCTTCTGCGGCATTAGAGCTGTCTAGCACGCGTGCTGCTCGGACGGTGCATCGTCCTGACCCCACCGGAGAGGGCAGGGCCAGGACGGAAGCGGCGATCAGCTGGCGGCGACTCGCGTCTCCGCGCCGACGAAGTCGAGCAGCGCGCTGTTGACCTGCAGCGTGTGCGTCCACGCGATCGCGTGGGGGCCGCCTTCGATCGTGACGAGCTGCATGTCGTCGATCAGCGCCGGCAGGCGCGCGCCGGTCTTCTCGTACGGCAGGATCCGATCGGCGTCACCCTGGATCACGACGGCCGAGCAGCTGGCTCCGGCCCTCGAGGCCATTTAGGGGCCTTGCCTTCGAGCTAGAAGAGCTTCCGGATCTCGCAGGCATTTGTCAGCGCGCCCGCGGAGACGCTAACCAAACTTTCGCGTTCTGTTCGGTTGGTCATCGAGGATCTGCTCGAGCCGGACGGCCGGGAGTGACGACGGCGCGCCGTCCAAAGCCTCAACGGCGCCAAGACCGACAGATCGTCGGGCATTGTGGCTCCGGCGACCAAGCCCGCCTCTCGCCGGGGCTGGCTGGTGGCGACGGTCACAGAGGCCTTGAAGGCTGCCGAGGGCCGATGCAGGCCCGCGTGGTCCATCGCGCAGCAGAGAAGCTGGCCGGCGAGCCGGTGTCTTGGTGGTTCGAGTCCCGATCGACACGAGAGGCAGTACGCCAGCTGCTGAGATCCAAGCAGCGAGGGTCAGACTCGATAGATCCGTCGCGTCGGAACGCGTCGTTAGCATGATCAACACGATGCCGCTTGACCCATCGACGCTCGATAGTCCGAACCCAAAAACGCTAGACGGCCGCGAATACCCGGCGCATTTGCGCGCGTACGAGGATCTCGACGACGTGGTGCTGCCACTGTTCGGAGGACGCGCCCGTACCTTCGACGAGATGAGCCTCGCGATCGCTGATCCCCGTATGCGCGCCGCGCTGCCACGCTGGATTGCATCGGCAACATGGCGCGGGCTGATCGAGCGGGTCCCCGGGAACCGGGGCCCTCGGGGTTATGTGGTCACCCGGCGCGGGCGCGCTCGCGCCTGAGCCCCACCAGAGCCAGTGAACGCGTCCGGCTCGCTCTTCTTGGACGAGGACGGCGAGCCGCGGCTTGCGCATTCGGCGCTCTTGTTCGTGGATCTACTCGGGGTTCGCGAGGTCAGCTTGAGGGAGCCGCTCACAGGGCTGCGTGGGCTCGAGCACGCCACGAGGCGTAGTTTCCGTGACTTCTTGATGCCCGACTCTCCGTGGCCGAGCGCCTTCTTCTCGGACACTCTCGTTGTGGCATCGCCCTTCGAGATGGCCGAGGATGAGGAGTTCGCGGTCGGCGGACTCACGATGCAAGCTGCATATCTGCAGTTGAACCTGATCGCTCATGACTGGTTTCTACGGGGCGGGCTCGCGCTTGGCGACGTCCACATTCACGAAGGGCTGGTGTACGGGCCCGCCCTAATCGACGCATACGAGGTGGAGTCCACCCAAGCACTTCAACCCCGGATCGTGCTCAGCCCGCAGGCCGTCGAGTCCCAGCGCGCCGCACTCGGGGCGTATGGAGATCCGACGAGCTCACCCGAGAATCAGTTGCTGCTCCAGGATGACGACGGGCTGGTGTTCGTTGACTATCTGTCGGTGCTCTTCGACGACCCCGACGAGGATTATCCGACTGCTCTCGCGATGCACCGCGACCGCGTAACCGCGCGCCTGGAGCGCCACAGGGGCCGTCGAGCGATCTGGGAGAAGTACCGGTGGGTGGCGGAGTACCACAACTACACGTGTGCTCGACATGTACCCGACGAGGAGGAGTTGCTAATTCCGAGCACTGCGTCAGCCTTGAGGTTTCATCCGTTCGTCGAGAACTCGGACTGATCTACGGCGGCGTGGCGACTACGTGTTCGATACGTCTCGCGCTGGCCGGCCAGCGCATCGGTAGCGGCTAAGCGACCGCCAACGGACCCAAGACAAGCGCACCGTCCTCAATTCCGAGAACATCGCCGACGTGCATGGTCTGTTCCCCTGCGACCTGTCGTCCGTGAACGCGAAAGCACACGGCTCCGTATTCGCGTATCAGCTTCGTCAAGCGTTCGATTCCATCGGAGGAAGGGTCGAGCTCAACGACTGAACTTTCGAGTGCTCCCACCTTGCGAACCGGCCTTACGCGCCAGATGAATGGCGGAGTCGGCGTGCTTCCTTCAACCCCGCCCGTAATGCTCGTGTAGCCGACATGCCAGTCAGCGTGCGAAACCATGTTGCGCTCCTGGATAACTGTTTCCACCTCGTTACGGAGCTTTTTTGCTGCATTCGTCTCATCGCGATCGTGGGCAAGTAGCGCGCCGCATATGCCAAAGAACGCGTTAGCGATCTGCTGAGCCGTTGCTTCACTCAGTGGCATGTGAGCCACGAGTGGCGGGTCGCTCGGCCGCTGAAGATGTCGAGTGATGCGTTCGCGCATCTCGGCGACCATCAAGGAGAACAGCGCGACGTAGCGGCCGATAGCGCGGTAGCCGTCGTCCCGATGCTCGGTCACCGGCTCATGCTACATCGGTCCATTCCGGGCGTTCTACGGCCACGGCGTCGGCCGTGGCCTGCCGATCTACTGTTCCAATGCCCGGACGACGCGGCTTGGTAGCCACGCGCGGTCCCCACGGACGCCGGGCCATCACACCATCCGTCCCCGGAAACACAAGAACCCCCGGAAATCCCGGAGGTTTTGTCCACGCGCCCGGCAAGATTCGAACTTGCGACCTCTCGCTCCGGAGGCGAGCGCTCTATCCACTGAGCTACGGGCGCGGGAGGACGAGTTTATTGGGCTCGAGCCGAAGAGTCGGCGTCGACCTGCTGGCCTGTGGAAGCGCTATGGAAACGCGACCCCTTGTCGCCGACGAGCGCTGCGGCCTTCATGCGGCGCCTTGCGAGCCGTCCGCGACGACTCGTTCGCCATCTCGTGTGATGGCGTATTCGAGATCTGCCGAGTCGCGCTTCTCGCGTTCGACGAGGCCAGCGTCAGCGAGTGCGTCGAGTCGGGACTCGACCTGTCCACCGAAGATGTGTGGCTCGTCGGCAAGCTCATCTAGCTGGGCCAGACGCTTGCCCGAGCGTTCAGTGCAGATCTGAAGCGCGTTGAGAGCGTCAAGGTCTTCGCGTGCCATCGGCTCGATGTTGGTCGGAGTTCGGGCAGGTAGGATTCCCCGGCCATGAGGCGGTGGCACAACTGGTCGGTAGGCATCGCGGGCGTGTGCGTCCTCGTGTTGGCGGGCTGTGGTGGTGGCGGCCAAACAACGAGCACCACGTCCGCGACGGTGGCCGCGCAGACGACGACCACGGTCGGTCAGCCCAGCGCGAGCGACCTCAAAGTCGAAGCTCGACAGCGGAAGAAGGACGCCGCCGAAAGCAAGAAGCGAGAACTGCTGGCCAAGCGCGAAGCGGCCGAGCGGCGTCGTCGCGAGGCCGCCCGCCACCGTCGCGAAGCTGCCGAACGACGCGCCGAGGAAGATCTCGGGCACGGCCTCGGCGCCAAGAAGTCGAAGTTCAATGCCGAAAATACGATTGGCGAAGGCTCCGATCCGCCGGTCGGGGTGGCGTGGTGGCACGTCATGTACACGCTGGGGGGTGATCGCGTTGCCGCGTTCAACATCAATGTGAACTTCGATCCCGTCCCGAGCACACACGAACTGATCTCGCTCATGTCTGTGCACAACTTGCCGGACGACGCGCATGTCATCACCGAACACGCATCGTGCATCGTCTGGCGGAGTCCGACGCTGGGGCGGCTACTGGGCAGCGAATATGCCGAAGGCTTTGTCGAACCGGAGGGGGAAGGCAAGTACGCCGAACTAATCACGACGATGAAGCCGGAATGCACGTAGCCCCCGTCGGCGCGTTGCGGGGACGAGGCTGCTTGCAAGCTGCCGTTGGCGCCTGCGTACTGGCGTCGGGCTGTGGGTCGTCTAGTAGTAGCACGAGCAGTCCAAGCGACTCGACCTCCGCGGTGACGAGTAGCGCCGCCAATCACGGGTGGAGCGGAATGGGCGCGAAGCTCGCCGACTGGGAATCCGCGCACCCTCGCGGTACCGAAGGCTGCTCCCAAGGCAAATGCTTCGGGTCCCGGGTGGAAGTCACGCAGGGGGAATCGCAGTACGAATACATCACGGTCGAAACTACCCCCGAAGGTCGCGTAGACCGCTACGAGCAGGCGCTCGGCGGCGATGAAGTGATCGCGGGCGTGGCAGAACACATCGTGCTGTCGAAGCTGCCGCACGACACGCGGGTGCTCGAAGCCTTCGTCGGCCACGAAAACGGTTCCTGCAAGATCGTCAACGTACGGAGCAAGACACTGGGCCGGTGGTTCGCCAATCCAAAGGTCGGCGACCCGTCGGGCGTCATGAGCATCGACCTCCACGGAGTCGGCGCGAACGGCGAATCGACATACCCGAACCACCTGAGCGTCGCCAGCGTGGGCCTCGGTGCCACACAGCACGGGACTGCCTGCTAGGTGTAAGCCCCGAGCACGTTGGTTCGCTCATTGAGTCGAGCGATCGGGGGCTTGTGGCCGAGGGCTGAGCGTCTTCGGTGATAGTTGTATCTCTGGACTTTCCCCACTGCGGCGTCCGACACGACCCGGCTGTGCGCGCCGGACGGGGCTCCGTACTTCGCCACGCTGCGCCCGCGCGGAAGCAACGGATGCTCGAGCGCCGGCGCAAGCGTACGATCGAGCGCATGATGTACGGCCATCACATGGGCGCCGGCGGGTGGGTGCTGTCGATCTTCGTGACGCTCGGCGTCCTCGCGCTCGCCGTGTTCTTCGTGGTCACGGTGCTGAACAACCAGCGTAGCTCGGCCGCTCCTTCGACAGGCGCGGGCTCCGGGATGCGCAGCGAGAGCGCGCGCGAGCTGCTCGATCGACGCCTCGCGTCGGGCGAGATCGGCGAGGAGGAGTACCGCCGGATTCGACAGACGCTGTCCGAGCCGCATGTCGCCGACGCGGTCGGGTCCGGCTCGCCGCCGACCGCCGGACCGCCGACGGCCGCGCCGCATCCGGGCTGAACAAGCACGCTCCGCCGTGCGCGCCCGGTCGCTCTGTTGCTGACGTGCGTGACGAATACCCGCACCGCTACCTTTGCAACATGGATCTGTCGCTTTTCTTCGCCGGCACGGGCGGCTCGGTGCCGAGCGCGCGCCGCGGCCTGCCGGCGATCCTCGTGCGCCTCGGCGGCGACCGCATCCTGTTCGACTGCGGCGAAGGCACGCAGCGCCAGCTGACCCGCTCGATCGGCCTCGTCGACATGGAATGCGTGTTCATCACGCACTTCCACGCCGACCACTGGCTCGGGCTGCCGGGGATGCTGAAGTCGTTCGCGCTGCGCGAACGCGACCAGCCGCTCGTCGTGTACGGGCCGCGCGGCCTGCGCGAGCTGATGGGCGCGATGCGGATCGTCTACGGCCGCCTGCCGTACGAGCTGAGCGTCGTCGAGCTCGAGCCGGCCGAGACGGTCGAGCGCGACGGGTACGTCGTCGCGGCCGTGCCGGTCAGCCACCGCACGGCGTCGGCGTTCGGCTACGCGATCGTCGAGGACTCGCGCCCTGGCCACCTCGACGCGCAGCTCGCCGAGCGGCTCGGCGTCAAGCCGGGCCCCGACTTCGGCCGCCTGCAGCGCGGCGAGACGGTCGACGGCGTCGCGCCCGAGCAGGTCATGGGGCCGACGCGCGAGGGGCGCAAGATCGTGCTGTCGGGCGACACCGAGCCGTGCGAGGCGCTCGCGATCGCGGCGCACGAAGCCGACGTGCTCGTGCACGAGGCGACGTTCACCGACGAGGAGACCGAGCGCGCGCGGCTGACGGCGCACAGCACGGCGACGCAGGCGGCGACGCTCGCGCGCGACGCCGACGTGCGCCTGCTCGCGCTGACGCACGTCTCCAGCCGCTACGGCGGCGGGCAGCTGCGCGACGAGGCGCGCGCGATCTTCCCGACGACCGAGGCGCCGCGCGACTTCGACACGATCGAGGTCCCGTTCCCCGAGCGCGGCGGCGCGACGCTGCTGCGCTGGTCCGAGCGCCAGGCGCGCGAGTCGGCAAGCGCGGAGCCCGTCGCAACGCCGTCGGAGGCCGTCGCGACGCCCTGATACATTCCAAATCGTCCTTTAACCCGGTCCCGTGAGGCCAGGAAGGAAGCATTGGAAGAGAGCAGCGAGAAGGTCGTCCTGCACGAGGACGACATCCAGCGAGCGCTGACGCGCATCGCGCACGAGATCGCCGAGCGCAACCCGGACGATCGCGCGCTTGCGATCGTCGGCATCCACCGCCGCGGCGCGTTCCTCGCCCAGCGCCTGCGCGATTCGCTCGAAGGCCTGATCGACGCGGAGATCCCGCTCGGCGACCTCGACATCGGCTTCTACCGCGACGACGTCGCGAGCCGCCCGGACGCGCCGGTCGTGCATGCGTCGCACATCGACTTCGACGTGACCGGGCGGACGGTCGTGATCGTCGACGACGTCCTCTACACCGGGCGCACCGTGCGCGCGGCGATCGAGGCGCTGTTCGACTACGGCCGCCCCGAGCGCGTGCAGCTGGCGGTGCTCGCCGACCGCGGCCACCGCGAGCTGCCGATCCGCCCGGACTACGTCGGCAAGAACCTGCCGACCTCGCGCGCCGAGCACGTGCACGTCCGTGTCGCAGAGCTCGACGGAGTCGACGAGGTAACGATCGCAACGAGCGCGATGGAGGTCGCATGAGGATCGATTTCTTTGATTGGAAGATGACGTGAATCATCTGCTCTCCATCGATCACCTCGACCGTGAGGAGATCGAGCGGATCGTCGCGCAGGCCGAGCGCTTCGCCGAGGTCTCGGACCGCGAGATCAAGAAGGTGCCGGCGCTGCGCGGGCGGATGGTGCTGAACCTGTTCTACGAGGCCTCGACGCGCACGCGCTCGAGCTTCGAGCTCGCCGCCAAGCGCCTGTCGGCCGACGTCGTCAACTTCGCCGCGAGCGGGTCGAGCGTCGAGAAGGGTGAGTCGTTGAAGGACACGGTCCTCACGCTCAGCGCGCACAAGCCCGACGCGATCGTCCTGCGCACGCCGTGGGCCGGCGCCTCGGAGCTCGTCTCGAAGTGGTGCAGCGCGGCGATCGTCAACGCCGGCGACGGCAAGCGCGAGCATCCGACGCAGGCGCTGCTCGACGTGTACACGCTGAAAAGCCGGATCGGCGCGCTCGACGGCGCCTCGATCTGGATCGTCGGCGACGTCGCACACTCGCGCGTCGCACGCTCGAACATCGTCGCGTTCCAGCGGATGGGCGCGAACGTGACCGTCGCCGGGCCGCCGACGCTGATCCCGCGCGGGATCGAGGCGCTCGGCTGCGACGTGCGCTACACGCTCGACGAGCTGCCTTCGGCCGACGTCGTCTACGCGCTGCGGATGCAGAACGAGCGGATGAGCGAGATGTGGGTGCCGTCGGTGCGCGAGTACGCCGCGTGGTACCAGATCAACGGCCGGCGCCTGTCGCCGCGCCAGGTGCTGATGCACCCGGGCCCGGTCAACCGCGGCGTCGAGCTTTCCGGCGAGGTCGTCGACTCGCCGCAGGCCGTGATCACGGCGCAGGTCGAGGCCGGCGTCGTCGTGCGGATGGCCGTCCTCTACGAGCTGTTGTCCGGCGCGAGCGCGCCGTCGCCCGTGCGCGGGCGCGTCGAGTCCGTCGAGCCGACCGAGCGCCAGCCCGCGTGATGGCCGCCGAGCCGCTCGTGCACGGGCCGCAGCGGCCCGCAGACGTCCTCCTGCGCGACGTCCACGCGTTCGACCCGCGCGCGGCGCTCGACGGCCGCCACGACGTGCGCGTGCGCGATGGTCTGGTCGCCGAGCTCGCGCCGGCCGGCGCGCTCGAGCAGGCGGCCGAGGAGGAGCTGATCGAGGGGCGCGGCCACCACCTGATGCCGGCGTTCTTCGACCCGCACGTGCACATGCGCACGCCCGGGCACGAGCACAAGGAGGACCTCGAGACCGGTACGCGCGCCGCCGCCGCCGGCGGCTACGCGGCCGTTCTCGCGATGCCGAACACCGACCCGGTGCTCGACTCGGCGCCGCTGCTGCGCGCGCTGCGCGACAGCGCCGCGCGCGAGGCGCGCGTCGCGATCGGCTTCCTGCCGGCGATCACGCGCGGCCTGGCCGGCGAGCAGCTGACCGAGATGGCCGAGCTGCGCCAGGAGGGAGCGGTCGGCTTCACCGACGACGGCAAGCCGGTGACGAGCGCCGGGATGCTGCGCAAGGCGCTCCAGTACCAGCGCCTGTGCGGCGGCGTGCTCGCGCTGCACGAGGAGGACCCGACGCTCTCGCGCGGCGGCTGCATCCACGAGGGCGCCGTCAGCGCCGCGCTCGGGATCGGCGGCATCCCGACGATCTCCGAGTCGACGATGGTCGCGCGCGACGCCGCGATCGCCGGTTACGAGGACGCGCGCGTGCACTTCCAGCACCTCTCGTGCGTCGCCTCGGTCGAAGCCGTCGCCGCCGCCAAGGCGCACGGCTGGCGCGTCAGCGCCGAGGCCTCGCCGCATCACCTGCTGCTGACCGACGAGGACGTGCGCGGGATGGACACGCGGATGAAGATGAACCCGCCGCTCGCGACCGAGATCGACCGCCAGGCGCTGATCGACGGGCTGCGCTCGGGCGTGATCGACTGTGTCGCGACCGACCACGCGCCGCACGCGCGCGAGGAGAAGGAGGTCCCGTTCGAGCAGGCGCCGATGGGCACGACGGGCCTGGAGACGGCGTTCGCCGCGCTCTACACTGGGCTCGTCCTGCCCGGCGTGGTCGAGCTCGCGCTGCTCGTCGAACGGATGACGGCCGGCGCCGAGCTGTTCGAGCTGCCGACGCACACGATCGCCCCCGAAGAGCCGGCGAACCTCACGCTCGTCGATCTCGACGCCGAGTGGATCGCCGGCGAGCGCGGCTGGGAGAGCCGCTCGGAGAACTGCTGCTTCGCCGGGCGCAAGCTGCGCGGGCGGGTCGTGCTGACGCTGTCGTGCGGAGCCGTCGTCTACCGCGAGCGCGCGTTCTCGGTGGTGAGCGCCTGATGGGCCTGCTGCGCCGCGACGGCGCCGCGCTCGTCGTCGTCGACGTGCAGGAGGGCTTTCGCTCCTACGAGTCGTTCGCCGGCGTCGCCGAGTCGTGCGCGAAGCTGATCGCCGCCGCGCGGATCCTCGGCGTGCCGGCGCTCGTCTCCGAGCAGTACCCGAAAGGGCTCGGCCAGAGCGCGCCCGAGCTCGGGCTGGGGGAGGAGCGGAGGATCGAGAAGACCGTCTTCTCGGCCGCGCGCGCCGACGGCTTCGACCTGCAGGGCCGCGCGCAGGCGATCGTCTGCGGGATCGAGACGCACGTGTGCGTCTCGCAGACCGTTCACGACCTGCTCGAGCAGGGCGTCGAGGTGCACGTGCCGGCCGACGCCGTCGGCTCGCGCCACACGCTCGACTACGAGCGCGGCCTCGAGCGCCTCGAGCGCGCCGGCGCCGTCGTCAGCACCGTCGAGAGCGCGCTGTTCGAGCTGCTTGGGCGCGCCGGCACGCCCGAGTTCAAGGAAGTGCAGAGACTCATCCTGTGAGCGTCCGCGGGGGATACGTCCTGCTCGAGGACGGCACGCGCTTCGACGGCGATTGGTGCGGCGCCGACGAGCATGCCGTCGGCGAGGTCGTCTTCACGACCGGCATGTCCGGCTATCAGGAATCGATCACCGACCCGTCGTTCGCCGGGCAGCTGATCGTCTTCACGTACCCGCACATCGGCAACTACGGCGCGAGCGCTCAGGCGATGGAGTCAGAGCGCGCGTGGGCGCGCGCGGCGATCATGCGCGAGGCGTGCAACCGCGAGGACGCGCCGAGCGCCGAGCGCGGCTGGCTCGACTGGCTGACCGACTGCGGCGTCGCCGCGATCTCAGGCGTCGACACGCGCGCGCTCGTGCGCCACATCCGCGACGCCGGCGCGATGCGCGGCGGCGTGTTCGCCGGCGAGCTGCCGCAGGACGACGCGCGCGCGCTGATCGAAGCCGAGCCGCCGATGGCCGGCCAGGACCTCGCGGCGCTCGTCACGCCGCGCGAAGTCACCCACCACGGCGCCGGCGACGGCCCGCGGATCGCCGTGATCGACACCGGCATCAAGTTCTCGATGGTGCGCGAGCTCGTGCAGCGCGGCGCGCGCGTGACGCTGCACCCGTGCACGTCGAGCGCCGAGGAGCTGCTCGCCGGCGACCCCGACGCCGTGTTCCTGGCCAACGGCCCCGGCGACCCGGCGGCGCTCGGCTACGTCGTCGACACCGTCCGTCAGGTCGTCGGCGTCAAGCCCGTCTGGGGGATCTGCCTCGGCCACCAGCTCCTGTGCCGCGCCGTCGGCCTCGAGACGTTCAAGCTGCCGTTCGGCCACCGCGGCGCCAACCACCCCGTCAAGGACCTGCAGACGGGGAAGGTCGAGATCACCTCGCAGAACCACGGCTTCGCCGCCGTCGGGCCCGGCGGCGCGCGCACGATCGACGCCGACGAGCCGGTCCGCTGGGAGACCGACTTCGGCGCCGCCGCGCTGTCGCACGTCAACCTGTACGACCGCACCGTCGAGGGTCTCGAGCTGCTCGACGTGCCCGGCGGCACCGTCCAGTACCACCCCGAGGCCGGCCCCGGCCCGCACGACAGCCTCTACCTGTTCGACCGCTTCCTGCAGCGGATCGAGGCGGCCGCCTGATGCCCAGGCGCGACGACCTCCACAAGATCCTGATCCTCGGCTCCGGGCCGATCGTGATCGGCCAGGCCGCCGAGTTCGACTACTCCGGCGTGCAGGCGTGCAAGGTGCTGCGCGAGGAGGGCTACGAAGTCGTGCTTGTCAACTCGAACCCGGCGACGATCATGACCGACCCCGAGTTCGCCGAGGCGACGTACATCGAGCCGCTGCTGCCCGGCCCCGTCACGCAGGTGATCGAGCGCGAGCGCCCCGACGCGCTGCTCGGCACGCTCGGTGGCCAGACGGCGCTGAACCTCGCCAAGGCGCTGCACGACGACGGCACGCTCGAGCGCTACGGCGTCGAGCTGATCGGCGCCAACTACGACGCGATCGCGTGCGCCGAGGACCGTGAGCTGTTCGGCGAGGCGATGGCGAACGCCGGCCTGCGGATGCCGAAGAGCGCGATCGCGACGAGCGTCGCGCAGGCGCGCGACGCGCTAATCGACGTCGGCCTGCCGTGCGTCATACGCCCGGCGTTCACGCTCGGCGGGCGCGGCGGCGGGATCGCGCGCACGAGCGAGGAGTTCGAGCGGATCGCCGCCGCCGGCATCGAGGCCTCGCCGATCGGCCAGGTGCTGCTCGACGAGTCGGTCATCGGCTGGGGCGAGTTCGAGCTCGAGGTGATGCGCGACAAGGCCGACAACGTCGTGATCGTCTGCTCGATCGAGAACGTCGACCCGATGGGCGTGCACACCGGCGACTCGGTCACCGTCGCGCCGCAGCAGACGCTGACCGACCGCCTCTACCAGCAGCTGCGCGACCAGGCGATCGCCGTGATCCGCGCCGTCGGCGTCGAGACCGGCGGCTCGAACGTGCAGTTCGCCGTCAACCCCGAGACCGACGAGATCCTCGTGATCGAGATGAACCCGCGCGTCTCGCGCTCCTCGGCGCTCGCCTCGAAGGCGACCGGCTTCCCGATCGCGAAGATCGCCGCGCGCCTGGCCGTCGGCTACCTGCTCGAGGAGATCGACAACGACATCACCGGCGTCACGCCGGCGTGCTTCGAGCCGACGATCGACTACGTCGTCGTCAAGTGGCCGCGCTTCGCGTTCGAGAAGTTCCCCGGCTCGGACCCGACGCTCTCGACGCACATGAAGTCGGTCGGCGAGACGATGGCGATCGGGCGCACGTTCGGGCAGGCGTTCGCCAAGGCGCTCCGCTCGCGCGAGCTCGACAAGCAGCCCGCGCTCGGCGAGCTCTCAGACGACGAGCTGCTCGCGCGCCTGGAGCGCCCGCGCCCGGACCGCTACGACGTCGTGCTCGAGCTGCTGCGCCGCGGCGCCAGCCGCGACGCGATCCACGGGCTGACGAAGATCGACCCGTGGTTCCTCGACGAGCTGCGCGCGCTCGCGCTTGACCCCGACGCGCCGTTCGCCGGCGAGCGCTCGTTCATGTCGGTCGACACGTGCGCCGCCGAGTTCCCCGCGCGCACGCCCTACTACTACTCCGGCTGGGAGCGCAGCGCGCGCAGCGAGGTCAACCGCGCGCGCGCCGACGGCTCGACGCCCGCGTCGGTCGTGATCCTCGGCTCGGGCCCCAACCGGATCGGCCAGGGGATCGAGTTCGACTACTGCTGCGTGCACGCTGCGATGACCGTCAAGGAGTCCGGTCGCGACGCGGTCATGGTCAACTGCAACCCCGAGACCGTCTCGACCGACTACGACACCTCCGATCGCCTGTACTTCGAGCCGCTGACGCTCGAGCACGTGCTCGCCGTCGCCGACGTCGAGCGCCCCGAGGGCGTGATCCTCCAGTTCGGCGGCCAGACGCCGCTGAAGCTCGCCGCCGGGCTCGCCGACGCCGGCGTCCCGCTGCTCGGCACCAGCCCGGCCGCGATCGACCTCGCCGAGGACCGCGGGCGCTTCGGCGCGCTGCTCGAAGAGCTCGGCTACAAAGCGCCGCCGTACGCGACCGCGCGCTCGGTCGCCGACGCGCTCGACCGCGCCGAGCAGGTCGGCTACCCGCTGCTCGTCAGGCCTTCCTACGTGCTCGGCGGGCGCGCGATGGAGATCGTCTACTCGCGCGACGGGCTGGCCGAGTACCTGCGACGTGAGGTCCCCGATACGACGAACGACGAATCCCGTCATCAGAGCCCGGAGGGCTCCTCTTCATCGATCTTCCTCGACAGGTTCCTGGAGAACGCGACGGAGGTCGACGTCGACGCGCTGTGCGATGGGCGCGAGGTGTGGATCGGCGGGATCATGCAGCACGTCGAGGAGGCCGGCGTGCACTCGGGCGACAGCGCCTGCGTGCTGCCGCCGCACTCGCTCGGCGAGGAGATGCTCGAGCAGATCCGCGGCGCCACGCGCGAGATCGCGCTCGCGATCGGCGTCGTCGGGCTGATCAACGTGCAGTACGCCGTGCACGCCGGCGAGCTCTATGTGATCGAGGCCAACCCGCGCGCGTCGCGCACCGTGCCGTTCGTCTCGAAGGCCGTCGGCCTGCCGCTCGCCAAGCTCGCCTGCCGGATCATGCTCGGCGAGTCGATCGCCGAGCTCGACCTCCCGCGCGAGCGCGAAGGGCTCGGCTTCGGCGACCACATCTCGGTCAAGGAGGCCGTGCTGCCGTTCGACCGCTTCGAAGGCTCCGACGCGCTGCTCGGCCCCGAGATGCGCTCGACCGGCGAGGTGATGGGCATCGCGCGCGACTTCCCGACCGCCTTCGCCAAGGCGCAGGCCGCCGCCGGCGTGCCGCTGCCGAGCAGCGGCACCGTCTTCATCACTGTCACCGACTCCGACAAGTCCGGCGCCTTCGGCGTCGCGCAGATCCTCCACGACAACGGCTTCTCGATCGTCGCCACGCGCGGCACCGCCGAAGCGATCGAGCGGATGGGCGTGCCGGCCGAGCGGATCAACAAGATCGGCGAGGGCTCGCCGCACGTCGTCGACTGGATCGAGCGCGGCGACGTCGACCTCGTGATCAACACGCCGACCGGCGTCGGCGCGCGCACCGACGGCTACGAGATCCGCCGCGCCGCCGTCAGGCACGGGATCCCCTGCCTGACGACGCTCGCCGCCGGCGGATCCGCCGCGCGCGCGATCGCCAGCGCCCGCCGCGACGGCGAGCCGGCAGTCCTGTGTCTGCAGGAGCTGCACGGGGTCCGCACCGCGTGAGCGACTGGAGCAGCGCGCCGGCGCCGCTCGAGCGTCGTCTGCTGACCGTCCTCGGCGTCGAGCCGCTCGGCGCCTACCGCGTGCTGCGCGTCGCCGACGTCGAGACGCCCGAGCCCCAGCCGGGGCAGTTCGCGATGATCGCCGCCGCCGAGCGCTGGGGGGGAGGCGCCGACGAGCGGCCGTACCTCGCGCGCGCCTTCTCGATCGCGCGCCGGCGCGTCGGCGAGACGCACTTCCTGCTCGAGGACGTCGGTCCCGGGACCAACCGCCTGTGCGAGCTCGCCGCGGGCGACGGGCTGCTGGCGCTCGGACCGCTCGGGCGCGGCTTCTCGGCGCCCGGCGCGCGCCGGCGCGCGATCCTCGTCGGCGGCGGCGTCGGCATCGCGCCGCTCGCGATCCTGCAGGACGCGCTCGAGGCCGACGCCGAGGTCGACGTGACCGTCCTGCTCGGCTTTCGCGACGCCGCGCGCGCCGGCGGCGCGGCGCTGCTGCACGGCGCGCGCGTCGCGACCGACGACGGCTCGGTCGGCCATCACGGCCTGTTGACCGACCTGCTCTCGAAGGAGCTCTACCGCGACTCCCGCGCCGAGGTCTACGCGTGCGGGCCGGCGCCGATGCTCGAGGCCGTCCGCGCGATGTGCGCGACGCGCGACGTGCCCGCGCAGCTCGCGCTCGAGGCCGGCATGGCGTGCGGCTTCGGCGCCTGCTTCGGCTGCGCCGTGCCGAGGCGCGGCGGCGGCTACCTGCGCGTCTGCGTCGACGGCCCCGTGATCGACGCCGCCGAGCTCGAGCGCGTCGACGCGCACGCCGGGGCGGCGGCGTGAGCGACGCGGGCGGACCGACCTCGGCGGGCGCCGCGGCCGCGGACGGCGTCGAGTTCTGCGGCCTGCGCCTCGGCGCACCGCGTGATCAACGGCTCCGGCACGTTCGACGCGATCGCCGCGATGCGCGCGTTCGGCGCCGCGCTAGCCGAGCGCTTCCCGTTCGCGGCGTTCGTCTCGAAGACGATCACGCTCGCGCCGCGCGCCGGCAACCCGCCGCCGCGCCTGTGGGAGACCCCGGCCGGCCTGATCAACTCGATCGGCCTGCCGAACAAGGGCCTCGACGGCTACCTCGCCGAGGACCTGCCGCGGCTCGCCGAGCTGCCGGTGCCGCTGATCACGAACGTCATGGGTTCGACCGGCGAGGAGCTCGCGACGCTCGTCGCCGCGTGCGACGCGCGCCCGGAGATCGCTGCGATCGAGCTCAACGTGTCGTGCCCGAACGTCGAGACCGGCCTCGACATCGGCGCCGACCCGCGCCAGCTCGAGGACGTCGTGCACGCCTGCCGCGCGCGCAGCGCAAAGCCGCTGATCGTCAAGCTGACGCCGAACACCGCCGACGTCGCCGCCTGTGCGCAGGCGGCCGAGGCGGCCGGCGCCGACGCCGTCTCGCTGATCAACACGCTGCGCGCGATGGCGCTCGCGCCGGACGGCGGGGCCGTGGCTCGGCGGCGGCACCGGCGGGCTGTCCGGCCCCGCGATCCGCCCGGTCGCGCTCGCGCAGGTCGCCGCCGTCGCACGGCGCGTCAGCATCCCCGTCGTCGGCATGGGCGGCGTGCAGAGCTCCGCGCACGCGCGCGAGCTGCTCGACGTCGGCGCGACGCTCGTCGCCGTCGGGACCGAGAGCTTTCGCGATCCGACGGCCGCCGCGCGCGTCGCCGAAGGGCTCGCCGCGCCGGCCTGAGCGCCGCCGGCGGCGGTGACTTCGGGCGGGACCGCGAGCGCCGTTCTCGCAACGTCCGGACGTTTCTACGCACGGGCGCGTATGCCCGGAAATCCTCGGAAATATGCGCCCGTACCGTCCAGCAGTCTCGATACGCCTGCACCTCAACTTGAGGTCCAGATGAATTCGGCGAGTTTGTCTTGATCGCCCGCGGCGGGCGTGTAGACTCGCCGCCCATGGCGACGGCGACCGGCACGACGTCCCCCAACTCTTCCATGGCTCCAGAGCGATCCCTCAACCAGCGAATGGACGCACTCGCGAGGGCCAACCAGATCAGGATCAAGCGCGCTCAGCTCAAGCGCGACCTCAAGGCCGGGCGCCTCTCGATCCACCTGCTGCTGCTCGACCCGCCCGAGTACGTCGAGACGGCGAAGGTCTTCGACATGCTGCTCGCCGTCCCCAAGTACGGGCGCGTCAAGGTCAACAAGATCCTCGCCCACTGCCGGATCGCGCCGAGCAAGACGATCGGCGGGCTCTCCGAGCGTCAGCGCTCAGAGCTGATCTCGCTGCTGCACCGCTAGCCCGCCGCGTCGAGGCGCGCGCGTCACATGTTCCCCCGCCCGGCTGATTAGGGTTGCCCGCCGTGGCTCGCGTGTTCGTCATCACAGGTCCGTCCGGCGTCGGCAAGGGGACGCTGATCCGCGGCTTGATGGAGCGCCATCCCGAGCTCGAGCTGTCGGTCTCGGCGACGACCCGTGCTCCGCGTCCGGGCGAGCGGGACGGCGTCGACTACCACTTCCTCGAGCGCGACGAGTTCGACCGCCGCGTCGCCGAGAACGATTTCGTCGAGCACGCCGACTACGCCGGGCGCAGCTACGGCACGCTGCGCTCGGAGCTCGAGGAGCGCGTCCGCGCCGGCAAGCCGGTCGTGCTCGAGATCGAGGTGCAGGGCGCGCGCCAGGTGCGCGCCGCGATGCCCGAGGCCGTGCAGGTGTTCATCGCGCCGCCGTCGCTCGACGCGCTGCGCACGCGCCTCGTCGGCCGCGGCACCGACGACGCCGAGGAGGTCGAACGGCGCCTGCGCGTCGCCGAGCAAGAGCTCGCCGCGCAGCCCGAGTTCGGCCACGTCGTCGTCAACGACCGCCTCGACGACGCACTCGAGCAGCTCACGAGCATCGTCGCCGGCGAGCTGGACTGAGCGCCAGCGCGTTAGTGCCGGCCGGCGTCGATCGGCCGGCACGCGACCCGGCCGCCGGTGCGCGGCGCACTACACTTGAAGCCTCCACGACGAAAGGCATCCGCACGTGATCAGCCCCCGCATCGACCGCCTGCTCGACAACGTCGACTCGAACTACGCGAGCGTCGTAGTCTCGGCCAAGCGCGCGCGTCAGATCAACAGCTATTACCACAACCTCGGCGAGGGCACGTTCGACGAGTTCCCGCCCCCGATGATCGAAACCGGCTCGAAAAACTACTTGACGATCGCCCTCGAGGAGGTCGCAGCCGGAAAGATCAAGTACCACTACAGATAGCCGCTGGCCGGCGCGAGGCGGCGTCCTCGGTCGCTCGCGTACCGAAGCCGGGAGACACTCGCTTCGCTCGCATCCCCGTTTCGGCCAGCACGCCACGCTCCCTGCGTCCTTGCCTCGCTTGACCATCGACTCTCTGTAGCCCTGATGACGAAGGCGCAACGCACCGGCCACGCCTTGCCGCGGCCGGTGACTCGCTCTACAACGTAGGCATGGCGCGCATCCTCTTGGGTGTCAGCGGCGGCATCGCCGCGTACAAGGCGCTCGAGTTCGTGCGCCTGGCGACCGGCGCCGGCCACGCGGTCCGCGTCGTGCAGACGCCGGCCAGCCGGCGCTTCGTCGGCGAGGCGTCGTTCGCCGCGCTGAGCGGCGCGCCGGTGCTCGTCGGCGAGTTCGAGCGCGATCCGCTGCGCGGCGCGTTCCCCGGCGATCGGCCGCCGGCGCACGATCCGATCAGCCACCTGCAGCTCGTCGCGAACGCCGACGTCTTCCTGATCGCACCGGCGAGCGCCAACACGATCGCGAAGCTCGCGACCGGCGCCGCCGCCGACCTGCTGAGCAGCTGCGCGCTCGCCGCCACCTGCCCGGTGCTCGTCGCGCCGGCGATGAACAACCACATGTACGAGCACGCCGCGACGCGCGCCAACGTCGCGACGCTGCGCGAGCGCGGCGTCGCGATCGTCGAGCCCGGCGTCGGGCGGCTCGCGTCGAAGGGCGAGGACGGCGTCGGGCGCCTGGCCGAGCCGGCGGCGCTGCTCGAAGCGTGCGAGGCGGCGCTCGCCGCACGCGCCGGTGGACCAGACGCGAACGGCGCCACCGCGGCCGGCGACTGGAGCGGCGTGCGCGTGCTCGTCACCGCCGGCGGCACGCGCGAGCCGATCGACAGCGTGCGCTTCCTCGGCAACAGCTCCTCCGGGCGGATGGGCCTCGCGCTGGCGGAGGCCGCCGCCGAGCGCGGCGCGCAGGTCACGCTCGTCGCCGCCAACGTCGCGCTGCCGAGCGCCGCGGCGATGGTGCGCCGCGACGTCGCCACCGCCGCCGAGCTCGAGCGCGCCTGCCGCGAGGAGTTCCCCGACTGCGACGTCCTGCTGATGGCCGCCGCCGTCGCCGACTTCCGCCCGGTCGCGCCGCGCGCCGACAAGATCAAGAAGTCCGAGCTGGCCGACGCGCGCGCGGGGATCTCGTTGCAGCTCGAGCCGACGACCGACGTGCTCGCCGCGCTCGCCGGCGAGCGCCGCGCCGGCCAGACGCTCGTCGGCTTCGCCGCCGAGCACGGCGAGAACGCCGTCGCGCTGGGCCGGCGAAAGCTCGCCGAGAAGGGCGTCGACGCGATCGTCGTCAACGACATCTCGCGCGATGACATCGGCTTCGACGTCGACGCCAACGAGGTCACGATCCTGACGGCCGCCGCGCTCGATGGCGGCGCCGCGGGAGCCGCCAACGGCGCCGGCGGCGACGCCCGCACGGTCGCCCGCGCGGCGAAGGCCGACGTCGCCCGCGCGATCCTCGACGCCGTCTGGGAGCTGCGAGCCCCTCGTTAAAATACGCCCGCATGGAGAGCGTCTACGACCTCTACCGGCGCGGCTGCGACCTGCTCGACCACGGCGACTACCAGGCCGCGATCATCCCGCTCAGCCGCGCGCGCGACCTCGAGCCCGAGAAGGCCTCGATCCGCGAGACGCTCGGCCGCGCGCTGTTCCACGCGCAGCGCTACGAAGGCGCCGCCGCCGAGTTCGAGGCGGTCGCGCAGAGCACGCCGACGAACGACTACGCGCTGTTCTGCCTCGGTCGCGCGATGCAGCTGCTCGGACGTCACCGCGAGGCCTGTCAGCCGCTCGCGCTGGCCTGCTCGCTGCGTCCCGAACGTGAGGACTATCGCGTCTATCGCGACCGCGCCAGGCGCGACGCGACGCGCTCCTGAGCGGGCGCCCCCGCCGGCGCCGGAAAGCGGGCGCCGTGCAGGCAAACCTGCTCGCCGAGGCGTGGCCGATGCTATCCTCGAACGACAGCTTTCGACCGGCGCAGAGGCGTCGGTAGCAGGACCGAAAGTGGGCGCCCGCCCGCTTTTTTTATTGTTAGGAGCAAGTTGGTGACACCGATTCAGGCAGATATCGAAAGGCGTCTGGCGACGAGCGAGCCCGACGTCGACGTGCTGCTCGCCGAGGTTCTCGGCGGCCGTTCGCTGCGCGTGTTCATCGACCATCCCGACGGCGTCACGCTCGAGCTGTGCGAGCGCGTCACGCGCCAGCTGACCGATCTGCGCGAGCGCTACTCGCTCGAGGTCTCCTCGCCCGGCTCAGAGCGCCCGCTGACCAAGCCCGTCCACTTTCGCCGCTTCGTCGGGCGCCGCGCCCGCGTGCGGATGCGCCACCCACGCCAGATCGCCGGCGACGGCGATCGGCGTCCGGGCGAGGCGCGCACCGTCAACAGCTTCACAGGAGAGCTCGTCGGCGCCTCCGAGGAGGAGGTCACGCTGGCGGCCGACGGCGGCGTAATCGCGATCCCGTACTCGGAGATCCGCCGATCCAATCTCGTCGAGGAGTAGAGACCATGTCACGCGAAATTCTCGAGGCAATGCACGCGCTCGCGCGCGAGAAGGGGATCGAGCCGGAGAAGCTGATGGTCGCGCTCGAGGACGCGCTGCTCTCGGCCTACAAGAAGCAGCCCGGCTCGGCCAAGTACGCGCGCGTCGAAATGGACCGCGAGACGGCCGACTTCCGCGTGATCGAACTGATCATCCCCGAACGGCTGGAGGCGCACCTGATCGTCGAGACGATCGACGAGGAAACGACGATCGACCCCGAGACGGGCGAGATGCGCGAACCGGAGGAACCGGAAATCGACCCGGCCAAGTTCGCCGAATACCGCGACCAGATCGACGAGCGCGACGTCACGCCCGACGACTTCGGGCGGATCGCCGCGCAGACCGCCAAGCAGGTGATCCTGCAGCGGATCCGCGAGGCCGAGCGCGACATGATGTACGAGGAGTACCGCGATCGCGTGGGCGAGCTGATCACCGGCATCGTGCAGCAGTCGGACTCGCGCTACACGCTCGTGCAGCTGCGCGAACGCGTCGAGGCGCTGCTGCCGAAGTCCGAGCAGGTCGACGGCGAGCGCTACGACCACTCGCAGCGGATCAAGGCCGTGATCAAGGAGGTCTCGCCCTCGACGAAGGGCCCCGCGATCATCGTCTCGCGGCGCGACCCCGAGCTGATCAAGAAGCTGTTCGAGCTCGAGGTGCCCGAGATCGCCGACGGCCTCGTCGAGATCGCCAACGTCGCGCGCGAGCCCGGCTACCGCTCGAAGATCGCCGTCGTCTCGCACACCGACGGCGTCGACCCCGTCGGCGCCTGCGTCGGCCCGCGCGGCTCGCGCGTGCGGATGGTCGTCTCCGAGCTGCGCGGCGAGAAGATCGACATCATCCCGTTCAACGACGAGCCGGCGCGCTTCGTCGCGAAGGCGCTCTCGCCGGCGCGCGTGCGCGAGGTGCTCGTCGACGACGACGCCAAGCAGGCGACCGTGATCGTGCCCGACGACCAGCTCTCGCTGGCGATCGGCCGCGAGGGCCAGAACGCGCGCCTCGCCGCGCGCCTGACCGGCTGGCGCGTCGACATCCGCTCGGAGACCGAGTTCGCCGCCGAGGAGGCCGAGCACGGCTACGAGGAGGAGGAGGTGCAGGGACGCTGCGCCGCGGTCCTCTCCAACGGCCGCCGCTGCCCGAACGCGGCGCTGCCGGGCTCGCGCTACTGCGGCATCGAGAGCCACCAGGCGCTCGCCAAGATCGACACCGACAACGTCGCCGACCTGAACGGCGGCGGCGGCTCCAGTAACGGCGACGTAGCCGAGCAGGGCGCGCCGGACGAGCAGGCGACGCCCGACGCGGTCGCAGAGGTCGCCGTCGAGCAGGCGATCTCCGACCAGGCCACGGAGCCGGCCGCCGAGGAGCCAGCGCCATAGGCGCGCACGTGCCCCGACGCCGTTGCGTCGGTTGCGGGCGGATCGCGCCGAAGTCAGAGCTGCTGCGGATCGCGGCCGTCGCCGACGAGGCGGGCGCCCGTGCGCGCGCCGTGCTCGACGCGGCCGCGCGGATGCCCGGACGCGGCGCCTACCTGTGCCGCGAGCCCGCGCCGGCCGACGCGACGCCGCGTCCGGACGAGCGCTGCCTCGCGCAGGCGACCAAGCGCCGCGCGTTCGCCCGCGCGCTGCGGCGGCCGCTCGCCGCGGATTCGTTCTCCGATGACGCCAAGCTCGTAGAATCGATGAGCCGATGAGCAAGAAGCGCGTACACGAAATCGCCAAGGAGCAGGGGCTCTCGAGCAAGGAGCTGCTCGAGAAGCTGCACGCAGCCGGCATCGACGCGAAGGCCGCCGCCTCCTCGGTCGACGAGGCCGTTGCGCTGAAGGCGCTCGGCGACGGCGACGGCGCACCCGGCGCGAACGGCGCCTCCGCCGCGAGCGCTCCGAACGGATCGGCCGCCGCGAGCCCGGCGAAGGGCGCGCCCGAGCAGGCCTCACCCGCGCCGAGCGCGCCGGCCGCGCAGAGCGCGCCGGTCGCCAAGCAGGCGACGCCGGCCCCGGCCGCGCAAGCCGCGCCGGCGGCGACGCAGGCCGCGCCGCCGCCGAGCAACGCGCAGCCCTCGACGCCTGCGCCCGCAGCCTCCACATCGCCGACGCCGCCCGCCGCGCCGGGGTCGGCGGCCGAGCGCGTGCGCCCGACGCGCGACTCGCGCACCGGCGAGCGCACGCCCGGCGGGACCGGCCCGGGCGGCCGCCGCCGCGTCGTGATCGACTCGCAGGCCTCGCGCCGCCAGCAGGGCGGACCGGCCAACCAGCCCCAGCGCCGCCCGCGGCGCGGTCGCCGCCGCCGCGGCACCTACGACGAGACGATCGCGCCGATCGACACCTCGGCGCTCGAGGCGACCGACGAGATCCGCGTCAACTCCGGCTCGACGGTCAAGGACGTCGCCGAGTACCTCGGCGTGCCGGTGCCCGAGATCATCAAGAAGCTGATGACGCTCGGCGAGATGGCGACGCTCACGCAGACGCTCTCAGACGAGGCGATCCAGGTGCTCGCCGACGAGTTCGAAAAGAAGATCGAGATCGTCCACGCGGCCGACGACGTCGAGGTCGAGCCGACGTTCGAGGACGCCGACGAGGACATGGTCGAACGCCCGCCGGTCGTCACGATCATGGGCCACGTCGACCACGGCAAGACCTCGCTGCTGGACGCGATCCGCACGACCGAGGTCGCGGCCGGCGAGGCCGGCGGCATCACCCAGCACATCGGCGCCTACCAGGTGCACCACGGCGAGAAGGAGATCACGTTCCTCGACACGCCCGGCCACGAGGCGTTCACGGCGATGCGCGCCCGCGGCGCGAGCGTCACCGACCTCGCCGTGATCGTCGTCGCCGCCGACGACGGCGTCAAGCCGCAGACCGAGGAGGCGATCGACCACGCGCGCGCCGCCGCGGTGCCGATCATCGTCGCCGTCAACAAGATCGACAAGGAGGGCGCGCAGCCCGAGCGCGTGCGCACCGAGATGACCCAGCACGGCCTGCAGCCCTCGGAGTGGGGCGGCGAGATCGAGTTCGTCGACGTCAGCGCGAAGACCCACGAGGGGATCGACGGGCTGCTCGACACGATCCAGGTCGTCACCGATCTCGAGGAGCTGAAGGCCAACAGCAAAGCCGAGGCGTCGGGCACCGTGATCGAGTCCAAGCTCGACCCCGGGCGCGGGCCGGTCGTGACGGTGCTGATCCAGCGCGGCACGCTGCGCGTCTCAGACGCGCTCGTCGCCGGAGCGCACTTCGGGCGCGTGCGCGCGATGCACGACTTCATGGGCGTGAAGCTGAAGCGCGCGACGCCGGGCCAGCCGGTCGAGGTGCTCGGCTTCGACGGCGTCCCCGAGGCCGGCGAGATCGTGCGCGTCGTCGAGAACGAGCGGCGCGCGCGCCAGCTCGCCGGCGAGCGCGCCAACCGCCTGAAGACCGAGGCGCTCGCGCGCCGCTCCGGGCGCAAGGTCTCGCTCGAGGACGTCTTCAAGCTCGCCCAGGCGGGCACCGTCAAGGAGCTCGGCCTCGTCGTCAAGGCCGACGTCGCCGGCTCGCTCGAGGCGATCGAGGACGAGATCGCGAAGCTGCCCCAGCAGGAGGTCTCGGTCAACATCATCCACCGCGGCGTCGGCGGGATCAACGAGTCCGACGTGATGCTCGCGGCCGCCTCCGAGGGCGTGATCCTCGCGTTCAACGTCCGCCCGGTCGGCGACGCGCGCCAGATCGCCGAGCGCGAGGGCGTCGAGATCCGCTCCTACTCGGTCATCTACCGCGCAATCGACGAGCTGCGCGCGGCGATGCAGGGGATGTTGGAGCCGGCCGAGGTCGAGACGACGCTCGGCCAGGCCGAGGTCCGTCAGCTGTTCCGCGCCTCGAAAATCGGCGTCATCGCGGGCTCGTTCGTCACCGAGGGCAAGGTCACGCGTGGCGCGAAGGTGCGCGTCGTGCGCGAGGGCACCGTGATCTACGACACGACCATCGAGAGCCTGCGACGCTTCAACGACGATGTGCGCGAGGTCACCAGCGGCTTCGAGTGCGGCATCGTCCTGGCCAACTTCCAGGACCTGCGCGAGGGCGACGTGCTCGAGACCTACGAGACGCGACTGCAGGAACGCGAGCTCTCCGCCTGAGAGAAATCGCTCAGCGCTTCTCGCCCGCGGAGGTCGGCAGTAGGATGGCAACAGGACGGATGCGTCGAGTAGACGAGTCGATTCGCCACGTCATCGGCGACGCCGTCGCAGGGGACCTGAAGGATCCCCGAGTGGGATTCGTAACCGTGACAGACGTCAGAACAAGCGCCGACCTGAGCCACGCGCGCGTGTACGTGAGCGTGCTCGGCGAGGACGGCGGCGCCTCCGGCGAGGAGCAGCGCGCGGCGAGCCTCGCGGGCCTGCGCAGCGCGCACGGCTTCCTGCAGGCCCGGCTCGCCTCCGAGCTGCGCCTGAAGCGCACGCCCACGCTCGAGTTCGCCTACGACGACACGACCGACCGCGCCCTGCGCGTCGAGGAGATCCTCGACGAGATCGGCCCGTCGTGAGCAACGCCGACGGCGCGATCGCCACGCGCGAGCTCGTGCTCGAGCGGCTGCGCGAGGACTCGCGCTTCGCGCTCGCCACGCACGAGCACCCCGACGGCGACGCGCTCGGCTCGCTCGTCGCGATGCACGAGCTGCTGCGCGCGCTCGGCAAGGACTCGGTCATGTACGTATCGCCCGACGACCTGCCGCTGCCCGAGGAGTACCAGGTGTTCGTGCTCGACGGCGCGCTCCACGAGCCGCCGGCCGACATCGGCGAGCGCACGGTCGTGTTCCTCGACTGCGGCAACATCGATCGCAACTCGGCCGCCGTGCTGCGCGACGGCGCGCACCTGTTGAACATCGACCACCACCACGACAACACGGACTTCGGCACGATCAACCTCGTCGTGCCCGGCGCCTCGTGCACGGCCGAGATCGTCTGGGAACTGATGCACGAGCTCGCGCTCGCGCCCTCGCTCGTCGCGGCCGAGGCGATGTACATCGGGTTGATCACCGATACCGGGCGCTTCATGTACGAGAACACCGGCCCGCGCGCGCATCTGATGGCCGCCGAGCTGATCGAAGCCGGCGTCGACGTCGCCGAGATCTACCGGCGCCTGTACGAGGGGATGCCGGCGCAGAAGCTCGCGCTGATGGCGCTCGCGCTCGGGCAGATCCAGCGCTTCGAGAACGGCGAGCTGACGCTCGCCGCGCTCAGCGCCGACGACTTCGAACGAATCGACGCCGAGGAGCACTACTCCGAGGGGATCGTCGACCAGCTGCGCGCCGTGCGCGACACGAAGGTCGCCGCGTTCGTGCGCGAGCTGACCGGCGAGCGTCGCGGCCAGCGCAAAGTCTCGCTGCGCGCGACCGACGACGACGTCGACGTCTCGGCGATCGCGCGCGAGCAGGGGGGAGGCGGCCACCGCCGCGCCGCCGGCTTCACGACGACGCTCGAGCTCGACGAGCTGATCGCGTTCCTGCGGCCGGCCGTCGCCGCGCAGCTGCACGCCAACTCGGGCGACCACGCCGCCCCGACGCTCGCCTGAGCGCGCCGCCGTCGTCGCGCATGGACGGCGTCCTCTTGATCGACAAGCCCCGCGGCATCACCTCGCACGACGTCGTCGCCCGCGTGCGTCGTTCGCTCGGCGGCGTCCGCACCGGCCACGCCGGGACGCTCGACCCGTTCGCGACCGGCCTCTTGCTCGTGCTCGTCGGCCGCGCGACGAAGGCGCAGAGCCGCCTGATGGCGCTGCCGAAGACGTACGAGACGGTCGCGCAGCTCGGCGCCAGCTCGAGCACCGGCGATCCCGAGGGCGACGTCGTCCGCACCGGGCGGCTGCCGGCGAACCCGCCGCCGCTGCCGACCGGCGAGCTGCGCCAGCGCCCGCCGATCTACTCGGCGGTCAAGATCGGCGGTGAGCGCGCCTACAGGCGCGCGCGGCGCGGCGAGACGATCGAGATGCCCGAGCGGATCGTCACCGTCATGCGCTTCGAGCAGACCTGGCGCGAGCCCGACCCCGAGCTCGCCGGCCTCGAACGCGCGGGATTTGTGATCGAGTGCGGCTCGGGCACCTACGTGCGCTCGCTGATCTCAGACCTCGGCGACGCGTACTGCCTCGAGCTGAGGCGCACCGCGATCGGCCCGTTCTCGGTCGCCGACGCCGTCGCGCCGCCGCCGCGCGGGTCGGGCTGGGACGGCGCGCCGCTGATCGCACTCGACCGTGCGCTGGCCATGCTCCCCGGCGCGCGCGCGGAATAGGCTTTGCGGCTGTGAAGGTCACGCGCCTGCCCGACGTCGAGCGCAGAGACGGACGCAGCGTCGCGGTCGGGACGTTCGACGGCGTCCATCTCGGCCATCGCGAGGTGATCGCCGGCGCCGACACGGTGCTGACGTTCGACCCGCACCCGGTCTCCGTCGTCGCGCCGCAGCACACGCCGAAGCTGCTGACGACGCCCGCGCGCAAGGCCGAGCTGATCGCCTCGCTCGGCGTGCATGAGATGGTCGTGATCCCGTTCGACGCCGACTTCGCCAGTCGCAGCGCCGAGCAGTTCGTCGACGACGTGCTCGTCGGCGCGCTCGGCGCGGCGAAGGTCGCGATCGGCGAGAACTTCCGCTTCGGCCACAAGGCGCAGGGCGACCCGCGGCTGCTCGCCGCCGACGCGCGCTTCCAGACGACCGTGCACCCGCTGCTCGAGGTCGACGGCGAGATCGTCTCCTCGAGCCACATCCGCGGGCTCGTGCTCGCCGGCGAGCTGAGCGTCGCCAACCGCCTGCTCGGCGCGCGCTTCCAGCTCTGCGGCGAGGTCGTCCACGGCGACCAGCGCGGCCGCAGGCTCGGCTTCCCGACGGCCAACCTCGTGCCGCGCGAGGACTTCGCCTGCCCCGGCCACGGCGTCTACGCGGCGATCGCCTCAGGCGCCGACGGCGTAAAGCGCCCCACCGCCGTCAGCATCGGCGTGCGCCCGACGTTCAACACCGGCCGCGCCGAGCTGATCGAGGCGTTCCTGCTCGACTTCGGCGGCGACCTCTACGGCCAGACGCTGTGCCTCGAGTTCGTCGAGCGCCTGCGCGGCGAGCGGCGCTTCGACAGCGCCGAGGCGCTGATCGAGCAGATGCACCGCGACGTCGCGCGCACGCGCGAGCTGATCGCCGGCGCGAGCTGAGCGTCTGCTACCGTTTTCGGCCGCCCATGACCGCGATAACCACCGAGCGCAAGCGAGAGATCGCCGCGAAGTTTGGCGCCAACGAGCAGGACACCGGCTCGACCAAGGTCCAGGTCGCGCTGCTGACCGAGCGCATCAACCACCTGACCGAGCACCTGCGCGCGCAGAGCAAGGACCACCACTCGCGCCGCGGCCTGCTGATGCTCGTCGGGCGCCGGCGTCGCTTCCTCGACTACCTGCAGAAAAAGGACCTCGACGGGTATCGCGAGCTCATCAAAGAGCTCGGCCTCCGGAAGTAACGACGCCGTGAGCGTCATCGCGCCCGGCACGCCCGCGCCCGAGTTCAAGCTGGCGCGTGAGGACGGAAGCGAGTTCACGAACGCCGATCTGACCGGGCAGGCGTCGGTCTTCGTCTTCTATCCATTCGCGTTCAGCCCCGTCTGCACCGACCAGCTGCAGCTCTACGAGGGCGCGCTGCCGGACTTCGCCGAGCGCGGCGTGACGCTGTACGGCGTCTCCTGCGACTCGACGTGGGCGCAGAAGGCGTTCAAGGACAAGCTCGGCGTGTCGATCGAGCAGCTCTCGGACTTCGAGCCGAAGGGCGCGACGTGCGCCGCCTTCGGCGTGCTGCACCCGGGCGGCTTTCCCGAGCGCGCGCTCGTGATCCTCGACGGCGACGGCGTCGTGCGCTGGAGTCACCAGGCCGACTCGCCCGGAGAGCTGCCCGCGTTGAAGCTCCTGCGCGACGGCGTCGATTCGGCGCTCGCCGTCCGCTAAGCTCGGTCCGTTCGGAAACGAAAAAAGAAAACGGACCGCCGACCGACGGGCGGTACAGGAAGGCAGTGAATATGAGTAGTGATGGAATTACGCGGGTCTCCGTGGAGATCTCCGGCAGCGAGATCTCGTTCGAGACCGGCCGGATGGCAAAGCAGGCCTCCGGCGCCGTCGTCGTCCGCCACGGCGACACGATGGTCCTCTGCACGGCCGTCGCAGGCAGCCTGCGCGACGTCGACTTCCTCCCCCTGACGGTCGACGTCGAGGAGCGCATGTACGCAGCCGGCAAAATCCCTGGCTCGTTCTTCAAGCGCGAGGGCCGCCCCGGCGAGAAGGGCACGCTCACGGCGCGCATGATCGACCGGCCGATCCGCCCGCTGTTCCCGAAGGAATGGCGCTACGACACCCAGCTGGTGGCGATCCCGCTCTCGATCGACCACGAGCACCCCTACGACATCCTCGCGATGAACGGCGCCTCGGCGGCGCTGATGATCTCCGACATCCCGCTGCCGACGCCCGTCGGCGCCGTGCGCATCGGCAAGATCGACGGCAACTTCGTCGTCAACCCGAACGAGGCCGACCTGCTCTCGGATTCCGAGAACGCATCGGACCTCGACCTGATCGTCGCCGGCACCGAGGAGGCGATCCTGATGGTCGAGGCCGGCGCCAACGAGATCCCCGAGGCCGAGATCCTCGACGCGCTCGACATCGCCCACGCCGAGATCAAGAAGCTCTGCGCGATGCAGCGCGACCTCGCCGCGAAAGTCGGCAAGGAGAAGAAAGTCTTCGAGGCGATCGCCGTCGACGAGAAGCTGCTCGGCGAGATCCGCGGCTCCCACGGCTCCCAGCTCGACGCGGCTACGCAGGTCGAGGACAAGCTCGACCGCCAGGACGCCACCAAGGAGGCCGAGGCGGCGATCCTCGAGCACTACGCCCCGGCAGCGCCCGAGGCGGCCTCCGAACACGAAGTGCTCGCCGCCAAGGAGCGCCGCGCCGCCGTGCAACTCGCCTTCGACAAGCTCGAGAAGTCGATCATCCGCGAGCGCATCGCCGTCAACAAGAAGCGCCCCGACGGGCGCTCGGAGAACGAGATCCGCGACATCTCGATCGAAGTCGGCGTCACGCCGCGCACGCACGGCTCGGCGCTGTTCACGCGCGGGCAGACGCAGGCGCTGAGCGTCGTCGCGATGGGCACCCTGAAGGAGGAGATGCGCATCGACACGCTCGGCCTCGAGACGAAAAAGTACTACTGGCACCACTACAACTTCCCGCCGTTCTCGGTCGGCGAGGCAGGTCGCATGGGCGGCGTCAAGCGCCGTGACATCGGCCACGGCGCGCTCGCCGAGCGCGCGCTCGCGCCGATGGTGCCCTCGATCGAGGAGTTCCCCTACTCGATCCGCGTCGTCTCGGACATCCTCGAGTCCAACGGCTCCTCCTCGATGGCCTCCGTCTGCGGCTCCTCGCTGTCGCTGATGGACGCCGGCGTGCCGATCAAGCGGCCCGTCGCCGGCATCGCGATGGGGCTGATCAAAGAGGGCGACGACTACGTCGTGCTGACCGACATCGCCGGCGTCGAGGACCACCTCGGCGACATGGACTTCAAGGTCGCCGGCACCGAGCGCGGCATCACGGCGCTGCAGATGGACATCAAGATCACCGGCGTGACCTTCGAGATCCTCAGCGACGCGCTCGCTCAGGCCAAAGAGGCGCGCACGTTCATCCTCGGCAAGATGGCCGGCGTGATCGAGACGCCGCGCGAGCAGCTCTCGCAGTTCGCGCCGCGGATCCAGACGATCCAGATCGACCCCTCGCAGATCGGCCTGCTGATCGGCAAGGGCGGCGAAACGATCCGCGGCCTCGCCGACGAGTTCGAGTCGCAGATCGACGTCAACGACGACGGCCAGGTGCTGATCTACTCGGCCAACGGCGAGCTCGGCGACGCGCTCGTCGAGCGGATCAGGACGATGATGAAGGAGGTCGAGGTCGGCGACGAGTACGTCGGCAAGGTCGTCAAGACGACGACGTTCGGCGCGTTCATCGAGCTCTCCAAGGGCACCGACGGCCTGCTGCACATCTCCAACGTCTCGCCCGGCAAACGCGTCGACACCGTCGAGGACGTGCTCAACAAAGGCGACGAGATCAGCGTCCGCGTGGTCGAGGTCGACAAAGAGCGCGGCCGCATCGGCCTGCGTCTCGCCGACGACCCGGACATCGCCGGCAAGTCCGTCGACGAGCTCGCCGGCGTCGGCACCGGCGGCGGCGGTGGTGGTGGCGGCGGAGGCCGTCCCTCGCGCGACGGCGGCGGTCGCAACGGACGCTCCGACCGTGGTCCGCGCGGCCCGCGTCGCGAGGGCGACCGTGGGTCGGGCCGGCCGCGTCGCGACCGCGACTGAGGGTCCGCTGCAGCCAGAGCATCAGATAACCACGCTGGACTGCGGCGTGCGGGTCGTCACCGAGCGCATGCCGAGCGTGCGCTCGGCGGCGCTCGGCTTCTGGATCGACGCCGGCTCGGCCGGCGAGCGCGACGAGCAGGCCGGCATCTCGCACCTGCTCGAGCACATGCTGTTCCGCGGCACCGCCAGCTTCGGCTCGCGCGAGATCGACGAGATCTTCGACGCGATGGGCGCCGAGGTCAACGCCGGCACCGACAAGGAGGCCACCTCCGTCTACACGCGCGTGCTCGACCGGCACCTCGAGCGCGCCTTCGAGGTGATGGGCGAGATGGTCTTCCAGCCGCGCTTCGGCGAGCTCGAGACCGAGCGCGAGGTCGTGCTCGAGGAGATCGCGATGTACGAAGACGATCCGCAGGAGAAGGTCTTCGACGTGCTCGGCGAGGCCGTCTTCGGCGCGCACCCGCTCGGTCGCGCGGTGATCGGCACGGCCGACGTCGTCGGCGCCGTCACGCGCGAGCAGCTGAGCGCCTTTCACGACTCGCGCTACCGCCCCGAGGACGTCGTCATCGCCGCCGCCGGATCGGTCGACCACGACACGCTCGTCGCGATGTCGCGCTCGCTCGACACCGCCGCGATCGGCGATCGCGGCGCACGCGACGGCGCGGCGCGTGGCGACGGACCCGGCGACGCGTACGCGCACGCGGGCGCCCCGAGCTTCGAGCGGCGCGTGCGCTTCACCGAGAAAGACACCGAGCAGTACCACCTGTGCCTCGGCGGCGGCGGCCTCGCACGCGGCGACGAGCGGCGCTTCGCGCTGCGCGTGCTCGAAGGCGTGCTCGGCGCGACGTCCTCATCGCGCCTGTTTCAGGAGGTGCGCGAGCGGCGCGGCCTCGCCTACTCGGTCTTCTCGTTCTCGAACATGTACGCGACCGCCGGCGAGATCGGCCTGTACGTCGGCACGCGCCCCGACAACCTCGAGCAGGCGCTCGCCGTGATCGCCGAGGAGCTCGAGCGCTGCGTCGAGCACCCCGCCACCGACGAGGAGCTGACGCGCTCGCGCGAGAACCTCAAGGGCCGCGTCGTGCTCTCGATGGAGTCGACGCTCGCGCGGATGAACCACCTCGGCGGGTCGCTGCTGCACGACATGCCGATCCTCTCGATGGACGACGTGATCGAGCGGATCGACGCCGTCGAGCTCGACCACGTCGAGCAGCTCGCCGGCGCGCTGTTCGCGCCGCGGCGGCTGTCGGTCGCCTGCGTCGGCCCCGACGAGCGCGTCTTCCGCGACGCGATCGCTCCGCTCGCTCCGCTCGACGCGGACGCGAACGCGGCGAGCGCCGACACGGCGCTGGCGCCCGGGGCGGCGTCGTGATCCGCGTCGCCGTCGCCGGCGCCGCCGGGCGGATGGGCGAGACCGTCTGCGCCGCCGTCGAGGGCGCCGAGGACATGCAGCTCGTCGGCCGCGCCGACCCGCTGCTGGCGATCGGCATCTCAGACGTGCTTCCCGACGCCGACGTCGTCGTCGACTTCACCCAGCCGGACACCGCGCTCGGCAATGCGCTCGCGTGCCTCGACGCCGGCGTGCACGCCGTGATCGGCACGACCGGCTTCGATCTCGACGCGCTGCGCGAGGCTGCGTTCGCGCAGGCCGAGCCGCGCGCGAACGTGCTCGTCGCGCCCAACTTCGCGATCGGCGCCGTGCTGATGATGCGCTTCGCCGCCGAGGCCGCCAAGCACATGAAGAAGGCCGAGATCATCGAGCTGCACCACGACCGCAAGCTCGACGCGCCGAGCGGCACCGCCGCGCGCACCGCCGAGCTGATGGCCGCCACCAGCGGCAACGAGCCGCCGCCGATCCACTCCGTGCGCCTGCCCGGGCTCGTCGCCAACCAGGAGGTGATCCTCGGCGATCTCGCGCAGACGCTGACGATTCGCCACGACACGATCGGGCGCGAGTCGTTCATGCCTGGGGTGCTGCTTGCCGTCCGTCGCGTCGCCGATCTGCCCGTGCCGCTCACCGTCGGGCTGGAGAGCGTCCTGTTCGAGGCGCCGGCCCCGTGAGATACTGGGCGTCATGGAGCTAGGCACGATCCTGACGGCGATCGTCACGCCGTTCGACGAGCGCTCGCGCGTCGACGAGGAGGCGTTCGTCGCGCTGATGGCGCATCTCGCCGAGAACGGCTCGGACGGGTTCGTCGTCGCCGGCACGACCGGCGAGGCGGCGACGATGTCCGACGACGAGCAGCTTCGCCTGATCGAGCTGGCAGTGAACGAGCGCCCGTCCGGCACGACGGTCGTCGCCGGCACCGGCACGAACGACACGCGCGAGGCCGTCTTCCTGACCGAACGCGCGAGCGCGCTCGGCGTCGACGCGACGCTCGTCGTCACGCCGTACTACAACCGCCCGAGCCGGCTCGGTCTCGTGCGCCACTACGAAGCGGTCGCGAACGCGACCGACAAGCCGATGCTGCTGTACAACGTCCCCAAGCGCACCGGCACGAACATGCCGCCCGACCTGCTCGCCGAGCTCGCGCAGATCGAGCACGTCGAGGGCGTCAAGCAGGCGAACCCCGACGAGCTGCAGCTGATCGACGGCCTCGAGCTGTACGCCGGTGACGACGCGACGTTCGCGCAGACGCTCGACCTCGGCGGCGCCGGCGGGATCTGCGTCGCCAGCCACATCGTCGGCAACGAGATGCGCCGGATCGTCGACGAGCCCGAGCGGCGCGCCGAGATCGACGCCTCGCTGCGCGACGTCTACGAGACGCTGTTCATGACGGCCAGCCCGACGTGCACGAAGGCCGCGCTGAACCTGCTCGGCCTGCACGCCGGCGGGTTGCGCCTGCCGCTCGTCGAGGCGACCGACGAGGAGCTCGCGGTCGTCCGCGCGATGCTCGTCCGCCACGGGCTGCTCGGCAGCGAGAACGACGCAGCGCCCCGCGCCGGGGCCTCGTCGACGCAGGCACGCGGCACGTGAGCGGCGTTCGCGTCCTACCCCTCGGCGGACTGGGGGAGATCGGCAAGAACATGACCGTCGTCGAGCACGACGGCCGGATCATCGTCGTCGACGTCGGGCTGCGCTTCCCGACGCCGGAGATGGTCGGCATCGACCTCGTCCTGCCCGACTTCGCCTACCTGCGCGAGCGCGCGTCCGACATCGAGGCGATCGTCGTCACGCACGGCCACGAGGACCACCTCGGGGCGCTGCCGTGGGTCCTGCGCGAGCTCGGCGAGAAGCACCTGCCGCCCGTCTACGGCGGGGCGCTGACCGTCGCGATGGCGCGCTCGAAGCTCGACGAGCACAAGCTCAAGGACGTCGAGCTGAACGAGGTCGCCGACGGCGAAGCGCTCGACCTCGGCCCGTTCTCGCTCGAGCTCGTGCACATGACGCACTCGATCCCCGACGCGAGCGCCGTCGCGCTCGGCACCGAGCTCGGCACGGTGCTGATCACCGGCGACTACAAGTTCGACCAGACGCCCGTCGACGGGCCGCCGGCCGACGTCTCGCGCCTGGCCGAACTCGGGCGCGAGGGCGTGCTGCTCCTGTGCGGCGACTCGACCAACGTCGACCGCGCCGGCTTCTCGCCGTCGGAGTCGGTCGTCGGGCAGCACCTCGAGGAGGTCTTCGCGCGCTGCGACGGACGGATCGTCGTCACCAGCTTCGCGTCGAACATCCACCGCGTCCAGCAGGTCGTCGACGCCGCGGCGGCGCTCGACCGCAAGGTCGCGCTCGTCGGGCGCTCGATGCGCAAGAACGTCGGCATCGGCCGCACGCTCGGGCACATCGAGGTGCCCGACGGACTGCTCGTCGGTCCGCGCGAGATCAACGACTTCGCCGACGAGCGCGTCGTGATCATCTCGACCGGCTCCCAGGGCGAGCCGCTCTCGGCGCTGCGGCGGATGGCCCATCGCGACCACCGTCAGGTCGAGCTGCGCGAGGGCGACACGGTCGTCTTCTCGGCGACGCCGATCCCCGGCAACGAGCGCGCCGTCAACGAGACGATCGACCGGCTCTACCACATCGGCTGCGACGTCGTGACGACCGCCGACGCGCCCGTGCACGCCTCCGGCCACGGCTACGCCGAGGAGATCAAGCTGATGCTGAACCTCGTCAAGCCGCGCTACGTGATGCCGTTCCACGGCGACTTCAAGCGGCTGCGGATGCACGCGCAGCTCGCGCAGGACGTCGGCATCCCGCCCGAGGACACCTTCCAGGGCGAGAACGGGCTGCCGCTCGACATCACCGAGCGCGGCGCGCGCTTCGGCAGTCACGAGCAGTCGGGCATGATCTTCGTCGACGGCGTCGAGATCGGCGACATGGCCGACGTCGCGCTGCGCGACCGGCGGATGCTCTCCGCCGACGGCATCTTCATCGTCGTCGTCACGATCGCCGAGCAGGACGGGCACTCGGTCGCCGACCCCGAGGTGATCTTTCGCGGCGTGCCGTTCCGCGACCAGGCCGACGAGCTGATCGAGGAGATCCGCGCGACCGTCGAGGCCACCGTCGAGCGCGCCGCCAAGGACGAAGTCCGCGAGGTCGACCTCGTTCAGGAGATGGTCCACGACGACATGGCCAAGCTCGTCTACGACCGGCTCAAGCGCCGTCCGATGGTGCTGCCGGTCGTCGTCGAGGTGTGAGCGCGCTCAGCTCTGCGTGACGGCCGGATCCGGCGCGAGCCGGTCCTCGCCCGAGCGCTCGTCCGCGCCCGCGCGCGCCGGCGCCGGCGGCTCGGTGTGGGCCGGCAGCGTGACGACGAAGCGCGCGCCGCTGTTGCCATTTGCCGGCGACTCGAGCACGACGGTGCCGCCGTGGCTTTCGGCGACGGCCCTGACGATCGCCAGGCCGAGGCCGAACGAGCCGCCGCGGTCGCCGGCGCCGCGGACGAAGCGCTCGAACAGCGTCGGCGCGAGCTCGGCCGGCACGCCGGGCCCGTCGTCCTCGACGACGAGCGTCGCGTGCCCGCCGCGCACGCCGGTCGAGACGAGGATCCGCGTGCCCGGCGGCGTGTGGCGCAGCGCGTTCTCGAGCAGGTTGATCGCGAGCCGGTGGATCTCGTCGCGGACCGCGTCGACGGGCGCCGGATGCACGTCGAGCACGATCTCGTGCTCGCCGCTGACCGGGCCGAGCTCGCCGGCGGCCTCGGCGGCGACCTGCGCGAGATCGCACGATTCGCGCGGCACGACGCGCCCGACGTCGGTGCGCGCGAGCAGCAGCAGGTCGGCGACGAGCCGGCGCATCCGCCGCGAGGAGCGCAGCGCCGAGCTGGCCGCCTCGCCCTGGTCGCCGTGCAGCGACTCGGCGAGCAGCTCGAGGTTCGCGAGCACGCTCGTCAGCGGCGTGCGCAGCTCGTGCGAGGCGTCGGCGACGAAGCGCCGCTGGCGCGCGAGCATCGACTCGGTCTCGCCGCGCGCGGCGTCGAGCTCTCGCAGCATCGCCTCGAGCGTGTGCGCGAGCTCGGCGACCTCGTCGTCGGCGAGCGGCTGGGGGACCTCGAGCGACGGGTCGCGCGTGCGCGCGATCGCCGCCGCGGTCGACGTCAGCTCGGCGATCGGCGCCATCGCGCGGCGCGCGATCGCCATCCCCGCGAGCAGCGCGAGCGCGGTGCCGGCGAGCACGCCGACGAGCAGGAACAGCTCGACGCGCGCGACCGTCGCCTCGGTGTCGGAGATCTTGCGCCCGTACTGGATCACCACCTGCCCGATCGGCTCGTCGTTACCGGCGAGCCGCACGACGCCGACGGTGCTGATCACGCGGTAGCCGTGCACCGTGCGCGGTTGGCTGTTCGGCGCGCCGAGCCCGACCGAGTGCGCCGGTTCCTGCGCGACGATCGTGCCGCCGAGCGTGAAGATCCGCACGACCGCGTGATCGCCGGGCCCGGCGTACGCGGACAGCGGCGGCGAGATCGCGACCGTGCGGTGTTCGCCGGACGTCGCGACTTTGATGCTCAGCTGCGAGGGGAGCTGGTTGGCCGTGTCGGCGACCTGGCGGTTGAAGTCCGAGCGGATCCTGTGGACCGTGAACGAGCCGATCGCGACGGCGAACGCGCACAGGATCACGAACGTCAGGAGCGCCGAGACGCTTGCCAGGCGGGTGCGGATCGGCAGCCGGTCGAACGCTTCCGAGATGCGCTCGAACAGCCGCGAGAATGGACCGGCGAGCCTACGCGCGGAGGACGTAGCCGGCCCCCCGGATCGTGTGCAGCAGGCGCGGCTCGCCGTCGGCCTCGAGCTTGCGCCGCAGGTTCGAGACGAACACCTCGATCGTGTTCGTCGTCGAGAACGGGTCGTAGCCCCACACCTCGTCGAGCAGGCGCTGGCGCGAGATCACGATCCGCTCGTTGCGCATCAGGTACTCGAGCAGCTCGAACTCGCGCTGCGTCAGATCGACGGCGCGCTCGCCGCGGACGACCTCGTGCGTGTCGACGTTCAGCGACAGGTCGGCGACGCGCAGTGGCGCGGAGCCGCGCGGCGGCCGGCGGCGCAGCAGCGCGCGCATCCGCGCGAGCAGCTCCTGGCGCTCGAACGGCTTGACCAGGTAGTCGTCTGCGCCCGCGTCGAGCCCCTCGACGCGCGACTCCAGCGCGTCGCGCGCGGTCAGGATCAGGATCGGGACGTCGTCTTCGGAGCGCAGCGCGCGCGCCACCTCGACGCCGTCGAGCCCCGGCAGGCCGAGGTCGAGGATCACGAGGTCGGGCGCGAACGCGCGGCCGTTCTCGAGCGCGCTCGGCCCGTCGGCCGCGGCGCGCACCTCGTAGCCCTCCATCCGCAGCGAGCGTTGCAGGGCCTGCGCGATCTCCTCGTCGTCCTCGACGACGAGCACGCGCGGTGCACGGGAGAAGTCGTTCATCGTCTTTAAGTATCGACGGGCACTAAAGCGGCGGTAAGAAGACGATGGTAGGCGACCGCGCGATTCGTCCGCGCGCGGGCAGGTTCCGGCGGCTCGGCGTCGAAGTTGCGCGGGTATGCCCGGTACGCGTAAGCGCGCCCCTGCGCGCCGCTCCCCGACTCGCACGAGTACGCGCGCGCGCAAGACGGGCGGCCGTGGCGGACGCGGCACGCGCGGCGGACGCGGCGGTGGGCGCGGGCGCGCGTCGCGCTCGAGCGGGTTGCTCGGCCTCGGCTCGCTCTGGCCGCAGGGCCTGCCGCGCCTCGGCGTGCTCGACGAGCGCGGGCGCGAGGTTCTCGGGCTGGCGCTCGTCGCGCTCGGCGTGTTCATGGCGTTCGTCCTGTACGGCGGTTGGGACGGCGGCCACGTCGGCCACGGCTTCGCCGTCGCGCTCGGCTGGGTGCTCGGCAAAGCGCGCGCGCTCGCGCCGCTTGCGCTGATCGGCGCCGGCGGGATGCTGCTCGTGCGCCAGTCGCTGCCGTTCGAGCGCTCGCTGTGGCGCGATCCGCGCACGATCGGCGGCGCGTGCCTGTTCGCCGGCGTCACGCTCGCGCTCGCCGCCGGCACGCTCGGCGTCAGCTCCGGCCCCGGCAGCTCGGAAACGGCGTGGCACTCGCCGCAGCTGCAATCGCGCGGCGGCGCGTTCGGCGAGGCGCTCTACCAGCTCTCGCACCGGCTCGTGCAGGATGTCGGCGTCGGCATCCTCGTCGTCTTCCTGCTGCTCGTCGGCGTGATCCTGATCACGGGCGCATCGCTCGGCGGCACGCTGCGCGCGACCGGCAGCGGCGTGCTCGAAACGACGCGGATGATGCGCTCGCTCGGCGCGCGTCCGGCCGAGGATGGGGCGGAGGAGGACGCGGCGAGCGGCGAGTTCGACCTCGACGCGTACGCGTCGACGCTGCCCGGCATGCAGCCGCCCGAGCCCGGAGCGGGCGAGCTCGTCGTGCGCGCGACGCACGTCGAGGGCCCGGCGCAGGAGACGGCCGAGCTCGACTCACTCGCGCCCGAGCACGAGCTCGCGGTCGACGATGTCGACAGCGGCGCGCGCGAAGCCGACCCGGGCGGTCCGCGGGCGATCTCCGCCGAGGAAATCGAAGGCGCAGACGTTGGCGAGGAGGACGAGGAGATCACCGGCGTCGCGCGCACCGACCCCGGCGAGCTGACGCCGCAGGGCAGGCTGCGCGACGCGGTCACCGACGACCCCGACTTCGTCTGGGAGCTGCCCGACGCGAGCAAGCTGCTGACGCGCTCGACCAACGAGCAGACGCGCCCGGACACGGCCGGGCAGGCGCAGACGGCGACGGCGCTGGTCGAGGCGCTCGGGCACTTCGGCGTGCAGGCGAAGGTGATCGGCACGGTCGCCGGCCCGCACATCACGCGCTACGAGCTGCGCCTCGCGCCGGGCACGAAGGTCGCGAAGGTCGCGCAGCTGAAGGACGACCTCGCCTACGCGCTGGCGGCGACCGATATCCGGATCCTCGCGCCGATCCCCGGCAAGCAGGCGGTCGGCGTCGAGGTGCCGAACGTCCACCGCCGGATGGTGCGCCTCGGCGACGTCTTCCAGGAGCCGCCGAAGGACTGGTCGCCGCTGACCGTCTGGCTCGGCAAGGACGTCGCCGGCAAGGCGATCGGCGCCGACCTCGCGAAGATGCCGCACCTGCTCGTCGCCGGCACGACCGGCGCCGGCAAGTCGGGCGCGATCAACGCGATGCTCTCGAGCGTGTTGCTGCGCGCCTCGCCGCACGAGGTGCGCCTCGTGCTGGTCGACCCGAAGCAGGTCGAGCTCAACCACTACGAGTCGATCCCGCACCTGCTGACGCCGGTGATCACGAGCCCGCGGATGGCCGCCAACGCGCTGCAGAACCTCGTCAAGGAGATGGAGGCGCGCTACGGGATCATGTCGCTGGCGCGCACGCGCAGCCTCGTCGAGCTGAACAAGGCGCGCGCCAGGCGATCGGAAGCGCCGCTGCCGTACATCCTCTGCGTGATCGACGAGCTCGCGGACCTGATGATGGTCGCGCCGGCCGACGTCGAGGACTCGATCATCCGCCTCGCGCAGAAGGCGCGCGCCGTCGGCATCCATCTCGTGCTCGCGACGCAGAGCCCGCGCGTCGACGTGATCACGGGGATGATCAAGGCGAACGTCCCGTCGCGGATCGCGTTCGCCGTCTCCAGTCAGACCGACTCGCGCGTGATCCTCGACCAGAACGGCGCCGAGTCGCTGCTCGGACAGGGCGACATGCTGTTCAGCCCGGTCGGCAGCTCGCGCCTGCAGCGGATCCAGGGCGCGTACATCGACGAGCGCCAGATCGAGAAGCTGACGTCGCTGTGGCGCAAGCAGGGCGAACCGGAGCTGCGCGAGGAGCTGCTCGAGCAGGTCGAGCCGGAGCTGCCGGAGAAGAGCGACGACGAGCTCGATCCCGACGAGGACCCGCTGCTCGGCGACGCGATCCGGCTCGTCGCCGAAATGCAGACGGCGTCGACGTCGATGCTGCAGCGCCGCCTGCGTCTCGGCTACACGCGCGCCGGGCGCGTGATCGACATGCTCGAGCGCCGCGGCGTGATCTCCGGCTACGAGGGATCGAAGCCGCGCCAGGTGCTGATCACCGAGGCCGACCTGCCGCGCGTGCTCCAGGCGCTCGGCGAGACGGCCGAGCCCGCGAGCGCAACCGACTAGCCTTTCCTCGGACATGGCCGACATCGGTGAAACGCTGCGCGACGCTCGGATGCGCGCGCGCATCGATGTCTCGGAGATCGAGGCGAAGACGAAGATCCGCGCGAAGTACCTGCGCGCGCTCGAGAACGAGGAGTGGGGCCTGCTGCCGGGGCCGACGTTCGTCAAGAGCTTCCTGCGGACGTACGCGCAGGCGCTCGGGCTCGACGGCAAGGCGCTCGTCGAGGAGTACCGCCTACGCTTCGAGGACCCGAGCGAGTCGGCGCTCGAGCCGATCGTCTCCGCGCCGCAGCGCAGCCGTGGGCGCGCGGGCGGCGGCGGCGCGCGGCCGCCGTCGAGCGGACCCTCGCGCGGCTATCTGGCGATCGTCGGAGTCGTGCTCGTCGTGATCGTCCTGTTGATCGTCGGCCTCGTGACGAACGGCGGCGGCTCCTCGTCGAACTCGTCGTCGACCGGGCACAGCGCGTCCACGTCCTCATCGTCGAAGAACAAGTCGGCGAAGCACGCGAGCGCTCACGGGGACACGACCGCGACCCATCGCACGGCCAGCTCGATCGTCGCGCTGTCGCTGAAGCCGACGGCGACGGTCTACGTCTGCCTGATCGGCGACAACGGACGCAAGGTGATCGCGGGCGAAGAACTGCACGCGGGCGCGAGCACGCCGACCTACCACGCGCGCCACTTCACGATCACGCTCGGCAACAGCTCGGTGACGATGTACGTCGACGGGCACGCGCGCACCGTGCCGCCGTCGAGCGGCGCGATCGGCTACTCGATCGCGCCGCCGGGCGTGCGCAAGCGCCTGGCGCAGGGCAGCCTGCCGACCTGCGCATGACCGACGTGCGCATGAGCCCATGAGCCGCACGTGAGCGCGCGCGCGGGCATCGTCGTCACCGGCACCGAGGTGCTGACCGGACGCGTCGTCGACCGCAACGGCCCGTGGCTGTCCGACCGCCTGCGCGAGCTCGGCGTCGACCTCGCGTACATCCAGATCGTCGGCGACCGCCGCGAGGACATGGCCGCGGCGCTCACGTTCATGGCTGCGCACGGGCTCGACCTCGTGATCACAAGCGGCGGCCTCGGGCCGACCGCCGACGACCTGACGGCCGAGGTCGTCGCGCGCTTCCAGGGGCGCGAGATGGCGCTCGACGAGGCGCTCAAGCGGCGGATCGCGGAGATCGTCGCGCCGCTTGCCAAACGCTGGCCGAACCTCGACGTCGCGGCGATCGAAGCCGGGACGCGCAAGCAGGCGACCGTGCCGCGCGGCGCGACCGTGCTCGAGCCGGTCGGCACCGCGCCGGGGCTCGTCGTGCCGCCGGGCGAGGAACGCGAGCGCGCGACGACGGTCGTCGTGCTGCCGGGGCCGCCGCGCGAGCTGCAGCCGATGTGGGAGCGGGCCGTCGCGACCGATGCGCTGCAGGCGGCGATCGCCGGCGCGACGAGCTACCGCCAGCGCACGCTGCGCCTGTTCGGCATGCCCGAGTCGGAGATCGCCGAGACGCTGCGCGTCGCCGCGCGCGACGGCGTGCCGCTCGATCGCCTGGAGATCACGACGTGCCTGAAACGCGGCGAGATCGAGGTCGTCACGCGCTACGAGCCCGACGCCGAGGGCGTCTACGACGACTTCGCCGAGATCGTCGCCGAGCGCCACGCCGACACGCTGTTCTCCAGCGACGGGCGCACCGTCGACGAGATCGTCGCGGCGCTGCTCGCCGGCCGCGGGCTGACGATCGCGACGGCCGAGTCGTGCACCGGAGGCCTGCTCGCCGCGCGACTGACCGACCGGCCCGGCTCCTCGGCGTACGTGCTCGGCGGGCTCGTCGTGTACTCGAACGACGCGAAGGTCGCGCTAGCGGGCGTCGACGCGCGGCTGATCGAGCGACACGGCGCCGTCTCCGAAGAGGTCGCCCAGGCGCTCGCCGCCGGCGCGCGCGAGCGCCTCGGCGCCGACGTCGGCGTCGGCGTGACCGGCGTCGCCGGGCCCGGCGGCGGCAGCGAGCAGAAGCCGGTCGGGCTCGTCTGGCTGAGCCTCGCCGGGCCGGGCGACGCGAGCGTGACGCGCTCGGTCAACCTGCCCGGCGGACGTGCCGACGTGCGCGATCGCGCGAGCACCGTCGCGCTGCACATGCTGTTGCGCGCGCTGGGCGGTTGAGCTGCGAGCGGAGGGAGTTCGGCGTTCGTTTTTCGCTACCGATCACAAACGTGCATACATCGTATGTACAACTGTTCGCATCGGACGACGAGAGATGAGATGAGCAAACCTTCCCACGGTGCGACGGCGCGCCTGTTCGTCGCGGTCGACCCGCCGCCGGCCGTCTGCCGCGAGCTCGCCGCATGGGCGCGCGCGGCGCTCGGCAGGCCCGGCGTGCGCCTGCTCGGCGCCGAGACGATGCACGTGACGGTGTGCTTCCTCGGGGGTCGTCCGGTCGGCGAGATCGAGGCGATCGCGGGAGCGCTGGAGGAATGCGAGACGGAGCCGCTGCAGCTGCGCGTCGGCGCGCCGCTGTGGCTGCCGCCGCGGCACCCGCGCTCGTTGGCGCTCGAGATCCACGACCGCGCGGGCGAGCTTCGGCGACTGTACGCGAGCGTGTGCGAGGCGCTGAGCGGCGCGATCGCGTGGGAGCCCGATCGCCGGCGCTTCCGCGCGCACGTGACCGTCGCGCGGCTCGGCCGCGTGGAGCGCGGGGAGCGAGGTGCTCGCGGCAGGCGCCGTCGCGCGAGATCGGGAGAGCCGAGCGTCGAGGAGTCGGGCGCCGGCGTCGAGACGCCGCTCGAGCCCTCGCCGCAGCTGTCGTTCGCGCCGCGCGAGCTCGTCCTGTACCGCTCGCAGCTGTCGCCGGAGGGCGCGAGCTACGAGGCGCTCGCGACGCGCGCGCTGGACGCGAAGGCTGAGTCTTCGGCGGCGCCTTCGGCTTCTTCGGCCGGCGTCGGTCCCGTGGAGGCGCTCGAGGCGACGGGCACGAGGCAGGCGAGCATCGATCCTTCGGCGATGAGCGTCGGCGGGGAGCCGTCTTCGCATACGGGCGCCGAGCCGTCGTCGCAGGAGTAGCCGCCGCCCGCCGGCGTCGGCGTGCTTTCGTCGTCGCAACTCGCTTCGCTCCATTCGGTGGCGGCGCCCGGCGTCGCCGCGATCGGGCAGACCGGTCGCCCGGCATGTGGGGTCGGTTGGGCGCCGTTCGCGCACGTCGCTTCGCCGCCGTCGGCGCATGTGAAGACGCCTTCGGCTCCGAGCTTCGGCGTCGATCCGTCTTCGCACGTCGCCGGCTGCGGCGCGGGCGCGGGCACGTGCGTCACCACGACACGCCTCTTCTTCGTCTTTTTCTTCTTTGAATGGATGGATGATGATTTGTGGTGGCCCTTGACCTTGGCGTGCGAGCTTCTCGAGCGCGAGCTGCCGGCGCAGGCGCGCGTCTTGTGCGCACCGGCGCCCGTCGCGGAGACGCAGGCGGCGTGCGAGCCGTGCGCGAGCGCGGGGACGGCTCGTCCCGCGAACAGCGCCGCGAGGCAGGCGAGGAGCGCGAGGGGGAGGAGGCGGGCGGGGCGGTTGAGGGCGTTTCCGAGCACGCCCACCCATCGTCCGCGGCGGGGCGCACGGCGAGGTCCCGTGCCGTGGTTGGACGAACGATGCGAACAACTGTTCCGTCCGGCACGGCATCTACCTTCCTCGGTTCCATCCCGAAGCTAGGAGAGTCAGATCATGCCCGTGACCGACGAGGAGAAGGCAGCGAAGGCGCGCGACGCCGCCCTTCAGGGTGCGCTCACGCAGATCGAGCGCGAGTTCGGCAAGGGCACGGTCATGCGAATGGGAGACGAGGGCGCGCAGGTTCGCTGTGACGCGATCCCGACCGGCGCGCTGTCGCTCGACCTGGCGCTCGGCATCGGCGGCGTCCCGCGCGGGCGGATCGTCGAGGTGTTCGGCCCGGAGTCATCGGGCAAGACGACGATGATCTACCACGTGCTCGCCGAGGCGCAGAAGCTCGGCGGCGTGTGCGCGTTCATCGACGCCGAGCACGCGATGGACCCGCTGTACGCGAAGAAGATCGGCGTCGACATCGACGAGCTGCTCGTCTCACAGCCCGACTACGGCGAGCAGGCGCTTGAGATCGCCGACATGCTCGTGCGCTCGGGCGCCGTCGACGTCGTCGCGATCGACTCGGTCGCGGCGCTGACGCCGCGCGTCGAGCTCGAGGGCCAGATGGGCGACCAGACGGTGGGAGCGCAGGCGCGGATGATGTCGCAGGCGATGCGCAAGCTCGCGGGCAACCTCAACCGCACGCAGACGCTGTGCATCCTGACGAACCAGATCCGCGAAAAGGTCGGCGTCATGTTCGGCTCGCCGGAGACGCAGCCGGGCGGGCGCGCGCTGAAGTTCTACGCCTCGCAGCGACTGGACATCCGCCGCATCGAGACGCTGAAGGACGGCACCGAGGCGGTCGGCAACCGCGTTCGCGTGAAGGTCGTCAAGAACAAGGTCGCGGCGCCGTTCCGCCAGGCCGAGTTCGACATCGAGTACGGCAAGGGCATCTCGACGTCGGGGTGCCTGATCGACCTCGGCCTCGAGCACAACATCGTGTCGAAGTCGGGCTCGTTCTTCTCGTACGGCAACGACCGCCTCGGCCAGGGTCGCGGCAACGCGAAGGCGTTCCTCGACGAGAACCCGGCGATGGCGAAGGAGATCGAAGACAAGATCTACGCGGCGCTCGGCGTCGGCAAGGACCTCGTGACGCCGATCGACCGCGACAAGGACGCCCCCGCGCCGATCGCGAGCGAACCGAAGGTCGCAGCAGTCGCGGCCGCATAACAAGGCCGGCCTGGGCACCAGGCCGGCCGCAGCGTTTCGTCCCAAGTTACGCGTACGGTCGATGCGTGACTCAGTAGGGTGCTCGTCGTCCACGTCGGGCTTGCGGAAGACGAAGCGCTGCGTCTACTCTGATGATCGGCATGCAGACGATCCGCATCCTCCATCACCACGCGCTGGGCCATGGCTGGAGCTTCGACTCGCCTGATGTGCCCGGGCTCATCGGCGGTACAGAGTCCTACGACGAGAAACACGCGGAGGAGGCGGCGCGGTTCACCTTGCGGTGCGCAGCGGAGGAGAAGGGGCTGTCGGCACCCGCCGAGCTGAAGTTCGAGCACTACGTGCCAGCGCACGCCGCCGTCACGGCGTAGGCGATTCGCACTGGAGCGGACGATACGGCTAGACAAGCTATATTGTCTAGATGCGGATAGGCGAGCCAGCGCGAAAGCATGGCGTCGCCGACACAGACATATGGCACGCCGTGCGTAACACGATGAGAAGGGTGCACCTTGAGGACGAGTTGGTCATGTTGATCGGCCCAGCGGCTGACGGAGCGCTGCTCGAGATCGGCGTCCTCGACATCGATGGTGATGATGCGGTTGTCATCCACGCCCAGCCGCTACGACGCAAGTTCCACAAGTTGCTTGGATGAGGTGACCATGCCCCGACACACAGACGAGGAAATCGAGCGAGCTGCCAGTCGCTTCGAGCAGCTCGCCGACTCGTTGGATCCGGAGACCGCCACGGTCGAAGGCACCGACGATCTCCGTGCGATCGCAACCGCAGCTGAGGCAGTGCGGGTTGACGACGCCCGCTTGCGAGAGGCCGTTCTCGTCGCCCGAGCTCACGGCAGGTCGTGGAACCACATAGCGCTCGCTCTCGGCGTGTCTCGGCAAGCAGCTCGCCAGCGGTTCGCCGACAGGGCGAAGGTCTGATCGGCGCGATGCCCCGCTACCACGTCACGACGTTCGGCTGCCAGATGAACGAGCACGACTCGGAGCGGATGAAGGGGATGCTCGAGTCGCTCGGCTACAGCGAGGCGCCGGAACGGGCGCAGGCGGATCTGATCCTGTTCAACACGTGCTCGATCCGCGAGACGGCGGACAGGCGCTTCATCGCGCACCTGGGCGAAGCGCGCAGGCTCAAGCGCGAAGCGCCGGAGCGGATCGTCGGCGTCGGCGGCTGCTGGGCGCAGTCGGTCAAGGAGGAGGTGTTCGAGCGCTTCCCGTTCGTCGATGTGGCGTTCGGCCCGGGCCAGGTGCACCGCCTCGCGGAGTTCCTGACGAGCGACTCGCTGACGGCGCAGGGGTACTTCGAGTTCGAGGGGTTCACGGGCCACCTGCCGGCGCATCGCGCGCGGCCGTTCCAGGGCTGGATGCAGATCAGCGTCGGCTGCAACTGCGCGTGCTCGTACTGCATCGTGCCGTCGACGCGCGGGCGCGAGGTGAGCCGCCCGCTGGAGGAGCTGGTCGCCGAGGCGCAGGCGATGGCGGCGGATGGCGTGCGCGAGGTGACGCTGCTGGGGCAGAACGTCAACTCGTACGGGCGCGACCTGCCGGAACGTCCGACGTTCGCGGGTCTGCTCGGCGCGATCGACGCGATCGAGGGGATCGATCGGATCCGCTACACGAGCCCGCACCCGAAGGACATGCGCGAGGACGTCGTGCGCGCGCATGCGGAGCTCGCGAGCGTGTGCGAGCACATCCACCTGCCGCTGCAGTCGGGCTCGTCGCGGATCCTGAAGGCGATGCGCCGGACGTACGACCGCCGGCGCTACGTCGAGCGCGTCGCGATGATCCGCGAGCACGTGCCGGACGTCGCGCTGAGCACCGACATCATCGTCGGCTTCCCGGGCGAGACCGAGGACGACTTCGCGCAGACGCTCGAGGTCGTCGACGAGGTCGCGTACGACGCGGCGTTCACGTTCGTGTTCTCTCCGCGCCGCGGAACGGAGGCGGCGAGGATCAGCGACGGGCTCGTGCCGCACCCGGTCAAGGTCGAGCGGATGGAGCGTCTGCTCGAGATCGTGCAGCGCCGGGCGCGCGAGCGCGCGCAGCGGTTCGTCGGGCGTACGCTCGACGTGCTCGTCGAAGGGAGCTCGCGCACCGACGCCGAGCGCCTGCGCGGGCGCACGCGCCACAACAAGGTCGTCAACTTCGCGGGGCTCGCCGCGCCGGGCGAGATCGCCCAGGTGCAGATCGACGCCGCGACGAGCCAGACGCTCGCGGGCGAGGAGCAGCTCCTCGCCCGCGTGGGCGCCTGAGGGACCGAAGCTAGGCGAAGGCCGGCACGCCGCGCAGGGCGCCGGCGGGAGCCGGATCGGACAGGCAGACCTGATCGCGCCCGTTGCGCTTGGCGCGGTAGAGCGCGGCGTCGGCCTGCTTGAAGACCTCGGCGTAGTCGAACGTGGCGCCGTGCTTGGAGGCGCCGACGCCGAAGCTCATCGTCACGGCGACGCCGCCGGCGACGGGGTGCTGCGCGACGCCCTCGCGCAGCTGCTCGGCGAGCGCGGCCGATGCCGCGAGATCCGAGCCGGGGAGCAGGACGAGGAACTCCTCGCCGCCGAGCCGGTAGGCGAGATCGAACGCGCGCAGCTGCTTGCGCAGCAGGTAGGCGACTTCCTTCAGCACGACATCGCCGGCCGAGTGCCCGCGCGTGTCGTTGATCTCCTTGAAGTGGTCGAGGTCGCCGATGATGATGCCGATCGCCTCGCCCGTCACCTCGGACTGCTGCGCTAGCTCGACGACGCGTGTGCTGAGCGCCTTGCGGTTGAGCATGCCCGTCAGCTGGTCGATCACGGCGTCGCTGCGGTGCTGGATGTCCGAGCGCATCAGCGGCGTCGAGAGGACCGCGACGCACAGCAGCAGCGCGAGCGGCGCGATCACGTAGACCGGGTTGTCGATCACGCGCTGCGCGTCGACGCCGAACGCGACGACGAGCAGGATCACGCAGTTGACGACGACGCCGGCGACGACGCCGCGCATCGGAAAGCGCGAGCTGAGCGTGATCACCGGGATCGCAAGCCACGCGAGCGTCGGTTGGTCGGGCCCGCCGCTGAGCGCGACGGCGCCGCCGATCACCAGGCCGCTGAGGATCCACGCGCCGAACATCAACAGCTCGGGCTTGGCCACGCGCGGCATCAACATGTCGGCAATGCCGAAGAAGGCCGCCGCCGGAATCAGGAAGAGGGCGGGCCACCAGCCGAGCCACGGCCCGGCGGCGACGAGCGCGAGCGCAAGGATCGCAAACGCGCGCTGCCTGACCGGTCGGACGCGCTCCTCCATGTCGAGCATCCGGTCGCGGTCGAACTCGTCGCGGCACAGCCACGAACAGTTCTCCGCAAGCCTTGGCGCTTGCGACTGCGAGCGTTCCCCCTGCATCAAGCCCCTGCTCGGCTCGCGTCAGACGCTCGATAACCGGCGCGGGCATGTTTGGACGAAAGTTGCCTCCTGTCGCAAATGTCCAGAACGCCGATGCCGGCAGGCGCTCGCATGGACGGGAGCGCCTGCCGGACCGGTCGTACGCGTCGCACGGCGACGCGACGTTCTACTGCGCGGTCGCGCCGGCTGGCGGCGCCGGATAGCCGGCGCCCGACGCCGGCGGACCCTGCGCGGCCGAGCCGCTCTTGTGCGCGCCCATGTTCGGACATGGGTGCTTGCCCGATTCGCCGGATTTCGGCGCTGTCGGCTGTTCGGAGGAGCCTTTCGACGGCGTCGTCGTCGTGGTCGACGGCGTCGTCGTCGATTGACTCGTCTTCGAGCCGGTTTCGCTCGTGCTGGTCGTGCCCGGCGCCGCCGACGCGCCGGCGATGCCCGCGGCGGCGCCGCCGGTTGCAAGCGCGCCCGCAACCATCGTCGCGCCGAGCAGTCTGGATATGTTCATCCGATCGACCTCCTTGGGTCGTTGGGTCGTTGTGAAGGCATCGTGCGACGGGTTGGTAAGTGCGGTTGCATGGGCGTGTAGGGGTTGCGTAAGCGGCGCCGTCGGGCGCCGTCGGGTTTCGCGCGAGCGCGCGCGGGACGGGCCATGTCGCCGCGACGCGCGCCGGTGCTCGGACCGAGCGCGACCCGCCCGTCGAGCGGACGGTGCAGCAGGCGCTGTTCTGAGGACGCGACGCGCCGGAGCGCGTCAGCGTTTGTCGCGCTGCCCGGCCTCCATCTGGCGCGTGATCTCGTCGGAGCCGAGCTTGCGCGCGACGCTGCCGGCGAGCTCTGGCGCGAGGTTCGCGAAGATCGTGCTCGCGCGCAGCGGCAGCGGCGCGACGTCGATCTCGCCGCGGTTTCGCTCGATCGCCTTGACGGTCGCCTCGGCGACCTCCTGCGGCGTGCGCGTTCCGACTCCCGGCGGCAGCTTCACTTCCGCGTCGGCGAACATTCCCGCGTCGCGGATGAACCCGGGGAAGACGGTCGACACGCCGACGCCGCTCGTACGCAGGTCCGCGCGCAGCGCGGCGGCGAAGCCGCGCAGCCCGAACTTCGACGCGTTGTACAGCGCCGTGCCGGGCGTCGCCGCCTTGCCGGACAGCGACGACATGAACACGAGGTGGCCGCGCCCGCGCGCGACCATCTGCGGGACGAGCGCGTGCGCGAGGACGATCGGCGCGCGCAGATTGACGTCGAGCGCCCGGTCGACCTCTTCGACCGTGAACGAGTCGAGCGTGCCCGACGCCGGCAGCGCGGCGTTGGCGATCAGGATGTCGACGTCGCCGCCGGCCTCGCGCACGAGGCGCTCGACCTCGGCCGGCTTGGCGAGGTCGATCGACCAGGCGCGCGCGTCGAGCTCCTTCGCGAGCGGCTCGAGCACGTCCGCGCGGCGGCCGGTCAGCATCAGCTTGCCGCCGCGCGCCGCGATCGCGTGCGCGATCGCGTGTCCGATTCCGCCGGTCGCTCCGGTGAGCAGGACGTTGGCGCCCGAGATCTGCATCGCCGAAGCCTATGCGACCGGTGGCGCGTGGGGCCTGCTGGCCGATGGCGCGTCCGTCGGCGCCGACGCGCAGCCGAGATACTGGGGCGCATGTCCGACGCCGCCCCCGCAAACCCGGCGATCTACGCCCTGTTCGGCCCGACCGGCGTTGGCAAGACGGCGATCGCCGTCGCTCTCGCGGGATTGCTGCGCGAGCGCGGCGAGGATCCTGTCGCGGTCTCCGCCGACGCGCTGCAGGTCTACGCGGGACTCGAGACGCTGACCGGCGTCGCGTCGGTCGAGGAGCGCGCGACGCTCGAGCATCGGCTGCTGTCGTTCGTGCCGCTCGACGCGACGTTCAGCGCCGGCGAGTACGCCGCGCTGGCGCACGCCGAGATCGACTCGCTGCTGGCCGCCGGCCGGCGCCCGATCGTCGTCGGCGGCACCGGGCTCTACCTGCGCGCGGCGCTCGCCGACCTGCACCTGCGCCCGGCGCCGTCGGTCGGCGCGCGCGAGCGCTGGACGGGCGAGCTCGAACGGCACGGAGCGCCGGAGCTGCACCGGCGGCTCTCGCGCCGCGCGGCTTGGGCGGCGGATGCGATCGACCCGAGCAACGGACGGCGGATCGTGCGCGCGCTCGAGCTGCTCGAAGCCGGCGAGCTCGAGCCGCCCGACGGCCCTTCGCAACTGTGGAGCGACGAGCTGCGCCACCCGACGCTGCTGGTCGGGCTGACGATGGATCGCGACGAGCTCTACGCGCGGATCGACGCCCGCGTCGATGCGATCGTCGCCGCCGGCGCGCGCGAGGAGGTGCTGCGCGCGAGCGCCGGCGGCGCGTCCGAGACGGCGCGCAAGGCGCTCGGCTTCGACGACCTGCTCGCCGGCGACGTCGAGACGATGAAGCGCCGCACGCGCAACTACGCGCGGCGCCAGCTCGCCTGGATGCGCAAGCTGGCTGGCGTCACGACGATCGACGTCGCCGGACGGGCGCGCGCCGACGTCGCGGGCGAGATCCTAGACTGCTGCCGCCGATGAGATTCGAGAAGTGGCAGGCGCTCGGCAACGACTACCTGATCGTCGAGCGCGACGAGCTGGCCTTCGAGCTGACGCCTGCGCGGATCAGGCGGCTGTGCGACGCGCACTTCGGCGCGTTCGCCGACGGCGTCCTGCTGCTCTCGCCGCCCGAGGATCGCGCGCATGTCGCCGACCTGCGGATCTTCAACCCCGACGGATCCGAGGCCGAGCTGTCGGGCAACGGCGCGCGCGAGGCGATCCTCTACCTGCGCCACCGCGGCTGGACCGACCGCGACAGCTTCTCGATCCACACCGCCGCCGGCACGATCCGCCCGACGATCACGGGGCCCGACACGTGCACGGTCGACATGGGCCACGCCAGCCTGCGCTCCGACGACTTCCCGGGCGGCGGCGAGGAGGGGGTCGGAGAGGTGACGTCGGGCGGCCGTGAGTGGGCGTTCCGCCACGTCTCGATCGGCAACCCGCAGTGCGCGATGCACGTCGACTCGCTCGATCGGCTGGCGGCGCTCGACCTTCCGGCGATCGGCCCGGCGATCGAAGCCGACGCGCAGTTTCCGAACCGCACGAACGTGTCGTGGTACACCGAGCTGCGCCCCGGCGAGCCCGGCGCGATCCGCGCGCGCATCTTCGAGCGCGGCGTCGGCGAGACGCTGTCGTCGGGCACCGGCGCGACCGGCGCCGCCGTCGCTCACTTCGTCGAACACGGGCGCGACCCGCGGGCGGAGCGCGTCACGGTCGCGCTCGACGGCGGCGAGCTGCTCGTCGACGTGGGGGAGGACCTGCAAGTCAACCTGACAGGCTGGGCGCGACCCGTGTACGCGGGCACGCTCAGCGACGAGTTCGCAAAGGAGCTGCATGACACGACCGAGTAAGCGCCTCGAGCGCATCCCGCCGTACGCGTTCGCCGAGCTGGAGCGCAAGATCTCCGAGAAGCGCGCCGCCGGCGTCGACGTGATCAGCCTCGGCATCGGCGACCCCGACCGCCCGACGCCGCCGCTGATCGTCGAGGCGATGCAGGAGGCCGTGACCGAGGCCGGCACGCACCAGTATCCGACCAACCGCGGCCGCGCCGACTTCCGCGCCGCCGTGCGCGACTTCTACGAGCGCCGCTTCGACGTCGTGCTCGACCCCGACTCCGAGATCATCCCCGCGATCGGCGCCAAGGAGGCGATCTTCAACCTCAACCTCGCCTTCCTCGACCCCGGCGACTACGCGCTCGCCTCCGACCCCGGCTACCCCGTCTACACCGCCGGCCCGTGGCTGGCCGGCGCCGAGCCCGTGCTGATGGCGCTCGAGCCCGAGCTCGGCTTCGCCCCCGACCTCGGCGCGATCGACGAGGACGTCGCGCGCAAGGCCAGGCTGATGTACATCAACTACCCCAACAACCCCACCGGCGCGCTCGCGCCCGAGGGGTTCTTCGAGCGCGTGATCGAGTTCGCCCGCGCCTACGAGATCCTCGTCGTGCACGACAACGCCTACTCCGAGATCGCCTTCGACGGCTACAAGCCCGAATCGTTCCTCGCCACGCCCGGCGCCAAGGAGGTCGGCATCGAGGTCTTCTCGCTGTCCAAGGGCTACAACATGACCGGCTGGCGCTGCGCCGTGCTCGTCGGAAACGCCGAGGCGCTGCAGACCTACTGGCGGCTGAAGACGAACATCGACTCCGGCCTGTTCGAGGCCGTCCAGCTCGCTGGCGTCGCCGCGCTCTCGCCCGAGGCCGATGTGGAGGTGGCCTCGATGGTCGAGCTCTACCGGCGCAGGCGCGATCTCGTCTGCGACGCGCTGCGCAAGATCGGCGTCGACGTGCGCCCGCCGCACGCCACGATCTACGTGTGGGCGCCCATTCCAGAGGGCTATTCCAGCTCCGCCGCCTACTGCGAGCACGTGCTCGAAGAGGCCGCCGTCGTGATCACGCCCGGGTCCGTCTACGGCCCCGCCGGCGAGGGCTGGTTCCGCATCTCGCTGACCGCGCCCGACGAGCGCATCGCCGAGGCTGTCGAGCGGCTCGGCGCGCTCGCGAAGTGATCACAGGCATCTCCCATCCGGTCTCTAGACTGGATCGGAGATGCAGAGAAGCCGCAACGGCAGGGTCACGCCGACGCCGGCGTCGCTCAACGGGGGACGCTCGGGGGAGCAGGCGCCGCGCGCGCGCCAGCGCGCGTTCTGCATCGCCGCGCTGCCCCACGGCGACGATCTCTCCGAGTTCGAGGAGCTGCTGCTGACCGCCGGCGTCGCCGTCGTCGGCGAGATGGTCCAGCAGCGCGACCAGCCGCACCCGAACACGTATCTCGGCCCCGGCAAGGTCGTCGAGGCGAAGGCCGCCGCGCGCGCGGCCGACGCCAACGTGATCGCCTGCGACGACGAGCTCACCGCGCGCCAGGAGCGCAACCTCGAGGAGGCGCTCGGCCTGCCCGTCGTCGATCGCACGACCGTGATCCTCGACATCTTCGCCTCGCACGCCGGCAGCGCCGAGGGCAAGCTCCAGGTCGAGCTCGCGCAGCTCGAATACAACCTCGCGCGCATGCGCGGCCTGTGGACCCACCTCGAGCGCCTCGGCGGCGGCATCGGCACGCGTGGACCGGGCGAGACGCAGATCGAGACCGACCGCCGCCTCGCACGCGACCGGATCGCCGCGCTCAAGCGCCGCCTCGAGCACGTCAAGGGCACGCGCGCCGTCCAGCGCGCCGAGCGCGAGCGCGCCGCGCTGCCGACGATCGCGCTCGTCGGCTACACGAACGCCGGCAAGTCGACGCTGCTGAACGCGATGACCGGCGCCGACGTCGGTGTGCGCGACCGCCTGTTCCACACGCTCGACCCGACGACGCGCACGCTGCGGCTCGACGGCCGCGCGCATCTGCTGACCGACACCGTCGGCTTCATCAAAAAGCTGCCGCACCAGCTCGTCGACGCCTTCGCGGCCACGCTCGAGGAAACGCGCCGCGCCGACCTGCTGCTGCACGTGCTCGACGCCTCCGTGCCCGCCGAGCAGGCGAGCGCGATGTGCCAGGCCGTCGAGCAGACGCTCGAGGAGATCGGCGCCGGCGAGCGCCCGCGCGTGCTCGTGCTGAACAAGATCGACCTGCTCGACGCCGACGCGCGCGCGGAGCTGCGGCTGCGCCACCCCGACGCCGTGCTCGTCAGCGGCGCCAGCGGCGACGGCCTCGCCGAGCTCGGCGAGCGGATCGTCGCCGAGCTCGCGCACACGCTGCGCCGTGTCGAGCTGCTCGTGCCCTACGCCGACGGCGGCAGCCTCGCCGAGCTGCACGAGCTCGCCGGCGAGGTCGACCGCGAGGACACGCCCGACGGCGTGCGCGTGCGCGCGCTGATCCCCGACCGCCTCGCGCGCCGCTTCGATCGCTTCGCCGTCGGCCCGCGGCCGCGGCCGGTCGCCTCGTAGGCGCTCAGCGGTCGTCGCCGCTGCCCGACAGGACACCGCGTCGCTGTCGCGAGAGCAGCTTCTCGAGGTTCTGCTGTGCGATCTCCTCGAGGTCGAGGTCGAGCTCGGTAGCGAGCTGCGCCACGTACCAGAGCACGTCGCCGAGCTCCTTCGACATCGCCTCCCGGCGCTCGGACGTCACCTCGCCGCCGTCGTCGCGGATCACCTTCTTCGCGTGGTCGGCGAACTCGCCCGCCTCGCCGGCGAGGCCGAGCGCGGGGTACGTGAGCGACTCCGTGCGCGGGTAGTGCGCCGTGCTTCGCGACAGCCGCTGATAGTCCGAGAGCTCGATCGGCCGATCCTACGGGCGGCCTGCGTCGCAGCCGCCGCGGCAACCCTCGATTTTGCGGGGAACCGCGCAGACCTCGGGGGCTAAAGTCCGGCCGCGCGGCGCGCGCTGACGTGCGCCTCGCGCTCGAGCTCGTCGTCGAGCGGCGCCAGCTCGGCCGGGTCGATCCGCAGCGCCCGTGCGATCAGCCAATCGGCGAACCACGCGTTCTTCGGCAGCAGCGGCCCGTGCAGGTACGTGCCGATCGTGTTGCCGCTGCGCGCGCCCTCGAAGCCGCTGCGCCCGTCGTTGCCGTTGCCGCGCAGCACGCGCCCGAGCGGCGCCTGCCCGGCGCCGAGCGACGTGCGCCCGCCGTGATTCTCGAAGCCCGCGAGCACGCGCCCCTCGCCGTCCGCTCCGTCGCGCCCGTCGTCGAGTCGCACCTCGATCGCGACGTTGCCGATCAGGCGCGGGCCGTCCTCGCGCACGGTGCTGACGTCGAGCAGGCCGACGCCCTCGATCCGCTCCTCGCCGAGTGCGTAGGAGCGCCCGAGCAGCTGGTAGCCGCCGCACACGCCGAGCACGACCGCGTCGCGCGCGGCCGCCGCGTGCAGCGCGTCGCGCTTGCGCTCGAGCAGGTCCTCGGCGCACAGGCGCTGGTCGCGATCCTGGCCGCCGCCGATGTACAGCAGGTCGTGCGCGTCGGCGTCGAGCGACTCGCCGAGCCCGCTCGCGGCGAGCTCGAAGCCGATCCCGCGCCAGCGGCAGCGGCGGTCGAGCACGATCAGGTTGCCGCGATCGGCGTAGATGTTCATCAGGTCCGGGTACAGCGCGCAGACGCGCAGCGTCAGTCCAGATGCGCTGGAGCCTGCGCTCGCGCCCGTGCCGGGCTCAGACACGCAGCACCACCACCGTGCTGCCGACGTGCTCGTCGGTCGCCGGTATCTCGATCCGCGGCTCGACGTGCAACCCGGCGGATCGCCCGTCGCGCTCGATCCGCGCCGCGCTGACCCGGTCGAGCGCGATCACGTCGCGTTCGCGCAGCAGCTCCTCGCCCGCGCCGGCGTCGCTGTCGGGGGCGGAGTCGACATGGAGGATCCTGCGCTCGCGTTCGATCGTGACCGTCGTGCGCGACTCCGCCAGGCGGATCGCGCGGCTGACGTATTCGAGCTCGCCGACGCGCACGCGCTCGGCCGCCGGCCCGATCCGCCCGTCGCGGCAGTCGAACGGCTCGAGCTCGCCGAGGATCGCGCACGCGACGAGGCCGCCCGAGCGCACGTGCTCGCGCGCGCGACGCAGGAACGCGACGCGTCCGTCGGCGCCTTCGAGCAGCTGGATCGTCTGCATCGGCACCACGCAGAGCGCGTGATCGCGCCTGGCGAGCGTCATCGTCCGCGCGTCGGCGCTCACCGTCTCGACCGACAGGCCGTCGGCGCGCTCGGCCAGCGCCGCGAGCAGCTCCGGCTCGCGGTCGACCGCCGTCACCGCGTGGCCGGCGCGCGCGAGCGCCAGCGTCACGCGGCCGGTGCCCGCGCCGACGTCGACGATCGGCCCGCCGGTCCGCTCGGCGAGCGACAGCCAGACCGGCAGGTCGACGCGGTAGCCGCCGCACTCGAGGTCGTGCCACACGACCGAATGCACGCCCATCGCCGCGCCGCTCACGACCACGAGCCGCTCAGCTCCCCGCGGGTGACGAGCAGCTCGCGCAGCGCGAGCATCGCCGTGTACGTCGGCAGCGCGTACAGCGGCGAGCCGCCGTCGGCGCCGTCGGCCGCCGCGTCCGCCAGCGCCCGTCCGAGCTCGGGCTCGACGCGGATCCGCTCGGGCTCGACGCCGGCGTACTCGAGCCGCACCGCGAGGTCCGCCGCGCGCGTGCCGCTGCACGTGAAGCGCCGCACGCGGCCCGCCAGCAGCTCGAAGTCGGCGTCCCAGATCCACGAGACGTCGCGGCCGTCGGCGATCTGGTCGTTGAGCACGCCGAGCACGTCGTGCTCGCCCGGCTCGAGCGCGAGCGTGCGCAGGACCTCGTTGGCTCCGGCCGGGTTCTTCACGAGCAGGATCCGCAGCTCGCGCCCGCCGGCGGCGCTCGCAGCGCCGTTGGCGGCGCGCGCGGGGGAGAGCGTGACGCTCTCGGCGCGTCCGAACGCCGCCTTCGTCGCGCGCAGCCCGGCGATGATCCGCTCGAACGGGACCCCCATCGCGGTCGCGAGCGCTGCCGCCGCGAGCGCGTTGTAGACGTTGTAGAGGCCCGGCAGCGCGAGCTCGACCTCGTCCTCGCCGGCCGGCGTGCGCAGCGTGAAGCGCGCCGCGCGAACGCCTTCGAGCGTCACCGCGCTCGCGCTGACCGTCGGCTCGGGCCGCCGCTGCCCACAGCTGTCGCAGTGGTAGTGGCCGAGGTGGCCGAGGTAGATCGCGTCGAACACGTACGGAGCGCCGCAGCGGCGGCAGTGCTTCGCGTCGGCCGCGTGCGCCATGCCGGGGAGCGCGATCGAGTCGTCGTCGACGCCGAAGTACAGCGCCCCGGCGCGCTCGCGCCCGAGGTCGGCGATCAGCGGATCGTCGGCGTTCAGCACGAGCGTCTGCGCGTGCAGGTCCGCCGCCCAGCGGTCGGCGATCGTCTCGAGCTCGCCGTAGCGGTCGAGCTGGTCGCGGAACAGGTTTCCGAGCACGATCGCCTGCGGGCGCAGCTGCGCGGCGACGGTGTCGAGCCACAGCTCGTCGACCTCGAACAGCCCGAGCTCGCCGGCGATCGCGCCGTGCGGCCGTGCCGCGGCGAGCAGCGCCGTCGCGATCCCGCCGGCCATGTTCGCGCCCTCGGCGTTGTGCACGAGCGCGATCCCGGCCTGCTCGAAGATGCCGGCGGCCATCGCCGCGGTCGTCGTCTTGCCGTTCGTCGCCGACACGAGCGCGCTGCCGCGCGCCAGGCGGGCTCCGAGCGCGCCGATCGCGTTGCGGTCGAGGCCGAGCAGCACGCGTCCCGGGGCGCTCGTGCCGCCGCCGCCGCGCAGCCGCGAGAGCGTCGCGACGGCGCGCGCGAGCGCGAGCTTCGGCGCGAGCGTGCCGGGCATCAGCGCGCCTCGGCGCCGAGCGCCGGCGCGGCGGCGAACGCGCAGTCCGGCGGGTCCTGCGCGGGGACGAGCACGTCGATCGCGCCCGGCGCCGCGCGCACGCGCAGCGGCAGCTCGCCGATCGGGTCGCCGTCTGCGTACATCGTGAACGGCCGGTCGGCGTCGATCGCGACCTCGCGCGCGCGGAACGTGTGCACGCACGGCTCCTCGACGTGCGTGCCGCTGAACACGCGCGGCAGGATCTTCGTCAGGAACGCGAGCTTGCCGACGCGCTCGAGCACGACGACGTCGAGCTGCCCGTCGTCGAGCATCGCGCCGGGCGCCGCGCGCATGCCGCCGCCGTACGTCTTCGAGTTCGCCGCGCCGACCGTGTATCCGGTGAAGTCGAGCCGCTCGCCCGGCGGGTCGAGCTCGATCTGAAAGCGCGCCGGGCGCCACGCGAGCAGCGCGCGCAGCGCGCCGTACGCGTACACGAGGTTGCCGAGCCACGACGGCGCTTCGTTGGCGATCCGGTTCGCGTCGCTGTCGAACCCGACCGACGCGATCCCGACGAACGCCTGCGCCGAAGCGTCGGCTTCCGCAGCGTCGGCTCCGGCCGTGGCGGCGGCGGCGGGGAGGACCTCGCCGAGGTCCATCGCGCGCGGGACGCCGTGCGCGATCGTCGCGCACGCCGCGTCGATCTCGAGCGGCACGCCGAGCACGCGCGCGAGGTCGTTGCCGCGGCCGCCCGGCAGCACGCCGAGCACCGCGCCGGGGACCTCGCGCAGGGCGTCGGCGATCGCGCCGATCGCGCCGTCGCCGCTCAGCACGACGACGGTCTCGCCGGCGCGCGCCGCCGCGAGCGCGAGCTCGCGCGCGTGCGCGAGGTCACGCGTGTCGGCGCGGCGCACGGCCAGCCCGTGGCGGCGCAGCTCCTCGAGCGCGCGCGGCGCGAGGCGACCGGCCTTGCCGCCGCCGGCGGCCGGGTTGACGATCAGGCAGACGCGCGCTGCCGGCGTCGACTCAGAGGGCACCGCGCAAGCGTAGTGACAGCTCAGCCCGCGGCGGCGGCTTTGGCGGCGCGGTCTCGCCGCCGGCGCCCGATCGCCGCGATCACGCCGAGCGTCGCGATCACGACGAACAGCCCGAGCAGAACGGCCGGCGCGAGGCCGATGCCGCCGAACGCGAGCCCGACGAGCTCGACGATCCCCGTGCCGATCGCGAGCAGCGCGACGATCAGGAGGATGATCAGGAGGATCCCGCGCACGCGCGCGAGGATGCCGGCCGAGCCCGGCGGGATCAGCAGGCCCATCGCGCGCAGCGCCAGCATCTGGCGGCCGCTAGGCGGCGCCTGCCCGAGCCGCTCGACCGCCTGCTTGAGGTCGCCGGCGCGCCGTTCGGCGAGCGCCAGCGACGCGTCGGCCATCCGGCGCAGCTGCATCCGCTCCTGCGGGCGCGCGGCGGCGATCGCACGCTGGAAGTACGCGCGCGACGCCTCGGCGTCGAAGCGCTCGGCGGCGCGCGCGCCGAGGATCGCGAGCGCGGCGCTCTTGAATTTGGTCTCGCTCTCGAGCTCCTCGTCCGAGCGCTGCTCGAGCGCCTGGATCGCCTCCAGGCCGCCGCGCTGTTCGATCCTCACCTGACGTTGCTTCGGTGCCATCGCGGCTCATTCTACGGTTTGCGCCGACGCTCGCGTGAGCCGCGCCCAGACGCCGCGACGGCGCCCGCCGGCGCGTTCGCGGCTGTATGCTCGCCGCATGAAGGAGACCGGCTCGTTCTCGCGCTCGCGGCGCCCGGCGCGCGTCCTGCTCTGCACACTGCTTGCGCTCGTGCTCGCGACGTCCGCCGCGCCGGTCGCGCTCGCCGCCAGCGGCAGCGCGAAAGTCGTCACGCCGAGCGGCGCCTCGACGGGCGGCTCGTCGAGCGCGTCTCCGGGCAACGGCAACGCGTTCAACGAACTCAGCAACGGCGCGCAGGGCGAAGAATCGACGCAGACGCAGAAGACGGAAACGAACGGGTCGAGCGGGTCGACGTCGAACTCGAAGAAAACGATCTTCATCGGGATCGGCGCCGCGATCGTGCTGCTGATCGCGATCGCCTCGGTGATCGTCCGCGACGCGCGCCGCGTCGCTCCGGCCGGCGACGGGCCGCTCGGCGAAGCCGGCCCGGCCCGTGACGCGGCGGCGGCGCTGCGCAAGCGCCGCGCCAAAGCGAAGGCCGCCAAACGGCAGCGCAAGCGCAACCGCAGCTAGGCAGCCCGCGGCCTCGCAGCTAGGAAGCGCGCGGCCTGACGCTCAGTGCCGTTCAGTGCGAGACGCGCACGCGGCGCGACTTGCGCGCGAGCAGGCGCGCGCGGCGCGGGGAGGGGGGAGGCGGCGAACCGTGCGGACCGCGGCGCGGGCGGCGCGGACCGGAGGGCAGCGGGCGATGCGGGCGCGGGTCGAGCGGGCCGGCGGGAAGTGCGCGCGAGCCGCCGTCGTCGTCGGTGCGGTCGGGCGGCTCGTTGAAGTTCAGCGCGGGGTCGTTGCGGAACGGCGCCCACAGCATCAGCGCGGCGATCGGGAGCTTGATCAACCCGAGCAACACGATCAGCAGCCACAGCGGCATAGCCCCGACGATGCTACTACTGGCGCGTGGATCGGGAGCGGGCGCGCGAGCAGGAGCTTCGGAGGCTGTCCGCGTCGGTCTCGCGCTGCCGGCGCTGTCCGCGCCTGGTCGCATGGCGCGAGCAGGTCGCGCGCGAGCGGCGCGCGGCGTTCGCGACCGAGCGCTACTGGGGACGTCCGCTGCCGGGCTTCGGCGATCCCGCCGCGCGCGTGCTGCTGCTCGGGCTCGCGCCGGCGGCGCACGGCGCCAACCGCACCGGGCGGATGTTCACCGGCGACCGCTCGGGCGAGTTTCTGTTTGCCGCAATGCACCGCTGCGGCTTCGCCAACCAGGCGCTGTCGAGTGGCCGCGAGGATGGCCTCGAGCTGCGCGATGCGTGGATCACGGCCGCCGTGCGCTGCGCGCCGCCGGCGAACCGCCCGACGCCGGCCGAGCGCGACAACTGCCTTTCGTGGACCGTGCGCGAACTGGAGTTGCTGGCCGACGTGCGCGTCGTTCTGTGCCTCGGCGCGTTCGCGTGGGGCGCGGCGCTGACGCTGCTCGGCGCGCGCGGCGAGCGGGCTTCGGACGGCACGCCGATCGACGGGCTGCGCCCGCGCCCGCGCTTCTCACACGGCGCCGAGCTCGACGCCGGCCGCTACACGATGCTCGGCTGCTTTCACCCGAGCCAGCAGAACACGTTCACCGGGAAGCTGACCGCGGCGATGATCGACGCGGTGCTGCGACGCGCGCGCGAGCTTGCCGCGGCGCCGAGCTAGCGAGCCACGCCGTCAGCTCGGGCGCGGGCAGCGGCCGCGAGATCAAGAAGCCCTGGCCGACGTCGCAGCCGAGCGCGATCAGGCGCTCCATCACCGCGCGCGTCTCGATCCCCTCGGCGACGACGCGCAGGCGTAGGTCGCGGGCGAAGTCGACGATCGAGCGGACGATCGCCTCGGCGCGCTCGTCGGCGCAGACGTCGGCGACGAACGTGCGGTCGATCTTGATCTCGCTCGCGGGCAGGCTCGCGAGATAGCCGATCGACGCGTTGCCGGTGCCGAAGTCGTCGATCGAGATGCCGGCGCCGATCGCGCGCAGCGCGCCGAGCACCTCGACGGCGCGCTCGGGGTCGGTCATCGTCGCGCTCTCGGTCACCTCGAGCGTGAGCTTCTCCGCCGGGAACTCGTGACGTGCAAGCAGCGCCGCGACACGGCTCGGCAGCTCGCGATCGACCAGGTTGCGGGCCGACAGGTTGACGGCGATCTCGAGCTCGACGCCGCGGCGGTGCCAGCGCGCCGCCTGCGCGAGCGCCTCCTCGACGAGCTTCAGCGTGAGCGGCCCGATCAGCGCCGTCTGCTCGACGAGCGGCATGAACGTCATCGGCATCAACAGGCCGCGCTCGCGGTGGCGCCAGCGCACGAGCGCCTCGGCGCCGCTGACGCGGCCGCTGTGCAGGTCGATCTTCGGCTGGTAGTGCAGCTCGAACTCCTCGCGCCGCAGCGCCGTGCGGACCTGTCCGAGCAGCAGCAGACGCGTCGCGTCGAAGCTGTCGTGCGCCTCGGAGTAGACCTCGACGCGGCTGCGCTGCGCCGTCGCGCGTGCGAGCGCCGCGCCGGCGCGCTGCAGCAGGCGATCGAGGTCTTCGCCGTCGCGCTCGACGACGGCGATGCCGACGCTCGCCTCGACGTTGAGCGCCGCGTGGTCGACGCGGACCGGCGACTCGAGCCCCTCCTGGATCTCGGCGGCCGTCGCGAGCGCGCCGGTGACGCCGTCGGCGCGCGGGCACAGGACCGCGTACTCGTCGCCGCCGAGCCGCGCGACGAGCGCATCGTCGCCGACGGCGCTCTGCAGGCGCCGGCCGGTCTCGCGCAGCACCTCGTCGCCGGTGCCGTTGCCGAGCGTGTTGTTGATCTGCTTGAAGCCGTCGACGTCGATCATCAGCACGGCGACCGTGTCGGCGCGCTCGCCGCTGCGCGCGAGCGTCGCGGCGACGCGTTCGCGGAACAGCGTCCGGTTGGGCAGGCCGGTCAGCTGGTCGTAGCGCGCCAGCGTGTAGTTCTCGCGCGACTGGCGGCTGAGCCGGCGCGAGGCGCGTGCGACGACGAGGAACAGCGACGCCCACAAGAGCGCCAGACCGACGACGACGACGATCGCGATCGTCCGGTCGTCGCGCGCGATCGACGCGCCGATCGGCGTGTAGTCGAGGTAGATCTCGAACGCGCCGACCGGCGGCCCGCTCGCGACAAAGCGCAGCGGAACGTAGACCTCGAGCAGTTCGCCGAGACCGACCTCGCTGGCCGTCTCGGTGCCGCGCTGCGGCGTGATGATCTCGGCGTCGTTCGGGTGCCCGTCGAGCGCCTTCTGCAGGTCTTCGGCCGCCGGGAACGTGCGTCCGATCAGCGTGTGGTCGTCGGAGTAGACGACGACATGAGCCGCGTTCCAGATCTTGATGCGCGTCAAGTCGCCGCTCTTCGAGCGCGCGCGCAGCTGCCTGTCGAGGTCGGCGATCGCGTCGGCGCCCAGCCCGTCGCGCAGCTCCGCGGGCGTCAGGCGCGGCTGGATCCCGACGTTCGCGATCAGGCGCGCCGACTGCGTCGCGTTGGCGATGCTCTGCGCGTCGACCTGGCTCTGGATCACGCGCGTCAGGATCACGCCGAGCAGGACCATCGGCGCGAGGCTCAGCAGCGCGACCTTCTGCGTCAGGCTCAGGCGCCCACCGAACGGCAGCCGCACGCCGGGCAGGCGCTTGCGTGCTCGCGCGGGCAGCCGCGGGCGATCGCGGGACGGCGACATGGGGACGCATCGGCGCCCGAGCGCCGACACCTGAAGCGCCGCAGCGCGAAGTCCAACGGCTGTGCGAAGCGCCGCTCAGGCGGCGGTCGCGGCGCTCGTCAGCTGTGCGCGGTTGCGCGCGGCGCGGACGCTTCCGGCGAGCGTGCCGATGTCGTATGCGCCGTGATGGCGGCGGCCGTTGATGAAGAACGTCGGCGTGCCCGAGACGCCGCTGGCGTCGGCGCTGGCGACGTCCTCGGCGACGCGCGGCGCGTACTCGTGCCGGCGGATCTCCGACCAGAAGCGCTCGAGGTCGAGTCCGAGCTCGTCGGCGATCGTGCTGAGGCCCTGCGGATCGAGCCGATCCTGGTGGGAGAGCAGCGCGTCGTACATCTCCCAGAAGGAGCCCTGCGCGGCGGCCGCCTCGACGGCCTCGGCGGCGAGCTGCGCACTGCCGTGGACGTCGTTGAGCGGGAGGTGGCGCCAGACGTAGCGCACGTCGTCGCCGAACGAGGACAGCAGCTCGCGCACGACGGGCTCGGCCTGGCCGCAGAACGGGCACTCGAAGTCGCCGTACTCGACGAGCGTGACCGGAGCGTCGTCGGGGCCGCGGACGTGATCGCGCGCCGGGTCGACGTCGTCGGACAGGTCGATCAGGTCCTCGGCGGTGCCGCTGATCTGCCGTGCGCGGACGCTGTTCGGCAGACGCTGCACGAACGCGATCACGCCCCACGCGACGAGCGGCGCGAGGATCGCCGATCCGAGCACGCCGAGCTTCGCCTCGGCGAGGCGCTCGCCGCTGAACGCGAGCCCGGAGATCAGCAGCGAGACGGTGAAGCCGATGCCGGCGACGGCGCCGGCGCCGAACAGCAGCGGCCAGCTGATCGGCGGGCGCGGGCCGCGCAGCGCCGGGCGCGAGGCGATCCACGACGCGCCGACGATGCCGACCGGCTTGCCGAAGACGTAGCCGAACAGGATGCCGAGCGTGATCGGCGAGGCGATCGCGTGTTCGAGCAGCGAGCCGGTCACGTGGATGCCGGCGTTGGCGAGCGCGAACAGCGGCACGACGACGTAGCTCGTCCACGGGTGCAGGTCGTACTGCAGGCGCTCGTTCAGCGAGATCGCCGAGAGCACGCCGAGCTGCGCCGAGCGCGCGAGCTCGGGCGTCGGCTGCTCGCGAAACGAGCGCGTCAGCTCGGTCGCGCGCTCGAGATCCTCGCGCGAGGGGGGGAAGGCGCTCGTGACGAGCCCGGCCGCGAGGCCGGCGATCACCGGGTCGATGCCGGACTTGAACATCGCGACCCACAGCGCGATGCCGATCAGGACCGCCGCCTGGCGGCGCACCGCCGGGACGAAGCGCAGCGCGCCGAGCGCGGCGAACAGGCCGATCGCGACGAGCAGCGCCGGCCATGAGACGTGCTTGGTGTATGCCGTCGCGATCACGACGAGCGCGCCGAGATCGTCGACGACGGCGAGCGTCAGCAGGAACACGCGCATGCGCGTCGCCGCGCGCGGCGTCAGCAGCGCGAGAGCGCCGAGCGCAAACGCCGTGTCGGTCGACATCGCGGCGCCCCAGCCGTGCGCTCCGGCGCCGCCGGCGTTGAACGCGAGGTAGATCGCGACGGGGATCGCCATCCCGCCGATCGCCGCGAGCACGGGGATCGCCAGGCGCTGGCGATCGCGCAGCTCGCCGAGGTCGAACTCGCGCTTTGCCTCGAGCCCGACGACGAGGAAGAAGAACGTCATCAGCCCCTCGTTGACCCAGTGGCGCAGGTCGGCCGAGATCGCGCTGCCGCCGACGTGGATCGAGAGGTTCGTGCTCCAGACCGATTCGTAGGAGTCCGACCACGGCGAGTTCGACCACGCGAGCGCGGCGAGCGTCGCGGCGAGCAGCACGACGGCGCTGCCGGTCTCGGTCGAGAGGAAGTCGCGCACCGGCGCCGCGAGGTTGCGCGCCCAGGCCGTCTTGCCGCTGAACTGGGTCGTTGCCTGCGCGCCGGCCATTGCCCGGGCGATTATCGCGCGATACGCTGCGGCGGCCGGGCGACGTACCGCCGCCTGAATTCCATCGCCGACGTCGCCTGGGTGGGGTCCCGATGAGACTTGCGAACGCCGTACACGAGGCGCACCCGTGGCTGATCGCGCAGATCGCGCCGGACTTCGAGCTGCTCGACGTCTGGGAGCTGCCGGCCGAAGGTCGCGCCGACGAGTTCGAGGCGCTGATCGAGACGGTCATGTCGCTCGACCCGACGCGCAGCGAATCGAGGGCGACGCGGGCGTTGTTCGCGCTACGCTTTCGGCTCGGCGCGCTGTTCGGGTGGGACGAGGACGAGCGGGCGCTGCCGGTTCCCGGCCGCTCGGAGGCGACGCTGAGCGCTCGCGTTCCGAAGGAGCTGCGCGACGAGGCGACGCCGCCGGTCGCCGTCGGTCCGGCGTCGTTCGTCCCGATCTACCGGACCGACGAGGAGTGCGCGGCGGAGATCTCGAACAGCACGGTCCACGGCGTCATGCAGTTGGCGTGGGTCGAGCGCGCGAACGGCGTGCACGTCGGGCGGATGGGCATCTACGTCAAGCCGCGCGGCCGGCTGGGCCCGCTGTACATGGCCGCGATCGCGCCGTTTCGCCACCTGATCGTCTATCCGGCGATGATGCGCGAAGTCGGGCGCGCGTGGGACGCGAGGTCGTCCGAGAGCTCCGCCGCCCGGTGACCGACGCCGGCGAGGACGCGGCGATCGTGCTGTACGACGGCGATTGCGGGTTCTGCAGGGTGATGCTGGCGGCGCTGCTGGCGTGGGATCGCGCGCGCCGGCTCGACAGCGCGCCGATCCAGTCAGGCCGCGGCGACCGGCTCTTGGCGGGCGTGCCCGCTCGAGAGCGCCTCGCGTCGTGGCACATCGTCGAGGACAGTGCTCGCACCGTCTACTCGGGCGGCGCGGCGATTCCGGTCGTACTCGCCGTGCTGCCGCGCGGAACGCCGCTCGCGCGTGTCGCCGCGCGATTCCCGGATGCGACGTCGCGCGCATACGACTGGGTAGCGGATCATCGCGCGTGGCTCGGCCGTGCGCTCGGAGCGCGACCACGTGCGTGGGCCACGCGTGTGATCGCCGCACGCGAACGCTCGCTCGATCACGATGGAGGTTGACATGGCCAAGCTGATCTACTCGGCGATCGCATCGCTCGACGGCTACGTCGAGGACAGGCAGGGGAGGTTCGACTGGGCCGCGCCCGACGAGGAGATGCACGCCTTCGTCAACGACCTCGAGCGGCCGATCGGCACCTATCTCTATGGACGCCGGATGTACGAGACGATGGTGTTCTGGGAAACGGCGAGCACCAGTGGCGATCGACCTGCCGTGAGCCGGGACTTCGCGGAGATCTGGCGAGCGGCCGAGAAGATCGTCTACTCGCGAACGCTTCAGACGCCATCGAGCGCGCGGACGCGGATCGAGCGCGATTTCGACGCGGCAGCGGTCAGACGGCTGAAGGAGTCCTCGGAGCGAGACATCACGGTGGGCGGCGCGGAGCTTGGCGGCATAGCGATCGCCGCAGGCCTGGTGGACGAGTGTCACTTGTTCCTGAGCCCGATCGTCGTCGGCGGCGGAAAGCGTGCACTGCCGGACGACGTCTGCGCTCAGCTCGAGCTCCTGGCCGAGCGCCGGTTCCGCAGCGGCGTCGTTCACCTCCAGTACGGCGTGCGCGTCTGATCGGCGCGCCATTCGGCCGCCTCTTCACGTCTAGCTATACATAACATGCATTATCGAGCGTAAGATCGACCGGGAATCGGCGACCGGGAATCGAGGCTCGTGCCCAGCTGCGGCGTCTCATCCATCTGAGACGGGAATCTCGTTCATGTGAGACGGCGCGCTCAGCGGACGGCGTCGGCCCAGTCGCGCAGGCGGTCCGAGAACTGCGGCGTGGCCGCGCTCACCTCGACGACCACGTCGGCCGGGACGTTCGCCTTGTGGGCCGCGGCGAGGATCGCGTCGGGCGACGGCGCCTCGTAGAGGCAATAGGTGCGTCGCCGGTCGGCGCTCAGAAACGAGAACAGCCAGCGGACTCCCTCGTCGCTGTTGACCTCCTCGATCAGCTCGACATCGTCGTCGGTGAGGTCGAGCTGATCGGCGAAGCTGCGCTCGATCACGTACAGGGCCATCGGCTGATCGTAGCGGGGATTCCCGCTCACCCGGGGCGAGCCCGTGCCGGTGGGCGTAGGACGCGGCCTCGGTGCGGTTGGCGCAATCGGTCTTGCGCAGGATGCTGCGGATGTGGTTGGCGGCGGTGTGCTCGCTGATCGTCAGCTCTGCGCCGATCTCGCGGTTGCTGAGCCCTCTGGCGACCAGCTTCAGGATCTGCGCCTCGCGCGGGGAGAGCCCGTCTGGAAGACCGCCCCGAGGTGGGCACGCCGAGCAAGCGGATCTTGCCGAGCAGTCCTTCCATGCCGATCCGCTCGGCCAAGCCGGCGGCCTCTCCGAGCAGGGCCTGCGCGCGGGCGCGGGCCCCGCGCCCGCGTCCGAGCAGAAAGCGCCCGTACTCGTACGCCGTGTGAGCCACCCAGGTCGACGCCCCCATCCGCCTGTTCTGCTCCATGGCCTGCTCGAAGTGCTCCTCGGCTCGCCCCGGCTCTCCCAGGATCGCGGCGAGCATGCCCAGATAGCGATCGGCGGCTCCGTAGCACGCGACGAGGTGACCGATCATCACGTTGGTCCCCGCGAGCGGCTCCAGCTCGGGGTAGACGATCGCCGCCATCGCCTCGTCGTCGAGCGCGGCACAGGCGTCGGTGAGGTAGGTGAGCGTCGCCAGCCACAGCGATGCTCGGTAGCCGTCGATGCCCTCGGCGGCGAGCCTCGAGAGCTCGCGCTTGGCCTCGCGCTCCATGCCCAGCTCGGCGAGCACCACGGCGAGCCCGGGACGCCATGGGCCCTCACGCTCGGTCCCGCCCGCAAGGATCCTGATCACGGGCGCGAGCTCTGCCAGGCGACCCTGCTCGCGGCGAATGCCGAACATCTGGATGCCGTGAGTGCCCGACGCGTCGCGACCGGTCAGTAGCCGGGCCCAATCGTGCGAGCGCCCCGCCATCGCCTCGGCATCCGCGAGGTTCCCGTCGCAGAGAGCGATCGCGGACCCGTAATGCTCGGCGACGTGGTGCATGAACGGCTGCGCTGTGTGCTCGGCCATGGCACGCAGGACAACCACCTCCGCTCGAGCGGAATCGAGGTCGCCGAGAGCGACGAAGGTCGGCACACGCCACGCCATCGCGTCCGTTTGGATCTCGGCGTCCCCCAGCTCCTGCGCCAGGTCTCTCGCCTCGGAAAGCATCGAAAGGATCTCCTCCAGCGGGGTCGTGCCGCGCGCCCAGTAGGAGCCGACCAACACCTTGGCAAGCCCCGCGCGATCCTCGTGTCGCCTCGCCAGCGCGATGACGTTGTCGCGCACGAGCGCGCCACGCTCGCGCTCCCCCGCGAAGTTGAGCGCCCGCGAAAGTCCCGCCAACAGGCCAATCCGCAGCTCGTCGCTGCTGTCATCAACCGCCGCAAGCGCCTCTTCGAGGAGCTCGATCGCATCCGCGCGTATGACCCCGGGACGCCAGCACGCATCCTCGTAGCCGATCGCTGCGCGGGCGAGCAGCTCCCCGCTGGCCAGCGCGCGAGCGATCTCCGCCGCCGACGCGAAGGCATCCAGCGCATCGGTCGCCTTGCCCGCCCGATGGCTGGCGGCGCCCAGCTCGAGCAGGGCGCCGGCGCGCTCAGGCTCGCCCTGGATCCCGATCTCGATTGCCGTCCGCAGCCGCATCGCGGCGTCGTCGAAGGCAAGCGCGGCGCTTGCCGCCCGCGCCGCGCGCAGGTTGTAGTCGATCGCCCGCTCGGTCCCGCCGAACGGGGCGGCTGCGCCGAAGTGATGGGCGAGGTCCGCAAGCGCACGGTCGGAGTTCGCACCGGCGCCCTCGAGCGCTTCCGCGACACGGAGATGCAGTTCGGCTCGCCGAAGCCGCGAGAGTCGGTCGTAGAGCGCCCGTCGGACGATCTCGTGGGTGAAGCGGCATGCGAGTCGCTTAGCGTGGAGCTCCTCGATCATTCCGCTGCCCACTGCCTCCTCGAGCGCGGCGAGCAGCTCGGGCTCGGCGATGCCAGCGGCGCGGCGGACCGGCTCCAGCTCGAACCCCGGCCCGGCGGCTGCCGCGAGCTCGAGCAGCTCGATGGTTCTCGGACCCAGGCGGGATAGCCGCTGGCTGACCACCTCGCGGACGCTTTCGGGCGTGCCGAACTCGGTGAGCGGCCGGGTCACCCTCACGTGCCCACCAGCGACCTCGACTATTCCCGTCTCTACCACCGCGCGCCAGAGCTCGCAGACGAGGAACGCGTTGCCAGCGGTGAGATCGTGAATCGTGGTTGCAAGCTCGTGCAGCTCGGGGTCGTCGGGGTCGGGGTCGCTTCCGGCGGCACGGCTGACCAGGTCAGAGACCTCCGCCCCCGAGAGCCCCTCCAGACGCATTCGCATGACGTCATCGGAGCGGCGTAGGTCGGCAAGCGTCTCCGAGAGCTCCGCGGGCACGTCGGCCTCGCTGTCGCGGAAGGTCGCGAGGATCAGCAGCCGCGCGCTCCAGGCAGAGCGCGCCAGGTGTCGCAGGAGCAGAAGCGTCGTTGCGTCCGCCCAATGCCCGTCCTCGAGCACGAGCAGTATCGGTCTTGCGCGGCTGACGTTCGCAAGCAGGTCAGCAACCGCCGTGTGCAGGCGATGGCGCTCGGTGTCGGCGTCGGCCTTCACCGGCTGCGCCAGCCCGCCGACCTTGGCGGGCAGATCCGGCAGCAGCCGGGTCAACTCGCCGCCGCCTGCACCGAGCGCGGCACGCAGCTGCGCCCCTTCGGTTACCCGCACCAGGCGTTCGAGCGCCTCGACGAAAGGCCTGTACGGCGTCCGCACCACCGCGTCACAGGCGCCGTAGAGAACGAGCACCCCTTCCGTCGCGACCTGGGCGGCGAACTCACGCGCCAGACGGCTCTTTCCGGCGCCCGGCTCGCCCGCGAGCAGCGCGACACGGCGCCTCTCCCCTTCGGCTCGCGGCATCAGGGTTCGGAGCTTCTCGAGCTCGGCCGCGCGGCCGACGAACGGGGACATCGAGGTCGGGCGCAGTGGGTCCGGAAGGTCCAGGATCTCTGCCTCCATGAAGAGACGATAGTCAGTCTTGACCATGTCCACCTGGAATCGATCGAGGCCCGAGCATTCGAATTGGATCAACTCAGGTCATGACAGCCACATTCGAGCGCCGTAGGCTCGGCCGTACAACTCGAGACGACAGACAGGGGGAACACATGAGCGCCACCACCGCCTTGATCGACACGGCCCGCCACGAGATGCGCGGATTCCAGGGACGGCTCACAGCCCCCGCGGACCCTGGCTACGACGAGGCCCGCAAGGTGTACAACGCGATGATCGACCGGCACCCTGCGCTGATCGCGAGTTGCACTGACTCCGGCGACGTCGCGAAGGTCGTCTCGTTCGCCGCCGACCACGACCTCTTGCTGGCCGTGCGCGGTGGCGCTCACAACGGCGCCGGGCTGGGAACGTGCGAGGACGGCGTGGTTCTCGACCTTTCGGGCTTGCGGGGAGTCAAAGTGGATCCCGGTGCCCTGACGGCGAGGGTCGGTGGTGGCTGTACCTGGGGCGAAGTGGATGCCGCGACCAACGAGCACGGCCTGGCGACACCGAGCGGGATCATCTCGACCACTGGCGTCGGTGGTCTCACGCTGGGTGGCGGTCTTGGGCATCTGACCCGCAAGTGCGGCCTCACGATCGACAATCTGCTCGAGGCCGACGTCGTGCTCGCGAACGGGGAGACCGTTCGGGCCGCCGCCGATGAGCACCCCGACCTCTACTGGGCGATCCGGGGCGGCGGCGGCAACTTCGGTGTCGTCACCTCCTTCCTCTTCCGGCTGCACGAGGTCTCGACGGTCGTCGGGGGCCCGACCTTCTGGCCGGTCGAGCTGGGTGCGGAGGTGCTGGCCGCCTACAGGGACTTCCTGCCGAACGCCCCGCGCGAGCTCAACGGCTTCTTCGCCTTCGCCTCAGTCCCACCGGCGCCGCCCTTCCCCGAGGATCTCCATCTCCGCAAGGTCTGCGGAGTCGTCTGGTGTTACGTGGGCGCTCCCGAGGACGCCGCCGGCGCGATGGCCCCGCTGCTGGACGCCCTGCCGGAGCCCTTGCTGCACGCAGTTCAGCCGATGCCCTTCCCCGCCCTCCAGGGCGCGTTCGACCCCGTGTATCCCGCCGGAGACCAGTGGTACTGGCGCGCGGATTTCGTCAAGGGGATCCCCGACGCCGCCGTCGAGGCGCACGCCAAGTTCGGCGCTGAAATGCCGACGTGGCAGTCGACGATGCACCTGTACCCGATCGATGGAGCGGCCCATGACGTTGGCCCATCCGACACTCCGTGGAGCTACCGCGATGCGGTCTGGGGCTCGGTCTTCGCCGGTGTCGATCACGACCCGGCCAATGCCGAGGTCATCCGCCGCTGGTGCGTCGACTACTTCGAAGCGCTTCATCCACACTCCGCCGGTGGTGCTTATGTGAACATGATGATGGACGAGGGCGAGGAGCGCGTGCGCGCGAGCTACCGCCACAACTACGATCGCCTGGCGCGGATCAAGGGCACCTACGACCCGGACAATCGCTTCCGGGTAAACCAGAACATCCGTCCTGGGAGTACGCCGTCGGCGCCTTCGCCCAGCGCGATGCGCTGACGCTCGGCGCACACCAATCGCGATGCCCCTCTACATGGACCGCCACGAGCTCCCGGACGCGACCGCCGCCGAGGTCGCAGTCGCCCATATGCGCGATCTCGAGGTTCAGGATCGATTCGGCGTGCACTTCGTCACCTACTGGTTCGAAGAGGACGCTGGGAGCGGCTTTTGCTTGGTCGAAGCCCCGGACGAGGATGCCGTCGAGGCAGCCCATCGGACGGCCCATGGGCTGCTTCCGTCCAACGTCATCGAGGTTGATCAGGCAGTCGTGCGTGGCTTCTTCGGTCGGCTCAATACCCATCCTCCTGGTGAGCCCTACATTGAGAGCGCTTTCCGGGTCGTCCTCTTCACCGACATCGTCGACTCCACTCGTCTTACCCAGCAATTGGGAGACCGCGCAGCGATGAGGTTTCTACGAGAACACGACTCAGTCGTACGCGCTGTCCTGGCACGCTTCGGCGGCAGCGAGGTCAAGCACACGGGCGACGGGATCATGGCGGCGTTCACCTCGGCGTTCCAGGCGGTCTCCGCGGCGGTGCAAATCCAGCGGGCGCTGCAGGAGCGCGACGAACCGGCGCCGGGGCACCTGCACGTGCGTGTCGGGCTGGCGGCCGGGGAGTCCGTCACCGAGCAAGACGATCTCTTCGGCGCGACGGTACAGCAGGCCGCACGATTGTGCGCGGCGGCTCAGCCGGATTGCGTCGTCGTTTCGTCCGGGGTGCATGATCTCTGTCGCGGAAAGGGCATCCGGTTCTCCGACCGCGACCCTATCGCCGTGAAGGGCTTCGACGAGCCAATCGGGCGCTTCGAGGTCGAGTGGCGAGATTGAGCGTCAGGACCTCGCGGCCGGCGAGGCTTTACCTCTTGTCGAGCGCCGATCAGGCCACCTGCGTCGGGCCATCCGTCGCTCCCGCTGTCTCACTTGAATGAGACGCCGACGGTCTCGCATGGATGAGACGGAGTTGTCTCACATCGGTGAGACGCCGCACCCAACTGCGTCTCGCCCGCACCGCCCTCTCTCCGCTCGCCGCCTGTGACGGTTTGGCCGTCCACTTCGACGTCGACCTCGTCGACTTCCTCGACGCGCCGCTGGCGGAGAACACGGATCGCGGCGACGCCCCGTCGCTGAAGGCATACGGCGAGATCCTGAGCGCGCTGCTCGGCGATGAACGCCTGCGCGCTCTCACGGTGACCGAGTTCAACCCGCACCACGGATCCCAGGACGGGAGCACCACCGAGCGCCTCTTGCAGGTTCTGCTCGAAGTCCTCGGCGAAGCCGAGTAGCGCCGCCGTCAGCCCCGGGCGACCCTGGCGCGCTCGGCGGCGCGGTCTCGCACATCGGCCTTCTCCCCGAGCGTCATCGATCCCGGATGGCCGGGGCCGGGCCAAGGAGTGAGCAGCAGGAGGACGCGTGAGTCCGCGACGGCCTCGACCTCGTGACGCTCCTGGGGCGCGAACTGCACCAGCATCCCGGGCTCGGCATCGATCGTCTGACCGGCGTCGCCTGCGATCCTCAGCGCACCGTCGATGACGGTGATCCACGCCCCCTCGTGGACCTGGTGATCCTGAAGCATCTCGCCCGCCGGAAGATCGAGCACGATCGCACGTCCCTGCTCGGTCGAGCAGAGGATCTCCGGCTGATGCGGTCTCCAAGCGAGGCCCTTGAGATCCCACTCATCCATCCCAGAGGCAAGTCTTGCAGAGCGCGCGTACGTCGGGCTCAGCGCTCACGCGCCTCGCGTCGAGCGACAGTCGTCAGGGCCTCGACGTCCTCGAGGTCGCTCGGCCTTCCGGCGGCCTGCTTCATCCGGATGAGGTCATCGACGCCGACGATGTGTACGGCGATCCCGTCGAGGTCAGTCGTCAGCGCTCGGATGCGCATCCCGGCGTAGGCGGCGGCGCCGGGAACGTCGTTGAGGATGTGCAACTCCCCGTGCCTGGTGGTGAGCGGCGGCACGATCGAGGCGACGTGGAGTTGCGCCGCTGTCGGAGCTGGTGCGCTGGCTCCGAGCGCGACCGGATGAGCGTCGAGAGCCACGAGCGCGGCCGCGAGTCGCTCGAAGTTCTTCGGATCGGGCGCCGGTGTGACGTCGAGATCCTTCGTCGTGCGCCGACGTCCATGCACCTGCGCGGCAACGCCACCGATCACCAGATAGTCGACGTCGTGCTCAGCGAGCGCGCGGAACAGCTCCCGTAGGTCCAGCGGCTGCTCGGGTCCGTCGCTCACGACCGTCCGAGAGTCGTTGCCCGATGGCCGGCCTTTCGTGCCTCTGCGCCTGCAATCTCCAATTTGGTCGCGACGAGGTTCCACGATGCCGCCTCGCGCAGCCGTTGACGCGGGCTGAGTACCGCAACGTCGGCCTCCGCTTCAGCTGGCGGCACGATGTCGAGCTGAAGCCGCTCACCGAGCGCCATCAGCAGGTGGGCAAGTCGCTCGAGCGTCGGCGACTCGACGCCGCGCTCGATGCGGCTGATCGCGTCCTGGCTGGTCCCCGCTCGCAACGCGAGCCGTCGCTGGCTGATGCCGTGCCGCGACCTGGCTTCGCGAAGCAGCTCCGCTGCGCTACCTGTACACCGCATACGGTGTCAGAATAACAAGGTCAGTCGGCGACGCCACTTGTCTAAGCTCGACGAGCCCAGCGGGTCGCTGCAATCCACGACCTTCAGGAGCGACCGATGACCGACTGTTCGACCCAGGAAATCAAGACCGTGCTGCTTCGGGGGAGCTGAGCGTGGCCGCGAGCACGGGCGCACGGTCGGCGGCGCCGCACGTCGCCGACACCCATGACCTGATCCGCGTGCACGGCGCGCGCGTGAACAACCTCGATGACGTCAGCGTCGAGATCCCGAAGCGCCGGCTGACGGTGTTCACCGGCGTGTCCGGCTCGGGTAAGAGCTCGCTCGTGTTCGGCACGATCGCCGCGGAGTCGCAGCGGCTGATCAACGAGACCTACAGCGCATTCGTGCAGGGCTTCATGCCGACGCTGGCGCGACCCGAGGTCGACGTGCTCGAAGGGCTGACGACCGCGATCGTCGTCGACCAGCAGCGGATGGGCGCCGACGTCCGCTCGACGGTCGGCACGGCGACCGACTCGGGCGCGATGCTGCGGATCCTGTTCAGTCGACTCGGGCAGCCGCAGATCGGCTCGCCGAGCGCGTTCTCGTTCAACGTCCCGTCGGTCCGAGCGAGCGGTGAGATCACGGTCGAACGCGGCGCCGGCAAGACCGTGACGAAGACGTTCACGCGCACCGGCGGCATGTGCCTGCGCTGCGAGGGCCGCGGCACGGTCTCCGAGATCGACCTGAGCCAGCTGTTCGACGACTCCAAGTCGCTCGCCGAGGGCGCGATCACGGTCCCCGGCTACAAGGCGGGCGGCTGGAACTACCGGCTGTACAGCGCCTCGGGCTTCGTCGACCCGGACAAGCCGATCGGCAGGTACACGAAGAAGGAACTGCGCGACTTCCTGCACCACGAGCCGGTCAGGATGAAGATCGCTGGCATCAACATGACCTACGAAGGGCTGATCCCGCGGGTCGAGAAGTCGATCCTCTCCAAGGATCCGGAGGCGATGCAGCCGCACGTCCGGGCGTTCGTCGACCGGGCGGTCACGTTCACGGCGTGCCCCGCGTGCGACGGCACCCGGCTCAGCGAGGCGGCGCGGTCTTCGAAGATCAAGGGGATCGACATCGCCGAGGCGTACGCGATGCAGATCAGCGACCTGGCCGACTGGGTGCGCGACCTCGACGAGCCGTCGGTCGCGCCGCTGCTCGAGGCGCTGCGGCAGACGCTCGACTCGTTCGTGGAGATCGGGCTGGGCTACCTCTCGCTCGACCGGCCGTCGGGCACGCTGTCGGGCGGCGAGGCGCAGCGCGTGAAGATGATCGGCCATCTCGGCTCCTCGCTGACCGACGTGACGTACGTCTTCGACGAGCCGACGACGGGCCTTCACCCCCACGACATCCAGCGGATGAACGACCTGCTGCTGCGATTGCGCGACAAGGGCAACACGGTGCTCGTCGTCGAGCACAAGCCGGAGACGATCGCGATCGCCGACCACGTCGTCGACCTCGGCCCCGGCGCCGGCACGGCCGGCGGCACGGTCTGCTTCGAGGGCGCCGTCGACGGGCTGCGGGACAGCGGCACGATCACCGGTCGGCACCTCGGCGACCGCGCCGCCGTCAAGGAGACCGTGCGGACGCCGACCGGCACGCTGGAGATCCGCGGCGCGAGCACGCACAACCTGCGCGACGTCGACGTCGACATCCCGCTCGGGGTGCTCGTCGTCGTGACCGGCGTCGCCGGCTCGGGCAAGAGCTCGCTCGTGCGCTCCTCGATCCCCGCCGGCGCGGGCGTCGTGTCGATCGACCAGGGCGCGATCCGCGGCTCGCGCCGGAGCAACCCGGCGACGTACACCGGACTGCTCGACCCGATCCGCAAGGCGTTCGCGAAGGCCACCGACGTCAAGCCGGCGCTGTTCAGCGCCAACTCCGAGGGCGCCTGCCCGAACTGCAACGGCGCCGGCGTGATCTACACCGACCTGGCGATGATGGCCGGCGTCGCGACCGTCTGCGAGGAGTGCGAAGGCAAGCGCTTCGAGGCGTCGGTGCTGGAGCACCGCCTCGGCGGGCGCGACATCAGCGAGGTGCTCGCGATGTCGGCGACCGAGGCCGCGGAGTTCTTCGGCGCCGGCGCGGCGCGCACGCCGGCCGCGCAGGCGATCCTCGAGCGGCTCGCCGAAGTCGGCCTCGGCTACCTCAGCCTCGGCCAGCCGCTAACGACGCTGTCCGGCGGCGAGCGCCAGCGGCTCAAGCTGGCCGTGCACATGGCCGAGACCGGCGGCGTCTACGTGCTCGACGAGCCGACGACCGGCCTGCACCTCGCCGACGTCGAGCAGCTGCTCGGCCTGCTCGACCGGCTCGTCGACTCCGGCAAGTCGGCGATCGTCGTCGCGCACCACCAGGCGGTCATGGCGCATGCCGACTGGATCGTCGACCTCGGCCCCGGCGCCGGCCACGACGGCGGGCGAATCGTCTTCGAGGGCACGCCCGCCGAGCTCGTCGCCGACCGCTCGACGCTGACCGGCGAGCACCTCGCGGCCTACGTCGGCGCCTAGGACGGGCGAAGATGGCGATCGACGAGCGGGACGACGCCCTCGACGCGGTCGGCGATTCGCAGGTCGCGTGCATCGACCCGGTCGATCAGGCTGTACGCAACGTAGCCGCCGCCGATGGCGTGAACGCCGCAGACCACGGCGACGCCAGCGCCGGGTAGCGCCAGTGAGACCAGGTGACTGAGCAGCGAACCGCCACGTCCCAGCCACTTCGCCGATTTCTCGAGCAGTTCCATCTGCGCCTGAAAGTTGTGCCCCAGCGTGGTCAGGTCACGCTTCAGTTCGACGACCCCGTCCGGCGGCAGCACCGGTGTCGCGTTGATCACGGTCTCGACATGCTCGCGTCCACGTTCGACGGCGGCGATCTTGGCGAGGACAGCCTCGATCGGCGCGCGCCACAGGACGGCTTGAGGCGCGCTTTCGACTAGTTCCTTGGTCGCTTCCTCGGCTCCTTCGGCACCGAGCGCGAGCAGCTTCGCGAGATGCTCGCGCAGGAAGCCGGGAGCGTGGCGCCCGATGATCGATGCCGCGTGCTGAAGCCTTGCCATCAGATCGACGTGGGTGACCGCCAGCACCAGCGTCACCGCTTCACCGAGGCCGATGCTGAGGAGGTTGCCGACGAACCGCCTCGCTGGCTTGCCAGCATCGCGTTGGAGCGCTCTGAGCGTCGCGCTCACGTCGAGGATCAGCTGTGCGCCACCACCGTCGACACCGCCCTCGCCAGCCCCTGCCGGGAAGGCCTTTCCCAGTTGCTCGAACTCAGCGCCGGCACGCCTGATCGTCTCGAAGCGCTCGCCTTGGATCGTCTCGGCGTCCGCCTCCCCCAATCCCGGGCCGCCGCGATATGCGCCTGCGCGGTACGGATCGAGCGCGGCGAGGTCGCAGGCGACCATCGCGTCGACGGCGGCCGCGGCGAGCAGCATCCGCGCGATCCGCTCGTAGCTTTCGCGCCGTGAGCCGGCGAGCGGGCCAGCGGCCCCCAGGCGAATCCGCAGGGAGGCCGCGAGCGCCCCGTCGAGTGCTTCGCGCAGCGAGTTGCCCTCAAACACGTCGGGCGCGAGCGGCTCGCCGCCGGAGAGGATGGGCCCGGCGATCTCATAGAAGTTCCCGACCCCCTCCGAGTAAGAGAGCCAGGCTTGGGACATTCCTTCGATCGACATCGGAGCCCGCCTTCACCCCCGTGCTGGCGAAATCAGAATTCCAAATCTACGGATCCGGCCGACAGGCTACTCGCTGACGCGTCGCGGCGGCGCGTCGCCCGCACGTCGGCGCAATTCCGATCTCCGTGCTGTAGCTTGGGTCGCCGATTAGGGTCCCCTAACCTAGGAAGTAGCATGAGCTTCGCCGAGACCGTCCTGCTCGGAGCGATCGCCGGATCGACGATCTTCCTCGGGCTGCCGCTGGGCCGCGTCAAGCGTGTCGACGACCGCCTGCGCGTCGCGCTGGCGATGTTCTCGGTCGGGATCCTCGCGTTCATCTTCATGGACGTGACGAGCCATGGGCAGGAAATCGTCGACACGGCGCTCGGCGAATACAAGTCGCACAAGGCCGGCTTCGGGCACGTCTTCGGGTTGTTCGCCCTGCTGGCCGTCGGCTTCACGCTCGGAACGGCCGGGATCTCGGCGGCCGAGCGCCGCCTGCGCCCGCGAGGCCCGGTGAAGCCGCCGCTCGCCGGCGGCGACACGGTTACGCAGATCAGCCCGCAAGAGCTCGCGGCGTACGACGTGCAGAAGGCCGAAGCGCGCAGCCGCTCGCTGCGCACGGGGATGACGATCGCGCTGGCGATCGGCCTTCACAACTTCGCCGAGGGCCTGGCGATCGGCGTGTCGGCGCGCGCCGGCGCCGTCAGCCTGGCGACGGTGCTCGTCGTCGGCTTCGGACTGCACAACGCGACCGAGGGCTTCGGCATCGTCGGCCCGCTCGGCGGCGTGCGCCCGTCGTGGAAATGGCTCGGCCTCGCCGGACTGATCGGCGGCGGGCCGACGTTCGTCGGCACGATCGTCGGCTATCAGGTGCACTCCGAACCGCTCGAGCTGTGCTTCTACGCGCTCGCGGGCGGCGCGATCCTGTACGTCGTCGGCGAGATCTGGACGGGCATGCGCCGCTACGGGTTCCGCACGCTCGGCCTGAACATGCTCGCCGCGGGCTTCCTCGTCGGCGTCGCGACCGATCTCGTCGTGACGTACGGCGGCGGCTGACCCACGCGACCGGTGCGGCTCGGCCGGGCCAGTTGGTCAGCCTGACGCGCGCGCGCCGGGCGGGCGCAGCGAGTCGAGGAAGCGGTCGAGCGACGCTTCGACCTGGCGGCGCGTGAGCCCGCCGTCGTCGGCGCGCGCGACGAGCATCGCGCCCTCGTGGCTCGCGCCGAGCAGGATGTGCGCGAGCGGCGCGAGCGGCTGCGGCTCGATCTGACCGGCGTCGATCGCCGCCTGCAGCACGTCCTGGACGAGCCCGAAGACGTGCTCGAGGCCGATCTCGCGCCAGCGCTCCCAGCCGAGCACCGAGGGCGCGTCGAGCAGCGCGATGCGCTGGACGGCGGGGTCTTCGCAGGCGTCGAGGAACGCGTGCGTGCCGGCGTGCAGCGCTCGCAGCGGATCGGCGTCGGCCGGAGCGGCGGCGGCGGCGCTCGCGGCGATCCGCTCGACGATGTCGGCCTCGATCCGTTCGTGCACAGCTTCGAACAGCTCGCGCTTGCCGGCGAAGTGGTGGTACAGCGCACCGCGCGTGACGCCGGCGGCGCGCACGATCTGCTCGGTGCCGACGTCGGCGTAGCCGCGGTGCGCGAACAGCACGTGCGCGACGGCGAGCAGCTTCGCGCGCGTCGCCTGCGAGCGCTCGGCCTGGGCGGTCCGCTCGATCTGCATACAAGCTGTATGGTAGCTACATACCGACTGTATGTATGCCTTTGGACGATTGCTTGCAGCCGACGAGGTTTCGACGACCGCCCGATGACCGACGCCTGCCAGGAAAGGATGTGCCGCATGACGAGCGCCTCCAGCACCGCACCGCCCTCCCCCGCCGCGCCGCCGGCGCGTACGCCGCGAGAATGGGTCGACGCCTTCGCCGACGGCTGGCGCGCGCCGGGCGGACCCGATCGGTTCGCCGAGCACTTCCGGCCGCTGCTCGCCGACGACGTGCGCCTGGTCGGGCCGCAGATGCCGGTGCTGCGCGGCTTCCGCGCGTTCGCCGAGTCGTTCGTCGCGCCGACGTTCGCGCTGATCGGAGATCTGCACGGCGACGTCGAGCGCTGGGCGGCGGACGGACAGACGGTCTACGTCGAGCTGACGCTGCGCGGCACGATCGGGCGCCGTTCGCTCAGCTTCCGCGCGTGCGATCGGATCTCGCTGCGCGACGGCGTGTGCGTCGAACGCGAGTCGTACTTCGACCCGAGCGCGATCGTCGCGGCGATCGCGCGCAGCCCGCGCGCGTGGCCGCGCTTCGCGCGGCTCCAGCTCGCCCGGCTGCGCAGCCCGCGCGACGCGAGCGACGGCGAGGGCTAGTCTGCGCTCACTGTGAGCGCGCCCGTCTTTCGCGAGCGAGCGGCCGCCGGCGAGCCGGACGGCCTGCTCGTGCTGCACCACGGGCGCGGCACCGACGAGCACGACCTGCTGCCGCTCGCCGACGCGCTCGACCCGGCACGGCGGCTGCACGTCGTCACGCCGCGCGCGCCGCTGCAGCTGCCCGGCTGGCCCGGCCGCCACTGGTATGTCGTGCCGCGCGTCGGCTACCCCGACCGGCAGACGTTCGACGCCGCGTACGCGCTGCTCGGCGAGCTCCACGACGAGCTGTGGCGGCGCACCGGCATCACGCCCGAGCGCACCGTGCTCGGCGGCTTCTCGATGGGCGCCGTGATGAGCTACGCGCTCGGGCTCGGCCCCGACCGCCCGGCGCCGGCCGGGATCCTCGCGCTGTCGGGCTTCATCCCGACGGTCGACGGCTGGCGGCCGCGCTTCGACGACCGTCCCCAGCTCGGCGCGCTGATCGCACACGGCAGCGAGGACCCGGTGATCGACGTCGAGTTCGCGCGCGCAGCACGCGATCGGCTGCGCGAGGCGGGCGTCGCGCTCGAGTACCGAGAGTTCGCCGGCGGGCATCAGATCGACCCGATGCTGCTGCCGGCGATGCGCACGTGGCTCGACGCGCGCCTGCCGGCTACGTGACGAGCAGGTCGACGATCGCCGCGCAGCCGACGAGCACGATCAGCGCGCGCAGCGCGTCGGGGTGCAGCCGGCGCCCGTAGCGCGCGCCGAGCTGACCGCCGACGATCGACGTCGCCGCGATGATCGCGACCGGCGCCCACTCGACGTGCGCGGCGAACACGAAGTACAGGCCGGCGACGCCGTTGACGGTCCCCGCGAGCACGTTCTTCAGCGCGTTCGAGCGATGCAGGCTCTGCGGCAGCAGCACGCCGAAGATCGCCAGCAGCAGGATCCCCTGCCCGGCGCCGAAGTAGCCGCCGTAGACGCCGGTTATGTAAACGGCGATCGGCGCCAGCGGCCCGCCGTGCCCGGGCCGCTCGGCGGCGCGCTCGGCCAAGCGCCGGTTCAGGCGCGGCTGCAGCACGGTCAGCACGACGGCGACGGCGATGAACGCCGGCACGATCGCCTTGAACGTCGACGCCGGCAGCACGAGCAGCAGCACGGCGCCGGTCGCGCCGCCGAGCACCGACATCGCGCCGAGCCGCAATGCCCGCTCGCGCTGGCCGGCGAGCTCGCGGCGGTAGCCGAACGCGCCCGAGGCCGAACCGGGCACGAGGCCGATCGTGTTCGACACGTTCGCCGTGACCGGCGCGTAGCCGAACGCGAGCAGCACGGGGAACGTGATCAGCGTGCCACTGCCGACGACCGTGTTGATCGTCCCGGCAGCCATCCCGGCGATCGCGATGGCGATGATCTCGAAGGCGCCCATGCTCGCCGCGCGAGCCTAGCTGCGCCGGAGGCCGCGCCTCGGCGCCGGCGCTCCCCCCGCCGCCCTGTCGCCGACCGTCTGGACGCGACGTGGCGGCTCAAGTCGGCCGCGCGTGTTGTCGATTCGACTTATAGGAACTCACGACGGGCAGCCGATGACTGGACGGAAGGACACGATGACGCCTGCACCTCCCGCCGTAGTCGGGCGCACGCACGTACGCCGGGTGTGGCCGGCGGCGCTCGCGTCGGCCACGCTGCTGCTCGTGCTCGGCTCGATCGCGGCCGCGATCGTGCTCTCGCAGACCTCCGCGCGCGCGCAGGTCCGCTCGTCGTTCGCCCTGCGCGGGAAGGCGTCCGCCGGCTTCGTGGCGACCTACCTCGCCGAACAGGGCGCGCGCGAGCGGCACGCCGCCGAGCGCTTCCTCTCCTCGTCAAGCGCCGACGCGCGCAACCTCAAGCTCGTCACGACGACACTCGGCGGCGACGCCTCGGTGCTGCTCGATGTGTCGGGCCGCGTGCTGGGCGCCTACGCGCGCGACCCGGCGCAGCGCGCCACCGCGCTCGTCTCGGCGTATTCGAACCTCAAAGCGGTCGAGCACGGGCAGGTCGCGATCTCCGGATTGTTCTACGCGCCCGGCACCGGCGCCTCGTCGACCGCCGTGACCGCGCCGTTCGCGACCGCCGCCGGGCCTCGCGTGCTGAGCGCCGACTACCCCGCTTCGAACCTCGCGCTCGACGCGCTCGTCGACCACGCGATCCCCTACCCGCAGCACTCCGTCTACCTGCTCGACTCGACCGGACGGCTCGTCACGTCCAGTCCGCGCACGGACGCCGTGACGCTCACACAGGTCGACCCGCGGCTGGCGAGCGCGGTCGCGCGCGCCTCGGACGGCTCGGTCGGCGGCGCTCGGACCGCGAGCACGTTCACGTCGACGCCCGTGTCCGGCACGCCATGGCGACTGCTGATCGAGGTTCCGAACAGCAGGCTGTACGCGTCGATCGCCGGCTGGACCGAGTACGTCCCGTGGATCGTGTTCGCGCTGGTCACCGTGCTCGGCACGCTGCTCGTGCTCCTGTTCGTGCGCTCGCTCGCCGATCGTGCGCGGCTGACGAGCCTGTCGGCGCGGATGCAGCGCACGGCGCAGACCGACTCGCTCACGGGCCTCGACAACCGCCGCGCCCTGACCGAGCAGCTGGCGCGCGCCGGGGCGCACGCGCGCCGCTACGAGCAGCCGCTGTCGGTGATGATGATCGACCTCGACCGCTTCAAGGAGACCAACGACGGCTATGGGCACGACGCCGGCGATCAGGTGCTGTGCACCGTCGCCGACTGCATGCGCGACGTGCTCCGCGCCGACGCGATCTACGGGCGCTGGGGAGGCGACGAGTTCCTCGTCGCGCTGCCGAGCACCGGCGCCGACGGTGCGCGCGTGGCCGCCAAGCGTCTGCGCGAGACGGCCGCCCAGGTTGAGCTAGGGACGATCGGCATGCCCGACGGCGTCGCGCTCAGCATCGGCGTGGCGACGGGCGTCCAGGAGAGCCCGCTCGAACTCGTGCACGACGCCGACGAGGCGCTCTACCGCGCCAAGGCGGCCGGCCGCGGCGGGATGCTCGCCTCGCGCTAGCCTGACGTCGATGAGCGTCCTGCGCGACGTCCTGCTGACGCTGCGCCCGGCGCCCGACGACAGGCACGGCCCGCTCGTGCCGATGCTCGTCGCGCTGACCTTCCTGACGGGGCTCGTCGACGCCGTCAGCTACCTGATGCTCGGGCACGTGTTCGTCGCGAACATGACCGGCAACGTCGTCTTCCTCGGCTTCGCGCTGGCCGGCGCGAGCGGGCTCTCGGCGCTCGCGTCGTTGATCGCGCTCGGCGCGTTCCTGCTCGGCGCGCTCGCCGGCGGCTGGATCGGCTCGCGCCACGCCCATCGCGGCCGCCTGCTGCGCGACGCGAACGTCTCCCAGACGGCGCTGATCGTGCTCGCGCTGGCGATCGCGCTGCTCGCGCCCGAACCGCTGCGCGAGGGCGTGCGCTACGCGCTGATCGCCGTGCTCGCGCTGGCGATGGGCGTGCAGAACGCCGCGGCGCAGCGCCTCGCGGTGCCCGAGCTGACGACGACCGTGCTGACGCGAACGCTCACCGGGATCGCCTCGGAGGCGAGCTTCCTCGGCGGCTCCGGCTCGAAGGCCGGCCGGCGCGGCGCCGCCGTCGCGATGATGCTGCTCGGCGCGATCGTCGGCGCCTTGCTCGCGCTGGAAGTGTCCGTCGCCGCGACGCTCGCGCTGGCGCTCGCGCTGTCGAGCGGCGTCGGCCTCGCGGCGCAGGCCGTGTCGCGCTCGGACGCCGCGTGGACGCGCCGCTGAGCGCCAGCCGCGCGCCGCGGCGGGCCGGGCGCGACAGCCGCGCCACGGCCCGCCGCCGCGCTATTTGACGACGAGCGTGCCTTCCATGCCGGCCTGGCGGTGGCCGGGCACCGAGCAGAAGAACTTGTACGTGCCCGGTTTGAGCGTCACGCTCAGCGTCTTCGAGCCGCCGCTGAACGTCGGCGTCGCGCCGACCTTTTCGCCGGAGGACGATTCGATCGTCACGTTGTGCGCGAGCGGCGAGGCGTTCGTGAAGTCGATCGCCACCTTGCCGGCCGTCGCGCTCAGCGACTTCGTGTTGTATTCGAGCTGGCCTTCCTTGTTCGCTTCGAGGCTCAGGCTGCTCGAGCCGCCGGCCGGCGCGGCGGCGGTCGACGTCGAGGCGGTGCTCGCCGTCGTCGTGCTCGCCGAGCTCGTCGTCGGCGTTTCGGCCGCGCTCGAGGAGGAGCTCGAGCTCGACGAGCTGCCGCAGCCCGCCAGCGCGAGCAGCGCCGCGGGGAGTGCCAACAGCGAGAACAGGGCCTTCGAGCGCATCGAGATCCTCCAGTGGTCGGGGTCGTCGGTGATTACGACACCGCCCGGCGCCGATCCTTCCCGATCGTCTCGGCCGGGCGCCGCCGCTGCCGCCGAGCATACGCCGCCGGCGGCGCCGGCACCGCCCCCACCGGCGACCCCTCTACCGTTCTCTGCCGTGAACGTCGAGCAAGCCGTCCGTACGCGCCGCACGCACAAGGCGTTCGGCCCCGAGCCGGTCCCCCGCGCCGTGCTCGACGAGCTGTTCGAGCTCGCGCGCTGGGCGCCCAACCACCACCTGACGAACCCGTGGCGCTTTCGCGTGCTCGGCGAGCGCTCGCGCGCGCGGCTGATCGAGCTCGCCGAGCAGGCGCAGCCGGGCTCGGCGGTCAAGCTGCAGCGCGCGCCGACGCTCGTCGCCGTCAGCGCGAAGCAGGGCGGCGAGCCGGCGCAGGACCGCGAGGACGTGCTCGCGAGCGCCGTCGCCGCCTACATCGTGCTGCTCGCCGCGCACGCGCGCGGGCTCGCCGGCTACTGGCGCACCGTCCCGCTGCTCGACGAACCGCCCGCTCGCGCGACGCTCGGGCTCGACGCCGACGAGTCGGTGCTCGGGCTGCTGTACCTCGGCCAGCCGGTGCAGGAGCAGCGCACGCCCGAGCGCGAGCCGCCGGCGCGGTTCGTCAGCTACCTCGACTGACCCCTACGGCGCCGCCGGCACGACGACGAGCGGCCGGTCAGCGCCGCGTGATTCGCCGCCGAGACGCCGCCGAGCGCGTGCGCGCCGATCAGGTGCTCGATCGGGTTGCAGCCGAGGAACGCGGCGAACAGGATCGACAGGTTCGCACGACGCCGTCCATCAATCAATAGATATATGCAGGAAAACTGAACAGTTTTCCTTCAGACCTGTATGATCGCCAGATGGCGACGACCATCGACACGACGCTGCTCGCGAGCCGGCTGCGGCTCGCGCTCGGCCATCTGACGCGCCGGCTGCGGGCCGAGCACCGCTTCTCGCTGTCGCAGGGCTCGGTGCTCGGGCGGCTCGATCGCGAAGGCGCGCGTTCGATCGGCGACCTCGCCGCGGTCGAACGCGTGCGCCCGCAGTCGATGACGCAGACGATCGCAGACCTCAAGGAGTGCGGGCTGATCGAGCGCCGCGCCGACCCGACCGACCGACGCCGTGCGCTCGTCGAGCTGACCGAGCAGGGATTGCGAACGCTGACCGAAGACCGCCGCCAGCGCGAGGGCTGGCTCGCGCGTGCGATCAGCGACGACCTGAGCCCGCGCGAGCAGAAGCTGCTCGCCGACGCGCTGCCGCTGCTCGAGCGCCTCGCCGAAGCCTGAGCGACCGCCGCGGGGTATACAAGCTGGTGCGATGACGGCCGCGCACCAGGCCTACCTGCTGCAGGCGCGACAGATGCAGGCGCTGTCGTTCTCCGTGCACATCCCGCTCGTCTGCTTCGGCATCGCGTTCCCCGCGATCGTCCTGTTCGTCGAGTGGCTGCACCTGCGCACCGGCGACGAGCTCTACCGCACGCTCGCGCGGCGCTGGACGCGGATCATGGCGGCGCTGTTCGCCGTCGGCGTGATCACCGGCACGATCCTCAGCTTCGAGATGGGCCTGCTGTGGCCGAACTTCACGGCGACGTTCGGCGGCGTCTTCGGGCTCGGCTTCGCGATCGAGGGTTTCTCGTTCTTCATGGAGGCGATCTTCATCGGCATCTACGTCTACGGCTGGGATCGCCTCTCGCCGCGCGCGCACCTCTGGAGCGGCGTGCCGATCGTGATCGCCGGCATGACCGGGTCGCTGATGGTGATCGCCGTCAACGCGTGGATGAACCACCCCGGCGGCTTCCACATGCGCGCCGGCAGGGCCGTCGACGTCAATCCGCTGAAGGCGCTGTTCGACAACAGCTTCCTCTGGCCCGAGCTCACGCACATGTACATCGCCGGCTACATCGTCACCGGCTTCCTCGTCGCCGGCGCGTATGCCGTCGGACGGCTGCGCGGAAAATGGGGCCGCTACGAGCGCACGGCGCTCGTAATCCCGCTGACGATCGCCGCGCTCGCCTCGCCCGTGCAGGTGCTCATCGGCGACTGGGCCGCGCGCGACGTCGCCGTCCAGCAGCCCGTCAAGCTCGCCGCGTTCGAGGGTCTCGCGCACACGACGAAGGGCGCCTCCGAGCACATCCTCGGCTGGTACGAACACGAACAGGTCAAATACGGCATCGGCATCCCCAAACTGCTCTCGTTCCTCGCCTTCCACAACCCCGAAGCGACCGTCCAGGGGCTCGACACCGTGCCGACCGACCGCCAGCCGCCGATCAACGTCGTGCGCTTCGCCTTCCAGGCGATGGTCGGCATCGGCACGCTGCTCGCGCTGCTCGGCGTCTGGCAGCTCGGCGTCTGGATCCGGCGACGGCGCCTGCCCGAATCCGACTGGTTCTTCCGCGCCGTCGCGCTCGCCGGCCCCGCGTCGCTGCTCGCGCTGATCGCCGGCTGGGTGACGACCGAGGTCGGGCGTCAGCCCTGGGTCGTCTACCACGTGATGCTCACCTCGCAGGCCGTCACCGGCGCCGGCGGCATCGTCGTCGGCTACGGGACGCTCGCGCTCGTCTACCTCGGCGTCGCCTGCGGCGTCGTCTGGATCCTGCGCCGCCTCGCGCGCGCGCCGCTGAAGGTGAGCGCCTGATGCACTTCTACGAGATCCCGCTGATCTTCGTCCTCGTCGGCCTCGCGCTGTACGTCGTGCTCGCCGGCGCCGACTTCGGCGCCGGCTTCTGGCAACTGCTCGCCGGCCCGCGCGGCGAGCGCGTGCGCGACCACGCGCACGACTCGATCGGACCCGTCTGGGAGGCCAACCACGTCTGGCTGATCTTCGTCCTGACCGTCACCTGGACGGCCTATCCGAGCGCGTTCGGCGCGATCGCCTCGACGCTCTGCGTGCCGCTGTTCGTCGCCGGCATCGGCATCGTCATGCGCGGCGCGACCTACGCGCTGCGAGCGGGCGCGCAGAGCGCCGCCGAGCGGCGGCCGATCGACCTCGTCTTCGCGCTCTCCTCGGTGATCACGCCGTTCGCGCTCGGCACCGTCGTCGGCGCGATCGCCGCGCGGCGCGTGCCCGTCGGCAACGCCGCCGGCGACCTCCTGACGAGCTGGACGTCGGCGACGTCGCTGATCGTCGGCGCGCTCGCCGTCGCGACGTCGGCGTATCTCGCCGCCGTGTTCATGGCCGCCGACGCGCAGCGCCTCGCGCGCGGCGGCGGCGGTCACGGCGACGAGCGAGCGTTGATCGACGGCCTGCGCACGCGCGCGCTCGCCGCAGGGCTCCTCGCCGGCGCCGTCGCGCTCGCCGGCCTGCTCGTGCTGCACGCCGACGCGCACTTCCTCTACGCGCGGCTGCTGCGCGGCTCGGCGCTCGCCGCCGTGATCGTCTCGGCGCTCGCCGGCGTCGCGACGCTCGCGCTCGTCGTGCGCGATCGCTTCGAGCCCGCCCGCTACAGCGCCGCGCTCGCCGTCGCCGCCGTCGTCGCCGGCTGGGCGCTCGCGCAGCGCCCCGTCCTGCTCAAAGGCCTGACCGTCCAGCAGGCCGCCGCGCCGCACGACACGCTCGTGCTCGTGATCGTCGCCGTGCTCGGCGGCGGGCTGCTGCTGTTCCCCTCGCTCGCGCTGCTGTTCCGGCTCGTCCTCGCCGGGCGCCTCGACCACGGCGGCGAGGACACGCAGGCGCAGCCGCCCGGTGGCGGGCGCGGCTCAGAGACCGGCGGTCACGCCGGGCAGCTGCTCGCCGTCTCGCGCGCCGGCCTGCTCACGCGCGTCGCCGGCGCCTTCCTGATCGCGGGCTTCGGCCTGCTGACCGTCGCCGAAGCCGGCTGGGCGCACGCTGTCGGCCTCGCCGCCCTGCTCGGCTTCCTGCTCAGCGGCTTCTTCGCGATCGTCCCGTCGCAGCTCGCCGACTTCGCACGCGCCGAGCGCACCGGCGCCCCGGGCGCGGAGCGCTGAGCAGCGGCCTGCGCTCAACGTCGCGCCCGGGGCGGGAGGCCCGGCACCGGGGGGCTTCGTCAGTACGACGGGGGCGGCGGGTACGTGTACGTCGGCGTCGTCGGGGGTGTCGTAGTCGTCGGCGTGCTCGTCGTGCTCGGGTACGTCGGCGTGCTCGGCGTCGGTGCCGGCGTGTACGGCGTCGGCGCCGTTTCGCTCGTGCTCGTCGTCGGCTGCGTCGGTTTCGCCGCGGCGCCGCTCGCCGTGACGGCGTGCCACGTGCCGCCGAACGCCGCGATCCCCTCGCCGTTGGATTCGTCCTTGCCGCGGTCGCCGGCGAAGCGGTACAGCGGCCTGCCGCGCAGCGTCACCTGGAACCTGGCGCCGCGACGCACGAGCCCGAGTCGACCCTGCACGCCGCCGCCGGCCTTCAATTTGACCTTGCGTGAGCTGACCGTGAGCGGCGGCCACGTCGCGACGCATTCGGCGCTCTTGCACAGCAGGTGGCCGCTGGACTCGGATGAGAGCGAGTACAGCGTCCGCCCCTGCGGGTTGACGACGATCGTCGTGCCGAGCTTCGCGTTGGCCGCCGATCCGACCGTCGGCGCGCTCGCGCCCTTCGCCAGCGCGACCGCCGCGACGGCGCCCGCCGTCAGCAGCGCCGCCGCTGCCACTGCGTAGATCCGCCTCAGCGCCTGCTTCGACATGCTCGGTCTCCTTCGCTCGGGTCCACTGCTCACCAAGACGCCGGCTCCCGCCGAACCTTCCCCCGGAGCGTTAGCCCTTGACCGGGCGGAGGCCGGCCTTGCCGGCGAGTTCGTTCAGGTACGAACCCGTGCAGACTGGTTCGGGCTTCGTTGTGTCAGCGCCGGAGGCCCCGCTCGCGCCGCTTGACGCTGCTCGTGCCTGTGAGGCGGGCGGCGCGGCGGGTTTGAGATTGGCGAGGCGTTCGCAGAGGTTGTACGCGAAGCGCGCCGCGTTCCTTTCTGCCTCGACGGGGTCCGCGAGTTCGCCGATCTCGAGGTCGTCGGTCTCGTTGCGGGGAAATTCGCGCAGCTCGTTGGGCGCCTTTCCGTCTTTCGGCAGGCTCGCGAACAGAATCCTGTCGGATGTCTCGGCGACGAAGTAGCCAAGCTCGACGCGCGGCGCCTCGCCGGGCTGGGACCGTGAGTAGGCCATCGGCAGCACCTTGAGGCGATGCGACGTCAGCTCGTACGTGCGGGCGATCGCGAAGCTGCCGACGGCCAGGAACGCGGCGAGGGCGAAGACGGCGAAGCTGATCCGCGCGCCCGAGCTCACGGCGAGCGCGCCGAGCCCGGCGATCAGGACGAGCACCCAGAACGAAGCTTCCGGGAGTCGGGTTTTGAGCGTGACCGCGACCACAAGCTCACCGACGCCGAGCAGCACCGGCGCCACGAGCCACCTCGTCGGCGGCCATTTCTCCGTGAAGTGGTCGATCGTGCTGCTGAGCAGGACGATCACGAGCACGGCGAGCGCCGAGAACAACAGCGCGGGCACGAGGAAGTCGGCGCCCGTCGCGACCAGTTCAGATTTCGGGACGAGCGCCAGTACGTGGTCCGCGGGAAGGCCCATCTCGTTGAAGCGACTCCACAGGACGACGCCGCCGGCGAACGTGACGAAGCCCAGCACGCCGAGCCCGCTCGCGACCGCGCCCGCGACGGTGACGAGGCTCGGGCCTTCTTTGTCGCCCCCCGCGGCCGGCACGTCGGCGCTCGCGCCGCCCTCGCCGTTCCCCTTCGCGCGCTCGTAGATCGCGTCATAGCTCAGCGTGAAACCGTTCGGCCAGGTGAGCTGGCCGAGCGCGTCGATTTTGACCTGCGCGAAGTACGCCGGGTCGGCAAGCGCGGCGGGCGCGCCCTTGAGCGCGTCGGCTGTCAATTCGAGCTCCGTGCTGAGGCGCGGCGCCAAGGTGAGTCGCAGGCGGTGATCGCCGACCACCTGCAGTTCTTCGATCCGCGCACTGCTCTGCACGGCGCGAGCCTATCCGTGAATCGCCATCCGAGTGCTACGAATCTTTCCGGGACTCGATCCGAATCACGACGTCGGCGATATCAGGGACACGCTGGCGCAGCTCCTCCTCGAGCTCGGAGGCGAGCCTGTGGGCAGCGGTCAGCGACGCTCGTGGATCGATCGCCAGCGTGAGGAAGACAACACGCCCACCGTCGGTCGAGAGCAGCTTGATGCGCTCCGGCCCCTCGCCGGTGCGCTCGTGCACGAGCCGTTCGATCTCGCGTGCAGCGTGCAGATCGGCACTGACGTCGGCCGGCCGCTCGGCGAGCGTCCGCTCGAGCGGCTCCAGATGGGTCTGCACGGCCTCGACCTCGGGGCGTTCGCAGATGGCGCGCTCGACGCGATCGGCGATCTGCGCGGCCTCGCGCAGCTCGAGCTCCTCGGGGAACTTGAGGTGAAGCGACACGTTGACGCTGCCCTGCTGCTCGAAGATCGTGATGTCGTGCGCCTCGCGCACGAGCGGCTCGGCGAGCGCGATCGCGAGGATCCGGTCGCGCAGGTCGAGACCCCGCCGGCGCGGCTCGACGTGCACGACGACGTCTGAGCCCGGCAGCGCCGACTCGACGGCGTCCTCGATCAGGTTCGCCGACTGGTGCCCCTCGACGACCGCCTGCCCGGGCGGCACCGTGACGACGACGTCGGCGAAGTAGCGCCCGGCCGACTCGCGCAGGCGCAGGCGGCTCAGCTCGATGTCGGCGCCGAGCGCGGCGATCGCGCGCTCGGCCGCCGCGCGCGCCTCGGCCGGCGTGCGGTCCATCAGCACGTTCGCGTTCTCGGAGATCAGCCGCGCGGCGGCCGCGCCGATGATCGCCGCGACGACGAGCGCCGCGACCGAGTCGCCCTGCGCGAAGCCGGCCTGCACGAGCACGAGCCCCACCAGTACGGCCAGCGAGCCGGCCATGTCGCCGGCGAAGTGGAACGCGTTCGAGCGCAGCGCCGCGCTCGCGAAGCGGCGCGCGGTGCGCAGCGAGACGAGCGTGCGGCTGAGATCGACGACGAGCGCCACGCCGATCACCGCGAACTGGTACCAGTGGATCCCCGGCGGGCTCGCGTCGCGCGCTAGGTGGCCGATCGCTTCGACGGCGACGAACACGCCGCCGGCGAGCAGGATCGCCGCCTCGCCGAGCGCGCCGAGGTTCTCGGCGCGGCGGTGGCCGTACGGGTGCTCGGGGTCGGCCGGGCGGCCGCCGAGGCGCACGGCGAAGAACGTCAGCACCGCCGCGACCACGTCGCCGCTCGACTCGATCCCCGTCGAGATCAGCCCGAGACTGCCGGTCGCGAGGCCGACGCCGAGCTTCAGCGCGACGAGCAGCGACGCGGCGGCGATCGACGCGAGCGTCGTGCGTCGCGGCGTCAGCGCCGTGTCGCGCTCGAGCAGCGCGTCGTTGCTCTCCACGGCCGACGCCATCGCTAGAGACTAATCGCGCGATTCGTGCGTATGGTGGGCGGATGGCGCACGACCACGCCGCCCACGCGCACGGCGCGCACCCCCACACGCACGCGATCCGCGCCGACGCCGACCGCGGCCGGCTGACGTTCGCGCTCGGCCTGATCGTCGCGTTCATGGCCGCCGAGGTCGGCGTCGGCGTCGTCGCGCACTCGCTGGCGCTGTTGTCCGACGCCGCGCACATGCTGACCGACGCCGCCGCGATCGGCTTCTCGCTGGTCGCGATCGCGCTCGCCGCGCGCCCGGCGCGCGGCGCGATGACGTTCGGCTTTCGCCGCGTCGAGATCCTCTCGGCGCAGGCCAACGGCGTCACGCTGCTGATCCTCGCCGCGTTTATCGCCTACGAGGCGATCCACCGCCTGTTCCACCCGCCGGTCGTGCGCGGCTGGCTGATCCTGATCGTCGCGCTCGCCGGCGTGCTCGTCAACCTGCTCGCGACGTGGACACTCGCGCGCGCCAACCGCGAGAGCCTCAACGTCGAGGGCTCCTTCCAGCACCTGCTGACCGACCTGTACGGGTTCATCGGCACGGCGATCGCAGCCGGCGTGATCCTCGCGACCGGCTTCCAGCGCGCCGACCCGATCGTCTCGCTGCTGATCGCCGCGCTGATGATCCGCTCCGGCATCGCGCTCGTGCGCGCGTCGGGGCGGATCTTCCTCGAGGCCGCGCCCGAGGGCCTGGACCCGCAGGCGATCGGCCGCGCGCTCGTCGGCGCGCCGGGCGTCGTCGAGGTCCACGACCTGCACGTCTGGGAAATCTCCAGCGGATTCCCGGCCCTGTCGGCGCACGTGCTCGTCGGCGCCGACAGCGACTGCCACGCCGCGCGCCGCGCGATGGAGGCGATGCTGCGCGAGCGCTTCGCGCTCGACCACACGACGCTGCAGGTCGACCACGCCGGCGGCGACCGATCACAGATCGTCCAGCTGACGATCGAGCCCGTCGACGCCCGCGCGCCCGCGCGGGACCCGCAAACGACCAGGAGGGAAAGCAGATGACGACGAAAGCCCTGTACACCGCCGAGGCGCACGTCACCGGCGGCCGCGCGAACGGCCACGGACGCACCGCCGACGGCATGCTCGAGGTCGACCTGCGACTGCCGAAGGAGATGGGCGGCGACGGCGACGGCACGAACCCCGAGGAGCTGTTCGCCGTCGGCTACGCCGCCTGCTTCGAGGGCGCGCTCGGCACGGTCGCGCGGCGCGAGCGCCTGGAGACCGGCGACGTCGCGATCGACTCGAAGGTGACGCTCGTGACGACCGACGACCGCGGCTTCACCGTCGCCGTCGAGCTCGCCGTGACGCTGCCGTCGCTCGACGACCCCGCCCAGGCCGTCGAGCTCGTTCGCGCCGCGCACCAGGTCTGCCCGTACTCGAACGCGACGCGCGGCAACATCGACGTGACGCTCAGCGCCAACGGCCAGCCGGTCGACTGACGGCGCGACGCGCCGGCTCGCACACGCCGGCCGGATGACGCTCGCGGGAGCGGCGCCGCCAGTACGCGCCGCCCCCGCGCTTGATGCGTCCCCCACGCTCTCGTGCGACCATCCGCCACGGCGGCCGCAGGAGCTCTGGCCGGGTCTGGGGTCCCGGCCGGGAGCTGTCCCGCTCGGCTAGCTGTTGTCGACCTTCTCGCCGCTCGGCTTCAGCACGTACCAGCCGGCGCCGAACGCCTTCGAGCCCTGTCCGTACGCGTCGCCCGCGTCGCCGTCCTTCTCGAAGAAGTACAGCGGGTGGCCCTTGTACGTGACCTGCTTCGTGCCGTCCGAGCGCGTGATCGTGCCGAGGTCGGCGCTGAGCGCGCTGCCCGCCGCGACCGGCGCTCCGGCCGTCGTCACCGGCGGCCACGCTTTCGCGCATTCGCCGCTGCACCCCGACGCTCCGCCCTTGTCGCCTTCCCACAGGTAGACCGTCATCTTCTTCGGTCCCGCCGCGAGGATCGTGCCGAGCTTGCCGCTCTTGGTCTGCACCGTCACACCGGGCGTCGCGGCGGCTGTCGTCGTCGCGGCGGTGCTCTGGGTCGGCGTGCTCGCCGCGGTCGATGCCGCGGTCGAGCTGCTGGAGCTGCTCGAGCTGCTGCTGCCGCAGCCCGCGAGCAGCGCGACGGCCGACGCGGCGGTCGCCGCAAGGCCTAGGGAACGTGTCACCTGTGTCCTCCTGGTCGTTGGGTCGTGCGCACGACGCGGGTCGCGTCGCGCTCAGTCCCACAGACGCGCTTTCGCGCGGAACCTTCCCGAGCCGGTCAGCCGGCCTGGCCGCGCGGGCGCACGAGCACCTCGTTGACGCTCACGTTCGGCGGCTGGCCGATCGCGTAGAGGATCGCGCCGGCGATGTCCTCCGAGCTCAGCGGCTCGACCCCGGCGAAGCGCTTTCGCATCTGCTCGAGCACCTCGGGGCGATTGTGGCCGGGAAGCTCGGTCGCGACCGCGCCGGGCTCGATCAGCGTCACGCGGACGCCGAGCGCGACGCCCTCCTGGCGCAGCGACTCCGAGAACGCGCCGACGCCGAACTTCGTCAGGTTGTAGACGCCCGAGCCCTGGCGCGCGATGCGGCCGGCGACCGAGCTGACGTTGACGACGTGCCCCGAGCCCTGCTCGGCCATCAGCGGCAGCGCCGCGTGCGTGCAGTACAGGACGCCGAACACGTTCGCGTGGATCATCGTGCGCCACTCCTCCGTCGGCGCGCCGGCGATCGGCCCGAGCAGCATCACGCCGGCGTTGTTGACGAGCACGTCGAGGCGTCCGAGCTCCGCGTGCGCGCGCTGCACGAACGCGCGCGCCTGCCGCTCCTCGCCGACGTCCGTCGGCACCGCGATCGCGCTGCCGCCCTCGCTCACGATCCGCGCCGCAAGCGCCTCGATCCGGTCGCTGCGCCGCGCCGCCAGCGCAACAGCCGCGCCGGCCTCTGCGCACGCGAGCGCCGTCGCCTCGCCGATCCCCGACGACGCGCCCGTCACGGCGACGACCCGGCCCGACAGATCGACGGAGGATCCGGTGATCATTCGCCGAGCTTAGCCGCGCTAGACTCAAACTCCGCGACGGATCGCCGATCATCCTCGCAGAGCCCCTTCGCAGCGCTCTCGAGCGGACCAGATCCTTTGCATCGCCGGCGGGTTCACGTCCCGTCGGCCCGCATACTTTCGACCCCGCGCGGGCAGGTAGTTGCGTGGGGAACGTCGAACGAAACGTGCTGAACGGCCTCCCGGACAAGGCCGTCGCGAAGATAATTGACAACGCAACTACCGGGGCGTATAATTCCGACTCCAAGCATCGGATTAGAAGGCACGATATGTCACAAACCCCCACGAACACCCCCACAATCGACCCCGAGACGCCCGTCGACGAGGCCGTGGAGCAGGACTCCGAGGCCACGACGGACGCCGTGCCGACGCGCGCCGGGCGGCTCGACAGCCCGATCGAGCGCCTCGACCTGAGCACGCCGGACACGTTCATCCCCGAGGCAGTCGACCAGCTGCTGGCGCACTCGCGCCGCTACCCGCTGCTCACGCCGGCCCAGGAGATCGAACTGGCCCAGCGAATCGAGCGCGGCGACCTGCACGCCAAGGAACTGCTCGTCAACTCGAACCTGCGACTCGTCGCATCGAACGCGCGGCGCTACCAGAACCAGGGTCTGCCGCTGGGCGACCTCGTCCAGGAGGGCATGCTCGGCCTGATCCGCGCCTCGGAGAAGTTCGACTGGCGCAAGGGCTTCCGCTTCTCGACCTACGCGACGCTGTGGATCCGTCAGGCGATCCAGCGCGGCCTGGAGAACTCCGGCCGCACGATCCGCCTGCCAGTCCACGTCGCGCAGCGCTCCCGCAAGGTCGGGCGCGTCGAGCGCGAGCTGTCGGTCAGGCTCGGTCGCGAGCCGACGCTCGAAGAGCTCGCGCAGGAGTCGGGTCTCCCGATCGAGCAGGTCGAAGAGGTGCGCCACCAGCGTGCGGCGCTCGTCTCGCTCGACCAGCAGATCGGCGAAGACGGCGACACCGCGCTCGGCGACCTGCTCCCCTCCGACGCCGAGGCGCCCGAGGAGACCGCATGGGACAACGAGCGCGAGCGGATCGTGCACCGCGCGATCGAGCAGCTGCCCGAAACCGAGCGCACCGTCCTGACGCTGCGCTTCGGCACCGGCCGCGAGGAGCCGCAGACGCTCACCGCGATCGGCAAAAGGCTCGGCTTCTCGGCCGAGCGGGCCTCGCAGCTCGAGCAGCGCGCGCTGAAGAAGCTCGCGGAGTCGCCCGAGCTCGCGGCGCTGCGCGAGGCGGCGTAGCAAGCAACCCGATATCCGGATTCGAGAGGGCCCGCCTGTGCGGGCCCTCTCTTTCTTCACAGACGCATCAGAGGATTCGCGACGCGCGGGCCCGGTACGGTGCGAAATCGGGCTTGCGCTTCTCGCTCGAACGCGCGCACGCCCTCCTGCGCCTCCTCGCTGCAGACGAACTCGTGCAGGCCGCTGAACGCGAGCGCCGCCTGGCCGGAGAGGTGCTCGGACTCCTGGTTGAACGACTGCTTGAGGAAGCGCAGCGCCGTCGGCGACAGCGCGAGGATCTCATCGGCGTAGCGACGCACCTCCGCGCGCAGCTGCTCGCGCGCGACGACGCGGTTGACGAGGCCCCAGCGCTCGGCCTCGTGCGCGTCGTACTGGCGGCACAGGAACCAGATCTCCCGCGCGCGCTTCTCACCGACGACGCGCGCGAGGTAGCCCGTGCCGAAGCCCGCGTCGAACGAGCCGACCCGCGGGCCCGCCTGGCCGAAGCGCGCGTCCTGCACCGCGACCGACAGGTCGCAGATCACGTGCAGCACGTGCCCGCCGCCGATCGCCAGGCCGTTGACCGCCGCGATCACCGGCTTCGGGATCTCGCGGATCGCGCGATGCAGCGTCTCGATCTCGAACAGGCCGGTCTCCGACGGGCCGTAGTCGCCCGACGCGGCGCGCTGCTTCTGGTCGCCGCCCGTGCAGAACGCCTTCTCGCCGGCGCCCGTCAGCGCGACGACGCCGACATCGGGGTCGGCCCACGCGCGCTTGAAGCACGCGATCAGCTCGTCGACCGTGTGCGCCGTGAACGAGTTGTAGCGCTCCGGCCGTTCGATCGTGATCCAGCAGAGGCCGGCCTCGACCTCGTAGCTCACGTCGGTCAGCTCCTTCATCGGGCTCCCCCTCCCCGTCTCATGCCATCGTCAGCCCGCCGCTGACCGACAGCGTCTGCCCGGTGACGTACCCGGCGTCATCCGATGCGAGGAACGCGATCGCCGGCGCGACGTCCCGCGGCGTGCCGAGCCGGCGCATCGGCACCGCCCGCGCGAGCCCCGCCACGAGCCGCTCGCCGTCGGGCGCCCGCGCGGCCATCGCCTCGAGCAGCGGCGTCTCGGTCGGCCCCGGGCAGACGACGTTCGCCGTCACGCCGTCGCGCGCCGCTTCGCGCGCGATCGTCTTCGTGAACGCGATCACGCCGGCCTTCGCGCCGGCGTACACCGCCTCGCCGCTCGACCCGACGCGCGCGGCGTCGGACGCGACGTTGACGATCCGCCCGTGGCCGCGCTCGAGCATCCCGCCGAGCACCGCGTGCGTCGTGCGCAGGCATCCTTCGTAGTTGATCGCGATCACGCGCCGCCAGAACGACTCGTCGGTGTCGAGGAACGGCTTGAACTCGTCCCAACCGGCGCAGTTGACGAGCACGTCGATCGGCCCGAGCGCGCCGGCCGTCCGCTCGACGCCGGCGCGCACGCTGTCCGCGTCGGTCACGTCGAGCGCCAGCGCCAGCGTGTCGACGCCCGCGTTCTCGGCGTCGCGCGCGACGTCCGCCGACAGCGCCTCGTCGAGGTCGGCGACGGCGACGTGCAGGCCGGCGCCCGCGAGCGCGAGCACCGCCGCGCGACCGATGCCACCGGCGCCGCCGGTCACGAACGCCACGCGTGAGCTCATCCGTGCGCCCGCTGCGATCGCCCACCGCTCATCGCGCCTGACGATAGGCGTCGATTCGGATGGCCGGCCGGCGTTCTACGATTCCCCGCGTGGCCCAAGCGAACGGCAAGTCGCCGTGGGAGCGCACCGTCGAGCTGACGATCTCGCTCGGCGAACGGATCCTCGCGCCGGTCGAGCGCTACATCGGCAAGCGCTCGCTCGTCGGCGACGCGACGTTCTTCCCGCTCGAGCGATTCCCGTGGGTCGAGCACGTCGAGCGCAACTGGCAGACGATCCGCGAGGAGGCCGAGCGGCTGCTCGACGATCGCGACGAGCTCGCCAACTTCCAGGACATCTCGAAGGACCAGATCGAGATCACCGACGACGACCGCTGGAAGACGTTCTTCCTCTACGGCTACGGCTTCGAAGCGAAGCTCGGCGTCGAGATGTGCCCGAACACGGCCGCGCTGATGCGCGAGATCCCCGGCATGACGACCGCGATGTTCTCGATTCTCTCACCGCGCAAGCACATCCTCGACCACCGCGGCCCGTACAAGGGCGTGCTGCGCTACCACCTCGGCCTGATCGTGCCGAAGGACGCCGAGTCCTGCCGGATCCGCGTCGGCGACGACTTCCGCCACTGGGAGGAAGGCAAGAGCATGGTCTTCGACGACACCTTCAACCACGAGGTCTGGAACGACACCGACGAGACGCGCATCGTCTTGTTCGTCGACGTGCTGCGGCCGTTGCCCGAGCCGCTCTCGACAATCAACCGGCTGATCGTCAAGGCGATCGGGTGGTCTCCGTTCGTGCTCGACGCGAAACGGAATCAGGAGGCTTGGGAAGCGCGGTATCGGGAGCGGCGGCAGGTCGATCCGTCGGCGGCCGCGCAGCAGGCGTAGATCGCCGCGCACTGCGTACGCCGGCGCCTGCTGCGAGAAGGTCCTCGCCTCTGCTGGTCGAACTTGTGGAACACATCCATGAGTCGGGAGGAGCATGACGTCGCCGGATGAGATCAGGCTGAAATACGCATGGGATTGGTTCGCCCACCATGCGTCCCAGCGATTCATGGCGTTCAACTTCTTTGTCGTGGTCGTCGGTGCCCTCACCGTCGCATACGCGAACGCTTCGAGCCATCACTCGCGCCCGCTCGGCGCGGCCGTTGGCCTCCTGGGCGTCTTGATGGCGGGCGGCTTCTATGCCATCGATCGCAGGAACGAACAACTCGTCGGATATGGGCGTGATGAGCTCGCCAAGGTCGAGACGGGGTTCGCTATGTCGATCGCGCAGTCGGCCCAAGCGGGCGACCATCGCGGGATAACTCATCGCACGTGGTTCAGAGTGATGATCCTGGGCTTCGGCTGCTTCTCCGCGGCGGCGACGGCATGGGCGATCGCCGGCTCCAGCCTCGGCTACTAGCCGAACGCATGGCCGCGGTCGGCGCTCACGCCGGCATGTACGCTGCGCCCGGCTGGTCGGGTCCGATCCTCGTGCGACGGATCCCCGGCGCGTGGCTCGCCGCCGAAGGCGGTCGCGGGCTCGCGCAGCGCAAGCAGGTGCTCGCGCATCTGAGCGCGGTCGTGCGGCTATGAGCTGAGGTCGGATTCGCGGCGGCTGCGCGCGGCTCGCCCTCAGGCGAAGGGATTCTCGACCCGCACGCCGCCGTAGTCCTGGCCGGCGTTCATGTCCTCGGAAAGCACGACCTCACAGCCGAGCGCCCGCGCGGCCTCGATGATCGCGGCGTCCCAATAGGAGATACGAAAGCGCTGCCGTGCCGTCATCGCGGCGAGGGTCACGCTGACCGTCGTCTCCTGGACCGAGAAGCGTGCGAACGACTCGACGAGGGCGACGGCCTGGTCGTGCGTCAGGCGGTCCGCGCGGCTGTCGCGCGTCGCCTGCACGTAGAACTCCTGCAGCACCTGGACGGAAAGGCCCAGGTCGCGCTCGTCGAGCAGATCGTTGGCGCGCTTTGCCTTCTCGCTCTCCGCCTCGTCACGAGAGACCGCGTAGAGCAGGATGTTCGTGTCAACGAACCGCACGCTCGTGCAGCTCGTCGCGAGTGAGCCGATCGCGGGCACTGAAGCGCTCGATCCGCTCTTGCACCAACCGCTGTTGCGTCTCGAGCCTCGTGAACTCTGCGTCCCGCGCGGAGAGCGTACGGAGGTACTCGGCGACGAGGCCACTGACAGAGTCGCCGCGTTCCGCAGCGCGAACGCGAGCCGCACGGTAGACGTCCTCGGGAACGGTGACGGTTATGTTAGGCACTGTGACTCACAGTATCACAGAACCACGGTCACGCCTCGCGCGCCGCCATAGGGCCACTGGCGGTCAGACCCCCGAGACGTCGAGTCCCGTCCCCTGCAACCAGGTGTTCGCCTGCGAGTTGAGCACCGTGAACTCGCCGCTCACGATCAGCGCCCCAAGCACGATCATCACGGCCCCCCCGATCCCGATGATCACCGGGAAGTGCCGCTTCACGACCCCGAGCGCGTCGGTCATCCTCTCGAACGCCAGCGCGATCAGCAGGAACGGGATCGCCAGCCCGGCCGAGTAGAACGCGAGCAGCAGCGCCCCATGCGCGGCTGAGCTCGAGATCGCCGCCTGCGTCAGGATCGCCCCGAGCGTGATGCTCGTGCACGGCGTCCACGCGATCGCGAACGCCGCGCCGGCGACGAGCGGCCCGCCGCGCCCGGCGAAGCGCAGCAGCGACTCCGAGTGCCACTGGAAGTTGAGCACGCGCACGAACGGGCTCGCGAGGAACAGCAGGCCGAGCAGGATGATCACGACGCCGCCGGCCCGCTCGAGCAGCTGTTTGTGTTCGTTGAGCGTCGAGCCGATCACCGTTGCCGAGAGGCCGAGCAGGATGAAGATCAGCGAGAAGCTCGCGATGAACAGCAGGCTCGGCACGAGCACGCGGCGCGCGCCGACGCCGGCCTTCAGGTCGTTCGGCGTCACGCCGATCACCGTCGACAGGTAGCCGGGCACGAGCGGCAGCACGCACGGTGACAGGAACGAGACGAAACCGGCGGCGAGCGCGAGCGGGATGCCGACGCCCGTGGCGGTGTCGGAGCTAGCGGCGAGGATCAGGGATTGATGCGTCATCGATGCTCGGCGCGCGATCGGCGCCCTCTGAAGGATGGCGCATCGGGGGGCCGTTCCCGCTGTCGGCGCTTCCGCCACCCGTTCCGCCGCCGATAGCACTGCCGCGCAGAGCGGCGATCTCGCGCTCCAGCCGCTCGACGCGCTCGCGCAGCTCGGCGAGCTCGGCCAGCGGCGAGCCGAGCGCGAGCTCGGCGTCGCTGGCGCCGGCCGCAGGCGCTTCAGCGGGGGCGACGCTCTCAGTGGCCGAAGCGCTCACGCCGTACGTCTCATCGCCCTCCCCCAGCAGCTGCACGTAGCGCTCCTCCTTCTGTCCCGGGCGGCGCTCCAGGCGCAGGACGAGCTCGCGTCCGATCAGGCTCGTCAGCGCGCTGTGCACGGCCGCGAGGTCGGCGAACGCGTGCATCCGCTCAGTGCGCTGCTTCAGCTCGCCGGGCGTCTGTGCGCCGCGCAGCATCAGCACCGTCATGACGGCCTGTTCGCCGGCGTCCATCGGCAGCGCGTCGGCGAGCAGGTGGCGGAACTTCGCGGCGCGGCTGCCGGCGCCGCTCGCCAGGCGCACCATCCCCCTGCGTTCTAGCCGGTGCAGCGCGTTGCGGATCGTCGCCTCGTCGTAGTCGACGACCGGATCGCGGTTGGTCGACTGGTTGCACGCCAACCGCAGCGCGTTCAGCGACAGCGGATACTGGTCGGGCGTCGTTCGCTGCTTTTCGAGCAGGCAGCCGAGGACGCGAAGCTCAGGCGGTGAGAGCGCCGCGCGGTATGTGCCTTGACCAAGAATAAGCTCTAGCTTATGCTATTGTCGTGTGGAACATCGAAACGAGCCGCCAGGTCACGGAGTGGCTTGAAGCGCTCGATGACCTGTCATTCGATGAGATCATGCCAGCGATCGACGCGTTGGAGCGGGTATGAGCGGCACCTCCAGCTGGAAGGCAGTGCGAGAGAAGCGAGTCGGCGACGACGTCGAGCGCGCCGAGCGCGCCCGAGAGACGATGATCGCCGAGCTGCGCCTGTCAGGCCTGCGCAGGCACCGGAAAGCAAGTCAAGCCGAGGTCGCGAAGCGCCTGGCCGTCTCGCAGGCCAACGTCTCGCAGATCGAGCGCGGCGACGTCAAGGTGTCGACGCTGGCGGGCTACGTCGATGCTCTCGGCGGGAAGCTCGAGCTGCGCGCGATCTTCGACGACGAGACCGTGCCGCTCACGGCCCCGAGCGACGGGCGAACGGAGGCCAAGTGACCGACCCCGACGACCCGACCGGCCTGATCGCCCTGGCGAGCAGCTCGGTCGCGCCGCTACAAGAGGAGCTACGCGCACGAATCGCGGTCGAGCTCGACGACCGCGACGCGCTGGCGGTCGAAAGCGCGCTGCTGAAGGCGTTCCTGCACGGCCTGCGCGAAGGCGACTCGGAGACGCTCGAGCGCGTCGTCGAGCAGGAGGCCGAGCTGAGCGGCTACGGCCATCGCCAGATGCCGACGCCGCAGCTCGAACAGCCGGTGCCGGACGTCGATCCGTGGGCCGAGCGCTACGGCTAGCGAGCGTCGGCACGGATGTTCACGGGGTCGAGCCTAGCGCCCGCGCTGCCGACCGACGTGGCTCGCGCTAGCCGGAGAGTTGCGGCGTGCCGGCGATGATGCGACGGCCGAAGCCCTTGCTCTCGACGAGGACTTCGTAGCGCTGCGCACCCAGTTCGGTGAACGTGTAGGTGCGGACTTCCGGCGAGAGTTCGACCTTCGATGCGAACGGCAGCGCCTTCACCTTGACGCCCGTGCCCGCTTCTGCCGCGGGACGCAACGCCACGCGCCACGGATCCGACAGGTCGCTCGAGGACCAGCTGACGGTCAGCGAGCCGAAGCCGGCTTCGAGCTCGACCAGCGGCGGCGGCGTGTTGCCGGCGACGAGCGCCAGCGCGTGCTGTTCGCCGGCGGCGAGCAGCGTCGCGCCGGCGAGCGTGCCGACCGGCGTCGGCGCGGTGTGATCGTTCTGCGTGCCGTCGCCGAGCGTGCCGTAGCGGTTCTTGCCCCACGAGTAGACGCGGCCGCCGGCGATCGCGAGGCTGAAGCCGAGCCCGGCGGAGACGGCGCTCGCCTGCGGCAGCGGCACGACGATCGGCGTCGTCGCACACGGATCGCCGCTGCGCCCGCATCCGGTCGCGACTTCGCTGCCGAGCTCGCCGAACTTGTCGCTGCCCCAGGCGCGCACGCTCCCGTCGGCGAGCAGCGCGAGGTTGTGACTGGCCGACGCCGCGAGCTGCGTGACGTGCGTGAGGCCTTCGACCGTCACCGGCGTCGTGCTGTCGGTCGTCGTGCCGTCGCCGAGCTGCCCGGCGCCGTTCTCGCCGATCGCGCGAACCGTGCCGTCGCTCATCAACGCGAGCAGGTGGCCGCCGACCGAGGCGAGGCCGCCGAGCGCGATCGCGCGGACTTCGGCGAGGCCGTCGACGAGCGTCGGAGTGTCTTTCTCGGTCGTCGTGCCGTCGCCAAGCTGGCCGGAGCGGTTTTCGCCCCAAGCGTAGACGTGGCCGTCGGCGAGCAGGACCGCGTCGTCGGCGCCGCCGGCGGCGACCTGGACGACGTTGCGGAGGCCCGGCACGGCGACGGGAACGGCCGAGTGGCAGCACGATTCCGAGCCGTTGCCGGTCGTGCCGATGCCGAGCGTTCCGTAGCCGTTCTGCCCCCACGTCTCGACGCTGCCGTTCGCCAGCAGCGCGATCGTGTGCTCGCCGGCGATCGCGAGCTGCGTGACCGGGCCGGACAGGCCGACGACGGTGACGGGCGACTGTTTCGCGATCAACGTGCCGTCACCGAGCTGCCCGGCCCGGTTGCCGCCCCAGGCCTCGACCGTTCCGTCTTCGCGCAGCGCGGCGCTCGAACCGGCCGCGGCCGTGAGCTGCTTGACGCCCGCGACGCCGACGAGCGAGACGGGTGCTAGCTCCGCTCTGCCGATGTAGCCGGCGCCGACCTCGCCAGAGGCGTTATAGCCCCAGCCGACCGCCGCTGGTCGAGCCGCGGCGCCGCTCGCGAAAAGCAGGCTCGCGCCGGCTGCGGCAAGGAGCGCTCGTACGGGGACGTGAGGAGTCACCACCTCCTGGGTACTCCGCGCAGGACGCACTTGCAAGCAGGTTCCACGACTGTACGACGGCTACAGTCACCATGTGAGCAGCCAGCCCTTCTCCCAGGGCCGCTCGGGGGAGGGACGCCACCAGCCGCGTCCGCAGCTGCGGCCCGAGGACATCCCGTCGACGCCGGTATCGCTCGGTCGCGTAGCGCGCCTGTTCCGGCCCTACCGGCCGCGGCTCAGCCTGCTGCTGGGGCTGATCTTCGTGTCGGCGGCGCTCGGCGTGATCAGCCCGTTCCTGCTGCGTGAATTCATCAACAAGGCATACCCCCAGCACGACACGACGCTCGTGATCGAGCTCGTCTCGGGGATGATCGCGCTGTCGATCGTCACGAGCGTGATCGGCGTCGCGCAGACGTGGATCTCCAACCAGGTCGGCCAGCGCGTGATGCACGACCTGCGCGCGGCCGTCTACGCGCACCTGCAGCGGATGTCGCTGGCGTTCTTCACGCGCACGCGCACGGGCGAGGTGCAGTCGCGGATCGCCAACGACATCGGCGGCGTCGACAGCGTCGTGACGTCGACGGCGACGTCGATCGTCCAGAACGTGACGACGGTGATGGCGACGGTCGTCGCGATGGTGCTGCTCGACTGGCGATTGGCCGCGTTCTCGCTCGTGCTGCTCCCGTTCTTCGTGTGGCTGACCCGCCGCGTCGGCGAGGAGCGCCGGCGGATCCAGTCGGTCAGGCAAAGCCGCCTCGCCGACATGTCGACGCTCGTCGAGGAGTCGCTGTCGGTGTCGGGCATCCTGCTCGGCAAGACGATGGGCCGCTCGCCGGAGCTGGTGCGCCGCTTCGGCGGCGAGTCGGGCGAGCTCGCGGACCTCGAGGTGCGAGCGCGCATGGCCGGACGCTGGCGGATGGCGTCGGTGCAGATGAGCTTCGCGATCATGCCCGCGCTCGTCTACCTGTTCGCCGGCATCGACCACTCCTCCGGCGGCAACGCGATCTCGATCGGCACGGTCGTCGCGTTCACGACGCTGCAGACGCGGCTGCTGTTCCCGATCCAGTCGCTGCTGTCGGTCGGACTGGAAGTGCAGACCTCGCTGGCGCTGTTCGGGCGGATCTTCGAGTACCTCGACCTGCCGGTCGACATCGTCGAGCGCCCGGATGCGCGGGCGATCAGCGACGTGCACGGAGATGTGCGGCTCCAGGACGTCTGGTTTCGCTATGCGGGCGACTCGCCGTGGACGCTGTCGGACATCTCCGCCGAGATACCGGCCGGCACCACGACCGCGCTCGTCGGCGAGACCGGCTCGGGCAAGACGACGCTCGCGTATCTCGTCGCGCGCCTGTACGAGCCCGAGCGCGGGAGCGTCAGCATCGACGGCGTCGACATCCGCGACATGACGCTTGCGTCGCTCGCCGCGACGGTCGGGCTCGTCTCGCAGGAGACCTACCTGTTCCACGCGTCGATCCGCGAGAACCTGCGCTTCGCGTGTCCCGACGCGAGCGACGAGAAGATCGAAGACGCCGCCCGGGCGGCTCAGATCCACGAGTTGATCGCGGGCCTGCCCGAGGGCTACGACACGCCGGTCGGCGAGCGTGGTTACCGCTTCTCCGGCGGCGAGAAGCAGCGAATGGCGATCGCGCGCACGATCCTGCGCAACCCGCCGGTGCTGATCCTCGACGAGGCGACGTCGGCGCTCGACAACGAGACCGAGCGCGCCGTGCAGCAGGCGCTCGACGACCTCTCGCGCGGGCGCACGACGATCGCGATCGCGCACCGCCTGTCGACGATCCGCGACGCCGACCAGATCCTCGTGCTCGACGGCGGTCAGATCGTCGAGCGCGGCACGCACGAGGAGCTCGTCGAGCTCGGCGGTCGCTACGCGGCGCTGCTGCGCGGCGCGCAGGTCGCGGCCGGCGCGGCGGGAGAGCAGCTCGGCCCGTCGTCGGCGGCGCTCGCGTGAGTGGCGGCCTCGAGAGCTACGCGGTCGCGTCGATGTTCAGTCGTACGTAATCGACGATGACCGGTTTCTCCAGCTCGGCCATGACGTCGTCCATGAACGGCTCGCGCAGCTCGGGCGGGAGGTACTGGACGTGCGGCCCGAGCACGATCGTCGAGAGGAACTCGCGCGGCTCCTCGGGCTTCTGCGGCGCCGGCGCCAGCCAGCACTCGGCGCGCGCGAAGCCGGCGGCGAGCAGCCGCTCACGCGTCTCGTCGGGCCCGGCGTAGTTCCACGGCGGACGGAAGCCGGCGAACGCCTCGGCGTACGGATCGCGCGCGCAGACCTCGCCGGCGCGGCCGCGCAGCACGGAGATGTTGCCCTCGCCGCCGCACTGCGCGACGAGCCGCCCACCCGGCTTCAGCGCGGCGCGCAGCCGCGCGAACAGCCGCTCGTGGTCGGCGATCCAGTGGAACGTCGCGGTCGAGAGGATCGCGTCGACGGGCTCCTGCAGCTCGAGCTCGAGCAGGTCGGCGAGGCGCACGTCGGCGCCCGGCAGCCGCTCGCGCGCGGCTTCGACCATCGACTGCGAGGCGTCGAGCGCGATCACGTGGCCGTCGGGCAGCCGCTCGATCAGCGCCTGCGTGATCCGCCCCGAGCCGCAGCCGGCGTCGAGCACGGTCTCGTCGCCTTGCAGCGGAAGGCGCGCGAGCACGTCGCGCCCGAGCGCCTCCATCGGCCGAGAGATCCGGTCGTAGCTCTGCCCGTCCCACGTGCGCGACTGCGCCATCGCTACCGCGCCCCCGCGTGCGCTTGCTCGGCGAGCTCGGCGATCGCGCGCGAGAGCTGCCCGCCCTGCCAGGCGATCGGCGATTGGCCGACCTCCTCGACGAGCAGCCGCGCGCCGGGGATCGTGTCCGCGTAGCGTTCGCCGACGGCGAGCGGGTGGCCGGGGTCGGCGTCGTCGCGGCTTGCGACGACGAGCGTCGGCGCGTCGATCGCGGCGAGCTCGTCGGTGCTCTGAAACGGCGCCGAGCGCGGGACGGCTTCCAGCGCGTCGGCGACGGCCAGCGGGTGCTCGTGGGCGGAGAGGCGCTGGCGCAGCACGCGCTCGACGGTCTCGCGCCACTGCTCGGGGACGGCGGCGAGGTCGTACGCGGCGACGAAGCCGTCGACGCCGCCGCCGCGCAGCCCGCGCGCGAGCGCGTCCCAGTCGCGCATCGCGGCGTCGTCGCGCGGCTGCTCGGGGTCGAACGCGGGCGTGATCAGCACGAGCCCGGCGACGCGCTCGGGACGTGTCAGCGCGAAGCGAAGCGCCGTCTGCGCGCCCATCGACGCGCCGGCGAGCACCGCGCGCTCCAGCCCGACGGTGTCGAGCACGGCCTCGAGGTCCACGGCGAGCCGCTCGTAGCCGTAGCCGTGCTCGCCCGTCTCCGGCGCCGGCGCCGAGCGGCCGTGCCCGCGCGCGTCGTAGGCGACGACCAGGTGTCCCGAGCGCTCGAGCGCGCGCGAGCCCATCACGACGTAGCGCCGCGTCGCGGTCAGGCCGTGCAGCAGGACGACCGGCGTGCCCTCCCCCGCGCGCTCGCCGCTCAGCGCGACGCCGCGCGACTCGACCGTGATGGCGCCGGCGGCGGTGACGTCAGGCGGGGACTGCGGCATGTTCGCGCACGAGCTCGGCCGAGCGCTCGGGGCGCTCCCAGAAGAACAGGTGCCCGACGTCGTCGAAGATCTCCAGGCGCGAGCCGGGGATCCGCGAGGCGATCAGGCGGCCGTTCTGCACCGGCAGCATGCGGTCGTCGGTTCCGTGCAGCACGAGCGTCGGCAGCTCGGCGAGCTCTGGCAGGCGCTCGAACGTGTCGTGCGCGGCGCACGCCTGCAGCTGCTCCATCACGACCGGCACGGCGACGGCGCGCTCCTGGCCGATCTCGAGGAAGCGCGCGTACGTCTCGTCGTCGGCGGCCATCGCGGCGGAGACGTTGACCTCGAAGCCGACGCGCAGCGCGCGCTCGCGGTCGCCGGACATCATCGCGGCGCCGAGCTCGCGGATCACGTCCTCGGGCGCGAGCGCGCTGCCGGGGCCGCCGCTGTAGGTGCAGCCGAGCGTCAGCGTGCGGACGCGCTCGGGATGCGCGAGCGCGAACTCCTGGGCGATCATGCCGCCCATCGAGATGCCCATCACGTGCGCCGAGTCGAGCTCGAGCGCGCCGAGCAGCGCGGCGGCGTCGTCGGCCATCTGGCGGATCGTGACGGGCCCGTCGAGGCGGCTGCTGGCGCCGACGCCGCGGTTGTCGAACGCGATCACGTCGAAGTCGCGCCGCAGAGGCTCGAGGAACGGCTCGCCCCAGTGCAGCGAGGTGCCGCTCATGCCCATGATCAGCAGCAGCGGCGGTCCGCTCGCGTTGCCGCTGCGTTCGATGTCGAGCTGGATGTCGCCGGCGTCGACGAGGGTCATCGCGTTGATCGTACCCCTATGTGGGGAGTGGCATCCGGCAGCGGCTCACACGGGGAGCGCCATCTGGCCGACATCCGTCGGCGCCGGCGCCGGCGCCGCGGCATCTGCGGCCTCACTCGGGTCCGCGCCATGCGTGAGCCCGGCGACGCGCACGCCGAGCAGCCGCACGGGCCGCGCCGGTGCGTAGTCGCGCAGCAGCGCGAGCGCGACGGCGAAGACGGTGTCGTAGTCGGCGGTCGGCGCGGCGATCGACTTTGCGCGCGTGACTGTCGTCCAGTCGTCGAGGCGCACCTTGATGCCGATCGTGCGGCCGCTCCGGGAGTTGCGCGCGAGGCTGTCGCACAGCGAGCGCGTCATCGCGGCGAGCGAGTCGGTCAGTTGCGCGAAGTCGCTGACGTCGTAGTCGTAGGTGCGCTCGCGCGACTCGGAGACGACCTTGCGCGCGGCGCCGACGACGCCGTCGTGTTCGAAGCGCGCACGGCGCTGCAGGTCGCGCCCGTGGTTCGGCCCGAAGCGCTCGACGAGCAGCTGCTCGGGCGCGGCGGCGAGCGCGCCGAGCGTGGTGAGGCCGAGCTCGGACAGCCGCGCGACGGTCTTCGGCCCGATCCCTGGGATCAGGCCGGGCGGCGAGCCGGCGAAGCGCGCGCACGCCTCCTCGCGACTCAGCACGACGAAGCCGGCCGGCTTCTCGGCGTCGGAAGCGACCTTCGCGACGAGCTTGTTCGGGCCGATGCCGACAGAGCACGTCAGCTGCGTCCCGCGCTTGATCTGCGCGACGAGCCGGCGCATCGCGGCGTGCGGTGAGTGCAGGTCGGTGAGGTCGAGGTAGGCCTCGTCGAGGCCGACGACTTCGACGCGCTCGACGTGCGCGCGCACGAGGTCCATGACGGTGCGCGAGACGGCGCGATACGTCGGGAAGTCGGGCGGCAGGAAGACGGCGTGCGGACACAGGCGCCGCGCGCGCGAGGCGGGGATCGCCGAGCCGACGCCGTACTTACGCGCCTCGTAGCTCGCGGTCGTGACGACCGCGCGGGGCCCGGTGCCGGAGACGACGACCGGCTGGCCGCGCAGCTCGGGCCGGCGCGTCAGCTCGATCGAGACGTAGAACGCGTCGGCGTCGAGGTGCGCGACGCACGGTTTGGCGGCGGGCGCAGGCATACGCACTCGAATGTAACTCGGCGTCCGGCGGCCCGCCCCAATGCGACAAACACGACGGCGTGTCACTGTCAAGCCGTCGTGGGATACGCTTTGGCACGGCATGGATCTGACGTTCAGCGAGCAGGAGACGGCGTTCCGCGACGAGCTGCGCGAGTGGCTGTCGGCGAACAAGCCGGGGCAGGCGCCGACGGGCGAGGACGAAGACGCGCAGTACGCGTGGCGGCGCGAATGGCAGCGCCGGCTGTACGACGCGGGCTGGGCGGCGCCGGCGTGGCCGACGGAGTACGGCGGTCGCGGCGCGTCGCTGACGGAGTCGGCGATCTACTTCGAAGAGCTCGGCCGTGCGCGCGTGCCGCTGCCGGCGAACGTGCTCGGCCTCTTGCTCGGCGGCCCGACGCTGATGGTGTGGGGCACGGACGAGCAGAAGGAGCGCTACCTGTCGCCGATCCTGTCGGCGGAGGAGATCTGGTGCCAGGGCTTCTCCGAGCCGGACGCCGGCTCGGACCTCGCGTCGCTGAAGACGAAGGCCGTGAAGGACGGCGACGAGTGGGTCGTGACGGGCCAGAAGGTGTGGACGAGCGGCGCGCAGTACTCGAAGTGGTGCATGCTCGTCGCGCGGAGCGACGGCGACGTGCCGAAGCACAAGGGGTTGACGTACTTCTTGATGGACATGGAGCAGGACGCCGTGCAGGTGCGCCCGCTGCGCCAGATCACGGGCGAGGCGGAGTTCAACGAGCTGTTCATCGAGGAGGCGCGGATCCCCGACGAGAACGTCGTCGGCGGCGTCGGCAACGGCTGGAAGGTCGCGCTGACGACGCTGATGAACGAGCGCGCGGGGCTCGGGTTCGCGCTGCAGATCCGCCTGCGCCAGCTGCTCGACGACGTGATCGCGATCGCGGCCGAGCGCGGGATGCTCGAGGACCCGCTGTACGCGGACAAGCTCGCCGAGCTGCACGTGCGCTGCGAGTCGATCCGGTTGCTCGCGTGGAAGGGGCTGACCGACGTCGAGCGCTACGGCCAGCCGGGCCCGGAGGGCTCGCTCGTGAAGTGGCTGTGGTCGGACACCAACCAGCGCCTGACGCAGCTGGCGGTCGACGTCGTCGGCGCCGACGCGCTGACGGTCGGCGAGAGCTGGAGCTACGAGCTGCTGCGCGCGCGCGGCAACACGATCGAGGGCGGCACGACCGAGGTGCTGAAGAACATCGTCGCCGAGCGCGTGCTCGGCCTGCCGCGGTTGAAGGCGGCGGCATGATCGCTTTTCTCGATGAGCTCCGCCCCTGCCGGGGCTGCGCCGGAAGGATCGCGTAGCGGCATGGACTTCGGCTTCACCGACGACCAGCGCGAGATCCAGCGGACCGCGCGGGATCTGCTGGCCGAACGCGCGACGCCGGCGCGCGTGCGCGAGCACGCCGAGGCGCGCACGAGCGACGCGGCGCTGTGGCGCGAGCTGTCGGAGCTCGGCTGGCCGGGGATCGCGGTCGCCGAGGAGTACGGCGGCCAGGGCCTCGGGCAGATCGAGCTGTCGATCCTCTGCGAGGAGCTCGGCCGCTCGCTCGCGCCGGTTCCGTTCCTGGGAAGCGCGATGGCGGCGAGCGTGATCGAGCAGGCCGGCTCGGCCGAGCAGCGCGAGCGCTGGCTGCCGGGGCTCGCGTCGGGCGAGACGGTCGGCGCGCTGGCCGCCGCCGTCGACGGCGTCGCGGAGCTCGTGATCGGCGGGGCCGAGGCGCAGGTGATCGTGCTGGTCGAGCCCGACGGCAGCGGCCGCGCGATCGCCGCCGAGGACGCCGACGTCGCGCCGCTACAGGCGATCGACCCGACGCGCTCGGCCACGCGCGTCAGCGCGGGCGGCGAGGACGGCGAGCTTCCGGGCGAGGTCTGCGCCGGCCTCGGCCGCGCGCTGATCTCGGTCAGCTCGGAGCTCGTCGGCGTGTGCGACCGCGCGCTGTCGATGACCGTCGAGTACGTCAAGGACCGCAAGCAGTTCGGCGTGCCGGTCGGCTCCTACCAGGCGGTGTCGCACCGCTGCGCGCAGATGCTGCTCGACACCGAGCAGGCGCGCTCGACGGCGGCGTTCGCGGCGTGGACGGCCGACGCCGACCCCGAGCGCCTGGCGGAGGCGGCGGCGATGGCGAAGGCCGCGGCGTCGGACGCCGGTCGCGAGGTGACGGCGGGCGCGATCCAGATGCACGGCGGGATCGGCTTCACGTGGGAGGCCGACGTCCACTGGCTGTTCAAGCGCGCGCAGCTCGACGCGGCGCTGCTCGGCGGCGCCGGCCGCCACCGCGCGCAGCTCGCGTCGATCCTGGCCGACAAGGTCAGTGCCTCCGCCGCCGCCTGAGCTTCGCGAGCGCCGCGAGGCGATCGTGCGCGAGCACATGGCGTCGGAGAACGTGCACGACTTCGACACGACGATCGAGACGTTCGAGCACCCGCGCTACGAGCTGATCGCGACGGGCGAGGTGTACGACGGCGAGGAGCAGGTGCGCGGCTACTACGCCGAGAGCCGCACGGCGTTCCCCGACCAGCGCAACGAGGTCGTCGCGCTGCACCACGCCGACGATGTAGTCGTCGTCGAGTTCGACCTGCTCGGGACGCACCTCGGACCGCTGCGCGCGCTGCCGCCGACGGGCCGCTCGTTTCGTTGCCGGATGACCGCGCTGTTCGTGTTCGACGGCGACCGGCTGATCGGCGAGCGCGTGTACTTCGACCAGGCGACGATCCTGCGCCAGCTCGGCCTCGCGCACGACCCGAGCTCGCCGCTCGGCCGGCTCGCGCTCGTGCTGACGCACCCGCTGACGATCGCGCGGGCGCTGCTGCGCGCGCGTCGAAAGGAGCAACGATGAGCGAGGTCGTACTGAAAGACGTGACGGACGGCGTGGCGACGATCACGCTGAACCGGCCCGAGCGGTTGAACGCGTGGACGCAGGAGCTCGAGCGCCGCTACTTCGCGGCGCTTGCCGAGTGCGCCGCCGCGGAGGACGTGCGCGCGATCGTCGTGACCGGCGCCGGGCGCGGGTTCTGCGCCGGCGCCGACATGCAGGAGCTGCAGGGCCTCGGCGAGAGCGGCGTCGCGGCTGAGGACGTCGAGCGCGAGCGCACGCCGCAGAGCTACCCGCTGTCCGTGCCGAAGCCGATCGTCGCCGCGATCAACGGCCCGTGCGCCGGCATCGGGCTCGTGCAGGCGCTGATGTGCGACGTGCGGTTCGTCGCCGAGGACGCGAAGCTGACGACGGCGTTCGCGCGCCGCGGCCTCGTCGCCGAGCACGGCGTCTCGTGGATCCTGCCACGCCTGATCGGCCCGGCGCGCGCGCTCGACCTGCTGCTCTCCGGCCGCGTGTTCCTCGGCGCCGAGGCGGCCGAGCTCGGCGTCGCCAACCGCGCGCTGCCGCGCGATGACGTTCTCGCGCACGCGCTCGCCTACGCGCGCGAGCTCGCGACGCGGTGCTCGCCGGCGAGCATGGCGACGATGAAGAGTCAGGTCTACGCGGCGCTCGCGCAGCCGCTGCACGAGGCGCTCGCCGACGCCGACCGGCTGATGCTCGACTCGTTCGCGAAACCGGACTTCGTCGAGGGCGTCTCCAGCTTCGTCGAGCGCCGCGAGCCTGCCTTCGCGCCGCTGTCGAGCTAGCGATCGGAGGATCTCGACGTTCTGGATGGCCGACTATCCGCCTCGCTGGAGCCATTGACGGCTATGCGTGTCCCACTGCCCTCGGGCGTCGCCGGCGAGTACAGGGTCAAGGAAGGTGGCGGCGCGCGTGAAGGCGGCGGAGAGGTCTGGCTCCGTGTCCACGGTGTTGGCCAGTCTCCGATACGGGTCGACCCATGCAGCCGGGGGCGATGGGAGTGTGTCGGGTAGGGGCTGGAGGGCTCGCTCGTTGAATGTGCTCTCCAATGCATGGCGGAGAGCGGCGGCGTCGATTGTGGCCGAGCGCTCGATCAGCAGGATGTCCACGAGGTCCTTCGGTCGAGTGCTCGCCTGCCCTGACCTGCCGTAGATGCGTGTGTAGGCGTGCACCTTCTCGGCCAGGTGCTGCGGCAAGGGGATCGCCGGGAGCGCGAGCGTCTCGATGTCCGCGAAGGACAGCAGGTCCGAGCTGTGGATCGTGTCGGGCGTCCAGGAGATCGAGTCGACGAAGGCGATGTCCACGAGAAATTGCTCGAAGACGCGCCCGGCGAGTTGGGCGATGACGTGAAAACGCACGGCGGAGAACTCGTCGCGGCCGTCCAGCTCGTCGGTTCTGGTGGCCGCGAACGTGAAGAAGTCATCGAGCGGGAGCTGCTGCGCGGCGACGATGTCCTGGACCGCAGCTTGCTCGTCGTCGTCACGTCCAAGGTCGATGTCCTTCGTGATCCGAGTTCTTACGGCGAAGCGAAAGTCCAACGCGAGCGCACCCTTGAGCACCCAACGGTCCGGAGCCACGATCAGGAGGCGGCGCAGGAAGAGCTCGAAGGCGACGCGCTTGCGCAGGCGCGCCACACCGAGCCCGGTGCTGGTGGCTTCGTTCTTGAGACGCTGATCGAGGGCTTGCCGGAAGGCCGCGGCCGTGGCGTACTTCACACACCCGTCTCCGTCGTGAGAGCATCCTCGATCAGTCGCTTCCTGCTACGCGGCGCGGCTGTCTCCCTGAGCTGGCTGGCGGTGAGCAGCCCGCGGCGAAGCGCCTGGTGCACTGCCATCGAGAGCTGCTCGGGCTGGAGCCGGTCGGCGACGTCGATCAGTGTCCGCGACGGCGAGGTCAGCGGCAGGCCGTCGCGCCAAACGGCGGGGATCTCTTCGTCGTCGGGGCGCGTGTGGACGATGACGCCAGGAGGCGGGCGTAGACCGCGCCGCCTGCGCGGGACGAGTATGTGCACGGCGTCGGGGATGCTGTCGCTGAGGTCGAGTAGCGCCAGGGCGCTCCCGTGGGACAGGAGCGCGTCCGGAATGTCAACGGCAATCCATGCCTCCCGCATGTTGTCGTGCTCGGCGGTTGGGAATCCGTGGACGCGATAGAGCCCGCGTCGCACGCGTTCGAAGCGGCCACGGCGTAGGTGGTGCGCGAGAAGCTGCCGGCTGACGCCATATGCGCGGGCCTGGCCGGCGTTGAAGTAGCCATTCCGCTGGTATGCCTCGGCCTCCAGGCCGAGGATGTCGGGATAGCTCCCGTCAGCCATAAGCCAAGTATAGCTTTACTTTCGCGGACTTGCCCGCCGGTGAGCTAGCCGGCGATCGAGCGCACTCGCACGCCGCCGATCTCGACGCCCTCGCCGCTCAGCCCGGGCACGTCCGCGACGCGGATCTCGACGAGTCCCTCGCGACCGCCGGCTGCGGGCCGGAAGCGCACCTCGGCGTCCTCGAGCGCGAGCACGGAGTCGCCGCCGACGGCGCCGTCGCCGCTGAGCGGAACCCCGAGGACGTGCGACCAGCGGGCGGCGACGGCGGCAGGCTCGGCGACGGCGAGCGTCACGCCGGCGAGCCGACCCGGCGCGCCGTCGGCGGCGATCTGGCCGGTCCACTGCGGCCCGCCCCAGCGCCAGCTCCCGTACGGCCTCGAGCCGTCGATCGAGACGATCGCGGCGCCGATGTCGGCCGGATGCAGGTGCGTGCCGGAGATGTCCGGCAGGTCGATCTCCCAGACCGTGCGCACGCCGCTCTCGCGCGCCCGCGCCCGTGCGGCGTCGAGGTCCTCGAGGTCGAACATCACCATGTAGCCGCAGTCGCCGCCGTGGCGCTCGATGTAGCGCCCGGCGGCCGTGTCGGGCTGCGTCGGCGAGACGACCTCGAGGAAGCAGTCGCCGAGCGCGAACACGGCGTTCTCGAGGCCGAACAGGCCGACGCCGGGATCGCGGAACGGCTCGCCGAGGCCGAGCGTCGCGCGCAGCTCGCCGGCGGCCGGCTCTAGCTCGCCGGCGGCGAGCACCGCCTGACGCAGTCGCACGCGCTTGTCGGGTTGCGGCACGGCCCGAGCGTACCGAGCACATAGGATCACACGCATGAATTCGCTCAATGTGAATTTCTTGCACCCGCATTCGATCGGCGGATCGAGCTCGTGAACGCCCGCGCCGAGGCCGTCGCGCGGCTCGGCGGCGCCTACGACGCGCGCGTGCTCGAGCCCTCGCCGCCGGCCGTCTCAGAGCCGCCGTGGTTCGCCGACGACCCCGTCGGCCGCGACGATCCGGCCAACGGCCTCCCGCGCGTCTCGCCGGTCACCGGCGCGAACATGCTGTGGAGCGAGCTCTGCCGGCACGACGACGCGCTCGCCGAGTGGTGCGCCGAGCGCTGGCTCGGCGCCTACCGCGCGCTCGGCCCGGCGCCGGCCGGGCTCGCCGCGACGCGCGAGGCGCTGCACGCGCTCGCCGTGCGCGTCCTCTCCCCCGCGCGCCAGCGCGCCAACGGGCAGATCGGCCTGCGCTACACGCACGGCGGCTTCGGCACACCGTTCTTCGGCGACGACGCGCAGCTGCGCGTGCGCGGCGCCGAGCTGATCGTGCAGGAACGCGAACACGAGCGCGCGGCGCCGATCGACACGCTCGCGAGCGCCGCCGCGCACGTCGGCGCCGAGCTGCTGCCCGGCGGCGCCGGCGACGATCGCCCGCTCGCGATCGACCCCGCCGCCTCGGCGTTCCTCGGCGACTGGTTCGGCTTCGCGACGTCCGTGCTCGAGCAGCTGCGCGCGACCGTCCCCGACGACGAGGACCCCTCGCGCGTGCAGCTCTGGCCCGAGCGCTTCGACGTGTCCGTCGAGCTCGGCCTCGACGCCGCCGGCGCGCGCGCCGGCTACGGCGCCTCGCCCGGCGACGAGCTGCACCCCGAGCCCTACCTGTACGTCGTGCCCTCGCGCGACGTGCCCGCCGGCGAGCTGTGGAACGCGACCGCGCTCACCGGCGCTTGGCTCCCCTATGCCGAGATCGTGGCCGCCTCCAGCTCAGGCGCCGCACAGCGCGCCTTCGCGCTCGGCTTCCTCGACGAGCGCTTCGTCGCGCTCCACTAGGGAGAGAGCCTCACCGGGAGCGTCTTCATCTGATTCAGAAAACCGGATTCGACGTACGCGGGGTCGCCCGCGATGCTCATCTCCGGGTAGCGCGCGAGCGTCTCCTCGAACAGGACCTTCAGCTCCAGCCGGGCCAGCGCCGTGCCGAGGCAGAAGTGCCGGCCGCCGGCGCCGAACGCCTGGTGCTCGGTCTCGCGCCTGACGTCGAACCGATCGGGCTCGTCGTACAGCGACTCCTCGCGGTTCGACGACACGTACCACAGCACGACCTTCTCGCCCTCCTTGATCTGCTGCCCGTGCAGCTCCGTGTCGCACGTCGCCGTGCGGCGGAAGTGCGCGAACGCCGGGAACATCCGCAGCGACTCCTCGACCGCGCCCGGGATCAGCGACGGGTCCTCGACCAGCAGCCGCCGCTGCTCCGGCGCTTCGACCAGCGCGCGCATGCCGCTCGTGTACGTCGCCTTCGTCGAGTCGTTGCCCGCCGCGACCAGCAGGAAGAAGCCCATCACGATCTCGTGTTCCTCGAGCTTCTCGCCGTCGACTTCGGCGTGCACGAGCACGCTCGTCAGGTCGTCCGTCGGATGCTCGCGGCGCTCGGCGATCATCTGACCGCAGCGCTCGAAGATCTCCGGGATGTCTTTCTCGAGCACGCCGTCGATCCCCTCCGGCGCGAGGTCCTTGTCGTCGCCCGACAGCGTCGAGTTCATCAGCCGCGCCCAGATCGCGTCGTCCTCCTCCGGGATCCCCATGAAGCTGCCGATCACGCGCGAGACGACCGGCTGCGCGACGTCGACCACGAGGTCGCACTGCTCACGACCGTCGAGACGATCGAGCACGCGCCTGGTGATCTCGCGGATGTCCTGCTCGTGCGCCGCGATCCGCTTCGGCGTGAACCCCGCCTGGAACAGCGCCTTCAGGCGGTCGTGCTTCGGCGGGTCCATGCCGATGAACATCGCCTGCACGAGCTCGACCGGGAACACTTCCGAGACCGCCGTCACGCCGTGCGCCGACGAGTACGTCTTCCAGTCGCGGCTGACCGTGTGGATGTCCTCCGCCGTCGTCACCGACCAGAACCCCTTCTCGTTCGGGTAGTCGGTCACGCGGTCGGTCCAGTGCACCGGACACTTCGCGCGCATCTCCCTGAACAGCTCGTGCGGCGGGCCGTTCAACCACAGCTCGCGCTCCGCCAGGCGCGCGTGCTCGAGATCGCTGCCAACCGTCGCCATCTGGGACCTCCCCTCGTCGCGGATCGCTGACGCGATCATACTGGCCGTGCGGCCAGTGCGCGGAAGGTACTCAGCCCTGCCGGCGCTCGGCGACGTTCAGCTCGCCGACCGTCAACCGCTCGACCTCGAGCTCCTTGATCTTCAGCGACCCGATCGCGCCGCGGCGGATCGCCAGGCGCCCGATCGCGAGCGCGCCGATCGCGACGGAGCCGCCTGCGATCGCGCCCACGGCGAGCGCTCCGACCGACGCCGCGCCAAGCGAGCTCGCGCCTCGTCCAGACACCGCTCGCGCGCCGCCCCGTGCGCAGCGGCGGCAGCACGCGCCGCACCGCTTGCCACAGTGCTTGCCGCAGCGCGAGCAGCGTGCGCGGCGTGCGCGGCGCCGGCTCACGCCCTGGCCCCGGAGCTCGCGCGCCGCGCGATCGTCGCCGCCGGCTGCGGCGCCGCGTTGGCCGCGAGCGCGCGGCCCGCGTACAGCAGCATCTGTTCGAGGTGGGCTTCGAGCGTTTCCATCGAGTGATCGCCTTCGTACACCGTACCGCGCGCGCTCGCGCCCGCCGCGCGCAGCCGCGCCGCGAACGGCGCGTCCTCCGACGGGTCGGCGATCTTGTCGGCCGCGCCGCCGTAGACGAACGCGTGCAGCCCTTCGCGCTCGATCGTCGGCTTCGCCGCCTGAAGCTCGCCGTCGAGGCCGTTGAAGAACCCGAGCCAGCTCTCGACGACCGAGAAGCGCGCCGGGTTGCCGAGCGCGATGTTCATCGCGCCGTAGCCGCCCATCGAGTCGCCCGCGATCGCGCGCTGCCCGCGCGCGGCGATCGTCGGCAGCATCCGGTCGATCAGCCGCTGCACTTCGAGCACGTAGCGCCCGTAGCGCCCCTGCCAGTTGTTCGCGCCCAGACCGCCCTGGATCATCACCGCGATCAGCGGCCGGATCCGGTGCTCGGCGATCAAGCGGTCGAGCTGTTCCTGCAGCCCCAGTTCGAGGAACGCCGTCGCCGGCTGGCTGTTGCCGTGCAGCAGGTACAGCACCGGATAGCGCGCCGTCGTGCTCGCGAAGCCCGGCGGGATGTACGCGTAGAAGCGCCCGCCCGCGCCGAGCGCCGCCGAGCTGTAGCTCGCCGTGTCGACCGAGCTGCCCGCCGCGTCGGCGTGGCCGGCGACGAGCGTCGGCAGCACCGGCGGCGGCGTCGACTGCACGCTCGTCGCGGCGATCGGCGCCGTGTCACGCAGCCCGAGCAGCCGCTCGACGCTCGACGTGCCGCTCAGCGCCAGCGCCGCCGCGATCGCGAGCATCGCGCTGAGCAGCCCCGTGAGCGCCAGCATGCGCGGGTTCGCGCGCGAGCGGCGCTCGATCGACGCGGCGCCCGCGCCGCCGCCGGCCATCTGCAGGCGCGGCGGCGACGTCGGCACCCACGACGGCGGCAGCGGAAGCGATTCGACCGCTTCCGCCGCCCGCCCCGGCCAGCTCCATTCGCCGAGGCTGTCCATCCACAGCTGTGTGCGCGATGTCGTCGTCGACGCAGGCATCCTGGGGATTCAACGAACCGATCGCGCGAAACCCAAGCCCTGCACGAAGCTGCCCAAACCGCTCAGCGCACGCTCAGGCCGCGACGGCGTCGAGCGCGCTCAGCGCGTGCTCCACACCGCGCCCGTGTCGCCGAACCCGAGCGCGTACTTCGTCGCTTCGGTCAGGTCGAATTCGCGACCCGCGACATACGGACCACGGTCGATCACCGGCACGCGGATCGAACGGCCGCCATAGCGCAGCGTCACGAGCGTGCCGCACGGCAGCGTCTTGTTCGCGACGCCGAGCGTCGAGCTCGTCAGCGCGCCGCCGCACGCGAGCGAGCCGCCGCCGCCGTACCACGAGGCCTCGGCGACGCGGTACACGTTGAGCTCGCCGAGCCGGCGGTGCGCCGGCAGCTCGCCGCCGCCGCCCGCGAAGCGCACGCGCACGCGCTCGCTGCCGGTCTGGCGCGGCGTGAATCGCAGGCGAAAACGCCCGCCCGCGCCGGTGTGCGTCCGCGCGATCGCGTGCCAGCCGCGCCTGCCGAGCGCCTGCAGCGTCACCGTCTGTCCCGCCACGTGCGGGTTCAGCGTCCCGGCGACGCTCGTCTGGTGGTCGGCGAGCACGTTCAGGCTCGTCCGGCGAATCCGCAGCGTGCTCGTCAGCGGCCGCCCGAGCGCGGGCGAGCCAAGCGACGGCGTCGCCGCCGCCGCGATCTCGACCGGAGCCAGGGCGGCGGGCGGCTGCGCTTGTTGCGCGGGTGCGTACATGTAGATGCGAACCTCCTTGGGAGTTCCGCCTACGGGGTTAGCTGTCGGGCTCACGACCGGCGCACGCGCGAACCAGCCGCGCGTCAGCCGGGCGTTACGCCCACGTCCAGTAGGCGATTCGCCCCGTCCGAGCCCGTGCTGGCGCCCGGCGGTGGGTCCCCCGCTCGCTGCCGGAAACGGGCAGCGACTCGGCAGAGTCGAACAATCGTCCACACGGTAGGAGGTGCGACACGCGGGCTTCTGTGACTCAGCGCACACAGCGTTTGCGTGTTGTCATGCGACATTCGTCACGATATCCGGACGACTGGCCGTCCGGCCAGACGATCGGGTATTGTCAACCCCGACGGATCGAGTCTCATTTCTTCCTTTTGCCTCGGCGGAAAGCCGGCCAGCTGGCCGGCTTTCCGCGTTTTCGGGCGGGATCGCCCCTGTGCAGCGCCGTGCGTATGCGTACGTATCGGGCGCGTCCAGGTTCGCATCGACGCCGGCGAGCGCGGTTATGCTCGCCCGCATCTCGGTGTCAACGGGGCGCCGGACGACCGAAAGAAGGCTCGATGCACGCTGTACGGAGATCGCGCAGGCTCGCCGCTGTCGCAGGCACGCTCGCGCTCGCCGGGAGCACGGCCGCGCTGGTCGCGCCCGGGACCTCGGCGGCCGCGACGACGCACAACTGCGGCAACAAGACGTTCAGCATTGAAATCCAGGGCGCGCCGGGCGCCGCGCCGACCAAGTACAAGCTGCAGGTCGAGCAGATCCGCGTCCAGGGCGTCAGCTGTCAGGCGGCGTACAAGTTCCTCGAAGGGCTCTACAAACCGTCGGCGCCGGGCGTCCCCAGCAAATACAAGTGCACCGTCGGCAAATTCACGGTGCCTCGTGGCAAGGTGCCCGAGATCTGCACGCGCCCCGGCGCGAAGATCCAGTTCGCCGGCCAAGGCGGTTGATCGGCTAGGCGCTGGGCGAGCCGACGCTGACGGGATCCGCCTGCGCGGCGCCCGCGCCGTGGCCGTGCGCGCCCTGTAGCTGCGGAGCGCGCGCGGCCATGTGCGCCTCGACACGCGTCGCGCCGTCGCGCCACACCGCGACGCGGCGGCGCCCGGCGGCCTTCGCCGCGTACAGCGCCCGGTCGGCGACGAGCATCAGCGCCTCGGGCGTGTCCTCGCGCCCGGACAGCGCCGCGACGCCAGCGCTGGCGCTGAGCGCCGGGCCGTCCGCGCGCGCGTGCTTGTGCAGCGCGCGCCCGATCCGCTCGGCGAACGCGACGCCGTCGTCGAGCCCGATGCCGAACAGCACGATCGCGAACTCCTCGCCGCCGACCCGCGCGAGCGTGTCGCCGCCGCGCAGCTCGTGCCCGAGCAGCGCCGCGAAGTCGCACAGCACGCGATCGCCGCCGGCGTGGCCGTGGCGGTCGTTGATCTGCTTGAAGTGGTCGAGGTCGAACATCGCGAGCGCCAGCGGCAGGCGGTTGCGCCGCGCGCGATCGACCTGCTTGTGGAACTCGGCGTCGAACGCGCGCCGGTTGAGCAGGCCCGTCAGGTAGTCGGTGTCGGCCGCGCGCACGAGGCGATCGATCACCTCGTTGACGTGCTCGGCGAGCATCTTCACGACGATCGTCGTCAGCGTCACCGAGACGCCGGTGCCGATGAACAGGTCGATCTTCGCCGTGTCGTGCGACCAGATGAACAGCGCCAGGCCGAGCGTCACCCACATCAGCGCGAGATCGGCGATCACCTCGCGGCGGCTGCAGAAGTACGCCGAGAAGACCATCGGCCAGAGGTAGAAGAACGGCGTCGCCTCGACTGGCCGCGTGACCGCCATCAGCGTGCTGACGAGCAGGATCCCGTAGATCACGGCGACGCGCGAGACCCAGCGCCGACCCGGCCGCAACAGCCCGACGAACGCCGCGCCGAGCACGAGCAGCACCGCGATGACGCGCATCGCCGGGTGGTCGCTCGTGTTCGGGTCCGGCAGCGGAAACGTCGCCCACAGCACGGCCGAGCCGAGCACGAACATCGCGACGCCGACCCAGCGCATCATGTCCTCGGCCGAGCGCGGATCGGTCGCTGCACGGTCGATCATCGGATGTGCGGAAGCGGCCAGCCGACCCCCGTCGAGCTTCGAGCTCACCATGTCTGACCTCTCGGCTCCCACGGCCGAACGCTTGAGCCCTGCGCCGTCCGATCCGCCGAATCGTTGACGGCGGGCACGCGAACCGCGACAATCGTCGCGATGGCCAACCCCGACCGCCTGACGGCGCTTGACTCGACCTTCCTGCACCTGGAGGACAACTCAACCGCGCACATGCACGTCGCCTCGGTGATGGTCTTCGACGGCATCGCGCCGACCCCGCAGGAGCTCGTCGACCACGTCGTCAGCCGCCTGCACCTCGTGCCGCGCTACCGCCAGCGGCTCGCGTTCGTCCCGTACGGGCAGGGACGGCCGGTGTGGGCCGACGATCCGCACTTCAACCCGCGCTACCACATCCGCCACACGGCGCTGCCGAAGCCGGCCGACGAGCAGGCGCTGAAGCAGCTTGCCGGACGCCTGTTCTCGCAGCGCCTGGACCGCTCCAAGCCGCTGTGGGAGATCTGGCTCGTCGAGCGGATGGCCGGCGAACGCTTCGCGCTGATCGCCAAGACCCACCACGCGCTCGTCGACGGCATCTCCGGCGTCGACATCACGACCGTGCTGTTCGACACCGCGCCCGACCCCGTGCCGACCTCGCGCCCGCCGGTGCCGTGGACGGCGAAGCCGCTGCCCGGCCCGGCGAAGCTGCTCGGCGAGGCGCTGCGCGAGCGCACGACGATGCCGAGCGAGATGCTGCGCGGCGCCCGCCGCGTGCTGCGCGCGCCGCGCAAGGCCGCCTCGCAGGTGCTCGACGGGCTCGCCAACGTCGGCGCGACGACGATCGCCGGCGTGCGCGCGCCCGCGCCCGACAGCCCGTTCAACGTCGAGATCGGACCGCACCGCCGCTACACGTTCCTCGACGCCGACCTCGACCAGTTCAAAGCGATCAAGAACTCGCTCGGCGGCACGCTCAACGACGTCGTGCTCGCCGCCGTCAGCCTCGCGCTCGGCCGCTACCTGCGCCGCAAGGGCTTCGACACCGACGGCCTCGAGCTGAAGGCGATGGTGCCCGTCTCGGTGCGCGCCGACTCCGACCGCGGCGCGCTCGGCAACCAGGTCGCCGCGATGTGGGCGCCGCTGCCGGTCGGCGTTGAGAACCCGGCCGAGTGCCTGCAGCAGATCGCGCGCGCGATGGAGGACCTGAAGCACTCCGGCCAGGCCGTCGGCGCGCAGGTGCTGACCAACCTCGCCGGCTTCGCGCCGCCGACGATCCTCAGCCAGGCCGCGCGCCTGCAGGCGCGCCAGCGCTTCTTCAACCTCGTCGTCACGAACGTCCCCGGGCCGCAGTTCCCGCTGTACGTGCTCGGCCGGCGCCTGCGCGTGCTCTACCCGGTCGTCCCGCTCGCCCAGCGCCAGGCGCTCGGAATCGCCGTGATGAGCTACGACGGGCACCTCGGCTTCGGCCTGCTCGGCGACTTCGACGCGCTGCCCGACCTCGAGTCGATCGCCGCCGACCTGAAATGGGCGATCGCCTCACTCGCTCGCGCCGCCGGCGTCGGCGCGCCGGCGCGCTCCTCGGCCAAACGGCGCACGAAGAAAGCCACGGCGGCCAAGAGCAAGGCCGCGTCCGCGCGCGCCGCCGGCGCGCCGCGCGCAAGCGCCAGCTGAGGTGCGGCTGGCGCTCTGCCAGATGAACGCCACCGTCGGCGACGTCGACGGCAATCTCGAGCTGATCCGCTCCGGGCGCGAGCAGGCGATCGCCGCCGGCGCCGATCTCGTCCTGTTTCCCGAGCTCGCGCTGACCGGCTACCCGCCCGAGGACCTGCTGCTGCGCGAGGACTTCCTCGCCGCCGCGAAGGCCGCGCTCGACGAGCTCGCCCACGAGACGCACGGGATCGTCGCGGTCGTCGGCTATCCCGAGCGCGCCGAGGACGTGTTCAACTCGGCCGCCGTGCTCGCCGACGGCGGCGTGCACGCCGTCTACCGCAAGGTCTTCCTGCCCAACTACGGCGTGTTCGACGAGGAGCGCTACTTCAAGGCCGGCTCCGCCGGCGCCGTGATCGACATCGGTGAGCACGCGGTCGGCGCGCGCGACGGTCGCGGCGAGCGCGTCGGCATCACCGTCTGCGAGGACATCTGGGAGCCCGGGCCGCCGGCCAGCGACGAGGCGCTCGCCGGCGCGACGCTGATCGTCAACATCTCCGCCTCTCCGTATCACTCCGGCAAGGGACTCGAGCGCGAGCGGATGTTCGCGCAGCGCGCGCGCGACAACCTCGCGTGCGTCGCCTTCTGCGCGCTCGTCGGCGGCCAGGACGAGCTCGTCTTCGACGGCCACTCGTTCGTCGTCGACCACAGGGGCCGGACGATCGCGCGCGCCGCGCAGTTCCACGAGGAGCTGCTCGTCTGCGACGTCGACCTCGAGGCGGCCGCCGCCGCGCGGCTGCGCGACTCCGGCCACCGCGCCTCGGCCCGCTCGCCGATCTCCGCCGGCGCCGCCCCGCGCGTCGAGCTGCTGCCCGGGCTGCCGGCGCTCGCCGGGGCGGGCGCCGGCGAGTCGGCCACCGGCGGAGCGCTCGCGGCGCCGCTCGAACCGATCGAGGCCGAGGTGTACGCGGCGCTCACGCTCGGCCTGCACGACTACGTCGAGAAGAACGGCTTTCGCGACGTCGTGCTCGGGCTCTCCGGCGGGATCGACTCGGCGCTCGTCGCGTGCCTCGCCGTCGACGCGCTCGGCGCCGGGCGCGTCAACACGGTGATCATGCCCTCGCGCTACTCCTCGCCCGACACCCAGCAGGACGCGCGCGATCTCGCCGCGGCGCTCGGCGCGCGTGCGCACGAGCTGCCGATCGAGCCGCTCGTCGGCGCCTACGCGGAGCTGCTCGAACCGGAGTTCGAAGGGCGCGAGCACGACCTGACCGAGGAGAACCTGCAAGCGCGGATCCGCGGCAACCTGCTGATGGCGCTGTCGAACAAGTTCGGCTGGCTCGTGCTGGCGACCGGCAACAAGTCGGAGATGTCGGTCGGCTACACGACGCTGTACGGCGACCTCGCCGGCGGCTTCGCCGTGATCAAGGACGTCGCGAAGACGCTCGTCTACCGCCTCTGCGCGTGGCGCAACTCGCCGTCGGCCGCCGTCGACGGCCGACCGCCGTCGCCGATCCCCGATTCGATCATCGAGCGCGCGCCGTCGGCCGAGCTGCGTCCCGACCAGCGCGACGAGGACTCGCTGCCGCCGTACGAGCTGCTCGACCGCATCCTGCATGGCTACATCGAGCTGCACCTCGGCCGCGAGCAGCTGATCGCCCAGGGGCTGCCGGTCGCCGACGTCGAGCGCGCGACCCGGCTCGTCGACCTCGCCGAGTACAAGCGCCGCCAGGCGCCGCCCGGGATCAAGGTCACCGAGCTCGCGTTCGGGCGCGACCGGCGGATGCCGATCACCAACCGCTACCGCGGCTGAGCCGGGCGATGCGAGGCACAGCGAGCATCCTCGCGCTGCTGCTCGGCGCGTTCGTCCTCGGCGGCTGCGGCAACACGCTGCAGGACCAGCCGATCCCGCACAACGACCTCGAGACGCTGATCGTCGCGCCGTATCCGGTCTACTGGCTCGGGCGCTCCTTCCACGACCTGCAGATCAGCGATGCCTCGCACGATCCCGGCGGCGCGTTCGACGTGCAGTACGGCGACTGCGTCGTCGGCGGGCAGAGCACGTGCGTGCCGTCACTGCGCGTCGTCACCTCGCCCGACAACAGCTTCGTCGCCGGCGGCTCGACGCCGCAGCGCCCCGCGCGGATCCGCGGCGTCGGCGCAGTCGTCGCCCAGCGCGGCGCGACGATCGAGATCCCGACCGGCGGCGTCATCGTCGGCGTCTACGCCGACAGCGCGCCGCTCGCCGCCGCCGCGGCGCAGACGCTCGTGCCGATCAACGAAGCCGGCGCGCCCGGCGCGCCGCTGCCGGCACGACTGCCCGACACCGGCTTCGCCGCGACGCCGCTGCCCTCGCAGGAACCGTCGCCGCTGCGCGCGCTGCGCTGAATCGCGCGGGCTACGGCAGGCCGACCGGCGCGACGCCGTCCGGCAACGGCCGCACGGCGATCGTCATCCGCGTCACCGCGCACGTGCGCCCGGCGTCGTCGCTGAAACGCACGTCCCACACCCACGTCGTGCGGCCGCGGTGCAGGCGCGTCGCCTGCGCGTGCACGACGCCGTCGGTGATCGGGCGCAGGAAGCTCGTGCTGTTCGACAGGCCCATCGCCGTCTCGCCCAGCGGCAGCACCGCGAGCGCCGTCGCGAGCGATGTGATCGACTCGGCGACCGACGCGTACACGCCGCCGTGCACGAGCCCCATCGGCTGCTTGATCTCCTCGCGCACCTTCACCTGCGCGCTGACCTGCTCCTCGCCGACGTCGAGCAGCTCCAGACCGTAGTGGCGGTCGAACCCGCGAACCGAGGCGGCGAGGTGCTCTGCACTCGGCTTGCCCATCCCGGCGCCACGATAGCCTAAGCCCCTCCCCGCACGGCGCCGTCGCAAGGCGCGAGTGTGGGTCAGAACATCGATGAGCCGACTGGACGACCTTCCCCCCGACCAGCGCGCGACGCTCTCGCTGCTGTTGCGCACGCGCAAGAGCTACGCCGAGGTCGCGGGCCTGCTCGGCATCTCCGAGCGCGCCGTGCACGATCGCGCGCACGCCGCGCTCGCCGTGCTCGCGGCGCCCCAGGCGCGCGAGCTGAGCGCCGAGCAGCGCGCCGAGGTCGGTGACTACCTGCTCTCGCAGCGCCGCGACGTCGGCGAGCGCCTCGCGACGCGCACCTACCTCGCCGCCTCGCCGCCGGCGCGCGCGTGGGCGGGCGCGCTCGCGGCCGAGCTCGAGCAGCTCGCCGACGAGCCGCTGCCGGAGATCCCCGCAGGGTCCGCCGATGCGACGACTCCGCCCGAGCTCGCCCCCTCACCATCGTCACCGCCACCGCCGCGCCGCTCACTGCCCGCGGCGCCGAGCTCGCGCCGCGCCGGCGCCGTCCTGCTGGCGGCGCTCGTCGCCGTCGTGGTCGTCGCGGTCATCCTGATCTCGAACAGCGGCGGCGGCTCCTCGAGCAGCTCGAGCACGAGCTCCGGCACGTCGAGCACGACCGCGTCGTCGACCGGCACGACGTCGTCCTCGAACAGCTCCGCCGCCAAAGCGAAAGAAGACCGGCGCATCACGCTGGCGCCGACCGACCCGTCGAGCAAAGCCGTCGGCATCGCCGAGGTCCTCTCCGAAGGCAGCCAGTACGCGTTCTACCTCGCCGCCGAGCACCTGGCCCCGTCGAAAGGCTTCTTCTACGCCGTCTGGCTGTACAACTCGCCGACCAGCTTCGAGGCGCTCAGCCGCGCGCCGAACGTCGGCTCCAACGGCAACCTCCAGGGCGGCGCGCTGCTGCCGAAGGACGCCGGCAGGTTCCACACGATGCTGGTCACGCGCGAGACCAAAAGCAGCCCGACGAGCCCCGGACCGGTCATCCTGCGTGGTGCGTTCGCGCTGCACTGAGCGCGTCAGTCGCCGAGCAGCTTGCCCGGGTTCATCACGCCCGCCGGGTCGAGCTCGGCCTTCAGCGCGCGCAGCGCGGCGAGGCCCGTCTCGCCGACCTCGTCGCGCATCCACGGCGCGTGGTCGCGCCCGACGGCGTGGTGGTGGGTGATCGTGCCGCCGCCGGCGACGATCGCGGCGCTCGCCGCTTCCTTGACCGCGCGCCACTGTCCGATCGGGTCCTGCTCGCGCTGGCGCGCGACGAACGTGAAGTACAGCGACGCGCCGGTCTCGTACAGGTGCGAGACGTGGCACATGACGAGGCCCGGCGTGCCGCACGCGCGCAGCGCCTGCTCGATCGCGTCGCCGACGGCGCGGTGCAGCCGGCGCAGGTTCGACCACTGCGTCGCGGTCTCGAGCGTCTCGACGATCACGCCGTGCGTCAGCAGCTCATCGCGCAGGTACGGCGCGCCGAAGCGGCCCTTCAGCCACGCCTCGCCGGGCGAGCGCCCGACCGGCAGGCCGCCGTGCTCGCGGATCAGCGCGAGCGCCCGCGCGCGCCGGTAGTACGCCTCGCGCTGCTCGCCCTCGAAGCCGACGATCGCGAGGCAGCCGTCGCGGTAGCCGCGCGCGCCGAGGTACAGGCGCCCGAGCGCGCCCTTCAGCCCGCCCGAGCCGGACAGCGCGAGCGACATCCGCGTCTCGGGCTCGTCGGAGAGCCGTGCGACGTCGGGCGTCGCGCCGCCCTGCGCGAGCGCGCGCAGCGCCTGCACGCCGGCGGCGAAGTCCTCGAAGAAGACGCCCTCGTAGATCCGCTCGCGCGGCGCCTCGCGAACGCGCAGGTCGAGCTCGGTGATCACACCGAGCGTCCCCTCCGAGCCGACGAGCGTCTGGCGCAGCGACGGGCCGGCCGCGCTCGCCGGCATCGCCGGCAGCGCGATCTCGCCGGCGGGCGCGGTCATTCGCAGCCCGAGCACCATTTTTTCGATCGTTCCGTATCCGCTCGACGCCTGCCCGGCCGAACGCGTCGCCACGCAGCCGCCGAGTGAGACGTACTCGAACGACTGCGGGAAGTGCCCGAGCGTCAGCCCGTGTCGCGCGAGCGCCCGCTCGAGCGCGGGCGCTCGCAGGCCGGCGCCGACCGTGACCGTGCGCGACTCGCGGTCGAGCGCGAGCACGTCGCCCAGGCGCGCGGTGTCGAGCGAGACGACCCCGCCGTGGCTCCCGCGCAGCGGCGTGACGCCGCCGACGACGCTCGTGCCGCCGCCGAACGGCACGACGGCGAGCGAGGCGCGCGCGCACAGCGCGAGCACCGCCGCGACCTCGGCCGCGTCGCCGGGCAGGACGACGACGTCGGGCGCGCCCTCCGGTTCGCCGGCGCGCAGGCGCACGAGGTCGGGATAGCCCTTGCCGGCGGCGTGCAGCACGCGTTCGGCGTGATCGGAGCGAACCGCAGCGGCGCCGACGATCGCGCGCAGCTCGGCCAGCGTGTCCTCCGAGAGCGCCGACGGCGCGACGCGCACGCTCGCAAGCGCCACAGGCGGCGCGAGGCGCGGCGCGGCGCCGAGCGTCTCCCCGAGGAAGCGCAGCGCCTCGCTCGGCAGCCCGGCCGGGTGCTCGGGCGCGCCCCACCCCCACCAGCGCATCCGCGGCGGCTCGCTCGAGCTCGGCCCGCCCGGCTCAGCCACCGATCCGCTCCAGGCCGTCGAGCGCCTGCTCGAGCGTCGCGTGCGCCGCGCGGCGCACCATGAAGCCGCCGAAGCGCGGGAACATGCCGGTCATCCGCTGGCGCAGCTCGAGCGTCACGCTGGTTCCCCCGTGCGCCGGCTCCAGGCGCACGTACGTCTCGGAGGAGCTCAGCAGCCGCGCGAACGGCGTTCCCTCGAGCTGCTGCTCCCAGACGAGCGCGTGCTCGCCCTCCGGCACCGCCCGCACGCGGAAGTCGGCGCGCACGAGCTTGCCCTTCGACGTCTTCATCACCTCGGTGAACGCGTCGTCCTCGACATCCTCGACGCGCTCGACGCGCGGCCACCAGCGCGGCAGGTGGTGGGGGTCGCCGATCACCTCCCACAGCCGCTCGGGCGGCGCGGCGATCGTGCGGCTGCGGCGCGCCGAGGGCATCGCCGTCAGGCCTCGTAGGTGATCAGCGCGTGCGTCTCGTGCGGCGCCAGCCGCGCGCGGCCGCCGAGGAACGCGAGCTCGACGAGGAAGCCGCAGCCGGCGACCGTCGCGCCGAGCTCCTCAACCAGCTCGCACAGCGCGAGCGCCGTCCCGCCGGTCGCCAGCAGGTCGTCGTGGACGAGCACGCGCGCGCCGTCGCGCAGCGCGTCGGTGTGCACCTCGAGCTGGTCGGCGCCGTACTCGAGCTCGTATTCGGCGCTGACCGTCTCGTACGGCAGCTTGCCCGGCTTGCGCGCGAGCACGAAGCCCGCGCCGAGCTCGAGCGCGAGCGCCGGGCCGAGCAGGAAGCCGCGCGCCTCGGCCGCGATCACGCAGTCGACCTGCAGCGGCCGCGCGAGCTCGCCGAGCGCGCCGACCGCGCTCGCGAGCGCCTGCGCGTCGGCCAGCAGCGGCGTGATGTCCTTGAAGCCGATCCCCGGGCGCGGGAAGTCGGGGATCTCGCGAACCAGCCGGCGCAGCCCGCGCTCGGGCATCAGCGGACGATCTTGCGCAGGTCGCGCACGAGCAGCAGGTGCTTCAGGTGCGTCGCGACGGCGGCGAGGTTCTCGAGCGCCTCGAGCGCCTCCTTGCGCCGCTCCGGGTTGCGCGAGCGCAGCGCCGGCGCGAGGATCTGCTGCAGCAGGCTGGCCTCGCGGTCGGCCGAGGAGCGGAACACGCGCAGGTTGCGCCCGCCGACGCCGTAGCGCGCGAGCTCGGCGACGGCCGCGATGATCTCGCGCTCGGTCTCGTCGAAGTAGCGCACGCCGCCGCGCATCTCACCCTTGACGACGCCGTACTCTTCGAGCTCGCGCACGAGCTTCGCCTCGGCCTTCGTGTCCTCGAGCACGTCCTCGAGCGAATACAGCGCGCCCGTCGCCTCGCGCACGCTGACGCTCGGGCGCAGTGCGCGCATGCCGTCGCGCGCGACGCGCCCCGGCGCCGGCGGCGCCTCGCCCTCCGAGCGCCCCGCCGCGAGCTCCTGGCGGATCACGCGCAGCGGCAGGAACTCGTCGCGCTGCATCCGCAGGATCGTGCGCAGCCGCGCGACGTCGCCCTGGCCGTAGAGGCGGTAGCCGCCCGGCGTGCGTCGTGGCGTCAGCAGCTTCTGGTCCTCGAGGTAGCGGATCTTCGAGATCGAGATGTCCGGGAACTCCTGCGCAAGCGCCTTGCACACCGCGCCGATCGTCAACGACTTCGGGCGCGAGCCCTCGCCCTCGCCGCGCGAGCCGCGCGCACGGCTCGACGCGCTCGCGGCGGTCGCCGCCTCGAGCTCCTCGACGTCGGCCTGTGGCGTGCGTGCCGCCATCAGCGAACGTGGAACGTCAGCTTGTACTTGCCGATCTGCACCTCGTCGCCCTCCTCCAGGCGCTGGGACTCGATCCGCGAGCGGTTCACGTACGTCCCGTTGAGCGAGCCCATGTCGTCGAGGTGCCACGCCTCGCCGCGACGGATCAGCAGCGCGTGATCGCGCGAGACCGTCACGTCGTCGAGGAACACGTCGGCATCCGGGCGCCGGCCGATGCTCGTGCGCGCGCGCTCGAGCGCGAAGCTCTCGCCGACGCGCCCGCCGCCCGCACGGATCACGAGCGCCGGGCCGCGTGCGGTGACCTCGCCGATCTCGACCGGCACGAGCTCGCCGGCCTCGTCGATCCTGTACGTCGCGGTCGCCGGCTCGCCGGTCGACTCGTCGCGCGGCAGCAGCGCGCCGCAGCGCTGGCAGTAGTTGGCCCCCTCGGTGTTGACGAGGCCGCACTCGATGCAATGCAGTGCCATCCCGCTCCCGGTCGACCTAGCTCGCCGGCGCCGGCCGGCGCCGGCGCTCGCCGCTCGCGTCGATCACGCGTCCGCCTCGGGCCCGGCGGGCGGTCCGCCGGCGAGGATGTCGGTGAGCCGCTGCACGTCATCGCCCGTGATCAGCCCCGCGCCGCTGTCGTGCTTGCTGCGCAGGCGATTGACGAGCTCGGCGCGCAGGATGTCGATCTTGCCGTGCAGGATGCGCCGCTTGTAGGAGATCTCGGTCTCCTCCGCAGTGAGCTGGCGGATGACGTCTTTCAGCTCGGTATCCGAGAGCGAGCCGAGGTCGGGGAACGTCTCGTCCATCGTGAGCCTTCTCCTCGTGCGGGCTTGCGCCGGCTGGACGGATGCTCGCCCGGCAGGCAGGGAGCGAGCAGTATAGACCAAACGGTCAGGCTGAGCTTGAGGCTGTGGGCGGCGTTGCACGGAGCCCGCGCACGCCCGCGCGCACGTACAGCGCCGTCGCCGCCAGCGCCAGCGCGAGGCCGACGTACAGCAGCACTTCGCCGAACGCTTCGAGGCCGATCATCGCGAAGAAGAACGAGCCCATCACCGGCGCGACCGCGAGCCGGCCGGGCCAGTTGATCCGCAGGTCGACGCCCCGCGCGATGCCGTAGCGGGCGAGCGCGATCATCGCCAGCTCGCGCGCCGCCAGCACGGCCAGCGCCCAGCGCGGCAACAGCTCGAAGCGCCAGCAGACGACGACGCCGGAGACGATCAGCAGGCGGTCGGTCACCGGGTCCATCAGCGCGCCGAGGCGGCTGTACTGGCGCGTCACGCGCGCCGCGATGCCGTCGGCGTAGTCGCCCCAGCCGATCACCGCGAACAGCGTCGCGGCGAGCGCATCGGGGCCGTTCGAGCTCGACAGCGAGAGGACCAGGAAGACCGGGATCAGCGCCAGGCGCGCGAAGCCGATCGCGTTCGGGATCGTCCACGGGCGCAGCGGGCTGCCGCTGCGCGTCTCGGCCGGCGCCGGCCCGGAGCGATCGAGGCCGAACAGGCGCGCCGCGGTCAGTCGCCGGCGCTCGGGCGCCTGGCCCGAGGCCGTCGCTGGCGAGGTCGACCGATCGCCGGCGGCCGCGCGCTGCTCGCGCTCGCCGCGCTCGCCTACGGGGCGCTCCGCCACAGCTCGTCCACCGACCGCAGGAGCGCCTCGGGATCCTCCGAGAGCGCCAGCGGCGGTGCCGCCTCGCGCCCGCGGCGCAGCTGCGCCTCGATCTCGCCCGACTCCAGCGAGCGCTTGCCGACGGTCAGGCGCAGCGGGCAGCCGAGCAGCTCGGCGTCGGCGAACTTCTCGCCCGGCCCGGCGTCGCGGTCGTCGTAGAGCACGTCGACGCCGCCGCGCACGAGCGTCTCGTACAGCCCGTCCGCCGCCGCGCGCTCCGGCGTGCCGGGCTTGCCGACGGCGACGAGGTGGACCGCGAACGGCGCGAGCGCGCGCGGCCAGGAGATCCCGTGCTCGTCGGCGAACTGCTCGACCGCGGCGGCGACGATCCGCGCCGGGCCGATCCCGTAGGAGGCCATCCAGATCGCGTGCTCCTCCCCCCGCTCGTCCAGATAGCGCGCTCCGAGCGGCTCGGAGTAGCGCGTGCCGAGCTTGAAGATGTTGCCGATCTCGATCGCCGTGACCAGCTCGATCGGCTCGCCTTTGACGGTGTCGCCGCTCGACAGCGCCTGCTTGCCGAGCTCGGCGCGGACGACCTCCGCGTTGGCGGCGTAGCCCGACGCGGTCAGCACGATCTCGTCCTCGCCGGCCGCGCACGGCGCCATGTACTCGTGCGCGCCGACGCCGCCCATCATCCCGACGTCGCCCTCGACGCGGTAGAAGCTCAGCCCCGTGCGCTGCATGATCCGGTCGTAGGCGCCGACGTGCAGCGCGTAGCGCTCCTCCATCCCCGCCTGGTCGCGGTCGAACGAGTAGGCGTCCTTCATGATGAACTCGCGCGTGCGCAGCACGCCCGCGCGCGGGCGTGGCTCGTCGCGCTCCTTGACCTGGAAGTGGTAGAGGATCAGCGGCAGGTCGCGGTAGGAGCGCACGATCTGCGAGACGTGGAACGTGACCGCCTCCTCGTGCGTCATCGCGAGCACGAGCTCCGAGCCCTTGCGGTCGGTCAGCTTGAACAGCTCGTCGATCTCGATCCGACCGGTCTTGCGCCACGGCTCGGCCGGCTGCAGCACGGGCATCAGCATCTCCTGCCCGCCGATCGCGTCCATCTCCTCGCGCACGATCGCGACGACGCGCTGGTGCACGCGCCAGCCGGCGGGCAGCCAGCTCCACATCCCGGCGCCCATCTGGCGGATCAGCCCGGCGCGGACCATCAGCTTGTGCGAGACCGCCTCCGCGTCGGCGGGCGGCTGCTTCTCGGTCGGCAGGAGATATTCGGAGAGACGCGTCATCGCTCGGATCGCACCCGCTTGCCGGTGCGACGCAGACGAGCGTATATGGACGCGCGCGCTCGCGCGGCCTACGCCCCGAGCAGCGCGCCCTCGATCTCGCGCAGCCGATCGGTGTCGCCGCGGATGCCGGCGACCGCGTCGTTGTAGAGGAACGCCTCGCCGAGGCGCACGAACGCGTACGCGAGCGCGCTCGGCGCGACCGGCGGCTCGTAGCGCCCGGCGCCGACCTCCGCGTCGATCAGCGCCTCGATCGTCGCGACGGCGCGCGGCTGCGCGAAGCCGCCGCTCGAGGTGAGGATCCGCAGCGCGCGCTCGTGCTCGTGGGTCAGCAGATGGCGCATCCCCGGCGTGCTCGCGACCTCGCGGTTGAACGTGTCGAACGTCTCGAGCAGCGCCTTCGCGCCGCCGCCGCCGACCTCGGCGCGGATCGCGGCCAGGCGCTGCTCGGCGAGCGCGCCGAGCAGCTCGCCGAGCAGCGAGTCGCGCGTCTGGAACCAGCGATGCATCGTCGCGCGCGCGAGGCCGAGCTCGCGCGCGATCGCCTGCACGTCGACGCGTTCGCACGCGAGGAAGCGTTTCGTCGCGAGCGCCAGCGCCGCCTCGCGGGTCGCCGCCGCCGGTCGCCCCGGTCGTCCCGTCGCCGTGCGCCCCATCGGCTGAGGTTATCCGTCAGCCGGGCCGACGGCCTTTGATAGAACAGCGAGCGAGCTTCGACTTCGACGCCAAAACGACAAGGAGCCGTACGACATGGCATACACCGTTCCGCCGCTTCCATACGCCTACGACGCGCTCAAGCCGCACATCGACAAGGCGACGATGGAATTCCACCACGACAAGCACCACCAGGCGTACGTCGACAAGGCGAACGCGGCGCTCGAGGGGACCGAGTGGGCGGAGCAGCCCGTCGAGGAGGTCCTGCAGAACCTCGACAGCCTCGGCGAGAAGAAGGGCCCGGTCAAAAACAACGCCGGCGGGCACTACAACCACACGCTGTTCTGGGAGAACATGAGCCCAGACGGCGGCGGCGAGCCCTCCGGCGACCTCGCCGCGGCGATCGCCTCGACGTTCGGCTCGTTCGCCGACTTCCAGGCGAAGCTGAAGGAAACCGGCGTCAACCAGTTCGGCTCCGGCTGGTCGTGGCTCGTCCACGACGGCTCGGGCCTCGCGATCGTCGGCAGCGCCAACCAGGACAGCCCGATCTCCAACGGCCAGACGCCGCTGCTCGGCGTCGACGTGTGGGAGCACGCCTACTACCTCAAGTACCAGAACCGCCGGCCCGACTACATCGACGCCTGGTGGAACGTCGTCAACTGGGAGAAGATCGCCGAGCGCTTCGCCGCCGCGAGCTGAACGGGCGCGACCGGCTCAGGCGTCGCCGTCGCCCTGCGCGCTCGGCGGCGGCGCGGCGGCGGCCTCGGTCGGCAGCGAGTCGGCGGCGGCGTTAGCCGCCGCGCGGTTCTCCTCCTTGACCGACAGCCAGATCTCCTCGCGGTAGATCGACAGGCCCTCGGGCGCGTCGATCCCGAGGCGCACGGTCTGGCCGCTGACCTCGAGCACGGTCACGAACACGTCCTCGCCGATCACGACGCGCTCTCCGGCTCGTCGCGTCAGCATCAGCATGACGGCAATTATGCAGGATCGCCCGGGCGCCCCCGGGGCGCGCCGGCGTCCGGCGCGGCGCCGCCGAGCGCCGCGAACAGCGGCGCCTGCAGCTCGGCGCCGGGCGCGGAGTTGATCACCTGATGGCCGCGGCCCTGCCAGATCACCAGCGGCGCGCGGAGGTTGACGACGATCTCGGCCGGGTCGGACGCCGCGCGCACTGTCACGTAGACCTGCGCGGCGAGCGGGTCGTCGGCGCCGATCCGCGCGCGATCCTCCTCGCCGAGCGATAGCGCGAATGACTCGAAGAAGCTGCGCGGGTCGACGACCGGCAGCGCGAGCGCCGGGTCCTCGAGCGAGTGCAGCCAGAGAAAGCCGCTGCCGGGATTGCGGTCGAGCAGCGTGTAGCGACGCCCGCCGAGACCGATCAGCCCGCGCGGGAACTCGATCACGTCCTCGGGCGCGACCTCGAGCGGGCCGAAGCGAGAGCTCTCGATCGGGGTCATCGCGGTCATCGTCAGTGCAGGAATTCCAGCAGCGACTGCTGGATGATCGAGGCGCCCGCGCGAAGCGCCGCCTGGTAGCCGGCCTGCTGGTTCGAGTATTCCATCGCGACCTGCGCGAAGTCCGTGTCCTGGACGTTCGACAGCTGCGCGGTCGTCGTCACCGTCAGATCTTCGATCCGCGTCACGGCCATCTTCATCTGGTCGGTCGCGGCGCCGACCTGCGCCTCGAGGTTCGAGACGGCGCTGATGTTCGCGTTGAGGTGTTCGAGGTCTTCGCTCGAGAGCGCTTTCAACGAAGCGGGGCTGCCTTCGCGCAGGTGCGTCGCGATCGTCCGCAGCGTGTCGAGCAGCTTGCCGTCTTTCGCCGCCGCGCCTTCGCCGATCACGGCCGACAGCGAGACGTTGACGGTCACAGCCGCCGCGGGCCCGGCCTGCCGGGTGATCGAGCCCGAGTTGCCGGCGTACGCGTCGCTCGGCCCCTGCTGGTAGGGCGGCGTCGCCGTCGCCGTGCCCGAGAAGATGAACTGGCCGGCGTACTGCGTGTCGGCGGTCTGCTTGACGCTTTCGGCGAGCTGTTCGACCTCGGCGGCGATGTTGTTCAGGTCGGACTGACTGTCGATCCCGTTCGACGCCTGCAGGATCAGTTCGTGGGCGCGCTGGGTCAGCTGGTTGAGCCCGGTCAGCGCGCCGTTGGCCGCCTGCAGCCAGGCGACGCCGTCGTGCGCGTTCTGTTCGTAGGTGCCGAGCCCGTCGAGCGTGCTCTGCAGCGCGATCGCCTCGCTCGCGCCGACCGGATCGTCGGACGGTTCGTTGATCCGCCGTCCCGAGGACAGCTCGCGCTCGCTGCGCGCCAGCGCCTGCTGCGCGGTGTTGAGGCTCGTCAGCGTCGAGCCGGTCACCATCTCGTTCGTCACGCGCGTGCTCACAGCCCGACCGCCCCGGTGTGGTTGATCAGCGTGTTGAGCATTTCGTCCATCGACGTCAACGCCCGCGCGGAGGCCTCGTAGCCGCGCTGGAACGTGACCAGGTTGGTCATCTCTTCATCGAGCGAGACGCCCGAGACGCTCTGGCGCTGGTCGTTGATCGCGTTCAGCACGGCCTGCGAGTTCGTCTGGTTGCCGGTCGCGTTCTGCACGCCGGCGCCGACCTGCGCGACGAGCGCGGCGTAGCGCTGTTCGGCTTCGCCGCCGCGCAGGCCGGCGAGCGCGAGCGCGACTTCGTTGCCGCCCGGGTTCGCGGCTTCGGCGGTCTGGACTTCGGCCGGCGTGACCGCGACGGCGATCGTCGCCGCCGTCGTCCCGCTGAAGAACGGCGTCGCCGTGTGCAGCGAGTTGACGCTGGTCGCGAGCGCCTTCGCGACTTCGTCGAGCGCCGTGCGGTAGCCGGCGATCGCGCCTCCGGCGCCCGACAGCCCGAGCAGCGCGCCGAGCTGGCCGCCGCTCGCCGCGGTCAGCGCCTGCGGCCAGTTGACGCTCGCGCCTTCGACGAGCGGTTTCGCCGCGCCGCCGAATTCGACCGTGGCGGTCCCGTCGGCTTCCTTGGTGACGGTCACGCTGCCTAGTTCGGAGAGCTGGTCGAGCAGCAGGTCGCGCCGGTCTTCGAGGTCGTTGGGCTGCTGGCGCGCGACCAACGAGAGCTTGATCTGCTGGTTGAGCTGGGCGATCTGCGAGGCGTAGCTCTGCACTTCGCCGCTCGGCCCGGCGACCGCTTCGTACTGCTTCGTGGCCTGCGCTTCGATCGTCTGCAGCTGCGAGCTGAGCTGGTTGAGCGTGTCGGCGAGCTGCGTGCCGGCGCTCACGACCGCGACCTTCGCCCCTTCGCTCGAGGGCAGGTCGGCGAGCGACGCCCATGCGCTCCAGAACGTCGACATCTGGCTCGCGATGCCCGCTTTCGAGGGCTCGTCGAACGCGCTCTGCGCCTGCGTGAGCCCTTCCACTTCGCTGCTCGCCGCGCCGAGCGCGCTGTTCTGGTTGCGGTACTCGGCGTCGAGGTAGCTCGCACGGATCCGCGTGTAGCCGGTCACCATCACGCCCGTGCCGAGCTGGCCGCCGGCGCCGGTGCCGGGGGCCAGCGCGGCGATCCGCATCGGTTCGTTCGTCTGCAGCTGGACCGCCTGGCGCGAGTAGCCCGGCGTGTTCACGTTCGTGATGTTCTGCCCGGTGACGTCGATCGCCTGCTGGTCGGCGAGCAGTCCCGAGAGCGCCGTCTGCAGTCCCTGCAAGCTCGGTATCGACATCGACGCCCCCCGCTACGCCTGCAGGTCCAGTACGTGCAGCGCGCCGTGCTGCGCGCCGCGGCCGTTGCCGTCGATCGCCCCGTGCGGGTCGTACCCGTGCGCGCGGTGATCGAGCGAGAGCGACTGCATCAGGTGGTCGAGGAACGACAGCTCGATCCGCATCACCGCGCGGTTGCACGCGTGCACGCTGCGCAGCTCGTCGAGCAGGCCCTGCAGCCGGGCGCTGCGTTCGCGCACGACCTGCGCCGCGTCCGGCTCCATCAGCTCGCTCAGCAGCGTCACCGTGACTCGCCCGGGCTCGATTCCGAGGCGCGCGCCGGCGCTGTTCAGCAGCAGCGTTCGCTCGCGCTCGATCTGCTCGCGTCGCGCAAGCTCGCCGTGCAGCAGCCCGGCGAGACGAACGACCTCGTGGACTTCGCGCGCGCGGATCGCGGCGCCCTGCTCGAGCACGATCTCCAGCAGCCGCTGAACCGATGCGATCTGCGCATGCAGGTGCGCGAGCACATCCTCGGCAAGCGCGTCGCGCCGATCGGGCACGCCGGCGAGCGTCTCCGCCGCGGCGATGCTCATGCGGCCGCTCCACCGGTCGGGCTCGTCGTCGTCGCGCGCTGCGCGGCCGCCGGGTCGAGCGCGGCCGCCAGGGGCCCGGCGAGCCCGAGCCCGCCGCCGCGCATGACGCTTTCGCTGAGCGCCTGCGGCACGAGCGCCGAGAGCAGCGGGTCGCCGCCGCCGGCGCCTTCGCCGCCGTTCGTTCCGCCGCCGCCCGCTTCGGAGCCGCCTTCGCCTTCGAGCCCGCTGCCCTGCACGAGCGACTGCGAGAGCTCGCCGACGAGCATCTGCTCGAACGCCTCGGCGCTCGCGTACGCCTGCCTGGCGGCCGGCGTGCCCGCCAAGACACCCGGCGGCACGCCGGTTCGCGCAATGCTCACCGGCGCGCCACCGGGGCTCCCCACGCTTGTCGGCGCGATCGTCACGAGCGCAACCCGTTGGCGATCCCGGCCATCTGGTTCTCGGTCTGGATCGCGCTGCTCTGCAGCTGGTAGCTGCGCTGCGTGTCGATCATCTGCACCATCTCGCCGGAGACATCAACGTTCGAGCCCTCGAGCGCGCCCTGCCGCACCGTGCCCGCCGCGGCGCGTCGCGGCGCGCCGCTGGCGGCGCTCGTCGCGAACAGGTTCGTGCCTTCGGCGACGAGGCGGTCGGGCGCGGCGACGGTGACGAGCTGGATCTGGCCGATCCGCCGGCCGGCGGCGCGGACGGTGCCGTCGCTGGCGATCGCGACGGCGCTCGCGGGCGTGCCCGCCGGAACGGTGATCGGCGGCTGCAGCAACGCGCCGGCGGCCGTCGTCAGGCGCCCGCGCGAGTCGAGCCCGAAGCTGCCGTCGCGCGTCAGCGCGAGCGAGCCGTTCGCGCGCTTGACCGTGAAGAAGCCTTCGCCCTGGATCGCGAGGTCCAGCGGAGCGCCGGTTTCGCGGATCGCGCCCTGGCCGTGGTCGCGGCCGATCGTTTCGGCCGCCGCGCCCGCGCCGAGCTCGGTGTTCGTCCCGGCCTCGCCGACCTGGCTGTAGAGCAGGTCGCGAAAGCCGGTGCGCTCGGACTTGTAGCCGCTCGTCGACGCGTTCGCGAGGTCGTTGGAGATCGCCCCGAGCTGCTGCTGCTCGGCGTTCATGCCCGCCGCCGCCGCGTACATCCCCTCGAGCATTCGCCGCCTCCTAGCTCCCACCGAGCGAGCCGACCTGGCCGGCGGCCTCGCCGAGCGTCTGGTCGATCGCCTGGATCGCCTGCTGACCGGACTGGAAGCTGCGCAGCGAGGAGATCATCTCGACCATCACCTTGGCCGGCGACGCTCCCGATTCCTCGAGCACGCCCGAGCGCACGTTACCCGCCGCGCGCCCGGCGGCGACGCCGCTGAACAGGTTTTCGCCGAGCTTGACGGCGTTCGGGACGTTGAACAGGCCGACGCCGCCGGTCGCGACAGTTGCGCCCGCGCCGACTTTGATCGGCGCGCCGGCCTGGTCGAGCACGTCGTGCCCGGCCGTGTCGGTCAGCAGGCCCTGCGCCGAGACGGTGAACTGTCCGTCGCGCGTGTAGCGCACGCCCTGCGCGGTGCGCACCGCGAAGAACCCCTGTCCGACGATGCCGAAGTCGAGCGGGTTGCCGGTCGTCTTCATGCCGGCCGGCGTCATGTCCGTGTAGCTGCGCCCGAGCGCCACGCCGGTCGTGATCGCGCCGATCGGGCGGCTGCTCGACGTGTTCGCGAGCAGCAGTTCGCCGAAGCTGCGCTGCGGGGTCTCGTCGGCCTTGAAGCCCGGCGTCGAAGCGTTCGCGAGATCGTTCGACAGCTGGTCCTGGCGCGCCTGCTCGGCGACCATGCCCGAGGCGGCGATGAAAAGTCCCGCGTCCATTCCGCACCGGGTGATCGCCCGGTGCGGCGAATCCTTTAGCGCTCCGCTGGCGCCCGCCGGAGCGCCGGACGAGCGTGCGGCCGGCGCTCAGCCGACCGCCGAGAACAGCAGCTCGTCGCTCTGCAGCTGGTCGCGCAGACGGCGGCGCAGCTCGGTGTGGATCTGCGACACGCGACTCTCCGAGACGCCGAGGCGCTCGCCGATTTCGTTCAGCGTCCGCCCCTCGGCGTACAGCAGGACGGCGACCGTGCGCTCGCGGTCGGACAGCCGCGCGAACGCCGCGCGGAAGCGTTCCTTGGCGGCCTGCAGCTCGGCGCTCTGCGTCGGCTCGACCGAGCCGTCTTTGCTCTCGAGCGTGTCGATTCGCTCGATCGTCGTCGAGTCCTCGCTGCGGATCGTCATGTTCAGCGAGCCGACCTCGGCCAGCGCGAGCTCGTCGATCCGCGAGCTCAGCTCGGCCTCGTCCATCCCGGCCGCGGCGGCGAGCTCCTCACGCGTCGGTTCGCGCCCCTGCTCGGCGACGAAGCGCCGCTGCGCGCTCGAGATCGTCCGCTCGACGCGCCGCAGCGACCGCGGCGCCCAGTCCTGGCGACGCAGCTCGTCGAGCACGGCGCCGTGGATCCGCGTCCACGCGTACTGCTCGAGCGTCGCCCCCTTGCTCGGCTCGTAGCGGTCGATCGAGCGGATCAGCGCCTCGATGCCGCACGACAGCAGGTCCTCGACGTCGCAGTGCGCCGGCACTTCTCGAACCTTGCGGTAGACGATGTAGCGCACCATCGGTGCGAAAGTGAAGATCAGGCGATCCCGCAATCGCGAGTCGCCCGTCTCGTGATAGCTCTGCCAGAGTGCGAGTACCTCGTGCGCCGATGTCCGCTCCACGCGCTGCTCGATGCTCTTCATTGCATCCTGCTCCGATAGTCGAGGGAAGTGATGTTGTCCTCGACGCCTAGCCCCACGGCTGATGAACCCCCGTCCGATTTGTTGACCCGAAGTGCTCGGCGCCCCTGTCGCCCCATTGGGACGACCCGACGCCGCCCTAATCGGACGTCTCCCCCGCCCGCTTGAGCATGTCCACTTTCGGGTAAACACCTGCACGGTCGAGGGACGCCGGAGCGCCCCCCGAAACGGGCTCACGGATCGCCGGACGCGGCCGATCACCGGCTCGACGCCGCGCGCCGCCCGCCGGGCCGCGCCCGAAGTCGCGCCTAAAGGATCTCCAACACCAGCCGATGACCATGTGGAAGCCCAAACGCAGCCAAGCGATCCCACGGTGGGGTCGCAGCCGCTCTGAGAAGGAGACCGACATGGACTCCGCGGCCATCCAAGGCACCGGCGCCGTCGGCGCCACCCAAGTGAATCCGACCGAATCCTCCGCCCGCGCCGGCCGCGCGGCGGGCACGGAGAAGGCCGCGGCCACGCCGGCCGCGTCGCTCGACGCGATTCCGAGCAGTCCTCCGCCGGAGGTCCTCGAACAGATGGCGCAGGCGCAGCGCACGTACGAGCGGCTGACGGCGCACGGGCAGAGCCTGGGCTTCGGACGCGACAGCGCCGGGCGCCCGACCGTCGAGATCCGCGACCGCACCGGTCAGCTTGTGCGGACGCTGTCGCTTCCCGAAGCGCTCGAGCTCGCCGCCGGCGCGACGGTGGAGCAGCGATGACCGCCGCGATCGGATCCGCGGCGAGCTCGCCGATCAGCGTCACCGGACTCGCCTCCGGCCTGAACACGAGCCAGATCATCTCGGCTCTGCTCGCCGTCGAACGCCAGCCGATCTCCCGGATGAGCGGCGAACAGGCGCGGATCGAAGGGCAGCGCTCGCAGCTGCTCTCGATCCAGAGCAACCTCACGCAGCTCAGCTTCGCCGCGCAGGAACTCGGCTCGGTCACGCTGTTCCACAACAGCCAGAGCGTCAGCTCGAGCGACCCGACGCGCGTCAGCGCGACGACGAGCGCCGGCGCGGCGGTCGGCGGCTACGAGCTCGAAGTCACGCAGCTCGCCTCCTCGGGCCAGCGGACGTTCACGTTCCACAGCCCCGCCGAAGCCGATCACTTGACGATCGACGGTCAGTCGTTCGAAGTCGCCACCGGCGCGAGCGTGCAGTCGCTCGCCAACGCGATCAACTCGAGCTCGACGGCGACCGTCTACGCGGCCGTCACCGGCGGCGAAACGCTCGTCCTCTCGACGCGCGCGACCGGCGCGAGCGGCCCGTCGTTCATCGAAGTCTCCGACCCCGGCGGGACGCTGACCGAACAGGCCGGGCTCGCCAAAGAAGGACGCAACGCCGAATACAAGCTCGACGGCGTCGCCGCCAGCGCGACGTCGAACACGCTGACCGCGGCGATCCCCGGCGTCACGCTGAGCCTCAAAGCGCTGACGAGCAGCGGGCCGGTGACGGTCGAGGTGCAGCCGCCGGCCCCGAACACGAGCGCCGTCGTCGAACAGGTCAAGTCGTTCGTCGCGCTGTACAACTCGACCGTCTCCGCGATCCAGCGCCAGCTCACGACGAAGCCGCCGCAGGGCGCCGAAACGGCGTCCGAACTGCAGACCGGGACGCTGTTCGGCGACCCCGAGCTGATCGGCGTGCTCAACTCGATGCGCCAGACGATCTACGAACAGCCGAGCGGCGCTCCCGGCGCGCTGCCGAGCCTCGCCCACATCGGCATCAGCACCGGCGCCGCCTCCGGCAGCGGCGCCGTCTCGCAGGGCGCGCTCGAAGGCCAGCTGCAGCTCAACACCGCAGAACTCGAAGCCGCCGTGCAGAGCAACCCGGCCGCCGTCCAGCAGCTGCTCGGCGCGTGGTCGACCGCGTTCCGTGCGGTCGTCGACCCCGAAGCGCTTCCGGGCGGCAACCTCGAAGCGCGCACGAACGGCGACGCCGAACAGATCACGCAGCTGACGAGCCGGATGACGAGCATGAACGAAACGATCGCGCTGCACCAGCGCACGCTGCAGCAGCAGTTCGCGGCGATGGAAGCGGCGATCTCCCGCAGCCAGTCCGCCGGCTCGTTCCTCAGCGCCCAGCTCAGCTCGCTCGGCACGAGCAGCTCCAGCAGCTCGAGCTCCTCGAGCGGCCTCGGACTCTAGTGCAGCGTTTCCCAGGTGGCTTGTCGATTCGCGGCGTTGGTGACGATCACTCGGACGCCTGCTGGTCCAAAGCGATAGTCATCGCGGCAGCCTCGTCGACCAATCGCACCCTGCTGCCGCGGTAGTGCTCGACGGCCTCCGCAGCAGTCCTATTTGCGTGCGGCATGCAGCGGGAGCATCATCGCGACGCGCGTCACGTCCGGGCTGTCGTCAATGTCGATCTCGCCCGCGTTCAGGCGCCGCTCGAACTCCTCGCCGCTCATGCCCAGGTACTTGCGTGCCTGTTCATCGACTCGCTGAGCCCATTCGTCGGGGTTCAGCTCGCGGATCTGGTTGTCAGTTCGGGTAGCCATTGCAAACGCTCCTGAAGGAATCGGCCGCCGGGGCCGACTCCTTGATCCTCAATGGTAAGGGAGCACGCGGGTGACTTCCATCCGCTCGGCCGGCAGGCCCGGCCGCCTCAACTATCGCCCGCTCGGACCGATTACCGGGACGTGCCCGGTCCCAGCACGACCGGGAAGGCGCGATGACTCCGACGACGGCGACACCACAGGCCTACCGCGAGAACACGATTCTCGCCGCGGCGCCCGAGCAGCTCGTCGTGATGCTGTACGACGGCGCGCAGCGCTTCCTGCGCCGCGCGCAGGCGGCGATGCAGCAGCGTCAGTTCGAGCGCACCCACGAGGAGATCCGCCGCGCCGAACTGATCGTCGCGCACCTCGACGTCGTGCTCGACTACGACCACGACCCGCAGCTGGCGACGCGGTTGCACGCCGTGTACGACTTCTGCCTGACGCGCCTGCAGCTCGCACGGATGGAGCAGAGCCCGGCCAAGCTGCGCGAGGTCGCCCGCCTGCTCGGCGAGCTGCGCGAGTCGTGGGCCGAGATCGCAAGCGCCGACGCGCATGGCTGACGCGCCCGATGCGCTCGAGCAGCCGGACGCCGACGGCGTCCCCGCCCCGGCGTCGCGCGACGAGCGTGACCCCCCGGGCGATCCGTACGCGGTTCTCGTCGAGCTGAGCGAGCGCCAGCTCGCGCTCGCCCGCGCGGGACGGATCGAGGAGCTGCAGCAGCTCGCCGGCGAGTGGGACCGGCTGACGGCCGGGCTGCCGGCGCAACCGCCGGCGAGCGCCCGCGCGGCGCTCGAGCGCGCGAGCGCGCTGCACACCGAGACCCGCCTGACGCTGCTCGCGCTGCGCGAGACGACGCTCGGCGGCCTGCGCTCGGCGGCGCGTGCGAGCCGCGCCGCGCACGGCTACGCGCGCAGCGGTCCGACACGCGTCCACCGCGTCGACCGCAGCGCCTGAGTCGCCTAAAGATCGTCGCGGCGCGGCCGATCACCGGGGACGCCCCGGCGAACCGGAGGCGGCGCACCACGGAGGAGCGTCGGCAAGCCCAGGGAGGGCACGCGAAAAGCACGAACTGCATGTCCCTTGCCGACAACACACAGCTCGCCCTCGAGACCGCGATGCGCGGCGCGTGGATGCGCCAGACGCTGATCTCGAACAACATCGCCAACGCGAACACGCCGGGCTACCAGCGCGAGACGCTCAACTTCCAGGGCGCGCTGCGCGCGGCGCTCGCCGGCAACGGCTCGCCGAGCGAAGTCGCGCTGGCGCCCGAAATCCAGCCGGGCTCGGCCGGTCCCGAAGGCAACGGCGTCAACATCGACCAGGAATCGGCGCTGGCGTCGGAGAACGGGCTCGAATACGAGGCGATCGTCCAGGCGATGGGCGCGCGCAACCAGATCCTGCGCAGCGCGATGGGACTCTGATGGGCCTGTTCGACGCGATCAATATCGCCGGCAGCGGGCTGACCGCCGAACGCGTGCGGATGGACGTCACCTCGGAGAACCTCGCCAACGCGCAGACGACGCGCGGCCCCGGCGGCCAGCCCTACCGCCGCCAGGAGGTCGAGCTCGCGCAGAGCGGCCGGCCGGCCGCCTTCCAGAACCAGCTCGCCGGCGCGCTCGGCGCGGGCGAAGCCGCCGGCGAAGGGCCGGCGGGCGGCGTGCAGGTGGCGGGCATCGTCGCCGACAAAACGCCCGACCAGCTCGTCTACGACCCGGGCAACCCCGAAGCGAACCCGCAGGGCTACGTGCGGATGCCGAACGTCAGCACCGTCACCGAAATGACCGACCTGATCTCCGAGTCGCGCTCCTACCAGTCCGACGTGACCGCAATGCAGACGGCCAAGTCGATGTTCACCGCGACGCTCGGGCTGCTGAAATGAGGTCGGCGCTTTGATCCCCGCGATCGGCGCGATCGGCAGTGCGCTCCAGGTCGGCCAGATCGGCCTCGGAGCCACGGGCGCCGGCGCGGGAGCTGCCTCCGGTGCGGGCTCGCTCGGCCTCGCCGGCGAAGCGACGCCCGGCGTCGGCTCGATCGGCGCGGGCGGCGAAGCGGCGACGTCGGCGATCGGCGGCGGCGGCGAAGGCTCGGGCGGCTTCGGCGAAGCGCTGACGAGCGCGATCTCCTCGCTCGAGCAGACGCAGCAGAGCGCGACCGGCGCGGCGCAGTCGCTGGCGACCGGCACGGCGACCGACCCCGAGACGGCGATCGCGTCGATCGACGAAGCGCAGCTGTCGATGCAGCTCGCGTCGCAGATCCGCGTCAAGGCGACCGAAGCTGCCCAGCAGCTGTTCCAGACGCAGGTCTAGCCGATGCAGCTGCGCGCACTCGCATCGAGGTTCACACCGCGCGCGTGGATCCTGTTCGGCGGCGTCGCGCTCGTCGCGATCGTGTTCATCTACATGTTCATGCACATGATCTCGAAACCGAGCTACGCGACGTTCGCGACCGGTCTCGAACCGGGCGCGACGGGCAAGATGACGAGCGTCCTCGACCAGCATGGGATCCACTACGAACTGCAGAACAACGGCACGGCGCTCGCGGTCGAGTCCAACGAAAGCGCGCAGGCGCGGATCGCGCTGGCCGGCGCCGGCCTGCTCGGCAACACGCAGCCCGGCTTCTCGCTGCTCGAAAAATCGAACCTCGGCGAAAGCAACTTCCAGCAGCAGGTCACCTACCAGCGCGCGCTGCAGGGTCAGCTCGCGCAGACGATCGACAACGTCCAGGGCGTCACCGGCGCGCAGGTCGAGCTCGTGATGCCGACCGCGCAGGGCCAGCTGTTCGCCGAAAACCAGACGGCCTCCTCGGCGGCGGTGCTGCTCAGCGGGACGAGCGCGCTCGACCCCGGCGCGGTGCGCGGGATCGCCCAGCTCGTCGCCTCCTCGGTGCCGGGACTGCACCTGAACAAGGTCACGATCACCGACGGCACCGGCCAGCTGCTGTGGCCGTCCGGCAACAGCGAAGGCGCGACCGGCAAACAGGCGGCCGAAGAACGCTACGACCAGTCGATGAGCGCGCGGCTCGACGCGATCCTCGCGCAGACCGTCGGCGCCGGCAAGGGCCAGGTCCAGGTCGCGGCGGCGCTCAACACGAACCAGACGACGCAGGAATCGCTGACGTACGCGAAAGCCGGCGTGCCGCTGCAGCAGACGAAGAACCTCGAAACGCTGACCGGCAGCGGCGGTGGCGGCGGGGCGACGACCGGCACGGCGAACATCCCCGCCTACGCGCAGGCCGGCGGCAGCGGGAAATCGAACTACAAGCACGAAGTGACCGCCGCGACGATGGGCGTCAACCGCGTCGTCACGCACTCGACGATCGCGCCCGGCGCGGTCGAAAGCCAGCACGTCTCGGTGCTGCTCGACAAATCGGTGCCGGCGACGGCCGTGCCGGCGATCCGCGAAGCGATCACGAACGCCGCCGGGCTGCAGCCCAAACGCGGCGACACGATCTCGATCGGGCGGCTCGCGTTCGCCAAGCCGCTCGTCCCGGCGGCGCCCGGCGGCGGCGTGCTCGGATACGCCAAGTACCTGCTGATCGCGCTCGCCGCCGGCGCCTTCCTGTTCTTCACGACGCGCTCGCTGCGCCACCGCGAACAGGCGCCGATCGACGAGCAGCCGCCGTGGCTGCGCGAGCTCGAGCTGCCCGTGCGCCTGTCCGAGCTCGAGCGCGAGACGCCGCGCCACCCGAGCGAGACGCCGCCGCTCGAGCCGATCCCGACCGCCGCCGGCTCGCCCGTGCGCCGCCGGATCGAGGCGCTCGCCGAGAGCAACCCGAACCGGGTCGCCCAGCAGCTGCGCAGCTGGATGCAGGAGGACTGACGATGGACCTCACGCCGGAGGTCGAGCCCGCCGCCGACGAGCTCGAGCCGCAGCCCGGGGCCGAGTCCGACGCGCCCGTCGCGACGCTGCCCGAGCCCGCCGCCGAGCACGTCGCCGGACGCCGCAAGGCGGCCGTGCTGATGGCCGTGATCGGCCCCGACCTCGCCGCCGAGGTGATGCAGCACCTGCGCGAGGACGAGATCGAGGGCCTGTCGCTGGAGATGGCGAAGATGGGCTCGATCGACGAGGACGTCACCGAGGGGATCCTCGAGGAGCTCGCGCTCGCCGCCGGCGCCGACGGGCTCGGCGACGTCGCCGGCGGGATCGAGTTCGCGCGCGAGGTGCTCGAGCGCGCGCTCGGCGCCGAGCGCGCCGAGGAGCTGCTCGGGAAGCTCTCGACGGTGATCGAGAAGCGGCCGTTCGAGTTCCTGCGCCGCACCTCGCCCGAGCAGATCGTCGCGTTCCTCGCCAGCGAGTCGCCGCAGGCGATCGCGCTCGTGCTCGCGAACCTGCAGACCGGCCTCGCCGCGCAGGTGCTCGCGCGCCTGCCCGAGTCGACGCGGCCCGACATCGCCGTGCGGATCGCGAAGATGGGCGAGACGAGCCCGCCGGTGATCCAGCAGGTCGAGGAGGTCGTGCGGCGCAAGGTGACGGCCGTCGTCGGCCAGGAGTACGCCGCCGCCGGCGGCGTCAAGTCGCTCGCCGACATCCTCAACCACGCCGATCGCTCGACCGAGCGCGCCGTGCTCGACACGCTGACCGAGAGCGACCCGGACCTCGCCGACGAGGTCCGGCGGATGCTGTTCGTGTTCGAGGACATCGCCCAGCTCGAAGACCGCGCGATCCAGCAGATCCTGCGCGAGGCCGACCAGAAGGACCTCGTGCTCGCGCTGCGCGGCGTGCCGGCGGCGGTCAAGGGGCGGCTGCTCGAGAACATGTCAGAGCGCGGCGCCGCGATGCTGCAGGAAGAAATGGAGATCCAGCAGCCCCAGCGAAAGCGCGACGTCGAGGCGGCGCAGGGGCGGATCGTCGCCGTCGTGCGGCGCCTCGAGGAGGAAGGCACGGTCGTGATCTCGCGCGGCGACGGCGAGGACGAGCAGGAAGCGGTCGTTTAGTGCCCGGCGCGCTGCACGGGTACCCGCTCGAGCAGTTCGAGCCCTCCGCCCCGCCGCCGCCGCTGCAGACGCCCGCGCGACTGCTCGCCGACGCCGCCGCCGAGGCGGCCGAGATCCGCGAGCAGGCGCGCGCCGAGGGCGAGGCCGACGGACGGCGCGAAGGTCGCGAGCAGGGTCTCGCGCAGGCGCGCGCCGCCGCGCAGGCGCTCGCCGCAGCGCTCGAGCAGCAGCGGCTGCGCGCCGACGAGCACGCGAGCGCGCTCGAGCGCGACGCCGTCGAGCTCGCGCTCGCGCTCGCCGCGAAGGTCCTCGCCGGCGCCCTCGACGTGCAGCCCGAGCGCGTGCTCGACGTGATCGCCGGCGCGCTGCGGCGCGTCGCCGACCGCCGCCAGGTGACGATCCTCGTCGATCCGTCCGACATCGAGCTCGTGCGCGCCGCGATCGACGACGTCACGGCGCGCGCCGGCGGCGTCGAGCGCTGCGAGCTGCAGGCCGACCGCCGCGTCGGGCCCGGCGGCGCGATCGCGCGAACGGTCGAGAGCGAGGTCGACGCGAGCGTGCTCACGCAGCTCGAGCGCGCGCGCGAGGTCGTCCGCGCCGAGCTCGGCGGCGAGACGCCGTGAGCGCGAGCCTCGTCACACGCGCCGCCGGCGCGCTCGACGACGCCGACCTCGCGCGCCGCCACGGCCGCGTCAGCAACGTCATCGGGCTGATCATCGAGGCGACCGGCGTGCAGGCCGAGGTCGGCGAGGTCTGCCTCGTCGCCAGCGAGCGCACCGGCATCCCCGTCTCCGCCGAGGTCGTCGGCTTCCGCGACGGGCGCACGCTGCTGATGCCGCTCGGCGAGCTGCACGGCATCGGGCCGGGCACGAAGGTGCTGCCGACGGGCGCGCCGTTTCGCGTCCCCGTCGGACCGAGCCTGCTCGGGCGCGTGATCGATGGGCTCGGCGCACCGCTCGACGACAGCACGGCGCCGCTGCACGTCGGCTTCCGCTCGACGATCGCCGCGCCGCCCGGCTCGCTGCAGCGGCCGCTGATCGCCGAGCGCGTCGCGCTCGGCGTGCGCGCGCTCGACAGCCTCGTCCCGTGCGGGCGCGGGCAGCGGCTCGGGATCTTCGCCGGCTCGGGCGTCGGCAAGTCCTCGCTGCTAGGGATGATCGCGCGCTCGACGAGCGCGACCGTCAACGTGATCGCGCTCGTCGGCGAGCGCGGCCGCGAGGTGCGCGAGTTCGTCCAGCGCGACCTCGGCGACGCGCTCGAGCGCTCGGTCGTCGTCGTCGCGACGTCCGACCAGCCGGCGCTCGTGCGGATCAAGGCCGCGTTCACGGCGACGACGATCGCCGAGCACTTCCGCGACCAGGGCGCCGACGTGCTGCTGCTGATGGACTCGTTGACGCGCTTCGCGACCGCGCAGCGCGAGCTCGGCCTCGCGATCGGCGAGCCGCCGGCGACGCGCGGCTACCCGCCGAGCGTGTTCGCGCTGCTGCCGCGGCTGCTCGAGCGCGCCGGCACGAGCCCGGCCGGGTCGATCACCGGCCTGTACACCGTGCTCGTCGACGGCGACGACATGAACGAGCCGATCGCCGACGCCGCGCGCTCGATCCTCGACGGCCACGTCGTATTGACCCGCGCGCTCGCGCACGCCGGGCACTACCCGGCGATCGACGTGCTGCAGAGCGTCTCGCGCCTGGCCGGCGAGATCGTCGCGCCCGAGCTGCTCGGCGCCGGCCAGCGGCTGCGCGCGTCGCTCGCCGCGCTGCACGAGAAACAGGACCTGATCTCGATCGGCGCGTACCGCCCGGGCGCCGACCCGCTGCTCGACGCGGCGCTCGAGCACCGCGCGCAGATCGACGCGTTCCTGCGACAGGCCGTCGACGAGCCCTCCACCCCGCCTGACTCCGACGCGCGCCTGCTCGAGCTCGCCGCCGCGCTCGAGCGCTCGCGCGAGGAGCGCAGCGGCGAGGTGCTCGACGGCGAAGTCGTCGCCGCGCAGCAGCCGCGCGCCGACGGCGAACCGCCGGCGCCGAACGGGCCGCCGGCGATCCCGCTGCTCGGCCCGAGCATCTGACGCGCGCTCGGCCAAGCGTCCGCTCGCGCTCAAGAACGGGGGCGGGCGTCCGATCACCTCGGCCGTGAGCACCGGACCCTCGTTCCGCTTTCGCCTCGAGCGCGTGCGTGCCCTGCGCGAGCGTCGCACCGACGCCGCCCGCCAGGACCTCGCCCGCGCGATCGCCTCGCTCGGCGACAGCCGCGAGCGCCTGCGCGACGTCGACGCCGAGCTCGAGCGCACGCGCGATGAGCAGCGTCGCACGAGCGCACGCGCGGCGAGCGTCGACGCGCGCCAGCTCCACGCGCACCAGGCCTACGCCGAGCGCGTCGAGGCCCAGCGCCGCGCGCGGCTCGACGAGCTCGCCCGCGACGAGACGGCCGTCGCCGAGCGCACCGACGAGCTCGCGCACGCGGCACGCTCGCAGCGCACGCTCGACCGCCTGAAGGAGCGCCGCCGCACCGAGCACGAGCTCGCGGCCGGCCGGCGCGAAGGCGCGATGCTCGACGAGATCGCGATCGAGCGCCACCGCAGGAGCGCCGCATGAGCACGCAGGCGATCGCCGCCACGACCGCAAGCCCCACCGCGATCGCGCCGGGCATGCTCGCCGCGAGCGCGCGCGTGCAGCGCCTGCAGGCGATGGCCGTAGAGCTGCGCGGCGGCCCGACGAGCTTCGCCGCCGCGCTCAGCGCGGCGAGCGGCGCGAGCGCCGGGCAGGCGACGGCGCAGCCGATCGCGACGACTGCGCAGGCCGGCTACGGCCAGGCTGGGGCGACGGCCGGCGCACTCGCGCAGGGCGGCTACGCGACGTCGCCTGCGATCGGCGCGGGCGCGACCGGCACGAGCGGCGCCTCGCCGGCCGGCGGCGGCCAGTACGACCAGCTGATCCAGGCCGCGGCGGCGCGCAATGGCGTCGACCCGGCCGTCCTGCACGGCCTGATCCAGCAGGAGTCGGACTTCGACCCCAATTCGCAGAGCAGCGCCGGCGCCGTCGGGCTGACGCAGCTGATGCCGTCGACCGCCGCGTCGCTCGGCGTCAGCGACCCGCTCGACCCGGCGCAGTCGATCGAAGGCGGCGCGCGCTACCTCTCGCAGATGCTGCAGAAGTTCGGCGGCAACGTCGACGACGCGCTCGCCGCGTACAACGCCGGCCCCGGCGCCGTGCAGCAGTACGGCGGCGTGCCGCCGTACGCCGAAACGCAGCAGTACGTCAGCAAAGTCCTCGGCTACGCGGCCGAATACCAGCAGGGCGCGACCGGCGCGAGCGCGCCGGCGAGCGCGCCCGCGACGACGGGAGCGATCGCATGAACGACCTCGTACCGACCCAGCCGACGGCCGTGCTCGAACGGCCGCACGAACCGCCCTCGGCGCCGGCGCCGCCCGGCGCACCCGTCAAGGGACCGCCCTTCGAATCGGCGCTCGACGCCGAACTGGCCCGGACCGCACTCGCGGAAGGCCACCAAACAGAGCGACACGGCGCGAAGAGGCCGACCGACCGCGAGGCGGCCGTCGACGGCTCGCCCGTCACGACGGCGGCCGCGCCGACGACGTCCGACGCATCCGCCGCACCGACTGGCGCGCCCGGCGCCGACGCGACGAACGTCGCCGGCGGAGCGCCCGGCGCCGGCGGAGCGACCGCCGAGGGCACGCCGGCGACCGCCGCCGCCGCAAGCGCAGCCGGTACGTCGGCGACCGTCGCGACCGGCCTCGCCGGCGCCACGAGCCCGGTCGACGGCGCGAGCATCGCGGCGGCCGCCGCTCCGGCGGGCGCCCTGCCCGAAGTCGCACCGGGCGCCGCCGCGAACGGCGCCACGAGCTCGACGGCGCCCGGCACGGCAGCTGCCGGCACGGCATCCACCGGCGAGACGCAGTCGCCCGCGCACGGCCCGGCGTCGGCCGCGACGCAGCCCGCCGACGTGGCGAACCTCGCGGCGAACGCAACCGCCGAGGCGGCGCCGTCGGGCGAAGCCGGCGGTGCGCTCTCCCCCGCTCCGAGCTCGCACGACATCGCGACGCACGGCTCGGAGCCGCTCGCGACGGCCGGCCAGGCCGAAGCGCCCGCGAACGCCGGCGCCTCCGCGAGCGCACAGACCGTCGCGACGAGCTTCGGCGCCGGACCGGTGAACGCGGGCGACGCCGCCGGCCCGAGCGCGCCTGAGAGCGTCGCGATCGACGCCGCGACGACGTCGGCCGCAGGCACGCAGGCCACGATCGCCCAGACGTCGGCTGCACAGACGTCGGCGGCACCGCCGATGTATGTGCAAACGTCGGCAGCACAGGCGTCGGGCGTCCAGGCGTCGGGCGTCCAGGCGTCGGGCGCGCCGAGATCGAGCGGCGAGCCGTCGGGCGCGCCGACGTCGAACGACCAGACCGAAGCAGGCACGCCCCTCCCCCGTGATCCGTCCGCCGACGAGGTCCTCGAAGGCGCGTCGGCGACGAGCAGCACAGCACCGGGCGCGACGGCGGCCGACCAGCAGACGAGCCCCGCCCCGACCGGCGCCGGCGTGCAGGCGCCGAACCCGCAGGCGGCGGCGCACGAAGTGGCCGCCAAAGAGCAGCCGGCCGGCGGCGCGAGCGCGGCGCAGGACGGCGCGACGCACGCGGCGCCGAATGTCGCCCAGAGCGCGCCGGCGAGCGCCGTGCAGCCTGCCCTCGAATCGGCCGCCGCGAGCCCGTCGGGCGCAACGTCGGCGACGCCGGCGAGCGGCTACGGCGTCGGCCTGCAGGAGGCGATCGAGAACGTGCACGCGACCGTCGAGCTCGCCGCCCGCCAGGGCCTCACGCAGGCGCGCATCCAGCTGCACCCGGCCGAGCTCGGCGAGATCAGGATCCACCTGACGCAGACCGACGCCGGCCTGCTCGCGCGCGTCAGCGCCGACAGCCCCGAGGCGGCGCAGGCGCTCGCGTCCGGGCACGCCGAGCTGCGCCAGTCGCTCAGCTCGATCGGCATCGACCTGACGCGCCTGCACGTGAGCGCGCACGGCGCGAGCGCCGGCGACACCGGCCGGCACAGCCCCGGTGGGCAAGCCCGGCAGACGCCCTCGCAAGCGTCGAGCGGCGGGCGCGACAGTCAAACGATCGCGATCGATCCTGAAAACGAACCCGAGAACGACGCCGGCCCGGTCGACGACCTGAGATCGCCCGGCGCGCTCGTCGACGTCCTCGCGTAGCGAAAGGAGCAGACCGATGAGCACAGTCACACCGGCAGCCGCCAAACCGGCGGCCGCGAGCAGCGAAAAACTCGAAAACCCGAGCGCGCAGCTCGGCAAGGACGACTTCCTCAAGCTGATGGTCGCCCAGCTGCAGGCGCAGAACCCGCTCGAACCGACGAGCGACACGCAGTACGTCGCCGAGCTCGCGCAGTTCTCGCAGCTCGAGCAGACGTCGAACCTCGCGCAGACGAGCGCCGGCGCCGCCGGCGAACAGAAGATCGCGCAGGCCGTCCAGCTGATCGGCCACAAGGTCTCATACGTCTCGCACGCGACCGGCGCGACCGTCGAAGGCGACGTGCAGAGCGCCGAGATCGGCCAGAGCGGCGCGACGCTGACCGTCGAAGGCGAAGCCGGCGTCGAACCGGCGCAGATCACGGAGGTACTGTGAGCGCGCCGCTCGATCCCGCGCTGAGCGCCGCGATCGCGCCGCCTCGGCCGGCCGGCCCGGCGCCCGGCTCGGCGCCCGCCCGCGCGAACGCGCCCGCCGCGCCGGCGCGACCGTTCGCCGACGTCCTGCACGACGCGACCGCGACCACGCCCGGCACGAGCCCCGACCCCGTGCGCTTCTCAAAGCACGCGCTCGAACGCGTCCAGCGTCGCGGCATCCCGCTCGACGCCGCGACGCTCGGGCGGCTGCAGAGCGGCGTCGGGCGAATCGCCGCGAAGGGCGCGCGCGACTCGCTCGTGCTCGTCGACGGCACCGCGTTCGTCGTCTCCGTGCCGAGCCGCACCGTCATCACGGCGGTCGGCTCCGAGCACATGCGCGACCACGTCTTCACGAACATCGACAGCGCGGTGATCGCATGAGCTAAACGCACTCCAAGGGACTACTCCAACTTGAACAGACACGACGACGGCCGGACCTCTACGAGGAGGCCGCGAAAGGAAGTGACGGACAGATGATCGGTGGAATGTACGCCGCGATCAGCGGCCTCGACGCGAACCAGACGATGCTCAACAACACGGCGAACGACCTCGCCAACGTCAACACGGTCGGCTTCAAGGCCGCGCACGTGTCGTTCTCGGACTCGCTCGCGCAGGTTCTGCGCGGCGCGTCCGGCAGCACGGCGAGCAACGGCGGCACGAACCCCGTCGAGGTCGGCCTCGGCGTGCAGGTCGCGGCGACCGAAAACGAAATGTCGGAAGGCTCGTTCCAGACGACGAACAACCCGCTCGACGTCGCGATCCAGGGCGAAGGGTTCCTGCGCGTCGGCGCCGGCTCGCCGCCGGCGGCGCCGCCGTACACCTCGAGCCTGCCGGCCAACCCCGACTACACGCGCGCCGGCAACCTGACGACCAACACGACCGGCTTCCTGACGACGCAGTCGGGGCTGTACGTGATGGGCGTCAACGCCGAAGCGACGAAAGTCGGCGCCAACACGACGTACAGCCCCGGCAAAGAAGCGAGCTACATCGTCGTCCCGCCCGGCTCGGCGAACGTCTCGATCGGCCAGGACGGATCGGTCAACTACACCGACGAGAACCCCGTCTCGCCGACCTACCAGCAGCAGGTCACCGCCGGCTACCTGACGCTCGCGAAGTTCCCCAACGCGTCGGGCCTGCAGCGGCTCGGCGGTTCGCTGTGGGCGCAGTCGGCGAACTCCGGCGCGCCGGTCGTCGGCACGCCCGACACGAACGGCTTCGGCTCGACGATCGCCGGCGAGCTCGAGATGTCGAACGTCGACCTCGCGACGCAGATGACCGAAATGATCACCGCCGAGCGCGGCTACCAGGCGAACTCGCGCGTGATCACCGTCGCCGACCAGATGCTCCAGACGGCGGTCGGCATGGGTCAGTAGCGATGACCGGACGACGCCGATGCGCGCGGCGGGCCTGCTGGGAGGCGGCCCGCCGCGACGCCCACTCGATCGAAGGAACCGGAACCAACATGATCACGCTCCACAGAATCGGACACTGCAGCGAGCCGTTCCAGCTCAACCCCGACACGATCGTGACCGTCGAGTCGACGCCCGACACCGTCGTCACGCTCGCGACCGCCTGCAAGGTCGTCGTCGACGAGACGCCCGACGAGGTCGCCGAGGCGATCCGCGCGTGGCGCGTCGACGTGCTCGCCGAGGCGCTGCGCGCCGAGCGGCCCGACCGCCGCCCGGCCCGCATCACCGCGCCGCCGCGGCGTGCGCTCGCGATTGAAGGAATGCCCCGCACGGCCGATCACCGGGGGCGATGAAGGCTGCTACAGCGATCGGAATCGGAGTTGCGTTTTGCGCGCTAGGGCTCGCGTCGATGATGGACGGGACGAGCCCCGCCGCGTTCCTCAACATCGAGGCGCTGATGATCATCCTCGGCGGCACCGGCGGCGCGACGCTCGCGAGCGTCGGCATGCAGTCGATGAAGCGCATCCCGAGCCTCTACAAGCTCGTCTTCTCGGCCGAACCGCCCGACATGCGCGGGCGCCTGGAGCTGCTCGTCACGCTCGCCGACCAGGCGCGCCGCGACGGCCTGCTCGCGCTCGACGCGAAGCTGCCGGAGATCGACGACCACTTCACGCGCAACGCGCTGCAGCTGGTCGTCGACGGCACCGACCCGGAGATGGTCCACACGATCGTCGAGGGCGAGGTCGAGGGGATGGCCGCGCGCCATGCCGCCGCCGCGGCGCCGTTCGAGAAGGCCGGTGGCTTCGCGCCGACGATGGGCATCATCGGCACCGTCCTCGGGCTCGTCCACGTGCTGCAGAACCTGTCCGAGCCGGCGACGCTCGGCCCGTCGATCTCGACCGCGTTCCTCGCGACGCTGATGGGCGTCGGCTCGGCGAACGTCGTCTTCCTGCCCGTCGCCAACCGCCTGAAGGCGATCTCCGCCGAAGAGGTCGAGCTGCGGATGATGACGCTCGAGGGGATCCTCTCGATCCAGGCCGGCGACAACCCGCGGCTGGTCGCCGACAAGCTGATGTCCTACCTGCAGCCGGCCGATCGCACGCCCGCGAACGAGCCCGCATCCGTCGCGGCGGCGCCCGAGCTGCAGGTCGAGGCGGCGTGAGCGATGCGACGCGGAGCCCACATGCGCCGCCGCGGCACGCGCCACAACGCCGAGGAGAGCGAGGAGCGCTGGCTGCTGACCTACTCGGACATGATCACGCTGCTGATGGCGCTGTTCATCGTGCTGTTCGCGATCTCCTCGGTCAACGTCTCGAAGTACCACACGCTGCAGCAGGCGCTGCGCGCCGCGTTCTCCGGCGGCAACGTGGCGCCCGGCGGCAAGCCGATCTCCTCGAAGGCGAGCGTCCCGGCGAGCGAGAGCCACGCGAGCATCGCGACCGGCGCGCCATCGCTCGCGCCGCTGTTCACGCTCTCCTCGCCGAACCCGGCGCACAGCCGCCAGACGCACAGCGAAGCGAGCCTCGCCTCGGCCGCGCCGGCCGCGCACTTCGGCGTGCAGTCGGCCGCGAGCGAGCAGGAAGAGTTCGTCCTGCTCAAACACGAGCTCGAAGCGTATGCGCGCAGCCACGGCTTCGCGGGCTCCGTGCACCCGGTGATCGAACGCCGCGGCCTCGCGATCAGGGTGCTGACCGACAGCCTGCTGTTCGGCTCCGGCAGCGCCGCCCTGGACCCGCAGGGCCGTCCGCTGATGCGCGAGATCGCGCAGCTGCTCGCGATCGACCACGTCCACCCGGTCGCTGTCGCCGGCAACACCGACGCCGTCCCGATCCACACCGCCGCGTTCCCCAGCAACTGGGAGCTGTCGACCGCGCGCGCGAGCACCGTCGTGCGCTTCCTGATCGCGACCGGCGTGCGCGCGCAGCGCCTCAGCGCCGCCGGCTACGCCGAACTGCGCCCGCTCGCGAGCAACGCGACGGCCGCCGGGCGCGCGCGCAACCGGCGCGTCGAAATCGTCCTCGAACGGATCTACTGACGATGAAGGCGCTGTTCTCCAACCGCAAGCTGCTCGCCGTCGGGCTCGTCCCGCTCGCCGCGCTCGCCTACGTCGCGCTCGGCCACTCGAAGAAGCCCGCGCCGATGAAGATCACCGGGACGATCTACGTGATGCCGCAGTCGTTCCTGCTGAACCTCGACGAAGGCCACTACGCGAAGCTGTCGGTCGCGCTTCAGCTCTCGCCGCAGCAGAGCGACGGCGCCTCCGCGGCCGCCGCCGCGCCGAGCTCGAGCGAAGCGGCCGGAACGCTTCCCGAGGAAGCGCTCGTGCGCGAAATCGTCGTCAACGCCGTCACCGGACAGAGCGGCGACACGCTCGTCAGCGCCGGCGGTCGCCGTGCGATCCGCGAGCGGATCCTCGCCGCGATCGAGCACCAGACCGACCTGAAAGTGCAGTCGGTGCTGTTCCCCGAACTAACCGTCCAATAGGAGCCCCGTAATGAGTGGATCAGTCGCATACGAGCAGTTCGACGAGGCCGGCGCGCTCGCCGGCGCAGCCGACGCCGACGGCGACCTGCGCCGCCTGTCGGAGGTTCCCGTCGAGGCGAGCGTCGAGATCGGCCGCACCGGCATGACCGTCGGCGAGACGCTCGAGCTGCGCGTCGGCTCGGTCGTCAAGCTCGACCGGCTCGCCGGCGAGCCCGTCGACCTGCTCGTCAACGGCACGCTGATCGCCCAGGGCGAGGTCGTCGTCGCCGACGAGCAGTTCGGCCTGCGCGTGACCGAGATCGTCGAAGGCGACACGACCGGCGCCGCCGCGCTCGAAGCGCAGCTCGCCGCCGAGCGCCCGCGCGCGCCCGGCGAGACCGGCGGCCCCGACGCGCCCATCTCCGGCGCTCCGCCGCACGGCGAAGTCGCGCCGCCCGGCGGCGACGGCGCGCTGCAGATCGAGCCGGCGGAGCGTGCCGAGCGATGAGCTCCGTGCAGACGGTCGACTTCTCGCAGCCGACGAAGTTCTCGCCGGAGCTGCGCCGGCGGATCGTGCGCGCGCTCGGGCCCGCGTGCGAAGCGATCGCGATCCGGCTCGCCAGCGAGCTGCGCGCGCCGGTCGAGCTCGCGATAGCCGACTCGCAGCAGCTCAGCTGGTCGGCGGCGAAGGCGCAGCTGCCCGCCAACGCGCTCGCCGCCGCGCTCGGCGTGACCAGGCCGCCGGTCGACGGCGACTGGCAGATGCTGCTGAGCGTCGAGCCGCCGCTCGTCCTGCGGGCGCTGGAGTGCCTGCTCGGCGGCACCGCCGAGAACGCGCCCGACGAACGCCGCCTCAGCGAGATCGACTGGGCGCTGACGCAGCGCCTGCTCGAGGGCGTCACGGCGCAGCTCGGCGCCGCCTGGCGCGACCTCGGCGGGCTCGAGCTCGCGCTGTCGGAGATCGACGTCGAGGGCGACGGCGGCGTCGTCGCGCCGCACGAGGAACCGACGTTCGCGCTGACGTTCGACGGCAGCATCGACGGGCTGCGCTCGAGCATGACGCTGCTGATCCCGTGGAGCACCGTCGCGCCCGTCGCCGAGGAGATCGTCGGCTCGGCGCGCCGGCGCTCGGACGCCGACCCGCAGCAGGGGCGCGCCGTCGAGCACGGCCTCGCGCGCGCGCATGTGCTGCTGCGCGCCGAGATCGGCGCCGTGCAGATGCCCGTCGAGCGGATGCTCGCGCTCGGCGCCGGCTCGCTGCTGCTGCTCGACGAGCGCGCCGACGACGGCATGACGCTGTTCGCCGAGCGCGTGCCGCTCGGGCGCGTCAGCCCCGGCCTGCGCGGGCAGCGCCGCGCCGTGCGGCTCTTGACGCCGATCGAACCCGCGCACGCGCCGGCGATGCGCGCGGCCACGGTCGTCGCCACCGCGCGCGGCGGCGCCGCACCCGCCGGCGATGCGCGCGGAGGCGAGCCGCACGGCGGCGATGCGCGTGAGAGCGCAGGCGGGATCGGGCGGATGACCGGCGTGCCCGTGCGCGTCTGGGCCGAGCTCGGCCGCACGACGCTGCCGCTCGGCAGCGCGCTCGAGCTCCCGCCCGGCACCGTGCTCGAGCTCGACCACGACGCCGACGCGCCGATCGACGTGTTCGTCGGCGGCAAGTGCTTCGCGCGCGGCGCGCTGCAGGTGACCGACGAGGGCATCTGGGCCGTCCTGCTCGACACGCTGCTCTGAGCTGCTCGTGCGGCGCGCTTACATGAGCCGATAGCCGCTGCTCTGGACCGCTCGTCCAGTTCCCTAAAGGCAACCGGGGGCGCGCCGATTACCGGGCGCGGAGTCGTCCCTCGATGACCTGCCTCCCACAGCTCCTGCGCGCGCTCGCGCGCTTCTCGCTACCCGCAGTCGGGCTGGCGGCGCTTGCGCTCGCCGATCCGTCGTACGCGTTCACGCCGGCGCTGAAGAGCGGCGGCGAAGCGACGCCGCTGAACACCGGCTCCTCGAGCAGCGCCGCGCACCAGAGCTCCTCCGGCCCGAGCATCGTGCGCACGATCGTCGGGCTGCTCGTCGTGATCGCCGTGATCTGGGGGCTGACGTGGATCCTGCGCCAGGTCAAGGGGCGCCAGACGCGCGCCGCCGGCTCGGGCCTGACGAGCCTCGCCTCGCTGCCGCTCGGCTCGGGTCGCGCCGTGCACATCGTGCGCGCCGGCAGCGACTACCTGATCCTCGGCAGCGCCGAGCACGGCGTCGTGCCGATCCAGCGCTACACCGAGGAGCAGGCGCGCGAGGCCGGGCTGCTCGAGCTCGTCGAAGAGCGCGACGACGACGGCATCGGCGGCGGCGCGGGCGGCGGGCGCGGCCTCTTGCAGCGCGGCCGCTCGTACTCGCGCGCCGACGCGCGCGGCGAGGGCATCGCGCCGACGACCGCCGGCACGCTGCTCGACCGGCTGCGCGAATGGACGGTCCGCCGGTGAACGTGAGCTCGTCGAACGCCGTGCAGATCCTGCTGCTGCTCGGCGCCCTCGCGCTCGTGCCGGCCGTGCTGTTCACGGTCACCGGCTTCAGCCGGATCCTGATCGTCCTCGGCTTCATCCGCACCGGCGTCGGCACGCCGAACACGCCGCCGAACCAGGTGCTCGTCGGGATCGCGCTGTTCCTGACGATCTTCGTGATGGCGCCGACCGTCAGCGCGATCAAGCGCGACGCCGTCGATCCGCTGACCTCGCATCACATCTCGACGACGACCGCGCTGAAGCGCGCCGAGCAGCCGGTGCGCGAATTCATGTTCCGCCAGACGCGCGTGCAGGACATCTCGCTGTTCGTCCACCTCGCCCGCTCGAAGACGCCGCGCACGCGCGCCGAAGTCCCGACCGAGGTGCTGATCCCGGCGTTCATCGTCTCCGAGCTGCGAAGCGCGTTCCAGATCGGCTTCCTGATCTTCCTGCCGTTCCTGATCATCGACCTGATCGTCTCCTCGACGCTGATGAGCATGGGGATGATCATGCTGCCGCCGACGTTCATATCCCTGCCCTTCAAGGTCCTGCTGTTCGTGCTCGTCGACGGCTGGGACCTCGTGATCAAGGCGCTCGTGCAGAGCTTCCACTAGGGGCGATCGGAGATGAACCAGGACACCGTCACGCACCTCGCCTCGCAGGCGATGACGCTCGCGCTGAAGGTCGCCGGGCCGCTCTTGCTCGCGGCGATGGTCGTCGGGCTGCTCGTCAGCATCTTCCAGGCCGTCACGCAGATCCAGGAGCAGAGCCTCACGCTGATCCCGAAGATCGTCGCCGTCGCGGCGATCAGCGTGCTGCTCGGCCCGTGGATGCTCGACCAGCTCGTCTCCTACACGACCGGGCTGTACACCTCGATCCCGTCGCTGCTCGGCCCATGAGCCCGACGCTCGCAGCCGCCTCGACGCTCGCGCCGGTCAGCCGGGCGCTGAGCAAGCTCGCCGGCAACGAGGTCGCCGGCTTCGTGCTCGTGCTCGCGCGCGTCACGCCGCTGTTCCTGCTCGCGCCGCCGTTCTCCTCCTCGATGATCCCGCCGCGCGTGCGCGTGATCATCGCCGTCGCGCTGGCGATCGGGCTGACGCCGATCGCGCTGCACGGCCAGCACGTGCCGAGCGACGTGCTGAAGCTCGGCGGGCTCGTGCTCGCCGGCGGCCTCGTCGGGCTCGGCTTCGCGTTCTCGTTCGCCGTGCTGTTCGCCGCCGTCGAATCGGCCGGCGCGCTCGCCGACATCGGCGCCGGCTTCTCCTACGGCAGCCTCGTCAATCCGTTCAGCGGCGAGTCGGCCGGCGCGTTCACGCCCGTCTTCTCGCTGCTCGCCGTCACCGTGTTCCTCGTGATCGGCGGCGAAGCGTGGGTGCTGCGCGGGCTGTACCGCACGTTCCAGCTCGTGCCGCTGACCTCCGCGCCGCGGATCGGCACGCTCGTCGCGACGGCCGAGCGGATCTTCTCGACCGTCTTTTTGTCGGCCGTCGAGATCGCCGCGCCGGTGCTCGTCGCGCTCTTGATCACCGACGTCGCGTTCGGCGTCGTCTCGCGCGTCGTGCCGCAGCTGAACGTGTTCGCGATCGGCTTCCCGGCGAAGGTCGTCGTCGGCCTGCTCGTCGTCGCCGCCTGCCTGCCGTTCGTCGGCGGGTGGATCTCCAACCAGCTCTCGAGCAGCGTCGGCGCCGCGCTCGGGGCGCTCCACGTGGCATAGCGAGATGAACACCGACGACCGCACAGAGAAGCCGACACGCAAGCACCGCGAGCGCGCGCGCAAGCGCGGGCAGGTCGCGCGCTCGGCCGACGTCGGCGGCTCGGTCGTCGTCGCCGCCGGCCTGTTCGCGATCAGCGTGCTCGGCCCGATGATCGTCGGCGCCGTCGCCGCCGCGTTCCGCGCGATCTTCGCGCAGGTCGCCGTCCCCAGCCGCGTGACGAGCGCCGGCGGCCTCGACGGCCTGATGCACACGTCGCTGTCGACGATCGCGCTCGGCGCCGGGCCGATCGCCGCCGCGTGCCTCGCCGGCGGCGTGCTCGCCGGCGCCGCGCAGGTCGGCTTCCGCCCGCGCCTCGGCGCGCTGACGTTCGACGTCAAGCGGATCAACCCGTTCTCCGGCGCGAAGCGGCTGTTCGGGCCGAACGTCGCGTTCGAGGCGATCAAGGCCGTCGCGAAGATCGCCGTCGTCGGGATCGTCGCGGCGATGGCGATCCTGCCCGGGATGACGAGCCTCGCCGCCGAGGTCGGGATCCCGCCGGGCGCGCTCGCGCTGATCCTCGGCCACAAGGCGCTCGCCGTCGCCCAGCGCGCGACGTTCGCGTACCTCGCGATCGGCGTGATCGACTACGCCTGGCAGCGCCGCCGCCACGAGCGCGACCTGCGGATGTCGAAGCAGCAGGTCAAGGACGAGCTGCGCCAGCACGAGCTGCCGGCCGAGGTCGAGGCCGCGCGCCGGCGCCGGCGGATGCAGCTCGCGCGCAAGCGGATGATGGCCGCCGTCCCGCAGGCCGACGTCGTCGTCACGAACCCGACGCACTTCGCCGTCGCGCTCAGCTACGACGGCTCGCGCACGGCGCCCGTCCTCGTCGCCAAGGGCCAGGACCTGCTCGCCGCGCAGATCCGGCGGATCGCCGAGGAGCACGACGTGCCGATCGTCGCCGACCCGCCGCTCGCGCGCGCGCTGCACTCCTCGGCCGAGGTCGGTCAGATGATCCCCGAGGAGCTGTACGCGGCGGTCGCGCGCGTGCTCGCGTTCGTCTACCGCATCGCCCGCCGGCGGAGGTACGCGCGATGACCGGCGCCGATCGCGTCAAGGCGCTGTTGAAGCACACCGACCTGCTCGCGGCGGTCGCGGTCGTCGTCGTCGTGACGATGCTCGTCGTCCCGCTGCCGCCGATGCTGCTCGACCTGCTGATCACGCTGAACATCTCGGCGGCGCTGACGATCGTCGTCGCGACGATGTACTTCGGCAAGCCGCTCGAGTTCGCCGCGTTCCCGAGCCTGTTGCTGCTGAGCACGATCTTCCGCCTCGCGATCAACGTGTCGGTCACGCGGCTGATCCTCACGACCGGCGACGCCGGCAGCGTCGTCAAGGCGTTCGGCCAGTTCGTCGTCAGCGGCAACGTGCTCGTCGGCCTCGTGATCTTCCTGATCCTCGTCGTGATCCAGTTCGTCGTCGTCACGAACGGCACCGGCCGCGTCGCCGAGGTCGGCGCGCGCTTCACGCTCGACGCGATGCCCGGCAAGCAGATGGCGATCGACGCCGATCTGAACGCCGGCCTGATCAGCGACGAGCAGGCGCGCACGCGGCGCACCGAGATCTCGCGCGAAGCCGACTTCTACGGCGCGATGGACGGCGCGTCGAAGTTCGTCAAGGGCGACGCGATGGCCGCGCTGATCATCACCGGCATCAACCTGATCGGCGGGATCATCGTCGGCATCGCCCAGCGCCACCTGTCGTTCTCCGAAGCGACGCACCAGTTCTCGCTGCTGACCGTCGGCGACGGGCTCGCCGCGCAGATCCCGGCGCTGTTGATCTCGGTCGCGACCGGCATCATCGTCACGCGCTCGGTCTCCGAGCGCGACCTCGGCTCGGACATCGCCCGCCAGATCCTCAGCCAGCGCCGCGCGCCGCTCGTCGCCGCGAGCGTGATCTGCCTGTTCGCGCTCGTCCCCGGCCTGCCGAAGCTGCCGTTCCTCGTGATCGGCGGCCTGTTCGGCGCCGTCGGCTGGGCCGTGCGCAACGGCCTGCCGGGCGACGCCGACGCCGCCGCGGCCGACGCGAAGGACGCGCCGGCCGCGCAGGCGACGCTGCCGGCCGGCGGCGAGGACGCGCTCGGGCGCCTGTCGGTCGACCCGCTCGAGCTCGTGATCGGCTTCGGGCTCGTGCCGCTCGTCGACGCGAGCTCCAACGGCTCGCTGCTGCGGCGCGTCAGCATGATCCGTCGCCAGCTCGCCGGCGAGCTCGGGATCGTGATCGCGCCGGTGCGGATCCACGACGAGCTCGGGATCGACTCGCACGAGTACGTCGTCAAGATCCGCGGCTCGGAGGTCGCGCGCGGGCGGATCATGCCCGGTCACCTGCTCGCGATGGACGCCGGCGACGCCGCGCCCGGTCTGCAGGGGATCCCGACCGAGGAGCCCGCGTTCGGGCTGCCGGCCGTCTGGGTGCACGAGTCCGCGCGCGCCGAGGCCGAGGCGCTCGGCTACACCGTCGTCGACGCGCAGTCGATGATCGTCACGCACCTGACCGAGACGATCCGCGGCCACGCCGCCGAGCTCTTGAGCCGCCAGGACGTGCGCAGCCTGCTCGACCAGCTGAAGGAGAGCAACTCGGCCGTCGTCGAGGAGCTCGTCCCCGAGGTGCTCTCGCTCGGCGAGATCCAGCGCGTGCTGCAGTCGCTGCTCGGCGAAGGCGTCTCCGTGCGCGACCTCGGCACGATCCTCGAGGCGATCGGCGACCGCGCGCGCGTCACGCGCGACACCGCGATCCTCAGCGAGTACGCGCGCCAGGCGCTCGCCCGCTCGATCACCGCGTCGCACGTCGACGAGCGCCACCGCCTGCGCGCGATCACGCTCGACCCCGCGATCGAGCAGGACCTCGCGACGGCGATCACGCAGACGACCGACGGCGAGTACCTCGCGCTCGACCCGCCGCGCGCCGAAGCGATCGTCAGCGCGCTGCGCGACGAGGTCGAGGGCGCCGGCGCGCACGACGGCCGCGACCCGGTCCTGCTCTGCTCGGCGCGCGTGCGCCGCCACCTGCGAAGGCTCATCGCCCACACCCAGCCGCAACTCCCGGTCTGCTCGTACAACGAGATCGCGCCCGGGGTCAACGTAGAGACGATTGGAGTGATCAACGCATGAACGCGACCCAAGCCGAAACACTCACCGAAACCCCCGCCCGCAACGGACGTCCCCGCGTCTACACCGGCCGCTCCGTCGAGGAGCTGATCCCGCGGATCGAACGCGAGCTCGGCCACGACGCGATCGTCACGCGCCAGCGCACCGGCCTCGGCGGCGGCGTCGCCGGCTTCTTCCAGCGGCCGTTCGTCGAAATCGAGGCGCACGCCGGGCACCCGCGCGTCGACCTGTACGACGAGCCCGCCGGGCGCGAGGCGCTGCCGCCGGCCGTGGACGCGCCGTCCGCGAAGGTTGTTGCACCGGCGCCGGCGCCACACCGCTTCGCGGCGGCGCTGGCCGAAGCGCAGACGAACCCCGCCGCATTCGAGTCCCTCGTGCCCGAAACGACCGCACCGGCGCCGCCTGCCGTTGCGGTCGCACCGCCGGCGCCGGCGAAGCTCTCGGCGCCAGGTCGTGCGTTGACCGGCGCCGCGCAGGAGGCGCACGCGAAGCTGCTCGCGCGCGGCCTCGAGCGCGAGCTGGCCGACGAAGTGATCGAGCTCGCCGGCGCGCACGCAGTTGCGCTCTCGCCGCCCGACGCGAGCTTCGCCGACGCCGTCGCGGCGGTGCTGCGCCGGCGGATCGGCACGTCGGCGCTGTGGCCGGCGACCGGCACGAGCGTCGCGATCGTCGGGCCCGGCGGCGCCGGCAAGACGAGCTTCTGCGCGGCGCTCGCCGGCGCCTACCGCGAGCGCAGCGCGCTGCCGGTCGCGTGCGCGACGCTGATCTCAGGCGCTGAGGAGCGCGAGCACACGGTCCTGCTCAGCCCGCACCTGATGGCGCCGACGCCGCTCGGCGACGAGCGCGCGCGCGCCGCGTTCGAGCGCGCGCGCGGCGAGGGAATGCTGCTGCTCGACACGCCCGCGACGCCCGCCGCCGACCGCGCCGCGATCGTCGGCCTCGCGAAGCTGCTCGAGCGGCTGCGCCCCGATCACGTCGTGCTGGCGCTGCCGGCGACGTTCGGCGCGCGCGCCGCCACGCAGCTGCTGCGAGCGATGCGCCCGCTGCGCGCGACGAGCGTCGCGATCACGCACGCGCACGAAACCGACCAGCTCGGCGCCGCCGTCGGCGCCGCGTGCGCCGCCGCGCTGCCGCCCGCGTTCCTGCTCGACCAGCGCCGCGGCGGCGCCGGCCTGCTGCAGACCGACCCCGCCGACCTCGCCGAGCGCCTGCTCGCGTGACATGAACGGACGGGCACAGCGATGAAACCGATACGAGGGCACGACGAGCCGAGCGAGGAGAGCGTGCAGCGGCGCCAGTACGTGCGCGTCGTGCGCGCCCGCCCCGTCTCGATCCGGCGTGGCTTCGAGCGCAACGCGATCAGCACGTACTCGATCGACATCAGCGGCCTCGGCATCCTGCTCGCCGGGCCCGACACGCTGAAAGTCGGCGAGGGCGTCAAATTCCGCCTCAGCATCGCCGACGACGAGGAGCCGATCGTCGGCGCCGCGACCGTCGTGCGCCTCGACCCGCGCGGCTATCGCGCGATCCGCCTCGACGAGATCTCCGAGCTCGACCGCCGGCGCCTCGTCCGCTTCGTGTTCGACTGCGAACGCGAGGACAGGCGCCGCCAGCTCGAACGGGAAGGCCGCGATGTCCGCTGAGAACGGGCGCGCGCCGGTCGCCGGCGTCGCCGCCCCCGCGATCGACGACGAGCGCGTCGCGCAGATGCCCGGCGACCCGGTCGCCGCCGCGGCCGCCGGCGCGCGCCAGGGAGGCGTCGCCGAGCGGGCTGCGTCATCGGAGCCGGCCGCCGGGCGCGCCGGCAAGCGTCGCGGGAAGTCCGCGCGACGTGGCGCCGGCGGCCGCCGCGCGCGAACCGACGAGCGCGAGCGGCCGCCTGGGCTGAGCCTCGCCGCGCACCCGCGCGCCGCACGGCGCGTCGCCGAAAGCAAGGCGTGGGGCGGCCTCGCCGGCTTCGTCGTCGGCGGCTATCTGTCGCTCGCGCACCACGCGCTGCCCGAAGCCGCGCTGCGCGCGCTCGTCACCGGAGTCGTCTGCTACGTCGTCGTCTGGACCGCCGCCGTGTTCGTCTGGCGACGGCTCGTCGTCGCCGAGCTGCGCCAGGCCGAAGCGGCGCTGAGCGACGAGCTGACCAAGCGCGCGAGCGGCGCCGGTGGGCAGGATGGCATTGGCGGGCCGGGAGGCGCCGGTGGACCGGGAGGCGTCGCTGGACCGGGAGGCATCGGAGGCCCAGGGGGCGCCGGCGGGCCAGGGGGCGCCAGCCGCGCCGGCGAGGCGGCGGCCGGATAGCGGACGGAAGCGCCCGTGGAGCCCTCGATCGACCCGATCCGGCCGCTCTCACCGCGCTCGCGCTGGGAAGCGCCGCAGGCGCCGGCCGACGTCGAGCGCGACGGGCGCCGCCGTCGGCCCGACGACGCCGCCGCGCGCCGGCGCGAACGCGAGCGAAAGCGGCGAGCGCGAGACGCCGCCGGAGCGTTTCTCGACGGCGACCGGGAGGCCGACGCCGCGCCGGGCGATGGTGCGAACGCGGAGCCGAAGCCCCCGGCGGAGTCCGCCGGCGGACATCACATCGACGTGCGCGCGTAGCGCTCAAGTTCGCCGCGCGACGGCCGATCACCGGTGCGAACGATGGGTCGACAGGGAGTCGGCCCGGGACGCAACAACCACGTCATCAAGGAGATGAACGCATGTCCCTTACGATCAACACCAACATCCAGGCGCTGAACGCTCAGCGCAACCTGGGCCGTACGGAGAACACCGTCGCGATGGCGATGGAACACCTCTCCTCGGGCCTGAAGATCAACTCGGCCGCCGACGACGTCGCGGGTTACGCGATCAACGAAAGGCTGCAGAGCCAGATCAACGGTCTCGGTCAGGCCCAGCAGAACAGCCAGGACGCCGTCGCGCTCGCGCAGACGGCGCAGGGCGCGCTGAACGAGGTCTCGCAGATGCTCCAGCGCGTTCGCGAGCTCGCCGTGCAGTACGAAAACGGCACGAACTCGGCCACTGACAAGGAAGCGATCGAAGGTGAGGTCACGCAGCTCAACGGCGAGATCAAGCGCGTCGGCGAAACGACGTCGTTCAACGGCATCGCGCTGCTTTCGGAAAAAGGCGAAATCAGCTTCCAGGTCGGCGCCAACGAAGGCGCTTCGGAACAGATCAAGGTCAACACGATCAAGCTCTCCGAAGCTGTCAAAGAAGTGAAACTCTCGGAAAAAGAAAGCATCAAGAAGGTCGAAGAAGCGATCGCGTCGGTCGCCAAGTCCGCAGGTGAATTCGGTGCGGTGCAGGACCGTCTGCAGTACACGCAGGCGAACCTCTCCGTCTACTCGCAGAACCTGACGGCGGCGAAAAGCTCGATCGCGGACGTCGACATGGCGGCCGAAGTGACGAACTTCACCAAGAACCAGGTGCTCGTCCAGGCCGGCGTGTCGGTCCTGACCCAGGCCAACTCGCTGCCGCAGGCAGTCCTGAAGCTGCTGGGCGGCTGATGCACCAAGCTTCCTCGACGGCGGCGGCGCCCACCGCGCCGCCGTCTGAGGAGGGCCTCCCCGGGCAACCGCTCCCGAGCGCCCGGTGAGAGCACCACAAACGCTTCGCGCGGCCCGCGTCGGCCCAGGCGAAGCCACATAACCGCCGATTCGTCGAGGGACCGGTGGAGAGACGGGCAGCTCCGGCTGCCCGTCTCGCTTTTTCGGGACGCTTTCCCCACCCGCCTGAGGGCGCGGCGCGGCGCGGCGGCGCGGCGCGGGCGCGCTCAACTCTGGCGCGTCGCTGCCGATCAACTGGGGCTGAGATGACGGTCGAATCCGCGTTGCAACGCGTCGGCGCCCTGCAGCAAGCGCTTTCTGACCCCTCGACGCTGCTGACCGCGGCGCGCACCGGCGGAACCGCCGCGCCTGCCGCGCCGACCGAAGGCCTGGCCGAAGGCGACGCGTCGAGCGGCGTCGCGCCGTCGTTCGCCGACGCGCTGCAGAGCGCGAGCTCCGGCTACGGACAGGCTGGGGCCGGCGTCAGCGCTGCCGGCGCGCCATCCACGGGCGCGGGCTATCCACAGGCGCTCGGGGGCTACTCGCCCGCCTCCGCCGGCTATGCCACGAGCCCGACCGGCTATGCGCCGGGCGTGACGGGCTACGCCGGCGCGAGCGGGCTCGCGGCGACGACGCCGTACGCGTCGGGCGCGATCGGTCCCGCCGGCCTGCTCGGCGCGATGCCCTCGAGCCCCGGCGCTCGCGTCGCCGCGATCGCCGAAACGCAGGTCGGGCAGTCAGAGCAGCCGCCCGGCTCCAACGAAGGGCCGGCGATCGCCGAATACCGCAGCGCGACCGCCGGCGCCGCCCCGGGCGAGCCGTGGTGCGCGTACTTCGCCTCGTGGGCCGCGCGCCAGGCCGGCGTGCCGCTCGGCGCGAACGGCGAAGGGCTCGGCTCGGTCTCGGAGATCTGGTCGTGGGCGCAGAGCACCGGCCACGCGATCCCCAACGGTCCTGGCGTCACGCCGCAGCCCGGCGACCTGATCGTGTTCGGCGGCGAGCACGTCGGCATCGTCAAAGACGTCCTGCCCAACGGGCAGGTGCAGACGATCGAGGGCAACTACGGCGACAAGGTCTCCGAAAACGTGCGGTCAGCGAGCGAAGCGACGGGGTACGTGCGGTTGGGCTAGTTGCGACTGAAGCGACGGCCCGAGACCGGCGGGACGGCGCGCGGTGCGCCGTAGTCGACTTCGCAATAATGCGAAACTAGACTGCGATTCGATCCCGAACGGCGAGGTACTTTCAATGCCGAAGACGACCACGAAGTCAGCCGCGACGCCGGCCCAGGGCAAGCGGCCCGTTTCGCCGATCGGGACCGCCCACCGAGCGGGCAGCGGACGCCGCGCTCGGAGCAGCGCGGCCTATCGCGAGGAGCTCCAGCGTCTTGCTCCATATGAGGGGCTCGCCCGGATCGTGATCGCTCGTCGCCAGGCGCTCGACTTGACTCAGCGGGAGCTGGCCGAGCGGGTAGGCACCAGCCACTCGGTCATCTCTCGGATCGAGAGCGGTCAGCATCCGACCAGCGTGACAACGCTTCGCCGGCTTGCGGAGGCCTTCGAGACTCATCTCGTGGTCGGGTTCAACGACATGCCGGACGCAATCACCGACCGCGAGCTCGTCGCGGTTTACTGACGATCTATCGGCCGGCTAACCGCGACTGAAGCGACGGCCCGCGACCGGCGAGACGGCCTCGTCGATCGCCGCCGCGCCCGCCGGCTCGAGCATCGACTCGAGCACCTCCGCGGCGCCTGCGTCGTTCTCGGCGGCCGCCGCTTCCAGCGCCGCGATCCGCTCGGGCGTCATCGCCGTCTCGTCCTCGTTCTCGGCGAGCCACGTGCGCGCCTCGGCCGCCGCGTCCTCGTCGCGCTGGACGACCTTGCCGGCGGCGTAGTAGCGGTCGATCTCCTTGAACAGCTCGTCGACGAGCTGCTCGGTCGGCACCTTCTTCAGCGGCTCGCCCTTCGAGTAGATCATCCCCATGTCTTTCGCGCCGGTGATCCCGAAGTCGGCGTGGCGCGCCTCGCCGATCCCGTTGACCGCGCAGCCGAGCACCGACACCTCGATCGGGTCCTCGTACGCTTCCAGGCGCCGCTCGACCTCCATCACGACGCGGTCCATGTCGAACTGCAGCCGCCCGCACGTCGGGCACGCGATCAGATCCGGCCCGCGCTGGCGCAGCTTCAGCGCCTTGAGGATCTCCCACGCGACCTTGACCTCCTCCTCGGCGTGGAACGTCGACAGCGAGATCCTGATCGTGTCGCCGATGCCGTCGGCCAGCAGCGTGCCGAGGCCGACCGCCGACTTCAGCGAGCCCGACCACTTCGTGCCGGCCTCCGTCACGCCGAGGTGCAGCGGGTACGGGATTTTCTGCGACAGCATCCGGTTCGACGCGATCGTGTTCGGCACCGACGTCGACTTCATCGACACCTTGAAGTTCGTGAAGTCGAGGCGCTCCATCAGCTGCACCGTCTCGATCGCCGCCGTCACGAGCGCCTCGACCGGGTTCTCGTACTCGAGCTCGCGCAGGTGCTTCGGCAGCGATCCCGAGTTGACGCCGACGCGCAGCGGCGTGCCGCGCTCGCTCGCCAGCGCCGTCACCTCGGCGACCTTCTCCGGCCCGCCGATGTTGCCAGGGTTCAGCCGCACGCAGTGCGCACCCGCCTCGATCGCCTTCAGCGCGAGCGTGTGGTTGAAGTGGATGTCGGCGATGATCGGGATCGGCGACTGCGCGACGATCGTCTTCAGCGCCTCCGCGTCCTGCTCACGCGGCACCGCCACGCGCACGATGTCCGCGCCCGCCTCGGCGACCGTGCGGATCTGCTCCATCGTCGCCGCCAGGTTCGCCGTCTCGGTCTTCGTCATCGTCTGCACCGCGACCGGTGCGCCGCCGCCGATCGGCACCGGGCCGACGTGGATCTGGTTCCTGGACGCCATAGGCTGATTCTACGATGCCCGACGTCTACGCCACCGCGCACGGCCCGCTCGCGCGCCTCGCCTCCCCCCTCGCCGCGCGCGCCCGCGCCCGCCGCCACGCCGACTTCTTCGCGCTGACGCGCCTGCGAGACGACGCGCGCGTGCTCGACCTCGGCTGCGGCTCGCTCGGGCTGCGCGGCCTCGAGCCGCAGCTCGACGTCACCGGCGTCGACCTCGTCGAGCGTCCCGACTACCCCGGACCGTTCGTCCGCGCCGACGCGACCGACCGGCTGCCGTTCGTCGACGACGAGTTCGATCTCGTCTACTGCTCGAGCGTCGTCGAGCACGTCCCGCCGCCAAAGCGCGCCGCCTTCGCCGCCGAGCTGCGCCGCGTCGGGCGCGGCTGGTTCGTGCAGACCCCCGCCTTCTCCTTCCCGCTCGAGCCGCACGCGCTGCTGCCGTTCGCCCACTGGCTGCCCGTCGCGCTGCGCCGGCGCTACTGGCGCCTCGGCGCCGCCGGCGACTGGGAGGAGATCGCGCTTCTGCGCCGGCGCGAGGTCGAGGCGCTGTTCGGCGCGCCCGTACTGGCAGAGCGCGTCGGGCCGCTCGTCAAGAGCTGGATCTGCGTGCGGCCGCCCGACGCGTAGCGTCAGCCGCCGAGGCGGCCGATGTCGTTGCTGACGCCGTTGATCACCAGGAACAGCAGCAGGATGATCCCGACCGAGCTGTACCTGTACATCGCCGCCACCGAGATCCGCTTGCCGCGCAGCTTCTCCGCCAGCGACCACACGACGTGCCCGCCGTCGAGCGGCAGGAACGGGAACAGGTTGATCACCGCCAGCACGAGCGAGATGTAGCCGAGGAACACCAGCGCGATGCCCGGGCCGGCGACGACCGTTTCGTGCGCGTCCTTCGTAATCCCGACGATGCTGCTCACTTCGTGCCGCGTCTTGGAGCTCGTCAGAGCTTTCGCGAACCCCGTCAACGTTCCCGTCGTCGTGTGCCACATCGCGCCGATCGACGCGCCCGCGGCTGACAGCACGCTGTAGCTCTTGACCGAGCCGAAGCCGATGCCGACCAGCATGCGCCCCGCTTCCTTGTCGTAGTGCGGGAACAGCGACAGCGTCAGCCGCCTGCCGTCGCGGATGATCGTCAGTTGCACCGGCGTCGCCGCGCGGCAGCCGTCCGTCGACCTGCCCGCGCACGTGTGCGCATCGATCCGCGCCCGCGCGCTCGACACCGTCACCCGATGCCCGTCGATCGCGACAATCCGATCCCCCTGGCGCAGCACGCCCGACGCCGCCGCGCCCTTCTCGACCGCCAGCACCGACGTGCTCGCGACGATCGGGTTCAGCGACGGGTCGAGGTTGCCGAGCGAGCTCGACCCGTTGACGCTGCCCGTGAACAGGATCGCCCAGAAGATCACGAACGCGATCACGATGTTCACGCCCGGCCCCGCCACGATCACCGCGATCCGCTTCCACGGCGGCTGGCTGTAGTACGCGCGTCGCGTCGCCTCCGGATCGAGATCCTCGATCTCTTCCGGGTTCATCCCCGTGATCTTCACGTACCCGCCCGCCGGGATCGCGCCGATCGCGTACTCCGTCTCGCCGCGCTTGATCCGGAAGATCGTCGGCGGGAAGAACAGCGAGAAGCGCTCGACGCGCATGCCGACGAGCTTCGCGACGGTGAAGTGCCCGAGCTCGTGCAGCACGATCAGAACGACGATCCCGAGGATCGTCAGAACCCAGCTCATGCGCCCATCTTCGCAGGCCGCCGCGCGCGTTCCCGCCGGTTCCCGTGCGGCGCAGCGCCGGTCGGTCTTCGTCCGATCAAAAAGAACGAGCGACTCAAGCGCACGTCGCGACGAGCTCCGCCGCCACCGTCCGCGCGCGCCGGTCCGCCTCGTAGAGGCTCTCGAACGTGCGAACCGGCTCGGGTTCGATCTGCGCCAGCGTGCGCTCGATCACCTCCGCGATCTCGACGAACCGCAGCCGGCCGTCGAGGAACGCGTGCACCGCGACCTCGTTCGCCGCGTTCAGCACGCACGGCGCCGTCCCGCCCGCCCGCGCCGCCTCGCCCGCCAGGCGCAGGCACGGGAACGCCTCGATGTCGACCGCCTCGAACGTCAGCTCGCCGACCCGCGCCAGGTCGAGCGGCTCGATCGGCAGCTCCGCGCTCTCGCCGCCGTGCAACGCGTACGAGATCGCGATCCGCATGTCCGGCGGCCCGAGATGCGCCAGCATCGCCCCGTCGGCGAGCTGGATCAGACCGTGCACAAGCGACTGCGGGTGCACGACGACGTCGATCCGCTCGTACGGCGTCCCGAACAGGTGGTGCGCCTCCATCACCTCGAGGCCCTTGTTCATCAGCGTCGCCGAGTCGATCGTGATCTTCCCGCCCATCGCCCACGTCGGGTGCGCGAGCGCCTGCTCGACCGTCACCTCCGCCAGCTCCTCGCGGCTGCGCCCGCGAAACGGCCCGCCGCTCGCCGTGATCGTGATCCGCTCGACCGCGCCCGGCGGCTGGCCCGAGATCAGCTGGTGAAGCGCCGTGTGCTCGGAGTCGACCGGCACGATCCGCGATCCCGTCGCCTCCGCCAGCGCCGTCACGAGCTCGCCGCCGACGACCAGCGACTCCTTGTTCGCCAGCGCCAGATCGATCCCCTCGCCGAGCGTCGCCACCGTCGGGGCAAGGCCCGCCGAGCCGACGAGCGCGTTCAGCACGAGATCCGCCCCCGACTCGACCACGAGCCGCACGAGCCCCTCGGCGCCCGCCAGCACCTCGCCGTCGGTCCACGCCTCCGCCGCGCGCGCCGCCGCGTCGACGTCCGCCAGCGCGATCGTCTTCACCCCCGTCGCGCGCGCCTGCGCCACGAGCTCCTCCCACGAGCGCTCCGCCGACAGGCCGATCACCTCGAGTCCCTCCTCGCGCCCGCACACGTCGAGCGCCTGCGTGCCGATCGAGCCCGTCGAACCGAGGACGAGTACGCGCTTGCCGTCTGCCATGGACGCCTTCGACGCTACACGACAGCCCGCCCGGCGCGTCCCGAGAACGACGAACGGGCGGCCACGGAGGCAACCGCCCGATCCTCGAACTGCTCGCTCCGGCCCCTCGGGGCCGTGCCGGTGCTCGTCAGGCGCCGACCGTCAGCTCATCCGCGGGTCGACGTACACGCCCGACAGGTGCAAGTCGGCGCCGTGGCCGAAGTTCGCGAACACGAACCGCACTTCACGCACGCCTTCCGCGCTGCCCGCCAGTTCCGGACGGACGTTGAACGGGCTCGACAGTTCCCAGCCGCCGCCCGTCCGTGCGCCGAGCCATCCGACCGGCGTGCCGAACGGACCCGTCCTGACGCCCGTGTACGACACGCCGACCATCACGCCGCCGGCGCCTTCGACGCCTTCGACCCATGTACGCGCCGTCGGGTACTGCAGCGTCACGCAAGTCGGCGGGCTGATCGCGTACGACCCGCTCGGCAGGTCCAGCACGCCGCCGGTGCTGCCGTCAGGGCGCGCGCCTTCGACGACCTGCGCGCCGTTCTTCAGTTCCCAGCCTTCACTCGGTGAGTTGAATTCGCTGCCTTCGACGAGCGTGTAGTAATTCGAGTCCTGCAGCGATTCGAACGGCTGCGAGAACGTCTGGCCCGGGCACACCGCCAGTTCGGCGTTCTGCTTCGCCGATGCCGGCTTGCCCGCGAGACCGTAGCCGTAGCCACCGCCGCCGTATCCGCCACCGCTGTAGCCGTAGCCGTAGTTCGAGCCGTGCCATGCGAGCGCCGGCGACGAGCTCGCGGCCAGCACTCCGATGCAAACGCCCGCAGCGCAGGCGCCCTTCTTGATCAATGCCGTGGTGCGAGACAGAGACATTTCGTCCTCCGTGACGTTCCACTGGCGACCGAGCTATCTCTTGGAGACCTCTGGCTTTGCGTCCCCGCCTCGCGACGGGTTTGCCTTTTTCAGTGATGTGGGTTGACTTCTTACTCCTGCACTATCGGGACGACCCGGCGGCACCTTAAGGACGACGGACGTCTGTTCGATAGAGCGAACGCGCCGGAGCGCGTGCCGATTTCGGCCGCCCTGGCCGGTCCGCGACCCGCCAGACGTCCTTTTCGCGCGCGACTTCCTAAGCCTCGACCCCGCGCGCGGCGATACCGACCGTGACGCCGATGTCCGTGCACGCGATCAAAGAGGCCGAGCGCACTCGTGCGTTCCACGAGAAGCGCGCCGCCGCGATCGACACGCGCCGCCTGCGCGGCGCGCTGCTCGTCGGCGGCTCCTACGTCATCGCCGCGCTCGCGCTCGCGCTGCTCGCCGGCGTTCACGGCGCCTCGCTCGGCGTCGCCGCGCTGTACGTCGTCGCGATCGCCGTCGCCGGCAACGTCGTCTTCGACGTCGGCTCCGGCTTCACCGTGCCGACGCAGACCGTCTTCGTGCCGATGCTCTTCGCCCTGCCCGCGTCCGTCGTCCCGCTGCTCGTCCCGCTCGCGCTCGCGCTCGGCATGCTGCCGCAGGTCCTGCGCCGTGACGTCGCGCCCGGCTGGCTCTTGACCGCGCTCGCCAACAGCTGGTTCGCGATCGGGCCCGCGCTCGTGCTCGTGCTCGCCCACGACCACAGCCCCGTCGGGCGCAGCGGCGTGCTGCTCGGCGCGCTCGCCGCCCAGTTCGCGTTCGACTTCGTCGCCAGCGCCGCGCGCGAGCGCCTCTACGGCGGCCCCGGCCTGCGCGAGCTGGTCGCCGAGTACCGCCCCGTCTACGCGATCGACCTCGCGCTCTCGCTGCTCGGCCTCGCCGTCGCCTACGCCACGATCGTCGCCCACAGCCAGCTCGCGCTGCTGTTGATCGCGCCGTCGTTCCTGCTGCTGCGCTTCTTCTCGCAGGAGCGCCACGAGCGCCTCGCGCAGCTGCTCGAGCTCAACGACGCCTACCAGGGCACCGCGCTGCTGCTAGGCGACGTCGTCGAGGCCGACGACACCTACACCGGCGAACACTGCAAGAGCGTCGTCCGCCTCTCGCTCGACGTCGCCCAGCGGCTCGGCCTCGACGCCGACCGCACGCGCAACGTCGAGTTCGGCGCGCTGCTGCACGACGTCGGCAAGATCGCCGTCCCCAACGACATCATCAACAAGCCCGGCCGGCTCGACGAGCGCGAGTGGGAGATCATCAAGCGCCACACGATCGACGGCCAGATGATGCTCGAGAAGATCGGCGGCTTCATGATCGACATCGGCCACATCGTGCGCTCCTCGCACGAGCGCTGGGACGGCACCGGCTACCCCGACCGCCTGCGCGGCGACGAGATCCCGCTCGAGTCGCGCATCATCACCGCCTGCGACGCCTTCAACGCGATGACTACCACGCGCACCTACCGCACCGCGATGCCGTTCGCCGACGCCTGCCGCGAGCTCGAACGCTGCGCCGGCTCGCACTTCGACCCGCGCGTCGTCGACGCGCTGCTCGCCGTCGCGACGCCCCCCGTCAAGCAGCCCGCGCCCGTCGGGCGCGCCAGCACCCCGCGCCGGCCGGCCGCCGCACCCGCGGACGAGCGTGCGCTCAGCGGGCTGGCCCGCGTGCCTGCCTGACGTCGGCTTCGATCGAGTCCAGCCGGGCCGCGATCATGTCGTCACGCGGCGATGCTTGGAGCCAGGACCTTGATTTGAGCCTTGTTTGGTCCGAGATCCAGCGCCGCATAGATCACGGACGGATCGAGATCCGCGCCGCCCGGCCAGGAGATCGTCCCAGTCTCGTCGTCCACGGTCACCTGCTCGAATGCGACTTGATCGCGCAGCGGTGCGAACACTTCGGTGTCCAGCAGCGGCGTGATGTCCACGTCGCGCACCTCGCCGTCTGCGAACATCACGCGGACGACGTGGCCGGGCCGCGGCGTCGCCGCGATCATCGCGGGAGCGATTGCTGGCTCCATAGCCATCAATCGTAGCGGCCGGCTTGTGACCCAATCCGCTCGCGGCAAGGGTCGCCGCCTCGTACCGCCAGGCGACTCTTGCTACGCCCGTCGTCTCACGAATACCCCGCCCAGATGTAGTACCCAACGACAACCGCGAACAACACCGCGTCCAACCGATCGAGCGCCCCGCCGTGCGCCCCGAACAACCCGCCCGAGTCCTTCGTGTGCGCCTCGCGCTTGACGAACGACTCGAACAGGTCGCCGATCGGCGCGACGAGCGCGACGCCGACGCCGAGCACGAGCGCGTGCGTGCCCGGCAGCCATTCCTGGTAGCGGCCGGCGATCCAGACGCCGAGCACGGCGCAGACCATGCCGATCACGAGCCCCTCGACGGTCTTGTTCGGCGAGACCGTCGGCGCGAGCGGGCGTCTGCCCCACAGCCGCCCGCCGAGGTACGCGCCGGTGTCGCCGAGGAACGTGCCGACGAGCACGTCGATCACGATCCCGAGCCCGTGCGGCAGCCCGCGCAGCAGGATCGCGTGCGCGACGGCCAGGCCGATCCAGTAGATGCCGAGCAGCGTCACCGCCATCCCGCCGACGCTCGGGCGCGGCTGCAGCAGCGTCAGCCCGAACAGCAGCGGCAGCGCCACCGCGAGCACGAGCAGTACCTGGAACTGATCGCCGTACAGCGCCGCCGCGCACAGCCCGGCCAGCGCGACGAAGCCGGCCAGGCGCACCGGATGCGCGCGCTCGAACATCCCGTACAGCTCGTGCAGGCAGATGCACCCGAGTACGAGCAGCCCGAGCGCGAAGATCGGTCCGCCCTCGATCACGAGGAACAGCGCGACGGCGATCGCCGGGATCGCCGCGAGCACGCGCGCGCCGAGGTCCGAGCGGCCGCTGCCCGGCGCCTGTCCCTGGCTCGACGGCGCCCGACCGCGCCTCGGCGCACGGCGGCGGCTGGCTGCCGGCGCCGGGCTCACCGCGCGCCGAAGCGTCGCCGTCGGCGCGAGAACTCGGCGAGCGACTGCTCGAGCGCGTCGCGCGAGAAGTCCGGCCACAGCTCGTCGCGGAAGACGAGCTCGGAGTACGCCGACTGCCACAGCAGGTAGTTCGACAGGCGCTGCTCGCCGCTCGTGCGGATGATCAGGTCCGGGTCGTGCATCTCCGGCGCGTACAGGCACGCGCGGAAGTCCTCCTCGCTGCCGCCCTGAAAGCGCATCGCGGCGTCGACGATCTCCGCGCGCCCGCCGTAGTTGAACGCGACGAACAGCGTGATCCGCTCGTTCCTCGCCGTCAGCTCTTCCGCCCAGGCCATCCGCGCGACGAGCTCCTCGGAGATCCCCTCACGACGGCCGATGAAGCGCATCCGCACGCCTTCCTCGTGCAGCTCCGGCGTTTCGCCGGCGATCCGCCGCGAGAACATCTCCATCAGGCCGGCGACCTCCTCGGCCGGTCGCGACCAGTTCTCGGTCGAGAACGAGTACACCGTCAGCTCGAGCACGCCGAGCTCGGCGGCGTCGCGCAGCCGGTTCTTGACCGTGTCGGCGCCGGCGTCGTGGCCGTCGTTGACCGACACGCCGTGCTCGCGCGCCCAGCGTCCGTTGCCGTCGGTGATGATCGCCACGTACCGCGCGGTCGTGGGCCCGGCGGCCTCCATCAGACTTCGAGGATCTCTTTTTCCTTGGCCTTGAGCACGTCCTCGAGGTCGGCGACGCGGCTGTCGGTCAGCTTCTGCAGCTCGACCTCGGCGCGGTGCTCGTCATCCGAGGACGCCTCGCCTTCGCTCTTCAGCTCGCGCAGCTGCTGCATCGTGTCGCGGCGCACGTTGCGGATCGCCACGCGCCCCTCCTCGGCGAGGTTCTTGACGACCTTGACGAGCTCGCGGCGGCGCTCCTCGGTCAGCTCGGGCACGACGAGGCGGATCACGTTGCCGTCGTTCGACGGGTTCAGGCCGACGTCGGACTCGTTGATCGCCTTCTCGATCAGCTTGATCGACGACTTGTCGTACGGCTGCACCGTCAGCAGCCGCGCTTCCGGCGCCGAGATCGTCGAGAGCTGATTCAGCGGCGTCATCGCGCCGTAGTAGTCGACGACGACGCGATCGAGCAGCGCCGGGCTGGCGCGGCCGGTGCGCACGGTCGAGAACTCGTGCTGCGCCGATTCGGCGGACTTCAGCATCCGCTCGCGCGCGTCGTCCAGCAGTTCGTCGATCATGCTCTCAGCGGCCATCGCTCTCTCCTCGAGTCGTCGATACAAGCGTGCCCACCCGCTCGCCTGAGATTATCCGCGCGAGCGCCGTTTCGTCGTCCATGTTGAAGACGTTCAGCGGCATCGCGTTCTCCATGCACAGCGCGAGCGCCGTCGAGTCCATCACGCGCAGGCGCTGCTCGAGCGCCTGCATGTGCGTGATCTCGGGAATGAACTTCGCGTCCGGGTCGACGGCCGGGTCGGCCGTGTAGACGCCCTGCACGCCGTTCTTCGCCATCAGGATGATCTCCGCGTGGATCTCGGCCGCGCGCAGCGCCGCCGCCGTGTCGGTCGTGAAGAACGGGTTGCCGGTGCCGGCCGCGAAGATCACGACGCGCCCCTTCTCCAGATGGCGCATCGCGCGCCGGCGGATGTACGGCTCGGCGACCTCGGCGATGCCGAGCGCCGACAGCACGCGCGTGTCGGTGCCGGCCTTCTCGAGCGCGTCCTGCAGCGGCAGCGCGTTGAGCACCGTCGCGAGCATCCCCATGTAGTCGGCCGTCGCGCGATCCATCCCCGCCGCGGCGCCCTGCATGCCGCGGTAGATGTTGCCCGCGCCGACGACGATCGCGACCTCGACGCCCTGGTCGCGCACGTCTGAGACCTGACGCGCGACGGCCGCGACGCGCTCGGGGTCGGTGCCGAACTCGAGCGACCCCATCAGCGCCTCGCCGGAGAGCTTCAGCAGGATGCGTCGGAAGGCAGGCGCGTTCGATGCAGGAGCCATCGACGCGGGAGCCTACCCGCTCACCTTCACAACCAACAGGTCGGGACTATTGGCCGACTGCGAATCTGACGAAACGACGGATCACGACGTTCTCGCCGGTCGTCGCCGTCAGCTCGTCGCGCAGCTGCTGCACGGTCTTGCCGTCGAACTTCGGGTTGTGCATCTCCTGCTCGAGCAGCACGATCGTCTGGTACCACGAGTCGAGCTTGCCGGTGACGATTTTCTCGCGCACGTTCTCGGGCTTGTCGGCGGCTTCCTGCTCGTAGATCTTCGCCTCGGCGGCGCGTGCGTCGTCGGGCACGTCCTCGCGGCTGACGTACTTGACGGTCGGCGTCGCGGCGATCTGCAGCGCGACGTCGCGCGCGAACTGGACGAAGTCGTCGTTCGTCGCGACGAAGTCGGTGTTGCAGTCGACCTCGATCAGCACGCCGACGCGCGCGCCGGCGTGGATGTAGGACTGGACCGTGCCCTCGGTCGCCTGACGCTCGCCGAGGTCCTGGATCTTCTTGCCCTGCTTGACTCGCAGCAGCTCGATCGCCTTGTCCATGTCGCCGTCGGCCTCGGCGAGCGCTTTCTTGCAGTCCATCATGCCGGCGCCGGTGCGCTCGCGCAGCGCCTTGACGTCCTTCGCTGCGATCTCTGTCGTGCTCATTGCTGCTGTGCCTCCTGCGCCGGCGCGTCGGCCTGTGCGCTCTCGTCGGTTGTCTCGGCGACCGCCACGGGCTCGGGCGCCTCGGCCTCGCTCTCGGCGGCGGTCTCCGGCGGCGCCGAGGTCGGCTCGGCAGGCCGGCTCGCGTCGGGGCTCGCGCTCATCGGCGTGACGGACTCCTGCTGCGGCTCGAGCGTCGCCGGATCAGCGGGAGCCGGCGGCACGGGCGCGGTCTCGGCGACCGGCTGCTCGGCGGCCGCGGTCGCCGCGGCCTGTTCGGCGGCCGCTTTGTCGGCCGCCGCCTTCTCAGCGGCGGCTTTCTCGGCGGCGGCCTTCTCGTCGGCCTCTTTCTTGGCCTGTTCCTCGGCCTCGCGCTTGGCGCGCGCTTCGGCCTCGACCTTGGCGCGTTCCTCGGCTTCCTTGCGCGCCTTCTCCTCCTCGGCGCGGAACACCGAGTGCCCCTCCTGCACGACCTGGCCGATCGCCTGCGTGATCAGCGCGCACGAGCGGATCGCGTCGTCGTTGCCGGGGATCACGTAGTCGATCCCGTCGGGGTCGCAGTTGGTGTCGACGAGGCCGATGATCGGAATCCGCAGGCGCTGCGCCTCTTTGACGGCGATCGCCTCGGTTTTGAGGTCGATGACGAACATCGCGTCGGGCACGCGCTGCATGTCCTTGACGCCGCCGAGGTTCGCGCGCAGCTTCGCGAGGTCGGCCTGCGCGGCCATCCGCTCGCGCGTCGGCAGCAGCGCGAGCTGGCCCTCGGTCTCGTAGCGTTCGAGGTCGTGCAGCCGGCGGATGCGCTGGTTGATCGTCTGGAAGTTCGTCAACAGGCCGCCGAGCCAGCGATGGTTGACGAACGGCATGCCGGCAGCCGTGGCGACGTCGCGAACGGTGTCGCGCGCCTGCTTCTTGGTGCCGACGAACAGGACCGTGCCGCCGCGGTGGGCGAGCTCGGACGCGAACGCCTGCGCCTGCTCGAGCAGCGCCTGCGTCTTGACGAGGTCGATGATGTAGTTGCCGCCGCGCTCTCCGAAGATGAAACGGCGCATCTTCGGGTTCCAGCGGCGTGTCTGGTGGCCGAAGTGAACGCCGGCCTCCAGCAGCTCCGCGATGCCTACCTGAGCCACAGGGTTCTCCCTTTATGTCTTGATTTTGAGATGAACGAACGAAGCGTGCGCGGACCCGGCGTGAGCTGTAGTCACGACGGGCAGGGCCGCGTCCGGGGAATCGTCCGGATCGAGGTGGTTTGAACGCTTCAGGATAGCTCTTCGGCGCGCTTCAGCGCGGCCGAGAGGTCGGCCGGCAGCGGCGAGGAGACCTCGACGCGCTCGCCGCCGACGGGGTGCGCGAAGGCGAGGCGCGCGGCGTGCAGGAACTGGCGCTGCAGGCCGAGCGTCTCGCCGGCGCCGTACTCGGGGTCGCCAACAACCGCGTGGCCGATCGCCTGCAGGTGCACGCGGATCTGGTGCGTGCGCCCCGTCTCCAACCGCAGGCGCAGCAGCGACGTCGTCGCAAACGCGCGGTCGAGCTCGAAGTGCGTGCGCGCGTCGCGCGCGTGCGCGCCGCCGACGGCCATGCGCGTGCGTACGCGCGCGTCGCGGCCGATCGGCGCGTCGATCGTGCCCGTGCGCGCCGGCGGGCGCCCGTGCACGAGCGCGACGTATTCGCGCTCGATCTCGCGTCGCTGAAGCGCGCGCTGAAGCGATGCGTGGACGGGCTCGGAGCGCGCGACGAGCAGCAGACCCGACGTGTCGCGGTCGAGGCGGTGGACGATGCCGGCGCGCTCCGGATCGCCGCCGGCGGCGCTGTGCGCAAGGAGCTGCGACAGCGTGCCCTCGCGGTGGCCGCGCGCCGGGTGCACGACGACGCCGGCGTCCTTGTCGACGACGAGCAGGTGCTCGTCTTCGTAGGCGATCCGAAAGCCGTCGCTCACGTGCGCTCTGACAGCTCGCCGCGCGGCCCCGGCTCGGAGCCGGCGCCCGGCTCGGCCTCGCGCGCGCGTTCGTGGCGGGCGTGCTCGATCACGAGGAACAGCGCGAGCACGCCGAGCGTGATCGACATGTCGGCGACGTTGAACGGCGGCCAGCCGAGCGGCAGCTTGATGAAGTCGGTCACCGACCCGTCGCGGATCCGGTCGACGACGTTGCCGATCGCGCCGCCGACGAGCATGCCGGTCGGCAGCCAGATCAGCTTGTGGGCGCTGTGGCGCGCGAAGTACACGAGCAGCGCGAGCAGGGCAACGGCGATCAGGATCGTCACGATCGTGTCGCTGCCCGGCAGGAAGCCAAACGCGATCCCGTGATTGCGCGTGTTGACGAGCTGCACGCCGGGCAGCAGCCGGCGTTCTTCGCCCGGCGCGATCGAGTGCTCGACGGCGCGCTTGGACAGCTGGTCGAGCGCGACGACGAGCGCGAGCACGAGCGCCGCGAGCGCCCACGGTCGCGCGCGCGTCGACGTCGACGCCTCCGGCGCGAGGCGATCGCGGCGCGGGCGATCGTCGATCGCTCGCACCGAGCTAGCCGTGGATCACGTCGTTGACGATCAGCGCGTTGACGATCTCGAGCGTGATGATCGCGAGGATCGGGCTGAAGTCGAGGCCGCCGAACGACGGCAGCACGCGGCGGAAGATCCGCAGGTACGGCTCGCAGATGTCGCGCAGGAAGCCGATCACCGAGTCGAGCGTGCGCGAGTACGGCGGGCGGATGCCGACGCTGAACAGCAGCTGGATGACGATGTACAGGATGATCAGCAGGATGTAGACGTAGATCAGCGCCGACAGGTAGCCGGCGATCTGCGTGCGCGCGCTCGCGAGCACGAGCGCTCCGCCGAGTGCCGCGCCGCTCATCGGCTCGGCTCCAGCACGGCGTCGAGCGCGTCGCTGAACGCCGCGCGCACGCCGGCGCGCTCGAGCGCGTCGACGCCGCGCGCCGTCAGGCCGCCCGGCGAGGAGACCTCGCGGCGGACGGCGACCGTGTCGTAGTCGCGCCGGCGCAAGAGCTCGGCCGTGCCGGCGAGCGTCTGCACGACGAGCTCGGCGCCCTGCGCCGCCGGGATGCCCCGACGCACGCCGGCGTCGACCTGCGCCTCGGCGACGAGCGCGACGTACGCCGGCGCGCACGACATCAGCCCCATCGCGACGTCGACGAGCGCGTCGTCGAGCACGACGAGCGTGCCGAGCTGCGCGAACAACTCGGCGACGGCGCCGTCGAGCTCTGCGTCCTGCCCCGGGCCGGCGGCCTGCACGACCGCGCCCTGGCGCACCTCGACCGGCAGCGACGGGATGAACCGGTACACCGGCGTGCCCGGATACGCGTCGCGCAGCGCCTGCAGCGGCGTCGCGGCGAGGATCGACGCGACCGCGTTGACGTGCGGAGCGACTTCGGCCGCGACGTCGGCGAGCTGCGCCGGCTTGTGGCACAGCACGACGAGATCGGCCGCGCCCGCGACGTCGGCGTTCGAGTCGGCCACGTCGCCGCCGACGAGCGCGGCGAGCGCGTGCGCGCGCTCTGCGACCGGGTCGAACACGACGACCGGCTCGCCCCAGCCGCGCGCAAGCGCACGCGCCATGTTGCCTGCTCCGATCAGGCCGACTTTCATCTGACGTGACATAGCCTGCGCCTCGCTGCGTCCTCGGTCGCTCATGTGCAGAGCACATTACGCTCCCTGCGTCCTGGCGAGGCTTGACTCTGCCACGCCGGATCGCTGGAGGGCTAGCTCTGGTTGAAGAAGCCCTTCTCGATCAGGCGGGCTCTCTCCTCCGCGGAGATCTCGACGTTGCGCGGCGTCAACATGAAGACCTTGTCGGCGATCCGCTGCATGCCGCCGTCGAGCGCGTACGTCAGGCCCGACGCGAAGTCGATCAGGCGCTTTGACAAGTCGGTTTCGGCGGACTGCAGGTTGAGGATCACCGGGACCGAGTCCTTGAACTTGTCGGCGATCTGCTGCGCGTCGTTGAACGACTTCGGGATCACGAGGTGCACGCGCACGTCGCCGTTGCCGCGGCCGCCGACCGGCTTGAGCACGGTCGTCGAGCGGCCGCCGCGCGCGGCCGCCGGCTCGTCGTCGGCGAAGATGTCGTCGAACTCGTCGCGCCGGCGGCGCAGGCGGCGCACGTTCGGGCGCTCGCGGTAGCGGTCCTCGATCTCCTCCTCGGGCGGAGCTTCGTCGTAGTCGTCGTGATACTCCTCGGCTAGGCCGAAGTAGACGAGCGCGCTGTGCCAGGAGTCGCGGAAAGCCATTGCAGTAGGTGCGTCTTCGCTCGTGAGGCCGAATTCCCTGCAAATGCTAGCCGTTGCGGCGGCAGCGCCGCACGGGACGTTAAGTGTAGAGACTCGTGCCGATTCGCACGATCGTCGCGCCCTCCTCGACGGCGACGACGTAGTCCTGCGACGTTCCCATCGACAGGTGCTCGAGCCCATGCTCGTCGGCCAGCTCGCGCAACCGCGCGAACCAGCGGCGGCTGTCGTCGGGCTCGCCCGCCAGCGGCGGCATCGTCATCAGCCCGGCGACCGGCACCGGCGAGCGCGCGATGAACTCGCCGACGCGCTCGGGCTCGACGCCGGCCTTGTCCGGCTCGCCGGCGATGTTGACCTCGACCAGGATCCGCAGCTCCGGCCGCGCAAGCGCGCGATGGCGCTCGAGCTCGCGCAGCGCCGACTCCGACGCGACCGAGTGGATCAGCCGCACGTACGGCACGATTTCCTTCACCCGCCGGCTCTGCAGCTGGCCGATGAAGTCCCACTCGAACAGCGCCCCGTGCAGCTCGTGCTTGACGCGCAGCTCCTGCGCGCGGTTCTCGCCGACGAGCTCGATGCCCGCCTCGGCGAGCAGCGGCAGGTCGTCGGCCGCGACGTACTTGATCGCCGCCAGCAGCTCGACGCCGATCTGCGCCTGCGCCGTGCGCGTCACCGGCGAGCGAAGCACCGCCGCCGCGATCTCCTCGCGCACGCGCGCGACGTTCTCGCGGATCCGCTCGATCCGCAGGCCCGTGATCAGCTCAGCCATGCGATCCCCGCCTGCCGCCCCGCGCGCTCGCGTTCGCGTCGGTGCGAGAAGAAGCGCTCGTCGCAGATCGTGCACGCGTCGACGTCGTGCACGCGCGCAGCGCCCGCCACGAGCAGACGCTCGCGCGCGATCGCGCGCAGGTCGATCGTCCGCGGGCTGCCGGGCTCGGCCGCAAGCGCGGCGTGCACGTCCGGCCCGACCTCGTAGCAGCACGCGCCAGCGCCCGGGCCGATTGCCGCCTCGACCTCGCCGTCCGCGCCGAGCTCGCGAAGCGCGCGAACGCCGTTCTCGATCACGCCCGCCGCCAGCCCGCGCCAGCCGGCGTGCACCATCGCAACCGCCGGCGCCGTGCCGCCCGCCGCGAGTGCGACCGGCAGGCAGTCGGCCGTCAACACCATCGCGCCGACGCCCACGAGCGCAGTCGCGTGGCCGTCGGCATCGATCGCCACCGGCTCGCCTCCCCGCCCGGCGACGGCACGCGCCAGGTGCACGTTCGTGCCGTGCACCTGGCGACTCGCGCACAGCCAGCCGAGGCCGAGCCGATCGCACAGCTCGTCGCGCCTCGTGCGGCCGTGCTCGGGATCGACGCCGCGCTGCGTCGAGAGGTTGCCATCGGCGCGCGTCGTGAACAGCGCCATCCCGACGCCCGCAAGCTCGACACGCAGCGCGCCCGACGCGATCGTGCCGTTCACGCCGAACGGGCGTCGCGTTCTTCGCGAATCACTCGCGCCGCAAACTCGGGCGTCAAGCTGCCACCCGTTCGTCTGCCGACTCGTTCGAACAATTCCTTGATCGTCGGCTTGCTCGCCTGCTCTTCAAGCATCGTGAGCACGTACGCCTGCAGCGACTCACCGGCCGCATCCGCGCGCCGACTCAACGTCTCGTAGACGTCGGCAGGAATGTTGTCGATCCGCACGTTTGGCATATAGCCAACTTACCGCCGCCAACCGTCCAGCGCCGCGCTCAGCTCCGCCTCGCGACCGTCCGGCAGCTCGCCGTCGAGCTTGCGCGCGAGCGCCTGGCGCAGACGCCTGCCGATCTCCGGACCCGGCGCAACGCCCGCGTCGAGCAGATCGTCGCCGCCGATCGACAACCGCACGCCGCGCAGCTCCGACAGCCAGCGGCGCGCGGCCTCGGCCGCTTTGTCGCGCCCCTTCGCGTCGGCCAACGCCACCGCGAGCGCGATCGCCTCGAGCGGCGCGTCGTGCGCGATCTCGTAGATCCGCGATGGCGTCTCTGCGTGCTCGAGCAGCTCGACGACGCGCGGCGCGAGCAGCGCGCTGTGCACCGTCCGCTCGCGATCCGCCGCCGCGAACTCGTACCCGTCGAGCAGCGCCCGCAGTCGCGTCTCGTAGTCCGTCGCGTCGTACGCGCCTCTGGGCAGCAGCAGCGATGCCAGCAGCAGCACGTCCGGGCGCGCCTCGGCCTCGTCCGGCAGCGCAGCCAGCGCCGCCCGCGCCAGCGGCGCGTCGAGCTCGATCGCCTCATGCAGCGCCGCCAGCACGCCAAGCCGCTGCAGCGATTCCAGTGCGGCCACGACGTCCGGCTCGCTCAGCGCGAGGCGCAGCTCCGCGCCGATCCGCGCGTGCGACACCGTCGCCAGCGCACCTTGCGCGATCGCCTCGCTCGCCAGCCGCGCCGTCTGCTCGTCGGGCTCGAACCCGAGCCGCGCCGCGTACCGACCGAGACGCAGCAGTCGAGTCGGATCGTCGACGAAGCTCCGCTCGTGCAACACGCGCAACCGTCCGCTCGCCAGGTCCTCGAGCGCTCCCGGCGCCGCGTGCAGCTCGCCGCGGTGCGCGCCGCCGAGTGAGATCGAGATCGTGTTGATCGTGAAGTCGCGCCGCTGCACGTCCTCCTCGCGCGTTCCCACGCGCACGTCCGGCAGCGCGCCCGGCGTCGGATACGACTCCGCGCGCCTCGACGCCACGTCGATCCGCCCCTGCTTCCAAGCAATCGCCGCCGTGCCGAACCGCTCGTGCCGGTCGACCGCACAACGAACGCCGTCATCGGCCGCGAAGCGGCCGTCAATCATCGACACGATCCGTCCCGCGAACGCATCCGCCGGACCGTCCACGACGACGTCCAGCTCGCGCGGCTCGCGGCCCAGCAACAGGTCCCGCGCCGCGCCGCCGACCAGCTCGACGTCCTCGCGCCCGCACGCCAGCTCGAGCAGCACGCGGCCGCCCGGCAGCTCACGCACGCGCTCGAGCACCGCCTTGCCGTCGCTCGCCACCGTCGCCACGCGCGCGCCTCACTCGATCCGGACCGGGATCCCCGCGGCCGCCACGTGCGCCTTCGCCTCCGCGATCGTGTGCCGGCCGTAGTGGAAGATCGACGCGCACAGCGCCGCGTCCGCGCCCGCCCGCAGCGCCTCGACCAGGTGCTCGAGCTCGCCCGCGCCGCCCGACGCGATCACCGGCACGCTCACCGCCTCGCTCACCGCCGCCGTCAGCGGCAGGTCATACCCGTCGTTCGTCCCGTCGCGGTCCATGCTCGTCAGCAATATCTCCCCCGCCCCGCGCTCGACGCCCTCGCGCGCCCACTCGACCACGTCGCGGCCCGTCGGCGTGCGCCCGCCCGCCAGATACGCCTCCCACTGCGACGGGTCGTCCAGGCCGCCGCCGACGAACGGGTCCGCTTTCGCGTCGATCGCCAGCACCACGCACTGCGACCCGAACACCTCCGCCAGCTCGTCGATCAGCTGCGGCCGTTTCAGCGCCGCCGAGTTGACCGACACCTTGTCCGCCCCCGCGTCCAGCACCGCCTGCGCGTCCTCCGTCGACCGGATCCCGCCCCCGATCGTGAACGGCACGAACACGTCGTCCGCCGTCGCCCGCGCCAGCTTCGCGATCGTCTCGCGCTTCTCGTGCGTCGCCGTGATGTCGAGGAACACAAGCTCGTCCGCCCCCTCGCGGTCGTAATGCGCCGCCAGCTCGACCGGGTCGCCCGCGTCGCGGATGTCGAGGAATTCGACCCCCTTCACGACGCGGCCCGCGTCGACGTCGAGGCACGGGATGATTCGCTTGAAGTGCATCTAGCAACCGTAGCCACTACGGGCCCCGGTAGCCGCTATTGACGAGCCGCTAATTTAATGTTACCGTCGGTCTCATGAATGATGTCCGTCGACGCACGCTTCATCTCGCCCTCCTGATCCTCGCTACAGGCTGCCTTGCGACCCCGGGACTCGCGAACGCGGCCGAGACATTGACGAGCAACGTCAGCCTCACGCCGGACACGCTCGGCGCACCGACGAACCTTTCCGCCACGGTCAAGTTCAGCTCGCCGACGGCCGGCGTGCCGCCTCCGGTCAGCAAAGTGACGGCATATCTTCCGGCGGGGTTCTCGATCGACGCGCGGGGGACCGGCACATGCAGCGCGGCCGCGCTCGAAGCGCGCGGGACCGTCGCCTGCCCCGCCGACTCTCGCATCGGCTTCGGCGGTGGCGTCGGTCTACTCGAACTGGCGCACGAAGTCATCGCCGAGCCGTTCACGCTCGACCTGTTCTTCGGCCCGAGCGAAAACGGGCATCTCGTCGTGCTCGCGTTCGTCAAGGCGATCTCGCCGGCGTTCATCGAACTCGTCGTCATCGCGCACGAAGTTCGCGCACCGAAGCCCTACGGGCTCGGCTTCACATTCGAAATACCGCCGATCCCAACGCTGCCGGAAGCGTCCAACGCCTCGATCGAAAGCGCGTTCATCACGATCGGCGACCGGAGCATCGCGTACTACAAGACGATCCACGGCAAGCGCAAGCTGGTCCACGTCAGAGGGCTCGTCGTGCCGAGCACGTGCCCGCATAGCGGCTTCCCCTACGAGGCGCTGGTCTCATTCGCCGACGGCACGTCGCTGATCAATTCCGGCACGATCGCCTGTCCGCGTAGCTCGACCAAGGGCCGATGACGCGACGATGGCGACCGGAGGCGTGCTGCATCGTCGCCGTGGCGCTCATCTGCGCGACAGCCTCGACCACGGCGCACGCCGCCGCTCCCGTACGCACGACCGCATCGCTTGCTGCTTCGCTGAACCCCGACGAGCTCGGCCGCCGGGCGGACCTCACCCTCGCGCTCCGCTACCTCGGCGGCACCGACGGTGTACCAGCACCCGTTCGCCGAGCGACCATTCACCTCCCCGCCGGGCTCGCGCTTGACATCCCGCGGCTGCGCAGCTGTCCGGCCGCGCGACTGCGCGCACGCGGACCGCGCGCCTGTCCGAGCGAATCGCGACTGGGCACCGGGCGCGCGGTCGCCGTCGTCCGCGCCGGCTCGCAGACGATCGCCGAGAACGTCGCGCTGTCGGCCTTCCTCGGACCCCCGCGCGGTCAGGATCCGACGTTCACGATCTTCGCCCACGGCCGCTCGCCGGTTGAAGAGCGTGTGCTGCTGACCGGATCGGCTCAGCCCGACCAGGCCCCCTACGGCGAACAGCTCGTGCTCGCGATCCCCGCGATCCCGACGCTGCCGCTCGAGCCCGCCGCCTCGATCGCGCGGCTCTCGCTGACCGTCGGATCTCGCCCGCGCGCTCGCACCGGCCGCGCCAACACCGTGCTCGTCCCCGCGACGTGTCCGCACGGCGGCTTCCCGATCGCAGCCGAGTTTGCATACGCTGACGGATCGAGCGGCGGCGCCGCGGCGTCCTCGATTCCCTGCCCGGCGAGCGCACGCGTCGCGAGCACGGTCTCGCTGCACGAGACCGGCCACCTGCACGTCACGAGCAGACACGAATTCACGCTCGAAGAGCTCGGCGCGGCGACGGGCACCTTCTCGGGATCGATCCACGTCCGCCTCACGCTCGTCTCGACGAGCCGCGCGACGGCAGAGGTCACGATCACACGACGTGAAGGATCGATCTCGTGCGCCGGCACCGCCGCCTATCGGCGCGGTGGCGAAGCCGCGACCTTCGCCGGAACGATGTCGATCACCGGCGGTACCGGACGCTACCGTCGCGCGCGGGACTCCGGCCTTCGCATCGAAGGGACGCTGCAGCAGTCGAGCGACGCGATCACCGTTGCGCTGAGCGGTCGAGTATCGGACTGACCGAGACGAACGGCGGCCGGTGTGTTGGAGCTGCGTGATCTCGTGAAGCACTACCCCGCGGTCGGTGGCGAGTCGGTGCGCGCAGTCGACGGCGTTTCGCTTCACGTCTCCCCCGGCGAGCTCGTCGCCCTGTTCGGCCCAAGCGGCTCGGGTAAGACGACGCTGCTGATGATGATCGCCACGCTGCTGCGGCCGACGTCGGGCAGCGTCTCGATCGCGGGACGTGACGTGTCGACTTTCTCCGAGCGCGACGCCGCACGCTTCAGATTGCGCGAGCTCGGGTTCGTCCGCCAGAGTTTCGATCTGCTCCCCGGAGCGACCGTCATCGACAACGCCGCCCTGAAGCTGCTCAACACGATGCGCTGGCGCGAGGCGCGACGCGAGATCGAGCCGCTGCTCGAGCGGCTCGGCCTCGACCGCCGCACGCACCATCGCAGCGAGCAGCTCTCGATGGGAGAGCGTCAGCGCGTGATGATCGCAAGGGCGCTGTCGACCGCCCCGCGCCTGCTGCTCGCCGACGAGCCAACGGGAAGCCTTGACAGCCGCCGCGGCCAGCACGTGCTGGAGCTGATCCGCGAGCTATGTCACGAACGCGGCGTCGCCGGCGTGCTCGTCAGCCACGATCCTGCCGCGGCGCGTTACGCCGATCGCCTGCTCACGTTGCGCGACGGACGGCTCACCGAAGTCGATCGCGAACGATCCGTGCACGAGCAGCGACTGACCATCGCCGGAACCATGCCGAGCTGAGCGGATCAGCGTGTCGCTCGCCAACGTGCTGCATCTCTACCGCATTCGCCTGCGCGCGCGGCTAGTGCAGGAGGCGCTCGCCCTCGCCGGGATCGCCGCCGGCGTCGCGCTCCTGTTCGCGTCGCAGGTCTCAAGCTCGAGCCTCGGCGGATCACTCGCCGAGCTGACGCGCGGGATCGCCGGCAGGGCGACGGTCGAGCTGGTCGCCCGCGATCCGCACGGCCTCCCGCAGACCCTGACCGATCGCGTGCGACGCCTGTCTGGCGTGCGCTCCGTCGCCCCCCTGCTGGAAGTGCAGGCGAATGCGATCGGTCCCCGTGGCAGCGTATCGGTCGAGATGCTCGGCGCAGATCCGACCCTCACCCGGCTCGGCGGTGCGCTGACGCGCAGCACGGCGCTCACCCCGTTCGCGGGCTTTGGCGCGATCGTCCTTCCCGCTCCGCTTGCGCGAACACTGGGGATCGTCAGATTCGGACAGCCCGTCACCTTCGAGATCGCCGGACACGCGGCGCGCGCCCCGTTCTACACGGCGCTGCACGCGGATCAGATCGGCTCGCTCGTCGCCGATCCGATCGTGCTCACGCCGCTCTCCTCGCTGCAGGAAATGAGCGGCCTCGGAACACGGGTGAGCAGGATCCTGATCGAGACGAACGGATCCGCGCCCGGCCTGCCCGCCGAGCTGAGAACACTGGCCGGGAGCCGCTTACAAGTGGAGCCGATCGACCACGAGCAGCGGCTGCTCGCTCAGGCGAACACCGCCAACGGCCAGTCGACGCAGCTGTTCGCCGCGGTCAGCGCGCTCGTCGGGTTCCTGTTCGCGTTCAACGCCGTGCTCTTCACCGTGCCCCAGCGCCGGCGCCTAGTGGCCGACCTGCGGTGCGACGGGTACGCCCGGCGCACCGTGCTCGCCGTGCTGCTACTCGACGGCGCGAGCCTCGGCATCGTCGCGAGCGTCCTCGGCCTGGCGCTCGGCGAGACGCTCTCCACTCGTCTGTTCCCGTCCAACCCGGCGTTCCTCTCGCTCGCCTTCGCGCTCGGACCGCAGCGCTCGATCGGTTGGCAGAGCGTCGCGACCGCGCTCGGAGGCGGCTTGCTCGCGGCGATCGTCGCCGTGTTGGTCCCGCTGCGCCGCGCGCTCTCGCGCGGTCCGCTGCTCGCCACCGAAGCCGACCGCGGCGCCGCGGTCGGACGCCGCTCGGCACACCGCCGCACCGGCGCAATGCTCGCCGCACTGATCTGTCTCGTCGCGGCCACGGCCGTCCTGCTCGCCGCGCCGACCGCCGCGATCGTCGGGACGATGCTGCTCGTCGCGTCGCTCCTGCTCGTGCTGCCGATCGTTCTCGACGTCGCGCTGCGACTGACCGAGCGGCTTGCAAGGGCGCTCGTCAGCCCTGTCCCGCACATCGCCAGGATCGAGCTCGCCGCGTCCGGCAACCGAGCCATCGCGGTCGCCGCCACCGGCGCGATCGCCGTGTTCGGCAGCGTCGCGCTGCTCGGTGCGCATGACGACCTGCTCGGCGGCCTCAATCGCGCCGCGCACGACATGAACGCGTTCGCCGACGTGTGGGTCGCGCCGGCGGGCGCCTACGACCTGCTGCAGACCACGCCGTTTCCCGCGCGCGGCGTCGCACGCCTGCGCCACCTACGCGGTGTACGCTCCGTGCGCCTGTACCGCGGCGGCCTGCTCGACCTCGGAAGCCGCCGGGTGCTCGTCATCGCGCCCCCGCCTCAGGCTCAGCCGCTGCTGCCGACCGACCAGATCGTCGAAGGCAGCGTCCGGCGGGCCAGCGCGCGCGTGCGCAGCGGCGGCTGGTTGGTGATCTCGCGCACGCTTGCAACCGAACGGGACCTGCGAATCGGCGACCGGCTCACCCTCCCGAGCCCGACTCCGACGAGCTTTCGCGTGGCCGCGCTGTCGACCAACCTGAGCTGGGCGCCCGGCGCGATCGTGATGAACGCCGAGGACTACGCGAGGGCGTGGGGGTCCGGGCAAGCGAGCGCCTATGACGTTCTGCTCGCACCCGGCGTCCCGCCGAAGCGAGTCCTCGGCGAGCTCGCGCGAGCGCTCGGACCGCACTCCGGACTGATCGCCGAGACCGCCGAAGCGCGCACACGGCGGCTCCTCGCCCTCGATCACCGCGCGGTCGCGCAGCTCGCACGGCTCGCGCTGCTCGTTCCGCTCGCCGCCGTGCTCGCGATGGCCGCCGCGATCGGGGCGATGATCTGGCGGCGACGTCCCCGCCTGGCGCGGCTCAAGCTCGACGGGTTTCCCCGCGCGCTGCTGTGGCGCGCGCTGCTGCTCGAGAGCGCGCTGCTGCTCGGTGTCGGCTGCCTCGTCGGCGCGGTCTTCGGCCTGTACGGCCAGCAGCTCGCTGACCGCGCCCTATCACAGGCGATCGACTTCCCAGTCGTTCATTCGGTCATCGGGCTCACGGCGCTCGCCAGCGTCGCCTCGATCGTCGCCGTCGGCGCGGCGATCCTCGCGATTCCCGGCTATCTCGCGTCGGGCGTACCGGCCGCACTGGCGGAACAGGAATGATCCCCGGACCGATGCGAAGCTCGAATACGCTGGCAACCGATGGCCAAGACTCCAAAGAAACGGGCGTACAACAAGGTCGCGCGCGCGGAGGCGCAGGAGCGCACGCAGGACGCCCTGCTCGACGCCGCCGACGACGAGTTCTTCAGCGGCGACTGGCCGGGATGGCAGCAGACCTCGCTCGAGACCCTCGCGGCTCGGGCGGGCGTCACGAAGCAGACGCTGCTGCGCCACTTCGGCTCCAAGGACGGACTGCTGCTGCAGGCGCTCGTCCGCGGCTACTCGCAGATCCGCGACCAGCGCTGGAGCGCCCCGACCGGCGACATCGACGGGACGGTCGACAACCTGCTCGACCACTACGACGCATGGGGCGAGCGATCGCTGAAGATCGGCGCCTGGCAGCGAAGCGGGTCGACGTTCCTCGCACGGCTCTCGCGCGCTGCGCGTCAGGTGCACTACGACTGGGTCGACCACGCATTCGCACCCTGGCTCGAGCGACTGGCCGACGAGCAGCGCGCCCGGCGACGAGCGGCTTTGATCGCGATCTGCGACGTCCAGACGTGGTGGATACTGACCCACGACCTGGAGATGCCGCGGCCCGATGCCCACGCGACCTTGACCGATCTGATCGAGCGCCTGCTGGCGGAGGACGCATGAACGTGAGGGCTCCTCGCGCGAGGCCCTTCGCGTGAAGGTCCTCGCGTACACCTCGCCCGCGCGCGGGCACCTGTATCCGCTCGTGCCCATCGTCGAGCTGCTCGCGCGTCGCGGGCATCGCGTCGCGGTCCACACGCTTTCCGACGAGCTCGAGCACCTGGCCGGGTTGGGCGTCGAAGGCGCCGCGATCGATCCGGTCCTCGACGGCGCACAGCTCGCCGACTGGCGGCACCGCTCGCGGCACCGCGCCGTGCTCTCCGTGATGAGAACACTCCTCGAGCGAGCGCCGCACGAGCTCGGCGACCTAACGCGAGCGATCGACCGGCAGCGACCGGACGTTGTGCTCGTCGACGTCAACTGCTGGGGCGCCGCGGTCGCCGCCGAGCGATCGCGCCTGCCGTGGGCGATCTACTCGCCCTTCCTGCTGCCGTTGTACTCGCGCGATGCGCCACCGTTCGGCCTGGCGCTGCGTCCGCTCGGCGGGCCGCTCGGCGCGGCGCGCGACGCCGGCGCTCGCCGCGCCTCCACCGCGGTCGGCAACCGCCTCGTCGTGCGCCACATCAACGCGTTTCGCGTACAGCACGGCCTCGACCCGGTTGAATCGTTCGACGAGCTGTTCGCGCGAGCGCCGCTCGTGCTCGCGCTCACCGCCGACGGCTTCGACTATCCGCACAGCGACTGGCCAGAGAACGTGCGACTGATCGGCCCGATCAACTGGGCGCCGCCCGCGCAGCCACCTTCGTGGCTGGACGAGCTCGCCGATCCGCTCGTGCTCGTCACCTGCTCGACCGAGCGACAGGCCGACCGGCGCCTCGTCGAAGTCGCCCTGCGCGGCCTGCCTGCGGCCGGCATCTCGGTGATTGCCACGACCGCCGCGCACGATCCCGAGACATTCGACACGCCGCCCGGCAGCAGGACCGTGCGCTTCACCCCCCACGAATCGATCCTGCGGCGCGCGGCGTGCGCCGTCTGCCACGGCGGCATGGGGATAACCCAGAAGGCGCTGTCGTTCGGCTGCCCCGTCGTCGTCGTGCCGTTCGGCCGCGATCAGCTCGAGACCGCCCGGCGCGTCGAGTACGCCAACGCCGGAGTTCGCCTGCTCCCGAGGCGCCTGACACCCGGACGACTCGCAGATGCCGTCCAGAGCGCCACCGAGCGACGAGCCGGCGCGCGGAGGGTGCAGCGCATCTTTGCGAGCGCCGGTGGAGTTGAGGCAGGCGCGAGTGCAACCGAGGCGCTGGTCCAAACGCGCCCCACCTAACGACGTGTCGAGCGAAGCGAGCGCCGCCAGCATTTCGGCGACGGCGAACGCTCGTACAGCGCCACGCACCGCGACCCGAACGCGTCTGCTGCTGCGCCGTGCGCTCGTCGAGCAGCGGGTCGAGTTGGTAGCTGTCGCCTCGGGCGAGGTACTCCGGGAGATAGGCGAACGTGGCCGAGCCGCCAGCGCCGCGAGAATGCTGCCCAGAGCAACCCTGCCGGCACGTCTTCGCCAGCGATCCGCACCACGACTTCGACCCTTTGCTCCGCCATCGCCCTAGCCGCTCAGCCGTCTCGGTCGCACGCGCTGCGGCAGCCGCTCCTTCGAACGCAACCGGCCCAACTCACTGCTCAGCGGATCCAGCGCCCGCGGAATGCTCTCGAGCACCCCGAGGGCACGCAGCACGCGCAGGAGGCTCTCGACGCTGACGTTGCCCTCAGCGCTCTCGAGTCGCTGCACGGTGTCTCTCGACACGCCGGCCCGATCGGCCACCTGGGCCTGCGTCAGTCCTCGGAGCTTGCGCCACGTCGCGACGTGTTCGGCGAGCTCGCGCTCCACACGGCGCACCGCAATTGGCGTCGGCCGTTCTTTGGATGTTCTTTTTAGGCTGTATTTCTCAGGCATTGTAGATACTAATGCCTGATATATCATGTACTACGGTTTCGCCCTAGAGGCCGTCGAGCGTCGCCAGCGCCTCGCGCACCGTAAAGCGCTGCTCGTACAGCGCCTTGCCGACGATCACGCCGTCGAGCGCCTCCAGCTGCTGCTCGCTGCGCACGCGCGCGAGCGCCCGCAGGTGCTCGAGCTCGCCGATCCCGCCCGACAGGATCAGCTCGCCGTCGCCGACCGCGCGCGCGATCGCCGTCGCGTCCTCGACGTCCGGACCGTCGAGCATGCCGTCGTGGTCGATGTTCGTGTACACGAACCGCTTCACGCCGCCACGGCCTTCGTCCCAGCGTTCGATCGTCTCGCGCGCAGACAGCTGCGTCTTCTCAAGCCAGCCGTGCGTCGCGACATACCCGTCGCGCGCGTCGATCCCGATCAGCACCCGCTCGGCGCCGTGCTCGTCCATCGCCCGGTACGGCAGCTCCGGATCGCTGAAGATCGCCGTCCCGAGGATCACGCGGCTGACGCCCGCTTCGAACGCCCGCTGGATCGACACGTCCGAGCGCAGGCCGCCGCCCAGCTGCACCGGCACGCCCAGCTCGCTCGCGATTCGCCGCACGTGCTCGACGTTCACCGGCTCGCCGCGCTTCGCGCCGTCGAGGTCGACCACGTGCAGGTACTTCGCGCCTTCCTCCGCGAACGCGCGCGCCGCCGACAGCGGGTCTTCGTCGTACATCTTCTTCGCCTCGAAGTCGCCCTTTACGAGGCGAACGGCGTTGCCGCCGAGGATGTCGATCGCCGGGTAGAGCTTCACCGTTGGACGCCTACGCGTGCGCGGACGTCTGCGCCGCGTCCGGCTCGCGCGCGGCGATGCAGATCCGCGCGAAGTTCGCCAGCAGCCGCAGGCCCGCCGCCGACGACTTCTCGGCGTGGAACTGCACGCCGTAGAACGACCCCTTCTCGACCGCCGTCACGAACGGCGCGCCGTACTCCGCCACGCCGAGCACATCCTCCTCGCGCGCCGGCTCCGCCGCCAGCGAGTGCACGTGGTAGAACGCGCATTCGAGCGGCAGCCCCGCGATCAGCGCCGACTCCGGTTTCGTGAAGCGCACCTCGTTCCAGCCGATGTGCGGCAGCTTCAGCGAGCCCGCCCTGAGGCCGTGCACCTCGCCCGCGATCAGCCCCAGGCCCTCGGCGCCGCCGAGCTCGCTCGAAGTGCTCGAACGCCAGCTGCAGCCCGAGGCAGATGCCGAGCACCGGCGTTCCTCGCTCGACGCGCGCCCGCAGCAGCTCGTCCAGGCCGAGCGCACGAAGGCGCTCCATCGCGCGCGGGAACGCGCCCACGCCCGGCACGACCAGGCCGTCCGCCGCGCGCAGCTCGTCGACGTCGCTCGTCACGCTCGCCCGCGCGCCGACGTGCGCGAGCGCCTTCTCCACCGACCGACGGTTGCCCATGCCGTAGTCGACCACCGCGATCGCGACCGGCTCGTCGATCAGCGCGCTCATGCCGTCAACGTCCCCTTCGTGCTCGGCACGCCGTTCTCCGACGGGTCGATCGCCGCCGCCTGGCGCAGCGCGCGCGCGAACGACTTGAACGCCGCCTCGATCATGTGGTGCGCGTTGCTGCCCGCTTCGATCCGCACGTGCAGCGTCAGCTTCGCCGCGTTCGCCACCGCGCGGAAGAACTCCTCCGTCAGCTCGTGCTCGAACCCGCCCGTCGCGCCCGCCGGCAGATCGGCGTCGAACAGCGTGAACGGCCGTCCCGAGATGTCGATCGCGCAGCTCGCGCGCGCCTCGTCCATCGGCACCGTCGCCGACCCGTAGCGCACGATCCCGCTGCGATCGCCGAGCGCCGCGTCGAGCGCCTGACCGAGCACGATCGCCGTGTCCTCGGCCGTGTGGTGCGCGCCCGTCTGCAAATCGCCGCTGACCTCGACGTCGAGGTCGATCCGTCCGTGACGCGCCAGCAGGTCGAGCATGTGGTCGAGGAAGCCAACGCCCGTCGCACGCGTGCCCGCGCCCGTGCCTTCGAGCGCGAGCGACAGCCGCACGTCGGTCTCGCCCGTGCGCCGCTCGATGCTCGCCGTCCGCTCGCTGCTCACGTCACTCATCGCCCTCATTGTCGCCGATGCGCGCCTCCATCGAGCGTGCGTGCCACTCGAAGCCCTCCGCGCGCGCGATCGGCACGCCCGCGCGCGCGAGCTTGCCGGCGCCGTCGGGCGCGATGCGCACCTCGGCCATCCGCCGGCGGAAGTGGCGCGGCGAGAGCATCGACGCGAAGCGCGCCGCGCCGAGCGTCGGCAGGATGTGGTTCGAGCCGGCCACGTAGTCGCCGAACGCCGTCGCGCTCGCCGCGCCGACGAACACGCAGCCGGCCGCGCGCACGCGCGGCGCCTGCGCCTCGACGTCGGCGCCGATCAGCTGCAAATGCTCGGGCGCGTACTCGTTCGCGATCTGGATCGCCTGCTGGGCGTCGAGCGCCTCGACGAGCGCGAACGTGCCGCCGACACCGGCGCCTGTGCTCGGGTGCTCGGCGTCGAGCTTCGTCAGCGTCCTTTCGAGCGCGTCGATCACACCCGGGCCGGCCGACACGCCGATCACGAGGCTGCCCGCGCCGTGCTCGCCCTGCGCGAGCATGTCGAGCGCCGCGAGCTTCACGTCGTTCTCGCCGAGCTCCGACCCGAGCACGACCATCAGGTCGCTCGGCCCGGCGAAGCCGTCGATCCCGACCCGCGCCGACAGCTGCGCCTTCGCCTCCTGCACGTACAGATTGCCCGGGCCGACGATCACGTCGACGCGCCTGACCGTCTCCGTCCCGTACGCGAGCGCCGCGATCGCTTGCGCGCCGCCCATCCGGTACACCCGCTCGACGCCGCACAGTCGGCACGCGCCGAGGATCGCCGCGTCGATCTCGCCCTCGTCGCTCGGCGGGCTGCACACGGCGACGTCGAACACGCCCGCCGCGCGCGCCGTCACGACGCCCATCGCGACCGTGCTCGGGTACGGCGCGCGGCCGCCCGGCACGTAGATCGCCGCCGACTCGACCGGCAGCTCGCGCAGCGACACGCGCTGGCCCTGCGGCAAGTCGACCACCGTCTCGCGCCCGACGCCGGCGTCGGCGACCTGCGCGACGTTCGCGATCGTCACCTGCAGCCCGGCGACGAGCTCGAGCGGCATACGCTTGATCGCCTCGGCGAGGTCCTCCGGCGAGACGAGCAGCGCGCCCGGCTCGAGGCCGTTCGTGTCGAGTTCGCGCGTATAGCGCAGCACCGCCTGATCGCCGCCGTCGCGAACGGCCTCGACGATCTCGCGCACCGGCTCCTGCACCGACTCGCCGTCGGGCACGAGCGCACGCAGGTGCTCGGCGACGCCCGCCGGACCGCCCAGCCGCTCGAGCTCGGCCACCGCGACGCGCTCGAGGTGCATCTCAGCTCACGCCGGCGGCCGGCATCGCGCGCAACTGCTCCGTCAGCGCGTCGATCCGCGCCGCCTTCAGCTTGTGCGCGACCGGATTCGCGATCAGCCGCGCTGTGCACACGACGATCTCCTCGCGCACGACGAGGTTGTTCTCGCGCAGCGTCGTGCCCGTCGCCGTCAGATCGACGATCGCGTCGACCATCCCCGTCAGCGGCGCGAGCTCGACCGAGCCCTTGACCTCGACGATCTCCGCCTGGCGACCGGTCTCGTCGAGGTAGCGCGTCGCGATCCGCGGGTACTTCGTCGCCACGCGCATCACGCCGAGGCGCCGCAACCGCTCGAGCGCCGGGTCGGGGCCATCCTTGCTCGCGAGCACCATCGTGCAGCGCCCGAAGCCGAGGTCGAGCAGCTCGTACACGTCGCGCCCGCCCTCGCCCGGCGACTGCGCGAGCTGCTCGAGCAGCACGTCCTTGCCCGTCACGCCGATGTCGGCAGCGCCGTGCTCGACGTACGTCGGCACGTCCGACGGGCGCATCGTCACGACGCCGATGTCCTCGAACAGCAGCTTGCGGTCGTTCGTGCGCAGCTCGTCGGTGTCGACGCCGAGCGACGACAGCAGGTCGACCGTCCCCGAGAACAGCGCCCCGCGCGGCACCGCGATCGTCAGCCCGAGCGGGCTCACATCGGCTCCCCGGCCGTCGCAACGTCGCGCAGCTCGGCGAGCGCGCCCGTGCCCTGCTTCTCGCCCGCCAGCGCCTGGTGCAGCGGGTCGACGTACAGCGCGAAGCCGACCGCCGGCAGGCTGCGCCCGAAGCGTCCGAGCAGCTCGTCGTAGCGCCCGCCGCCGCCGATCGGCACGCCGAGCGTCGGGTCGTACACCTCGAACACCGCGCCCGTGTAGTAGCCGATGTTGCGTACGAGGCCGAGGTCGAAGATCACGCGCTCGGCGACCGCCGGCGCGAGCAGCTCGTACACGCGGCGCATGCCCGTCACGGCGTCGACGAGCGGCGCCGGCGCATCGGTCAACAGCTCCGGGCCGCCGCGGCGCTGGGGCACGTCGAGCAGCAGCTCGGCCGCTTCGCCCTCGACGCCCGCCTCGCGCAGGCCGTGCTCGAGCGCGACGAAGTCGCGCCGCACGAGCGTCGCGAGCAACCCGTCGCGCGCGTCCTCGGCGACGCCCACGCCCAGGCTGTCCATCAGCGCCGGGAACAGCGACGCGTCGCCGACGCCGATGCGGAAGTCCTCGAGCCCGACCGCTTCCAGCGACGCGCACAGCACCGTCAGCGCCTCCGCCGTGCCCTGCGGCGCCGGCGAGCCGATCAGCTCGATACCCGCCTGCAGCACCTCGCGCAGCTGTCCGCGCTGCGGGCTGACGCCACGGTAGGTGTGCGCGAAGTAGCAGAAGCGCAGCGGCGGCTCGCTGTCGGCGTAGCGCGTCGCGACGACGCGCGCGATCGGCGCCGTCATGTCCGAGCGCAGCACGAGCACTGCGCCGGTCTCGTCGAACACGCGGTACGCCGGCCGTGCGTCGGCCATGTCCGCGCGCGCCAGCACCGACTCGTACTCGAGCGCCGGCGTGTAGATCTCGCCGTAGCCGTGCGCGGCGAACACGCCGCGCAGTCTGTCGGTGATCGCACGCACCTCGCCGGTCTCCTCGGGGAGCACGTCGCGCGTGCCGCTGGGGATTGGGTAGATCATCTCGCAGACGAGATTACGCGGTCCCTTCGGACGGTACGCTCGCGCCGGGGCGCGCTCAGGCGTAGACGAGCTCCGAGCTGGCCTCCATCGTCACCGGAGCGTGCCGCAGCGCGTTGGCGTCGAGGACGACGCTCAACTGTCGCCGCGTCGTTCGAGCTGCGCACGGGCGTCTCGCGCGAGCACGATCCCATCGATCTCAGGCAGCTTCGCACGGAGCTCGGCGAGGCTCTCGAGTGTCACCTCGAGGTCCTGCTCGCTCCGTGCGGCGAGGTCGGCGCGCACCAGCTCGTCCGCCAGTGCGTCGGGGTTCAGCCCACGCCGCTGCGCCTCGGCGGTCAGTAGCGCATAGGAACTCTCTGGCAGGTGGATCGTTCGCGTGGCCATACGAGGAGGATTGTACGACTCCCGCTCGGGCGCGATCAGGCGTAGACCAGCTCAGACCGCGCCTCCATCGCGACAGGCGCGTGGCGCAGAGGCGCGAGCGTGACCTTCGGCGGCTCGACACCCGGCGCTGCCAGGACCAGTGCGATCCCTTCCTCCACGCTCTCGCGCAGCTCCTCGAGGTTGTCCCCGGTGGCGAGGACGCCCGGGAACTCCTCGACCGTGGCCCAGTACGCGTCGTCCTCGAGACGCACCTTGACATGCAGTTGCTTTCGAGGCTCCGACATCGCCTTCATGATCACACAGACCCCTCGAACGGACCAAGCCGCCTTGCGGCGGCTCGGAAGGCGGGGAGCTACCCCGGAACGGCTGATAACCGCCATAAGGGTAGCGAGCGCCCTACGCGTGAACAGGCTCAGTAGCGACGCGCTCAATCCGCGCCCCGAGCTCGCGCAACCGCTCGTCGATCCGCTCATACCCACGATCGATCTGCCGGATGTTGCCGATCTCGCTGCGCCCGTCGGCGCAGAGCGCGGCGAGCAGCATCGCCATGCCGGCGCGGATGTCGGGAGACTCGACGCGCTCGCCGCGCAGACGCCGCGGCCCGGTGACGATCGCTCGATGGGGGTCGCACATGACGATATCCGCTCCCATCAAAATCAACTTGTCGGTGAAGATCAACCTGTTCTCGAACATCCACTCGTGGACGAGGATCGATCCCTCGGCCTGCGTCGCGAGCGCGACGGCGATCGAAGTCAAATCGGCCGGGAACGCGGGCCACGGCCCGTCCTGGATCTTGCTCTTGTACTCGCCGACGTCGGCCTGCGCGACGAGCTTCTGCCCGCCGGGCACGATCACGTCGTTGCCGTCGAGCTCAGAGCGCAGCCCGAGGCGTTCGAAGACGAGGCGGATCATCCGCAGGTCGCCGGGCACGGTGTCCTTGATCCGCAGTTCGCCGCCGGTGACGCCGGCGAGCGCCATGAAGCTGCCGATCTCGATGTGGTCGGGCGCGACGTCGTGCTCGCAGCCGTGCAGCCGCTCGGCGCCGTTGACGGTGATCAGGTTCGAGCCGATCCCCTGGATGTCGGCGCCCATCTTGACGAGCATGCGCGCGAGGTCCTGCACGTGCGGCTCGCACGCGGCGTTGCCGATGACCGTCGTGCCGGGCGTCAGCGCAGAGGCGAGCAGCACGTTCTCGGTCGCCATGACCGACGGCTCGTCCATGAACACGTCGGTCGGGCGCAGGCCGCGCGGGGCGCTCAGCTGGACGCCGCCGTTGGAGACGACGTCGGCGCCCATCGCGCGGAACGCGTCGAGGTGCGGGTCGAGACGGCGGCGGCCGATGACGTCGCCGCCGGGCGGCGACATCACGGCGCGGCCGAAGCGCGCGAGCAGCGGGCCGGCGAGCAGGAAGGACGCGCGGATCAGCTCGGCGAGCTCCGGCTCGACCTCGATCTCGCGTGCGGTCGCGGCGCACAGCGCGAGCTCGTTCGGACCGCGCCACGAGACCGACACGCCGAGTGCGCGGAGGATGTCGAGCATCGCCTCGACGTCGCGGATACGCGGGACGTTGCGCACGAGCACCTCGTCCTCGGTGAGGAGCGAAGCGGCAAGGATCGGAAGCGCACCGTTCTTGTTACCGGCAGGAGTCAACGTGCCGGAGAGCGGGACGCCACCTTCGATGACGAACTTCTCCATGAGCTGTACGCGCCGACGTCTGCCCCACGGCGAGGCGTTCGAATCGCGTCGGGAGAGCGTAACAGCCATCCGCCGCGTACTTCGAGCCCTGCGGCGATCTACCTGCGTGCAATTCCCGTTGCAGCGTCTGAGGCCGTTTTTTGGCTTTGGAATGCCGTTTAATGAGAAGAATGCGAAGGCGTACATACGTTCGCATCGCGTCCGTCCGATCGCGTGCCTAACTTGCCCGAACAGATGTTCGCAACCGCAAGAACCTCCAAGCTCGCGCAGCGCACGCTCGACGCCCTGCGCCTGACCCGCTCGTTCCTACTGCTCGAGGACGACTACGACGTCGACTGGGAGGTCGACTCGAACGAGCCACGGGCGCACGATCATCCGCATCGGGCGACGCTGCGCGGGCCCGGGAGGCGCACGCGACGGGCGCACGAGCGCCGCGCGGGGACGCCGGCGCCGATCGTCGCGGCGTGCGTCTCCCCGATCGACGCGCCTGCCTACTCGCGTCTGGAGGAGTCCCGTGGAGCAACGTCTGAGCGTCGTCGCTCTCGGCACGAGCGACCTGAAGCGCGCACGCGCTTCCTTTGAGGCGTTACCCCGCCAACGGCTGCGTAGACCCTCGAAGGGATCTCGTCCGCCGGGCACCGCGAGCCGTAACGGCAAAGCTCGCGATGCGGTCATCGTCGGACAGGAAAGGCGCAAGAATGCGATTGGACAGAAGCCCCAGGCATCCGAGGTTGGCGAAGCCCGGGCCTTGGCTGCTTGCCGCAAGACCCGGTATGTGCAGCCGCGGATGCAGGCCGGCGATCTCGAGCATCCGCCCGAAGTCGATCTCGGCGTCGCCCGACACGTCCCAGATCGGCCGACCGACCCGCGCGTCGATCTCAGATCTGACGGCCGGCGGGAACAGCGGTCGAACCTGGCGGAGCAGATCGAAGCCGGTGCAGTTCACGACGTAGTCGTGCCGCCTGACGGCTGGACCGCGCGGGGCCGCGTAGCGAACCTCGACGCCTCCTCGCACCGCCGCTACGTGCGTGACGCGGCCAAGCAGGAACTGGCAGCGCTCGTCGCCGACGATCTCACCGAGCTGCCCCGGGTCGAACACGCCTCGATCGGTCTGCTCGATGAACGCGCGCCTGGCCTGAACGTCGAGGCATTCCCACGCGACGCAGTCCGGGTCGGAGAACACGCGGTTCTCGAGGAATCCCTCCGCGCGACTCAGCGGCGGCCGGGGCGTGTAGATCGTCAGGTAGGAGTCGGGGCGGACATCGCGTAGATGCAAGGCGCAGCTGAGCGCGCTGTCACCGCCGCCGACGATCGCGACGTCGCTCTCTCTGTCCCTCCGTATCCGGGCAAACTCGCTCCGCGGGCCATCACAGTGAAAGACACGTGGCGCCGCGTCGGCGTCATGCGAGAGCGGGCGGTGAACACCTGTGCCCGAGAGAACGAGCGCCTGGCCGCGAAGCGTCTGCGACCCGGCTCGACCAACGACGTCGACGACCCAGCCGTCTCGTTCGAGATCCAGCGAGATCCGCGCGGCCCGTCCTTTCGTCAAGGCGACTCCGGCGCTTGCCCGGCCCAGCGCCCAGGCCAGGTAATCCCCATATTCGCGATGACGCACGGATGGCGACCCGGTGTTCAGCCAGCGTGCGTATCGCTGCTGCTCAATGAGATGGCGCTGCCACGAGAAGCCCGCCAGCTCGCCGTCGATCGCCGCGCCGGACGCTCCGAACATCAGGTGCGATTCGTAAGGGAAGCCAACGTCCTTGAGCGGGCTGATCGCGAGCACCTCCTCGCCCGAGGTCATTCCGTTGGCGCCGAACCAAGACGCACCGCATTCGACCTCCTCAACGATCGTGAGCGAGATTCGGGCGAGCTCGAGCTCGTTGATGACGTGCACCTTCGCCGCGAGCGCGACGGCCTTGGGGCCGGCGCCGACGACGATCAGATCGGCATCGGCGCTCGGATCGACCGCGCCCCGCGACAGCGCAGACGAGCTGGAGCGCGCGCCCGCCGCCGGGCTCGACGCGGCATGCCCGATCGCTCTCACGCTCATGCGCGAGGCGGCCGTTTGGCGGCCGGAGGCCGCGCGCCGCGTCTGTGCGATCGAGAATGCCAGCGCCCGCCCACCGAGCGGCCTGGTGGCCGGGAGTCGAGCAAGCCTCTCGCGAACGCATAGCTGCAGGCGGCGAGACGTCCTAGCGAATAACCGCCCTCCTGCACGACGCAGACGGGAAGCCCGGCGGCGCCGACGAGACGCCCGATGCGAGCGAAGATCGCCGGCGAGAACGTCCAGCAACCGTGAGGATCGTCGCGTACCGTGTCGTAGCCCAGCGACAGCACGATGACGGCAGCCGAACGCTCCAGAGCGTCCATGGCGTCGGCTATGGCGCGCAGATAGCTTGCGGCGTCGGGCGCCTGCGAGAACTCCGTTCGAAGCTCACCGTGGGGCGGCGCGCCGCGAGACGCGGGCATGCCGGGACGCGCCTGGGAGTGCAGGGAGTAGAGCTTGATCTGCGGCACCGGCCCAACTAGCGCCGCCGTGCCGTTGGGGTAATGGAGGTCGACATCGAGGATCCCGACCTCGCCGAAACCTCGGTTGACGAGCGTTAATGCGGCCGCCGCGGCGTTGTTCAGGTAGCAGTAGCCGCCGAACCAGCTCGGTCCGGCGTGGTGGCCCGGCGGTCTGCTGAGCGCGTAGACGTAACGGGCTCCCGCGGCGATTCGCTCCGCCGCGGTGATCGCGGTTCTCGCCCCCTCCCAAGCCGTCGTCACGAGGCTTGCGCAGATCGGAACGTCGGGCGTGCGGTCCGGGGCCGCGAGCTCGGGGATGACGACGGGCTCCTCGGAGGTGATCGCGCCGAGCGCGTCGAGATAGTCCGGCTCGTGCAGGGTTCGCAGGGTGCTCTCCACCGTGTAGTCGCTGGCGACGGCCGGCTCGATGCGAACGTCCGGATGGTGCATCAGCCCGCGCTTGAGCTCACCCAGGCGGCGCTCGTCCTCCCTGCCGGAGACCGGATGGCCGCCTTCGACCACCCACGCGGCCGCCGACGCAATCGGGCGCTGCTCGATCGCGAGCAGTCGTCTGCCGGCGCCGGCGCTCATCGGCCGGCGGTCGGAATCAGGCCGAGCGTACGTTCGGCGTCGTCGAGCACGCGCTGCGCCGCCCGCCAGACACGCTGCGTGCGCTCGCGCTCGACGAACCACTGGGCGAAATGGGAGGCGTGCCGTGCAAGCGGCACGACGTCGAGCGTCTCCGTCGCGGTCTGCACGAGGCGCTCGAGCAGCTCGGCGCGAAAGATCGTGAAGCGATAGTCGCCGTCGTCTGCGGCATCGCCGCCCGACCGCGCCGCCCACGGGTGCGCACGAGCGCGCGTTAGATCCCAGCCGAGACTGCTGCCCGCTCGGAAGAACGCCGGCAGCTCGATCTCGACCGCCTTGCCGAGCGGCTGGAGCAGGAAGTAGCCGAGCGCCACGCGGGCCGCGATCCGCTCCACGGCCTGCGCGCCGGCAGCCTCGGCGGTTCCAGTCTGATGCGCCGTCACGGTCGAGGACCGTCCGCTGGCGATCTCGGCTTCGATCCACTCCAGCACGTCATCGATCAGCAGCGCTCCCTGACTCGACGCGACGCGCTGGCCACGCTCGGCGACCATGCCGTGAAAGACCGTGCGCGTCGGATGCCGGCGGTCGACGGCCGGCGCGATCTTCGCCAGCTCGTCGATCAGCTGACGCCTGCACGCGACGTGTGCGACCCACTCCGAGCCGCACACCTGGATCGACAGCGAGCCGTCTAGATCGGGCGCCGACGCCCAGTACGCCAGCGCGCGCAGATGCTGAGTCGGCAGTCCATCGGCGCGCTCCAGCGGCATTTCCGCGAGCTCTTCGTGACCGGTCAGGTACACGACGACGCCGTCCTCCCTGACGCTCAACAGGCGCGCCGCCAATCCGAGCTCGCTGAGCCTCGCCATCTCGCCCAGGAACTCCGACTCGAACACGACGTCGTCGAACGGGACGCTCAGCCTGTCGAGCGTCTGGTGTTGCCCTGCCATGACCCACTCGCGCGTGCGTAGCCAGAGATCGCGCGTCGCCGAGTCGCCTCGCGTCAGGCGATCCAGGATCGCGTCGGCGCTGTCGTCGTGCATGATCGCCTCACGATGGACCGAATCGCTGCTCTCGATCGGGTCCCGAACGGCCGCCGGCTGTGCCTGAACGTAGCGTGAGTAGCATTCACCGACGAACTGATCGCTCTTCTGCGGCAACTCGTCCGCGCGACTGTTCGCCCTGCCGCTGCGAACGACGCCGGCGATCGCCTCGCCCATGCCACGACCGCAGTCGGCGATCAGGCTGCGTCGCTCGACCTCCATGCCCGACGCCGCGAGCGTCGCGCTCAACGCGTTGCCGATCGCCACGTCGCGCAGATGTCCGACGTGCAGCGCCTTCGTCGTGTTTGCTCCCCAGAAGTAGACGACCGCCCGCCCGCGAGCCCGACGTGCCCGTCCGGGCAGATCTAAGCTTGCGAGGCGCTGCTCCGCCCGGGCTAGCGCGTCTTCGCCCAGTCGCACGCCAACGCCACTCGCCGACCGCACCGTGACGAGCGATCCGCTTTCGCGCTCGAACGCATTGAGCGAATCGCATGCCGCGTCGCTCTCACGCCAGTTCGCGACACGCGAGAGCAGCCGGACGTCGAAGTCACGAGCGGGAGCGAACGGCGCCTGCACGGCCCACAACTCGCGTCCCCCCGACCTTTCGATGGCGCTATCAAGATCCTCGAACACATTGGTTTCCACAGCAGCGCTCCTGCTTGCGTGATGCACCAGCCGGGGCTCGAACCCGGATCTTCGGCCGCTAAAGCCGTCCCTTTAGCCAGTTAAGGCACTGGTGCCCTGATTCACTGTTAGTCGCTAGCCCCCGGGGCACTCACAGCGCCGAAGTTGTTTGCGAAGCCGACGGTCGCACATCGTCCGTCGCCAGTCAATTCGCGCGCGTCGATTGTCTCTGACCGACTTCGCCTAGGCATGATGTCCCTCTTCGTCAATGCCATAGGTAGCGGCGCGCGTGCACAGGGACGCGATGCAGAACGACGACGGGCCGCCGTTAGGCGGCCCGTCGTCGTCAAGTAAACCGGCGGCGTCCTACTCTCCCAGGCCCTTGCGGGCCAAGTACCATCGGCGCTGAGGGGCTTAACTGCTCTGTTCGGAATGGGAAGAGGTGTTTCCCCCTCGCCAAAGCCACCGGAAAAAGGCGAGAGACCAGCCTCCGGGTCCTTCAAAACTGCACAGCAGCCACAACGAGCATCACTAAAAAAATCCGTCAAGCCCTCGAACCATTAGTACCGGTCTCCTACGAACGTTGCCGTTCTTCCAGATCCGGCCTATCAACCTGGTGGTCTACCAGGGGTCTTACTCCCTCTGGGGGATGGGAGAACTCATCTTGAGGCCGGCTTCCCGCTTAGATGCTTTCAGCGGTTATCCGATCCACACGTAGCTAGCCTGCAATGCCCTTGGCAGGACAACAGATACACCAGAGGTGCGTTCATCCCGGTCCTCTCGTACTAGGGACAAATCCTCTCAATTCTCCAACGCCCACGGCAGATAGGGACCGACAGATTTGTTACCACCGACTCTCCAACGGAGCCGCGTGGGCCAGGTCATTTCTGCCTGGCTCTGCATGTCGCCATGCAGCTCGGACTATATCTTCACGAAGGCATCACTCTCCGTGTTCGGCATATAGTCTCTGAGGATTCCGGTCACTTCGACCGGCCTTTCCTGCTGATTGTCCGCACCGAACGCATTGTCACTGCCTGTACTAGGCGAGTAGCGTCGGATACTCGGGTTTTCCAGCATATAGCCGAATTTATAGACAGCAACGGTTAACTTACTGTCTCACGACGTTCTGAACCCAGCTCGCGTACCGCTTTAATGGGCGAACAGCCCAACCCTTGGGAGCAACTCCACCCCCAGGATGCGACGAGCCGACATCGAGGTGCCAAACCGGGCCGTCGATGTGGACTCTTGGGCCCGATAAGCCTGTTATCCCCGGAGTACCTTTTATCCGTTGAGCGACGGCACTTCCACTTGCTACCGCCGGATCACTAAGACCTGCTTTCGCACCTGCTCGACTTGTCAGTCTCGCAGTCAAGCTCCCTTACTACCTTTACGCTCTACGCACGATTTCCGGCCGTGCTGAGGGAACCTTTGTGCGCCTCCGTTACATTTTGGGAGGCGACCGCCCCAGTCAAACTACCCGCCTGGAACTGTCCAGCACCCGGATTCACGGAATGCTGTTAGAAATCCAATACACCAAGGGTGGTATCTCAAGGTTGGCTCCACGCTAGCCGCAACCAGCGCTTCAAAGCCTCCCACCTATCCTGAGCGAAATGCACCGAACTCCAATACCAAGTTGTAGTAAAGGTTCACGGGGTCTTTCCGTCTAGCCGCGGGTACTCGGCATCTTCACCGAGACTGCAATTTCACCGAGCTCCTCGTTGAGACAGCGCTGAAGTCGTTACGCCATTCGTGCAGGTCGGAACTTACCCGACAAGGAATTTCGCTACCTTAGGACCGTTCCTAACTGTTACTACTCGAGCAAACTACTATCCTCGCTCGAGCGGCCCGCTCATTTCTGACGGGCTCTCATGGTCGCCCATGAGAGCGGACTATCTCATCCCATGACCGCTCTAGGTCACTGGGCTTGGCGTATAGTCTCTGAGGATTCCGTCCATCCGATAGCGCCTCTTCCCACCACGGTTCATCCGTTCCCGGAGAGCAAGAACCTGGTGGTAGTCCTGGTCTGAAAGAGCACCGGCCGCGAGGAGCGCGACAGCGCGCCTCCACAGTCGGTACGTCTCCGCCTTCTCGCCGACGATCGGAAACCGATCGAAGAACGGCACGACTCTGTCGGCCAGATCGGAAAGTCGGTTGACCTCCCAATACCAGCCGGCGTTGCCGGCCTTCCGCAGACTCCCGCAACCAACGGTCTCCCGAAAGAGATCGAGCGGTACGCGGTCGTGCTGCGAAACGTTGAAGGCGGCCGAGAGCTTGAAGCTCCGGCGATAGTCGCCGCGCCTGCGGCAGACGATCATGAAGCTTCCCTCTCCCAACGCAAACCCGGACAAGAAGCTACCGAGCGAGACCGGAATGGTCTCTATGGATGGCCTTTCCTGCTGATTGTCCGCACCCGGCACATTTTCACGGTACCGCCCACTTGGGACAGAACTCGTAGTGCGGGATACTCGGATGTTCCAGCATATAGCCAAGTTTTACAACTACCTCGGTCAACTGATAGTTACGGCCGCCGTTTACCGGGGCTTAGCTTCGCTGCTTCGAACCGAAGTCCTAACAACTCCACGTAACCTTCCGGCACCGGGCAGGCGTCAGCCCCTATACGTCGTCTTACGACTTAGCAGAGACCTGTGTTTTTGGTAAACAGTCGCTTCAGCCTATTCACTGCGGCCCTCTCGGGCTCCACGCGCAAGGCGCTTCACCCTACTGGGGCGCCCCTTATCCCGAAGTTACGGGGCGATTTTGCCGAGTTCCTTAACGAGGGTTATCTCGATCACCTTAGTATTCTCTACTTGCCCACCTGTGTCGGTTTTGGTACGGGCACGCGCTTCCTCCCTAGAGGATTTTCTTGGAGGTATGGCGTCGGGGACTCGCCGGCTTTGCGCCAGCTGGCATCGCACCTCAGGTTATGCGGCCCCGCATTTAACAAGGGCCACCCCTACATGCTTACCCCAGGACAACCATCGCCTGGGTTCCCTTAGCCTTCCTCGTCCCCCCATCGGTCAAACGGAAGCGACGTGGTACAGGAATATCAACCTGTTAGCCATCGACTACGCCTTTCGGCCTCGCCTTAGGTCCCGACTAACCCTGAGCAGACGAACTTTACTCAGGAATCCTTGGGCAATCGGCGGAGGGGATTCTCACCCCTCTTTCGTTACTTATGCCGGCATTCTCACTTCCCATGCCTCCACGGCTGGCTTACGCCGCCGCTTTACTGGCATGGGAACGCTCTCCTACCGCGCGATCGACCCGAAGGTCTCACGCACCCGCAGCTTCGGTGACTAGCTTGAGCCCCGTTACATTGTCCGCGCTCGAACACTTGACCAGTGAGCTGTTACGCACTCTTTCAAGGGTGGCTGCCTCTAAGCCAACCTCCTGGTTGTCTATGCACTCGAACATCGTTTACCACTTAGCTAGTACTTAGGGACCTTAGCTGGCGGTCTGGGCTGTTTCCCTTTTGACGCTGAAGTTTATCCCCCAGCAACTGACTCCCGGAGTAGACGTGATGGTCTTCGGAGTTTGCCTGAAGTCGGTAACCTGGTAGGGCCCCTAGTCCAAACAGTGCTCTACGGCCACCACGTAATTTATCCGAGGCTATACCTAAATATATTTCGGAGAGAACCAGATATCACTGAGCTTGATTAGCCTTTCACTCCGACCCACAGGTCATCCGCCCAGTTTTTAACCTAGGTCGGTTCGGCCCTCCACGAGGTCTTACCCCCGCTTCAGCCTGCCCATGGGTAGCTCGCTCAGTTTCGGGTATACCGCCTACGACTAAATCGCCCTATTCGGACTCGCTTTCGCTACGGCTCCGCTCATCGCTTAACCTTGCCGCAGACGAGTAACTCGCCGGCTCGTTATGCAAAAAGCACGCGGTCACAGGACAAGCCTGCTCCCACCGCTTGTAGGCACGCGGTTTCAGGTACTATTTCACTCCCCTTCCGGGGTACTTTTCACCTTTCCCTCACGGTACTAGTCCGCTATCGGTCACCAAGGAGTACTTAGCCTTGGAGGGTGGTCCCCCCAGGTTCAGTCCGCGTTTCACGGGAGCGGACTTACTCAGGAACGTCTGACGGAAGGCCATGCAGTTTCGTCTACGGGACGGTTGCCCTCTATGGTGCGCGGTTCCACGCGCTTCGACTACCGCACGACTTTGTAACTTCCGCCGGGTCGGACACGACCCGGAACAAACGCCCTACAACCCCCGACAGACAACGCGTGTCCGCTTACATCTGCCAGGTTTGGGCTAGATCCCTTTTCGCTCGCCACTACTCAGGGAGTCTCTGTTGATTTCCTTTCCTCAGGGTACTGAGATGTTTCACTTCCCCTGCTTGTCCTCCGCCGGTCTATGTGTTCAACCGGGGATAACGCCGCATTACCAGCGCTGGGTTTCCCCATTCGGGAATCCACGGGTCACGGGCTATTAAGCGCCTAACCGTGGCTTATCGCAGCCGTTCACGCCCTTCATCGACTCTTGGTGCCAAGGCATCCACCGTGTGCCCTTACTATCTTGACGGTGATCTGGCCCAACGTGTCCTGAACGCCCTTTGCACTCCATGCGGAGCACAGGCAAGGCGTTCCGGTCACAAAGGGCCCGGTGATACCCGATCGAGCCCGCCTCGAGAGGCGAGCTCGTGTCAGCCGCCGCTTATCGATGACGGCTGACGTGGCTTCTGTGCAGTTTTCAAGGACCGTGGAGAGGCGTGAACGCCGGCCGGCCTCCGCGCACTGATGGTCGCGTCCTTCTGACGCGTCCTCGCGGCGACCGGCGGACGCCGGTCTCTCAAAACTCAACAGCATGCTGGCGTAGTTTGCGGCCGTCGCCGAATGCGCTCCCAAGTAGTAAGGAGCGCGCGCGAAACGGCGGCCATCCAGCCAGGTTCGGTCGACATGCTAGGCCCGATCCGCTTGAACATCGCCGAGCGCGATTCCCGTGCTGTGCACAGGGCGGCTCGGCGACCGCGCGGGTCCATCCGAAGACGGATCCTGGATCGGGGCACCGCTAGGTGCTCCCTAGAAAGGAGGTGATCCAGCCGCAGCTTCCGCTACGGCTACCTTGTTACGACTTCACCCCAGTCACGAGCCCCACCTTCGACGGCTCCCTCCCTTGCGGGTTAGGCCACCGGCTTCGGGTGTTGCTCACTCCCGTGGTGTGACGGGCGGTGTGTACAAGGCCCGGGAACGTATTCACCGCGGCAATGCTGATCCGCGATTACTAGCAACTCCGCCTTCATGCAGGCGAATTTCAGCCTGCAATCCGAACCGAGACGCACTTTAAGGGATTCGCTCCACCTCGCGGTATCGCAACCCTCTGTATGCGCCAATGTAGCACGTGTGTAGCCCTGGACATAAGGGGCATGAGGACTTGACGTCATCCCCACCTTCCTCCGGTTTGTCACCGGCAGTCTCGCATGAGTCCCCAACTAAATGCTGGCAACATGCGACGGGGGTTGCGCTCGTTGCGGGACTTAACCCAACATCTCACGACACGAGCTGACGACAGCCATGCACCACCTGTGAAAGTGCCCCGAAGGGAAGACGTGTTTCCACGCCGGTCACTCACATGTCAAGCCCAGGTAAGGTTCTTCGCGTCGCGTCGAATTAAACCACATGCTCCGCTGCTTGTGCGGGCCCCCGTCAATTCCTTTGAGTTTTAGCCTTGCGGCCGTACTCCCCAGGCGGGCAACTTAATGCGTTAGCTTCGACACGGGGGGAGTCGACACCCCCCACATCTAGTTGCCATCGTTTACAGCGTGGACTACCAGGGTATCTACACTTCTGTTGCTTTCACCCTCAACCGTCGAGGGTTACTGACCGAGATCTACTCGGCGGGCCACCATTTCTGACGACCTCTCGCCGTTACCGACGAGGTCGGACTATGTCATCACCCGAACTAGCACTCGGGGCCAGCGTATAGTCTCTACGGGGTTCTGAACCGGCGAGGAACGAGCTTGTACTCGAACTCTGTCAGGACATGTGGCAAGACGATCTGTCGCAATCGCGGAATGCTTTCCGCGACGACGTACACGATCCAACTGCCACGGTTCGCCCTGACTGTCGTGGACAAGCCGTACTTCCTCCGCAGGACCGCTGCTAGGCGGTTGGTCTCCGCTCGCGTGAAGCTGTGTGTCTGAAACGTCAGTCCGGCGTAGTCGGCCGCACCGTCGTCCATTAGCCACACCGCCAAAGCGAGCGGTGACAGGTCGCGGTCGATATCGACGGGAACAACCTTGCGACGTCCTCGATAGAAGCGCTGCCTCCATCGTGAAAACGCCGCATTCGTGCGAGTCACGAACTGGACGCAAGGGTACTCGCGTCCGTTCAGGCGCTGCGGAAAGTAATGAGGCTGCATCGAGATGAACTCTCGAAACACCTCGTACTTGAACAGCGCCAGGGCTTCGTGATCCGCCTTGTGCTTCACGAACAGACGGGGATTCCTGCCATGAACCGGCAAGCTCCCGTCGCCCAGAAGCGTTCCTGTCAGTACCGCTTCCTGCTCCTGCGTAAATAACCGATCCTGAACTTCCCTCGGCGTTGTCCTCATGCATTCCAACTTACCGGTTACACCGGATGGAATAGTAGGAGATTCGCCGATACAGCTGGTTTAGACACCAGTGTTACCACTGGAGAGGACAAGATATTCATCCTGTTTGCTCCCCACGCTTTCGCGTCTCAGCGTCAGTCACGTCCCAGCGAGCTGCCTTCGCCATTGGTGTTCCTCCTGATATCTGCGCATTTCACCGCTACACCAGGAATTCCACTCGCCCCTTCCGGACTCTAGCCCCGCAGTATCCACCGGCATTCCAGGGTTGAGCCCTGGACTTTCACAGCGGACTAACGGGGCCGCCTACACGCTCTTTACGCCCAATAATTCCGGACAACGCTTGCACCCTACGTATTACCGCGGCTGCTGGCACGTAGTTAGCCGGTGCTTCTTGTGAAGGTACCGTCACTCCGAACGGCTATTCACCGCTGAAGCTTCGTCCCAACTGAAAGGGGTTTACAACCCGAAAGCCTTCTTCCCCCACGCGGCGTTGCTGCGTCACGCTTTCGCGCATTGCGCAAGATTCCCCACTGCTGCCTCCCGTAGGAGTCTGGGCCGTGTCTCAGTCCCAGTGTGGCTGATCGTCCTCTCAGACCAGCTACCCATCGAAGCCTTGGTGAGCCGTTACCTCACCAACAAGCTAATGGGCCGCGGGCCCATCTCGATGCGGAGGCCGAAGCTTCCTTTCCCCTTGCGGGCACATCCGGTATTAGCCCGAGTTTCCTCGGGTTGTCCCGGTCATCGAGGCAGGTAACCCACGTGTTACTCACCCGTTCGCGGCTCTGCCCCAGGGCAAGCCCTGGTTCGTCGCTCCACTTGCATGTGTTAAGCACGCCGCCAGCGTTCGTCCTGAGCCAGGATCAAACTCTCCGTGAAGAACTTCACGAAAAGCTGTCATTGGTTTGCGCTCGCCCGCCGCGCGAACGCGACGAGCTTGCGACTGCCGAGGCCTATACACCGTGGCCCCGACCCATGACGGGGTACTGCTCTACTTGACTCTTTGCCGTCGCGCGGACGCGTTGGACGCTCCCGCCGACGGGTCGAACCTGGACGCACACCACGATCGACGAGTCGATCGCAGATGCGCATGCTGTTGAGTTTTCAAAGACCGCCGAGCCTCTCGAAAGGTGCTTCCTTCTGAGGAGACCTGCTCGCGCCAGCGTCCGAAGACACCGAAACAGCGCGAACGACGAAGTATAGCGCTCATCGCAAGCGCAGGCGTCGAAAGCGGCGCTTGCCGACCTTCAGCACCTGCCCGTCGGCATTCGCGCTGGCGACATCGTACTCGCCCGCCCCGACGGACGCCTCGCCCAGCGTCACGCCGCCCTGGTCGATCAGCCGGCGCGCCTCCGTCTTCGACACGCCGAACTCCGCCGCCATCACGCCCGGCAGGTGCACGAGCCCATCCTCGGCGAGCACCGTCGCCTCCTCGATCTCCGCCGGCGCCTCGCGCGCGACGAACACCCGCTCGAAGTGCTGTTCCGCCGCCCACGCCGCGTCGTCCGAGTACAGCCACCGCACGAGATCCCGCGCCAGCGCCCGCTTCGCGTCGCGCGCCGCGCTCCCCGCCGGCGGGGAGGTGGATGAAGGGCTCGCGGAGGCGGCGGAAGCGGCATCGCCCGGCCGAGCAGCCGGCGGCGCGTCCAAGTCGTCGAGCAGCAGCCGCCGGTACTCGGCGACGCAGTCGTCCGGGATCGACATCGCCTTGCCGTACATCTCCTGCGGCGCGTCCGTCACGCCGATCTGGTTGCCGAGCGACTTCGACATCTTCTGCCTGCCGTCGACGCCCACCAGCAGCGGCATCGTCATGATCGCCTGCTCGCGCTTGCCGTACGCGCGCTGCACGTCGCGGCCGAGCAGCAGGTTGAACTTCTGGTCGGTCCCGCCGAGCTCGACGTCGGCGTCGATCGCCACCGAGTCGTACCCCTGCAGCGGCGGATACAGCAGCTCCAACAGCGAGATCGGCTCGCCGGCCGCGAACCGTTTGGCGAAGTCGTCGCGCTCGAGCAGCTGCGCGACCGTCGTCGTCCGCGTCAACCCGAGCAGCTCGACCATCGGCATGTCGAGCCACTCGCCGTTGCGGCGCACCTCGAGCAGCTCCGGGTCGTCGTCGACGATTCGCAGCGCCTGCTCCTGGAACGTCGCCGCGTTCGCTTCGATCTCCTCGTCCGACAGCATCGGCCGCAGCGTCGAGCGGCCCGACGGGTCCCCCACCCGCGCCGTGTAATCGCCGATGATCAACACCACGCGGTGGCCTGCATCCTGGAACTCGCGCAGCTTGCGCAGCACGACCGCGTGGCCGAGATGGATGTCCGGCGCCGTCGGGTCGATCCCCAGCTTCACGCGCAGACTCCGACCCTCGATCGACGCCTGCGCCAACCGCTCCGCGAGCGCACCCTCGGGCAGGCTGTCGACGGCGTTTCGCGACAGATGCGCCGCCACGCGAGCGGCGTCGCCAGCGGACTCCTGCGCGGCGTCGTCGGCGGCCGCTTCGCTGGCGTTCGGCATCGGCGCCAATGCTAGACTCTCGCCGCGCGACGGGCCTCTCGGCGCCGCGTCAGCTCGGCGGCGCGCGCCCTCTGCGCGCGCCGTCCACAGACCGCCTCCGAGCGCCTCGCCGGCCCGCGCCCCGTCTCGCCGATGAGCGCCCCCGTCCGTTCCGACATACCCCCCGCCCCGGCGCCCGAGCCAGACGACCGCGGCGGCGGCGCCAAGCCGCGCGTCAAGCGCCTGCGCCTCGTCGCGATCGTCTTCGCAGTTCTCGTACTTGGGCTGGTTTCGTTCGTCTTCGGAATCTTCATATCCGTCGCGTCCGACCTGCCGTCGCTCGCTCGCTTCTCGACGCTCAAGGACGCCCGCAGCTCGGTCCTGCTCGACGACCTCGGCCATCCGATCGGCGTCGTCAGCCAGCAGAACCGCGTGATCGTCACGCCTTCGCAGATCCCGCAGGTCGTCAAGGAGGCCGTCATCTCGATCGAGGACAAGCGCTTCGAGACCAACAGCGGCATCGACATCCGCGGCATCGCCCGCGCGTTCGTCCAGGACATCCTGCACAAAGGCTCGGTCCAGGGCGCCTCGACGATCGAGCAGCAGTTCATCAAGAACGCGCTGCAGGCGCAGTCGCATCGCACGATCTTCGAGAAGCTCCGCGAGGCCGCCCTCGCCTTCCAGCTCTCGCACAAGTGGAGCAAGGAAAAGATCATCACCGCCTACCTCAACACGATCTACTTCGGCAACGGCGCCTACGGCATCGAGGCCGCCGCGCAGACCTACTTCGGCCACGACGTCAACCACCTCGGCTGCGGCATGCCCAGCCACGAGCTCTGCGTCCAGCAGCTGCAGCCCTGGGAGGCCGCGCTGCTCGCCGGCATCATCCAGTCGCCGACCGCCTACGACCCCGCCGAGCACCCCGTCGCCGCGCGCCGCCGGCGCGACGTCGTCCTGCGCCAGATGCTCGAACAGGGCTACCTCACGCACCAGGTCTACGAACAGAGCCTCGCCCAATCGCTGCCCGCCTCCAAGGACGTCCAGGCGCCGACCGAGCAGACGATCGAAGGCGTCGACGCCGGCTACTTCACCAGCTACGTCCAGCAGCAGATCATCGAACGCTACGGCGCCTCGCGCGCGTTCGACGGCGGCCTGAAGATCAAGACGACGCTCGACCTCGAACTGCAACGCGCCGCCGAACACGCCGTCGACGCCTACCTCGAAAGCCCCGAAGGGCCGACCGCCTCGCTCGTCGCGATCGAAAACTCCACCGGCGAGGTCCGCGCGATGGTCGGCGGGCGCAACTACGAGCAGACGCCCTTCAACCTCGCCACCAACGGCGAGCGCCAGCCCGGCTCCTCGTTCAAGGCCTTCGACCTCGCCGCCGCGCTGCAGGACGGCATCTCGCCCGAATCGACCTGGACATCGAAGCAGAAGATCTTCATCGTCCCCAACACCGGCGGCCACGAAAAGTTCGTCGTCCACAACGACGAAGGCAACTACACCGGCTCGAACACGCTGACCGGCGCCACCGCCTTCTCCGACAACTCGATCTACGCCGAAGTCGGCCTCAAAGTCGGCACCCACAAGATCGCCGCGCTCGCCCACCGCATGGGCATCACCACGCCGCTCTCGACCAACCCCGCGATGACGATCGGCGGCCTCACCGTCGGCGTCACCCCGCTCGACATGGCCCACGCGTATGAGACGATCGCCCACGGCGGCCGCCGCGTCACCGGCTCGCTCGCGACCGACGGCGCGCCCGTCGCGATCCAGGAAGTCGACGCCGGCTCGCACACGCTGCCCGACGGCAACCACCACGACGTCAACCACGTCGTCACCAAACCCGTCCTGCCGGCGAGCGTCGCCGCGACCGAGACCTCGATGCTCGAGACCGTCCTGCAATACGGCACCGGCAAAGCCGCCGCCATCGGCCAGTTCGCCGCCGGCAAGACCGGCACCACCTCCAACTACGGCGACGCCTGGTTCGTCGGCTTCGACTCCAAGTACACCGTCGCCGTCTGGGTCGGCTACCCCGACAAGCTCGTCCCGATGCTGACCAACTTCAACGGGCAGCCCGTGCTCGGCGGCACGTTCCCCGCGCTGATCTGGCACGACTTCATGGTCTCCGCGCTCGGCATCGACAAGACGCGCGCCGAAGCGGCTGCGAACAAAGGCAAGAAGACGGGCGCCGGCGAAGGCGAAGAAACGAGCTCGACAGGCGCCGGCGAAGGCGCTCCGACACCCGCCGGCGGCGGCGCCGGCGGCGGGTCCTCGCAGGGCGCGCCGTCGAACGGCGGCGGCGCCGGCGCGACCGGCGGCGGCGGGAAATCGACCGCGCCCGCCGGCGGCGGCGGCGAAGCGGGCGGCGGCGAAGGCGGCTCTGCCGAAAAAGGCAGCGCCGCGCCGGCGAGCCCGCCCGCCGCGAGCCCGTCGCCGGGCGCCGCGCCGCCCGCGGAAGGTCCTGCGCCGTCGTCGTCGCCGACAGGTGGCGTCAGCCCAGGCGGATGATCCTGGCGCTACCCGCCTAGGACCCTGCGCAAACCTATTTATCCCTGCATATTCCGTTAATCGGAAACGCGGCTTGTTTGCCCAGCTCCGTGATAACTACGGTGCGCCTGAAGGTCACCGGCAAACCGCAATCTCAGAAAGTGGGACCTTACATGGGCAAAGTTCGTGTAATGCGTGGCAGGGTCTTCCTGGCCATCGCGGCGACGCTGATCGCATCTCTCGCGATCGTCTCCTCGGCGTCGGCGGAACCGAAAGGCGTCTTCAAAAAGTACAGCGACTGTCCGACCGAAGCGCCGGGCGTCGCGCTCTGCTCCTACGCCGAAACGACGGGCGGCGAACTGACGATCGGCTCGGAGAAAGTGCCGATCAACCAGACGATCATCCTGCAGGGCGGCGCGGTCCTGACGGGCAGCGAAAACTTCAACGAATACTTCCTGATCCCGGCGAAAGACGGCAACAGCCTGTCGAAAACCGAACTGAACGTGCCCGGCGGGCTGTCCGGCCTCGTCAACTGCGAAGAAATCAAAGGGTCCGGCCTGTTCGAAGTGATCGAGCGCGCGGCGTGCAAATCGATCTTCGAAAACGGGCTGACCGGCGTGACGATGACGACCGAACTGGTCGCGAACACGAGCAACCCGGCGATCCTCAACCTGGCGGCGATGGTCGAAGAAAGCGGCACGGCGATCACGCTGCCCGTCAGGGCTCACTTGAAAAACTCGCTGCTCGGCGAAGCGTGCTACATCGGCTCGGAAGCGCACCCGATCCAATTGCACCTGACCGACGGCACGACCTCGCCGCCGGAACCGAACGAACCGATCAAAGGCAAACTCGGCGACCCGACGAGCGAACTCGAAAAAGGGTTCGAATCGGTCAAGATCACCGAAAACTCGCTCGTCGACAACGCCTTCTCGGTGCCCGTCACCGAAGGGTGCGGCGGCTTCTTCTCGTTCCTGATCGACCCGATCATCAACTCGAAACTGGGCCTGGAATCGAAATCGGGCCACAACACGGCGATCCTCGAAGGCACGCTGAACACGGCCGAAGCCGAAGCCGTGATCGCCAGCGAAAAATTCTAGGCCGCGAGGCTCAGTCGCTCCGATCGACAGCGACCCATCCCCCGCCGACGCCCGGCGGGGGATGGGTCCGGGGCCGGCTCCTCAGCCGGACGCGCCCTGCTCGGCCAGCACGGGATGCGCGCGCAGCGAGAACGGGTCTTCGTAGGCTCCGAGCAGGGCATGATCCTGCGGACATCCGGGCGCGACGTAGCCCGATCGGCAGGTCGTGATCGCGCCCCATTTGGCCCGGTATTCGCCATCGAACCTGGTCGCCAGCGCGCGCTGCCTCTCGACGTCGAGGGTCCTGGCCACCTGCGCGCGAACCTTCGCGTACGGCCGCCCGAACAGCGCGACGTGCTTGCGGTAGTAGTCGGCGACTTCCCGCTGCGTGAAGCGGCCGGCGCGTTCGGCGAGCGCTTCGCGAATGCTTTCGCCGGCGAGCTCGGCGCGCGCTTCGAGCTTCACGTCGGCGAGCGTCTGGCCAGTCGCGCGCAGATGCCTGCGAAACGCGGGTCCCGCACGTTCGCTTTCCGCGATCGCTTCCTCGACCGCGTATTCGGGCACGGGAACGCCCATCAGCGCCGCCTCGCCCGTGAGCCACTCGGAGGAGATCAGCAGCGCGAGCGCGCGCTGCCTGGCGGTGCCGTGCGGTTCGCCGCGAAAGCCGGCGAACGCCCCTTTGCGCTCGATCACCGCGACCCAGTGATCGACGGTCGCCTTCGTGATCGCCGTGCCGCCGATCCTGACGACGACCGTCTTCTCCGAGATCCCGCCGCAGGCGACCGGCCCGACGGCGCCGAGCGCGAGCGCCGCCGCGACGGCCGATACGCGTCGCGCCGCGCTCACGCGGCGATCGGCTGCCGATCGCCGGGCCCCGACGCCCGCCGCGTGGCGAGCACCCGCGCGCCGGCGCTCGGCGCGAACGAAACGCTCGCCCGCGCCGGCGCCTCCTCCCCATCCCCGACCGCCCGCAGATCGAGCTCGCGCAGCACGACCTCCATCACGCGCTTCATCTCGAGCTGCGCGAAGAACCACGCGACGCAGCGCCGCACGCCCCCGCCGAACGGGATCCACGTGTACGTCCCGGCGTCGGTCTCCAGGAACCGCTCGGGCCGAAACTCGAGCGGTTCGGGGTAGACGTCGGCCCGCTGATGCATCAGGTACACGCAGGGCGCGACGATCGTGTCGGCCGGGATCACGTACCCGCCGATCTCGATCGGCTCGAGCAGCCGCCGCATCACGAGCGGCACGGCCGGGCAAAGCCTGAGCGTCTCCTTGACGCACGCGTCGAGGTACTCGTCGCCCTCGCCGCGCAGCACCTCCTCGCGCAGCCGCGCGAGCTTCTCCGGATGCCGCAGCAGCCGCTCGAACACCCAAGCAAGCGACGTCGCGGTCGGCCCGTCCGACAGCATCGTGACGAGTTCGTCGCGCATCTTCAGTTCGCTCGTGCTCGACTCCTCGCCGCCGTACTCGCGCTCGAGCATCGAGTGGATGTCGTTGCCCTCGATCCCCTGCGCCCGCCGCCGCCGCACCTCCTCGAGCACGACGTCCTCGACGCGCCCCATCACCTCGCGGAACTCGGCGCTCGAGGTCAGCTCGCGCTTGCCGCGCGCCGCCAGCAGCGCCAGGCGCCGCGGCTTGTTGACCCAGTTGGTCAGCTCGACGAGCCGCTCGCGCAGCAGCGCCCGCGTCGCGGGCTCGATCTCCTCGAACACGGCGCTCATCACGACGTCGAGGCTGATCGCCTGCATCCGCGGCCACAGCTCGAACGGCTCGCCGGTCGGCCACGTCGCGACCTGCCGTTCGGCGACGTCGGTCATCATCGCGCCGTAGTCGCGCATCCGCTCGCCGTGGAACGACGGCAGCAGGCGCTTGCGATCGGCGAGGTGCTGGGGCTCGTCGAGCAGCATGACCGAGCGCGGGCCGAGCAGCGGTTCGAGCAGCGGGTTCGCTTCGGCGGCGCCGGAGCCGACGCGCTCGGCGGCGGTCGTGAACACCTGCTTGACGTGCTCGGGGTCGCTCACTAGCACCCACGGCCGCTCGCGGCGGATCCGCAGCGTGAAGACGTCGCCGTAGCGCGCGCCGGCGCGATCGAGCAACGCGAGCGGGCGCAGCGCCCAGTAGATAGCCTGCAGCGCGCTCGGCATGCGCGGCCCGGGCGGAAGCTTGGTCTTCGATGCTGCTGGCGCTGGTGTCATCCGGTTCGCTCCTGGTCGTTTCTCTCTGGGCCTCTCAGGCGGCTCGTTCACCGTCTCGGGCTCCGCTTCCCGGCGCCGCCGAACCGCGAATCGCCAGCAATCTCGGGCGTCTGCGCGGCGGCGCGGGAATGGACCCCTCCTCCTGGTTACACGATCTCCCCGCCGATCGCGAGCGCCCGCGGCCGGGCGCTCAGATTCGCGGCCGCGAGACGTTGGCGTCGCCGGCGGCGCAGAAGCGCCAGCGCAGCTCGGCCGCGCGCGTGATCCCGATGCGCGTGCCGACGACGACGGACGGCTCGTGCCAGCCGTCCTCGCGCGCGCCGATCCGCACGGGCCCGTCAAACAGCGACGTGCCGTTCAGCGCGAGCTCGATCCCGAGCGCCTGCGCCAGCTTGCCGGGCCCCGAGCAGAGCTCGGCGTCGCGCGCCGGCCGCCCGCCGATCGGCCCGCGCCGCGCGCGCATCAACTCGATCCCGCGGAGCGGCGCGAGCGCGCGGATCAGCACGGCCGCGCCGACGCCCTGCTCCTCGCAGACGGCGTTGAGCATCGCGTGGATGCCGTAGGAGCGGTAGACGTAGGCGATCCCCGGCGGCCCGAACAGCGCCTCGGTGCGCGGCGTCAGTCCGGCGTGGGCGTGGCAGGCGGGCTCGGACTCGTGGTAGGCCTCGGTCTCGACGATCGCGCCGGCGCAGCCGCCGTGCTCGACGACGCAGCCGATCAGCTCGCGCGCGACCTCGAGCACCGGCCGCGCGTAGAAGTCAGGGGCGAGCGTCCGCATCGAGCAATGCGCGCGCGTGCGCGAGCTGCTCGGCCAGCCGCGCCGAGGACGTGCCGCCCTCGGAGACCTTCGACTCGAGCCACGCGCCGCGCGCGAGCACTTCGTGGAACTGCTCGGCGTGCGCGGCGAGCGTTTCGCTCTGGCGCGCGAGGTCCTGCTCGGAGAGCTCGGACAGCGCCTTGCCGGCGTCGAGCGCGGCGCGCACGAGCCCGGCGACGACGCCGTGCGCCTCGCGGAACGGCATCCCCAGGCGCACGAGCAGGTCGGCGACGTCGGTCGCGGCGATCAGCTCGTCCGAGGCCGCGTCGGCCATCCGCTCGCGGTTGAACGTCACACCGGCGACCATGCCCGTCGCGGCGGCGAGCGAGAGCTCGAGCGTGTCGACGGCGTCGAACAGGTGCTCCTTGTCCTCCTGCAGGTCCTTGTTGTAGGTCAGCGGCAGCGCGTGCATGACGCCGTGGAACGCCGCGAGGTGCCCGACGACGCGCGGCGCCTTCGCGCGCAAGAGCTCGGCGGCGTCGGGGTTCTTCTTCTGCGGCATGATCGAGGAGGTCGCGCTCCAGGCGTCGGGCAGCTCGCAGAAGCCGAACTCGGCGCTGCACCACAGCACGAGCTCGGCGCCGAGCCGCGAGAGGTGCGTCGAGCACGTCGACGCGGCGCCCAGGTAGTCGAACACGAAGTCGCGCCCGGAGACGGCGTCGATCGAGTTCGGCGCGACGTCGGCGAAGCCGAGCTCGTCGGCGAGCATCCGCCGATCGGTGTCGAAGTTGACGCCGGCGAGCGCGCCCGAGCCGAGCGGCAGCGTGCCGGTCTGCGCCTCGACGAACGCGAAGCGCTCGCGATCGCGCGCGAGCATCCAGAAGTAGGCGAGCAGGTGATGCCCGAGGTAGACCGGCTGCGCGCGCTGCATGTGCGTGTAGCCGGGCATCGCCCAGTCGGCGTGCTGCTCGGCGCGCGACAGCAGGACGCCCATCAGCTCGGCGATCTCCATCCACGCGTGCGCCGCGCGCTCGCGCGTGTAGAGCATCAGGTCGGTGACGACCTGATCGTTGCGCGAGCGCGCCGTGTGCAGACGTCCGGCGACCGGCCCGGCCAGTTCGCCGAGCCGCCGCTCGATCGCCATGTGCACGTCTTCGTCGTGCGGCTCGAACGCGAACAGGCTCTTGGCGAACTCGTCTTCGATCGCGTCGAGACCCGCGAGGATCGCATCGCGGTCGGCCTCGGAGATAATCGTCCGCGCGGCGAGCATCCGCGCGTGGGCCCGCGACTGGGCGACGTCCTGGGCCCACAGGCGTCGATCGAAGGCGACCGAGCTGTTGAGACGGTGGAAGTCGGGATGCTGGGGATCGTGGAAGCGCGACAAGGCCCCCACTCTAATCATCAGGCCTCGGGCTGACCCGCCGGACGCACGCCGCATCCACGGGTCCAACGAGGGTGTCCGGATCGTCGTGGAACTTGGCAGCGATCCTCACGAGTTGACGTTCACACGGTAACCGGCTCGGCGACCTTGACGCGTTCGGGGTTCGGTTGGGCAGCGAGGGTGCTGTGACGCTCAATCGCGATCACAAGCTTGGCAAGGTCGCGGTAGCCGATGATCCGCCGGAACTGCTGCTCGGCGACGAGCATCCCGGCGGCGGTCCAACGCCTGCGCATGTCACCCTCGCGCCAGCGCTTGACGTTGCGCTGGGTGTAGCGCACGATCTCGATCATCGACTCGCACGGGTTCGTCGAGGTAAGCGTTTTCGCGAGTTGGCCGGTGATCTTCAGGCGCATCAACGTAAGCGTCTCGGCCATTCCCTCCTGCAAGGACGCCGCGGCGTCCGGCCAGCTGCGATCGAGCTCTGAGGCGAGCAGCTGCAGGCGCTGCTCGGCCAGGTCGGCATCGCTCAGCGCCCACGCCGCGCGCATTCGAGCGCGCACCGTCTCGCGGTCGCGTTCTGCGAGCAGGTCGCACACGTTGCGCTCCTTGTGGCGCTGGCAGCGCTGCACGAGCGCGTGCTCGCCGAAGACGTCCTTGATCGCGCGCCGCAGCGCCTTTGAGCCGTCGATCACGAACAGGATCGCCTGCTCGGGGTCAAGGCCGCGGTCGACCAGATCGGCCAGCAGCGTCCTGGCGAGCGTGGCGTTCTCGGTCGAGCCCTCCCACAGCCCGAGCGGGATCTTCACGCCCTCGGTTGAGATCCCGAGCGCGACCACATGGGTGCGCTCGGCGATCTCCATCCCATCGAGCATCATCACCGCCAGGCGCACATCCTCCAACCGCCGGCCCATCAGCTGCGCGAGTGCGGTCCGGGTGCGCTCGATGAAGATCTCCGAGACCGAGCTCTTGCAGGTCGCCCTCGAGGATTGCTCGACCTCCTCCCCGACGGGCTCGCCGGCCCCAGCGAACTTGCGCGTCGAGACGCCGGCGAGCATCCGGTCCATCACCGCCCGCGTGAGTGGGTCGCGATCGGCGAAGTACTCGTAGGTGCAGACCGGCAGCTCGCGCTCGTCATCGGCGCTGCGCATCCGCGGCCGGCTGACCTGCACGCGTCGGCCGCCGAGGGTCATCGAGCCGTCCTCGTGGCCGTGGCGCTTGGCCGTCCGGTCGGCGTCGTGCTTTCCCTTCGGCCCCACGACCTCGGTGACCTCTGCCTCCATCAGCTCGTGCACGACCCCGAGGCCGATACCGACGCTGAGCGCGAGCAGTCCCTCTCTCGCCGCCCCGACGAGCTCGCCGAGCGCCTCCTGGATCTGCGGTGGGAGCGGGTTCTCGATCGCCTCCGGCGTCGTGACGACCTTCGGCGCGGATACCTTCTTCATGGCGGTTCCTCCTGTCCTCGCGGACTTGGTTGGCGCCTGTCACGCTCGCAACGCGAGCGGACGAGGCGGGAGGACCGCCGCTTGAAGTTCTACGGGGACTCGGGCAACCTCGGTCCAACCCCCCACCCTCACAACGTAAACGGATCCCCCTGTTCGGCCAGGGCCGTGCCCTTGTACTGCCGGCAGTTTTTGACGACGAAGCCCGGGGTGCAGTCGGTCTTCACGCGCCACTTGGCCTTGAAGGCGGCGACGGCGCTCTTGATCGTCGCTTCGCTTCGGCTCTTCAGCAGTTCCTTTGCGATCGAGGCCTTGACCTGGGCCAGCGGGATCGCGCGTGCGGGGACGACCTTCGTGACTTCGAAGACGTAGGAGCCGCTGCCTCCCTCCGAGGGGACCGTCGCGTGTTTGGCGATCACGAGGATCGGACCGTAGAGCTTGTGGAGCTTGGCCGAGAAGATCGCGTCGTTGAGGTTCTTCTCGCCGTAGAGGTTGGGGGTCAGATCGGCGACTTCGCCGTTCTTTGCGGCAAGCGGCTGGGCGATCGACGAGAGTGACTTGACGACGCTCGAGAAGCTCTTGCCCGCTTCGAGCTCCTGCTTTACGTGCCGGGCTGCGCCCTGGGTGGTCGTGCGCACGATCCGCACGGTGCGCCCCTCGGGGATCGTGTACTTCTTCTGCAGGTTGGCGTGGTAGTAGGCGGCGACTTCGCCGGCGTCTGGGACGCGTATCTTGGCCTTGATCCGCTTGACCAGCCCGTTGACCAGTTTGCCGAGCTTCAGCCCTTCGGTCACGTCGGCGAGCGACTGCCCCGAGCTCTTCAGGTAGCTCTTGAACTGCGCTTCGGTGCCGAACTGCTTTTTGCTCTGCTCCAGTTCGTGGCGGACTTCTGCATCGCTTACGTGCACGCCCTCCTCGGCGGCCTCGGCGAGCAGCCACAGCGAGTGGATTTCGCTTGAGAGCGCGGACTGCAGATCGTGCTCGTAGGTGAGCTTGCAGTGTTCCTCAAGCTGGGCTTCGCTTGCTCCCGCGGGGATGCTCGGCCTGCCGATTTCCGCGGGCTTGGCCGGTTCCTTCTTCAGGTGCGCGATGCAGGCTTGGTAGCTCGGGGGGTCCGGCAGCGGCGCGCCGGAATTGTCGATCGCCATCAGGTGGGCGACCTGGGCGAAGCTCAGCGGCTTGCCCTGCACGCGGGCGAGGATCGTGCTCGGGGCGATCTTCGCCGGCAGGGCGAGCTGGCTGATGCTCGCCTTGACCGCGCGTTCCTCTTCTGCCGCCTCGGCGCGGCCGGCCTTTGAGGTGGCGTTGACGTTGGTGGTGCTCTGGGGGGTGCTTGCTTGCGTGGCGGCGCTCTGGGCGCCGCCGGCGGCATTCTTTGAACCGCCCCGGCTTTCCTGGAGGCGATTTCTATTGTGTGCGTGATCTCTCCCTGGCCTGCTCAAACTCAGCGGGAGGAAGTCCTTCGCAGGCTCCGTGAAGGCGCCTGTGGTTGTACCAGTCGACCCACTCGAGCGTGGCGAGCTCGACTTGGTCGAGCGTCTTCCATGGCCCTCGGCGATTGATCAGCTCGGTCTTGTAGAGCCCGATCGTGCTCTCGGCCAGGGCGTTGTCGTAGGCGTCGCCGACGGAACCGATCGAAGGATCGGCGCCGGCGTCGATCAGGCGCTCGGTGAAGGCGAAACTCGTGAATTGAGAGCCGGCATCGGAATGAACCACGAGGCCGCCTGCGACCGGCTGGCCGTGGTGGTCTCTGGCCCACAGCGCCATCTCCAGCGTGTCGAGCACGAGGTTCGTCTTCATGCTCCGGTCGGCCTTCCAGCCGACGATCCGCCGGCTGAAGACGTCGATCGCGAAGGCCACGTAGACGACGCCCGACCACGTCGCCACGTAGGTGAAATCTGAGACCCACAAGCGGTTCGGCGCCGAGGCTTTGAAGTCGCGATCGACGAGATCCCGGGCCCGCTCGGCCTGAGCGTCTGAGATCGTCGTGCGCCGCCTCTTGCCGCGCAGGGCGCCTTTCAGGCCCTCTGCTCTCATCAGGCGCTCGACCGTGCAGCGCGCCACATCGATCCCTTCGCGGCGCAGCGCCCACCAGACCTTGCGCGCGCCGTAGACGCCGTAGTTCTGCTCGTGCACCTTGCGGATTCGCTCGCGAAGCTCGCGGTCGCGCAGGGCTCGTGGGGAGGGATTGCGCTCGCGCGCCTTGACCGCGTAGTAGGTGGAGGGGGCGACCTGCAGGATCCTGCAGGTCGACTCGACCCCGTGCTCGGCGCGCAGCTCGTCGACCACGGCGCTCATCTCCTGGGCTGCGGGTCGAGTTCCCGCGCGAAGAAAGCCGAAGCGGCCTTCAGGATCTCATTGGCGCGACGCAGCTCGCGATTCTCGCGCTCGAGCTCCTTGATCCGCTGCGCCTCGGCGGTGGTCGTTCCCGCTCGCATGCCGCCGTCGACTTCGGCCTGGCGCACCCAGCCGCGCAGGGTCTCGGCCGAGCAGCCGAACTTCTCGGCGACCGAGGTGATCGCCGCCCACTTCGTCGCGTACTCGTTGCGGTGCTCGATCACGAGCCGCACGGCTCGCTCGCGCACCTCTGTCGGATACCTCGTGACTTTTCCCATCGGCCCATCCTCTCAGGGAGTTGGGCCTCCAAGGTTTTCGGGGCGGTTCACGTGCGACACCCTCCTAGTGTGATCCTCTCCGAACTCAAGCTTCAGCCAACCCGCGATCTGCTCCGGGGACCAGTCCTCGCTCAGCTTTCCGGCCACCAGCTCGCGCAGTCCTGGGTTGCTCGCGAGCTTGCAGACCTGCGGGCGCCTGGCGTTGCGCCACGCGCGACCGTCGGCCTCAGCGGCTCGATAACGCCGCCTGCCGCCGTGACGGGCGATCTCCCTCGCAACGGTCGATGCAGACCGCCCGAGCCGCACAGCGATTCCTCTGGCCGACTCGCCGGCCGCGACCCCGCGTGAGATCTCCTCCCGCTCTGGGAGCGTCAAAGCCAGGCGACTGCACCGCCGCGGCCGCGGAGCGACGCCGCCACGCTCGGTAAGCGTGCAGAAGATCGTGCCCGGCGCCCGATCCAGCGCCCGGCCGATGTCGCTGATCGTCTCACCACGCCCCCAACGCTCCCACAGCTCATTGCGCTCCGCGGCCGAATAGACCCTCCGCTCTCTTGGCATCCAAGCTCCTCCATCTCGAGATCAAACCGTGCAGCGTCGCATTGACGAGTTGAGCGCACAGACGCCGACTTCAGGATCTCATTGGCTCGGCGCAGCTCGGAGTTCTCGCGCCGGAGCTTCTTGATCTCCTCGCGCTCTTCGCTTGTGAGGATGTCGCCTCGCGTGCCGTTGTCGGCTTCGGCTCGGCGCACGCGCTTTCTGAGCGCCTCCGGGTGGATGCCCAGGTCAGCGGCGACATGGGCGATCGGTCGTTTGCTCTCAAGCGCGAGACGTACCCCTCGCTCGAGCAGCTCTGGTGGGTACTTCCTTCCTCTTGACATCGCAGAAGGCTCTCTTTCCGCGCGGACGAATCCACGCATTGGAGCCTCCGTAGGAGCCGGCCTGGCTCAGCTCTGTCAGCGAGTCGTTGACGATGCCTGGACGGTGACGAAGGCGGCCGAGGCCGCCGAAGTCAGCGTCCGCTGCGCCCGAAAGTGGGTGGGTCGCTATCGAGCAGAGGGCGAGCCCGGGTTGTTTGATCGCTCCTCTGCGCCGATCTCGATCCCGCATCGCACGAGCGAGGAGCGGGTGCAGGCCGTTGCGGCATTGCGGCGCTTGCGGTTCACTGGCCCCGAGATCGCCGAGACCCTCGAGATGGCGCTCTCGACCGTCTCGGGGATCCTGACGAGGGTCGGGATGGGCAAGCTCGGCCGTCTCGGCCTCGAGCCAGCGGTCCGCTATGAGCGAGGGCGGCCAGGCGAGCTGATCCACATCGACGTGAAGAAGCTCGGACGGATCCACGGTGGCGCCGGCAAGCGCGTCACTGGCAGGCCGCGCCATAACTGGGAGCGCTCGGATCGCTCTGGCACCCGTCGCAAGACGGTTGGCTGGGAGTGCGTGCACATCGCGATCGACGACTGCACCCGCCTGGCCTACGCCGAGGTTCTGGCCAACGAGAAGGCCAGCACCGTCGTTGCGTTCCTCCGCCGCGCTGTCGCGTTCTTCAAGCGTCACGGGATGAGCGTGCAGCAGCTGCTCACCGACAACGGCGGCGCCTACCGCTCAGGCGTGCACGCGATCGCCTGTCGTGCGCTCGGGATCCGTCATCTACGCACCCGTGCCTACCGCCCCCAGACCAACGGCAAGGCAGAGAGATTCATCCGCACGATGCTCGGCGGCTGGGCCTACGGCGCGATCTACCGCGAGAGCAGCGAACGAACCGCGGCCCTTGACGGATGGCTCTTCTACTACAACCATCACCGAAAACACTCAGCCCTCGGCCACAAGCCCCCGATCGCCCGCCTCAACGAGCGCACCAACCTTCTCGGTACCTACAGCTAGCGCCCGATCGCGCCTGATCTGCTCGAACTGCTCCACTCTGGACACTCCTTCCGGCCTTTCGCGTCGCGCTCAACAGAGCGCCGAGCGTCGGGCTCAGCTCGGACGGAGGTGGGGCCGGTTCAGGCGCCGACAGTTGGGGCCAGATGGGGCGTCTACACCCACCCCGGCGGCCGCCAAGGCGGCTGCCGAAGCTCGCCGAGCGCGCCCGTGCCGAGGAATGGAGCCATGAGCGCTTCGCGCAGGCGCTGCTCTCGACCGAGACCTCGGCAAGGGAGGCCCACGGCGGTGAGGCCCGCATCCGCTCGGCGCGTTTCCCCGCCCGAAAGACGCTCGAGGAGTTCGACTTCACCTTCCAGCGCTCGGTCAAGAAGCAGGTGATCGAGCATCTCGGCCAGCTGGACTTCCTGCACGGCAAGGAGAACGTGATCCTGCTCGGGCCGCCGGGGACCGGAAAGACGCACCTGGCGATCGCCCTTTCGATCCGCGCCTGCCTGGCCGGGCAGCGCTCGATCTTCCGCACCGCGACCGAGTGGGGTCGCGCTGCTCTCAGACGCCCAGCGCCACGGACGCCTGGATCAGGAGCTCAGCCGATTGGAGCGGATTCCGCTCCTGGTCTGCGACGAGGTCGGCTACATCCCTTCGATCCGCACGCCGCCAACCTGATGTTCATGCTCGTCTCCCGGCGCTACGAGCGCGCGAGCCTGATCGTGACCTCGAACAAGCCGTTCAGCGCCTGGGGGGAGATCTTCGGCGATGACGCCACCGCCGCGGCGATGATCGATCGGCTGGTCCACCACGCCGAGATCCTCTCGCTGAAGGGCGACAGCTATCGCCCGAAGAACCACGACATCGGGGCACGCCCCGCTGAGCAGGCCTCCCAGGAATGAGCACTCGCTCGGAGGGGGGGGGTCAATTCTCAACCGGCGCTACAGGGTCAGTTTTAGGCCGGCCTTGACACGGGGCTACTACGCGTGGAAGGAGCGTCCGCCTTCGCCAAGGGCGCTGCGGCACGCCTGGCTGGCGGGCGAGATCGCACAGGTCCACAAAGACTCGGGGGCCACCCACGGCTCATTGCGCGTCACCGCCGAGCTTAGATATGAGCCACGCCGGTATCCACGGAGGCTCCAACGCGTGGATTCGTCCGCGCGGAAGGAGAGCCTTCTGCAATGTGCCAAGAGGAACGAAGTACCCACCAGAGCTGCTCGAGCGAGGCGTCCGCCTCGCGCTCGAGACCAAGCGACCGATCGCCCAACGCTGAAGAAGGAGTGGTGTTGTCCTTTCACCAAATCCGCAGCGCGACCCGCTGCCCTGCAGCGCCGCTCCCACAGACGACGAAGCGCAGGGAGCCTTACGGCCCCCATGCGCTTCGCGCATCGAGCTAGCTTTACTTGCTTAGTCGTCGATTAAGACATCTTGGCTAGGTGAGCCTTCGGCATGGACGTTCATCCAGGCCGGTTCGGCGCCTTTACCAAGGTTGGCTAAGAACGGGTTCCCGGTGAGCCATTCGCATAATAACTCGCATTCACCTTTTTCGCCTTCGCCGGTTTTGGTTCCTTTGATTTTGCATAAGATCGCAAGCTTTTCGGTCGTCGCGACGTCTTTTAAGCCAGGCGTCAGTAAGCAGGCGATCACGCCCTTAACCTTCTCGACGACGCCGCCGCAATTCATCTGCAGTTCTTCGGGGCTTTCGCCGGTTAAGGCGCCTAACACTTTGAACAGTGCCAGCGGCTCTAATTCGGCGCCTACTTTCTCAGCCGCGAGGTGGAAGTCGACCCAGACTAACACTAAGCCGATTGGGTCTTTCTGTTCTTTGTTGAGCATTTCGCTGCGGCATTCCACGCCCGTTTCCGTCTTGACTTCGTGGAAGTCCAGCAGGATCGGCCCGCATAAGGTGAAGTCGAGTAAGCTACTTTCTTCGGCTTTGCAGCCTTCGAGCGTGGCTTCGATTGTCGCGCTTTTGAGAGATTTCCCGCTTGCCGCTTCGAGTTTCGTTTCGCCGCCCGTGAACGTGTCGCTCACGTTTTTGGCTTCGCCTGTTAAGATTAAGACCTTCGGCACCGTCGGATCTTTTTCTTCCGCCATCGCCGCCTGCGCCGCAAACGCCCCGAAGGCGAACAGCGCAAGACAGGCGAGGATCAGCAGTCTGACCTTGTGCATGTGTTGCTCCTTGATTGGTTGCTTGAGGCGCCGCGTTTGATGCTCAGACGCCCCGATCGATGCTGCCTCTCAAGTGTCCCAACCCGCTTGTGCGCGTTCAAGGCATTTGCCCGATTGTCTCCAGGCCTAGGCGCGGGAGTTCGGTTTCTCTGAAAGCGGATCGTCTTCGGCGCGTGACGGCGGCCGGGATTCGCGCCTTGCGTGGTCTGGCAGACAGTCTCGCGTTGCTTGCGAGAAGGCGTCTGCGGAGCGCCCTGGCGGGAGATGATGCGGCAGGCGAGGCGCGCCTTGAGCCTCACAAGAGGGGCCCTCTGGCGGCTTGCGTCGCAGCGCGTGCTGCGGTCCTGGCGCTGACTGCGTGTGAGCCTGGCCCGCCCCGCCCCCGCCTCAAGCGCGGACCCCCCGCCCGCTACTTCCCGCCCCTGCCCCTGCCCTTCGCCCTCGCGCCCCTGGCCCCATAGCGCCTGCGCGCCTGCGCTTCACAGCTCCTGCGCTTGGCCCTGCTCCTCTTCTTGTGGCAGCTCTTGAGCGCTTTGGCAAGGAGCGCTTTGCGGCTCAGGGCTTTCGGGCAGCCGGTCACCGTGATCGGCGTGTTCTGGTTGATTTCGGCGCCGTTCTGGGCCTGCAGTTCGGTTGGCATCAAGAGCTTCGTGCCGGGCTTGCAGATGTTCGTGTTGGCCGTCAGCGCCGAGTAGGGCTGGGCGGGCAGGGTCAGTTCGAAGCTCAAGAAGGGCACGTCGGGGGTCGCCTTGAAGGTCGAGGTCGTGATCCCGTTCTTGATCTGGGTGTTGCCGATCAGATCGACCGTGATCCCATAGCCCTTCAGGACCATCGTCAGGTCGGGGAAGGCTTCGGCGGCGTGGGAGACGAAGTAGGCGGTGCCGGTCAGCGGGACCGGGAGCAGCGGCGTTGAGACTTTCGCCGTGCCGACGCGCGATTCTTTGGGGCAGCTTTCGGGGTTCGCTTCGAAGGTCTGCGCCGTGCAGGCCTTGTTCAGGGTGCTGAGGCGGCTTGGCAGGGCCTTTGGCAGGGAGACCTTGACTTTGGCGAGGTTCGCGTAGGTGCCGAGCGGTCCCGGCGGGTAGGCGATCTTGACCGAGAAGCTCGTGCCGTTGGCTTTGGTGACTTTGCCCGAGGTCGAGACGGTGAACTTGGGGGCGAATTTGAGGTTCTGGCAGGCCGTTGCCTGGAATGGGCTGGAGACGGTCGCCGAGGCGCCCTGCAGGCCCTTGATCGTGGCGCTGAAGCTCTGCGGATTGCAGCTGGTCGGGTTGAAGGTGAAGCCCTGGCGGTCGATCGTGACGTTGACGTGGCGGACCTGCAGCGGGATCCCGTCGAGGATGTGGGGGATCGGGTGCCCCGTTTCGTCGGTCGTGACGCTCAGGGCGGCCGTGTGGGGGTCGACTTCGACCTTCGCGCGGACGATCACGTTGCCGAGGTCGAACGGGCCGGCGACTGCCGGGGTTGAGATCGAGAGGCCGAACGGGGCGCCCTCGTAGCCTTCGGTCAGGAAGACCTGCCCGCCTGAGACGGTGAAGGGGTCAGGGCCGAGGCCGACCGAGACGGTCGAGTGCCCGATCAGGCTGTTTTGTGGGCAGGAGCCGGCGTTGGCCTGTTCTTCGGGGCAGAGCGTGACGCCGGTGAGGACGCCCGAGAAGCCCGGGGGCACGTGCACCGAGACGGCGCTCAGCTGCTGGTCTGTGTCTTCGCGGTTGATCGAGGTCGAGAGGTTGGCGAAGGCGCCGGCGTTGTTGTTGGCGGCGCCGGCGGCGAGGTTCGGGGAGAAGGGCAGCGGCCCTGAGCCGGGGCAGGGGGCGCCGTTCAGCCCCGAGGTGACCTGGAGGCTCGCCGTGGAGGTGACCGGCGCCGTGGCAGACCATGGCGTGAAGGTCGCGCTGACCGGGTAGGTGCCGCAGTGCTCGGGGCTCGCAAGCGGCGCGCGCGGGCCGTCGAACAGGTGCACTTCGGCGTCTTCGAAGGTCAGGTCGGGGGTGTTCTGGAAGCTCGTCGAGACCTGGCCGCTGTCTTTGTCGAGCGAGACCTGCCCGGGCAGCTTGATCACGACGCCGGAGATCGGGTCCCTGAAGGCCATGTAGAGGGAGACCAAGGTGTTGAACGGGTTCTTTTCGCCTTCGCCGTTGGGAGCCGGGGTGGCCAGGTAGATGCCGCCTTCAAGCGGGTTTGCCAAGAGCGGCGTCTTGATCCGCGCGGTGCCGATCTTCGCGGCGTCGGGGCAGAACGGTTCGGGCAGGGTCGGGCTGAACAGCAGTTCTTCGGCCGGGCCCTTGGCGTTCAGGTAGCCGACCTGCTGCTCGGTGCAGGCTGCAAGGCCGTCGGCGGAGGAGGGGTTGACGCTCACGCCCGCTGGCAGCGTGACCGACAGCGAGCGGATGTTGGCGCTGGCCTGGCCTTTGGCGTTTTCGTTCAGTTCCTGGGGCACGTGGACGTCGAAGTTCACGCCGGTCGGGCGCGAGGCCTGTGGGCTGTCGGGGGTGATCTTGATCTGGGGGGCGAACTGCAGGCGGTTGCAGCCGGTCAGCGGCGTGGTCGGTTCGAAGGCGCCGGTGAATTCGAAGAAGCTCCCCGGAGCTTCCCAGGAGTTGCCGCGCAT